>NZ_SOYS01000010.1 GCF_011808225.1 Cedecea colo | reverse complement strand
ACCAGGATAGCGCCGTCCATCTGCGCAGCACCGGTGATCATGTTTTTAACGTAGTCGGCGTGTCCCGGGCAGTCAACGTGCGCGTAGTGGCGGGTCGGGGTGTCATATTCAACGTGGGAAGTGTTGATGGTGATACCACGAGCTTTTTCTTCCGGCGCGTTATCGATCTGATCGAATGCACGGGCAGAACCACCGTAGGTTTTAGCCAGAACGGTAGTGATTGCAGCGGTCAGCGTTGTTTTACCATGGTCAACGTGGCCGATAGTACCGACGTTAACGTGCGGTTTTGTACGTTCAAATTTTTCTTTAGACACGGCTATGTTCCTTACTGTTGTGCTCCCCCCTCGAGGAGAGAGCACGGGATAATTGTTTTAAAACCTGGGCTTATTTACCACGGGCTTCGATTACGGCCTGAGCAACGTTGTTTGGCGCATCATCATACTTCAGGAATTCCATGGAGTAGGATGCACGACCTTTAGTCAGAGAGCGCAACTGAGTTGCATACCCGAACATTTCAGACAACGGAACTTCAGCATGAATCTGAACGCCAGTAGCGTTAGATTCTTGACCTTTCAACTGACCACGACGACGGCTAAGGTCACCGATAACGTCACCGGTGTTCTCTTCCGGAGTCTCTACTTCAACCTTCATGATAGGCTCAAGCAGAACTGGTTTCGCTTTCTTAAAGCCATCTTTGAAGGCGATAGAAGCGGCCAGTTTAAACGCCAGCTCGGAGGAGTCAACGTCGTGGTAAGAACCGAAGTGCAGACGCACGCCGAGGTCTACTACCGGGTAACCAGCCAGTGGGCCAGACTTCAGCTGTTCCTGAATGCCTTTATCAACGGCAGGGATGTATTCACCAGGAATTACACCACCTTTGATGTCGTTGATGAACTCATAGCCTTTCGGATTTGAGCCCGGCTCCAGTGGGTACATGTCGATAACAACATGACCATACTGACCGCGACCACCAGACTGCTTAGCATGTTTACCTTCAATATCGGTAACTTTCGCGCGAATCGCTTCGCGGTAAGCAACCTGAGGTTTACCGACGTTCGCTTCAACGTTGAATTCACGCTTCATGCGGTCAACGATGATGTCGAGGTGCAGCTCACCCATACCAGCGATGATAGTCTGGTTAGATTCTTCATCAGTCCATACGCGGAATGATGGATCTTCTTTCGCCAGACGACCCAGAGCCAGACCCATTTTTTCCTGGTCAGCTTTGGTTTTTGGTTCTACTGCGATGGAGATTACCGGCTCTGGGAATTCCATGCGCTCCAGAATGATAACGTTGTCTGGGTCACACAGGGTGTCACCAGTAGTCACGTCTTTCAGACCGATTGCAGCAGCGATATCGCCCGCGCGAACTTCTTTGATCTCTTCACGTTTGTTAGCGTGCATCTGAACGATACGGCCAAAACGCTCACGAGCAGCTTTAACGGAGTTCACTACGGTATCACCGGAGTTAACCACGCCAGAGTACACGCGGAAGAAGGTCAGGTTACCTACGAACGGGTCGGTAGCAATTTTGAATGCCAGAGCAGCAAACGGCTCTTCGTCGCTTGCGTGACGCTCAGCAGGCGTGTCTTTACCGTCGTCCAGCATACCGTTGATAGCCGGTACGTCTGTAGGTGCTGGCAGGTAATCGATTACCGCATCCAGCATTGCCTGTACGCCTTTGTTCTTGAACGCAGAACCACAGGTCACGAGAATAATCTCGTTGTTCAGAACGCGCTGACGCAAAGCAGACTTGATTTCTTCCTCGGTCAGCTCTTCGCCGCCCAGGTATTTTTCCATCAGCTCTTCAGATGCTTCAGCCGCAGACTCGATCAGGTTCTGATGCCATTCTTCGGCCAGTTCCTGCATGTCTGCCGGGATCTCTTCGTATTCGAAGGTCACGCCAGCGTCGGCTTCGTTCCAGTTGATAGCCTTCATTTTCACCAGGTCAACAACACCGGTGAAGCCTTCTTCGGCACCAATCGCCAGCTGAAGCGGAACAGGAGTCGCGCCCAGACGGGATTTGATTTGGCCTACAACTTTCAGGAAGTTAGCACCCATACGGTCCATTTTGTTAACGAACGCGATGCGTGGAACTTTGTATTTGTTAGCCTGACGCCATACGGTCTCAGACTGTGGCTGAACACCACCAACTGCGCAGTAAACCATTACCGCACCGTCAAGCACACGCATGGAACGTTCAACTTCGATAGTGAAGTCAACGTGCCCTGGGGTGTCGATGATGTTTACGCGGTGTGGTTCATACTGCTTAGCCATACCAGACCAGAATGCAGTAGTCGCTGCGGAGGTGATAGTGATACCACGTTCCTGCTCCTGCTCCATCCAGTCCATGGTTGCTGCGCCGTCATGAACTTCACCGATTTTGTGGTTTACACCGGTGTAGAACAGAATACGTTCGGTAGTAGTGGTTTTACCGGCGTCGATGTGTGCACTGATACCGATGTTACGGTAGCGTGCAATGGGTGTTGTACGAGCCATTTGATTCCTCTATATCCTGGGACGTTCAGTTAAGTAACCCAAAGCGGGCAGCTTGTATGAAGCGCCCGCCTGGTGACTAATACTCCGAAGGGATTACCAACGGTAGTGTGCGAACGCCTTGTTGGCTTCTGCCATACGGTGAACGTCTTCACGTTTCTTAACTGCAGTACCTTTGTTTTCTGCAGCATCAGAAAGTTCGTTCGCCAGGCGCAGAGCCATGGATTTATCACCGCGTTTACGAGCAGCTTCTACGATCCAACGCATTGCCAGGGCATTACGACGAACCGGACGGACTTCTACTGGAACCTGATAAGTAGAACCACCTACGCGGCGGGACTTAACTTCGACAGTCGGACGAACGTTGTCCAGAGCGACTTCGAATGCTTCCAGTTCGTTTTTACCAGAACGCTGAGCCAGGGTCTCCAGCGCGGTATAGACGATTGCTTCTGCAGTAGATTTCTTACCATCTACCATCAGAATGTTTACAAATTTGGCCAGCAGTTCTGATCCGAACTTAGGATCCGGCAGAATTTTACGCTGACCTATGACGCGACGACGTGGCATGGGAATACTCCGTTGTTAATTCAGGATTGTCCAAAACTCAAAGAGTTAAGTTTGACATTAATATAAAACGTTTGGCCTTACTTAACGGAGAACCATTAAGCCTTAGGACGCTTCACGCCGTACTTAGAACGAGATTGCTTACGGTCTTTAACGCCGGAGCAGTCAAGTGCACCACGAACGGTGTGGTAACGAACACCTGGCAAGTCTTTTACACGACCACCACGGATCAGGATCACGGAGTGCTCCTGCAGGTTATGACCTTCACCGCCGATGTAGGAGGTAACTTCAAAACCGTTAGTCAGACGAACACGGCAAACTTTACGCAGTGCGGAGTTCGGTTTTTTAGGAGTGGTAGTATATACACGAGTACATACGCCACGTTTTTGCGGGCAGGCTTCCAGCGCAGGCACGTTGCTTTTTGCAACTTTGCGTGCGCGTGGTTTGCGAACCAGCTGGTTAACTGTTGCCATTAAATAGCTCCTGGTTTTAGCTTTAGCTTCGTAAACACGTAATAAAACGACCTCATATAATATGAGGACGCAGAATTTTAGGGCTGAGCCGAAAAGGTGTCAAGAAATATACAGCGATCCTGGATTACCAGGTCATCTGCCGTTCGTGTTTAACCGTCAATCTGACGAAATCATTATAGCTGACCACGTCGATTTTGGATGAAATTTGAGCGGTAAGGCCGCGTGCTTCGAGATCCTCTCGCAGAGCGCTGACAGATATGGAGGCAGCGAGCAGCAATTCAAGGTAGCGACTGCCTTTTATTGCGGCAACCACGCCATCTTGCAGCAGCAGTAAATCGTCTCCTGCCTTCACACAGCGCAGGAGCGTTTCAGGATCGGCGTTAAAAGGCGAGTGGCGTAAAATATGCAGCATGTGCGCCTCAGAAAGTAAGAATTATATCGAACTGATGCAGCGTTTCCCGCAGCGCATCCGGATTCAGAAGGTTCACATCCACAACCCACGCACTGTTTTCAGATAACCCGCGCACTCGCGCAGACTCGGTGCAAAGGTAGCACTGCTCGATATCGTAGAGCGGCAGCACGCGAAACGTCGCGATATAGTCGCGAGAAAGAATTTTTTCAGGCTGCTGGCCGGGTAAAATCTGAAATACGCCGTCGCCGATAAAGAAAACGCCGATATCTTCAGATAACGCAGAGGTGGCGAGCAGGGCATCCAACCCTTCGCGCCCTGCGGAAGTACCGTGAGGCGCGGAGGTAAACACAAAAGCCACGCGCTTCATCAGAACTGCACCATTCTTTCACAGGTGAGCGAGGCTTCCGCCAGCGCGCCCAGACCACTCAATGTAAAACCAGCCTGGAGATTGCTTGCGGACAGCGCATGCTGTTTTGCCTCGACGTCATCAATCACGCCACGGCGCAATGCCGCAGCAACGCAAATATGTAGCTCTACGCCATGCCGCTCGTGAAGTTCTTGCCACGCCCGCACCAGATCGGCTTCGTCGCTCGCAGGCGTGGTAAGCGCATTAGCATTAAGTACGCCTTCACGATAGAAAAAAACGCTGCTTAAGGTGTGCCCCTCGTCAACGACAGCTCTGGCAAACTGTAACGCGCTGCTCGCCTGTTGCGTGCCATAA
The DNA here is from genome assembly GCF_011808225.1 of Cedecea colo. GTDB lineage: Bacteria > Pseudomonadota > Gammaproteobacteria > Enterobacterales > Enterobacteriaceae > Dryocola > Dryocola colo. The sequence goes on along the minus strand of NZ_SOYS01000010.1, from coordinate 125,264 downwards.
GCCGGGCCGGTCACCATCATAGCGAAACGCATTTACTTTTCCTGTCCCAGAAAATCACCGTTTTTGAACTGGCGAATATAGAGATAAACCGTGTGCTTAGAGATATTCAGACGGTCTGCCACTTGGTTAATCGCATCTTTAATATCGAAGATGCCCTTTTCGTACAGGTTGAGAACAATCTGGCGATTTTTAGCGTTATTAGAGACGTTGCGATCGGCGTTCACCTCTTCGATGGTGAATTCCAGCGTTTGCATCACCAGGTCTTCAACGGAAGAAGCGAAGTTGACCGAAGACGGCCCTTCCTGATCCTGCGTTTCTGGCGGGATGAAGGTCGACATAACCTGGGAGAAAGGTACATCGAGGTTCATGTTGATGCAAAGGAGGCCAATCACACGCTGGTCTCGATTGCGGATAGCGATAGTAACGGATTTCATCAGCACGCCGCTTTTAGCGCGCGTAAAGTAGCACTTAGACACGCTGCTATCTGCTCCGGTCATATCGTGGAGCATGCGCAAAGCCAAATCGGTAATCGGAGAACCAATTTTTCGCCCGGTGTGTTCACCGTTTGCAATACGAATTGCTGAACACTTCAGATCCTGAAGGGAATGCAGCACGATTTCGCAATGGGAACCAATCAGCATCGCTAACCCATCAACGACCGCTTCATAGGATTTTAATATTTCGAAGTCGGTTTGTTCAAAGGGACGCTGGTCCAGTAAATCGAGTTCACTGGTTTCGTTGGTTAAAAGCGAATTGGACATTTAAAAATACCACCCTCTACAGAGAGCCTGTCGCGCTTTAATGGTGTCAGGGCAGACTCAAACTCAGGAAATGCTGACCGCTAAGGTAATACACCGTAAGACCCGCTTTCCAGTCTTTATTATTATATGCCGCTACAAATAAAAAACCGCCGCCCCTGGAGGCGGCGGTTAATCACTGATTACTTGCTTTTAGCAGCTTCTGCTTCAGCAGCAACATCGGGTTTGGCGTCAGCTTTAGGAGCCGGTTTGATATCCAGCAGCTCTACTTCAAAGACCAGCGTAGAGTTAGCAGGGATTCCCGGAACGCCAGTTTTGCCGTAGGCCAGCTCTGGTGGGATAACCATTTTGATTTTGCCGCCTTTCTTGATGTTTTTCAGGCCTTCGGTCCAGCCTGGAATCACACCGTCAAGACGGAAGGAGAGCGGCTCGCCGCGGGTGTAGGAGTTGTCGAACTCTTTACCGTCGATCAGCGTACCTTTGTAGTTTACTACTACGGTATCGCTGTCTTTCGGCGCATCACCGGTGCCTTCTTTATCTATTTTATACAGCAGACCGGTAGAAGAGGTTTTCACACCTTTTTCTTTTGCGAAAGCGTCACGGAAGGTTTTGCCTTTATCCGCATTTTCTTTCGCGTCTTTTTCCATTTTCGCCTGAGCGGAAGCCTTCACGCGCGCTTCAAACGCCTGCAGAGTTTGCTCAATTTCCTGGTCAGACAGTTTACTCTTATCGGCAAACGCATCCTGAACGCCGGCGATAAGCTGAGCTTTATCCAGCGTGATGCCCAGCTTTTCTTGTTCTTTCAGGGAGTTTTCCATGTAACGGCCAAGCGAAGCACCCAGCGCATACGCAGACTTCTGATCGTCATTTTTGAATGCCGCATTGCTGGCAGGCGCAGCCGCGGTATCTTTTGCGGCAGCGGCCGGAGCAGCAAACGCCGGAGCGCTCAGGGCAACAGCCATCGTGGCCGCCAGAAGCGTTACTTTAAACAATGATTTCATCCATTTCTCCAGGGCCGGGGCCTCTAACCCCAAGGTTATTTTCAACTAAGAGACGTACTATAACGTCGCGGGAGAAATCTACACAATCTCTGCGCTCGTTATCGAGTCAAATTCAGACTCTTTTTGTATAAAGAAGTTTCGTGCAGCGGCAAATGGCGCTGTAACGAGAGGTAATTTTCAGTAGAATCGCGGGAAATCGTCCATCTGCAGGCCAAAGAGGTAAGCCATGCAACAAAAATCGACCGAACAACGGCTGGAAGAACTTGAGAGTCGTCTCGCGTTCCAGGAGATAACGATAGAAGAGTTAAATCAGACGGTAACGGCGCACGAACTGGAGATGGTCAAACTGCGCGAGCATTTTCGTTTGCTGGTTGAAAAATTGAAGGCCAGCCAGCCGTCTATGGTTGCCTCACAGGCCGAGGAGACTCCGCCTCCGCACTATTAATTCGCTCCAGTAAAAGAAAAAGGCGTATCCGAGATACGCCTTTTTTATCGCTTATATAAAGCTTAGTGGCAACCGCAGCCGCCGTTGCCGCCACAACCACCTTTACCGTGGTCATGATCGTGGTCGTGATCGTGGCCGTGACCGCCACAGCAACCGTCACCGTGTTCGTGGTGATGATCGTGCTCGCCGTGAACGTGGCCATGGGCCAGCTCTTCAGCAGTTGCTTCACGGATTGCGATAACTTCAACGTTGAAGTTCAGGTTTTGGCCTGCCAGCATGTGGTTTCCGTCAACCACAACGTGGTCGTCTTCAACTTCTGTGATTTCAACCGGCACCGGCCCCTGGTCGGTTTCCGCCATGAAACGCATGCCAACCTGCAGTTCGTCAACGCCCATAAAAACGTCTTTCGGTACGCGTTGTACCAGGTTTTCGTCATACTGACCATAAGCGTCGTTAGCGCCTACGCTCACATCAAAACGATCGCCAACAACGTGGCCTTCAAGCGCGTTTTCCAGCCCTGAAATCAGGGAGCCGTGACCATGCAGATAGTCCAGCGGCGCACTCACCGGAGACTCATCAACCAACACACCGTCTTCTGTACGTACCTGATAGGCCAGGCTGACCACCAGGTCTTTTGCTACTTTCATGATATCTCCTGAGCGTGGGAAAAAAACTGGCGACGATTGTAGCGGAAATCGACGCCGGTGTACCCTTAAGCTTAAAAAAACTCGGGGGATCTCGCTAGTCCGGATGAAAAATGCCGATCACCTGCTCTTGCTCGCGTACATGTTCACGGGCCTGTTTGTCCGCTTCACGCATCTGGTGTCCGCACTTAACGCACTCAACAATATCAACATTATTCTCGCGCCACATCGCAAGAGAATCCTGCGCCTGGCAATGAGGGCACACTGCCCCGGCAATAAAACGCTTGCGCACTGACATTGGCTTCACCTTCTATTCGAATTCGTCCCAGCCATCAAACTGGCGACGCTCTTGTTGCATTTCGCGTTCAAAAATCTCTTCCAGCTCCCGACGCGCTTCCCGCACTCTGGAAATCTGCGCGGTATCGGTATGGATTGGCATAAGCTCGCGCAGCATGCTCATATCCAGACGACGAAAATGCTGTTGCGCACGATGCGCCTGATGAGGATGCATACCGAGCGTCATCAGGGTCTTGCGCCCTAACTCCAGCGCGCTGGAAAACGTCTCGCGCGAGAACTGTTTCACGCCTGCCTGTAACAGCTCATGCGCTTCGACGCGTCCTCTGGCGCGCGCCAGAATCGACAGATGCGGAAAGTGTTGTTGACACAAATGAACGATCCTCATCGTATCTTCCGGCGCGTTACAGGTAATAACAATAGATTTTGCCGCTTCCGCACCCGCCGAGCGCAGCAGTTCAAGCTCTGTCGCGTCGCCGTAATAAACTTTATAACCGTATTTACGCATCAGGCTAACGGAACTGATATCCCGCTCCAGCACCGTGATGCGCATTTTATTGGCCATTAAAAGACGGCCAATCACCTGCCCGAAACGCCCGAAGCCAACGATAATCACCTGCGGAAGGTCATCTTCAACGTAAGGCTTCTCGGCCGGCTCTTCATCGCTGTTAAAACGCCGCGCAAGCACGGCATCCACGCCCCTCATTAATAATGGCGTGGTCATCATGGATAGCGTGACCGTAACCAACAGCAATGGCATCTGATCGCCCTGAAACAGCTTCTGCGAAGAGGCGGTAGAAAAAAGGACGAAAGCGAACTCCCCGCCCTGGCTCAGCACGCCGGAAAACTGCAGCCTTTCAGAACTACGCAAACCATAAACGTGGGAGATACCGTAGAGTACTCCGAACTTCACCGCCACCAGCGCAATAACGCCGAGGATCACGAATAATAAATGGGTATAGAGCACGCCCAGATTCAGCGCCATCCCAACGGAGATAAAGAACAGCCCCAGCAATAATCCCTTAAACGGATCGATGGCGATTTCCAGTTCGTGCCGATATTCGCTTTCCGCCAGCAGCACGCCCGCAATAAACGTCCCCAGCGCCATTGAAAGACCCAGCATATCCATAAACAGAGCCGAGCCCAGCACCAGCAGCAACGCCGCAGCCGTAAAGACTTCACGCACGCCAGAACCGGCAATAAAACGGAACAGAGGCCGCAGCAGATAACGGCCACCAATCAGCATGCCGGCAAAAGCAAGCACCTTAAAACCGACCTTTATCCAGTCCGTGTGGCCGTTGTCATTGCCCGCCAGCAGCGGCACAAGCGCCAGTGCGGGAATAACAGCCAGATCCTGAAACAGCAGTACGGAAAACCCGAGCTGCCCCGCTTCGTTACGGTTCATCCCCTTATCGCGCATCAGTTGCAAAGCCATCGCGGTCGAAGACATCGCAAGCCCGATACCGCCAATAACAGCGGCCTGCCAGGAGAATTTTGTCAGAATCAGCAGCCCGGCGAGGATAACGGCGCTCAGGACAACCTGCGCTGCGCCAACGCCAAAGATCGAACGCCGTAGCTTCCAGAGCTTTGAAGGGTTCAGCTCCAGCCCAATGATGAACATCAGGAACGCCACGCCCATCTCAGAGAAGTGAAGAATTTCCTCCACGTCGCTGATAAAACCTAAGCCCCACGGCCCGATAGCGATGCCCGCCAGCAGGTAGCCCAGCACCGCACCAATGCCCAGACGGGCAGCAACAGGAACGGTGACGACCGCCGCGAATAAAAACAAGACTCCAGCGAACAATAGCTCAGAACTGTGCATCAGCGTCCTCCCGGCGGTAGCGGCGAAGCCAGCCATTCGCCATAGGCTTTCGCGTGGCTGGCCAGTTCCTGTGGGGACTGGCGTCGCGCCCAATAAACGACGATGGGATTCATCCAGTGCATACGGCACATCGCCGCAGTGAGTTCAAAAGGCCGCAAAATGTCGCTTAGCGGAAAACGGTTAAAGCCATCGTGACGGTAAGCGCCTTCTGGTTCTCCCGTAGTGATGACGCTCCGCCAGTACTTTCCCGCAAGAGCGGTGCCTCCCACGCCGCTGGCAAAGCCGCGGCTTAGCACGCGGTCCAGCCACTCTTTAAGTAGCGCCGGGCAGCTATAGGTATAAAGCGGGTGTTGAAAGACGATAACGTCATGCTTTTGCAGCAAGGCTTGTTCATGATAGATATCGATAAAAAAATCGGGATAGTGCGCATAAAGATCATGCACGGTAACATTTTCCAGTAGCCCGGCCGGTTGGAGCAAAACCCGGTTTGCCACCGAGTCCTGAGATTCCGGATGGGCATACAGCAGCAAAACTTTCGGCGGCTGCGACATCATTACCCTCCAGGGCGTCGTCATAGTGATTTTTTTGGGCTACCATGCAGCCCGACGCGATACCCAACGCATCACGTTACCTGAATAGAATGACAATTTAACATACTCTGAACATACGGCGCTTTATGATTGTTTTCTCCTCGTTACAAATTCGTCGCGGCACTCGCGTTCTGCTGGATAACGCCACCGCCACCATTAACCCAGGCCAGAAAGTGGGCCTTGTGGGTAAAAACGGCTGCGGTAAATCCACGCTGCTGGCGCTGTTAAAGAACGAGATAAGCGCCGATGGCGGCAGCATGACTTATCCGGGCAACTGGGCGCTGGCCTGGGTTAATCAGGAAACGCCGGCGCTGGAAGTCCCCGCCGTTGAATACGTTATCGACGGCGACCGTGAGTTCCGTCAGCTTGAAGCCGAACTGGCTCAGGCAAACGTTGTTAACGACGGCCACGCTATCGCTCTTATACACGGCAAGCTTGATGCGGTAGATGCCTGGACTATTCGCTCCCGCGCCGCAAGCCTGCTTCACGGGCTAGGATTCAGCAACGAGCAGCTCGAACGTCCGGTCAGTGATTTCTCCGGCGGCTGGCGCATGCGTTTAAACCTGGCGCAGGCGCTGATTTGCCGCTCGGATTTATTGCTGCTCGATGAACCGACCAACCACCTGGATTTGGACGCCGTAATCTGGCTGGAAAGATGGCTAAAAAACTATCCCGGCACGCTAATCCTTATCTCGCATGACCGTGACTTCCTCGATCCGGTAGTCGGCAAAATTATCCATATCGAACAGCAAAGCATGTTCGAGTACACCGGCAACTACTCTTCGTTCGAAGGCCAACGCGCTACGCGCCTTGCTCAGCAGCAGTCGATGTATGAAAGCCAGCAGGAGCGCGTGGCGCATCTGCAAAGCTTTATCGATCGTTTTAAAGCGAAAGCCTCTAAAGCGAAGCAGGCTCAGAGCCGGGTCAAAATGCTGGAGCGTATGGAACTGATTGCCCCGGCGCACGTGGATAATCCGTTCCACTTTAGTTTCCGCGCGCCGGAAAGCCTGCCCAACCCGCTGCTGCGTATGGAAAAAGTCAGCGCGGGCTACGGTGACCGCGTGATCCTGAACTCTATCAAGCTGAATCTGGTTCCCGGTTCGCGCATTGGCCTGTTAGGCCGCAACGGCGCGGGTAAGTCAACGCTTATCAAATTGCTGGCGGGTGAACTGGCTCCGCTGCAGGGTGATATCGGTCTGGCGAAGGGCATCAAGCTCGGCTACTTTGCACAGCATCAGCTCGAATATCTGCGTGCGGATGAATCGCCGCTCATGCACCTCGCGCGTATCGCGCCACGAGAACTGGAGCAACAGCTGCGCGATTATCTGGGCGGCTTTGGTTTCCAGGGCGATAAAGTTACTGAGCAAACGGCACGTTTCTCCGGCGGTGAAAAAGCCCGCCTGGTGCTGGCGCTGGTTGTCTGGCAGCGTCCTAACCTGCTGCTGCTCGATGAACCAACCAACCACCTCGATCTCGACATGCGCCAGGCGCTGACCGAAGCGCTGATTGATTTCGAAGGCGCGCTGGTCGTTGTCTCGCACGACCGCCACCTGCTGCGTTCAACCACCGACGAGCTCTATCTGGTACACGACGGAAAAGTCGAAGGCTTTGATGGCGATCTGGAAGATTATCAGCAATGGCTAAGCGTTCTGCAAAAGCAGGATAACCAGCCAGAAGACGCGGCGAAAGATAATGCCAACAGCGCGCAGTCGCGTAAAGATCAGAAACGCCGCGAGGCAGAGTTACGCACCCAAACCCAACCGCTGCGCAAGCAAATTACCCAGCTTGAGAAACAGATGGAAAAGCTGAATGCGCAACTGGCGGACGTAGAAGCGAAGCTGGCTGACAGCGCTATTTACGAGCAAAGCCGTAAAGCAGAAATGACCGAATGTCTGCAAAGCCAGGTGAAGGTAAAATCGGCGCTCGAAGAATGCGAAATGGCATGGCTGGACGCCCACGAGCGGTTAGAACAGGTGATGCAGGGCGAATAATCGCCCCCGTCAAAGCTAGTTTAATGCCAGATTAGCAGCACACAGGCCGCCGTCAGCAGGCCCATAAAGACGTTAAAGGTGGCCCAGGCGCGGCGGCTGCGCAGGAGTTTGCCAATCAGGCTGCCAAAGGCAATCCAGATAACGCCGGCCACGATGTTGACCAGAGCGATGCCGATGCTGATCAACACCACGGAATGCAGATACTCTGCACCGGCAAGGCTAAAACTGGCTACCGCGCCAAGCGCCATCAGCCATGCTTTCGGGTTGATAACCTGAAGCAAGCCGCCCTGCCAGAACGGAACTGGCGCGGGCGGCGGTGCATCCGTTTCCAGGCGTTCGTAGCTCGCCGTACCGATTTTCCATGCCAGCCATAAAAGATAAGCACTACCGGCAATCTTCAGGATAAGGTGCAACGCCGGGTAAACCAGAATCAGGCTGCCGACGCCGCAGGCTACCAGCAGTAAAATGCACTGCATGCCCAGCATGATGCCTATCATTAGCGGTAAACTGCGCAAAAAACCGTAGTTGGCTCCGGACGAGGTAAGTAACGTATTATTAGGACCCGGTGTGATGGCTGCGACCCAAAGAAAACCAAGCATTGAAAAAAAAAGCGTTTCCATGTCGTGGGTGCTCCACACCCAAAAGTAATAATTAACAAACAAAATGAAACTAACAGTGTGATATGGCCAGGACAAGCCCCGTAGTGTTGAATTTTCATCATGATGACGGCCAGGAATTCCGCCCGATGCGCGGACTGAGCAACCCTCACCTGCAAACCATGCTGCCGCGTGTGATCCGTCGTCGAGTCAATTTTAAACCTCACTGGCAGCGTCTCGATATGCCGGATGGGGACTTTGTCGATCTCGCCTGGAGTGAAGATCCACGCCTGGCCGCTGATAAACCGCGCCTGGTGGTTTTCCATGGCCTGGAGGGCAGCCTGCATAGCCCCTACGCTCACGGCCTGATGGAAGCCGCCAAAAATCGCGGCTGGCTGGGCGTGGTAATGCATTTCCGCGGCTGTAGCGGCGTGCCTAACCGCATGAAGCGCATCTACCACTCCGGTGAAACCGAAGACGGCACCTTTTTTCTGAACTGGCTTAACCAGCGCTATGGCGACGTGCCCACGGCGGCGGTCGGTTTTTCTCTCGGCGGGAATATGCTGGCCTGCCTGATGGCGAAACAGGGCGTGGACTGCACGTTAAAAGCAGGTGTCGTGGTCTCCGCTCCGCTGATGCTTGAACAGTGCTGCTACCATATGGAACAAGGCTTCTCGCGTTTCTATCAGCGTTATCTCTTAAACCTGCTGAAAAAGAATGCCGCACGCAAGCTTCGTAGCTACCCCGGCACGCTTCCTGTTGATTTAAGGCAGCTAAAAGGGGTACGCCGCATCCGTGATTTTGACGATCTTATTACTTCAAAAATCCATGGCTTTGCCGACGCGCTGGATTATTACCGCCAGTGCAGCGCCATGCCGTTATTACCGGAGATAGCTAAACCTACGCTTATCATCCATGCTAAAGACGATCCGTTTATGGATCACCATGTCATTCCTGATAAGGCATGTTTACCCGCAAACATTGAATATCAACTCACCAGCCATGGCGGGCATGTCGGCTTTGTCGGCGGCACGCTGCGCAAACCTGAAATGTGGCTTGAGCAACGTATTCCTGACTGGCTGACAAAGTATCTGGATAACTAGCATGATTATTCCCTGGCAGGATCTCGACGCTGAAACGCTCGATAATCTCATTGAATCCTTTGTGTTGCGCGAGGGTACAGATTATGGTGAACAAGAACGCTCGCTGTCTCAGAAGGTCGCAGATGTTAAACGGCAGCTGCAGAGCGGCGAGGCGGTTCTGGTCTGGTCAGAGCTTCATGAAACGGTGAACATTATGCCGCGTGGGCAATTCCGCGGCTGACGATTCGTTGTATGGGGCACGGTCTGTACCGCATAATTTTTAATCCCCATGGAGTTGTCACCCTATGTCAGCCAAACATCCGGTTATTGCCGTCACAGGTTCCAGCGGTGCAGGAACCACCACCACCAGCCTGGCCTTTCGTAAGATATTCCAGCAGCTTAACCTGCGCGCCGCAGAAGTCGAAGGGGACAGCTTCCATCGTTATACCCGTCCGGAAATGGATCTGGCTATCCGTAAAGCGCGCGATCTTGGCCGCCATATCAGCTATTTCGGACCAGAAGCTAATGATTTCGGCCTGCTTGAGCAGACCTTTGCTGAATACGGACGCAGCGGCCAGGGGAAATCACGCAAATACCTCCACACTTATGACGAAGCCGTGCCATGGGACCAGGTGCCCGGCACGTTCACACCCTGGCAACCGCTGCCGGAACCAACGGATGTCCTCTTTTACGAGGGGCTGCACGGCGGCGTAGTCACTCCGCAGCACGATGTCGCGAACTATGTGGATTTACTGGTAGGCGTGGTGCCCATCGTTAACCTTGAGTGGATTCAAAAACTGGTGCGCGACACAGGCGAACGCGGCCACTCCCGCGAAGCGGTCATGGATTCCGTCGTCAGATCGATGGATGACTATATCAATTACATCACACCGCAGTTCTCACGCACCCATATCAACTTCCAGCGCGTTCCGACGGTAGATACTTCGAATCCGTTTGCGGCGCGCGGCATTCCGTCTCTGGATGAAAGCTTCGTGGTGATTCACTTCCGCGGCCTGGATGACATCGATTTTCCTTATCTGCTGGCCATGTTGCAGGGCTCTTTCATTTCCCACATCAATACATTGGTAGTGCCAGGCGGGAAAATGGGGCTGGCAATGGAGTTGATTATGACGCCGCTGGTGCAACGGCTGGCGGAAGGCAGAAAAGTCGTTTAGGGCGACAATCCGCCGTCATTAGGTGGCGGCAAAGAAGGAAAAAGCGTGGTTTTTCCTTCTTTGGCATCGAGCTGCTGAAAATCAATAAATTAATTTTCCCGTTAATTTTACCAAAGATGTATTTCAGCGCTTCGCAAGCCATGAGGTTTGTCATCAGGCTAAGGGCGACAATCCGCCGCCCTTAGCCTGTTAAGCTTCGATAACTTCATAGCTGTGCGTGATATTTGCGGCTTTCTCAAGCATCAGCGCAACCGAACAATATTTCTCGGCGGACAGATCTACGGCGCGGGACACGGCATTGTCCTTCAGGTCTTTGCCGGTCACGATGAAATGCAGGTTGATATGGGTAAACAGACGCGGCGCTTCTTCGCGACGTTCAGACGTCAGTTTCACCTCGCAATCCGTCACGTCGTGGCGGCCTTTTTGCAAAATAGACACCACGTCGATGGCGCTACAACCTCCCGCAGCCATCAGTACCATCTCCATCGGGCTGGGTGCTTTATCACCTGAATTCCCGTCCATCAGAACCTGGTGACCTGAAGCCGATTCACCCAGGAACGTTAACCCCTCAACCCATTTAACTCGTGCCTGCATTTTGCTTACTCCTATTGAAGAAATTTCCTTTCAGAGTACGCGGATGCGGCAAAACTGGCAACGGAAGGCGACCTGCGTCATGCTGAAACGAGACAATAGGAGACACCTGTCAAAAGCTATGCTAAAACAATCCGGATGCAACATTCGATACATTGATGTGATGGATGTCTGCAGAGGACATCACTAATTACAGGCGGCAAGCTTGACTTGCAGGCCATTTCCCCCGAGTGGGATATATTCTAACGATTGCAACGCCGGGCAGGAGGTTTTGCATCCCGCCTTTGGTAGCCAGTTTATAACAGAGGATAACCGCGCATGGTGCTTGGCAAACCGCAAACAGACCCGACCCTCGAATGGTTCTTGTCCCATTGCCACATTCATAAGTATCCATCGAAAAGCACGCTGATCCACCAGGGTGAAAAAGCAGAGACGCTGTATTACATCGTCAAAGGCTCTGTGGCAGTGCTGATCAAAGATGAAGAGGGCAAGGAAATGATCCTCTCCTATCTGAATCAGGGCGATTTTATCGGTGAATTAGGCCTGTTTGAAGAAGGTCAGGAGCGCAGCGCCTGGGTTCGTGCGAAAACGGCGTGCGAAGTGGCTGAAATTTCTTATAAAAAATTCCGCCAGCTTATCCAGGTCAACCCGGACATTCTGATGCGTCTGTCTTCCCAGATGGCGCGTCGCCTGCAGGTCACGTCAGAAAAAGTAGGTAACCTTGCCTTCCTCGACGTCACCGGCCGCATTGCTCAGACGCTGCTGAATCTGGCAAAACAGCCTGACGCCATGACCCACCCGGATGGTATGCAGATTAAAATTACCCGCCAGGAAATCGGTCAGATTGTTGGCTGCTCCCGCGAAACAGTAGGCCGTATCCTGAAAATGCTGGAAGATCAAAACTTGATTTCAGCTCACGGTAAAACGATCGTCGTTTACGGCACTCGTTAATCTCCGTCCACAAAATGGCGTGTCGCTTCGGTAACACGCCTTTTTTATCTCTACACTTCCTTCGCCAGCGCTAAATAATTTGCGTTGCAGCCAGGCGGCAAGGGAGTGACAAAATCTGCGTAAGCCGTTTCGAACGCTGCACACAGCGGCCCCTGGAAGGGGGAATAATCCCCAGCAGCTTACTTAAATAAGTGTCCGGGATAAGTAAACGCAGCCAACATCCCTTGCAGCTTGAAGTATGATGAATCTATGTGGCGCCGACTGATTTATCACCCTGAGGTTAACTATGCACTGCGGCAAACGCTGGTGCTGTGTCTTCCCGTGGCGGTAGGTCTGATGCTGGGCAGCCTGCAAAATGGCCTGCTTTTCTCATTAGTGCCTGCATGCTGCAATATTGCCGGTCTGGATACACCCCATAAACGCTTCTTCCGGCGGTTGATTATCGGCGGTAGCCTGTTTGCACTCAGCAGCCTGATTATGCAGCTTTTGCTGCTTTATACTTCGGTTCCCCTTCCCGTCATTTTACTGGCGATGGCGCTGCTGCTGGGCGTCACCGCGGAGATTAGCGCGCTTCATGCCCGGCTGCTGCCCGCCTCGCTAATTGCAGCAATTTTCACGCTCAGCATGGCCGGGAATATGCCCATCTGGAAACCAATGCTGCTGTATGTTTGCGGCACCATCTGGTACGGAGGGTTTAACTGGTTCTGGTACTGGCTATGGCGCGAACAGCCGCTGCGTGAGTCGTTAAGCCTGCTCTACCGCCAGCTTGCAGACTATTGCGAAGCCAAATATGGCTTATTAACCCAGCACACGGATCCGGAAAAAGCGCTGCCGCCCCTGCTCGCCCGGCAGCAAAAAGCCGTCGACCTGATCACCGTTTGTTATCAACAGCTGCACATGCTGGCGGCTAACCAGCAGAACGGTTATAAACGCCTGCTGCGCGTCTTCCAGATTGCCCTCGATCTTCAGGAGCACATCTCGGTTAGCCTGCACCAGCCGGAAGAGGTGCAAAAGCTCGTGGAACAGAGCCATGCCGAAGCCGTCATTCGCTGGAATGCGCAAACTATCGCAGCACGGTTACGCGTGCTGGCCGACGACATTCTGTATCACCGCTACCCGCGGCGTTTTGTGATGGATAAGCAAATCGAAGCGCTGGAGAAAATTGCGCGCCAGCACCCCGACAATCCCGTCGGACAATTCTGCCACTATCACTTCAGCCGCATCGCGCGCGTCCTGCGAACCCAGCGTCCTCTCTATGTGCGCGACCTGATGGAAGATCGCCAGCGCCGTCTGCCGCTGTGGGATGCGCTTAAAAGCTATCTGTCATTTAAATCTGCCGCGCTGCGTAACTCAGCCCGGCTCGGCGTTATGCTGACCATTGCCAGCCTGCTCGGCGCCTCTTTGCATCTGCCTAAGCCCTACTGGATCCTGATGACCGTCATGTTTGTGACGCAAAACGGCTACGGTGCGACACGGGTGCGTATCCTGCACCGTTCGGCTGGCACCATGGCCGGGCTGGCGATCGCCGGTTTCACCCTGCACTTCCATTTTCCACAATATATCGCCTTAACCGCGATGCTTATCATCACGCTGGTGAGCTATCTCTTTATTCGCAAAAGCTACGGCTGGGCAACCATTGGTTTTACCGTCACCGCTGTTTATACCCTGCAATTGATTACGCTGAGCGCCGAGCAATATATCGTGCCCCGCCTGATAGATACCCTGCTCGGCTGTCTGATTGCCTTTGGCGGCATGGTCTGGCTATGGCCGCAGTGGCAAAGCGGCCTGCTGCGCCAGAATGCCCACGACGCGCTGGAAAACGACCAGAATGCTATCCGCTTGATATTGAGCTCTAACCCTGAACCCACGCCGCTGGCTTATCAGCGCATGAAGGTAAATCAGGCCCACAATGCGCTGTTTAACTCTCTCAATCAGGCGATGCTGGAGCCGGGATTTAATTCGCATTATCTGGAAGACATGAAACTGTGGGTGACCCATAGCCAGTTTATCGTTGAACATATCAATGCGATGACCACGCTGGCGCGAGAGCACAACATGCTCACGCCGGATCTGGCGCAGCGTTATTTGCAGGCCTGTGAAATCGCCCTGCAACGATGCCAGCAGAGACTTGAATATGACGGGGCCGGGGAGACGAAAAACGCAACCATTCTGGATGCTGAAGCGCTGCCCACCGGGCCATTAAGCACCATGGAGCAGCATTTACAGCGGGTACTTGGGCACCTCAACATCCTGCATACCATTTCGTCAGTAGCATGGCGTCAGCGCCCGCATCATGGCATCTGGCTGAACCGCCGTCTGGGACGGCCGTAGGGTGCATAAACGAAGCGCTATCCAGCAAAAAACGTTGGATGGCGCCGGCTTAGCCGTCTATAAAACCCCGGCTATCTTGCTGACGGCTTTCGCAAAGCGCTGCATACCCTCTTCGATGTCAGCATCGTCCACAATCAGCGAGGGCGCAAAGCGCATCACGTCCGGACCAGCGTTCAGCACCATCACCCCTTCATGCGCGGCGGCATACAGGAATTCACGCGCGCGTCCTTTATACTGTGGCTTCAATTCTGCGCCAATCAGCAAACCCATGCCGCGAATATCACTGAATACGTCAAACTGCTCACCGATCTGCTGCAAATGCTTCACAAGCAGCTGACGCTTCCTCGTTACGCCCTTCAGAACTTCCGGCGTATTGATGATATCGAACGCGGCGCCTGCTACAGCGCAGGCCAAAGGATTGCCGCCGTAGGTTGAGCCATGGGCGCCCACGTGGAACGCTGAAGCGATTTCCTGCGTTGTCAGCATCACGCTCACCGGGAAACCGCCGCCGAGCGCCTTGGCGCTGGTCAGAATATCCGGCGTCACGCCATAGTGCATATAGGCAAACAGCTCGCCGGTACGGCCCATGCCGGTCTGTACTTCATCGAACACCAATAGCGCATTATGCTCATCGCACAGTTCGCGCAGCCCTTGCAGGAATTCAGGCGTTGCGGCGGTAACTCCGCCCTCGCCCTGAATCGGCTCAACGACAATCGCGCAGGTGTGGTCATCAATGACGGCTTTGACCGCATGCAGATCGTTAAACGGCACATGAATAATATCGGCAGGCTTCGGGCCAAAGCCGTCAGAATACTTTGGCTGCCCGCCAACCGAAACGGTAAACAGCGAACGGCCGTGGAAAGCGTTATGGAAGGCGATAATTTTGGATTTGTACGGGCTATGGCGAGTGGAAGCGTAGTAGCGCGCCAGTTTGAACGCGGTTTCGTTCGCCTCGGTGCCGGAATTCATAAACAGCACGCGCTCGGCAAAAGTTGCATCAATCAGCTTGCGACCCAGACGCAGAGCGGGTTCGTTGGTAAATACGTTACTGGTATGCCACAGCGTTTCGCCCTGGGTTTTTAACGCTTCCACCAGCGCCGGATGGCAGTGGCCCAGCGCCGTCACCGCGATACCGCCGGCGAAATCAACGTACTCTTTGCCCTGCTGATCCCACACCCGGCTTCCCTTTCCCTTTACCGGAATAAACTCCGCTGGTGCATAAACCGGCAGAATAACTTCATCAAAAGTCGCGCGGGTAATTGCTGATTGTTCAGTTGTCATTGATTTCCCATCCAGTTTTATACAGAAGAGATTTGTGAAAATATAATCACAAAATATGCATAAAAAATCATTAACTGGCAATAAAAAATCAACGATTAAGGAAATTGGCCAGCAGCCGGTGTCCCTGCTCACTGAGAATACTTTCAGGATGGAACTGCACGCCTTCCAGTTCCAGCTCGCGGTGGCGGATGCCCATAATCTCGCGTTTACCGCTCCAGGCGGTGACGACAAAACTGTCCGGCAACGTCGCGGGGTCGATAATCAATGAATGGTAACGCGTTACGGTAAGGGGATTATTCAGGCCGCTGAATACGCCGCTGTTATCGTGGGAAACGGCTGAGGTTTTGCCGTGCATAACCTTTTGGGCACGGATAATCGTGGCACCAAACGCCTGCGCAATAGCCTGATGGCCCAGGCAAACCCCGAGGATGGGCAGTTGACCTGCAAAATGTTCAATGGCCGCAAGCGAGATCCCGGCCTCTGTTGGCGTACAGGGGCCGGGAGAAATCACGAGCTTCGCGGGTGCGAGGGCGGCAATTTCCGCAAGCGTGAGCTCATCGTTACGCTTTACCACCACTTCAGCGCCAAGCTCGCAAAAATACTGATACAGATTCCAGGTGAAAGAATCGTAATTGTCGATAAGCAGTAACATGGCGGCTCCGGTAGAATAAAGAACCGCGCTATTCTATTCGCTTTCTCGCGCCTCGCTCACCACTTTAGTAAAAATCGCCGTGAGCGGCTTAAGGTCGCCCAGGGCTCCCGCCTGGTTGGCGGCCTGCCAGACATCCTGTTCTGTTTTGCTCCAGTCCAGCGTATAGCCCGCATGGATGGCCAGCTGTTCGAAGAACACACGCTGCGCCCGGCCACTGCCGATACGGAACGGATGAAGCACGTTTATTTCACAGTAGTAGTATGCCAGCCGCTCGATAAATTCCGGCTTCTCAAGATCGGTCAGGTAGCGTTCATCCTCCAGCTCCTGCATCAAATCGTTGCCTTCGTTTTCGATATACTCAAAATGACAGAAACGCGTATCACCCTGATAGATATCTACTTTCCTCAGCTCACCGGCCCAGTCGAAAACGTCCTGGAAAAGCTGCTGATGAATAGAACACAGCCACGGCAGGCCCATGCGCATCGGGCCGAGTTCGATGGTGGCCGCCCGTAACGCGGTAAGTTCAGCCTCAGCTTCTTGCAGCCGTTGCGCCTCATGTATGTTAAGCCGGTTACGCAGGACATGAATACCAGACCAGAAATAGGGATCGCGCCCTTCGCCAAATTTATCGCTCATAGTGACCCCGCACTTCGCTAATGCGAGTCAGGGCTTCATCACGCGTGAGCGTAATCAGCGCAACTTCAACGCCTTCCAGCCGATTGCTGGCCTGAAATGAGCGGCTGCGCTGCTGCTGCCACAGACGGGATTTTTGCTTTTCGGTGAGTTTCTTGCCCATATCGCCTCCCTTAATGCATTGCTGTTTTGCCACAAGTATAAGCAGCATTCTGCACTGTTGCCGGGGAGTGGGCAGAGCGCGAGCCAAAACGACCCGCGCGCAGGGGTTTAAGGCAGGACCTTAGCAGAGAGGATAACTATCGGTTTTGAGGGAACATTCTGGTAAGGACCGACGTCATGCGACTGAACCTGCGAAATCTTGTCAGCCACGTCCATCCCTTTCACAACTTTACCAAATACCGCATAGCCGAAGTCGCGCTGGCCGTGATCGAGGAAAGCGTTGTCCGCAACGTTTATGAAGAACTGGCTGGTTGCGCTGTCTTTATCTGCGGTACGTGCCATAGAGATGGTGCCGCGAGCGTTACGCAGGCCGTTATCCGCTTCGTTTTTAATCGGCGGGTTCGGCTGCTTCTGATTCATATCCTCAGTAAAACCGCCGCCCTGAATCATAAAGCCCGGGATTACCCGATGAAAAGTGGTGTTGTTATAGAAACCGCTGTTGACGTAATCAACAAAGTTCTTCACCGATACGGGGGCTTTTTGGCTATTTAATTCAAGCTCAATATTACCGGCGGAAGTCGTCAGTAAAACGTGGGGATCGCCGCTTGCCGCCAGCGCAGCAGGAGAAATAGCCGAGATGGCGAATACAGCTGCAACAGCCGCCAGAGTCGATTTGAACATCAGGAATTCCTTACGAAGGCAGTGAATGAAGCAAGTTGCTAGAGTGTAAAGAGGCGGGGCACCGGGCGCCAGCCCTTTACGGTTTTTTACTTTCCCGCAAATCAATAGCTTGCATAAATGAATCGATTTTACAGATTTAAATATGTGAGCCAATTCATGAAATGAGCGGCAATTTACAAACATAATTACATTGAATGTTTAAATAGATCACGTTCATGGATAAAATTCACCCGCTCTCAGCGCCGTCAATGCGCTTTACACTTCTATTCACAGGCAAGATATGACTAACAGCAACCGTACCAAGCTGCTATGGATCAGCTTTTTCTCCTACGCCCTGACCGGTGCGTTGGTGATTGTCACCGGGATGGTGATGGGAAACATCGCAGAATACTTCCAGTTGCCCGTTTCCAGCATGAGTAATACCTTCACCTTCCTGAACGCCGGCATTCTGATCTCAATCTTCCTGAACGCCTGGCTGATGGAAATCGTGCCGCTGAAAACCCAGTTACGCTTTGGCTTCGGGCTAATGATCCTGGCCGTAGCCGGGCTGATTCTGGGCCATAATCTGACTATCTTCTCCGCTTCGATGTTTGTTCTGGGTCTGGTCAGCGGGATCACCATGTCGATTGGTACTTTCCTCATCACCCATATGTATGAAGGCCGTCAGCGCGGTTCACGCCTGCTGTTTACCGACTCTTTCTTCAGCATGGCGGGGATGATCTTCCCGATGATTGCCGCGATTCTTCTGGCGCGCAGCATCAACTGGTACTGGGTCTACGTCTGCATCGGTCTGGTGTACGTTGCTATTTTCCTGCTGACTCTGGGCTGTGAATTCCCGGCGCTGGGCAAACACGCGAAAAAAGATGACGCTCAACCGGTCGCGAAAGAAAAATGGGGCATCGGCGTGCTGTTTCTGTCTGTCGCGGCGCTGTGCTACATCCTCGGCCAGCTGGGCTTCATCTCGTGGGTTCCTGAATACGCCAAAAGCCTGGGCATGAACATTAACGACGCAGGCACGCTGGTGAGCGATTTCTGGATGTCGTACATGGTCGGCATGTGGATTTTCAGCTTCGTTCTGCGCTTCTTCGATCTGCAGCGCATACTGATGGTGCTGGCGGGTGCAGCAACGGTGCTGATGTACCTGTTCAACACCGGCGAACCCGCGCACCTGGCGTGGTTTATCCTGGCTCTGGGCTTCTTCTCCAGCGCGATTTATACCACCATCATTACGCTTGGTTCGCTGCAAACTAAAATCGCTTCGCCGAAGCTGGTTAACTTCGTCCTGACCTGCGGTACCATCGGCACCATGTTGACCTTCGTGGTTACCGGCCCGATTGTTGCCCACAGCGGCCCACATGCGGCGCTGCAAACCGCAAACGGACTGTACGCCGTGGTCTTTGTGATGTGTGTGATGCTCGGTCTGGTGACCAAACACCGCCAGCATAACGCAGCGGCTGCTACTCACTAAGTTTGCCGCCCTCTCTCCTGCCGGGGAGAGGGTTCTTCTTCGGTAACCCTTTACCGCATTTCAGCCGCAGGCGCTGAACCAATTCGAGTTTCATCTCCGTTGTAACGCTATTATTTTTACCTCACGCCCCGATCCGCCCAACGCCACCTTCTGGCGAAAAAGCAACCAATTCCACAACTTAGAAAAACATCCTCAAATCAACCACATACCCCTTAAGAGGTATACAAAGGCGTATTTGATTTATATCAATAATCGCCTTTGCTGAATCGTTAAGGTAGGCGGTAATAGAAAAGAAATTGAGGCAATTATGAGCAAAGTCAAAATCGCAATTATCGGTAATGGCATGGTCGGCCATCGCTTTATTGAGGACTTACTCGATAAAGCTCAGCCCGGCCAGTTCGACATTACCGTCTTCTGTGAAGAGCCGCGCAAAGCCTATGACCGCGTGCATCTCTCTTCCTATTTTTCTCACCATACCGCTGAAGAACTATCTTTGGTTCGCGAAGGCTTCTATGAGAAGCACGGCATTAATGTGCTGGTGGGCGAACGCGCCATCACTATTAACCGCCAGGAGAAAGTGATCCACTCTAATACCGGCCGTACCCTGTATTACGACAAACTGGTTATGGCGACAGGCTCCTACCCGTGGATCCCGCCGATTAAAGGTTCCGAAACGCAGGACTGCTTCGTCTACCGCACCATCGAAGATTTGAACGCCATCGAAGCCTGCGCACGTCGCAGCAAACGCGGCGCCGTTGTCGGCGGCGGCCTGCTGGGTCTGGAAGCGGCAGGCGCCCTGAAAAACCTTGGCGTGGAAACCCACGTTATCGAATTCGCGCCAATGCTGATGGCAGAACAGCTTGACCAGATGGGTGGCGAGCAGTTACGCAACAAAATCGAAAGCATGGGCGTGCGCGTGCACACCAGCAAAAATACCCTGGAGATTCTCCAGGAAGGGAAAGAAGCGCGTAAGACTATGCGTTTTGCTGACGGTAGCGAGCTTGAAATCGACTTTATCGTCTTCTCAACCGGTATCCGTCCACGCGATAAGCTGGCTACCCAGTGTGGGCTGGCCACAGCGCAGCGCGGCGGTATCGCCATCAACGACAGTTGCCAGACCTCTGACCCGGACATCTACGCAATCGGCGAATGCGCAAGCTGGCACAACCGCGTGTACGGCCTGGTTGCTCCGGGTTACAAAATGGCGCAGGTCACAGCCGATCATCTGCTGGGCAGCGAAAACGCCTTTGAAGGCGCGGACATGAGCGCCAAGCTAAAACTGCTGGGCGTGGACGTTGGCGGCATTGGCGATGCGCACGCCCGCACACCGAACGCCCGTAGCTACGTCTATCTGGATGAAAGCAAAGAAGTTTATAAACGCCTGGTGGTCAGCGAAGACAACAAAACCCTGCTGGGCGCGGTGCTGGTTGGCGACACCAGCGATTATGGCAACCTGCTGCAACTTGTGCTGAACGCCATTGAACTGCCGGAAAACCCTGATGCCCTGATCCTGCCCTCTCACGCGGGTAGCGGTAAACCATCCATTGGGGTAGACAAGCTGCCGGATACCGCGCAGATCTGTTCATGCTTTGATGTCACTAAAGGCGATCTGATTAGCGCCATCAACAAAGGTTGCCACACCGTTGCGGCGCTGAAAGCAGAAACCAAAGCCGGCACCGGCTGCGGCGGCTGTATTCCGCTGGTAACGCAGGTGCTGAACGCTGAACTGGCCAAACAGGGCATTGAAGTAAACAACAACCTGTGCGAGCACTTCGCTTTCTCCCGCCAGGAGCTGTATCACCTGATCCGCGTGGAAGGCATTAAAACCTTCGACGAACTGTTGACCAAATACGGTAAAGGCTACGGCTGCGAAGTCTGTAAGCCAACCGTAGGTTCTCTGCTGGCCTCCTGCTGGAACGATTACGTGCTCGAACCTCAGCACACCCCGCTCCAGGAAACCAACGATAATTTCCTTGGCAATATCCAGAAAGACGGCACCTACTCGGTAATCCCACGTTCTGCCGGCGGCGAAATTACGCCGGAGGGACTGATGGTCGTTGGTCGTATCGCACGTGAATATAACCTTTACACCAAAATTACCGGCTCTCAGCGTATCGGCCTGTTCGGCGCGCAGAAAGACGATTTGCCGGAAATCTGGCGTCAGTTGATTGAAGCAGGATTTGAAACCGGTCATGCCTATGCCAAGGCGTTGCGCATGGCGAAAACCTGCGTGGGTAGCACCTGGTGCCGTTACGGCGTGGGCGATAGCGTGGGCTTCGGCGTTGAGCTGGAAAATCGTTATAAAGGCATCCGTACCCCGCACAAAATGAAGTTTGGCGTTTCTGGCTGCACCCGTGAATGTGCAGAAGCGCAGGGCAAAGACGTGGGTATTATCGCCACCGAAAAAGGCTGGAACCTGTACGTATGCGGGAACGGCGGCATGAAACCACGTCATGCGGATCTGCTGGCTGCGGACCTGGACCACGACACCGTTATTAAATATCTCGACCGCTTCATGATGTTCTATATCCGTACCGCGGACAAACTGACCCGTACCGCGTCCTGGCTGGAAAACCTGGAAGGCGGTATCGATTATCTCAAAAAAGTCATCATCGAAGACAAACTGGGCCTGAATGCTCAGCTTGAAGCCGAGCTGACGCGTCTGCGCGAGAAAGTAATCTGCGAGTGGACCGAAACGGTGAACACGCCGGAAGCCCAGGTTCGCTTCAAACACTTTATCAACAGCCCGCAGCGTGACCCGAACGTGCAGGTGGTGCCGGAACGTCAGCAGCACCGTCCGGCCACGCCGTATGAGCGTATTCCAGTCACTATGGTAGAAGCGGAGGAAATCGTATGAGCCAGTGGACTACCGTTTGTCAGTTAAATGACATTCTGCCAGCAACCGGCGTTTGCGCCCTGCTGGGCGATCGGCAGATTGCGATTTTCCGCCCGCGTAACGACGAGCAGGTTTTCGCCATCAGCAACATCGATCCCTTTTTCCAGGCGAGCGTTCTGTCTCGCGGACTCATTGCCGAGCACCAGAACGAGCTGTGGGTTGCCAGCCCGCTGAAAAAACAGCGTTTCCGCCTGCGTGACGGGCTGTGCATGGAAGACGAAAGCCACTCCGTTGCACATTTTGCAGCACGCGTTCAGGACGGCATGGTTCAGATAAAAGCTTAATAAAAATCATTCTGACCGAAGCGTAGGGTGAACAAGCGTAGCGCCTTCCACCGCATCTTTTAAATGGCGGAGGCGCGCCGCTTATCCGCCCTACGACATTCAGGATCGGAAAGCACAGCTACCTGATTTACCTTTTCTTTATTATTTTTAATTCATTGGGATAACAAAAATGTTCACCGATACCATTAATAAGTGTGCGGCGAATGCCGCTCGTATTGCCCGGCTGTCGAAAAACAATCCGTTCGGTTTTTGGGTCAGCTCGGCGATGGCAGGGGCTTATGTCGGCCTTGGCATCATCCTTATCTTCACTCTCGGCAACCTGCTCGATCCTTCCGTTCGTCCATTGGTTATGGGTGCCACCTTTGGTATCGCCCTGACGCTGGTTATCATCGCTGGTTCCGAGCTGTTCACCGGCCACACTATGTTTCTGACCCTTGGCGTAAAAGCGGGGACTATCTCTCAGGGCCAAATGTGGGCTATTTTGCCGCAGACCTGGGCTGGCAACCTGCTGGGTTCCGTGTTTGTCGCGCTGCTGTATAGCTGGGGCGGCGGTAGCCTGCTGCCGGTTGATACCAGCATCGTCCACACCGTGGCGCTGGCTAAAACCACCGCGCCGGCAATGACGCTGTTCTTCAAGGGCGCGCTGTGTAACTGGCTGGTTTGCCTGGCGATCTGGATGGCGATTCGTACCGAAGGCGCGGCTAAATTCATCGCTATCTGGTGGTGTCTGCTGGCGTTTATCGCCTCCGGCTATGAACACTCCATTGCTAATATGACGCTGTTTGCGCTCTCCTGGTTTGGCCACCATAGCGATGCCTATACGCTGGCTGGAATTGGTCACAACCTGCTTTGGGTAACGCTCGGGAATACCCTCTCCGGCGTAGTATTCATGGGTCTGGGTTATTGGTATGCTACGCCAAAAGCCGAACGCCCACAGCCAGAGCGAATCGCTGCGCCTGAGACTGTACGCCAATAATTGAGGACTACCCGTGGATCACCTGCCCATATTTTGTCAATTACGAGATCGCGCCTGCCTGCTGGTTGGCGGCGGCGATGTCGCAGAGCGTAAAGCACGTTTATTAATGGAGGCAGGTGCCCGCATTACCGTGAATGCCCTGGACTTCACGCCGCAATTCAACGTGTGGGCGGAACAGGGCATGCTGACGCTTGAGCAGGGTGAGTTCTCTCCTTCACTGCTTGATGCCTGTTGGTTAGCCATTGCCGCGACCGATAACGACGAGGTGAATCAGCAGGTCAGCGATACGTGCGAATCACGCCGTATCTTCTGCAACGTGGTCGATGCCCCGAAGCAAGCCAGCTTTATCATGCCGTCAATTATCGACCGATCGCCGCTAATGGTTGCCGTCTCTTCCGGCGGTACTTCTCCGGTACTTGCGCGTCTGCTGCGGGAAAAACTTGAATCTATTCTGCCGCTGCATCTTGGCAAAATCGCCGGCTACGCAGGTACGCTGCGTGGGCGAGTAAAATCAAAGTTTGCCACTATGGGCGAACGCCGCCGCTTCTGGGAAAAGTTCTTCACCAACGACCGGCTGGCGCAGTATCTGGCAAACGAAGATCAAAAAGCTATCGACCAGGAAACCGAATCCATGTTTGCCACATCGCTGGATCACCGTGGTGAGGTGGTATTAGTAGGCGCGGGACCTGGGGATGCAGGATTGTTAACGCTCAAAGGGCTGCAACAGATCCAACAGGCTGACGTTGTGGTTTATGACCGTCTGGTCTCCGATGACATTATGAATCTCGTCCGGCGCGACGCGGACCGTGTATTTGTCGGTAAACGGGCAGGTTTCCACTGCGTGCCGCAGGAAGAGATTAACCAAATCCTGCTGCGCGAAGCTCAGAAAGGTAAGCGCGTGGTGCGTCTGAAAGGCGGCGATCCGTTTATTTTTGGCCGCGGCGGCGAAGAGCTGGAAACGCTATGTAACGGCGGCATCCCCTTCTCCGTGGTGCCAGGCATAACGGCTGCATCCGGCTGCTCCGCTTATTCGGGTATTCCGTTAACCCATCGCGATTACGCGCAAAGCGTGCGCCTGGTAACCGGACACCTGAAAACGGGAGGCGAGCTGGACTGGCATAATCTGGCCGCAGAAAAGCAGACGCTGGTATTTTATATGGGCCTGAATCAGGCCGTCGCCATTCAGGAAAATTTGATTAAGCACGGCATGCCGGCAGATATGCCGGTCGCGCTGGTGGAAAACGGCACCTCCGTAAAACAGCGGGTGGTCAGCGGCGAGCTGAGCAAACTTGGCGAGCTGGCAACGCAGGTAGAAAGCCCGGCGCTGATTATTGTCGGGCGCGTCGTGGCGCTGCGCGACAAGCTGAACTGGTTCTCCAACTACTAATAAAAAGGCCTGCGTGTAAATACACGCAGGTTTTAATCCTTCCCCGTCTTTTTAATTATGGTTTAATAATTATATTTATATCTACCGAAATATGTTTTGCAAATATAATATTCCTCACAGCGCCGTTATTTGCAAGTATAACTCCTATATATTTATCGCATGAATGAAAAACGCCAAAATACGCCCTCAAACTTATATATACTAAACTTGTCAAGGTCAGTGACATATTTTACAATCCCCTGGCTATAACTGCGAGGCAATGTAATTAATTTTAAGCATTTATTCACGGTTATATTTTATATCACAGCCATTAATTATGTCAGGGAATGTCATATGAAAAACCTCGTAAAAATCACCATGTTGTTTGCTGTAGTTGCCACGCTGTCTGCCTGCACTGGCCGTATTGAAAATCGCGACAAAACTTGCAGCTACGATTATTTGCTTCACCCTGCAATCTCTATCTCTAAAGTTATTGGCGGCTGCGGCCCTGCTGCTCCGCAAAAATAATTCGTCATAAAATGCAAAAATCGCCCTCTTTTACAGGGCGATTTTTATTTCGCTTAACGCTTCCGCCAGCTTCAATACCTGAAATTCACGTCCCGCGCTCATTTCCCCTTTCGCTTCACAAGCAATTAACCCTGGCGCAGGTTATTTTCTGGAAACATAAGGGAAATAGAACTATAAAAAAACCGCCAGGTTGAACTCACGCCGCAACGGGCAGTCGTTCCTGACGGCTTACAGGCATGGAGCAATTAAGGCTGGGCTACAAACCCAATCACTTCGTACACTTTCTTAAGCGTAGCGCCGGCATGAGCGCGGGCCTTTTCAGCGCCGTCCTTCATAATCTGGTGCAGGAAGGCTTCGTCATTGCGATAGCGGTTATAACGCTCCTGCAGTTCGGTCAGCATACCTGAAACGGCATCCGCTACGTCACCTTTCAGATGACCATACATTTTGCCTTCAAAGTGCTGCTCAAGCTCCGGGATAGTCTTGCCTGTTACGCCAGCCATGATATCCAGCAGGTTGGAAACCCCGGCTTTGTTTACCACGTCATAGCGCACAACAGGTGGCTCGTCGGAATCTGTTACCGCACGTTTAAGTTTCTTCACGACGGATTTCGGGTCTTCCAGCAGGCCGATAACGTTATTGCGGTTATCGTCAGATTTGGACATTTTCCGGGTCGGTTCCAGCAGGGACATTACGCGCGCGCCGGACGCAGGAATAAATGGCTCCGGCACTTTGAATACTTCTCCATACAGCGCGTTAAAGCGCGCAGCGATATCACGGCTCAGCTCCAGGTGCTGCTTCTGGTCTTCACCTACCGGCACCAGATTGGTCTGGTAGAGCAGAATATCGGCGGCCATCAATACCGGATAGTCGAACAAACCGGCGTTGATATTTTCAGCGTAGCGCGATGATTTGTCCTTGAACTGCGTCATGCGGCTCAGCTCACCAAAGTAGGTGTAGCAGTTCAGCACCCAGCTTAGCTGGGCATGTTCAGGTACATGGGACTGAACGAAAATAGTGCTTTTTTCCGGATCGATGCCGCAGGCAAGATAGAGCGCCAGCGTATCGAGCGTCGCTTTGCGCAGCGCGTTCGCATCCTGACGCACGGTGATGGCGTGCTGGTCAACGATGCAGTAAATGCAGTGGTAATCGTCTTGCATATGAACCCACTGACGCAGCGCACCCATGTAGTTACCGATGGTTAATTCACCTGAAGGCTGTGCGCCGCTAAAAACGATGGGTTTACTCATGTTCTGATTCCTGATTTTCTTTGCAAGGGAGCCCAAGAGCGGGCAATAAATCGCTGAATTTATCAAACACGACGTCCGGTTTGCTCAGTGCAATGGCTTCACCGTAGTTATAACCGTAGGTCATGCCCACGCAAGGGCAGCCCGCAGCCTGTGCGGCAAGAATATCATTGCGGGAATCTCCCACAAACAGCAACGCTTCTGCGCTCAGGTTCAGCTTTTCCATAACTTTGAATAGCGGCTCCGGATGCGGTTTTTTATTTTCCACATCATCGCCGCCGATAACCACCTGGAAATAGGCCGCGATGCCCAGTTTCTCAAGCAACGGCATTACAAACGGCGTTGGCTTATTGGTTACCAGACCCATTGGCAGACCGTTTTCTGCCAGTACTGCCAGCGTGCTGGTGACGCCCGGGAACAGGAAGCTGCCTTCGTCGACCGTCTGCGCATAGAAATTATCAAACAGTTTACGCGCCATCAGACGCCGTTCGAACTGCGGCTCCTGGCCTTTTAACGCCCACGTCAGCGCGCGCTGAACCAGCACATCGGCACCGTTGCCAATCCATTTTTCAACGTTCTCTTCACCGGCTGCCGGCAGCTCAAGCGCGTACAGCGTCCGATCCATCGCCTGACTTAAGCCCAGCGCCGTATCCACCAGCGTGCCGTCCAGATCAAAGGCGACACCGCGAATTTTTTGTAATTTATTCATGATTTACCTTTGCCAGCTCGTCGCGCATGCGATCGATGACCACTTTATAATCTGGTTGACTGAAGATGGCCGAGCCGGCAACAAACATGTCCGCGCCCGCCGCCGCAACCTGAGCAATATTATCGACTTTCACGCCGCCATCGACTTCAAGACGAATATCGTAACCGGAGGCATCAATGCGCTCGCGCACCTGACGCAGTTTTTCCAGCGTATGCGGGATGAAAGACTGCCCGCCGAAGCCCGGGTTTACAGACATCAGCAAAATTACGTCCAGTTTATCCATCACGTGATCCAGCCAGCTAAGCGATGTTGCCGGGTTAAACACCAGGCCTGCTTTACAGCCGTGCTCTTTAATCAGCTGCAGGGAACGATCAACGTGCTCAGAGGCTTCCGGATGGAAGGTGATGATACTGGCGCCCGCTTCGGCGAAGTCCGGAATAATGCGATCGACAGGTTTGACCATCAGATGCACGTCAATCGGTGCGGTGATGCCATAATCACGCAGCGATTTCAGCACCATCGGTCCAATGGTTAAATTTGGAACATAGTGGTTATCCATAACATCGAAATGGACGACGTCGCTACCTGCAGCTAACACCCTGGCCGTGTCTTCGCCCAGGCGGGCAAAATCGGCAGACAGGATTGAGGGGGCAATCAAATACTGTTTCATCCGCTTCTCCAATACAGACTGATGACAAACCTCATGCGCTTGCGAGACGAAAATTTCTCACCAGAAGAATAAAATGGAAAATCAACGCCGTGATTTTCAGCTACTCACCATAAAGAAGAAAAATCACATTTTTTGCTTCTTTATCAGCAAGTTCAACTGCACTTCATGTTTGCGACGAACGACATGCCTCAGGCACGCCGTAGAGCGCCAGCAGCTCGTCCACCTTGTTACGCGTTCCGCCATTACTGCTGATGCTGCGTCTTACCTGCAGCTTATGCAGCTTCGCCTGCTGATACCACAGCTTGGTCAGCTCCGTATCATGATTAGAAATCAGCACCGGAACGCCATTTCTTTGCAGGTTTTCGGCCAGTTCTGCCAGATGCTGCTGCTGTATCATACTAAAGCTATCGGTATGGTAAGCCGTGAAATTTGCCGTGGCGGATAACGGGGCATACGGCGGGTCGCAATATACCACCGAGCCTGTAGCAACATCCGTCATGCTGACATCATACGACTGACAGATAAAAGTAGCCTGTTGTGCCCGCTCGGCAAAATGGTGCAGTTCCTCTTCGGGGAAGTAGGGTTTGCTGTAGCGGCCAAACGGCACGTTGAATTCACCACGCAGGTTATAACGGCACAGGCCGTTGTAACAATGGCGGTTAAGGTACAAAAACAGCACCGCACGACGAAACGCATCGCTGCACTGATTAAATTCGGCACGAAAACGATAGAAGGCCTCACTGTCGTTAAGCTCAGGCGTAAACAGGCTGCGGGCTTCCTGAACATACTCGTCAGTACGCGCTTTGACAATGTTGTACAGGTTAATCAGGTCGCTGTTGATATCCGCGAGGATATAGCGTGAATAGTCAGTGTTCAGAAAGACGGAGCCTGCGCCAACGAACGGCTCAATCAGACAGTCGCCTTCCGGCAGATGCTTCTTTATATCGTCAAGCAGGGGGTATTTTCCCCCTGCCCATTTCAGAAAAGCGCGATTTTTTTTCATGCTGTCTAACTATTTACACCTTCTCCAGCTGTGGAAAGGTTCCGACAGCGACTGCGCTTGCTCATCACTTCAGATCGGACTGAACCTGATGAATTGGTTTTGCCCACGGGTTCTTCGCCTGCACGTCAGCCGGCAGCGTTGCAACGGCACGTTTCGCCTCGTCTTTGCTGGCATAAACGCCGCTTACCAGCACATACCACGGCTGACCGTTACGCACAGTCTGATACACCATGTAATGTTGCAGCTTCTCTTTCTTCGCCCATGCGTTCAGGTTTGTGGAGTTAGACGAAGAGCTGAGCTGCAGCGTGTAATGGCTTCCCGGCGCGCCTTTAATGGCACTTGCATCGCCGCTTACCGTGGCGCCACTTGCCGCAGGCGCGCTGGCTGTCGCTTTCGGTGCCGCTGTTGCCGCTGGCGCTTTAACAGGTTCTTTAACCGGAGCCGTTACTACAGGTTCACTACGTTTCGCGGTCACAACCGGTTTTGGCTCCGCTACGGTAGTTTTCGCCGTTGCCTGAGGTTTAGCTTGTGCTGGCTGAGTTTTATGCGGCTCAATCACCACCTTTTTACGCTCCGGGCGTGTGGCTGGCTGACGGACCGGCTCGTTATTTGAAGCCTGAGTCGGCACAGACGCGGTATTACCGCCCGCAACACGCGCAACCGTAGCTGGCTGTGTCGGCAGAGTAGAACCGCTTGCTGCGTTATCGATCTGGCCCTGCTGCGCAGTCAGCGCGTTGTTCAGATCGCCCGGGACTTCCACACGCTGCTGCCCTTCCGGGATTGGCTGCGTTTGCGCTTCGGTTGGGGTAGAAGAAATAGGGGGTAAATTTACTTCCTGCGGCTGTTGATCTTTGTTCGCAGTCTGATCAGCTACGGTGGCATCACCGGGCTGTGGCTGAGAACCATTCGCCTGATTGGCAACGGAATCATTGCTGCCAGAAAGATCGATACTCTTTTCCGCATTGGGATTTTTATTGGCGGTTTCCGTGTCGGTTGAAGGCGATTTAAGCGCGGAACCAATACCAATGATGAGCAGCAGCAGAACCAGAATGCCAATCCCCATCATCAGATGCTGACGAGAGACGGGCGCTTTTTGTTGCGGTGCTTTTTTACGACCGCGCGCGGGACGACGTTCGACGGCTTCAACTTTCAGGCCATCGTCACCCTCATATTCCTCTTCTTCGTCGCGAGGGCGACGCGATCGTGAGGAACGAGGCTCATCAGCATCAATGTCGATATCATCGACGTTGATCTGCGGTTCGTTATCGAACTCGTCAGAATTGCGTGAACGATCCCGACGACGATCGCTGGGATCGGGTTTCAGCTCGTCTTCCGGTTTGAATTCATCCATTTAACACCCCACTCAAAGGCTTATGCCAGCGATACGTACTTTGCACGTCACCCGAAGTTAAAAATCGCCCGGTTACTGCGACCAATCATTTCTAATAGTTAAGCCTGCTGACAATCAGCGATGGCTGACAGAACGACATCGTGTGGCACTCCGCCACGCACTTCACTCTTCCCTAAAGCCTGCGGCAGCACAAGGCGCAGCTCGCCCCCCAGGACTTTCTTATCACGCATCATGTGGGGCATATATGCGTCTGCTGACATTTCCCGCGGCCCGGTGACGGGCAACCCGGCACGTTGTAGCAACGTAACAACACGTTGAACATCGGTTTCACTGAATTGTCCCAGGCGAAACGCCGTGCGTGCGGCCATGACCATACCGGCTGCAACGGCTTCGCCATGTAGCCAGTTGCCATAACCCATTTCGGCTTCAATCGCATGACCAAAGGTATGGCCCAGATTGAGTAAAGCACGTAAGCCGCTTTCGCGCTCATCGGCTGCCACAACTTCCGCTTTCAGTTCGCAACAGCGGCGAATGCAATACGCCATCGCTTTGCCATCCAGCGCTAATAAAGCATCGAGATTATTCTCAAGCCAGCTAAAGAACGCCGCATCAAGGATAATGCCGTATTTGATAACTTCTGCCAGGCCCGACGCCAGCTCCCGTTTCGGTAAGGTGTTGAGACAGTCGAGATCCACCACCACTGAAGCAGGCTGGTAGAACGCGCCAATCATATTTTTACCGAGGGGATGGTTAACGGCTGTTTTGCCGCCAACGGAGGAGTCCACCTGCGAAAGCAAAGTGGTGGGAACCTGAATAAAGCGCACGCCGCGCTGATAGCTCGCTGCTGCAAAACCGGTCAGATCGCCTACAACGCCGCCGCCAAGAGCGATTAGCGTTGTGTCTCGACCGTGCGGTTTTTCCAGCAGTGCCGTAAACACGGTATCGAGTACAGCAAGACTTTTGAATTTTTCGCCATCCGGTAGGATGACGGTATCGACTTTGACGCCCGCCTGCTCAAGCAAACCACGAACCTTATCCAGGTAAAGTGGCGCAAGGGTTTTGTTGGTCACCAGCATCGTTTGATCGCCAGCCTTCAGCGGCCAAAAGGACGCCGAGTCATTAAATAACCCGGCAGCGATGGTGATAGGGTAACTACGTTCCCCGAGAGTAACCGTTAACCTCTCCATAACGCGAAGTCCACCTTAAGAAGCTTTGCCCGCAGGCGTGTCTCGATTAAGCCAGAATCAATTGCTTTCCAACATATGAATAATCTGGTTAGCAACCACTTTGGCACTTTGGTCGTCAGTGCGAATCGTCACATCTGCAATCTCTTCGTATAGAGGATTGCGTTCTTGTGCCAGGGCCTCAAGAACTTCACGAGGTGGCGTCTCAACCTGCAGTAACGGACGCTTTTTATCGCGCTGAGTGCGAGCAAGCTGCTTCTCAATTGTGGTTTCAAGGTAAACCACAACGCCACGGGCCGAGAGGCGGTTACGGGTTTCGCGAGACTTCACAGAGCCGCCACCAGTCGCCAGCACAATGCCCTGTTTTTCAGTGAGTTCGTTGATAATTTTTTCTTCGCGATCGCGGAAGCCTTCTTCGCCTTCAACGTCGAATACCCAGCCCACATCAGCTCCGGTACGTTTCTCAATCTCTTGATCAGAATCGAAAAATTCCATATTGAGTTGCTGAGCTAACTGACGCCCAATAGTGCTTTTGCCGGCACCCATAGGCCCAACCAGAAAGATATTGCGTTTCTCTGCCATTTTTTCGGTACTACTAAGACAATTCGTTGATGATAAACCCACCCGTTAACAACTTGCTGCGGCGGGACATGAACTGAAACCTCATAAGCGTGAGTTCGAGAATCAGACTAAAAATTATCTCAACACTCAAGGTAGTTTGGCAACCGATTAAATCACTCAACGCCTCAGGTGAGGGATGAAAAGTATAAATCAGGTTTATCGGTCGCAGGAAATCACTACCCTGCTTCTCGAAACGGTACACCTTGTAAGCTAATTCCTCTCTGCCGTCAAACACCTGAGCTACGATTACGAGAAAAATCCCTCGACAGCTTTAGAAAAAACTACGGAATCGGGATAAGTCGGGGCGTAATAAAAACCACCAGCTCACGACGCTGGCTGTCTTTTGCATCGTGGCGAAACAGGCCGCCAAGCAGCGGGATAGCGCTCAGTAGAGGAACGTTATCACGGCTATTTTTACTATGCTGCTGAAAAATACCCCCTAACGCGAGCGTTTCACCGTTTTTCACTGACACGACGGTCTCAATCTCCTGCTTATCTATTGCCAGCGCCTCGCCATTGGCCTGCTCAATGCTACGCCCCGGCATATTCTGGCTAATTCGCAATTTTAAACGGATGTTACCCCGCGGCTGGATGGTCGGCGTCACTTCCATACCTAGTACCGCTTCTTTAAATTCCACGGAATTTACTCCGCTCTCTGTGTTGGAAACCTGATAGGGGATCTCCGTACCCTGTTTGATACTGGCTGGTTGCTGGTGGGCAGCCATCAGCCGGGGGCTGGCGATAATTTCAAGCTGCTGCTGTTGCTCAAGGGCGGATAATTCCATCTCAAGCATTCGCCCATCGATACGCGCAATGTTAAAGCCAACGCGCGCTGTCGCGGCGCCCGCAGAAACATCCGCACCCAGGCCTGCAAAACGAGGAGCCGCGCTACCCTTGTCGCTTTGCGCCAGATTCCACTTCACGCCTAGTTCATGCAGCTTGTTCTGGTTAATCGTGACAATATGCGCCGCGATTTCCACCTGCCCCATGGGGAGATCCATCTCCTTCATCCAGCCGGCTATCTGTTTCAGCGCAGGCTTATTATCCCGTACGATGAGACGATTAGTACGTTTATCCACGGTGATACTTCCGCGCGGGCTTAAAAGTTTTTCCCCCGCAGCTTTAAGCGATGCGGCTAACTCGCCAGCATCGGCATAAGCCGGAGAGAAAACCTGACTAAGCAAAGGCTGTTTTAGCGCCTGCTGTTTCCGCTGCTCCTCCTGTACAGCCTGCTGTTGCTGAAGCCTTACTTTCGGTACGATCTGTAAGACATTTCCTTCGCGAAGCTGCGTTAACTCCGCCGTTTTTAGCACCAGTTGGAAAGCCTGCTTCAGGGGAATGTTTTGCAGATGGAGCGACACAACGCCCTCCACGCCCGGGGCTATTAGCAGATTAACGTTCTGATTTTCTGCCAGCGCCTGTAAAACCTGGGCCACGGGCGCGTTATCCAGCACCAGCGATACGCCTCTATCCGCGAGGCTTGCTGAGGACCAGGCTATTAGCAGAGCGAACGTACGCATCCATGCCATATTTTTTTCCTTCCATTTTCCATGAATAAAAAGACTGCCCACATTCTGAAGGCACCGTTACGGATAAACGCTGTTGGCTGATATCAAGGACCCGCACGCCGGGCGCTATCTCCATCCCGCTAGTGATACGACGCCATTTTTTCTGCGCATCGCGCATTACGCCGATCGCGCCTTTATCAGAGCTAATCACGCCATGAAGCGTCCACTGTGCCAGCTGTTTAAGCAGGACATCACAGGGTGAAAGCAGCGGTTGAAAGGGATTGCGGGGCATGGAAAAAGCCGTCTGAACCACCAACAGCAGAACCAGGAGAAAATTAGGGCTCATCGGTGAAGCCCACCGTCATAACCAGCCTGAGCAGTTCACCTTTTGGTTCGACGTTAAAGCCCTGTAGCACCACGGCACGGCAGGCAGAAAAATGGGCAAACAAGGAAGGGAGTTTTTCCCATGGCAGCAGCATTACCAGCATTGCGGGTTTGCTCTCGGGCTGCCATTTTTCAAGCTTTCCACCGCTATGATGGACAAGCTCTATCGCTGAAAACGCCGTCAGTGGCGCGGCGTCAATATGTTGAGCCGCTTCGCGGGTTGACAAAACCAAAGACATAATGCCGCGGCGCAGCAGAGAGATTTTTTTGCTTTCCCGCTGATTAATAAGTAAAGATTCCACTGACTGCGCCTGCTGAGGCCGAATAAAAAAGCACACAATAAGTACAATCGCTGCGCCATTAACAGCGGCAAGGCTCGCGTACCTCACCCAGCGGGGGATGGCTAACCAGCGTTCAGTCAGCATGGCCCGCCTCCGCAGATACAAATGTAAAGGTGAAGACCAGCGAGCCGTTGGCGTTACGTTGAATTCCCTTCGCCGCCACCTCAGCAATGCCTGCAAGCCGCCGTAGATTTTGCTCCATCAGTCGAACCTCCTCTGGCTTTTCCGCATTGCCGTGAACGACTACCTGCCCGCTTTTCATGGAAAGAGAGGTAAGCCAGACACCCGCGGGCAGCAGGCTGGCCAGCCGGGTAAGCCGTTGCTCCCACTCGCTTACCGATAGCCGTTGTGCTTTGCGCGCCTCCTGTAATTTTTGCCGTTTTTCCAGCAGTTGTACCTGCTGAAGTTTGCGCTGCAATAAGACACGAAGCTGTGAGAGATATTCGGCCTGTATGCGTTGCCGCTCCCCCTGCCACGCAAGCAAAGCAGGCCCGGCGATACCCGTCAGAGTCACCGAAAGCGTGCACCCGGCGGCCAACAAACTCCAGTAGCGTAACTGCCGCTGGCGATATTGTTTCCTCCACGGCAGCAGATTGATAAAAGGGATCATCGGCTGACCCGCCCAATTGCCAGCCCAATCGCCACGGTAAAGCTTCCTCCGCGTTGCGGTAACGGCGGCTGCAGCCGAACCAGCGCACGCCAGGCATCTAATGGCAGCGCACCCTGCGGTAGGGGTTCCGCCGCCGCGCTGCTGAAAGCCACTTCCTGTGGCTCGACTGCCAGTTGCCGGCACACATCAGCAAACGTCTGCGCCTGCCGGGCATCTACCCATCCCCACTCCGGCTCTTCGCTGGAGGTTGCCCAAAGCCAGTGATCGCATTCCCGATGCACCAAAAAACGCGGCTTAGATGGGCTGCATAAGCTGCCAAAGATGGGAAGCACGCTCGCACCGGGGGTAAGCGTTGCGGGGAACAGACGTTGTTTTGCAAGGCATGCAAGCAGTTCCTGAACCTCGCTGTGCCGGGCGGCGATCACCCTTAATTGAGCCGGAGCCTGCGGCATCACCGTATAGTCCCAGTTCAGTTGAGCAGGCGACATTTGTAGCTGTCTTGCGGCGGAGGCGGCAAGATAGCTTTCACGAGCCGATTCCTGCAGGCGATTGTCCGGCGCTGGCACCGGGCGTTGTAAGGTACGCTGGGTTGGAAACGCGACGCGAAGCTGATGACGTAGCGGCAGCTCCCGCCGCCACTGCGCCAGCACTTTTACCAGGCATTCCGGCGACCGCACAACGCCCTCCAGAAGGGTGTTTTCCGGCAGGGGCAGAAGCCACCAGCGGCGTAGCTGCCATCCCTGACGCTGCCGCTGTATGGCCACCGCACGCAGCGTTTGATGTTGAATTTCCAGGCCTATTTGCCAGGTGCTGATAAACATAGTGACGATCTCCGTATCGTTTGCTTGCGAATTTGGCATATCAAAGCTTCTGGCTTGCCTTTATACTACCGCGCGTTTGTTTATAAACTGCCCAGTGGAAACCTAATGGGAAATTTAAGGTGAAGTTCGTAAAGTATTTATTAATCCTTGCAGTCTGTTGCATTCTGCTGGGAGCCGGCTCGATTTACGGGTTATACAAATTTATAGAACCGCAGCTACCTGACGTCGCCACGCTAAAAGATGTGCGGCTGCAGATTCCAATGCAGGTCTACAGCGCTGACGGGGAACTGATTGCCCAGTACGGCGAAAAACGTCGTATCCCCTTGACGTTGAACCAGATTCCACCCGAAATGGTGAAAGCATTCATCGCCACCGAGGATAGCCGCTTCTACGAGCATCACGGCGTTGATCCGGTGGGGATTTTCCGTGCGGTAAGCGTTGCGCTGTTCTCAGGCCATGCTTCGCAGGGCGCAAGTACCATTACTCAGCAGCTGGCGCGTAATTTCTTCCTGAGTCCGGAACGCACCATGATGCGTAAGATTAAGGAAGCGTTCCTGGCGATACGTATTGAGCAGATGCTGAGCAAAGATGAAATTCTTGAACTCTATCTGAACAAAATTTACCTCGGCTATCGCGCATACGGCGTTGGCGCAGCGGCACAGGTTTATTTTGGCAAAACAGTCGATCGGCTTACGCTCAGCGAAATGGCGGTTATTGCCGGTTTGCCAAAAGCGCCGTCAACCTTTAACCCGCTGTATTCCTTAACAAGATCGACTTCCCGTCGTAATGTCGTGCTCTCGCGCATGCTGAGTGAAAACTACATTACTCAGGCGCAGTACAACGAAGCCAGCAGCCAGCCCATCGTCGCGAATTATCACGCGCCGGAAATCGCCTTCTCAGCGCCCTATCTGTCAGAACTGGTGCGTCAGGATCTGGTAAGCCGCTACGGCGATAAAGCTTATGAAGAAGGGTATAAGGTTTACACCACCATAACCCGCAGGATTCAGCAGGGTGCGCAACAGGCCGTCCGTAACAACGTGATGGCTTACGATATGCGCCACGGCTACCGCGGCCCGTCAAACGTGCTGTGGAAGGTGGGTGAAAGCGCCTGGAATGAGAAAAAAATCATCGATTCCCTGAAGAACCTGCCGGTTTATGGCCCGCTGTTCCCGGCAGTTGTCACCGGTGCGAATCCAACCGAAGCAACCGCTCTGCTGGCGGACGGTACTTCAGTGTCGCTGGGCATGAGCGGCGTGCGCTGGGCACGTCCGTATCGCTCTGACACCTCGCAAGGCCCGACCCCGCGCAAAGTCACCGATGTGGTGCAGACAGGACAGCAGATTTGGGTGCGTAAAGTTGATGACGCGTGGTGGCTGGGCCAGGTTCCGGATGTGAACTCCGCGCTGGTTTCTATCAATCCACGTGACGGTGCAGTGCTGGCTCTGGTCGGCGGGTTCGACTTTAACCAAAGCAAATTTAACCGGGCCACTCAGGCGCTGCGTCAGGTCGGCTCGAATATTAAGCCGTTCCTCTATACCGCGGCGATGGATAAAGGTTTAACCCTGGCAAGTATCCTGAACGATGTGCCCATCTCGCGTTGGGATGCCGGTGCCGGTTCCGACTGGCGTCCTAAAAATTCACCGCCTGAATATGCCGGGCCGATTCGCCTGCGTCAGGGCCTGGGCCAGTCGAAAAACGTGGTGATGGTGCGTGCGATGCGCGCCATGGGCGTGGATTACGCCGCGGAGTATTTACAGCGTTTCGGCTTCCCGGCTCAGAATATCGTGCATACCGAATCTTTAGCGCTGGGCTCCGCGTCATTCACGCCGATGCAGGTCGCGCGTGGCTACTCGGTGATGGCAAACGGCGGCTTCCTGGTGGATCCGTATTTCATTACCAAAATCGTTGATGACGGCGGCCAGACTATTTTCGAAGCGAAGCCAAAAGTAGCCTGCGCCGAGTGCGATTTACCGGTGATTTACGGCGAAACGCAGAAATCTAACGTGCTGGAAAATCAGAACGTCGAAGACGTGGCTGTTTCTCAGGAACAGCAAAACGCCAGCGTGCCAATGCCGAAACTGGAACAGGCAAACAGCGATCTGGTCGCCCAAACGACCGCACCGGAATACGCGCCACATGTGATTAACACACCGCTGTCGTTCCTGATTAAAAGCGCGCTTACCTCCAATATCTATGGGGAACCGGGCTGGCAGGGCACAGGCTGGCGCGCCGGACGCGACTTGAAACGTCGCGACATCGGCGGCAAAACCGGCACAACCAACAGTTCAAAAGATGCGTGGTTCTCAGGTTACGGTCCCGGTGTTGTAACCTCCGTGTGGATAGGCTTTGACGATCATCGCCGCAATCTTGGCCGCACTTCTGCAAGCGGCGCGATTAAGGATCAGATTTCAGGTTATGAAGGCGGTGCCAAAAGCGCCCAGCCCGCATGGGATGATTTTATGAAAGTGGCGCTGGACGGCGTACCTGAAGAGCCAGCCACGCCGCCGCCGGGCATCGTGACGGTGAATATCGACCGCAGCACCGGTCAGCTGGCCAACGGCGGCAACAGTCGTGAAGAGTATTTCATTGAGGGCACGCAGCCAACGCAACAGGCGGTGCATGAGGTGGGCACAACGATTATTGATAACGGCGAAGTGCACGAGCTGTTCTGATGAAAAAACCCTTCGAAAGAAGGGTTTTAGATTGCTGACAAAGAAGGAAAAGCGTGGTTTTTCCTTCTTTGTGTTTATCAGCCGAAAACCAATCCGTTGATTTTGCTTATTTTTTATTCGGCGGTATAGGTTCAACCTGTGTTGGTTGAGAGTTTGCCATCAGTCTGAAACCCTTCGAAAGAAGGTTTTTTATGATGCTATAAACGTCCCTGCTCTTTTAGCCATTCCCTGACCAGGAACAGCGCGCTGACGTTACGCGCCTCGCTGAAATCTTCCTCATCCAGCAAATCCATTAGCGACGCCAGCGGCCAGCGAACCTGCGGCAGCTCTTCCGGCTCGTCACCTTCCAGAGACTCAGGATAGAGGTTTTCAGCAACCACGATGTTCATTTTGCTGGAGAAATAAGACGGTGCCATGGTGAGCTTTTTAAGGAACGTCAATTCATGCGCGCCGAAACCAACCTCTTCTTTAAGCTCGCGGTTTGCCGCTTCAAACACGGTTTCACCCGGATCGATTAGCCCTTTAGAAAAGCCAAGCTCATAAGATTCTGTACCAACCGCGTATTCACGGATCAGGATCACATGATCGTCCACAATCGGAACGATCATTACCGCTTCCCGGGAAGAGGGACGCATACGTTCGTACACGCGTCGAACGCCATTGCTAAACTCCAGGTCCACCGTTTCGACATTAAACAGACGTGAACGGGCCACGGTTTCAACATGTAAAATAGTCGGTTTTTGTAAGGATTTGCTCATTGTGGCTGGATTTAACAGTGAATACAGAAAGCTATTGTGCGGTATGCCGCACATCTCGCGCAATGCACATTGGTTATTATTTACATTTTTGTAACTTCCCGATTGCGCCTGACGTATATGTCAATAGATGGCTTTGAAATAGGAATTTGCTGATATTTACCAGGAAGTCGCTTTGCTAACATCAGTTTACCGCAGGATGTGCCCTTAAAATATGTCTCAAGTTCTTGTTCATACCTGCCGATAACAATTCTTACACCCATAACTTTTTTGCAGGGGTGCAACTTGCTGCGCTTGAATAAGAAAACGATTATTTGATGGGGAAAGCATGAGCACCTTATTACTTCTTTTAGCTGCTATGCTGGCCTGCGTATTGATTGCCGGATGGTTGGTCTGGCGCAGCCTGAGGCTGCGTGCCGATTTGCCGCACGCGCAATCCTTTACCGGAGCAACCTCGCGCAAATTAACTGCCGAAGAACGCGCTGCTATTGAAAACTACATTGAGACGCTAACCCGTACGCAGGATATCGTCGGGCCTTCTGGTGCCAGTACCGCGCCGGTAAAACTGGTCCTCAATGCGCAGAGTAATACGGTTCTTTCTCTAACCCGCTCCATCACCCGCTATGGCCTGTCGACCGATGACGCCAATAAATGGCGCTATTACCTTGATTCTGTTGAAGTCCATCTGCCTCCTTTCTGGGAGCAGTACATCACTAACGATAATAACGTTGAGCTGATTCGTACTGAAACCGTCCCGCTGGTGATTTCGCTTAATGGCCACACGCTAAATGAAGATAACAGCGAAAGCCGGGGCTTCGCGCTGGAACGCACCCCCGGTAGCCAGGCGTCTATTCGCGGTGAAGAAAGCGAGCAAATCGAACTGCTGAATATCCGCCAGGAAACGCCTGAAGAAGCCGCCCTGAGCCGGCCGGACGGGCTGCGCGAAGCCATTCTTATGTGCGTCGCCTTCGTGATGCTGTTTCTTTGCCTGGTCAGCCCTTCCGTGGTGCTGCCGTGGCTGTTGGGCGGCGCAATTATGCTGCTGGCGGCAAGCCTGTGGGGGCTATTCGCTCCGCCGGCAAAAAATACGCTACGCGAAATACACTGTCTGCGAGGCACGCCAAAGCGCTGGGGATTATTTGGCGAGTCCAATCAGGAGCAGATCAACAACATCTCGCTGGGCATTATCGATCTGGTTTATCCCCCGCACTGGCAACCCTATGTAGCCCAGGATCTGGGGCAGGAAACCGACATCGATATCTATCTGGACCGCAACGTTGTGCGTCAGGGACGCTTCCTGTCGCTGCATGATGAGGTCAAAAATTTCCCCATTCAGCACTGGGTGCGCAACCTGGTGATCGCCGCCGGTGCGCTGGTGGTACTGTTGATGCTGACTATTTGGGTTCCGCTTGAGATGCCGCTTAAGTTAAGCATCTCCTGGCTGAAAGGCGCCCAGTCCATCGAAGCCACAAGCGTTGCCGATTTGGATAAAACCACGCTGCGCGTCGGCGACACGCTGCGCGTCAAAGGTACCGGCATGTGCAATATTCATTTGCCAGGCGCCTACACTGCCAAAGAGAACTCCACTTTTACGCCGTTTGACTGTTCGCAGATTATCTGGAATACCGCACGCCCGTTACCGCTGCCGGAATCGGATATCATGGACAAAGCCACCGCCCTGATTCAGGCCGTAAGCGGCCAAATCCATCCGCAAACGGAAGCCGATTCAAAGGTTAACCCGCAGTTAAGAACCGCTATCCAGAAATCGGGGATGGTGCTGCTGGATGATTTTGCCGGCATCGTGCAAAAAACTCAGGCGCTGTGTACGTCCGATGACGAATGCGTGCGGCTAAAAAACGCGCTGATTAACCTGGGCAATACCAAGGACTGGGATTCACTGATCAAACGAGCCGATGCGGGCAAACTCGACGGCGTAAACGTCCTGCTACGGCCGGTCAGCGCCGAATCGCTCGACAATCTGGTGATGACCTCAACCGCCCCGTTCTTCATCCGTGAAACCAACCGCGCGGCGCAGAAGCTCAACAGCCCGGCACCCGGCGGGTTTGTTATTATCAGCGATGAAGTCAGCGATCTGGTCGATCAACCGCTGCCACCGGTTTCTCTGTATGACTATCCGGCCCAGCAGCAATGGGGCGAGTTCCAGCGTCTTGCCGAAATGCTGCTCCAGACGCCATTCAGCGCCGAGGGTATTATCACCGGCCTGAGAACCGATGCGAACGGCACCCAGCATGTCACATTGCACCGCATCCCGGACAGCAGCAGCCTTTGGCGCTATATCGCCACAACGCTGCTGCTCTTCAGCATGCTGGTAAGCCTTGCGGTAAACGGTATGCTTGCGCTGCGCCGCTATCGCCGCAGCCGCCATCGCCTGGCGCAGATTCAGCAGTACTATGAAAGCTGTATGAATCCGTCGTTAGCGCCACTCCCCGCGATACGCTCGCTGTTCTAAACTTCACGCGACAGTATGCTAACCTGTCGCGTAGCTCTCTCCCAATCAGGTTTAACCCATGCATATTGATATTGCCTGGCAGGATGTCGACACCGTTTTGCTCGATATGGACGGCACGCTGCTGGATCTCGCGTTTGATACCCACTTCTGGCAGAAGCTGGTTCCGGAAACCGTAAGCCTTGAGCGCAACATCCCGCTGGATGAAGCTCACCGGTTGATTGCCAGTGAATATCATGCCGTGCAACATACGCTAAACTGGTACTGTCTGGATTACTGGAGCGAACGGCTTGGGCTGGATATCCGCGCCATGACCACCGCTCAGGGACCAAATGCCGTACTGCGTGAAGATACCGCCCCGTTCCTCGATGCGTTAAAAGCCTGTGGTAAGCGGCGAATACTGCTGACAAATGCGCATCCTTATAACCTGGCGGTGAAACTTGAACACACCGGTTTAGCACAGCACCTTGATTTATTGCTTTCCACCCACACATTTGGTTATCCAAAAGAGGATCAACGGTTGTGGCAAGCTGTGGCAGCGCATACGGGGCTGGACGAAGCAAGAACCGTATTTATCGATGATAGCGAGCCAATTCTGGACGCAGCGGCAAAGTTTGGTATTCGCTACTGCCTGGGCGTCACCAATCCGGATTCCGGAATGGCAGACAAAATCTGGCAGCGTCATCCCGCGTTGAATGACTATCGTCACCTGATCCCCTCGCTTCGGGTTAAGGAGTCGCGATGAAAGAGAAATCGTCCGAAGACGTACGCCTCGACAAATGGCTTTGGGCCGCACGCTTTTACAAAACTCGCGCCGTGGCCCGGGAAATGATTGAAGGCGGCAAAGTGCATTACAACGGGCAGCGCAGCAAGCCCAGCAAAATCGTTGAACTGAACGCCATGCTAACGCTGCGCCAGGGCAACGATGAACGCACGGTTAAAGTACTTGGCATAACCGAGCAGCGTCGTCCGGCAACGGAGGCGGTGCAGCTTTATGAAGAGACGGCGGAAAGCCTCGAAAAACGGGAAAAAATGGCGCTGGCACGCAAGACGAATTCGCTGACCATGCCGCACCCGGACCGTCGCCCGGACAAAAAAGAACGCCGGGATCTGATGAAATTTAAACACGGTGGCAACGACTAGCTGCCGCCTGACTGAGAGAAAACTATGGCTCAACACGACCAACTCCATCGTTACCTGTTTGAAAACTATGCCGTGCGCGGCGAACTGGTAACGGTATCCGAAACCTGGCAGCAGATCATGGAGAACCATGACTACCCGCAGCCGGTGAAAAAAATTCTCGGCGAACTGCTGGTCGCGACTAGCCTGCTGACGGCGACGCTGAAGTTTGACGGCGATATCACCGTCCAGCTACAGGGCGATGGCCCAATGACTCTCGCGGTGATCAACGGCAACAATAAACAGCAAATGCGCGGCGTGGCTCGCGTTCAGGCCGATATTCCTGCTGATGCTGATTTGAAAACGCTGGTTGGCAACGGTTATCTGGTCATCACTATCACGCCGAGCGAAGGCGAGCGCTATCAGGGCGTTGTGGGCCTGGAAGGCGATACGCTGGCCGACTGCCTGGAAGATTACTTCCTGCGTTCCGAACAGCTGCCTACGCGTCTGTTCATCCGTACCGGCGATGTACAAGGCCAGGCGGCTGCGGGCGGCATGCTGCTGCAAGTTTTACCTGCGCAAAACGCCCAGGCAGATGACTTCACGCACCTGGCCGCGCTGACGGAAACCATTACTGCGGAAGAGATGCTTACGCTGCCGGCCAATGACGTGCTGTGGCGCCTGTATCACGAAGAAGAAGTGACGCTCTACGATCCGCAGGCCGTTGAGTTCAAGTGCACCTGTTCCCGTGAACGCTGCGCCGACGCGCTGAAAACCCTGCCGGACGAAGAAGTGGACAGCATCATCGCAGATGACGGCGAAATCGACATGAACTGTGATTACTGCGGCAGCCACTACGTGTTCGATGCCATGGACATCGCCGCAATCCGTAACAACGCCTCCCCGGCGGATCCCCAGCTTCACTGATTTCCCTGGGGTGGACGGCGTTCGCGCTTATCCGCCCCGGTTTTTCATTCCCTTTCTTACGAACGCGCTCTCGATCACATCGCTTCCGTTTATTGCACTGTGTTTTAACATATTCGGAATATTTTACCCGACGTATTGCCAATCCCTGCCATACTCTCACCCCATTGTGACTAGCTTCACAGCGTTTTCCGCTGCCCTGATGTGAGTTGGATGCTCAAATCTATGAGTTTGGTCGCGGTTAACAAGCAATAAACAACCCTACAATCTGAGGTAGTACAAATTGGCTAAGGAGCAGTGACATGCGAGTTAAAGGTATAACCCCGCAGGATCTCAAGGCTTATGGTATTAACGATGTGAGTGAAGTGCTTTATAACCCCGATTACGACACTCTGTATCGCGAAGAGCTTGATCCCAGTCTGGAAGGCTTTGAACGAGGCGTAGAAACTCATCTCGGCGCCGTCGCCGTAGATACCGGCATCTTTACCGGCCGCTCGCCAAAAGATAAGTATATCGTTCGTGACGACACCACCCGTGACACGCTCTGGTGGGCGGATAACGGCAAAGGCAAGAACGACAACAAACCCCTCACCGTCGAGACCTGGCAAA
Source organism: Cedecea colo (assembly GCF_011808225.1). Taxonomy (GTDB): domain Bacteria; phylum Pseudomonadota; class Gammaproteobacteria; order Enterobacterales; family Enterobacteriaceae; genus Dryocola; species Dryocola colo. Next base: position 81,071 of record NZ_SOYS01000010.1, on the reverse strand, counting down.
GCCTGAAAGGTCTCGTTACCCGACAGCTCTCCGGCAAGCGCCTGTTCATTATCGACGCGTTCTGCGGCGCCAACGCCGATACCCGCCTTTCGGTACGTTTTATTACCGAAGTGGCCTGGCAGGCCCATTTCGTTAAGAACATGTTTATCCGCCCAACCAGTGAAGAGCTTGAATCTTTCACTCCCGACTTTGTGGTGATGAACGGCGCCAAATGCACCAACCCGCACTGGCAGGAGCAGGGAATGAACTCCGAAAACTTCGTCGCCTTTAACCTTACCGAAAGGATGCAGCTGATTGGCGGCACCTGGTACGGCGGCGAAATGAAGAAGGGAATGTTCTCTATTATGAATTACCTGCTGCCGTTAAAAGGTATTGCTTCTATGCACTGCTCGGCTAACGTCGGTGAAGCGGGCGATGTCGCCGTGTTCTTTGGTTTATCCGGCACGGGTAAAACCACTCTTTCCACCGATCCGAAACGCCGCCTGATCGGCGATGACGAGCACGGCTGGGACGACGACGGGGTGTTTAACTTCGAAGGCGGCTGTTACGCGAAGACCATTCGCCTGTCCGAAGAAGCCGAGCCGGATATTTTCCATGCCATCCGTCGTGATGCGCTGCTGGAAAACGTCACCGTACGCGCAGACGGCTCTATCGACTTCGACGACAGTTCAAAAACTGAAAACACCCGCGTGTCGTACCCGATTTACCATATCGACAATATCGTCAAACCAGTCTCCAAAGCGGGTCACGCCACCAAAGTTATCTTCCTGACCGCTGATGCATTTGGCGTTTTGCCGCCGGTTTCCCGCCTGACGGCGAACCAGACTCAGTACCACTTTCTGTCCGGCTTCACCGCCAAACTGGCAGGAACCGAGCGCGGCGTAACCGAACCGACGCCAACTTTCTCAGCCTGCTTTGGCGCAGCGTTCCTTTCGCTGCACCCGACTCAGTATGCCGAAGTGCTGGTGAAGCGTATGCAGACCGCAGGCGCGCAGGCTTATCTGGTTAACACGGGCTGGAACGGCACGGGCAAACGTATCTCGATCAAAGACACTCGTGCAATTATCGATGCGATTCTGGACGGCTCGCTTGACGACGCGGAAACCTTCACCCTGCCGATGTTTGATCTTGCTATCCCGACGGAGCTGGCCGGGGTTGATCCCCGCATCCTGGATCCGCGCAACACCTATGCGTCGCCAGAACAGTGGCAGGAAAAAGCCGGGCAGCTGGCTAAGCTGTTCGTGTCTAACTTTGAGAAGTACACCGATACTCCGGCAGGCGCGGCCCTGGTGAGCGCAGGACCGAAGATTTAATCTTCTCATTGCCCATAAAAAAACGAACCTCCTGAGGTTCGTTTTTTATTTTACGCCGGTTTATTGTCTTTACTCTGATGGACGACTTTGCTTATCGGCAAAGGCAGCCAGGCCCTGATGCGTAAACCGCCCCGCTCGCTCACGTCGATATCCAGCATCCCGTTATGGTTGTCGATAATACGCTGCACTATTGCCAGCCCAAGCCCGGTACCGCTGGTGCTACGCGCGCTGTCGCCGCGCACAAACGGCTGGAGAAGATGCTTAAGCTGCTCCGGTTTAATACCCGGGCCGTCATCTTCCACCTGGAACCAGGCGCGGTTAAGCTCGCCGCCGCTGCTGACTTTGATCCAGCCATTGCCGTAACGAGCCGCGTTCACCACCAGATTGGCTACGGCGCGTTTAATCGACAGCGGATGAATATTCACCGGCAGCTCGCCTGCCTGCAACGCGGTTTCAATCTCGCGCTCATAGCCGCTTTCGGCCGCGATCACTTCGCCCAGCACGCTGTTAAGATCGGCGGTTTCCAGCGGCATTTCCTGGCCGGTGCGCAGGTAGTCGATAAACTGTTCGATAATCGCGTTACATTCCTCGATATCTTTATTAATCGACTCGGCAAGATAGCCGTCTTCCTGACCCATCATTTCCGTTGCCAGACGAATACGCGTCAGCGGCGTGCGCAGGTCGTGGCTTACGCCCGCCATCAGTAGCGTGCGGTCATCCGCCAGTTGCTTAACGCCTGCCGCCATATGGTTAAAGGCTCGCGTAACCGAACGCACCTCCGAAGCACCGTATTCGCGCAGCGGCGGAGGGATTATCCCTTTGCCCACCTGCAAAGCGGCATGCTCCAGATCCACCAGCGGTCGGTTCTGGATGCGGATAAACAGCCATGCCCCTCCTATCGCCAGCAGCATAATCGCCAGCGTATAGCGGAACAGCGGCGAGAAATCGCCCTGATGAATTTCCGTCAGCGGCACCCGCACCCAGATATTCGGCGACAGCCAGGTTTTTAGCCACACAACGGGCGAGCTTTTGTTAACCTCAACGCGTACTTCCGTCGGACCGCCCAGTTGCTGCGCCATTTGATGGCTCAAAAACTCATAATGCTGCGCCCAGCGCAGGCCTGCGTCTTCCGCCGCTTCGTTGGAATACAGGGAAATCCCCAGCTCGCGGTAAATTTCACGACGAAAAGCCGGCGGCACCACCAGCTGCGTGCCGTCTTCAAGCTGCAGTTTATCGGTCATCAGCATACGCACTTCGTAGGCGAGGACTTTATTAAACTGTTGCAGGCTCGGCAAAATCGCGAAATTGAGCACCACGAGGTAGGTCGTCACCAGGCTGACGAACAGCAGGGTGACGATCAGGAGCAGCGTACGGGCAAACGAGCTTCTGGGTGAGAAGCGGACTCGCCTCATGCTTTAGAACCGTCCGGCACGAATACGTAGCCCAGACCCCAGACGGTCTGGATATAACGCGGGTGCGCCGGATCTTCTTCCACCATGCGACGCAGGCGGGAGATTTGCACATCAATCGAACGTTCCATGGCGCTGTATTCACGGCCGCGGGCGAGGTTCATTAACTTATCGCGGGAAAGCGGCTCACGCGGATGGCTGACCAGCGCTTTAAGCACGGCAAACTCACCGCTGGTCAGCGGCATAGGCTCATCTTCACGGAACATCTCACGGGTGCCGAGATTCAGTTTGAATTTGCCAAAGGCAATAACCGCTTCCTCCTGAGAAGGCGCGCCCGGCAGTTCGTTCGCCTGGCGACGCAGCACCGCACGGATGCGGGCCAGCAGCTCACGCGGGTTAAAAGGTTTTGGAATGTAGTCATCGGCACCGATTTCCAGGCCAACAATACGGTCAACCTCTTCGCCTTTTGCGGTAACCATGATTATCGGCATCGGGTTGCTCTGGCTGCGCAGACGGCGGCAAATAGACAGGCCGTCTTCGCCGGGCAGCATAAGGTCCAGCACCATCAGGTGGAAGGACTCACGGGTTAACAGGCGATCCATCTGTTCTGCGTTTGCCACACTACGGACCTGGAAGCCCTGCTCTGTGAGATAACGCTCTAACAGCGCGCGCAGACGCATGTCGTCATCCACAACCAGAATTTTATAATTCTCTTGCATTCTTATTACTCCCAAAGGCTCGAACAGTTGAGGGCGTATTCTTAAAAAACTGCGTCAATACGACCAGACAAATCTGGTATATATTCTAGTCGAAATTGTTACAAAGCATATTAAACAGTCGGTTATAGCGATTTTTTTACTAAAACGATGAGCGGCTTCGCACATTGTCGGGATTGCCATCACCCTGATTTATCGGTTTAAATCACCTTATTGTTATCCACGTTGCAGGCCCAACGATGAAAACGCCATTGATTACCCGCGAGGGCTACGAAAAGCTCAGGCAAGAAAAGGACTATTTGTGGCGCGAGGAGCGTCCGGAAGTGACCAAAAAGGTTACCTGGGCGGCAAGCCTTGGCGACCGCAGTGAAAATGCCGATTACCAGTACAACAAAAAACGGCTGCGCGAGATAGACCGCCGGGTACGTTATCTGACGAAATGCCTTGAGAACCTTAAAATCGTCGATTATTCGCCCCAGCAGGAAGGCAAAGTGTTTTTTGGCGCCTGGGTGGAAATCGAAAACGACGACGGCAACCTGCTGAAATTCCGCATTGTGGGCTACGATGAGATTTTCGGCCGCAAGGATTACATCTCTATCGACTCGCCCATGGCCCGCGCGCTGCTGAAAAAAGAAGTGGGCGATTTAGCCGTGGTGCAAACTCCCGGCGGAGAAGCCCAGTGGTACGTCAATGAAATCGAGTATGTGAAATAGCTCCCGTGTCAGCAACAGAACCGTCCGATTCCTCGTCGGGAAGGCGCTGTGGCTGGCATTTTTGCCCTCCAGTCCGTATAACTGTCCTCTGAAATTTCCGCACTAAACGCACTACACAGATGATAAAGCCATGATGAATGATTCACTCTGCCGCATTATTGCCGGTGAGCTAAAGGCCAGAAATGAACAGGTTGAAGCAGCCGTTCGCCTGCTCGACGAAGGGAATACCGTGCCGTTTATCGCACGTTATCGTAAGGAAGTCACCGGAGGTCTGGATGACACGCAGCTGCGCCAGCTGGAGACACGCCTGAGCTACCTGCGCGAGCTGTCCGATCGCCGCCAGGCCATTCTGAAATCTATCGCCGAACAGGGCAAACTGAGCGACGAGCTGGCAGCCGCCATTAACGGCACGCTGAGCAAAACCGAGCTTGAGGATTTGTACCTGCCGTATAAGCCAAAACGCCGCACGCGCGGGCAGATTGCAATCGAAGCAGGCCTTGAGCCGCTGGCGGAAATCCTGTGGAACGAACCGGCTCACGAACCTGAACAGGAAGCCGTTCGCTACATTGACGCGGACAAAGGCGTTGCCGATACCAAAGCCGCGCTGGATGGGGCTCGCTACATCCTGATGGAGCGCTTCGCCGAAGACGCAACGCTTCTGGCAAAAGTACGTAACTACCTGTGGAAGAACGCATATCTGGTTGCCACCGTGGTTAGCGGCAAAGAAGAGGAAGGCGCAAAGTTCCGCGACTACTTCGATCATCACGAACCCATCGCCACCGTCCCTTCTCACCGCGCGCTCGCCATGTTCCGCGGCCGCAACGAAGGCGTTTTGCAGCTTGCGCTGAATGCCGATCCGCAGCACGACGAGCCGCCGCGTGAAAGCTACTGCGAACAGCTCATTATCGACCATCTCGCTCTGCGCCTGAACAATGCCCCGGCAGACGCCTGGCGTCGCGGCGTCGTGAGCTGGACCTGGCGCATCAAAGTGCTGATGCATCTGGAAACCGAACTGATGGGCACCGTGCGCGAACGCGCCGAAGAAGAAGCGATCAACGTCTTCGCCCGCAACCTGCATGATTTATTGATGGCCGCGCCTGCTGGCCTGCGTGCCACCATGGGCCTCGATCCAGGTCTGCGTACCGGCGTCAAAGTAGCGGTTGTTGATTCAACCGGTAAACTGGTCGCCACCGATACCATTTATCCGCATACCGGCCAGGCCGCAAAAGCCGCGGTTGCCGTTGCGGCGCTGTGTGAGAAACACAACGTCGAACTGGTGGCTATCGGCAACGGGACGGCGTCTCGTGAAACCGAGCGTTTCTTCCTTGATGTACAGCAGCAGTTCCCGAAAGTGACCGCGCAAAAAGTGATTGTCAGCGAAGCGGGCGCTTCCGTTTATTCAGCTTCGGAACTGGCGGCGCTGGAATTCCCGGATCTGGACGTCTCGATTCGTGGCGCGGTGTCTATCGCCCGCCGCCTGCAGGACCCGCTTGCCGAGCTGGTGAAAATCGATCCGAAGTCTATCGGCGTCGGCCAGTATCAACATGACGTCAGCCAGTCGCAGTTAGCGAAGAAGCTGGATGCGGTTGTGGAAGACTGCGTAAACGCCGTGGGCGTGGATCTGAACAGCGCATCGGTGCCGCTGTTAACTCGCGTTGCGGGCTTAACGCGCATGATGGCGCAGAATATCGTTAACTGGCGCGACGAAAATGGCCGTTTCCAGGATCGCCAGCAGCTGCTGAAAGTCAGCCGTCTGGGGCCAAAAGCCTTTGAGCAGTGCGCGGGCTTCCTGCGTATCAATCACGGCAATAACCCGCTGGATGCCTCCACCGTGCACCCGGAAGCCTATCCCGTTGTTGAACGTATTCTTGCCGCGACAAAGCAGGCGCTTGCCGAACTTATGGGCAACGGCGACGCGCTGCGCGGCCTGAAGGCGAGCGAGTTTACCGACGAGCGCTTCGGTGTCCCGACGGTGACCGACATCATCAAAGAACTGGAAAAACCAGGCCGCGACCCGCGTCCGGAATTCAAAACCGCGAAGTTTGCCGACGGCGTGGAAACCATGAACGATCTGACGCCGGGCATGGTACTGGAAGGCGCGGTTACCAACGTCACCAACTTCGGCGCGTTTGTGGATATCGGCGTTCATCAGGACGGTCTGGTGCACATCTCTTCTCTTTCCGATAAATTCATCGACGATCCGCATAAGGTGGTGAAAGCCGGTGATATCGTCAAAGTGAAGGTGATGGAAGTGGATCTTGCCCGCAAGCGTATTGCGCTGACCATGCGCCTTGATGAACAGCCGGGTGAAACCAGTAACCATCGTAGCAGCGCGCCGCGTGAGCAAAACAACGCCCGCCGACCAGCGCAACAGCAGGCCAAACCGCGCGCACGGGATAACGCCAGCAACGGCAACAGCGCGATGAGCGATGCGCTGGCCGCCGCGTTTGGTAAGAAGAGCTAATCTACCGGCGGATGACGCAACGTATATCCGCCCTGTTGAAAGCCAGGGCAGGGCGGATATAACGCATAATTAACCTGTATTGTTCCTGACGCTTCCTGCCCACTCATTAATAACAGTTAATTATCCGCCCCTATTATTCCGCAGCTAATAAAACTATTTCCGCTGAATGTTTAAATAAGAAACCAACAAGCATCATTTACGTAACACATGAAATATCAACGTAACATTAGTCCAGGAATAAATTAAATAAGCATACGCCTTGTTGCATTTAATACTGAAAAATGCGCGCTCATTCATAAATAGTTATTGCAGATAAAAATTATTCTCATTATCATTGTTTTGCTTATTATTTCTCCTTTACCCCAAAAGACCGTTGGCTTTCACCGCGCTTCAGACGTGCCGGTGAATACAGCAGCTCCGCCAGTAACAAATTAGCGTCTTGCTCTAAGAAGGTCCTATGAATTTTTTACCGAACAGCGCGTGGAAAATTACCGGCTTCGCCCGTGAAATAAGCCCGGCCTATCGACAAAAATTATTGTCCCTCGGCATGTTGCCCGGTTCTTCTTTTAATGTCATACGCGTAGCGCCGCTTGGCGATCCGGTTCATATCGAAACACGCCGCGTCAATTTGGTTTTACGTAAAAAAGATCTCGAATTATTAAACGTCGAAGCCCTGGCCTGACAAACGGGACGGGCATTCGTGCCCCGGTTTTTATTCTCCTTAGTCGGTGAAAAATGAAAAACTTAACCATAGGTTTAATCGGTAATCCTAATTCGGGAAAAACCACGCTGTTTAACCAGCTTACTGGTTCGCGTCAGCGTGTCGGCAACTGGGCAGGCGTCACTGTCGAACGAAAAGAAGGACAGTTTTCAACCCTGACCCATCAGGTCACGCTGGTTGATTTACCGGGCACGTATTCCCTGACCACCATCTCCTCACAAACCTCGCTCGATGAGCAAATTGCCTGTCACTATATTTTGAGCGGCGATGCCGACCTGCTGATAAACGTCGTGGATGCCGCCAATCTTGAGCGCAACCTCTACCTGACGCTACAGCTGCTGGAGCTGGGTATGCCCTGCGTCGTGGCGCTCAATATGCTCGATATCGCTGAGAAACAAAATATTCGCATTGATATCGATGCCCTCGCCGCTCGTCTGGGTTGCCCGGTGGTTCCGCTGGTTTCCACACGCGGACGCGGCATAGAGGGGTTGAAATTAGCCATCGACCGACGCCAGCCAAATACCCGCGCAGAGCTGGTGCTCTATCCGCAGGCGCTGCTCGTTGAAGTGGATAACCTGGCGGCGGACATGGCAGAAGAGATACCCGAGCAGCAACGCCGCTGGCTGGCGCTGCAAATGCTGGAAGGAGATATCTACAGCCAGGCCTTTGCCAGCAGCGCGGCGGATAAGCTGGAAAGCGTGCGCGCCAGTCTCGCAAAAACCATTGAAGACCCGGCGTTGCTGATTGCCGATGCGCGCTACCAGTGCATCGCCGCCATCTGCGATACGGTGAGCAACAGCCTGACTGCCGAGCCGCACCGCCTTACCGCCATGATGGATAAAATTATCCTCAACCGCTTCCTCGGCCTGCCGGTGTTTATGCTGGTGATGTACCTGATGTTCCTGCTGGCGATTAACATCGGCGGCGCGCTACAGCCAATTTTCGACGGCGGCTCCGCCGCTATCTTTATCCACGGCATTCAATGGATTGGCTATACGCTGCGCTTCCCGGACTGGCTGACCATCTTCCTCGCCCAGGGGATCGGTGGCGGCATCAACACCGTGCTGCCGCTGGTTCCGCAAATCGGCATGATGTACCTGTTTCTCTCTTTCCTTGAAGATTCCGGCTATATGGCACGCGCGGCGTTTGTCATGGATCGGCTAATGCAGTCTCTCGGCCTGCCGGGGAAATCATTTGTTCCGCTGATTGTGGGCTTCGGTTGTAACGTGCCGTCGGTGATGGGCGCACGTACTCTGGACGCGCCGCGTGAACGCCTGATGACCATCATGATGGCGCCGTTTATGTCCTGCGGCGCGCGTCTGGCGATCTTTGCGGTGTTCGCGGCAGCGTTCTTCGGCCAGCAGGGTGCGTTAGTCGTCTTCTCGCTCTACATGCTCGGCATCGTAATGGCTATTCTCACGGGCCTGATGCTTAAGCACACCATCATGCGCGGCGAAGCATCACCTTTCGTGATGGAGCTGCCCGTTTATCACGTGCCGCATCTGAAAAGCCTGCTGTTGCAAACCTGGCAGCGCCTGAAGGCTTTTGTGCTGCGCGCGGGCAAAGTGATTGTTATCGTCAGTATTTTTATCGGCGCGCTCAACAGCTTCTCGTTTAGCGGCAAACCCGTGGATAACATCAACGACTCAGCGCTCGCGTCCGTCAGCCAGGTGCTAACCCCGCTGCTTAAGCCTATTGGCGTACACGAAGATAACTGGCAGGCAACCGTAGGCCTGTTTACCGGGGCGATGGCAAAAGAAGTGGTGGTCGGCACGCTGAATACCCTCTACACCGCAGAAGACATGCACAACGAGGAGTTTGACGCGGCTGGCTTTAGCCTGCTCGATGAGCTCGGCGACGCCGCAGATGAAACCTGGCAAAGTCTGAAAGACACCTTCAGCCTGAGCGTGCTCGCTAACCCAATAGAAGCCAGCAAAGGCGACGGCGAGATGGCAACGGGTGCCATGGGCGTGATGAGCAGCAAATTTGGCAGCGCGGCGGCGGCTTACAGCTACCTGATTTTCGTGCTGCTTTATATTCCGTGCATTTCGGTGATGGGCGCAGTGGCCCGCGAATCAAGCCGCGGCTGGATGGCGTTTTCCGTGTTGTGGGGGCTGGACATCGCTTACTCGCTATCAACGCTCTATTACCAGAGCGTGTCGTTCAGGGCGCATCCGCAATACAGCCTGGTCTGCATCCTTGCGGTGGTGCTGTTTAACCTGGTGCTGATTGGCGGATTGCGCCGCGCGCGCAGCCGTGTGGACGTCAGCCTGCTGGCAGCCCGTAAAACTGCTGCCGCAGCCTGCTGTGAAACCAGCGCTGGCGACTGCCACTAAGGAGAAATCATGGCGAGCTTAATCGACGTCCGTAACGCACTGGCGCTGCAGGGCCGCCTGGATGCAGCACAGATAAGCCAACGGCTTGCCGTCCCGCTTCCGCTGGTAAACGCCATGCTCGGGCGTTTAGAAGCCATGGGTAAAGCGATGCGAATGAAGGAAGACCCAGGCGACTGTCTGACCGGCAGCTGCAAAAGCTGTCCGCAAGGAAAGAAATGTATCCGCGAAGTGTGGACGCTGGCGGGCTAATAACAAAGGCGGTATTTCTCCGCCTGAGACTAGTGACAAAACTCCCGGCGTCACAAAAATAAAGTGTGCCGCCATTTAAAGAACAAGGAAAATCAATCCATTGATTTTCGGCTGGTAACCATAAAGAAGGAAAAACCACGCTTTTCCTTCTTTATCAGCAACCTGAGGCGGAGTTCCTCCGCCTCTCTTTTATCAAAACTTACCCGTAAATGCCTGCCGTAATCTCCACAGAGGCCTTCTTATTCCTCCAGAAGATTTTTCAGCTTCACTAACGCCGAACAAAATTCTTCAGGATGGGAGATAAACGGCGCATGGGCAGCTTTTGGGAAAATAACCGATTCGCTTTGCGGGTAACGCTCATCGAGCAAAGCCGCGATTTTGCGAGGCACCAGGCCGTCAAGATAGCCGTACAGACGCAGCAAAGGCACCCGCAGCGCCGTAAGCTGCTCGCGTAAGTCGGCGGTTTTCAGGATCTCCAGACCACCATTGAGCACCCCAACCTCCGGCATCGGCTGCTCAAGCACCACCGCTTTTAACGCACGGGCGTCCTGACGAGCGGTTTGCGTTCCCAGCGTTTGCAAAGCAAGGAAGCGCTCAACGGTACGCTGAAAATCTTCGCTCAACTGCTGCTGAAAACCAGCCAGCACTTCAGGTTTAATTCCCGGCCAGTCTCCCTGAGCGGTGAAACAGGGTGATGAGGCGACGGTTACTAACGCGCGTACGCGTTCAGGATGGGTCAGTGCAATCTGGCTTGCCACCAGCCCGCCTAAACTCCAGCCAAGAAAGACAGCCTGCTCCGGCGCCTGTGCCAGCACGATTTCGGCCATCTCCGGCAACGTCAAGGCGCCAAAACTTTGGCTGCGGCCATAGCCTGGCAGGTCGACCAGGTGTAAACGAAAATGCGAGCTTAATTCCGCGCTGATGCAATGCCATACTTCGGCGTTCAGCCCCCATCCGTGCAGCAGCACAAGACTGATTTTTCCCTCACCTTTTGTCTGCCACCAAAGTTCGCTCATCGGTTACTGTCTCGTTTTCAAATGTATGGAGCGAATATGCTAACAATCCCGGGGCTGTGTTGGCTATGCCGTCTGCCGCTTGCCTGTCCGGCATGGGGCATCTGTTCACGCTGTAGCGCGGCCTTGTCCAGCCCGTCCTGCTGTGAACGCTGCGGGCTACCCGCCGCGCGAGGCGTGACGCAGTGTGGCCGCTGCCTGCAAAATCCACCGCCGTGGGATAAGCTGATTTTTGTCACCGATTATCAACCGCCGCTTAATTCCCTCATTCACCGGCTGAAATTTACTGCCACCACTGCCCTCGCTCCGGCGCTGGCGCGGCTGATACTGCTAAAAGTTATTGCTGCGATACGCGCTGGTTCTGTCCCAAAACCCGAGGCGATCGTCAGCGTACCCTTACATTCCCGTCGCGCCTGGCGCAGAGGCTTTAACCAGTCCGCCCTGCTCGCGGCCCCGCTGGCGCGCTGGCTGCAATGCGCTTATCAGCATGCGTCAGTCAGGCGCATCCGCGCCACGGCAACGCAGCACAAGCTAAGCGCGAGGCGACGTCGCGGCAATCTCAAAGGGGCATTCAGGATTGAATTCCCGGTGGCGGGTCGCCATATAGTTATTGTGGATGATGTCGTCACGACGGGCAGTACCGTGGCGGAAATTGCGCGGCTGCTAAAAAAGCAGGGCGCGGCGACTATCCAGGTATGGTGCCTGTGTCGAACCTTGTAGACCCTCGATGATGGGCGTATTATAACCGACTAAAATAGTCAACTATTGAGCAATCGTTATGATCCGTATTTCCGATACTGCACAATCTCACTTTGCCAAACTGCTGGCAGGTCAGGAAGAAGGGACGCAAATCCGCGTCTTCGTTATCAATCCTGGTACTCCTAATGCGGAGTGCGGCGTCTCCTATTGTCCGCCGGATGCGGTTGAAGCAAGTGACACGGCGTTAAAATTCGAGCAGCTGACCGCTTATGTCGATGAACTGAGCGCGCCATACCTTGAAGACGCAGAAATTGATTTTGTTACCGACCAGCTCGGTTCTCAGCTAACGCTGAAAGCCCCTAACGCCAAAATGCGTAAGGTTGCCGACGATGCCCCGCTGATGGAGCGCGTGGAATACATGCTGCAGGCAACCGTTAACCCGCAGCTGGCAGGCCACGGCGGCCGCGTTACGCTGATGGAAATTACCGATGACGGACTGGCTATTCTGCAGTTCGGCGGCGGTTGTAACGGCTGTTCAATGGTCGATGTGACCCTGAAAGAAGGTATTGAGAAACAGCTGCTGGCTGAGTTCCCGGAGCTGAAAGGCGTTCGCGATCTGACCGAACACCAGCGCGGCGAGCACTCTTACTACTAATTCGCATTCCCCCCGCCAGGCGGGGGGAAGCTTTTTTAGCGTTTCTTACGCCGCTTATCCAAATCCTTCAGCAGCTTATTCACGCTCTCGTCGGCAAACATATCCTCAAGCGAAGTGGATAGCTTGCGACGCCAGTTTTTATACTGGTAGCTGGTACCCGGAATATTCACCGGCTCCGCCATGCCCAGCCAGTCTTCCGGTTGCAGGCCCAGCAGCGCGCTGTTGCTGTCGGCGATATAACGCTGCATACCGCGGTTAAGCGTGGCCGTCATCGCCATCAGTGAGGCTTTGTGCCCTGCCCGTTTTGGCAAACAGCCATATTCATGCAAACCATCCAGCAGGCCCTGTTTGGCGCGTTCGCGATCCAGATACAGCCCGGTCAGTACCTTTTCGTCAGGATACAGCCCCAGCGTTTTACCCAGCGTTAAATCACCGCTTTCCCAGTAGCCGCGTAACGTAGGCAGATCGTGAGTGGTAGCCACGGCCATCGACTGCTTCGGCCACGCTTTGGGCGCGCGGAACTGCTTTTCGTTGTCGTGTTCGAAATAGAGCACTTTGTAGGAATAAACGCCGCTGTCGCGCAGCCTGGCTACGATTTCAACCGGCACCGTACCCAGATCTTCACCGATCACCATGCAATTATGACGCTTGCTTTCCAGCGCCAGGATCGACAGCAGATCGTCCACCGGATAATGCACATACGCGCCTTTATCCGCCGTTTCACCGTATGGGATCCACCACAGACGCAGCATCGACATAACATGGTCGATACGCAGCGCGCCGCAGTTAGTCATATTGGCGCGTAACATCTCAATGTAAGGCTCATAGGCCCGCGCGGTAATAACGTGCGGATCCATTGGCGGCAGGCCCCAGTTCTGGCCGAGAGGACCAAGAATATCCGGCGGCGCGCCAACCGACGCTTTCAGGCAGTACAGTTCACGATCGCACCAGGTTTCCGACCCGCCTTCCGCCACGCCAACCGCCAAATCGCGGTACAGGCCGATAGGCATTTTGAAGCCCCGACAGGTTTGCCAGCACGCTTCAAACTGGGTGTGGGCCAGGTACTGTAGCCACAGGAAGAAGTTAACTTCGTCGCTGTACTTGCTGCAGAAAGCTTTTACTTCCGGAGTATGCGCGTCGCGGAAACCTTCCGGCCATACCGGCCAGCCCCAGCGCATTTCATCTTCTTTAACCTGATAAGCGTGCAGCGCATCAAAGGCCGCCTGGAAATAGAGGCTATCGCCGCCGTTTGCCACAAACGTCTGGAACGCCTGAACCTGCTCATCGCGCGCGGTACGTTTTGAGAACTGTTTCCACGCCATGCGTAGCGCCGCCATTTTCAGCGCGGTGACGGTGGCATAATCGACCCACCGGGCATCACGCACGGCTTTCAGCGACTGCTGCGTGGCCGGCATCTTCCACCATGTCTGGGCTTCATCGCTTAAGAGAAAATCATCTACGGCATTAACGTCGATATAGATAACGTTCAGCCAGCGGCGCGAAGAGGGACTGTACGGGCTTGCGCTCTCCGGGTTTGCCGGATAGAGCGCATGGATCGGGTTCAGGCCGATAAACGAACCGCCGCGCTTCGCAACGTCCACCAGCATACGCTGTAAATCGCCAAAGTCGCCGATGCCCCAGTTATGCGCGGAACGCAAAGTGTAAAGCTGCACGCAGGCACCCCACAGCTTCTTGTCCTGCAACAGCGCATCGGGCTCATAGCAGCGCTTCGGCGCGACAATCACGCGGCACTGCCAGGAGCGTTCGTTCTGGCTGACGGTAAGTTCGTGGTAGCCTTCCGGCAGTCGGGCGGGCAATGCCAGCTTGCTTCCTGCCAGTGCGTGTCCGCGATGCGTTTTACCTGCCTCCGTTGCCAGCTGCCACGTAAATTCACCGTGACCCTCCAGCGGCAGCGCCATCTTCGTTCCGGCGGTAAATACCTGCACGTTTGGCACGGGAGTGACCGCCACCTTTTGAGGAGTAGCGGTGCGGCTCATGGCTTCCAGCAAGCGCAGCTTGGTATCCGCCGGAATGGCCTGCGGCAAACCGTGCGCGTTAATGTAATTAGCTGCAATTCCTGCCGCCAGCGCGGCGTTATCAAGGCGTTTGCTTTCCATGTCCTTCCCTTAGCGTTTAGCCTGCCAGATGCGTTGCTGATAATCACGAATCGAGCGATCCGAGCTGAACATGCCGCAGCGCGCGGTGTTCAGAATAGCAGCGCGAGTCCAGGCTTCCTGGTCGAGGTACAGCGCATCAGCCTGCTTTTGTGCAGCAGCGTAAGCCGTGAAGTCAGCCATTACTAAATACGGGTCGCCGCCTTGTTTACCGATGCTATGCAGCATCTGATCGAAGGCGTGTTTATCGCCATCGGTGTAAACGCCTTTCTCCAGCTCCTTCAGTACCGCATCAAGCGCTTTATCTTTCTTACGCCATTTCACCGGGTCGTAGCCTTTGGCTTTCAGGGCTTTCACTTCTTCCACGGTATGTCCAAAGATAAAGATGTTCTCGTCACCCACTTTCTCGGCGATTTCGACGTTTGCGCCGTCCAGCGTGCCCACGGTCAGCGCGCCGTTCAGAGCCAGCTTCATGTTGCCGGTGCCGGAGGCTTCTTTGCCCGCGGTGGAGATTTGCTCGGAGATATCCGCCGCAGGGATCATGATTTCCGCTGCGGAAACGCAGTAATCCGGCAGGAATACGACTTTCAACTGGTCGCCAACGACCGGATCGTTATTAATCGCCTGCGCTACTTTGTTGATGGCAAAAATAATGTTTTTCGCCAGGTAATAACCCGGCGCCGCCTTCGCACCAAACAGATACACACGCGGCACGCGGTCGGCCTCAGGGTTTTCGCGGATCTCTTTATATTGCGCCAGGATATGCAGCAGATTCAGATGCTGACGTTTATATTCATGCAGGCGTTTTATCTGCACGTCGAACAGCGCATCAGGGCTGATAATGATGCCGGTACGCGCTTTCACAAACGCCGCCAGCTTCACTTTATTCTGGTACTTGATATCACGATATTCTTGACGGAATTTCGCGTCGTCAGCGTATTTTTCCAGCCCTTCCAGCACGTCCAGATCGTTGGCCCACTCTTTCTTTAACTTCTTATCGATGAGGGCGGAAAGCGCCGGGTTACACTGCTTGATCCAGCGGCGCGGCGTGATGCCGTTGGTAACGTTATGGAATTTGTTCGGCCATAGCTGGTGGTATTCCGGGAACAGATCTTTTACCACCAGATCGGAGTGCAGCGCAGCAACGCCGTTTACCGCAAAACCGCTCACCACGCACATGTTTGCCATGCGCACCTGTTTGTCGTACACCACCGCCAGTTTTGCCCATACCGCTTCGTCACCCGGCCAGGTTTTATCGACCAGCTTTTTAAAGCGAGCGTTAATCTCGTTGATGATTTGCATATGGCGCGGCAGCAGCGCTTTCACCAGTTTTTCGTCCCAGCACTCCAGCGCTTCCGGCATCAGGGTGTGGTTGGTGTAGGCGAAGGTTTTGCTGGTGATGGCCCAGGCGTCGTCCCAGCTTAGCTGGTGCTCATCAATCAGCACGCGCAGTAATTCAGGAATGGCGATAGTCGGGTGAGTGTCGTTAAGCTGAATCACTTCGTAATCAGCAAGCTCGGCAAGTTTGCGGCCCGCCAGGTGATGACGTCGTAAAATATCCGCCACCGAACAGGCGCACTGGAAGTACTGCTGCATCAGGCGCAGCTTTTTGCCGTTTAAGTGGTTATCGTTCGGGTAGAGAACTTTGGTCAGTTTTTCCGCGTCGATTCCCTGTTGTTCTGCTTTCAGGAAATCGCCATCGTTAAATTTGGTGAGGTCGAACGGATGAGCATGTTTCGCCTGCCACAGGCGCAGCGGCTGGGCGACGCCGTTACGGTAGCCAAGCACCGGCAGATCCCACGCTTCGCCCTGGAAGATAAACGCCGGTTCCCAGCGGCTATTCTTGCCTTCTTTGATAACCTTGCCGCCCACGCCAACCTGCACATCAAGCGCGGCGTTATGCTGGAACCACGGGTAGCTACCGCGCTGCCAGTCGTCCGGCGCTTCCATCTGCTGGCCGTCTTTGAAGGACTGGCGGAACAGACCGTACTGATAATTCAGGCCATAGCCAATCGCCGACTGGCCCACTGTCGCCATAGAATCCAGGAAGCACGCCGCCAGACGTCCCAGGCCGCCGTTGCCCAGCGCCGGGTCAGTCTCTTCTTCAAGCAGATCGGTCAGGTTGATATCAAACGCTTGCAGCTCATTCGCCACGTCCTGATACCAGCCGAGGTTCAGCAGGTTGTTGCCGGTCAGGCGGCCAATCAGAAACTCCATCGAGATGTAGTTAACGTGGCGCTGCTTCGCTTTTGGTCTGGCGACCGGCTGCGCTGCCAACAGTTCCGCCAGCGCGCCGCTTACGGCATGCCACCACTGGTGCTGGGTCATTTCGCTGGCGGCCTGGAGGCCATAACGCTGCCACTGACGGGTCAGCGCAGCCTGAAATTGTTCTTTTTTGAAGCTCGGCTGTGACATTGGGAATCGATCCTTTGATGTGCTAAATGCATTGCCCGTTAGTGTGCCGGGCGGCTTGGGCTTATTCCTCATCCTGTGGGGGAAAAGGCCAGGATGAGCGTTGGGGATGAGCTAAAAGTGTGATCGTGGCCACTTAACTTTCGGCCAGCAGAGGCAAAATCTCACCAGAATTTGGACAATATAGAAGCCGTTACGTTCGCATTTACCCGCCGTCTGTAACCGTTTTCTTTTCAGGCCAGGCGCGGAAAACGAGCAATTAAACTTCATGAAAAATGTATGATTAATTAGAAACCCATGCGATAAAACTATGGAACTGTGACAAGGTGCAACTTAACACCCTCGGAAAGTTCAACAATCTTGCAATAAGATCGAATCTGGCCGACCTTAACAGTAAGCATTAATTACGAAGCGTAAAAAAATTCATTTCTGTATAAAATTTATACACACAGTGAAGTGACACTATGTTGATCCCATCCAAATTGAGTCGCCCGGTGCGTCTGGAAAATACCGTGGTTCGCGACCGCCTGTTGATGAAGTTGTCAACCGCCGCAAATTATCGTCTGGCGTTGATAACCAGTCCCGCAGGCTATGGCAAAACCACACTGGTCTCCCAGTGGGCAGCAGGGAAAAATGAGTTAGGCTGGTATTCCCTTGATGAGGGCGATAACCAACAAGAACGCTTTGCCAGTTATCTGGTTACCGCCATTCAACAGGCAACCGGCGGCCATTGTGTCAGCAGTGAAGTAATGGCGCAAAAGCGCCAGTATGCGAGCCTCTCATCGCTGTTTGCGCAGCTGTTTATTGAGCTGGCGGAATGGCATCGCCCGCTATTCCTCGTGATTGATGATTACCACTTGATCAATAACCCGGTTATTCACGAAGCGATGCGCTTTTTTATTCGCCATCAGCCAGAAAACCTGACGCTGGTGGTGTTATCGCGCAACCTGCCGCAGCTTGGTATTGCCAACCTGCGCGTGCGCGATCAGCTTCTGGAAATTGGCAGCCAGCAGCTTGCCTTTACCCACCAGGAAGCGAAACAGTTCTTTGACTGCCGTCTGAACACGCCGATTGAGCCAGCCGACAGTAGCCGCCTGTGTGACGACGTCGCCGGCTGGGCTACCGCATTGCAGCTCATCGCGCTTTCCGCACGTCAAAATAACTCCTCGGCGCATCACTCCGCACGGCGCCTTTCCGGTATCAACGCCAGCCACCTTTCTGACTATCTGGTGGATGAAGTGCTCGATAACGTGGATGCGGATACGCGTAACTTCCTGCTGCGCAGCTCAATTCTGCGCTCGATGAACGATGCCCTGATTGTCCGCATCACCGGTGAAGAAAACGGCCAGATGCGCCTGGAAGAGACCGAGCGTCAGGGGCTTTTCATGCAGCGCATGGACGACTCCGGCGAATGGTTCTGTTTCCATCCGCTGTTTGGCAGCTTCCTGCGCCAGCGCTGTCAGTGGGAGCTTGCCGCTGAACTGCCGGATATCCACCGTGCCGCCGCCGAAAGCTGGATGGCGCAGGGTTTCCCGAGCGAAGCCATTCATCACGCGTTAGCCGCGGGCGACGCCAGCATGCTGCGCGATATTCTGCTGCATCATGCCTGGGCGCTGTTTAACCACAGCGAGCTGACCCTGCTGGAAGAGTCGCTGAAAGCGCTGCCGTGGGAAAGCCTGCTGGAGAATCCGAAGCTGGTGCTATTGCAGGCCTGGCTGATGCAAAGCCAGCACCGCTACAGTGAAGTTAACCTGCTGCTGGCGCGGGCCGAGCAGGAAATGAATCTGGAAATGGACGATACGCTGCACGGCGAATTCAACGCCCTGCGCGCTCAGGTCGCCATTAATGACGGCGATCCGGTCGAGGCTGAAAGGCTGGCGATGATCGCGCTCGATATGCTGCCGCTGGCAAACTACTACAGCCGAATCGTTGCCACCTCCGTCCACGGCGAAGTGCTGCACTGCAAAGGCGATCTGACGAAATCCCTGTCGGTGATGCAGCAAACCGAGCAGATGTCGCGCCGCCACGACGTGTGGCATTACGCGCTGTGGAGCCTTATCCAGCAAAGCGAAATTCTGCTGGCCCAGGGCTTCCTGCAGGCCGCATGGGAGATGCAGGAAAAAGCCTTCGTCCTGATTCGCGAGCAGCATCTTGAACAGTTGCCGCTGCACGAATTCCTGTTACGTATTCGCGCGCAGCTGCTGTGGGCCTGGTCACGTCTGGATGAAGCCGAGGCTTCGGCTCGTTACGGCGTGGAGGTGCTTTCCGGCTACCAGCCGCAGCAGCAGCTGCAATGCCTGGCGCTGCTGGTGCAGTGCTCGCTGGCACGCGGCGATCTGGATAACGCCCGTAGCCACCTGAATCGCCTGGAGAACCTGCTCGGTAACGGGCCTTATCACAGCGACTGGGTGTCAAACGCCGATAAAGTACGGGTTATTTACTGGCAAATGACCGACGATAAAAAGTCTGCCGCCAACTGGTTACGCCAGACGCCAAAACCGGAATTTGCCAATAATCACTTCCTGCAAAGCCAGTGGCGCAATATTGCCCGCGTACAGATCCTGCTGGGCGAGTTCGATCCGGCGGAAATGGTGCTGGAAGAATTAAATGAAAACGCGCGTAGCCTGCGCCTGATGAGCGATCTCAACCGCAACCTGCTGCTGTTAAACCAGCTCTACTGGCAGTCCGGTCGTAAAAGCGATGCGCAACGCGTGCTGCTTGAAGCGCTGGCGCTGGCCAACCGTACCGGGTTTATCAGCCACTTTGTGATTGAGGGCGAAGCCATGGCGCAGCAGCTGCGCCAGCTAATCCAGCTCAATACGCTGCCGGAGCTGGATCAGCATCGCGCCCAGCGTATTCTGCGTGAGATTAACCAGCACCACCGCCACAAGTTCGCGCACTTCGATGAGAACTTTGTTAATCGTCTGCTAACCCATCCGGAAGTGCCGGAGCTGATCCGCACCAGCCCGCTAACCCAGCGTGAATGGCAGGTGCTGGGGCTGATTTATTCAGGTTACAGCAACGAGCAAATCGCGGGCGAGCTGGACGTGGCGGCAACCACTATCAAAACGCATATTCGTAATCTGTATCAGAAGCTGGGCGTGGCGCACCGTCAGGACGCCGTGCAGCATGCGCAGAAGCTACTGAAGATGATGGGATACGGGGTTTAAACAATGTCGGATGGCGCAGGCTTATCCGACCTACAAATTCCGTGCCTTTGATTGTGTAGGGTGGAGGAGCGTAAGCGCCATCCACCGCTTGTTTACGATGCCAACGACAACGTCGGTTTACCGTTCCGCTTTACCAGCCACTGCGCCACCCGCGCCTGCTGCTCTTCCGTCAGCCACATGCCTAACTTGGTACGACGCCAGATGGCGTCATCGACACGCTTAACCCATTCGTGCTCGACCAGATAACGCAGTTCGGCTTCGTAAAACTCATATCCGAAGTTCTCGCCTAAATCTTCAAGGGATGTCGCCTCCTGAAGAATCAGGTCGCTGTTACTGCCGTAGGTGCGGGCAAAGCGACGGGCCAGGCTTTCGCTCAGGAAGGTATAGCGACGGCGCAGCTGGGCCGCAAAATCATCGCGGTCGCCGGTGATATCTCCCCCTGGCAATTTACTGCCTTTAGTCCAGGCCGGGCCGATTTTCGGATAATAAGCCTGCAGTTTGTCCAGCGCGTGCTCCGCAAGTTTGCGATAGGTTGTCAGCTTGCCGCCAAAAACGGACAGCAGCGGCGCTTTACCGTTTTCGTCGTGAATATCAAGCGTGTAATCACGGGTAATGGCCTGCGGTGAATCGGATTCATCATCACACAGCGGACGCACGCCGGAATAAGTCCACACCACATCTTCACGCGAAAGCGTCTTTTTAAAATGCTCGTTGTAGACATCCAGCAGATATTTTACTTCGCTCTCGTCGATGTGAACCGCTTTCGGATCGCCTTTGTACTCGACGTCGGTGGTGCCGATAATCGAAAACTCGTCCATCCACGGAATGACAAACACGATGCGCTTATCTTCGTTTTGCAGAATATAAGCCTGCTTCTGGTTGTGCACGCGCGGCACAACGATATGGCTGCCTTTGATCAGGCGGATACCGTACGGCGACGGAAGCTGCAAACCATCATCGAAGAAATCTTTCACCCACGGGCCGGTAGCGTTTACCAGGCCGCGCGCGCGCCAGCTATGGGTTTCACCGGTATCGATATCCTGCGCCTCAACAACCCAGAGTCCGTTTTCGCGACGGGCGCTGGTTGCGCGGGTACGGGTTTTTACCTCGCCACCTTTACGCGTAACCATCTGCGCGTTCGCCAGCACCAGACGCGCATCGTCTACCCAGCAGTCGGAATATTCGAAACCGCGCACGATTTCTGGCTTAAGGACCGAATCTGCGCCAAAACGCAAACCGGCTGACGCAGGCAGGCTGGTGCGTTTACCAAGGTGGTCGTACATAAACAGACCGATGCGGATCATCCAGGCCGGGCGTAAATGCGGGCGATGAGGCAGACGGAAGCGCATCGGGAAGGCGATGTGCGGGGCCATATTCAACAGCACTTCACGTTCGGCCAGCGCCTCGCTCACTAGGCGGAATTCGTAATGTTCCAGATAGCGCAGGCCGCCGTGGATCAGTTTTGAACTGGCGGAGGACGTTGCGCAGGCCAGGTCTTGCCCCTCCAGCATTAGCACAGACAGGCCGCGGCCTGCCGCGTCTGCCGCGATACCGGCGCCGTTAATGCCGCCGCCAATGACAATCAGATCTTTGGTTTCCATGCTGCCCTCACACACTTTCGTTAAAGCTCATAAATGTTCGTTATCGCTCATAATAGCAAGCGACCGGCGTTTTGCTAACGAAAAAAAAACATTTCTGCGTGATATGGATAACATAATGGCGTTAATATCAGCGGCCGGACGCAGGTTTCGCTTAGTATGACGGCGAGTCTGCCCCTTTCCTTTATATGTACATGAGCAAGCTATGGATCAATTTGAATGTATTGGTGTGGAAGAAGCGCACCAGAAGCTGCACCAGAAACTGGCGGTATTAGTGGATATCCGCGATCCGCAGAGCTTTGCGATGGGCCACACGCCGGGCGCTTTTCATCTGACGAATGACCGCCTGGTCGCTTTTATGCAGCAGACCGATTTCGATACGCCGGTCATGGTGATGTGCTATCACGGCAACAGCAGCAAAGGCGCGGCCCAGTACCTGCTGCAACAGGGCTATGACAACGTTTACAGCGTAGATGGCGGCTTTGATGCCTGGCATCGTCATTTCCCGGCGGAAGTCGATCGCGGCGCTGCATAAGGTGCAGGTATACTGCTTCCTTTTGTAAGGATTTGATTAAAACCCTATGATCATGATCACCTCGTTTGCCAATCCGCGAGTTGCGCAGGCGTTTGTCGACTATATGGCGACGCAGGGCGTCGTCCTCACTATCCAACAGCACCAGCTGAGCGATATCTGGCTTGCAGATGATGGCCAGGAATCCAGAGTGCGCCACGAGCTGGAACAGTTTCTCGCCAATCCCGGCGACGCACGATATCTGGCGGCAAGCTGGGCTGCAGGTAATACCGATAGCGGCCTGCGCTACCAGCGTTATCCCTTCCTTGCGACAATCCAGCAAAAGGCCGGGCCGTTTACGCTTGCGGTAATTGCCGCTTGCGTGCTGGTCTGGCTGACTATGCAGGTTCTGGGCGATCGCACCGTGATGGTATGGCTGGCCTGGCCTTATGATGACAGCCTGCGCTACGAATTCTGGCGCTATTTCAGCCATGCCTTTATGCATTTTTCGCTGCTGCATATCACTTTCAACCTGCTATGGTGGTGGTATCTCGGCGGCCCGCTGGAGAAGCGGCTTGGCAGCGGAAAACTCATCACCCTGACGATTATCTCGGCGCTGCTCAGCGGCTACGTACAGGCAAAATTCAGCGGCCCGTTGTTCGGTGGATTATCCGGAACGGTTTATGCGCTGATGGGCTATATGTGGCTCAGGGGCGAGCGCGATCCTGAAAGCGGGATCTATATGCAGCGCGGCCTGATGGCCTTTGCGGTGCTGTGGATAGTGCTGGGCTACTTCAATATTTTAGGATTGTCGATCGCTAACGCCGCACACGTTACCGGTCTGCTGGTGGGTCTCGCGATGGCGCTGGTCGATACTCTGCATGCGCGAAAACGAACATAAGAATCTGGAGTAGAGCATGAAGCAAACGCAACGACACGACGCGATTGTCGAGCTGGTTAAAAAGCAGGGGTATGTCAGCACTGAAGAGCTGGTGGAGCAATTTTCGGTCAGCCCGCAGACCATTCGCCGCGATCTGAACGATCTTGCCGATCGGAACATGATTATGCGTCACCACGGCGGCGCGGCGCTGCCGTCCAGCTCGGTGAATACCCCGTGGCACGATCGCAAGGAGACCCAGACGGCAGAGAAAGAGCGTATTGCGCGTAAAGTTGTCAGCCAAATCCCGGACGGCGCCACGCTGTTTATCGATATTGGCACCACGCCGGAAGCCGTCGCCCATGCGCTTTTAGACCACAGTAATTTACGCGTGGTCACCAACAATCTGAACGTCGCTAACACGCTGAAGGTAAAAGAAGACTTTCGTATCATTCTGGCGGGCGGCGAACTGCGCAGCCGCGACGGCGGAATTATCGGTGAAGCAACGCTCGACTTTATCTCTCAGTTCCGCCTGGATTTCGGCATTCTGGGAATAAGCGGCATCGACGGTGACGGTTCCCTGCTGGAATTTGACTATCACGAGGTGCGTACCAAGCGCGCAATCATTGATAACTCCCGCTGCGTGATGCTGGTCGTCGATCACTCTAAATTTGGCCGCAACGCGATGGTTAATCTGGGCAGTATTAGCCTGGTCGATCAGGTTTACACCGACGTAATGCCGCCTGCGGGCGTGATGCAGGTGATTACGGATAATAACGTGCTGCTGGAACTGTGCTGATTCAGACCCTCTCCCTGGCGGGGAGAGGGGAAGGTTCAACCAGGTTCCCTCTCCCCGTCAGGGAGAGGGTTAAGCCGTAAAACCTACAGCCGCACCGGTTTAATATGCCAAATCTCGTCGGCGTATTCCTGAATCGTCCTGTCGGATGAGAAGTACCCCATATTGGCGATATTGTGCATCGTGCGGATCGTCCACTCTTCCGGCTGGCAGTACAGCTCGTCCACCTTATCCTGGCAATCCACGTAGCTGCGATAATCCGCCAGCACCTGATAATGGTCGCCAAAGTTAATCAGTGAATCCAGCAGGTCCCGGTAGCGGGTTGGCTCACCCGGACTGAACGTGCCGGTTCCGATTTGCGTCAGCACCTGGTGCAGCTCTTCATCTTTCTCGTAATATTCGCGCGGCTTATAGCCGTTGCGCCGCAGCGCTTCAACCTCTTCCGCCGTATTACCAAAGATGAAAATATTATCCGCCCCTACGTGCTCCAGCATTTCGACATTTGCGCCGTCGAGCGTGCCGATGGTCAGCGCACCGTTCAGGCCAAACTTCATGTTACTGGTGCCGGAAGCTTCTGTTCCGGCAAGAGAAATTTGCTCGGAGAGATCCGCCGCCGGAATAATGATCTGCGCAAGGCTCACGCTGTAATTCGGGATAAATACCACCTTCAGCAGATCTTTCACCACCGGGTCGTTGTTAATGACTGCCGCCACATCGTTAATAAGGTGGATGATGTGTTTCGCCATGTAATACGCCGATGCGGCTTTACCGGCGAAGATATTCACGCGCGGCACCCACCCGGCCGTTGGGTCCGCCTTGATGCGGTTATAACGCGTGATGACATGCAGCACGTTCATTAGCTGGCGTTTATATTCATGGATGCGTTTGATCTGCACGTCGAACAGCGCGTTCGGGTTCACCACCACGTTGAGCTGCTGGCCGATATATTCCGCCAGCCTTTTCTTATTGGCGAGCTTCGCTTTACGCACGGCCTGATGCACCGTCGGGTAATCAATGTGCTGCTTCAAATCGTTAAGCTGGCTAAGATCGGTGCGCCAGGTGCGGCCGATATTTTCGTCCAGCACGTCTGAAAGCGGCGGATTCGCCAGCGCCAGCCAACGTCTTGGCGTCACACCGTTGGTTTTGTTACAGAAACGCATCGGGAAGATGGTAGCGAAATCCGCAAACAGCGATTGCACCATCAGATTTGAATGCAGTTCAGAAACGCCGTTCACCTTGTGGCTCACCACCACCGCAAGCCAGGCCATGCGCACGCGGCGTCCGTTTGATTCGTCGATAATTGAAGTGCGTCCCAGCAGGCCCGTATCGCTGGGATACTGCTCCTGAAGCGTTTTCAGAAAGTAGTCGTTAATTTCGAAAATGATTTGCAGATGGCGCGGCAGAATTTTACCGAGCATATCTACCGGCCAGGTTTCCAGCGCTTCGCTCATCAACGTGTGGTTGGTGTACGAGAACACCTGGCAGGTTACCTCAAATGCCCCTTCCCAACTGAATTTATGCTCGTCCATTAACAAACGCATCAGTTCAGGGATAGACAGCACCGGATGGGTGTCATTGAGGTGAATCGCGACTTTATCCGCCAGATTGGCGTAGGTTTTGTGTAGCTGATAGTGACTGTTGAGAATGTCCTGCACCGTCGCCGAGACCAGAAAATATTCCTGGCGCAGACGTAACTCGCGGCCGGAATAGGTAGAGTCATCCGGATAAAGCACGCGCGATACATTTTCTGAATGATTCTTATCTTCTACCGCGGCGAAGTAGTCGCCCTGGTTGAATTTACCGAGGTTGATTTCGTTACTTGCCTGCGCATTCCACAGGCGCAGCGTGTTGGTCGCGTCGGTATCGTAACCGGGGATAATCTGGTCATAGGCAACCGCAAGGATCTCTTCGGTTTCCACCCAGCGGGTTTTCTTGCCCTCCAGCTGAACGCGCCCGCCGAAACGCACTTTATAACGTGTGTTGTGACGTCTGAATTCCCACGGATGGCCGTATTCCAGCCAGTAATCAGGAGATTCTTTCTGACGGCCATCAACGATGTTTTGCTTAAACATGCCGTAGTCGTAGCGGATACCGTAGCCGCGCCCCGGTAAACCGAGCGTTGCCAGTGAATCAAGAAAGCAGGCGGCAAGGCGGCCAAGGCCGCCGTTACCAAGGCCGGGGTCGTTCTCCTCGTCAATCAGCTCTTCAAGATCGAGCCCCATCTCTTCAAGGGCGTTTTGCACATCCTCATAAATGCCCAGCGAAAGCAGAGCATTAGAAAGCGTACGGCCAATCAGAAATTCCATTGACAGGTAGTAAACCTGGCGAACCTCTTGCGAAAGTTGAGCGCGATTAGAACGCAGCCAGCGTTCGACCAGACGGTCACGCACGGCAAACAACGTGGCGTTAAGCCACTCGTGTTTGTTGGCGATGGCAGGGTCTTTCCCCACCGTAAACATCAGCTTATAGGCAATCGAGTGTTTCAACGCCTCGATGCTAAGCGTGGGTGATGCATAGGAAAAGGGTGCGTTCATATGGGTGATTCCTGGATGATTACATCAAGCGTTGATAAAGGTCGCGGTAAGATTGTGCCGCCACCTGCCAGCTAAAATCCATACCCATGGCCTGACGCTGGACAAATCGCCACAGCGACGGGCGGGACCACAACACGAAGGCACGCCGAATCGCTCTTAACAGCGACCAGGCATTGCTGTCTTCAAAGACGAACCCGCTGGCGATACCGTCCGCCAGGTTTTCCAGCGAACTGTCTGAAACGGTATCCGCAAGCCCACCTGTCCGCCGCACCAGCGGTAAGGTGCCGTACTTCAAACCGTACAATTGCGTTAAGCCACAAGGCTCAAACCGGCTGGGCACCAGAATCACGTCCGCCCCGCCCATAATGCGATGAGAAAAGGCTTCGTGATAACCGATCTGTACGCCAACCTGGCCTGGGTGTTCTGCCGCCGCCGCCAGGAAGCCTTCCTGCATAACCGCATCGCCCGCGCCTAACAAGGCCAACTGGCCGCCCTGCTCCAGCAGACCCGGCAGCGCTTCGAGCACCAGATCCAGCCCTTTCTGGCTGGTTAAACGGCTCACCACCGCAAAAAGCGGCGCTTTGTCGTTGACCTTCAGCCCCATCGCAATTTGCAACTGGCGCTTGTTCTCGGCCTTTTCTTCCAGCGTGTCGCGGTTATAGCGCGCGGCAAGCAGCAGGTCGTGGGCCGGGTCCCAGATTTTTTCATCCACGCCGTTCAGTATGCCGGACAGCCGACCTTCACGGTGGCGCTGACGCAGCAGCCCTTCCATGCCGTAGGCAAACTGCGGCTCGGTGATTTCCCGCGCGTAGGTTGGGCTGACCGCCGTTATATGATCGGCATAATAAAGGCCCGCTTTCAAATACGAAATTTGTCCGTTAAATTCCAGCCCGTTCACATCAAAAAACGACCAGGGCAGGCCAATATCATTCATATGATGGGCGTAAAACAGTCCCTGATAGGCCAGGTTATGAACGGTGAACACCGACTTTGCGGGGTTGCCGCGCGCGTGCAAATAGGCTGGCGCAAGGCCCGCATGCCAGTCATGCGCATGCACGATATCCGGATGCCAGAAGGGATCCAGGCCGCAGGCCATCTCGCAGGCAACCCACCCGAGCAGCGCAAAACGCTGCACGTTATCGGGATAGGCGAACTGGTTAGTGTCGTGGTAAGGGCTTCCTGGTCTGTCGTATAAATGAGGAGCGTCGATCAGGTAAATCCCGACGCCGCTGAAATGGCCGTATAACAAAGAGATATGACCCGCAAAGGTATCGCGGTGGGCAACCACCTGCACATCAGCAATACCACGACGGATATCCGGGAAAGCAGGCAGCAAAACGCGTGTCTCCACGCCCCCAGCTATCTGGGCTGCGGGTAGCGCGCCGATAACATCAGCAAGCCCACCAGTTTTTAAGAGTGGGAATATTTCAGAACATACATGTAAGACCTGCATTATCGCTCCCGTATAGCAAGTCGCGGCGCTGTTTTTAGTCAGGTACAGCGCCGAACGATAAAATGACAGCGCGCGGCATGCGCCGCGCGTGGGTCAATCCTTCACTTCTAACCTTGCAGTTTGGCCAGCATGTCCCGGGTTACCAGCACAATGCCTTCTTCCGAGCGGTAGAAACGACGCCCGTCTTCTTCCGCGTTTTCGCCAATCACCATCCCTTCCGGGATGACACACGCCCTGTCGATAACGCAGCGGCGCAGACGGCACGAACGCCCAACTTTCACATCCGGCAGCAGAACTGACGAATCGATATTACAAAACGAGTTAATACGCACTCGCGGGAACAACACCGACTGCACCACCACCGACCCGGAAATAATGCACCCGCCGGAAACCAGCGAGTTCAGCGTCATGCCGTGGCTGCCCGAGCGGTCCTGCACAAATTTCGCCGGCGGCAGAGGTTCCATATGGGTACGGATCGGCCATTCCTGATCGTACATATCCAGCTCCGGCGTCACCGAGGCGAGGTCGAGGTTGGCTTTCCAGTAGGCTTCCAGCGTCCCCACGTCGCGCCAGTACGGCTCTGCGTTCGGATCTGACTGCACGCAGGAAAGCGGGAATGGATGCGCAAACGCCTCGCCGGATTTCATCACGTTGGGAATGATGTCTTTACCAAAGTCGTGGCTGGAACTGTCGTCGACATCGTCGGCTTCAAGCAGCTCGTAGAGGTAATCGGCATCAAAAACATAAATCCCCATGCTGGCTAACGCTTTGCTGTCGTCACCCGGCATGGACGGCGGATTGGCTGGCTTTTCGACGAATTCGATTATCTTGTCTTCTTCGTCTACGGCCATCACGCCAAACGCCGTCGCTTCGTGCAGCGGCACCGGCATACAGGCTACCGTACAGCGCGCGCCCTTCTCGACATGATCGATGAGCATGCGCGAGTAGTCCTGCTTGTAGATATGATCTCCGGCCAGAATCACCACGTACTCGGCGTTATAGCGTCGGATGATGTCAAGATTCTGGGTTACCGCATCTGCCGTACCGCGATACCAGTTTTCACCGTGCACGCGCTGCTGTGCGGGCAACAGGTCAACAAACTCGTTCATCTCTTCGCTGAAAAAGGACCAGCCGCGCTGGATATGCTGCACCAGCGTGTGGGACTGATACTGGGTAATCACGCCGATACGGCGGATCCCGGAGTTAATACAGTTGGATAAAGCAAAATCAATAATGCGGAACTTGCCGCCAAAGTGTACAGCGGGCTTCGCACGCGTCGAGGTTAAATCTTTTAATCGGGTACCGCGGCCACCTGCCAGAATCAGAGCAACAGATTTATTCGGTAGCTGTCTTGCCAACATCAGAGGATCGTTCTTCTCAAACCTAACCATGACTGACTCCTTTTTCATGACTTCTGGAATACGCAGACTCCGTGCGCAGGCCCATGCCATACAGCCATCACCACCGGGTTGTCCTCACCGGCAAAAGGAGGAATGGCTCGCCACTCCCCTTCAGGTAATACGATATCTGCTACTTCTTCGGTGGCATTTACCGTAATAAGCCAACGTTCGCTGAGCTGGATCTGTAAACGATGGATCCCGCTTTGCCATTCGTCGGCACTCAGAGGTTGAGCCTCTTTATTTAACCAACGCACATTGTCATCTTCTTCCTCCCACCAGCTATTGCGGGTTAATGCCGGAATCGTCTGGCGCAGATGAACCAATGCCGCGGTAAAAGTCGTCAAGCCTTCGTTACCGTGTTCCCAGTCAAGCCACGTCAGGGCGTTGTCCTGACAGTAAGCGTTATTATTACCGTGCTGGCTGTGGCCGTGTTCGTCACCGGCAAGCAGCATCGGCGTGCCCTGGGAGAGCAATAAGGTTGTCAGCAACGCGTGCACGCTGTCGCGCCGCCGCTCTTTAATAATCAGGCTGGCTTCCAGCCCTTCAAACCCGTAGTTGTTGCAGTAGTTATTGTTCGTCCCGTCACGGTTGTCTTCACCGTTGGCTTCGTTGTGCTTGTGATTAAAGCTCACGCAGTCACGCAGGGTAAAACCATCGTGGGCGGTAATTAAATTTATGCTGGTTGATGGACGACGATCGCCACGCCGGTAGACGTCGCTCGAACCGGCAAACCGGCAGGCGAATCCACCCAACGATAAATCTTGCCGTAACCAGAAGCGGCGCATGCCGTCGCGAAAATGGTCGTTCCATTCAGCAAACAGCGGCGGATAATTACCTACCTGATACCCTCCCGCGCCAATATCCCAGGGTTCCGCAATCAGCTTGATCTTTGACAGAACGGGATCGTTTTTGATTGCTTCAAACAGCGGCGCATCCTGGCGAAACACGGGGGTTCTGCCCATCACCGACGCCAGATCGAAGCGAAAGCCGTCAACATGGCAGCTATCCACCCAATAACGAAGGCAGTCCACCATCTGCGCAACCACGCCAGGCCGGCTTAAATTCAGCGTATTACCGCAGCCCGTCCAGTTGTGGTAATCGCCGTTGTCCATTAACCAATAATAGCTACGGTTATCGATTCCGCGCAGGGAGAAGGTCGGGCCGTCCAGATCCAGCTCCGCGCTGTGGTTGAGCACGATATCAAGGATCACTTCGATACCTGCTTTATGCAGCGCTTTTATCACGCCGCGCAGCTCGTCAGCGGCCTTCAGCGGATCGCCGCCGGTCGCGTAATAGCCTTCTGCTGCGTAGAACGCCCGCGGGTTGTAGCCCCAGTAATTGCTTAACCCAAGATGAGCGACTCGCGGCTCGGTCACAAAATGCGCCACCGGCAGCAATTCCAGGGCGGTAATGCCCAGGCGTTTGAAATAAGCGATCATCACCGGATGACCAAGCGCGGCGTAGGTGCCTCGCAGTTCCGCCGGAATGCCCGGGTGGTGCAGCGTCAGGCCGCGAACGTGGGCTTCATAGATAACGGTATTGCCCCACGGCGTGCGCGGATGCTCGTCGTCTTCCCAGTCGAATTTATCCTTCACCACCACGCACTTCGCCATTTCGCCGGCGTCGTCCTGCATATCAGGCTCGTCATGCCCGCCGTGGAAATGCGGATGATCGTTCAGGCCGCCCACCACCACGCGAGCACAGGGATCGAGTAGTAATTTCGCCGGATTAAAGCGGTGCCCGTTATGCGGTTCCCACGGCCCGTGAACACGGTAGCCATAGTGCAGGCCGGGTTTAGCGCCGGGCAGATAGCCATGCCAGATGTCGCCGGTGCGCATCGGCAAATCGTAACGCTGCTCATGGCCGTGCTCGTCAAAAACGCACAGTTCAACTTTGTGAGCATGGGCGGAAAACAGGGTGAAATTCACCCCCTTTCCGTCGTAGCTCGAACCGTACGGCGTCGAATTTCCGGCAGTGAGTAGCGTCATTCACCCTCCCGAACCAGCCAGATGGTCGAGAGCGGCGGCAGCGTTAAGCTCAATGAATGGTCACGCCCGTGGCTTGGGATCTCATCGCTTTGCACCACGCCGCTGTTGCCGGTATTGCTGCCGTGATAGTGCATGGAGTCGGTATTCAGCTCTTCGCGCCAGCGGCCCGGCTGGTTGATGCCAAAGCGATAGTTATAGCGCGGCACCGGGGTAAAGTTGCTGGCGACAATCAGCTCGTTGCCGTTCGCATCCCGGCGCACGAAGATAAATACCGAGTTGACTTTATCCTCCACCACCAGCCACTCAAAGCCGTAGGCGTCAAAATCCAACTCGTGCAGCGCCGCATGATGGCGATAGATATGATTCAAATCGCGAACCAGGCGTTTTACGCCGTGGTGCCAGTTGTCATCCCCTTCCAGCAGATGCCAGTCCAGGCTGCTGTCGTGATTCCACTCACGCCCCTGAGCGAACTCGTTGCCCATAAATAACAGCTTCTTGCCCGGGAAGGCCCACATCCAGCCGTAGTAGGCGCGCAGGTTAGCAAACTTCTGCCAGGCATCGCCCGGCATCCTGTCGAGAATAGATTTCTTGCCGTGAACGACCTCATCGTGCGAAAGCGGCAACACAAAGTTTTCGGTGCTGTTATAGAGCATGCCGAAGGTCATTTTGTCGTGATGGTACTGGCGATGCACCGGATCGAGCTTCATGTAGTCGAGCGTGTCGTGCATCCAGCCCAGGTTCCACTTAAACCAGAAGCCCAGCCCGCCCATCGCCGAAGGGCGCGACACGCCAGCAAAATCGGTCGACTCTTCCGCCATCGTTACCGCGCCAGGCGTTTGCTCGCCAATAACGCGGTTGGTATTGCGCAGGAATTCGATGGCCTCTAAATTTTCGCGTCCGCCCTTGTCATTGGGTATCCACTCCCCCGGCTGGCGGCTGTAGTCGCGATAGATCATCGACGCCACCGCATCCACGCGCAGGCCGTCAATGCCAAAGCGCTCAATCCAGTACAGCGCATTACCGACCAGATAGTTGCTGACTTCACGACGCCCGTAGTTATAAATCAGCGTATTCCAGTCCTGATGGTAGCCTTCACGCGGGTCGCCGTGTTCATAGAGCGAGGTGCCGTCAAATTTTACAAGCCCCGCTTCATCCGTCGGGAAGTGGCCGGGCACCCAGTCGAGCAGCACGTTCAGCCCCGCTGCGTGTGCCGCATTGATGAAATAAAGGAAATCTTCACGCGTGCCGAAACGGCGCGTGGGCGCATACAAGCCTTGCGGCTGGTAGCCCCAGCTACCGTCAAACGGATGCTCGTTAATCGGCAGCAGTTCGAGATGGGTAAAGCCCATCTCTTTGACGTAGGGCACCAGCTGGTCCGCCAGTTCGCGGTAGCTGAGCCAGAAATTATTGTCGGCGTGGCGACGCCATGAGCCGAGGTGCACTTCGTAAATGGAAATGGGCTGGTCAAAACCGTTGGCTTTCTGTCGCGCCGGGCTAAGCGTGGTTTTCTCAGGCAGGCCGCAAATCAGCGAGGCGGTTTCCGGGCGCATCTGGGATTCAAAAGCGTACGGATCGGCCTTGAGCCGCAGATTCCCTTCGGTGTCGATCAGTTCAAATTTATAGAGCTGGCCGGGGTGCGCGCCGGGAATAAACAACTCCCAGATACCGCTTTCACGGCGCAGGCGCATCGGGTGGCGGCGACCGTCCCAAAAGTTAAACTGCCCCACCACAGAAACGCGGCGAGCGTTGGGCGCCCAAACGGAGAAACGCGTACCGGTCACGCTGTCCATGGTATCAGCATGGGCGCCCAGGGTTTCGTAAGGGCGAAGATGCGTACCTTCAGAGAGCAGCCAGCTATCCAGCTCCTGAATCAGCGGGCCAAACCGATATGGGTCGTCAATCAGGTTTTCCTGGCCGTGCCAGATAACGGCCAGCTGATAACGAAAAAGATTTTTACGCCGCGGGATAAGCCCGCAGAAGAATCCACGCGAGTCGAGGCATTCGAGCTTGCCGACTTTGCGCCCGGTTTTTGGTTCGATAACCCAGACTTCGGTTGCGTCTGGCAACAACGCGCGGACTTCCAGTCCTGCTTCTGTTTTGTGCATCCCAAGCAGGGAAAAGGGGTCAGCAAAATGACCCGCAATCAGCGCATTTATCACGTCTTTTTCTGGAAGAACAGACATGGCATTCGTCCTGTTTATTGTATGTGCCACCGGACCCAACGCAACGCTTAGGCGCTGGCGTAACACTTATCATTGACCAAAAGGACAGCGTAAAAAAACTTCCTGTAAGCTGTTCCGCCCAACTAACCGTCACGACGATTTTTACCGTCCTGAATTAAGCATAGCCAACGTGCTGTTTTACTCCTGGGAATTACTGCGAATACACCATGTATGACGCGAAAAAAAGGGGCCGCAATGCCCCTTTAGTATGAAAGTGTAATTATGCGAGCAGCCGCAACATTCTGCGCAACGGTTCCGCCGCGCCCCATAAGAGCTGGTCACCGACGGTGAAGGCAGAGAGATATTCCGGCCCCATATTCAGCTTACGCAAACGGCCTACAGGCGTGGTCAGCGTGCCGGTCACCGCAGCAGGAGTCAGCTCGCGCATGGTTATCTCGCGATCGTTTGGCACCACTTTCGCCCAGTCGTTATGCGCGCTAAGCATCGCTTCGATGGTTGGGATTGAAACGTCTTTTTTCAATTTAATGGTGAAAGCCTGGCTATGGCAGCGCAGCGCACCGACACGCACGCACAGCCCATCAACGGGGATAGCGGTGCTGGTATTAAGGATTTTGTTGGTTTCCGCCTGCCCTTTCCACTCTTCGCGGCTCTGGCCGTTATCAAGCTGTTTGTCGATCCACGGAATCAGACTGCCCGCCAGCGGTACGCCAAAGTTGTCCACCGGCAGCGTGCCGCTGCGGCCAAGGTCGGTCACTTTACGTTCGATATCGAGGATGGCGGAGGCCGGATCGGCCAGTTCACCGGCAACATGATTATGCAGTTGGCCCATCTGACTTAGCAGTTCGCGCATGTGACGCGCGCCGCCGCCGGATGCCGCCTGATAAGTCGCAACGGAAACCCAGTCAACCAGATCGTTGGCAAACAGGCCGCCCAGGGACATCAGCATCAGGCTGACGGTGCAGTTACCGCCAACAAAGGTTTTCACGCCTTTGTTCAGGCCGTCCTGGATAACGTGCTGGTTTACCGGGTCGAGAATAATAATCGCCTCGTCCTTCATGCGCAGCGAAGATGCAGCGTCAATCCAGTAGCCCTGCCAGCCGCTTTCACGAAGCTTTGGGTAGATTTCATTGGTATAATCGCCACCCTGGCAAGTAATGATGATGTCCAGTGCCTTCAGCGCTTCCAGATCGTAGGCGTCCTGAAGCGTACCGCCAGGTTGGCCTGCGAAAGACGGGGCGGCAAGGCCCAACTGGGAAGTTGAGAAGAAAACGGGACGAATGGCGTCAAAATCACGCTCTTCTACCATGCGCTGCATGAGTACAGAGCCGACCATACCGCGCCAGCCAATAAAACCTACATTTTTCATAGCGACTTATCCGTGCTGAAGTGTTTGCGTTGTGTGCAGTAATTGCAACTGCCATCCACCTTACAAAATGCAGCCAAAGTCGCAAGTGAAATTAATCAATGATATCCGCTGCATCAGAAACAAAGCTTATTAGCGGTAAAACTTGGGCGTTTTTCGGGGAAAATAGATGAACGAAATTATATCCGCAGCGGTTCTGCTGATCCTGATTATGGATCCGCTGGGCAACCTGCCGATTTTTATGTCAGTGCTCAAACATACGGAGCCAAAGCGCCGCCGGAAAATTATGATCCGCGAGCTGCTTATCGCGCTATTATTGATGCTGATTTTCCTGTTTGCCGGGGAAAAAATTCTCGCTTTCCTTAACCTGCGTGCGGAAACCGTGTCGATTTCAGGCGGGATTATCCTTTTCCTGATCGCGATTAAAATGATTTTCCCCAGCCAGGAAGGAAGCACCACCGGCCTGCCTGCGGGCGAAGAACCCTTTATCGTACCGCTGGCAATTCCGCTGGTCGCCGGACCGTCGCTGCTGGCAACGCTAATGCTGCTTTCACATCAGTATCCAAACCAGATGGGGCATTTAGTGGCCGCGCTGATGCTGGCCTGGGGCGGCACGGTCGCTATTCTGCTGCAATCGTCGCTGTTCCTGCGCCTGTTGGGGGAAAAAGGCGTCAACGCGCTGGAGCGTTTAATGGGCCTGGTGCTGATTATGATTTCCACCCAAATGTTCCTGGATGGCATTCGGACGTGGATGCAGGGCTGATAGTTTTCCCCTTCTCCTTGCAGGGAAGGGGAACATTAAACTCAGGACAGCAGCGTAAACGCTATCATCCCGACAATCGCCCCGGTGGTGCCGAGGATAGTTTCCATCATCGTCCAGGTTTTCAGGGTTTGTCCTTCTGTCGCGCCGGTAAATTTGCCGAACAGCCAGAAGCCCGCGTCATTTACGTGGCTGACGACGATAGAGCCGCCCGCAATGCAGATAGACAAAGCAGCCATCTGCGCGCCGTTGTAGTTCAGCTGTTCAATGACCGGCATCACCAGGCCAACGGCGGTCAGACAGGCAACCGTAGCGGACCCCTGAATAATACGCACGGCCGCCGCCAGCACAAAACAGGTTACCGCAATCGGCAGACCCAGGCCTGTCAACGCTTCACCCAATGCCGGGCCAACGCCGGAATCCACCAGCACCTGCTTGAACACGCCACCGGCACCGATGACCAGCAGGATAATGCCCGCAGGCTGCAGCGCGTGGCCGCAGATTTCCATGACTTTTTCTTTCGGCATGCCGCGACGGATAGCCAGGCCGTAAGTCGCCACCAGGCAGGCCACCAGAATCGCCGTGAACGGGTGCCCGATAAACTCCAGCCACTGGTACAGCGTCGATCCTTGCGCAACAAAGCGAGCGGCGATAGTTTTCAGGCCAACCAGCACCAGCGGCAGCAGGATCAGCGACAGGCTAAAGCCGAACGACGGCAGTTTGCCCTCGCCTAAATGCGGCTCGGTAATGTCGTCAGGAATGTGTAGCTCAACGTACTTGCTGATGAAGTTACCGAACAGCGGACCGGCGACTATCATGCCGGGGATAGCCGCGCACAGGCCAATAAGAATCATCCAGCCGAAGTCCGCGTGCATCTGCGAGGCCAGCAGCATTGGCGCGGGCCCCGGCAGCAGAAAGGCTGCGGCCGCAGCAACGCCTGCGAACAAAGGAATAACAAGCTTAACGAGGTTGGTTCCCGTGTGGCGCGCCATAGAGAACGCAACGCTTATCAGCAGCACAATCGCCACTTCAAAGAACAGCGGCAGGGCACAAATTAAACCTGCC
The DNA here is from genome assembly GCF_011808225.1 of Cedecea colo. Classification (GTDB taxonomy): domain Bacteria; phylum Pseudomonadota; class Gammaproteobacteria; order Enterobacterales; family Enterobacteriaceae; genus Dryocola; species Dryocola colo. Next base: position 44,559 of record NZ_SOYS01000010.1, on the reverse strand, counting down.
AGGCCAATCGCATAATGGGCACGACTATGGCCAAAGGACTTGAGCATTTTGACCGCAATCTGGTCAACCGCGCCCGTCTCATGAAGGATTTTGCCGAACATTGCGCCCAGCGCGACGACGATTGCCAGGAAGCCCAGCGTACCGCCCATCCCTTTTTCCATGGTTGCCGCGATTTTGTCGAGCGGCATGCCGGAAAACAGCCCTGCACCAATAGAAACCACCATCAAAGCAACGAAGGCGTGCATACGCGCCTTCATGACCAAAAACAGCAGCAGTAAAACCGATCCTACTGCTGTTAAAACAAGCGTTAATGTACTCACTGCGCACTGCCTTTATTGATTAAAGCGATTGTGCTGGCGACAACCTCTTCCAGCGACTGGTCGATATCAACGACCAGCACATCTTTTTCTTCTGCCTGCGGCGCTTCTAACGTCTCAAACTGAGTCACTAACATTTGCGGTTTGAAGAAGTGGCCTTTACGCGCTTTCAGACGGCTTTCAATGACTTCAAAATCCCCTTTCAGATAGATGAAAGAAAGGTTTGGGTTACCGTCACGCAGCTGGTCGCGATAGATCTTCTTCAGCGAAGAACAGACGATCAAAGAGACTTTGTTGGTGCGTTGCATCGCGAATGCGGCATCGTTTAGCGCCTGCAGCCAGGGCTTGCGGTCTTCGTCGTTTAACGGCTCACCGGAAGCCATTTTTGTGATGTTGCTGCGCGGATGCAGAAAATCGCCGTCCAGAAAAGCGGCCTTCAACCGGTAGGCGACTTCACCGGCAACAACGGACTTGCCGCTGCCGGAAACGCCCATCAGGACATAGATATGGTGGTCATGGTTCGTAGTGCTCATAGCGTGGCTCCGACTGACACAATGATTACGTAATTATCAGCCACCGCGCTCGCCTTCGTTGTTACGGGTAACTGTTATCGGTAACATTGTCAGGAGCAGTTGGGCAATAAGCAATAACCATTCCGTTAAAAAGCGTATAAGTGTGAACTACGTCAACTTTTAGCGCTGCTAGATTGAGCCGCCCGGCGAGAGCGTAAAGCCCAGATCGAGCAGCTGCGGGGACACCTCTTCGCCGCGAATTCTCGCCAGCAAACGCTCTGCGCCAATGCGGCCCATGCGTTCACGCGGCGTCAGGACGCTCGCCAGCCGTGGCTCCATCACCTGGCCAATATCGTGGCCGTGGAAACCGGCGATTGCCATATCGTGGGGAATGCTTAACCCCTGCCGCTGACATTCAAATGCGGCGCCGATGGCTAAGTCATCGTTGGTACAGAAGATGCTGTCAAGCTGCGGATATTCCCGTCGCGCCTGGCGGAACAGCTCAATACCGGTGGAATAAGAAGAGGATTGTTCGACCATCACGCTATAGGGAACCAGGCCGGCATCGCGCATCGCCTGCTCGTAACCACGCTGCTTGATAACCGTACGTTCATCAAGACGCGCGCCGAGATAGGCCACATGGCGGTGGCCGCGGGCTATAATCGCCGCCGTCATCTGGCGCGCCGCTTCAAAGTTATCGAAACCAACGGCAATATCAAGGCACGGCGAAACGCTGTCCATGAGTTCCACAACCGGGATACCGGCCACTTCGATCATTTTAAGCGTGCGTGGGGTGTGGGTGCGTTCGGTGAGAATAAGACCATCAATATTCCAGGAAAGCATCGATTCCAGACGTTCTTCTTCCAGCTCCGGTTTATAACCGTAGTGGGCAAGCATGGTCTGATAGCCGTAAGCATCAATCACGTTTTCGATGCCGCGCAGCACTTCCGCGAACACCTGGTTGGTAAGCGAAGGCAGCAAAACGCCGATGGCGCGGCTGGTGGAATTAGAAAGAATATCGGGAGCCCGGTTTGGGATGTAGCCCAGATCGTCCAGCGCGGCGGCAATTTTTACCTGTAGCGCGGCAGATACCTGGTCGGGATTGCGCAGAAAACGGCTCACCGTCATTTTAGTGATCCCTACGCGATCGGCAACGTCCTGTAATACCGGTCTTTTCTTTTTCATGGTCCGTGCCAGCCTCTCCAATATTGACAGGCAAGTTTAGCACGACCCGAACACAACCTTCCCCTGTTTCAGGAGAAGGTTGTGACGGATAACTATCAGACCGATGGCAAATCGAACAGCAGTATTTCGCTTGCTTCGTTGGCGTGAACGGAAATGGCTTGCTCATCCCACACGGCAATGGCATCGCTGGTTTTTGCCTGCGTGCCGTTGATAGAGACATCGCCTTTCACTACCTGAATCCAGATGCGGCGATCTGCCGGGATCTGATAAACAGACTGCTCGTCTTTCGCCAATGCCCAGCGCGAGAGTTCCATATCCTGATAGACCTTCAGAGAGCCGGCTCGTGCATCTGGTGAAAGCACCAGCTGGCGGCCCTGCGGCGCATCAAAACGACGCTGGTCATAGCGCGGCGTGATGCCGGTTTTTTCTGGAATGATCCAGATCTGGTACAGACGCAGGCGTTCGGTTTCGCTTGGGTTGTACTCAGAATGAGTGATGCCCGTGCCGGCGCTCATAATCTGGAATTCCCCTGCCGGGACTTTCTCTTCGTTACCCATGCTGTCCCGGTGCGCTACCGCGCCTTCCAGCACATAAGTCAGAATTTCCATGTCCTTGTGCGGGTGCGTACCAAAGCCTTCACCAGCTTCCACTACGTCTTCATTAATAACGCGCAGTGCCGAGAAGCCCATAAAGTTGGCATCGTAATAGTTGGCAAAAGAGAAGGTATGCCAGCTATCCAGCCAACCGTGATTGGCATGCCCTCGTTCTTCGGCTTTTCTTAAGTAGATCATTTCACTTCTCCTCAATACGTTTGATGGAGTAAGTGTGGACCCGTTCAGGGCACGATCATAGTGGGTGAAGTTTGACGCCTCTGTTCAAAAATTATGAACAAGTCTACGGCGTCAGTTTAGCTATCAGGCCAGCGTCACCGTTGAAGGCGAAGCCTGTTCGAAACCACGTTCGAGGATTTCAAGGTTGGTGAATGCTTCAGTTTCACTGACAAAATTCGGCCTGCCGTTGACGATGGTTGCGTACAGCGCGTCGTACACGCGGCCATAATCGCCCTGCTCCGGTTTCATCTCTTCGCGCACCGTTTCTCCGGCGTCATTCACATACTCAAGTACGCCGACGCTGCTGTCTGCGGCGAAGCCTGGCTCGCCCGGCATGATATTCGCCTTCAGGCTGGTTTCCTGCTGGTCGATACCGTATTTAACGAACGAGCCTTTGGTGCCGTGAACGATAAATTTCGGATAGTCGATTTTTACCAGGTGGCTGGTTTTGACGATGGCTTTCATATCGCCGTAGAACAACTGCGCTTCGAAGGTATCGTCCGGATTGGCTTTGTTACGCACGCTGCGGATGTCGTACGCCACGTGGTCCGGGCGGCCAAACAGCGAAATAATCTGATCCATGGTATGGACGCCAAGGCCGTAGAACGCGCCGTCGGCGGGCAGACCCGGTTTGGTTTCCGCTTCCGGGCGGTACATATCAAAGTGGCTTTCCACCTCAACAATCCTCCCCAGCTTGCCGCTTTCAACGGCTTTTTTCATCGTCAGGAAGCAGGAGTCAAACCGGCGATTCTGATAAGGCGAGACGGTTAACCCTTTAGCGCGCGCCAGCTCAAAAAGTTCTTTTGCTTCGGCAAGCGTTGGGGTAAATGGCTTTTCCACCAGCACGTTTTTACCGGCCTCCAGCGCGCGTTTCGCATACTCGAAATGGCTATCCGCATGCGTACAGACCACCACCAGTTTGACCTGCGGGTCGTAAAGCGCTTCATCTAACCGGCTGGTAAAACGGATATGGCTGTACTGAGGCTGCCGCTCGATTTCCGGCTTTTCGTGACGGCGATAGATAGAGGCGACGTGAAATTTGTCTTTGCGAAACAGCACGTAAGGAAGATGGTAGCGGGTGGTGCTTTTGCCAAAACCAATAAAAGCGCAGTGAAGGGTCATTGCTTCGTCCTTTTTGACTTTGAGTTCCTTTAACCTTACTTCAGTCTGCGGCAGATGGCACTTCGTTTATCCGCCCTACAACGGCATGATAAAACCCATTTTAGGCAAATTAGTTGAAGTTGTAGCAAGGCGGCCAGGGAGCGAGTCCCGATGAGCTTACTTATGTAAGTGATTCGGGTGAGGGAGTGCAGCCAACGCAGCTACAGCTTCAAATAAGAAGTCTAAAAAAAAGCCAGCACCCGGCTGGCTAAGTAATACTGGAAGCAATGTGAGCAATGTCGTGCTTTCAGGTTGTCTCCGTAAGGGTCCTCCCTGAACGCACGGCAATAATAATCATTATCATTCGCACTTGTAAAGCGAAATTTCAAAAAATGTGCGGTTGACATCATATTGAAAGTCAATGATGTTTAAAGGGTTTATGTAACTCATTGAGGATAAAAGGATGAAAGCAATCGTAGTGCGTCACGCCGAAATCGAAGATTCAGAAGCCCTGAAGCAGATTTATGCTCAACCGGCGGTATACCGTGACACGCTACAGCTTCCTCATCCTCCGCTACATACGTGGAACGATCGCGTGACGGCCCCGAAACCGGGTAGCCGCAATCTGGTGGCATGCATCGACGATAAGGTCGTCGGGCAGTTAACGCTGCTGGTGGAACAAACGCCGCGCCGCAGCCATGTCGCCACCTTTGGCATGGGCGTGGACAGCCATTATCAGGGCAGAGGCGTGGCGACAGCCTTACTGCGGGAGATGGTTGACCTGTGTGATAACTGGCTGAGGATCGACCGCATCGAGCTGACGGTATTTGTCGATAACGCGCCAGCGCTGGCGGTATACCGCAAGTTTGGCTTTGAGCAGGAAGGCGTTGGTAAAAATTTCGCCCTGCGCGACGGGAAGTATATCGACGCGTATTTTATGGCGCGTTTTAAACCTGGGTAATTTTTTGGCCCTCAGACGAGGGCCAAATTTTAATAACCCGCCGTTAAATCATCCACCGTGCGCGGATCGGAAGCGCCGTACAGCACGCCATCCGGGGCGATCATAATGCTCTGCGTGCTGCCCATCGCCTCTTTCACCGCAACATGTTGCCCTTTATCTTTTAGCAATTTAAGCGTATCCGGGCTAAAGCCTTTTTCAACTCTGAGCTCATCCGGCAGCCACTGGTGATGGAAACGCGGGGCATTGGTCGCTTCGGCAACGTTCATTCCGAAGTCAATGCTGTTAACCACCATTTGCAGCACGGTGGTGATAATTCGGCTGCCGCCCGGACTGCCCGTCACCAGCCAGGTTTTGCCATCTTTCACCACGATAGTGGGCGACATAGAAGAGAGCGGGCGTTTATGCGGCCCAACTGCGTTAGCATCGCCGCCCACCAGCCCGTAGACGTTCGGCACGCCCGGTTTAGCGGAGAAATCGTCCATTTCGTTATTCATCAGAATACCGGTATTACCCGCCACGATGCCCGTACCGAAGATGGTGTTCAGCGTATAGGTCACCGCCACGGCGTTGCCGTCTTTATCCACCACCGAGAAATGCGTGGTCTGGTTGCTTTCATACGGCGCGAGCTGTCCCGGCTTGATTTCGCTCGACGGAAGCGCTTTGTTGAGATCGATTTTCTCAGCCAGTGATTTGGCGTAGGCCTTGCTGGTCAGCGCCTGCCACGGGACTTTGACAAAATCCGGGTCGCCCAGATATTCCGAGCGGTCGGCATAGGCATATTTCTCCGCCTCCGCCATCAGCTGCATGGCGTCCGCGCTGCCGAAGCCGTATTTAGCGAGGTCGAAGTTCTCCAGGATATTGAGGATCTGTACGATGTGGATACCGCCTGAGGATGGCGGCGGCATGGAAAACACTTCATAACCGCGATACTGGCCGCTGATGGGCGTACGCTCAACCGCTTTATAATTCGCCAGATCCGCTTTGCTTATCAGCCCGCCGTTGTTAGCCATTTCTTCGGCAATCCGATCGGCAATGGGGCCTTTATAAAAAGCGTCCGGCCCGTTTTCAGCAATCATTTCCAGGCTTTTGGCGAGATTGGTTTGCACCAGCTTATCGCCTTTTTGCAGCGGATTGCCGTCGGCTTTCCAGAAAATCGCTTTGCTGTTTTCGTGGTTGGGGAGCACTTCTGCGCCGTACTGCTTCAGGTCGTCGGCCAGCGCATCGTTAACCGTAATGCCGTCCCGTGCCAGCCTGATGGCGGGCTGAATAACTTTATTGAGCGGCATCGTGCCGTATTTTTGCAGCGCAAGGCTGAAGCCCGCCACCGTCCCGGGCGTACCCGAGGCAAGATGTGAGGTGAGGGATTTTTTGCTGTCGGCGTTTCCTTTTTCATCAAGGAACATATCGCGGGTTGCTTTTTCCGGCGCCATTTCGCGGAAGTCGATGGCGGTGGTCTGGCCATCTTTCGTGCGCAGCATCATAAAACCGCCGCCGCCGAGGTTACCGGCCTGCGGATGCGTGACCGCCAGCGCGTAGCCTACCGCAACGGCCGCATCCACCGCGTTGCCGCCCTGCCTGAGAATATTGACACCCACCTGCGTCGCCAGCTCATCAACAGAGGCGACCATTCCGTGCTGCGCGCGAACCGGATGATAGACGTCCGCCTCAACGCCGTAAGAAACGGGAGCGGCGGCTGGCGCAGCAACCGGCGTAGCGACCGGCGTGGCAACCGGCGGCGGCGCCGCACCGGCACTAAAGCACAGCGCTATCATCAGCGCAGGCATGGCAAACCAGCGCCTTATTTTCCAGTGACTCGTTTTCCACTGCTTCATGATGATTTCTCCAGGCTTTTCAGGGCTAATCCCCAGATAAGCCTGGTCTATAAATCCTAAATAATCTTCGCGTTTGTGGAAAACGAGTAAACTTAGAAGATCCCCCAAATGGAGGAGGTGAAGATGAAGAAATTATTGCTTCTGACGGCCCTGGCGCCTCTTTTCAGTTTCGCACAGCCGCTCAACACAATGAATAACCCGAATCTGCCGGATTATCAGAACCCGAGCCAGCAGCGCATGCAGGTACAAATGCAGACGCAGCAGACGCAACAAAAAGGGATGCTGAACCAGCAGTTACAAACCCAGACGCGCGTTCAGCAACAGCATCTGGAATCGCAGATAAACAACAATACGCAGCAGCAACTGCGCGTCAGGCAGACGCTTCCTGATGACCTGGACGCAGGCACACAGCAGATGCTGCCGAATACCAACGGAGGGATGCTCAGCGGCGGCGAGCGAGCGGCGCAACAGGAGCACATGCTACAGCCGAAAACCAACGGCAGCATGCTCAATCCTGGCAGTACCACCACCCCACAGCCCACTATTCCGCTGAAGACTATCGGGCCTTAAAGTCCGGACCGATGATATCGATTCTGTCGGTACAGATGGCGTCCACTCCCCAGCGCAGCAGCTTTTCCGCGCGCTGGGGAGTATTCACCGTATAAACCAGAATACGTAATCCCGCCGCCTTTAACGCCTGCACCCGTGTTTCATCTAACAGCTTATGATTTAAATGAATCGACACGCAGCCAAGCCGTTCGGTTAGCTCGCGCCAGTCGTCACGCCATTTATCCAGCAGCAAGCCACGCGGCAGTTCCGGGGCGGCAATCTGTGCGGCTTCGAGCGCTGTAATGGCGAAAGAGGAAAGCAGCGGCGCAGCCTGCCCCTGCCATAGCTCACGAGCCGCCAGCGCAACGGCTTTACCGGTTTGAGTTTCCGTGCCGGTCGTCGGTTTGATTTCGATGTTGGCCATCATGCCGTGCTGTTTGCAGCGCTCCGCCACCTGTGAAAGCAGCGGCAGCTTTTCACCTTTAAATCTGCTGCCAAACCAGCTTCCGGCATCGACATCAAGCAGCTTATCCCAGGGCAGGTCTCCCGCCACGCCCCAGCCGTTGCTGGTACGCTCAAGCGTATCGTCGTGCAGCAGAAAAATTTGCCCGTCTTTCGTGAGCTTGGCGTCAAACTCAATCATGGTGTGGCCGTAGTGCGCGCCCATGTCGATGGCGGCGAGGGTGTTTTCCGGTGCCAGCTTACCGCCGCCACGGTGGGCGACAATGTGGGGATAAGGCCAGTTACTCATAAACGTTGTCCATTTTCTGCGTCAAAGCAATGCAGATGTTCCTCCGGCAAGTGCAGCCATAGCGTGCTGCCCGGCTGCGGCCTTTGCTGGTGAGAGAGACGCACAACCAGTTTTTGCGCCCCCCAGCGGCCGTGTGCCAGATTATCTGCGCCGAGCATCTCCAGCGTGTCCACGACAAGCGGAATGCCTCCTGCGGCCTGTGAGCTTAGCGCAATATGTTCCGGGCGGATACCCAGCGTTACCGCACGTTCACGCAGATGGGAATAAACGCCGCCCAGCGGCAGGAGCGGGCCATCGTCTGGCGCGAAACGCGTACCGTCAGCGCTGATATTCCCTGTCAGAAGATTCATAGCTGGCGAGCCGATAAAACTTGCCACAAAGCGGCTTGCAGGACGTTCGTAAACCTCGACCGGCGTCCCAATCTGCTCGACAATACCTTTATTCATCACCATCACACGCTGTGCCAGCGTCATCGCCTCAACCTGATCGTGAGTGACATAGAGGCTGGTAGTTTTCAGCCGACGGTGAAGCTGTTGCAGCTCAAGACGCATCTGCACGCGCAGCTTAGCGTCTAGATTGGAGAGCGGCTCGTCAAACAGGAATACCGCCGGATCGCGCACGATAGCGCGTCCCATCGCCACCCGCTGGCGCTGCCCGCCGGAAAGCTCGCGCGGTCTGCGTTTTAACAGGCCATCCAGTTCCAGAATGCGCGCCGCTTCGGTGACTTTCTGCTGGATATGGCCTTTGCCCATGCCGCGAATTTTCAGCCCCCAGGCCATGTTCTCTTCCACGCTCATGTGCGGATAGAGCGCATAGTTCTGGAACACCATGGCGATGCCGCGCTCTTTCGGTTCCAGGTTGGTGACGCGCTGGCGGTCAATCCAGATATCGCCGCTGGTCACGCGCTCAAGCCCGGCGACCATGCGTAACAGCGTGGATTTGCCGCAGCCGGACGGACCGACCATTACGATAAATTCGCCGTCCGCCACGTCGACCGTCAGCGGCTGGATAACCTGGGTTTTGCCGTCCCAGCTCTTGCTTACTGCCTGTAATTTCAATCCTGCCATGGGTTATTTCTCACTATCAACCAGACCACGCACAAACGCGCGCTGCATCGCTAAAACGATGATTACCGGAGGGATAAGGGTCAGCAACATGGCCGCCATCACCTGGTTCCACTGGGTGGTGCCTTCGCCGGAGGACATCATCCCTTTGATGCCCGCCACGGCGGTGCCGAGATCCGCATCGCTGATAATCAGCAGCGGCCACAGGTACTGGTTCCAGCCATAGATAAAGGTGATAACGAACAGCGCCGCCAGATTGGTTTTCGACAGCGGCAGCACGATGTCGCGGAAGAAACGCATCGGCGATGCGCCATCGATACGGGCGGCTTCCAGCAGTTCGTCCGGCAGCGTCATAAAGAACTGGCGGAACAGGAACGTGGCGGTTGCCGAGGCCATCAGCGGCAAAGTCAGCCCCGCGTAGCTGTCGAGCATTTTCAGGTTGGCGATGACTTCCACCGTCGGGAAAATGCGCACTTCAACCGGCAGCATCAGGGTAATAAAAATCATCCAGAAAAAGAGGTTACGCAGCGGGAAGCGGAACCAGACGATGGCGAAGGCGGAAAGTATCGACACGGCGATTTTGCCTATCGTGATGCCCAGCGCCATAACAAAACTGTTGAACAGCATCAGGCCAAACGGCGCGCTGTTGGCGCCCACGCCGTGTATCCAGATGTTGGCCATGTTTTCCAGCAGATGGCCGCCGGGGATCAGCGTCATCGGCGTCTGGAATACGGCGTTGTTGTCCAGCGTCGCGGCGACAAACGCGACATACAGCGGGAATAAAATCACGATAATGCCGAGGATTAGCATAGTGTGGCTGAAGATCGTCAGCCCGCGACGGTTCTCAATCATTGATAGCGCACCTTACGTTCCACGAAACGGAACTGGATGACCGTCAGGACAATAACCAGCAGCATCAGCACCACGGATTGTGCGGCCGACGCGGAGAGATCCAGCCCGGCGAATCCTTCACGATAGATTTTGTAGATAAGCGTCGTGGTGGCCTGCACCGGACCGCCGCCCGTGGCGGCATCAATAACCGGAAAGGTATCAAAGAATGCGTACACCAGATTAACGACCAGCAGGAAGAAGCTCACTGGCGCAATCAGCGGCAGCGATAGTTTGAAGAAGCGCCGCACCGGCCCGGCACCGTCGATAGCCGCAGCCTCAACCAGCGAGCGGGGAATAGATTGCAGGGCCGCGAAGAAGAACAGAAAGTTGTAGCTGATCTGCTTCCACACTGAGGCAAATACCACCAGAAACATGGCCTGGCCGCTGTTTTGCGCGTGGTTCCAGTGATAGCCGAACTGCTCCAGCACATGGGTAAGCAAGCCGCGTCCCGGATTAAACAGGAAGATCCACAGCACTGCCGCAATCGCCGGGGCGACGGCATAAGGCAGCAGCATCAGCGTCTGGTATAAGCGGCTGCCGCGCACGACGTAATCCACCAGCGCGGCAAAAAACAACGACACCAGTAGCCCGCTGCCCGCGACCAGCCCGCTGAAAATCAGCGTGGTATAGAAAGCATCCAGATAGTAAGCGTCGTGGAAAAGCTGGGTGAAGTTATCCAGCCCGACAAAGGTGCTGGAAAGCCCAAAGGGATCGACGCTTTGCAGCGAATACCACAGCGCTTCGCCCGCAGGCCAGATGAAAAAGATAATGGTGATAACCAACTGCGGCAGAACTAACGCGTAAGGAAGCCAGCCTGAGCGGAACACCGGACGAGATGAAGACATAGGCAACTCTTGTAAACGCTAAAGGTGGATGGCGCTTGCCCTTATCCACCCTACGTCACGAAAAACCAGGTCGGATAAGTGCCGCGCCATCGTTAGCCATGTTAAACGTAGGTCGGATAAGCGAAGCACCATCCGACGCAATCAGGACTTAGTCGACTGCTCAAAACGACGCAGAAGCTGATTCCCGCGCTCAACCGCGCTATCTAAAGCCTGCTGAGGCGTTTTCTTGCCGGTCCACACGGACTCCAGCTCTTCGTCCACAATGGTGCGGATCTGCGGCATATTGCCCAGGCGCAGGCCTTTGGTGAACGGCAACGGCGGCTTGTTCAGCATCTGCCGGGTGGCGATATCAGCCCCTGGATTTTTCTCATAGAAGCCCTGCTCGCGGGTCAGGTCGTAAGCGGCTTTGGTGATCGGCAGGTAGCCGGTTTTCTGGTGCCATTCAGCGGCAATTTCCGGCTGGGCGAGGAATTGCATAAATTCGGCAACGCCTTTGTAAGTCGCGGCGTCTTTGCCCTGCATGACCCACAGGCTGGCGCCGCCGATAATGGCGTTCTGCGGCGCGTTCGGCACGTCTGCGTCGTAAGGCATCATGCCTACGCCGTAGTTGAATTTGGCGTACTGGCGGATATCGGCCAGCGACCCGGAAGAAGCCGTGGTAATTGCGCAGTCACCGTTGTAGAACTTCTCGGTGGATTCATCTTTGCGGCCAAAGTAGCTGAAATCGCCTTTCTTATTCAGCGCTTCCAGCAGGGCGATATGCTTGACCTGCTCTGGCTTATTGAATTCAAGAACCGCATCGGTGCCGTCAAAACCATTATTTTTGGTAGCAACCGGCAGGCCGTGCCAGGCGCTGAAGTTTTCAATCTGGATCCAGCCCTGCCAGCCGCTGGCGTAGCCGCACTTCATGCCCGCAGCTTTAAGTTTAGCGGTGTACTCCGCCAGGTCCTGCCAGGTTTTTGGCGGCTGGTCCGGGTTAAGCCCGGCTTTTTTAAAGGCGTCTTTGTTGTAATACAGCACCGGCGTGGAGCTGTTAAACGGCTGGGAGAGCAAATGCCCGGTTTTAGCATCGGTGTAATAACCGGAAACCGTCGGCACAAACTGTGATTCATCAAATTTAATGCCGGCATCATTAAATACTTCATATACCGGCTTAATGGCTTTTGAGGCCATCATGGTCGCCGTACCGACTTCGTAAACCTGAAGAATTGCCGGCGCGTTACCGGAGCGGAAAGCCGCAATGCCCGCTGCCAGGCTCTGTTCGTAGTTACCTTTATAAACCGGGACAATTTTGTAATCAGGATGCGTTTCGTTGAAGCGGCCTGCCAGAGAATCCACTTCCTTGCCCAGCTCTCCTTCCATCGAGTGCCAGAAAGGAATAGAGGTTGCGGCGATGGCGTTGCTGCTGAGCGCACATCCGGGCACCAGGCAAAGAGCCAGATAAAGGGCTTTACGTCGTAACGATGCGGTCATGTTTTGTCTCTCTTGTTATGAAGTTAAAAACGCGGAAACGCGCGTTTTTGTTCGCATCACAACATGACATGCGCGTATGACAGAAAAATAACCGGGAGATGACAGAACGGTGACGGAGAGATAAAGGAAAGATGACCAACTTACGCCAGGCGCAGTTGATTTGAAATATCTTCGGCAGAAAGTCGGCCTGTAGCTGCGTTTACCGTTAGATCAACAAATTTACCGCTGGCAGGCAGATTAATTCCGTTTCGCCGCAGGAAAAGCAAAGTAATAAACAGCGCCGTGCGCTTATTACCTTCATTAAAAATATGGCCGCGGGAAATAGCTAATAAATGCATTGCCGCCAGTAAATAAATATCATCCACACCTTCATAGATATGCTTGTTTAATAGTCGGTAAAGCAGTGCTTCTGCCCTCCCGCGATCGGGCATACCAGGGACGCCAGGAGTGGCCTGTAAAATCCTGTCATGAAAGTGAATTATCTCGTCCGCTGAGATAAATTGTACGGTCATTTATCTGCCAGTGCCCTTATCTCGTCACCATGAACATGCATGATGGCGGTGAATTCTGCATCCATTTTTGCCTCCTGATAACGCCCAAACTCTTCAGCACTGATGATCACTGCTGACTTATGACCACGGCGAGTAATAGTTACCGGTTGGCCTTCAGCCGCTAAATCCAATGCCGCCGCGAGGTTCTGACGTGCTTCACTGTAATTCATGGTGGTCATGATCTACTCCTTTACGTACAGAAATACTGTACACGTATGAAGTACAGCTAATGAAATAACCATAAAAAAGGAGCCCGCAGGCTCCTTTACAAGTCAGGGCAATTACCCGCCGAGATAAGCGCTACGCACCGCTTCGTTAGCCAGCAGTGCATCACCGGTGTCTTCCAGCACCACGTGGCCGTTTTCCAGCACGTAGCCGCGGTCGGCAAGCTTCAGCGCTTGGTTGGCGTTCTGCTCGACGAGGAAGATGGTCATGCCTTCACTACGCAGTTGTTCGATAGTGTCGAAAATCTGCTGGATGATAATAGGTGCGAGGCCAAGAGACGGCTCATCAAGCAGCAACAGGCGAGGCTGGCTCATCAGCGCGCGGCCAATCGCCAGCATCTGCTGCTCCCCGCCGGACATAGTGCCCGCCCGCTGGATACGGCGTTCATGCAGACGCGGGAACAGATCGTAAACACGCTTGATACGCGCGTGATACTGGTCTTTGTCTGCGAAAAAACCGCCCATCGCCAGATTCTCTTCTACCGTCATACGCGAAAACACGCGACGGCCTTCCGGCACTATCGCTACCGCTTCACGCATGATGCGCGCCGTGTGCCAGTCGGTAATATCTTTGCCATCAAAGGTAATTTTACCGCTGCTCGCACGCGGATCGCCGCATAACGTCCCCAGCAGCGTCGTTTTACCGGCGCCGTTCGCGCCAATCAGAGTGACAATCTCGCCCTGATTGATATGTAGACTGACCTCGTGAAGCGCCTGAATCTTGCCGTAGTGGGCGCTTACCTGGTCAAAAGACAACATGATATTTTCCATTTACGCCTCGCCCAAATAAGCACGGATTACGTCAGGGTTATTACGGATTTGCTCCGGCGTGCCGTTTGCAAGCGGCGTTCCCTGGTTAACGACGTAAATCCTGTCAGAAATGCCCATCACCAGCTTCATATCGTGCTCAATCAGCAGCACGGTGGTGTTGTGATGGTTACGGAGCTCCATAATCAGCTCATCAAGCTCGTGTGTTTCCTTTGGATTAAGGCCAGCGGCAGGCTCATCAAGCATCAGGATTTCCGGCTGCGTTACCATGCAGCGGGCAATCTCCAGCCGACGCTGATCGCCATAAGCAAGGTTGCTTGCCTGGCGGTTTGCCTGCTCAAGCAGGCCGATACGCTCAAGCCAGGTGGCGGCACGGTCCAGCGCTTCACTTTGTGCGCGACGGAAGCCCGGCGTTTTCAGCAGCCCCGAGAACACGCCGGTTTTGAGCTGCATATGCTGAGCCACCAGCAGGTTTTCAATCACCGTCATTTCACGGAACAGGCGCACGTGCTGGAAAGTGCGCACTACGCCCATACGCGCAATTTGCTGGCCCGGCAGGCCTTCAAGATGCTGGTCGCGTAGCATGATGCTGCCGCCGGTCGGTTTGTAGAAGCCCGTCAGGCAGTTGAAAACGGTGGTTTTACCGGCGCCGTTCGGGCCGATGAGCGAGACGATTTCCTGAGGATACAGCTCCAGGGTGACATTATTGACGGCGAGCAGGCCGCCGAAACGCATCATCAGGCCGTCTACGGATAACAATGGCTGTCTCATGCCTGCTCTCCTTTCACTTGTTCCACCTGCTCTTTCTTCAGCTTCAGTTGCGGACGCGTCATCGGCAACAGGCCTTGCGGACGCCAGATCATCATCAGCACCATCAGGCCACCGAGCACCAGCATGCTGTATTCGTTAAGGTCACGCATCAGCTCACGCGAGACCACCAGCAGCACGGCTGCGAGGATCACGGCAAACTGCGAGCCCATCCCGCCGAGCACTACAATCGCCAGCACAAACGCGGATTCCGCGAAGGTGAACGATTCCGGGCTCACGAAACCCTGGCGCGCGGCAAACAGCGTACCGGCAAAGCCGGCAAACGCGGCGCTGATAGTGAAAGCGGTCAGCTTGATGCGCGTTGGGTTCAGGCCCAGCGAACGGCAGGCGATTTCATCTTCACGCAGCGCTTCCCACGCACGGCCCAGCGGCATACGCAGCAGGCGGTTAATCACGAACAGCGACAGCACCACCAGCAGGAGCGCGACGAGGTAGAGGAAGATAATGCGATCGCCGGGGTTATAGGCGATGTTAAAGAAGTTGCTGAACGTATCCCAGCCGCCTTCACGCGCGCTACGGCTGAATTCCAGGCCGAACAGCGTTGGTTTCGGGATCTGGCTGATGCCGTTCGGACCGCCGGTGATTTCAGTGTTGTTCAGCAGCAGGATACGGACGATTTCGCCGAAGCCGAGCGTCACAATCGCCAGGTAATCGCCGCGCAGGCGCAGCACCGGGAAGCCGAGCAGGAAGCCCGCGGCGGCAGACACCAGGCCGGCAATCGGCAGGCAGGTCCAGAATCCCAGGCCGTAATAATGGTTAAGCAGCGCGAAGGTATAGGCGCCGATGGCATAGAAGCCGCCGTAACCCAGCACCAGCAGGCCGGACAGGCCGACCACCACGTTCAGACCAAGGCCGAGGATGATGTAGATCATCGTCAGCGTAGCGATATCCACCGTCCCGCGTGACACCATAAACGGCCACGCCACGGCGAGGATCAGCAGAGCAAACAGGAAGATTTTTTGTTTCGGCGTTGAGCCATCCAGCGCGGGCAGCACAAACTTCGGCCCGGAGACTTTCTTCAGGCCTTTCTGGAACGCAGGGCGCAACAACTGGAATACAAACACAACCGCAGTGCCGATCCAGACCCATTCCCAGCGTACGGAATCAGCGCTGTTTACGACAAGCTTCGTGCCGTCCAGGCTGAGCTGCACACCCATAAACACGGCGGCCAGCACGAAGAACATCGCTGCCGAAAGCGCAGAAAAGACAATATGCATCGGTTTCATACTTTTTCGACCTCCGGACGGCCCAGGATGCCGGTAGGCATCACCAGCAGCACCACGATCAGCAGGGCAAAGGAGACAACGTCTTTATATTCGGTGCTCAGATACGCTGAGGTCAGCGCTTCGGCAACGCCCAGAATCAGCCCGCCAATCATCGCGCCAGGAATACTGCCGATACCGCCGAGAACCGCCGCGGTAAAGGCTTTCATACCCGCCATAAAGCCGATGTAAGGGTTGATTACGCCGTAGAACTGGCCGAGCAACACGCCAGCAACGGCGGCCATCGCCGCACCAATCACGAAGGTCAGGGAGATAACGCGATCGGTGTTGATGCCCAGCAGGCTCGCCATTTTCAGATCTTCTGCGCAGGCGCGGCAGGCGCGTCCCATGCGGGAATATCGGATAAACAACGTCAGCGCCAGCATCGCAAGGAAGGTCACGACCCAGATAACAAGCTGCATAGTAGTGATGGTGGCGGTGAAGTTTTCACTCGCACCGATAACCCACTGGCCGTTAAACAGGCTTGGCAAGGCGATATCACGGGAACCTTCCGTCAGGCTGACATAGTTCTGCAGGAAGATAGACATACCGATGGCGGAGATAAGGGCAATCAGACGCTTGGAGTTACGCACCGGCTTATAGGCCACGCGTTCGATGCTCCAGCCATAGGCGCTGGCAATGATAATCGCGCCGATGAATCCGGCCCCAACCAGCATCCAGCCTGCGTCGATTCCCAGCATCATCAGTGCCGCGATGATCATAAACGAGACGTAGCTGCCAATCATATACACTTCGCCGTGGGCGAAGTTGATCATGCCGATAATGCCGTACACCATGGTATAGCCGATGGCGATCAGCGCGTAGGTGCTGCCCAGCGTGACGCCGTTAAACATCTGCTGCAGGAAATAGAGAAACTGCTCGGACATAACTTAACCTTTTTTATGCCTTCCGGGTTTTGCGCCCGGAAGGTGGGATGACTAATGTAGCCGCTTTATTTCGCCACGGAGGACGAGCCATCGGCGTGCCACTGGAAGACACCAAACTCAAATCCCTTCAAATCGCCTTTTGCATCCCAGTTCAGCGGCCCAATCACGGTTTTTGCACCGTTTGCTTTCAAATCTTTAACCAGATCCGCAGGTTCTGCGCTGCCGCTGCGTTCAAGCGCGGTTGCCAGAGACTGCACGGCTGCATAGGTGATCCACACATACGGGCCGCTTGGGTCTTTCTTCTGCGCTTTGAGCGCAGCAACGATAGCTTTGTTCGCCGGGTCCTGGTCATAGCGTTTTGGCATGGTGACAAGCATGCCTTCGCCCGCCGGACCTGCAATATTAGACAGCGATGCGTTACCCACGCCTTCTGGCCCCATAAACTGGGTTTTCAGGCCTACAGCCCGCGCCTGGCGCAGGATCTGCCCCATTTCCGGGTAGTAACCGCCGTAGTAAACAAAATCGATATTTTCTTTTTGCAGGCGCGCAACCAGCGTGGAGAAATCTTTATCGCCCGCGGTGATGCCGTCAAAGAAGACGATATTGGCGCCCGCTTTTTTCAGGCCGTCCTGCACCGAACGCGCCAGGCCTTCGCCGTACTGCTGTTTGTCATGGATGATGGCGATACGCTGCGGTTTAACGTGCTCAAGAATGTATTTGGAAGCCGTTGGTCCCTGGGATGAATCCAGACCCGCGGTACGCATGATCATCTCGTAGCCACGGCTGGTCAGCTCCGGGTTTGTCGCGCCGGGGGTAATCATCAGAATGCCTTCGTCTTCGTAGATATCAGACGCAGGCTGAGTGGAAGAGGAGCACAGGTGGCCAATCACATAGCGCACGCCGTCGTTAACAATTTTGTTGGCAACCGCAACGGCCTGTTTTGGATCGCATGCATCGTCATATTCAACCGCGACCAGCTTATCGCCTTTGATACCGCCTTTGGCGTTGATGTCTTTGATAGCCTGACGCGCGCCGTTGAACTCCATATCACCCCATTGTGCGACCGGGCCAGACATTGCCCCAACAACGGCGACTTTAATATCTGCAGCGGTTGCCGCGTGAGACACCGCCAAAGCAACTATCCCGGCGAGTAATGTCTTCGCGTTCATTTTCATCCGTTTCAATCCCCATTTCTTTCGTGATTCTGTGGTCTTATGCTGGCTAATAAATATCCAGAGCTTTTTATAATCAATTCCGATTTTTATCATTGCCTTGAAGGGCTTAGCGGCAGAATTTACAATTTTTCCAGCTAAAAGCTCTATTTTTCAGGCGATTAAGCAGAGATATTATTCTGTATTTGAGCTGAGTGAAACAAAAAAAAGCGCTGCTTTCAGCATAAAATAGCGGCACAAAGAGCGGAATAATTCGCTATGTTTTAGGGTTTTATACTGAGCAAATTTCAATCTGACGTGATTCAAACTGCTTAATGTTTGCCACATAATGCAATCGGCTACACGGGGGCTGAAAAAAGATAAAGCGTCTGGCGCAAATAAATTGGTTACAATCGGGGTTTTCCCGCTTTTTGGTTAGCTCGCATATGAAACTCACCATCATTCGTCTGTTTGAGTGTAGTGCTCAGGATAAGATCGATCTCGCTAAGATCTGGCCAGAATATTCCAGCGCTTCGCTTAAGCTCAGTGATAATCATCGGATTTACGCAGCAAAGTTTAATGACCGCCTGCTGG
This sequence comes from Cedecea colo, assembly GCF_011808225.1. GTDB lineage: Bacteria > Pseudomonadota > Gammaproteobacteria > Enterobacterales > Enterobacteriaceae > Dryocola > Dryocola colo. Next base: position 25,983 of record NZ_SOYS01000010.1, on the reverse strand, counting down.
GCGCGGTGCGCGTTACGCTCACGGGAACTCAGGGCGCGCTGGACTCGTTGCGGGTGCGTGAAATCACGCGTCGGCGCGGCGTAGGGCAATATCTATTAGCCGAAGTGCTGCGCGATAACCCGGCGGTTACCGACTGGTGGATGGCCGACGTCGGGGTAGAAGACCGCGGCGTAATGGCTGCTTTTATGCAGGCTGTAGGGTTCAAAGCCCAGACGGGCGGGTGGGAAAAATAACCATTCCCTCTCCGTGGGAGAGGGAAGAATTATAAAGCTTACTTCGCGTCGGTCGCTGTACCGTCGGCATGCCAGGTGAACACGCCGAATTCAAAGCCTTTCAGATCGCCCTTCTCATCCCAGGACAGCGGCCCCATTACCGTTTCCACCGTACTCGCCTTCAGGTAAGTAGCAATTTCCGCCGGATCTTCTGATTTATTCAAACCTGCCGCCAGCGATTGCAGCGCAGCATAGGTAGTCCATACGAATGCGCCGCTAGGATCCTGTTTCTTCGCTTTGATAGCATCCACGATTGGTTTGTTAGCAGGGACCTGATCGTAGTTCTTCGGCTTGGTTACCAGCATGCCTTCGGCAGAATCACCGGCAATGTTAGACAGGGAAACGTTCGCAACGCCTTCCGGTCCCATGAACTTCGTTTTCAGACCTGCGGCACGAGACTGACGCAGAATCTGACCCATTTCCGGGTGGTAGCCGCCGTAGTAAACGAAATCGATATTCTCTTTCTTCAGGCGCGCCACCAGCGTGGAGAAGTCTTTCTCGCCTGCGGTGATACCGTCAAAGAACACCACATTTGCGCCGCCTTTTTTCAGGTTATCCTGCACCGAACGCGCCAGGCCTTCGCCGTATTGCTGCTTGTCGTGAATAATCGCAATATTTTTCGGTTTTACGTGCTCAAGGATGTACTTCGCGGCGGTTGGGCCCTGATCGGAATCCAGACCGGTAGTACGCAGAGTCAGTTTATAACCACGCGCGGTCAGCTCCGGTGCGGTTGCCGCAGGCGTAATCATCAGCACGCCTTCGTCTTCGTAGATATCAGACGCAGGCTGAGTGGAAGAGGAGCACAGGTGGCCGATAACGTATTTAATGCCGTCGTTAATTACTTTGTTGGCGACCGCAACCGCTTGTTTCGGGTCACAGGCGTCGTCATATTTGGTAATGACCAGCTTATCGCCTTTGATACCGCCTTTCGCATTAATATCGGCAACCGCCTGCTCTGCACCGGTAAATTCCTGGTCGCCATACTGCGCAACCGGACCAGACATGGCGCCCACTACCGCGACTTTAATATCCTTTGCAAATGCCGCATTGCTCATCGCCAGTGCGATACAGCCAGCCAGTAAAGCTTTGCCCTTCATTTTCATCCTGAGAATCCCCATTCTTGTTGTGAGTGGTATTTGTTGTATTGTTTTGGCTCTGTTTTATTTTTGATGTGGAGATAACCGCGCAGGCCTCCGCCGCACTCCGTGCTAAAAACATACCCGATTTTGCGTTTTTTGGAATAACAATTTTGCCACGTTTCGAATGTGGGATATGACAGGCACAAAAAAATGCCCGGAAAGAGGATGCTGCACGACCTAAAGCTTGAAATCGAGGGAATACTTACGCATAAAAAACTGCACCTTACTTAGTTGGGTATCCAACTTTTGGGGTGCAGTTCAGAAAGGCGGTTTTTTATCAGACTGGAAAAACGTTAGGCTTCGATGGCCATACGCAGTTTTTTCATCGCATTCTTTTCTAGCTGACGAACACGTTCTGCGGAGACGCCGTAGCGATCTGCCAGCTCCTGCAACGTGCTTTTGTTGTCTTCGTCAAGCCAGCGCGCGCGGATAATATCCTGGCTGCGCTCGTCAAGGCCCAACATAGCATCGCTGAGTTTATCCGCAGCGTGGGATTCCCAGTTATCGTCTTCAATGCCGTCAGCAAAGTTAGACGATTTATCCTGCAGGAACAGCACCGGCGCCATTGGCGCGCTGTCGGCATCGTCATCGTTGCCCATGTCAAAGGTCATGTCCTGCGCCGCCATGCGGGATTCCATCTCTCGCACGTCTTTGCTGGTAACACCAAGTTCATTGGCGACCATTTCCACTTCGTCCTGATTAAACCATCCCAGACGTTGTTTAGTTTTACGCAGATTAAAGAACAGCTTACGCTGCGCTTTAGTGGTTGCCACCTTCACAATACGCCAGTTACGCAGCACGTACTCGTGAATTTCAGCCTTGATCCAGTGCACGGCAAAGGAGACCAGACGGACGCCGACCTCCGGGTTGAAGCGGCGCACCGCTTTCATCAGGCCGATATTACCTTCCTGAATCAGGTCAGCCTGCGGCAGACCATAGCCCGAATAATTACGAGCGATGTGAACAACAAAGCGCAGGTGAGACAGGATCAGCCTTTTCGCTGATTCCAGGCAGCCCTGGTAATGCAGCTTTTCAGCCAGCTCCTTCTCTTCCTCGGCCGTTAACATCGGCCAGGCGTTAGCGGCCCGGATATAAGATTCCAGGTTACCAACAGGGGCTAAAGCTAAATTTTGCATTTCTTTGGTCATTCAAACCCTCTCTTAGAGACTAACGTACAGGTTGCCACAACGATTTTTCATCAGGCAAAAGCACTGACTTCACGTCAACGCGCCAAACCGTACCATCCACACTACTCTCAGACAGTGATCTTATCCACAAGTTCAATGTATGGCTGTGTATAAATTACACACAAAATGTGACAGTACTATTAACACGGCAGGAGAAACGTCGAACCGAAGATGGGACTCTGTCCCCTGCTAACGGAAGATCCGTGAGCCGGGGACAAAGTATATCAAAAAAATTTTATTCTGGGGTAAAGCGACGTAAATGTTGCACGGTAGCAATCCAGGCGGCCGTCCAGCCTATCATTGCCGACACCAGCAGCAGCAGCAGACATTCTTCAAAACCCAGGCCCGAAATATCGAACTTTGTGCCGAATACCTGCGCCACTTCCGTTACCGCAGACGACAGCCGCAGCACCAGAATTTCTGAAAGAATAAGCGATAAAAACGCGCCGGTGAATCCCAGCAGCGCGCCGCCGTACAGGAATGGACGCAGGATAAACCCATCCGTTGCGCCAATCAGTTTCTGCACGTTAATGGTATCCCGGCGGGCAAAAATGCTCAGCCTTACGCTGTTACCGATCACCAGGAAAACGGCGGCAACCATCAAAATACCGATCAGGGCGGATACTCGCCCGACCAGGCCCGTCAAGGCGGCAAGGCGCGCGAACCAGCTATCATCCATGCGTACTTCGTCCACGCCGTTAATCCGCGCCACGCGGTCACGCAGCGTATTCAGATGATCCGTACTCTGAAAATCCAGTTTTGGGTTCACCACCGCCACAGCAGGCAGCGGATTTTCTTCGAGCATATCCAGCGCGCCACCAAAGCCCGACCAGTTACGGAACTCGCCAAGGGCTTCATCGCGCGATAGATAATTAACTTTATCCACGCCCTCTTCGGCCTGAATAGCGCCAACCACCTGCTGCGCTGCGTTATCATCCAGCGCTTTATCAAGGTAAACGGTGATTTGTGGCGAAGGATAATACTGCGTCGCGGCCTGATTAACGTTTTTGTAAACCATATAGCATACGCTCGGTAGCGTAAGCGAAATGGCAATAACCATTAGGGTAAGAAAAGTGGCAAGAGGCTTGCTCTTAAGATCCTGGACCGCGCCTTCCCAGGCGTAGCGGAACTGTTCGTTCACGCCACCCTTGAGCGACCGGGCTTTCGATTGCGGCCCTTTGCCGCCTTTTTTCACCGGGCGGCCTGAATCCGCGTGCCTGTTCAGCTTGTTGATTTTATCCAGCTGATTACTGAAGCGCTTGATGGGATTGAGCGCGTTGCGTTTATTCACCTGCCAGGCCTCCATGCAAATGGCCATCGCTTAACGTCAACATACGATAGTTACGACGGGAGATAAGACCAAGATCGTGCGTCGCCATCAGAACCGTTACCCCAACGCGGTTAAACTCTTCAAACAGGCGCAAGATGCCTTCCGAAAGCGCATCGTCCAGGTTACCTGTCGGTTCATCTGCCAGCAATACGGCCGGTTTATTGACCACCGCACGGGCGATGCCCACGCGCTGCTGTTCGCCGCCGGAGAGTTGAATAGGAAAGTTCTTCGCTTTGTCCAGCAGCCCGACCTTATCCAGCGCGGCGCTTACGCGGCGGCGAATATCCTCACCGCTGGCGCCGGCAATAATCAGCGGAATCGCCACGTTGTCGTAGACCGTTCTGTCCATCAACAGATGGTGATCCTGGAAGATCATGCCGATCTGGCGCCGCAGGAACGGCACCTCCCGGCTCTTCAGACGGCTGATATCGTGGCCGCTGAAGAAAATTTTTCCGGCGCTGGGCCGTTCAATACCGCAGATAAGCTTGAGCAGGGTACTTTTCCCCGCGCCAGAGTGGCCGGTCAGAAAGGCCATCTCGCCGGGCTGCATATGGAAGGTGACGCCCTGCAGCGCTTGCCTTCCACCGAGATAGGCTTTACTGACGTGTTCGAAGCGAATCATTGTTAATCCTCTCGGGCAAAAAGTGCCTCAATAAAATCGTCCGCTTTAAACGGACGTAAATCCTCAATTCTTTCGCCGACGCCAATGTAGCGAATCGGAATGCCAAACCGATCGGCCACGGAGAAAATCACGCCGCCTTTGGCTGTGCCGTCCAGCTTGGTCAGGGTAATGCCCGTCAGCCCTACGGCTTCATGGAACAGTTTCGCCTGGCTTACCGCATTTTGTCCGGTGCTGGCATCAATAGTGAGCATAATCTCATGCGGGGCGTCTTCGTCCAGCTTTTTCATCACGCGGACGATTTTCTTCAGCTCTTCCATCAGGTGCGCTTTATTCTGCAGGCGACCTGCGGTATCGGCCAACAGCACATCGACGCCGCGCGCTTTAGCCGCCTGAATCGCATCGAAAATAACGGAAGCGGAGTCCGCCCCGGTATGCTGAGCGACAACGGGAATATTGTTGCGCTGCCCCCATACCTGCAACTGCTCGACCGCTGCCGCGCGGAAGGTATCGCCCGCCGCCAGCATCACCGATTTGCCTTCCTGCTGGAACTGACGCGCCAGTTTGCCGATGGTGGTGGTTTTACCCACGCCGTTTACACCAACCATCAGGATGACAAACGGCGTCTTGCCTTCAACGTTGAGCGGCTCATCGACTTTCGCCAGGATTTCGCCCATTTCGTCTTTCAGCAGACCGTAAAGCGCTTCAGCATCGCGCAATGCCTTACGGCTCGCGCCTTCAGTCAGGTTGCTGATGATTTTACGGGTGGTTTCAACGCCAACGTCGGCAATCAGCAATTGCTCTTCGAGCTCTTCAAACAGATCGTCGTCGATTTTCTTGCCGCGGAACAGACTGATAAATCCGGAACCGAGATTCTCTTTAGTTTTCAGCAAGCTGCGCTTGAGACGCGCGAAGAAACCTTCTTTGGTTGGCTTCTCCTGCTCCTGCTGCTCCTGATTTTCTTCTGCCGCTTGCGCGGTATCGGCTTCTACCGGCGCTTCTTCGGCGGGCGCATACTCAACGTGAGCGGCGACGATTTCTTCGATTTCAGCAACGGTTTCTTCGCCAGCAAGCTCTTGTTCTGCCTGCCATTCATCGGCTTCCGGCTCGTTTTCAGCTATCTCTTCCGGCAGCGGCAGCTCTTCATGTTCGACTGCGGCCTGCGGCTGGGCAACGGGCTCTGGCTCATGCAGGATTTCCGGCTCAACGGCTTCTGGTTCGATAACAGCTTCTGGCTCGGCAACCGCCTCAGGCGCTTCACGTTCAGCCAGCTTTTCGCTGACTTCTACAACATCCTGCGCGAAGCTTTCAGTTGCCTGCGGAGAAGGAACAGCTGGCTCATCGCTCGCTTCTGGCTGTGCGATTTCTTCAACCGCCTGTGGCTGTGCTGGCTCGACGATTTGCTCAGCGTTCTGCTCAGCAAGGTCTGCGGCAACCGGTTGTTCTGCTACTGCTTTTTGTTCTGTTTCTTGTTCCGGTTCCTGCTCTTTCTGACCAAAGCCCAACCAGGAAAAAAAGCCACGTTTTTTCTCTTTCGCCATTTGCGAATATACTCCTCGCTGTTGATTCATGGCACAGGCCCGGAAGTGCTTATTGCGGGCGCTGAAAATGATCGTCGATTGAATATGTTAGTCTATCACTTTCCCACAGCTAGCGGCACTCCGACGGAATAAGGTTTCCCCTTATCCCTCGCGCCGCTAGAATAGTCGGCAAAAATCGCAGCGCAGTGAGTCTCATGAAGAAATCCCAATCCAAAGGCACAGGCCAGATCCGTATTATTGGAGGCCTTTGGCGTGGCCGTAAGCTTCCCGTTCCCGACAGCCCGGGCCTGCGTCCAACCACCGACCGGGTACGCGAAACCTTATTCAACTGGCTGGCCCCGTCAATAGTAGATGCCTGCGTGCTGGACTGTTTCGCAGGCAGCGGTGCGCTGGGGCTCGAAGCGCTATCCCGTTATGCCGCAAGTGCTACGCTTCTGGAGATGGATCGCAATGTCTCGCAGCAATTGCAGAAGAATCTCGTCACGCTTAAAGCGGCAAACGGCATCGTCGTCAACGCCAATACGCTAAATTACCTGGCGCAGCCGGGCAAACCCCATACCGTTGTGTTTATCGATCCGCCGTTCCGTAAAGGGCTGCTGGAAGAAACGATTACCCTGCTCGAGCTTAACGGCTGGCTGGCGACAGACGCGCTGATCTACGTCGAAAGCGAAGTGGAAAACAGCATGCCGCCAGTACCCGCAAGCTGGACATTACACCGTGAAAAAGTGGCCGGCCAGGTCGCCTGTCGCCTCTATCATCGCGAAGCATAAGGAGATACATCATGTTGATTAATCTGGGCAGGCTGTTGATGCTGTGCGTGTGGGCCTTTTTGTTGCTGAATATTTTCCATCCCTTCCCGCGCCCGCTAAATATTTTCGTCAACGTAGCGCTGATTTTTATGGCAATTATGCACGCGATGCAGCTGGCGCTGCTGAAATCGACCCAGCCGAAAGACGGCCCGCCGCTAAGCCGCGTTCAGCAGCTTAAAATCTTCGTTTTTGGGGTTTTTGAACTGCTGGCCTGGCAGAAGAACCTGCGCAAAGGTCAGTAAGAAGCTTCAGGGATGAAGGCGATAAAGCGCGTCCCTTTGTACTGTAATGTGCCTTTATCCCCAACGCTGACCTCATGATACTGCGCGGCAGTTACGCGCATTTTCATTTCCATTCCGCCTGTCTGCGGGCGAAACCACACTTCATAGCGCATCAAATCGCCAGCCGGAGTCACATCGCGCTGGCGTGAGCGTCTGTCGTTGGCCGGCTTTTCGCGCTTGGTCGCGACAATCACGCTTTTTTGACTCAGCGGCGCAGCGTCGTTTTCGGCACTCTGGCGGCGCTGCTGCATAAAGCGAAATGACGCGGCCACCACGATTAAAACGATGACGGCAATAAAGAAAACGGGTGGCTTACTCATGGATTTATCTCGGTTTGTCAGGCGCTTTTAAGAATACCTCTCATCTCCGGGCATTGTCATCCGGCGGCTTTGACCACTAGACTGAAATAAGAAGCACAGTCTGCTGTGTGCGATACGTCGATTATTAAAAAAGGGACACGCCATGCTCTGGTCTTTCATTGCCGTATTTTTTTCCGGGTGGCTCTACGTTGATGCTTCCTATCGGGGCCCAATCTGGCAACGCTGGGTATTTAAACCGGTCACGCTGTTACTGCTGCTTCTGCTGGCCTGGCAGGCGCCGATGTTTGAGGCTACCGGCTATCTGATCCTCGCCGGTTTGCTGGCGACGCTTGCGGGCGATGCGCTAACGCTTCTGTCGACACAGCGTATGCTGTACGCCATTGGCGCCTTCTTTCTGTCGCATTTGCTCTATACCCTTTATTTCGCCAGCCGGATGACGTTCTCCTTTTTCTGGCCGTTGCCCCTCGCCCTGCTGATTGTGGGTGCGCTGCTGGTGGCAATCATCTGGACGCGGCTGGAAACCTTCCGCTGGCCGATCATGACCTTTATCGGTATGACGCTGGTAATGGTGTGGCTGGCAGGCGAGCTGTATTTCTTCCGCCCAACCAGCGCCAGCCTCTCTGGCTTTATCGGCGCGACGCTTCTGCTGCTGGGCAACATTGTCTGGCTGGGCAGCCACTACCGCCGCCGTTTCACCGCTGACAGCGCCATCGCCGCCGCCTGCTATTTTGCCGGGCATTTTATGATTGTCCAGTCGCTGTATATCTGACCCGCATATTCCCTCTTGACTCTGGAGTAAGCTCCAGAGTGTAACATCGGTAATGAGAACATTATCATTACCCAGGAGGGCGCATGAGCAACGCCAGCAAAACCCCGCAGTTTGCAAAGGTAAAATTCAGTCCGCTACCAGCCGAAGCGCCCTCCTGCTGCGATGAAGTGCGGTGTTCCACGCGAGCCGATGCCGACATCCTTCCGATAAACGGCGAACGCTATAGCTGGAAGGTCGCGGGCATGGACTGCGCCGCCTGCGCGCGGAAGGTCGAAAATTCGGTAAAGCAAATCCCGGACATACAGCAGGTACAGGTTCTGTTTGCGACAGAAAAACTGCTCGTTACCGCACCACGCGACGTTCGTCAGGAAGTTGAAAAAGCGGTAACAGCCGCCGGCTATACACTTCGCGACAGCGCCGCACCGGCAGCTGTCGCCAGTTCTGGCTGGCGCGAAAACTTACCGCTCATCACTCTGCTAGCCATGATGGCAATCAGTTGGGGGCTGGAACGGTTCAACCATCCGTTCGGTAATATGGCATTTATCGCTACTACGCTGGTCGGCCTGTGGCCCGTTGCCCGTCAGGCCGTGCGCCTGATCCGCAGCGGTAACTGGTTCGCCATTGAAACGCTGATGAGCGTCGCCGCAGCTGGCGCGCTTTTTATCGGCGCGACGGCCGAAGCCGCCATGGTGCTGGTGTTGTTTCTGCTTGGTGAACGTCTTGAATCCTTTGCGGCAAGCCGTGCCAGAAGTGGAGTGAGCGCTTTGATGGCGCTCAGGCCGGAAGTCGCAACGCGCATACGCAACGGCGAAAGAGAAAGCATCGCGCTAAGCGAGCTTCGGCCGGGCGATATAATTGAAGTCTCCGCTGGAGGCCGGTTACCGGCGGATGGCCGCCTGCTCAACAAAACCGCCAGCTTCGACGAAAGCGCGTTAACCGGCGAATCGGTGCCGGTGGAACGCAGCCAAAACGAGAAGGTCCCGGCGGGCAGCACCAGCATCGACAGGCTTGTTCAGCTTGAAGTCATTTCTGAGCCGGGCGACAGCGCCATCGACCGCATTTTGCGTTTAATTGAAGACGCTGAAGAAAGCCGGGCGCCGATAGAACGCTTTATTGACCGTTTCAGCCGCATCTACACGCCGGCCATTATGGCGATAGCGCTGCTTGCCGCAGTCATCCCGCCGCTGTTGTTCGGGCAAAGCTGGAATGAATGGATCTACAAAGGGCTGGCGCTGCTGCTGATTGGCTGTCCTTGCGCATTAGTTATCTCAACGCCGGCGGCGATAACCTCGGGCCTTGCCGCCGCCGCTCGCCGTGGCGCATTAATAAAAGGCGGCGCGGCGCTGGAACGTCTCGGGCAGATCCAGCAGATAGCGTTCGATAAAACCGGCACGCTGACCGCAGGAAAACCACAGGTTACCGCAATTGAAGCGGTTGCTTCGCTGAGCGAGAACGACCTGCTGACGCTGGCTGCCGCCGTTGAACAAGGCTCGTCGCATCCGCTTGCGCAGGCTATTGTTCGCGAAGCGCAACGGCGGGAGCTTACCCTGCCGGCAACGGAATCGCACCGCGCGCTGGCGGGCGTTGGCGTGGAGGCCATCATTGATGGCGAAACGCTGCTGCTTAGCTCGCCCGGAAATCTTCCTGCCTCCGTGCTAAATACAACCTGGCAACGGCGTATTACACGGCTTGAAGCGGAAGGCCAGACGGTGATTGTCGCTGTCGGCCAAAGTCAATTGCTGGGCATTATTGCCATGCGCGACACGCTGCGCAGCGATGCCAGAGAGGCGATTGCGGCCCTGAATAATATCGGGATACAAAGCGTAATGCTGACCGGCGATAATCCGCGCGCTGCCGCAGCTATCGCCGGTGAACTGGGTATGGATTATCGTGCCAGCCTGCTGCCCGCCGATAAAGTCAAAGCGGTCAACGAGATAAACGCCCGACAGCCGTTGGCAATGGTCGGGGACGGCATCAACGACGCCCCGGCCATGAAAGCCGCAACCATCGGCATTGCCATGGGCAGCGGAACCGACGTTGCTCTGGAAACCGCGGATGCGGCGCTGACGCACAACCGCCTGACAGAGCTTGCGGGCATGGTTAATCTCGCGCGGGCAACGCATAGTAATATCCGGCAGAACATCACGATAGCGCTGGGCCTGAAAGGAATATTTCTGGTCACAACGCTGCTGGGGATTACCGGCCTGTGGCTGGCGGTGCTCGCCGATTCGGGAGCCACGGCTCTGGTCACGGCGAATGCGTTGCGTTTGCTGCGTAAGCGATAGCCATGCGAAAAGTCAGGCGGGTAAGGTTGCTTACCCGCCCTGCCAGCCACTTTAGTTCATTCCCAGGACATGCGGCAGCCACAGCGAAACCCACGGAATATAGGTCACCATTGCCAGCACCGCCAGCAACATAAAATAGAACGGCAGCATAGCCCGCACTACCACTTCTATCTTCTGCTTGCTGACCGCGCTGGCGACAAACAGCACCGAACCAACCGGCGGCGTGATCAGGCCGATTCCCAGATTCACCATCATGATCATCCCAAAATGCACCGGATCGATGCCCAGCGAGTTGGTCACCGGCAGCAATACGGGCGTCAGGATTAAAATGATCGGCGCCATGTCCATCAGCGTGCCGATTAGCAACAGCATCACGTTCAGGTACATCAGAATCACGTACTTGTTATCTGACAGCGACGTAAAGAATTCGGTGATGCGCGCAGGAAGCTGCATGTAGGTCATTACTGCGCCAAATGCCGCCGCAAAACCAATCAAAATCATAACGATAGAGACAGTTTTCACGGTGCGGAACATCAGCTTCGGCAGCTCGTTCCATTTGTAATCGCGGTAGATAAACATGGTGACGAAAAACGCCCACACGCAGGCAACCGCCGCCGATTCCGTTGCGGTAAAGACGCCGGACAAGATGCCGCCGAGGATTATCACCACCGTCATCAGGCCCCATAGCGCATCAAAGAAGATTTTCAGCGCCTGCTTAAAGGGAATACGTTCCCCTTTTGGATAGCCGCGTTTATGCGCAAAGCCCAGGCATAACACCATCAGGCTGCCGCCCAGCAATAATCCCGGCAGCACGCCCGCAATAAACAGCGTAGCGATGGAAACCGAACCGCCCGCCGCCAGCGAGTAAATCACCGAATTATGGCTTGGCGGGATCAAAATCGCCTGCACCGATCCGCTCGCCGTGACCGCCGCCGCGTATTCGCGTGGATAGCCTTTCCTCTCCATTTCCGGGATCATCACGCTGCCGATCGATGCGGTATCCGCCACTGACGAGCCCGAAATCGCACCAAAGAAAGTAGAAGCCACAATGTTCACCAGCGACAGGCCGCCGCGAATAAAGCCGACAAATATGTAAGCAAAATTCACCAGACGCCGCGCAATGCCGCCTTCCGCCATGATTGCCCCCGCCAGGATAAAGAACGGGATCGCAAGCAGGGTGAACTTATTCACCCCGCTGGTGATTTGAATCATGATCGCCTCAAGCGGCAAATCAATCCACAGCGCACCGACAATGGCGCTGAGCCCAACGGCAAACGCCACCGGCATACCCACGGCCAGCAGCACGGCGAGCGTGGCTAATAAAACAAATGCGTCCATGTTGGGATCCCCTGGCCGTTAACCGTGATTACCAAGCAGCACCACCGGACGGTTCTCCTGAGAACCAAACAGCAATCGCTCGATAACAAACAAAATCAGCAACACCGCGCCAATCGGCAACGGCAGGTAGGTTTGCCCCGACGTCAGGACGGGAAATTCCGCCACAGGTTGCTCCCAAAGGTCCGCGCACAGGAAGTAGCTGTAGTAAAACATCATGCCTGAAATCAGCAGCATCAGCAGATCGACAAGGCGTGCGCAGAGCGTCTGCAGCGCCTGCGGCAGCCGGTCCGTTAGCATATTTACCGCAATGTGGGAACCGGCGCGGTAGCTCACCGCCGCGCCGATAAACGTAAACGTCACCATGCAGATAATAGCCACCGGTTCCGGCCAGGACTCCCCGCGGTTGAGCACATAGCGTGAGAAAATCCCAATTGGAATAATGACGGTCATGATAAGCAAAGAGAAACCGGCGACGATCATCGCCGCCAGGTAGATTTTATCCATCCAGTTCGAGAAGCTTTGGGACATATGCCCTCCACGAAAATATAAGCTTTTGGGATTACTGGACGTCAGCGATAGCCTTCATCAGGTCCTGATGCTTCTCGCCATACTCTTTGCGCACCGGCTCGGTCGCTTTCACAAACCAGGCCTTGTCGATTTCGTGGAACTGCACGCCGCCCGCCTTCATTTTTTCCAGCGCCTGTTTGTTATAGGTATTCCACAGCTCGCGCTGCTCCATCTGCGCTTCGCGGGCAAGCTTGAGGATTTTTTGCTGGTTATCGGCGCTCAGTTTGTCCCACTTCACTTTGGAGTAGAGCAGCATTTCCGGGGTAATGAAGTGGCCGCTCAGGGTGTAGTTTTTGGCGACCGGCATGTAGTTATGGGCGATAAACGTTGGCGGATTGTTTTCCGCGCCGTCGATAACCCCGGTTTGCATCCCGCTGTACACTTCGCTCACGCCCATCGCCACGGAGTTGGCTCCCATATCCTTAAGCGTGGCAAGCGCAACCGGGCTACCCTGCACGCGGATCTTCATGCCGTGTAAATCCTCCGGCTTCAATACCGGATTTTTGGTAATCAGGTTACGCGTGCCGGAATCCATCCAGCCAAGGAACACCAGGCGGGATTTCGGGTTAGACGTGAGCTTGTCGCCGATCTCTTTCCCCAGTTCGCCGTCGATCACTTTATGCATATGATCTTCGTCGCGGAAAATGTACGGCAGGGTAAAGACTTCAACATCTGGCAGGATGGCGGCAACCGGTGCCATGGAGACGCGAATCATGTCGATGGCGCCCAACTGCGCCTGTTCAATCATCTGCTTTTCATCGCCGAGCACGCCGCTTGGGAAGACTTTTATTTCCAGATCCCCGTTGGTTTGTTGCTTAAGCTTTTCACCCATATGTTGAACCGCCACCACGTTCGGGTAGCCTTCGGGATGTACATCGGCGGCTTTAATAACTTGCGCATAACCTGCCTGCGCAAACAGCAGTGACGCGGTAGACAGGCACAGGCCGGCAAAAGCAGGCATAAAGGTCTTCTTCATCGTGTCGCTCCAGCAATAGAGAGGTAGGGTAGGTAAGAAGTAAAACAATGTTTTATTTTGTCGCTTAGAAATTAGCCTGGATGAAGAAAAGCGGTGGTGAAGCAGTTCACAAAAGCGGCAAAAAATGAAATTGGGGTTCAGAAGGGATGCAAAGCGGGTTCAGAAGCCCTGTGCAAAGCACGCAGGGCAGACGAATTACTGGCCTTTACGCAGCAGATAGCGATATGGCAAAGATTCTGCCTGCAAGGCTATCAGCTCATGTTCCATAAAGCGGCAAAAACCGGGAATATCACGCGTGGTGGCCGGATCGTCGGCGATAATCAACAGCGTCTCGCCAGGCTGCATATTGCGCACGGTTTTGCGCACCATCATTACCGGCTCGGGGCAGCGCAGGCCTGAGGCGTCAAGGGTGTGGTCCGGGTTGGCGAATAAATCGGTCATAGCGGTCTCGAATTTAAAAAACCGCGCTAGTTTACGCCCGGTAAAATATCGTGCAAGCGACGTGAACGATTGCGCTAAAATTAACCGTTGCAATGCGGGACTAAAGCAGTATCATCGCCGCCTTCCAGCTGCCGCCGGGACGAGCGTTGAACACGTTTCGCCCTCACCCAGCCCTCTCCTCGGGAGAAGGAAAATAAAGCGCTCGCGCTGGAAAATCGATTATTGGGTTCCCTCACCCCATTTATTAAAAAGGCTATAATATGACGCAGTTCCAAACTCAACGGCGTATGAAAGCGCTGTTCTGGCTATCGCTATTCCATTTGCTGGTGATCACCTCCAGCAACTATCTGGTGCAGCTCCCGGTTTCGGTCTTTGGCTTCCACACAACCTGGGGCGCGTTCAGCTTCCCGTTTATCTTCCTGGCAACCGATCTGACGGTGCGGATTTTCGGCGCTCCGCTCGCGCGTCGCATTATCTTCGTGGTAATGATCCCGGCTCTGGTGATTTCTTACGCTATTTCGGCCCTGTTTTATATGGGCAACTGGCAAGGATTTGAGGCGCTGACGCACTTCAATCTGTTTGTCGCCCGCATTGCCACCGCAAGCTTTATGGCTTACGCGCTGGGGCAGATTCTTGATGTACACGTGTTTAACCGCCTTCGTCAGAGCAAACGCTGGTGGCTTGCGCCAGCGGCCTCCATGCTTTTCGGCAACGTCAGCGATACGCTCTCCTTCTTCTTTATCGCTTTCTGGCGCAGCCCGGATGCGTTTATGGCGCAGCACTGGGTAGAGATCGCCATCGTCGATTACTGTTTTAAGATTTTGATAAGCCTGCTTTTCTTCCTGCCGATGTATGGCGTACTGCTCAACATGATGATAAAACGCCTGGCGGACAAATCTGAAATTTCGGGGTTACAGCCCGGTTGACCGCGCTTGAATTATCTTGTGCTAAGATGCTGAGATTGGCCTCAACGGCTTATTAACGTAAAGGATGAAGTCATGCGTAACCTGGTTAAATATGTCGGTATCGGCCTGCTGGTCTTTGGGCTTGCCGCCTGCGACAACAACGATACCAAAACCCCAGCCGAAGGGGCTGCAGCAGAAGGCAACGCCAACGCTCAGCCGGTTAGCCTGCTTGATGGCAAGGTGAGTTTCGCTCTGCCGCCGGATATGACGGATCAAAGCGGTAAAGTGGGCACGCAGACGAATAACATGCATGTCTACTCCGACGCTACCGGCCAGAAAGCGGTTATCGTGATTGTCGGCGACAACACTACCGATGATTTAGAAGCGCTGGCGAAACGTCTGGAAGATCAGCAGCGCGCGCGTGACCCGCAGCTTCAGGTGGTGACCAATAAGTCTATCGAGCTCAAAGGCCACAACCTGCAACAGCTCGACACTATTATCTCGGCAAAAGGCCAGACCGCGTACTCGTCGGTTGTTCTGAGCAAAGTGGATGATAAATTGCTGACCATGCAGATTACCCTGCCTGCGGACAACCAGCAGCAGGCGCAGGCTGCCGCTGAGAACATCATCAATACCCTCATCATTAAGTAATTACTCTGATGCGGGCGTCACGGCCTCCGGTTGCTCAGCCGGGGGCCGTTTTTTTAGCTGCCACGCCAGAATCAGTGCGATAAACATCAGCCCTGCCCAAAAAGCGCTAAAGCCCGTGACGTATGGACATAACCCGGCAACACCGCCAGCGGCAGGCCGATGGTCAGGTAGCTTGCGAAGTTAAACATCACGACGGAAACGATTTGCAGATTGAGGCGCAAACCGCCTGTCGCGGATTGAGGAGCGAGGTCAGGCATCTTATTCACTTAAGAAACAGCGGGTGTCTGGTATAAACAGGACCTGTCGCGGATTTCAGCTATTGACTTTCCAGCAGCCCGCTGAATAAGAAGCAAACAAAGCACTACACTATGAAGATCGATAACAGAAAGGAATTCTCCATGCCGCCCCTCGAATCCGATAAAGTCGGGCTACACATTCTCCTGAAGCTCTCTGCCCTGGTAATTATTCTGGCCGGGATCCACGCAGCGGCGGACATTATCGTGCCGCTCCTGATGGCGCTGTTTTTCGCCATCGTACTCAACCCGCTCGTTACCTGGTTTATTCGTCGCGGCGTGAGCCGTCCGCTGGCCATTTCTATCGTGGTCTTCGCGATGCTGATTATGCTGACCCTGCTGATTGGCGTGCTGGCGGCGTCGATGAATGAGTTTCTGGCTATGCTGCCGAAGTACAACAAGATGCTGATGCAGAAGGTTCTGGAGTTCGAAAGGTCAATCCCGCTGGTACACCTGAGGCTTTCGCCCGAACGCATGCTGCAACGTCTGGACTCCGAAAAGGTGATGGCTTTCGCCACCACGTTAATGACCGGCCTTTCCGGCGCAATGGCGAGCATTTTACTGTTAGTGATGACCGTCGTCTTTATGCTGTTCGAGGTGCGCCACGTTCCGTACAAGCTGCGTTTCGCGCTTTCTAATCCACAGGTTCATATCGCTGGCCTGCACCGGGCGCTGAAAGGCGTCACGCACTACCTGGCGCTGAAGACGCTGATAAGCCTGTGGACGGGCGCCATCATCTGGGCCGGGCTTGTGCTGATGGGCGTGCAGTTTGCGTTGATGTGGGGCGTGCTGGGCTTTCTGCTGAACTATATCCCTAATATCGGCTCGGTGCTTTCCGCTATTCCGCCGATGATTCAGGCGTTCCTGTTTAACGGCACTTACGAAATGATCATGGTCGGCGCGCTGTTCCTCGCCGTGCATATGGTGCTGGGGAATATCGTCGAGCCGCGCATGATGGGACGTGGGCTGGGAATGTCGACGTTCGTGGTGTTCCTCTCGTTGCTGTTCTGGGGATGGCTGCTCGGCCCGGTCGGCATGCTGCTCTCGGTTCCGCTTACCAGCGTGTGCAAGATTCTGATGGAAACCACCAAAGGCGGAGCGAAGCTGGCGATTCTGCTTGGTCCAGGGCGGCCCAAGAGCCGTTTACCGGGCTGATTCATACGCAGCGCGGCAAAAGATGTTAGTTTTATCGCCAATGGCGCAGGATTAATTCATCCTGCGCCTTCTTCGCAACGGTTTAAGGAGAAACATCCAGTGTCCCATCCTTCATACAACCTGGCCGCTGTTAAATCCCCGGAAATCTACCTTAACCTTCCGAGCGTAGCGTTAAGTGACCAGACTCTTCAGGAGCGGCGCAGCAAAATTCTTCAACGAATGGTGCAGCAGCAGCTTGATACGCTCATCGTTTACGCCGACAAAGAGCACGGCGGCAACTTTGAATACCTGACCGGTTTTATCCCCCGCTTTGAAGAAGGGCTGCTGGTGCTGCATAAAAGCGGTGAAGCCGTATTAGTGCTGGGCAATGAAAACCTGAAACTCGCCCGGTATTCACGCCTTGCTGCGGGTGTGGTTCACGCCCCGTGGTTTTCGCTGCCGAACCAACCGATGGATATCTCATCTTCCCTGCATGAAGTGCTAAAAAAAGCCGGACTGAAAGATCAACACCGCGTGGGGATCGTCGGCTGGAAGCTATTTACCGGTGCGTATGACGACAACCAGCGCCTGTTCGATATTCCAGCCTTTATCTATCAGGCCATCCAGGCGGCGCTGCCGACGGATGCGCTGCTTTTGAATGCGACAGCTATTTTTATCGGCCCGCAGTCCGGTGCCAGAACAATCAATAACGCCAATGAAATAGCCCATTATGAATATGGCGCTAACCTCGCCTCGGGCGCGGCGTTAACCGCATTAAATGCGATTGAGTTGGGTAAAACAGAGAAAGCCATCGCGGCGCTGCTGGCCGCTGAAGGACAGGCAAACAATGTCGTCACCATAGCGGCAACCGGCGAGCGCTTCGAATATGCCAACCTCTATCCGTCAGACAAAGAGATACGGTTGGGAGATAAATTCTCGCTAACCGTGAGCTATAAAGGCGGCTTAACCAGCCGCGCAGCATACGTTGTGCATAACGCGAACGAGCTGAATCCCGCGGTGAAGGATTATCTTGAAGTGGTCGCTATTCCTTACTTCAACGCGGTGGTGAACTGGCTGGAATTTATCCGCGTCGGCGTGAAAGGCCATGAAATCTATGACCTGATTGAACAGGTTTTACCGAAGGCGAAATACAACTGGCATCTCAATCCCGGTCATTTAGTGGCCGATGAAGAGTGGCTTTGCTCTCCGGTGTATCCCGCATCTGATATCCCGCTCGCAAGCGGCATGCTGCTGCAAATCGACATCATCCCCTCAAGAAAAGGCTACGCGGGGGCCAGCATTGAAGACACCATTGCGCTGGCGGATGAACCGCTTCGCCTGGAACTGGCCGCTGCGTACCCTGAGTTGTGGCAGAGGATCGCCGCCCGTCGGGCGTATATCCGCGACGAATTGCACATTCATCTTCACGAAGATGTGCTGCCGCTGTCTAATACCGTGGGCTATTTACGGCCCTATCTGCTGGATAAGACAACGGCGCTTACCGGGAAAACCCAATGACTTCTACTTTATCCGTGCTGGCGGCCGGTAGCCTGCGCCTGGCTTTCACCCCTCTCTTGCAGCGCTTCACTCAGGCCACGGGCATTGACGTCGAAGTAACATACGGCCCTGCGGGAATATTGAGAGAACGCATTGAAGCAGGGGAAGCGTGCGCGCTCTTTGCTTCCGCCAATCGCGCGCATCCTCAGGCTTTACTGGCAAATAACAAAGCATTCAGCACCCATACTTTTACATGGAACCGGCTCGGCCTGACCACCCGGAACGAGGGTGGCTGGCTGGATTTACTCCGCGATCCAACCGCGCGCATCGGAACCTCAACGCCCGGCTGCGACCCATGCGGGGATTATACCTGGGCGCTGTTCGATAAGCTTGACAAGCTTGAGCCAGGCCTTGGTGAGCATCTAAGAAAACGAGCGGTTCAACTGGTCGGCGGTAAGGATACCCTCAGCGTGCCAAAAGGTGAGCTGGCCAGCGCATGGATTATTCGCCAGGGGCTGGCGGACGTGTGTGTTGGTTATGCCCACTATAGTCTGGCGCTGGCGGACCAGCCGGATGTGCGCAGTATTGCCATTCCCGAAGAGCACAACATTCTTTGCGAGTATCAACTGGCCGCCATGCGCCAGACGAAAGAGATCGGATCGCTGGTCGATTTTATTCTCGCCAGCGAGGGGCAGAAATGCCTGGCCACAGCAGGCTTTTTGCCGGCTACTTATCGATCGTAAAGTGTGGAACCAGATAGGTGGCGGAGGAATCCGCCATGCTGATTTTGCGTAGCGCTAAACCATAGGCACGATACATATTCTCTTCCGACAAAATGCGCCCGGTGGCGCCCGCCAGCCATTTTCCTCCAGGGAGCAGCAGCAACGTGTGTGTCGCCACCTGCTGAGCATGGACGGGATCGTGTGTGCTGAACACAATGCAGCGGTTCTGCCGATGGGCAAGATCGCTGATAAGCTGCAGGACAACCTGCTGGTTGGCTAAGTCCAGCGCCGAGCAAGGCTCATCCAGCAGCAGAGTCTGGCTGGCGGTCACCAGCGCTCTGGCAATCATCACCAGCTGCTGCTGCCCTCCGGAAAGCGACGTAAAAGTCTGCGTGGCAAGGTGGCCGATGTTGAGCTGTTCCAGCGCTTCTGTTATCCGTTTACCGTCTTTGCGCCCGGGCAGGGAAAACAGCCCAACATGACGCGCCCGTCCCATCAACACGACGTCACGCACGGTATAGGGAAACGGCAGATGGGAATGCTGCGCCACAATACCCACGCCGCCCTCGCTCTTAAATCCTCCAGCTAAAGGCTTTAAAACGCCGCTTAGCGTGTCGAGTAATGTACTTTTCCCCAGGCCATTACGCCCCAGCACGGCCCAGATTTCTCCACGCTGACAGCGGAAGGTTAACGGTTCGAAGAGCGGCGCTTTATGGCCATACTGGAGCTGCTGGATATGTAGCGTGGCGGATGTCATCGACGGACCTTGCGGCTGGAGCGGATCAGAAGGAGAGTAAACAGCGGCGCGCCGAGCAGTGCGGTGATAATACCCAGCGGTATTTCTGCCTGTGTCAGAGTGCGGGCGATATCATCGACGGCAATCATAAAACAGCCGCCGAGCCAGAATGACGCGGGCAGCAGACGACGGTGATCCACTCCCACCAGCAGACGAGCCAGATGGGGAATAACCAGCCCAACCCAGGCAATGCTGCCGCTCACGGCTACCTGGGCTGCGACCAGAAACGCACAGCAGACTAAAACAGTACGCCTTAATGGCACCACCCTGACGCCAAGCGCTTTGGCATCTTTATCATTCAGCGACAGCAAATTAATGCGCCAGCGCAGCTGGAACAACACCGCCGCAGCAATCGCTACGGGAATAACCAGCATCAGCACTTTTTGCCAGTTAGCCGTCGCGAAGCTGCCCAGCAGCCAGAACACGATATTAGGCAGCGTCTCTTCGGTATCGGCCTGGTACTGAATAAGGCTTACCAGGGCGGCGAAAAAACCGCTCAAAATAATGCCCGAGAGGATAAGAATCAGCGCGTTTTCCCGTCCCTGCAGCGCCGCAATGGCATAAACCAATATCAACGCAATGAGGCCAAAAAGAAACGTCGAGCCCATCATCAGCACGGGATGCAGGCCCAGCAGAATCGCCAGCGCACCGCCAAATGCAGAGCCAGAAGTCACGCCAATAATATGCGGGTCGACCAGCGGATTATGAAACACCCCTTGTAACGTGGCGCCGCATAATCCCAGCGCCCCACCCGCCAGCAGCGCAATCAGCACGCGTGGAAGCCTTACCGACCAGACTATCTGGCTGACCATGCCATCAGGATGGGAAAAATGGATTAACTGATGGAAAATATCGCTCAATGTCAGAGGATAATGGCCCAGACACAATGAGCCGACGCCCAGCAGCAGCGCTGAGAGTACCAGCGCCGGTTGCGACAATACGCTGGCCTTACTGCTTAGCATCGGCCTGCCAGTTCACGCGATAGAAACGCTGATAGTAATCCTGCGCCTGAGCGTCTACATCCACATTTTTGTAGGCGTCAGGATAGAGTTTTTTCGCCATCCACAGCTCGCCAATAGCCAGCGCTTCCGGCATCGGATAACCCCATGCTTTGGCATATTCCGGCATTAACCAGACGCGATGATTTTTAACCGCATCAATACCTTGCCAGCCAGGATCGTTTTGAATTTGCGTGGCAACCTGCGGATAGCGATCCTGCACAAAAATCACCTGCGGGTTCCACTGTAATACCTGCTCCAGCGAAACCTGGCGCGCACCCTTCACGCTGGCGGCCGCCACGTTTAGCGCCCCGGCGTGCTTCATCATCAGGCCGGTATATTTGCCCGATCCATAAGTCGTCAAATCCGGGTTCGCCATATAGACACGTATTTTTTTCGCATCCGGGATATCGCGCACCGGCGCATTGAATTTTTCACGGGCGTCGAAGACATACTTGATGAGCGTTTCCCCCTGCGCCTTACGGTCGACCACGTCAGCAATTAAGCGAATGCCCTGTTTTAATCCTTCGTTGTAAGACTGCTCCTCGTCCTTCATCGTTGGGTTCATTTTATTCTGCTGCCCGACGGCATCCTTGCGCAATGAAATCGCCACCACAGGAATACCCGCGTTTTGAATCTGCTGGATCATCTCCGCCGGAGCGTAGTTAGCAACAAATACCACCTGAGGATGGAGAGCCAGCAAACTTTCAATATTCACCTGCGTCAAATCGCCCGGCTGCGGGAGTGAATTAATAGCGGGCATAAAGCGTGCAAAGGCGGGGCCAAGCTGTTTTTTCCAGCTCTTAAGCACGCCAACGATATCTTTGCCCGCATCGAGCTGAACCAGAAGGTTTAACGTCTGGTGCTGCAGGACGACAACCCGATCAACACGATCGGGCAAAGTAACCTGGCGCCCTAACTGATCGGTAATAACACGATCGGCATGGGCAGAAAAAGCGATGAAAAAAGTAGCGAAAACAAGGAACAAGCGACGAACGTTTTGCATAGGTATGCCAGCATCTGAGGTAATTTCAATATATAAATAATTATATAACGAAGTTGGCGGCGATCCTAACTCCTTGTTTCGCAGGCATCAGAGGCGCTGACAACTTCATCTCCAGCGGCGATCGCAGATTTGCCACCATCACCCGCGCCTGCTTCGATTTTTTGCCCGGGGCACGCCTTAAACATCGGTCTATGCTGGTGTTTTACTGGCGAAGTATCCGGTTTAAACGGGGGCGACTACAGTCCCATTGTTATGACATTTGAGCAAGCTGCACAGCGCACCGGATAAGAACATACCAACGATGGTTATAATTAGTTTGCTATGTTCTATAGGGTACTTTGACATTTTATGGCTTAAGGAAACGTGATTTGAACAATTCAAAGAAAATTTCCAGACTCTCGATCTGGAACATTTTGTTGGCTGTTGCGCTGCTGCTCTTCGGCATAGCAATGGCCGTCGGTGGCGGCTGGCTGGCAGCGCTGGGCGGAAACTGGTATTACCTGCTGGCGGGTATTGGCTGTGTGATAACCGGTATACTTATTTTTATGAAACGAACCAGCGCGGTTTACTGGTTCGCACTGGTCTTTATCGGGACCCTCATCTGGACGATACAAGAATCAGGCCTTGATTACTGGGGCTGGGTTCCACGTTTTGACATTATGCTGCTGCTCGGCATTGTCTTCGCGTTCCAGCTTCCATCGCTTTCTCCCGGTATCAACCGCAGACTTTCTCTTTCACTGGCCAGCGTCTTTATCCTGGCTTTTGTTGTGGCTGCGGCGCTACCGTTCACGCCGCTGAACACCACTTCTGCGAGCAACGTGCCAGAGGCAGGAAAAGACACATTCATCACGGATACCGGCAACGGTAAGGCTTCAAATCCCAGCGCCGGCGACTGGTACACGTATGGCGGTTCACTGGCATCGCAGCGTTTCGCCCGGGCGGATCAAATCACCCCTGAAAACGTTAAAGATCTCAAGCTGGCGTGGCAGTTTCGTACCGGTGACCTGCCAAAAACACGCTGGGGAGCAGAAAACACGCCTATTAAAGTTGGCGACACCCTGTATACCTGTACGCCACACAATCAGGTTTTCGCTCTGGATGCCGCGACGGGTAAAGAAAAATGGCATTTCGATCCAAAAGTCAGTGATAAAGCCATTCCTTATACGGCAGCCTGCCGCGGCCTGACCTGGTATGATTCTCAGACCAATGGCCATGTGAGCACCGGACAGAACAGCGTCGCCGCTTCGTCGGTTCCGGCATCAGCGTCGCAGGATGATGGCGACTGCAAGCAGCGTATTATCCTTGGCACGCTGGATGCACGCATTATCGAACTCAATGCCAGCACGGGTGAAGTGTGCCGTACCTTTGGGAACCAGGGAACGGTTAATCTTGCCGAGGACATGGGCGAGACTTATCAGGGGTATGTGGCTATCAACTCTGCGCCGGTGGTCATCCGTGATACGCTGGTTGTAGGACATCAAACCATCGACGGACAGCGCGCATTCGGACCTCCGGGCGTCATCAAGGCCTACGATGTTCGTACCGGTAAGCTTAAATGGGCCTGGGATGCCGCCAATCCTGATACCACCACGCCGAAACACGGCCCGGATGCTTATAAAAGAGGTTCGCCGGATGTCTGGACATCGTTTACCGGCGACGACAAATTTGGCCTGGTTTATCTGCCTGTTGCGAACGCTTCAGGGGATTATTTCAGCGGTTCCCGTTCAGCCGGGGAAAATAAATATGCCGTCTCGATGACAGCGCTTAACGTTGAAACCGGTATGCCGGTCTGGTCTTTCCAGACGGCACATCATGATGTCTGGGATTACGATCAAGGTTCGCAACCGACCCTGGTTGATTATCCGGGAAAGGAAGGGCAGAAAATCCCGGCCATCATTGTGCCAACCAAACAGGGTGAAATTTATGTGTTAGATCGGCGTAGCGGAAAATCGCTGTTTGGTGTCGAAGAACGTCCTGTACCTGGCGGCGGCGTTGAACCGGGAGCACGAGCGCCAACGCAGCCTTATTCATTGTTCCATCACCTGAGTAAACCGGATCTCACTCCGCAGGATATGTGGGGACTGACTCCCATCGACCAGATGGTTTGTCGTATTCAGTTTCAGCAGGCCGGTTATAAAGGGCAGTATACGCCGCCGGAAGAAGCTCGACACACCATTGAATATCCGGGTTATAACGGTGGTTCTGACTGGGGAAGCGTTGCGGTCGATCCTGAACGCGGCATCATAATCGCTAACTATAACGATATGCCTAACCTGAATATCCTTGTACCCCGCGCTAAAGCTGACGCGCTGGGCTGGAAACCTCGTGATGAAATAACGTCGCATCCGCACGATGAAGGTCATGCTGAAGGCGCCGGTGACCCGCAGATTGGCGTGCCTTACGCTGTAGACGTTAATGCCGGCTGGCGCCTGCCATTTACCGGCATGCTGTGTAAGGAACCTCCGTACGGCGGCATTCGGGCTATTGATATGCGCGACGGGCGTACTATCTGGGATCGTCCATTAGGTACAGCACGACGTAACGGTCCGTTTGGATTGCCTACCGGCCTGCCGATTAATATAGGTACGCCAAACAACGGTGGCTCAGTAGTAACGTCAACCGGCCTTATATTTATCGCGGCGGCAACGGATGATTTAATCCGCGCGATAGATATCAAAACTGGCAAAACTGTCTGGAGCATACCGCTTCCGGCCGGTGGCCAGGCTAATCCGATGATTTATACGCAGAATGGTCGTGAGTATGTGGTTATTGTTGCTGCTGGTCATCATTTTATGGAAACCCCTGCGGGAGATTACATAATGGCTTACGCTCTGCCTGATAAACATTAAAAGCAGTTAATCCTGCTAGCTCTGGCATAGGCTGACATTTTTATGCTTTTAAAACGTCTGATGCGGTGCATCAGACGTTTTGTATTACAACGACAGGGTAGCCGCTGAACGTTGTAGCGATCTTATCCGGCAATAGTAAAACAGGGCCTGCGACGGCCATCGCCTTGAACAATTTGAAAGTCAGAACCTCGCTTAAGGCTGTGTCCATTGTTCCGCTGACGCCTCCTGTATAAAGTACGCTTTTTATCTGCATCTCCTGTCAGGCAAAGATTGCTGATTAGCACCTCGATTTATTATCGCCGTTTAACGCCGGCTTTATCGCGACGGATGAGCGGGGAAACTATGCACGGAAAATATTTCCGAAAAAGCATCCTGTAGGTAAAATTTCACGCAATGAATCGAGCCGCATAATCTTAATTTACGGATGCAGATTAAACGGCCGGCAAGGAAAACGTTTAGGTTAAGGTTCATAAAAAATTGCCCGGTGCCCGTATTGAAAGCACCGTGACAACTGATTGGGGTCACGGCCTGATGACAAAGCATTTATATGTATTACATTTCATTCAAAATCAACCAGTTATTTATTTAACCTATAACTGAAAGCATCATAAATAATTTGCTGCATACGTCACATTATTAATAAATTACAAAATAAACTATTGTAAAAAGCTTCTCCAGGATATTTAAATGTTCAGGAAGAACGACAGGCGTGTAACTGGTAAAGCAGGCAAGACCTGAGATGAGCGATGAATTTAGCCCAATTCATCGCTCATCTCAGGTCTTTTTTTTTGCGTGTGAGGTAGCAAATGGATCCCAAAAAAACAGCCCAACAAATACTCCAGCTAATTGGCGGGTCTGGCAATATTGAGCATATTGAGCACTGCTCTACCCGGCTCCGGCTCAGCCTTTATGACAACAAATTAGTCGATAAATCCGCACTTGAAAAACTACCGGGCGTAATTGGCGTCAGAGTCAATGTGCAGTGCCAAATCATTATCGGCAAAGAAGTCGCAGACGTCTGCAATGCGCTTAAAAAGCTTGTTGCCGGTAAACAGACT
This sequence comes from Cedecea colo, assembly GCF_011808225.1. Classification (GTDB taxonomy): domain Bacteria; phylum Pseudomonadota; class Gammaproteobacteria; order Enterobacterales; family Enterobacteriaceae; genus Dryocola; species Dryocola colo. Next base: position 200 of record NZ_SOYS01000010.1, on the reverse strand, counting down.
ACCGGCGATCGGCTCCCCACCAGGAAGAAATGGGGAGCGGTCATTGTCGATTTCGTGATTAGCGTTTTCCAGCCGCTCGTTCCTGCGATTGCCGGAGGCGGGGTCCTGAAATCATTGCTGATTATCCTCGATATGGTGGGATGGTTAAGCAAAGACACTTCCACATATAAAGTGCTGGACAGCATCGGCACCGCGCCGAT
>NZ_SOYS01000009.1 GCF_011808225.1 Cedecea colo | reverse complement strand
GCGGTGCCGCCGACACTGCCATCAGAAACAGACAACGGCATAATCATTACCCGCACGGGCTATATTGCCAGCCGTAAAGATGCCCTGACAGTGATGTGGGAGGGGATGCCTTATTACGAGAACCGCTGCTGGCGTCCTGCAGCTAAAAAGCGCCCGGTGGTCAGCGGCACTTTGATGGCGCGCGTGACCAGCGCCAGGGATAACGACATTTACGCCTGGCAGGATGCATCGGGGATGTACCGCGTGAAATTCGATGCTGACCGCGACGATAAACGCCAGGGCATGGAAAGTATGCCGGTGCGTTTTGCAAAGCCTTACGGTGGTGACAAATACGGCTTCCACTTCCCGTTGATCCAGGGCACTGAAGTCGCCATTGCGTTCCACGAAGGCGATCCGGATCGACCGTATATCGCCCATGCCATGCACGACTCCCGCCACGTTGACCACGTCACTGAAGCCAACAGCAGCCGAAATGTGATCAGGACTGCAGGCCTGAACAAACTGCGGATGGAGGACAAGCGCGGCGAAGAGCACGTTAAACTCAGTACTGAATACGGAGGTAAAACGCAGCTCAATCTGGGACATAATGTCAATGCTGACAAGGTATTACGTGGTGAAGGCGCAGAACTGCGAACTAATGACTGGGTCAGCGTTCGTGGAGGTAAGGGGATTCTACTCACTGCAGATACTCAGCCTGACGTCGGCAGTAAAATGCTTGAAATGGACAGGGCTGTAGAACAACTGGAGCAGGCACTCACGCTGGCAAGAAGCCTCCAGGCTGCTGCGAAAGGGGCACAGGCAACAGTATCTGACATCGACAGCCAAAAGACACTAAACAGCTCACTGAAATATCTGAAAATGCCAGGAATGCTGGCCAGTGCACCTGCTGGTATAGGTATTCTCAGTCCTGAGGCTGTCCGGCTTGCTTCAGGCGGAGCAAGTATTGGTCTCATGTCAGGTGAAAACACGGATATCAGCACCGGGCAATCGTTCACTGTAGCGGCAAGCGAGGCTGTAAGCTTGTTTGCACAGGCAGCAGGAATGAAAATGTATGCCGGGGCAGGGAAGGTTGATATTCAGGCACAAGCTGACGCCATGAATGTCTCAGCATTACAGGACATCACTGTCGCCAGTGGTCAGGGAAGCGTGAAGGTGAATGCCAGCAAGGAACTGATTTTAAGTTGTGGTGGCGCTTATATAAAGCTTAGCGGCGGGAATATTGAACTGGGATGTCCGGGAAATATTTTGCTGAAAGCGGCCAATGTTAATCAGACCGGTCCTGCCAGTTTAGATACACCACCAGTGAATTTCCCGAAAGGATATGGCGGAACTTTTACCGTTACCGATCCCGACTCAGGGGATATCAAACCATTCACCAGTTATAAAGTAACGTCTCCTGATGGAGAGATATTTGAAGGAATATCTGACTCGTCAGGGAAGACCGCACCGCTTTACACATCGATGCCTGGCAACGTAAAAATTGAGTTTCCACGTGAGCAAAAGGATGAAGGTCCAGGGCATTGGGTTACTGTTGATCATGATTATCATGGGTTGAAGAATACTGCAATAATGGCAATCAATCGCTTAACCTCTATGGGAGATGAAGGACGTGTTTTTGGTTCTGAAGGAAAGGACTATATGAATACGAAAAGAGATAAAATTCAGGAATGGCAGCCATTGCCATCTGATGCCCCAGATGAGACTGGCCAAAAATCAGCAGTACATCGCTATGGAGAGCAGAGAAAGGTAACGCAAACTTTCCTGGAAGGTGACGATGCCTGGGCTGTTACAGGTCAGTCGTGGCACTGGCAACCAACGACTGCTGATGATGTCTATGAGGGAAATAAATGAAATTCATCTTAAAACGCAACCATATATTTTATTTTTGGGCGGTTTTTGACCTTTTTTACATCATCAGATTTATCTGGTTGAATATCTCCCAGGGACGAACTCCTTTAGTTGATGATATATTGTCTTTTAGCGGTATCTACCCGCAGCAAGGAGTGTATTCTCTAATCCTTTTTTCTTTCTCGTTACTGCTTAACGTATCAATTATCTTTTCTGCTGTAATGTTCTTAAAAAAGTGGAAGTATGCGAATTGGATAGTCTATGTTCAAACGCCATTCAGGCTGTTCTTCATGATTCCTTCTATATCGATATTGTCATGGGTGTTTAAATCTATTTCAGTCAAGGCTGGAGTGATATTTTTTGCTGCTGTGTTCATCTCAGAGATAATAAAAATTGGAACATTTTATCTGACAAGAAAAGAGAGCCGATAAGTTTTTTATTAAACATAGATAAGGAGGGATGTTTATGGCAGGCAGTTCATTAGTGACATCTGTGACGCATACAGAAGCAAAAGCTACAGCGGGAAAGCAGAAACCGTATTGGGTAGAATTTCAATTGGTTGATGAGCAGGGTGATCCTGTTGCGAATATGCCATGGACTGTTGAAAGTTCTCATCCAGTTTCCGGACCAGTCGATAACTTTACGTATACAGGTCAAAGTGACTCAGATGGGCTTATTCGCATTGATATGCCCCATGGGCTTGAGTTGAAACTGACACTTGACAGTAATCAACTGACAAAGGAAATGGAAAAGCGCGTTCTTCGTGTTGGTAGGGATCCTATAAAAGATTCGACCGTTCGTCCAAAAGCAGAGAAAAATGGCTATGCGTGGCACTACGCCGTTGTGGGTGAAATATGTCATCAGCAACCTGATTTGCAATTAAGAGAAGGAGAGGAATTGCCATTATTCCATTTTCCCATAAATAGCTCGTTTCAGGGTGTTAAGGTCAGAACAAATGAACTTGAAAAACGCCATGTGATTGAAATTTGCCCGTTTAGAGCCTGGGAGTTAGTCCTCCATCACCAGAATGATTACTCTATGGCCAATGCCATCAATTTAGGGTTGGCCTCTGATTTAGCATATGATGATATAGATATTATTACGAAGTATTTCATTAGTAAATGTCAGGACCTGTCGACGATACCCTCAAGAAAAATCGGTAAATCGACTATTAATGCTTTAGTTATTGATGTTCCATATGCTGATAGATATTTTCTTCCAATAGATATTGATTCGACCAAAGTTGAAGATCCTGAAGGCGATACGCAGCTTTATTATATCTACAACAGCAATCAAATAGTTATAGCGTGGCGCGGGACTGCCAGTCTGACTGATGGGGTAACGGATGCTTCTTTCAGGCCAGTAGAGTCCGATAGTTGCAATATCAAATCTGAATGTAATTCATTAGTTCCTACGGGGAAAGTACATACGGGTTTTTGGGCAGGCTATACCTTAATTGAAAGAATATTTGAAAATCAGCTTAATGAACTTAGCAATAAAATCGAAAGTAGGGATTTGTTCATTTGTGGTCATAGCTTAGGAGGATCGCTGGCATTAATTCACTCGGCAAGATTAAAGGAAAGCAACCCGCTTCTTTATACTTATGGTATGCCAAGAATATTCACTAAAAATGCTGTAGATGTATTATCAAGTATTACTCACTATCGGCATGTAAATGATCAAGACCCAGTACCATCAGTTCCACCAGAGGCCGACTTGGATAATCAGTTATATAAATTATGGGGGCCTTTGGGAACAACTCTTGGTTTTTTATGGTCTGTCGTTGAGCTTACTGCTTGGCAAATAGTTGAGTGGGGAGATTGTTTTTGGCACCATGGGAATACGGTCGCATTTTTAACCACAACTCAAAGTAGAAAGTGGCAACAATGTAGTATTGAACTTCCTTACCCAAGAAATTGCATGACCATTCAGGCAAGGCTTCCTGAAAAAGTTAAGCTTTATCTTGTCCCTTCGCTGGCACTTCAGGAAGCGAAGCAATCCGGGCAAGATCAAAAGGCTTTTAAAGATTCGCTTACTAAGGAAGATCTTAAAGAATTTTTCCCCGGAGGAATGAATCCAAGTAGAGGTGTGCCTGCGAATGTTGGAAATCATCTTCTGACATCATATATGCCCTATATAAATAATAAATTGTTAGGATTAGCTTATGAAAAAGGGTTGAGTGACGGGAAGACCTTCACTGAACATGCCGATAAAGTTGCATCCTTTAAATTACAAATGGACCACCATTCAGGTGAGATCCCTAAGAATGAGCTTAACAGGAATAAAAAGTTTCTTTCACTCGAGGATTTACTAAAAAACTCGCTTAGCTCAACTATCTCTGTAGCATCCGGTTCTGATGCTCTTAAAAGATTTAGTCATTATGGTGAAGAGGACATGGAAAATGTATAAGAGATTAAATTCACTCGTCTTGATCCAGTTTGCTTTATTGCTAAATGGATGCGCTCAGGCAACTGACAGAACATTATCACCACCATCGAATTCTGATTGGGTTAATATCGAGATTAAAAATCCTTCTGCTTATACAAAGCCTTTTCCTCTTGAAGTGTTGTACGTATCTACGACGTGCAAGCGTGAGTTGATGAGTATGCGAGATGGTCAACATTATGAGAAGGTGGGACTCAATCCAATAAAAATACCTCTTCAGGAAAAGAACTCATCCGGTGTATGGATTGCAAAAATAGCAAAAGATGGCGGCAGTAAGTGTAACTGGAAACTGAGTGAGTTCAATTTGGGAATTGAATATATTGACGCTACTCACCTCGGTAATGGTTTAGTCCCGGGAACTGCAGTTGGCGCAACAATTGCTTTTGATGACAATGCAACCAAAAATGGTCTATTTAAAATATTTGAAAATCCTGAACTTGTTTTATCTCCAGCGTACTATCCCTTGGTACAAACCAATAAACGCATCAGTGCAAACGATATGTTGAATTTGTTTGGTGAGAAGGATTTCATGAAAATAAAGATGGTTTCACCAGCCAAATCTATTCAGGTGATATTTAAACCAACTCTTGATGAATCTAAACTTGTTAAGATGATTGCTCCAAAAGAGCATAAAGTCGGAGCGTTTTATAAAATAATATATCCTGATGGCTCTGTTGTCTCTGATGGGGCGACTCATCCTGATATAAGTAAACTGGAAAAATAAGCGATGCATAAAAGATCTAAGGCATGGATCTTTTCCTTTATATTTCTCTCTACTGCTGGTTGCAGCATAAGTAGAACTGTTAACAAGACGTTATCTCCACCGGCGGATACAAAATGGGTCAATTTTGAAGTAAAAAACCCGTCTCAGTATACAAAACCCTTCCCGCTGGAAGTCAGATACATCTCGTATGAATGTAAGAAAAAAAGAGTGAGTGGGTTTGATGGTTCAGTGATCACAGAACCCAGCTATAACGTAATTCGGGTCCCGATGCACCAAGAGAGCGGGGATATCTGGAAAGCAAAAGTTGCTATGACTGGTGAAGGCTCGTGTAAATGGACGTTGAGTGCGGTCAATTTAGGTATCGAGTATATAGACGCGACACATCTTGGTAAGGATCTTGTACCTAGCACTGCGGTAGGGGTATCGCTCGCTTTTGATAATGATTCTTCTAGAAATGGGCAGTTTTATATGGTAACAGGTAATATCTTAAAATTAGCACCTAATTATTATCCTTTGATTCATACTAACAAAAGGATTCAGAAAAATGATGCGTTAGAGCTTTTTGGTAAAAAAGATTTTATACAAAAAAGAATTGTTTTCAATGTCAACAATGATGTTGTTGTTATATTTTCACCAAAACTTGATGAGTCAAAAGTTGTAAAAATGGTTGCGCCAGTAGAGTATCGAGTGGGTGCATATTATAAAATAATATATCCTGATGGTACTGTCGTATCTGATGGCTCAACTCATCCCGACATCAGGAGGATGGAAAAGTAGGAGATGTATAATCAAACAAAATTTATTCTGCTTTCCCTGGTGTTGTTTACTGTGGCGGGTTGCAGTATGAGCCGGGCCGTAAACAAAACGTTATCCCCGCCGGCAGATACAAAATGGGTCAATGTTGAAGTAAAAAATCCGTCTCAGTATACAAAACCCTTCCCGCTGGAAGTCAGATACATCTCGTATGAATGTAAGAAAAAAGAGTGAGTGGGTTTGATGGTTCAGTGATCACAGAACCCAGCTATAACGTAATTCGGGTTGACCTGCCCCCAGTATTAGATACAACCCTCAGTTAGTAATGTCGGTTTGTTGACCCTGACCCAAAATATGCTCCAGTCATAATCAGGAATAACCGGCTTCATGTTGGCTGCATATTCTGGCAACCGCCAGACTTCTCAGCGAATTCAGATGGCGTCATCCAGCCCAGTGCAGAATGGGGACGTCTCTGGTTATAGTGTATGCGCCAAGCCTCGATTTTGCACCGCGCATCCTCCAAGGACATAAACCAATTCTCATTCAGACATTCCTGCCGCAGCCTGCCATTGAACGACTCCACCGTGGCATTGTCCGTGGGTGTTCCGGGGCGTGAGAAGTCTATACGGATCCCTCGTTCATACACCCACTTGTCCAGCATTTTTCCTGCAAATTCAGAGCCGTTATCGGTTTTCAGCAATTGTGGTAAAGGGCGTCTGAGCGCAATGGTGTTCAGCATTTCTGCAACCTCGGTTGAGCGCAGATTCTGATCCACGCAGATCCCCAGACATTCGCGTGTGTAAAGATCAATGACCGTCAGCAGACGTAACCGACGCCCGTCAAATAATGCGTCAGAGACAAAGTCCATGCCCCAGACATGATTTGGGTACAACCCCTGAGGCTGGGGTTGTCGACGCTGTGCCGATTTATTCCGGCGTGGACGTTTGAGACGCAGGGAGAGCCCCTGCTCGCTATAGAGCCGATAAATGCGTTTATGATTATCTCGCCAGCCCTCCCGCCTGAGCATGACGTGAACCCTGCGGTAACCATAGTGGACCCGGGTTTCGGTGATCTCCCTGATACGCAGGCGTAGCGCACTGTCGTCTGCCGCCACAGAACGGTAGCGGAAAGAGCTGTGGCTGACCTGAAGCGCAAAACAGACCTGCCTCTCGCTGGCCCCGTAGCGTGCCTGCAGGTCCCGGCCCCACTCGCGCAGGCGTGCCAGCGTCAGTTCTTTTTTGCCAGCACATCCTGCAGCATGGCTTTGTCGAGACTCAGATCGGCAACCAGTTTCTTCAGCCTGAGATTCTCTTCCTCAAGCTGTCGCATGTGTTTCAGTTCTGAAGGGGAAATTCCGCCGTATTTCTTGCGCCACGTATAGAACGTGGCATCGGAAATGCCCAGTTTACGGCAGACCTCAGGCACCGGCGTACCCAGTTCGGCCTGCTTCAGAGCAAAGACAATCTGTTCTTCGGTGAATCGTGATTTTTTCATCGGCACCACCTCCGTTCAGGGAGTGTAGATCATGCCGGAATTCTGTTTCTGAATGGCGCAGGATTTTGGGTCAGGGTCACTATGTTATAGACGGGCTTATTACCACCACCACGCAGTGGAAAGAAGGGGATAAGGTACGTTATGACCTGTTAGGCAAAGCTATGCAAGCAGCGGGCGTTGACAGTGGCATGACGAAAACAACAGATAAAGTTTCCGGATATAGTGGGCAATGGACTGAACAGGCAGCAGATTATAAAAACATTAGCGACAGCGGCTTACTGGCTTACCGTGTGGGTTACAGCAGTGCTCTGTATTCTGTTTATCTTCGCCGTGACGGGACGTTACCTATGACGGGTGATTTAAATATGGGCGGGCGAGATATAAATAACCTTAAAAATCTTTCAGCAACGGGGAGTGCTACTGTAGCAGGGGATGTCAGTGCAAAAAATTTAAATGCAACTGGGAATTCTAAAATTACAGGTACAGTAACAGCGGGATACGCTATTGTTCAAAACTCTTTAACATGGGGAGGCAATACAAAAGGAACATTAGATTCTTTCGGTAATATTAATGCTCAATCTGGATCTATGAATAGTCTTCAAGTTGCTCAAAACATCAATGTTGGCAATCAAATTACCAGTAAATTTGTTACGGGGGATTATGTGTATGCTAATAAAGAAATGCAAAGTCTAAAACTTGTGATTAACGGAGGGACTGCGGGACAAATTTTTAACTCCGGTACTTCTTACCTTGATAATATTTACACCAATCCGGGCGGTAGTATATATAACAACGGGACATTATATACAGGCGGAAATGCTACTTTTAGTGGAAATATCAATGCACAAAAAGGCTTAGATGCTTATGGCGCAATAAATGCAACAGGTAACATTACATCATCTGCTCAGATCAAAGGTGCGACTGTTGTCTCTACTGGCCGAATGACAACAGGGGAGTTCCTGCAGATTAGTGGAACCGCGACGGAAGGTGCTTCATGTTCCCCTAATGGCTTACAGGGAAAAAGCAGCACAGGGGGATTACTGTCTTGTGTAAATTCTAAATGGGCCAGTGCTTCCGGGGCAACAAAAGTTAGTGGCTGGTATATGCAACAATCCTATGTAAATGGTGGTGTTACGACCAGTTCTACCTGTGTTTTAAAAAATTCTATAACAAATGATTGTTCCTGTTCCCCAGGTACAACCGGAAAAGCGATTGCGGTAGATGATTCTGTCAGTGGTAGTAATAGTGGCTCTATGAGCGGTTCTAAAATTTACCTGACTGGCTGTCAATAAAAAAGCATTATGATTTTATTTGATTATTAAAATAGAAGCTATGACAAATGACTAAAAGCTACAAAAACATGAGCGAGAAACAATCATATTCTTTAAGATGTTCGTGCATAAAATAAATAATCATCAATATGGATGCGGCTATAAATTTATATTGACCTGCTTCCCCGTTGATAAAAGAGCCAAGGCTACAAATATGTGATCTACACTTAGGTCATCAAACAATCCTGCCGGGAAACTTCAACCGGAGAGGGAATAATTGCATTTGTTGAACTCCAGATGATTTCTGCTTTTCTAATCACAAATGTTTGTGCTAAGCCCTTTTAAAAAAAGACCAGACGTTGACTTCCCAGCCGTTGCTGACTTAGAGTTCCTGCTTCATCGGAGGGTGTTTTACCACCTCACCTCCACAGGCAGTGACGGCAAGCCCTGCCGCCAATAGGTTACATGCTTTAGTCCGTGAACTTTCAGCATCAATACCGTCAGTGAGCTTTACCGCCTTTTCTGATGGCTTGGCATTTTTTACTTTAGTATCAGTAAGTGGCATGACGTTTCCCTCCGAATGCTGGTAAAAGAAAAACCGAACCAGCGTTACCAGCATTTTTACCAGCAAAGGGGTGTAGCTTCGAGTGTTTTTTAGTGGGCGTGTGTAGACAAACCGGAAGGGATAACCAATTGATAGAAAGCAAAAAACCAGACGTCAGTAGACATCTGGTTTCTTTAAATTGGCTCCTCTGACTGGACTCGAACCAGTGACATACGGATTAACAGTCCGCCGTTCTACCGACTGAACTACAGAGGAATCGTGTGAACGAGACGAATAGTAGCCTCGCGCTTAAATAGAGTCAACGGTTAAAATAACATGTTGATTCAAATGAGCAAATTAAAATCAACTTGTCGAATTAATGCACCGTTTTACCGCCAGATTCATGAGGGTTTTCGTTTCTGCGCAGGCGCTGAAGCGGGTCCTGACCATAGAACATGCGAAACCGCTGGTAAAGGGATGAGAAGCGCGGCGCAAACAGCTCTGGCGCACTAAAGAAATATTCTGAAAGCACCGCGAAGCATTCCGCAGGTTCGGTCGCAGCGTAAGCATCAATACTGACGGCGTTCTCACCCACCAGATCGATTTCGTCCTGAATGATGTTCATGGCGGCATGAAGATCGTGTTCCCATGCTGCAACGTCCCGCAGGGCAATCAGCGGCACGCCGCTTGCGCGATCGCCATTGCGCATATCAAGCTTATGGGCGACCTCATGGATAATCAGATTAAAACCCGAGGCGTCAAAGGAGTCTTGCACATCCAGCCAGTTCAGTACGACGGGCCCTTGCTGCCAGCTTTGCCCTGACTGAACCATACGCTGGTTATGCACCAGACCAATATCATCCTGCCATTCGTCATCCACCACAAAAGGAGCGGGGTAGACGAGTATTTCATGGAAACCATCCAGCCATTCCAGGCCAAGCTCCATCACCGGAAGGCAGAACAGCAGTGCGATACGGGCACTTTTCAACTCGTCCAGTTCGAAACCCTGCAGCGGAACCAGCCGTTTTTGCTGTAAAAAACGGTCAGCAAGACGGATAAGTTTTTGTTGTTCAACAGGGGTGAGCGCTGCCAGCACGGGAATAGCGAAAGCCTGCTCCCACGGCAAAGCTGCGACAGTGGATGAATCACTTATTTTCCAGGGCCACTTAATCATGTTTCTTGCTCGCAAAGTCATCGTTTGAACAGAACTGAACATACCGGGGAGATTCTTGCCGAGCCATTATTCAAGCACTTAATAAAAATCACTTCAACGACAGGAGTCACAAGTGCGCCGGGCCCGCACAATTATTTACATTGGCTGTTTTTAACTCACTTATATTCTTCATTTATATGTTTCAGACAAAAATCATCGTTCTGGCTGTTGATTTGCCATAAAGATGTGATAAAAGTCACGTTATAAGGACGGTAACACCACCGTCATCCCTGTGTTTTTTGAGCTGAGATGGCTATGTCGAACGTTAAGGATGCGCAACCAACCCGCACGCCGGGTGGAAAAATAGCGCTGTGGCTGTTTTATGGATTTTGTTTCTATATTGTCTGGGCGCTGGCGCGCTACTTTTGGGTCGTCAGCGGCGTTACTGGCGGCGATATGGGTTCGTTGGGCGGAAAATTGCTGGGGGCGTTAATGGGATTGCTGGTGCTGGGTTCGGTGGCCGCGGTGCTTGGCTGGGTTGCCTGGTTTACGCGCCCGCGCAGCGATTATCATCGCGAATAAAATGTCGGCCACCAGGGCCTGTACTCATACAGATGCGGAGTTTACAACGAAACGAGGAGTACATATGCCGATAGCCCGCTGGCAAGCGCGTTTTGAACAATACCTGCAAGGCAACTGGCTGCAGGATGATAAAGCGCATGATGTTGCGCATTTTCATCGCGTCTGGAAAACAGCTCAGCGGATTATGGAAGGCACGGAAGCCAATCGTTTAGTGGTGCTTACCGCCTGTTATTTTCATGACGTTGTAAATCTGCCTAAAAATCATCCGGAGCGTCATCTGGCCTCTGCTCAGGCCGCTCTTGAAACGTTACGTATCCTCGATATCCACTTTCCTGATTTCCCACACGAAATGTATGACGCGGTGGGTCACGCCGTTCATGCCCATAGCTTTAGCGCGGGCATAGCGCCACAAACGCTGGAAGCGAAAATTGTCCAGGATGCCGATCGGCTTGAATCGCTGGGCGCAATTGGTCTTGCCCGCGTGTTTTACACCTCCGGTGCGCTGGGACGCCCGTTGTTTGATAGCGAAGATCCGCTTGCCGGGCAGCGTGAGTTAGACGACACCCGCTATGCGCTCGACCATTTTCAGCAAAAGCTGCTGAAACTACCGCAGACGATGCAAACCGAAGCGGGCCGCGAGCTGGCCCGCCACAATGCCGATTTTCTGGTGCATTATATGGCAAAGCTGTGTGCCGAACTAAAAGGAGATTACCATCACCTCGACCACGGCGTGATTGAACGGTTCTCTCCTCTGCGCTAATCGCGTTGTTGTAAAAGGCTAGTAAGCTGACGTTGATGATAACCCGCCAGAAAGATGACCGTGGTAAGCGCACCCAGCAGGGCGCAAAACATATCCGACTGGGTATCCCACGGATCGCCCTGAGTACCGAGGAAAAGGTCGGCGCCCTGGCCCAGCGCCAGCGCCACCCACCACTCAATGAGCTCATAAAAGGCGCTGATCGCCAGCGCAATGCAGCACACCACGAACCCAGGCATTTTGCGCCCGCGCACGTACTGGCCTCGAATAAGGATTTCTCTGGCTGCCAGCGCCGGAACCAGCCCCTGGAAAAAATGGCCGAGTTTATCGTAAGGGTTGCGGCTTAGCCCAAGCCAGGCCTGCACGTCAAAACCGATCGGCACTTTGGCGTAGGTGTACTGACCGCCAATCATCAGGATGATGGCGTGAAAAAATATCAGCGTATAAAGCAGCGGTGTTAACGAATAGCGCGCATAGGTGGCCCACAGTATGGGCACGACGATCGTCACCGGCGTGACTTCCATCAGCCAGGTTATTTTGTCCCCGGCATTGATGCCGGTCCAGACGAGGATCGTCAGCAAAACCAGCGCTGCGCTTTTTAAGAGAGTGGAGGTCATAAGGTTTCGCATGTCGCCAAAACCCTTACTATCTGTCGGATACGGCAGAAATTCAAATGTGCAAAAAAACGGGGCCTTAATGGTCCCGTTGAGACTGATGACAAACCTCATAACGTAAGAAGTTCAGAAAGATGTCATCATAAAATTAACAGGAAAATCAATTGATTGATTTTCGACAGATAACCACAAAGAAGGAAAAATCACGCTTTTTCCTTCTTTGTCAACAAGCTAAATGGGGCCTTAATGGCCCCGTTGCGTATCGCTTTTGTTCAACTCAGTTAGAACATCTTGCGTAAACGCAGGCTGAAGGTATGTGCCTGGTAACGCTCGCCCGCCTGCAGATCGTAACGTGCGTCGAGGCTCAAATCGTTAGCGTCATACAGGGTGCTGCCGATAGCCACGCCAGCCATATCCTCAACCGGTGCGACACCTCTGGAGGTGAAACTCGTTTCGCCAACGGTGTCGGCAGCGTAGGTTGCGGTGCTGCGGGTTTCGTTGTTGTCGTACTGATGAATCCATGACACCTGAGCGTACGGCGTCAGGTTACCCAGACCGGTGTCGAAGGTTTTTTCCAGCCGTGCGCCGATATTGCTCTCTACAGACTGCGTATGGCTTGAACTCACGTCCAGCGCCATGCCGTTGCCACCGGTTTCATTGTAGCCGTCAACATGCTGATAGCTATAAGCCAGGGCAGCCAGCGGCGTGACAATCACTTCAGCAGGCAGCGTGAGTGGATAACCGAATTCACTTTGCAACGTGATAGACTGACCGTTGAATTTACCCTGAGCGCTACCGGAGAAGCCGGTGAAGTCTGCGCGGCGGATAGAATCATAGTTCTGACGGTTAACGCCGGCAGACAAATTCACATACCACGGATTACCGGTGTAACCTGCATAGCCAATCAGACCGTAGTTATCGGCGGTCGAGGTGTTGCCGCTCAGGTTATCTTTACCGTGAACAGAAGTATTGCTGTAGTTAACCGCGCCGCCTACGCGCCAGTTGTCGCCCAGCGCACGGTCAGCACCGATGATCAGACCACCGAATTTCGCGCTGTAGCCGCTGACATTGCTGGTGCTGTCCTGACGGGCATAACCACCGAACGGCTGACCCCAGAGGATCCAGTCGCTGTAGGCATCACCCGTTGATACGCCGCTTAAGCCCGCCGTTTGCGGATTGCGGGCGGTGTCCATATGAGTGGTAACAACAGACATGGCCGTCATGGTTGCAACGTTAGTCGCGGTGCTGGTGTTAATATTCTGGCTCGCAGAGAGACGCTCGCCCACACGGTTTGCTTCTTTTTGGTCTGCAATCGCCAGCGAGGCGTTATACAGCTCAAGCAACTGCGGAGAAATGCCCGAATAGTGGCCCAGGCCGCCCAGCGCTGCCGTGGCGTTCGGAATGGTTGCCCAGCCCGGTTTGGCGGTTGGTTCCGGCGTTGTTGGCGTGGTCGGCGCGGTTGGTGTCGGGTCGGAAGTCCCTGGCGTTGTCGGGTCCGTTGGTGCCGTTGGATCCGGGTCCGGCTGAGTCGGCGTCACTGGCGTTGCCGGATCCGTTGGCGTCGTGGTTGGCGGCGGCGTGACAGGTTCTTGCAGCGTCACAACCAGCGCGCTATGACCGTCCGCGTTATAGGTTGAACCCGTTGCTGCACCAGCATAACCCGCGGCCTGGTAGCGTAACTGACCCGCATTGTAATTAGTATCGGTGCTGTTAGCATCGATGACTACATAGCGCTGACCGGCGGCGAACTGGTATGTATTACCGGTACGGGCCAGGCTAACGCCTGAACCTGCGTCAATGTTCGCAGAACCGCTCACTATCAGACGGCCATAGCCGGTATCGGCAGAAGAGCCGTTAGCCACCGCCGTGTCAGCGACGCCGACGATCAGTGCCGCATTGCTGCCCTGATGATAGTTACCGGTAATTTCGATGTTGTTGTTGATTTGCAGCGATGCCGCATTGTTATTGACGGTTCCGTTGGTCATGATATGGTCATCAAGCAGCAGGCGGCCCGTGCTGAAAATCACATCGCCGTTCAGATTTTCGATTTGCCCAACGCCATTAATGCCGGTCAGAATACCGGCTTTGTCATTGCCGCCTTCGATGATTAACGGCAAAGAGCTGGAATTTGAAATATTACCTTTAATGATACCGCTGTTGACGATTGTCATAGGCGTGGCGGAGGTATTACCGTAAGCGCCATTGCGGATGGCGTAATTATTGCCGGTAATCCTGCCGGTGTTAACGATATTAACGGATGTATCCGTATTACCGTAATCATCATTGTAAATAGCGTAGGTAGCGCTGCTAATCAACCCGTTATTAACAATATCACCGTTAGCAGTATTAATGGAGTTGTTATTGTAATGGTTATTATAAACACCCACAACAGCGCCGCTGATTTCACCATTATTGGTGAACGTACCAATCGCACCCTGGTTTTGCACGGCAATGTAATTGCTGGTAATAGTACCATCGTTGATCAGCGTGTTAATTGTACCTTGGTTAAGTACGGCTGATTCGTTATAGTTGTTACTGGAGTTGTTGCTATCAATCAGACCGGTATTATTAAATGTAGCGATAGTACCCTGATTTAACACTGCGGCAGTCTGGTAATAATAACCTGAACTATTATTATTCATGCGAATGGTGCCAGCGTTATTCAGTACATCAATTTGGCCGGTGTTGTTGATCGCCGTATAACCATCGATCGTACCACTCTGTGTATTCGTCAGGCTGTTAATGACTCCGGCGTTGTTAATAGCAGCGCTATTTGAACCGGTATAGAGGTTGTTCGTTGAGCCGGTGATAGTACCGCTATTCACCAGCGCACCGACTTGACTTGTTACACTGAGATAAACGGAATCTGCGGCATTCCCGTTGCTTCCAATCACACCCGAGTTGTTAATGTTATCAATAGATCCGTCAACGTTCAGCGCAGAAGAGTCAGTGCTGGTAATAATACCGGCATTTTCCAGCGTGCCGACGAGCACGTTCTGCATAACGGAAAGCGCAGGCATCTGTTCACCGGTGACGGTGCTCAGATCGGTTATGTGAATGGAGACATAATCGTTAGAGATCTGAATGTCTGACTGAGAGGCGGTTATGGTATAGTCGCTCACCGCGAGGGCCGGCGTTGCCAGCAATCCCTGCGCAGAGGTTAATGCCACCAGCAATGTGCCATGCTGGCTGATACGTGATTTCTTCATGGTGTTCCGTCGCGATGTTGCTTAATCAATTAATGTACAGGTTTGAACCGGGTTCAGACTAATCTGATTCCATTCCGGCGCAGAATATACATTTGGTTGCAAAAAACAATAAGCTCCGTTTAATTATTTCTTCTGGTAACCATCAGGTTTTCAAGTGTTCGGCGATTTGCGTCACGTTTTGAGGAAATTAAATGCGACTTTTCAATAAACCCGTCATCACCTGGTTATTGATTGGTATGCTTTTTTTTCTTAGTGGCTGTGTGGGGCAGGATCCATTTGCGCGCGATAGCACACTTGCGAAAAAAATGGGTCTGAACGGTGAAAATTTACAGGCGGGCAGATTTACGCTTGCCGCCTGGCAGCGAATCGCACCGCCAGTGACATTACTACGGGTCTACATTGAGGGCGACGGGTTTGCCTGGAAGAGTCGCTCGCGTCCATCAGACGATCCCACGCCGCATAACCCCGTTGGCCTGATGCTGGCGATGGCCGATCCTTCTGATAACGTGCTTTACCTGGCACGTCCTTGCCAGTTTGCCGGAGTGCCCTTGCCCACAGCCTGTACGCCAGCCTGGTGGACCGATAAGCGTTTCTCAGCGTTAGTTATCGAGTCGATGAATAACGCGCTCAGTCAGGTTGTGCAACGCTACCCCGGGGCGAAAATCGAACTGGTAGGGTATTCCGGCGGTGGGAACATTGCCGCGCTGCTGGCGGCCCAGCGAACCGATGTACAGTCGCTGCGCACGGTGGCCGGTAATCTTGACGTTGCCTATATCAATACGCTGCACCGGGTTTCAGCGATGCCTGACGCCGTCAATGCCATCAATATTGCTCCGAAGCTTGCCGCGATGCCGCAGATTCATTTCAGCGGTGGTGCGGATGATACCGTGCCTCCTGCAGTGGCCAAACGCTTTCAGCGCGCGGCGGGAACACGATGCGTGCAGGTTGAAACCGTGCCCGGTATGGCTCACGGTTCTGACTGGGCCGCTATCTGGCCGAGATTATTGCGAAAGAAGATAGGGTGCGGGCCCGAGCGTAAAATACCTGTACAGAATGTGCAAGGCAGCGTCGGTTCTAATTAAAAGGACCGTATTTTTTATGACGCTATTTTGTTAGCTGCGTTAAAAAATATATAACAACCTCGTTATGAACTGCGCACAGAAATATCTGATACGAAACAGAATCTTTTTAAAGCTAAATTTTGTGGCCTCTGAAATATACCCTGGACAATTATTGCGCTCCCGCATCCAATAATAAACGCTTCAGGATACAGGCGTACTGTATACATAAACAGATCGCTATGCTAGGGTTCAATCCGTGATTAATCATCACACATTCAACCCAGATGGAGTTAGCATGCAAGTGTTACAGCCGGTTATTGATGAACTTATTGAGCAGTCACGGGACGCAGATAACCATAAGCAAGAAGAAGAACTGTGCCTTTTGAAAAAGGTTCTGGAGATCTATGACCAAAAGGTCGTGGCAGAGGTATTACGTGCCGTCAGCGGCAGTAACTGGACGCGTGAAACCATCAATCGCTGGGTAAATGGCAAACTGACAAATAAGCGACTGGTCGATGTTGAAATAAAAATGCTGAAGGGCATGCTGCCTTCTCCACCCGCCCATCACGGGAAATACGCGTTTCGTTTTATCGATTTATTTGCCGGTATCGGCGGTATCCGCAGCGGGTTTGAAGCGATTGGCGGACAGTGCGTGTTTACCAGCGAGTGGAATAAATACGCGGTAAGAACCTATAAAGCCAACTGGTACTGCGATCCCGACCAGCACAAATTCAACGAAGATATTCGCGATATTACGCAAAGCGATCGCCCGGATCTTAGCGATGAGGAAGCCGCGGCGCATATCCGGGCGACATTGCCGGAACATGACGTTTTGCTGGCGGGATTCCCGTGCCAGCCGTTTTCCCTTGCTGGCGTGTCGAAAAAGAATGCGCTGGGCCGCGCCCACGGTTTCGCCTGTGAAACACAGGGCACGCTGTTTTTCGACGTGGCTCGTATTATTGATGCAAAGCGCCCGGCAATTTTTGTGCTGGAAAACGTCAAGAATCTGAAGAGCCACGATAAAGGCAATACCTTCCGTATCATTATGGAAACGCTTGCTGGCCTGGGCTATGAAATTGCCGATGCGGCCGTTACGGGCGCAAGCGATCCTAAGATCATCGACGGGAAGCATTTTTTACCGCAGCACCGCGAACGTATTGTGCTGGTGGGTTTCCGCCGCGATCTTAACCTGCATCAGGATTTCACGCTGCGTGCGCTGGATGCTTTATACCCGCAGCGCCGCCCAACCTTTGGCGAGCTGCTTGAGCCAACGGTGGATGCCAAATACATCCTCACGCCTACGCTTTGGAAATACCTTTATAATTACGCTAAAAAGCATCAGGCAAAAGGCAACGGTTTTGGCTATGGCCTGGTGGATCCGGCTAATCCAGCGAGCGTGGCAAGAACGCTTTCGGCACGTTATTACAAGGACGGTGCCGAAATTCTGATTGACCGTGGATGGGATAAAGCGCTTGGCGAGCTGGACTTCAACGATGCGGAAAATCAGGTGCGCCGTCCGCGTCGTTTAACGCCGCGTGAATGTGCCCGGCTGATGGGTTTTGAGACGGTAGAGGGAAAACCCTTCCGTATTCCGGTTTCGGACACGCAGGCTTACCGCCAGTTTGGCAACTCGGTTGTGGTTCCTGCCTTTGCCGCCGTGGCGAAACTGCTGGAAGAGAAGATTAAGCTGGCGGTGAAAAAACGCTAAAAGGAGAGAAAGATGGCTGATGTACACAGCAAAGCCGTGCGCAGCAAAAATATGCGCGCTATTGCCACACGCGATACGGCCATCGAAAAGCGTCTGGCGGGCTTGCTCACTGAATGCGGATTTGAGTTTCGTGTGCAGGACGAGCAGCTTGCCGGTCGCCCCGATTTTATTATTGATAACCATCGCTGCATTATCTTTACCCACGGCTGCTTCTGGCATCATCACACCTGTTATCTGTTCAAAGTGCCCGCCACGCGCACTGAATTCTGGCTTGAGAAAATTGGTAAGAACGTTGAGCGCGATAAGCGCGATATCCGGCGTCTGCTGGGGAAAGGCTGGCGCGTGCTGCTGGTCTGGGAATGTGCGCTAAGAGGGCGTGAAAAGCTCAGCGATGGGGCGTTAACGGAAAGGCTGGAAGAGTGGATTTGCAGCGGTGGTCACCATGCGCAGATCGATACGCTCGGCATTCATGAACTTCATGACGACGGGTGGCAAACGCCACCCGCGGGCTGATTACTGCTCTGTTTCACACGCTTTCACTACCGGCTTTGGGGGCAGCAGATATTTCCCCAGCGTCACCAGCACAACCGCGAAGATAATCACGCCCAGCGCCAGCCATTCGACGGAAGACAGGCTTTCGCCAGCGAATCCCGTCCCGAGAAGCACGGCCACGACAGGGTTAACGTAGGCGTAGCTGGTCGCCACCGCAGGAGCGACATTGCGGATCAGGTACATATAAGCGCTGATGGCAATAATCGAGCCGAACAGCGCCAGATAGCCTACGGCCAGCAGGCCTGCGGTTGTTGGCATGGCGCTCAGGCGTTCGCCCGTAGCCGCGCAGATGCAAAGCAGCACAATACCGGCGGCCAGCATTTCAATCGCACCGGCCATCAGCCCGGCCGGCAGTTCAATGCGCGAGCCATAGACAGAGCCAAACGCCCAGCTCAGGGAGCCAATCAGGATAAGCCCGGCGCCCCAGGGATTGCCGCTCAGGTTTCCGCCGCTATTAAGTAGCACTATCCCCGCCAGGCCAATCGCGATGCCCAGCCATTCAAGCTTGCGCGTTGGGATGCCGAACAGGCGGCTAAAGCACAGGGTAAACAGCGGCACGGTGGCAACCATCACCGCCGCAATACCGGAAGGAACGTGCTGATGTTCCGCAACGGTCACAAACCCGTTGCCCACGGCGAGCAACAGCACGCCAATCAAGGCGGCATTTAGCAGAGGCTTTATTGCCGGTAGTTTATGCCCCCGCAATAACAGTACGCTCAGCAAAAGCACGCCAGCGCTTATAAACCGCACGCCCGCCATCATAAACGGCGGCCAGCTTTTCACCCCGATAGCGATAGCGAAATAAGTGGATCCCCAGATGATATACAGCGCAAAAAGCGCTGCTGTCAGCGGTAATAGTTGACCTGAACGAACGCGCATACTTCCTCACGGCCTGCGGTGACAAGCTCAATAGTTAACGTTAAAACTATCCGCCTGGCGAGGATTTTAATTGTTATTGTTTTGTTAATTTTCGTTGACACAGGCTTTTAATTTTCGTGTGCCGGGTTTTGCTCCATACTAAAAAGCAACGTAACGAAAAAGGATAATGATTTTGGCCGGAAGTAGCTTATTAACGCTCCTTGATGATATTGCCACGCTGCTGGACGATATCTCGCTGATGGGAAAGGTGGCGGCAAAAAAAACCGCTGGCGTATTAGGAGATGATTTATCGCTCAATGCCCAACAGGTTTCTGGGGTGCGCGCTAACCGCGAGCTGCCGGTAGTATGGGGCGTGGCGAAGGGATCGTTTCTCAATAAACTTATTCTGGTGCCGCTTGCGCTGGTTATCAGCGCTTTTGCGCCCTGGGCGATAACGCCGCTATTAATGGTTGGCGGTGCGTTCCTGTGTTTTGAAGGCGTTGAGAAGGTCATTCACAGTTTACATGCCCGCAAACACAAGGAGACGCCTGCAGAGAAGAAAGCTCGTCTTGATGCCATCGCCGCGCAGGACCCGATGGTTTATGAAAAGGATAAAGTTAAAGGCGCTATACGCACCGATTTTATCCTCTCGGCCGAAATTGTTGCCATTACGTTGGGCATCGTGGCGGATGCGCCGCTACTGAACCAGATTGTAGTGCTTGCAGGTATCGCGATTCTGGTCACCGTGGCCGTATATGGCCTGGTAGGGATGATAGTGAAGCTTGACGACTTGGGCTACTGGCTGGCGGAGAAACGCTCGCAGATTGCACAGGGGTTGGGTAAAGCGCTGCTGTTGCTGGCGCCATGGCTGATGAAGTTTCTTACCATTGTCGGCACGCTGGCGATGTTCCTTGTCGGCGGTGGGATTCTGGTCCACGGTATTCCCGCTTTACACCACGCAATTGAACACTGGGCCGAAAAAGCAGGCGGTGTGATTCATCTGCTGGCCCCGACGCTGGTCAATATGGTGCTCGGCTTTATTGTCGGTGCGGTAGTGTTGGCGGCTATAAACGGGATAAACCATCTGCGCGGTAAGGCTGCGCATTAAGAATTTGCATAAATTTGCGCTCAGGAACGGGCAAAAATGCTGCTTTTTGACTATAACTGTAAAAGTTTTCACCCCTGATACCGGAGGCAGTTATGGTCTATGTGGTCAGCGATGAAGTCCAGCCTAAGAATGGTGGCCCAAGGATGATCGTTACCGGATTTTCCAACGGCATGGTGGAGTGTCGTTGGTATGACGGTTATGGCGTAAAGCGCGAGGCCTTCCGTGAGGATGATCTGGCGCCCACGGAGGAAGAGAGGGAACGGCTACAAGGTTGAATGCGAAAATACCCGGCTGCTGACCGGGTATTTTTATGCAGGCTTACTCCGTAAGTAAGCGCGGTTAGCTGGAAGGGATAAAGTAATCCAGGCCTTCCTTCCAGCCCTGCGGACCATAATGGAGGCTATGATAAACCCGCGCAGGGTTATCATTACGCAAAATAACGGGCTCACGGCTGTAACCTTTTACCACCACGGCGTAGTCAACGTTATCAAGCAGCATGGCGTCATTCGGGCCATCGCCCAGGCCGATTGTCGTGTAGGTTTTACCCTCGTTTTGCTGATACTGCTGGTACAGCCAGCGCAATGCCTGGCCCTTATCGCCCTGAACGCCCATCACATGCCAGAAGCGCCCGCCCTGAACCAGCATCAGGCCCAGCTCCGCTATGCGTTCGGCAAAAGCGCTGAACATCTCCTGCGAGTCTCGCCAGATAAAAGCCTCGGAGGCTTCCCTTAGCCGCGCCAGAGCCGCCTGTTTGTGCGTTAGCCCCGTCCATTCAACGAGGGTATTTACATCCACATCCGCAAAGCAGGTGAATTTAAACCCGTACTGGCTACGAAGATTATTGAGCAGGTCCATCAGCTCCTCGTGACGAAAGCCTGCAATCCGCCGTGGAAAGCTTTCGCTGCCGGCCCAGCGCGCATCGAGCTGTATCACCGCGCCATCTTCAGCGATAAACGATTGCCCGATAATACCCAACTCTTTTTGCCATTCAATAATCTCAGCGGCGCTTTTATTGCTGCACAGGACCAGAGGGATATCCTTTTGCCTGAATATGCCCAGCCAGCCGCTCGCGGCTTCCCAACGGTAGGTGTGATAGTCCAGCAGCGTACCGTCAAGGTCGGAGACAATAAGCAGCGAGTCGTGCAAATGTGGCATCGGGATTCCTCAGTAGGATTATTCTTAATTAAATGCCGGGGATTGACGCTTCGGTAAAACGGAATCGTTACCGGAAAGCAGGCGCCTCCGGGGTTTTATGAAGGAAAATTGTGGTGAATATATTGAATGGGAGCTATTCACGCCGAAAATATAACCTTGTTTTACAAAAAATTTGCCGTAATGTGGTTATCGACATCAGATTTCCTGATGTAGCGAATTTCAAATGCTTCTTGCATGAATCATGCTTTTCCATCCCGGCTCCCCGGCCGGGATGTTTTTTCTTTATCTGTTCACTTCACTGACGCTGAAATCGTGGATATCCAGTTCAAAGGCTTCCGCAAGCTCGGTGTAGGTGTGCCATGTGCGTCCGTCGACGCTGACCCGGTGCGGATCCTCTTCATTATCCGCACGCTTCACCTCGCTCTCGCTGATTTCGTTGATCGCCGCCAGCAGGGCATCGACGTCAACCTTGTCCTCACGATGTACCTTTTCGCTGAACGCTTTTGCGGTCTTCATGCCTTATCCTCCTGCAACGCAACAGCCTTAAGTATAGACGGCTTACCAGAATGCTTCGTGCGAGCTTGTGTTCGATGCGAATGGGCGGTTTTTGATCTACACTGGCACAAAGAATCTGGAGGATTTTGCTATGAATATCAACGATCGCGTTACCGTCAAGACCGATGGCGGCCCTCGCCGTTCTGGCGTGGTATTAGCCGTGGAACAGTTCAGCGAGGGGACTATGTATCTGGTCTCTCTTGAGGATTACCCGCTGGGGATTTGGTTCTTTAATGAGACGGGGCATCCTGACGGGATTTTTGTCGAGCAGCTGGAGCAGTAGCCCGGAAAATGGGCCGGGAACTATCCGCTGGATAACGCTTCGCTTATCCATCCTGGGGTGCATTCGCTGGCGGAAAGGGGCGGCATTTATCCAGGTCGGGTAAGCGTCGCGCCACCCGACATAATTTTGGTTACTTAACGCAGATTCACAAAAATGCCGTTGGTGACATTATCGGTGAGCCTTACCACATGGTATATCACTTGCTTATTATGCGTTTTTATTTTGCGCTTAATATTACCCTTATGCGACGACACCGTTTTGGCTTTGATGTTCATTTGATCGGATATCTGGATTGTACCCTGACCGGACATCCACATTTTCAGCATGCTTGATTCGGTGCGACTCAATGAAAGCGTAGGTAAATTAATATGTCCGATGCATTGCGCATTTTTTGCTAAATACTCTTCAAGAATTTCGTCTAGCGATTCCGGCTTAATGGATTTCGAACTGATAAGCAGATTATTTCTGACCAGCAGATATTCATCAAAATGAATATTGGCGATGGCCATGAAAACCAGAAACAGGGTGCCGGGATGCTGATTAATGATCTGCTTAATATGCTGACTGCTTTGCGGGTCGTGAATAAAACAGTCTTCATTAATAAACACCACGCTGGGTGCCTGTGACTGACATGCCTGGGCCAGTTCTTCTACATTCTGAACATCGGTAATTTGTCTTTTTCTTATCCCGCGGCTAGCCAGATAGCCGGTCAACCCCAGCCGGGTGTAACTGCATAAGTCCATAATAATCGTTGACATAGCAAACCCTCACTAAGTGTATTATCCGTTCAGCAACGATACCAGCAGGCCGCCGTGTTGAGCGTCCCCGATTACGCAACTGTCCCCGCCAGCACTTCCGCACATTTCCTTCCATTCAGGTAAAACGGCGAAGAAAAATGCTTTCCAGCCATCGGCTTGAGTTGCAGATAAATGACGCTACGGAAGTATTTTCAGGCGAGATCACTATCCCGTAAAGTTATGTATAATTTGCCAGGAATGTTCTCAAAGTAAAGTGAGTCTTGTGAACTGTGAGATCGGTAAAATCTAATATCCCGCGTCAGAGTTATCCTGGTAAATGTTATTTAAAAAACTTTTTAGGAATATCCTCAGAGAGGCCATAGAGAAAGAGAGGTTAATGCGCAGGAATTTCACTCACTATATCCGCCAGTAAATCAAACATTTCACTAAATAAATGTTCAGCGAAAGGCGCAATTAGCGGCATCAAGGCGGCCATAACCAGCAGGCCAATGGAAAGCGTAACCGGGAAACCAATTACAAATACGGAAAGCTGCGGCGCCATACGGTTTAACAAACCCAGCGCGATATTAAGCGTCAGCAAAAGCGTGATTAAGGGCAGGGCAAGCATCAGCCCATTAAGAAAAATGAGCCCGCCTGCGCGGGTAAGCGCCATAAATACATTGCTATTAATCGCCTCGCCGCCAATCGGCAGCGTATGAAAGGTATCAACCAGCATCGAAATCAGCCATAAGTGGCCGTTAAACGTCAGGAACAGCAGCATCGCCAGCATGTCCATAAAGCGCGCCAGCACCGGCATATTCAGACGGCTTCCGGGGTCGAAGAAGGTGGCGAAGGAAAGCCCCATTTGCAGGCCAATAAGTTCTCCTGCGGTACGGATCACGGCAAAGGCGAACTGCATGGTGAAGCCCAGCATAATGCCGATTAAGATTTGCTGCGCCGCAAGCCAGAAACCCGCGGCCGAGAAAATAGTCACGCCGCTCATCGGCAGCGTCGGGGCGACTATCCAGGTAATCATCAGCGCAAGGCCAATTTTTACCTTTTTCGATATAGAACGTTCGCTGAGGATAGGAGCAGTGCTAATGAGCGCCAGGATACGTATAAAAGGCCAGAAGCCCATGCTCAGTAAGTTCAGCCACTGGTCGCTGTCAACGTGGATCATCCAATCATCGTCGGCAAATTGGTGAGCAGCGTGCGCATATAATCGAGCAGCAGATTGAGCATCCACGGGCCTGCCACAATCATGGTGACGAAGACGGCAAGGATTTTTGGAATGAACGACAAGGTCATTTCGTTAATCTGCGTCGCCGCCTGTAGCATAGAGATAATCAGGCCGGTCACCAGCGCGACCAGCAGCAGCGGTGCCGCGAGCGCCAGGGCAACTTTCATCGCCTCGGTGCCCATCATCATGACCGATTCAGGAGTCATCGTTTCACCTTAACTGTAGAAGCTTTGCGCAAGCGAGCCGACCAGCAGCTGCCAGCCGTCAACCAGCACGAACAGCATAAGCTTGAAGGGCAGGGCAATGGTTGCCGGTGGCACCATCATCATCCCCAGCGCCATCAGCACGCTTGCCACCACCAGGTCGATAATCAGGAACGGAATAAACACGGTGAAGCCAATCTGGAAAGCCGTTTTCAGTTCGCTGGTGACATAGGCCGGGAGCAAAATACGCATCGGCACCGCTTCCGGGCCTTCTATTTCAGGAGTATTAGCCAGACGAGCAAACAGGGCCAGATCCGCTTCGCGCGTCTGTCGCAGCATAAACTCGCGCAGCGGCTGAGCGCCTTTTTCAATCGCTTCCGGCATCTCGATTTTGTTTTCACTGAACGGCTGATAGGCGTCGGTATAAATCTTGTCGAACACCGGCGACATAATAAAGAAGGTCAGAAACAGCGCTAAGCCCAGCAGCACCTGGTTAGGCGGAGCGGAAGGCGTTCCGAGCGCGTTTCGCAGCAGGCCGAATACGATGATGATGCGCGTGAAGCTGGTCATCATCAGCAAAATGGCGGGCAGGAAGGTCAGCGAGGTGATAAACACCAGCGTCTGCACCGGCAGCGACCAGCTCTGGCCGCCGTTTGGCATTGGCTGGCTGACAAGGCCCGGCAGCTGCGCCAGCGCCTGCGGCGTGACAAACAGCAGGCTGACCAGAATACCCATTAACGAGAAGGAGAGAAAACGTTTCATCAGGCTTTCCCGTTACGTTTAAGCAAATTTTTCATCAGGCTCTGAAAATCCACCGGTTCAGCAGGCTGGGGATCGACGCTTGCCGGTGCGGGTGGGAGAGTGTGTAAATGGGTGATTTGTGTAGCGGTAACGCCCAGCACCAGGCGGGCGTCTTCCACATCCACAATCACAACGCGTTCGCGCGGGCCAAGGGTACAGCTGGCGCTGACCTTAAGCCCTTTTGTGCTGCCGGTTTTGCCGGACAGACCAAACCGTTTAGCCAGCCAGGCCGCCAGCAAAATAAACAAAATGATTGCCGTTAATGCGCCGCTCACCTGCACTAACGGCGAGCCGGAACTGACGGCGGGTTGCTGCTGAACGGTGGTCTGGGTTTTCATGCTGTTAACGACTCAGGCGGCGCATACGTTCCGATGGCGTAATGATATCGGTGATACGCACGCCGTATTTATCGGCCACGACCACGACTTCACCCTGCGCAATCAGATAGCCGTTGATCAGGATATCCAGCGGCTCACCGGCCAGGCCCTCAAGCGCCACCACGGAACCCTGCGACAGGCGCAGCAGCTCTTTAATGGTCATGCGGGTACGGCCCAGCTCTACGGTCAGCTTGACCGGGATATCCATAATCAGGTCGATGTCCTGCATCGAACCGACGACATCGCTGCCTTCAAGCGCGCGGAACACGCTATCCGCGCTGCTTTTGCCGGCGACTTTTTGTTCGTTCAACGCATCAGCCCACAGATCGTCCACGGAGCCTGCATTGTCGTCGGACGGTTGATTAATATCACTCATTTGGGCTGTTCCTCATTCAGCGAATTCAGTATCGGGTTGATCAAGTGTTCGACGCGCAAGGCGTACTGGCCGTTTAGCGTGCCGTATTGACTGGTCAACACCGGTACACCATCGACATGCGCAAGAATGCGATCCGGCTTGTCGACAGGCAGCACGTCGCCAGGTTTTAGTTTTAGTATTTGTGACAGCCTGAGCGGGATATCGGCGAAGTTCGCCACCAGTTCCAATTCAGAATGCTGCACCTGACGCACCAGCGTATCGCGCCAGCTTTGATCTTCCTGACGGGAGTTTTCCAGCGGGGGATTCACCAGCATTTCGCGCAGCGGTTCAATCATGCTGAACGGCAGGCAAATATTGAATTCACCGGTCAGGTTGCCGATTTCCACATGGAAAGGCGTATTCACCACGATGTCGTTTGGCGATGTCGTGATGTTGGTAAATTTCACCTGCATTTCGGAGCGCACGTATTCCACGTCAAGCGGATAAATGGCCTTCCATGCGTCGCTGTAAGCCTCCAGCGCCAGCTTCAGCATGCGGTTGATGACACGCTGTTCAGTATGGGTAAATTCACGGCCTTCAACTTTCGTCGGGAAACGGCCGTCGCCACCAAACAGGTTATCTACCGCAATAAACACAAGGCTTGGCGAAAAGACGAACAGGCCGGTGCCACGCAGCGGTTTCAGATGCATCAGGTTGAGGTTGGTCGGCACCGGAAGGTTACGCGCAAACTCGTGATACGGCTGAATGCGGATCGCGCCAACGGTAATATCCGGGCTACGACGCAGTAGGTTAAACAGCCCCATACGGAACTGACGAGCAAAACGTTCGTTAATAATCTCCAGCGCCTGCAGGCGTTCACGCACCACACGACGCTGGGTATTAGGATCGTAGGGGCGAATGTTGGTTTCACTTACTGCCCCAGCAATCGGTTCGTCGCTGCTGTCGGCGTCGCCGTTTAGCAGCGCATCAATTTCAGCCTGTGAAAGAATACTGTCGCCCATGATCTACCGCAAAATAAAGGCGGTATACAGCACGTCGCTGACCACCTGTTGAGGTTGACCGGCAACCAGAGGCGGCGCCAGCGTATTTTTAATCGCCTCTACCAGTTTCTGCTTGCCTTCATCGGTGGCAAGGGCAGCCGCGTCCTGGCGGGAAAACAGCAGCAGCAGGCGGCTACGGACTTCCGGTAGGAACTCGCTCAGACGCTGGCGAGTCGCGTCATCTTTCAGACGCAGCGTGATGCCGACGTACAGCACGCGATCCGCATCGCCAAGATTGACGGTAAAGGTATCCAGCGCAAAAAAGACCGGCGCGGGCGGCGGCACTGGCTTGTCAGCCTGAACGCTGGCGGGATGTTGCTGCATTCTCCAGTAGCTGTAACCTGCGGTAGCGCATGCGGCAAGGGTTATCAGGACCAGTAACGGCATCCAGATGGAGCGCCTGCGGCCTTTGGTCTGAGCTAAGTCGGTCATATCACGCGTTGTTCCTGTATCGGTACTGCTTTATGGGGCGATTATCCCGCGTTGCCCGGCGATCAAAGCCTGGAAAACACGGGATATTTGGGGTTACCTCTGCCGTTTACACCTTGTTGCACTTATCAGGCGAAAATGTCCACGGCGTTATTACCCGAAGCAAGGCGCTGCACGCTGGCAGGAACGGCGAGAGATTCAGCCTCGCCGCCCAGAGAAGGGAAGCTGCCCGCGGAGCGTTGTGATTGCTGTTGCTGCTGGCCTGACTGCTGCTGTTGCTGAGCAAAACTTTCGCTGCTGATGCTGCTCTGACCAAGCTGGATACCGCTTTCCGCAAGGGCGGTGCGTAACGCAGGCAGCGTCGCTTCCAGTGCGGCACGCACGTGGCTGTGCGGAGAGGTCATCTGAAGCTGCGCCTGGTTATCGTCAAGCTTGAGGCTTATCTGGATTTGGCCTAAGTCTTCCGGATGCAGACGCAGCTCGGCGCTTTGCTGGCCCTGACGGGTGAACAGCGTCACGTGCTGGCTTACCGCCTGTTGCCATTCCTGGCTTCCCAGCTGGGCGCTAATCTGCGGCGCAACCGGCGTGGCGATATTTGTGCTCACCGGCGTGCTGACCGTTGCGCTGCTGATGGTCGGCGTACTGACCGTCGGCGTGGTGTTATTGCTGATAGCGTTGTCGCGGCTGTCTTTATCAACGGCAATGACCGGCAGCGTGCTGTCATCTGCTACCTGATTTGCCACAGGCGCAACGGATTTAGCGGCGGTTGTCTGGGTTTTACCGGTAATGCTCAGGCTGTCATCGGCGCGGCCAGCCGTGTTTTTTTGCTGCACGCCGTCGCTCGCCAGTAATGCGTTCAGTGGTGAAGCTTCGTCTGTATCTTTACTGACCGTCGAGGTTAGCGTTGTAGCAGGCGTCGAGGTATTCTGCTGTGGCAGCATGGCGAAGAGGGCGCTTAACGCCTGCATATCAGCGGTGCTCAAATCGTGCGTGGTTTCTTGCGCTGCAACGGCCTGTCCACTTTTATCCGCTCCGGTGGCTTTACCCACGTTTGCCAGCAGGGCGGAAAGCGCTTCAGGCTGGTCCATATCCAGCTTATTGAGCAAGTCTGCGAGCGTTGTTTTGCCCGCGGCGGCGTCCTGCGCATTAAGATCCTGGCCGGTGGCTTTGTTCAGCGTGGCGCTTAGCGACAGCGTTTCGCCGCCTTCAGAAGTGACCAGACCCGGCAGCGCCTTGCTGAATAAATCCAGGAAACCGTCGCTCAGACCTTTCTCGCCCGTGGCCGCAGTTGCGGTAGTCAGGCCGCTGTCGGCATCGGCGGTTATATTTAACGGGGGCAGTTTGATCATTCGCCTTTCCTCATTGTCGCCCGCTGGGCATATTCATCCATCTGTTTCTGATCGAGCCGGTTTTCAGCAAGCAGCATTTCGGTGGCTTTACGGTCCCGCAGGGTTTGCCAGGCCTGCAATCTTTTCTGTTTTTCCTGCCAGAAGTTCAGCGCCTGGTCGACCTTATTGGTCCAGGCGCTGAGCTGCTGACGGTGCTGATCTATGGCTTTTTCGAGCGTCTGGATAAACTGCTGGTAGTTTTGCCAGCGGGTGCTCGCAATCCCCTGGCTCATGCTGTTGTTCAGGTTAGTGCTGTACTCAAACTGATAGTTAATCAGCATGTTGAGCTGCTCTTCCGCCTGTTGAAACCCTTTGCGCATTTCGCCTAAACGTAGCGCCGCATTCTCCACCTCTTTCTCGGCGAGATCGTGCAGCGTTTCCAGTGCTGTGCTTTGGCCCATAGTTACCTCTCATCAAACCGTCGGGAAGATAAGTTCCAGCGCCGCGCAGGCGTCTTCCCAGCCACTGCGTTCAAAAATCCCCTGCTGCAAAAAGGCTTCCAGATGCGGCCAGAGCACAATGGCTTTATCGAGCATCGGATCGCTGCCTTTGGCATAGGCGCCCACGCTTACCAGGTCGCGGTTACGCTGGAAGCTGGATAACAACTGTTTAAAATTGCGTACCCGCGCATAGTGCTGGTCGGTTATCAGCGACGTCATGGCGCGGCTAATGGAAGCTTCGATATCAATCGCCGGGTAATGCCCCGCCTCGGCGAGACGACGCGAGAGAACAATGTGGCCGTCAAGAATGGCGCGCGCTGAATCCGCGATAGGGTCCTGCTGATCGTCCCCTTCGGTCAGAACGGTATAAAACGCGGTGATCGACCCACCGCCATGAATACCGTTACCGGCACGTTCCACCAGCGCCGGCAGCTTGGCGAAGACAGAAGGCGGATAGCCTTTGGTGGCCGGCGGTTCACCGATCGCCAGCGCGATTTCACGCTGCGCCATGGCATAGCGGGTGAGGGAGTCCATAATCAACAGCACATGCTGGCCACGGTCGCGGAAGTCTTCGGCGATGCGCGTGGCATAGGCTGCGCCCTGCATACGCAGCAGCGGTGAAACATCCGCAGGCGCGGCAATCACCACCGAGCGTGCGCGGCCTTCAGAGCCGAGAATGTTCTCGATAAAATCTTTTACTTCACGACCACGCTCGCCAATCAGTCCGACGACAATCACGTCGGCCTGGGTGTAACGCGCCATCATGCCCAACAGCACGCTTTTACCAACGCCGGAGCCCGCGAAAAGGCCCATACGCTGCCCGCGTCCGACGGTTAACAGCGCGTTGATCGGGCGCACGCCGACGTCCAGCACATCCTCGATGGCAGT
This sequence comes from Cedecea colo, assembly GCF_011808225.1. Taxonomy (GTDB): domain Bacteria; phylum Pseudomonadota; class Gammaproteobacteria; order Enterobacterales; family Enterobacteriaceae; genus Dryocola; species Dryocola colo. The sequence continues at coordinate 179,371 of NZ_SOYS01000009.1, read as the reverse complement.
ACGCTGTAACGGGTTAAACGGAGCGGCGCCCAGCGTGCCAAAAGTGGTGGTTTCCGGCGCGGGCAGGCTGTCCAGAGGGCGTCCGCTGCCGTCAAGCACGCGGCCAAGCAGGGCCGGGCCGAGCGGCAGTTGTTTACCGTTGTGCAATCCCTCCTCGCCTGAAGAACGCGCGTAAACCCGTGCGCCAGGCAAAATGCCTTCCACTTCTTCAAGCGGCATCAGAAACAGCTTCTGGCCGTTAAAGCCAACAACTTCGGCTTCCACTTCACGGCTGTGCTGCTCAATGATGCAGGTTGCGCCGAGGGGAAGCTGTAAACCGGTCGCTTCCAGCACCAGACCCGTGGCGCGGGTCAGGCGGCCGTAGCGGCGCACGGCGGGTAATTTCGCCATGCGCTCTTCAAAACTATCCAGCGCGTTAAGCCAGCGCGTTAGCCGGGCGGTCATTACAGAACTCCCGGTGCGGCGAGGCGGCAAAGTTCCTGCCAGCGCGTTGCGACGCTGGCGTCCAGGTCGCCCTCATCGGCGGAAACTTTACAGCCGCCCTGATGCAGGCTCGGATCGCCGCGTAAACGCCAGCCGTGCAGGCTTAACGTCGCGCCCAGCACATCTTCCACGCGCTGTAGATCGTCAGGGTGAACGCGCAGCTGCGGCTTGCCGCTGAATAAAGGTTCCTGCTGCAACAGCCCCTGGATTTGTTTAATCAGCGCGGCGTTATCAATGCCCTGCGTATGGCCGATGACCTGGCGCGCCGCCTCCAGCGCCATTTGCATCAGGCGCGAGGCGATAACGCTATCGAGCGCATCGAGCGTGTGCTGAAACTCGCTGACAAGCTGCTGCATGCGAGCGTGAACGGGAAGCTGCTGCTGTTTAGCCTCATTGATACCCTGTTCAATCCCTTGCTGAAAGCCAGCCTTGCGGCCTGCTTCAACGCCTTCGGCATGCCCCGCAGCGTAACCTTCCCGGTGACCCTGTTCATGCGCCTGCATCTGCATCATCGCCAGCTGTTGCTGTAAATCCGGCTCGCTTTCTGCAGCAGGCTCTTCGGCGTTGATCTCCTGCGGCATCAGGCTTTCAAAAACCGGGCTGGCTGCCGGCTCCAGATCGTCCGGCATCCAGATTTTCCAGGGCAGCAACTCAGACATAGGTATCCTCGCTGGTGCCAATTACCATCTCGCCGGTTTCGGCCAGGCGACGAACAATAAGCAGGATGGCTTTCTGTTCGTTCTCCACCTGGGACAGACGAACCGGGCCACGGTTGGAAAGGTCGTCGCGCAGAATATCGGCCGCACGCTGCGACATATTGCGCAGGAACTTCTCGCGCAGCGGCTGTTCCGCGCCTTTGAGCGCGATCAGCAGCGACTCGGATTCCACTTCCTGCAACAGGCGCTGGATGCTGCGATCGTCCACTTCGACAAGGTTTTCGAACAGGAACATCTCGTCGATAATTTTCTGTGCCAGCTCGCGGTCGAAATCGCGAACCGCGGTAATAACCGCCTCTTCCTGCTGCGTTTTCATCAGGTTGATGATTTCGGCTGCCGTTCTCACGCCGCCCATTTTGCTGCGCTTGAGGTTCTGGCCGTCGAGCAGGTTGTTGAGCACTTCGGTCAATTCTGCCAGCGCCGCTGGCTGCACGCCGCCGAAGGTAGCAATACGCAGCATGACGTCATGGCGCAGGCGTTCGTCGAACAGCGCCAGAATATCGGCTGCCTGCGCGCGTTTGAGGTGCACAAGTATGGTTGCGATGATCTGCGGATGCTCGTCGCGAATAAGATCCGCCGCGCTCTGCGGTTCCATAAAGTTGAGCGTTTCCATGCCAGAGGTGGTTTCGCGCGTTTCGAGAATATCTTCCAGCAGGCTTGAGGCGCGCTCTTCGCCCAGCGCTTTGACCAGCACCGAACGCAGATAATCGTTGGCGTTAATGCTAAGGGCCGCGAACTGCTCCGCTTCCTGCTCAAACTCAGCCAGCACGTCGGTCAACTGTTTATTGGAGATCTGGCGGATGTTCGCCATGGCCGCACTCACGTGCTGCACTTCTCGCGGGCTGAGATGCTTGAAGACTTCAGCCGCGCGGTCTTCGCCAATAGTCATCAACAGAATGGCGCTCTTTTCGGTGCCGGTAATACTCATAGTTCGTTACTCATCCATTGGCGGATAACCAGCGCAACGACGCGCGGATCGTTATCAGACATATCGCGGATACGCTGGCTCATAACTTCGGCGCTCAGGCGCTGATTAGCTTTACGCTGTTGCTGCTGCTCGTCTTTGCTCAGGCGAACGGACACGGCTTCATCTTCTTCTGCGCGCAGGCGTTGGACTTCAACCTGGGCTTTCAGAATTTCAGTTTTACGCTGCAGCTGTGGGCGGATAGCTTTACGCCACAGCAGCCAGGCGACAATCAGCACCACTAACCAACGCCCGGCGGAGAGCAGCAGATCGAAGAAGAATTGTTGTTGCCAGAACGGCAGTTCGCCACCGGTTTCTTCGCTTGCGGTAAACGGCGAGTTCACCACGTTGAGCGTATCGCCACGCTTCTCTGAATAACCCATCGCTTCACGCGTCAGGTCTTCGATTTGCTTGAGCTGATCGTTGGTCAGCGGCAGCGGTTTGCCGTCGGCCAACTGGCGGTAGTTCACCACCACCGCAACGGACAGGCGCTGAATATCGCCCACGTTAAGCTTGGTATGGCGAATAGTGCGGTCGACTTCGTAGTTGGTTGTCTCATCGCGCTGGGTATTGCTGGAGCCCGTCTGCGCGGAGGTCGACGCAGTCTGAGTCTGGCCAGCGTTAGCCTGGTTTGTCTGGTTCGGCTGCGGAGTAGTGACGATCGGCGCGTTGTTTGGCGGAGCAGGCTGGTTAGACAGCGCGCCCGGCACGCCGCCTGGGTTGCGGCCGTTAACCTGCTCACTCTGATTCAACTGGCGTGAACGAATCGCGGACTGCGACGGATCGCTATTCGGACGATACTGTTCTTCGGTTTGTTCTTTATTGGCGAAATCGATCTGCGCGGTAACCTGGGCATGCACGTTGCCGTTGCCGACGATAGGACCAAGAATGGATTCGATCCGGCGCTGATAACGGTTTTCCACGTCGGCAGAATATTTAAGCTGCGCGTCGTTCAGGTCGCGCCCGGCGGTGTTGGACTGCGTCAGTAAATGTCCGCCCTGATCCACAAGCGTAACGTTACCCGGCGGCAGACCCGCTACGGCGCTGGAAACCATATGCACAACGGCGCTGATCTGCCCTTCGTCAAGCGCGCGTCCGGGTTGCAGGCTCAGCGTAACGGAGGCGGAAGGAGATTTTTGTTCACGGACAAATAAAGACGGTTTTGGCATGGCGAGGTGTACGCGAGCACTTTTCACCGGGCCGAGCGTTTCGATGGTGCGCGCAAGTTCGCCTTCGAGCGCGCGCTGATAGTTCACCTGCTCGCTGAACTGGCTGATACCAAACTTTTCCTGATCCAGCAGCTCAAAGCCCACCGCGCCGCCTTTCGGCAACCCAAGTTGTGCAAGACGTAAACGCAGGTCATAAACTTTATCGGCAGGGACTTCTATCGCGCTGCCGTTATCGGAGTAGCGGTAAGGGATATTCATCTGCGTCAGTTGGGTGACGATAGCGCCCCCATCCTGATCGGCCAGGTTGCTGTACAGCACTTTATAGTCAGGCTGTTTAGCCCATAAAGTCAGGGCCACAATAATAGCGATAGCCGCGGCGCCCGCGATGATTAAAGGGATTTTTGGGTTTGCGCGGATACGGGTGAGCCATTCCTGAGCTTTATTCGGCGATGTTTGTGCCTGGGCCGCAGCAGTCATTCCGCACCTCGCGGCTTAGCGTAGAGAGAATAATTCGTATAAAGAGTGGACAAAACGCGCTCCCGGGTCGACAAACACGACAAAAGTTCCAGATAGATGGCGCAGTCATTATTTTCTTTTCAGGAATTTTCGATGGCCGAATTAGCTCTATTTTTTACGCCTATTTAACGCCTTTATCCTATTGACAAGATGATAATCTTGCCGCGTTCAATAAAACCGGGGCAGGAAAATGGCAATTCAGGGGATTGAAGGGGTTATTCAGCAGCTGCAGGCTACCGCGCTTTCCGCGGGTAATCAGGCGCAGAATAACGATCCGAAAGTGAGTTTTGCCGGCGAATTACAGTCGGCGATAGGCCGCATCAGCGATACGCAAAACGCAGCGCGTACTCAGGCAGAAAAATTTGCCCTCGGCACGCCGGGCGTGGCGCTAAACGATGTGATGGTCGATCTGCAAAAATCTTCAGTTTCATTGCAGATGGGGATTCAGGTGCGTAACAAGCTGGTTACTGCCTATCAGGACATTATGAACATGCAGGTGTAGCGGCTCAGGCTCTCTGGCTCAGTTCAGTCGTCGCCTTCAATCGGATAACCCGCCCGGCGTATGGCCTCTTTGCTGTCGTTCACGCCGTTGCTGTAAGCCGCGTCGATTTCGCAGACCGGGCTTGAACTGCAGGGCGGGAGCCGGACAGGCGTCGACAATTGCTTCTCTAAAATTTCGATTTTTTGCCGCGCTAGCAGTAATTCACCCAAAGCTTCGTCACATTGAGCAAGCTGCGCGCCGGTTGCCGTTTCACGCAGTGGATGTGCCTCTTGTTTGAGCCAGACGCGGATCGCTTCCAGATGCTCGTTGCTCAGCTTGTTCATAAAGGCTCCCGGTTTGAGGTTTATACGCCGCAAAATCCTGCGGGGGCGAACCCGCAGGTATAAAACTCGATGCCGCTAACGCTGAATTAAATAGCGAATCGTCGGGCCATCCTGCTGAATGTCCAGCACGGTATAGCCGTGATTTTGGGCGTCGAGCGGAATGTTATTGATGGACTGCGGGCAGTCGCTGACCACCTCCAGAATCTGCCCCTTTTTCAGCTGCGGCATGGCTTCAAGCGTGGCCACCGCCGGGTAAGGGCAGGGCTCGCCAACCATATCCAGACGAAAATCCGGCACGATATTCTGACTCATACATTCTCCTCAATGGTCTGGTTAGAGGCGACGCTTTTGCGCCTGAAAAAGCGCTTTTCCCAACCGACGAGCAACAGGAAGGCGGCCAGCAGCATTAAATAAGTGACCAGCAGTCCGCCCAGCGGGCCAAAGGTATTTAACAGGTTAATTTTATCCCAGCTGGTGGCGAGCGCAGGGGAGAGGCTGTCCCAGTAATAAGCAAGAATAGTCGAGCCGATAACGTTTCCCAGCCCAACCCACCAGTAATGCACCTGGCCTTCAACGGCGCGGTACATCCAGCCGGTTTCGCAGCCGCCCGCTAATACAATGCCAAAGCCGAACAGCAGGCCGCCCAATACCGCATTCGGACCGGCCCACATGATTTTGGCCTCCACACCGAGCTGCACGTAACTGAAGATACCGATGGCACTCACGGCCATGCCAAGAATAATCGCCTTTGCCATGTGCGTGCGGCCGGTTATCCACATATCGCGAAAAGCCGAGGTGAAGCAGATTTGCGCGCGTTCAATCAGCAGGCCAAAACCTATGCCAAACAGCATCGCCATCCCGAGTTTTGGCTGGTTCATGGCGGTCAGCGCGGCCCAGCCCAGCATGCCGATAAATACCAGCATCCCGATACGGAAACGGCGTTTTGCCTGCGCGGGCTTTTGCGTTAATGGCGAAGCGGCGGAGACTTTTTGCAGCTTAACCGGAATGCGGAACATCGGTAACAGCGTGAAGCGCGCGCCAAACCATGAACCCAACGCCGTTGCCAGCGCAAAGAACCAGGCATGGAGCGAGAACTGAGGAATGCCGGTGAAAAACGCCGCCAGGTTGCAGCCCATCGCCAGACGCGCGCCGAACCCGGCGATAATCCCGCCCGCAACCGCCTGAATGATACGGATGCGGTGTTGCGGCATGCGCAGCTTAACGTTATTGGCCCAGAGCGCGGCGGCAAAGCAGCCGCCGAACATGCCGATAATCATCATGCCGTCGATACGCGTCAGCGGGCTGCCGTCCAGGTGAATGAGTTTGTAATAACCCCACTCTTCGGCATGCACGCCCATAAGCTGCAACAGCTGCCCGCCCCAGCGGGTAAATTCCCCCGTCACGGCCCAGAAGGTGCCGGTAATACCGAAATAGTAAGTTGAAAGGATACCGGCTGCGATAACCGCAGGCATCGGCGCCCAGAATTTGATGAGATACTGCTGCTTAAAATGGTGCCAGGACATGTGCCGCCTCTGAACTCAGAAGGTGGTGAAAGAAGGCGGCTATTAAATCATTTTTTCAGCCTCCGCCAAACGACTGCGCCAGCACTTTGGAAAAACTTCATTTTTTAATGATTTTTGTCAAGCAAGCGGGCGGTTGGGCTTAGCCATTACGGAGTACGGCGGGCGGCCATTATTGTTTCTGTTTCCTTTGCAACACTGGCGGGCTAAATGCTTTAATGCCAAAATTATTTTTTCTCCGCAGTCAGGATAGACGATGAAGAAGGTTGCAGTTTTAGCGGCGTTGCTGGCCCTGAGTGGTTGTGTGCAGGTCGATGATTTCCGTGAAGTGGTGAAGGCGCCGGCACCGGCCGGGCTTGCAGGTTACTGGCAGTCGGAAGGGCCGCAAAGCGAGATGGTGAGTCCGGAAGCCATTGCCACGCTTGTGGTCACGCCAGAAGGGGACACGCTCGATTGCCGTCAGTGGCAGCGTGTGATCGCTCTGCCGGGCAAACTGATGCTGCGTTCTGACTCGCTGTATAACGTCACAGCAAAGCGCGAGATTTACGACGTAGAGCTTGAGGGCGATACGCTGGAGTATGCCGGTATGACGCTTAAGCGCGTGGATCGTCCAACCCAGGAATGTACGGATTACCTAGAAAAACATCCGCTCGCCACGCCGCTTCGCTAACGCTTTTTTCCCCTGAGCCAGCAAACTTGCTCAGGGGAGACGTTCTCATGCTTCCCCGCAGTCCATTACGTTTGCTTGCGCCGTAACGCCAGTAAAGGGTTCACGGAAATGCCATGCACTATGACGCTTGCCACCACCAGCGTTAGCGCGCAGTCCATCATATAGTTGGCCTCATCGCCGCGCATGCCGTGCGTCCAGGCATAAGCGATATAGTTCAGGCTTCCTATGCCGCGTATACCGAGCCAGCTAATAGCCATACGCTGATATGCGGGCGTTGAGACGCCCCACGTCACCGCGTATACCGCCAGCGGGCGAATAATGATAAAAAGCAGCGCCGCTATCAGAAGCCCGTCGGGCTGCCAGTGCTGGGCAAGGGTGATGCCCAGAATGATGATCAGTACGGCGGCAAAAAGGCGCTCGACGGTATCGCCAAAAGAGAGGGCGTCGCCGATCACCAGCCCCATTGCTTTTACGCGGGTTGTTTCTGCAAATTCGTGTCTTTGATGCGGATTAACCATGATTTCAGCCGGCAACGCGGTGCCGTCTTCTTCCTCGCGCTCTTCGGGGAAATAGCGCTGAACTTTAATCTCCGCTTTCCTTAACCCAACCCCCGCGGCAAAAGCGGCGAGGAAACCCGAAGCGCCAAGCGAAAGCGCAATGGCGTAGCTAAGCGCTATCAGCGACAGCGCAATAAAATCACTTGGCGCAAACTCGCGCTGGGTATAGCGGAAATGCGTAGCCAGCAGCCCGACGGCGTATCCCAGCATGTAGCCGATAAAGACGCCTGCGACCAGGGCCCAGATCACTTCTATCGTAAACCAGTGGGCAAGCGCCGATGGGGTTATCCCGTCGCTGCTGCTAAAAAGCATCAGCGCCAGCACCAGCAGAGGCAAGGCGGTGCCGTCGTTCATCCCCGCCTCGGTGGAAAGCGACAGGCGCAGGCTATCGTCGTCGCGTGCGTCGTTAATGGCAATCAGGCTGGCCAGTACCGGATCGGTCGGCGCGATGATCGCCGCGAAGGCAAGCGAGATGGGCCAGCTCATCCCCAGAAGATAATGCGCGGCAAGCATAATACTGCCCACGGTCAGTAACATGGCGGGGCCCGCCAGCAGCACGCCCATTTTCCAGCCTGCCGACCTGAAGGGTATGCGGATTTTTAGGCCGGTCATAAATAGCGACGCCGCCATTGCCACTTCGGAAACGTGGGCGATGATGGTGGAATATTTGACGATATCAATATTGAGCAGGTTCAGAACCCAGGGGCCGCAGACAATACCAACCAGCAGATAAAGACCAAAAAGAGGAACGACGCTGCGGCTGATCCAGCCATAGCTTAACGACATCAATAACAGCAAAGCACCAGACGCGGCGGTCCAGGTTACAAAATTCATCTACGGGTTTCTCGCTAACTACTTTTCAGTAGCCAAAAGGCCTTATGGGTAAATATAAGCTTAGGATAAATTTTGCGGCTTCGTCGCGGCGGGCGGCATGGTCCTCTCCCGGAGGAGAGGACTAACCATCACAGCACGTCTTCCAGCACCCACACGCTCACGCTTCCGCCATTGCAGGTAAATGTTGCGCTGCCGTTTTCATCGGTGGTGAGGGTCTCTTCCCGGTTGCCCAGATAGTCCCGCCAGTTTTTGCTGCCGTAGTTTTCGCCAAGCTCAATGGTTTTTTCACCTTCATCGCCGTTAGAGAGCACGACCACGCAGCCTGGATAGTCATCCGTGCCGCTGCGGCTAAACGCGATACAGTTTGGATGATCGAAATAAAGCGTTTGCACGCCGTGGGCGAAGCGTTCGCGGGCGTGAATCAGATCGTCGAGATGTTCCACTATCGGCATGTCAATGTGATAGGTTTCGCCGTCGCCGCCCTCATCGTCATAGCTTGCGCCGAAAAGGTCGGGATAAAACACGGAAGGAACGCCGTTCTCACGCAGTAAAATTAAGGCGTAGGCGAGGGGTTTAAACCAGGCCTCAACGGGCGCTTCAAGCGACTGTAGCGGCTGGGTATCGTGATTGGCTACCAGCGTCACGGCGTGGAACGGATCGGCCTCCACCAGCGTGCCGGTGAAGATTTGACTCATATCGTAGTCGTGGCCCTGCTGCGAAGCCTGGTGAAAGTTCATCTGTAGCGGGGCGTCAAACAGCATCGTTTTGCCTTCCACCTGAGCGATATACTCCTGAAGCTTATCAACGTCATGTGACCAGTATTCCGCCACGATAAACAGGGGCGTTTCCGTTACGTCCTGGACGTGCTCTATCCATTCTTTATAGAACCAGGCGGGAATATGTTTGACGGCATCAAGGCGAAAACCGTCGCAGCCGGTTTCCTGCATCACCCAGCGCGCCCAGTATTTGATTTCTTCCGTCACCGCGTGGTTACGGAAGTCGATATTATTCCCCATCAGATAATCGAAGTTTCCCAGCTCGTCATCCACCTGCTCGTTCCAGCCCTCGCCGGTGTAATCGTTGATGATTTTAAAGATGCCTTCTTCGTCGGGATTTTCGATATGGTCTACGCCGCTAAAGCATTTGTAGTCCCAGATGAAGCGGGAATATTTGCCTTCGCGGGCGGGGAAGGTGTAGCGCGTCCAGGCCTCACACTCAACGATCTCGTCGTCGATTTCATTACGGTTATCTGCGTTGACGCGGTTAACGCGAATGTGCTCTTTCTCATCCGCACCCATTTTGTGGTTCACCACCACGTCCAGCAACACCGCAATATTGTTATCTTTAAGCGCCTTGACGGCGGCCAGAAGCTGCGCCTTATCGCCGTATTTAGTGGCGACGCTGCCTTTTTGATCGAACTCCCCAAGATCGAATAGATCGTAAACGTCATAGCCTACGGAGTGCCCGCCCGAGCTGCCTTTGTAAGCAGGAGGCAACCAGACCATATTGATGCCGATTTCATTAAGATTAGGGGCCAGCGCTGCAACTTCAGGCCACAACTCACCGCCACCAGGAGAATACCAGTGAAAGCATTGCAACAACGTTGGGTTACGCATAGTCAGGTTCCATGAGACAGGGATCTCAATTATGGATGATATACCTGAAAATGCCTGGTGCGAAAAAGCTCCTTCTTTGCCGCACCTTAGGGCGTCAGGGGAGGGTATCCAGTTTGTCCTGCGGCGCCAGAATGTGTCCACCCTGTTTACCGTAGGCGGTTAATACCGATTTTTGTATGGAAGATTGCCCCACCAGTTTGGCAAGCTCGGCCATACGCGCCTGCAGCAGACGCTTAACTTCGCTTTCATTGTTCAGAATAGCGCGGAGCACGGGGCGAAGCTGCTCCTGCGTTTGCGCTGAAGGCTGAATATCCTGCATGAATTGAGTCAGTTTATGCACCGCATTAACGTAATCCATTTCACTGGCGATTAATTCTTCCCATAATCCTTCGCGGGCGAGGTGCAGCATCTTCTTACTTTTTTCCAGTAACTGCTGATAAAGGGTATACAGTTGCGGTGCATGGCTCATTAGACTGCTTCCCGAGTGTGGTTAGGCGCCTGAGCAACCTCTTTCCAGGCGTCCGCAATGTTTCTCAGCAGATTCTCGACCTCTTCGATCGCGCTGACATCATTACGTAAATTGGCCTGGAGGAGACGTCGCACCATATAAGCATAAAGCGCGACCAGATTCTGAGTCAGCTCATCGCCGCTCTCTTCGTCGATCCCGTTTTTAAGCCCGTTCTCAATGATGTTGATGGCTTTAGAGAGTGAAAGCCCTTTCCCTTCCAGATTGCCGTCCTGCAAAAAAAGACGAGCGCGTACTAACGAGCTGAGCGCGCCATCAAACAACATGGTGACCAGTTGCTGTTGGCTGGCGCTCATGACTGCGCTTTCAACCCCGATTTTTGCGTAGGCCTGAGTGCCTTTTGCGCCGTACATGTCTTCTCCTGAATTAATTAGCTGCTACTGCTGGAGCTGCTGGTGGACTCGAACTGTTGAGTCAGGTAGCTGCTGGTGGAGTTCAGCGAGTTCATCAGCACGTCCAGTTGGGTAAATTGCGCTTTATAACGCGCGACTAAGGTGTCGATGCGGTCGCTGGCATCATTGTATTGTTTGGTCAGGTTATTCAGCGTCTTGCTCACGCCGTCTTTTGCCGCCTGGATAATCCCGGTGGTGGAGAGCCAGCTGGTCAGGTTGCTGCCGATGACGGTAGTGATACCGGTAGCTTTACCGTCGCCGACGATCATATCTTTAACCCCGGAAGCATCTTTTTTCAGCGCCGCTTCCAGCTTGTCGTCATCCACTTCCAGCTGCCCGGTACTCGCATCCGAAGAGATACCAATCTGTGCCAGCGTCTTGAATGTCGCGCTACCCGACGTATTGCTGAGCAGGCCTTTTAACTGCGTCTGGATAGTGCGCAGGGTAGTGTCGCCAAGCAGCGCGCCGTTGCTGGAGTCCTGGCTGTCTGTCCCGGCATCTACGGCGGTATATTTGGTTAAGCTGCTGAAGGTATCCTGCAATGAGTTATAGGCGTCGACCCAGGATTTGATAGCGCTTTCAGCTTTCGATGTATCGTTGGTAATGGTCAGCGTCTGGTTGCCAGTAGTGACATCGTTCAGATTAAGAGTGATGTCTTCCAGCGCATCGCTGATGGTGTTGCTGCTGTTTACGATTGGGACGTTGTTAACAGTAAGCTCGGCATTTTGTGCGGTAACGCTCTCTTCCATGCCGTTATCGGCGTCGGTGCTGGTGCCGTTGTAGCCCATAAAGTCCTTCAGGGCGCTGTCGCTGTTGCTGCTGAAACTCAGGGACATAGCGTTGTCGCTGCCGGTATCGTCAGAGGTAACAGACAGGCGGTATTCACCGTTTCCGACGTTGATAATACTGGCGCTGACGCCGGCTTTGGCATTATTGATGGCGTCGCGAATGCCGTTCAGCGAAGAGTTGGCCGCGCTGATATCAATGGTGACCGGGTCTTTGCCGCCGCCCTGCTGGATAGTCAGCACGCTGTCGCCGGTGGCGATGGCCGCTTTGCTGTCGGTTTGAGTGTTTTTAGTCGTCAGCGTCTGCGCCTGCGCCAGCTGAGAGACGCTAATCGTATATTTCCCGGCAATCGCACTGCCGGTAGTGGTGGCGCTGAAAGCCGTGCTGCTGCTGGCGGTTGTCGTGGCGGTAAATAAATCGGCTTTGTTCAGGGCAGTGTTGGCGGTCTGGAAGGTTTCCAGCGCGCTTTTCAACGTGCCGTAGGCGCTCAGTTTGGCGGTATAGGAGGTCTGCTGAGTCGAAATGGGGGTTAGCGTGGATTTTTCCGCCGCTTCCAGGCTGTCCAGTATGCTGCTTAGATCCAGGCCCGACCCGACTCCCAGCGTTGAAATACTTGCCATGTAAATTCCTTATTGTATCGACGCATAAAATGAATACCGGGATTATCGGCCTGAATAAGGCAAAGTTTACGGTTAATTTCTTTTTTTTAATGGCGGGAATAGCGGTAAGGAGAAAGAGTATTTCCGGCGCTAAAAATTATTCGGGGCGGCGAAAAAAATTCTAAAGGTTGTTGGGGACCAGACGATAACAGGTTTAACGGCGACGAAGCCGAGGGGTGGAAACCCAATCTAAACCGTAGATTTGAACACAGGAAACTAAATCATGGCACAAGTCATTAATACCAACAGCCTCTCGCTGATCACTCAGAACAACATCAACAAAAACCAGTCGGCAATGTCTACTGCCATTGAGCGTCTGTCTTCCGGTCTGCGTATCAACAGCGCCAAAGATGACGCCGCGGGCCAGGCGATTGCTAACCGTTTCACTTCTAACATCAAAGGTCTGACTCAGGCTGCACGTAACGCCAACGACGGCATTTCTGCTGCGCAGACCACCGAAGGCGCACTGTCTGAAATTAACAACAACTTACAGCGTGTGCGTGAGCTGACCGTGCAGGCGACTACCGGGACTAACTCCGAGTCCGATCTGGACTCCATCCAGGACGAAATCAAATCCCGTCTGGATGAAATTGATCGCGTATCCGGCCAGACAACGTTTAACGGCGTGAACGTGCTGGCAAAAGATGGTTCCATGAAAATTCAGGTTGGCGCCAATGATGGTGAAACTATCACTATCGATCTGAAAAAAATCGACTCTTCTACTCTGGGTCTGAACAGCTTCAACGTTAACGGTAAAGGTGAAGTGGCAAATACCGCAGCAACTACCGACGATTTGAAACTGGCTGGTTATAAAGCTGGTACTACCGATAGTAGCGGCGTTACCGCTTATACTAATGAGAAAGGGAACGCTGCTGCAAAAGCATCGGATGTACTGGCACAAATTACAAATGGTTCTACCATCGACTTTACAGGCACTGCAAACGGCTTAGATGTTGCTGCAACAACTAAATATAAGTACGATTCCGCAACCAAATCATACAGCTTTGACGCTTCAGGCGTAGATACAGCGAAAGCGCTGAGCGTTATCAATCCAGGCGCGGGTGATGTTTCTAAGGCAACGGTGACCATTGGTACTGAAAAGCAAGATGTTAATATCGCCCAGGACGGTACAATTACCGCCGCGGATGATAATGCCAAGTTGTATTTAGATAAGCAGGGCAACCTGACTAAAACCAACGCAGGCGGTGTCACTGAAGCAAAATGGGATGGCCTGGTTTCCAACACCAATCAAGATACCGGCGCTGCGGTCGATACAAAAATCGAAGTCACCTCCGGTGCGGCATCTGGCATGAAGGTTGAATATGCTGGCAATTATGCATCAGTACCAGTAAGTACCTCTGATATTAAGACGGCGGATGGTTTCAATGCGTCGGTTAAAATCGGTAGCGGTGCAGCTCAAGATATTAAGGTTGATGACAGCGGTAAAATTACAGATACAACCGGCACTGCCATGTATTTCAAAGCTGATGGCACCCTTACTACTGATGCTAATGACGGTTCCGGTACTGATTACGACGCCGCAACATTAGGAACGTTAGCTGCTAATTCTCAAGGCTCCAAGCTCACCGTTACTACCGGTACAGATGCAGGTAAAATCTATGATAACGCTGGTAATGGCGCAGATTATACAGCCGAAAAAACGCTCGTTGAGATTAAAGATGCGCATATCAGCGCTGACAGCATGGCGGCTATTACAGATGGTAAAGGCTTTACTGCAACTATCGCTTCTGTAGATGCTGACGGTAATCCAGTTAGAGATACTGATAATAACCCAATAACTACGGCTTATGAGGTAGCTGCTGGTGCTGGTGGCAAAGTGACAGGGGAAATAAACGGAGTGGATGATACAATTCTCTATGTAGGCGATAACGGTGCATTTACCGGTACGTCTACTAAAACCCTTTATGCGCAAAGCAATGGTGCTATCACCAACGATACTGGCGGCACCATCTACGAAACTGCTGATGGCAAGTTGACCACTGAAGCGACCACTGCTTCTGAATCCACTGCTGACCCACTGAAAGCACTGGACGACGCGATCAGCCAGATCGATAAATTCCGTTCTTCTCTGGGTGCGGTGCAGAACCGTCTGGATTCTGCGGTAACCAACCTGAACAACACCACTACTAACCTGTCTGAAGCGCAGTCCCGTATTCAGGACGCCGACTATGCGACCGAAGTGTCCAATATGTCTAAAGCGCAGATTATCCAGCAGGCCGGTAACTCCGTACTGGCAAAAGCGAACCAGGTTCCACAGCAGATTCTGTCTCTGCTGCAGGGCTAATCATCTTTTACCTGATAAACCCCGCTCCGGCGGGGTTTTTTCGTTGTAATTGCTCTTACGCACTAAATAACCCCCCCTTTCACCCACTATTCTTGCGATTAAAAGCCCTCCAGAAACGGATAATCATGCCGATAACTCAACTAACGCAGGGCTGTTTATCGTGGAATCACTGTATACCGCTGATGGTGTGATGGATAAACACTCGCTGTGGCAGCGTTATGTCCCGCTGGTGCGCCACGAAGCATTGCGCCTGCAGGTGCGATTGCCGGCGAGTGTGGAACTTGACGATCTGCTACAGGCGGGTGGCATCGGTTTGTTAAATGCAGTGGAACGTTACGATGCCCTGCAAGGAACGGCATTTACTACCTACGCGGTGCAGCGCATTCGCGGGTCGATGCTTGATGAGTTGCGCAGCCGTGACTGGGTGCCGCGCAGCGTCAGGCGTAACGCACGCGGGGTCGCGCAAGCGATTGGTCAACTGGAGCAAGAGCTGGGACGCAACGCCACTGAAACCGAGGTGGCCGCGAAGCTTAATATCCCACTCGAGGACTATCGCCAGATGTTGCTCGATACAAACAACAGCCAGCTCTTCTCTTATGACGAGTGGCGTGAAGAGCATGGCGACAGTATCGAACTGGTCACCGAGGAGCATCAGCAGGCGAATCCTCTGCAGCATTTGCTGGAGAGTAATTTACGCAGCCGTGTGATGGACGCGATTGAAGCGTTGCCGGAACGCGAACAGCTGGTGTTGACGCTTTACTATCAGGAGGAGCTGAATCTCAAGGAGATTGGCGCCGTTCTGGAAGTGGGGGAATCTCGCGTGAGTCAGTTGCACAGCCAGGCCATTAAACGCTTACGCACCAAATTAGGTAAGTTGTAAGGAGTGCCGCACGATTATCTCACCACTGGAAATTATCATGACGGTGCAGCAACCAAAAAGACGGCCTCTAAGCCGCTACCTTAAAGATTTTAAGCACACACAGACCCACTGCGCGCATTGCGGCAAGCTCCTGGATCGCATCACGCTTACCTGCCGTGGCGAAATCGTCAATAAAACGACCATTGCGCAGCTTGATACGCTCATTGATGACGCCGACTGGCAGGTGGAAAAACAGGCGTGGACGGCGCTGTGCCGTTTTTGCGGCGACCTGCATTGCAAAGAGCAGGGCAACTACTTCGATATCATCGGGTTTAAGCAGTATCTGTTCGAACAAACCGAGATGAGCCACGGCACCGTCCGTGAGTATGTTGTGCGCCTGCGCCGCCTGGGTAATCACCTTGCAGAGCAGGCCATTTCTATGCATTCTTTATTGCAGAGCCTTCATGACGACACGCTGGACGCCTGGCTTCCGCAAACCAGCACCAATAACTACCGTATTGCGCTGCGCAAATACTGGCAGTTTCAGGTACAGCTCACAGATACGGCCTGCGCCTACCGCCAGGAAAATCATATAACTTCCGATATATATTAATATGGAATAAGTTGTAGCGGACTGGTTTTGACGGTAAAAGCCAGCTCGCTACACTACAACAACATTATTGATAGCTGGGGTAACGATGAAATTAGCAATGGTGGGACGTCGGGCGCTGATGGGCGTACTGGCGGTGGCGCTGGTTGCGGGTAGCAGCGTGCAGGCGTTTGCGGCAGAAAATTTACTCAATAAAGTCAAAGATCGCGGTACGCTGCTGGTGGGCCTGGAAGGAACTTATCCTCCGTTCAGCTTCCAGGGCGACGACGGTAAGCTAACCGGTTTTGAAGTGGAGTTTGCCGAGCAGCTCGCCCAGCATCTTGGCGTGAAAGCGGCGCTGAAACCAACCAAATGGGACGGCATGCTGGCTTCGCTGGACTCCAAACGTATTGACGTGGTGATTAACCAGGTCACCATCTCCGACGAACGTAAGAAAAAATATGACTTCTCCACGCCATATACCGTTTCTGGTATTCAGGCGCTGGTGAAAAAAGGCAACGAAGACAGCATTAAAACGGCGGCCGACCTGAAGGGTAAAAAGGTTGGCGTGGGTCTGGGCACCAACTACGAACAGTGGCTGCGTGAAAACGTGCAGGGCGTAGACATCCGTACTTATGATGATGACCCGACGAAATATCAGGATCTGCGCGTTGGCCGTATCGATGCCATTCTGGTTGACCGTCTCGCCGCGCTCGATCTGGTGAAGAAAACAAAAGATACCCTGGCCGTAGCGGGCGAAGCCTTCTCTCGCCAGGAAGCGGGCGTGGCGATTCGTAAAGGCAACGAAGATCTGCTTGATGCGGTGAACAAAGCCATTGCTGAGATGCAAAAAGATGGCTCGCTGGCAAAACTGTCCGAAAAATGGTTTGGCGCTGACGTGACCAAATAATTCCGCCAGATGCCTGAAAGGTGCTGATAACAGCACCTTTTTTTATTTGTATTTGCCGGGAATTATCCACGCTGGTACATAATGAAGGGATGGGGGATTTTCGTTCCGCCTTAATGGAGTAGCCTATGTCACTGCATAACCTGACACGTTTCCCGCGGCTGGAGTTTATCGGCGGTCCTACGCCGCTTGAGTACCTGCCGCGTTTTTCTGATTACCTCGGTCGCGAGATTTATATCAAACGTGACGACGTCACGCCCATAGCGATGGGCGGCAACAAGCTGCGCAAGCTGGAGTTTCTGGCCGCCGACGCGCTGCGCGAAGGTGCCGATACGCTGGTCACCGCCGGCGCTATCCAGTCGAACCATGTCCGGCAGACGGCGGCCGTTGCGGCAAAGCTTGGTCTTAAATGCGTCGCCCTGCTTGAAAACCCTATTGCCACCCATGCTGATAATTACCTCAGCAACGGCAACCGTCTGCTGCTCGATCTTTTTGATGCTGAAATCGAAATGTGCGATGCGCTGCACGCGCCCGACCAGCAGCTTGAGGAAATTGCCACGCGTCTCGAAGCGCAGGGGTTCCGTCCTTATGTGATCCCGGTTGGCGGGTCTAACGCGCTTGGCGCGCTTGGTTATGTGGAAAGCGCGCTGGAAATTGCCCAGCAGTGCGAAGGGGCGGTGAGCGTTTCATCCGTTGTTGTGGCTTCCGGCAGCGCAGGCACGCACGCGGGGCTGGCCGTTGGGCTGGAGCAGGTGATGCCGGACGTCAGTCTTATCGGCGTAACGGTTTCCCGCACTATCGCCCAGCAGCAGCCAAAGGTGGAAGCGTTGCAACGCGCTGTAGCGCATTCTTTAGAATTAACCGCTTCCGCGCCCATCAGGTTATGGGATGACTATTTTGCGCCAGGCTACGGCACGCCTAACGAAGAAGGCCTTGAGGCCATCAAACTGCTGGCGCGGCTGGAAGGTATTTTGCTCGACCCGGTTTATACCGGCAAAGCGATGGCGGGATTAATTGACGGCGTGGCGCAAAAACGCTTTAAAGATGAAGGACCGATAATTTTTGTGCATACCGGTGGGGCGCCTGCGCTGTTCGCTTACCATCCGCATGTGTAGTTCATAATAATAAATAGACAGGGTGTGAGTTAAGTATGCAAGAAAGCCTACAACTGGTGCTGGATTCGGCACCGTATCTGCTCAGGGGCGCCGTGTTCACGCTGCAGCTTAGTATTGGCGGCATGTTCTTCGGTTTACTCCTCGGATTTTTACTGGCGCTGATGCGCCTGTCGCCGTTTCTACCGTTTTCGCTGCTGTCACGTTTTTACGTGTCGATTTTTCGTGGCACGCCGCTTATCGCCCAGCTCTTTATGATCTATTACGGCCTGCCGCAGTTTGGTATCGAACTGGACCCTATTCCGGCGGCGATGATCGGGCTGTCGCTCAACACTGCGGCCTACGCGTCTGAAACGCTGCGTGCGGCCATCTCTTCCATCGAGAAAGGTCAGTGGGAAGCGGCAGCAAGTATTGGTATGACGCCGTGGCAAACGTTGCGGCGCGCCATTCTGCCCCAGGCCGCGCGCGTGGCGTTACCGCCGCTTAGCAACAGTTTCATCAGCCTGGTAAAAGACACTTCGCTTGCGGCGACTATTCAGGTGCCGGAACTGTTCCGTCAGGCGCAGCTGATCACCTCGCGTACGCTTGAAGTATTCACCATGTATCTTGCGGCTTCGCTGATTTACTGGGTAATGGCAACGGCGCTTTCCGCCCTGCAAAACTACTTCGAAAACCAGTTAAACCGCCAGGACAGGGAGCCAAAATGAGCGCTATCGACGTAAAACAACTGGTGAAAAAATTCCACGGCCAGGCGGTGCTGCACGGTATCGATCTGGAGGTGAAGCCCGGCGAAGTAGTGGCGATCATCGGGCCAAGCGGCTCCGGTAAAACCACGCTGCTGCGCTGCATCAATCTGCTGGAGCAGCCTGAATCCGGCACGATTCAGGTTGGGAATATCACCATTGACGCCGCGGTTTCCATGAGCAAACAGAAAAACCGGGTGCGTGAACTGCGCCAGCATGTGGGCTTTGTTTTCCAGAGCTTTAATCTGTTCCCGCACCGCACGGTGCTGGAAAATATTATTGAAGGGCCGGTCATCGTAAAAGGTGAGCCAAAGGAAGAGGCGACGGAGCGTGCGCGTGAGCTGCTGGCGAAAGTCGGGCTGACCGGCAAAGAAACCAGCTATCCGCGACGGCTCTCCGGCGGGCAACAGCAGCGTGTGGCCATTGCCCGCGCGCTGGCGATGCGCCCGGAAGTCATCTTATTTGATGAACCCACCTCGGCGCTGGACCCGGAGCTGGTAGGCGAAGTGCTGAGCACCATTCGTCAACTGGCCCAGGAAAAGCGCACCATGGTTATCGTGACCCATGAAATGAGCTTTGCGCGCGACGTTGCGGACAGAGCAATCTTTATGGATCAGGGACGCATTGTGGAACAAGGCCCGGCACGTGAGCTGTTTGCTCATCCTCAGCAGCCGCGTACTAAGCAGTTTCTGGAGAAATTTCTTACGCAGTAACGAAAACCCTCTCTCTGTGAGGGAGGGGAAAATAATATTAATCTGAATCAGCGGCCTTATTTTTAAAGAAACCGACCGGTTGGTCGATAACTCATATAAATGTGTTTATTAAACGCCTCAGCGTTACATGTTTATGCCATAAGCGCTCATGGTTTCAGGAGGAATACCAGATATAATGCCGGATTGCGATTTTTTTAGCTGGCGACGGGAAACGCTTGATGCTTTCCAGTCTATTACCGAAGCCTGCGAAGTAACTACCACGGTTCATCGATACACTCAGTCGTTAGAATTTGATTATTTTGCGTTCTGCGTTCGCCACCCCGTACCTTTTACCCGCCCAAAAATGTCGGTGTTTTCATCCTACCCACAGGCCTGGCTTGAGCATTATCAGGCTGAGAATTATTTTGCGATCGATCCGGTGCTAAAGCCGGTGAATTTCATGCGCGGCTTTCTGCCGTGGAATGACCACCTGTTTGTCGATACGCCAGCGCTTTGGGATGCCGCACGGGACCATGGCTTGCGGCAGGGAATTACGCAATGCGTCATGTCGCCTTCCAGAGCGGCGGGGCTGCTTTCGGTGTCACGTTCATCGCTGAAAGGCAAATTATTGCCTGATGATGAACTGAACGCTCGTTTGCAATATGTTGCCGAACTCAGTTTGATGACGCTTACACGTCTGGCCGATCCCAGCGTTGACGGGCTGACGATGAAACTGAGTAAACGCGAGCTGGAAATTTTACAGTGGACGGGAGAGGGTAAAACGTCGGCGGAGGTCGCCATGATTTTATCGATATCCGAAAATACCGTTAATTTTCACCAGAAGAATATGCAGAAAAAGTTTAACGCGCCTAATAAAACGCAAATCGCCTGTTATGCGGCGGCGATTGGGATCATCTGAGCGACTTCCCGTTCTGCGTGCCAGACGACAAAACGGCGGATAACAGAGAATGCATTCCGCCGTCACCCACCGGCTACTGGCGATAAGCTTGTTTAATTTGCTTAACGGTATTACCAAACACTTCAGCGTGCGCCGTGTCATCCATCTGAGCGATTTGCTTTTCCATTTTAATGATAACCTTACCGGCGTCAGCCTGGCCCATCGCTTTGAGCATCTGGGTTAACATGGCTTTCAGGCAGGTGACTTCAATAGCCAGTTCGCTATTGCTGTCAGCGGTGGAAAAATCAGGAGTGCTCATTTATTTTCCTCAAGTCTTGGTTAGTACACCGTCATTCGGCGCAACGGTTTTGTAAGGCGGCGGAGTATAACACACTGGCCGATCGTTTTATTAGTGGTTACGATAGCGCTGAGATTTTACGCGCGCTTGTCTTTCTTTTTACCGCCCGGTTGTAAAGCAATAATAAACCGAATCCTACGAACTACCGTAAAAATGTTTATGATTCGTTTATTAAACGTTAACAAATAGTATGTTTGAAGGTAATGGCTACCTTTTTATCTTCTTGATTTATTATGGTTTTTAATCGATTGCGCATTTTTGCTTCTTTGGGTAAACCGCTTTTCCATCAGGCGTTCTTTTTGCTGAACGCTGTAAAACTAAATTTCCGAAACGCGAGTAATCCCGCTTTCTCATTCTTTGCATTTTAAACTTCCCGGAAAACCCGTTAATATGAGTATCTAAGCTTTTAGCAGCGTTATCCCTTTTCTGGAGAGTTATCCTTTGATCAACGTTCTTCTTGTTGATGATCACGAGCTGGTGCGCGCAGGGATACGACGCATTCTTGAAGATATCAAAGGGATTAAGATATCGGGTGAAACAAATTGCGGTGAGGATGCCGTGAAATGGTGTCGCGCCCATCCGGTCGATGTGGTGTTAATGGACATGAATATGCCCGGCATCGGCGGCCTTGAGGCCACGCGCAAAATCGTACGTTACTCTTCAGATATCAAAGTTATTATGCTGACCATTCATACGGAAAATCCGCTGCCGGCGAAAGTGATGCAGGCGGGCGCCGCCGGCTATCTGAGTAAAGGCGCGGCTCCCGGAGACGTGGTCAACGCTATTCGATTAGTGCATGCCGGCCAGCGCTATATCGCTTCAGATATTGCCCAGCAGATGGCGCTAAGCCAGATAGAACCGGAAAAAACGGAAACCCCGTTTGCCAGTTTGTCTGAGCGCGAATTACAGATTATGCTGATGATTACCAAAGGTCAGAAGGTCAATGAGATCTCTGAGCAGCTTAATCTGAGCCCGAAAACGGTCAACAGTTACCGTTACCGCATGTTTAGTAAACTAAATATCAGTGGCGACGTTGAGCTGACGCATCTGGCCATTCGTCACGGTTTATTCAGCGCGGAGACGTTAATCAGTAGTGAGTGAGACATTCGATTCACAAGCCTTCCTTAAGACCGTCACCAGCAAACCCGGCGTCTATCGTATGTACGACGCCAGCAGTACGGTTATTTATGTCGGTAAAGCCAAAGATTTAAAAAAGCGTCTGGCGAGCTACTTCAGAAGCAATCTGTCGAGCCGAAAAACCGAGGCGCTGGTGGCGCTTATTCAGCATATTGATGTCACCGTCACCCATACCGAAACGGAAGCGCTGCTGCTTGAACACAACTACATCAAGCTGTATCAGCCGCGCTATAACGTGCTGCTGCGTGACGATAAATCCTACCCGTTTATCTTTCTCAGCGGTGATACGCATCCGCGTCTTGCCCTGCATCGCGGCGCTAAGCATGCCAAAGGCGAATACTTCGGCCCGTTTCCTAACGGTTATGCCGTAAGAGAAACGCTTGCGCTGCTGCAAAAAGTTTTCCCCATCCGCCAGTGCGAGAACAATGTTTATCGCAACCGCTCCCGTCCATGCCTGCAATACCAGATTGGGCGCTGCCTCGGCCCCTGCGTGGCGGGGTTAGTGAGCGAAGACGACTACGCCCAACAAGTGGAGTACGTTCGTCTTTTCCTCTCCGGCAAGGACGATCAGGTGTTGACGCAGCTTATCGAGCGTATGGAGCAGGCGAGTAAAAACCTCGAATTCGAAGCCGCGGCGCGTATCCGGGATCAGATCCAGGCGGTGCGACGTATTACAGAGAAGCAGTTCGTGTCCAATATGGGCGACGACCTGGACGTTATCGGCGTGGCGTTTGACAGCGGTATGGCCTGCGTACACGTATTGTTTATCCGCCAGGGTAAAGTTCTTGGCAGCCGCAGCTATTTCCCGAAAGTGCCGGGCGGCACCGAGCTTGCGGAAGTGGTCGAGACTTTTGTCGGCCAGTTCTATCTGCAGGGCAGCCAGATGCGAACCCTGCCGGGAGAAATTTTGCTCGATTTCACGCTGCCGGACAAAACGCTGCTGGCTGATTCGCTTTCGGAGATGGCCGGGCGGCGCATTAACGTGCAGACCAAACCACGCGGCGATCGCGCTCGCTACCTGAAGCTGGCGCGCACCAATGCCGCCACGGCGCTGGTCACGCGTCTTTCTCAGCAATCCACCATCCATCAACGTCTCCAGGCGTTGGCGCAGGTGCTGGAGCTGCCGGAAATTAAGCGCATGGAGTGTTTCGATATCAGCCACACGATGGGCGAGCAAACGGTGGCTTCCTGCGTTGTGTTTGATGCCAACGGTCCGCTACGTGCGGAATACCGTCGCTACAATATTTCTGGCATCACGCCGGGCGATGATTATGCGGCCATGAACCAGGTGCTGCGCCGTCGCTATGGCAAGGCCATTGAAGAAAGCAAAATCCCGGACGTCATTTTGATAGACGGCGGAAAAGGGCAGCTGAGCCAGGCTAAAACGGTGTTTGCCGGGCTCGACGTGCCCTGGGATAAGCATCACCCGCTGTTGCTGGGCGTGGCCAAAGGTACGGACCGCAAGGCGGGCCTTGAGACGCTTTTCTTTGAGCCGGAAGGGGAAGGTTTTTCTTTACCACCGGATTCGCCAGCGCTGCACGTTATTCAGCATATCCGCGATGATTCGCATAATCACGCGATTAGCGGGCACCGGAAAAAACGCGCCAAAGTGAAAAATACCAGCTCGCTGGAAACCATTGAAGGCGTCGGGCCAAAACGCCGCCAGATGTTGTTGAAGTATATGGGCGGATTGCAACCGTTAATGAACGCATCCGTTGAAGAAATCGCAAAAGTGCCAGGTATCTCGCAGCAGCTGGCAGAAAAGATCTACTACTCGTTGAAACATTGAGGCCGCTGTAGCAACATAGGGACAATTCCCACTTACGACAGACAGTTATCCGGCACTATGCAATTTAATATCCCAACGTTGCTTACTCTGTTTCGTGTCTTTCTCATCCCGTTCTTTGTGCTGGCTTTTTATCTGCCGTTCACCTGGGCGCCTTTTCTTTGCGCTTTTATCTTCTGGCTGGCGGCCATTACAGACTGGTTTGACGGATTTCTCGCGCGCCGCTGGAACCAAAGCACCCGCTTTGGGGCATTCCTAGATCCCGTAGCGGATAAGGTGATGGTCGTCGTGGCCCTTGTGCTGGTGGTCGAACATTACCACGCCTGGTGGGTTACGCTGCCGGCAGCGACCATGATCGCCCGCGAAATTATTATCTCTGCGCTGCGCGAATGGATGGCGGAAATCGGTAAGCGCAGCAGCGTTGCGGTGTCATGGATTGGTAAAACCAAAACCATGGCGCAGATGCTGGCCCTGATTGGCATGCTGTGGCGTCCGAACATGTGGATTGAGTACGCCGGCATCGGTCTTTTCTTTATCGCCGCGGTATTAACCTTCTGGTCGATGTTCCAGTATCTGGCCGCCGCACGCGGTGATTTGCTCGAACCGTGATCTAAGCGGCGTAAAATTCAGCAAACGAAACGCGGTGCAGGAAAATTTCATTGACTCATTGCGCCATCTAAGTAGAATGCAACGCATCGAACGGCAGCATGGCCTGTCGGAAGATAATAAAATCAAGTGATTAGCAAGCAGATTCACTGGTAAAGATTTGCGGGAATAGCTCAGTTGGTAGAGCACGACCTTGCCAAGGTCGGGGTCGCGAGTTCGAGTCTCGTTTCCCGCTCCAGATTTATGTAGCAGAAAAGTTCTGTTATGGCCTGCAAAGGCAAAAAGTTTTGGCGCGTTAGCAAAGCGGTTATGTAGCGGATTGCAAATCCGTCTAGTCCGGTTCGACTCCGGAACGCGCCTCCACTTTCTTCCCGAGCCCGGGTGGTGAAATCGGTAGACACAAGGGATTTAAAATCCCTCGGCTGTATGGCTGTGCGGGTTCAAGTCCCGCCCCGGGCACCATGGGAACACAAGAATAAAATCAATGATAAGCAGTGTCGTGTAAACCACCTTCGGGTGGTTTTTTTATTGCCTGTAACAACCCTTTCCAGCTATCTTGCCTGATATTTCCTTATGCTCACCGACAAGCGCGTGTGAAAAACCCAGCCACTACAGGAGCCCGGATGATGAACCAGGGACCATTAACAGAAGAAGAGATTGAATGGCTTGATGAGGTGCTGCTCAGGCACGCCACCGAGCGTTCCATTATGGATGTAGCTGAAATGGACGGCATGCTGACCGCTATTCTTTCTGGGCCAAAAGAGGTGGGGCCGGAAGCGACGTTTGCCGCATTCTGGGGTGGTGAAGGGGACCAGCCGCTCTGGGAGTCAGAGGACGAGTTGAAAAAGTTCGTTGAACTGACCTTCAAGCATGTAAACGATATTGCGGAACGCCTGAGCGGTTATCCGGAACAATACGAGCCGCTGTTCGGCACCAGCATCGTTGAAGGGCAGGAGTTCACCATCGTGGAAGAATGGTGCTTTGGCTATATGCGCGGCGTTATGCTGTGGGAGGTTGAGCCAATGCCTGAAGAGCTGCTCGCTATGCTCAAGCCGATTGCCCTGCACGGGCTGGAAGAGAAGTTTGATGAGCTTGATAGCCTGTCGCATGAAGTGTTTATCGACAGCATTGAGGAGATCAAACCTGCCGCACTGAGCGTATTTGCCTACTGGCAGAACAAGCAGCACTCCAGCCTGCATTAAAACTAAAACGGGCCAGAGTGTACAAGCGCTTCGGCCCGGGTAACGCTTATTGCTTCACATCAGGCCTGGGTATCAAGGGTGGCAAGTTCTTTATCCACAAAATAAAGTCCTTCACCACTTTTACCGACCAGGCTAAGTTTATCCAGCACCGACTTAAACAGCTTCTCTTCTTCATGCTGCTCGGCAACGTACCACTGCAGGAAATTAAAGGTCGGGTAATCCTGAGAAGTCATCGCCGCGTGAGCCAGTTCATTAATCTTGCTGGTAATTAGCTGCTCGTGTTCATAGGTCGCTTTAAATAAAGCGTCCAGAGATTCGTATTCGCTAAAGGGCGTGGGCACTGCATTAATGCGCGGCATATTTCCGGTATCGGTCAAATAGGCAAACAGGCGCTGCATATGTTCCATCTCTTCCGTCGCATGGCGACGCAGGAACGCCGCGGCACCTTCAAAGCTGTGGTAGCTGCACCATGCGCTCATCTGCTGGTATAGCAAAGAGGAATACAGTTCAAGATTCATTTGTTGGTTAAGTTTTTCGACCATATCTGTTTTCAGCATAGCGAGCTCCATTTAATTGCGATCCGACAGTGGCGCTACTCTATTTTTTTAAAGTTAATAATGCAAATAAATTGTTATTAAATTGCCGTAATGAGAATGGTTGCTAATATTATTCTTTTTTAATTTTAAAATTAAACGGCGGTAATAATTATTATTGTTTAAAAATATAGTTGGCAGACAGGGCTGACGCCGCACGATTTATAAATTCCCGCAGCGTCGCAGATTTTACTTAATATCGCTATGGAGACGATTATTGCACTATCAGCTCATCCCGGAGATATTTTTCCATGCCGACCCCGCGGCACTGGTACTCAAGGGTTACTTTCTGATTCAGACATAAAGCACCGCTGCTCAGGCTACAGGTTTTTATCGGCTCACCATAGGGGAAGGCGGCGATATATCCCCACTGCTGACACTGGTGGCTGGCGGTAGACTGCGCGATAAAGGTATCAACTTTTCCTTTTTGCAGCGGAGCGAGATCGAATCCAAGGCGCACCACGCCCGCCACTTCGCTGCTTTTAACCGGTTCCGGCGTTTTATTGAAGGTGCAGCCACCCAGTAAAAGGATGGCAATACATAAAGAAGAACGATGCATAATATGAAGCCTCGGCTGGCACTTTTTTACAGGGTAGCACGTCTGAAATCCCGGCGATCATCGGCGGTATAAAGTGAGAAAATTTTATTTAAAATCAGGCTAAAATGCATCTTTAAGGCAAATTTTTTCTTAAACAAGCAGGAGGTTTTTCGTTTCTTTCAGAGGGAAAACCAGCGGGCCTGCGCAACGCCAGCAGCGATCGGAGCCGGCGGTTAGCAGAAATGTGAGCGTATCTTAATTTTTTAAAACAATTTTTCATTAAATTTGAAAGTATGTTTGCCAGATAGTATGGTTAGTTCATATATGCACTTCACCATGACTATTCATCACGGCTTTTCGCTCAGGAATGCCGGTGATCCAATCAGGAGACGAAAGAATGAAAATTGCATTGATGATGGAAAACAGTCAGGCTGGCAAAAACGCCATCATCCTTAAAGAGTTGCAGGCGGTTGCGGCTGAGAAAGAGTATCCGGTTTATAACGTCGGCATGAACGATGAGCAGGATCATCACCTGACCTACATCCACCTGGGCATCATGGCAAGCATTTTGCTCAACGCCAAAGCGGTTGATTTTGTGGTTACAGGTTGCGGTACGGGTCAGGGCGCGCTGATGTCGCTGAATATTCATCCGGGCGTGATGTGCGGCTACTGCATTGACCCTGCGGATGCCTTCCTGTTCTCGCAGATTAACAACGGCAACGCGCTGGCGTTGCCGTTCGCTAAAGGCTTCGGCTGGGGTGCCGAGCTGAACGTACGTTACATCTTCGAAAAAGCTTTTACCGGCCGTAAAGGCGAAGGTTATCCGGTTGAGCGTAAAGAGCCGCAGGTGCGTAACGCCGGTATTCTCAGCCAGGTTAAAGCGGCCGTGGTAAAAGAGAATTATCTCGACACGCTGCGTGCTATCGACCCTGAGCTGGTCAAAACGGCCGTTTCCGGCGAGCGCTTCCAGAAGTGCTTCTTCGAAAATTGCCAGAATGAAGAGATTGCCGCGTTCGTTCGCGGAATCCTTGCGTAATCAAGGGAAAAACGGCTGGCAAACGCTAGCCGTTTTTTAGCGCCGGCACCTTCCTCGCATTACTTCTTATTTGAAACTGAACTGCCCGCCGTGCGCGGCAGACGCAGTAAATCAAAAAGTCCGATCAGGCAGATAAGCGTAATCAATATAAACGAGATTTTGATGCTGATACCGGGCAGGGCGCTCAGTCCCAGCCACCCGCTGATTTTCTCCCCCAGCCTGATCCCGATGGCGCCAAGCGTGATGCCGAGCCCTACGGAAAGCTGGGTCGCCGTGCTGAATAGCGTATTGGCGTAGCTCATCTGCCGGGCGGGAATATCCGCAAAAGCCAGCGTACTGATGCCGGTGAACTGCATCGAACGAAACAGTCCGCCAAGGAACAGGATGATGATGGTCATCCACGTTGCGGTGTGTGGCGTGAGGAAAGCGCAGGCAAGCAGCGCGGCCACGTTCAGCAAGCCGTTAATGATGAGCAGCTTTTTAAACCCAAGCGCACGGATAAGCGGCGTGGTGCCGGGTTTCATCGTCAGGTTGCCCGCGAATACCGCCAGCACCAGCAGGCCAGAATGAAACGCATCCATGCCAAATCCAACCTGAAACAGCAGCGGCAGTAAAAACGGCACGGCGCTGATCGAGGTGCGAAACAGCGAGCCGCCGTACATCGTGACGCCGAAAGTCTGCACTTTAAGCGCATCCAGCCGAATCATGGGATGCGCCGCGTGTTTAAAATGGCGGAGTGAAAACCACAGCGCTGCCGCTCCCGCCGTCAGTAAAGCTAGCGTAGCGACAACGTTGATACTGGCTTCGCCCAGCATTTCCAGCCCGTATACCAGACAGATCATAGCGATCGCGGTACTGACAAAACCTATGCCATCAAACGGGCGGCGCTCGTCATCGTGCACGTCCGGTATCAGCCGCCAGGCCAGCGCCATGGCAGCAAGCCCGAGAGGAAGGTTGATATAAAAAATCCAGCGCCATGACGCATAGCTGGTGATAAACCCGCCCAGCGGCGGTCCGATAATAGGGGCGACCAGCGCAGGCCAGGTTAAGGTCGCTATGGCGGCGATTAGCTGGTTTTTCGGCGTCGTTCTTAATACTGCAAGACGGCCTACCGGCACCATTAACGCACCGCCAGTGCCCTGTAAAACGCGCATGGCGACAAACTGCTCAAGGCTGTTGGCGAGGCCGCACAGCACGGAGGCGACGGTGAAAATACCCAGCGCCAGGGTAAAAACTTTACGCGCGCCAAAGCGGTCGGCAATCCAGCCGCTGGCGGGAATAAGTACCGCAAGGGTGAGCAGATAGGCGCTCATGCCTGTATTCAGGTCCACGGCATCCACGCCGAAGGTTCGCGCCATCTCCGGTAGAGCGGTGGCTATCACCGTCCCGTCGAGGAACTCCATAAAAAATGCGCCAGCGACCAGCAGCGCGGTTAAGGATATGCCGCGTTTTTGCGCGGAAGGAAGGTTATCAGACATGGTTGCCGCTCGAAATTAAAATGATGTTTTAAAATTTTACCGAAACAGATAATCAGGTAAGTACCGGATTTGCAAGCGGTTTGACAGGTACAGCCTGTAAAAGCTACAGATATTTTTTGTGATTGGCATCACAAAATGATTGATTTATGTGATGGAAGTCATATTATAGGCCGCATAACGAGCAACGCCTGTATAAATAAAAACCGGAGTACATAATGAAACTGCGCAAAATCCTGAAAAGCATGTTTGAAAACTACTGCAAAACCTTCAAAGACGTACCGCCGGGCGCGATGTTCTGAGAAAGCGTGATGCTAAAAAAACCTGCCGAGGCAGGTTTTTTTGTGTCCGCAATTCAGGCTTATGGATGTGAAACAGCCTCACGTACCGCGACTTCGTGGAAAAAGTTTTGAACAGTTTGTTATTGCCCCAGCGCTCTTCGTAACGGTGACCGATCGGAGCTTCAATTACTCTCCGCTCCTCTGTTTTGATATCTTCTGCCTTTCGCTTTCTGCGCCATCTTCTGCGGATGGGTATGCAGAAGGATAAGCTTGATGTCGGTCACCGCATTTGTAACCTGGCGTAAAAGAAGCTCTTTAATGAGACGCGATTCCACTTTATTGGTCCTGTACTTAAATGAATGGCCTTGCGCACTTTCAGGCATAAGATTCTGCGAGGTGAAGTGAATATCAGGGTAGACGTTGAGCCTCACTTCCTCGCCGCAGAGCAGATCGTACCTACCGGTATGCCTTCAGAATGTATTGTTGCCTCGTGCTTGATGGCGCATGTACTATGACGCGCAATATGAAACAGGAGAAAAAGATGTCTGAACAATTATCCGCCGACCAGGAGCTGGTTTCCGACGTGATCGCCTGCCAGCTGGTGATTAAACAAATTCTGGACGTGATTGACGTCATTGCCCCGGTTGAAGTGCGCGACAAGATGGCAGGCCAGCTTAAGACTATCGATTTCGCAACCCATCCTGCGGCGGCGGATCCGGTAACTCGCCGTGCGATTCAAAAGGCCATTGCGCTTATCGAGCTGAAATTCACTCCGCAGAAAGACGCAAATTAATCCGCAGTCTTAGGGCGAAAACGCTAACGCTTATCCGCCTTTATTTATGGGGCGGATAAACGCGTCGTTAACGCCACCCTAAAAGAGCGTCATCACCAGTAAATAACTCGCCACACAGGCGCAGCTCACGCCGATCAACCCCGGCAGAATAAAGCTGTGGTTGATGATAAATTTGCCAATGCGTGTGGTACCGGAGCGGTCAAAGCCGATACAGGCCAGATCGCTTGGGTAGGTCGGCAGCACAAAATAACCGTAGGA
Organism: Cedecea colo; assembly: GCF_011808225.1. GTDB lineage: Bacteria > Pseudomonadota > Gammaproteobacteria > Enterobacterales > Enterobacteriaceae > Dryocola > Dryocola colo. Next base: position 148,970 of record NZ_SOYS01000009.1, on the reverse strand, counting down.
TGCGGGGAAGAAGGCAATCAGCATTTTGGGTTCTACGCCCAGCATCAGTCCCATCGGGGCTACCGCCGTCAGGGCTGCGGCCTGGCTGTTCACCAGTTTAGAAACCAGGAACAGCACTATCGCGTAGGTCCACGGGTGGCTTTTCACCACGCCTTCCAGCGCCATTTTCAGCGCTTCGAGATGCGCCTGGAAAAACGTATCGCTCATCCATGCTACGCCAAATACCGAGAAAATCGCCACCATCCCGGCTTTAAACACCGCGCCATTTGCAATGGCTGTGGCATTTACTTTGCACAGGATAAGCATCACCGCACCGGCAATCAGCATCATCATCTGAATCACCAGATTCATGGACAACGGCTTCATTACGCCTTTCACATCAAAGGCTGGTCGTAACTGCGGGAGCGCACCGAGCGCCACTACCACCAGAATCCCGGTAAAAAAAATCCACGTTGACCAGTATGCCTGCTTTGGAAACGTCTGGTTCATCAGCGTTTCACTGCCGCCGTAGATATAGTCGCGCTGTTTCGGGTCGGCAATTTTTGCCTGAAACTCTGCGTCGTCCGCCAGATTTTTACCGCGTTTCAGGCTCCAGAGCGCGGCGATCAGCACACCAAATAGCGAGGCCGGCACGGAGACTGAAAGAATTTCCAGAATGCCCCACGCGCGCCCTATACCCTGGCCCGCAGCCAGAATGGAAACCAGTGACACAACGGCAACGGAGACAGGCGAGGCGGTGATCGCCATCTGTGAGGCAACAGAAGCCACGGCCATCGGACGTTCAGGGCGGATGCCTTTTTTCAGCGCGATATCGCCAATAATCGGAAACATGGTGTATACGACGTGCCCGGTGCCGCACAGAAACGTCAGCGTCCAGGTGGTGAGCGGTGCCAGCAGCGTAATGTGCTGAGGATGTTTACGCAGCAGACGCTCGGCAAACTGCATCATCACATTCAGACCACCCGCGGTCTGGAGCGTGGCGGCGCAGCCAATAACGGCAAGAATAGTGAGCATGACGTCAACCGGTGGTTTACCCGGCGCCAGCCCAAAAATAAAGGTCAGAATAAACAGTCCGATGCCGCTAATTAATCCCAGACCCATCCCGGCAAAGCGTGTACCAATAAGCAGACATAAAATAATGATGACGAATTCAACAGCTACCATAATAATCCCTTAAATTTTCTCCTGACCAAAGCATTGCAGATTGTAAGGTTTAGCTTTGGGACACAGATCTGATTTATTAAATTTCAATGAAAACAGCAAGTTAATAACAATACGTTAACATGTTAACCGCGAAAGGCCGCCCGCAATAATGTGTCAGGGAAAATTTAGACGCGTTAACGCGCCGATTTCGATGCCGTTAATAAACCGATCGCTGATTGTTAACTATTTCGCAAAGTATTGTTTGTCGCATATCAAAAGCCAGATTATTTTCATTGCGGAGTAATATCAGAAATAGCTTCGGTTGCAGGGTGATTGTATTAAAAGCTGGAGGCTGTAAAGAAAGGCGGGATTATTATTACGGCTAACTCCCTGCGCGCTTGTTATACTTAACTATTTGGAAAGAATTTATATTTATCCCCTTGTTTTATTTGTGTAAAAAAATTAAGTTACTTTTAGGCCAACCGCTAAGCATTGTAATCATTCGTTAATCTAAAGTTCTGCCCTGTGTTTAGCGCCCTCCGCACCAGAATTTTAGTTGCCACCGTATTAATTGTGGTGAGTGCATTCACAATAAATATTCTTATCAATTACTCAATTACTCAATTACTCAATTACTCAATTACTCAATTACTCATTCGGCTAATACAAAAGCCATTACCAGTATGCTTATCCCGCTGGCGGCAAGACATCCCGCAACGGTGGATCGGTGGACTGAAACCAAAGTCGCGCGGATGAATCCGCTTACGCCGCACGTGGCAGATGCCGCTTCTGTTCCGCTGCTAACGCAGACTGCTACTTCCGGCAACTTTATGAATGTGGATATTGGCTATCCGCTCCAGTCGACGGCAACGACACACAGGGAAAGCTGGCGGGTGAGCAGGGAGGTGAAATTATTAACAATCAGCGGCATATCGCGGTGAGGATACGTGTTTCCGGTAAACGGTCAACATATTTTATTTTGCTTTTAACCTGGGCAATTCCCGGAAGTGTCGACCGGTACTGGTTAAAGTCCGGGATGCTCCCTTTAGCAGGGCAGCAGTCGCGTCGGGCAGGGGCGCTGGCGATACTTATGGACCGGAGCTAAAGCATCGCGGAAAAAAGTCTGACATCTTCTGCGTGTCGGCATAGCGGTGTACTCACTAAGTTAGGGACGTAATTCAGCAGATCGCATCACGCTATGCCTGTCTCTTTTTCTGGGAATCCCTCAGGGCGCGAGCCGGATTTTTACGCCTGCAATGCAGAAGAAAATGGAGCCGAGGTTTGATGCTTAGGAGTTCTCTGAAACCTGTTGATTTAAAGAGTAAAATAGCACTTTTCATCCTTTATCTGATTTGTCACTGGACTTAATTGGTTGCAAAATTGCCAGCAATTACACAGCCGGGAGGATGTCCTGTGAATAAATCAATGTTAGCGGGTATAGGAATTGGCGTGGCCGCAGCACTTGGAGTTGCCGCGGTCGCAGGTATGAACGTATTTGATCGCGGCCCTCAGTACGCACAGGTGGTGTCTGCGACGCCAATCAAGGAGACAGTAAAAACGCCGCGTAAAGAGTGCCGCAACGTGGCCGTAACGCATCGCGCTCCGGTACAGGATGAAAACCGCATCGTGGGTTCTGCTCTGGGTGCGGTTGCGGGCGGCGTCATCGGCCATCAGTTTGGCGGCGGGCGCGGTAAAGACGTTGCCACTGTAGTTGGCGCGCTGGGTGGAGGTTACGCCGGTAACCAGGTACAGGGCGCCATGCAGGATCGCGATACCTACACCACGACACAGCAGCGCTGTAAAACGGTGTACGATAAATCAGAAAAAATGCTGGGTTACGATGTGACCTACCGCATTGGCGATCAGCAGGGAAAGATACGTATGGATAAAGATCCCGGAACGCAGATCCCTCTGGATGGCAAAGGCCAGCTGGTGCTGAATAAAATCTAATTATCTGACGTGCGGCGGGCCATCGACCCGCCTGCAATATTAATGCTTTCCACGTAACGTCTGCTGTATTGCCAGTAAAGCCTTAACCTCTGTTATTCGACGGCGAGTCAGGGCCGGAATTTCCTCCGGTTTGCTCACAAACATTCGCTGAGCGCCTAAAACCACTTCCTCTAAACACCTGTCGTAAAGCGGACCGGAAATCTTAAGCTGACGACTGCTGTTGGCGTTGAGCACTTCCACCACTTCATCAGCGCCGCGGCGGTCAACGTTCACGATCCGGCCATCGTGCAGATAGATTTTCATGCCTTTTTGTCCGCCCGCAGGGCCAGCATATTTATTAAGAGCGAGGGTGAAAGGAATGCCGCTTATTGTTCCACGTAGCATTGCGTCACCTTCTGCGGTCGTCAAATCACCCGGCTGGATGCCGTTGCCCAGGCGATCGCGTGCGTGAAGCAGTTCTACGGTTAATGCTTCGCTACCGCCCAGCCTGTAAACGGTTTCGCGCATCATCGCCAGTACGTGCGTACCGATATCGACAATCACCCCATCGGGATGGCGAAGCTGCCGGGTATCGGCTTTACCCGTCGCAAAATTCAGCGCCACAGGCTCACCCGCATCGTTAAAACCGCTTGGCTCCAGTAAAAAACCTGCAATGCGTTCGATTTCAGCAATGCTTTTTATAAATTGCATGGCATCCGTACGAACCATCCAGTGATCGAGCGCCAGAATACGCGACGCAATAGCTGGCTCTTCCAGCCATTTTTCTAAAACAGCGAGCTGTTCAAGCGTGGCGGCAACGGGTTTTTCCACCACGATTTGCGCGACCTTGCTTTTCAGAACCGCTTCAAGCACGGGCAGATGAAGAAGTGACGGGGTGGTGATAAAGACAATATCTAACGATAGCGCCAGCAAGTCGGTGAGTGACTCGCAGCGCGTAATTCCCGACGGCTGACGAGCCGGATCGGGATCGAAGCCGTAACACTGAATTTCAGCAAGAGGAAGACGGGAAATCGCCGGAAGATAGGCTGTCTCCACCACGGCGCCAGTGCCAATTAATCCAACCAACATATGAATATCCTGCGACAGATAAATAATACAAATAGAGTAGCCCTATCTTTTAAAGCAGTACTGGAGACGGGTCGAGAATGAAAATGTATGCAGCGGTAAATATGCGGGCCAGCATTCGACGCTGGTTCGCGCGCAAATCAGAACAGCAATGAATAATTCACGCCATATGTCCGACCGCGCCCTTTATACACATACAGCCACGGGCTGGCGTAAATCACGTTCCACTTCTGCCGCTCGCTATCGACTTTGGTTTCCGGTTTCAGCACGTTAAAGCTTATGTCGGTAAGCCAGACGGAGCCCGGAATAACGTCATCCGCCGCGCCTTCCGCCCCGTAAATACGACGTTTATCGTCTTCAACGTTGATGCCCTTTGTCGTCAAACCAGCCGCTCAACGCAACGCACGGTGAATGACTGATCCCTGCGGTTAAGCAGCAGGCGCGCATCCCGTAGACAAAAATCAGCCATGAAGATGTTCAGGAAGAGGCGCAAGGCGAACTGCTCTGGGATAAAGCCACGGCCGGTGACCGTGAGTTCTGCGGCTGGATAGCGGCAGAATCTTCAGGGGTGAAAATGCTGCGCCGCCATTTTGCTCGGGGAACGCGGGGCAAGCCATAATGCCGTCAATTTTATGGCCTGCTGGAGCAAGGGCGCCAAAAGCAAGCGGGGAAAGCCGGGTTATTCCCTCTCCCGACGGAGAGGGAGGTAAATTACCCTTTTTTCAGCTCAGGCCACAGGCGGAGCGTGGTTTTCACGATACTCAGTAAATCTTCATAGCTGGCGTTTTCACGGGAGCTGACCGACATGCCCTGAATAATGCAGCACAGATATCTGGCGAGCGTCCGGGCGTCGCTGCCGGGAGGGATTTCACCTTTCTGCTGTCTTTGCGTCAGGAAACGCACCAGCGTCTCTTCCTGCATGGCATGGCGCGCTTTGATGGTGGCTGCGATATCTTCAGAAGAGGCCGCCAGCACCGATGAGGTACAGATGATAAAGCAGCCCGACGGGGTATCTTTATCGGTAAAGCGCTTCGCCACGGTAAAAAGATAATCCTCAAGCGCCTGTTCAAGCGTACGCTCTTCGCAGAACAAACATGCCTCATGTTTTTCCGCAAAGCGGGCGATGTAATGATCGAGCACGGCCCGGAATAATCCCTCTTTATTGGTGAATTCTGCATAGAGCGTCGGCGCTTTTGCCCCCGTCGCTTCTACCAGATGCGCCATCGAGGTTGCCTCATAGCCGTGTTGCCAGAACAGCGTCATGGCCTTATCGAGTGCAGCTTCCCTGTCGAACACTTTCGGCCGGCCACGGCTTTTTTTAATGCAGCTTGCGTCAGTAGACATATTTGCCGTTTAACCTCTGTCTGTTTAGTGAGCGATCATTATAAAAATTATCGTCCCGCGTAGCCAGCGGCATCTGCCAAAAAATAAAATTTTCCTATGTCTTTGAAAAATAATGTTTTTACAAATTAATTAACGGTCATTATAAAATGGTGTTGACCTATGATACGGATCACGCTTATCATTTATGTATCGATCGTTAACTAATTAAGTTAACGGCATCTGTTCATCTGCTGAAGGCATCTACCATGAAAAACGTAAAAACTCTTATCGCTGCTGCTCTCCTTAGTTCTGTGTCATTCGCAAGCCTCGCGGCTGTAGAAGTTCAGGCTACCCCGGCTGACCAACAGAAAGTCGGCACCATCAGCGCAAACGCCGGGACTAACCTGGGTTCACTGGAAGACCAGCTGGCGGCTAAAGCTGATGCAATGGGCGCTAAATCGTTCCGCATCACTTCAGTATCCGGTCCGAACACGCTGCACGGTACGGCTGTAATCTATAAATAAGCGTAACCCTCAACGCGCTTAACCCTTTATGCCATGCCACAAAAAAGGCCTTGTCGAAAGACAAGGCTTTTGCTTTTTATGGGGCCTTCATCAGGCAAGCTTGCGTTGTTTGCGCATATTCCGCAAACGGCTCACGCTAAAGGCCAGGGCTACCACAGTGGCGGCCGTTGCCACCCAAAGACTGAATCGAACCGCCATATCCTCCTGAATTACATTTTTCAGCGCGGGCTGAGCCATCGCCGATAAAATTACGCCCACGAAAGCCGTGCCCAGGCATTGCCCAAACGTTCGCATTATCGCCAGCACGCCTGAAGCATATCCGCTGTTTTCACGGGCAACGTTTGACAGCAGTTCACGATTGTTCGGGCTTTGAAAACAGCCAAACCCGACACCGCACAGCAAACTCCGCACGGCAATATCCCACTCCTGCGCGCGTTCAGGAAGCTGCGCCAGCAAAACCAGCCCACAGGCAAATATACACAGCCCAACGGTTGAGATGATGGCAGGCGGATAGCGATCGGCCAGCCGGCCCGCGTGCGGCGCGATCAGCACGATCCCCGCCGGCCACGGCAGAAACAGCAGCGCGGAGGCAAACGCGCTATGCCCATAAACGCTCTGGAACAGGAAGGGCAGCGCTACGAAGGTCATTCCCTGACTGACAAAGGAGGCCAGGGAGGTTAACGCCGCAAGAGAAAACCGAGCCGAGCGGAATATTTCCAGCGGCATAAGAGGTTTTGTGGCACGACGCTGACGCCAGATAAACAGTCCACCTGCGATAAGCGCGGTAAAGACGTAAGCAAGGGCTATTATCAGCGTCGAAGAGGTTGTTTCTCTGTCGCCCGATTGCGTAAAAGCGTTTGCGGCAAGAATCAGTCCTCCCAGCATAACGGCCGATAAGATAGCGCCCGCAAAATCAAAAGGTTCGCTGGCTGCGAAAACTCGTGCTTAGCGTTTGTCGCCAAAAAATGTTAGCGGTAAACGGCGAAGAAGGATGCTAAAAAAGCACCGAAGAAGCGTTTGAACGGTGCTTTTTACCCGCGGGCATTCGCTCAAATTGCGTTCGCCGCGTGAGCGTTTATCTCAACAGGCATACCGGAGCGATGCTGCATTGCCCGCGCCATAATCTGCGCGTCCGTTTCCGGCGCGGCCTGGAACTGCTTCATCCGGGCGTTAAGCAGGATCGGTAGCACTTTCGGATCGTCATTAATCGACTTCGACAGCGGCTGATGCACCTCAACCAGGCGTCGGCCATCCGGCTCAACGGACGCTTTAATCGGCGTGTTGATAATGCGTACCGGCGTGCCAACAGGCATTTCTTTATAGAGCGCTTTGATGTCGTCATCGCGCAGACGGATACAGCCGGAGCTCACGCGCATGCCGATGCCAAAATCAGCGTTGGTTCCATGCAGCAGGTAAACCCCACCGTAGGCCGCGAGTCGGATAGCGTGGTGGCCCATCGGGTTATCCGGGCCTGCCGGGACGACGGCGGGCAATTTAATGCCGTTTGCCAGGTAGCGTGCGCGAATGTTTGCGGTAGGTGTCCAGGTAGGGTTTGCTCGCTTATCGGAGACGGTCGTTTGCATCGTAGGCGTCATCGTATCCCCACCCAACTGGCCAATGCCGATAGGATAAACCGTTACGCTATTTTTACCCGCCGGGTAATAGTAGACGCGCAGTTCGGCGAGGTTGATAACCAGGCCTTTACGCGGCGCATCAGGCAGCAGCATCTGCAGCGGTATCGTTAATACGCTGCCGGCGCGTGGAACGTAAGGGTCAACGCCGGGATTAGCCTGCAACAGCGCAAGGAAACCTACGTTGTACTTTTTGGCGATAGATTCCAGCGAGCCGCCGTCATCCTGCACAACGTGAAAGACGTTCTGGCCGATAAGACGGCTGCCTGTGGCCGGTAACGGCCAGCAATTGGCACCTGCCGGAAGCGAGGCCAGAGTTACCAGCAGGAGAATTATCGATGCCAGCCAGCGTGCGGGCGTTGAGAAACGTCGCGAAAAGCGCATGATGCAAACCCCATTTTTATTAAGTCTAATGTTATTAAAAAGTTAATCAGGGATTATGCGGGGAGCCAGCGTCGGGAAACCCTGGCTGATTGCAAAGAATGTGTAAATGTTACAAAAAGGGCAGAGGCTGAAGACTCTGGCCGGGCGGGTAAGCATTGCGCTCCCCGCCGCCTGGAAAACTAGGCCGCAGTATTCTCCGCGAGCTGACCCATAAAGTTGCGCACCCAGTCCATCCGCGTTTTACGGTCGGCAAGATCCTGCATAAATTTTAGCCTCGTCGGGCCGTCAAGGCGATAGTGCTGCGGCTGCTTCTGCAACAGCCCTATCAGCCACACCGGATCGACATGATTTTTCTCGGCAAACTCAATCACGCCGCCTTTTTCATTGCCTTCTATCTTACGCACGCCAAGCTTCTGGGCCTGCTGGCGCAGCGCTGCGATATCCAGCAGATTGCGGGCGGCGTCCGGCAACAGGCCGAAGCGGTCGATCAGTTCGACTTTCAGCTCGTCCAGCTCGTGTCCGGATTTGGCGCTGGCGATGCGTTTATAGAACGACAGGCGCGTGTTCACGTCCGGAATAAAATCCTCTGGCAGCAGGGCAGGCATGCGCAGTTCCACTTCCGTCTGGCTGCTGGTTAAATCTTCCAGCGACGGCTCGCGGCCCTCTTTGAGCGCGTCAACGGCGTTTTCCAGCATCTCCATATACAGCGAGAAGCCGATAGTTTCCATCGAGCCGCTCTGGCCTTCACCCAGCAACTCGCCCGCGCCGCGGATTTCCAGATCGTGCGTTGCCAGAGCAAAACCAGCCCCCAAATCTTCCAGCGAAGCGATGGCCTCAAGGCGTTTTTGCGCATCGGTAGTCATCGCTTTCGGATGCGGCGTCAGCAGCCAGGCGTAGGCCTGGTGGTGCGAGCGCCCGACGCGGCCACGTAGCTGGTGAAGCTGGGCAAGCCCAAAGTGGTCCGCACGTTCGATAATAATGGTGTTCGCCGTTGGGATATCGATGCCGGTTTCAATAATGGTGGTACAGACCAGCACGTTAAAACGCTGGTGGTGGAAATCGTTCATGACCCGTTCCAGCTCCCGCTCGCGCATCTGGCCGTGGCCGATAGCAACGCGCGCTTCGGGCACCAAATTTGCCAGACGTTCCGCCGCTTTCTGGATATTTTCCACGTCGTTGTAAAGGTAATAAACCTGCCCGCCGCGCAGCACTTCACGCAGAATAGCTTCGCGAACCACCAGCTCATCGTACTGGCGCACAAACGTTTTTACCGCCAGACGGCGAGCCGGTGGCGTGGCGATAATCGACAGATCGCGCATGCCGCTCATCGCCATGTTCAGCGTGCGTGGGATAGGCGTTGCGGTAAGCGTCAGAATATCGACATCCGCACGCATCGCCTTAATACGTTCTTTATGACGCACCCCAAAGCGGTGCTCTTCATCAACGATCAGCAGGCCGAGATCTTTCATCTTCACATCGTTTTGCAGCAGCTTGTGCGTGCCGATGAGAATATCAACTTTGCCTTCCCTTGCTTCTTCGAGAATTTGCGTTTGCTCTTTAGCGCTACGGAAACGCGATAGCATCTCCACGCGCACCGGCCAGTTAGCAAAACGGTCCTGGAAGTTATCAAGGTGCTGCTGGGCCAGCAGCGTGGTCGGGACAAGCACCGCAACCTGCTTGTTATTTTCGACGGCCAGGAATGCGGCACGCATCGCCACTTCGGTCTTACCGAAGCCGACATCGCCACACACCAGCCTGTCCATCGCCAGCGGCTGGCACATATCGCTCAATACGGCGTTAATAGCCTGAGCCTGATCCGGCGTGGTTTCGAACGGGAAGCTGTCGCAGAAGAGCTGGTACTGTTCCTTATTGTGTTTAAAGGCGAAGCCTTCTTTCGCGGCTCGTTGGGCATAGATATCCAGCAGTTCCGCTGCGACATCGCGCACTTTTTCAGCGGCTTTTTGCCGTGCGCGGGACCAGGCGTCGCTGCCGAGTTTATGCAACGGCGCGCTTTCTTCCGCGCCGCCCGCGTAACGGCTGATCAAATGCAGTGACGAAACGGGCACATACAGCTTCGCATCACCCGCGTAGGTCAGCATCAGGTATTCAGCGGTGATGCCGCCCGCTTCCAGAGTGGTTAAGCCTGCGTAACGCCCGACGCCATGTTCCAGGTGCACAACCGGCTGCCCGGTATGCAGCTCCGCCAGGTTACGAATCAGCGTATCCGGGTTGATGGCGCGACGCTTGTCCTGACGGCGGCGGCTGACGCGTTCCCCCAGCAGATCGCTTTCGCAAATCAGCGCGCGCTGACGCAAGGTATCGATAAAGCCATGTTCGCTGGAGCCAAGCATCAGATAGCGTCCACGATCCTCTGCTTCATCCAGACGATAAATACGCTTCGGCGCAACTTTAATACGCGAGAGTAGTTCACCCAGCGCCTCGCGACGGCCTTCGCTTTCGACCGAGAAAACGACCGGACCTGCGAAAGATTCGAGGAATTTACGCAGGTTATCGAGCGGGGCTTTATTTTGCGCCTGTACCGCCAGATCGGGCAACGCGTGATAGCCCAGATTGGTATTTGCGGCTTTATCGGCAAGTTTGTCGGTCTTAAGCTGGATGCGCGGCCAGGTTTTCAGCTCGCTGAACAGCTCATCCACGCGCAGCCACAGGCTTTCTGGCGGCAGAAGCGGGCGCATCGGGTCCACGCCACGGTTCTCAAAACGCGCGGTAGCATCCTGCCAGAAACGCTCTGCGCTGGTTTCCAGATCGCCGGTATTCACCACCAGCGTATTTTTCGGGAAGTAGCTAAACAGCGGCGGCAGCGGCTCGCTAAAGAACAGCGGCTGCCAGTATTCGATCCCGGCGGGCAGGGTGCCTTTACTCACCTGCTGATAGATATGCTCTGCTTCGCGCTTCACATCGAACCTGTCGCGCCACTGGCTGCGGAATAGCTCAATGGCCGCTTTATCCGTCGGGAATTCATGCGCGGGCAGCAGGTTGATGGCTTCCACTTCTTCGAGCGTGCGCTGGGTATCCACGTCAAATATGCGCAGGCTGTCGATTTCGTCGTCAAAAAAGTCAATGCGGTACGGTTGATTGCTGCCCATTGGATACAGATCGAGCAGCGCGCCACGCGTAGCGAATTCACCGTGCTCCATGACCTGATCCACGCTGCGATAACCGGCCTGTTCAAGCTGGCTACGTAAATTATCGCGTGAAAGCTGCTGGCCCTTTTTCATCACCAGCGCGTGGCCGTGCAGGTAGCTGTGCGGGCACACGCGCTGCATCAGCGTATTGACCGGCATAATCAGCACGCCGCGTTTCATGGTCGGCAGTTGATAAAGCGTGGAGAGGCGCGATGAGATAATTTCCTGATGCGGCGAGAAACTGTCGTACGGCAGCGTTTCCCAGTCGGCGAGATTCATCACCAGGCTTTCGGTGAACTGGCTTATCTCATCGTGCAGACGCAGGGCATTTTGCATATCGGGCGCAATTAACACCACCGGGCCGCCGTGACGTTCAACAATTTCGGCCACCTCTGTTGCGCAGGCAGAGCCGGTGAGCTCACCGAGGTGGCGTTGATCGTCGGCTTTAACAGGTAAGGAATAGCGATAATGTTCAGGCATAGCGGAATCGGGATCTCTCAGGTTGCACCTTGTGCATCGGTCCATGAACTTCAGATAGTTATTATTATCCGCGATCGCTTTACATAAGCAACCCAATCACTAAATTGCCTCGCTTAGCCGCCCGGCGCTCGTCGGGCGGCTAAGCGAAGCGTCATTCGTAATGCGCTAGCTGGCCGAGGCGGCAGGCCCCAGTTTCGCCGGCGGCGAGAAGAACATATCGCCAAACATCTTAGCCGACAGCTTCCTGAATCCCAGTCCTGTCAGGATACAGATAGCGAGGCTGGCGAACGGATAAAACAGCAAAATCGCCAGCATGACCTGGCCGGACAGTTGGCCCTGGTTAATTTGCGCTAGCGTAAACAGGCTCAGCGCCTCAATGACAATGCGGTGCGTGGTATAAATAGCGATGGTATTCGAGCCGACTATATTAAGAAACGCCTCCGGGCGGCTTTCGCGCCGGCTATCCAGCGTATAAAAAATCTTCATGATGACGAAGATTGAAACAACGGAGATAACCAGCGGCACGTTAACCAGATACAGCGCAAGCGAGCCGATACCCACCAGGCCACAAATCATTGGATGCTGGCGGAAGCTAAAACCTTTCATCCAGGCCAGCAGCTGCGGGCCAAACCAGGCGCCCAATCCGTAATAGAGCATATTGCGCACCACGCTGTTCATTCCCCACCATGGCAGCGGCATAAAGCTAATCACCACGTAGATGCCAGACAGGGCAATCAGCACCGGCACTTTGTAGGCGCGGAGCAGTTTGAACGCTATGAAATAGACCACCAGCGCGTACAGATACCACAGGCTGGTACTGGCTTTCGCCATGCTGATAACAAACTGCATCAGGGTTGCTGAGTACGCCGCGTTGGATGTCGGATTACGCGCTAAGTCAGGTGCGAGCCATTGATTGATAAGCGTAATCCCCAGCCACTGCAAAATTCCCCACAGCGCCAGCACGTAAAAAATATTCCAGATGCGCTTATCAATACACGCCTGCCATTTCACCTGTTCAATATAACGGTGAATCAGATAGCCGGAGATAAAAAAGAACACCGGCATACGGAAAGGGGCGAGATATAAATTCATATATATCCAGCACTTAGCAATATATTCCGTCAGGCCCGGCGGCAACGCCGTTAAGTGCGGGTAAAAAGTAATCACCGAGTGGTAAATGACGACAAGGCAGATGCACAGCCCTTTAATATGGTTGATCCAGAGTTGTTTGTTTTTCATGCCAGGGGTAATGTCCCTTATCAATAAATCATGGCCTGCAAGGGTGGGGGATGGGCGAGGGCTTTTTAACTCGATTAATCTGCTTCTGAAGCTATGAGTAATTTTTTCAGATATATCGTAACCTTATAATTAGTTATGCCCGTCCGACACGCTTCGTTTATACTTCTCGCCAACTTCGCTTAAGCCAACTGCAACAAGACGGACTTCATGTATCAACCTGTCGCGTTATTTATAGGCCTGCGCTACATGCGTGGGCGAGCATCGGACCGCTTCGGCCGCTTTGTCTCCTGGCTGTCCACCATTGGCATTACGCTTGGCGTAATGGCGCTGGTGACGGTGCTTTCCGTGATGAACGGTTTCGAGCGCGAGCTCACCAACAATATTCTTGGCCTGATGCCCCAGGCGATGGTTACCTCGACCAGCGGCTCAATCAATCCTGCAAAACTTCCCGCGTCCAGCCTTAAGCTACAAGGGGTTACGCGTATTGCGCCAGTCACGACCGGCGATGTGGTGCTGCAAAGCGCCCGCAGCGTGGCCGTGGGCGTGATGCTCGGCATTCAGCCAGAAGAAAAAGATCCGCTGTCGCCTTATCTGGTGAATGTGAAACAGACCGATCTGCAAGCGGGTAAATACAACGTTATTCTTGGCGAGCAGCTCGCCGGACAGCTTGGCATCAAGCGTGGCGACAGCATCCGCATTATGGTGCCGTCCGCCAGCCAGTTTACGCCGATGGGGCGCGTACCCAGCCAGCGCCTGTTTAACGTTATCGGGACCTTTGCGGCTAACAGCGAAGTGGACGGCTATCAGATGCTGGTTAACCAGCAGGATGCTTCACGTCTGATGCGCTATCCGCTGGGCAATATTACCGGCTGGCGTCTGTGGCTTGCCGAACCGCTCAAAGTGGACGTGCTAAGTAGCCAAACGCTGCCGCAGGGCACCGAATGGAAAGACTGGCGCGAGCGCAAAGGCGAGCTGTTCCAGGCCGTGCGCATGGAAAAAAACATGATGGGCCTGCTATTAAGCCTGATTGTCGCGGTCGCCGCGTTTAACATTATTACCTCGCTGGGCCTGCTGGTGATGGAGAAGCAGGGCGAAGTCGCCATTCTGCAAACCCAGGGCCTGACGCGCCGCCAGATAATGGCGGTATTTATGGTGCAGGGGGCCAGCGCCGGCGTGATTGGCGCCTTGCTTGGCGCGCTGCTTGGTGCGCTACTCGCCAGCCAGCTTAATAATCTGATGCCGATTATCGGCGCGCTGCTGGATGGCGCCACGCTGCCCATCGCCATCGAACCTGTACAAGTCGTTGTGATTGCGATTGTTGCAATGGCGGTTGCCCTGTTATCCACGCTTTATCCTTCGTGGCGCGCTGCCGCGACTCTTCCCGCTGAGGCTTTACGTTATGAGTAATTCTGTCCTGTTGCAGTGTGACAAACTGTGCAAACGCTATCAGGAAGGCAAGGTACAAACGGATGTGCTGCACGATGTCAGCTTCAGCATTAACGCGGGCGAGTTAATGGCGATTGTCGGCAGCTCCGGCTCCGGCAAAAGTACCCTGCTGCACCTGCTTGGCGGGCTGGATAGCCCAACGTCCGGCGATGTGATTTTCAACGGCCAGCCGATGAGCTCGCTCTCTTCGTCGGCTAAGGCGGAGCTGCGCAACCGCGAGCTGGGCTTTATATACCAGTTCCACCATCTGCTGCCGGATTTCACGGCGATGGAAAATGTCGCCATGCCGTTGCTGATCGGCAAAAAGAATACCGATGAAACAAAACAGCGCGCGCTGGATATGCTTAAAGCCGTGGGGCTGGATCACCGCAGCAATCACCGTCCTTCCGAGCTTTCCGGCGGTGAGCGTCAGCGCGTGGCGATTGCCCGTGCGCTGGTCAACAATCCGCGTCTGGTGCTGGCGGATGAGCCAACCGGCAACCTGGACGCCCGCAATGCGGACAGCATTTTCGAGCTGCTCGGCGAGCTGAACGTCCGCCAGGGCACCGCGTTCCTGGTGGTGACGCACGACCTGCATCTGGCCAGGCGCATGTCGCGTCAGCTTGAAATGCGTGACGGACGTCTGACGCACGAATTAACCCTGATGGGGGCAGATTGATGGCCTCGCCGCTTTCACTCTTAATCGGCCTGCGTTTTAGCCGCGGACGCCGCCGCAGCGGCATGGTTTCGCTGATTTCCGTTATCTCGACAATCGGTATCGCTTTAGGCGTGGCGGTGTTAATCGTCGGCCTGAGCGCGATGAACGGCTTCGAGCGCGAGTTGAATAACCGTATTCTGGCGGTTGTGCCGCACGGGGAAATCGAACCGGTTAATCAGCCTTTCCATGACTGGAACGGCGTACTGCAACGCGTTGAGAAAGTGAAAGGGATTGCCGCTGCCGCACCGTATATTAACTTCACCGGCCTGGTGGAAAGCGGAGCCAATCTTCGCGCCATCCAGGTCAAAGGGGTCGATCCGGCTCAGGAAACGCGCCTGAGCGCGCTGCCGCAATATGTGCAGAACAACGCCTGGCAGGATTTCAAAGCCGGACAGCAGCAAATCATCATCGGTAAAGGCGTTGCGGACGCGCTGAAGGTCAGACAGGGCGACTGGATCTCTATCATGATCCCGAACAACGACGGCGGCACGAAGCTCCTGCAACCGAAGCGTGTTCGCCTGCACGTTGCCGGTATTCTGGCGCTTAGCGGCCAGCTCGATCACAGCTTCGCGATGGTGCCGATGAGCGACGCGCAGGGCTATCTGGATATGGGTGACAGTGTCACGGGTATCGCCATTAAAGTGAATGACGTATTCAACGCCAATAAGCTGGTGCGCGACGCGGGCGAAGTCACTAACGCCTATGTTTACATCAAGAGCTGGATTGGTACTTACGGCTACATGTATCGTGACATTCAGATGATTCGCGCCATTATGTACCTGGCGATGGTGCTGGTCATCGGCGTGGCCTGTTTCAATATCGTCTCTACGCTTGTCATGGCCGTAAAAGATAAAAGTAGCGATATCGCCGTGCTGCGCACGCTGGGGGCAAAAGACGGCCTGATTCGCGCCATTTTCGTCTGGTACGGGCTGCTGGCGGGCCTGTTTGGCAGCGTGAGTGGGGTAATTGTCGGCGTGCTGGCCTCCTGGCAGTTGACCAACATCATCAACGCTATTCAAAAGCTGATTGGGCATCGCTTCTTGTCAGGCGACATCTACTTTATCGATTTTCTGCCGTCGGAACTGCACTGGCTGGATGTTTTCTACGTGCTGGTCACCGCGCTGCTGCTGAGCCTGCTCGCCAGCTGGTATCCGGCAAGACGCGCCAGTAATATCGATCCGGCGCGTGTACTGAGCGGGCAATAATTCGATAAAATTTTAATTAATAATTATTACCCTAAATAATTCGAGTTGTAGCCAGGCGGCAAGGGAACGAGTCCCCAGGCGCTTACTGAAGTTGGGTAAGCTCCTGCCGCCAGCGTCTCTGCAACTCGAAGCATGACGGGATAAAGGGGAGCAGCTATGTATTACGGATTTGACATTGGCGGCACGAAAATGGCGCTTGGCGTCTATGACAGGGAACGTCGGCTGCAATGGGAAACGCGCGTTCCCACCCCGCACGACAGCTACGAAAACTTTTTAGCGGCTATCGGCTCTCTGGTGAAGGAGACCGATAGCCGTTTTGGTATCAAAGGCTGCGTGGGCATCGGTATCCCCGGCATGCCGGTAACCGATAACGGCACGCTGTACGCCGCGAACGTCCCCGCAGCGAACGGCAAGCCGTTAAAGGCCGATCTCACCGCGCTGCTGGAGCGTGAAGTACGCCTTGATAACGATGCCAACTGTTTTGCGCTCTCCGAAGCCTGGGACGATGAATTCCGCAGCTATCCGGTGGTGATGGGATTAATCCTTGGCACCGGCGTGGGCGGCGGAATTATTGTGAACGGCAAATCCATCACGGGGCGCAACTATATCACCGGTGAATTCGGTCATACCCGCCTGCCGGTGGACGCGCTTAACGTGCTGGGGCGCGATATACCTCTGACGCGCTGCGGCTGCGGCCAGAACGGCTGTATCGAAAACTATCTTTCCGGGCGCGGATTTGCATGGTTGTACCAACACTTCTACTCTGAATCACTCGAATCAAAAGAGATCGTCACCCGCTATTACGCAGGAGATGATAAGGCGGTCGCACACGTCGATCGCTTCCTCGAACTGCTGGCCGTCTGTCTTGGCAACCTGCTTACCGCGGTGGACGCGCATCTGGTGGTCATTGGCGGAGGGCTGTCGAATTTTTCTGAGATTTATCAGCAGTTGCCGGCACGTTTGCCAAAATATTTATTGCCGGTTGCCAACGTGCCGCGTATTGAACCTGCGCGTCATGGCGATGCCGGAGGCATGCGCGGTGCTGCGTTCCTCCATCTCACGGAGTAAAATATGCTATCGCGTCGTCAACACCGGCTAAGCCGGTTTCGCAAAACTAAACGTCTGCTGCGCCAGCGTTTGCGCCAGCGTGTTTTTTTCAGAGATATACCCGGACCCGAAGCGATGGAAAAACCAAGAGTAGTGGTACTGACAGGCGCCGGGATCTCCGCTGAGTCGGGGATCCGTACCTTCCGTGCAACGGATGGCCTGTGGGAAGAACACCGCGTGGAGGATGTTGCCACGCCGGAAGGATTTGCCCGCGATCCCGACCTGGTGCAGGCGTTTTATAACGCCCGCCGCCAGCAGCTTCAGCAGGCTGAAATCCAGCCGAACGCCGCGCACCTGGCATTAGCGAAGCTTGAAGAAGAGCTGGGCGATCATTTTCTGCTGGTAACGCAAAATATCGATAATCTGCACGAGCGCGCGGGCAATAAAAATATCATCCATATGCACGGTGAGCTGCTGAAGGTGCGCTGTGCGCAAAGCGGTCAGATACTGGAATGGACGGGCGACGTAACGCGAGAAGATCGCTGCCACTGCTGCCAGCTTTCCGCACCGCTGCGTCCGCACGTTGTCTGGTTCGGTGAAATGCCGCAGGGCTTAGACGATATCTACCAGGCGCTGGCGACGGCAGATTACTTCATCGCCATCGGCACCTCAGGCCACGTTTACCCGGCAGCAGGATTTGTGCACGAGGCCCGCTTACAGGGAGCGCATACCGTTGAGCTGAACCTTGAACCCAGCCAGGTTGGCAGCGAGTTCGAAGAGAAGCATTACGGACTGGCAAGCGAAGTGGTGCCAGAGTACGTGGAAAGGTTATTGAAAGGGCTTTGCAAGTAGGACGGATGGCGCAGATTTAACTTCCCTACAGAAAGACTGAGGGCGGATAAACGCAGCGCCATCCACCGCTCATCAGCGTTAACGTCCCGCCTTCAGCTTCTGATAGTACGACTCATAAATCGCGCTGGCGTCGCCCACGTCGTTCTGCCATTCCCCGTTTTTCAGAACGGCATCATCGGGATACAGCGTTTTATCATCCGCCACTGCTTTCGGCAGCAATTTGCGGGCTGCAAGATTTGGCGTTGGATAGCCGATAGTTTCAGCAACCTGTTTTGCCACGTCCGGGCGCAGCAGGAAGTTAATCAGCTTCAACGCGCCGTCAACGTTTTTCGCATTCGCCGGGATGGACAGGTTATCCATCCAGAAAATGCCGCCTTCTTTCGGCCAGACGATGTCCAGCGGTGTGCCGGCCTGGCGCGCAACGTACGCGGAACCGTTCCACACCATTCCCAGATTCACTTCACCTTCCATATACGGGTTGGCCGGGTTATCGGAGTTAAACGCCGCAACGTTTGGCATCAATTTTTGCAGCTCGTGGTAAGCCGCCTCGATCTCTTTTGGATCGGTGGTGTTACCGGAATAACCCAGCTTGCGCAGCGCTACCTGGAACACTTCACGCGCGTCGTCGGTCAGCAGCAGGCTTTGCTTGTATTCTGGCTTCCACAGATCCGCCCAGCTTGTCACCGTCTTCGGATCGATTGCCTCGCTGTTCACGCCAATGGCGGTTGCGCCCCAGATATACGGAATGGAGTAGTCGTTATTTGGATCAAACGGCTTGTTCAGCATCTCGGGATCGAGATTTTTGAAATTGGTCAGCGTGCTCTTGTCGATCTTCTGGATCATGCCTTCCTTGCGCATTTTCGCCACAAAGTAGGTCGACGGCACGACCAGATCGTAGGCGCCGTCTTTGTAAGTTTTGAGCTTGGCATACATGGTTTCATTCGACTCGTAGGTCGAATAGATAACTTTGATGCCCGTCTCTTTGGTGAATTGTTCCAGCAGGCCCGGCGGCACGTACTCGGTCCAGTTATAGAAGTAGAGCGTCTTGCTGTCGTCGGCATGCGCGCTACTAACGCCCAGCGCCAGTGCACCCGCAGCAAGCAGGTGGCGTGACCATGGTTTCATTTAAACGTCCCCTGAGTTTTAGTTTTATCACGAAGGATGAGCTGGGAGGCCAGAACCAGGCCCAGCGACAGAATTAACAGAATAGTTGCCAGCGCGTTCACCTCGGGCGACACGCCGACTTTCACCATCGAATAAATCTTCAACGGCAAAATTTCGTAGCCTGGCCCGGTCACAAACGATGAAACAACCACGTCGTCCATCGACAGGGTAAAGCTCAGCAGCCAGCCTGCCGCGACGGCAGGCATCGCCAGCGGCAGAATAATTTTACGCAGAATGGTTATTTCACCGGCGCCCAGATCTTTTGCCGCTTCCAGCATCCGCACGTCAAAACCTTTCAGGCGTGAGTAGACGGTTACCACTACGAAAGGCAGGCAGAAGGTAATATGCGAGAACAGCAGCGACCAGAAGCCGAGCGAAACGCCCAGCAGCATAAACAGCACCAGCAGAGAGATCGCCATCACGATATCCGGCGACATCATCACCACAAACAGCATGCCGCTGACGAAGGGCTTGCCGCGAAAGCGGTAGCGATACAGCGCCACCGCAGTCAGCGAGCCAATCAGCGTGGCGAACGTTGCAGAAAAGACGGCCATGGTCAGAGAATGCTGGGCCGCCTGAAGCAGGCTGTCGTTATTCATCAGCAGGCTGTACCACTTCGTGGTGACGCCTTGCCAGTTAATGCCGAAGCGCGAAGCGTTAAACGAGTTAACGATCAGAATGATTATCGGGATGTAGAGATATGCATAGATGGCGGTCATAAAGCCGCCACGGAACAGGCGACCCGTCATTCTAATTCCACCTTATTGTTCAGCAACCTGGCGGCACGCCAGTAAATCAACAGCATAAAGCCCATCACCAGCGTCAGGGTGATGCTGGTTGCTGCGCCAAACGGCCAGTCGCGAATGTTCAGGAACTGGCTCTTAATCACGTTACCAATCAGCAGGTTTTTCGCGCCGCCCATTAAATCGGAAACGTAAAACAGGCCCATTGCCGGGAGCATCACCAGTAAACAGCCGGCAATAATGCCCGGCATGGTCAGCGGAATAATAATACGCACGAAGGTTTGCAGCTTGCTGGCCCCAAGATCGCGCGCCGCCTCCAGCAGCGGCTTGTCCAGTTTCTCGATGCTGGAATAGAGCGGCATGACCATAAACGGCAGCAGGATATAGACCAGCCCGAGAATGACCGCGCTTTCGCTATACATAATGCGGATGGGCGTATCGACAACCCCCAGCCACAGCAGAAAGGCATTGAGATAGCCTTTGGTGCTGAGAAATATTTTCAACCCGTAGATACGGATAAGCGAGTTGGTCCAGAACGGCACAATCAGCAGAAACAGCAGCAGCGGACGCACGCGCTCCGGCAGGCGGGCAAGGAACCAGGCAAAGGGATAACCTAATATCAGGCAGGCGAGGGTGGCTATCAGCGCCATATTCAGCGAATGTAGCAGCACCCGGGCGTAGAGCGGATCGGCCAGGCGGGTGTAGTTATCCAGCGTGAAGACCATGCTGACAAAATTCGCATCGTCACGCGTTAAGAAACTGGTGCCGATAATCATCAGGTTCGGCAGGAATACAAACAGCACCAGCCAGCCTACAACGGTGGCGATCGCCACATTCTGGAATTTACGCGAGCTCTTCATCAGCCAGTACAACCTCCCAGCTTTCAACCCAGGTGACGGCCATTTTCTGATCGAGCGAGTGATCGAAGTCCGGATCGTCCTCGTTAAAGAACTCGCTCACCATCACCATTTTGCCGTTTTCCAGTTCAACGCTCGATTCCAGCGTCATCCCTTTATAGTTGCGTTCGCGCACGTAGCCAATCAGGCCGTCGACGTCGCTTGTGTCGTTAATTTCTTCAACGCGCAGATCTTCCGGGCGCAGCAGGACGTTAAGCTTTTGCCCGGCCACCACCGGCAGGTCGGCAAAAATATGGCACTCGCGGCCTTCTACGCTTGCCCGCACGCGCTGCGCGTCAATACGTTCGATAACGGTGGCATCGAAGATATTGATCTCGCCAATGAAGCTGGCAACGAACAAATTCTTTGGCTCTTCGTAGATTTCACGCGGGGTGCCGTCTTGTTCAATGCGGCCGTCGCGCATCACCACAATCCTGTCGGACATCGTCAGCGCTTCTTCCTGATCGTGGGTAACAAACACAAAGGTAATGCCGAGCTTGCGCTGCAACGCTTTTAGTTCATTCTGCATCTGCTTGCGCAGCTTGTAATCCAGCGCGGAGAGAGATTCATCAAGCAACAGAAGACGCGGTTTATTCACCACGGCGCGCGCAATCGCCACGCGCTGCTGCTGGCCGCCGGAAAGCTGGTGAGGTTTGCGTTGAGCAAACGCTTCAAGCTGCACCATTTTCAGCGCTTCCGTCACGCGCGGCGTAATCTCCGCGACAGGCGTTTTCTGCATCCTCAGACCAAAGGCGACGTTTTCAAAAACGGTCATATGGGGAAACAGGGCATAGCTCTGGAAGACGGTATTGACGTGGCGATGTTCCGCCGGGACGTGGGTGATGTCCTGGTTTTCAAGCGAAATAATGCCGGTATCGACATTTTCCAGCCCGGCTATCAGGCGCAGAACTGTGGTTTTGCCGCAGCCAGAAGGGCCGAGCAGCGTCAGGAATTCACCATTATTGATGCTGAGAGAGAAATCAGAAATAACGTTTTTACCATCAAAGCTCTTACCTACCCCCGCAAGGCGCACCAGCGGTGAGAGCAAACGAAGCTGTGTATTCAATTTTTTACGCTGTCCCATAAATAACGCATCAAATGACTCATCGATGCGGGGTTTGTGAGTAACCACCTTGAGGTTCGGCACATTCAATAAGGGCTGGCATTCTACGGCAAAGACTGAAAATCGCCAATTGTTGATGCACCGATGTGCCTGTATTTCAACTATGTTTATCACCAGGGTATCAGATTAGGACTATTTTCAGCAGCAGCGGACTAAAAGTGACCTGAAACAATATCTACCGCCAGCGGCTTATTGATAATAGCGTCACAAAAAATGAGGGTAGCCTGATGGAAAAATTACTTGAGCGCTTTTTGCAGTATGTCTGCGTGGATACTCAGTCTAAGCCCGGCGTCAAACAGGTGCCGAGCACCGAAGGGCAGTGGAAACTTTTAAAGTTGCTCAAAGAGCAAATGGAAGAGCTGGGCCTGGTGAACATCACCCTGAGCGATTACGGTACGCTGATGGGGACATTATCGTCCACTATTAATAGAACCGTACCGGCCATTGGCTTTATCTCTCATGTTGATACCGCGCCGGATTTCACCGGCAAAAACGTTAATCCGCAAATTGTGGAAAATTATCGCGGCGGGGATATTGCGCTTGGTGTCGGCGACGAAGTGCTATCGCCGGTGATGTTCCCGGTGCTGCATCAACTGCTGGGACAGACGCTTATCACCACCGACGGCAAAACCCTCTTAGGCGCCGATGATAAAGCAGGCGTTGCGGAAATTATGACCGCGCTGGCGGTGCTGAAGGAAAAAAACATTCCCCACGGCGATATACGCGTGGCCTTCACGCCGGATGAAGAGGTGGGTAAGGGCGCGGATTTCTTTGACGTTGAAGCCTTTGACGCCCGCTGGGCCTATACCGTTGATGGCGGCGGCGTTGGCGAGCTGGAATGCGAAAACTTCAATGCCGCCTCAGTGACCATCAAAATCGTCGGCAACAATGTGCATCCGGGCACGGCGAAAGGCGTGATGGTTAACGCCCTGTCGCTGGCAGCACGCATTCATGCGGAAGTCCCTACGGACGAAAGCCCGGAGAGCACCGAGGGTTACGAAGGGTTTTATCATCTGCACGGCATTAAAGGCTCGGTAGATAAAGCGGAAATGCACTACATCATTCGTGATTTTGACCGCGAGCAGTTTGAAGCGCGTAAAGGCAAAATGATGGAAATCGCGAAGAAGGTGGGCAAAGGCCTGCACCCGGATTGTTATATCGAACTTATTATTGAAGACAGCTACTACAACATGCGCGAGAAGGTGGCGGAGCATCCTTATATTGTTGACGTAGCGCGACAGGCCATGCTGGACTGCAACATCGAGCCCATCATGAAACCCATCCGCGGCGGCACCGACGGCGCGCAACTGTCTTTTAAAGGCTTACCGTGCCCGAACCTGTTCACCGGCGGCTATAACTATCACGGCAAGCATGAATTTGTGACGCTGGAAGGCATGGAGAAAGCGGTGGCGGTGATTGTAAGGATTGCTGAACTGACGGCGCAGCGGGGATAGTGGCCAGGGTGCTGGCTGTGGTCGGCACTTTTTTATCTGAATAACAAGAAAGGGTTTGGGAGCCTGACGGTCCCCCATAAATAAAGACAGGCATAGAAGGTTGTGATCTACTTCGTGTTCCACCAAAAAGTGAGGCCGCCAGGGTGTGAAGCTGACATTTTTAATAAAGGGTGTAAAAATTAAGCGCAAGCATTGAAGTCAATCTATGACAGAATCAGCATATTTTATGGGAGGAAGAAGTTTACTTAAGCATAATCCTAATGAGATTTTTAGACGAAATGATTACATAACGATACAGACAATAATTGCAGTCATTCATAAAAACGCTAACGTTGAAAAAACAATGACATACCAGTATCTTCACCAAACACAATTTGCGGCATCCCGCAATGAAGGGCTGTCATGGTATTACCTGCTCCGCCATGATGAATAAACCCATCGGCTCCATTGAGAAATATCCCCATAGGGATTCAGTCTACCAGGCGTACATTTGATGGCAGTTCACGCAATTCAGTACGCGCATTGTTTGCCAGTTGCAAAATAAATTCCGCATCCACTTCATAAGCAGAACTCATAACCCATGATATCAGATCTAGTCCATCTACCATTGGTTTGACTGTGCCAAGACTAATTAAAATACGTTTTCTTCCAGGAACTCTGTCCCACTACGTTTCCCTGATACCTCCCCACCTCCCATTATGCCAGCCCATACACCAGAAGCACCGGTTTCCCATTGCCCAGAACCAGCACCATCTGAAATTGTTATTAATTCCGCCTCATCAGTTATTTCTTTTAATAATGCCGTGTGTTCATTTTTCATTGCATATTTCCTTTATTTTATTTACTACAGGATTAATGTTATTTAAAGCGTAATCCATTGTACTAAGATGGTTTATTCTATTTTTATCGAAGCCATTGCTAAAAAACTGAAAACGCAGACTTGGCGCACAAACAAGTAACGTTGCATTCTGTGAAATCAGTTTTTCAATATCGGCTTCAGTGTCGTCATCCAGGATGACCCAATCAAGGTCAGCTAAATCAAAATATTTTTTGAGGGCGGAAATATAACCGTCTACCTTGTAATGACCGAAAAGACCACCTCCAACCCCATGAAGCGGAGACCGGCCTGGAGTTGGGGACGGTCTGGATATAAAGTATAATTTTTTAACGCTCATTACCTTCTCCATGATTCATTGACTCGATGTTTTTTAGATAAAATGAAGTCATCTGTGTTCTAAATTCATTATTTTCAACACTACGCAACAATGTTTCTGATTGCTTTATAAAGCCCACTTCATATAAGTAAAAAGACAAATCTTCATCAATATGAAAACCTTCAGAATGCAGCATTTCATTATAATGTGGTTGCTCAGCTTTCTTATGCTCGAGTATCTCTCTAATACGTTTTTTAGCCAAAATCTTATGATTTAAGATATCATAGATTAATTTATAGTACATGGCATTGCTATTATATGGGGTTATTCCCCTCGTCACGGAAATAACCAAATTGAAATCACGATGATTATCCATTATAATTAGTAAAGACTGTGCGAGTAAATCCAATATCGCAAAGAAGAATGTGTCGTTTTTGATATTTTTAACGTTCGGTATCGAGCCCGAGCGAATTCCAACTGCACTAGAATGCATTCCGAATACTTTTTTCGGTCCCAATTCAGAAAAAGCGTCACGATAATAAAAATATTGCCACTTAAGATTATTAGGCTCTTTGTTAATATTTCTTTTATCCTTTGTTTTTAAAACTTCATCCAAATAATCATCATGATAAACTTTAATGTCAATTTCAAAATTTTTTTATTGTTATTTTTTTTCATTATGTCGCAATTCTTCATGCACGTAGCCATAATAGTAAAATTCACCATTATTTAAAAAGATCCTTTGTGCATTGCTTAAGATATTATTATCATGATTTATAATTTCTGGACAATATGTAGTTGATACTGCGGAATCAGATGTATCTATTTTCGTAAACTCCAACGGTGTGTTATCTCTACTTGTAAAAAGATATTCGTCAGCATCTATAAAAGTTTGGTAGCAAATTCCATCTCGCTTTCCTCCCTGTCAAAAAGAGAATGATTGTTATTTACTTTTACTTGCAAACCTACACGTAGTAGGCCTACAAAATAAAATGTTAATTTTATATATGTAATCGACTATAATCCATAGCCTTATCTGACATCCGTAAGGAATGCATCCATGTAAGAAATATTTACTCAACAAATATGAAATATAATCTTAACAATTATTAATGGAGAGGAGAAATGAGTTATAACAAAGCTTCCAAAAAGAGAAAAACCATAAATATCTCTAATAATATTCAAACGCAATATAAGAAGTTCACAGGGATCAGCAGAGAGGCTACAGATATCTCCTCGCTTTTCCTTCTCCCCAAGCCCCCTTGCTGACAAAAAGTGCAGGGTTAAAAGATAATTACTTCTCACGAACTGAAAATACTATCGCTGAGTGTCAAGGTGATACCGAATATAACCAGCTTATTACATCAGTTGATTCAAACCAAGATAAACGAGAGTGCAGAGATAATATTTATATTTGTGGTTGCGGTTGTGAGAATTGCTGCGGCTGCGGTCATGATGTATAATCGACATGCAGTATTTGCACGAGTTATTTTTTTCATGCTACGAAGGAAGTATCCCTCTGGAAGAGATTGAAAGGCTCATTCTCGAAGCAAAAAAATTGCTTCCGCCAGCAAAGTTGGAGTAATGATGGACCTGCACGTCTCCGGTGTGCCAGGATTGGCCATCACTAACCTCACGCGATATTTATCTATAAAGTGCATTTCATGTCAGACTAAAAATTTACTCTTGATGCCGATACCTTAATTTCTTAATCAATATATGAAGGAACATATATGTACAGCGTACGCCCTTTAATCCGCCCACTTTTCTTTCTATCTCTCTTGCCGTTTTCTTTCGTTCAGGCTGCAGATAAAGCTGCAGTGATAGGTGGTGGCACTAACCCCTTGTCTGTAACCAGAATCTACGATCGTGTGAATTACATGATGTCGTTAAACGTCAATAACGGAAAAACAGCTCAGCAATGGCGTTCCGTTGATTGTAAGCAGGGCGAGGCACAGCTTCTGTACAAGGACTTACTGAACGAGGAGGGGTTCACCAAAGCCCGCTTTTACGGCAATAGCTACCTCCGTTATGCGCCAGCACAGGATGATAAGCATATGTCGGCAGATGATATCCGTACGGTTTGCCAGCTACCGATAAAGGAGGCGCGATGGGAAAGATTATCAACCACCTCTACAACCGGCATTACCGATCTTGTCGATGTTAATAGCATTCAGCGTAATGGCGATATTTTATCGGTACGCATGGGATATGACTTTGCAGATATCATCTGGGAACCCCCTTACGACGCGCCGCTGGTATTAAAAATCGAACACTACTTATATAACTGTAAAACCCATCAGGCCGACGCTGTCGCTGCAATGAACTTCGACAGCGAGGGGCGTGTTACGGACTCACTTATTACTGCTGATATTGCTCGCCGCAGGAGTAGCTTCAATATTAGCTCTGAAAAGGCGCAACGCTTCGCGCAGCTATGCCGCTTACCAGCAGGCAAAATGTTCACTGCCGAAGGGCACTTTGTACCTGCCGATAACAAAAAAGCATCAATGCTGATGGGGCCCACAATGCCCGATCTGAGTAACAACAATCCGCAATGGCTGAATAAATACTCCCTTTCCGCTGGAATTGAGCAGCAGGCACAATCATTAATCAAACCATGGGCACTTCCGCGCTTTAAACAAATTCGTTATACCGAAGCCAGCGCGTTCGGGAAGGTCAAAGTACAGTTGGATGTACAACCGGATGGTTATATTCGCAAGTTGGAAGAATATGGTATCTGGACCGTGCAACGTTTAACACTAGCTAATCAGCTACAGCTGAAGTTTGCCATGTCCATCAGTAGTGGTGCTTCACTGCTCAACAAGCTACAGACAGATATGCATTTCCCGTTAGCGAAAGGTCAGCGATATCAGGCACAATGGGACAGTATTGATGCCAACAAGAAAGTGACTGCTGCAACTTTACGCTGCGGCGTAACGGAGGAAGGGAACGCAAATAGCATTGCACCTGAGTTAAGTGGGAAGTATCTATTAGTTGAGTGTCATGAAACGAATGAAGGGCAGAGGGAAAGCAGTAGCAAGCTCGCCTGGTTGCAAGAATTCAACGTTTTTGTCCCGGTCGCTATGCAAGTGGCTGATAAACCTGAAACTTCGGTGAAACTGCAAAATGTTAGCGTGATACGCTAATAAGCATGCAGGCTCACCGCTTCCGCTGGTGAGCCTTTTATGATCCTGACTCAAATATGATCCAGTTATAGTCAGGAATAACTGGCGGTGAGAACAATTTCGAAATTCCGCTCCTCGCTCAAAGCAGACGGCATGCCACTTGGGTTAGTCGACTTAGTACCAGAAACGCGCATCGGTAGAACAGTAAATATGCTATTTAATGTGGTATCAGTGAATTTTGTTAAAAACAAACAGCGTTGATTATTTTCTGAAGCAATGAGCCACAGCTTAGATAATTCTCCTCAAAGACAACAAATAATATAATTCATCCCGCACGCATATAAGAGGATGCAAAAGTTTAAAACCAGGCCATGAGTTACATAACCTGGCGTGCAGGAAGGCAGGATATATAAAACGGTTAAACCATCTACGTTCCTAAATACTTATTAAAGAAGGGGATAAGCTGCTCCAGTGCTTCAGACGTCGCTTCCGGACGATCGTATAGATCATAGTGGGAAGCACCTTTCACTACCTGAAGCGTTTTCTCAGCGGAGCGGGCACGCTGGTAGAGTTCATATCCGTCGCGATATGAACCAAAACCACCAGGAACGTCGCCGATAACAATATGCAGCGGTTGTATCAGCAATTTCTCCGTAAAGGCAAAAGCGTCCCAGTTTAATGTGGGAGCGGTGCTGGTAAAGCGCAGCTTGTTGGGTGAACCTGGCTGTTGCCCTCGGGGAGTGGTGTAATAATTTACCGCCTCAATGATATCGATATCCTTGATGCCCGATTTGGCCAGTTCCTCAGCGTTGGCCGGGATGTAGCCCACTATGAGCGGAGCGGCTCCGCGGGCCTCAGCAGTACGCTGTTTTCCAAGCGCTTCAATCGTTCTGAGTGCGGCATCAGGCCCCGAATCCCCCTCACGCATGACGCGCCCGTAGTTGGCAGCAACCACGGTTGCAACCGCCCTGAAGCGGTGGTCTGTCGTTGCGGCGCTGACGGCATATCCGCCTCCGCCGCAGACCCCTAACACCCCAATGCGATCTTCATCCACATAGGATAAGGTCACAAGGTAGTCGATTGCGCAGCGGAAATCTTCCACGCGGATTGAGGGATCTTCGCTAAAGCGTGGCTCGCCGCCACTTTCACCTTGCGTGGAGGCATCGAATGCCAGTGTAATGAAACCTGCTTCGGTCAGTTTCTGACCGTAGACTGCGCCTGATGTCTGTTCTTTACAGCTGCTGATAGGATGAGCACAGACAATGGCCGGGTATTTTTGGTTTGCATCAAATCCGTCAGGAAAGCGGATTGTGGCTGCAATCTGCCAGGTATTATTCCTGAAGGTAACGGATTGCTCATGAGACATAGTGTGACTCCTCAAGCTTATTGGGATGCCCTGCGCATCAGTGCGGGACTCTGATATAAGGATAGACAGGTGGCTTAAGCATTAAGCGGCGGTCAGCATTGACGATGCCCACCGTACTGTCGCTGTCATACAGTTGCCATGTGTAAGCTGCCAGGGTTTCCGCGGTAATAAATGAATCCTCTGCGAACAGACCATCGCCATTGATCCCACCGTTGTCGGAAGAGCGGACGACAAATTCACTCTGCGTAGGTCCCGGAGCTATCACTTTGGCCCGCATATTTTTGCCCTGATCCTGCAGATTCTGTGCAAGCCCCTCAGTAAACGCAGCGACAAAGAACTTGGTGGCGCAATAAGTGACGGCAATATCAAACATCGTATAACCGCCGACAGAAGCTACGTTAATTAGCGTAGCCTCGCGATCGGCATAGTCCTTGGAATACAGCAGGGAGAGCGTGGTCAGGGCCTTAATATTCAAATCCAGCATCCGGGTTGCTTTGGCTAAATCCATATCCCAGGGCATGGAGAAATCGCCAAAACCGGCATTGTTGATCAGGACAGAGAGATCGAAATCATCAAGCTGGCGATACAGGTTTTCCGCCTGGCCTTCCTGCGCCAGATCGCAGGGTTTTGCGATAACCTGCACCGCATATTTGCTTTCAATATCCTTTTTGAGTCTGTGCAACTCGTCCTGACGGCGGGCGGTGATAATGAGGTTACGGCCACGGGATGCGAATTGATAGCTAAGAGCTTTACCGATCCCTGAGCTGGCTCCGGTGATAAGAGTATATTTCATGCTGCTGTTCTCTGGTCAGTTGCTGCCCGGACAGGGGAAACCCCGCAGGCAATGGACGGAATTACAGGTTTTCAGAAAAGAAAGGAGCAAACTTGTCTGTCGCTTCCGCCACATAGTCAGGCTTGTCATACATGGCGATATGGGTGGCGCCATTAACAATATGAATTGTCTTTTTCTGACTGGCGGCGCGCTGATAAATCGCTTCCGTCATCCAGCGAGTTCCCGCCTCGCTACCCGCAATGACCAGCAATGGCTGCGTCAGAAAAACGTCAGCATGACTGAATGCATCGTAGGTAATAAGCTGCGCCAGGCTGCGGGTAGTGAATTTACTGGGGGCATTACGGTGGATCGCCCGGGGCGTACGGTAATACTCGTAAGCCTCGGCAAAATCCCTGTTTGGCGCCTCTTCCCGGGAGTTTGGTGTCGTTGGCAGATAGCCAGTGGCAGCACCTCTGGCCTCGGCAGTGCGTTGATCCGCAGCCATCTCAAGCGGTTCAAGGGACGATGAAGGTTGCAGCTCGCCTTCCCAGCCAAGACGATACATATCACCATAGTTAACGGCGCTTACGGTACCGAGCGCTTTAATCCGGCGATCCATCATGGTCGCGTGAATGGCGTAGCCGCCTCCCGCACAGATGCCCAGAACACCAATTCGCTGCTCATCAATGCAGTTCTGTGCGACCAGATAGTCAATAGCCGCACTGATGTCCTCTACCCGGTTGTAAGGGTTTTCGAGCTGGCGGGGGGCACCGCTGCTTTCCCCCTGATACGAAGCATCATAGGCCAGGGTAATAAAACCATGACCTGCCAGTTTTTGAGCGTACAGGCCTGAAGTTTGTTCTTTAACGCCGCCGCTTGGGTGGACGACTACAATGGCGGGGTAGCGTTCTGCTTCATTGAAATTCTCTGGGAGGAACAGATTCCCCGCCATATCGATTTCTGCATTGGTAAAGCGAATGGATTTCATCATTTTCTTCTCCCGGAATCGAGACCAGTGTTTCGGTGAAGTCATGATAGGAGGGGACAACTCTTTTGGTTAGTATAGATAATCCGATGACAGTTATTAGCGTAGCTTATTAATATAATGAAAGAGAACCTCAACGATCTCAGCACATTCCTGACGGTGATTCAGGAAGGGAGTTTTACACGGGCAGCCGTAAAATCAGGAACGTCCCAGTCTGCAGTGAGCCAGACCATCAGTAACCTCGAAGCACGCCTGCAGCTAAAATTGCTGAATCGCACCACCCGAAGCCTGACGCTAACGGAAGCGGGGGAGCGTCTGGCGCAGCTTATTGGCCCGGCACTCGAAGAAATCTCGGATGGTCTGGAGCAGCTGTCTGACCTGCGGGATAAACCTGCGGGCAGGGTTCGTATTTCTGCCGACGAATATGCCATTCAGCAGGTTCTGTGGCCGAAGTTAGCGCCGGTGCTGAGGAATTTTCCCGATATTCATCTTGAACTCATCACCGATTATGGCCTGGTTGATATTGCCAGAGAGCGCTTTGATGCCGGCGTGCGACGAGGCGGACTGATCGCGCAGGATATGGTTGCCATTCCGATTAGCGCGGAACACCGTATGGTAGTTGTGGTATCACCTCGTTATCTCCCCACGCAGGATTTTCCTGAAACCCCAACAGAATTACTTGCCCTGCCGTGTATCAATCTGCAGTTACCCACACATGGCCAGAATTTGTCGTGGACGTTTTTAATTGACGGACAGGAGCAAAAGTTGCGGGTAAAAGGGCAGATTATCGTTAACGGTATTAATCAGGTTCACCAGGCCTGTCTTGATGGCTATGGGTTTGCTTATTTACCGCAGGCACTGGTGCAGAATGATATCGCTTCCGGCCGTCTGCTCACCGTGCTGGATGACTTCACTATCACCTTCCCGGAATATTATCTGTATTACACCAGTCGGCTGAAGTCTTCGGCTGCCTTTAACGTGATCATTGAAGCGGTTAGACATAAAAACTGACCGCAGTATCCAAATTCAGCGGTCAGTTTTGTGCGTGTTCGGGTAATGAGAAAATTGTACCTGACGATTTTTGGGCTCGATGTTCGCTTCTCGCTGTGAGTTCAATGGGTCAATGCAACGCTATCTTTAAAGCGCGGGAGTTTTCAGGGCGCTCCCATTCCGGGGATTAAGCTTTACATCTATCGCTCCAGTGAATGTGTCTTTTTCGGGATACGGACAAAGGACTATCGCTTGCAGAGGTGTACGTGTACGTATATATTCCATGCGTACATGTTTGGAGGGCTTTACCATTAACGATAATTCAACAATAACCATCAACGATGCTGCAACACGGCTTGGTGTCACTCACAGGACACT
Source organism: Cedecea colo (assembly GCF_011808225.1). Taxonomy (GTDB): domain Bacteria; phylum Pseudomonadota; class Gammaproteobacteria; order Enterobacterales; family Enterobacteriaceae; genus Dryocola; species Dryocola colo. The sequence continues at coordinate 116,688 of NZ_SOYS01000009.1, read as the reverse complement.
AAAGTATTACGAAGAGCTCGGTATGGTAATTCCGGAGCGTAGTAAAGGCCGGTACAGACTTTACAGTGAAGGCGATCTTGAACGACTTCAGCGTATTATCCGTTTACGTTCATTGGGTTTTTCTCTTGGCACTATCCAGGAGATCCTCGCTCGTCCCATTGAACAGAATGAATCCGGAGCTCCCGGATACAGTCAGGAAACGTTATGTCAGATAGCTAAAGCCATCGAAATGAAGCTGGTTGTTGTCTCTGAACGTATTGAATCAGGGCGTCGGGAAATTCGGGAGGCTGAAAAAGTGAAAAAGGAGCTGCTTGGCGATCTTGATTATCTGAACCGGCGCATCGCTGGTGAACCTTCCGAATCCCTTGCAAAAGAACGTCTCTCTGCTCGTTTTAAGCACAAAATAACTAAAGTTTTAAAATGATAACAACTGGTGTGTCTACTTCCTGTCATAACGAACCTGCGCTATCCCAACTGATACTTTATTCGTTAGCTATCGCTCTATGTGTAGGACTGGAATTCTTTGATAGCGCGTTCTTTTCGTTTTTTGCCTCTTACATCGCCGGGGGAGTCAATGCGTCTGCAGATGAACTGGTATGGTCAACGAGTTTATATGCTGTAACGTCGGTATTAGGAATACTCCAGCAATCATGGCTGGTACAGCGAACTGGCTACAAAGGATACCTGATCCTGTGCCTGCTGGGATTCAGTGTTGCCTCACTTGCAATCTGTTTTGCTGAGTCTTCCAGTGAACTGGCGATATTGCGCGCTATTCAGGGTTATTGCATGGGGCCTATGCTGAGTATCTGTCGTATCATGCTACAGACGACGCTGGAGGGTAAAACCAGAGGACTGGCGTTGCGTCTGTTTCTGTTTTGTATCTTACTTTCCAGCGCTTCTGCACCCCTCGTAGGTGGCTATCTTATTGGCGCGTTGGGATGGAAGGCTCCTTTCACCGTTATGTCTATAGCCGGCGTGCTTATAGCTTTGCTGGTATTTTACTCTGTTCCGCAAAGAGGAAAAGTACCACCAGAACAATACGGTGAAGCTCATTTCTGGCCCTATATTATCTTTACAGGGGCGGTAGTCTCGCTACAGACAGCGATGCAACAGGTACAGTTTGAACACTTCAGCTCAACACCCCTTATCCCTCTGCTTACCGGGCTTGGCATCGTAGCGATTGGCTGGTTCGCCTTTCATCAGTGGCAGCATCCGCGGCCATTACTTAACCTGCATACATTCAGCACCGATCTCTTCCGAACGGGTCTGGTGATGTATATGTTTTATTATTACATCAACAACTCAATGGGATATCTCATTTCCAGAATGCTTGAAAGTGGGCTGAACTATCCTGTACAGAATGCTGGCTTATTGGTTGGAGGAACATCTTTACTCGCGCTGTCATTACTTTTCGTCTATTTTCGCTTTGCGGCAAGGGTGACGAATAAGAAATACATGATAATTCCAGGCTGCCTCACTGCTGCCGTAATTTGCCTGTGGATGATTAAAATGCCGCCGGATGTCAGTGAAGGGTGGCTGCTTATACCTCTATTTCTGCGAGGGGGATTACTTCTGACAATTGCTCTTCCCGTAGGCGGGAGCGCATTCAAACTTTTCAACGAAGAAGATTATAATCATAGTTACAGATTCAAAAATATCGTTAAGCAGCTTACCTACTCTTTTTCAACCGCCTCAGTCATTATGATTGAACAGGATCGGGAAGCGTTACATTACAGTCGCCTGGCGGACCACATAACACCTGATAATCCTGCCTTTCAGGAAGCCATGAATAAACTTTCGGAACATCTGGTTTTATTTTCGAATGAAGAGCTCAAAGAGGCATCTCTGGGGCTCATTCAGAAGATGGTGCTTAGTCAATCAAAGATGATGAGCATTCAGGATGGATTCTTATATCTTGCCATTATTGCAGTCGTTGCAGCATTGTTCTCCCTGTGGCAGAAAAAAATCTGACCCTCAATTGGGGAAACTGGAAAAAATACGGGTTTTGATTTTTGAACCTTAATTGAATAAGCTGCCCAGGAAGGCAGCTTCATATTCAGCGGATGTACGTATATTAATTAGCCTGAATCAATCATAAAGCAAATTTAATCTGGATAATTGTCTATGAAACACCATTGGCAGGACAGTAGAGAAACTTGTGAATAAGGGATGGGTACAAAAACTCCCGGCCCCAATGATAAGCGTGCCTGTATGGTTCGGCGACTGGATGCCGTTGAAGACGCCTACAGCAAAGCTTATGAGATTGTCGCCACCCATGCCGCAGACATATTGCGTCGACTGTCAGCAGATGAAAGCGCACTGCTGACATCACATCTTACTAAATTGCGAGAAGAGCATAAGCAGTAGAACCGGGTTTTACAAAATGGTTTCCTGGTTAAACGGTTGTCCCTTAGTTTATTCCCCCTCATAACGGTAATTCGTATTTCTGCCACCTACGGCTGTTTTAAAAAAACCTGATGCTGATTGCAAAATAACCTTGATATATCATAAATTTGTTTTTACAAACAAAAGGTGGCAACATGACAGGATTATCTTTCCAGGGCCCTATGTCCCAGGATACTTTTTAATTCGATGAGCGCATTACGTTCTTATATCGCCAGCAGTCAGTGTGAACAGGCTATTATTCTTTTATTTAAATCGTATTTGCATCTCATCTTATTTATTATTGCTAAGGCTTATCGTTGCCGTGCCCCGGTAATTAGCTCTATACCTCTCGACACCTTATCGATTGCTATTCGTGCCGGAATACGCTGCACGTCGGGTTGACGTTGGCAGGTAGATTACCGGCCTCGGTGGCTCGTTCGCTGTCATTAATACCGGCAGAAAGTCCGTCGAAGTGTCCAGAAAGAGGACGATTGTTGCTCATAATATAATTAATCACTTTATCGCCATTTTTGATATGAATCTGCCTGGTTTCTTCGAAATAGCCAGCGATATAGCAACCGCTGTTATTGGCTAACGCCATGAGTGGCTGACCTGCAATCGCATATGCGCCCGAGCGTAAGGCAAAGTTTTTGCTCATCTCGTCCACCCGAGCATAAAAATCAGTTCTATGCAGGTTATGCGCTTTTTCAGGAATTGAGTTTTATAATGCTTCAGGATGCTGGAACGCTATCACGTCCTCGATTTCAAGTGTGATGGCGCTTAGCAGAATAAGTAATTTTAATCTAACAAAATCATTAAATTGGAAAAGGTAAGTTCAGATTTGCAGGGCAGGGCAAAGTTCAAATGTTTGCTCTGTGCCAGGAGCGGTCCTGGGCGTTTTGGAATTATACGGATATTATGGCAAATCAGGGTAACCGTCAGGTTGCCCCGGAAGTAAGGCTAAAGCGGTGAAACGGCTTCCACAACATGCTGGAAAACGTAGGGATCGGAAAGTAGCTCAAATTCTTCGTCGTCAGGGTAAGTCACCGCCACGTGATAGTTTTCTCCGGCAAATGCCTTTACCGACTGCAGATCCTGCCAGTAAGTAGCCAGAAAGAAATGCTCCCAGCTGCCCTGGGTTTCCCTGCGCACGAACGCGCCTTTGTTCCCCGGTATGCTCCTTGAATGCTCCACGCCAGTCTCCTCAAGGTGTTTCGCAAAACCTTCCGCATTTTTTAGCGGAACACATCCATGCCAGGTCCTTACAATCATTAACTTTTCCTCTTTTGGTGGCAAAATATAACCATACCACCGGAAGGCATCTTATTGTATGTTTTCTGAAGAACGTGCCCTCGCAGTTCGAAATATTTTTATTGTATCAGGACTGTTTTCACTCCGGCCTGTAATTCCGCTTCTTGCTGTGAGTTCAACGGGGCGATGCAACGCAACCTTTAAACGAGGAGGGCATTGGCGCTTTAAACTCACAGCTATAACACCCCACATTAACGCTATAGCAGCCAGACTTATTTTTAGTAAAACTCGTCTTTATGCTGATATCTATATTCTTGCGTTATTCCTGTGTATCCATAGGAGGCAGCTTTGCAATCAATAACGTGCACGTTCGACTGAGGATGTAAGTTACCAATGGCTTGTTCCATAGCGTTGTAAATTGCTTTTTGGTACGCCGCTTTCTGATCTTTGCTACAGGTTTCATCTACGACTGTAACTTCAAGCCTGAACGAATTTTTCCCCCATTCATGCAAACTTTTGCCATCAATAAACCAGTCATCATCATCTACATGCCTCACTATGACCATCGTTTCGAAGCTATTTTTCTTTAATACATCGCATGTGATTTGCGTGGCTAAAAGTACGCACTTTTTTGTTAAATTTTCATTCTTACTGCCGGACAATGTGAGGGTTATTCCAGGCATAATTACTCCTTATATTAATTATCACTTAGATTTATTATTACAGACGCTGCCAAAGACTTTCGGCTATTTAGAGTTCCCTAAGATGGCATAATCGAAAAGGTGAGCGCAATTTTAAGTCCGCTCCTCGCTCATAGCTGAACTGACATCTCCTGGGCCAGCCCGCTCTGTGCCAGGAGCGGTCCTTCGCAATGTTTGTCCATGCAGTCTATCGAATGGCTGCTTCGGGTCAATTCTGGTCGTCAACACGTAGAGTGAGCGTCGGCTTGCAACTGCACATGGGTGAGCATCGATCGGCACACTTACAGTAAAGGTCGTCCTCCGTTCTTCAGCACGGCCAACAATCACACACCCGCCGTGACTTTCTGCAACAATTTGAACCAGGGTAGTCCATGTCGCAGGATCGTGTGCCCATCGAACAACCTATTTACTTGCCTGCTGGCATCGACATCTGCTCGGCGGACTTGAGGTGCCGCTCAACGACCGGCGTGTGTGCGTCGGCCAGGGCCTTCACATCCGGATCCTTGATCTTCCTGGAGTCACTTTGCAGCGTCGACAGCACCATCTTGTGGTCCTTGGTGCCGGCGTTTTCCATATACATCTTGTCAAATGCGTCGCCGCTCTGCTTTTCCAGCTTGTCGGCCATGGCCTTATGCTTGGCATCCGGCTCAGTCGGCAGTGCCACGCCCTTTTGCTGAGCGACCGTCTGTACTTTGCTCAAGGCATCGCCGTGATCTTTGACCATCTGCTGAGCGAATGCTTTGACCTCGCTGCTTTGGGCCTTGCTCAGCGCGATTTTGGCGGCGGCGACTTCATTGATATCGGCCTGCGCCATGTCCTTCAACGCTTTTTCGTCACCGGAACTGAGACTGGCGCTCGATGCGGTCTGGCCTGCGGCGCCATTCTGCGCGGCGCTCGTCGACGTCTGGGCTTGCACGCCGACAGTGCTGAACATAGCTGCTACTGCTGATACGGCTAGCAGCGTTTTCAGGGTTTTACTCTTTTGCATTTTGTTCTCCTGCGGGGCATGGGTAAGGTTGGTGTTAGGTAATTAATCGTGCGCAGCTTCGTATGAAAATTACAACTGCAATGGTCAGTATAGTGGCTCAACGATTTGAGACAGCAGTTTAAGTTATGGTCCTCAACGGAGGACGGCAGGAAATGACGAAAGCAAAGAAGCGGAAATTGCACAGCGCGGAGTTCAAGGCGAAGGTCGAATTGGAGGCATCCTGCTCACGAACGCGAGCAACTGACTCTGTGAGCGGCATAGCCGCCTTAACTGATATGCCGTTATATCTGCTCCTCGCTCATAGCCGAGCAGGCGGCCTTTTAGCCTGGCCGTTAAGTGCCAGATATAGTCATTCGAACCCTGAGAGTTACACTTCTAAGTGATTCAGGGTATGCGCTTACTGGTTACGAATATTGTGCCAGAATCATGTAACTTGATGATTGCCGCTTTGCTTTCGAACCAGTAAGTGCTCCACGTTCGCTAACGATTACTCAGGGCATGCAGATAAACTGCTGACTATATTTCTTTCGAAGAACGTGGAATGCATACCAGTCCCCGATAAAAAGGAGTTGGTGATGACTGTTATAGATCGGTTTGCTGCTCATATTGGTCTGGACTGGCAGATAAAAAGCACGATGTCTGTGTTCAGTTTAAAAACGGTTGTAAATAGCAGGCTTTTGAAATTTTAGCGCAGGGCAATGCCGGAAGTTATCAGCCGCTTATCCCGGTACTAGCTACGCTGTAATAGAAAATGCCGGAGTTCGGCTGTAACTTCTTCGGGCGCTTCTTCAGCCATATGATGACCGCTGTTGATTGGTTTGCCTCGAACAGCCGGTGCCCAGCTTTTCCAGATACCCAATATGTCACCGTATATATCTTCTAAGTCATCATACTTTGACCATAAGCACAGAGTAGGGCATTCAATTATTCGTCCGAGCTGACGGTCCTGAAGCTCGTGCTGTTTATCTATAGTCAAACCAGCGCGATAGTCTTCAATCATTCCATGTACCGTTGCCGGATCGTGTATAGCTCGCCTGAATTCCAGGTATTCCTCGTCTCCCATTGTTTCCGGCTGGCCTCCATACCATTTATCCGGGTCAGCCAAAATTGCCCGCTCCGGCTTTTCCGCTTGAGCAAAGAAAAACCAGTGATACCACTGACGGGCAAACTTCTCATTACAGCGGTTGAGCGCTTCAAGTATTGGAATAGAATCCAGTACGGCAAGGCGTGTGATTCGGTCAGGATAATCAAGGGCAGCCCTGTAGGCCGTGTAACTTCCTCTGTCGTGTCCGACAAGCGCAAACTGGTCAAAGCCAAGTTGATGCATTAGCTCAATACAATCTCTTGCCTTAGCTCGTTTAGAAGAACCTGCATGCTCAGGCAGGTCGGCAGGTTTAGATGAGCGGCCAAAACCGCGTAGGTCAGGGCAAACGACAGTAAATGATTTAGCAAGCTCGGGGGCCACCTTTGACCAGGTCGCATGGGTACGAGGATGGCCATGTAATAGCATAACCGGTGGGCCGTTACCGCCATAACGCACATTCAGCACTGCTTCAGAAAGCGTTATTTCTGTATGCATAAATCCCTCAAACATATGCTCTTCTCCTGCCCGAACTGTAGTACAGATTATAGACAGGTTCTGCCGCCGTAGCTTTTACACAAGCCTGGGTAATACGGGGGGAACAGCGTGGTCGTCGATACTTTCGCTTTCAGAACGGGCTGGCATTACGGGCGTTGATCCATTCTTCGCTGACAGGGTGAACAAAATGCAGCTCGCTGGCGTGCAGCATCAGCCGCGGAGTCCGTTCGCAGCCAGGCAGCAGGCGACCGCCATACAGATCACAGCCCAAAATAGGGTGGCCCAGTTGCTGGCAGTGGATACGGAGTTGATGGGTGCGCCCGGTTTCCGGGTTGAGCTGCACTCGCGTCAATGGCAGCAACGTCCCGCCTTCCAGCTCATGATAAAAACGCTCAACGACCCGATAGCGGGAGCGAGCGGGCTTGCCGTGGATTGAACAAATCGACATCAGCGGGAACAGCGCCGGGTCTTTGGCAATCGCTGCGTCTATCACCCCTTCGTTGTCATCCAGATGTCCGCAGAGCAGCGCGCTGTACACTTTGGTCACCGTGCGCTGGCTGAACTGCTGGCAGAGGGCGGCATTGATAGCCTTATTGCGGGCGATCACCATCAGCCCGGAAGTGCCGAAATCAAGACGGTGGACCAGGGTGCAGCCGGGAAATATCTGTACCAGTCGATGATGCACCGAATCGAGATTTTGCGGATTTTTCCCTGAGAGGCTGAGCAGCCCGGCGGGTTTATTAATAAGCACCAGATGATCGTCCTGATAGAGCGTTTCTATCCTGTCATAACATGGCGGGGCAATAAAGGTATCGATAATCGTAGACATCAGGCTGCCCGGACGGAGAGTGGCAGCGGATAATACCGGATTTTCAGCCGACTGACGAATCCGGCTGTCCGGCTGATGGCAATCTGTCATGCAGATGACGACGTCGGGTTATTCGCGGTTATATATTGCCGGTATAAACATAACGGTTTTAGTGCTACGAGTTTTTGAATTTCTGGATCACCGATCTCTAATTAAAATCGGTGCCGGGTTATCAACACAGCACAAGCTACACGGGTTTGTGCCTGAAGCGGAGATCAATAAATATCTGGTCCGATTCTTACAGCAATCATATCCTTGTCCATCTTTTCTGCCAGACGCACACCTGCAATAACGGCGTAAACGCCAGCTGTACTGATTCGTAACGTGGTGAATAGTAAGGGGCAACATCACGCGCCTTACTCCGCCAGAATAAGATCTATTCTTGTCCGGGTTCCGATTTTTTCCGTTGTTCACGGCTGGCCGCTCTGGTTTTCTGATAGAGAGCGAATAGCGTGATAGCCTGTTTGGCGAGGTAGCGAGATTTATCGGCAATGAATATTGCCAGACTTTTAAACCAGACAATGGTTTTCCTGCTGGCATACTTAATGAAAATAAGCGTCCACGATGGCGGGCGGACAGAATCAATTTTAACCATTGTCCTTGAAGCATTAGCCAATTTTCCTCCGGCAAGAAACGCCAGGAAGAGGAAAACGAAATAACGAAGATTATGCCCTCGCTCAATATCCTGGATGTGAAGATCTGTTTTTTCCATTGATGCAAATAGATAATTAATTTGCTGCGCATAGTTTGGCGTTGGAAAAGCCATTGGCGTATCAATACCCTGGATTGACAACGCCGTGTCAGAGGGAATTTTTTGACATTGTGCTAATTGCTGGCCCAGGATACAGGCCCAGTTGTTGAGCGCATTAATCTGACGCGCCAGCATCGGATCCTGAGCAAGCTTAATCGTCCAACTGGGCGGCTCAATCCTGGCGCGCAAATTTCCCTTCAGGTCCAGGTGGTTGAAAATGCTCCACTTCAGCTCAGGAGCCAGCGCGCACAAAGCAGGAGATAGCGCCTTAACCTTTGGCTGAGCGCATAAGATCTCAAGTCGTTCCTCTGCTGTACTAAACAGTTGCAGGGTTCGGACCATACGGTCGTCAGCTTCTGCTAAGTCTGTCTTGTAGGAGGGAAGCCCTGCGTCCACGACAAAATACAGGGCGGCTATCAATCCCAGGGTGTACCAAATGTGGTCATAGACGTTCTTGAACGTATTTTTCTGCCAGAGAGAACCGAGCAGCATGATGATGGACCAGCCGCTCACCAGACATATCAGCAAATTGGCCGCAGCCGATTCCATGCTTCCGGGAAAGCCTTCATTGAAGCGGAACACATCTGGCCCCATGCCCTGGATATCCGGCAGGTAACCCGTCATGCTCAGCAGACCGGGAAGTAACCATAAGATCAAACTGGTGCCGCCGACCCATTTGTTCAGGTAGAAGGAGGCGCGAATGTTCAGCATAAATACAACAATGAGGATGCAGGTGAGGACAAAGGCGAGGGCGGCGACACCCGTGGTCGGGTTTAAAACCATGGGATAGAAGATGAAGTCATCGACCTGCACTGGCCGTGTATTAACGTATTTGAACATCCCCAGGCCTTCGAGATTTTGTGCCAAACCCCAGGAGGCCAGGAAGCAAAGCGTGATATATGGCGTAAAGAACTGGATAAGCATGGGCGGCCGTAGGTAACGTCAAGGTAACTGCTTTATTTTGTTAAAGAATACATAAAAATTATCCTCCGTTCTAATCTTTCGCTCGGCCGTCCACGTATCCCAAAATGATATAGTGAAGCGGTGGCTATTCCCTGCTGGTTAATACCTCTGAATCGCCACGGATAATCCGGACAACGCTTCTGCTCGGTTGGTTATCCTGCCGTCGAATAAAGCTGCGGTATCCGCTTCTCGCTGACTTCAGTCAATTTATTTGATGTATTCTGTTAAACAAACGACATTTATTCTCATCTGGAAGCGCGTAAAGTAGGTGCCACTCAAGGCAGGAACGGGCTTGCTCATCATGAACTATGCTTCGCCTGCCGATCGTTTCCCTGGAACCAGGATAAACTCGTCATGAAAAAGATCGGATTTTTGTCATTTGGTCACTGGACGCCGTCGCCGCAGTCTGGAACCCGTTCGGCCGCTGATGCGCTGCTGCAATCCATCGATCTGGCTGTTGCCGCCGAAGAGCTGGGCGCGGACGGAGCATATTTCAGGGTGCATCACTTTGCCCGCCAGCTCAGCTCACCGTTCCCCCTGCTGGCAGCGATAGGCGCGAAAAACAGGCGTATTGAAATCGGTACTGGCGTTATCGATATGCGCTATGAAAACCCGATGTATATGGCGGAGGATGCGGGTGCGGCGGATTTGATCTCCGGAGGCCGTTTGCAGCTTGGTATCAGCCGCGGCTCCCCGGAACAGGTGATTGATGGCTGGCGCTATTTTGGTTACGTCCCTCAGGAAGGGGAAAACGAGTCTGATATGGCGCGCCGCCATACCGAAGTGCTGCTGGACGCGCTACGTGGAGAAGGCTTTGCTAACCCCAATCCACAACCGATGTTTCCTAATCCGCCGGGCCTGTTGCGCCTTGAGCCTCATTCCGCAGGTTTACGCGAGCGTATCTGGTGGGGCGCCGGTTCGAATGCGACAGCGGTGTGGGCCGCAAAACTGGGAATGAACCTGCAAAGTTCCACGTTGAAAGACGATGAAACAGGCGAACCTTTCCATATTCAGCAGGCAAAACAGATCCGTGCGTATCGCGAGGCCTGGGCGGAAGCGGGGCATGCACGCGCACCACGCGTCTCGGTCAGCCGTAGCATTTTTGCCCTGACGGACGATCGCGACAGGATGTATTTCGGTTCAAGCCGTGACGATAGCGACAAAGTCGGTTTCCTCGATGAGAAAACTCGCGCGATCTTCGGGCGCAGCTACGCCGCAGAACCTGACAGGCTGGTCGAACAGCTGAAACAGGACGAAGCGATCGCCGAAGCGGATACGTTATTACTGACCGTGCCGAATCAGCTGGGCGTGGATTACAACGCGCATGTTATCGAGTCCATTCTGAAATATGTTGCGCCAGCAATGGGCTGGCGCGACGAGTAAGCTTGAAACGAAAAACGCCTCGCGTCTTTTACGACATGCGAGGCGTTAAAACTGGCTAGCCTGATCCCTGGCCACAGGCGTTACCTATACGCTACGCCAGATGCAGCAAGGCAAACGTTAAACTTATTCTTGCTGGCTCTGAATCGTCTCGTTCCTGGTAGACGTCCTGGAGTGCTATGGGCTCTAAAATCCTGGCCTTGACTGGAAAATACCGATCTCTGCTTTTGAGCATTGCTGCCCGCTATCCTTTGTGCGAGCGGTTGAATACCAGAAGCGGATACTGCGTTCCAGGGCAGGGCGGTAAGTTATACAGGGTTATTTAGCATGCATAATTAATCCTTAGCTGAGACAGGCAATATACTTTTCACCTGAACGACGCACGATATCATCGGCATTTTCTGTAATATCCTTTCCTTCAAACGCGCCGTAGAGTTTTGCAAATTTTACGGCGCTCAGGCGGCGCATAATATCGCTGACCGTCACTGCCGACAGCGGCAGCATATTGGGATAGCTCCACATAAAGGAGACGGCATCCGCGCCCGGGGTAACCTGAACGATATCTCCTGAAAGCAGCGCCCCTTCGCCCTGTGCCCAGTGAAGAACGCTGCCGCCGGCGAAGTGCCCACCGAGGCGTATTACACTGACATCAGTGGTCAGCTTAAGGGTGTCACCTTCCCAGAGAATAATCCGAGGGCTGTCGCGCATGATCCACTGGCGATCGCTGGCATGAAGGTAAACCGGGGCGTCAAATGCGGCCGCCCAGTCCTGCATGGTGGTGTAGTAATGCGGATGCGATATGGCAATAGCCCTGAGTCCGCCCTGGGAGGAAATTAGCGTTTTCGTGGCGTCGTCGAGAGTAGCAATGCAGTCCCACAGAATATTGCCTTCCGGCGTTCGCAAAATAAAAGCGCGCTGATTAATTGCAAAAGCAGGCACGGTCTGGATGCTGAGGAGAGATGTTTCGTGCTGTTTCCACTTATTTGAGTGTGACGCACAAAGGGCGTCCAGATTGACCCATTTCTGCCCCGTTGCGGGCACATACTGACGCTCATCTTCGCAGATTTTGCAATGTTCTGGATGGGAACCGGCGATCTCATAGGAGGTGCCGCAGGCCTTGCATAAAACGATCATTGAGCCGTCCTCTCTGTTGCAGTATCCAATCAAATCATAGTCAGCATGGCACATCGGTACATAAGGATGTGCCGGTTAGTGCTGCCGCTTAAGTCAAAATACTGCGAGGCGGGAATGACGAAACCCGGCGATTTAACGATGAAAGTTTATGCAGAAAAAACGTTGAGTTCATCAGGGGTTGATTCAGATGGATATATTTTTTCTTCCCGCCCGTTTCCGGTAGCTGAACGCGTTTTTTATAAATCTGATTAGAGAGCATTCTCCTTTTCACTGGATCTTCAAAACTATGCCTTGCAGAAGAGCTTATATATTCTGTCTGATGAACCTGCCGTAAAACTTCTCACGATTCACTAAAACCAACCGGCAGGAGCCTTCATTGGGCTCCCTATTCCGTGGTTGGTTATTCTGGAATTATGATTTCTCCGCAACCAGATACTCTTTTACAGAATTATGCGGAACACCTTAACTCCCTCATATTCAGTAAAATGTTCGATGCTTTTATCCCTTTCTGGTATGTCTTTCGTTAGTGGTTTATTTAACGCATTCAGTTAATATAATGGTTTTTATCGAGCGGCATCAAAGATCAAAAAAATATTCTTGTTTATCTTTTCTATAGGGATAGTATGAATCTTAACTGGTTGGTAATGCCAGTTGTAATAAGTTCAAGAAGAATACGAATAAAAGAATTTTTAAGTGGTCAATATCGATTGATATCTGGCGGGCGGCAGGACAGAGAGGGAAGTGGAAAACGATCGTCAAGTAACGGTGGTTCAGGCAATTCGAATGGCGGGGGCAACAGCGGTAATCGTAGTGGTCAGTCTTATCTATCAAAAAACTCTCCGTATGGGAGTGGTTCTGCCGCAAAGGGTATCTGGGGTGAGAATACAATGAAGACGGGGAATGGTTACGGTTGAAATGGTACCGGGCCAAAGACGGCATCGGGAAGAAGAGAACTGGGCGGTAAAAATCATTGATTAATTTAACAAGCACAGATGTCAAAACCTGTGCTTTTCTGAAGGTTATGCTTATGAAGTATATAGTGTTTATAAAAAACGATCGGTCAAAAGCAATTTCGAAAGCAATGCCAAAAAATTCAGTGACGCATTCGTTTGTTCAGGAGATGAAGCAAAAAGGATTCAGAAGGCATTTCGTCGAGGTAGAAGCTGAAAACGAAAATCAGGCCATTATAAAATTAAATGAGCACAACGAAGGTTATTTGCATTCATTGAAAGAACTCTCTACTAGCGCCGTAATATGTGCTGTCTCTGTCGTTATTATTACTTTGATTTATCTATTCAGCGTGTAAAAATGGCCGACGTTTGTGGGTGCGGTGAAAAGTGATAAATATAACGTCAATGTTCATAAAGTTACCGCTCTGCATCGTTGAAACGCTCAATATTGACTCAATAACTCTGGCTTATATAACAACATTAATACCCCCAAAAAATATACATATCCCTCTGCAATTCCTGCCGGAATTTTCACCGCTTTGTGATGCGTGCCGAATATTTTAACTTTCAAATAATTAAGCGAAACTTTATATTGATTAAAAACTTGATTCCCCGCCCTCTCAGCCAGTAAATGACTTTGGCTGAGAGGGCGAGCGAGGCGTTAATCCTCGAAGTACCAGTACCCGCTGTTAACCAGCGCGGCCAGCATCGCCAGGAATGAAGGGTCTTCCAGCGCGTCCCCTAAAATCTCAGCATTTACCGTGATGTGGCTTGCCAGAGCTTCAACCGCCGGGCGGTGCGGGCTGTCAATTTTCTCGCCGTTGACATACACCTCATTGGCAATACGCAGCACGCGCAGGCCGCCAAGACGCGTCAGCGAGTCGCCCTGTTTTATCGCATCGTAGATTTCATCCGGCTGGTAAGGCGGCTCAGGCGGGGCCACATCAAGCTCGTGGCGCGACTGGGTAATAAACTCGCCAAACCAGGCTTCGAAATGCTCCGGCTGGTTAATCAGCTCCAGCATCATGCCGCGCAGCTTAGCCAGTTCTTCCGGCAGAACGTCCGCCGGCTGCTGGCGGGAAGGCACATCCGGGTCGGTATAACGATGGCTGCCCAGCTCGCGCTGTAATACATAGTCGGCGAAACCGCTAATCAGCTCCCGACCGCTTGGCGCGCGGAACCCGACGGAATAGTTCATCGAATTTTCCAGGGAATAGCCTTCATGCGGGAAACCTGGCGGGATATAAAGAATATCCCCCGGCTCTAACTCTTCATCAATAATGCCTTCGAACGGCTCAACCTGGAGCAGGTCCGGGTGCGGGCAGTGCTGCTTCATCGGCACTTTTTCGCCCACGCGCCAGCGGCGGCGGCCAACGCCCTGAATGATAAATACGTCGTACTGGTCCAGATGCGGACCAACGCCGCCGCCAGGGACGGAGAAAGAGATCATCAGATCGTCAATACGCCAGTCCGGCAGGGCGCGGAAGGGACGCATTAACCCGGCGCTCTGCTCGTGCCAGTGGTTAACCGCCTGCACCAGCAGCGACCAGTTGTTCTCGCTTAAATGATCGTAGCTCTGGAATGGACCGTGGCTGACCTGCCATTTGCCGTCCTGATGGCTCACCAGGCGGCTGTCTACCTCGTTTTCCATGGCAAGGCCTGCCAGTTCATCCGGGGAGATGGGATCGATAAAGTTTTTAAAGCCGCGCTTTAACACTACCGGGCGTTTTTGCCAGTAGCGCTCGATAAAATCGGGCCAGTTTAAATCCAGGGTGTATTCCATTTTTGTTATCCGGCAGGTGGAGGAACCTGTCCGGATTATAACGGATGGAGAGGGCGTTTACGGGAGTATTTTCAATCTTCTTCGCTGACGGGACGCTGGCGCGCAAAAATCACTTCCATACGCACGCCGCCCAACTCGCTGGTGTCGGGGAGGATTTCACCGTCGTACTGCCCGACGATTTCACGAGCCACCGACAGGCCAACGCCCTGGCCTGGCCGCAGCGTATCGACCCGCTGTCCGCGGTCAAAAACAATGGCTCGTTTGCTTTCCGGGATGCCAGGGCCGTCATCTTCCACCAATAAATGCAGGGTATCGTCCGCCTGCGAGGCGGAGATCTCCACAAACTCCAGACAGTATTTACAGGCGTTATCCAGCACGTTACCCATGACTTCCATAAAGTCGTTTTTTTCGCCGATAAAAGTAATTTCCGGTGAGATATCAAGGGTAATGTTCACGCCTTTACGCTGGTAAACCTTGTTAAGCGCCGAGCAAAGATTATCAAGCAAAGGGGCAACCGAATGCAGTTCGCGGCTTAATAAAGCGCTGTTGCCACGCATGCTGGCGCGATGCAGGTAATAACCGATTTGCTGCGAGATACGGCTGATTTGTTCGAGCATTATCGGCTCGGCTTCTTCAACGCCCAGCTTGTGCGTACGCAGGGAGCGCAGAGTAGTTTGCAGTACCGCCAGCGGCGTTTTCAGGCTGTGGGTTAAGTCGGTCAGCGTGGTGCGGTATTTATCGTAGCGATCGCGTTCTGTTCGCAGCAGGCGGTTCAGGTTGCGGACCAGGCTAATCAGCTCGCGGGTCGTTTCCGGATTGAGGCTGTCGCGGTCGTGTTTTTCCAGCTCGCGTACCTCTTTTGCCAGCGCTTCAATAGGCCGCAGGCTCCACCAGGCGGCGACCCACAGCAGCGGAATGACCAGCAGCAGGTTGGCGAGCAGGACATAAATAAACCAGCTCCACACCTGGTAAGAACGTTTTAGTTCAATGGGAATATTATCGATTACCACGATGGTTAACGCAGGCATCCTGGCGGTAGCCGGATACAGGTTCACGGCTACCGAGTGCGTCATCTCGTTATCTTCATCATTATCGTGAATAACCTTTAGTTTTGCCTGCAGAGAATTGTCATTGCCCAGCAGGGTGCGGCTGGTGGCGAAATTCGCTTCCAGCTCGTGAAAACTGTTCGAGCCAAGCCATTCTTTTTTAATTTTCTGCCTGAGCTGCGGCATATCCCGCTGCGCCCACAGCAGATTGCCGCGATCGTCATAGATCAGCGCCATTGTCGGACTTTGCAGATTCAGATTTTCCGGTATTTCAACTTCGATCTTACCGTTCACCCGGCTTGCGAGGGTATAGTACAGATTGCTTTCGCCGCGCAGCAAACGGAAGGTGGTTTTATCAAAGCTGACGCTGTAGCCCACCAGCGCGACCAGACCGTAGGCGAGCGACAGCACCAGCACCACGGCGGCAGTAGCCAGCAAAAAGCGTACCCGCAGCGAGAGCGGAAAAAAATGATATAAGAATGTCATCGCTAACGCAGGTCGAAACGGTAGCCCTGGCCCCGCACGGTGGTAATCACTTCCCGGGCATGTTCAGCCTGGATTTTCTTACGCAGGCGGCCCATCAGTACGTCAATAGTGTGGCTTTCGCGCAGCTCCGCGTCGGGGTAGAGCTGGAGCATCAGCGAATCTTTGCTGACCACCTTTCCGACGTTGCGGATCAGGGTTTCCATAATCGTGTATTCAAAAGCGGTGAGCTTAATAAGCGTGTCGTTAATGGACAATTCACGGCGGGATAAATCCACCTGGAACGGCGGCAGGGCAATAAGCTGCGAGGCAAGCCCGCTATTGCGGCGCATCAGGGCCTGCATACGCGCGATAACTTCTTCAAGATGAAAAGGTTTAGTCACATAGTCATCGGCCCCGGCACCGAGCGCTTCGACCTTATCCTGCCAGCCTTCACGGGCGGTTAAGACGAGAACAGGAATGGTGACATCATGGCTTCGCCAGCGGCGGATCAGGCTCATACCGTCCTCGTCAGGCAGGCCGAGATCGACAATCGCAATATCCGGCGTGTGTTCGTTTAAGAAGTAATCCGCCTCTTTAGCATCTTCGGCGGCATCGACCTGGTGGCCCGTTTCGCGCAGTTGCACCGTTAAGTGGTGACGTAACAGGGCATTATCTTCCACAACCAGAACGCGCATCGCATTTCCTCAGTGTAAAAATGTCATCGCAAGTTTAACGCTAATTATCGGTGAGGCGGAGTAAACAACGGATAAACATCTGGAAATAGACTCCGCCGGGCGGCGGAGCCAGGATTCTGTAGGGCGGGTAAGCGTAGCGCCACCCGCCGGGCAGTTAAAACTTACTTCAGTTCATCGACCATGGTGATAGCGCGGCCGATGTAATTAGCCGGCGTCATCGCCTTCAGGCGGGTTTTCTCGTCTTCCGGCAGTTCGAGGCCGTCGATAAACTGTTTCATGCCTTCTGCATCCACGCGCTTGCCGCGAGTCAGCTCTTTTAGCTTTTCATACGGCTTCTCAATGCCGTAGCGACGCATTACGGTCTGGATTGGCTCCGCCAGCACTTCCCAGTTACTGTCCAGCTCGTCCAGCAGACGGTCGCGGTTCACTTCCAGCTTGCTCACGCCTTTGAGCGTAGACTGATAAGCAATCAGCGCGTAGCCAATACCGACGCCCAGGTTACGCAGCACGGTGGAGTCCGTCAGGTCGCGCTGCCAGCGGGAAACGGGCAGCTTGCTTGCCAGATGTTGCAGCATGGCGTTAGACAGGCCCAGGTTGCCTTCGGAGTTTTCGAAGTCGATTGGGTTAACTTTATGCGGCATGGTGGAAGAGCCAATTTCACCGGCAATGGTTTTCTGCCTGAAGTGATTCAGCGCGATATAGCCCCATACGTCGCGATCGAAATCGAGAAGGATGGTGTTGAAGCGCGCCACGCAGTCAAACAGCTCGGCGATATAGTCGTGCGGCTCAATCTGCGTAGTGTACGGGTTCCACTGGATGCCCAGCGACGTGACGAACTCTTCGCTAAACTGATGCCAGTCAACTTCCGGGTAAGCGGCGATGTGAGCATTATAGTTGCCAACGGCGCCGTTGATTTTGCCGAGAATTTCTACCTTCTCAAGCTGACGGAACTGGCGCTCCATACGGTAGGCCACGTTCGCCATCTCTTTACCCATGGTGGAAGGCGTTGCAGGCTGGCCGTGGGTACGGGAAAGCAGCGGGATGTCGCGATACTGCACCGACAGGTCTTTCACCGCATCGATGATTTTACGCCAGTACGGCAGCACCACTTCCTGGCGGGCCGTTTCCAGCATCAGCGCGTGGGAAAGGTTATTGATATCTTCGGAGGTGCAAGCGAAGTGAATAAACTCGGAGACCGCATGCAGGGCAGGAACGGACTCCACTTTCTCTTTCAGGAAATACTCAACGGCTTTCACATCGTGGTTGGTGGTGCGTTCAATGGTTTTGATGCGCGCCGCGTCTTCTTCATTGAATTCGGCAATAATTTTATCAAGGTAACCGATTGCGTCGGCGTCAAAAGCAGGAACTTCCCTGATCGCTGCGTGCGCGGCTAACTTTTGCAGCCAACGCACTTCTACCTGTACGCGGAATTTCAGCAGGCCAAATTCGCTGAAAATAGCGCGCAGCGCGCTGACTTTATCGCCGTAGCGTCCATCTACGGGGGAAACGGCGGTCAGTGAGGATAATTCCATAAGTCACAACTCCGAAAGAGGTTAACAATGAGCAAGAATTTGTTTTGCCTGTGTGCACAGGCGATTACGGGAAAACATTAACTGCAGGCGGCCGCCGCCAACCTGATGCCACAGCACGGCGGCGCGGATACCGGCCAGCAGCGAGGCACGAACCTTGCTTTGCACCTGCGGACTTTGCAGCACGGCAGGAGAGCCGGTGACCTGAATGCGTGGCCCCAGCGGGCTAATCACGTCGACATAAATACCGGCCATCGCGCTGAGCAGCGTGTCGGATTCCAGTTCGAAATGCTCAAGCTGGCGTTGCAGACCGGCAATGCGCGACCCAAGCGTGTCCATGGCACCGGCGCTGGCATGCAGCTTCCGTTCCAGCACCATCAGGCTTAAGGTGTAACGCGTTAATTCAGCGTTCAGGCCCTGGCGATTGCTGGCGTTCAGCACGCCGAGCAATGTTTCCAGCCCCAGCTTCAGGTTAGCTTCGCTGCCGCCAAAGACGCCGAGCGTGGAGCCAGGATTAAGATCGATAACGCTGTTAAGCGCGACATGCAGTGCGTCGGTATCGCAGTGCCCCTGGTGCGCAAGCTGTTGAACCAGGCGGGCGGACTGGCAGATGCCTGCCAGCGCGAGAGTAATATCGTAATAATTCTTAGCCACGGTGGTTCGTCCTTGTCCGCAAGTTAGTCGGCGAGCGGCAAACGCTGCTCAATAACACTACCGCCCAAGCACACTTCACCGCTGTAAAATACCGCGGACTGGCCTGGAGTGACTGCCGCAACCGGCTCTTCGAAACGCACTTCAATGCGATCGGCATCGATTGGGGTGATGGTGCAGGGAATATCTGTCTGGCGATAACGCGTTTTTACCGTGCAGGCCAGCGGTTTGCTGAGCGTTTCGCGATCAACCCAGTGTAACTGCTGTGCAATCAGGCCAACGGACATCAGGCGCGGGTGATCGTGCCCCTGCGCAACAACCAGAACGTTGTTCTCAACGTCTTTATCAACGACATACCATGGATCTTCGCTACCCTCTTTGGTACCGCCGATGCCCAGGCCTTTACGCTGGCCGAGGGTGTGATACATCAGGCCCTGGTGTTCGCCGATGGTTTCGCCGTCAACCGTTACGATTTTGCCCGGCTGGGCGGGCAGATAACGGCCCAGGAATTCGCGGAATTTGCGCTCGCCGATAAAGCAGATTCCGGTGGAGTCTTTTTTCTTCGCGGTGATGAGGTCCAGCTCTTCGGCAATGCGGCGTACTTCTGGCTTTTCTAATTCGCCGACCGGGAACAGGCTTTGAGCAATTTGCTCATGACCGAGCGTGTAGAGAAAATAACTCTGGTCTTTATTGCCATCCAGCCCGCGCAGCAGCTGGCTTTTACCGTCCACATCAGCGCGACGCACATAATGACCAGTGGCGATGTAATCGGCGCCTAAATCTTCAGCGGCGAATTCAAGGAAGGCTTTAAATTTGATTTCTTTATTGCACAGAATATCCGGGTTCGGCGTGCGCCCGGCCTTGTACTCTGCCAGGAAGTGCTCAAAGACGTTGTCCCAGTATTCTGCGGCAAAGTTAACGGTGTGCAGTACAATGCCGAGCTTATCGCATACGGCCTGCGCATCCGCTAAATCGGCGGCTGCGGTGCAGTACTCCTCGCCATCATCCTCTTCCCAGTTCTTCATGAACAGGCCTTCTACCTTGTAACCCTGCTGTTGCAACAGGAAGGCAGAAACCGAGGAATCAACACCGCCGGACATCCCGACGATCACTTTTTTTGGGCTTTCAGACATGGAGTAACTCACGACATTGAACTTAAAGGCGGCGTATTCTATCACGCATCCCCGGACCTGGCACCCTTAAGTAAACGGCCAGTTAAATGCGCCGAGCAACGCGAGCGGATAACGTTCAGCCTGCTGATAGCAGCGGATGCTTTCGGCAACCAGCGGCGAGCGTAAATTCGTCGCGTTAACAATTTGTTGCGCATCCAGCCACAGGCAACGGTCAATATCGCTGTCGTGCGGCGTTGTCGGCAGCTGTTCATCCAAATCAATGGCAAACAGAAAACGCAGGAAAGGCGTTTTATCCGGCGCTATCCACTGGTGCATGCGGATAAAGCTTTGCGGCTCGGCACGAATACCCGTTTCTTCATAAAGCTCGCGGCTGGCGGCTTCCGGGAGCGTTTCGTCAGCCTCAAGGTGCCCGGCAGGCTGGTTCCACAGGGTTTTGCCATTAATCGTCTCTTCTACGAGCAAAAATTTTCCCTGTGCCTGCACCACGCAGGCTACGGTCACGTGCGGTTTGAACATAAAAATCCTTATTAAATCGGCTTGTTAATGTTGTCGTACATCGCATCCAGCTGTTGCAGGCGCCGATCGTAGGCTTTTGTCAGGCAGGTCACGTCGCCGCCGCATTGCCGGCGTTTTTTGAGCCAGCTCTGCTGGGCATCCTGAATGGCACCCCGGCCTCCCATCGCGAACAGCCCCTTCAGGAACTGATATTTGGTGCTCATTTCCACATCTTTATCATTCAGGGAAAGATGGGCGCAGATGGCTTTCTCATCCGCCGCTTTGGCCTTCTGGCAGTCAAAGCTTGCCGCACCGGCGGCCAGGGGGCTTAGTAACGCGAGAGTTAAAATGAGTCGTTTCATTGACTTTTCTCCTGCGGGATCTCCCGCCATTGGCCGTTATCTAGACCGTCCAGCGTATAGGCACCCATCGCAAAACGAATCAGACGCAACGTAGGGTAGCCTACATGCGCGGTCATACGACGAACCTGGCGGTTACGCCCTTCATACAGCGTGATTTTCAGCCAGCGGGTAGGGATGGTTTTGCGTTCCCGAATGGGCGGATTACGCGCCCACAGCCATTCCGGCTCGTTTACCAGTTCGATGCCTGCGGGCAGGGTAGGGCCGTCGTTAAGCGTGACGCCCTTGCGCAGCGCAGCCAGCGCTTCTTCCGTTGGCTCGCCTTCCACCTGCACATAGTAAATCTTGCCGGTTCGTTTACCCGGCTGAGTAAGCTGCGCCTGCAGCGCACCGTCGTTGGTGAGCACCAGCAAACCTTCGCTATCCCGGTCAAGACGCCCGGCAGCATATATTCCCTGTAACGGGATGTAATCTTTTAGGGTGCTGCGTCCCGCTTCGTCCGTGAACTGCGGCAGGACATCGTACGGTTTATTGAAGATAACCAGCCGCTTCGGTCCGTCAGAACCCGGTTTTTTGGTCTGCCGTTTTGTGCTGAATCGTTTAACTGGGTGATTTCTAAAAGATGTTTTATTCATAGTATTTTCAGACGACGGGTATTCACGCATTATAACGGAAATCATCGGTGATTGGCGCGGGCCTGATATTCAAGTAGTATTGACGCGCATATTACAAATCATTAACAAACAGAAGCGCTCGAAGGAGAGGTTAATGGAAAGCAAAGTAGTTGTTCCGGCGGAAGGTACAAAGATCACCCTGCAAAATGGCAAACTGAACGTTCCTCACAATCCGATCATTCCTTTTATTGAAGGTGATGGTATCGGTGTAGATGTGACGCCAGCCATGATCAAAGTGGTGGATGCCGCCGTGCAAAAAGCCTACAACGGCGAGCGGAAAATTTCCTGGATGGAAATCTATACCGGCGAAAAATCTACCCAACTGTACGGCCAGGACGTCTGGCTGCCAGAAGAAACTCTGGATCTGATTCGTGATTACCGCGTTGCCATCAAAGGCCCGCTGACTACCCCGGTCGGTGGCGGTATTCGTTCTCTGAACGTTGCGCTGCGCCAGCAGCTTGACCTGTACGTTTGCCTGCGTCCGGTGCGTTACTACCAGGGCACGCCTAGCCCGGTTAAGCATCCGGAGCTGACCAACATGGTTATCTTCCGTGAAAACTCAGAAGATATCTATGCGGGCATTGAGTGGAAAGCCGACAGCGCCGAAGCTGAAAAAGTTATCAAATTCCTGCGTGATGAAATGAACGTCACGAAAATTCGTTTCCCTGAACATTGCGGTATCGGCATTAAGCCTTGCTCCGAAGAAGGCACCAAACGCCTGGTTCGTGCGGCCATCGAATATGCTATCACCAACGACCGTGATTCCGTGACGCTGGTGCACAAAGGCAACATCATGAAATTCACCGAAGGCGCTTTCAAAGACTGGGGTTACCAGTTAGCGCGTGAAGAATTTGGTGGTGAGCTTATCGACGGCGGCCCATGGGTGAAACTCAAAAACCCAAATACCGGCAAAGAAATCGTCGTTAAAGACGTGATCGCCGATGCGTTCCTGCAGCAGATCCTGCTGCGTCCTGCTGAATATGACGTGATTGCCTGTATGAACCTGAACGGTGACTACATCTCTGACGCCCTGGCAGCGCAGGTTGGCGGTATCGGTATCGCCCCTGGCGCTAACATCGGTGACGAATGCGCACTGTTCGAAGCGACCCACGGCACCGCACCAAAATATGCAGGCCAGGACAAAGTGAACCCAGGTTCCATCATCCTGTCCGCAGAAATGATGCTGCGTCATATGGAATGGTTCGAAGCGGCTGACCTTATCGTGAAAGGTATGGAAGGCGCGATTAACGCCAAAACCGTCACTTATGATTTTGAACGCCTGATGGATGGCGCTAAGCTGCTGAAATGTTCAGAGTTTGGCGATGCGATGATCGAACACATGTAATCAGCTTTGCTGATTGTGTGTCAACGGGAGCTATATGCTCCCGTTTCGGGTAAAGAACAGCAGGGTAAGGCGCGCCGTCGTAAGGCAGCATGAACCTGGTTGGAGCTTTTTGAAACCCGCCCTCTGGCGGGTTTTTGCTTTCTGGGGTAACGGATCTTGTATTAGAACTCAACTAGCCATCCACCAGCATGGTTTTTTTGTTCCTGTCTCATAAGGCTGCTGACCTGCTCTCCGTTGTTTAATACATCCCGATGTTAGTAGTGTCTTCATCAGTAACGTGGGGACAATCCCATGAAGAAGTATTTTTCCGACGACCAGATCATCAGTATCCTCCGCGAGGCTGAAGCCGGATTTCCCGCCCGCGAGCTTTGCCGTAAGCATGCGAGCTCTGGCTCTACCTCTACCTCCTTACACCTGGCAAGAAGTTTGGTGGCCTGGTACTGCTATAATCCAGCTTTATTGTTTTTACGAAGCTTTTTGCTATGCCAATGTCGTTTTCTACGAAAGCGTATTTTTTACTAAAACCGCATCACTGGCCGGACCTCTGTAAAAACGTAATTTTTAGTACTCTAAATAAAATTTCCTTGCCTATATTTAATTAAACCTTACATCCACGCCCTCCTTATCGGGCGCAAGTGTTAATGCTTTCTAATCTGTTAAATATATAAGGGAAATTATATGAATAGCGATCGGGTCTTTCCTGCTTTTCCTGTCACCGACTGGCAAATTGGTCCCGCCAGGGAAAACGCTTCATTAGTGATTAAGTTTGGTTACAGCACGTCTCCTTATGGCAACAATGCTTCAACTTTTGATTCACAGTTCTTTGCCTTAACGCCTGAAAAGGCCCGCAGTCTTATCCATGATTTAGAGCTTTACGCTAAAGAGTGCGAAAGCATTTCAGCGAAAGAAGCTATCCTTTAGCTTTTATATCCCGAGCAGTAACGACGAAGAAGCCCGCCGGTTAACGCCGCGGGTTTTTTGCATTCAGGACCCTGAGGGAATTGATATTGCTCATAGCCAGGACTGCTAAGAATTTTTTTCATATATCCATTTGAAATTATGTAATCATCTTCTGGCATATACGCTTTTTCACTACCAGGCTTAACTTCCGTAATAAAAACCAGCAGGAGAAAAAGTATGTCAGAACAGTATGCTGATTGTATTGAGGCCTGTTACAGGTGTGCCGCCGCCTGTGATTTTTGTGCTGCTTCGTGCCTTAAAGAAGAGCAGCTTGATATGATGCGTGAATGTGTGCGGCTGGATATACAGTGCGCAAACATCTGTCGACTGGCTGCGCAGCTGATGACGATGAACAGTGAATTCGCATCGTCTCTTTGCAAGATCTGTGCGCAGGTATGCCAGAAGTGTGGTGAGGAGTGCGGTAAACATCAAGCCAGCCACTGCCAGGATTGCTCAGAGGCGTGTATGAATTGTGCAAAAGCCTGCGGCAATATGGCTGCATAGCCTGTCAGAAAAGCTCTGGCTGTCAGCATCCTATAAAGCTGTCTTGATGGCGGCTTTTTTACTCTCCAGGCCGGCAAAAAGGTCCTTCAGCCCCCACATAGCAAAAGTGCGATCCTGCTCTGATTACCTAAGTTAAATTAAGTCTATTCTCTTGGCCGCTCTGTTAGGCTGTTAGGGTAGCTATGAACTGGATATTTTATATGGGAAGGTGGTATCAGGTTGTTCCTGCGCCAATGCAGGGAGGATATAAACTGAAAATTCCCGGTGAACGTGCAACGGTTATCCTGCCACGCAAAACGCTTGAAAAATACGCCCGTTCATATTTCGGCCTGAATTCAGCTGAAAGAAAAGCGCCGCTTTAAGCTGAACCTTTTTTGCTGTTGAATTCTGCATGTTTCCACAGTAAAAAATGTATCCGTATTAAAAATGACCCGGAAGCAATTATGTCTGACGAGGCCTTACGCCAGCTTTTTTATGTGAACTTTCGTGGTGAAACGATATGTGCTGATAGTATTTCGGGTAGTAAAGGGCATGTTTTAATGATCCACGGGGGTTCCAGAGATCGTAAAGTTTTCTCTAACTATCGCCGCCTTATGCATAGCCTGGGTTACGGCACTACCGCTTTTGATTGCCTCGGGCATGGCGAAACGAGCGGAAGAATGAGCGAGTCTTCTTTATGCAGCCGCACGTTGCAGGCGGAGGCCGTAATAGCGCATTTGCAACAGCCTTTAACAGGCTGCATGGGTATCAGCATGGGGGCTTATAACGCGCTTCACCTTAGCAGGAAAATACCGTTGCGCTCATTAATCCTTATGGTTCCCGGCGTGTATACCGCCTCTGCATACGATGTGAATTTTGGCCCACAATTCTCCGGGCTGATTCGCAAGGAAAGAAGCTGGGAGAGCACAGACGCATGGGCTATAGCGGCGGAATTTACCGGTAAACTGCTCGTTATTGCCGCTGAGAAAGACGATATTATTCCCGAAGAAATACCGCTTAAGCTGATATCTTCGGCCCCGAAGCAGGCCTGGAAGCATCTGCTGTTAGTGCCGGGAGCTGACCATAACAGCATATGGCATAATTTAACGCTCTCGGCTCGCTCATATGAGCAAGCACGCGGTCTTTTTGAGCGTTGTTTATCGGCTCAGGAAAAATATAATAACGAAGCTTGAAAGCGGGTAATCGGCTTTATCAGAGAGGTGAAAACGGGAACCTGCTGGCTCCCGTTTATAACGCTATCAAACTTTTCCGTTCGACAAAAACGGCAACGCCGTTTATTCGGCGAACAAATCCGGGCCGAAAACTTCATAATGGATGTGCGTTTCCGGCACGCCATGGTTCATCAACGCATCGTGTTGTAAACGCATAAACGGGACCGGGCCGCAGATATAATAGTCGGCATCAGGCAAAAGGACCTTGTCCGCTATCTGGTTGATATCCACGAAGCCTGCGAAATCATAATCCTGCCCCTCTATATCGCTCTCCAGCGGCTCGTTATAAAACATAATTAGCCTGAAGTTTTGATGGTCCGCCGCCGTCTGACGCAGTTTGTGCTTCATCGCCTGGACTTTTCCGTTGCGGGCGCCGTGAACAAAGACCAGAGGCCGCTGCTCAGGAGACTGCAGTACCCGCTTAAGCATGCTGATCATGGGCGTTAGCCCCACGCCGCCGCTGATCAGCACAACCGGATTAGTCGCGTTAACGTTAATATAGAAGTTACCGTAAGGCGGGGCGAGTTTGATGCTGTCCCCGACGTTGACGTGATTATGCAGCAGGTTGGAAACGTACCCCGGCGGCTGGTTATCGCTACCCTCTTCACGCTTCACTGAGATACGGTACGTACTTCCATTTGGCGCGTCGGAAAGGCTGTACTGCCGGATCTGTTGTACGCCCAACTCCGGTACCTGCACCGCCACGCTGGTATACTGTCCGGGTTCGAAGCTGGCTACCGGCAGCCCATCCTCCGGCTCCATCACGAACGAGGTGATAACGTCGCTTTCGGGGTTCTTTTCACGAACGATAAAGGTGCGCCAGCCGTTCCAGCCGCCGGGTGCAGCGGCGCTGACCCGATATAGTTCATGTTCCATACCCATCAGCACGCCAGCCAGCTGGCCGTATGCTTCTCCCCACGCATTCAGGATGTCATCTGTCGCGGCGTCGCCAAGAACTTCTTTGATAGCGCCAAGCAGATGCTCACCGACGATGGGATACTGATCGGGCTGTACGCCGAGGCTGGTGTGCTTGTTGGCAATGTTTTCCAGCAGCGCGTTCAGGCTGAGGGGATCGTCAATATTGGCGGCGTAGGCATAAACCGCACGGGCCAGGGCCTCCTGCTGCTGCCCCTTCTGCTGATGGGCCATATTGAAGACATTTTTAAGTTCAGGGTGAGCCTGCAGCATATTCTGGTAAAAACGGGTGACGATTTCTTTACCGTGTTCCGCAAGCACCGGTACCGTGGCTTTAATAATATTTTTGGTCTGCTCAGTCATCATACGATATTCCTCCCGAAGCCTTCTGTTAGTCACTTAAAACTAGCAGCACATCTACGTTGTGGCTAACCAGGAGCCTGCTCTGACTACGGATCTGCTTACCTTCAGGTAACCGGCTCGATTAATTCTGGCCCCTGATTTTTAATATTACCTACGGCGCGTGTAACCGGGTGCCAGGTGAATTTATCCGACGCTACAGCGCCATCAGCCGCAATTTCCCCGGCTTCCTTTCCATCCGTATCCTGCCTCATCCATTCGCGTGCTGCTTCCGGCGAGAGAACAAGAGGGCGCCTGTCGTGGATATCGATCAGGCCTTTATCGGCAGCCCCCGTCACAATCAGAAACCCTTCGGCGTCATCCCCACGCTCAAAGGGCGCGCTGCCAATCGCCGCCATGAAAACTGGCTGGCCGTCGGAGCGGTGAATAAAGTAGGGCTGCTTTTTATCGCCTTGCTTTTTCCATTCATACCAGCCGTCAGCAAACACAATAGCGCGACCGTGCTGCCAGAGGTTTTTAAACATTCTGCTGGTGGCCGCGGTTTCTACCCGGGCGTTGATTAGCGGTGGCTTATCCCACCATCCTGGGGCATATCCCCAAAATACCGGATCCAGATGCAACGCTTCGTTCCGCTCGCTTAGCAGCAAAACTTTTGTGCCGGGCGCCACGTTGTAACGTCCAATCGGTTCGGGGTCGTAAGGTATATCCCGTTCAGCTTCATCGGCCAGATAAGTCAGATATTCTTCGCGAGTTTGAGCCTGGGCAAAGCGTCCGCACATGGTCACCTCCTGATTAATACAGGAAGTATAGCCTCTGCGTGCATTAATTTATTTGCATAAAAATCAGCGCGTTAAATTATTCTTCGATCCGCAGTCCGTAGGTTTTAAACTTCTCCAGCACGATAGCTATCTCTTCGTCGTCGAGCACCGGGACGGGATCGACAATCGCTAAGGTCGTCAGATACAGCCGCGCCAGCACTTCCACTTCCTGAGCCAGCCACAGCGCTTTTTGCAGATTTTCTTCACAGGCGATCAGGCCATGATGCTGTAAAAGCGTAGCCTTACGGTCCTTCATGGCGACGGCGACATACTCAGAAAGCTTTCGGGTGCCGAAGGTCGCGTAAGGCGCACACGGAATACTGTTTCCGCCTCCTGCGGCAATCATGTAGTGGATGGCGGGAATAGGGCGATTGAGGATCGAGACCGCCGTGCAGTGGACGGCGTGGTTATGCACCACCGCACCGGCATCCGGGCGCGTATGGTAAACCGCCTGGTGAAAACGCCATTCGCTGGAGGGAATTTTCCCTGCTTCGTGCTGACCATCCGCATCGATATAAACAATATGATCTGTGGTTAACTTTTCATAGGGAACGCCGGTCGGGGTAATAAGCATGCCGCCGTTAAAACGAACGCTGACGTTACCAGCGGTGCCCTGGTTTAACCCTATACGGGTCATTTCAAGACAGGTTTCAATGATTTCTCGGGCCAGTTTTACTCTTTCCATTTTTCTTCTCCAGAATGTGCAAAGCGGAATAACGAAAACAGGAATTCACTGGATTCTTAAAAAGAATCCCTATCATCGGATGTAATAATTCGCCGCTTGCGGCAGCAAAATAATCAGCAAGTAGCGCTACGTTTTATCAGTTTCATCGTTACCTTTTCGGTGCGTTGTACCGGGAGTCCTTCTATTCCCTGCTGCATTAATTCGAACGCTTTTTCAGCCCAGGCAGCTTCGTCCTGCTGCATCGACCAGACGTTATTGGATAAAAATCCCAGCATGGGATGTTCATCGAAGGTGCCGATATTAATCGAATGCGGAATATTGCCGCAGTGCTCGCGAATAACTTTTATTGCGCCCTCCAGCATCGGAAGCGAGGAGGCAATAAACGCCTGCGGCACGCCGTCTCTGGCTATCAGGCGTTGCATTAGTTCGGCGCCGCCTTCCGGCGTGTTGTCATGCGCTTCTTCGACCCAGGCCTGTTCTGTTTGCCTTTGCTGTAGCGCATGGAGGTAGCCCTGCAAACGGTCATGAATACTTGGCAGGGCAGTATCGCCGACCAGAAACCACAGCGGGCTTTCCCCGGCATCCAGCATTGATTCGGTGAGCGTTACGGCACCAGCAAAGTTATCGGACTCCACCAGAGCGTTATCGGTAAATTTAAAATCCCGGTCGAGCAGCACCAGCGGCTTTTTTACCTGGCGCAGATGATGCTGCTGATTTTCAAGCGTTGCGGGCGTAATAAACAGGCCGTCGACATTACGCGCAATCAGCGCTTTTACCAGCTTGTTTTCGTAATCCACATCGTTATAAGTACAGCTAATCATTAGCTGATAACCCGATTTGCGGCAGCGTAATTCCAGCTTTTCGGCAAGCGTTGCGAAGAAGACGTTCGA
This sequence comes from Cedecea colo, assembly GCF_011808225.1. Classification (GTDB taxonomy): domain Bacteria; phylum Pseudomonadota; class Gammaproteobacteria; order Enterobacterales; family Enterobacteriaceae; genus Dryocola; species Dryocola colo. Next base: position 87,220 of record NZ_SOYS01000009.1, on the reverse strand, counting down.
AATACAGGGGACGATTAATCCCAGCGTCTCGGTTTTATTTAATTTCAGACTGCGTGCGGAGTGGTTAATCGTATAGCCATAGCGTTCGACATGTTCATTTATACGCGCCTGCGTCTTCAGGCTAATGCGGTACCGCTCCGCTTTACCGCTTAACACCAGCCTGACCGTCGTCACTGACAAATTCAGATCGGTTGCAATCTGTTCTACTGTTTTGGCCATAACCACTCGCCCCGGGCTAATCCATTATCGAAAATTGCCACCATTATAAAACTAATGTTCAAAGTGCTGCCATGCTGCGGTCTGGAATGCTTATCGCTTCGCTCCCCCTCTCGCAGGGAGAGGGGGGCTGAACTGGTGGAAATGATTACTTCTTACCGAACGGGTGCAGCAGTTTATCCACCGCCGGGTCGTTAATATTCTTCATGCTGACATATTTCACCGGGATATCGATCTCTTTTGCCACCGACTTGCCGTTGATGGCGTCATCGAGCGCTTTGATACCCTGATAGCCAATCTGATAAGCATCCTGCACCACAAAGCCCTGCAGCACGCCGGATTTCAGGAAGCCGATGATGGCTTCGGTGCTGTCGAAGCCGATGACTTTAACCTTGCCTTTGATGCCCAGGCTGTCCACGGCGTTGGCTACGCCCAATGTCGCACCTTCGTTAGTCGCGTAAATCCCTGCCAGATCCGGGTTGGCCTGCACCATATCAGTCGTTTTATCCATCGCTTTTTGCGGGTCGCCGTCGCTGTACTGCACCGGCAGCACCGTTACCTGCGGGTACTTCTCTTTCATGCGTTTGGTAAAGCCTTCGGAACGTTCAATAGCCGAGGTTGTGCCGGCTACATGCGCTACCACGCCCACTTTGCCTTTACCGCCGATTTCGGCCGCCAGCGCATCAGCCGCTTGTGCACCGGCCTTCACGTTATTGGTAGCGACAAAACTAGCTGGCAGATCGGAATTTACGCCGGAATCGAACGTGACGACCTTAATGCCTCGACTATTGGCGGTTTCGACCAGCGGCGCCAGCGCATTGGCATCAAGGGCCGCCAGCAGAATACCGTCCGGCTTTTTAGCCATGGTGTTTTCGAGAAGCTGGATTTGCTCGGCGATTTGCGTTTCATCCGCCGGGCCGACAAAGCTGGTGCTGACGCCAAGGTCTTTCGCCGCCGCTTCCGTGCCCATTTTTACCGTCTGGAAAAACTCGTGCTGATATCCTTTACTCACCACAGGCAGGGTTAACGTCTTCGCGTAAGCCGTGCTGACCAGCAGTGCGGCAAGCGATACCGCACCTAAAATATGTTTAGCTTTCATATGACTCGCTCCAGATTTTGTAGGTTTTATTACAGGGTAAGGTTTTTGTTATTACGCGTGGTTAACGCATTTTTTTACGTAACGTATCGAGATACACCGCAGCCACCACCACCACGCCCATGGCAACCATCTGCCAGAACTGTGAGACGCCCATCAGGTTGAGGCCGTTCTTCAGCACGCTCATGATGAACGCGCCAATTATTGTTCCGCCGATGGTGCCCACGCCGCCCATCAGACTTGTTCCGCCAATCACCACGGCGGCAATGGCTTCCAGTTCGTAACCAACGCCAACCGTTGGCTGCCCGGAATTAAGGCGTGACGCGAGGATCACCCCGGCGATGCCGGTTAACAGGCCGCAGAAGGCGTAAACGAAGATTTTGACGCGCTGAACCTTGATGCCGGACAAATGCGCCGCCACTTCATTGCTGCCCACGGCGTACACATAGCGGCCAACGATCGTTTTCTTGAGGATATAAGCTGCAATCACCGCGATAATCGCCAGGTAAAACACCGGGTAGGGCAGTACGTCGAACAGACGGCCCTGGGCGAGCAGTTTAAAGGTTGGGTAGTCGGAGAAATAAATCGCGCGGCCGTCGGTCATCACCATGTTGATGCCACGCACCGACATCATCAGCCCAAGCGTTGCGATAAACGGCGGAATGGTTCCTCGCGTTACCAGCAGGCCGTTAACGCAGCCGCACAGCCCTCCAGCCAGCATGCCGGCAATAACGCAGACAATCAGCGGCATGCTGAATGACGCGCACAGGCCGACCGCCACACCGGAGAATGCCACTACCGAGCCTAAAGAGAGATCTATGCCAGCGGTAATAATCACGTAGGTCACACCAATCGCCATAATGCCGATAACCGAGGTTTGCAGGGCGATGGTCATAATATTTTCGGTATTAAAAAAGAACGGTGAGCTCAGGCTAAAAAATATTACCAGCAATACCAGGCTTAATAGCGGCGCAAGGCGCATCAGCAGCGCTCTATTGATTCTGCGCGATTTGGCCGGTTGTGAGGCGGGAGTTAATGAGTCGGTCATGATTCAGTCCTCTAACGTCGCATATTTCATGATATTTTCCTGGGTGGCACTGGCCTTATTCAGCTCGCCGGTAATACGTCCGCTGCGCATCACTAAAATGCGATCGCACATGCCAATAATTTCCGGCAGCTCCGAGGAGATCATGATGATGGATTTCCCTTTCGCCACCAGCCGGTTCATTAATTCATAAATTTCCAGCTTGGCGCCCACGTCAATACCGCGCGTCGGCTCGTCGAAAATGAGAATGTCGGTGTCTTTACACACCCAGCGGGCAATAATAATTTTTTGCTGATTCCCCCCGCTTAAATGCAAAGCCGCCTGTTGCAAATGCGGTGTCTTAATACGCAGGGTTTTCACTAACTGCTCGCTGACTTCCCGGCATTGTTTTTCTTTTACGATGCCAAATTTGTCGGAATATTCAGGGAAATTACCGAGCATAATATTCAGCTCGACGGATAAACCCAGCGCGAGACCTTCCTTTTTACGATCCTCGGTTAAATAGCCAATGCCCTGTTCTATGGCCTGTGAAACATGATTAACCTTAATTAATTTCCCGTTGAGCCAGACTTCGCCGCCGTCAATGGGGTCAGCGCCAAATATGACACGTGCAAGCTCTGTTCGACCGGCGCCCATTAACCCGGACAGGCCGAGGATCTCGCCACGATTAAGCGAAAAATTGATATCGTACAGCACGTCTTTACGCTGCAGGTTTTTTACCTCCAGCACTTTTTGCGTGCCGGTAAACGGCGGGCGGCGCGGGTAAATATCACCCAGCTTGCGGCCCACCATCATGGTTATCAGATCGTTAATCTGCACGGTTTCGTAATCGACGGTGGCGATATACTGCCCGTCGCGCATCACGGTTGCCCGGTCGGCAATCAACGCCAGCTCCTCCAGGCGGTGCGAGATGTAGACCACGCCGGTGCCCTGTTCCTTAAGCAAGCGGGTAACGCGAAACAGGCTGTCGATTTCGCTCTCGGTCAGCGCCGCGGTGGGTTCGTCCATAATCAGCACTTTGGCATTAACGGAAATTGCTTTGGCGATTTCGACCATCTGCTGCTGGGCAACCGTCAAGTCCGCCACGCGGCTGTCCGGTTTTATTTTCAGGTTTAATTTCGTCAGGATATCGCTGACCTGAGCGCGCTGCGTTTTTGCATCCAGCTGCCAGCGATTATTTTTACAAAACTCGCGGCCAATAAAAATATTCTCTTCTACGGTCAGGTCAGGAAAGAGATTAAATTCCTGATGAATAATGGTGATGCCAATTTTTTGCGCTTCCAGCGGGCTGGAAAATTGCACTCTATTATTCTCGAAAATAATTTCGCCTTCATCCGGGCGATAAACGCCGGAAAGTATTTTCATCAGCGTTGATTTACCTGCGCCGTTTTCCCCGAGCAGGGCATGGACTTCACCGCGTCGTAGATTAAAACTGACATCACTTAACGCCAACACACCCGGAAAGCGTTTAGTAATATTATTCATCTGCAAAAAAGTGTCTGGCATGCGCTTGCCCTTAAATCAGGTGTCGCGGTCTAAGGAAACGGGAAAGACAGATGCCGTCGAATGGATTACAGGCTGGCATGGTTACTCTCTTCCCGCCCGGTCCGTATGGCATATATTCCGTTTGATGACGCTTAGCTAACTCGAATTAGCTTTTGCGCTTTAAACCTATTCAAACTCCTCAGAACAGACAAATATTTTCATGGTAAATTGTGACGCTGCGCAATCTTAATAACGCATCTCTTTGAATAAAAGTAATTTTATTGCTGGGTGCTGATATGTATTTTCCTTCTTCATGCCGCTTTACCACGCGAGTCGTGAAAAACATCACAGTTTGTGAAGAAAGATATTGTTTAATTTCACCGTAAATACCTATGCTAATTCGAGTTAGCAATTATTAATTCTACATCGTTGAGCCTCGCTGCCTTTGCCGGCGCGGTGAAGCCGTATCGATCCGATTAGCTGAAAAAGATTCATCAACCTGAGGAATCACAATGAACCGAATCAGTACCTTACCGAAAATTGGCATCCGCCCGGTGATTGATGGCCGCAGAATGGGCGTGCGGGAATCCCTTGAGGAACAAACCCTGAATATGGCCAGGGCCACGGCGCAGCTTATTGCCGAGCGGCTGCGTCATCCCAATGGCGAGAGCATCGAATGCGTGATTGCCGATACCTGCATCGCCGGCATGGCCGAGTCTGCCGCCTGTGAGGAGAAGTTCAGCAGCCAGAATGTCGGGCTAACCATCACCGTTACGCCGTGCTGGTGCTATGGCAGCGAAACAATCGACATGGACCCGATGCGCCCGAAGGCCATCTGGGGTTTTAACGGCACCGAGCGTCCGGGCGCGGTTTACCTGGCTGCGGCGCTTGCGGCACATAACCAGAAAGGGCTGCCTGCGTTTTCGATTTACGGCCACGATGTGCAGGATTCCGGCGACACCAGCATTCCGGCTGACGTGGAAGAAAAACTGCTGCGCTTTGCCCGGGCAGGGCTTGCGGTGGCCAGCATGAAGGGGAAAAGCTATCTCTCGCTGGGCGGCGTGTCGATGGGCATTGCCGGTTCCATCGTCGATCACCATTTCTTTGAATCTTTCCTTGGCATGAAAGTGCAGGCGGTGGACATGACCGAGCTGCGCCGCCGTATCGATCAGAAAATCTACGACGAGCAGGAGCTGGAGCTTGCTCTTGGCTGGGCGGATAAGCACTTTCAGTACGGCGAAGATAAAAACGCCGCGCGGTATCGCCGCAGCGACGAGGCTAACAGGGCAATCCTGCGCGAAAGCCTGCTGATGGCGATCTGCATCCGGGACATGATGCAGGGCAATAAAAAGCTGGCGGACATCGGGCGCGTGGAAGAGTCTCTGGGCTATAACGCCATTGCGGCGGGCTTCCAGGGCCAGCGTCACTGGACGGATCAATATCCGAATGGCGATACGGCAGAGGCATTGCTGAACAGTTCGTTCGACTGGAACGGCGTGCGACAGCCGTACGTTGTCGCGACCGAAAACGACAGCCTGAACGGCGTCTCTATGCTCTTTGGTCATTTGCTGACCGGCACCGCTCAGGTCTTTGCCGACGTGCGCACCTTCTGGTCGCCGGAAGCGGTGCAGCGCGTTACCGGCCAGACCCTGACCGGACGTGCGGAACAAGGCATTATTCACCTGATCAACTCCGGTTCTGCTGCGCTTGATGGCACGTGCCGCCAGCAGGATGCCGAAGGTCAGCCGACCATGAAACCCCACTGGCAAATCAGCCAGCAGGAAGCGGATGCCTGCCTTGCGGCGACCGAATGGTGCCCGGCCGTGCATGAATACTTCCGTGGCGGCGGTTACTCCTCGCGCTTCCTCACGCGCGGTGGCGTGCCGTTCACCATGAGCCGCGTCAATATTGTGAAAGGCATTGGTCCGGTATTGCAGATTGCCGAGGGCTGGAGCGTCGATTTGCCGCAGGACGTTCACGATACCCTGGATAAACGTACCGACTCGTCGTGGCCGACCACCTGGTTTGCTCCGCGCCTTACCGGCAGCGGGCCGTTTAAAGACGTCTGGTCGGTAATGGCGAACTGGGGAGCTAACCACGGCGTGCTGACCGTCGGCCATGTTGGGGCGGATCTCATCACGCTTGCTTCGATGCTGCGTATTCCGGTCTGCATGCATAACGTGGAGGAAGAGACGATTTACCGTCCAACGGCCTGGGCCGCACACGGTATGGACAGCGAAGGGCAGGATTATCGTGCCTGTCAGAACTACGGCCCGCTTTATAAACGTTAACGGATTCCGGGGCAGCGCGCGGGTGCTGCCCAATCACAAAGCAGGTGGCGCTATGAAGCAAGAAGCGGTTCTGGTGCTGGATTGTGGTGCGACCAACGTCCGGGCAATGGCGGTAGACAGGCAAGGAAAGGTAGTGGCAAAAGCGGCGATGGCGAATGCAAGCCAGCCCGCGCCAGAAAATCCCGCATGGCATACCTGGTCGCTCGATGAAATTCTTTGTCGTTTGCAGTTGTGTTGCCAGCAAATTATGCCGCAGCTGGAAGGATGGATAATCCGTGCCGTTACCGTGACGACGTTTGGCGTGGACGGTGCGCTGACGGATGAGAACGGGCGACTGCTGTATCCCGTTATTAGCTGGAAATGCCCTCGTACCACCGAAATAATGGCGCGAATCGGCGAGTTGATTTCGCCCGAAACGCTCCAGTCGCTCTCGGGCATCGGGCAGTTCAGCTTCAATACGCTTTATAAGCTGCTGTGGCTAAAGGAGCATCAGCCCCGGCAGCTTCAGCAGGCCCACGCCTGGCTGTTTATCTCCTCACTCATCAATCAGCGGCTGACCGGCGAATTCACCACCGATCGGACGATGGCGGGCACCAGCCAGTTGCTGGACGTGCGCGCAGAACGCTTTAGCGACACTATTCTCCAGCGTGTCGGTTTATCCGCATCCCTTTTTCCCCGCATGGTGGAGGCGGGCGAAATCGTGGGGCCGTTGCTGCCAGCGATGGCTGAGAGGCTGGGGCTGGCGCCGGGCACGCCTGTGATATCAACGGGGCACGACACGCAGTTTGCGTTGTTTGGCTCGGGAGCGGGCCTTGAGCAGCCGGTGCTTTCATCCGGCACCTGGGAAATTCTGCTGGCGCGTTCGGGTTCGGTGAATACCTCGCTGCTGCCGCGTTATAAAGGATCGACCTGCGAGCTGGATAGCCGTAGTGGGCTGTTTAACCCCGGCCTGCAATGGCTCGCCTCAGGCGTACTGGAGTGGCTACGCCCGCTTTACTGGCGCGGTGAAACGCCGCCCGACGTATATCGCAGCATGATGGCGGAAGCCGCTGCGCTGGCGCCGGGTTCGGAAGGGTTACGCATGAATACTCATCTGCTGGAGCCCGGCAAACAGGCGGGCTGGCAGGGCATTAACCTTAATACCACACGCGGGCATTTTTACCGTTCCGCATTAGAAAGCCTGTGCTGGACGTTACAGCGGAACCTTGGCGTACTGGAATCAATCGGCGGCTTTAAGGCGCAGGAACTTCTGCTGGTTGGCGGCGGAAGCCGCAATGCGCTATGGAATCAAATGAAAGCGGATGTGCTGGGATTGCCGGTAAAAGTGCTGGAAGACGCCGAAACTACCGTACTGGGTGCGGCGATGTTTGCCTGGTACGGCTGCGGTGAATTTGCCTCACCCGAGCAGGCCCGCGCGCAGATTAACTATACCTACCGATATTTTTATCCGGGCGAGCAGCGTGATGCCTATCGCGCTTTGCAGCCGGAAGGAGAGCGAAATGCTAAAGACAATTTCTCCCCTGATTTCTCCGCAACTCCTGAAAACGCTGGCGGAAATGGGCCACGGCGATGAAATCATTTTTGCCGATGCGCATTTCCCGGGGCACAGCCTCGGGCCGCAGGTGATTCGGGCCGACGGGCTGTTGGTCAGCGATTTGCTGGCGGCCGTTATTCCCCTGTTCGAGCTGGACAGCTACGCGGCGCCATTGATTATGATGGCTACGGCTGCGGACGACGAGCTGGATCCGGCCGTGGAACAGCGCTATCGCAGGGCGCTTTTTAAAGAAGAAGATGGCCCGGCCATTGAAAGAATCGAGCGCTACGCGTTTTATGAGCGGGCGCAGAAAGCTTTTGCCATTGTGATAACCGGCGAGCAGGCAAAATATGGCAACATCTTATTGAAGAAGGGAGTCACGCCACGGATGTAAGAATCGTAAAGCTTGCTGTTGAATATATGCCCAATAAGAAGTGATGGATATCAATCGGTTGAATTTTTAAGCGAACGGTATCAGGGGGAATTGCATCGCACAGGCGGGATGTGTAATATGCCCGCCAGTGCCGACTTAGCTCAGTAGGTAGAGCAACTGACTTGTAATCAGTAGGTCACCAGTTCGATTCCGGTAGTCGGCACCATTTCCCCTGTTTTTAAATTCAATCCGTTATTGAAATCCAATCCTGATGGCTAACAAACCATACCAGGTTGATACCACAAAATTTTTGCCTGATTATTTATATTTTTCAAATCACAATATAGCAAAAAGGCGTTTGTTCAATTGGTACTAAAAGCACATGCTTATCTCGGGCTTTGGTTTGGTAATACTTATTGTGGAGATACCTGTCGATTAACAGGTTAAGTCTTTCGGGTTCTATTATACGGGTTACACCGAGAGTCCAGAAACTCCGTAGTTCAATTTCCGAGCGTTTTATTTTTGCTGTTTTTTCAAGATCAAGAATCATATTTCTGATGCACGTCGTAGGATCGTTATTTTGCTTTACCTCCAGGGCGATATAAGAATCCAACGTCCAGCCTTTTTTACGTAGCAAGAAATCTGTGCGTAGCGTGCTGCGTGTTGGTTTTTGACGTTGATCGCATTCCAGCGCCTGCTCACGCCACCACTCATGCCCGGTTGAAACCAGCAGATTAGCAAACTCAATCTGCATCCAGATCTCCCATCCGGAAATATTGTTTTGATCGATGATGTTCAGCTTTTGCCTGATGTCATCGCGGGTGAAAAACATATGAAGTAAAGTCGCCAGATGATCGAAGTCACGATTAATCATATTTGAAGTCCGTTTATGATTATAATTTTTCGTATGATAAATAATTTCTCCCCCGGCAGGAAGATTTATTGTTTAACAGAAAAAGTATTTTTTTGATCGAATATATAGAAAGCCCTTTAAAATAGGATCGGTCATCAATATCCCGAGCTTTTTACCTACGCGCGTCCGATCACGCTTAGAGAGGGAATGTTAATTATCAGGCTAGCAAAAGTCGAAAAAGAGCAGTAAACGATGGCTCAATACCTGAAAGGTGTTCTTGAACCATCTCTTCCGATCAAATCCAGCCTTGTTGACTTGCTAACCAGACCACGATTGCGACCACAATCAGGACTATTGTTGTCTTTCTCATTGCTATTCCTCGGTAACCAGCCAGAAGTCGGCTTCGTCAAACATCTCTTCAATCAGACGATTGATCCTTTCCTTTTCGCTCTTGGTGCAGTCGCTGTTGACGGCGTTGGCCTGCATTGGCTTCACTCTTACCTCGGCATCGGGAAAAAGCGACTGCATTCGGCGAGTAAGTTCAGCAAGGATCTTCTCATTTGCACCCGGCAGACCCGCCACGTTTCGTTTGTCGTAAACCAGTTCAACGTACATTCATAAATCTTCCATAAAGCTGTATTTATATACAGTAATAAATCTCCGGCGCAAGGGCAAGAACTATCGTATAAAAAGAAGCGGGAACCGGCCGTTCCCGAAGCAGCATTATATATCAGAACGGGTCGATAAGCGCATGACCAGCCGCCCGTTGCGGCAAGCGTAGTCAGCGCGGCCTGGCCCGGCCAGCCAACGTTGTCCAGGGCTGCGCTTCCCGGTGCCGCAATGACTTTTTCATGAGTATTTAAATCGCATCTGGAAGAGGGCGCATTACAGCATGGGTTGCCAGACTGGCAGGCCGCGCCGCTGCCAATTTACCTGCTTTATCCTTACGCCAGCGATTATCCGGCTCGTCTGCGAAAATTTATTGAGCTGATGAAAGAAGCGATGCCCGGCCTTACCGGGACAAGGCCTCCGGGGGAATAAACGAAGCGGCTACAAAGACATAGCTTTATCGATAATGAAAATAATTCTTGCTTAGATGGAACGGGCATGCGTAAATGCGCCATCGGTTTGAAACACAGACCTTATGAAAGCAGTTTTAGTAAAGCAGTTCACAATAGATACCCTTCTTCGTGAGTCTCCTCCTAAGTGCCTGAATAAGAAACGTTCTGCAATACAGACCACGTTCGCCACGTTATGTGGCCAAATATATTGAGGAAGTATCTATGTCTAATAAAATGACTGGTTTAGTAAAATGGTTCAACGCTGAAAAAGGCTTCGGCTTCATCACTCCTGACAACGGCAGCAAAGATGTATTCGTACACTTCTCTGCAATCCAGAGCAACGATTTCAAAACGCTGGACGAAGGTCAGAAAGTTGAGTTCTCTATCGAGAACGGCGCTAAAGGCCCGGCAGCAGCTAACGTAGTTGCTCTGTAAGCCTTAACGCTCGCTGTTTTCAGCGAACTAAAAAACCCGCTTCGGCGGGTTTTTGCGTTTCTGCGCCCTGGTAACCCGGCGAGGTTTTTTGCAAAAATACGATTTCCATGCCAGGCTTAAAGAGAAAATTCGTTTTTATTACAATCAGTTGGATTTTTTAAACAGGAGAGTTTATGGGTTTTTGGCGCGTAGTTATCACTATTTTGCTCCCACCTCTTGGCGTACTTATCGGCAAAGGGTTTGGTTGGGCGTTTATCCTGAATATCATCCTGACGCTGCTGGGCTACATTCCAGGCCTGATCCATGCTTTTTGGGTGCAAACCAGAGATTAACGCAATCTCGTCACCATTCTGAAACCCGCTGCGGCGGGTTTTGTACTTTTATCACCGCTACTGTTTACAACTGCAGCTAAGAATGTTCTGATCTTTCGCGTAAGTGAACAGGACAAGAGAAGTAATATGTTTCAGTTAAAGCCGGGTACTCTGGCGATGATTATCGGCTCCCGAACTGACAGAGGCCGGATCAATATCGGTAAAACGGTTGAATTATTTGGCCTATGTTTGCCGGGCGAGCGTTTCGTGAATCCGGTAACCGGCGTTATTACGCAGTTGCCGCTGGAAGCGAATTATCCCCTTTGGCTAGTCACCGGCGACGTAGTGGCGTTTGACGGAAGAGTTGGCTATGCCTTTGTCCGCGCCGAGCACCTTATGCCGCTCGACAAGCCGTCTGTCTCGCAGATGGATGAAAAGCAGGCCGTTCTTTAGCCTTCCAGATGGCGTAAAAAATCAGCCAGCACCAAAGCGTGGTTTTGTTCGGTATTTTTTGCGCCATAAAGCAAGGTGATCGTTTCTTTCCGCGCGCGTTTTGCCAGCGTTTGCGCCGCATCACCTGCCTGCTTAAGTTCTTCCCGGTAGCATTTGCTAAATCCGATGAAATCTATGGTTTCGCTGTGGAAGGCTTTGCGCAGTTCCGTTGAGGGTGCCAGCATTCTGGCCCACTCATCGCAGTGCAGATCGGCCTTTTTCATGCCGCGTGGCCACAGGCGGTCAACCAGTACCCGATAGCCATCGTCCTGAGCGGCTTCGTCGTATACGCGTTTGCAGCGAATCATTGTGCCTCCTTTCGAACTCTTCTGTTCGGCTTATTAGCGCCTGACCCGGCGCCCGGTCTGAAATGCAATATTTGCACAGGACGGTTGTCGATTTCCACCCTGCCAATTTTCGGCGTTGTCAGATAAACCCAAAGTGACTATTCTATGATTCCTTATGTTGTCCCCTGCTTGCAAACATAAGGATAATCAAATAAATGCCAGCCTCCATCCTCAAATCCACGCTTCGTATTGCATTAGTTGGTGATTTTAATCCGGCGGTCATTGCGCATCAGGCTATTCCACAGGCATTAGACAATGCGGCAGCGGTCGTCGGCGTAACCGCAGACTATGACTGGCTGCCAACTCCGGAGGTTGTCAGTCCGGAAGATTTAGTCGGTTATGACGCAATCTGGTGCGTTCCCGCAAGCCCATACCAAAATGACGACGGCGCGTTGCTGGCGATACGCTATGCGCGTGAAAACGGCATTCCCTTCCTTGGCACCTGCGGTGGATTTCAGTATGCAATCGTTGAGTATGCCCGCAATGTTATGGGCTGGGATGACGCGGCACATGCAGAAACGGACAGCGACGGGCGGCTGGTTATTGCGCCATTAACCTGCTCGCTGGTGGAAAAATCTGACGCCATTAAGCTTGCGGAAGGTTCAAAAATTGCCCGCGCTTATGGCACGACAAAAATAGAAGAAGACTACCGCTGCAATTACGGCATCGCAGAACTCTTTACCGCAGCGCTTGAGCCATACTCTCTGCAAGCCACCGGATGGGATAAGCAGGGCGAAATCCGTGCCGTGGAGCTGAGCGATCATCCTTTCTTCGTGGGGACGCTGTTCCAGCACGAACGCAACGCTTTTAAAGACCGGCCGGCTCCTTTGGTGGAGGCTTTGCTACGCGCGGCACAATGATAAACCGGATTTTGCGCGGGCGGGTAAGCGTTTCACCACCCGCCGGTACGTTAGATTTTAGCCGCTCGCAGCAGCAGGAAAGGCGGACGGCGGCACTGGGTGGCAAGATCCGGCCGCAGCGCGACGGCTTCGTCTCGCGGTTTTGGTTCAAGCAGGCGGGTGAGCGCAAAGCCGTTGTCCAGCAGCGTATTCACGTAATTTTCTACCGTGCGGTGATATTTTTGCACGTCGTCTACAAACCAGGTGGTGTGCCGCAGCGTTTGTTCCTGATAGCGATCCACAGGCCAGACGTCGCCATTTTCATACGGTACCCAACCCACCTGCAAGGCCGTGCACATCGGATGCTCAACGGAAAATATAAACTGGCCGCCGGGTTTTAACGACGCAAAAACTTTCCCGCACAGCGCGCTGAAATCTTCGATGTAATGCAGCGCCAGCGAAGAGACGGCCACATCAAAACGTTGCTCCTGCACCTGTAACTGCTCGATGGCAAGATGCAGATAGACAATACTTTCGTCATTGGTACAGGCCATGGCCTGGGCCAGCATTTTCTGCGAAACATCCACGCCAAGAACGCTGGCGGCCCCGTGTTTACGGGCGTAGCGGGCAAAATCCCCGAAGCCGCAGCCGAGATCCAGAACCGACCGTCCGCCGAGTTCGGGAAGCAGGGAATAGAGCGCAGGCAGCTCCAGTAAGCCATTCAGGCCAGAATCGTTCTCGCGTAGCTGCCGATAGTTCTCAAAAAAAACCGGGTCGTCAAAAATGTTCTGCGGTGCTGATGGCTTAGCTTCTTTTTGCATTGTCGCTCTCCGGAATGATGGTTTCGCTCAGGGCATCAGGTCCTGGCGTTAGCCGCGGAGCCGATTTCAGCGTTGCGGCCAGCCCAGGCACCGAATGCCGCCATGGCTATAGAGAGTAACGTGCATCCCAGCAGAGGCAAGCCCCAGCCGCCTGAAACGTCGTGGATTTTCCCCATTACCGGCGGGCCGAACGCCGCCAGTAAATAACCCACGCACTGCGCCATACCGGAAAGCGCCGCCGCCTGATGCGCAGAACCGGTACGCAGGCCGATAAAAGACAGGCCCAGAATCATCGCCGCACCTGAACCAAATCCACCGACACAAACCCAGACGCTGGCAAATTCAGGCAGCAGCCACAGGCCGATGGCGCTCAGGCCCCACAACATCGCCATTAACACGGCGATGCCACGCTGATCTTTCAGGCGGCTTAGCAGCAGGCCGATAACCAGGCCGGGAACGGCGGTTGCCAGTTGTAACAGGCCGTGCAGGGAACCTGCCTGTGCTTCGCTGTATCCGTGGCTAATCAGGATTGAAGGTAGCCAGCCGATGACCACATAGTAAATCAACGAGTTAATACCGAGATACATCGTAACCTGCCAGGCGAGCGGCGAAGACCAGATCCCGCGGTTGTGCAGGGCGCTATTGCTGCTCAGCCTGGCAGGCGTATGGTTCGCTAACTGAGGCAGCCACAGCAGCAGCGCGACAACAGGGAAGGCAATCAGCGCCATCAGCGCACCCTGCCAGCCGTAGCCGTGCAGCGCGATGGGCACTACCATAATGGAACCAATAGCCGCCGCAACGCCCATCGTTAGCGAATATGCACCGGTAAGGCGCGCAACCTGGTCCGGGAAGTCGCGTTTAACCAGGCTCGGCAGCAGCACGTTACCCATGGCAATTCCGCAACCAATAATTGCGGTGCCGATGTACAACGCCGCTGTGCTGCCGGCAGAGCGAAGGGCGATACCCGCGCAGATAACGATCGTTGCGCCAAATAAACTGCGCTCGATGCCGAAGCGCCGGGCGATACCCGCCGCCATAGGTGAAACAACCGCAAAGGCCAGCAGAGGGAGCGTAGTCAGCACGCCGGTCTGTGCCGTGGTCAGGCCGAAGGCGTCGTGCACCATATCCAGTAACGGGGCCGCGCCGGTAAAGGTGACGCGTAGCGTTGTGGCAATCGACAGAATACCGAGCAGTAACAGGCCACGTTTTTTTATGCTCGCTGAAGAGGAAGTCGTCATTTTTCATGTCCATTAAAATCGAGGCCTAAAGATACACGCTTCTGTCGCTGAACAAATCAACGTAAAATGACAGATTATCCCTAAATTCGGACAGAATAATGGAGCGTGGTTTAGCCTTAGAAGGATTCGACCCGGACAGCAGCCAGCAGCCTGCCCAGGCTTTCCGCATACGCGTGGCTGAAAGCGTCAGGGAAATACCTTTTCATCAGCACCGCAAGGGCCAGCTTATCGTTGCTTTACACGGCGGGATAACCTGCGAGGTGGAGCAGGCGATGTGGATGGTGCCGACGCAATACGCGGTATGGATCCCCGGCTCAATGTTGCACAGCAACCGCGCCACGGCCAACGCACGGATCTGTTTTTTATTTATCGAGCTCGGCGTCGTGGCGATGCCGGACCAGTGCTGCACGTTAAAAATTTCCCCGCTGGTGCGGGAGTTGATTCTGCATCTGACCCGGTGTCCCGATGACGAAGATGACACGCCTGCGCGAAAACGCCTGGTTCAGGTTTTGTTCGATGAGTTGCCGCACCAGCCGGTTGAGCAGCTGCGTTTGCCAATGTCCCGCCATCCCAAAATCCGTCAGATGGCCGAACAGCTGGTGCAGGCTCCGCAGGCCCGGCGAACGCTGGCGCAATGGGCCCAAATGCTGGCAATGAGCGAGCGAAATCTGGCCCGGCTGGTGGTTAAGGAAACGGGGTTGAATTTCCGCCGCTGGCGGCAGCAGTTGCAGTTGATTATCGCTCTGCAATTATTAATCGATGGTGAGACGGTACAGAAGGTGGCGGACGCGCTGGGATACGAGTCCACCAATGCTTTTATTACTATGTTCAGGAAATCACTGGGAACGACGCCGGGGCGTTACCTGGCGTCGCTTACCTCTTAGATAGCGTTACTCAGACGGAATTGCGAGACGACTTCGCGTAGCCCGCGAGTCTGGTCCAGCAACGCCTCTGCCGCCGCGGCTGCCTGGTTTACCATCGCCGCGTTCTGCTGCGTGGTGACGTCCATCTGGCTGATTGCGGTGCTTACCTGCGCAATACCGCTGCTTTGCTCTTCGCTGGCGTTAGTGATCTCGGCCATCAGAGCCGCCACGCGTTTCACATCCGTTACGGCGGTATTGATAGTTTTGCCTGCTTCGTTCACCAGTTCGCTGCCGTGCGTAACCTGTGAAACGGAGTTTTCAATCAGTACTTTTATCTCTTTTGCCGCGCCCGCACTGCGTTGCGCCAGGCTGCGAACTTCTCCGGCAACCACCGCGAACCCACGTCCCTGGTCACCTGCACGGGCGGCTTCCACGGCGGCGTTAAGCGCCAGAATATTGGTCTGGAAAGCGATGCCGTCAATGACGCTGATGATGTCGGTGATTTTGCTGGCGGAAGTGGAGATCTCGTTCATGGTCTGCACCACGCGGGCGACGACGGCACCGCCTTGTTCGGCGCTGCGTGAAGCCGCTGCCGCAAGCTGGCTGGCGGTTTGCGCATTCTCGGCGTTCTGTTTTACCGTGGCGGTCATCTCTTCCATTGAAGAAGCGGTCTGTTCCAGCGCGCTGGCCTGCTCCTCGGTGCGGGAAGCCAGATCCACGTTGCCGCTGACAATTTCACCGGAGCTGTTGGTGATATGGTCGCTGCTCTGATGAACGATATTAATGATCATCATTAATTCTTCACACATGGTCTTCATAGCGGCCATCACGCTTTGCGTATCGCCTTCCCGCACGGGAACATGGCGGGTCAAATCGCCATTGGCAACGGCATTGGCTATCTCAGCCACCTGCGCCGGTTCTGCGCCCAACGATTTGAAAATACTGCGATGCACCCAGTAACCGATAAGCAGCAGCAATAACACCGCAGCGGCCGAGCCGATCATCTGCCATTTCACCGAGTTACTGGTGCTGTTTTGCGCGTCGTTGACGGCGCTGTTGGCGTAGTTTGAGGATTGCTGCACAAAGGCGTTAATCCCTTTTTCGTGGGCGAAGAAGTACTTATCCGCCGCTTTGAGCCTCTCAAACAGCGGCGTCGGCGCACCGCTGCGAATTAGCTCAATCAAATCGTTCGCTTCTTTGATCATCGCCAGTCCGGCCGTGTACTGCGCGCCCAGTAGTTTCTCCTGTAGCTCCGGCGGCAAAACGCTTTTCCAGTAGTCGATTCTTTGATGCCAGATTTTGCTCAGTCGCTTTATTTCGCTATCGGCCTGATCGACGGTCAGGGTGCCCTCAACCACGCGAGAAAGCACCAGACGCAGCTCGATTAGATAGACCGGCGCGGGATGGATATCCGACACCAGATCCTTCGCCAGCATGCCGTTCGCCGTCTTTTGCGCGCTCTGCTGGCTACCATAAAGCGCAATGGCGGTAACCAGCGCCGACATCAGGACGGAGCAGCAGATCAATAACAACAAATTGTGGGTCAGTGATTTCATTTTATCTCTCCTGTTAACTGGCAGAGTTATCGGCCTGAGCGAAAAGAAACTTTTCAGGGCGATGTTAAAAACAAAGACCGCATCACACTTTGTTGGCATATTTCTCGGTTTTTTATATTTAAAAACAGTTTGTTATAGGAATTATTTCAAAATCTATAAGGAAAACTTTTAACAGTATGCTAACTAAGACTTTTTGCGTATATGCAATGCAGCTTTACGCATTGGGAAAGACGCTGCTGTTATGGGAGCGTAAAGCCACGGCCCGCTAACCGGCGGGGATAACAAGGAAAATCTATGGCCCAGGCGGTGACACCCCATAAAAATAAGCTCTCTGCATCATTTCTTTTGACGTTTTTCGGGCTTTATGCAACGGCGACGCAGGCCGATTGGCGGGTGAATAAGCAGAAAGCGGGCATGGTAAGAGTTGCTACTTTTGACGCTAATCCACTCTTTGGCTCCATAGAGGCTAAAACACGTATTCTTTTTTTCTACTAAATTGATTTTGCTAATAACTTATAAATTATCCTGGCATTAAACTGGAGCTGGGCGCCACAAATCCGGCCAACGCATTCCTCTTTTACAGTTGGGCAAAGTCGATCTGATAGCCGCGGATATCCCCATTACGCCGGAGCGTGCGCAGGTGGTGGGCTTCTCCAGGCCTGATGTTGTGACCGGTCAGCAATTCCTCGTCTTTACCGCCTCGCCGGATAAGCTTGACGATTACGGGCATGGTTTATTACCCGCTGTGCAGCAGCCGGGGCTGGCTGGTATCGCGCTGGCAACCGGCATCATCACGTCAGCTACGGGAATGATATTGCCTTGTTCTTTGTTCATTTTCGCGCTTCGACGCGTTCCCGCTCGCATAGTGCTTTCCTCTGCTAGACTTTGAAGTTGATAGTGTTGTTACTACCCGAACGAAAATTATCAGGAGGAGATATGGGCTTAATCAGTTTTGTGAAAGAAGCAGGCGAGAAAATATTCCATGCGGTTACCGGAACGGCGCACGCCGCCGATCAAAACGAACTTCTTAAAGAGCACCTGAAAAAAACCGGCGTTCCGGATGCAGATAAAGTCGACGTAAAAGTTGCAGATGGCAAGGCCGTCGTGACGGGCGAAGGGCTAAGCCAGGAAGCAAAAGAGAAAATCCTGGTAGCCGTTGGTAACGTTGCGGGCATTGCCGGCGTGGAAGATAAGGTAACGGTGAAAGAGGCGGCTGCAGAGAGCCAGTATTACACCGTGAAATCAGGCGATACCCTGAGCGCAATTTCTAAGCAGGTTTACGGCGACGCAAACCAGTACAACAAGATCTTCGAGGCCAACAAGCCGATGCTCAAAAGCCCGGAAAAAATTTATCCAGGACAGGTGCTGAGGGTGCCGAAATAACGCAGAAAGCCCACCGACTGGGGTCAATCCTACCGGTGGGCTTTTTTATAGCAGCGTCGTGAATTACTTAGCGCAATATACTCGCGCTTCGCGCGGCGTATAAATGCCGAAAGTAACAAAACCAAGCAGGCCGTTAACAAAAGTCTGCTGGACTTCGGTGCTCACGACCTTATCCGCGCCGCCACAAACCTGAGCTGCGTCAATTTGTTTCTTTTGACCAATACCGCTTACGAAGAAGTGATGGGTGGTTATCTGTTGCGGTGCAGCGGTCACGCCTTTGTTCACAGAGAAGGTTTGCTGTGCGCATCCAGAAATGGCCGTGGCAGCCAAAATAACCATAATCAACTTTTTCATATCATTCCTTTTTTGTGTAATAAGCCCGTGTTGTTTCAGTGAAAAATATTACACAGCAAAGGCCACAAACTACAATTCCCTGGATTTAATAGCGCCTGCCGATTCTCCAGTAGCGGCTAAACCGTGCGGTATTATCGTCTAAGCTTAAGATTCGGAAGCAAAAGGAGAACGTTATGTCGAAACTTGATTCAAACGAACATCGCAGAGAAGAGGGCGAAGTAAGCAAAGGCCTGCCTGAGGTAGCGCCTGACGCCAGTAATGCGCACGAAGAAGACGATCGTTCGATCGGGGGCGAGCCTAAGAAACACGGAGAAATACCCCGTAAGCGAGACGACAGTGAGGATGATAAGAAAGGCCCGTACAAGGATACCGGCAAATAAACTGCAAAAATCAGCCAGCAAACGTAAATTAACTGGCTGATTTATCAGTGCTAATTGTAAGAGTCGCTGGTCTGCTGCTTGTGGAAAAGCTCCCGGAATACAGGATAGATATCGTCCTGGTCGCGGATGTGCTGCATGGCGAAGTTATCGAAGGTTGCCTGTAGGTCTTCATATTCGCGCCACAGCGTCTGGTGCGCGCGCCGGGTGATTTCGATATAGCTGTAATAGCGCACCACCGGCAGCAGTTTTTTCGCCAGCAGTTCATGACACAGCGGCGAGTCATCCGCCCAGTTGTCGCCGTCCGAAGCTTGTGCGGCGTAAATATTCCACTGCGCTGGGTCATACCTTTCCTTCACGACTTCATCCATCAGCTTCAACGCGCTTGATACAATGGTGCCGCCGGTTTCCTGCGAATAGAAAAACTCGTGCTCATCCACTTCTTTCGCCTGCGTGTGATGGCGGATATAAACCACTTCCACGTTTTTATAGGTTCTGCTCAGGAATAAATAGAGCAGAATATAAAAACGTTTTGCCATGTCTTTGGTGGCCTGGTCCATCGAACCGGAGACGTCCATCAGACAAAACATGACGGCCTGGCTTGAAGGCTCGGCGCGTTTTTCGTAGTTTTTGTAGCGCAAATCGAACGTATCGATAAACGGCACGCGGGCGATTTTCTCGCGTAGCTCAGCTATCTCTTTGCGCAAACGTTCTTCTTCCAGCAGTTGCGCAGGTTCGCTTTTGCTGACGGTTTCAAGGCTATCTTCCAGCTCGTGTAGCTGACGGCGTTTCCCGGCGGTCATTGCCGTGCGTCTTGCCAGCGAGTTTTGCAGTGAACGAACCACGGCAATGTTTGCAGGCACGCCGTTAGAGGTATAACCCGCACGATGCGTTTTAAACTCGTTGAGCTGCCGCTGCTGGTTTTTCTGCAGATTTGGCAACGCCAGGTCTTCAAACAGCAAATCGAGGTATTCATCTTTTGAGATCTGGAAGACGAATTCATCCTGGCCTTCGCCGTCCGGGCTTGCCTGACCCTGACCGCCGCCTGAACCACCGCCGCCGCCCTGAGGGCGCTCGATGCGGTCGTTCTGGACGAAATGATCGTTCCCGGGATGTACGCGATGGCGCAGGCCGCCACGCCCCTGGTGAAACATCGGTTCGCTGATATCTTCACTGGGAATGGAGACGGACTCGCCGCTATCCACGTCGGTTACCGAACGCTTGTTGATGGCCTCGGAAATCGACTGTTTGATTTGTGCTTTATAACGGCGCAGGAAGCGCTGGCGGTTGACCGCGCTCTTGTTTTTGCCGTTCAGTCGCCTGTCAATAAAATAGGCCATAGTTCCCCCAACTTCTTTGCCGACTGCGCAGGGGCGACACGGTTGTGTCGCCCTTTTTTGACTTATGCCCGTCATACTTCAGGTTGCGGCGAAGGCGGCTGTACTTACTCCTCCCGGTCGCTTGCTTAGATAAGCTCCTGGCGATGAGCTTCCTTGCCGCCTGACCACAACCCGAATTATATCGAGTACAGACGTTATGAAGATTTGCGTACCCGCAGATACCATTCGCACAGCAGACGGACCTGTTTGCGGGTATAGCCTTTCTCCATCATACGATCGACAAAATCATCGTGTTTCTTCTGTTCGTCGGTCGAGGTTTTGGCGTTGAACGAAATAACGGGCAGCAGCTCTTCGGTATTGGAGAACATTTTCTTCTCAATAACCGTGCGCAGCTTCTCGTAGCTGGTCCAGTTAGGATTACGACCGTTATTGTTGGCGCGGGCGCGCAGCACGAAGTTGACGATTTCATTGCGGAAATCTTTCGGGTTGCTGATGCCTGCCGGTTTTTCAATTTTTTCCAGCTCCGCATTCAGGGCTTCACGATCGAAGAGCTGGCCGGTATCCGGGTCGCGGTATTCCTGATCCTGAATCCAGAAGTCAGCGTAGGTGACATAACGGTCGAAAATGTTCTGTCCGTATTCTGAATAAGATTCGAGATACGCCGTCTGGATCTCTTTGCCGATGAATTCAGCGTATTTCGGGATCAGATAGCCTTTCAGGTGCTCCAGATATTTCTCTGCCAGATCCTGAGGGAACTGCTCGCGTTCGATCTGTTGCTCCAGCACGTAGAAAAGATGAACCGGGTTGGCCGCGACCTCTACATGGTCGAAGTTAAACACGCGCGAGAGGATTTTGAACGCAAAGCGTGTCGACAGGCCGTTCATGCCTTCATCCACCCCGGCGTAGTCGCGATATTCCTGGTAGGACTTCGCTTTCGGGTCGGTATCCTTCAGGCTTTCGCCGTCGTACACCCGCATTTTGGAGTAAATGCTGGAGTTTTCCGGCTCTTTCAGGCGTGAAAGAATGGAGAAGCGCGACAGCGTTTCGAGCGTACCCGGCGCACAAGGCGCGTGGGACAGCTCGCTGTGATTAAGCAGCTTCTCGTAGATTTTGATCTCTTCGGAAATCCGCAGGCAATAAGGCACCTTGACGATATACACACGGTCAAGGAACGCCTCGTTGTTTTTGTTATTGCGGAAGGTCACCCATTCAGATTCGTTGGAGTGCGCCAGAATAATGCCGTTGAACGGTAGGGCGGAGATGCCTTCCGTGCCGTTGTAGTTGCCTTCCTGAGTCGCCGTCAGCAGCGGGTGCAGCACTTTAATCGGCGCTTTAAACATCTCAACGAATTCCATAATGCCCTGGTTGGCGCGGCACAGCGCACCGGAGTAGCCATAGGCATCAGGATCGTTTTGCGCGTGGTTTTCCAGCTTGCGGATATCCACCTTACCGACCAGCGCCGAGATGTCCTGGTTGTTTTCATCCCCCGGTTCGGTTTTGGCGATGGCAATCTGCGCCAGAATCGACGGCCAGACTTTCACCACGCGGAATTTGGTGATATCGCCGCCAAATTCGTGCAGGCGCTTCGCCGCCCATGGGGACATAATCGTGCCCAGGTAGCGGTTAGGTACGCCGTACTCTTTTTCAAGGATCGAGGCGTCTTCCTGCGGGTTGAACAGACACAGCGGGTGGTCGTTTACCGGGCTGCGTTCGCCGTTCGCGCTGAGGGTATAAATCGGTACGCGCTGCATCAGCGCCTTCAGGCGTTCGGCGAGTGAAGACTTACCGCCGCCGACCGGCCCCAGCAAATAGAGAATTTGTTTCTTCTCTTCCAGCCCCTGAGCCGCATGTTTCAGATAGGAAACGATTTGCTCAATGGCTTCTTCCATACCATAGAACTCTTCAAACGCCGGATAACGGGAAATCACCCGGTTCGAAAAGAGACGGGACAGCCGTGGCTCTGTGGCAGTATCCACCATCACTGGCTCACCAATGGCCATCAATAGCCTTTCTGCCGCGTTGGCATAGGCACTGCGATCTTGCTTACAGATGGCAAGAAATTCCTGCAGTGTGAACTCTTCGTCCTTGGCAGCTTCATAACGCTGGCGATAGTGATCGAATATATTCATGGCATGCCGTCCTTTCGTTTTTTAGCACAGGTTAGAGAGCCGAAGGTAATAGTAATAGGGGCTCCCGGAAGACGTATTCTGAGTACAGCAACCCTTATGCCAACTTATCTGTTGTGGTGCTTTTCGGTACTGCCGTCAGAGTAATTCACCTTCTTAAAATAAAGCGTAGATGGCATTTGCAAAACTTGCATACGGCCGCAGGCCAATTTCAACGACATATCAATAACTCATCAGGTTCTTGCTTCCTCCGGCGTAAAGCGCCGCCGCCGGAATAATACAGCCGTCATGAAAGTGAAAAGAGAATGAAATCCTTTTCTGCCAGCCTGATTGATTGATAAGGTTTTTTGATTGGTAAAAAATTTGGGAGAAATGGGCGGCACAGTTACACTTGTTCCGCTGATTATTTGATTAAAGGACTGAATGGATTGTGACCAAATTCAAACTTCTGGCATTGAGTGTCATTATCGCTTCTTCACTGGGTACCGCGAGCGCGGCCAGTCAATGGTCTGTTGGTGCGGGCGTTGGTATCGTTGAGAGCCCGTATAAACAGTACGATCGCGATGTCTACCCGATACCGGTTGTCACCTATGAAGGAGATGACTTCTGGTTCCGCGGGCTGGGCGGCGGCTACTATCTGTGGAACGACAAGGCCGACAAACTGTCAATCATGGCCTATTACTCGCCTACCTATTTTAAACCGGGCGACAGTGACGATCGTCAGTTACGCCGTCTGGACAAGCGTAAGAGCACAATGATGGCGGGGCTGTCATACGTTCATAACACTGAATATGGTTTCCTGCGTACGACGCTGTCGGGCGATACGCTGGATAACAGCAACGGCATCGTCTGGGATCTGGCCTGGCTGTACCGCTATACCAACGGCGCGTTAACCCTGACGCCGGGCATTGGTATGGCGTGGCACAGCGAAAACTATAATGATTACTATTATGGGGTTTCCCATAATGAGGCGAGACGTAGCGGTCTGAATAGCTACGATGCTGACGATAGCTGGAACCCGTATCTGGAACTGACGGCGAGCTACAAGTTTGCTGACGACTGGAGCGTGTATGGCAGCGGACGTTACAACCGCCTGGGTAATGAGATCAAAGACAGCCCGATGGTCGATAAATCATGGAGCAGTCTGATTTCTGCCGGCATAACCTATAGTTTCTGATAGTGCAATTTATGCATATTTACGGGGCGCTTGCGCCCCGTTTGCATTATGACGAGGCAAACTGTGAAGGAAGCGTTATGACCAGACAGATTCATTTTTCAGCAAACAAGGGCTTACCGGCAATAGGGCAGGGAACCTGGGCTATGGGCGAGAAGGCGTTACAGCGTCGGGATGAGGTTCATGCCCTGCAGGCAGGTATCGATCTTGGTTTGACGCTTATCGACACGGCTGAAATGTACGCCGAGGGCGGCGCGGAACGCATAGTTGGCGAAGCCATTCGCGGACGGCGTGACGAGGTTTTCCTTGTTTCGAAAGTCTATCCATGGAACGCGGGCGGAGAACGAGCTATTGCCGCCTGTGAAGCCAGCCTCAAACGTTTGCAGAGCGATTATCTCGACCTTTATCTGCTGCACTGGCGCGGGGATATCCCGCTGGAAGAAACCGTTAGCGCCATGCAAGCCCTGAAGCAGCAGGGGAAAATCCGCCGTTGGGGCGTATCAAATCTCGATTATGACGATATGCGGGAGCTCACCGTGCTTGCCGGTGGTGCAGAATGTGCAACCAATCAGGTGCTTTATCATTTAGCTTCGCGTGGCATTGAGCACGATCTATTGCCATGGTGCCAGCAACAAAACATGCCGGTGATGGCCTATTGCCCGCTGGCTCAGGCGGGGCGATTGCGCGATGGGCTGATGAATCATCCGGCGCTGAAGCAAATGGCTGCGCAGAAGGGCGTCGCTGTCGCGCAGTTGTTATTAGCGTGGTTGATAAGCCATAACGGCGTGATGGCGATTCCAAAAGCCGGCAGCGTGGCGCATGTTAAAGAGAACGCTGCGGCGCGCGAAATAACCCTGAGTAACGAAGAAATTGCCGTGATGGAAAAGGCGTTTCCGGCACCGGGCCACAAAACGCCTTTAGCTATGGTTTAGCCGTTCTTCGCTACACGCAGCGTTGCTGCCAGGCGCGCCGGTTTGTCGGTGCTCGCTTTTTGTGACGTTGTCACGCAAGCCGTTTCTACACAAACAAAAGTCTTATAGCCGTCGTCCGGCATATCGCCCATCGAGGCAGACAGCGCCGGGCCCGGATTCCAGCCCACTACGTTGCTGTGGTGGCGATGCTCAACGTCAATGGTGCGCTTCAGGCTTGCATCATGAATGACGCTGCATTCTTCTGCCGCCAGGTAAACGCGATCGGTACGATCGGGGAAAGTCTGCACGCCATCGGTTAACTGGCCTTTTTCACCGCCGAGCACCTTGTCGATATAGATATCGCCCAGGCCGCTCACTTTCACATCGGCAATATTGCCCACGTTGAAATAGGTGTGCAGGGCGCTGGTGACTTCAAATTCACCGTGCGCTTCCAGCTCCATTTCGCAGGTTTTACCCAGCTTATAACGTGCGTACAGAGTGAAATCATGCGGCCAGAGCTTGCGGGTTTCATCGCTGCTTTGCAGTTCAAACGTCAGCGAAACGCCGCTGGCGTCTTCGCTATGCGCGCTCAGCGTCCACGGCAAATTACGGGCAAAGCCGTGCGCGGGCAGGGCTTTATCTTCAGCCGGGCCAAACCACGGCCAGCAGACCGGCACGCCGCCGCGCAGCGCTTTGCCATTTTTAAACGGCGTGTTGTTGCTCAGCCACAGGACTTCTTCTTCACCGGCCGGTTTCCAGGAGAGCAGATGCGCCCCCTGTAAAGCCACGGAGGCGCGTACCTGTGGGTGATCGACCACAATTACGTCCAGTTCATCAAGCTGACGACGAGAGAGGACAGGGGCGATCTGTTCAATAACCGGAAGGGCAAAAATTTTAGTAATCATTGACTCAACCTATATATCGAAAGCGAAAAAAAAGGGCGACCATTGTCGCCCTTCTGGGATTAATTACTCATCGCAGCTTATTTGGAGATGTGAGCGATCAGATCCAGTACTTTATTGGAGTAGCCAGTTTCGTTGTCGTACCAGGAAACCAGTTTCACAAAGTTGTCGTTCAGTGCGATACCCGCTTTGGCATCGAACACGGAAGTGCAAACTTCGCCGTTGAAATCGGTAGAAACAACGTCGTCTTCGGTGTAACCCAGAACGCCTTTCATTTCGCCTTCAGAAGCGGCTTTGATGGCTTTCTTGATTTCTTCGTAGGACGCTGCTTTTTCCAGACGCACGGTCAGGTCAACAACGGATACGTTAGGCGTAGGCACGCGGAACGCCATACCGGTCAGTTTGCCGTTCAGCTCTGGCAGAACTTTACCTACTGCTTTAGCAGCACCGGTAGAAGAAGGGATGATGTTCTGTGCCGCGCCACGGCCGCCGCGCCAGTCTTTATGAGACGGGCCATCAACGGTTTTCTGCGTAGCGGTGGTAGCGTGAACGGTGGTCATCAGGCCTTCAACGATACCGAAGTTGTCGTTGATAACTTTAGCCAGCGGCGCCAGGCAGTTGGTGGTGCAGGATGCGTTAGAAACGATATCCTGACCCGCGTATTTTTCAAAGTTTGCACCACGAACGAACATTGGGGTGTTGTCTTTGGAAGGACCAGTCAGAACGACTTTTTTCGCGCCGGCAGAGATGTGCTTACGAGCGGTTTCGTCGGTCAGGAAGATACCGGTAGCTTCAGCAACAACGTCAACGCCGATTTCGTTCCACTTCAGGTTAGCCGGATCTTTTTCAGCGGTAACACGGATGGTTTTGCCGTTGACAACCAGGTGGCCGTCTTTCACTTCTACGGTACCGTTGAAACGGCCGTGAGTGGAGTCATACTTCAGCATGTACGCCATGTATTCAGCGTCTAACAGATCGTTGATACCAACGATTTCGATGTCAGAACGTTCCTGAGCAGCACGGAAAACAATACGGCCGATACGGCCAAAACCGTTGATACCTACTTTGATAGTCATATATTCCACCAGCTATTTGTTAGTGAATAAAAGGTTGCCTGTAAAATTACAAAAACCTTACGCAGCGTCAAGCGGAATCGTGTCAATCATTGCGACAAATCAATCCTGTGGACACCAATCGTACGATCAAACCGCTTCACGTTTCCCTCTTGGCTGTCGACCATATGAGGGCGAATCCGGGAATTTTAAAGGGCACATCCAACAAAAATGTGATGCATATCACAATTAGTGCTGCGCCAGAAATTCAGGCCTAAGTTTAGAACAAAAAGCTGCGCGGCGTTGTTAATTTTTTGTTAGAATCATGCTGTTATCAGTCACTGCAATTATTGCCCGAGACGCACGCATATGGCTAACCAAACCCCCCCTGATTTCGCGAAAAAAAACCTTAACGAGATGCAGTTTTATGTCACCCAACAACACGGCACAGAGCCGCCGTTTTCGGGGCGTCTGCTGCATAACAAACGTGACGGTGTCTATCACTGCCTGGTCTGCGATGCACCGTTGTTTATGTCTGAATCCAAGTATGACTCCGGCTGCGGCTGGCCGAGCTTTTACGAGCCGGTAAGCGAGACGGCCATCCGTTATATAAAGGATTTTTCACACGGGATGGAGCGGGTCGAGATCCGCTGCGGCAACTGCGAAGCGCACCTTGGCCACGTTTTCCCTGACGGGCCGCAGCCTACAGGCGAACGCTACTGCGTGAATTCCGCATCGTTAAGCTTCACCGATGAAAAAGACGGCGAGCAAACGAAAGGGTGAAAAATCGATTCAGCCAATTATTCCACAGGAAGCAACCCGCATGATGAATCTGGATGATATGTTAGCCGCGATGACGCCGGAAATTTATCAGCGTCTGGTGACCGCGGTTGAGTTAGGTAAATGGCCGGACGGCGTGGCATTAACGCCAGACCAGAAAGAAAACAGTCTGCAACTGGTGATGATGTGGCAAACGCGGCATAACGTCGATGCACAGCATATGTCCATCGGCACCGACGGCAACATCGTAATGAAGAGTAAGCAGCAGTTAAAAGCAGAGTTCGGCATTGAGCCTGCGCCGATTGTGACGGTGAAGCTGTAGCGCTGCTCCCTCTCCCGGCAAGGAGAGGGAGGCAAACTGTTAATGTCCGCTCTGAATCCCCAGCGTCCGGGCAAGCTGCTTCGCTAGCTGGTTTTTATCGTCGGCGCCATACTCCCAGAACATCGCGCCGCCCAGGCCCTTGCGCTTGATATATTCCGCTTTAATCGCCACGGACTTTGGATTTTCATAAGAGATAGCAAAGACATCTTTGCCCTCTGAAGTCTTCATGGTCAGATACGGCACCTTCGCATCGTCATCCCAGCGTGCTGTAAAACGTTTCTGCGGATCGTTAAGCAGCTTGCTGACGATAGCGTTGTATTTGAAATAGCTGTCTTTGGTCAGATCTAACCCGTACGAAGCGAAGATCGCTTTCTCCGGTGCGCCAAAATAAGGCTGCGTTACCGGATTTTTTGCCGCGTCTGGTTTATCCCAGTCGATGCCGGGTTCGGTCGCGCGCTTAGGCACGCGGCCATAGAAGCCGATACCGAGGTTCAGCTGCGCAGGCTTCAGTCCCGCTGCTATGTAGTTGTTCACCACAAAATTCGCGCTGTACTTATCTGCGCTGGCAACCGTCGGCCAGGCTTTCGAATCATACAGATTGGCGTTGAAATATTGCGTACCGTAAGCCATGTCGTAGGTCATCAGATTGATGTAATCCAGCGCCGGGGCGATGGCTTTTACGTCCACCCATTCTGTTGGGCTTTTCACATTGGCGCCCACGGCAATGGTCAGCAATTTCTCTTTACCCAGCGCCTGCCGTAGTTCGTTAAGCAGGGCGGTGAAGTTATCGCGGTCAGCTTCAGTTGCATCCACCAGACCCCACGCGCCGTTAATCGGGTATTCCCAGTCCAGATCGATGCCGTCCAGGCCATAGCGCTTGATAACCTCCTGCGCCGACCGGATAAAAATGGCTCTGTTTTCCGGGCTTGCCGCCGCCCCGGAGAAACCACGTGCGCCCCAGCCGCCCACGGAAAGCAGCACTTTCAGCCGGGGATTCTGTTTGCGCAGGGCAGAAATTTTTTCCAGATCGGCCGTTACTTTTGGCGAAAGCCAGATTTGATGCAGCTTAGCGGGGTCTTTTAACGCCGTGTTAGTTTCACCTTTTTCATCGTTGTAGATAAGGCCAAACGAATAGTTAAGGTGGGTAATCTGCCGGACATCAAGCTTGTTAACGTCGCCTCCCGGCCCGGCCGTTATATCGCCGCCACCGTTAAAATAACCGACTGAAAGATAATTTTTTGCATGGGCGACACCGGCAAAAGCGAGTGGGAGCGCTGCCAGCAACGGCAGCAAGTTGCGCGTACACTTCATAGCAATTCCTCTTTGACGGACAATATTGAAAAACCTCTGAAGAGGTAAAAATCAGCTAAACGCTGAATAAATAAGCAGGAAGATTATGAGAGCGCTCTCAAAAAAGGGCGAGCAAATAACCTTCAAAATGAGAGCAGGGTCGAAAAAGAAGCAGGGCGCGGGCGCCCCGATCGTTACCGGCAGGAGAAATCGGCAAGCGTCATCAGCACGGCACCTGCTGCTGACATGTCCTGGAAAGCCATCAGGCTGTCCTGCGGATGGATATTAACCCCACGGCAGCCGTCGGTAATAACCGTGACGGCGTAGCCCAGCTTCAACGCGTCCAGCACGGTAAATCTCACGCAATAATCGGTGGCGAGTCCCAGCACGATCAATTCTGTTATGCCGCATTCGCGCAGCCATGTGTCCAGCCCGGTTTTCTGGCGATGACCGTTATCAAAAAATGCGCTGTAGCTATCGATAGCGGGGTTTTCGCCTTTATGGAACACGGCGTCGATAGCTTTAGCATTGAGCAAAGGATGAAAGGCGGCCCCTTCGGTATTTTGCACGCAATGAACGGGCCACCAGGTTTGCGGTAAACCATCAAGCTCGCCCTGGGTATAAGGCTCGGTAACCTGCACGCTGGCAAAGCTGCCATGATTAGCGGGATGCCAGTCCTGAGAGGCAACGATCGCGTCGTCACGCGCTTTACAGCGGTTAATCAGCTCGTTTGCCACATCAATTGTGCTGTCACCTTCCGTCACGGCCAGCGCGCCGCCAGCACAGAAATCGTTCTGCAAATCGACCAGTAATAATGCACGCTTGGTCATCGACTCTCCTTACTCATCAGGTGTTAATTCCCCACGCAGATTTCGCGACATCGCATCGCGAATGGCCTGCGCATCCAGACCCTGACTTAGCAGATAGTGCAGTTTAGTCAGCGTCGCTTCAACAGTCATATCATAGCCGCTGATAACGCCCGCCTGCGCAAGCGCATTACCCGTAGCGTAGCCGCCCATATTCACTTTCCCGGACATACACTGGGTGAGGTTCACCACCACAATGCCGCGCGAGCAGGCTTCCTGCAGCTCCTGAAGGAATGCGCCATGCTGCGGCGCGTTACCCACGCCATACGAACGAAGGATCAGCGCCTTGACCGGCTGACGCAGGAAGTTACCAATAACGTTAGCAGAAATGCCCGGATAAATTGTCACCACGCCAATCGGCTGCGGCGTAATCGGGTGAACGATAAGTTCTCCTTCACCTTGCGGGGCGGCAGGCGTGTTCAGGCGACGAATATGAATGCCCGCTTCGAGCAGCGCAGGCAGATTAGGCGAGGCGAAAGCATCAAAACCATCGGCATGAGCTTTGGTGGTGCGGTTGCCGCGATACAGCCGATTATTGAAGAACAAGGTAACTTCGTTGACGGGAAAATTTGCCGCCACATACAGCGAATTCAGCAGGTTGATTTGCCCGTCGGAACGCAGTTCGGCAAGCGGGATTTGCGAGCCAGTTACAATCACCGGTTTGCTGAGGTTTTCCAGCATAAACGACAGCGCCGAGGCGGTGAAAGCCATGGTATCCGTGCCGTGCAGAATGACGAAGCCGTCGTATTCATCGTAATGCGCCCTGATGTCATCGGCGATATGCTGCCAGTCTTCCGGCGTCATATCCGACGAGTCCATCAGCGGCTGATATTCGTGGATGGTAAAGTCCGGCATTTCCTGGCGATGGAATTCAGGCATCAATGCCAGCTGGCGTTGCAGATGTCCAGAAACGGGAATGTAACCCTGCTCAGAACGCTGCATGCCGATGGTGCCGCCGGTGTAGGCAACGTAGATGGATTTCTTTTGCATGAAATGGATTCGCATTGGTGCGCAAAGAGAGGGCGGGTAGGCAATGCGCCACCCGCCATAAGAGATTATGAATTATCGCACATCGCCGCACGTCAGGCAGAAGGCGTAACGATTTTGCGGATCGTTCATCGTGCCGAATTTATCATTCTGCGCTTTCACCGCCAGCGCGGCATCGGCCAGAGGCGCGGGCAGATAAGCCTGTAGGGCCTCTGGCAGCATGGCGCGCACGGAGCCGCTCATGCTGTTAAACACCATGTCGATAAAGCCGGGTTCATCCTGCCAGAAATTAAGATGCCAGCTTGAAAGCTTCGCAAGCTCGGCAGCTTTGGCTACCGCATCGTCGAAATCACCCAGGCTATCCACCAGACCGTTGGCTTTTGCATCCTGACCCGTCCAGACATGGCCCTGCGCAATCCTGTCAATTTGCTCTGGCGTCTTTTTACGGGACTGGGCAACCAGCGTGATAAAGCGCTTATAGCCGTTTTCGATGGTTAACTGCATCATCTGCTGCACTTCCGGCGGCAGCGATTTCGTTACGGCAACGTCCGCCAGAGGCGAAGTAGCGACGCCATCGGTATGTACGCCCAGATAATCCAGCGAGTTCTCAACGGTATTGATAACGCCGAAGATGCCGATTGAGCCCGTAAGCGTGCTCGGGTTGGCGACGATATAATTTGCCGGCGTGGAAATCCAGTAACCGCCGGATGCCGCCATACCGCCCATTGAAACGACGATTGGTTTGCCCGCCGCTTTCGCGGCTACCAGTTCCTCGCGAATAGTTTCAGAAGCCGTTACGCTGCCGCCTGGGCTGTTCACCCGCAGGACGATGGCTTTCACTTTCGGGTCCAGTCGCGCCTCACGGATTTGCATGGCGGTAGTATCGCCGCCCACCTGTCCAGGCGTTTCTTCCCCGTCCATGATGGCGCCGTTTGCGAAGATCACCGCAATAGCGCCGCCTTTTTCAGGCGCTTTTTTTAGCTGATAGTCGTACATGCTGGTGTAGCTGAAATCTTTATTCTCTTTGTTCCAGCCAAACTGTTTGATGAGCGCTTTATTGACCGTGGCGCTGGTGGCCAGTTCATCAACCAGCTTGTTGTCCAGCGCGTACTGCGCGGTGTCACCACCTAATTTTTGCAGGCTATCAAGCAACGCCTGCGCGCCCGGGAAGACCTGCTGCGAGGTAATTTCACGGTTCGCGGCAATAGTGCCGGTATAGTTCTGCCACAGCTCGCCAATCCAGCGGCTGTCCGCTTCACGCGCGGCAGGTGACATATCATCGCGAATGAACGGCTCAACGGCGGATTTATAGGTGCCGACGCGGAAGATATGGGTGGAAACCTTCAGCTTATCGAGCAGGGATTTGTAGTAGAGCGAGTTAGTGGCGAAACCGTGCAGATCCACCATCCCCTGCGGGGAAAGCCAGATTTTATTGGCGAAGCTTGCAAGGTAATACTGCCCCTGATTATAGCTGTCGCCCGTGGCGTAAACCGGCTTGCCGCTGTCGCGGAATTCACGTAGCGCTTTGCCGATATACTGCATGGAAGGCTGATCGGCCCCGGCGAAATCTTTCAGATCCAGCACAATGCCGGTGATGTTGCGGTCATCTTTCGCCTGGCGAATCGCATTGACGACATCAAAGAGGGAGTTTTCCTGCAGGCGGTCGGAACTGGCACCCAAAAGCTGACGGCCAATAACCCCAAGCTTGTTACTCACCGACGGCTTATCCACGACGACGCCGGTGATATCGAGCAGCAGCGCGCCCCTGGCAGGCTCAGAAGAGGTGCTGCTGACCTGCAGCCAGATTCCTACACCTACCAGAATCAGCAGGATCAGGAACAGGTTGAGAATGAATTCTCGAATAAAATTAAGCCCACGCCAGGTCCACTTAAAAAAACCGGCAATAAATCGCCCAATGGTACGCATCTCTTCTCCGTAACCGTCATAATTGCAAGCCGCCACACGAAACCGCAGCGAAAGTGAACGCTATCCTAAATAGCCCCAGGGCAAAAGTCAGCAGGAAATCGGCCCTGTGCTGTAACAAAACCTCATGCTGTGCTAATTTTGTGAATAAAAATCATTACAGGAATTAATAATATGGATGCACTCGAACTACTGCTTAATCGCCGCAGCGCTTCACGTCTGGCTGAACCAGCCCCGGCTGGTGAGGTGCTGGAAAATATTTTTCACGCCGGCATGCGTGCGCCGGATCATGGCGCTTTGCAGCCGTGGCGCTTCATCGTCATTGAAGGTGAAGGGCGCGATCGCTTCAGTAAGGTGCTGGAAAAAGCAGCCGTTGCTGAAGCGCTGGACGAGAAGGGTATTGAGAAGGCGCGTACCGCCCCTTTCCGCGCGCCAATGATTATCGCTGTGGTAGCGTATTGCGATGACGATCATAAAGTTCCGGTCTGGGAGCAGGTAGTTTCAGCGGGATGTGCGGTCATGGCTATGCAGATGGCGGCCGTTGCGCAAGGGTTTAACGGCATCTGGCGTAGCGGTATCTGGACCGAAAGTGAAGCCGTGCGCGAAGCGCTACGGTGTCGCGAGCAGGATGAAGTGGTGGGTTTCCTCTATCTGGGCACCCCGCAACTGAAAGCTTCCACCACCATAACGGTACCTGACACCGCGCCATTTGTGCGTCATTTCTGAACAAACGCCGCAAAGCTGTCTGGATTGTGAGCGAAAGCCGCGCAATTCAGACACGCGGACTTACCACCCTGCCATTTGAGCGCTACCATAGAGCCCTGAAAGCCCAATGACAGGAGTTGTCCATGAGTGAGCAAACCGTTCGTTTAACACAGTACAGCCACGGCGCTGGCTGCGGCTGCAAAATTTCCCCGAAAGTGCTGCAAACTATTCTGCATTCGGAGCAGGCAAAGTTTGCTGACCCAAACCTGCTGGTAGGGAACGAAACCAGCGATGACGCGGCGGTTTACGATCTGGGCAACGGCACCTGTGTTGTCAGCACCACGGACTTTTTCATGCCTATCGTTGACGACCCGTTCGACTTCGGGCGCATTGCGGCGACCAACGCCATCAGCGATATCTATGCCATGGGCGGCAAACCAATCATGGCGATCGCTATTCTCGGCTGGCCTATTAATACGCTGGCGCCTGAACTCGCCCGTAAAGTGATTGAAGGCGGGCGCTTTGTCTGCCAGCAGGCAGGGATTTCCCTGGCCGGCGGCCATTCTATCGATGCACCGGAACCGATTTTTGGCCTTGCCGTCACCGGCATCGTGCCGACAGAGCGCGTGAAGAAAAACAGCTCGGCGCAGGCGGGCTGCAAACTCTTCCTGACCAAACCCCTCGGCATTGGCGTGCTGACAACGGCCGAGAAAAAATCCCTCCTGAAACCTGAACATTTTGGCCTGGCAGCAGAAGTTATGTGCCAGCTCAACAAGCCGGGTGCAGAATTTGCCGAGGTTGAAGGCGTAACCGCGATGACCGACGTCACCGGTTTTGGCCTGTTGGGACACCTGAGCGAAATGTGCCAGGGCGCGGGCGTGCAGGCCGAAGTATGGTTCGACAAAGTTCCTAAACTGCCGGATGTAGAAGAGTACATCGCTAAAGGCTGCGTGCCGGGCGGCACAGGGCGCAACTTCGCCAGCTACGGGCATCTGATGGGTGAAATGTCCGATGCGTACCGCGATCTGTTGTGCGATCCGCAAACCTCCGGCGGCCTGCTGCTGGCCGTGCGTGCCGATGCAGAACAGGACGTGGCGGCCATTGCAGAAAAAAACGGCATTAAACTGAACGCCATCGGTGAGCTGAAACCTGCCCGCGCAGGCCGACCGATGATCGAGATTCGCTAACCTCATGCGGTTGTTTATTGCGGAAAAGCCGAGTCTCGCACGCGCCATCGCCGATGTGCTCCCTAAACCTCACCGCAGGGGAGACGGCTTTATTGAATGCGGCAACGGCCAGGTTGTGACCTGGTGTATCGGCCACCTGCTCGAGCAGGCGCAGCCGGACGCCTATGACGAACGCTACGCGCGCTGGAATCTTGCCGACCTGCCTATCGTGCCGGAAAAGTGGCAGTTACAGCCGCGTCCTTCCGTCACCAAACAGCTTAACGCCATCAAAAAGCTGCTCTCGCAGGCCAGCGAAGTGGTGCATGCAGGTGACCCGGACCGCGAAGGGCAGCTGCTGGTGGATGAAGTGCTGGATTACCTGCAGCTGGCCCCGGAAAAGCGTCAGCAGGTGCAGCGTTGCCTGATCAACGATCTTAACCCGCAGGCGGTGGAGCGCGCTATTTCACGCCTGCGCGCCAACAGCGAATTCATTCCGCTTTGCGTTTCAGCCCTGGCGCGTGCCCGCGCCGACTGGCTGTACGGCATCAACATGACCCGCGCTTACACCATTCTTGGGCGCAACGCGGGCTATCAGGGCGTGCTGTCCGTTGGCCGCGTGCAGACGCCGGTGCTGGGGCTGGTGGTGCGTCGCGATGAAGAAATCGAAAACTTCGTGGCGAAAGACTTTTTCGAAGTAAAGGCGCACATCGTTACTCCGGCAGACGAGCGTTTTGTCGCCACCTGGATACCAAGCGAATCCTGTGAGCCGTATCAGGATGAAGAAGGGCGCCTGCTGCATCGTCCGCTTGCCGAACACGTGGTGAAGCGGATTGCCGGGCAGCCTGCCGTCGTCACGGCCTATAGCGATAAACGGGAATCAGAGGTCGCACCGCTGCCGTTCTCGCTATCCAGTTTGCAGATTGAAGCGGCGAAACGCTTCGGTCTCAGCGCTCAGAACGTGCTGGATATCTGTCAGAAGCTTTATGAAACCCATAAGCTGATTACCTATCCGCGTTCCGACAGCCGCTATTTACCGGAAGAACATTACGCCGGGCGCCATGCGGTACTGAATGCCATCGGCGTTCATCAGCCGAATTTACTGCCGCAGCCAGCGGTGAACACCGATATCCGCAACCGCTGCTGGGACGACAAAAAAGTGGACGCCCACCACGCGATTATCCCGACCGCTCGCAGCTCATCCGTCTCGCTTTCAGAAAACGAAGCGAAAGTTTACAACCTTATCGCCCGGCAATATCTGATGCAGTTCTGTGCCGATGCGGTATTCCGCAAATGCACTATCGATCTGGATATTGCCGGCGGCAAATTTAACGCCAAAGCGCGCTTCCTGGCCGAAGCCGGCTGGCGCACGCTGCTTGGCAGTAAAGAACGCGATGAAGAGAACGACGGCACGCCGCTGCCGGTGGTGGCGAAGGGCGATGAGCTATTGTGCGAGAAAGGCGAAGTGGTGGAACGGCAAACCCAGCCGCCGCGCCATTTTACCGATGCGACGCTGCTTTCCGCGATGACCGGCATCGCCCGCTTTGTGCAGGATAAAGATCTGAAAAAGATCCTGCGCGCCACGGACGGGCTGGGCACGGAAGCGACGCGTGCGGGGATCATCGAATTGCTGTTCAAACGCAGCTTCCTGACAAAAAAAGGGCGCTATATTATTTCTACGGATGCCGGAAGGGCGCTGATTCACTCTCTGCCGGAGCTGGCCGCAAGGCCTGACATGACGGCGCACTGGGAATCGACGCTGACGCAAATCAGCGAAAAGCAGTGCCGGTATCAGGATTTCATGCAGCCGCTGGTCACCACGCTCCATGAGCTGATTCACCAGGCGAGAACCACGCCGGTTCGTCATGCCTTCAAGGGAATTAAGGCACCGGATGACAATAAAAAGTCCCGTAAACAGTGGGCAAAAAAAGAGGGAAATAAAGATGCTAAGAAAAAGCCTGCTCGCCGTCGCCGTGACGCTGATGAGTCTACCGGGGATGGCGCAACGCCACCAGCCTGACGTGGATGTTTCTGTACCTCCGGAAGCGTTCAGCACGCAGGGGCAACGGGCCGCACCTTGTAATCAGTGCTGCATCTATCAGGATCAAAATTACTCGGAAGGATCGGTGGTGAAGGCAGACGGCGGCATACTTTTACAATGTCAGCGCGATGAAAAAACGCTGGGCACTAATCCGCTGGTGTGGCGTCGGGTAAAACCCTGAACGCGTCAAGCAGAGGAATATCCGCCGGAGCGAGGGCATACGCCAGCGCTTCGGCGGGATAGCACCATATCAGTCCGCTGTGGCAGTACGCCGTCAGCTCACCGCGAAAAGACGGAACGTGCCAGGCATGAAGATGAATAAGTCTGCCGGATACCTCCCGCTTGTGGCTGGCAACATAGTTGCCAACCTCGGCTTCAATACCTAATTCTTCCCGCAGCTCGCGTATCAGCGCTGCCGGTTGCGATTCTCCGCTCTCCACCTTGCCGCCTGGAAACTCCCACAGCCCCGGCTGGTCGCCGTCTTCCGGCCTTTGCGCCAGCAGAATTTTTCCGTCGCGCTCGATAATAGCCGCGACGACATCAAGGGTGTTTATCATTATGTTTCGCTCACACAGGCAGGCCGGCTTTAAAGCTTAAACTGTGCCCAGACCGGCGCGTGATCGGATGGCTTTTCCATGCCGCGAATATCGTAATCAATGCCCGTTGCGATGCAGCGTTCCGCCAGCGGTTTGCTTGCCAGCAGCAGATCGATACGCAGGCCGCGGTTGTCATCAAAACCTCTGGAGCGGTAGTCGAACCACGAGAATTTGTCCTGCGCTTCCGGGTTGGCGTGGCGGAAGGTATCTACCAGCCCCCAGTTAATCAGACGGCCCATCCACTCGCGCTCTTCAGGCAGGAAGGAGCATTTGCCGGTGCGCAGCCAGCGCTTGCGGCTATCTTCACCGATGCCGATATCCAGATCTGTCGGGCTGATGTTCACATCGCCCATAATCAACACCGGATTGTCTTTATTCAGCGCATTATCGAGGTAGTCCTGCAAATCCTGATAAAACTTCGCCTTTGCTGGAAATTTGGTTGGATGATCGCGGCTTTCGCCCTGCGGGAAGTAACCGTTAATTACCGTCAGGTTGCCGAGCGGGGAAGGGATTTCCGCCATGATGATCCGGCGCTGGGCTTCTTCGCCGTCGCCAGGGAAGCCACGACGCACGGCAACCGGCGTCTCTTTGGTCAGCAGCGCCACGCCATAATGGCCTTTCTGCCCGTGATAGAAAACGTTGTAGCCAAGCTTTGCGACATCCTCCAGCGGGAACATATCGTCATGCACCTTGGTTTCCTGCAGGCCGATAACATCCGGCTGGTGTTGTTCGACAATGGCTTCAAGCTGGTGCGGACGAGCGCGCAGGCCGTTGATATTAAAAGAGACAAATTTCATGAATCGCTGCCGTGGTGACAAGTCAGGGTGGCAGGATGGTAGCAGAAAATCGGAGGGAATGCAGTTGGGGGAATTACCGTTAAGCGTAGAGTGATTAAACGAAGCGCTATCCACCTTCTGTATCAGTCATAAATGAAGAATGACGCTAACGCTTACCCACTCTATTTGTTTAATAGTCTGCCGCCTCAGATAGCAAAATCTGCACCATAATCACTCATGCCGCCCCGTTTCAGGGCGCAATCGGCAAACAAATCCCGGCGTCGATCACAAATCCAGCATTATATTTTACGCTTGCATAATATTTCTTATTTTCGTGCCGCAAACCCGCCCGATACATAAAACTATGCACCGATTATTCACTTTTTCTGCATATCATCGACTCGCAACTCCTTGATTTTTAATTTAACCCTTTCCGTTATGCACTTTTATCGCTAGCTGGCACGAACGCTGCAATCTACATTTAGCAGCGCAAACACTAAATTATTTAACAATTACATTACTTTTTATTTACCGGAAGAGGTCGCTATGCAGCAGTCAATTACACGCCAGAACTTCGACGAATGGATGATGCCCGTTTATGCCCCTGCGGCTTTTATTCCGGTACGCGGCGAAGGTTCCACTTTGTGGGATCAGCAGGGTAAGGATTACATCGATTTTGCGGGCGGGATTGCGGTTAACGCGCTGGGCCATGCGAATCCGGATTTGCGCAACGCGCTGGAAACGCAGGCGGCTAAGTTCTGGCATACCGGCAACGGCTACACCAACGAGCCGATTTTACGGCTGGCAAAACAGCTTATCGATGCCACCTTTGCCGATAAAGTTTTCTTTTGCAACTCGGGCGCGGAAGCGAACGAGGCGGCCCTGAAGCTGGCGCGAAAATATGCGCACGATAATTTTGGTCCGCAGAAAAGCGGCATTGTCGCCTTCAAAAATGCGTTTCATGGCCGCACGCTGTTTACCGTATCCGCGGGCGGGCAGCCAGCTTACTCGCAGGATTTTGCGCCGCTGCCGCCGCAAATCAGCCATGCCATTTATAACGATCTGCAATCCGCCAGCGAATTAATCAATGAAAACACCTGCGCGGTGATCGTCGAGCCGATGCAGGGCGAAGGCGGCGTGGTTCCTGCCGATCCAACTTTCCTGCAGGGTTTACGTGAACTGTGTGACCGCCACAACGCGGTGCTGATCTTTGACGAAGTACAAACGGGCGTTGGCCGCACCGGTTCGCTATATGCGTATATGCATTATGGCATCACGCCGGATGTGCTCTCCACGGCGAAAGCGCTGGGCGGCGGCTTCCCGATTGGCGCCATGTTGACGACGGACAAATTCTCCAGCGTGATGGTCGTTGGGACACACGGCACAACCTACGGCGGCAACCCGCTGGCTGGCGCCGTTGCTGGCCGCGTGCTGGAGTTGATTAATACGCCGGACGTGCTTAACGGCGTGAAACAGCGTCACCAGTGGTTTGTGGAGCGTCTGAATAAAATCAACCAGAAGCACCAGTTGTTTAGCGAAGTGCGCGGCCTGGGGCTGTTAATCGGCTGTGCGCTGCAACAGGAGTACGCCGGGAAGGCTAAACTTATTCTGCAGGCGGCCGCGCAGGAAGGGTTAATGATCCTGATTGCCGGCGCCAGCGTGGTCCGCTTCGCGCCGTCGCTGATTGTCAGCGAGGCCGATGTGCAAAAAGGACTGGATCGCTTTGAGCTGGCCTGTGAACGCTTTCTTGCCGGAGAAAAATCATGATGCTGATCCGTCCGGTTGAGCGCGGTGATTTAGCCGGGCTGCTGGCGATGGCGAAAAAAACAGGCGGCGGGCTGACCTCGTTGCCTGCCGACGAAAAGACGCTGGCAGAACGCATCGATCGCTCGATAAAAACCTGGGAAGGTGGCTTGCCGAAGGGCGACCAGGGGTACGTTTTCGTGCTCGAAGAATCCACCAGCGGTAAAGTGGTGGGTATCTGCGCCATTGAAGTCGCCGTTGGCCTGAACGATCCCTGGTATAACTACCGCTTTGGCACGCTGGTGCACGCTTCCAAAGAGCTGAACATCTATAACGCCTTGCCGACCCTGTTCCTCAGCAACGATCATACGGGCAGCAGCGAGCTTTGCACGCTGTTCCTTGATGCCGACTGGCGTAAAGAGGGCAACGGTTACCTGCTTTCAAAATCGCGCTTTATGTTTATGGCGGCCTTCCGCGAACGCTTTAATGAAAAGGTGGTGGCCGAAATGCGCGGGGTGATCGATGAACACGGCCATTCGCCTTTCTGGGAAAGCCTCGGCAGCCGCTTCTTCTCGATGGAGTTCAGCCGCGCGGATTACCTGTGCGGCACCGGACAGAAAGCTTTTATCGCCGAGCTGATGCCTAAACATCCTATTTATACCGATTTCCTGTCGCCGGAAGCGCAGGCCGTGATCGGCCAGGTGCATCCGCAAACCGCGCCTGCCCGCGCCGTGCTGGAGGCGGAGGGGTTTCGCTACCGTAATTACGTCGATATTTTCGACGGTGGCCCAACGCTTGAATGCGATATCGACAGGGTTCGTGCGATCCGCAAGAGCCGCCTGACAGAAGTGGTCATCGGTCAGCCCGCGATCGATGAGCTACCGGTTTGCCTGGTGGCCAATGAAAAATATGAAAATTTCCGTTCGCTGCTGGTTAAAGCTAATCCAGAAGGCGATCGCCTGATTATTGATGCTGCCACGGCGGACGCCCTGAAATGCAGCGCCGGTGACAAAGTACGTCTGGTGCGCCTGTGCCCGGAGGAGAAAAAAGTATGACCCAGTGGATTAATGGAACATGGATCGCCGGTCGCGGCGAACGGATGCAAAAACACAATCCGGTGAATGGCGATCTGCTCTGGGAAGGGATGGCCGCAAGCGGCGAACAGGTTTCCGCAGCCTGCGCCGCTGCGCGTGCGGCGTTCCCGGCGTGGGCGAAAAAAACCTTTGCTGAGCGCCAGGCTATTGTCGAACAGTTTGCTCGCTTGCTCGAAGCTAATAAGGATGAACTCACCAGCACCATCGCCCAGGAAACCGGCAAGCCGCGCTGGGAGGCGGCGACGGAAGCCGGGGCGATGATTAACAAAATCGCTATTTCAGTAAAGGCATATCACACGCGGACGGGCGAAACGCATACGGCGATGCCTGACGGCGCGGCTACTTTACGCCATCGTCCTCACGGCGTACTGGCCGTATTTGGACCTTATAACCTGCCGGGGCATTTGCCAAACGGACATATCGTTCCCGCCCTGCTGGCGGGCAACACTATTATCTTCAAACCCAGCGAACTGACGCCGCGCATTGGCGAACAGGTGATGAAGCTATGGGAACAGGCGGGCGTGCCGCAGGGCGTGCTGAATCTGGTGCAGGGCGGGCGCGAAACCGGCCAGGCGCTGGCGCAACAAACCGATCTTGACGGCCTGCTGTTTACCGGCAGCGCAAATACTGGCTACCAGCTGCATCGCCAGTTGGCCGGGCAGCCGGAGAAAATCCTCGCGCTGGAAATGGGCGGCAATAACCCACTGATCGTGGAAGATCCGCAGGACATTGACGGCGCGGTGCATCTGGCTATCCAGTCTGCGTTTATCACCGCCGGGCAGCGTTGTACCTGCGCCCGTCGTCTGCTGGTGAAAAAAGGCGAGCAGGGCGATGCGTTCCTCAGGCGGCTGGTGGAAGTGGCTTCTCGCCTGAAGCCGGGCGCCTGGGATGCAACTCCTCAGCCGTTTATTGGCGGGCTGATTTCCGTGCAGGCCGCAGAGCGCGTGCTGACCGCCTGGCAGGAGCATCTGGCTCGCGGCGGCAAAGCGCTACTGGAGCCGGAACTGGTTGAGAAGGGCACGTCTTTGCTGACGCCGGGCATCGTTGAGCTGACCGATGTGGCAAACGTGCCGGATGAAGAAATCTTTGGCCCGCTGCTGGCGGTGTGGCGCTATGACAGTTTCGACGACGCTATCCGCATGGCGAATAACACGCGCTTCGGGCTGGCGAGCGGGCTGATTTCTCCTGACCGTGAGCATTTCGAGCGGCTTTTGCTGGAAGCGCGCGCGGGCATCGTTAACTGGAATAAACCTCTGACGGGTGCCGCCAGTACCGCACCGTTTGGCGGCGTGGGCGCATCGGGTAACCATCGCGCAAGCGCATGGTATGCGGCAGATTACTGCGCCTGGCCGATGGCGACGCTGGAAAGCCCGTCTTTCTCGCTGCCGGAAACCCTGAGTCCGGGGCTGGATTTTAGCCGTGAGGAGCAGCCATGAAAGCCCGCGAAGTCAACTTTGATGGCCTGGTGGGGCTAACCCACCATTACGCCGGGCTGTCGTTCGGCAACGAGGCTTCCGCTAAGCACCAGTATCGCGTTTCCAACCCGAAACTGGCCGCAAAGCAAGGGCTGCTGAAGATGAAGGCGCTGGCGGATGCGGGATTCCCGCAGGGCGTGATTGCGCCGCAGGAGCGTCCAAACGTGCCGGTGCTGCGCCAGCTTGGTTTTACCGGCAGCGATGCGCAGGTTGTTGCGCGCGTGGCGAAGCAGGCGCCGCAGCTGCTTTCTGCGGCCAGCTCTGCCTCGTCGATGTGGGTGGCAAATGCTGCCACCGTGTCGCCCTCGGCGGACAGTCTGGACGGCAAAGTGCATCTGACGGTGGCAAACCTGAACAACAAATTTCACCGGGCAAGCGAAGCGCCAACGACGGAAAGCCTGCTGCATGCGATTTTCCGTAACGAACAATGCTTTTCCGTGCATGGCGCGCTGCCGCAGGTTGCCATGTTTGGCGATGAGGGAGCGGCAAACCATAATCGCCTGGGCGGAGCTTATGATAGTCCGTCCGTGCAGCTTTTCGTTTATGGCCGCGAAGAGGCAAAGGCCGGACCGATCCCGGCGCGCTATCCGGCTCGTCAGACGCTGGAGGCGAGCCAGGCCGTGGCGCGGCTGAATCAGGTTAATCCTGAGCGGATTGTTTATGCGCAGCAGAATCCGGCAGTTATCGACCAGGGCGTTTTCCACAACGATGTTATAGCGGTGTCGAATCGTCAGGTATTGTTCTGCCACGAGCAGGCATTTTTGCATCAGCATGAGCTTTATCAAACCCTGCGGGAGAAAGTGCCGGGTTTTATGGCGGTTGAAGTGCCGACGAACCGGGTATCGGTCGGCGATGCCGTTTCGACATACCTGTTTAACAGTCAGTTACTCAGCCGTGACGATGGCAGCATGATGCTTATTTTGCCGGAAGAGGCGCGTCAGCATGCAGGCGTGTGGCGCTATCTTAATGAAACGCTGGAAGCCGATAACCCGATTAGCGAGCTGAAAGTATTCGATCTACGTGAAAGCATGGCGAACGGCGGCGGCCCGGCCTGTCTGCGTCTGCGCGTGGTGCTTACCGAAGCCGAACAGCAGGCGGTTAATCCAGCGGTAATGATGAACGACGCGCTGTTTGCAACGCTTAATAGCTGGGTGGATCGCTGGTATCGTGACCGTCTGACGCAGGCTGATTTAGCCGACCCGCTATTACTGCGCGAAGGAAGAGAAGCGCTCGATGAACTCACCCGTATACTAGACTTAGGGTCTGTTTATCCGTTTCAGTGCTGACAGGAGGCACAATGCTGGATTTTCTGGCGCAGACCCTGGCGGGGAAAGCGCCAACGCAAACCGAAGGTAAAAATGCCCATCTGCACTGGCAGTGGTGCGATGAAGGTATCTTAACGCTTACGCCGCATCAGCCCGTGGCAAAGGCGCTGGTGCTGTCGGCCGGCATTCACGGCAACGAAACTGCGCCGGTAGAAATACTCGCGCAGCTGATAGACGATTTGCTGGCGGGCAAGCTGGCGCTACAGTGGCGCTTGCTGGTGATCCTCGGCAATCCCGCCGCTTTGCGCAGCAACAAACGCTTTATGCACAGCGATATGAACCGTATGTTTGGCGGCCGCTGGCAGCAGTTCCCGGAAAGTATCGAAACGCAGCGGGCCTGCCGTCTGGAGCATGCGCTGGAGCTGTTCTGGTCGCAGGGGGATGAAACTATTCTCTGGCATCTCGATATGCATACCGCAATCCGTAGCTCATATCATCCTCGTTTCGGCGTGCTGCCTGCGCGCCCTTTACCTTACGATGAGGCGTTTCTTGCGTGGCTCGGCTGCGCCGGACTTCAGGCGCTGGTGTTCCATAAAGAACCGGGCGGCACGTTCAGTCATTTCAGCAACGAGCATTTTACGGCGCTTAGCTGCACGCTGGAGCTGGGCAAGGCGCAGCCATTCGGGGAGAACGATCTCAGCCAGTTTGCGGTGACGAAACAGGCGCTGAACGCGCTGTTAATCGGTGGAGAGGTTCCTGTTGCTGAAGGCGAGCCGCTACGTTATGAAGTGGCCCAACAGATTACCCGGCAGACTGAATCTTTTGTGTTGCATATGGGCGCGCAAACGCAAAACTTTACCGCCTTTCCGAAAGACACCCTGCTCGCAGAAGATGGTGATACGCGATATATCGTTAAAGAAGATAAAGAATTTGTTTTATTCCCTAACCCTAACGTGGCTCCCGGGCTACGGGCAGGATTAATGCTGCGTGAAATATAATTACCGTTAGCTTCCCGGCGGAAGCTAACAAATTATCGGAATCGGCGTTTATATGCGGATTAATCTTAACTTGCTGCTTTATCAGGCAGCAAAATTACTATACACTCCCTCCATAATTTCTTTAAAATCATCGGGTTGTTATATTCTGTTGCAATTAAGTGCGCATTAATTCTTATTTTCTTCATAATTGACGCAATAGTGTTTTTTACACTTTCAATGCTTTACTAATTCGGCCAACTCCTTGACGATTAAGCCCGTAAACTCAATCTCGTCAACACGAC
The DNA here is from genome assembly GCF_011808225.1 of Cedecea colo. Lineage (GTDB taxonomy): Bacteria > Pseudomonadota > Gammaproteobacteria > Enterobacterales > Enterobacteriaceae > Dryocola > Dryocola colo. The sequence continues at coordinate 42,440 of NZ_SOYS01000009.1, read as the reverse complement.
AAACCAGTCGTCATTATCATTGCCCTATAGGTTTTCTGTTACGGCAAGGCGGCAAGCATAAAAGTCCTGGGAGCTTAGTTTGTTAAGTGTTCAGCAGGAAGATGTAAAGCCAACGCCGCTGTAGCAGAAAAGATAACGGGCAAAATGAAAGGAAAAATAATATGCGTAAATTAACAGCTCTCTTTGTTGCTTCAACTCTGGCTCTGGGCGCGGCAAACCTGGCTCACGCGGCAGATACCACTCCCGCCACTGCGGCAAAAACTGACGCGCCAATGATGCATCATAAAGGTCCGCGCGGTGGGCACCACGATATGATGTTCAAAAACCTTAACCTGACCGATGCGCAGAAACAGCAGGTGCGCGACATCATGAAAGCGCAGCGCGGTAAAATGGAACGTCCATCCTTAGAAGAACGTCGTGCGGCGCACAGCATTATCGCCAGCGACAGCTTCGACAAGGCGAAAGCACAGGCTCAGGTAGATAAAATGGCCGAGCAGAATAAAGCGCGCATGCTTGCCCATATGGAAACGCAGAATAAAATCTATAACATTCTGACCCCTGAGCAGAAAAAGCAATTTAATGCCGATTTTGAGAAGCGTCTGACAGAACGCCCGGCGCATGAAGGTAAAATGCCTGCAGATCAGGAATAACTGGTCGACTGACTTAAGACCGCCGGTCCTGTCCACAATAGCGTAGCCGCTGTGGACAGGACCGGCGGTTTTCTTTTATGCAATCTGCTGCGCGCTGGTCAGCATGGCGCGAATAAGCGCTTCAGGCAGCGACTGCAATCGTGCCGCCCGATCGTGGCGCCAGCCGAACGGTGCTTCTTCGTCCATATAATTGCACTGGGCCAGCTCCAGCTGCACGGCGTGTACGCCGCTGGCCGGGTTGCCATAGGCTCGTGTAATATAACCGCCTTTAAAACGGCCGTGGCAGTTTCCCTGGCGTAAATTCATAAGCTGCTTTCACGTCTGACCCCCTGATAAATTACGCTGCAGGGCAATTGTCCCCCCAGCCAGTAGACCAGCTCCGCAGGACGCGCCACGGGCCAGTGCACAAAGTTGGCGACCTTGCCGGGTTCAAGGCTGCCGTGGCTGGCCTGAATACCAAGCGCCTGTGCTGCGTGGAGCGTCACGCCGGCCAGCGCTTCTTCAGGCGTTAGGCCAAACAGCGTACAGGCCATATTCAACATCAGGCGTAGCGACAGGGCGGGTGAGGTGCCGGGATTAGCGTCGCTTGCGACGGCCATCGGCACGCCATATTTACGAAACGCTTCTACCGGCGGGCGTTGCTTTTCTCGCAGTAAATAGAAGGCGCCCGGCAGCAGCACGGCTACCGTGTTGCCTGCGGCCATCGCCCTGGCGTCTTCATCCGTTGCGTACTCAAGATGATCGGCGGAAAGCGCGTTAAAGCTCGCGGCGAGGCTGCTGCCTGCAAGCGGGGAAAGCTGCTCGGCATGAAGTTTTACCGGCAGGCCAAGTTCGCGCGCAGCGGCAAACACTTTTGCGGTTTGTGGGGGAGTAAAAGCCAGATGTTCACAAAAAGCATCTACGGCATCAGCAAGCTTTTCCTGCGCGACGCGGGGTAATAGCTGTTCACAAACCACCTCAATCCATGCATCGCCGTCACCGTTAAATTCAGGCGGTATCGCGTGGGCGGCAAGGCAGGTGGCATAAATTTCAACCGGTTCCTGCTCGCCAAGCTTGCGGATCACCCGCAGCATCTTGATTTCGTTATCGATATCCAGCCCGTAGCCGGATTTTATTTCAACCGTGGTCACACCTTCAGCCAGCAGGTGGCTAAGACGCTGACGGGCGCTGGCAAGTAATTCATCCTCGCTTGCCGTTCTGGTGGCGCGCACGGTTGAGAGGATACCTCCGCCCTGGGCCGCTATCTGTGCATAGCTCACGCCATTAAGACGCTTTTCAAACTCGGCACTGCGGTCACCGCCGAACACCAGATGTGTATGGCAGTCGATAAAGCCCGGCAACACAATACCGCCGTCAAAATGGTGGTGTTCAGCGGCGATGATTTCCGGCATGGCGTCTTTCGGTCCCAGCCAGATTATTTTGCCGTGCTGTACGGCGAGCGCGCCATTTTCAATGAAGTGATATTGCCCCGCTTTCATGGTGACGAAGGTGGCACCGCTCCAGAGGCTATCGCAGGAAACAGGGGAGGACATAACCTTCTCCGCATCGGGTTGTATAGACAATGACAAACAACCTGGCACAGCACGCTAAATTCATCAACAGTCGTAGCTTATGTTGGCCGCTTTGTTGCAGCAATTTGTCGCATGCCACACAAATTTTTCGCACCCTTTGCGGGCGGGAATAAATTTGTTTTGCCTCGGCGTGGATTTATCGCTAAACCATTGTCACCGTTAAGAGAAGGAACCGAAACTATGCCGGCTTATTTTGCACCGAGTGTGATGCTTCCTCAGGGGTGGGGACATCATGTGCGTATTACCGTCAACGAGCAGGGAACCATCACCCATATCGCTGCCGGGGCCTCTGCGGAAGGGGCAACGCTGCTGCCCGGCGTGGTCATTCCTTCAATGGTAAATTTACATTCACACGCTTTTCAGCGAGCGATGGCGGGCCTGACCGAAGTGGCGGGCAATCCGCAGGACAGCTTCTGGACGTGGCGCGATTTGATGTACCGCATGGTGCAAAAGCTCACCCCGGAGCAGGTAGGGGCGATTGCCACGCGTCTGTATATCGACATGCTAAAGGGTGGCTATACGCAGGTCGCAGAATTTCATTATTTACATCACGACGTTAATGGCAAACCTTATGCCACCGGCGATATGATGCTACAGCAACTCGTTGTCGCTGCCGATAACAGTGGCATCGGTCAGACGCTGCTTCCGGTTCTGTACAGCTATGCCGGGTTTGGCGCGCAGCCGCCGCAGGCCGGTCAGAAACGTTTTATTCAGGATGTCGATCGTTATCTGCGTCAACAACACGCGCTGGAAAAGGCGTTGCGTCATTATCCCCGTATCAATCAGGGGCTCTGTTTCCACTCGCTGCGCGCCGTTACGCAGGAGCAAATGGAAGACGTGCTTGAGGCCAGCGATTATCGCCTGCCGGTGCATATCCATATCGCCGAACAGGAGAAAGAGGTCAACGACTGCCTCGCATGGAGCGGTGAACGGCCGGTAAACTGGCTCTATAACCGCTTTGCGGTGGACGATCGCTGGTGCCTGATTCACGCAACGCATCTGGCGGCCGATGAAGTAACGCAGATTGTCGAAAGCCGTTCGGTGGCGGGTTTGTGCCCGACAACCGAGGCGAACCTCGGCGACGGCATTTTCCCGGCCAATGATTTTATCGCCCAGGGCGGCCACTGGGGAATCGGCTCGGACAGCCATGTGTCGGTTAACGCGCTGGAAGAGCTGCGCTGGCTCGAATACGGCCAGCGTCTCAGAGACCGCCGCCGCAATAGGATCGTTTTGCCGACGTTGCCCCAGGTGGGGGAAGTGCTCTGGCGGCAGGCGGCGGCCGGGGGATCGCAGGCGTGCGGTGTGCAGATGGGCGTTATCGCGCCGGGTTTCAGGGCGGACTGGCTGGTTCTGGAGCGCGACGCGTGGCTGGAAAATATAGAAGATTACGCGCTGATAAACCGCTGGCTGTTTGGCGGGCAAAGAGAACAAATAAGAGACGTGTGGGTTGCCGGAAGGCAGGTGATAACTGACAGGCGGCACCCACTTGATGAGCACAGCTTTACACAATTTGCGCAGGTGATGCGCAGCCTTCAGGAGTAGTAATGGAATTCTTCGATATTCGGAAAGTGCCAGTCAGCCTGTGGCGCAACGGCGCCGGGGAAACCCGCGAGATTTGCTGCTTTCCGCCTGCAACCCGTGATTTTAACTGGCGTGCAAGTATTGCTTCTATTGCGAGCAGCGGCGAGTTTTCCGCCTTCCCGCAAATCGACCGGGTTATCACGCTGCTTGAGGGAGGCGAGGTGATCCTTGACGGCGGGAAAGCCTTTCACCATACGCTTAAGCGGCATCAGCCGTTTTCGTTTGCGGGTGAGCAGGTGGTGAAGGCTGAACTAACCCACGGTATGTCGATGGATTTCAACGTGATGACGCGCCGCGATCGCTGCCGGGCGAAAGTGCGCGTTGCCGACCGCACCTTTACCACTTTTGCTCCACGCGGCGGCATCGTTTATGTGCTGAGCGGCGAATGGCAGCTGGGTAATAAGCTTTTGTCGCACGATCAGGGCGCATGGTGGCAGGATGGTCGCCACACGCTGCGCCTGTTGAAATCTGAAGGGCAACTGCTGTTTAGCGAAATAACCTACCTGTAATCACTGCCCGATAAAACTTCCTGGCAGTTGATAACGCGAGCCCGGATACAGCAGCCGGGCCACCGTGACCGCCTGCGCATGGTGCCAGGTGCGGCGTTTAACCAGCAAGCACGGCTGCCGGGCCGTGACCTCCAGCAGCGCCTGCTGCGTTTCATCTGCCAGCACGGCTTCGACGACATATTCCCCGGCGGTTAATGGCGCAAGCTGGCTTAATTAGTGGTGCGGGGTGAACAGCCGAAAATCCTGCTGGAGATAGGCTGCCGCAAGCGACGGGTTAACGTAGCGCGTTTCAAGCTGCACGGCCTCATCGTTATCGTAATGAACCATCTGCGAATAAAACAGCGGCTCGCCGGGCTGAACGGAGAAGGCGCGCAAGTTCCTCGCTCGCCGCTACCTGCTCTAATACCACTATATGCTTGCGGGAATGGTGACCGCGCGCGGCAATCTCCTCGGCAATACTGCGCACCTCAATCATGGCCGTATGGCCTTTGAGTTCCGCGGCAAAAGTCCCCACGCCCTGCATGCGCACCAGCCAGCCTTCACCCGTTAATTCACGCAGCGCGCGGTTAATTGTCATGCGGCTGACGTTAAGCGCATTCACCAGTTCAGTTTCTGACGGCACCCGCTGATGCGGCAGCCAGGCCCCGCTGCGGATCTGGCTGATTATTGCCTGCTTCACACGCTGATAAATAGGCGCGGGAAGCAAGCTGATGGCGGCTTGTCACTGCTCCAAAGGTCGTTGTTCAGACCTGTTTTGTCCTTCATTTTTTACCTGTTAAGCGCGATCTCGCTCACTGTTCGATAAAAATTACCTGCGTCCGACTGGCGGACCTTTTGGTTTATTGGGTAAGTTGTCTATACAACCCTATATGTTCATTGAATTGATGCCAACAGGATATAAACATGTCGATGCAAAAGAAGCGTTGTACTCTCACGCCAGGCCACGTCTCGCTTGCCGCGCTACGCGATATTTATCATGGTAACGTCACGCTGGAGCTTGACTCACAGGCTATCGCGGCCGTTGAGCGCGCGCAGCAAACGGTAGAAGCCATTGTTAAGCACGGCGATGTGGTTTACGGCATTAATACCGGGTTTGGCAAGCTGGCACAAACCACTATCGATAACGATCGGCTTGCTGAACTGCAAAGAAACCTGGTGCTGTCGCACAGCGTTGGGCTGGGTGAGGCTCTGCCCGATGACGTGGTGCGTCTGGTGATGGCGAGCAAAGTTATTAGCCTGGCCCGCGGGCATTCTGGCGTGCGGCTTCAGGTCATCGACAGTTTGCTGCGCTTGTTTAACGCGGGCGTGATGCCTGTTATCCCGGAGAAGGGTTCCGTAGGCGCATCAGGCGATCTTGCGCCACTGGCGCACCTTTCGCTGATGCTGCTCGGTGAAGGCAATGTGCGTGTGAACGGTGAGGAAATTCCTGCGCCGCAGGGGCTGAGGCAGGCGGGCGTCGAGCCGCTTGTGCTGGGGCCGAAAGAGGGCCTGGCGTTGCTTAATGGCACCCAGGTTTCTACCGCGCTTGCGCTGCGCGGCCTGTTTGAAGGCGAGAAAATTTTTGCCGCCGGGCTGGTGGCCGGTGCGCTATCTCTTGAAGCTATCAAAGGTTCGGTAAAACCATTAGATGCCCGTATTCATGAGGCTCGCGGGCAGACGGGGCAAATCGACGTGGCCGCAGCGGTTCGCACGCTGCTTGCAGGCAGCGAGATTGTCGACTCGCACCAGCACTGCGGGCGTGTACAGGATCCTTACTCCATCCGCTGCGTGCCCCAGGTCATGGGAGCGTGTCTGGATAACCTGCGTCACGCGGCGCGTGTATTGCAGACGGAAGCTAACGCGGCTTCCGATAATCCGCTGGTGTTCAGCGACACGGGCGAGGTCATTTCCGGCGGTAACTTCCATGCTGAGCCGGTAGCGTTTGCAGCGGATATCCTCGCGCTGGCCATCGCGGAAATAGGGGCGATTTCCGAGCGCCGTCTTGCTTTACTGCTGGATACCGGCCTGTCCGGCCTGCCGCCGTTCCTTGTTAAAGAAGGCGGGATTAACTCAGGTTTTATGATTGCCCAGGTCACGGCGGCGGCGCTTGCTTCCGAAAATAAATCTCTCGCCCATCCGGGCAGCGTTGATAGCCTGCCAACTTCTGCAAACCAGGAAGATCACGTTTCGATGGCGACCTATGCCGCACGTCGCCTGGGTTCCATGTGTTTTAACACCGCCGCAGTGGTGGGAATTGAAGCGATGGCGGCAGCGCAGGGCATAGAATTTTCTCGCCCGCTGCGCAGCTCTCCGTTAATGGAAGAGATTTTCAGCGACATTCGCCAGCACGTGGCCTTCCTTGAAAAAGATCGCCTGCTGGCGCCGGATATTGAGCAGATGCGCCGGTGGGGCGCAAGCGATAACTGGCCGCAGGCCATCGTTAACCTTCTTCCTTCTACTTCGGCCTGATACCGGGAGTCATAATGACTGAATCAGTAAAACAGGCGGTAGCCCGCACGGTGCGCGCGCCGCACGGCACAGAGCTGCACTGCGAAAACTGGCTGATCGAAGCGGCATACCGCATGATCCAGAACAACCTGGATCCGAACGTTGCTGAAAGGCCGGAAGATCTGGTGGTTTACGGCGGAATTGGTAAAGCCGCCCGTAACTGGGAGTGCTTTGAGCAAATTTTGGCCTCGCTGCGCGCGCTTAAGGCCGATGAAACGCTGCTTGTACAATCCGGGAAACCGGTCGGGATTTTCCGCACGCATACGGATGCGCCGCGGGTGCTAATCGCCAACTCTAACCTGGTGCCGCACTGGGCGAACTGGGATAGCTTCCACAAGCTGGACCAGGCCGGGCTGATGATGTATGGCCAGATGACGGCTGGTTCGTGGATCTATATCGGTGCGCAGGGCATCGTGCAGGGCACGTTTGAAACCTTTGCAGAAGCAGGGCGTCAGCATTACAACGGCGACCTGAAAGGGAAATGGATACTGACGGCCGGGCTGGGCGGTATGGGCGGTGCGCAGCCGCTGGCAGGCGTGCTGGCCGGTGCATCGGTACTGGCGATTGAGTGCCAGGAGTCGCGCATCGACTTCCGGCTGCGCACCCGCTATCTCGATTATAAAGCCACCACGCTTGAAGAAGCGCTGGAGATGATTGAGCAGGCCAACGCGCAGAAAAAAGCGATCTCCGTCGGGCTGCTGGGTAACGTTGCCGAGCTCTTGCCGGAGCTGGTAAAGCGCGCAAAAGCAGGCGGCATCCGGCCGGATATCGTCACCGATCAAACATCCGCACACGATCCGGTAAACGGCTATCTGCCGGCTGGCTGGTCGGTGGAGCGCTGGCAGCAGGAGCGAACAGCTCAGCCGAAAGCGGTTGAGAAAGCGGCCCGCGCTTCTATGGCGATACACGTGCAGGCGATGCTGGATTTCTGGCAGATGGGCGTGCCGACGGTAGATTACGGCAACAACATCCGTCAGGTTGCTTTTGATGAAGGCGTGAAAAACGCGTTTGATTTTCCGGGCTTTGTTCCGGCTTACATTCGCCCGCTGTTTTGCGAAGGTAAAGGTCCATTCCGCTGGGTGGCGCTTTCCGGAGACCCGGAGGATATCGCTAAAACCGATGCGAAACTCAAGGAACTATTCCCGGATAACCAGAACCTGCACCGCTGGCTGGATATGGCGCAGGAGCGTATTGCCTTCCAGGGGCTGCCAGCGCGCATTTGCTGGCTGGGGCTGGGCGAGCGCCACAAGGCTGGCCTGGCCTTTAACGAAATGGTGCGCAACGGCGAGCTGAAGGCACCCATTGTCATTGGGCGCGATCATCTGGACTGTGGCTCGGTCGCTTCACCAAATCGCGAAACGGAAGCGATGAAGGATGGCTCTGATGCGGTATCCGACTGGCCGTTGCTTAATGCATTGCTGAATACCGCAGGCGGGGCGACATGGGTGAGTCTGCATCACGGCGGCGGCGTGGGAATGGGCTTCTCGCAGCATGCCGGGGTGGTAATCGTTGCCGATGGCACGCCGGAAGCCGATGCGCGCCTGGAACGTGTGCTGTGGAACGATCCGGCAACGGGCGTAATGCGCCATGCGGATGCAGGCTACGAAAGCGCAGTTGCCTGCGCCCGGGAGCATGAATTAAAACTGCCGATGATGAAGTAATTGATTACAAAGTGGTGGCGCGGGAAAGCTCCACCACTTCGTAGTCTCCGCTCATGACCAGCTTGCACAAAATCTTGTAGCCATCGTTATCAAAGCCTTTTGGCGGCGCGGCGAGCCTGTTTGCTTCCTCTAAATTCTCTACCGAACCCAGATAAAACCAGCTATCGATAATGTGATATTGGGTAATATCCGGGCCGGATTCTTTTAGCCCGACCGGGCCTCGCCACGGCCAGCAGATGACCCGAATACGTTCCATTGCGGCCAGAAAACGCGCGTGATGGGTTGCAACGGTTTCCCGTCCGCAGCAGGCGCCCGCACAGCGTTTTAACCCGGCACGGAAGCAGGCGCGCCCGGCGCTCAGAGCTTCCAGCCCCAGCAGGCCATAACAAAGCTGATGCTCATCCGCCAGCGTTTGCAGAGTTTGCAGTGCGGCGCGGCGGTTTGCATAAAGACCATATAAGTTTGTTTGCAGGGAAAAATCCACGTCGCGGGCGTAAACTACCTGCGGTTTGCCACCTTCAAACTGGAGTGAGCAAAGCTGACGATTGCGGCGCAGGCGTTTATTAAACAGCGGCTGTTGTTCTTTGATCATCTGGGCTTCAAGCAGCAGCGCGCCCAGGTCGCCCGCCGTGCGGATAAAGGTAATGCGGCGGGACTGACGCAGCAGGGCTGCTTCGTCTGGCGTGCGAAAATGGGACATCACGCGGCTGCGGATATTGACGCTTTTGCCAATATAGAGCGGCATGACATCGCTTTCACCGTGAAAAACATACACCCCGGGCGCTTTAGGTAAATCCTCAAGCCAGGAGCGTAAATGTTCGGGATATTCGTAAACTGCTGCTGCTTCAAACTGCATGCGCGGTGCGCTGACACGCCTTACCACTGGTTAACTCCTGAATACTGGTTGCCTGTACAGTCTATCAGGGAAGCAGAGCGCAAAAAAGCCGCAATTTATCCGTGGCGTCTCGTGGCAAGCCAGCAGAGCAGCGAGCCGCCCACCACCATCGCGACGCCCTGCCAGAAAGGCCAGCCGGGATGCAGGCCCAGCCAGAGGCTGGCGATAAAGGCAGAAAGTACGGGTGTGAAGTAGGAAGCGGTGGCTAACAGCGCCATATTGCCGCGCTGAATACCGGCGTTCCACGCCGAGTAAGCAACGGCCGTAGAAACGCCCATAAACAGCAGTTGCAGCGTGGCGGAGAAAGTAAAATGCAACGGCGCTGCGTTTACAAAAGAATATTTTCCCCAGAGCACCAGCGCGGTCGCGCAGAAGAAAAGCGAGACGCCATTTTTACCCAGGCTCCAGCGGCGGGTGAGGTTGCAGTAGAGCGCCCAAATCAACGCTGCTGCAAACGCAAGGCCATAAGCCAGAGGATTATCGACGATGTTCTGCCCCATCTGCGCGGGTGACCAGGCGCCGTCCCCTTTCATAACCCGAATAATGCCAGCCAGAGAAAGCGCAAGCCCGGGCCACAGCCAGAGGCCTGCACGCTGCTGGTTGATAAACAAGGCCAGAACGATAGTCAGGCTGGGCCAAAGATAGTTAATCATACCCAGTTCAAGAGACTGGCTGCGGCTGTGGGCAAGACCAATAGCTAAGGCAAGGAAGATCTCGTAGGTAACAAACAGCGCTCCACCAATCCACAAATAGCGTGGCGGCAGCTCGCGAATTTTGGGGAGCCCGCGTGCAAGGCACAGGCAAACGGCGCTAACGGTATAGATAAGCGCCGCGCCACTGACGGGGCCAAATTGTTCGCTGATGCTGCGCAGCAGGCCAACGGAAGTGCTCCAGAGGAGAATGGCCAGAAGGCCGAAAAGGGTGGCGCGTTGCGAAGAACTGTCCATGTGCCTCTCAAAAGAAGGGCGGATAAGCCTGCGCTATCCGCCCGAACAGCGTTATTTATTTTTCCAGAAATCATCAAAAACGGTAATCGGCGGACGACGCTTATGTTCCGTTTTGTTGTACCAGCCTTCAATGAGGGAGCTGATGACGCCGTCCAGCGGTTTACCTTCCAGATAATCGTCGATGTTCTCGTAGCTGACACCCAGCGCGACTTCATCCGGCAGAGAAGGGCGATCGTCTTCCAGATCCGCCGTTGGCGCTTTCTTGTAGAGATGTTCCGGGCAACCGAGGGTTTTCAGGAGTAATTTACCCTGACGTTTGTTGAGGCGGAAAAGCGGGTTGATGTCGGTGCCGCCGTCGCCATATTTTGTGTAGAATCCCGTAACGGCTTCGGCTGCATGGTCGGTGCCGACCACCACGCCGTTGGTCATGCCGGCGATGCTGTACTGGACTTTCATGCGCTCGCGGGCTTTTTCATTGCCGCGTACAAAATCGCTCAGTTCAATACCCGCATCGCGCAATGCTTCTTCGCTGGCTAATACGGCTGCTTTGATATTTACCGTTAGCACTTGATCGGGCTGGATAAATGCGATGGCGTCCTGACAATCCTGTTCATCAAATTGCACGCCAAACGGCAGACGTACGCCAATAAACTGGTAGCTTTTATCACCGCTTTCCGCGCGCAGCTCGTTGATAGCCGTCTGGCAGAGTTTGCCGGCAAGGGTTGAATCCTGACCGCCGCTGATGCCGAGCACCAGCGTTTTAATAAACGGATAGGTTTTCAGATACGCTTTCAGAAAATTGACGCTGACGCGGATCTCCTGCTGCGGGTCTACCTGTGGTTTTACGCCTAAAGCCTGAATAATCTCTTGTTGCAGAGTCATTTAACCCCTCCGGTTGCGGTGCACCTGCAACGTGCAGGCAGCAAAAAAACAGATCTGTTAAAACTACCCCTTTGTGGCTAAAACGACAAGACTCCTGGCTCAGGATAGCTGCTCAGTCAGCCTGATACAGAGCGATAAAGCGCCGTTAGCGCAGCTATAGCCAATTGTCCTAATTTCTATTCATTTTAGCTAACAAGTTGATAAATGTTCTTTTATATTCCAGGCTTACCTTACACGCGTTAGCAATATAGCGATAAAACGAGGATATAATATGAACAAGACTTTAGCAGGAATTTTAAGTGCAGCGGCTGTGATGACTATGCTGGCGGGTTGTACCGCTTACGATCGTACTAAAGATCAGGTAACCACGCCGGTTGTAAAAGATGTGAAAAAAGGCATGAGCCGTGAACAGGTGCAGCAGGTAGCGGGTAAACCTTCCTCAGAAGTGACAATGATCCACGCTCGTGGTACTTGCCAGACCTATATTCTGGGCCAGCGTGACGGTAAAACCGAAACCTATTTCGTAGCCCTTGACGAAACCGGCCACGTAATGAATTCCGGTTATCAGAGCTGTGCGGAATATGATACCGATCCGCAGGCTACTAATAAATAATTCAATTTTTAAAAACCGCCTGCCGGCAGGCGGTTTTTTCGCTTCGTTATTTAAGCACTGAGAGTAAAGAAATGTATTTGTGCGGATTGGCGCGAAATTAAGCTTGCTTAAAAAATAGCGTCGTGCGTTAATAGCGTCCTCGGTTTGTTCATCAGACCTTATGTAAAGCATTTTAGTAAAGCAGTTCTCAGTTCAAGCGTTATCCTCAGATACCTCTTCTCCGTGAGTCTCCTCCTAAAGCCCATAAGTTATTCTGAAACGCAGACCATGGTGCTACAACGTAGCGATGAAAATTTTTTGAGGAAGTATCTATGTCTACCCAACTGACTGGTTTAGTAAAATGGTTTAACGCTGATAAAGGCTTCGGTTTTATCAGCCCTGACGACGGCAGCAAAGACGTGTTCGTACACTTCTCCGCTATTCAGAGCGACAGCTTCAAAACGCTCGAAGAAGGCCAGAAGGTAAAATTCACCGTTGAAAATGGTGCTAAAGGTCCTGCTGCTGCAAACGTGGTTGCGCTGTAATTACAGCTAACTAATACGTTGCCTGTGCGTTACGATAGCGAAGATGGGTTAACCCGGAGCAGCTAACGTGCAGTAATAAAAAAGCCCGAGAACGATTATTATCGTGCCCGGGCTTTTTTTATTTCTGACGGCCAAAATAAAAATTCAACGCTGAGAAAACTGGCCAGAGCCAGCGGGTTATGGCCCGTTTTTTTAGGCTGGAATATGTGCGACTTTATTACTCCGCGACCAGACGCGATGTGCCGCAAGTAATTTCAGGAATTCACTCATAAAATTACCCGTCATATCATCGGCTTCCACCACGCCTTCTTCTCCCTGATCGTCGATACCTAATTTTGCTTTAAACTTGCGGGCATCACCGGCCAGACCGATTACCTTCAGGTGCTTATAGGCTTCCAGCAGATAATAAGCCGCATCGCCATTATCCAGAATAGAGCCTAAGTTACCGCCGGGCACGATTACCGCATCCACGCTCACAGACGGCGAACCGGCGAACGTGGCGGCGACCGGCACAATTGAACCGTCATCGGCCGTGATTTGCCCCATCCTTGAGAAGAGCAGTTTGGCGTGAACGCCCTGCGCTTTGAGCCCCTGCACGATGGCTAATATATCCGCTGCCCTGGCATTTTCACTCAGCAAAATGGCCACTACGCGGCCTTTGACGTTCCCGGTTGGCACGGCATACAGGCTCAGGCTGGCATCTTTTTTCAGCCCGTTAACGTCTTTTGGCGGCGCGACATGCATTTGTTCATCGGACAGTTCAATGCCGAGGTTTTCCGCAACCGGTTGAGCCAGCGAAATATCAATATGGGTGAGATGATCCACCACGCGTTCGCGAATGTAAGGGCGAACCACTTTGGAAAGCTCAAAGCTGAATGCCCCGATAATGTGCTGCTGTTCCACCGGCGTCTGGCTCTGCCAGAACAGGCGCGGCTGGGAATAATATTCCCCAAACGAAGGGCTGCGCTCACGGATTTTATGACCTTCAACACGCCCCTGATAGCTTTCGAAGCCGCCCCGTTTTGGCCCCGGCGGCGTTTCGCGCGGCCAGTTGTCGTTGATGGAGTTTGGTTCATAGTTAGCCGGGTTGCTGTCAATATCCATGCGATGCATGCCGTCGCGCTGGAAGTTATGGTAAGGACAAACCGGGCGATTAATTGGAATTTCATGGAAGTTTGGCCCGCCCAGGCGGCTGATTTGCGTATCCGTATAGGAGAACAGACGCCCCTGCAACAGCGGATCGTTACTGAAATCCACGCCGGGGACGATGTGGCCCGGGTGGAATGCGGCCTGTTCATTCTCGGCAAAGAAGCTATCCGGGTTACGGTTAAGGGTCATTTTACCGACCAGCTGTACCGGAACCAGCTCCTCAGGGATCAGTTTCGTTGGGTCGAGAAGGTCAAAATCATATTTGAATTCGTCCTCTTCCGGGATCAATTGCAAGCCCAGTTCGTATTCCGGAAAATCACCGGCTTCAATGGATTCCCACAGGTCGCGACGATGGAAGTCCGGGTCACGTCCGGTGAGTTTTTGTGACTCATCCCACAGCAGCGAAGCTTTACCGGCTACAGGTTTCCAGTGGAAACGGACAAAAGTAGCTTTTCCCTCGGCGTTAATCATACGGAAGGTATGAATGCCAAAGCCTTCCATGGTGCGATAGCTGCGGGGGATGCCGCGATCGGACATTGCCCACATGATGTTATGCAAAGTTTCAGGCTGCAGCGAGACGTAATCCCATAAGGTATCGTGCGCGCTTTGCCCTTGAGGAATGGCCCAGTGCGGCTCTGGTTTCACGGCGTGAACGAAGTCGGGAAATTTATGCGCATCCTGAATGAAAAAAATTGGCGTATTGTTGCCGACTAAATCGAAAATGCCTTCTTCGGTGTAAAACTTAGTGGCGAAACCACGGATGTCGCGCACCGTATCAGCCGAACCTGCGCCGCCCTGAACCGTTGAGAAACGCACAAAAACAGGCGTGATTTTGTCCGGGTCGGAGAGGAAATCTGCTTTAGTTATATCTGATAAATTTTTGTAAGGCTGGAAGAAGCCGTGCGCAGCAGAGCCGCGGGCATGAACGATACGCTCGGGGATACGCTCATGGTCAAAATGGGTGATTTTTTCCCGCAGGATAAAATCTTCCAGCAGCGTCGGCCCACGGGTACCGGCACGCAGGGAGTTTTGATCGTCGGCAATGCGCACGCCCTGGTTGGTGGTCAGGGGGAAATTTTCACCGTCTTTACGATGACCGTCGAGAGATTTCAGCTTTTCATTCGAGGTGTCCGGGCTTTTAAAGCTGCCTGCTGCGGTAGGCTGTGCTCCCGGTGGCGTGGGCTCCTGGGCCGGACGGTGAGAGCCATCTTCCGGGGCCAGTGAATCCATGCCAGGTTTGGATTCACTGGCATCGTGAATCGGTGCGCTGTGACTAAGCGGTTGTTTATCATGCGTCGACATTTGAACTCATCTCCTGTTTTCACGGCCGTTTAACCAGGTCGTTATATGAATAAAACCCCTCTAACTATAGAACAACGTGATAACTCTGCCGTTTCTGCAGGCGACGAGCGTTAAGCGATCCGCTATCATAGCAGTGTTGTTCACTTATCTTTCTTCGAATGCCATTGCCTATGAAACCACTGCGCCAGCCCAATACACGCCCCGTCATAACCTATCAACCGCGCGTTGAACCCGCGCCGCCTTCGCATGCCTGGCGGGTAGAAGGGTTCAGTGATGTCTGGTTGCTGCGAAATAAATATGTGGCTTTTGTGCTGGTCGGAGACGCGTTCCGCCAGTCTCCACCTTTCACGCTGCCGGAGGCCGCGCAGCGCTGGGCGACGCAGGTTCGTCAGGAAATTGAGATATAAAAAAAGGCCGCAGAATGTGCGGCCTTGAGACTGATGACAAACCTCATAGCTTATGAAGTTCTGAAAGATGTCACCCTAAAATTAACAGCAAAATCAATTGATTGATTTTCGGCAAATAACCACAAAGAAGGAAAAAACACGCTTTTTCCTTCTTTGTCAGCAACCTGAAGGCCGCAGAACGTGCGGCCTTTCACCTTTGACCCGTCCTGAATAGTGTCAACCTATCAGGCCGGGCCACAGCGATCGTTAGCGGTGAGCAAGCTCGGTCTCTTCTTCGCTGTTCAGGATATCTTTATCGGTCTGTTTCATTAACTGGCTGGTGATAGTCCCTGCAGTCATAGAGCCGCTTACGTTCAGCGCGGTACGGCCCATATCAATCAGTGGTTCAACCGAAATCAGCAGGGCAACCAGGGTAACCGGCAGGCCCATGGCTGGCAGCACAATCAGCGCGGCAAAGGTTGCTCCACCGCCTACACCGGCAACGCCGGCGGAACTGACGGTGACGATACCAACCAGCGTGGCAATCCACAGCGGATCAAGCGGATTAATGCCAACCGTTGGGGCAACCATTACCGCCAGCATCGCAGGATAGAGACCCGCACAGCCGTTCTGACCGATAGTGGCGCCGAAAGAGGCGGCAAAGCTTGCGATAGATTCCGGCACGCCCAGACGACGAGTTTGCGCTTCAACATTCAGTGGAATACTTGCAGCGCTGGAACGGCTGGTGAAAGCAAAAGTCAGCACCGGCCATACCTTGCGGAAGTATTTCAACGGGCTTACGCCGTTAACGGCAAGCAGCAGGGCGTGAACGCCAAACATGATGGCCAGACCCAGATAAGAGGCGACCACGAAGCTGCCCAGTTTAATGATATCCTGCAGGTTGGAGCCAGCCACAACCTTGGTCATCAGCGCCAGCACGCCGTAAGGCGTCAGTTGCATAACCAGACGAACCAGCTTCATTACCCAGCTTTGCAGCGTATCGATAGCAACCAGCACGCGCTCGCCTTTAGGCGCATCGTCCTTCAACAGCTTCAATGCAGCAACGCCCAGGAAGGCGGCGAAGATAACCACGCTGATGATTGACGTTGGATTTGCGCCAGTCAGGTCGGCAAAGGGGTTTTTCGGTACGAAGGAAAGGATAAGCTGTGGTACGGACAGGTCCGCAACTTTGCCTGCGTAATTAGTTTCAATGGCGCTCAGGCGTGCGGTTTCCGCCGTGCCTTGTACCAGCCCTTCGGCGGTTAAACCGAACAGGTTGGTGACCAGCACACCGACCAGCGCCGCAACCAGCGTGGTGAACAGCAGTGTGCCAATGGTCAGGAAGCTGATTTTACCCAGCGAAGAGGCATTATGCAGTTTTGCCACGGCGCTAAGAATGGAAACAAACACTAGCGGCATGACGATCATCTGTAGCAGTTGCACATAGCCGTTACCGACCACGTTAATCCACTGAATCGAATCTTTCAGGGTCTGGCTGTCCGCGCCATAGATTGTGTGCAGGGCGATACCAAATACCACGCCGACCGCAAGGCCGAGCAGCACTTTCTTCGCCAGACTCCACTGTTTGTGGCGGGTTTGCGCCAGCAACAGCAACAGAATAACGAACACAATAACGTTCGCTATAAGTGGAAAATTCATCCCCGTATCTCCTGATTTTTTGTAAGCAGATGGTCTAAGCCCACCTTTATGCTGCAAAGCCTACCAGATGAGACGCCGCTCACTTATATCCAAAAGGAATTGTTTATTACGAAATTAACTAAGCCGCTTGGTTATTGTTCCAGGTGGTGATTTAAAAAGCTATTAAAGGAGGTTTGCAAAGAATTTATCATCTGCGACGACCAGCGCACTGCGCTATTTTCGGGCAAACTCTGCGGCATCCATACCGCTAAACCGAACAGCGCCATGCACAGAAACCTTTCCAGCTGGTTGCCTTTTTGTGGCCTGACAATAGGGAAGCGAAAGCGCCAGCGGCAGGGCCACAGCAGCGGCACGCCCGCAGGCGTTAGCATATCGGCGAGAATATGGCTCAGGTAGCCCAGCACCATGCCCTGCAACGCATCTGCGGGAATGACCCAGCTTTCCGGCACCTTAAGATAAAAAAGGGCAAGGCCGGCAAACACGGCGAGCAGGCTATGGGTAAAACCCCGGTGGCCGCAGGCGCGGGCAATGGGTTTAGACAACCAAGGCAGGCGCTGGCCCAGAAACGACTTCGGATGATCGATATCCGGCAGCAGACAGGTCAAAATGGCAGACGGCACAATATGCCACCAGTCACCTTGCGCCAGTACAGGAGTGAGTTCGGCGTTTTTAGCAAATACTGCACAGGCTATAGAAAAAAGCAGATGGCCTTCCGCCGTCATGATACTACCCGGATGAAAACTGTCGATTCATCCAGTATAGGGATTTTATACAGTAGACGGAAGAGGTGACGCTGTAACATTTTATCACCGTCAGGGAAGCGCGACGGCGATATCCTTTAGCGCGCGAGCCATCCACCATCAACGGCAATCGTATAACCGTTAATATAATCGGAGGCGCTCGACGCCAGAAATACTGCCGTCCCCTGAAGATCCTCTGGTTTCCCCCAGCGGCCTGCGGGGATGCGGTCGAGTATTTCCTTGCTCCGCGCTTCGTCATCGCGCAGCTGCTTGGTGTTATCGGTTGCCATATATCCCGGTGCAATAGCATTAACGTTAATGTTGTACTGCGCCCATTCGTTAGCAAGCAGACGCGTGACGCCCAACACCGCGCTTTTCGATGCGGTATATGACGGGACGCGGATCCCGCCCTGGAATGAGAGCATTGATGCAATGTTAATGATCTTGCCGCCGCTGCCTTGTTTAATAAACTGTTTTGCCACGGCCTGTGACAGGAAGAAGAGGGACTTGATGTTCAAATTCATCACCTCATCCCAGTTCTTTTCGCTGAACTCAAGGGCATCTTCACGGCGAATAGTCCCGGCGTTGTTCACCAGGATATCGATTTTTCCCATGCGCGCTACGGCTTCTGCGACGAGGCCGGGAATAACGTCGGGCTGGCTCAGATCTGCCTGAATGGCGGTGAAACGGCGGCCAAGCGCCTGAACTTTTTCAGCGGTGTCGTGAGGAAATTTGCGGCTTACGCCGATAATATCGCAACCGGCCTCGGCAAGGCCGAGGGTCATCCCCTGACCAAGTCCCGTGTTACAGCCGGTGACCAGCGCAACTTTGCCCTGCACATTAAAAGCGTCGAGAATCATAGCTACCCCGTGGACTTTGAGAGCGCCGTAGCGCGTGTCCCCTTAGGATAGGTAGGGGCTAGAAGAATTACAAATTTATTTGAAATGGTGTTTCAATAATATGTGACTGAAGTTTAGTAAAAGGGCGGAGCGGCCCGCCCTTTAAATTAACCGACCAGGTCGCTTGCTGAAAGCGCCAGCAAAGAATCAAGCTGCACATTAGCCAGACACCAGCGTGGATCGCTGCGGTTTTCTTTAGCAGGCACCACAATAGAGCGCATACGAGCGGCCTTAGTGGCAATCATGCCGTTGACCGAGTCTTCAAGCGTGACGCACGTCAGGGGATCGACGCCCAGCTTTGCGGCAGCATCCAGATAAACCTGTGGATGCGGTTTGCTGTAAGCCAGCTGTTCCGCAGAGGCGAGGGCGTCAAACTGTTCGCGCAAATCAAACATTTCCAGCACGCGTTCAAGCATATGCAAAGGAGAGGCGGACGCCAGACCAACTTTAAGCCCCTGAACTTTACAAAGCGCAATGGCTTCACGTACGCCCGGCAGTAACGGACGGCGCTCTTCAACCAGGTTGATTGCACGCGTAATAATGCGTTGGGTGACTTCTTCACGCGTTGGGCCGTTCCACGGCTGCTGGGCAAACCACAGGTCAACTACCAGATCGATGCGCAGACCGAGCGTATCGGGTAGCTCGTTGCGGCGGGTGATGTCGACACCAATACTGGCTATTACCTCCAGCTCCGCTTCATCCCATAACGGTTCAGAATCAATCAGTAAACCGTCCATATCAAAAATTGCAGCTAAAACCTGGCGCGTATCGGCCATATCAGGACTCCTGTCGGCATTCAATTTAAAGAGACGCCCTTATGAATAGCGGGAAAAGCCGCCGGTTGCCACCGCTTTTATGAATTTCGTCCGCAAAGCTCAGGCGAAAAACGGTGAGACAAGGTAGACTTTGAGCGAGTAAGTTACGTCTTAACCAAGGGGAAAGAATGACGTATCAACAAGCTGGACGCATCGCTGTGCTTAAACGCGTGGTCGGCTGGGTGATTTTCATCCCGGCCGTGATTTCAACGTTAATTTCAATTCTGAAATTTATGTATCAACACAGCGAGAAGCAGCCGGGCATCAATGCCGTCATGCTGGATTTCTCGCACGTGATGATTGAGATGATGCGTTTTAATACGCCATTCCTTAATTTTTTCTGGTACAACTCGCCGCAGCCGGACTTTCACCAGCAGCCAAACGTATTGTTCTGGGTAATCTATGCGCTGATTTTTGTCGGTCTCGCGTTACAGGCTTCGGGCGCGCGCATGAGCCGCCAGGCAAAATTTCTGCGTGAAGGCGTTGAGGATCAGCTGATTCTGGAACAGGCGAAAGGGCCGGAAGGGCTAACCAAAGCGCAGCTTGACGGCAAAATTGTGGTGCCGCGCCATACGATTTTGCTACAAATATTCCCGCTCTATATTCTGCCGGTGGTGGTGATTATTGCAGGTTACTTCTTTTTCTCGCTGCTTGGTTTTATCTGACCAAAAGCCACTCCTGGCCGGGAGTGGCAATCCATCCACCCGACTTACGCAGCCAGTACACGCTCCAGCGCTTTTTGCGCGGTCACCAGATGCTGGCCGCCGAACAGAATGGCGCGGTTTAACAGCGTATAGAGTTGGTAGATGGGCTGACGATCCAGAAAGCCTGCGGGTAGTGGAGAAACGGACTGGTAGCCATCGTAAATTTGTGGGGGCTGGTCCGTATGCAACGGCAGCATGGCCAGGTCGCACTCCCTGTCGCCCCAGTAGCAGGCGGGATCGTAAATAAACGGCCCGTCCGGTCCCAGCGCGCAGTTTCCCGACCATAAATCTCCGTGCAGGAGTGAAGCCTGCGGCTGATGCGAGGCAAGGAACTGATGCACAAAATCGACAATCATGTCGATATCGCCCAGATGAATTCCCTTTTCCGCCGCCATCTCCAGCTGCCAGCCGATGCGCTGTTCGGCAAAAAACGTCGACCAGCGACGCTGCCAGGCGTTGGGCTGAGGCGTGGTGGAAAGATCGTTATCAAAATCGAGGCCAAACTGGGGCTGATCGCTCCATTCATGCAGACGCGCGAGCTGCTGCCCAAGCAGAAAAGCATTGTGGGCATCAAGAGGTTTAGCAGGCAGGTATTCAAGCAAAAGGAAGCTGTAATCCCGGTCGCTGCCTACTCCCCAAACTTTTGGCACCCGCACGGTATTGCTGCGCGCCAGAAGCTCAAGCTGATCGGCTTCTGCGGTAAAACCAGCCAGCAGCTCCCGAGCGTCGCTTTTGACAAAAATCTCGTGACCGGCGTAACGCAGCCGCCATGCCGCGTGGATCTCCCCGCCGGGAAGTTCGGTGCGTTGTTCAACTTCAGCCTCTCCCAACTGCTCGCTTAACAGACGACTGATGGCTTGCCACATGATATTTCTCCCCAGTTGCTCTGGTAGATCATTAGCTTGCACTTATAACCGGGTAAAAACCTGGAACCAACGCACATCCCGGTCAGGAACTGAACAGCCTTGTCACGCCTGTGACTTTTTCCACTTCTCCCAGGTCGTAACGGTCACCTCTGGCTCGGTGCCAAGCGCGACATGGCCAAGCCCTTTTGCCAATTCCGCAACTTCCTGCTCGGTCAGCGCGCTCACCAGGCCAAAAGTATTTGTCCCCAGTTCGTGAACTTTACCTTCGTCGTCGCTCATCGTGAGCAAAAAACCACCGCGTGTCAGGTGGTTATTGAGTTCGTTAATGTCGGTCAGGCTCTCTTCTTTATATTTCACGGTGATGACATAGCGCACGATGTCTCCATTACTCATGATTCACCCCGTTGTTATCCCAAAGGTTTTATCATAGTTCATCTGTGTGAAATGGCGACTTTTAGCGTAGCGGGGTGGGCAAGGCAGGGATGGCCCCCGCGCTCGGGGGCGGAAACTAACTGCGCAGGTAATCATAAATCTTTTGCGTGTCCTCCCGTGAACACAGGCGAGTGCCCTGATTCAGCGTCGCGGCGCTACCGGCGGCAACGCCAAATCGCACCATATCCAGCAGAGGTGCGTTTTCGGCAAGTTTTAAGGTCATGGCTCCGACCATGCTGTCACCGGCGCCAACGGTGCTTTGGCTTTTGACCGGAGGCGGAACAACCTGTACGCAGCCGCTGGCATCCACGCCTAAAGCACCCTGTGGACCAAGAGAGACAACGACACGGTGCGCTTTTCCGCTTTCCACAATTTCTTGTGCAGCTTTGCGCACATCATCAGGCTGGACGAGATCGCGATTCACCAGCGCGCTAAGTTCCTTCTGGTTAGGTTTAATCAGTTCGATATTGCCGATTTCAAGAGTTGCCTTTAATGCTTCACCGGAGCTGTCTATGATGCAACGGATCCCGGCTTTTTGTGCGGCTTTCACCAGCGAACAAAGTTTTGAGACGTCAATACCGGGCGGAAGGCTGCCGCTGATAACTAAGACGGAGCCTGACTCAATGGCCAGCACTTTTTCTTCGAGACGGCGAAATTCATCATCGGTGAGCGTGGCGCCGGGCATAACAAAGCGATACTGCTCGCCGGTAGACTCGGCATGCACATGCAGGTTTTGGCGCGTCCAGTCGTGGGTTTCTACGGTATCTATCGCAACTTTTTCATCAAGCAGCAGAGCGGCGAGGTATTCACCCGTAGCACCGCCAGCCGGGAAAATAGCGATCGCTTTACCTCCCAAATGTGAAATGGCGCGTGCAACGTTAATTCCGCCGCCGCCAGGTTCGAATACCGGGGCGGTGCAGCGTAATTTACCTTCCGGATAAAGCTGCGGAGTCAGGGTGGCGCTATCGAGAGAGGGAGCAAGGGTTAACGTATAAATGCTGGTCATGAATCCTCCTTTCTGATGAATAAGTAGAGCTTAGACCATTAAGGACAGGGATAAATTTAATTAACATCATGATTTTTCAATTGATTATAAAAAAGCAAGCGATAGCTATATATATGAAAAGAAAGATGTTTTGAGAGCCTTCTTATTCAAAAAATGAAAGAGGAATTCATTGCTATGTT
Source organism: Cedecea colo (assembly GCF_011808225.1). Lineage (GTDB taxonomy): Bacteria > Pseudomonadota > Gammaproteobacteria > Enterobacterales > Enterobacteriaceae > Dryocola > Dryocola colo. The sequence goes on along the minus strand of NZ_SOYS01000009.1, from coordinate 19,983 downwards.
ATTCTGGCTTTTTTATAATTTGTAACCTTTCTTGAGATATAAAATGTTGATCCTCAGGGAAGATTCCGGAACCCTGGTGGTTTCTTTTTTTGTCGTACGGATTAATAAATGAAGCTTGTTAAGACAGTACCGGCTGCAATTTTGCTGACCGGAAGTGCGCTATTGAGTCACTTTGCAGTTGCAGATACTACGGTTTTCACTGTCATGGATGACCCCAGCACCGCGAAGAAAACTTTTGAAGGTAATCTCAACGCGGGCTATCTCGCTCAGTCAGGCAATACTAAAAGCTCAACGCTGACCGCCAATACCAATATGACCTGGTATAATACGTCCACCGCGTGGTCTCTTTGGGGCAATGCCAACAATACCTCCTCTAATGACGAACGCTCTTCAGAAACATACTCTGCGGGTGGCCGTAGTCGTTACAATGTGACGGACAGCGACTACCTGTTTGGTCAGGCGAGCTGGTTAACCGACCGCTTTAATGGTTACCAGGCTCGTGATGTACTGACTGCGGGTTACGGTCGTCAGTTTTTAAGCGGCCCGGTACATTATTTCCGTCTGGAATTTGGTCCCGGTGTACGTTACGACGAATATACGGATGGTGGTCATGAAACCCAGGCGCTGGGTTACGCCTCCGGTATTTACAACTGGCAGTTAACGGATAATGCGAAGTTTATCCAGGGCGTGTCCGTGCTGGGTAGTGAAGACACCACGGTGAACTCCGAGACGGGGCTTGAAGTCGCCATTAACGAGCATTTTGGGCTAAAAGTCGCTTACAACGTGACCTGGAACTCCAACCCACCGGATTCCGCGCCTGAGCACACCGACAGAAAAACCGCGATTACCCTTGGTTATAAGATGTAATTATCAAAGCCGGGCTGCGTCCCGGCTTTATTGTTTTAATTTATCGATGCGTGCTTTTAATTATTTGGCCTGCCGATGTATTTAAAACGCAATCCTAAAAAGGCAGCATTCTCTGCATAATTATCTTCCAGGAAACATGTTCAATTTCTTTGAGATTTTGATAAGTAAATAAATTATTCAAATGCGGGATATAGAGCCGCGCTTACAGGAGTTGTTAAGTAAATAGCCTGATACCCATTAAATAAGAGAAAAATGCCTGTTAAACATGTTGTCACGGCGGTTATTCTTTTCGTATTTTAATGCAGTACGTTTGCAGCGGGTTATGCATCTAACGCTACGGCACGAACTACTGTTAATTCCGTTCATGTGGTTGAAATTTAAGTCTATTAAAACGTTGCTTTAGGTACAGAATCCACGGGCCGTTCTATGAGTGATGCGATCAACGTACATATCCTGATTGTAGGTGCGTGGCATTGATTAATCATGATTTTTTAATTTTCATTATGCGCTTTCGCGTAAAAACATTATTAATTTGCTTGCATGCAAAATAAAAAACGGATGCAGAAAGTCCGGTTTTTTTATGCGTTTAAAATCATATGCCCCAGGCTTACGCTTTTCCGCCAGCGATAAATCCCAGGCCACTGAAAATATGCTTATCACAATATAGTCAGCTGCGGAGAAATTTGGAGAAGTATAAAAATAAAAGTTTCGTGTAAATGGTTCGTTATTTCTTTACGTCTCGACACATTGTTGTGTCAAAAGCGCGACATCAGACGCCAGCAATGGTATTATTCCCGACTGTTTTCAGGTTATGTTAATACCCGAAAGCAACAAATTGTGTACCAGGCCTTGCAATTGTAGGCGAGATGGCAACACAACCGTTTGAAATTAAAGCAAAATAAACGTTGCATGTGATCTTACGTGTGGGTCACCACTGCGAATAAGGACTTATAATGCCTGTTATTACTCTTCCTGATGGCAGCCAACGCCATTACGATCGCGCTGTTAGCCCGCTGGACGTGGCACTTGATATCGGTCCGGGCCTTGCAAAAGCCTGTATCGCAGGCCGCGTGGACGGTGAGCTGGTTGATGCATCTGATGTAATTGAACACGATGCGAAGCTTGCAATCATCACCGCAAAAGATGAAGCCGGTCTGGAAATTCTTCGTCACTCCTGCGCCCACCTGCTGGGTCATGCTATCAAACAGCTGTGGCCGAATACTAAAATGGCGATTGGCCCGGTTATCGACAACGGCTTCTACTACGACGTTGATCTTGACCACACCCTGACCCAGGAAGATCTTGAGCTGCTCGAGAAACGTATGCACGAGCTGGCTGAGAAAAATTACGATGTCATCAAGAAAAAAGTGAGCTGGCACGAAGCACGTGAAGCTTTCGTCAATCGCGGCGAAAGCTACAAAGTTGCCATTCTTGATGAAAACATCAGCCATGATGATAAGCCTGGTCTGTATCATCATGAAGAATACGTTGATATGTGCCGCGGCCCACACGTACCGAATATGCGTTTCTGCCACCATTTCAAACTGCAGAAAACGTCCGGTGCTTACTGGCGTGGCGACAGCAACAATAAAATGCTGCAACGCATCTATGGCACCGCATGGGCGGATAAAAAACAGCTTAACGCTTATCTGCAACGCCTTGAAGAAGCGTCGAAGCGTGACCACCGTAAAATTGGCAAGCAGCTTGACCTGTACCATATGCAGGAAGAAGCGCCGGGTATGGTGTTCTGGCACAACGACGGCTGGACCATCTTCCGTGAGCTGGAAGTGTTTGTGCGCTCCAAGCTTAAAGAGTACCAGTATCAGGAAGTAAAAGGCCCGTTCATGATGGACCGTGTGCTGTGGGAAAAAACCGGCCACTGGGACAACTATAAAGATGCGATGTTCACCACCTCTTCGGAGAACCGTGAGTACTGCATTAAGCCAATGAATTGCCCAGGCCACGTGCAAATTTTCAATCAGGGTCTAAAATCTTACCGCGACCTGCCATTACGTATGGCCGAGTTCGGTAGCTGTCACCGCAACGAACCATCAGGCGCGCTGCACGGTCTGATGCGCGTTCGTGGATTTACCCAGGATGACGCTCACGTCTTTTGTACTGAAGACCAGGTGCGTGACGAAGTGAATAGCTGTATTCGCATGGTTTATGACATGTACAGCACCTTCGGTTTCGAAAAAATTGTAGTAAAATTGTCAACCCGCCCGGAAAAGCGCATCGGTACCGATGAAATGTGGGATCGTGCAGAAGCTGACCTGGCCGTGGCGTTACAGGAAAACGAAATCCCGTTTGATTATCAACCGGGTGAGGGCGCGTTCTACGGTCCGAAGATCGAGTTCACCTTATACGACTGCCTGGATCGCGCATGGCAGTGCGGTACGGTTCAGCTCGACTTCTCCTTGCCTGCGCGCCTGAATGCGTCGTACATCGGCGAAAATAACGAGCGTCTGGTGCCGGTAATGATTCACCGTGCCATCTTAGGCTCCATGGAAAGGTTTATCGGTATTCTTACCGAAGAGTTCGCAGGCTTCTTCCCAACCTGGCTTGCTCCGGTCCAGGCAGTGGTCATGAATATCACTGATGGACAGGCTGATTACGTCAACGAATTGACCCGTAAACTACAAAATGCAGGCATTCGCGTAAAAGCAGACTTGAGAAATGAGAAGATAGGCTTTAAAATCCGTGAACACACGTTGCGTCGTGTCCCTTATATGTTAGTTTGTGGCGACAAAGAGGTCGAAGCAGGCAAAGTAGCCGTTCGTACCCGTCGTGGCAAAGATTTGGGCAGCATGGACGTAAACGAATTGATTGAAAAGCTGCAACAAGAAATCCGCAGCCGCAATCTAAATCAACTGGAGGAATAAAGTATTAAAGGCGGAAAAAGAGTTCAACCGGCGCGTCCTAATCGCATTAACAGAGAAATTCGTGCCACTGAGGTTCGTCTAACAGGCTTAGACGGCGAGCAGCTAGGTATTGTCAGTCTGAATGAAGCTTTAGAAAAAGCCGAAGAGGCTGGGGTTGATTTAGTGGAAATCAGTCCTAATGCCGAACCGCCTGTTTGCCGCATTATGGATTACGGCAAGTTCCTCTACGAAAAAAGCAAATCTTCTAAGGAACAGAAGAAAAAGCAAAAAGTTATTCAGGTTAAGGAAATCAAATTCCGACCTGGCACTGACGATGGCGACTACCAGGTAAAACTCCGCAGCCTGGTTCGCTTTCTGGAAGAGGGTGATAAAGCTAAGATCACGCTGCGTTTCCGCGGTCGTGAGATGGCTCACCAGCAGATCGGTATGGAAGTGCTTAACCGCGTCCGTGACGATCTGAGTGAACTGGCAGTGGTCGAATCCTTCCCATCGAAGATCGAAGGCCGCCAGATGATCATGGTGCTCGCTCCTAAGAAGAAACAGTAAGGCACTCAAGTAATAATTCCGGCGGGGCTTACGCTTCGCTGGTTTTGTTCGCCTTCTGGTTCGTTTAATTAACAATGCGAAGTGGAAAGTAATTAAATGCCAAAGATTAAAACAGTACGCGGCGCCGCTAAGCGCTTCAAAAAGACTGCTTCTGGTGGTTTTAAGCGTAAGCACGCAAACCTGCGTCACATTCTGACTAAAAAGTCTACTAAGCGTAAACGTCATCTGCGTCCGAAGGGCATGGTCTCCAAAGGGGATCTGGGCCTGGTAGTCGCGTGCCTGCCGTACGCATAAGTTAACTTTTTAATTAATTCAGAATATAGAACAGGAGAGCTAAATGGCTCGCGTAAAACGTGGTGTAATCGCACGTGCTCGTCACAAAAAAATCCTCAAACAAGCTAAAGGCTACTATGGTGCGCGTTCTCGCGTATACCGCGTTGCCTTCCAGGCTGTTATCAAAGCTGGTCAGTATGCTTACCGTGACCGTCGTCAACGTAAGCGTCAGTTCCGCCAGCTGTGGATTGCACGTATCAACGCTGCAGCTCGTCAGAATGGTATCTCTTACAGCAAATTCATCAACGGCCTGAAAAAAGCTTCTGTTGAAATTGACCGTAAGATCCTGGCTGACATCGCTGTTTTCGACAAAGTGGCGTTCTCCGCCCTGGTTGAAAAAGCGAAAGCAGCTCTGGCGTAAGAAGTTTTAAGAGGGAGCTTGCTCCCTCTTTTAATTTCTAAGGTAATCAATTTATTGACATTTCGGGTCTGAGCCTTTTCAATACACAGAACGAACATCGTCGATTAAGGTAACTGCAAGCATGAATGCTGCTATTTTCCGTTTCTTTTTTTACTTTAGCGCCTGACTCAGGGGGCTTTGCGCGTAAGAAAAGAAACGAAAAACAGCGCCGAAAGCCTCCTGTGTGGAGGCTTTTTTTTTGCATATCGTTTTTGTTTACAGACAAACTACCCCGGTAATTACGCCGGCATAAGAGGAATACCATGCCACATCTCGCAGAGCTGGTTGCTAACGCAACGGCCGCCATAAACGAGGCCCAGGATGTTGCCGCGTTAGATAGCGTACGCGTCGAATATTTAGGGAAGAAGGGGCACCTGACCCTCCAGATGACCACCCTGCGTGAACTGCCGGCGGAAGAGCGTCCGGCGGCGGGCGCGGTAATTAACGAAGCCAAAGAGCAGGTGCAGGAAGCGTTAAATACCCGCAAAGCCGCTCTGGAAAGCGCCGCGCTGAATGCGCGTCTGGCGCAAGAGACGATTGACGTTTCTCTGCCGGGCCGCCGTATTGAAAACGGTGGGCTGCATCCCGTCACCCGTACTATCGATCGCATTGAGAATTTCTTTGGCGAGCTTGGCTTCACCGTGGCAACCGGGCCGGAAATCGAAGATGACTACCATAACTTTGACGCGCTGAATATTCCGGGCCATCACCCGGCGCGTGCGGATCACGACACCTTCTGGTTCGACGCTACCCGTCTGCTGCGCACCCAAACTTCCGGCGTGCAAATCCGCACCATGAAAGATAAGCAGCCGCCGATTCGCATTATCGCGCCGGGTCGCGTGTATCGTAACGATTACGATCAGACACACACCCCGATGTTCCATCAGATGGAAGGGCTGATCGTTGATAAGAACATCAGCTTCACCAACCTGAAAGGCACGCTGCACGATTTTCTGAATAATTTCTTTGAAGAAAATCTGCAGGTCCGTTTCCGCCCGTCCTACTTCCCGTTCACCGAACCATCCGCAGAAGTGGATGTAATGGGTAAAAACGGCAAATGGCTTGAAGTTCTGGGCTGCGGCATGGTGCATCCAAACGTTCTGCGCAATGTCGGTATCGACCCGGAAGTTTATTCAGGCTTCGCCTTCGGCATGGGCATGGAGCGTCTGACCATGCTGCGCTACGGCGTAACCGATTTGCGCGCATTTTTCGAAAACGATTTACGTTTCCTCAAACAGTTTAAATAAGGGCGGGATAGCCAATGAAATTCAGTGAACTCTGGTTACGCGAATGGGTAAATCCAGCCAACGGCAGTGAAGCACTTTCCGAGCAAATCACCATGGCAGGGCTTGAAGTTGACGGCGTTGACGCTGTTGCAGGTAGTTTCCATGGCGTGGTGGTCGGCGAAGTCGTTGAGTGCGCTCAGCACCCGAATGCGGACAAACTGCGTGTCACAAAAGTTAACACCGGCGGCGATCGCCTGTTGGACATCGTCTGCGGAGCGCCAAACTGCCGTCAGGGCCTGAAGGTTGCCGTAGCGACCGTGGGGGCGGTATTGCCTGGCGATTTCAAAATTAAAGCGGCTAAGCTGCGCGGTGAGCCATCTGAAGGCATGCTGTGCTCTTTCTCCGAGCTGGGTATTTCCGACGATCACGACGGCATCATCGAACTGCCCGCGGATGCGCCGATCGGCACTGATATCCGCGAATATCTGCAGCTTGAAGATAACACTATCGAAATCAGCGTCACGCCAAACCGTGCCGACTGCCTGGGTATTATCGGCGTGGCGCGCGATGTTGCCGTGCTGAACAAGCTGCCGCTGGTTGAGCCAGAAATGGCCGCTGTAGCCGCTACGATTAATGACAAGCTGCCAATCCGCGTAGATGCAGCAGAGGCCTGTCCGCGTTATCTGGGACGCGTTGTTAAGGGCATCAATGTTAAAGCGCCAACGCCACTGTGGATGAAAGAAAAGCTGCGTCGCTGCGGCATTCGCTCCATTGATGCCGTTGTTGACGTGACTAACTATGTTCTGCTGGAACTTGGGCAGCCGATGCACGCGTTCGATCTGGACCGCATCGACGGCGACATCGTTGTACGTCTGGCGCAAGAGGGCGAGACCCTGACCCTGCTGGACGGCAACGAAGCGAAATTAAAAGCCGATACCCTGGTTATCGCCGATCGTAACAAAGCGCTGGCCATGGGCGGCATCTTCGGCGGCGAACATTCTGGCGTAAACGATGAAACCCGGAACGTGCTTCTGGAGTGTGCCTTCTTCAGCCCGCTGTCCATCACCGGCCGCGCCCGCCGTCATGGCCTGCATACCGATGCATCCCATCGCTATGAGCGTGGCGTGGATCCAGCGCTACAGTACAAGGCAATGGAACGTGCAACCCGCCTGCTTATCGACCTGTGCGGCGGTGAGGCAGGCCCGGTGATTGATGTGACAAGCGAGGCGCATCTGCCAAAACCTGCCACTATTACGCTGCGTCGCAGCAAGCTGGATCGCCTGATTGGCCATCATATTGAAGATGCGCTGGTTGGCGACATTCTGCGCCGTCTGGGTTGTGACGTCACCGAAGGCCAGGATGAATGGACGGCGGTTGCCCCGAGCTGGCGTTTTGATATGGAAATCGAAGAGGATCTGGTAGAAGAGATTGCTCGCGTCTACGGTTATAACAGCATTCCTGATGAACCTGTTCAGGCCGGTCTGGTCATGGGCACCCATCGCGAAGCGGATTTGTCCCTCAAGCGCGTGAAAACCATGCTGGCGGATAAAGGCTATCAGGAGGTAATCACCTACAGCTTCGTGGATCCTAAAATCCAGCAGCTGCTGCACCCGGGCGAAGAACATCTGATTTTGCCAAGCCCGATTTCAAGCGAAATGTCGGCGATGCGCCTGTCCCTGTTGACTGGCCTGCTTAATACCGTGGTTTATAACCAGAACCGCCAGCAAAGCCGCGTGCGTATTTTCGAAACGGGCCTGCGCTTTGTTCCTGATACTCAGGCAGACCTCGGCATCCGCCAGGATCTTATGCTGGCTGGCGCGATTTGCGGCAACCGCTACGAAGAACACTGGGACCTGGCGCGTAATAGCGTCGACTTCTATGATTTGAAGGGCGATCTGGAGTCGATTCTTGACCTGACGGGTAAACTTTCTGGCATCGAATTCCGTGCTGCGAGCAATCCAGCCTTGCATCCGGGCCAGAGTGCTGCCATTTATTTACAAGGCGAATGCATTGGTTTCATTGGTGTTGTGCATCCGGAGCTTGAGCGTAAGCTTTCTCTCAATGGCCGCACGCTGGTATTCGAAGTGCTGTGGAACAAGGTCGCAGACCGCATGGTGCCTGAGGCGCAGGAGATTTCACGCTTCCCGGCCAACCGTCGCGACATCGCTGTAGTGGTTGCTGAAAACGTTCCCGCAGCAGATATTTTGGGCGAATGTAAGAAAGTTGGCGCAAATCAGGTAGTTGGCGTAAACTTATTTGATGTGTACCGTGGCAAGGGCGTAGCCGAAGGTTATAAGAGCCTCGCCATAAGCCTTATCCTTCAGGATACCGGCCGTACACTCGAAGAAGAGGAGATTGCCGCTACCGTTGCAAAATGCGTAGAGGCATTAAAAGAGCGATTCCAGGCATCATTGAGGGATTGAACGTATGGCGCTTACAAAAGCTGAAATGTCTGAATATCTGTTTGATAAGCTTGGGCTTAGCAAACGAGACGCTAAAGAGCTGGTAGAGCTGTTTTTCGAAGAGATCCGTCGCGCTCTGGAAAACGGCGAGCAGGTTAAACTATCAGGTTTTGGTAATTTTGACTTACGCGATAAAAACCAACGTCCCGGGCGTAACCCGAAGACCGGCGAAGATATTCCCATCACGGCTCGCCGTGTGGTGACTTTCCGACCCGGTCAGAAGTTGAAAAGTCGGGTTGAAAACGCGTCGCCAAAGGACGAGTAACCTGAGTTAACCAAAAAGGCCGCATCCGCGGCCTTTTTCTTTGCTTGTCCTGGCGGACAAACTCCCCGTAAAATCAGCAGCCTGACTGCTACTCTATGGATTTGCCATCTCGATGCTCACTTTCGCCTCCCGACAACGGCGCCTTGAACGCTTATGGCTCGTTATCCTGATAATTGTCACGGCAGGCATGGGCGTGCTGAGTCTGTGTGCGGGCGATCGCTGGTTCGCGCCGCAGCAGTGGTGGAGCGATGATGCGCAGCTCTTCATCTGGCAGATAAGATTGCCGCGTACGCTCGCCGTTTTGCTGGTGGGAGCGGCGCTTGCCGTTTCCGGCACCATTATGCAGGCGCTGTTTGAAAACCCGCTGGCTGAGCCCGGCTTACTCGGCGTGTCTAATGGCGCGGGCGTGGCGCTTATTGCCGGTGTCCTGCTTGGGCAGGGCATGCTTCCCTCCTGGGCTTTGGGCGTATGCGCTATCGTCGGTGCGTTGCTGATTACGCTTATTCTGCTGCGTTTTTCTCGTCGTCATCTTTCTACCAGCCGCCTGCTGCTGGCAGGCGTGGCGCTGGGAATAATCTGCAGCGCGCTGATGACCTGGGCGGTTTATTTCAGCACCAGCCTCGACTTACGTCAGCTAATGTACTGGATGATGGGCGGGTTCGGCGGCGTGGACTGGCGTCAGTGGTGGCTGATGGTGACATTGCTGCCGGTAATTATCTGGCTATGCCGCAGCTATGCTCCCTTAAACCTGATGGCGCTGGGTGAAACCTCCGCGCGCCAGTTGGGTTTATCGGTATGGGTATGGCGTAATATTCTGGTCGTGGCAACCGGCTGGCTGGTGGGCGTGAGCGTTGCGCTTGCCGGTGCTATCGGGTTTATTGGACTGGTTATTCCTCATATGCTGCGCCTTAAGGGGATAACCGATCACCGGGCTCTGTTGCCGGCCAGCGCGCTTGCCGGAGCTTCAGTGCTGCTTGGGGCTGATATCATTGCGCGCCTTGCGCTGACCTCCGCCGAATTGCCAATAGGCGTTGTGACGGCAACGTTAGGCGCGCCCGTGTTTATCTGGCTATTATTAAAGGCCGGTCGCTAAATTAGCAGGCCAGCTTGATGCTTCCGGAAGCCATACACCAAGCTTTTTCATTAAGGGGACGCTATGCAGGACATTCTGAATACCGAAGTCAAAACGATTGACGGCGAAACGACCACGCTTGAGCGCTGGAAAGGAAACGTGCTTCTGCTGGTGAACGTTGCGTCGAAATGCGGGTTAACATCGCAGTATGAGCAGCTCGAGAACATTCATAAGGCCTGGGCGGATAAGGGATTTTCGGTGCTCGCATTTCCTTGTAATCAGTTTCTGGGCCAGGAGCCGGGCAGCGAGGAAGAGATTAAAACCTTTTGCAGCACAACTTATGGCGTCACTTTCCCGATGTTCAGCAAGCTGGATGTAAACGGCGAGAATCGTCATCCGCTGTACCAGAAGCTGGTGGCTGCGGCACCTACCGCAGTTGCGCCGGAAAGCAGCGGCTTCTATGAGCGAATGAGCAGCAAAGGCCGTGCGCCGCTGTACCCGGACGACATCTTATGGAACTTCGAAAAATTCCTTGTCGGGCGTGACGGAGAGGTTATTCAACGCTTCTCGCCGGATATGACGCCGGAAGATCCTATCGTGATGGAAGCCATTAAAGCGGCGCTGGCAAAATAAACTATGTCGCTTGTGCAGTTAAACGATGTCTGCGTTGCGGGGCGACTCGGACCGATTACCGCCACGGTTAAGCCCGGTGAACTGGTCCATCTGGTCGGGCCAAACGGTGCCGGAAAAAGCACGCTAATTACGCGAATGGCGGGTCTTTCTGCCGGTGAAGGGCGGCTTACGCTGAACGGGCGTCCGCTGGACGAATGGTCATCGGGTGCGCTGGCGCAAGCCCGCGCCTGGCTCGCTCAGCAACAGCTTCCTCCTTTTGCCATGCCCGTCTGGCATTACCTGCGGCTGCATCAACCTGCGCCTGAGGCTGAAGCGGTAATGATGCAGCTTGCGCAGGCATTCTGGCTGACGGATAAGCTCAACCGTCCTGTGAGCCAGCTTTCCGGCGGCGAATGGCAGCGGGTGCGGCTGACTGCCGTAATATTGCAGATACATCCTGAGGTTAATCCACAGGGGCGTTTGCTGCTGCTTGATGAGCCCATGAACAGCCTCGATGTGGCGCAGCAGGCGGCACTCGATCGGCAGTTGCTGGCGCTGTGCGAAGCAGGCGTGGCAGTTATCATGAGCGGCCATGATTTGAACCACTCGTTACGTCATGCCCACAAGGTCTGGCTGTTGCGTGCGGGTAAAATGATCGCTCAGGGTAACCGCGATGAGGTGCTGTTGCCGCAGCACTTAGCGACGGCTTACAACATGCATTTTCGTCGCCTGCAAATTGAAGGGCACAGCATGCTGATTACCCCGCTGGCAGGCGGGTAAAACTTGCATCAATTCCCGGGTAAGCGCTAAATTACTGCCAATAAGAAAAAGGGTGAGGATCGGCCTGAAATGCGCGTATGGCTTATTGTAGTGGCGTGTCTGGTACTCGCAGGGTGTAGCCACCATGCGCCGCCGCCGAATGCCCGTCTTTCTGACTCGATAACCGTTATAGCAAAACTTAACGATCAGCTCAGCGACTGGCGCGGCACGCCATACAGCTACGGCGGTATGAGCCGTCGTGGCGTCGACTGTTCAGGCTTTGTCTTCACCACTTTTCGCGATCGGTTCGATTTACAACTTCCTCGCGAGACTCGCCGTCAGGCTGAAATCGGCACTGAAATAGATAAAGACGACCTGCTCCCCGGCGATCTGGTGTTTTTTAAAACAGGTTCAGGGGAAAACGGCCTGCATGTAGGAATTTACGATACCGATAATCAGTTTATTCACGCCTCTACCAGCAGGGGCGTGATGCGCTCTTCGCTTGATAACGTTTACTGGCGCAAAAAATTCTGGCAGGCTCGCCGCATTTAGTTTCGTGCTGGTCCAGACGGACCAGCCGCTCCTCTTTTTCTCTAAACCGTGATTCCCTTCCGTAATTCCGGCGTTAACCCAGGCGCGGCGCTGTATATCAGGTAATATCAAAAAACCTTATATTTATTCCCCGTTAAGGATCTCATGGTCACTCTGGAAGATGTCGCCGCAAGCGCAGGTGTATCCCGTGCCACCGTGTCACGTGTGGTCAATGGTGATATCAACGTCAAAGCCCAGACGCGCAGCAAGGTGGAAGCAGCGATTATTGAGCTGGGCTATTCACCCAATCCGGCCGCCCGCGCGCTGGCTTCCAGCCAAAGCAACACGGTTGGTCTGGTCACTACTTCCTACCGCGGCGGATTTTTCGGTGCGCTAATGGATACCGTGCAAAGCGAAACGGAACGGCACGGTAAACAACTGCTTGTTACGCAAGGGCGTAGCTTCGCCGAGAAAGAACTAAGCGCCATTAAGCAGCTTTATAATCTGCGCTGTGATGGGCTGGTTCTGCATATTCGCGCATTGCCTGATGAGACGCTGCGGCATCTGGCCGGGCAGGGGTATAAATTTATCGTGCTCGATCGGGACGTGCCGGGCCTTGAAGAACGCTGCGTGGTTTTCGACCATCGCGCCGCCAGCCAGCTTGCGACCCGGGTCTTTATTGACGGTGGTCACACGGCTATCGCCTGTCTGCATGGGCCTGGCAGTCGTGCTTCCAGTTTATTGCGCAGGCAGGGATTTTTAGAGGCTATGGCGCAGGCCGGGTTGCGGCCCGCTGCGGTACTTGAAGGCGAGTATGATATACCAGGCGGTTATCAGCAGGCGTCCGCTTTATTGAAAGAAACGCAGCCAACGGCTATTTACTGCTGTAATGAAGAAATGGCAATCGGCGCCATGCTGGCAATTACCGAACGCGGTTTGCGCATTCCGCAGGATATATCCCTGATATGTTATGACAGCGGCGAACGCGCGGCATTTGTTCGCCCGGCATTAACCAGCGTACACTTTCCGATTAGTGAAATGGCAAGGTTCGCCACCCGTAAATTACTGGATGAGCATTGTGTGGCTGAAAGTTTTGCCCCTGTGATAATCCATCGCGCCTCGGTTCGCAGCGTGCATTAAAACTAGCCTTAAAGAAATATCCAGGATAAGCTGAAAAAATACTTTAAGGTAAATTTCAAAACGCTTCAGGGATGAAAGTGACATTGATAAAAGTAAGATCAATCCAGTTGTTACTGGATATACATCGCGTGACGATGCCGTTCCCCCTTGTAGATTCACGGCTGGCAATATGATCGTCTCACTGGATATTGTTTATCATTCCCACTTTTGTTTCCTGCCTATACGTTTGCCGGAAGGCCAGCTTTTTGCAGTCCAGGTCATCACCAATTTTATCGGAGCAGACACTCCGGTCCGTATTCCTACGGAACTGGTACTTCCTCATATAAATGCGGAACAGGAAGTAGAATTGTTCTGCGAAAAGTTATCGTTACTCGAAAAGTATCAGGATTTCTTTATGACTCAGCCGTTTCCGGCCTGGGTAAATATAAATGAGAATATTGCGGATGCTATTCTTTCGCGTCAGCCATTAATTACCCGTATCAGGCGGTTGCCCTTCATTGCGTTAACCATTAATGAGAGCTTTGCGGATTTAAATCTGGGTAGCGACAATCTGCGCCTGCGGGAAATAAGTAAACTTTTTCCTCTGGCGCTGGAAGATTTTGGCGCGGGTATCGCCACCACGAAGCCAATTATTGACGGGCTGTTTACCTCGATTATGCTTGATAAGGGCTTTATTCATAAGCAAATCCATGAGAGTTCATTTATTCCCTTTATGCAGGCCATAACGGATCAACTCTCGCCGTTTTGCCGCGCCTTGATTATCGCGGGCATTGACGACGAAGCTTCAAGGACGAAAGCCCGTCTGCCGGGATTTAACGCAATGCAGGGCAACCTTTGGCCCGCGGTGCCGCCAGAATCATTAGCAGAGCTGCTTCTGCCTCATTAAAGGTTATAGCTGTAAAAACCCTGCAACCTCACCGTGTTTAAAAGCCAGCGAAGACACTACACTATCAGTCAGGAGGCTCCATGACTGATAACCCCGCATTTGACAATATCGTGTTTAAAAATAGCTGGCGTAATGAGTTGCCCGGTTTTTACACCGAACTCAAACCTACGCCGCTGCACAACGCACGTCTGCTGTATCACAATCGCCAGTTCGCAGAAGAGCTGGGGCTGGATGCCTCGCTGTTTGATGCCGCGCACGTTGGCGTCTGGAGTGGTGACACGCTGCTTCCGGGCATGCAACCCTTAGCCCAGGTTTACAGCGGGCACCAGTTTGGCGTCTGGGCAGGTCAGCTTGGAGACGGGCGCGGCATTCTGCTGGGCGAACAACAGCTCAAAGATGGCCGCAAGTTTGACTGGCACCTTAAAGGCGCGGGCCTTACGCCATATTCGCGTATGGGCGACGGGCGAGCCGTACTGCGTTCCACAATCCGCGAATTTCTTGCCAGCGAAGCTATGTATGCTCTGGGTATTCCGACCACGCGCGCGCTTACCATCGTGACCAGCGACACGCCTGTACGTCGCGAAACCACTGAACAGGGCGCAATGCTGCTACGCGTGGCGGAAAGCCACGTGCGTTTCGGCCATTTCGAGCACTTCTATTACCGCCGTGAACCGGAAAAAGTCCGGCAGCTTGCGGATTACGTTATCGAACATCACTGGCCCGACCTGGCGGACAGCAAAGATCGCTACGACCTCTGGTTCCGGGATGTCGTCGGGCGTACGGCAAAGCTGATTGCCCACTGGCAAACCGTCGGCTTTGCGCATGGCGTCATGAATACGGATAACATGTCGATTCTCGGCCTGACGATGGATTACGGTCCGTACGGTTTCCTGGATGATTATCAGCCGGACTATATCTGTAATCACTCCGATCATCAGGGGCGGTACGCTTTCGATAACCAGCCTGCCGTTGGCCTGTGGAATTTGCAGCGTCTGGCGCAGACGCTGTCGCCATTTATTGCGGTCGATACCCTGAACGAGGCGCTGGAGCTTTATCAGTTCGAACTGATGCGCGCTTTCGGCATTCAGATGCGCGCTAAGCTGGGCTTCAGCACGGAACAAAAAGCGGACAACGACATCCTTACGGAGCTGTTCGGCCTGATGGCTAAAGAACGCAGCGATTACACGCGCACGTTCCGCATGCTGAGCCTGACCGGGCAAAATGACGCGAGCTCGCCGCTGCGGGATGAGTTTATCGATCGCGCAAGTTTCGATAGCTGGTTTACACGCTATCGTGAGCGGCTACAAATTGAACAGGTCGATGATGCCGAACGGCAAAAAGCCATGAAGGCCGCCAACCCTTCGCTGGTGTTGCGCAACTGGCTGGCGCAGCGGGCCATCAGCGGGGCCGAGCAGGGGGATATAACCGAGCTGGCGCGCCTGCATGAAGCGCTGAGCCAGCCGTTTGCCGAACATGAAGGGGATTTAACCCAGCGCCCGCCGGACTGGGGTAAGCATCTGGAAGTAAGCTGCTCCAGCTAATTATTGCTGGAGCCAGGCCTGCGGCACCGGGTGTTCAGTAAGTCTGAACACCTTCAACTCCGCCTGATACCGCTCCATAAGCGCCGTTTCGCAATTACCTAAACGGTATGCCGCTGCGCTGGCGCATCACCGCACGCTGGCAAACGACTTAATGCGCCCCTGCTCAAGCGGGCGTGCCGCAAGGCTTAAGCTGCCGCCGTCCGGCAGTTGATAACCCGTCAGCACAAGTAACAGCGTTGATTCACCTGCGCCATCAGGTAAACGAAAAGCGCTGGCTGCCTGGGTGGCTTGCAAAAGGATTTTTGTTTTATTTAGTCAGGATAAGCTTTCCGGCTTGGGTCTGGCTTAACAGATACCGCTGGCCTTCGTGAACAGTCACAACGCGACCATCAGGACCCGGTAACGCCTTGCTATCGATCCTGTGGGATCAGCCTGAGGCTGAGAGGCTACGGGGGCGAAGGGCTTATCCATTGTAAGAAAATTGTGAGGGGATCGATTTTGAACTACGGAGGGCGTTTGCTCCTTCCCCGGATGGAGAAGGAGCGGATTTTTAATTTGCGAAACGGCTACCGGTCGCGTCGGCCAGCATAGCAAGCAGCGTCTCGGTATCTTCCCAACTCAGACAAGGGTCGGTAATCGACTGGCCATAAACCAGCGGCTGCCCGGCGACGATTTTCTGCGTGCCTTCGTGAATAAAGCTTTCAACCATCACACCGGCGATAGCGCGAGACCCGCTGCGGATCTGATTGCACACATCTTCACAAACTTCCAGCTGTCGGCGGTGCTGTTTCTGGCAGTTGCCGTGGCTGAAATCGATTACCAGCTGCTCAGGCAAATCGAACTCCTGCAGGTTGCCGCACGCCGCAGCGATATCCGCCGCATGATAGTTCGGCTGCTTCCCTCCGCGCATAATCACGTGGCCAAACGGATTGCCGCTGGTCTGGTAAACCGTCATCTGGCCGTGTTTATCCGGCGAAAGGAACATATGGCTGGCGCGTGCTGCGCGAATGGCGTCAATGGCGATTCGGGTATTGCCATCGGTGCCGTTTTTAAAGCCGACCGGGCAGGAAAGGGCCGAGGCCATTTCGCGGTGGATCTGGCTTTCAGTGGTGCGCGCGCCAATGGCGCCCCAGCTGATTAAATCGGCAATAAACTGGCCGATCACCATATCGAGAAATTCTGTCGCAGTAGGCACGCCCAGCTCGTTAATCTGCAACAGCAGGCGACGGGCTTGTTCGATGCCATGATTGACGCGGTAGCTACCGTTAAGTTCCGGGTCGGAGATAAGCCCCTTCCAGCCGACTACGGTGCGCGGTTTTTCAAAGTAGGTACGCATGACGATTTCAAGCCGATCGCCGTGTTTCTGGCGCATCGTCGCAAGTCGGCGGGCATAATCCATTGCCGCATCCAGATCGTGAATGGAGCATGGGCCAACGATCGCCAGCAGACGGTTGTCTTCACCGTTAAGGATTTTTTCAATGCGACGGCGGGAAGCGATAACGTTTTGCGCAACCTCTGGCGATACCGGTAAACGGGCGGCCAGATCGGCAGGTGTGACAAGGCTGTCGATGCGCGCTGTTCGCAGTTCATCTGTTTTATTCATTGTGTGTCTCAGAAATTTTTGTCTTCTGCACGGCGAAAGTGCCGGGAAGTGATGGCGATCACGATAAACCAATTTATGTCGATTTCAACCACACAAAGGATATAACGCAACCGCAATCTGCCTATCCTGACAGATAAAGCCCGCCTTGTGTACTAGTTTATTAGTACATGCGGCGATTCAGGCCCATGATATCAAGAATTTTTGTGGCCATTTCTTCGACGGAATAATTGGTGCTGTTGAGGTAACGGATCTGATTTTTACGAAACAGCGCTTCGACTTCGGCGACTTCGAGACGACACTGTCGCATAGAGGCATAGCGGCTGTTCTCGCGGCGTTCTTCACGAATAGCAGCGAGGCGCTCGGGGTTAATGGTCAGACCAAACAATTTATGCTGAAGCGGCTTCAGCACGGCCGGTAGCTGAATATTGTCCATATCGTCGGCGATAAAAGGGTAGTTGGCGGCGCGGATGCCGAACTGCATAGCCAGATACAGACTGGTCGGCGTTTTACCGCAGCGGGAAACCCCCAATAAAATCACCTGAGCCTGATCGAGATTACGCATCGAGATGCCATCATCATGGGCGAGCGTGTAATCGATTGCAGCGATCCTCGCGTCATATTTAATTAAGTTGCCGGGATTAAGCCCGTGGGTGCGATGGGCGATGGGCGTGGGATCAAGCTTTAATTCTCCCTGTAAAGGCGCAACCAGCGCCTGCACGATATCCTGACAAAAACCTTCACTTTGCAGAATAATATCGCGAATCTCCGGCAAAACGATGGAGTAGAAGACCAATGGCCGCACGCCTGATTGCTGGAAAATAGCATCGATCTGCTCTTTCACCGCCCTGGCACGGCTTTCGTTTTCCACAAACGGCAGCGTAATGCTGTTGATAGATACCGGGAATTGTGACATGACCGCGTGACCCAGCACTTCAGCTGTAATTGCCGTACCGTCGGAAATATAAAATACCTGCCTGTCTACAGCGTTATCCATTTTGGGGACCCTGAGTTTTGATGATAATTTTATAAAGCATAAATTAAAACAACGCATTCCGTGATAATCATCGGCACAATTTTAAAATGAAATGGTGTTTTCGGTTTTAATGAACCGGGCAGTTCAAAAATATAATTAGCAAGGTAATCCTTATGCCGCTGAGGATTAAACGC
Organism: Cedecea colo; assembly: GCF_011808225.1. Taxonomy (GTDB): domain Bacteria; phylum Pseudomonadota; class Gammaproteobacteria; order Enterobacterales; family Enterobacteriaceae; genus Dryocola; species Dryocola colo. The sequence goes on along the minus strand of NZ_SOYS01000009.1, from coordinate 1,691 downwards.
ATAATCAACAGCTTAGCTTTTGGGGAAGTTATCTGAAAAATTCATATTTTTATTTTGCTTGAACGATTCAACCGTTTCACTCAGCCGGGTAAATATGCCAGGCTAAATACGCAGTCAGGAACTTCTTGTGCTCACTCATATTTCATAAAAGGATTGTTTCGATGTCCAATAATGGCTCGTCACCGCTGGTGCTTTGGTATAACCAACTCGGCATGAATGATGTAGACAGGGTCGGGGGAAAAAATGCCTCGCTCGGTGAAATGATTACCAATCTTTCAGGTACGGGCGTCAGTGTGCCGAACGGTTTTGCAACCACTGCCGGGGCGTTTAATCTGTTTCTGGACCAGAGCGGTGTAAACCAGCGCATTTACGAACTGCTGGATCGCACGGATATTGACGATGTATCGGCGCTTGCAAAAGCTGGCGCGCAGATTCGCCAGTGGATAGTCGACACGCCTTTCCAGCCAGAGCTGGAAAAAGCCATTCACGATGCCTATGAACAACTTTCCGCTGACGATGCCGAAGCCTCTTTTGCCGTGCGCTCCTCCGCCACCGCTGAAGATATGCCGGATGCGTCGTTTGCCGGGCAGCAAGAAACCTTCCTTAACGTGCAGGGCTATGATGCAGTACTGGTGGCGGTGAAGCACGTCTTTGCTTCACTGTTTAACGATCGCGCAATCTCCTATCGCGTGCATCAGGGTTACGATCACCGCGGCGTGGCGCTCTCCGCAGGCGTTCAGCGTATGGTCCGCTCCGACCTTGCGTCTTCGGGCGTTATGTTCTCCATTGATACCGAATCCGGCTTCGACCAGGTGGTGTTTATCACCTCGGCCTTTGGCCTGGGCGAAATGGTGGTGCAGGGCGCGGTTAACCCGGATGAATTCTACGTTCACAAGCCGACGCTGGAAGCCGGTAAGCCATCCATCGTTCGTCGTAATATGGGTTCGAAAAAGATCCGAATGGTTTACGCGCCGGACCAGGAGCACGGCAAGCAGGTGCGTATTGAAGATGTGCCGCAGGCCGACCGCGATCGGTTCTCCATTACGCCTGAAGAAGTGCAGGAGCTGGCGAAGCAGGCGGTGCAGATTGAGAAACACTACGGCCGCCCGATGGATATCGAATGGGCCAAAGACGGCCATACCGGCAAGCTGTTTATCGTTCAGGCGCGTCCGGAAACCGTGCGTTCCCGGGGCCAGGTAATGGAGCGTTATCATCTGCATTCGCAGGGCAAAGTCGTTGCGGAAGGGCGCGCTATCGGCCATCGCATCGGTGCCGGTCCGGTGAAGGTGATTCACGATATCAGCGAAATGAACCGCATCCAGCCGGGCGACGTGCTGGTCACCGATATGACCGACCCGGACTGGGAACCGATCATGAAGAAAGCGGCTGCCATTGTCACCAACCGCGGCGGGCGCACCTGCCACGCGGCCATCATCGCGCGTGAACTGGGCATTCCGGCGGTGGTGGGCTGTGGCGACGCCACCGAACGCATGAAGGACGACCAGAACGTGACGGTTTCCTGTGCGGAAGGCGATACCGGTTACGTTTACCAGGATCTGCTGGATTTCAGCGTGAAAAGCTCCACGGTCGATACCATGCCGGACCTGCCGCTGAAAATTATGATGAACGTCGGCAACCCGGACCGCGCATTTGACTTCGCCTGCCTGCCGAACGAAGGCGTGGGCCTGGCG
>NZ_SOYS01000008.1 GCF_011808225.1 Cedecea colo | reverse complement strand
ACGGTTCTGCCCCACAGCCACCCCCGCAAACAAAACAGGAAAAACCAGCCAAGAATCGGGCTGGATGCCAGCCACCAGATATTGAATGCAGCCAGTGCCTTAACCATGCCTGACGCATACAGAATAAACAGCAAAATACCCACAACCGCGGCAACAGCACCAGCCAACAGCCATCCCGTAAAAGATGGTTCAGGAGGCAACTCCATCGTTGTTGCTTTCGTCCTTTCCCAGCCCATTGATTATCCTACGGTGCTGTTCTGAGCACTTGAAATTACAGTACAACCGCACTGACATTTGCAGCCATCGACGACAACAGCCCGACCGTTAAATGTCCGGTGCGGTGATCCTTCCACGATAGGATTAGTTCCATGCCCATCTACCGGACAACTGACCATATCGCCAACAAGAGCAACCTTGATACCGTTAACTGTAAAATTTGCAGAAGCAGAAATTACTTTTCCACCGTGAGAGGTTTTGTCACCAAGTAAAACAACATCTTTAGTCATGATGGTCCCTTGACAGACATTAATGCCCGTAAGAATTTATATTAATAAGAGCAGGGAGTGACCAATATAACAAAAATAAGATAAATGACGCTAAACACGTGATGACCGAGAAAATCCAAAACGCCCAATCTTTATTTTCGTCATTCCTGTGCTTTTCTTTCCCCTTTGAATAAATAGAAAGAAGCAGCCAAATTAACAATCCTGCCAACGCCATAATACTAAAAGAAACAATCAAGCACATTCCAATGATATATTTCATAGTTCGCATAAACTCATTTTATTGAAAGTAATTTATCATAATCAGGCTCCGTTTCGTTTAATGGGCCAACACTTCCGTCAGGATAAGTTATTTCCATGCCAGTGGACTTCCCCTTCGCACTATTGAGAGCCAGTGATTTATCCAAGTGCACAATAGGCTCTAATTTAATTTCATTTATGTCACGAACTTTATACCTTCGCCCCCACTCTTTAGACTTCACATTTCCGCCATACAATTTAACATACTGTGTATTGAATAGATCATTAATAACCACCATTGGATAAAAATTCGTTGCTATATCTAAATTACCGCTGAATTCTCTGGCAGGCCCTGTCCCATACCCATCGCTAAAGCCATAATTATCAAAATCAAAAATATAATTCGCACTCAGATTTTTTTTACTTTTAACCAATGGATTGGAGTCATTTATGCTAAAGCTCACTTTAATTGAATTAAGGCTCCACTGGCAGGAACCACCGCCGTCAACAGCAATTTTAGTTTGCCAAAAATCACTTCGACCCTGTTGAGTGAAATTCTGCTTAAACCCATTAATCCCTTTAATATCATAGGGCTCACCGCTTGAATTATTGCTAGTATCGTTACAAGAATCTGAACGATACATAACCTGCATTGGCTGAAGCGTTACCCCTTCAGGCACTTTAATTTTTACAGTTATCCAATGAGCATCTTTTGGCGGAGATAATGTTTGATCAGTATGATCACCACAACCAGATAAAAAAATAATCGCAATAATGGTTGAGAAAAATTTATTTAGAAATTTCAACCTCTTCCTCCGTTACGTTCGCATAGCGTGCAAGGGCATTTTTCCCAGGAACTTCGCTCAATGTTAGATTTAGAGTAACTGGAATCATATTTTGCAGCTCTACAAATATTCTATTACGCTGTAATTCATTTTGGTCACAACTTCCAGACTTCGCAGCCAAATCCATACTACTTTCAAATTCTTCGCGATTTTCTTTACGAGTTAAAACGCGCGAAGGATCAGCTAACTCAAGGACTTGGTTTTGAATATATGGTAAATATCTATGTGCCATCGAATGACTCCATGGATTACTCAGCAACCCATCTAAATGACTCTGACCCCGAATATGCTCCAGTCATAATCAGGAATAACCGGCTTCTGATGGGAATAAAACGCTTAACAAACGCGTAAATAAAAGCATCAGGAAGAAATAGAACACCAACGATAATGAACAGAAAGAAGATGAAAATTTTCACTCGGTTAGCCACCCCGATGTCAGGAAATAGAAGAGTAAATTATATATTTACAAGAAAAACTTTAAATACGGACACTTATTACACTTGCTATTCTGGCACCTGAATTGAACCATACGGCCTTGCAATTTCACGGTCAGTCAACGGGAAATTGTAAACCTGCCCATTATTTATTCCCACACCAACAACGAACTTACGTGGTTCATCATCATGTTTCTTTGAAACCAATATATATTCAACAATAAACCTCCCACTATCAGGGAAGTGATAAAAAGAAGGAGGAATACATAACTTTCCATCAACGATCGTAAGGTCAGGGGAAAAATTAAAGTCCTTCTCCTTCGAAGGCGTTCCGCGCGGATTTATCCCTATGTCAGCAGGTTGGTAATCCTGAGCATCTATAACGTTAAAACATAAGTTTTTTCCCTGTTTACTAACAGAAGTGGTTTCGTGGGGGATAAACCTATCTCCCGGACCTGGGCATCCGGTTAAAATCACCAGGCACAGACCAGAAAAAACAACAGGCCAAAACATATGAAAACCAAACACTTTCACCATGGGAACCCCCGTAATGCAATTTTGTATTGTTCACGTATTACTGATTCAGTAGTATCACCATCCAGAGTAATAGTTGGATATTTACCTCCCCATAATCGATGCCATATCTCATATCCCTGCGTTTGCAACGTAAAATTATCTGCAATAATCTGTGCCTGTTGCTCCATCGAATATTCACTTAAGAGACGACCATCAAGTATATAGTGATAGCTCACCATCCAGCTCACCAGTCCTCTGAAGATGACATTCATCCCTTTCATTCGTTGCCAGACATGCCCCATTTCATGGATGAACATATGTTGAAGATCGTCAGTTGTTTGGGAGAAATCGTCGCAGTATTGGTCACGAAAATAGATTTCCCCGTTTGGAGTCATAGCCGTATTCTTATCTTGTAGATTAAAAGGGAGATAACTCTCTCTGTGGATCCAGACTGTTGGGTAATCGATAGTGGATAAGAAAACAGATTGTGCAAGCTGTATCTCACCGGAGGTAAGTGGTCTGACACCACCTTCTTTAATTCTGAACTGATCCTGAGTTTCTTCAGCCATGTTTAAACTCCAGCTCAATCCCTTCTTCCTCACTCCAGCCGAGCGTCAGCGACTGCGGTTTCTGTTTCGCGGCCATGTGGGTCAGCAGTTGCTGACTCAGCACCGGCAGAATTTGTTGATTGAGCAGGCTGTCGACGTTGCGTGCGCCGGTATCCGGCAGCAGGCAGGCGGCGGTCAGCGCGTCATACAGACTCTCATCAATATGCGTGCTCAGACCGTAGTGACGATGTAAGCGCTTGCTGACCTGTGCGAGCTTCATTTCCACGATGGTGCGCATGGCGGGCTCACTCAGCGGACGATAAATCACCGTCTGGAAGCGGGCGAGCAGCGCGGGCTGGAAGTGGTCGCGCAGTATCGGGCGCAGCAGTTCCTGCAAATCACCTTCTGTCGCTTCCGGCTGCTCATCGAGCAGCTGCATCTGGTGGTCACTGCCGAGGTTGGAGGTCATCAGTATGACGGTGTTGCGGAAGTCAATTTCACGCCCTTCGCCGTCACGCATAAAGCCACGGTCAAAGACCTGGTAGAACAGGTTCATGACGTCGCGGTGCGCCTTCTCCACTTCATCCAGCAGAACAACGCTGTACGGGCGCTTGCGCACGGCTTCAGTCAGAATGCCACCCTGGCCGTAACCGACGTAACCCGGCGGCGAGCCTTTCAGCTGGGAAACCGTGTGCGGCTCCTGATACTCGGACAGGTTGATAGTGATGAGTGACTTCTCACCGCTGTACAGCGCATCGGCCAGCGCCAGCGCGGTTTCGGTTTTCCCCGTGCCGCTCGGGCCGACCAGCAGGAACACGCCCTGCGGGCCGTTCTCGGACGTCAGCCCGGTTTTTGCCGCACGCAGGCGCCGGGCGATAGCCTCAAGCGCCACATCCTGCCCGACGACGCGTCTGCCGATTTCATTTTCCAGCGTCAGCAGTTCCGTCTGCTCGTCTTTCATCAGGGAGGAGAGCGGCACGCCGGTCCAGTCGGCAATCACGTTGGCAACCGTGCGGATGTCCACATCCACCTGAACCAGCACGTCGCCCTGCTGCGCCTGCTCCAGCTGCTGTTGCAGGTCGGAAATATCAGCCTGCTGACTGATATCCTGGCGGCTGGCCATCAGTTGCTGTGCCAGCGCCTTTTCATTGCTGAAACGCGCTTCCTGTTCCTGAATTCGCGCTTCCAGTTCAGTCCGCTGCTGCTCAATGGCACCCAGGCGGTCACCATGACGATTGCTGCCGGCAGCGATATCTTCCAGCAGCGCCTGCTCTTCCAGCGCCAGTGCGGTCAGCTGCGCTTTCAGGCGCACAATTTGTTCAGGCACCGTGTCGAGGCTCATACGCACGCGCGCGGCGGCGGTATCCAGCAGGTCAACCGCTTTGTCCGGCAGTTGACGACCTGTCAGGTAGCGACGGGAGAGCGCGACGGCGGCACGTACCGCATCGTCAGTGATATGCACGTTATGGTGTTCGGCGTAGCGGGATTTCAGGCCACGGAGCATCAGGCAGGCCGTGTCATCATCCGGCTCGTCAACTTTCACCATCTGGAAGCGGCGCTCCAGCGCCGCATCGCGCTCAAAATACTGTTTGTATTCAGACCAGGTCGTCGCGGCGATGGTGCGCAGTTCGCCACGTGCCAGAGCGGGTTTCAGCAGGTTAGCCGCATCCGCGCCACCCGCCTGGTTGCCCGCACCGATGATGGTGTGGGCTTCGTCGATAAACAGCAGAACCGGCACTGGTGACTGCTGCACCGCATCGATGACGTTTTTCAGGCGCTGTTCAAATTCACCTTTCACGCCTGCGCCCGCCTGCAACAGGCCGAGGTCAAGGGTGCGCAGGATTACCGGCTTGAGGGATTCAGGTACGTTGCCCTCGGCAATACGCAGCGCCAGGCCTTCGACCAGTGCCGTTTTACCGACACCCGGCTCACCGACCAGAATTGGGTTGTTCTTGCGACGACGGGAGAGAATGTCCACCATCTGGCGAATTTCGGTATCACGACCGAACACCGGGTCAATCTTGCCTTCTTTGGCCCTGGCAGTGACATCCAGTGTGAATTTATCCAGCGCGTTCTGTAGCGCCGGGGTCAGTTCGCCCTCTTTCAGCTCTGCACCAACCGGACGGCCAACAAATTCCATCTCCCCACCGTGGCTCTGCGCCAGTTCGGCTTCCTGCTGCACGTCCGGACGTTCATCCGATTGTGCATCGAGCAGCGGACGCAGACGTTCCAGCTGACTCTGCCCCAGGGTCAGCAGTGACCACAGACCGTCGCAACGCACCAGGTTCTGTTTATCAACCAGCGTCATCAGCAAATGGACACTGCGAATTTGCGCTTCACCATTAAGCGAGGCAATCAGCCAGGCTTCCTGCATCAGCGTCTGAATGGTGTCCGACAGCTGCGGACGATGGCGTACCGAACGCGGCTGCTTGTCCAGCCAGCCCAGCAAATCCTGCCACAGCGAATCCATATCCCACTCGTAACGGCGTGCCAGCACCGTCAGGTCTCCTTCCCCCTGTTCGAGCAGCTTCAGCAGCCAGTGCTCCGGCAAAATTTCCGCATGGACACGGGTCTGGCAGAGCAAAGCCGCCCCTTCCATCGCACGGGCACAGTAAGGGTTCAGACGTCGCAACAGGATGGCTGGATTTTCCATGAATCTCTCTCTTTGTCGGTTCCTGGACACGCTACCGCCCATCGCTGTTTCCCGTGAAGGGGACCAAAGCGCATACGGTCGGGCTGGCAGATTGTGAATTTCTTTGCTCAACGCCCGCGCGGGCAGACATTCAGCAAAAACGAAAAAGCGGACAGAGAAGACTGTCCGCCAGGGGGCTTACGCGGTGGCGCGTTCGTTCCAGGAATCGGAATGAATGATGTTGCCGTCTTTGTAGGTCCAGGTGATTTTTTCGTAACGCAGTTCAATGCGCTCAAGATGGTTGTGCTTCTCTTTAGAAGGATCCTTGATGTCATACATTTCAGGATTCACTTTCACCACTTTCACGTTTTCCAGTTTGGTGTTGAAGTACTCCACTTCCTGGCCCGCGTCGTTGATTTTGTACCACCTGAATTCCGCAGACTTGAGGGTCTGACCGGTGGTCACAGCCTTGTACAGGTACGGGCTGGACGAGTCGATTTCCTTGGTGAACAGGAACGGAGTGTGGATACGGGTACCGGTCAGCTTGCCGGTGTTGTTGTCAGTCGGGATGTACAGGTTATGCTCCTGAGCGACCACTTCGATGCTGCCTTCACGATCCTGCACGTCCACAGAACCTTTAATGTCCGCGCCGCCGTCGTCTTTCAGCCAAAGATAAACAGGAATTGCCATGGAATTACTCTCCATTGTGTTGTGATGCGCCATCATCCTGCGATGACGCCTGGGTGTGGCCCGGTATCTGACAGGCATTGGCCTGCGGTACCAGACTGATTTCGACACGGCGGTTGAGCGCACGCCCATCCGGGGTGTCATTGGTTGCGATCGGACGGCTCTCGCCATAGCCCTGCACCGCAAAACAGCTTTCCGGTACATCACCGGTATCACGCATCCAGTCACGTACCGCTTCGGCACGCCTGAGTGATAGCGTCTGATTCAGTTTCGGGTTACCGGTGTTATCGGTATGCCCACTCACCACAATCAGCCAGCCTGGCTTCGCCTTGATACCAACCAGTGAGTTCACCAGCATTTTGGTGGAGCCAGCCTTCAGCACGGATTTGCCGGAATCGAACAGCGACATGCTGTCGAGGCGAATGGTTTTCGGTCCCTGGATAATCTTTTTGATAACCGGCGGCGGTGGCGGAGGAGCCCAGTCACTGACGGCAGCCTCAACGGGCGGCACCAGGCGCAGTCCCTGATACAGACCCAGGCGATAACGCAGTGGCTCCCCGCGACGCGCCCAGTCGTCCAGCAATGCGCCATCGGCTCTGAGGCGCTGCTGTGCGCGCAGTTTCGGTGCCACAGGCTTCCCCGTCAGTTGGTGATATAACGCAAGGTGATCGCCCACATTACGGATGAGACGCTGGTTGTTCATCCAGGACGCCAGCATGGCTAGGGCCAGAAAAATCCCGCCCAGCAACCCGGCGTAACGCCAGAACACCATCCTGCGGCTGACGCCCCGTTGGCGCGGCAGCGCCGTCAGCAGCAGTTCAGGCAGCGGCAGTGGCTCGGTGGTCAAGGCCGCATCCGGTGGCAATGCCGTCACGGCGGTGATGTGCTGTTGCCAGAGATTGCCCGCGATACCGCTCACTGGGACCATGCACATCCCCTGCATGCAGGGTTTCATCACAGGCAATTCTCCCTGGCGTACCGACAGCAGGTCAGTCACCGCGCTGTTCTGCCAGGCAAGCAGACTGTCCAGCCACAGGCCCTGACTCAGACACGAAAGACGTCCGTCTGGTCCGGACTCCCGGGTCCACTCCATCAGTGACACATTGCCCTGACCGGACTGATACACCTGAATACCGCTCCGCTGGCTTACCGTGGTAAACCAGACGGGCTCTGCCTTCGCGCAGGCCGCAGGCGGCGATACCCAGGTCACGGTCCACAGCGGGGGGAGAGTGCCGAATGCCGTACGGCACTGGACGACAGCACGCTGCCAGCCCCGCAGGGACTGGGTAAAATCATCACCGGATGTATGCTGTTCAGGCACTGCCGCCAGCATGACGGAGATTTGCGACACCAGGGCCGGGCGCACCAGGCTCAGATGCTGTACCAGGAGTGGCAGCTGTTCCGCATCCTTCACCCACAGATACCAGCCCTGCCGGGTTTCCCGGTGACGGGTTCCGGACACAAACAGTGGTGCGTTGTCACCGCAGACGAGGGTAACCGCCCCCTGAAAATCTTCCGGCGGCAGGTTTTCATCCACAATATCCCGGACAGCGGTCACCCGCGCCTGAAAAGCCCGACGCTGACGCCAGAACATCACCCCGGACACCAGAACAACCAGCAGGCTGAGTGCCACACGGCTGCCCGTGGACAGTGGCCAGAATCCGAGGATGAGCCACAGCGCCAGTACGGCACCCAGGGCAGTTAACAGACTTCGGTAAGCATCCCGCATCGCTTACCCCGGCCTGACGGTCTGGCTTACCAGCCCGGTAAGCGAAGACGAAAGGAAGAACCAGAGCGCCGCCAGGGCAACGGCGGCCACAACCCAGGTCAGCCAGTACCAGCGACGACCGCTGCGCAGGCGTGATACCCGGGCAACGATGGGGGCGTCCTGAGCAAGCGTAAAGGCCGGTACCCGTTCCGAGAGTGCGCGAACAATGTCTTCACGACGCTCATCATCTTGCGCCCGGTACTGGCCGACAAATCCCAGCTGCAGGGTACGGTACATGCAGGTCAGCACCGCAATGTCCGGTGCTGTCTCTTTCAGCAGGTTGCGGATACGTTCCCACAGCTCCTCACCGGCATTGAGGGTGCCAAAGAAATGTGCCTGCAGCGGGTCACGGCGCCAGGTCAGGTAGCCATCATCGGTGGTTCCCCGGTTCATCACGCTTTCATCAAGCAGTGCACACAGGGCATACACCATATGGTCACGGCTGATGTCGCTGTAACCTGCCTCCGTGAGCGCAGCTTTCGCCTCCTGCACCAGGCGGCAGGCCCGGCGGTAGAGCCCTTCCCCGTCACGGACTTCCTGACCACCCCGCAGCTGGCTGGCCATCAGCCAGCCCGGGTAGAAGATACGTTCTGTCTGGCTGAGTTCGGATTTATTCATGTACGCAGCACCGCAAAGAGTTCAAGTTTCACATCCCCCAGTGAGCGCGGGGTATAGAAGGTGCAACTGCCCATCTCCAGCATCGCGCGTGCCGCCTCAGTACTCAGATCCAGCGAGAAATACTGGTTCTCAAGACGCAACGGGATAGCGGCCGGAACATGCGTCAGAGGCTTGATAAGCATCCCGCTCAGGGCCACATTCACCACATCCGAAACATCATCAAAGCTGCCCGCTTTACACAGCTGCGGGAATTTCGTCTGAAGCTCATGGTTCGGCATGGAGGAGCGTACGGAGAGGTAGAAGTCCGCCCCTTCGCGCAGACGCGCATCGTGCAGGGCCCCTTTCCAGATCTGATCCTGATGCTCCAGATGGATACTCACCACCCGTGACGGCAGGCTCGCTTCCAGCAGCTTATCGAGCAGTGCCAGCAACGGCGGGAATACCCGCTCCGGTGCATCGTGCTGATAAGCAGGAATATCGCCTGCGTCGTGCTCCAGTGAGAAGGTCAGCAGACTACCAGCCAGACGGGTCAGCTCGCGGTACAGCAGTTCCGGGTGACGATGAGGCGTCTGCAGCAGCTCTGCCAGCACCGGCTCCGCACTGTTCAGGGCATTGAGCAGCCAGAACAGGGACACATCCGCGACGGCAAAGTCGGCCATCCTCTCATTGCTTTCACGGCGCATGGCCATCAGGCGACGGCGACGGGCCTGCAGACGGACCAGCAGGTCACCCAGTTCAGTGGTCAGCCGCGGGCTCGCAGCAACAGACAGCATCGGCGGGATAAAGACCGGGTCACGGCTCCACTGCCCCTGTGCACTAAGCACCAGGCGGGCCACCGGGCAGGTCAGGTACGCGGTATTTTCCTGCGTGGACAGGCGCAGCGTCACGGCGTGACGCAAAATGGCAAGTTCACCGCTTTCATGCCCGGCCAGCTCCTGCACCGCCACACGCTCAGCTTTCCAGCGACGCGGGCGCTCGCTGTCCTGTCCGTTATCGAGATTGCCGCCACTCACGCTCAGCAGCGGCAGTGCGACAACCACATCAACAGCTTCACTGCCGGCAGCCACAGACAAATCACAGACAGGAGGAAGTGTGTCTGCCAGGTCTGTATCAACAAGGGTACCATCCTGAAAGCGCACCACCAGACGGATGGCATTCAGGCGCGTGAGCGCCAGTGCGGCATCATCAAATTCTGCCGCAACCACGCCCCAGGGATGAGAAATACCCATCCGGGCGACCATGTCGGCAACGTGCTCACTCCAGCGGGCCTGCTGCTGGAACTGTTGCGGGGCCAGAGCGGCCCCGTCCTCCCAAAGCGGGCGGTAAATTTTCATCCCTGATTTCCTCTCACCTTACGATTTGGCCTTCGGCATCCGGGAAACCAGCGACAGGTTGACATCCATGCCTTCCACCTGGAAGTGCGGCACGGCGTAGAGCTTCACGCGGAAGAAGCCCGGGTTATCCTCGATGTCCTCCACCACCACTTTGGCATCACGTAGCGGATGCGAGGCCTGCAGCTCATCGCCCGGATCGGTCATTTCCGTGACCAGGCTGCGCACCCAGGTGTTCAGCTCAAGCTCCAGCAGACGACGATCTTTGGTAGTCCCGATATTTTCGCGCTGTATAAGCTTCAGGTAGTGGGCAATACGCGACAGCAGGAAAATGTACGGCAGACGGGCATTGATGCGGCTGTTGGCCGTCGCATCCGCAGTGTCATACAGGGCCGGTTTCTGCGTGGAGTTTGCCGAGAAGAAGCAGCTGTAGTCGCGATTTTTGTAGTAGGACAAGGGGATAAAACCCAGGTTCGCAAACTCAAATTCGCGGGTTTCCGGGATCATCACTTCTGACGGGATCTTGACCTGATTGCCGGTGCCCAGATCGTACAGATGAATAGGCAGGTCCTGCACGGCACCACCGGCCTGCGGGCCACGGATTTGTACACACCAGCCGTTGTTGATGAAGCTGCGCACCATGTTGGACGCAAAAGCAAACGAGGCGTTGGTCCACAGGTATTTGTCGTGATCCGGGCCTTTCACCTCTTCCACGTAGTTGAAGCTACGAACAGGTACGGTGTCCGGACCATACGGCAGGCGGCCCAGTACACGCGGCATCACCAGGCCGATATAGCGGGCATCATCCGTCTCGCGGAACGATTTCCACTTGATGTACTCTGCACGGTCGAAGTAGTTACCGATATCCTTGATGGCCGCGACATCCTCCATTGAGTCCTTGAGGAAAAATTTCGGGCCCGCTGAACCGATAAACGGCATGTGCGCTGCGGCGGATACTTTCGAAATATTGCGCAGCAGCGCCACATCCTGCGCAGATGCATCAAACTCCCAGGCAGAAATCAGCGCCGCAATCGGCTCGCCACCCGGTGTGTCATACTCATCAATATATGTGTGTTTATACAGACCACTCTGGATGATTTCCGGGCTGTCTTCAAAGTCCTGACGCAGGTCTTCTTTAGATATATCCAGCAGTTCAACTTTCACGTTCTGGCGAAAATCGGTTTTATCAACCAGCGATTTCACGCCGCGCCACAGACTTTCTACCGCCTGAAAGGCCTCATGATGCATGACTGCATCAAGCTGACGGCTGATCTGGTGATCCAGCTCAGCGATATGGTGATCAATCAGATTTTTGTCGAGCTTTTCGACTTTAGAGCCAGATTTTGTCAGGCATTCGAGAAACACCTGCATTCCGGCCGTTAAACGTTCATCCGCGGTCGCATCCGACATCGCCTGCGCATCCTGCCAGATATCCAGCGCACTCAGCTCAGAAACCGGGTTCAGATTGATTTTTTCAAACAGAGACGCATAAACCCCGCCCGCTGAAGGACGTTCCAGAACAACGTTTTCGCCACCCGCAGTATTTTTATTTTGTACAGACATGAGCATTCCTTAATTAATCCGTTATGACTTCGAGAGGGTTAAGGCTGTTTAGGTGCCAGGGCTGAGAGTTCGGCTCTGAGTTCTGCGCTTAATGCCGGGTCCAGCAGAATTTTTTCCAGCTCTTTTCGGAAAGCCTGGTTATCCAGCAGGTTTGCCTTTAAATCACGAAGCAAATTACGCATGGAAAGCATGGCCTTCAGCTGGGGTATTTGCCGGGAGACCTGCTCAGGGGTGAAGTCCTTCATGCTCCGGAATGCCAGACTGATATTGTCTTCGCTACCGTCACCAGCAAGGGTATTTTTAACGGTAAGATTTACTTTTGGGGAATATTCAGAAAGCACTGAGTCAAAATTATTTTTGTTCAGATTAACTTTTTTACGCTCTGATAATGGTGCGGACTCCTGGCCATTACTGAGATCGCCCGCAATAAGTAATTTCAGGGGGAGTTCGGTTTTCTTGCTTGCTCCACCCGTATGCAGGTCAAGTTTTAGATTAATACGTGCCTTCGGCACTTCATTCTGGAAACTGTCAGCCATCTCATCATCCCTCGGTTTATCGCTGTGCACACTTTTCACACTACAGTTATTTACACGCGATAATAGAATAATGATCGGCAATAGATCAAACTTACCAATCTTTAAGCTTAAACTTAATAAGTAATAAGAATTTTCCACTAAATGTTAATAGCGAATAGCACTGCAACCCCAGGAAAATGAACCAGAACCAACACAAAAACGGACGTTTATATCGAAGAGGTTAAAATTTGCGGAGCCTTGTTAAAAAAATGATCAAAAGTTGATTTAAGGCAATGTTTGAACTTCAAAAATGCCCATTCATCATCAAGGACATGGCTGCAGAGTGACAGGAGGAGAAAGAGGAATATCAATATCGGCAGCAACCGAAAGGGGAAATCGACGCTGCTTCTGTACTGAGCCAGCTCGGCAAGCAAGTATGGGTTGCCAGAGAGGAGAGCGTCTTACCATCTTGCTGTACGATACGCAATGCGACAAGGGCACGCCAGGTTCCGTTTCAGTGTCGTAAATCCTGCAAGCCCGGCCCGCACAATCTGGCACAGCCTCGGATGTTACAGGTATAATCCTGTGAACTATTTAATCGGCCTTAAAAAACATGACAAAACTAACGTTACAAGAGCAGATGCTCAAAGCTGGATTAGTCAGCAGTAAAAAGATGGCTAAGGTGCAAAAAACAGCTAAAAAGTCACGCGTTCAGGCTCGTGAGGCGAGAGAAGCGGTGGAAGCCAATAAAAAAGCGCAAATCGAACGCGATAAACAGTTAAGTGAACAACAAAAGCAGGCTGCCTTAGCCAGGGAATATAAAGCTCAGGTAAAACAGCTGATTGAAATGAACAGGATCGTTATTTCTCATGGCGATATTGGCTATAACTTCACCGATAATAATCTCATTAAAAAAATATATGTGGATAAGCCGACGCAATCGCAGTTGATTAACGGTCGTCTGGCGATTGCCCGTCTGGTTACGGATAACAACGCTGAAGGTGAATACGCAATTATCCCCGCCAGCGTAGCCGATAAAATCGCACAGCGTGATGCGAGCAGCATTGTCTTAAACTGCGAGCTTAGCCAGGAAGCGAAGGACGAAGACGATCCGTACGCCGATTTTGTCGTGCCTGATGATTTGATGTGGTAAGCAAACTTTTGTTCAACCCCAGAAACATTTAGCAAAGCAAGGGATAAAATTTTTAAGCTAAGCCGCTGGGGCGTTCACTGAAATGCCCCAGGCGAGAATATTTTAATTTAATTATTTGTACTGGCTCATAGCCGATCTGATAGGCGGCTTTGTGCCTGGGCTGTGTGAAAACTCGTTTTTTATAATATCTGAGTACAATCTCCGGCCAGGAACGCAAGTATATCTCTGCTATTGACTGTATTCAGTGATTTGTCTGTAGAGGCATCTTGAGGTTTTTGTGGCCTGGTAGGGTTCCCGCAAATGGTTATCCGGGTAAAAACGAAGCCCAACAGGAAATAAGTCTTTATATATCGCGCTACTACAGTGTTAGAACATTGCTTAAAGATCGTGATATCAGGGGGCGATGCCCCCTTTTTATCATCACTCTGCTGCTGAAGGGTCGACAATTGGTTTGTTAACCATAAAGAAATAAACCAGTGAAGCCATAAAGGCGATGACTGAAGAGGCCACCAGCGCGAGGGTAAAGGAACCCGTGTTATCGAGGATCATGCCGGTAACGATCGGCGCGAATGAGCCGCCTATAAAGCCGCCGAAATTCTGGATACCGCTCACGGAAGTGATGAGTCTGGAAGGAACTGATACCAGAATTAGGCCCCAGGCCGAGGTGCCTGCAAAATGGATGGAGAAAAGCGCCATACTGATGCAGGCAACGGCCATAAAGGTGCTTTCTGTATAGGCTGCCGGTAGCGTAAAACCTGCGGCGCACAGCAGTCCCAGACAGATCATCCATTTCCGGCTCTTCATTTTATCCGCGCCGCGCTTCATTACCCAATCGGCCACGATGCCATTTACCAGCATACCCGCTGCGCCGAAGAGGAAGGGAATCGCTGCTACCCAACCCGTTTTTTGCAGGCTTAAACCGCGGGACATTTCGAGGTATGAAGGTAGCCAGGTCAGGAACAGCCAGACCATGTAACCTACACCGTTAAAACCAACGATCATTCCCCACATCGATTTTTGTTTAAATAAACCCGCCCAGTCTTTCAACGACACTTTGGCATTGCTGGAAGGGGGCGTCTCCTCTTCAAGATATTGGATATCTTCCGCCGACAGCCCGGCGTTTTCGCGATTACGGTAGAAAACAAACCACAGAATGGAAAGCACAATCCCGCTTACGCCAATGATGATGAACATCATCCTCCAGCCAAAAGCCAGCATCATGGCAATCAGCAACGGCGGTGCCAGGGCCTGAGCCAGCGTGGATGACATGTTAACAATGCCCATTGGTACGCCGCGTTTGCGAATGTTATACCAGTCATTGACGACCTTAACGCCGGTAGGCAGATGAGGCGCTTCCCCGATCCCTAAAACGACACGTGCGACAATCATCTGGCTAAATGAGCCGACAAACCCTAGCGCTGTCTGGGCTATGGACCAGAGGAAAATGCCGAATCCGTAAACTTTCTTTACGCCGAATCGCTCCATCACCATCCCAATAGGAAGCTGGCAAAGCGCATAGCCGAAGGAAAATACCGACAACAAAAGCCCCATTTCCGTCGCCGATAATCCCATCTCCTCACGAATAGTGGTATTAGCAATGGAAAGAGATGTTCTGTCGAGAAAATTAATAATACCCGCCACGAGCAAAAACAATAATGCCATAATTTGCAAACGCTTCAGGCGAGAGCTTGCTTGACTGGACATATATTATCCTTTTGAAAGGTTATATACGCCACTATTTCACTGAAATAATGGCGTGACAGAAGCCCGGATGGTTAATTCCGGAGGTAGCAATAAAATTAAGCGTTTACTTCGATAATTAATTCAATTTCTACAGGTGTATCAAAGGGTAAGGCATTCGTCCCAATGGCGGAGCGCGCGTGTTTGCCGATCTCGCCAAATATATCTATAAGCAAGTCGGAAGCGCTGTTAATAACCAGCGGCTGCTCTTTAAATTCATTCACGCTCTGGACGAATCCCAGCATTTTGACGCAACCGACAATGCGGTCCAAATCGCCAAGATGCTCTTTCAGGGACGAAAGAATATTAATGATGCACTGCCGCGCGGCCTCTTTTCCTTGTTCGAGCGATAACTCCGCGCCCAGGCTTCCCTGATAGATCAATTCACCATTAAGCCTGCAGTCGTTGCCAGAGGTATATAATATATTACCGATCTGTTTTATCGGTATATATGAAAATTTTGGTGTGCCAGGCTCGCTGAGCATAATACCCAGCTCTGCTAATCGAGCTTCGATTTTCATTACATTTTTCCTGATAGTTTATTTCAGCAAGGTTAATGCCAGTGAAGCATAAATTTGCGCGGCATGATGTAACTCTTCAATTCGGACAAATTCATCTTTGACGTGGGCCTGCGCTAAATCCCCTGGCCCCATAATAATGGTCGGGATATTACAGCGCACCGAGAAGAACGGCGCCTCACAGGTGGCGTCAAAAATCGTCTTACGCGCCGCGCCGGTCATCGCTTCCACCGACTGGCAGGCCGCCTCCACGAGCGGATGCGACTCGTCAATAGAGGAGGCGGGAATAAACAGGTAATTCTCCAAAGAATAATCCTGCTGCGCGTTCAGCCCGGCCTCCGCCAGCGCCGTTTGTAGACTATCGTTGATGTCGCAGCGTTCTTCACCCGGCAGCACCCGGCGGTCAATTTCAATAGTGCACGACTGCGGCACAACGTTCGGCGCGCTGCCGCCGTTGATGGTTGTCACCAGCATTGATGCGTTACCCAACAGCGGATGGTGCTGCTGTTTTACCCGCCGGCACTCCTGCAGTAGCTCTGGCAGCAGCTGGGCCATTTTATCAATCGCGCTATCGGGATGACGGGTTTTAGCCGCATGGCCCGCCGTGCCGTGGGTGGTAAGCCGGGTGCGGCTGACCCCTTTATGCGCTACGCACACCTCCAGCGACGTCGGCTCGCCGATGATGGCATAATCCGCCTCAACGCCCTGGGCAACGTAATGTTCCATGCCGAGATTGACACGTTCCTCATCAACATTAAAAAGCAGAGTGATTTCACCGTTAAACGCATACTGGCGACGCTTAATCAGCAGTGCGGCATAGATCATCGCCGCAACGCCGGACTTCATATCGGCCGCGCCGCGACCAATGATGCGATCGCCATCGATCGTCGCAGCGAATGGCTCAACCGACCATCCCGCGCCACAGGGGACCACATCAGTGTGTCCATTCAAAATAAGCCGTTTGCCCGGCTGGCGTCCCTGTAGACGCGCGATGACATTTGGTCTGCCCGGCGCCACTTCCTGCATCTCGGTCTCAATGCCTTCGCGACGTAATAAGTCCGCGATATATAGCGCGACCCTATTTTCATTTCCCGGCGGATTTTCCGACGGATACTGTATCAGGCTACAAAGAAGCGTGACCAGCTCCTGCCGTTCATCGGCAGTTAATGGAATATCATTCATAGTAGTAATTCCGGCTAATTAAAAACTCTTGCCACGTGCGTCGATAGTAATGGTTTCGCTATATTCTCCATTGCGGAAAGCATATATTTCATCAACCAGGTTAGCGACAACACAGCAATGATTGGGAATAATGTGGATCTGTTCGCCAATGGTCAGCGAAAACTTTTGTGGGTCATAACGTAAATAACCATGTTCTTCGTTTAGCTTTACCAGCTCTATTTCCGGGTACTCCTGAATCATTCCATAAGAATGTGGCGTTGCAGAAAGGTCAGAGGTTAACGATTTTGTGCCTGCATCGACGGTGGCGTAGCCGGGAAGAGGAATGCTGACGACCGTCGCACAAATAGTCAGCGCACAGTTTTCCGCTGTATAAATACCGCCGTTGATAGCGTTCATATCGCCAAAAATAAAGTTGCCGGCTCGGGATTCCGTGATGCCCTGTAATTCTTCAGCATACCAGGACGAAAGCGTCGAGCCGCCGGATAAGTTAGTAATTTCAAAGCCATTAGCATTAAGTCGGTCCCGGCTATTTATTAACAGTTCCGCTTCCTGACGTGCCGCCCGACGGATATCCTGCTCGGTATGGTACTGGTAAATGGTGCCAGCGTACGTAAAGACGCCGTTAACGCGCAGCCCGGGAAGCGCCGCCACCTTATGAGCGAAATCCAACAGTTCATCAGGCTGAATGCCTTCTCGGTGAGCGCCGTAGTCAATAGCGATATCAATATCGAATATCAGGCCGTTTTTCACCGCCTCTCGTGAAAGCCCCTCAGCACCAGGGAGGCTATCAACGATGGTGCGAACCGTTATTTTGCGGGCCAGCTCCGCGTAGCGTCGGCATTTGTCTTCGCCAATGAGCGGATAGGCCAGCAGGATAGCGTCGATTCCGCCAGCGGCCATTACTTCAGCCTCTGCAAGCTTGGCGCAGGTGATGCCGCTCGCGCCCAGCTGTTGTTCCAGCTTTGCCAGACGCACGGATTTATGCGTCTTGATATGCGGCCAGTGTTGAATTCCGTTGCGAGCCAGGCCGGACGTCATGGTGTTAATATTTTTCTCCATGATATCCATATCCAGCGCGACATAAGGTGTGGTCAGCATGTTTCCTCCTGACGGTTAGCCGTCGATAGACGGGTTCTCCCCTCTTAATTCGCCCAGATAGGCATAGAGGGTATATTTTGAGATGTTAAGAAATTCGCAAATCCTTTCCCCGGATTTTTTGATAAGAAATACTCCCTTGTCATCGAAAAATTTAATTGCGTTAAGTTTGTCCTGCCGGGTCATATTACTGACCGGTACATCAATTAATGTCATGCATTCAGCAATCAAATAGTCGAGCAGCTCATTTACGTCTTTAACAAAAACTTCGTTCACTTCCTTTGCGAGCGTAGGCGCGTTATTCAGGCGACCAGACATTTTGTTCAGCATTTTTTCAGCCTGCAAAATCTCACTGATATCAAGGTTAATGCACAGCGCGCCAATCACCTGTTTACTGCTGTTGCGCAGATAGACCGAGGTAGAACGCAGCGTTTTACCTTCCCGTGTTTTGGTAAAGTAGTTGTGCCGATCGCCGTTTACATCGCTGCCGCGTAAAACTTCCAGCCCCAGGTTACTGCTTGGATCGCCCACCTTGCGTCCGGTCACGTGGCCATTAATGATGGCGATAATGCTGCTTTCCAGCCCCTGAGAATGATCGTGCAGTACGACCTCGCAGTTTTCACCAAACTGCCCGGCAATCCCTTCCATCATCGGAATGATAAAGTCTAAATTCGCTTGAATGCTTTCCATATCGACCTAAAATTTAGTTAGATAAACAAACTTTTTGTATTGTATAGCGGCAATGCGTACGGGAGAGCAATCAAAAAATGAGCAGAAAGGGAGCGCGGTCACACAATAACTCAAACCTTTTGTTTGAAATAACGCCATAAGAAAACTTTTTGTTTGGTTACGGTGGCGGAGAGGCCATATTTTTTTGTAGCAATTTCAAGGAAATAATAACGGCCCGCCAAAGGTTGCGTTTCTGAACCGCTCGCGTTAATCCGGGCCGGGTCAGAACACGCTACGAGGCAAGATTATCCGTTTGAGCAGGCGAAATGCCTGGTTCTCGTTATCTTTACGGAAAATTATCTATATCTGGCTAGTTAAGGATTGCTTCTTTTATACGGGCATATACGTCGCGTTATCAAACTTAAAGCGGATACGCATTGCGCAACAATTGCCAGCCCGAAGCCCATATTCATAAGGGAAAGGAAGTTGACAGTACTGGAGCCATATTGCGCGTAACCGAGTTTAACCTGCCCCACCCCAAAAGCATGGAGCAGTAGATCATAAAATAGCTTCCACGCAGCTGAGTATACGATCTCCAGCTCTATTTGAAGGCCGATCGGGGGCGGATGATCCGGGTCTAAGATATAAGCATGGTTGTTATAGCGTTATAACAAATGCTAAAAGACGGGGATGTATTAAGATCTTTATGTGTCGTAGTCGCAATTTGACCGCTGCTTTTCTACAGTAGAGCGCAATTAAAGGTGACAGGCGGCTGTGAGCGAAGAGCGTGCTGTATTTCGCTGTGTTTACAGGGGCTTAGCCGTTATTATTCGGTCAGTCATTTGCACACAAGAGGCCTGTCTATACTAACTGCGCTGTAACAGAACTCGCTGAAGTGCAGCGGCTACCTCTTCTGGTGCTTCTTCGGCCATATGGTGACCGCTATTGATTGGTTTGCCTCAAACGTCAGGCGCCCAGCTTTTTCAGATGTATGTCGCCGTATATATCTTCAGGGTCGTCATATTTTGACCATCAGCAACGGCGTTGGGCATTCAATTATTCGTCCGAACTGACGATCGTGAAACTCGTGCGTTTTATCGATAGACAAACCAGCGCGGTAATCTTCAATCATCTCGTGTACCGTTGCCGGATCGTATATGGCTCGCAGACATTCCTGATATTCCTCGTCGCCCATTGTTTCCGGCTGGCCTCCGTACCATTTTGTCCGAATCGGCCAGAATAGCCCGCTCTGGCTTTTCTGGCTGAGCAAAGAAGAACCAGTGGGGCAAACTTCTCATTACAACGGTTGAGCGCTTCAGGTACTGGAATAGAATCCAGCAAGGCAAGGCGTGTACTTTGTCCGGATAATCCAGGGCGCCCTGTCGGCGGTATAACTTCCTCTGTCGTGTCCTACAAGCGCAAGCTGTTCAAAACCGGGATGACTCGTCAACTCAATACAATCTTTTGCCTTAGCTCTTTTAGAGGAACATGCGCGATCGGACTGATCGGCAGGTTTGAATGACCAGGCAGTAGCAAGACCGGTGGGCCGTTATCACCATAACGTACGTTGAGAACTGCGCCAGAAAGAGTGACTTCCGTGTGCATAAGTCCCTCAAACAAAGGCGGACATAAGCCCGCCTGTTAACGCTAACCTATCTCTCCAAGCAGGTTTCCAGCCTCAAATGCGCTGCCTGTTTCCGCCTGGCGTTTAAGCTTTCCGCTGCGATGCGCCACTATCTGAACTTCCATTTTCATCGCTTCCATTACCGCAATAACTTCTCCCTGCTGGACGGCTTTACCCTCTTGCGCCAGCCAGCTATGCAACACGCCGGAGATCGGCGCTTCTATTGCTGCTTCATTAGCGGGTTCGCGGGTTACCGGTGTAATTTTATCCGGCCCTGTCAGCGCAACCCCGTTAAACAGACGGGCTGGCAGGCCAAGCTGAACCCGGCGTCCATCCAGTTCAATCCAGCTGCGGGTTAAAACTTCATCCGGCTTCGGCACCTGGCGAGGCGCGAGTTCAATGCGTCCGGCGAAGTCGGTTTCTATCCAGCGAGTATGAACGGCGAACTCCGCTGTGAAATCGGCATCTTCCATGACTGCCCGATGGAACGGAAGCACAGATGCAACGCCGTTAATCTCGAATTCGCGCAGGGCGCGGCGAGCGCGGGCGATAGCCTGTTCACGCGTATTGCCGGTGACGATGAGTTTTGCCATCAGCGAATCATAGCTGCCGGGAACGGTTGAGCCTGCCTCAACGCCGCTGTCCAGGCGAACGCCGGGCCCGCTCGGGGCACGAAAGTCCGTGATGCTGCCTGGCGTAGGTAAATAACCTTTACCGGCATCTTCGGCGTTAATACGGAATTCAAATGAGTGGCCGCGCGGGACCGGCGTTTCCTTAATGCTGAGCGGCAAACCTTCAGCGATACGTAATTGTTCCACCACGATATCAAGGCCCGTCGTCTCTTCGGTTACCGGATGTTCCACCTGCAAGCGAGTATTCACTTCAAGGAACGACAGCATGCCGTCGCGACTCAGTAAAAATTCAACTGTACCCGCGCCAACGTAGCCCGCATGAGCGCAGATCTCACGCGCCGACGTATGGATTTGTTCACGCTGGGAGTCGGTAATAAACGGAGCTGGAGCTTCTTCTACCAGCTTCTGGTTACGGCGCTGAAGGGAACAATCACGCGTGCCGAGCACCACCACATTGCCATGTTTGTCAGCAATCACCTGCGCTTCTATATGGCGTGGGCGGTCGAGATATTGCTCCACGTAACATTCAGCGCGGCCAAATGCGCTCAGCGCCTCGCGCGTAGCGGAGCGATAAAGCTCCTCCACTTCCTCCATTTTCCAGGCCACCTTCAGGCCGCGTCCACCGCCACCAAAGGCGGCTTTAATCGCTACCGGCAAACCATGCATGGCGGCAAAATCCAGCACATCTTCCGCGCAGTTAACCGGGTCGGCCGTGCCTTTCACCAGCGGCGCGCCAACTTTCATGGCGATTTTACGCGCCTGCACTTTGTCGCCGAGCTTTTCGATAGTTTCCGGCTGCGGCCCAATCCAGATAAGCCCTGCTGCCTGTACCGCACGAGCAAATTCTGCGCGCTCAGACAGGAAACCATAGCCAGGATGCACCATTGTCGCGCCGCTACGGCGGGCAATCTCCACCAGCGCATCGATATTTAAATAGGTTTCCGTAGAGCTTGTGCCGGGCAGCGCCCAGGCTTCGTCGGCCATGCGCACGTGCAGCGCGTCGGCATCCGGGTCAGCGTACACCGCCACGGCCTGCGCACCGTAATCCCTACAGGCGCGAATAATACGAACGGCAATCTCGCCACGGTTGGCAATCAGGACTTTATGCTGCGCGGTAGCCACTGGCTGTACTCCCTGTTAATTCCACAAAAGGTTGGATGACGTTAAAGCGGATGAAGGCACCCGGCGGGATTTGCCCGGCCAAAGCAAGGTGGTATTCAGCAACTGCGGCAATCACCGGATAACCGCCGGTTAAGGGATGGTCGTGCAGAAACAGCACCGGCTGACCGCTTGCGGGAACCTGAATCGATCCGCTGCAGGTGCCTTCGCTCGGCAGTTCCTGGTGCTGGCTGCGTTCCAGCGGCCGTTCCCCGGCAAGGCGCAGGCCAATGCGGTTGGACTGCGGCGTTACCAGCCAGGGCTGGGCGATCAGTTGCCCGATAGCTTCTTCGGTAAACCAGTCCGTGCGCGGGCCAAGGATAATGTCCAGCGTTACGGTTTCGCCCGCTGCGGGGAGTCCGATAGCGGGTAATTCATTGATAAGCACGGCATTGCAGCGCTGATGCGCGCCGGTCAGCAAAATGTCTCCGACACTAAGGGGCTCCGGGCCGACCTGCGCCAGGCTGTCGCGAGCTGCGCTGCCAAGACTTTGCTGGACCACAAACCCGCCTCGCACCGCCACATAGCTTCGTAAACCGCGCGTCGGCGTGCCGAGGTGAATTTCATCTCCGGCGGCTAAATTCAGCGGGCGATAGTTTTCCACTGCGTAGCGCTCGCCCGCAGACGTTTGCAGGATTATCGGGCACGGCGCGCCGGTAACGCTAATCACCACGTCATCGTTAGCCCGGGCGCGCAAGCCTCCCAGGGTTTCCAGACACGGCGAGTTAACAGGATTGCCGACGATACGGTTCGCGGCGTGCAATGCGATTTTGTCCATCGCACCCGATTCCGACAGGCCCATCGCCGCTTTTCCGGCGCGCCCGTCATCCTGCCACAGCGTTTGCAGGCCGGTGGCAAGCACGCTCAGCGTCGTACCCTCTGTAGCCGGCTGTGCTTGTGGGCTGGTACGGGCAGGCAGCGAGGTAGTTTTTGTCCCTGCCGCCGCATTAACAAACTGCACCTGAGCGCCCGGCAGCAATAGCGCGGGCTGCTCGCGGGCCAGGTCCCACATTTGCAGGTCGGTCTGGCCGATAAGCTGCCAGCCGCCGGGGCTGGCCTGCGGATAAATACCGCTGAACTCTCCGGCCAGCGCGACAGAACCTGCCGGGATGCGGGTACGCGGCGTGCTGCGGCGAGGGATCTGCCAGCCTCCATCATCAGCAACCATATAGGCAAAACCCGGCGCAAAACCGGTGAACGCCACTTTCCACGTTGATTCCTGATGGCGGCGGATAGCCTCCCGAATGTCGATCCCCATTAATTCAGCGACGGCAGGAAGATCTTCGCCGTTGTAATGCACCGGGATCGTCACCTGCTGGCCGCCGCGTTGGCCTCGCTGCGTCAAAGGGCGACGGGCTATCTGTTCGGCGAGCCGCGCCATGCTGGTTTGCGTAGGCTGAAAGCGGATCAGCAGCGTGCGCGCTGCCGGAATTATCTCTTCTATCCCCTGTTCCGCAGAGGCGCTAAGCGAATCAAAGAGCGCCAGCGTGTCGTCCAGCGAGGCCAGTTCCACCAGAAAGCTGCCTAGATTTACGGCTAAAAATCTCACCTCACGCTCCCTGCCAGGCAGCGTCCGGCACATCGGTAATAAACATATGGCCCGGCGCATGGCTGATGGCAAAAGGCACGCCGGATTTCATTACTGCCGCCTGCGGCGTAACGCCACATGCCCAGAATACCGGGATCTCACCTGGCTCAATGCGCACCGGATCGCCAAAATCAGGACATGAAATATCGCTGATGCCCAGCAGATGCGGTTCGCCAACGTGAATCGGCGCGCCATGCACCGCCGGAAAACGTCCGCTAATCATCACCGCATCCGCTACTCTGTCTGCCGGAATCGGGCGCATAGAAACGACCAGCTCACCCTCCAGGCGACCGGCAGGGCGACAGAGACGATTAGTTTTATACATCGGCACGTTGCTGCCATCGGTAATGTGGCGCACGTCGATGCCCGCTTCACGCAGCGGCGTTTCAAAGGTAAAGCTACAGCCGATTAAGAAAGTGACCAGATCGGGATGCTGCTGCCAGAGCGCACGGGCATCGGTGATTTCATCTGTCAGCTTGCCATGCTGCCAGATACGATAGCGGGGAATATCGGTACGCAAATCTGCGCCTTCCGCCAGCACGGTTTGGTGGCCGCCAGCTTCAATCACATCCAGTACCGGACAGCTTTGTGGATTGCGCTGCGCATAGAGAAGAAAATCAAAAGCCCATTCGCGCGGCAGACAAATCATGTTCGCCTGGGTCATGCCCGGCGCCATTCCCGCAGTGGGTTTATCAAAACCATTACGGATAGCAAGACGAGCCTCGCGTGCGGCAATAATCGCCTGCTGGCTGGCCTTCATTAATATAGTCATCGCTGCTCCTTACGCCTGTAAAATAAAAGAACGGACGGTAATACCCTGAGCTTCGAGCAGCGTGCGAATCTGGCTCGCCATGGCAATCGCGCCGGGGCTATCGCCGTGTACGCAAATAGATTCCACCTGAATCGGAGTGAATT
Organism: Cedecea colo; assembly: GCF_011808225.1. Taxonomy (GTDB): domain Bacteria; phylum Pseudomonadota; class Gammaproteobacteria; order Enterobacterales; family Enterobacteriaceae; genus Dryocola; species Dryocola colo. Next base: position 188,159 of record NZ_SOYS01000008.1, on the reverse strand, counting down.
CCCCCTCGATGGATTTCAAACCGCCGCTGGTAATCAGTTGCAGCATGCGTTCCGCCACCTGTTGCGCGTCATGCAGTACGGCACCAGCTTCCCGGCGGGAAACCAAAGTGCCGTCAGCGTGATAGGCACGGTCGGCAAAAGCTTCAGCAATGGTTTTCAACCCTTTTTGCTGCGCAAGCGCCAGTATCGGCGATCCCGCCAGCCCCACCAGCGGCAGCTGAGGATCAACCGCCAGAATCCCGTCGATTACCGCTAATGCCTGGCGTTCGTTATAAGCAATGGTGTTATAAAGCGCGCCATGAGGTTTCACATAGCGCACCTGAGTACCCGCCGCACGGGCCAGACCTTGCAGCGCGCCAAGCTGGTAAATCACATCGGCGGTCAGCTCATCGCTGGCGATGTCCATATTGCGGCGGCCAAATCCCACCAGATCCGGGTAAGCGACATGCGCGCCCACCGTCACGCCCTGAGCTTTTGCCGCTTTCAGGGTTTCAAGGATGCCTGCCGGGGAACCGGCGTGAAATCCGCAGGCCACGTTGGCGCTGCTGACCATTTTAAGGATTGCGGCGTCGTCGCCCATCGTCCATTGCCCGAAGCTTTCGCCCAAATCGCTATTAAGATCAATCGTTTTTGCCATATGCTTTTCCTCAGACCACTTTCAGGAAATTGAAAATCGCGCCAACGGAGAGCGCCCCCATGTACCAGGTCAGCACGCAGGTGATAAGCCCCGTCCACAGCAGCCAGCGCGGGTAGGCATAGCCGGCCATCAGGTCAGCACGTTTCCAGCCCACGTAGACGAAAATCGTCAGGCCGATAGGCAGAATCAAGCCGTTGAAACCACCCGCGAACACCAGCAGCGCCGCAGGCGCGGTGCCAAGCAGCAGATAAATAACCAATGAGACGGCAATAAACAGCACGGTCGCGATGTTACGCTGGCGTTCGGTCATTTTTTGCTTAAATACCGTCATGAAGCTGACCGAGGTGTAGGCCGCGCCAATCACGCTGGTGAGTGCAGCAGCCCAGAAGATAAAGCCGAAGATCCTGACGCCAAAGCTGCCCACCGCATGCTGAAACGCCTGCGAGGCCGGGTTCGCCACCTGGCTGGAAATATCCAGCGTCACCCCGCTTGCCACCACGCCCAGCACCGCCAGAAACAGCACATAGCGCATCAACCCCACCACCAGGATGCCTTTGGTGGCCGCGGATGAAACGGCGGCAATATTCCCAACGCCGGTCATGCCCTTATCCAGCAGGCGATGCGCTCCGGCATAGGAGATGTAGCCGCCCACGGTGCCGCCGACAATGGTGGTAATCATGGCAAAGTTCATGCTGTCCGGGAAAACGCTCTGGCGCAGCGCCTCACCTACCGGTGGCTGAGAGACAAAGGCTACATACAGCGTCAGGCCAATCATCACCAGCCCAAGGATGATAATAAGGCGGTCGATGGCGGTGCTTGCCCGGCGCGAAGAAAAGATATAAATCGCCAGCATTGCGCTGATTAACCCGCCCCACTTCGGCGAAAGGCCAAGCATGGCATTTAAGCCCAGGCCTGCCCCGGCAATATTGCCGACGTTAAATACCAGGCCACCAAAAATCACCAGCACCGCCAGCAGATAACCGCTGCCGGGTAGCGCTGCGTTCGCCACATCAGACGCGCGCATTCGCGTAACCGTTACCACGCGCCAGATATTCTGCTGCACCACAAAGTCGATAATTATCGAAGCCAGAATACCAAAGGCGAACGCTGCGCCCATGGTGGCGGTAAAGGTTGCCGTTTGGGTAATAAAGCCCGGCCCGATGGCCGAGGTCGCCATCAGGAATATTGCCGCAATCAGCGATGAGCGTCGCTTCCGGACAAAGGATTTGTTTTCGGTTTCTTGTGCAGCCATCTGACTCACTCCGTTTTTAGAATTAAGACCTTGTCTGTTAAGCAATAAGCGGACCATCATTGGGGCAAAGCATTAACATTGTTAATCAAATATGAATTTATTGTTGAACAATAAGCTAGTGTCTGTTGATTAAACACACAAACATAATCGTCTATCGAAGAGTGAAAAACCGACGGCGATCACTTTTTGGTATTTTTCTCGCTCGGACAAACGATAAAAAGCACCAATAAAGTGCATAAAAAAGCGATAAGGCACCAATTCGGTGCATAAAGTTGAAATAACCCTGCTACGTCAACGCCTTGCCGCTGCCGGGCTAATATGTGAAGATTGCCGCTCACCGGGCCACTGCGCAGAAGAACATGAAGAAAGAGGTGCCCGCTCAAATGCTGAGCGAGAAAATCGCCGAAACTATTCGGCAGAAAATTATCATCGGCGAGCTGGCGACCGGCACCCGTTTATCGGAAGCCTCGCTCAGCGAACAGCTGGATATTTCGCGCAATACGCTGCGTGAAGTGTTTCGTATGCTTACTCAGGAAGGCCTGTTGCGCTACGAACCAAACCGTGGGGTTTACGTGGCGGTGCCGGATATGGCGGCGATTCTGGATATCTACCGCATTCGTCGTCTGATTGAGTGTGATGCCCTGACTCATGCCTACCCGCTGCATCCGGCAGTGATGAAAATGGAGGCGGCGGTGGAAGAAGCGCGGGAATATCGTCAGTCCAGCGACTGGCGACGCGTAGGAACGGCGAACATGAAATTTCATACCGCAATCGTTGAGCTCGCCGACAGCGAACGCCTGAGCCGTTTGTATCGCAATATCTCCGCCGAGCTGCGGCTGGCGTTCGGCCATCTTAACGATCCAGAAATGCTTTATGCGCCTTATATAGAGAAGAATGCGCATATCCTGGCGCTGCTGAACGACGGCCAGAATGCACTGGCCGCCCGGACCCTGGCGGAATATCTTGAACTATCCGAACGCACGGTGCTGGCGGCCTGGGCCCGGCAGAAACAAACAACCTGAGCGGCTACTTACGCAGCGGCACGTCCCTCAGAAGCAGCGACAGGAAGAAGGCAAACACCACCACTCCCGCAGAGATAATGTACACCGAATGCAGCGCCGAGCCGAAAGCCTGCAGATAATCATCGCGCAGCGCTACCGGCAGCTCGTGAACCGCATTTGCGCTCAGGTGTTGCGGCAACGGTACTTCCGATGGGATCAGCGCGATAAGTCTATTTTGCAGGACGTTGGTGAATATCGCCCCAAATGCCGCCACGCCGATAGAGCCGCCAATCTGGCGGAACAGCGTCGCGCTGGAGGTCGCCACCCCAATCAGCTTTTGTTCCACGCTGTTTTGCACCGCCAGGACCAGCACCTGCATCACCATGCCGAGGCCACAGCCCAGCAGCGTGATATAGAGGTAAAGTATGTGTATCGGGGTGTTGATTTTTAACGTGCCCAGCAGCCCCATTGCGATAAACGTCAGCAGCGTCCCCATAATCGGGAAGAGGCGGTAACGGCCAATTTTACTGATGATGCGCCCGCTGATAATAGAGGTGATCATCAGCCCGCCCATCAACGGCAGAAGCTGCATCCCGGCTTCTGACGGCGTGGAGAATTTTACGACCTGCAAATACAGCGGCAGGAAAGTCATCGAGCCAAACAGCGACATTCCGATAATAAAACCAATCAGGCAGCTTAATAAAAAGGTTCGGTCGCGGAACAGCCCCAGCGGAATAATGGGCTCAATGGCCAGACGTTCCTCATAAATAAAGCCGCCGAGCGTAACGGCGAAGAAGGCGAAAATGCACCACAGCTGCGGGTCGGACCAGGCCATCACCGTGCCGCCCTGGCTGGTGAAAAGGATCAGGCAGGTTAACGAGACGGCGAGATACGCCGCCCCCAAAAAGTCGATTTGATGGCGAATACGCGCCGTTTGCGGTCTGAGCACCGCACCAATCACCAGCAGAGCGAAAATCCCCAGCGGCAGGTTGATATAAAATATCCAGCGCCAGGAAAAGTGCTCCACCAGGAAACCGCCAATAAGCGGGCCAATCACCGTCGCCAGGCCGAATACGCCGCCAAACAATCCCTGATATTTTCCGCGTTCGGCCGGGGGAATGACGTCGCCTACCGCCGCCATCGTGACCACCATCAGGCCGCCGCCGCCCAGCCCCTGCAAAGCGCGCATCAGGATAAGCTGAGTCATGTTCTGCGCCAGGCCGCAAAGCACCGAGCCGAGTAAAAACAGAACTATCGCCGTTTGCAGCACGATCTTACGGCCGAGGAGATCGCCAAATTTACCGTACAGCGGCACGACGATGGTCGAAGACAGCAGGTAGGCGGTGACTACCCAGGAGAGTTTTTCCAGGCCGCCCAGTTCGCCCACAATCGTTGGCAGCGCGGTGGAGACGATGGTCTGATCGAGGGCGGCCAGCAGCATCACCAGCATAAGCGCGGAGAACAGCAGGCGGATGGAAGTTGTGTGCTGCGGATTGTCTTTCTGCGGAGAGGCTGTCACCGTCATATGAATTGTCAGCTTGTAATTAATTAACTGGATAATTAATATTGATAGAATACTTTCATCTGGTCAATGGATCCCGTACAAATGGCTGGCAATAACGGCGGTGAAAAATCCGAAAATAACGCAAAAGGCGTGCGAAATCGTCGTCGCCCGGGACGGCCTGCCGGGGGAAATAAAAGCGCCGATAAACGCGACTTGCTACTTGATAGCGCGCTGAAACTCTTCTCAACTCAGGGTATTGCTCAAACCTCTTTAAGCGCCATTACCGCGGATGCAGGCGTTACATCCGCCATGTTGCATTACTACTTCAAAAACCGTGAGCAATTATTAGATGTGCTGATCGATGAAAGATACCTGCCGGTACGCTCTTCCATGGGCGGTGTTTTTGAACAATATCCTGACGATCCCGTTAAGGCCCTGACGGCCCTGACGCAGAAATTTATTACTGTTTCACTGGAACATCCCTGGTTCGCGCCGCTGTGGATAAGAGAGGTGCTTAGCGAAAGCGGGTTGCTCAGGGAAAGGATCGATGCGCGGGCTGGCATCAAAGAAAAAAAATCGGCGCTAATGTGGATCCAGAAATGGCAGGATGAAGGACGATTAAACCCCGGACTCCAGCCGGAATTTTTATTTATTTCTTTGTTTGGCTTAACGCTGCTTCCCGTCGCTCGTCTTCAGCATGAGTGGCGCAAGGGAGAGCGGTCACTCACCGCGCAGATGCTTTCCCGGCATATAGAAGCGCTGCTGACATCGGGAGTCGGGGGCAAAACCGCCAGTTAGCCTGGCCGCGCTTACCTGAAAAAGAGCCATAGCAAGAAGCGCATCTCAGTTACATCCTGCTGCGGCGAGCCTGGAATTATGCTTCCTGATTGATTCTGTCACCGCGCGTTGTTGGCTCAGAGATCACCAGAAATTCGGTATTGTCCAAAGATTCATTTCTCGCCTGATGCCTTGCCTGCGGCGGCACGGAAATCCCTTCGCCGGCGTTAACCACATAGAATTCTCCTTCCAGCTCCATAGTTAACTCACCCGCAAGGACAAAAAAGAACTGCTGAGCCACACAATGATAATGCCGCAGCTCCGTTCTCCCGGCGGGCATTTTTTCGTGAATGATACTCAGGGACGATCCTTTTACCAGATGCCAGCCGTCGCAGTCCCCACCCCAGCTGTAATGTTCTGCATTTTGCTTTGAAACAATCATTTTTTACCCTGATATATTAATTATTTTGGCACCCGCTAGCGTAACGTTTTTTAACATAAAAACTCTGACGCATGAGCGGAAAAAATTAATTAACCGATTAATTTACATAGAAATTATCTTGCGATATCGCTTTCAGGCATTTCATGAAAAAATGACAACCGTCACATTTTGGCGACACTTGTTTTCCCTCAGGATTAGGGAGTACATTAGCGCCGGCTGGTCGATTGTCGGCCAGAGAACGCAACGTGAAGCGGCCCATGACGAGGATGAAGCTATTCCCAAAATGTCCACTCAGCGGTTTCACTTTTCTATACTGACTTTTTCTGGCGATCAAAGTGCGTTAATACGCGCGGAGCAATGTGCAGTGAAATATTTTCTGATGGGTATCTCGGTTATTCTGGTGTTGTGGGTCGGTACTTTTGTGATGATGGTTGAATAACATCCCACGCAGCAAATGATACAAAACAGGGACCAGATGGCCCCTGTCAGGGACTGATGACAAACCTCATAGCTTACGAAGTTCTAAAAAATATCACCCTAAAATTAACAGCAAAATCAATTCATTGATTTTCGGCAAATGACCACAAAGAAGGAAAAACTACGCTTTTTCCTTCTTTGTCAGCAACCTGACAGGAGCCAAAGGCTCCTGTTTTCGTTTATCGCGCATCCGTCCTGGGGTTCATGTAGGGTGGACAGGCGTAAGCGCCATCCGCCAAAACGGATCTACTCTGTAGCCTCAGAAGACGTTTTACTACCGGCAGGCAGCAGGCCGTCGGCACGGAACATCGCTTTAATGCCGCGCACCGCCTGGCGAATGCGATCGCGGTTTTCAATCAGTGCGAAACGCACATGGGTGTCGCCATAGTCGCCAAAGCCCACGCCCGGCGAGACGCACACTTTTGCATCCTGCAGCAGCTTTTTGGCAAATTCCAGCGAGCCCATCGCCGCATACTGTTCCGGGATTTTCGCCCAGACGTACATTGACGCTTTCGGGCATTCCACCATCCAGCCCGCTTCATGCAGGCCTTTTACCAGCACGTCGCGGCGGCGTTTATACTGTTCGGCAATCTCACGCACACACTGCTGATCCCCTTCCAGCGCGGCGATGGCCGCCACCTGCAACGGAGTGAAGGTGCCGTAATCGTGATAACTCTTGATACGTGCCAGCGCGCTCACCAGCTCCTGGTTTCCTACCATAAAGCCAATGCGCCAGCCCGCCATATTGTAGCTTTTCGACAGGGTGAAAAACTCCACCGCCACATCGCGTGCGCCCGGCACCTGCATAATCGACGGGGCTTTCCAGCCGTCGTATACGATATCGGCGTAGGCAAGATCGTGAATAACCAGCACATCATATCGTTTTGCCAGCGCGACTACTTTTTCGAAGAACTCCAGCTCTACGCACTGCGCGGTTGGGTTAGACGGGAAGCCGAGGATCATCATTTTCGGTTTTGGATAGCTTTCGCGAATAGCACGTTCCAGCTCGTTGAAGAAATCAACGCCCTCTACCAGCGGGACGGATCGCACCTGCGCACCGGCAATCACCGCCCCGTAGATGTGTATCGGATAGCTGGGATTCGGCACCAGCACGGTATCGCCGTGATCGAGCGTGGCGAGCATCAGGTGCGCCAGCCCCTCTTTGGAGCCAATCGTCACAATCGCTTCGCTTTCCGGATCGATATCCACTTCGTAACGATCTTTGTACCAGCGCGAAATAGCGCGGCGTAAACGCGGAATACCGCGTGAGGTGGAATAGCCATGCGTGTCGTCACGCTGCGCCACCGTGCAGAGTTTTTCCACGATGTGCGGTGGGGTTGGGCCATCCGGGTTACCCATACTGAAATCGATAATGTCCTCGCCGCGGCGACGCGCCGCCATTTTCAGCTCGGCGGTGATGTTAAACACATACGGCGGGAGACGATCGATACGCGAAAAACGACGAGCAGGACTGGTGTCAGCCATAGATACCTCAGATTACGTAAGCGCCCGGACCGTCCGAGCGACGCTGCCACGTGGTTGTGGCCTGCCTTGAAAATAGCCTGAATAAAAATCGTCTGTCGAGAGGCTAAGCAAAATATTTTTTCCCCTCCCTAAAAGCGGAACTTTCATTTGAAGCCAATCACTGTTTCATTTAAGAGAAGAGGTTTATATTAACTCGGTTGCAACAAAACAATAACTCTTACCTTACGATGAAGTGGAGCCCTCGCATGAACCTGCACATAGATGATTTACCCCAAGCTATTCGCGAGATAAAACAACGCCTACGCCAGGCGCTGCCCAATTACGCAGAAGTGTTCGCAGCGCTTGAAGAAGATATGAAGCGCCAGATCGAAGAGATTCACGCTGAACAAGCGCGCGGCGAAAACCCCGTCCCGCAGATTCACGCCGACGACATTATTCACCGCCGCGTCAGCGAGCAGCAAAAAGCGCTAATCCGCCAGCGCGGATGCTGCACCGTGAAAGGCGTTTTTCCGCAATCGCAGGCCCGTGCCTGGAACGAGGAGATCGGCGATTATCTCGAGCGGAATGACTTCGTTGAGAAGCTAAAGAACGCCGCAGAAGATAATTATTTCGGCACGCTTGCTGCCAGTAAGCCGCAGATTTACGGGATTTACTGGTCTAAGCCGCAGGTTGAAGCGCGCCAGCATGAACGCATGAAAGCGGTGCAGGTTTTCCTCAATAATCTGTGGGAAACACAAAGCAACGGCAAACAGCATTTTGATGCCGATCGCGTAGTAAGCTACGCCGACCGTACACGTCGTCGCCCGCCTCGTTCAACGTCTTTGGGGCTTTCTCCCCACGTGGATGGCGGCTCGGTAGAGCGCTGGCTGGATGAGAATTTCCGCCACGTTTATCGCCACGTTTTTTCCGGCGACTGGCAAAGCTATAATCCGTTTGCTGCCGAAGGCCGCACGGAAGTGCGCGAATTTCCTTCTCCGGCGGTTTGCTCCATGTTCCGTACTTTCCAGGGCTGGACGGCACTCAGCCCGCAGCGTAAGCACGGCGGCACGCTGAACCTGCTGCCAATCGCTAACGCCATGGCCTATATTCTGCTGCGCGCGCTGCAGGATGATGTGCCGGAAGCGTCGCTCTGCGAGGCAAGTCCTGGACGCGCGCTTTCCATTAACGAACAATGGCATCCCCTTTTATTAACCGGGATTTCCTCAATTCCCGATATGGAAGCGGGCGACACGGTTTTCTGGCACTGCGATGTGATTCACTCGGTGGAGAACGAGCATCGTGGTGAATTCGATAGCAACGTGATGTATATCGCCGCCGCGCCATGGTGTGAGAAAAATGCCGCTTACCTTGAACGTCAGTGGCCGGCGTTTGTAGAAGGTAAATCTCCGCCGGACTTCGCGGCCGATGATTTTGAAGTTGATTTCACCGGGCGCGCCACGCCTGCGGATCTGACTGCCGCGGGGCTGGAGCAACTGGGCGGGAAATAGGTTCTTTTCCCCGCCTCTTACCCCTTTCCCGCAAGGGAGAGGGGATTGGTCCTGTCCGCTTGTAGCATCGCCGTCAGAATTTCCTTATCATTATCCCTCTCCCTTCAGGCATGCGAGTAACCCGTGCACGAAATCTTTACTATGCTGCTGGCGGTTTTTGACCGGGCGGCGTTGATGCTTATTTGTCTTTTCTTCCTGATCCGCATCCGTCTGTTCCGCGAGCTGCTGCACAAAAACGCCCATACGCCCAAAGAGCTGCTGGCCGTTACCGCCATTTTTTCTATGTTTGCCCTTTTCAGCACCTGGTCTGGCGTGCACGTTGAAGGCTCGCTGGTGAACGTGCGCATTATCGCGGTGATGTCCGGCGGTATTTTATTTGGGCCATGGGTAGGCATTATTACCGGCCTGATTGCCGGGACGCACCGTTACCTGATTGATACAGGCGGCATCACCGCTATCCCGTGTTTTATTACCAGCATTGCCGCCGGTTTTATCTCCGGCTGGATCAACCGCAAAACCCCTAAAAAGCAGCACTGGCGCGTGGGCATTATGGGCGGCATGCTGTGCGAAACCATGACCATGATTCTGGTGGTGCTGTGGGCGCCGTCCGTTGCCCTGGGTTGGGATATCGTGTCGAAAATCGGTATTCCGATGATCCTCGGTACGGTCTCTATTGGTTTTATCGTGCTGCTGGTACAGAGCGTTGAGGGCGAGAAAGAGGCAAGCGCTGCGCGCCAGGCAAAACTTGCGCTGGATATCGCCAACAAAACCCTGCCCCTGTTTCGTAAGATAAACAGCGAGTCTTTGCGTCAGGTTTGCGACATTATTCGCCAGGATATCAACGCCGATGCGGTCGCCATTACCAATATCGACAAAGTGCTGGCCTACGTTGGCGTCGGTGAAAAAAACTATAAACAAAACGACGTCGGTATTAGCCCACGCACCCAGCAGGCGCTGCGCGACGGCAAAATTATTATTCGCAACGATGATGAGGCGTACCGCACGCCGGAAATTCACTCGCTAATCATCATTCCGCTGTGGGAAAAAGGCGTGGTGACCGGCACGCTGAAAATCTACTATCGTCACGCGCACCAGATTACGTCCACGCTTCAGGAGATGGCGGTCGGGCTGTCGCAGATTATCTCAACGCAGCTTGAAGTTTCACGCGCCGAGCAGCTCCGCGAAATGGCGAACAAGGCCGAGCTGCGGGCGCTGCAAAGCAAAATTAACCCTCACTTTTTGTTTAACGCGCTGAACGCCATTTCATCGTCGATTCGCCTGAATCCGGACACCGCCCGACAGCTAATCTTCAACTTATCGCGCTACCTGCGCTACAACATTGAGCTAAATGACGACGAGCAGATCGACATTAAAAAAGAGCTTTATCAAATTAAGGATTATATCGCCATCGAGCAGGCGCGCTTTGGCGATAAGCTGACGGTGATTTATCACATTGATGAAGATGTGAACTGCCTGATCCCAAGCCTGCTTATCCAGCCGCTGGTAGAAAACGCGATTGTGCACGGCATCCAGCCCTGCAAGGGCAAAGGCGTGGTTACCATCAGCGTGGAAGAGAGCGGTAACCGAATACGCATCGCGGTAAGAGACACGGGAAATGGCATCGATCCGCAGGTAGTTGAGCGCGTGAACGCCAACGAGATGCCGGGCAATAAAATTGGTCTGCTAAACGTGCATCACCGGGTGAAATTGCTCTACGGAGAAGGTTTACATATTCGCCGCCTGGAGCCGGGCACCGAGATTGCGTTTTACGTGCCTCACGCGGTGAACGCTGTGCCCTCAGGCCTGCTGCCGCTGGAAGGAGAAAAAGCATGAAAGTCATCGTTGTAGAAGACGAAGTGCTGGCCCAGCAGGAGCTTAACTGGCTAATTAAAGCGCATTCGCAGATGGAGATCGTCGCCACGTTTGACGACGGCCTGGACGTGCTGAAATACCTTCAGCATCACGAAGTGGACGCCATTTTTTTAGATATCAATATCCCTTCCCTTGATGGCGTGCTGCTGGCGCAGAACATCAGCAAATTTGCCCATAAGCCGTTTATCGTGTTTATCACCGCCTGGAAAGAGCACGCGGTTGAGGCCTTTGAGCTGGAAGCCTTCGACTATATTCTGAAACCTTACCAGGAATCGCGCATTATCGGCATGCTGCAAAAGCTGGAAACCGCCTGGCAGCAGCAAACCGCGCCCCACGCAACGGGCCAGAACAGCCGCGAAAACGTCACCATTAATCTGGTGAAGGATGAGCGCATCATCGTGACGGATATCAACGATATCTATTACGCCGAAGCGCACGAAAAAATGACCTTCGTGTATACGCGGCGCGAAGCTTATGTGATGCCGATGAATATTACGGAGTTTTGCAGCCGCCTGCCGGAAAGCCATTTTTTCCGTTGCCACCGTTCTTACTGCGTGAACCTGAGTAAGATCCGCGAGATCGAGCCGTGGTTTAACAACACCTACATTCTGCGCCTGCGGGATCTGGATTTTCAGGTACCGGTAAGCCGCAGCAAAGTAAAAGAATTTCGCCAGTTGATGCGGCTGTAGAAAAGCAAGAACGGGCGCATAAATACGCGCCCGAAAAGATTATAAAATTTGTCCCAGCATCTGACGCAGATGCGCGCCCGCGCCCAGCAGGCCCGGCTGCTCGTGAACGATCAGGTAAACCGGAATGTCTTTAACGTAATCTTTAAAACGCCCTTTGTCTTCAAAGCCGCCACGAAAACCGGAAGACTTAAAGAATTCCAGGAAGCGCGGCACGATACCGCCTGCGATATAGATGCCGCCAAAGCAGCCAAGCGTTAACGCCAGGTTGCCGCCGAAGCGCCCCATTATCACGCAAAACAGCGAAAGCGCGCGCTTACAGTCGATGCAGCTGTCTGCCAGCGCATGTTCGGTAATGTCTTTTGGTTCGTAGCGTTCCGGCTCACGGCCGTCTGATTTCACAATCGCGCGGTACAGGTTGACCAGTCCCGGGCCTGACAGCACGCGCTCTGCCGAAACGTGACCAATTTCACCGCGCAGCTCTTCGAGGATAATGCCCTCTTCTTCGCTGTTGGGTGCAAAATCAACGTGACCGCCCTCGCCCGGCAGGCTTACCCAACGTCTGTCTACGTGAACAAGGTGCGCAACGCCAAGGCCCGTACCCGCGCCATAAACGGCTACCGGTTTACCTGCCACCGGTTCGCCGCCGCCGAATTTGATCAGATGTTCGCTTTTGATCATCGGAATGGCCATGGAAACCGCGGTAAAGTCGTTAATAATTTCCAGGTGTTCGAAGCCGAGATTCTTTTTCATTTCGGCGATGGAGAATTGCCAGGTATGGTTGGTCATCGCCACCCAGTCGCCGGTTATCGGGCAGGCGATAGCGATACAGCCATCCGTCACCGCTGCGTTGTGCTCTTTGAGGTAATGCGTCACCACCGCTTCCAGGCTCGGAAAATCGAGGCCGGAATAGGTTTTTGCCCGGCTGATATCGCCATTTTCAACGTTACACAGTGCCAGACGCGCGTTGGTGCCGCCAACATCTCCCACCAAAGCATATTTTGTCATTCTTCAACTGCTCCGCTAAAGTCAGAATAAGTTCTGGCGACACTGTAAAAAAAGCCCGCCGAAACAACAACGCCCCTCTGATAAATGCCCCGGAATTATAGACCTGCGTCACAGAATGGCTTGACCGTTTCAGCGTCTTTTGCCGTGCGGATTCGTCGCTTCTCTGGCAGGCTGTAAAAAGTGGGCTAATCGTGCGGTTAACTATTCAGATTAAGGAACTCTCATGCTCCATCCGCGAGCCAGAACCATGCTGGTTCTCTCTCTTCCAGCATTGGTCATCGGCGTCTTTTCCAGCCTGATATTGATTGTGGTGCTGAAAGCCGCCTCAGTTTTGCAAAACTATCTGTGGGTCAATCTTCCTGCGCGCTTTGGTCTGGATCTGAACGCTCCGCTATGGATACTGCTGATGCTCACGCTTACGGGCGTCGCCGTAGGGCTGGTGATTCGCTATATGCCCGGCCACGCGGGGCCCGATCCGGCAACGGAACCGTTAATTGGCGCGCCGGTTTCTGTAATGGCGCTGCCAGGCCTGATCCTGGCGCTGGTTATTGGCTTAGCGGGCGGTGTCAGTCTGGGGCCTGAGCACCCGATTATGACGGTGAATATCGCGCTGGCCGTCGCCATTGGCGCGCGTCTTTTTCCTCGCGTCGGCCCGCTGGACTGGACGATACTTGCCGCTGCCGGAACCATCGGCGCGCTGTTCGGCACCCCCGTCGCGGCCGCACTCATTTTTTCGCAAACCCTGAACGGCAATAACGACGTGCCGATGTGGGACAGATTATTCGCGCCGCTGATGGCCGCAGCCGCTGGCGCACTGACCACCAACCTGTTCTTCCATCCCAATTTCTCGCTGCCGGTAGCGCAGTATTCTGAATTACGCCTGGTGGATATTTTCAGCGGAGCGGTTGTGACGGCGATCGCCATCGCGCTTGGCATGGTCGCCGTGTGGTGTTTACCGCGCGCGCACCGTCTGATGCACAAGCTCAGGCATCCGGTGCTGATCCTTGGCGCAGGCGGATTTGTGCTTGGCCTGCTGGGCATTGTTGGCGGGGAAATCACGCTGTTTAAAGGGCTGGATGAGATGCGCCAGCTTGCGCTTTCCCGGGACAATACGGTCGCCGCTTTGCTGATGTTCGCGGTAGTGAAACTCGCGGCGCTGGTGATTGCCTCCGCCAGCGGGTTCCGCGGCGGACGCATTTTCCCGGTGCTCTTCGCAGGCGTTGCGCTGGGGATGATGCTGCATCAGCACGTAGAGGCCGTTCCGGCGGCAATCACGCTATCGTGCGCCATTCTTGGCATGGTGCTGGTGGTAACGCGTGACGGCTGGCTGAGCCTGTTCATGGCGATGGCTGTGGTGCCGGATATTAAGCTGCTCCCGCTGCTGTGCATTGTCATGCTACCGGCCTGGCTGCTGCTGGCAGGCAAGCCGGTGATGATGGTGGATAAAACTCAGCGTTAGCTTTCGCCCGAATTGCGTCTGGCGAGCGAAGACGTCACCGCCTGAAGCAGTTCGGGAATATCCTGCACGGGCAGAACGACTTCGATAAGCGTAAGCCGTTGGGCTTTCGCCGCTTTGTGCATCACTTCTTTAAGCTGCACCGTTTCCGTCACCCGCCAGCATTGCGCCTGGCAATGCAGCTGCATCGCCTGCGGCAGCTGCGTCCAGTTCCACGGGGCAATATCATTATAGCGCTGCTCCGCGCCGTGAATCGCCCTTTCCACCGTGTAGCCATCGTTATTGAGCAGGAGAATCACCGGCTTTTGTTCATCCCGCAGCATCGATCCCAGTTCCTGAATAGTGAGCTGAGCGGACCCGTCGCCGATAAGCAGCACCACGCGGCGACGGGGGCAGGCCGTTTGCGCGCCAAAAGCGGCGGGCAGCGTGTAGCCTATCGATCCCCACAGCGGCTGGGCGATAAAAGTGGTGCCAGCGGGCAGCGTAAGCGTTGCCGCGCCGAATGCCGCAGTGCCCTGATCCGCCAGCACAATATCGCCCGGCTGCAGGAAATCCTGAACGGTCTGCCAGAGCGCGTGCTGATCCAATATTCCACTTTCGCAAACCGGCAGCGTCGGTGGTTTTTGCCAGGGAACGGGCCAGTGGGAAACCTGGCGTTTACAAAGCTGGTGCAATATCTCCACGGCCTGGGACATCGGCAGACCGCTGAACCATCGGTCGCCAATTCGCGTCGCATCGGGCTGTATATCTATCGTTTGCCGTGCCGTGAGCTGCTGGGTGAATCCTGCGGTGATGGTATCGGTAAATTTCACGCCGACGCAGATAACCAGTTCCGCACTTTCAATAGCCGTTTTAACCCCTTCTTCACTCGCCGCGCCGCTGTAGGTGCCGATAAATCCCTGCTGTCCTTCGTCAAACAGCCCTTTCCCCATCAGCAAGGTTGCATGCACCAGCGGCGTGTCGTCCATCCACTGCTGGAGCGCCTTTTGCTGCGCGTAACGCAGCGCCAGGAAATCAGCCAGCAACGCTACGCTGCGGCTTTCGGCAAGTTTTGCCTGGGCCGCTTTACGGAAATCATCCAGCACGGCGCCGTCGGTAGCGCAGGGAGTGATTGCCAAGGGATGGGCAGGCTTTGTGGCGGGGGTCTGAGCAACGTCGCCCGGCAGGAGCAAATAACCAGGACGGCTTTTGCTGAGTGATTCACGCAGCACGCGATCTATTTCATAGCAGGCATTTTCTGGCGTAAGCGCGGCCTGTGCCACGGTTATCTCTTTTGCCATACGCGCAAAATGCTGGAAATCCCCGTCGCCCAGCGTGTGGTGCATAAGCTCGCCACGCTGCTGAGCCGCCAGACAAGGCGCGCCAACGATATGGATAACCGGCAGATATTCGGCGTAGCTTCCCGCAATGCCGTTAATTGCGCTAAGTTCACCCACGCCAAAAGTCGTCAACAAAGCGGCTGCGCCGTTACAGCGGGCGTATCCGTCTGCGGCGTAAGCAGCGTTAAGTTCGTTGGCACACCCAACCCAGGCGAGCGTCGGATGTTCAATAACGTTATCCAAAAACCGTAAGTTGTAATCACCAGGTACGCCAAACAGGTGAGTAATTCCGCATTCATTCAGGCGGTCAAGGAGATAGTCCGCAACAAGATAGCGCATGGCATGTTCCTTCTCGGAGGGTCTGCTGTGAGTATTGGGTATCTGCGATCGGTGTCGAGGATATGCCGCTATTAAGCCCTGGAAAGAAGGATTTACAGCCAAACGAGGCGTAATCTAACGATCGCGCGGTGTAAACGTATACACTGAAGCGAGAATTCACCGACAAGGATAACAAAATGGTCTACCAGGCACATTCTTCCCGTTATGAATCAATGGAATATCGTCGTTGCGGTCGCAGCGGGCTGAAGCTTCCCGCTATTTCGCTTGGGCTATGGCATAACTTTGGCGATACCACGCTTATCGACAACAGCCGCCAGCTGTTGCGTCGCGCGTTTGACGTGGGTATTACCCACCTGGATTTGGCGAACAACTACGGCCCGCCTCCGGGTTCAGCGGAAGAAAACTTTGGACGAATTCTGCGTGAAGATTTTTTGCCATACCGCGATGAATTGATTATCTCGACTAAAGCGGGCTATACGATGTGGGACGGTCCCTACGGCGACTGGGGCTCACGCAAATACCTGATAGCCAGCCTCGATCAGAGCCTGAAACGCATGGGTCTGGAATACGTTGATATCTTCTATCATCACCGCCCGGACCCTGAAACGCCGCTGGAAGAGACAATGCGGACGCTGGATAATCTGGTCCGTCAGGGCAAGGCGCTGTATGTGGGGTTGTCCAACTACCCTGCGGATCTTGCACGCCAGGCGATTGATATGCTCAACGATCTCGGCACCCCTTGCCTGATTCATCAGCCGAAATATTCCCTGTTTGAACGCGGGCCTGAAAACGGTCTGCTGGACGTCTTGCAGGAGAAAGGCGTGGGCAGCATCGCCTTCTCTCCGCTGGCGGGCGGGCAGCTTACCGACCGTTATCTCAACGGTATTCCTGCGGATTCCCGCGCGGCAAGCGGTAGCCGTTTCCTCAATCCCGATCAGTTGACCGAAGAGAAGCTGATGAAGGTGCGCAAGCTTAACGCAATTGCCGAACGCCGTGGGCAGAAGCTGTCGCAGATGGCGCTGGCCTGGGTACTTCGCGACGACAAGATCACTTCAGTGCTCATTGGCGCAAGCAAAATCAGCCAGATAGACGATGCGGTGGGCATGCTGGCAAACCGTCGCTTCAGCGCTGCTGAACAGGCGGAGATAGAGGCCGTTTTAGCGTAACCGCTTAACCCGAACATGGTTATTAGCGGCTAATTTGGCAAAACGTGCTCTCGCCAACGGTTTAAGAGTTATGCCAATGAAACACTTGCTTACCAACGCTTAATATTGCGTTAACAGGCCGCCATGCGGCTACCGTGGGTTAAGGAGAGAGTATGTTCAGGTCACTGATTCTTGCGATTGCATTACTGGCGTCTGTCCCGCTGGTCGCGAATGCGGGCGAAATCACCCTGTTACCGTCGGTAAAGCTAAGTATTGGCGATCGGGATTATCGCGGTAACTACTGGGACGGGCGCGGCTGGCGCGACCGTGGCTACTGGCATCGGAATTATGAATGGCGTGACCGCGGCTGGCACCGTCATCGTGGCTGGGACCGCGGACGCAGCAGCTACGAAAAGGGCTATCGCGAAGGCTGGAACGATCGCGACGACCATCGCGGCCGTGGTCACCGACATCACCACTAAGCAAATTTCTGACCTCTCCCGCCCGGGAGAGGTTTTTTTACAGTCCCGCTACCGTGCCAAAGATCAGCCACAGATTCAGCCCCACCACCAGCGCCACAATCGCCCAGCCAAGCTGCCTGACCAGTCTGGTATTCACCAGCTCGCCCATAAGTTTTTTATCGCTGGTGAAAATCAGCAGCGGCACCAGCGCCAGCGCAATACCAAAGCTGAGCAATACCTGACTCATTACCAGAATGCGGGTTGGGTCGAGCCCCATCAGGATCACAATAAAAGAGGGGGCCATGGTGATTGAGCGGCGCACCCAGAGCGGAATGTAGAAGCGCACGAAACCCTGCATCACCACCTGTCCGGCCAGCGTGCCGACAACGGTGGATGAAAGACCGGCCGCGACCAGGCTCAGCCCGAATATCGTGGCCGCCGCATGGCTAAGCAAAGGCTCAAGGGTTAGATATGCCTGGTCCAGATCGGCAACGCCGGTGTTTCCTGAGAAATGGAACGCCGCGGCGGCGGTCGCCATCATCGCCAGGTTGACAAACCCTGCAATGGTCATGGCAATGGACACATCCCATTTTGTGGCGGAATAACGCTCCGCGCGGTTGCCGTCGTGCATATTCTGGGTCAGCGATGAATGCAAATAGATGACATGCGGCATAATGGTCGCGCCGAGCACCCCAGCGGCGAGAAAAACGGCTTCGCTGGTTGGCAGAGCCGGGATCAGCATCCCTTTCCCTAACTCAACAAAATCGGGCTGCGAGAAAAATAGTTCAACGATATAGGCTGCGGCCACGAACAGTAAAAGCCCGCCGATCGCTTTCTCAAGCGGTTTTTGACCGCGGCGTTGCAGCATGAGAATCAGGAAGGTGGCGATACCCGTGAGCACCGCTCCCTGTAGCAGAGAAACTCCCAGGATCAGCTTAAAACCGATAGCCGCACCGATAAACTCGGCGAGATCCGTCGCCATCGCGATGATTTCCGCCTGTATCCAGTACAGCCAGACGACCGGGCGTGAATAGCGGTCGCGAATATGTTCGGCAAGATTTTTGCCCGTGGCGATACCCAGTTTTGCGGAGAGTATCTGAATCAACATCGCCATCAGGTTCGCCCAGACGACCACCCACAGCAGCTTATAGCCGAAACTGGCTCCGGCCTGGATATTGGTGGCGAAGTTGCCCGGATCGATGTAGCCAATGGCGGCGATAAACGCCGGCCCCATTAGCGCCAGCCGCAACTTTCGTGCCGTTCGTCCACTGCGATTATCAACACGACTGTTTGTCATCGTCTGCCTCTGAAGTATAGCCTTTGCTATGTTTCATGTTAGCAAAATGAGAATGATTATCAAGATCGTTAATGAAACTTATCTGGATTTCTCTGATAGCTGAAAACAATAGCGGGAAGGCGAATGCCTGGCTGCTCGTTAACGAAACGGGCAACGGCAATCCTGGATGTTATGAATTATGTGCGCTGACGCAACTTTTAGCTTCTTTACTTAACATAGCAGAATTGTATGGTTGATCACTAATTTTGCTATCCGTCACATGTCATCACAATAGTGTGCGATTGCTCTCGTTTTCTTATTGCTTGTTTCATAGAATGTGCAACGAAATTAAACCTGCCTCATATTTGGAGCAAATATGTCCCGCGTTCTGCACTTTGTTTTAGCGCTTGCAGTGGTTGCGCTGCTTGCTTTGCTGGTGAGTCCTAACCGCAAGCAAATCCGTATTCGCTTTGTTATTCAATTATTGATAATTGAGATGTTGCTTGCATGGTTCTTCCTGAACTCTGAGATTGGCCTCGGCTTCGTGCGCGGTTTCTCAGAAATGTTCGAAAAGCTGCTGGCATTCGCTAATGAAGGGACAAACTTTGTATTCGGTAAGATGAATGACGAAGGACTCGCCTTCTTCTTCCTGAAAGTTCTCTGCCCTATTGTCTTTATCTCTGCTCTGATTGGCATTTTGCAGCACATCCGCGTGCTGCCGATCGTCATCCGCTTTATCGGTACCCTGCTGTCGAAAGTGAACGGTATGGGCAAGCTGGAATCCTTTAACGCCGTAAGCTCGCTGATTCTGGGACAGTCAGAAAACTTTATCGCCTATAAAGATATTCTCGGCAAGATGTCGCGCAACCGCATGTACACCATGGCTGCAACGGCTATGTCTACCGTGTCCATGTCGATTGTCGGTGCTTACATGACCATGCTCGATCCGAAATATGTTGTGGCGGCGCTGGTACTGAACATGTTCAGCACCTTTATCGTGCTGTCGCTGATTAACCCGTATCGCGTTGATGAAAGCGAAGAAAATCTGCAAATGTCTAATTTGCACGAAGGTCAGAGCTTCTTCGAAATGCTGGGTGAATACATTCTGGCAGGCTTTAAAGTTGCGATTATCGTCGCAGCGATGCTGATTGGTTTCATTGCCTTGATTTCTGCACTGAACGCCCTGTTCGCGGCGGTGTTCGGTATCTCCTTCCAGGGCATTCTGGGCTATATCTTCTATCCGATAGCATGGGTGATGGGCGTGCCCGCTCACGAAGCGCTGCAGGTTGGCAGTATTATGGCAACCAAGCTGGTATCTAACGAGTTCGTGGCGATGATGGATCTGCAGAAGCTTGCGCACAGCATGTCTCCGCGTGCTGAAGGCATCCTTTCCGTGTTCCTGGTGTCCTTTGCTAACTTCTCTTCTATCGGGATTATTGCCGGGGCGATTAAGGGCCTGAATGAAGAACAGGGTAACGTGGTTTCTCGCTTCGGCCTGAAACTGGTTTACGGCTCTACGCTTGTGAGCATCCTGTCTGCGTCTATCGCAGCGCTGTTCCTGTAAAAGTTACTCTTCAGGGAAAAACCGGCGCCTGTATGCGCCGGTTTTTTTATGCCTGCGTTTCTTCGCCGTCCGCGCAAACCTGGTTTCGCCCGCGCAACTTCGCCCGATACAGCCTCTCGTCAGCTAACGACTGGATTTGTTCCAGCGAGTAATGTGGATGTTCGCTGTGCGCTGCCACCCCGAGGGATGCGGTAATAGTTAATACGCTGCCATTGCTTAAGGCCAGCGGCGAGAACTCAAGCTGCTTTTTAATGCGGACAGCAACGGCAATGCCAGCTTCAAGGTGCGTATCCGGTAAATAAACGCAAAACTCTTCGCCACCCAGACGGCCCAGCACATCTTTGCTGCGAATCGCCTGCTGAATATATTGCGTGGCGTGAACCAGCACGCTGTCGCCTGCCTGGTGCCCGAAGCTATCGTTGACTTTTTTAAAGCGGTCGAGGTCGATTTGTATCAGCGTGTAGTCTTTGTAGCGCGGGCTGAGCTGGGCCGTTTTTTCAAAAAAACCACGACGGTTCCGGGCGCTGGTAAGCGGATCGTGATAAGCATGCCAGTGCATTTCACGCTGTAGCGTCCCCATATTACGCACCAGACGACAGATCATCCGGTGTGAAGCCCAAAGTAAAAGCACGAAGATTACCCACATCATCACCAGCAAGGCGCTGAAGTGGCCAAAATCCTCATGCAGGCCCTGGCGCAAAGTCTGGGTAGAGATCAATACGCTTTGTGTACCCGGGATCATGCCAAACGTGACATAAACGTGCCAGAAACGCAGCGTGCCTTGCGCTGAAGCTGCAAGCTTTTTGCTAATCAACGCCAACTGGGCCGCCGTAAGCTTGACGTGATTTAATTCACCCGCTGCGGCCGTTAACGGATGCAACCGGCCATCAAAAAGCTGGTAGGCGCTTTGCGTCTGGCCCGACAGGGAGTCGTTAAGCAGCGTTGTTATGTTCTCGCCGGTGATGGCTATTCCCAATAGCCCAATCCACTCTCCGTGAAAATCTATCGGCACCGCGCTATTTATCAACGTATGCTGAGCGCGGGCGATATTCTGGCGAGTCCAGAACGGCTGGCGCTGCGGGTTCAGCAAAGGCGAAGCCAGAATAAAAATGCCCTCTTTGCTGCGTGGATGGTAACTGCGAACCAGTAGCGAATTGATTTCAGGTGAGAGAGAAGCAATATATTTCCCCTGACGGGAAATATAGTAGATATCCGCAGGCAGGTTCTTTGCGTCACCGGCTAGCGGAAAAAAATCCTGGATTTTGCGCAGCGCGTGCAGCTCATATTTGGCTGGCGAGGCTATATTGGGGCTAAATCCGGCTTTAAGAGGCAAAGGCAGTTCACTGCCCCATAAAGGCGCAGAGCCTTGTTGATCGATAATCTCCGAAAACGCCCTTACGCTGCCGGGAAAAAGCGGGTCGTCCATCGCGTCGATAAAAATACGCTGCAGATAGCGCAGGCTATCCATTGTATATTTTGCTCTGCTTTCCAGGCGAGCCACGACGCTTTCAAGGTGGCTTAACTGGCTGGTGCGATAACCCTGATTAAATAATTTCCCCTGCTGCCAGAACAGAAAAGTGGTCAGCAGAAAAACAAAAATAAAGCATAAATGAATAACGCGAAGCGTTTTTTCCAGCGGTAAATGAAAGCGATTCGCTAATGCCATGTTAGTAGCGCCGTCTTACGGTTATACAGGGAAATGACGGGCTGTCAGCGGCTCGGGTTCGCCGGTCAGATAACCCTGCACATACTGCACGCCCAGCTTGAGCAGAAGGACCCGCTGTTCTTCGGTTTCCACAAACTCGGCCACCACGGCTAGCTGCTTAGCACAGGCTAAATCGCAAATAGACTTCACGATTAAGGCATCAAGAGAATCAGAAGCGATGCCCCTGACAAAACAACCGTCGATTTTAATGATATCGGCCTGAAGACGTTTCAGACGCTCGTAGTTAGCATAGCCTGTACCGAAATCATCAATCGCAATTTTGAAGCCGTATTCACGCAGCAGGTTAATATTCTGCATGGATATTTCTGAATTCGAAAATGCCTGCTCCTCCGTGACTTCAATAATAACTGCGCTGGCTGGCACCTGTTTATTGTTAAACAACGTTACGATCTGCTGGGCTATCTCTTTTTGCATCAGGGTGAAGGGCATCAGGTTGACAGAGAACAGCGGCTGCTGCTGTTCGCCGCCCTGCTCGTGCAGGAAAGCCACCAGCTTGCTCATCACTAACATATCGAAACGCACGTTCAGGTTAAATTCAGCAATAATCGGAATGAATTTGTCGGGCGTTATCATTTCTCCGTGAAAAAATAACCTGCTCAAAATTTCGCGGTAGCCTTCTCCATTTTTATCCACGATCGGCTGGGCGAAGAGCTGCAGCGATGCATCATCATTCAGGGCGTGTTTTACCTTCTGTAACAGCAACACCCGCTCGGTGGTTTGATCCGCTACGGCTTCAAGCCGGGCGTTAAGGCTCAGCACCCGGTGAACAGAACAGGCCTGCTCGGCAAGATAGCTCAGCTGCCCCAGCGTGCGATAAAGCTCATGGGAGTTCCCGTCCATCACGCTATAAGAAGCGCCTGGCTCTATCTCCAGCTTGCTGTTATGCCATACGATCTTTTTGCTATTGAGCAAATCGACAATATGCTTCAGGCGCGCTTCGGTTTCCGGCCCCCGGAGGAAAATAAGCAGCTCGCAGCCGGGAAGCTGGAATATTTGTTCTCCTTCATCTAACCACGGTTTTAGCAGTCGGGTGATTTCACGCTTGCAGTGTACCCGCATCATCAGGCCGTAGTGGCGGCTCAGAAACTCCAGATTAGCCAGGCGTAAACAGCATAGCGAACCGGAAGGAAAGCGCCTTACCTGTTGTTCCAGCGCGCGTAAGTTTGGCAGCTGTGTCAGCGGGTCGGTCATAGCCTGCTGGCGCCAGAGACGTTTCATCCATTCATTTTTATGAAAGATAATGGACATATACAGCATGCAGACAGTAAATGAGATAAATACCGAAAGGATAAACGACAGGGCAAATTCGCTATTTATCCCCTGCATAAAACCCTCGTTGTAGGTCAGCAACAGCCAAGTCGAAGCGCCCCACAGCAAAGCGATTAATCTCGGACCGATATGGCGAATCCCCAGGGTAAACAGCACGAAGATAACGGGCACCAGATAACCGGCGATCGGCGTCGATTTGTATGAACAACACAGCAGTACCAGAAAAGCGACCCATACGCTGCCCCAGCTAAGCGTATACAAATAGCGCTCCGTCGACAGATAGCGCATCACGCAGCGGCGCCAGAAAGCACGCGCGAAATACGGATTCAGGACCATGCGTATTGGGTAGTAAAACAGTATGGTAAAGATTAGCGAGGCGGCTATCAGACTTTGCAGATCGACCACCAGATACATTAGCGAACTTTCACCGAAGAAAGGCGCCAGCGTCGGGGGATAACTAATGTATCGACCCGCAAGCAACATAAGCAATTTAATGCCAAATGGCGTAAAGAATCCTAACCAGAATATCCTCACGCCGATGCCGTTATTTGACAAATCAAAGCGCCAGCGTGAACCCAGATAATAATGCGTGATAACACAGGATAATAACAAGGGGAACAACAGACAGAATATAAACACGGCTAAAGGCAGCACGGGCAAATCAATGCTTATCCAAAAGACAATTGATATACCAGCAATTAAGGGTAAAGCCGCCGCCCTGCCAAATAGTAAAAGCAGTGAAATCATCAGGCTAAGCGGCAAATATGCCAAATAAATTTTGCTGTTATCCAGGAGCGTTGTTGGGGAAATATAGCGGGCGAATGGCGTAAGCAATAAACATAACACCAATGCAGTAATAGATTTCTTAACCAATTTGTGAAAACTCATAAGCACAGGTGTTAATATTATGTATTTGCGGCCCTAATTAAGGCAGCCAGAATACGTTTATTCAGAGCGCAAATCAAGTTTATATGCTTTGAGGAAATTAGCCTGCACGAATTAATACATTTTAATAAATATACATTTCTTTATATATTCAGTTTGAAAAAGAGCGTTATTTATTTGCTGCAAATTTGCACAGTATCAGCAGGCTTACGCCGCTGTATTGCTGGTTTTTGGGGAACCGGAATGCAAAAAACCCCCGCCAACAGGCGAGGGTTTTGTATTTTGGTGGAGCTAAGCGGGATCGAACCGCTGACCTCTTGCATGCCATGCAAGCGCTCTCCCAGCTGAGCTATAGCCCCACGACCGGGCTTTTGGTTCTACGATGCAAATCTTGCTGGAGAAGATTTGGTGGAGCTAAGCGGGATCGAACCGCTGACCTCTTGCATGCCATGCAAGCGCTCTCCCAGCTGAGCTATAGCCCCGAACCGTAGAAACCTTGTCGTGTTGACGGGCGGCATCATATGAAACCCGCCAGATTGTGTCAACGGCAAATTCTTTTTCTGCGGTCGATCGCCGAAAAAGCAAACAACTCATACAGATCCTGATTGCATCTCGTCCTGCTGTAGTTAATTCTGTCACAGTTTCATGTAAAACGATCGCATAAAATGAACCCCTAATAACTTCTTTTGTATTAAGGAAACCACCGTGCTCAAGGAACGAATGACGCCTGAAGAACTGGCGACGCTTACCGGGTATAGTCGGCAAACCATCAACAAATGGGTGCGCAAAGAGAACTGGACAACGACACAGAAACCCGGCGTGCAGGGCGGAAAAGCCAGGTTAATTCATATCGATGAACGCGTTCAGGAATTCATCAACAGCGCGAAGCGAGCCGCTGACAAACCATCCAACTATTCGGCGAACGTTTCTACACTGGAAGCTTTGCTGCTCCATTCGTTAAAGCAGATGTCGGAAAGTGAACAGCAAAAAATGTCGGCGCTGATTTTACGGGAAGGCATTGCGGGAGTGCTAAAACGTCTGGGTATTCGCGATTAGAGCATAAAAAAACCGGCGACGATGCACCGGTTTTGTAGCGTACTTAACTTGATTACTGGCTTTCGCGTTCAGCGATAAAACCTAAAGCTTTATTAATCCTTGCCACAGAACGCTGTTTGCCAATCGCATGAACCGTCACATCCAGCGCGGGTGACTGCCCGGCTCCTGTTACAGCAACGCGTAATGGCATGCCTACTTTCCCCATTCCGACTTCCAGCTCATCCGCCGTTGCCTGAATAGCCTGATGCACATTTTCCGCGGACCAGTCTTGCAGGGCTGCAAGCTTATCGCGCACCACTTCCAGCGGCTGGCGGGCAACCGGACGCAGATGTTTCTTCGCGGCGTCCGCATCGAACTCGCTGAAATCTTCATAGAAGTAGCGGCAGGTTTCCGCCATCTCTTTCAGCGTTTTACAGCGCTCGCCCAGCAGTTTCACCAGATCGGCCAGCTGCGGGCCATTGCGGGTATCAATGTTCTGCTGCTCAATGTGCCATTGCAGCTGCGTCGCAACGTATTCCGGCGCCAGATGGTTAATATAGTGATGGTTCAGCCACTGCAGTTTTTCCGTATTAAACGCGCTGGCAGATTTACTGACGGTATTTAAAGAGAACAGCTTGATCATCTCTTCACGGGTGAAGATCTCCTGATCGCCATGCGCCCAGCCCAGACGCACCAGATAGTTCAGCAGCGCTTCCGGCAGATAACCATCATCACGATACTGCATTACGCTTACCGCGCCGTGGCGTTTGGATAATTTTTTGCCGTCATCGCCGTTGATCATCGATACGTGTGCGTACACCGGCACGGGCGCGTTCAGCGCTTTCAGGATATTAATCTGGCGCGGGGTATTGTTGATATGGTCTTCCCCGCGAATAACATGGGTGATTTCCATATCCCAGTCGTCCACCACCACGCAGAAGTTATAGGTTGGCGAACCATCGGTACGACGAATAATCAGGTCATCGAGTTCCTGGTTGCTGAATTCGATTGGGCCGCGGATCTGGTCGTCAAAAATGACTGAGCCTTCCTGCGGGTTAGCAAAACGGACAACGCATGGCTCATCGGCTGCGTGATGTTCGTGACCGTGACGGCAGCGGCCGTCGTAACGCGGCTTCTCGCCCTTCTCCATTTGTTCTTCACGCAGCGCATCAAGACGCTCTTTGGAGCAGTAGCATTTATACGCCGTGCCCGCTTCCAGCATCTCATCAATCACGCTGTTATAGCGGTCAAAGCGTTTGGTCTGATAGTACGGGCCTTCATCCCACGCCAGGCTCAGCCAGTTCATCCCGTCCATAATGGCTTCGATGGCTTCCGGGGTTGAGCGTTCGAGATCGGTATCTTCAATACGCAGCACGAACTCGCCGCCTTGGTTACGGGCAAAAAGCCAGGAATAGAGAGCAGTACGAGCGCCACCGACGTGCAGATAGCCTGTTGGGCTTGGCGCAAAGCGAGTTTTGATTTTCATTGAACGGCCTTAATTACGCAAAAGTACCGGGAAATCGGTAAATGCCAGGGAAGATAAAGTGGGCAACATTCTACCACTGTGGGCTGATTCCTCAATGTTGATGCTTTTACTTCACCGCAAACCGCTTATTTCGGTGATAAATCAAGCGCCAATGAACAAATCACGATCGCATTGACTAATTTTAAGACGAACAAACAAAATCTTTAGAAAAGGCGTTGACTCATTTTCAACTCTCCCTATAATGCGACTCCACACAGCGGGGGTGATTAGCTCAGTTGGTAGAGCATCTCCTTTACACGGAGGGGGTCGGCGGTTCGAGCCCGTCATCACCCACCATTCATTAGTGAGTGTGCTCCGCAGTGTAGCAAGAGAATATAGCGTTGGGTGATTAGCTCAGTTGGTAGAGCACCTCCTTTACACGGAGGGGGTCGGCGGTTCGAGCCCGTCATCACCCACCATTCGGGTCGTTAGCTCAGTTGGTAGAGCAGTTGACTTTTAATCAATTGGTCGCAGGTTCGAATCCTGCACGACCCACCAATGTAGAAAGGCGCCCTAAAGGCGCCTTTTTGCTATGTCCGATTCGGGCTGGATTTGAACCTGCCGCAGGTTCGAGTCAAGACAGCGTCGTCTGCGACGACCCGTAAGGGTGAGGCCAGTGGCCGAATAATCCTGCACGACCCACCAAATTCAGACAAAAGCGCCTAACGGGCGCTTTTGTCGTTTTTGCAGCGCAATATCAAATCGTGGCACAACTCACCCGTATTGCAGAAAGGCGCCCTGAGGGCGCCTTTCTGCTGTGTCCGATTCTATCCTCTCCCTAACATTTATCCTGAGCGTGCCGATAACCTCTTAACCATTCCCATCAAGGCGTTACCATGACCTCCATTAACAGCACAGCTTTGCAGGGCGGCGCCCTTGCAACCACCGTCACAGGCAATACTTCCAGCGGTTCAGATAACAGTACGGCATCGCAAATCAACCTTATCCTGCAACAGATAACCAAATTGACCGGACAGCTCAAAGACATCGCCAGTAGCGGCGGATCAGCCGAGGAAAAGCAAAAGCAGCAGGAACTCATCCAGGCGCAAATCACTATGCTACAGGCGCAAATAGCCCAGCTACAGCATAAGCAGGCTGAAGATGCACAGCAAAAGCAGGAACAAAACCAGATAAAAGCTGAAGGTGTGAATTACCCTTCAGAGAGTAATCAGATTGATATTCTTATTTAACGGTCATGCATTGAACCGGCAGACAGAACGTTGCCCCGGCTTTTCTTCTTCCGTAACTGACCGGCATGGAGAAAGCGGCAATGTGCCGCCACGGTTAAATGTCAGGCTCTTTTGAGGGGCTTTACCAGCCCCTCCAGCCCTTCGGTTTTAATCAATAAAGTGAGCTTCATCAGCTCGCCAAGATGGCCCTGGGGAAACTCATCTTTTCGCGCAAACCACAGGAAATACTCCTCCGGCACGTCAATGAGCACGCGTCCTTTATACTTGCCAAAAGGCATTTCCGTATTGGCTATCTCGATAAGCTGCTCTTTATCCACATTACTCACCCAGTAAGCGAATCATCTCCGCTTCATCAATGACGTCAATCCCCAACTCCTGCGCTTTAGCAAGCTTGGAGCCTGCGGCCTCACCGGCAATGACCAGATCCGTTTTCTTCGACACGCTGCCTGCAACTTTAGCACCCAAAGCGACCAGCCGTGCTTTGGCATCGTCTCGCGATAAAACGCTAAGCGAACCGGTCAACACAACGGTTTTTCCCGCGAACGGGCTGTCGATCTCTTCGGCTTTGATAATCACCGGTGCAGGCCAGTGCACGCCCACTTCCTCGGTAAGCTGGCGAATAACTTCGCGGTTGCTCTCTTCTTCGAAGAAATTGAAGACGTGCGTCGCCACGACAATGCCGACGTCCGGCACTTTTTGCAGCTCATCGATAGAAGCGGCAGACAGGGCGTCCAGCGTTCCAAAATAAGCGGCTAAGCCAGCGGCGGTTGCTTCCCCTACTTCGCGGATCCCTAATGCATACAGGAAGCGTGCAAAGGTCGTTTCTTTAGACTTCGCAAGCGCATCGACAACGTTTTGCGCAGACTTCGGCCCCATGCGATCCAGGCCGGTGAGCTTGCCCGCAGTCAGGCGGAACAGGTCAGCCGGAGTATGGACATACTCCTTCTCGACCAGCTGGTCGATAATCTTATCGCCCATGCCGTCTACATCCAGCGCCCGACGAGAGACAAAGTGCTTCAGGGATTCTTTACGCTGGGCACCGCAAATCAGGCCGCCGGTGCAACGAGCCACCGCCTCGCCTTCTACACGCTCAACGTCCGACCCACAAACCGGACAGTGTGTCGGGAAAATAACTTCTTTCGATTCAGCCGGTCGTTCAGACTCCACCACGCTGACAACCTGCGGAATTACGTCGCCGGCACGGCGGATCACCACGCGGTCGCCGATTCTCAGGCCCAAACGTTCAATTTCATCGGCGTTATGCAACGTGGCGTTGCTGACCAGAACACCCGCCACCTGCACGGGCTCAAGACGCGCCACCGGCGTAATGGCGCCGGTACGTCCCACCTGAAACTCAACGTCGCGAACAAAGGTCATTTGCTCCTGAGCCGGGAATTTAAATGCCACGGCCCAACGTGGGGCACGGGCCACAAATCCTAACGTTTCCTGTAAGGTAAGAGAATCCACCTTGATGACAACGCCGTCGATATCAAACCCAAGCGCGGGGCGGTCGGCTTCAACCTGATGGTAAAACGCCAGCACTTCCTCCGGCGTACTGCACAGGCGGATACGGTCGCTTACCGGCAATCCCCAGGCTTTAAACAGTTGCAGACGTGCCATATGGCTGGCTGGCAGTTCACCGCCTTCCAGCAGGCCCACGCCGTAGCAGAAGAAGGTCAGCGGACGTTTTGCCGTGATGCGCGGATCAAGCTGGCGCAGCGATCCTGCGGCCGCGTTACGCGGATTGGCGAAAATTTTGCCGCCCGTGCGACGAGCTTCTTCGTTAATTTTCTCGAAGCCCGCCTGCGGCAGAAATACTTCGCCACGTATTTCAACGCGACGTGGAATATGCTCCCCGTGCAGCTTCAGCGGAATAGCGCGAATGGTGCGCACGTTAGCCGAGATATTTTCACCCGTAGTGCCGTCGCCGCGCGTTGCAGCGCGAGTCAGCACGCCGTCTTCATACAGCAGGCTTACGGCAAGGCCGTCGAGTTTCAGTTCGCAGCAAAAAGTCAGCGCGTCGGTGTTCTTTAGTCTGTCCTGCACGCGTTTATTAAAGGCGAGGTAGCTCGCTTCATCAAAAACGTTATCCAGCGAAAGCATCGGCACTTCATGACGTACCTGAGTAAACGCGCTCAGCGGAGCCGCACCTACGCGCTGCGTCGGAGAATCTGGCGTGATTAATTCAGGGTGAGCTTCTTCTAAGGCGCGCAGTTCACGCATCAGGCGATCGTATTCAGCATCCGGAATTTCTGGGTTATCAAGCACATGATAAAGGTATTCATGATGGCGAAGCGTGGTTCGCAGTTCAGTGAGTTGTTGTTCGATTGAGTCCATATTGCACCATCAATAGAAAAAACCCCCGGCATGCGGGGGTTTAGGGAAGAGTGTCCGGCAGGTTATCAGGCGTTTGCCTCAACGACCTCGCGGATCCGATCCTGATACTCGCGCATCTTCTGCGGCGTCATCATGCGGCGCTGGTCATCAAGCACCACGCCGCCGACTTCATCGGCAATATGCTGAGCGGATTGTAGCATCAGCTTGAAGTTTTGATGCGGATCGCCATACGAAGGTACCTGCATGAAGATTGTCACGCCGGGCGTGGCAAAGTTCCCCATGGTTTCCGGATCGAACGAACCGGGCTTAACCATATTCGCAAGGCTAAAGAGCACGGGACCGCTGCCGTCAGGGCTGAGATGGCGATGGAAAATATTCATCTCGCCAAAGATAAAACCAGCCTGTTGAATGCTGTTGAGCAGCACGTCGCCGTTAATCATGCTGCCGGCATGCGCAGAAACGTTCATTACGATGACCGTTTCTTTTAGCGCGTGTGGAGCAGGAGCGGGCGCAGGCTCTTCCACCCTATTTTCTTCCACAACGGGCTCAGGCGCTGGCTCATAAGCTGGCTGCACCATTGCCGGTTCAGGCTCCGGCTGCCTTACCGGTGCTGGCTGGTGAACTGGCTCCATCGGCTGCGCAAAAGCAGGCTGTACCGGCACTTCCTGACGCGGCGCTTCCGGCACTGCTGGCTTCAGCGGCGGCACGGGGCGACGCGGCTCGGCCGAGGCGTAAGGCGGTTCATATTGATGCTGAGGCGCTTGCGGCTGACGAGGCGTTTCCGGCTCGCGAGTCACAGGTTCCTGCGCAGGCGTTACCCTACGCACGCGCACTTCACCTACCCCTTCATCTTCCTCATCGTCGGCTTCTTCTTCTGGTTCGTAGTCGTCACGCTTTGACTTCATGCGTTTCAACGGACGATCGCGGAAAACGGAAGAACGCTCCTTACGGCTGGTCCAGAGGCCGTGAACCAGTAAGGCGATTATGGCGATCGCGCCAACAATGATTAATATCAGACGCAAATCCTGCATCATTATATTCTCTGTTGTTCTAACACCTTGCCAACGCGGCAAACATTTACTCACTAAGAGTATTTGCCCATCCGCTCAAGTGCAAGTACGCACACGGTTTTCTCAGCATAAAGATGTTACGAAATAGACTTTCCGCTGTTTTTTCGACCATTTCTTAACGAGTTTTTCTTCTGGGCCTCGGTTATGATAAGCGCGCCTGTCATTGCACTGACGTAAAAGGAGTCTTCCAGGCTATGGCCTCATCTTCAGCATGTGCCTCTAAAAGCGGCATTTACTATTTTTCTCAGGGCTGGAAACTGGTGCGTGAGCCAGGTATCAAGCGCTATGTCATTTTACCTTTGCTGGTCAATATTCTGTTGATGGGCGGCGCGTTCTGGTGGCTATTTACCCGCCTTGATAGCTGGATCCCAACAATGCTTTCCCACGTGCCGGACTGGTTACAGTGGCTGAGCTATCTGATTTGGCCGCTGGCCGTTATCTCTTTGCTGCTGGTCTTCGGTTATTTCTTCTCGACCTTTGCCAACTGGATTGCCGCGCCGTTTAACGGGCTGCTGGCTGAACAGCTTGAGGCCCGGCTGACGGGAGCCACTCCGCCAGATACCGGTGTGTTGGGCGTCCTGAAAGACGTGCCGCGTATCATGAAGAGAGAATGGCAAAAATTCGCCTGGTATTTGCCGCGCGCGATTGTGCTGTTGATTTTGTACTTTATCCCCGGCATCGGCCAGACGGTTGCTCCGGTATTGTGGTTCCTGTTTAGCGCCTGGATGTTGGCTATTCAGTACTGCGATTACCCGTTTGATAACCATAAAGTGCCGTTTCGCGAGATGCGCATCGCGCTGCGGGAAAAGAAAGCGATCAACATGCAGTTCGGCTCACTGGTCAGCCTTTTTACCCTCATCCCCTTCCTGAATCTTTTTATCATGCCGGTCGCAGTCTGCGGTGCAACGGCGATGTGGGTTGACTGCTACCGCCCTAAGCACGCCGTGTGGAAGTAGCTTTCGGGAGCGGCTTATGTCGCTCCTTATTCCTTCTTGCTTTTCCTTATTTCCCTTCTACATATAGATATACGATTTCTTTACTTCCCCATAACTCACGAGCAGGTATGCTGGTGAGGTTTCCCAAATTTCATACAGTTAAGGACGGGCTATGAGCAAGATCTATGAAGACAATTCTCTGACAATCGGTCATACGCCGCTGGTTCGACTGAACCGCATCGGTAACGGACGCATCCTGGCGAAGGTCGAGTCCCGCAACCCAAGCTTCAGCGTTAAATGCCGTATCGGTGCCAATATGATTTGGGATGCCGAAAAACGTGGCGTGCTGAAACCTGGCATTGAGCTGGTTGAACCGACCAGCGGTAACACCGGTATCGCACTGGCCTACGTTGCCGCAGCGCGCGGCTACAAGCTAACGCTGACCATGCCTGAAACCATGAGCATCGAACGCCGTAAATTGCTTAAGGCGCTCGGCGCTAATCTGGTGCTGACCGAAGGCGCTAAAGGCATGAAGGGCTCCATTCAGAAAGCGGAAGAAATCGTCGCCAGCGATCCGGCGAAATATCTGCTGCTGCAACAGTTCAGCAACCCGGCCAACCCTGAAATTCATGAAAAAACCACCGGCCCGGAAATCTGGGAAGACACCGATGGTGAAGTTGATGTGTTTATCTCAGGCGTGGGTACCGGCGGTACGCTGACCGGCGTTAGCCGTTACATTAAAAATACCAAGGGTAAAACCGACCTGATTACCGTGGCGGTTGAACCTACGGATTCTCCGGTCATCGCTCAGGCGCTGGCGGGTGAAGAACTCAAGCCAGGCCCGCATAAAATTCAGGGTATCGGCGCCGGCTTTATTCCCGGCAACCTCGATCTGAAGCTTATCGACAAGGTTGTTGCCATCACTAATGACGAAGCGATCTCGACCGCCCGCCGTCTGATGGAAGAAGAAGGTATTTTAGCCGGTATTTCTTCAGGCGCCGCCGTTGCCGCTGCGTTAAAGCTTCAGGAAGATGAAGCCTTTACCAATAAAAATATTGTGGTTATCCTTCCCTCTTCCGGTGAACGTTATCTCAGTACGGCGTTGTTTACGGAGCTCTTTACAGAAAAAGAACTGCAACAGTGATGCCAGGTTGCTAAAACTGATGAAAAAAGCGCCCAAACGGGTGCTTTTTTGTGGTCTCCGTCAAAGTTTTGCCCACTTCAGCATTGCTTCACCCTGTCAGGTCTGGTATTTAACCAACACATTATTTTGATGCGCGAAATTAATCACCGTGCGACTCTGGCAAGCTGAATCGATTTTACGATTTGGTTTAAGCCAGCACTTCACGGCATAATGGTTAAAGCCGAGCGAAACGCGAATTGCCGGGCAAACGCTGCGGCGTCTTTCGTGCTTCTTAAAGCATTCTGTGTCGCATACAGTTAACGCCGACGCTAACTATACAGGCTAAAGTTAAGTCACCAGGCTAGACTTTAGTTCCACAACACTAAACCTATAAGTTGGGGAAATACAATGTTCCAGCAAGAAGTTACCATTACCGCTCCGAACGGTCTGCACACCCGCCCTGCTGCTCAGTTTGTTAAAGAAGCAAAAAGCTTTGTCTCTGAGATCACTGTGACTTCCAACGGCAAAAGCGCCAGCGCAAAAAGCCTGTTTAAACTGCAAACTCTGGGCCTGACCCAGGGCACCGTTGTAACCATCTCCGCTGAAGGCGAAGACGATCAGAAAGCGGTTGAGCATTTAGTAAAACTGATGGCTGAACTCGAATAAGTTCTGGGTTCTTCGTAAATATCAGTCACAAGTAAGGTAGGGTTATGATTTCAGGCATTTTAGCATCCCCGGGTATCGCTTTCGGCAAAGCACTTTTGCTGAAGGAAGATGAAGTTGTCATCGACCGGAAGAAAATTTCTGCCGACAAAGTTGAGCAGGAAGTTGAACGTTTCTTGTGCGGCCGCGCCAAAGCGTCTGCGCAATTAGAAACGATCAAAATTAAAGCTGGCGAGACCTTCGGTGAAGAAAAAGAAGCTATCTTCGAAGGCCACATTATGCTGCTGGAAGACGAAGAGCTGGAGCAGGAAATCATAGCCCTCATCAAAGATAAGTTAGTCACTGCGGACGCGGCGGCTCACGAAATCATTGAAGGCCAGGCCACCGCCCTGGAAGAGCTCGACGATGAATACCTGAAAGAACGTGCGGCTGACGTACGTGATATCGGTAAACGTCTGCTGCGCAACATTCTCGGTCTGGCGATTATCGACCTGAGCGCGATTCAGGATGAAGTTATCCTGGTAGCCAAGGATCTGACGCCATCTGAAACTGCACAACTTAACCTGCAAAAGGTTCTGGGTTTCATCACCGATATCGGCGGCCGCACCTCCCACACCTCTATCATGGCGCGTTCTCTGGAACTGCCAGCGATTGTGGGCACCGGTAGCGTAACGGCCGAAGTAAAAAATGACGACTACCTGATCCTTGATGCGGTTAACAACAAAGTTTACGTTAACCCGACTAACGAAGAGATCGAAGCCCTGCGCGCCGTACAGCAGCAGGTTGCCTCTGAGAAAGCTGAACTGGCAAAACTGAAAGACCTGCCGGCAATCACTCTCGACGGCCATCAGGTAGAAGTATGTGCCAACATCGGTACCGTACGTGATATCGACGGCGCAGAGCGCAACGGCGCTGAAGGTGTGGGCCTGTACCGTACCGAATTCCTGTTCATGGATCGCGATTCTCTGCCAACGGAAGAAGAGCAGTTCGCCGCGTACAAAGCCGTTGCTGAAGCCTGCGGCTCGCAAGCGGTTATCGTACGTACCATGGACATTGGCGGCGACAAAGAGCTGCCATACATGAACTTCCCGAAAGAAGATAACCCGTTCCTGGGCTGGCGTGCGGTGCGAATCGCTATGGATCGTAAAGAGATCCTGCACGACCAGGTGCGCGCTATTCTGCGTGCTTCTGCATTCGGTAAATTACGTATCATGTTCCCGATGATTATCTCTGTTGAAGAGGTTCGCGCTCTGAAGAAAGAGATCGAAATCATGAAGGCGCAGCTACGTGAAGAAGGCAAAGCGTTTGACGAAACTATCGAAATCGGCGTGATGGTTGAAACCCCCGCTGCGGCCACGATTGCTCACCATCTGGCCAAAGAAGTTGATTTCTTTAGTATCGGTACCAATGATTTAACGCAGTATACGCTGGCGGTTGACCGCGGTAATGATATGATTTCACATCTTTACCAGCCAATGTCGCCGTCCGTACTGACTCTGATTAAGCAAGTTATTGATGCTTCTCATGCAGAAGGCAAGTGGACCGGTATGTGTGGTGAGCTTGCAGGCGATGAACGTGCTACACTTCTGTTGCTGGGGATGGGTCTGGATGAATTCAGTATGAGTGCCATCTCTATCCCGCGCATTAAGAAGATTATCCGTAACACTAACTTCGAAGATGCGAAGGTGTTAGCAGAGCAGGCTCTTGCTCAACCGACAACGGACGAGTTAATGACGCTGGTTAACAAGTTCATTGAAGAAAAAACAATCTGCTAATCCACCGGATGCGGCCCAATTTACTGCTTAGGAGAAGATCATGGGTTTGTTTGATAAACTGAAATCTCTGGTTTCTGATGATAAAAAAGACACCGGAACCATTGAGATTGTTGCCCCGCTTTCTGGCGAAATCGTCAACATTGAAGATGTTCCGGACGTAGTGTTTGCAGAGAAGATCGTAGGCGATGGCATCGCTATTAAACCTACCGGTAACAAAATGGTTGCTCCGGTTGATGGCACCATCGGTAAAATCTTCGAAACTAACCATGCCTTCTCTATCGAATCTGATAGCGGCATTGAGCTGTTCGTTCACTTCGGTATTGATACCGTTGAACTGAAAGGCGAAGGTTTTAAACGCATCGCAGAAGAAGGCCAGCGCGTTAAGAAAGGCGACGTGGTTATCGAGTTTGATCTGCCGCTGCTGGAAGAGAAAGCCAAGTCTACCCTGACGCCGGTTGTTATCTCGAACATGGATGAGATCAAAGAGCTGATCAAGCTGTCTGGTAGCGTGACCGTGGGCGAAACCCCGGTGATCCGCATCAAGAAGTAAGTTGACCGCATACAAAATTAAGAACGGCACCTTCAGGGTGCCGTTCTTGTTGCTATAAAGCCTGTTCTAAATACCCGCGCCCTGCGAATAACTTTCTTCGCCGAATACGCCTGTCGATAAATAGCGGTCACCACGATCGCAAATAATCGCCACCACGACGCTTCCCGGATTGGCTTGCGCCACGCGTAGCGCACCGGCTACCGCACCGCCCGAGCTTACGCCACAGAATATCCCTTCGGCTACTGCCAGACGGCGCATGGTTTGCTCAGCTTCGGGCTGAGACATATCGATAACCTCATCGACAAGCTGCGGATTAAAAATCTTTGGCAACCACGCTTCCGGCCAGCGGCGAATGCCTGGAATACTGCTGCCCTCTTCCGGCTGCAGACCAACGATAGTGACCTTTTTTTCCAGCTCGCGCATAAAGCGGCTCACGCCGGTAATAGTGCCGGTGGTGCCCATGCTGGAAACGAAGTGGGTGATACGCCCTTGCGTCTGCTGCCAGATTTCCGGCCCGGTAGTGGTGTAATGCGCGTAAGGGTTATCGGGATTGTTGAACTGATCCAGCACCTTGCCTTCACCGCGCTCCCCCATTAAGCGCGCCAGCTCACGAGCCCCTTCCATGCCCTGCTCTTTGGTGACCAGAATCAGCTCCGCGCCATACGCCTGCATGGCGGCTTTGCGCTCCAGGCTCATGTTATCCGGCATCAGCAATTTCATGCGATACCCTTTCAGGGCGGCAATCATGGCCAGCGCAATACCGGTATTACCGCTGGTAGCCTCGATAAGCGTATCGCCCGGCGTGATTTCGCCGCGTTTTTCAGCCTGTACGATCATCGACAGCGCAGCGCGGTCCTTGACCGATCCCGCCGGGTTATTGCCTTCCAGCTTGACCCAGATCTCGCTGCCGTTTGTCAGGCCCGTGCGCTGTAATTTTACCAGAGGCGTATTGCCGATTGTGCTTTCTAAGGTTGTCACAGAATATCCAGAAGATAAAAAAAGCGGCCACAGGGGCCGCCAGACATAATCCTTCGTGATGTAAGCGATGATATCAACACTTATAAAAACAAAGAATAATGTCTTGTGATTTACTCCAAACAGAAAAAACCACGTTTTTTGCTGTTTGCCATCAAACTAAGCGGCCACAGGGGCCGCTATTGCGTTTCGTGTAATGGCATAAACTTATCAGGCAGATTGCGCCAGGTCTACACCCTGAATTCGGTTGTTCCCTTCATACAAACGGGCATGTTGCAGACCAACGAACAGGCGCTCACCGCGTACCGGGACGTAGTCTTCACGTAATACCACGGTTAGCGGCTCGTCATACCATCCCAGAGGCTGCACAACCAGCTGCATATAGTGACCGCGCGGACTGGCCTCCAGCACCTGTACCGGCAATGGCGAGTCCAGATTCGTGCGTCGGCTTACGTCCACTTCCCACGGGCGCAGAAACAGATCCACCGCGCCCTGATAAGCAGGCGTAAAGCCCAGCGGCCAGCGGTGAGCGCCAACGTGGAACTGGCTCCCGCGCACGTTGCCTTTCAGACGGTTTACTTCACCGAGGAACTCAAGCACAAAGCGCGTTGCCGGTTCGCGCCATACTGCCTCAGGCGTATCAACCTGTTCGATGTTCCCCTGGCTCATTACCACGACCCGATCGGCGACTTCCATCGCTTCTTCCTGATCGTGGGTGACGAACACGCTGGTGAACTTCAGCTCTTCATGCAGCTGACGCAGCCAGCGGCGTAATTCTTTACGCACCTGCGCATCCAGCGCGCCAAACGGCTCGTCAAGCAGCAGGATTTGCGGTTCAACGGCCAGCGCACGCGCCAGCGCAACGCGTTGTTTCTGTCCACCGGAAAGCTGCGCCGGGAACCGGTCAGCCAGATGGGATAGCTGTACCATCTCCAACAGACGGGTGACTTTCTGCTTAATCACCGCCGCAGAGGGACGTTCGCGACGCGGCAGCACCGTCAGGCCAAAGGCGATATTGTCGAAAACCGTCATATGACGGAACAGCGCATAATGCTGGAAAACAAACCCGACTTTACGATCGCGAGCGTGAATGCGGCTCACGTCCGTGCCGTGGAAGCTGATGCGTCCGCTATTCTGATGCTCAAGGCCCGCGATAATACGCAGCAGCGTGGTTTTACCCGAGCCAGAAGGCCCCAGCAGCGCGACCATCTGGCCGGAAGGGATATCCAGAGAGATATCGTTCAGCACCTGGGTGCGACCAAAAGATTTCTTAATATTGGTAATATCAATGCTCATGATTTCCCTCCTGCTGCAGGCGTTTTTCCTGATTATTCAGACGCCACTGCAATGCACTCTTTAAAAACAGGGTAACAATTGCCATCAGAGTTAACAGCGCGGCGGCGGTAAACGAACCGACGGTGTTGTAATCCTGCTGGAGTAATTCGACCTGTAACGGCAGCGAGAATGTCTCGCCACGTATGGAACCGGAAACAACGGAGACTGCGCCAAATTCGCCGATCGCGCGGGCGTTAGTCAGCACCACGCCGTACAGCAGCGCCCAGCGGATATTCGGCAGCGTAACGCGCTTAAACATCTGCCAGCCGGAAGCGCCAAGCAAAATAGCCGCCTCATCTTCCTGGCTGCCCTGGCTTAACATCACCGGCACCAGTTCGCGCACCACAAACGGGCAGGTCACGAAAATTGTCACCAGCACCATGCCCGGCCAGGCGAACATAATCTGAATGTTATAGTCGTCCATAAAACCGGCTAACGGGCCGTTGGAGCCGTAGAACAGCAGATAAACCAGGCCAGCAACAACCGGTGAAACGGCAAAGGGAATATCCAGCAGCGTCAGCAGTAGCTGGCGGCCCGGAAAGTTAAAACGCGTCACCAGCCAGGCGAGCAGAATACCGAACACCAGGTTCACCGGCACGGTAATCAGAGCGATCATTACCGTCAGCCAGATGGCGTGCAGCATGTCCGGGTCAGCAATATTTTGCAGCGCTGGCATTAGCCCCTTTGAGAAGGCCTCGGCAAAAATCGACGCTACCGGCACCACCAGCAGCAGGAACGAAATCAGCACGCCAAGCCCAATCAGCGCCCATTTACCCCAGTTAAAA
Organism: Cedecea colo; assembly: GCF_011808225.1. Lineage (GTDB taxonomy): Bacteria > Pseudomonadota > Gammaproteobacteria > Enterobacterales > Enterobacteriaceae > Dryocola > Dryocola colo. The sequence goes on along the minus strand of NZ_SOYS01000008.1, from coordinate 148,793 downwards.
CCGGAGCGGCGATAGCTTTTCAATTCGGTTACGTCCGTCATCAGTGACCTACCACTCGTCGACCAAAGCGACTTTGCAACGTATTTATGGTGAACAGCAACAGCAGGGATGCGGCCAGAATCACCGAAGCAATGGCGCTTGCAGCGGGATAATCAAACTCCTGCAAACGCACGAAAATCATCAGCGACGCTACTTCCGTTTTCCAGGCGATGTTCCCGGCGATAAAGATAACCGCGCCAAACTCTCCCAGGCTGCGTGTAAAGGAGAGCGCTACGCCCGCCATTAACGCAGGCGAAAGCTCAGGCAAAATAACGCGGCGGAAGCTCTGCCAGCGCGTTGCGCCCAGCGTTTCGGCCGCTTCTTCATATTCCGGGCCAAGCTCTTCAAGCACGGGCTGAACGGTGCGCACCACAAACGGAATGCTGGTAAAAGCCATCGCCACCGCAATACCAAGCCAGGTATAAGTCACCTTAATGCCAAACTGCGCCAGCCACTCGCCGTACCAGCCGTTAACCGAAAACAGACCGGCTAACGTCAGGCCCGCCACCGCCGTTGGCAGCGCGAAGGGCAAATCCATTAACGCATCCAGCAGGCTGCGGCCGGGAAACTGATAGCGTGTTAAAATCCATGCCATCAGCATGCCGAACAGGCCGTTAAACAGGGAAGCTACGCCCGCAGACAGCAGCGTAACTTTATAAGCCGCTACCACCTGCGGGTTGGAGATCACTTCCCAGTACTGCGCGAGCGTCATCTCGGACAACTGCATAACCAGCGCGCTTAACGGCAGCAATAAAATCAGGCACACGAACAGCAAACTGGTGCCGAGGCTTAAGGTAAAGCCCGGCAGCACGCGTTTGGTAGATACAGCAAACATTAGTTATGCCCTGCCGCTACCAGCTTGTCGAACTCCGCACCGCTTGCGAAATGCGTTTTCATGGCTGCCGGCCAGCCGCCGAACACATCTTCCACGGTGAACAATTCAGTCTGAGGGAATTTATCTTTCAGCTTGTCCATCGTTTCCGGGCTGTTCACGCGATAGTAATAGTCGGTGATGATTTTCTGCGCCGTCGGGCTATACAGGAAGTTCAGGTAATCCTTAGCTGCCTTTTCCGTACCGTTAGCCTTCACGTTCTTATCAACCCAGGCTACCGGGAATTCGGCCAGAATGTTCACTTTCGGCACCACAACCTCGTAGCCGTCTTTCGCGTACTGATTGCGGATATTGTTTACTTCGGATTCGAAACTAATCAGCACGTCGCCAAGGCCGCGTTCAACGAACGTAGTTGTCGCCCCGCGACCACCGGTATCGAACACTTCAACGTTCTTCAGGAACTGGGTCATAAACTGCTCGGTTTTGGCTTTATCGCCACCGTCAGCTTTGTTTGCAGCACCCCACGCGCCCAGATAGGTGTAGCGCGCGTTACCGGAAGTTTTTGGATTGGGGAAGATAAGCTTCACGTCCGGACGCACCAGATCGTTCCAGTCATGAATGTTCTTTGGGTTGCCCTTACGCACCAGAAAAGCCATGGTGGAGTAGAAAGGCGAGCTATTGTTCGGTAACCGGCTCTGCCAGTCCGCCGGGATCAGCTTGCCTTTGTCATGCAGGATCTGTACGTCTGTCACCTGGTTATAAGTTACAACGTCAGCTTTTAAGCCCTGTAATATTGCCAGCGCCTGTTTTGATGACCCGGCATGAGATTGTTTTATCGTCAGCTTATCCCCGTTATTTTCCTGCGCCCATTTTTGTTCAAAAGCTGGATTTAACGCGGCAAACAGTTCGCGAGACACATCATAAGAGCTGTTGAGAAGCTCCGTTGCATGGGCAGATCCTGCCAGCAACGCGGAGACAACGAGCGCGTTCCATACTTTTTTAACTGACGTGTTTGCCATTGGGCACCCTTATTTTGCGATAACGATCGTGCTTAACATGCCCTCAGTTTATTTATAACGAGAGCTAAAGCTGTAACGCTTTTATATACCGTTTGGTGATTTGCAATAAGAAAGGGATATAAGACTTGAGAAGGATTTTTTGTCGGGCGGCGCGAAAGCCAACCCGATCTGCGCCTTGTAGGATGGATAAGCATGGGCGCCATCCATCGTTCGTTTCTACAGGCTTAATAACTTATCTAAAGAAGGGGCAAAGTAATAGCCGCCGGTCACCGGTTTGGTGAAGCGCAGCATGCCGTCGCGCCTGCCGTCGGTTTCGCCAAACATGCTCAATAGCTGCTGCTCAATGTTGTGCAGGCGTGCGCAGTAGGCAATGAAGTAAAGGCCATGTTTACCGCTGGCGGTGCCGTATGGCAGACTTTGCCGCACAATTTTCAGCCCCTTGCCGTTTTCTTTCAGATCGACACGGCTAAGGTGAGACGTTGCCGGGCGCTCGTCGCCATCAATCTCTTCGTTGGCTTCTTTGGTGCGTCCCATGATCCTCTCCTGGTCGCCAACGCTCATGCGGTTAAACTGCCTGAGGTTGTGTTCCCAGCGCTGTACGAACACATAGCTGCCGCCAGCGTCAACGCCTTCGTTGATTACCGCTACTTCACGACGAGACTCTTCGCCCTGCGGGTTTTCGGTGCCGTCAACAAAACCGCTCAGATCGCGTTCTTCCACCCAGCGGAAACCGTGAACTTCTTCTTCGATGGAAAGCGCGTCGCCGAAAGCGGCCAGCGCCGCCTGCGCAACGGAAAAGTTTACGTCATGGCGCAGGGATAAAATATGGATCATCACATCGCGCTGGGTTGCCGGCGCAAGCCCTTTGCCCAGCGGAGCAAAGTTTTTCAACTCTTCCGCGCCCACGCCGCCGCTCAAATCACGCCACAGGTCATGACCAAATGCCACTACCGCGCCCAGATTCGCTTGCGGAAATTTTTCCTGCAACGCGTTCAGCGATTGAGTAAAGGTTTTGCAGCCCTGACGAACGGCATCGAAATCACCCTGAATACTCGCTTCCAGCCAGACGGCGGCGCGACAATGCTCCGGCAAAATGCCGGTTTGAACCCGAGACATGCATCCTCCTGAAAAAAACGAATGCCACGCAATGTGGCATTTATCGGCATATCATACTCGATTACGGCTGCGCCTTCTTGAGGAGACGCAAACCGGGCGCTGATTTATTTACGCCAGATAATTTTGCTGAGGGTCCATTTTTTTAGCGTGTCGTCGGCTGGCATCAGGCCTTCCGGCCCGCGCCATTCACCGCTAAATAAGTAGCTGATGTGCTGGCTGCCCGGTGCCTTACACTCAACGCCCCCGGCATCGTCGCCCGTCCCTTTTGCGCACGCGCCGTAGGCTTTTTCATAAAGATCGCTAAACGGCGTGCCAATCTCAACGCCGCTTTCGGTTTTAATCTCTTTATCCATTACGTCCACGCGGCTCACCGTGCCGTTATCGCCGTTCACGATAACCATCAGCGTCTTGTCATCCATCGCTTCAAAGTAACGAACCACGGTGCCGTTATCGGTTTTCATGCCGCTGCGCAGACGGTAATTATCGTTAAGCCCTGCGCTGACGGCTTCTTCATTCATTGGCGTGCCGGCGTTTAAGCCGCCGACGCCCTGCTCGCTCACTTCAGGCGAGGAACCAAACCAGCTCATCGGCGAGAGGCTTGACCAGTGTATGTTAGAAATCGTCGAACAGCCGCTCAGTACCAGCGGCGCGGCTAACATCATCAGGCGCAAAGACTTCATCAATAATTCCTTTATTTTGGAGTGATAACGGGCATTGGAGTACAAACTTGCTTAAAAGTGCCCTTCATTCACGCTGTGGCGCAAAGTAGTCACGCAAACGGCGGCTGGTGCACAGCCACCACAGGGCAAAAACATCGCCGATCAGCAGCGCCAGCGTTATGCCGGTCAGCTCTTCTCCCTGCCCTATTAACACAATTTGCCAGACCAGAACGGCCACCTGCGCGGCAGTTAAAACCCAGCGCCATGCCGACCACAGGCGCGGCCATAAATGACGGCGGCCGCTAATCGCAAAGGCTAACGCCGCCGGAACGCCGGGCAGCAGGCCCAGCCAGAAGCTGTCGCGATCGGGGTAGAACAGACCGAGCAGGGCATCGCCCTGCTGGCGGGATGCGCCCGCCAGCACCAGCAAAAACCAGGTCCGCGCCTGAAAAAGAAGAATGCACCAGAACAGAAAAGGCGTTTTCAGATTGCCGTGAACGTCATAATCCGAAGGTGGATAGTTAAAAAGCATCAATACTCTTGATCTTCAATCAGGCGCTTGCCGAGCATTACTACATCCTGCTGTTCGTATTCCAGCCGCTCGTACATACCGATCACCAGATCGTTCTCTTCGCGCACCATGATGTGGATCTTTGGACAGCCGCGCGCAATAAGCTTTTTCTCAAGGCGACTGAGTAACGCATTGGCAATGCCGCGCCCGCGAAATTCAGGGTGCACGCCAAGGTAGTACGCAGAGCCACGGTGGCCGTCGTAACCGCCCATTAATGAGCCGACAACTTCCCCGCCCACTTCCGCAACCAGGAACAGATCCGCATCATGCTGCAGCTTACGTTCGATATCCATTTCAGGATCGTTCCACGAGCGCAGAAGATCGCAGCGCTCCCAAAGGGTGATGACCTCTTCGAAATCTTCGTGGCGAAAAACGCGTATTTCCATGGTATTAGCCGCTTATAGTCTTAAAAACCTGATTATGGCGTGTCCTTCCCGTTAAGCCAATATCTGCCGCAAAAGCCGGTAAAAAATGGCATACTTATCGTCCATACACGGATTGAAATGAAAAGATAAACATTTCGGCCAAACGTCTGTCGTTAACGCCCTGACGATACGATATAAATGCTAATCAAGAATTCATAAGATAAATAATCAGCCGTATGAGTAAAATTAAATCACTGACGCAACTTACCACCCGCCGCCAGTTGCTGCTTACTGGTTTGGCTGCCCTGACCTTATCCAGCGCAAGTAAGGCTCTGGCCCGTCAGGAGAGCAAATCGCTTAAAACCACGACTAGCCACAGTAAACCGGCAAAGAAGTCCGGCGGCCGCCGCATTGTGATGTTAGATCCCGGTCACGGCGGCATTGATACCGGTGCCATCGGGCATAATGGTTCGAAAGAGAAACACGTGGTGCTGGCGATTGCCAAAAACGTGCGCAGCATTCTGCGCAGCAAGGGGATCGAGGCCAGGCTGACACGCACCAGCGACGAATTTATTCCCTTATACGACCGCGTTGAGATTGCCCACCAGCACGGCGCAGACCTGTTTATGTCTATTCACGCCGACGGCTTTACCAGCCCGACGGCAGCAGGCGCGTCCGTTTTCGCCCTCTCCAATCGCGGCGCCAGTAGCGCCATGGCAAAATACCTTTCTGATAAAGAGAACGCCGCCGACGATGTGGCGGGCAGCAAGGTGAAAAACAAAGACCATTATCTGCAACAGGTGCTGTTTGACCTGGTGCAAACGGACACCATCAAAAACAGCCTGACGCTTGGGTCACATATCCTTAAGCAAATCAAACCGGTGCATAAGCTTCACAGCCGCAACACCGAACAGGCCGCTTTCGTAGTGCTAAAATCACCGTCGATTCCCTCGGTGCTGGTGGAAACCTCATTTATTACCAATCCCGGCGAAGAAAAGCTGCTCGGTACGACGGCGTTTCGTCAGAAAATTGCGACTGCCATTGCCAATGGCATCATCAGTTATTTCAACTGGTTCGATAATCACAAAGCCCACGGTAGAAAACGTTAATCCTATGAATACGCCCGATATCCACGCCGTAAAACAGTACCTGCTGCAGCTGCAGGACACCATTTGTCAGCAGCTTGCCGCCATTGATGGCGCTACCTTTGAAGAAGACAGCTGGCAAAGAAAAGGCGGCGGCGGCGGGCGCAGCCGGGTATTACGCGGCGGAAACGTTTTTGAGCAGGCGGGCGTTAACTTTTCGCATGTCCACGGCGACGCCATGCCCGCATCCGCAACCGCGCACCGCCCGGAGCTTGCCGGACGTAGTTTCGAAGCCATGGGCGTATCGCTGGTTGTTCATCCGCTCAATCCTTATGTTCCCACCAGCCACGCCAACGTACGCTTTTTCATCGCTGAAAAGCCCGGCAGTGACCCGGTATGGTGGTTCGGCGGCGGCTTTGATTTAACGCCGTTCTACGGTTTTGCAGAAGATGCCGTTCACTGGCACAACACGGCCCGGGATTTGTGCCAGCCGTTTGGCGAAGAGGTTTTCCCGCGTTACAAAAAATGGTGTGACGATTACTTCTTTATTAAACACCGCAACGAGCAGCGCGGCATTGGCGGGCTGTTCTTTGACGATCTGAATAGGCCAGATTTCAACCACTGCTTTAGTTTTATGCAGGCCGTCGGGAACGGTTATCTGGACGCGTATCTGCCGATTGTTGAACGCCGCAAAGCTCTGCCATGGGGCGAGCGCGAACGCGACTTCCAGCTTTATCGCCGTGGGCGCTACGTAGAGTTTAATCTGGTGTGGGACCGCGGAACGCTATTCGGTTTACAAACCGGAGGGCGCACGGAGTCGATATTAATGTCGATGCCGCCGCTGGTGCGCTGGGAATATAACTATCAGCCGGAAGAAGGCAGCCCGGAGGCCGCCTTGTATCGTGATTTCTTACCTGTTAAGGACTGGGTTTAAGCTATCGCCCTTCCTGAACAAAACGTGAAATAAGACACAGCCTTAGATAAATATTGGCGGGCGCTCCCCCCTCGTTGATCGCGATCAAAAAGAATCATGCCGTCTGGTCGGTATGATTCGAGCATGAACACGCAAACGCTTCATCGGAAGAAAGCTCCCACGCGCCTCCAACGGCAACTGCTTGAATTAGCAGCGATGATTGCAGGCCGGGATGGCATTGCTTCCCTATCACTTAATGCCCTTGCTCACGAGGCTGGCGTCAGCAAGGGTGGCTTAATACATCAGTTTCCCTATAAGCAGTCGCCGATCTTTGCGCTGTTCGCCCGCCTGCTGGCGGTTATGGATAACGCTATCTTTGCGCTAATGAGCGGCAATCCATTGTCCTGCGGCCGCTTTACGCGAGCCTATCTCAATTACTTTTCCGCTCTGACGGATAACGACGAAAGCCGCCAACTAATGGTTCTTTCGCTGGCTATGCCCGATGAGCCCGTGCTGCGCCGGTGCTGGCGCGACTGGATGCTGGCGCATCTGGCAAAAGGCGACGCTCTGAACAACGATCGCAGAAAGATGCAGGTACGCTACGCGGCAGATGGCATCTGGCTGTTCACGATGACGAAAGGACCAATAATAAGCGCAGAGCATCGCCAGGCATTGATTAGCGGCCTGTTAGCCGTGACGTTGTCGGCGTGAATGGACGCCAGAAACAGACAGAGAGAGCCGCCTATGCGCTACAATCTCAACGCCGGTCTGATTTACAATGCCGAAGAAGGATCGTTAACCTTAGCGGGTAACGACGAGCCGGATACCCAGCTTTCCATTACCGCCAATGCTCTGCTGTCATTCTTTCTGCACAATCAGAGCGTAGTCAGCCGTAATGAAGTCCTTAAAAAGGTCTGGGACGATAACGGCTTTACCTCATCTAATGCCAATCTTAATCAGTACCTGAGTATGCTGCGTAAAACGTTCCGGCACTATGGTATTGAGAACGTTATCATCACCATTTCTCGCGGTTATCTACAGCTCAATCCCGCTATTTTGGTAGAAGCGCTCGACGATGTCCCACCGCCAACGGATGCAATGCCGACTGCCCCTTCCCTGACAATCAACGACCCGGTACGCCCACAGCCCACCGGGCATCAGCAGGGTATGTGCTGGTATATGGCCAGCGTGGCTTTATTACTGATATCTATTTTATTGCTGATACCCGCGCTGTTCGGCGGAGAGAAATCTCGCCCGATTGTGCTGACTTCTATGGCTAACAGCCCGTGTGAGCTGCTGGCGAGCGACGATATGCTAAGTTCCGTCACCGAAACCGTCTACGATAAAAACTTTGATGCCGTGCGCCAGCGCCTGGCGCTCCCCTGCAGACCCGATGAACGATTCATTTTTTTCTACGGCGACAAGCTACAAACCAATGGCCTGGGACGCGTTTTCATGGCGCATTGTGCAATGCATGAAAACAATGCGTTCAGCTATTGCGACAACTATTTCTACTATTCCTGGAACCCGCAATGAAGCTCATCCCCCGTACCACATTTCTGCTTTCTGGCGCGGTATTTATCGCGGCAGCTGGCTTTAGCCTCTGGCGCCTGTTCCCCAAAGAGAACGCCGGAAATATGTCCTGTTCCACGAAAGTGATAATGCGTTTTGAAAATATGGAAAAAGAGAACGTTAACGGGAATATTCATTTCAACTTCGCCGCGAAAGGAGCGGGCTCCATTGTTGTGGAAGGCTATACCGATTCCGAGGCGGGCTGGCTCTACCTTCAGCGCTACGTCAAATTCAGCTATACCAGCAAGCGGATATCCCCTCTGGAACGCCACTATCGAATCAGCAGATGGGAGGCCAGCGCCTCCTCAATCGACCAGTCGCCCGATGTGATTTTTGATTACTTTATGCGTGAGATGTCCGACAGCCACGACGGCCTGTTTCTTAACATGCAGCGATTGAACAACAGCTCTATTTTACTCAGCTCCCTTAACTCCCCTCTCTTTATCTGCACGCTGAAGTCCGGCAGCACCTTTGACTGACTTCACATTTCTCGCTTTTCACCGCCGGCGGCCTTTTTAGCTCCTCTTACCAATAGCGATTAATAGTGACTTTAAGCACGTTTTTTATATGGCATTAAACGCTGACGCATCACTACGTTAGCAATTCCATAACAACATTAAACCCGCCGCAATTTTGCGTCTCCCTCGCCTGCGTCATTGCCAAATCAAGCCGCATAAACAGCACAAAGAAATAAATAAAGCGCAAAATATCAGAATAAAAAACCAAAAATAAAACGTTTAAGGATTTAAATTCCATTCAATCTCTTCGTATCTATAGTGAACCTGGAACGCCGATGCGGCCCGGCTGAGCCGACGCACAGACGGTTGTTCGTACTCACGGGACCCTGTTTGAGGAGGAGAAAATCACAATGGGTGATGCATTAGGTCTGATAGAAACCAAGGGCCTGGTAGCCTGCATTGAAGCAGCGGATGCGATGTGTAAAGCCGCTAACGTCGAACTGATTGGTTATGAAAACGTCGGCTCCGGCCTGGTCACTGCGATGGTGAAAGGTGACGTCGGCGCGGTGAAAGCCGCCGTAGATTCAGGCGTTGAAGCGGCAAAACGCATTGGCGAAGTCGTCACCTCGCTGGTGATTGCCCGACCGCACAACGACATCAACAAAATCGTCATTAAGCACAAGGCATAAAGCCGGAGGAATACAAATGGGTGATGCATTAGGTCTGATCGAAACCAAAGGGCTGGTGGCCTGTATTGAAGCTGCCGACGCGATGTGTAAAGCCGCTAACGTTGAACTGATTGGTTACGAAAACGTCGGCTCCGGCCTGGTCACCGCGATGGTGAAAGGCGACGTCGGCGCGGTGAAAGCCGCCGTGGACTCCGGCGTGGAATCCGCACAGCGCATCGGTGAAGTCGTGACCTCGCTGGTCATTGCTCGTCCGCATAACGACATTAACAAAATCGTTGCTCAGTACAAAGTTGCTGGCTAACAGGAGAGAACATGAAAGAAGCACTTGGTCTAATCGAAACCAAAGGGCTGGTGGCCTGCATCGAAGCCGCCGATGCGATGTGTAAAGCTGCGAATGTCGAACTGATTGGCTACGAGAACGTCGGTTCCGGCCTGGTCACCGCGATGGTGAAAGGTGACGTCGGCGCCGTAAATGCCGCCGTTGACTCCGGGGTAGAAGCAGCAAAACGAGTAGGGGAAGTCATTACTTCACGCGTCATTGCCCGTCCGCATAACGATATTGAGAAAATTGCGGCGCAGCACAAAGCCTGACGTAACAAAGCACGCCCCGTCTCCACTCTTTTAGTCTGATGAAGGATAGATTCATGATTGAACTGGATAATGATTTGCAATCACGGCAGCACGCCCGGGAGCTGGTTCGCAGCGCTAAACAGGCGCACGCGATTCTGGCCAGCTTCTCGCAGCAGCAAATCGACGCCATCGTCAAAAATGTGGCTCAGGAAGCAGCACACCACGCCGAATCGCTGGCAAAAATGGCCTGCGAAGAAACCGGTTTTGGCAACTGGCAGGATAAGGTTTTGAAGAACCGTTTTGCTTCGCTGCACGTTTATGAGGCCATTAAAGAGATGAAAACCGTCGGTATCATCCATGACGATCCGATAAAAAAAGTGATGGACGTGGGCGTGCCGCTGGGGGTTATCTGCGCGCTGGTGCCCTCAACAAACCCAACCTCAACCATTTTTTATAAAGCGCTCATTGCGCTGAAAGCTGGTAACGCCATTATTTTTTCTCCCCACCCGGGCGCAAAAATGTGCAGCTGGAAAGCGATCGACATAGTTAAACGCGCAGCACAAGCCGCAGGTGCTCCGGCCGGAAGTGTCAGCGGTCTGACCGAGCTGACTCTCGAAGCCACCTCAGAACTTATGCACAGCAAAGAGGTATCGCTGATTCTGGCGACTGGTGGAGAAGGAATGGTACGTGCGGCTTATGCCTCCGGTACGCCAACAATCAGCGGTGGCCCGGGCAATGGCCCTGCTTTTATTGAGCGCAGCGCCAATATACCCCGTGCGGTAAAAGACATTATCGCCAGCAAAACCTTCGATAACGGCGTCATTTGCGCTTCCGAACAGTCGGTCATCGTCGAACGCTGTATTTATGATGAAGTACACCGTGAACTGGAAGCTCAGGGCGTGTATTTCATGCAGGAAGATGAAGCCGCCAAAATAGCCGCTCTTTTAATGCGCCCCAACGGTACGATCAATCCCAAAACCGTAGGTAAAAGCGCGCTCTATCTCAGCCAGGTTGCCGGTTTTCGCGTCCCCGCCAACACGCGAGTGCTAATTGCCGAACAGACCACAGTTTCACACCAGAATCCTTATTCACGAGAAAAACTGTGTCCGGTACTGGGGCTGTATGTGGAAGAGGACTGGAAAGCAGCCTGCAACCGCGTCATGGAACTGCTCACCAACGAAGGATTGGGGCATACGCTGGTGATCCACACCCAAAATCAGGATGTGATCCGCCAGTTCAGCCTCGAAAAGCCCGTCAATCGCATCCTGATCAACACGCCTGCGGCGCTGGGCGGAATTGGCGCTACCACTAATCTCTCTCCTGCCCTGACGCTCGGCTGCGGCGCGGTCGGTGGCGGCTCCAGCTCCGACAATGTCGGCCCCATGAACCTGTTAAACATCCGCAGGGTAGGCTACGGCGTGCGCTCTATAGAAGAACTCCGCACGCCGGGCAGCCAGGCGATTCCTCAGCTCAGGCCTGAACCCGTTGCTTCACCGCAGATCAGCATTCTTGATGACGCGCGCTTTACCTCCGGTGTGACACGGCACTCGGATGACCGGTTCTCACTCACCCCTTCCGCCCCATGCGAAAACGAGATTAACGAGCAAAACGTAGAACGCGTGATACGTCAGGTGCTGGAGCGTCTGGATAAGTAATGCATTGAGAAAAGGCGATAAAAATCATGATTCTCGCAAAGGTAATCGGCCACGTTGTCGCCACGCAAAAATGCGATGAGCTGCGCGGCAGCAATCTGCTGCTGATCGCCGCCCTTGACGATGAACAGCAGCTCATCAAGGACAAAACCTGGGTCGCTGTCGATAGCGTAGGCGCTGGCCTGCACGACATCGTCCTGGTGGAGGTGCGGTTCGCGCTCGGCAAAGGTCTCTATAAAGCCATGTCGGTGGTGGCCATTGTCGAGAACGTGTTTCGGGATCGCTAAGGAGTTAATGACACGATGAGTGAATTTCAGCTACAACCCCGGATCCATTTTGGCCCACAGGCGCTGAATACGCTGTACGACCTGCCCACCAGCAGCGCCCTGCTGGTAACGGACAAAGCGATGGTCAAATTAGGTCTTGCAGCCCGCATCACGCAATCCTGGCAGCAGCGAGGAATCGCGTTTCAGGTTTGGGACGATGTGGTAGCCGATCCGGATATCGCCACCGTTGTCTGCGGCATGAAAATAATGGATGAGCAGCAGCCCGATCTGGTGGTCGCCCTGGGAGGCGGGTCGGTTATCGATGCAGCGAAGGCCGTTATTTACACCCTGGCGCAGGCCAGGCCTGAGCCGATGGCATCCCGCTCTCGCTTTGTCGCAATTCCAACAACCAGCGGTACGGGTTCGGAAGTGACCGCCTTTTCGGTAGTGAAATCCCGCGCCGAAAAGCTGGTCCTGGTAGATCCACTCATGCTGCCAGATATCGCCATTCTGGATCCCTCGCTGGTCACCTCCGTGCCGGCGTCCATCACGGCGGATACCGGAATGGATGTCCTCTGCCACGCTCTGGAAGCATATGTTTCCCTGCGGGCGAGCGACTTTACCGACGCACTGGCGGAAAAAGTCGTCCAGCAGGTTTTCAACTACCTGCCAACCTGCTGGCGCCAGGGAAGCGACCTGCAGGCAAGGGAAAAGATGCACAGCGCATCCTGCATGGCGGGAATGGCGTTCACTAACGCCTCGCTGGGTATCACCCACAGCCTGGCCCACGCGCTGGGCGGCGTCTTTCGCATTCCACACGGCCGGGCGAATGCGCTGCTGATGGCCGACGTCGTGGCATGGAATGCCGACTACTCAGGGCAATGCGATACCCGAGCGGCACGTAAATACGCCCATCTGGCACATCTGCTCACTCTCCCCGCACGGACAACCCGCGAAGGGGTCACCAGCCTGCTGGTTTCCATTCAGACATTAAAAGCGGAAATGGAAATGCCGGTCGGCATTCGTGAATGCGGTATAGACGCCGCTGATTTCGCCAGTAAAACGGCGGAGATGGTCGGCCAGGCGCTTCGCGACAGCTGCACCCCAACGAATCCAGAACAGCCCGACGCTCAGGCGATGGCGAATATCTATCGCCAGGCCTGGGCCGGCCAACGCTACGGTTGCGGGCAGGATCATTAATAAGAACATCAGGAGAACCTCATGGCACACTACAGCCTAACGCCACGCGTCAACGTGCTGGCGGAACGTTTACAGTCGCAAAAAAGTACGTTATGCACAGAGCATGCCGCAGCTTACAGCGCCCTCGATAGCGATATCGCGGGCATTCCAGCCGCCGTCAAACCCGCCCGTCGATATTACGAACTGATGCGCCAGCTTTCTGTCGGCATTTCACTGGACGAGCTGATTGTTGGCAACCAGACAAGCCAGGCTCACGGTGTGATTTTCCACGACGACAACGCTGGCCGGCAGCCGTCGGTGTTCCAGTTTCTGAATCTCAGCGCCGAGCTGGCTTCGCCGAACTATCTGCTCATCGTCGATAAAGGCGCTCTGGCGATAAAAAAACAGCTGGAAGAGAAAATGCGCACGCCTGGCAGCGCCTTGAGCCGCAGCAGAATGGATGAGGTTAACGCCTGTCGCGCCGCCATCTACGCCTGTGACGCTCTGCTGATGCTGGCACAAAAAATGGCCGATCGCCTTGAGACGTTGGCCTCCGAAGAAAGCAATCCCTACCGGCAGGCGGAACTGCGCGACAGCGCAGCTATCCTGCATCACATTCCGGCGCTGCCCGCGAGGAATTTTAAAGAAGCCTGCCAGGCATTTTACCTGTTTCAGCTAGCCCTGCTGCTGGATAATGGCGACTATGCCGTGAATCCCTGTGGGGCGGATAAAGCGCTGCTATCCTGGTATCAGCGTGACATCGATAGTGGGCATTTAACCCCGGATCAAGCCTACGAAATCGTCGAATGCCTGTGGCTGAAGCTGGCGGAGTTAAGTGAAGTTCGCGCGCCGCGTTCACTGCACGGCTACCCGATGTTTGATGCCCTGTTCCACGGTGCCGACCTGAACGACGCCAGCCTTGAAATCAACGCCCTGTCCGGCCTGTTTCTCAACGCCAGACGTAACCTGAGCACGCTGAACCTTTCCGTCTCTCTGTTTCAGGGCGCGCAGCATACCGCTCCGGCAGCGCAAATTGCAGAAGATACGGCGGTGATGCAAGGCTTAACCCCCCGCCTGCAACGTCTGCGCAATCGCTATCTACAGGCGCGCCCGAGCGTAACCATTTACCGGGCGCTGGCGTTCACCGAAGTGGTGAAAAACAACCCGGGATTGCCGACTATTTTACTGCGCGCCAAAGCGTTCCGCCACGCCTGTGAAACCGCACCAATCCTCATCCAGGATGAAGAATTGATCGTCGGCCATCCCTGCGGTAAACCGCGGGCAGGAGCTTTCTCACCGGATATCGCCTGGCGCTGGGTTCGCGATGAGCTGGATACCATGAGCACCCGGCCGCAGGATCCTTTTGTTATCAGCGAAGAAGATAAAAAAACCATTCGCGAAGAGATCGTGCCCTTCTGGGAAGGCCGCTCGCTGGATGAAATTTGCGAAGCGCAGTATCGCGAAGCTGGCGTCTGGTCATTCAGCGGCGAAACCTTCGTTAGCGACCTCTCTTATCATCAGATAAACGGCGGGGGTGACACCTGTCCGGGTTACGATGTGCTGCTGTTTACCAAAGGCATGAACGGTATTAAAGCCGACGCGCAGGCCAACCTTGCCGCGCTAAGCATGGAAAACCCGGACGACATCGATCGTATCTATTTTTACAAGGCGGCGATCGAAACCTGCGAAGGCGTGGTCGGCTATGCGCGCCGTATAGCCGCTCACGCTCGTGAACTGGCGGCAGCAGAAGCTAACGCTGAACGCCGAGCCGAGCTGCTGACCATTGCGGAGGTCAATGAAAACGTCCCGGCCAATCCACCGAAAACGCTGCAGGAAGCCTTACAAAGCGTCTGGACCCTGGAGTCCCTGTTTGAAGTTGAAGAAAACCAGACCGGCCTGTCGCTGGGCCGACTCGACCAGTACTGCTACCCGATGTTCGAAGCCGACATCCGCGAAGGCCGCCTGACGCGCGACGACGCTCTGGAACTTATGCAGGCATTTATTATCAAGTGCGCAGAGCTAATGTGGATGTCCAGCGAGGCGGGAGCGAAATACTTCGCCGGCTATCAGCCTTTTATCAACCTGACCGTCGGGGGCCAAAAGCGCAGCGGCGGCGATGCCTGTAACGATCTGACTTACCTGATTATGGACGCCGTTCGCTTTGTGAAAGTGTATCAGCCGTCTCTGGCCTGCCGCATTCATAACCAGTCTCCTCAGCCGTATATGGAGAAGATTGTTGACGTTGTAAAAGCGGGCATGGGGTTCCCGGCCTGCCATTTCGACGACTCACATATCAAGATGATGCTGCGCAAAGGATTCGATTTTGAGGATGCGCGCGACTATTGCCTGATGGGCTGCGTGGAACCGCAAAAATCCGGACGCATCTACCAATGGACATCAACGGGCTATACACAATGGCCGATCGCCATCGAATTTGTCCTTAATCGCGGCCGGATGGTGCTGTTTGACAGCCACCAGGGAATCGACACCGGCGATCTGCGCGAATTACATACGTTCGACGATTTCGATGCTGCCGTAAAACAGCAGGTTGCCCATATTGTCCGCCTGTCGGCAATTGGCACCGTTATCAGCCAGCGCGTTCACCGCGATGTCGCGCCTAAGCCGCTGATGTCTCTACTGATTGAAGGCTGTATGGCGAGCGGGAAAGATGTCGCCGCGGGCGGTGCGGTAGTCAATCACGGGCCGGGGCTAATCTTCTCAGGCCTTGCGACCTACGTAGATTCGATGGCCGCCATCCGCAGGCTGGTTTATGAAGAGAAGAAATACACGCTTGAGCAGGTTCGCGACGCGATGCTAGCAAATTTCGAGGGATACGATGCCCTGCGCCGCGACTGTCTGAATGCGCCAAAATACGGCAACGATGACAACTCTGTCGATTGTTATGCGCTGGATATCACCGAGTGGACGGAGAAAGAGTGTCGCAAATATAAGATGCTCTACTCCACCCTCAGCCACGGGACGCTGTCCATCTCTAACAATACGCCAATTGGTGAGCTAACAAACGCCACGCCAAACGGTCGGCTGGCGTGGATGCCGCTCTCCGATGGTATCAGCCCAACTCAGGGAGCGGATAAACAAGGCCCAACGGCGATTATCAAATCGGTCAGTAAAATGAACGTTGAAACCATGAACATTGGTATGGTGCACAACTTCAAATTCCTTAAAGGGCTGCTGGATACGCCGGAAGGCCGCCACGGTCTGATTACCCTACTGCGCACGGCATCCATTCTTGGCAATGGTCAAATGCAGTTCAGCTACGTCGACAACGAAGTGCTGAAAAAAGCGCAGCTGGAGCCAGAAAAATATCGCGACCTGATCGTTCGCGTCGCCGGATATAGCGCCTATTTCGTCGAGCTGTGTAAAGAGGTCCAGGATGAAATAATCAGCCGCACGATAATTGAAAAATTCTGATTTCAATAAGGATAAAGAAGAACAAGGACGTTCAACGTTATTCAGGAGGCAAGCTTGATGACGACGCAGGCGTTAAAAGGAAGAATATTTAATATTCAAAAATATTCTATATATGACGGCGACGGCATTCGCACGCTGATCTTTTTCAAAGGCTGCAATATACGTTGTCCATGGTGTGCCAATCCTGAAGGGCTAATGAGCCAGTTTCAGGTCATGTTTTCACATGATAAATGCATCGACTGCGGCGAGTGCGTCAGCGTCTGTCCGACGGGCATCCACGTTATGCGCGAAGAAAATGGCACCCAAAAGCATAGCGTCGATCGCCAAAAAGACTGTATCGGCTGCCGCAGGTGCGAAAACATCTGCACCAGAAACGCCCTGCATATAATGGGGAAAGACGTCACGGTCAGCGAGCTGATGGACATCGTGATGCAGGATTATGACTTCTATATTGCTTCCGGTGGCGGGGTCACTATCGGTGGTGGAGAGATGAGTCTACAAACGGATTTTGCCGTCGCGCTATTCCGCGAATGCAAAAAAATGATGATTAATACCGCGGTTGAAACCCAGGGAACCACTTCGCTTGAAAATTATCAAAAACTCGCCCCGGTTACAGACACTTTTTTGTTTGATATTAAACAAATTAATAGTGAAAGCCATCGTTCGCTATTCGGGATCGGGAATGAGGGTATTCGCCGCAATCTGGAATGGCTGGTGGATTCCGGTGCCAGCGTGATTATCAGAATGCCGTTGGTTCGTGAATATAACGATTCATGGGATGCCATTACCGGTGCCATTGAATATATACAGAAACTGGCGAAGCGCGGAAATATTTCCCGCATCGATATGCTGCCCTACCACCAGTTAGGAAAAAATAAATATCAGCAACTCGACATGCCGTATCCGATGACCACGGATCCGTCTTACAACAACGAGGAATTAGATCGTCTGGAGACCTTTTTCTCGCAATTCGATTTCGATATTCGCTTAGTTCGCCATTAACAGGAGACGACAATGAAAAGTTTGGGCGTCATTGAAACCTACGGCCTCGTCGCCGCTATCCAGGCAGTAGATGCAGCCTGCAAAGCCGCAGACGTGACCTGTACAGGCTATCGCAAGGTAGGAGGCGGACGCGTCAGCGTGTGCTTTGAAGGAGAAATCAGCGCCATCAAAACCGCCATTGAAAGGGGCACAAAAGTAGCTGGCGACGAGCACTCGCTTAGTTCAGTCGTTATTGCCCGCCCGGAACGGAGCGCCGTGGAAAAGCTAACGACATTAAAGGGCCGTTCCACACGGCTGGCGCCAATCGCTGCGCCCGCGCGGGAAGTCGAGACGGAAACGTCTTCCCCCCAGCTGTCCCGGTCGCCCGTTCTGACGGAAGAGGACGATAAGGAAGCGATAAAGAAAGGGAAGAAAAAATGATGGATATTATCCTCCGCGAAAAAGTTGTCGAACAGCTCGGCTTTGCGACAGCGGATATTCCGGTCGGGGTTTCAAACCGTCATGTTCATCTTTCACAGCCCGACGTCGAAGCGCTCTTTGGCGCGGGTTATGCCCTGACGCCGCTTAAGCCACTGCTCCAGCCAGGTCAGTTTGCCGCCGAGGAGTGCGTGACGGTCGTTGGCCCTAAAGGCTCGCTGTCACGCGTGCGGGTTTTGGGACCGACAAGGCTCGTCACTCAGTTAGAAGTGTCCCGCGCCGACTGTTTCACTCTGGGAATCAAAGCTCCCCTGCGGGAATCCGGCGCGCTGGATAATACCGGGGATGCCCTGCTCATCGGGCCTGCGGGCCATGTTGAGCTACGGTCGCAGGTTATTTGTGCCTGGCGGCATATTCATATGTCGCCGCAGGACGCGCGGCGCTATGCGGTAAGCAACGGTCAGAGAGTCCGCGTCAGCTGTAACGGTGAGCGGCGGGTAATTTTTGATGCGGTCATCGTCCGCGTGCGTGACGATTTCGCACTCGAATTTCACATTGATACGGAAGAGGCCAACGCCGCAGGGCTGAGAAATGGTGCTCTGGTGACCCTGCTGCGCTAACGGGAGCTGGCGATGAACGAATATGACATTGAGCGCCTGGTTTTACGGGTATTGCAGCGCCTGCGCAAGCCCATTCTGCTGATCGTTACGCCGCCGCTCGCTTACCAGAAGGAGGTCTTTGCGCGGCTAAGCGCCTGCGGTCAGTATTTTCATATCCTGATTGCCGAGGACGTAGCGGAACGCGAACGCTGGCTCTCGTTGGGAGAACCGCTGTCCGCAGCAGGCGATCTGACGGCTTACGGGGCCGTAGTCGTTCCCTTTTTTGATTATCCACTGGCCGCAGGGTTGATGAACGGCGCGTTACAAAACACCGTTATACAACGGCTTCACGATGCGTTACTTGCCCGGATCCCCACGCTGGCGCTGCGCTACTATAGCGATCCGAGAAGCGAGCTGAATCAAATTCGCGGCTACAACCGTAATCCAGCCTATAGCGCTCATATGCAGTCAACTTTTAATCAGATGAAGGCCTTCGGCGTAACCTTGTGTACCCTCGACGAACTAACTGAACAGCTGGCGAATGGCGTTACGGCGGCTCCCGTTTCAGACAGCGTTCGTCAACGCTATATCACCCTTGAAGAGATCTCTTGCGACCCAACGCTGGCTTGTGCACCCGGCGTGAGGCTAACCGATGCCGCCTGTGATTTTTTAAGAAACCGAAAAAATAACCTTACTTTATGACCTAATCAGGAGTTAATTATGTCTTCAAAAGCAAAATGTTGGCTGTGGATGCTGTTGGTCATCCTGTCGGAAACCTCAGCCACGTCAACGCTAAAAATGTTCGATAACAGCCAGGGGCTAACCAAAACTCTGCTGCTGGTGTTGCTCATCGTCCTCTACTGCGTCTGCTACTACTCGCTATCCCGTGCCGTCAAGGATATCCCCGTCGGACTGGCTTACGCGACGTGGTCCGGCACCGGCATTTTGATGGTTTCCACGCTCGGCATGGTTTTCTACGGACAGCACCCGGATACTGCCGCCATCATTGGTATGGCGATCATCGCCAGCGGCATCGTCATTATGAATTTGTTTTCTAAAATGGGCAGTGAAGAGCCGGAAGAGGCGCTGTCGGCCAGGACATCCACGCTGGATAATAAACCCGCCCAATAACGTTAAAGGAATAACGCATGTTTAATTTCGGATTTTTATGGCTGGCGCTGTCAATTGGTTCGGAAATTACCGGCACGTCGATGATTAAGAAAACCCATGGCTTTAGCAAATTAGGCCCTTCTGTACTGGTTATCTGTGCCTACGCGCTTTGCTATTTCGCTCTGACTCGCGCCATGAGCACCATTCCGGTAGGCGTAGCTTATTCGCTGTGGTGCGGTTTTGGCATTGTTGGCGTGACCCTCAGCTCAATGGTGCTGTATAAGCAGAAACCTGATTTTCCGGCAATTTTCTCAATGCTGCTGATCATTTCCGGCGGGATTGTGATGAACACTTTCTCCGCAATGTAAAAAGCGCGGGGTTTTAACCCCGCGCTCAGACTGATGACAAACTCTCAACCAACGCAGGTTGAACGTATACCACCGAATAAAAAATAAGGAAAATCAAGACGTTGATTTTCGGCTGATAACCACAAAGAAGGAAAAACCACGCTTTTTCCTTCTTTGTCAGCAATCTAAAGCGCGGGCTTTTAAGCCCGCGCTTTATTTTACGTCAGAAGCATTACAACGGAGTAGTCTGCGCCTCAACAACCGCCAGCGCCACCATATTGACGATGCGGCGAACGGAAGCGATCGGCGTTAAGACATGCACCGGTTTCGCAACGCCCATCAGCACCGGCCCAACGGTTACCCCTTCAGAACTGGAGACGCGCAGCAGGTTATAGCTGATGCGCGCGGCTTCCACGTTTGGCATGATCAGGATATTCGCCGAACCTTTCAGCGGGCTGTCCGGCATACGTTCGCTACGGATGCTTTCCACCAGCGCTGCATCGCCGTGCATTTCCCCGTCGATCTCAAGCTCAGGCGCACGCTCGCGGACCATCTCAAGCGTAGCGCGCATTTTGCAAGCGGCTTTTGAGTTGGAGGAACCGTAGTTTGAGTGCGACAGCAGCGCCACTTTCGGCTCAATACCAAAACGACGCACCGTTTCCGCAGCCAGCAGGGTGATTTCCGTCAGCTCTTCCGGGGTTGGATCGTCATTCACATAGGTATCGGCAATAAAGGTGTTACCGCTCGGCAGCAGCAGCGCGTTCATTGCGCCGGCTGCTTTCACCCCGTCACGATAGCCAAACAGCTTTTCTACCACTTCGAAGTGCTCGTGATATTCACCGATGGTGCCGCAAATCATGGCGTCCGCTTCGCCGCGATGCACCATAATCGCGCCAATCACGGTGGTGTTGCTGATAACCGCACGCTGCGCCTGTTCCTGCGTAATGCCGCGGCGCTTCATAATGTTGTAGTACTCGTTCCAGTACTCTTTAAAGCGCGGATCGGATTCGTTGTTGACGATTTCGAAGTCCGTGCCCGCACGCATTTGCAGGCCGAGCTTTTTCAGGCGCATTTCGATAACGGAAGGACGACCAATCAGGATCGGTTTCGCCAGACCCAGGGTGATCAGTTCCTGCGTTGCATGCAACACGCGGGCCTCTTCACCTTCCGCCAGCACAACGCGTTTTGGTTCTTTACGCGCCTGAGAGAAGATAGGCTTCATAAACAGGTTAGTTTTGTAGACGAATTCGGCGAGCTTCTCTTTATAGGCTTCGAAATCCTCAATCGGACGCCTTGCCACGCCGGTATCCATCGCCGCCTTCGCAACCGCTGGCGCAATCTGTACGATCAGGCGCGGGTCGAACGGCTTAGGTATCAGGTATTCCGGGCCAAAAGTCAGCTCCTCTTCACCATAGGCGGAAGCCACCACGTCGCTTTGTTCAGCATGCGCCAGCTCGGCGATAGCGTGAACCGCGGCCAGCTTCATCTCTTCGTTGATTGCCGTCGCCCCTACGTCCAGCGCGCCACGGAAGATGAACGGGAAGCACAGCACGTTGTTTACCTGATTTGGGAAATCAGAACGACCGGTACAGATAATCGCATCCGGGCGCACCTCTTTTGCCAGCGGCGGCAGGATTTCCGGCTCCGGGTTAGCCAGCGCCATAATCAGCGGCGCGCGCGCCATTTTTTTGACCATGTCCTGCGTCAGGACTTTAGGGCCGGAGCAGCCGAGGAAAATATCGGCGCCTTCAATGACATCATCCAGCGTACGTTTGCCGTTATCGTCAACGGCATAGGCAGCTTTGGTTTCCGCCATATTTTCTTCGCGGCCTTTATAGATGACGCCCTTGGAATCGCAAACCACGATGTTGTGTTTCTGCATCCCCAGCGCGACCAGCAGGTTCATACAGGCAATACTTGCCGCACCCGCGCCGGACACCACTAAACGAATATCGGAAATATTTTTCTCAATAACGCGCAGGCCGTTAAGTACCGCAGCGGTACAGATAATCGCGGTGCCGTGCTGGTCATCGTGGAACACGGGAATGTTCATGCGCTCGCGCAGCGTTTTTTCAATGTAGAAGCATTCCGGCGCTTTAATATCTTCCAGGTTGATGCCGCCAAAAGTAGGTTCGAGTGCGGCGATGACGTTAATCAGTTTGTCCGGGTCCTGCTCGTCGATTTCAATGTCAAACACGTCGATACCGGCAAATTTCTTGAACAATACGCCCTTTCCTTCCATGACCGGCTTGCCGGCCAGCGCGCCGATATTACCAAGCCCCAGCACGGCTGTACCGTTAGAAACTACGCCGACCAGGTTGCCGCGCGCGGTGTACTTATAGGCCGCCAGCGGATCTTTTTCGATTTCAAGACAAGGTGCCGCAACGCCCGGCGAATAGGCCAGTGCCAAATCACGCTGGGTGGCGAGCGGTTTGGTTGGCGAAACCTGAATTTTTCCGGGGATGGGGAATTCGTGAAAATCGAGGGCACTTTGCTTCAGTTGTTCATCCATTTCTTCGTTCCTTTCTTACTCATTATCAACGGGTAGCTAAGGTTACGTAGTATCACGCCTGTGAGCTCACTAAACTTTGAACGTAACCATACTATCAACATCCGACGGCAATTTTGTTAGAGAGTTATAGTAACTATGTTATTCGTCATTAACAGCAACCCGCAGGCCGTCTGCTATGCTTTTTAGTTATACATTTAATGGATTTCCCTCGTGAGCGACATGGAACGCTCCATAAAGACATTGTATTTCAAGGAGATAGTTATGAACCAGCTAGAAGGCATGAAACAATTCACCACCGTGGTTGCCGACAGTGGCGACATTGAGTCAATCCGCCACTACCAGCCGATGGATGCCACCACCAATCCATCCTTGTTACTGAAAGCCGCAGGATTAGAACATTATCAAGCACTTATAAAGGATGCGCTGGCCTATGGCAAAAAGCGCGGCGGTACTCAGGAAGCACAGGTTGCCGAAGCCTGCGATAAACTGGCCGTTAATTTCGGTGCAGAAATTCTGAAAAGCATACCCGGCCGCGTCTCGACAGAAGTAGACGCCCGCCTCTCTTTCGATAAAGAAAAAAGCATCGCCAAAGCGCGCCGTCTGGTTGAACTTTATACCGAACAGGGCATTGATAAGTCGCGCATTCTGATCAAACTGGCTTCCACCTGGGAAGGCATCCGCGCTGCGGAAGAACTGCAAAAAGAGGGCATCGACTGCAACCTGACGCTGCTGTTCTCCTTCGCCCAGGCTCGCGCCTGCGCCGAAGCGGGCGTGTACCTCATTTCACCGTTCGTTGGGCGAATTTATGACTGGTATCAGGCCCGCAAGCCGATGGATCCGTACGTGGTAGATGAAGATCCGGGCGTTAAATCCGTGCGCAATATCTATGATTACTTTAAGCAGCACAATTACAGCACCGTGGTGATGGGAGCGAGTTTCCGTCGTACCGAGCAGATCCTGGCCCTTGCGGGCTGCGACCGTTTGACCATTGCGCCAAATCTCCTGCAGCAACTGCAGGAAAGTGAAGAGCCGGTGATGCGTAAGCTGGTGCCAACTTCGCAGGGTTTCCGTCGGCCTGAGCCTTTGAGCGAAGCGGAATTCCGTTGGGAACATAACCAGGATCCGATGGCCGTTGAAAAGCTGGCCGACGGTATTCGCCAGTTCGCCGTCGATCAACGCCAGCTGGAAAATTTACTCGCAGCCAAACTTTAACAACACACTGGAGTGAAACATGTCATCTCGTAAAGAGCTTGCCAATGCCATTCGTGCCCTGAGCATGGACGCGGTACAAAAAGCAAATTCGGGCCACCCCGGCGCGCCAATGGGAATGGCAGATATCGCTGAAGTGTTATGGAACGACTTTTTTAAGCACAATCCCACCAACCCAGCCTGGGCTGACCGGGATCGCTTTATCCTGTCAAACGGACACGCCTCAATGCTGCTGTACAGCTTGCTGCATCTGAGCGGATATGACCTGCCAATGGAAGAGTTAAAAAACTTCCGCCAGCTCCATTCCAAAACGCCTGGCCACCCGGAACTGGGCTACACGCCGGGCGTGGAAACCACCACCGGGCCGCTTGGCCAGGGTTTAGCTAACGCGGTAGGGCTTGCCATTGCCGAACGCACGCTGGGCGCGCAGTTCAACCGCCCGGACCATAACATTGTCGATCACTACACCTACGTGTTTATGGGCGACGGCTGCCTGATGGAGGGCATCTCCCACGAAGTCTGTTCGCTGGCGGGTACGTTAGGCCTCGGCAAACTCATCGGCTTTTACGATCACAACGGCATTTCTATTGACGGTGAAACCGAAGGCTGGTTTACCGACGACACGGCAAAACGTTTTGAGGCATACCACTGGCACGTGGTGCATGAGATAGATGGCCACGACCCGGAAGCGCTGAAAAAAGCGATTCAGGAAGCGCAAAGCGTAAAAGACAAACCGTCGCTGATTATCTGCCGCACCGTCATTGGTTTTGGCTCGCCGAATAAAGCGGGCAAAGAAGAGGCGCACGGCGCGGCGCTTGGTGAAGAAGAAGTAGCGCTGGCGCGTAAACAGCTCGGCTGGAAATATCCCGCCTTTGAGATCCCAAAAGAGATTTATCAGGCCTGGGATGCCAAAGACGAAGGTGAAAAAGCCGAAGCGGCCTGGAAAGATAAGTTCTCCGCCTATGCGAAAGCCCATCCTGAACTGGCGGCAGAGTTTAATCGCCGTATGCATGGCGAAATGCCAGAAAACTGGCAGGAAACCACGCAAAAGCTGATTGAAGAGTTGCAGGCCAACCCGGCAAAAATCGCCACGCGTAAGGCTTCACAAAATACGCTTAACCGCATCGGGCCAATATTGCCTGAATTGCTTGGCGGTTCGGCTGACCTTGCGCCAAGCAACCTGACAATCTGGTCTGGTTCCAGACCCATCAAGGAAGACCTTGCCGGCAACTACATTCACTACGGCGTGCGTGAGTTCGGCATGACGGCAATCGCCAACGGCATCGCGCACCACGGCGGATTTGTGCCTTATACCGCAACGTTCCTGATGTTCGTGGAGTACGCCCGTAACGCGGCACGAATGGCGGCCTTGATGAAAGCCCGGCAGATCATGGTCTACACCCATGATTCAATCGGGCTGGGCGAAGACGGACCGACGCACCAGGCGGTTGAGCAGCTTGCCAGCCTGCGCCTGACGCCAAACTTCAGCACCTGGCGCCCCTGCGATCAGGTGGAAGCTGCGGTGGCATGGAAAGCGGCTATCGAGCGCCACACCGGCCCGACGGCGCTTATCCTGTCTCGTCAAAACCTGGCGCAAATGGAGCGTAGCCCGGAACAGCTTAAAGCGATAAGCCGCGGAGGATACATTCTGAAGCAGTGCGATGGCACGCCGGATATCATCCTGATTGCCACCGGTTCAGAGATGGAAATTACCGTACAGGCCGCGGATAAGCTCACCTCTGAAGGCCACAAGGTGCGGGTCGTTTCTCTGCCATCTACTGATGTGTTCGATGCCCAGGATGAAGCGTACCGGGAAGCCGTATTGCCTTCTGATATCGCCGCACGCGTGGCGGTGGAAGCGGGTATTGCGGATTACTGGTACAAATACGTCGGCCTGAAAGGCGCTATCGTCGGCATGACCGGCTACGGCGAGTCCGCTCCGGCCGATAAGCTGTTCCCGTACTTTGGTTTCACCGCTAAAAATGTGGTGGAGAAGGCAAAGAAAGTGTTGGGTAAAAAAGCCTGACAACAGCGGCGGATGGCGCCTGCGCTTATCCGCCCTACTTTTCATGGTCTTTGTGGGCCGGATAAGCGCAAACGCTAGCCAACATATTTCAAAAAGCTACTTAGTCACCCATAAAGTCGGCCAGGCACCGCTGCCGTGCCAGCCGTCGCAGGTTGGTTCTTCGGCATAGCGCACCAGACGAAAGCGCTGGCCGTCGAAGCGCCAGCGGCTGGAAACGCCGCAATCCCCCAGACCGCGCCCTTTGGCAAGGGTCGTCAGCTCTTTATTCGTTTCGTCATAGCCTGCGTTCATCAATTCTAAATCAGTGTTGCCGCTGGCTGGCGTAAACGGCAGTCTCAGGCGAATTTGCCGGGAAGCGAACGGCTTGCGGCGAGAGACGAGCCAGGCAAGATCTACGACGTTGTAAGCACCGGCCTCGCAGCTCACCAGCATCAGGGCCTTATCATCGCTGACAGCAAAAATGCGCACTTCGCGGCGCATCGGATCGAGCGAACACTGGCTGTTGTTCATTCGCCAGCTACCGTAATCCAGCAAAGCGTTAAGTTCATCCTGAGCGAAGGGCGTTGGGGTGGGATTGGTGATCGCAATTTCTTTAAGGGCGGGGGCTGGCGGCACGCTGAGCGGCGGATCGTCCCCTTTTTTAATCCACGCCGTTTCGCTGCCCACGCGTTTTTGCTGGCTATCAATAAACAGCAGGGCCGCTTTTAAGCCGATAAGCGAAATGGTTCCCTGCCCGTCCGCTAGCGTAATAGCCGTGGCGTTACCGATTTTATCCAGCAGGGTATTAATGGCGTTAGCATCGCCGGTAATCAGATGGTGCGGCGTCTCCCGCCACTTTTTTTTATCCAGTTCCAGCGGTTCGCCATCAAACTGCAATCGCGGGGCAATGGGCGGCGCCTTGGTTTCCACCGTCTCCAGATTACCCAAATCGATGCGCAGATTGACATCCGTATGCGCTCCTGCGCTGCGGGTAAGCGTCATTACCAGCCCCTGATGTAAGCCGGTATTACGCGTGGAGCAGAAGTTCTGGTTGTTGCAGGTAACCTGCCAGTCTGAAAAGGATTCTTGTGCCGGGGCAGCGATTGCCGTGCTCGCCAGAAGCAGACTTAAAAGAAAAAGCGATTTCATCCGGTAATACATTAGCGGCACATATCCTGAGAAGACGAAGAGAAAAAAACGTACTGATTTTGGCGATATCTTCGGCTTCTCAGTGTCCGTGCTCAATCGGATTTATCGGATAGAGTTGTACAAAAAATACATCAAATAAGTCGTTGAAATAAAAAATATTTATTCCATTATTTTGCGTAACTGTAGCTGTTGCAACAAAATAACCGTTTTACCGTCACGAATTTCACCGCTGTTTACCATCTCCAGCGCCTGGGCAAAGGGCAGCTCCAGCACGTCAATATCTTCGTCATCGATGCCACCGCCGGCGAATTCGCGCTGGGCGTCGGTATATGCGGCAAGATAAAAATAGATAAGCTCCGTTACGCCGCCTGGCGACATATAAAGCTCGAATAGCTTCTCGACTTCACCAACCAGATAGCCCGTTTCTTCCATCGCTTCTTTACGCGCGCAGACTTCCGGCTCGTCGGCGTCCAGCAGCCCTGCACAGGCTTCGATCAGCATGCCGTCCGCGTTGCCGTTAACCCAGGTCGCCACGCGGAACTGGCGAGTCAGCACAACGGTTTTCTTTTCACGGTTGTACAGCAAGATGGTCGCACCGTTACCGCGATCGTACACCTCGCGTTTATGGCGAATGGCTTCGGCTTCGTTGCGGGACAAATCGTAGGTGATGTTACGCAGGATGAAATAGTTATCTGAGAGGATCTTATCTTTGATGACTTCAATTTTTAACGACATGGGCTCTCCGCAGCGAGTCAGGGGAGCCGGATATCATAGGCGGTAATATGAGCTTTGTCGCGTAGGGTTTTTCCGGTTTCCCCTCTCCCCCGGAAGGGAAAGGGGAAAAATATCAAAAACCGTTTTTAACCCCGCTCATATCAGGAAGCTTATGCGCGATTCCCTTATGGCAGTCAATACAGGTTTGGCCGTCTTTAATTGCCTGGTCGTGCATCTTTGCCGCCACGGTTTTCTGTGCCGTGAGATCCATATAGTCAAAGTTATGGCAGTTACGGCACTCCTGCGAATTATTGTTCTTCATCCTTCGCCATTCGTTTTGCGCCATCGCCAGACGGTGGGTGTCGAACTTCTGCGGCGTGTCTATCAGGCCGAAAGCTTTTGCATACAGCTCCTTGCTGGCCTGAATTTTGCGAATCATCTTCGGCACCCATTCATGGGGCACGTGGCAATCCGGGCAGGTGGCCCGCACGCCGCTGCGGTTGTTGTAGTGCACCGTTTCCATGTACTCCTGGTAAACGTTGGCGCGCATTTCATGGCAGCCGATACAAAATTCTTCGCGGTTGCTCATTTCCATGCCGGTGTTAAATCCGCCCCAGAAAATGATGCCCGCAGCAAAACCAATCAGCAGCAACGTACCCAGCGCCAGACGGCTCGGACGACGCCACCACTGCCAGATACGACGAATGACGCCCGGCTTACGGTTTGATTTATCCATATTGGCCTCTAGTTCCCAAAACCTTTAGACGGCGAAAAAGTATTCTCGACGATAGGTGCGGCATCGGTTTGCGGCACATGGCATTGCAGGCAGAAATAACGGCGCGGGGCGACGTTAGAAAGGACTTTTCCATCGGCGTCCATAAAGTGCGTTGGGCTGATACGCGGCGCGCCCGTCGTGCGGTAATGCTCAACGCCGTGACATTGCAGACAGCGGTTAATATTGGTTGTGACCTGGTAGCCATCCACGCTGTGCGGGATCATCGGCGGCTGATTCACATAGTTCAGCGCCATACGTTCCTGCTGTTTTGGCATGCGTACCGAGCCTTCCGGCGTCCCCGACACTTCCGGCGACTGATTAAGATCCACGCCGTTCGCCGCCCATACCGCGCCGCTCACCACCAGGGCTAGCGCCGTCATCCATTGAAACAACGCCTTTGTCAGGACATGGCTTTTCATGATTTTGCTCCCGAACTCCATCGTATTGTTATTTTGAAAACGTCCTCGGGGCAGATGTCGATACAGCGACCGCAGTTCAGGCAGTCGCGGCTCGTCACTCGCGCCGGGCTGTGTTTATCCAGTACCGGGGCGCGCAGAACGTGCGGCTCCGGACAAACGTGAAAACAATCCATACAGCGGGTGCAGCGCTCGCGCCCGCAGGTTTTCACCTCAAGTACGCCTTTGCTGCCGATAGCGCCATAAAGCGCACCGAGCGGGCAGAGATGACCGCACCAGCCGTGTTCAACCACTGCTAAATCGAAGGTAAAAAGTGCCACCAGTAGCCAGATCCCCGTCCCGAAACCGAACACCAGGCCGCGTCCCATCAACGAAACCGGGTTGATCCATTCCCAGAGCAGCGTGCCGGTCAACGCGCTGCCCGCTAACACCAGCGCCAGCAGCAAATAGCGCAGCCAGCGAGGCAGCGTAGCCGAGGCGTTAAAGCCCGTTTTACGCCGCAGCCAGGCGGCAAGATCGGTGAGTGGATTAACCGGACAAACCCATCCGCAAAAGATTCTTTTGCCCAGCAGCGCATAGCCGCCTGCCACGATGCCCGCCCCGCTTAGCGCAAGCACGGCAGGAAGATGGCCGCTAAGCAGGCTTTGCAGCACCATCAACGGATCGCTTAACGGAACCGTATCCAGCAACAGGCTGCCGCTGTAATTACCATGCAGGATCCACACGCCCAACAACGGGCCACTGAGAAACAGCATCAGCACCACAAGCTGCGTGAAGCGACGCAGCAATAACCACTTATGGCTAAGCAGCCAGCCCTTTTTCGCAACGGCGTCGCGCCCGGCGTCCTGCTTATGGTTTGCCATCTTTTTCCTCCAGCCAGCCAAAGCGGTAATGGCGACCCACCTCCCCTTTTGCCATTGCGAGCGGCAGTACTTTTATCGCCGCCTGCTCCAGCACGCATGCCTGTTCGCACTTGCCGCAGCCGGTACAGGCATCGCTGTGTACGGTCGGCAAAAAACGCGCATGTTTACCGGTACGCGCGTTGCGTTCCGACTCAAGCGTGATGGCTTTGTCGATGGACGGACAGACGCGGTAGCAAACGTCGCAGCGCAGGCCCTGATAGTTCAGGCAGCTTTCGTGATCCAGCAGTACCGCAAGCCCCATGCGCGCATCGTCAATCGAGGCAATGTCGCTATCCAGCGCGCCGCTTGGGCAGGCTTTGGCGCAGGGAATGTCCTCGCACATTTCACAGGGGATATCCCGCGCCACGAAATAAGGCGTGCCCGCCGATAACCCGGAAGCCAGCGTGGCCAGCTTCAGCGTGTCGTAAGGGCAGGCCTGTACGCACTGGCCGCAGCGTATGCAGGCGCGGGAAAATGCTTCCTCACCCGGCGCGCCCGGCGGGCGCAGCCTTACACCCTGTGCCTTAGCGGTCTGCTGTTGCAGCCCCAGCACCACGGTGATGGCAGCAAGCCCGCCCGCTGCCCGCGCAACATCACGCAGAAAGCGGCGGCGTGCCGGTTGCGAAAGATCTGCCCGCAGCATCGCGTCACACCTTCGCCAGCTTCACGGCGCACTTCTTGAAATCCGTCTCTTTAGAGAGCGGGTCCGTCGCATCGAGCGTCAGGTTATTAACCAACTGCGCGGCGTCGAAGAACGGCATGTAAACCAGCCCCTGCGGCGGCTTATTGCGCCCGCGCGTTTCGACAATGGAAATAACTTCACCGCGACGGGAAACCACCTTCACTTTGTCGCCGCGCTTAAGTTCGCGCGCTTTCGCATCCAGAGGATGGATAAACAACACGGCTTCCGGGAAGGCGCGGTGCAATTCCGGCACGCGGCGCGTCATGCTGCCGGTGTGCCAGTGCTCCAGCACGCGACCGGTAGACAGCCACAGGTCATATTCTTTATTCGGCTCTTCTGCCGCAGGTTCAAACGGCAGCGCGAAGATCACCGCTTTGCCGTCCGGCTTGCCGTAGAATTTGAAGCCTTCTCCGGCTTTTACGTAGGGATCGTTACCTTCGCTGTAGCGCCACTGGGTTTCTTTACCGTCAACGACCGGCCAGCGCAGACCGCGCGCCTTGTGGTAGTCGTCGAAAGGCGCCAGGTCGTGACCGTGGCCGCGTCCGAATGCGGCATACTCCTCAAACAGCCCTTTTTGTAGATAGAAGCCCAGCTCGCGGGATTCATCGTTAAGCCGATCTTCTGCCAGTTCGCTTAGCGGGAACTTGCTCACCGCCTCGTTGGCGAACAGCACGTCGAACAGCGTTTTTCCACGGTATTCTGGTTTTTTATCGACCAGCTCCGCAGGCCACACTTCTTCAACCTTAAAGCGCTTAGCAAACTGCACCAGCTGCCAGAGATCCGACTTCGCCTCGCCGGGCGCCGGAACCTGCTGACGCCAGAACTGCGTGCGGCGCTCGGCGTTGCCGTAAGCCCCTTCTTTTTCCACCCACATGGCGGTAGGCAGGATCAGATCCGCCGCCAGCGCGCTAACGGTGGGATAGGGATCGGAGACGATGATGAAGTTGCGCGGATCGCGCCAGCCCGGCATACGCTCTTCATTAATGTTCGGCCCGGCCTGCATGTTGTTGTTACACATCACCCAGTAGACGTTCAGCTTGCCGTCTTTCAGCGCGCGGTCCTGCGCTACGGCATGCAGCCCCACTTTCGCCGGAATGGTGCCGGCAGGCAGCTTCCACATTTTTTCGGCGATGTCGCGATGCTTGTCGTTTGTTACCACCATATCCGCAGGCAGACGGTGCGAGAACGTCCCCACTTCGCGGGCGGTGCCGCAGGCGGAAGGCTGGCCCGTAAGCGAGAACGGGCCGCAGCCCGGCTGGGAGATTTTGCCGGTCAGCAGGTGCAGGTTATAAACGAGGTTGTTCGCCCAGACGCCACGCGTGTGCTGGTTAAAACCCATCGTCCAGTAAGAGATAACTTTCTTGTGCGGATCGGCGTACAGCTTCGCCAACGCTTCCAGCTGATCCTTCGGCACGCCGCTCATCTCAGCGGTTTTTTCCAGCGTGTACTCGGCAACAAAGGCTTTGTATTCGTCAAAGCTCATCGGCTCGGATGCATCGGAGCCCGGATTCTTCGCCGCTTTTTCCAGCGGGTGCGTTGGCCGCAGGCCGTAGCCGATATCCGTCACGCCTTTACGCAGATTCACGTGCTGCCTGAAGAACGACTCGTTTATCGCATCGTTCTGGATGATGTAATTGGCGATATAGTTAAGGATCGCCAGATCGCTTTGCGGCGTGAATACCATGCCGTTGTCCGCCAGCTCAAAGCTGCGGTGCTGGAAGGTGGAAAGCACGGCGACGTTGACGTTTTCATCGGACAGGCGGCGGTTGGTGATGCGCGACCATAATATCGGGTGCATCTCCGCCATGTTGGCGCCCCAGAGCACGAAGGCGTCGGCCTGCTCGATATCGTCATAGCAGCCCATCGGCTCATCCATACCAAAGGTGCGCATGAAGCCGACCACCGCAGAAGCCATGCAGTGGCGCGCGTTAGGGTCGAGGTTATTTGAACGGAAACCGGCTTTAAACAGCTTCGCCGCCGCATAGCCTTCCCAGACGGTCCACTGGCCGGAGCCAAACATGCCGATGGCCTCCGGCCCTTTGGCTTTCAGGCTGGTTTTAAATTTCTCTGCCATGATGTCGAAGGCCTGCTCCCAGCTAACGGGAGCGAATTCACCTTCTTTATCGTAACGGCCCTCTTTCATGCGCAGCAGCGGCTGGGTCAGACGATCTTTTCCGTACATGATTTTTGGCAGGAAATAGCCTTTAATGCAGTTCAGTCCCCGGTTAACCGGGGCATCAGGATCGCCCTGGCTTGCCACGACACGGCCATTCTGCGTCCCCACCAGCACGCCGCAGCCCGTCCCGCAGAAGCGGCATGGCGCTTTATCCCACCTGATAGCATCCTGTTTTCCGACAACCGCGCGTGCCGCGCCCGGCACGCTCAGGCCTGCCGCCGCTGCGGCTGCCGCGACGGCGTTCGCTTTCATAAAACTACGACGACTGAGTTTCATGGTGTTTCCTCACCTTCCTCATCCTGCTGGTGATAAACCAGCGATACCGCCAGCACGTTTGCAACGTTGCGTGCCGACTCAATTTGCCTGAGCAGCGCATCGCTACACGCTGCCTCCATCACCACTACCAGCTTGCCGTGTTCAGCATCGCTGGCGGTGACCTCGCTACCGGAAAGCTCGCTCAGGGCGGCGCTAACGGCAGGAATATGTTGGGGATGCGCCTGTACGACCAGGCCACAGACGTGCCAGCTAGTTTGCATCAGCGTGCCTCATCGTCAGCGCGGATACCGGACATCCGGCGATACAGCCACCGCACGCGTTGCATGCGGAGCGGTTAAGTTGGGGTAACGAGATCCCCTGTGCCGAAGGGAAAAAAGCGATGGCCTGCATTTCGCAAGCGTCCTGACAGCTGCGGCATTCCACCCCGGCCCGAGCCAGGCAGGCGTCGCTGATAGAAAGAGTGTGTTCCCATGGTGCAGCTTCGCGGTGCTGGAAAAGCCGCTGCGGGCAAGCGTCTGCGCAGGCAGAGCAGAACGTGCATTCACCTTTGCTGAAGTCGATTTCAGGGTATCCGCCTCTTCCGCGCCGCAAAATACGGGTTTCGCAAACCGGCAGGCAGGCATCACAGCGAAGACATTCCGTCAGAAAATGTTGCTCGTCCCCGCTCCATGGGGGACGAAAAGCCGTCGCGTTACCGCGCCATTTACCGGTCAATAATCCACGTCGGGAAAGTTCAGCCATTGGGTACATCCTTGCGTCACAAACGCCGCCCTACGAGTAGAAGGCCAGCAAAAACATCGTTGTTATTTCCGTAGTTTTCTACGGGTTTTTATCGGGGATTACGTTATGTGACAAAGGGGTGGTAGAGGCATCCCTCTAAAGGGGTAAATGCCGTTGTGGGATCAAAAAGGAATGCGGTTTGGGGAACGTAAAGCCGCCCGCCTCTTAGCACAACGGCTTTATAGAGGTGGAATGTAACTCCAATGAGAAGATTCTGATCGCTGAGCGTTAACCGTAACGTTCAGTTTTGGAACATGGGCCGAAATAATCACAACAAGCGTTTGAGCAAGCGTGCCTTTCTGATACGTTTCGCCCACCGTGGATTTTAAGAGGTTATTCGTCCTGTGATGGCGCAACGCTCGGTCCGGGCAAGCCTTGCCCGCGCATTCCTTTATATCGTCCTGCTGTCGTTGCTCTCAACGGGCATTGCAATCCTGACGCTTGCCAGCAGCTTACGGGATGCAGAGGCGATCAACGTGGCGGGTTCGCTGCGCATGCAAAGCTATCGACTTGGCTACGATTTACAGGGCGATCGCGCGCACCTGGACGAACATCTTGCGCAATACAATCGGTCGTTGCGCGCCGAAGCTCTGCTCAACCCAGGCCGTTTTTGGGTGCCGGAAGAAGTGCGTGAGCGATACAACGCCATTAGCGACGCCTGGCGCAATATGGAACATCATGTCCGCCTGGGTGACACAAACTGGTATCACGCTAATATCGCAAGCTACGTGGCGCAAATCGATCCGTTTGTGCTGGCGCTTCAGCATTACGCCGAGCGAAAAATGATGCAGGTCGTTGCCACGTCGGTAGTGGGATTCATCGCCATTTTTACGCTGGTCTTTTTTACGCTTCGCCGCTTCCGCCGCCAGGTTGTCGCCCCGCTCAAAAAGCTGATGCTCGCCAGCGAATCTGTCGAACGTGGCGAGTTCGATCATCCTCCTCTTGATACCAGCCTGCCTAATGAAATTGGCCTGCTTGCACACACCTTCACACGCATGGCGGACGAACTGCGACGACTTTACCGTTCCCTTGAAGATAAGGTGCAGCAAAAAACGCTGAGCCTGCAGGAAGCAAATCGTACGCTTGAAGTCCTCTATTCCTGCTCGCAGGCGCTGAACGTCAGCACTATCGACAGGCATTGTTTTATGCAGATCCTTCAGCTTGTTCGCCAGCAGGAAAAGGTGGATTACCTTGAGATGCAGGTGGGGGAAAACTGGTTATTATGCGAAGGCACACCGCAGGAGTCTGTTCCCTGGCAATCGGTAGCCATCGAGCAACAGGACGGTGAG
This sequence comes from Cedecea colo, assembly GCF_011808225.1. Taxonomy (GTDB): domain Bacteria; phylum Pseudomonadota; class Gammaproteobacteria; order Enterobacterales; family Enterobacteriaceae; genus Dryocola; species Dryocola colo. The sequence continues at coordinate 114,016 of NZ_SOYS01000008.1, read as the reverse complement.
TCAGGTCAGCTCCGCTGGCAGGCTTCTGCCAGCTCGCCACCCATGCCGCTGATGCAAAGCGTGGCGACCATGCTCGGGCGAGGCCTTTATTTCAACCAGGCGCAAAAACATTATCAGCAGCTGTTGCTGATGCAGGAACGAGCGACTATCGCCCGCGAGCTTCACGATTCCCTCGCACAGGTGCTCTCTTATTTGCGAATACAGCTCACGCTGCTTAAGCGTGCGGTGCCCGAAGAAAATGCACGCGCGCAAAGGATAATCGGCGATTTTTCACAGGCGCTAAACGATGCCTACCGGCAATTACGGGAATTGCTGACAACGTTCCGTCTGACGTTACAACAGGCCGATCTGCCCGCGGCGCTGCAGGAGATGATGGCCCCGCTTCGCCAACAAACGGATGCAACGATTCGCCTCGACTGTAGAATGCCCACTCAGGCGCTGGATGCGCAGCAGCAGGTGCATCTGCTGCAAATTATTCGTGAAGCCGTGCTAAACGCTATTAAACATGCGGATGCGCAAGAGATATCAATCACCTGCACCACCTCTTCTACCGGCGAACACGCTGCGGTTATTCTGGATAATGGCAAGGGAATTGCGAGCCTGAGCGAGCCGGAAGGTCATTATGGCCTGAATATAATGCACGAGCGCGCCGCCCAGCTGGGTGGTCAATTAACCATTTCCCGCCCCGCACAGGGTGGAACGCTGATTACGGTGACCTTTCGTTCGTCAGCGTCAGATAATAACGATAATGATAAAAATAGCAGGAGCAGCGATGAGTAAGAGAAACGTCTTTGAGGTATTGATAGTTGACGATCATCCGTTGATGCGGCGGGGCATACGCCAGCTGCTGGAGATGGACGACGGTTTCGTCGTGGTCGGTGAAGCATGCAGCGGCACCGAAGCCATTAGTCTGGCAAACCGGCTGGACCCCGATCTCATCCTGCTGGATTTGAATATGAAAGGACTGAGCGGACTGGATACGCTCAATGCCCTGCGTCGGGAAGGCGTCAGCGCCCGCATTATCGTCCTGACGGTTTCTGACTCTCGCAGCGATGTCTTCGCCTTGATTGATGCCGGTGCCGATGGCTACTTGCTCAAAGATAGCGAGCCGGAAATGTTACTGGATGATATACGCCGTGGAGCAGAAGGCGGCGAAGCTTTTAGCGCACAGGTCGCCGAGCATTTGCGCACCCGGGGAATACACAAACGCAGCGGCGCACCTTTCGCCACGCTGACCGAACGCGAGCTGGACGTTTTGCAGGAAGTGGCAAGAGGCCTGTCTAACAAGCAGATCGCAGCCGGTCTGCATATTTCCGAGGAGACGGTAAAAGTCCACGTACGTAATTTATTACGTAAACTTCAGGTGCATTCACGCGTGGCGGCGACGGTGTTATTTCTGGAAAGCCGAGGCGTTTAACGCCTTGAATGTGGCAGCCTGCATCAATAGCGCGCTAAGATAATTTACACTATCTTCTCAATTTCTCCACGTTTGGTCCTGAGGTTAAGGCTACAGTGACCGCAGCCCCCATAATAACAATCTGAAGCGCTTACGAGGTTCCATCCAGATGGCGAATTTTTTTATCAGCCGCCCCATTTTTGCCTGGGTGCTGGCCATTATTTTGTGCCTCACCGGCGTGCTTGCTATTTTCTCTCTTCCCGTTGAGCAATATCCCGACCTCGCGCCGCCAAACGTGCGCATTACCGCCAACTATCCGGGGGCTTCCGCCCAAACCCTGGAAAACACCGTTACCCAGGTCATCGAACAAAATCTGACCGGCATCGACAACCTGATGTATATGTCGTCGCAAAGCAGCAACACCGGGCAAGCCACGATCATGCTGAACTTTAAAGCCGGCACCGATCCGAATGAAGCCGTACAGCAGGTACAAAATCAGCTACAGTCTGCGCTGCGTAAACTGCCGCAGGCCGTACAGACTCAGGGAGTCACGGTAAGGAAAACCGGAGATACCAATATCCTGATGGTGGCCTTCGTTTCCACCGATGGCAGCATGGATAAACAGGATATCGCCGACTACGTGGCGAGTAATATCCAGGATCCTCTCAGCCGTATTAACGGCGTCGGAGACGTGGATGCTTACGGCTCCCAGTATTCTATGCGTATCTGGCTCAACCCAACCAAACTCACCGGTTTACAGCTAACCACGCAGGATGTGGTCGATGCGATTAACGCGCAGAACGCGCAGGTCGCCGTTGGGCAACTGGGTGGAACGCCGTCCGTTGACCTTCAGGCCTTAAACGCGACCATTAATTCCCAGTCTTTGCTGCAAACGCCACAGCAATTTAAGGACATCACGCTGCGTGTGAATCAGGACGGTTCGCTGGTGACGCTGGGCGATGTGGCTGAGGTGGAGCTGGGCGCAGAGAAATATGATTACCTGAGCCGCTACAACGGCCAGGCGGCTTCTGGCCTTGGCATTAAACTCGCCTCGGGCGCGAATGAGATGGAGACGGATAAACTCGCCCGCGCCAAAATTGAAGAGCTGTCTCAGTTTTTCCCGCGCGGGCTGGAAGCGAAAATTGCCTATGAAACTACGCCGTTCGTAAAGGCCTCTATCAAAGACGTGGTAAAAACGCTGCTGGAAGCCATCCTGCTGGTGTTCCTCGTCATGTACCTGTTTTTGCAAAACTTCCGCGCAACGCTCATTCCTACTATCGCCGTGCCCGTGGTGCTGCTGGGCACCTTCTCGGTGCTCTACGCCTTCGGCTACAGCGTTAATACGCTCACGATGTTCGCCATGGTGCTGGCCATTGGGCTACTGGTGGATGACGCCATCGTGGTGGTGGAGAACGTTGAACGCATCATGAGCGAAGAAGGTCTGTCGCCCATAGAGGCAACCCGCAAGTCGATGGGCCAGATACAGGGTGCGCTGGTGGGAATCGCGATGGTGCTTTCCGCCGTATTCGTGCCGATGGCTTTCTTCGGCGGCACCACGGGCGCTATTTATCGTCAGTTCTCGATCACCATAGTTTCGGCCATGGTGCTCTCTGTGCTGGTGGCGATGATCCTTACGCCTGCGCTTTGCGCCACGTTACTTAAGCCCTTAAATAAAGGCGAGCATCACGGCCAGAAAGGCTTTTTCGGCTGGTTTAACCGCATGTTCAACCGTAATGCCGCGCGATACGAAAACAAAGTAGGTAAAATCCTGGCACGCAGCGCACGGTGGATGCTGATTTACGTGCTGCTGCTGGGCGGAATGGTATTTCTGTTCCTTCGGTTGCCAACCTCATTCCTGCCGTTAGAAGACCGCGGGGTGTTCACCACTTCCGTTCAGCTCCCGAGCGGTGCAACGCAGCAGCAGACGCTGAAGGTCGTTGCGGATATCGAACAGTATTACCTGACTAAAGAAAAAGATAACGTGCTATCGGTCTTCTCCACCGTGGGCGCCGGACCCGGCGGGAACGGGCAGAACGTGGCGCGAATGTTTGTGCGCCTGAAAGACTGGGAAGAGCGCGATACGGACACGGGCAGCTCTTTCGCCATTATCGAGCGGGCCACTAAGGCCTTCCGTAACATCAAAGAAGCACGCGTTATCGCCAGCAGCCCACCGGCCATCAGCGGTCTGGGCAACGCAGCCGGTTTTGATATGGAGCTGCAGGATCACGGCGGCGCCGGGCACGATGCGCTTATGAACGCGCGCGATCGGCTGCTCAACCTGGCCGACAATGAACCGGGGTTGACCCGCGTTCGTCATAATGGCCTGGACGATAGCCCGCAGATGCAGATAGATATCGATCAGCGTAAAGCGCAGGCGCTGGGCGTTTCGATCGACGATATCAACGACACCCTGCAAACGGCCTGGGGTTCCAGCTATGTGAACGACTTTATGGATCGCGGCCGCGTGAAAAAAGTCTATGTGCAGGCCGCCGCTAAATATCGCATGCTGCCGGAAGATGTAAACCAGTGGTATGTGCGTAACAAAGACGGCGGCATGGTGCCTTTCTCCGCCTTCTCTTCTTCCCGGTGGACAACGGGTTCGCCTCGTCTGGAACGCTACAACGGTTATTCTGCCGTAGAGATCGTGGGCGAGGCCGCAGCTGGCGTGAGTACCGGTACGGCTATGCAGATAATGGAAGGCCTGGTGAATAAGCTGCCAAATGGGTTCGGGCTTGAATGGACGGGCATGTCTTATCAGGAGCGGCTTTCGGGCGCGCAGGCGCCAGCGTTATATGCGGTATCGCTACTGGTGGTCTTCTTATGTCTTGCCGCACTCTATGAAAGCTGGTCGGTGCCGTTCTCCGTTATGCTCGTCGTACCGCTAGGCGTAATCGGCGCCCTGCTCGCCACCTGGATGCGGGGGCTTGAGAATGACGTCTACTTCCAGGTTGGGTTACTTACCGTTATTGGCCTGTCGGCGAAGAATGCGATATTGATCGTTGAGTTTGCCAATGACCTGAACGCCCAGGGGCGGGATCTGATCGCTGCCACCCTCGATGCCTGCCGCCAGCGTTTACGGCCGATTCTGATGACGTCGCTGGCCTTTATCTTCGGCGTGCTGCCAATGGCAACCAGCAGCGGCGCAGGCTCCGGCAGCCAGCATGCGGTGGGCACGGGTGTGATGGGCGGCATGATTTCAGCGACGGTGCTGGCAATATTCTTTGTGCCGCTGTTCTTTGTGCTGGTGCGTCGCCGCTTCCCGCTTAAAGAGCCGCACGAAGGCTGAAGTCAAAGAGACAACAAAAAAGGCGGCCTATTCGGTCGCCTTTTTCAGCTGTGCTCACAGTAATATTCAAATAAGCACAATGCGCTCTTGCAGTTTTCTGGTCAGATCATTTACGAAGCATATCTTCAATGAAATCTTTCCAGTTCCCCAGTTCATGTTCAATCATAACAGCCTCTCTTATAATTGCTTTAATTATACGCAAACTAACCCGTGGAGTGAAGCTATACTAGCCTGCTCTTTTTGCGTTCATTCCCACATATATATTGCTGTTGCGTAGGGTTTAATTTTAACGCGTGCGTTGTTTATTAATGTGACGGAGCACCTGGAACAAAAGGTTTCTTCTGTTTTAAGAAATTTCGCGGATAAGGCAGCGCAGGCGCGCCAGCAGCCATGCTGACGGCATTAACCGGAGATAACGGGTAAAATAACGGCGTCGAAAATATTATTAAAGATAATTTACTCTTCAATTTCAGATAAGGGAACATTCTGTCAGCACGATGAACTGTAACTTTCATTTGAAATGAGGCTGCGTATCTGATGAATTTTTATTCGAAAGAGGTCATAATGATTATATTCTGTGACGATAAAAGTAGCATTTAGATTATATTTTTCCCTCGTACTTTATTATCGTTTAGCATCATTCTAATTATCTGATTAAAAAATCAGAGTCTCGACAAAAGGACTGAAAGCACGTGATTATTCTTTACGGCATTAAAAACTGCGACACCATTAAGAAAGCGCGCCGCTGGCTGGAAACTCAAGGCGTTGAATATCAGTTTCATGACTACCGTGCAGACGGCCTGGACGCCGATTTACTTAACGGCTTTATCACAGAGCTGGGATGGGAAGCGCTGCTGAACACGCGCGGCACCACCTGGCGTAAGCTGGATGAAGCACGTCGCGAATCCATTAAAGACGCGCAGTCGGCGGCCATATTAATGTCCGAAATGCCCGCAATCATCAAACGCCCATTGCTCTGCGTGCCCGGGCAGCCTATGCTGCTGGGTTTCAATGAGTCGAACTATCAGCAGTTTATCAACGAGGTATAGTCTTATGTCCTGCCCGGTTATTGAGCTGACGCAACAGCTTATCCGCCGCCCTTCCCTGAGCCCCGACGATGCAGGTTGTCAGACGCTGCTCATTGAGCGGCTACGCGCTATCGGTTTTACCGTTGAGCATATGGATTTTGGCGACACGCAAAACTTCTGGGCATGGAAAGGACAGGGCGAAACGCTGGCGTTTGCGGGTCATACCGACGTCGTGCCGTCCGGCGATGCGGACCGCTGGATAAACCCACCTTTCGAGCCAACCATTCGCGACGGCATGCTGTTTGGCCGGGGCGCTGCGGATATGAAAGGGTCGCTTGCGGCGATGGTGGTGGCAGCCGAACGTTTTGTGGCCCAGCACCCGAACCATAAAGGCCGCCTGGCGTTTCTTATCACTTCCGATGAAGAAGCCAGCGCCAAAAACGGCACCGTAAAAGTGGTAGAAGCGCTGATGGAGCGCCGCGAGCGTCTCGATTATTGCCTGGTGGGCGAACCTTCCAGTACCGAGGTTGTAGGCGACGTGGTGAAAAACGGTCGTCGCGGGTCGCTGACCTGCAACCTGACGCTTCATGGCGTACAGGGACACGTTGCCTATCCGCATCTGGCGGATAATCCGGTTCACCGCGCAGCGCCGATGCTAAGCGAGCTGGTGGCTATTGAGTGGGACAAAGGTAACGAGTTTTTCCCGGCGACCAGCATGCAGATTGCCAACATACAGGCCGGCACCGGCAGCAACAACGTCATTCCAGGCGATATGTTTGTGCAGTTTAACTTCCGCTTCAGCACCGAGCTGACCGATGCGGCCATTAAACAACGCGTGATAGCCCTGCTTGAAAAATACCAGCTGCGCTACACGCTGGACTGGTGGCTTTCCGGCCAGCCGTTCCTTACCTCACGCGGCAAGCTTGTCGATGCGGTGGTGAACGCCGTTGAGCACTATAATGAAATAAGACCGCAGCTTTTAACCACCGGCGGCACGTCCGATGGACGTTTTATCGCACGTATGGGCGCACAGGTGGTGGAGCTTGGGCCGGTGAACGCGACCATTCATAAGATTAATGAGTGCGTTAACGCCGCCGACCTGCAGCTGCTTGCCCGCATGTACCAACGTATTATGGAACAGCTTGTCGCCTGACGGGCGCCATTTAAATTAATCTCGCCAAAGTAACTGGCGTTGTAGCAAGAGAGTCCGGGAGCTTATCCCGCTAAAGTAACTTGGGCTAACGCCGCAACGACGCCAGCCAAGAAGGCGAAAGAGAGGTAGTAGCATGGAATGGCTATCGCATTACTGGTGGGTTATCGTACTGGTGCTGTTGCTGGGCATCTTCCTTAATGTCATTAAGGATCTGAAACGTATCGACCCGAAAAAATACATGGCGAACAAACCCGATCTGCCTCCGCATCGTGATTTTAACGACAAGTGGGATGACGAGGACGACTGGCCGAAGAAAAAGCCTTAAGTTCAATAATCACGTCGGGTGGCGCTGCGCTTGCCCGGCTTACATAAATTCAACGATATCGTCGTCTTTCGGTTTGCCAGCGCTTAGCGCCTCGTCAAAGTAGTGCTTCGGCACCGTATAACGCAGGTGGTTAAGCGCAACCTGAATGCTGCGCTCATCAATGGCGTGGCCCAAATCCTCGATCACGTCCAGCGTGAAATCCCCGCCGACACGTTCGAGCGCCTCCGATGCCTCAAATGCGTGCTTCACATTAATCACATTGTCTTCATCGCCGTGAATCAGATGGAAGGTTGTGGCCGCCGACACCCGCTGTGGAAGTTCTGCATAGCGCCCGTTAAAGGCCACTACGCGAGCGGCGAGTTCCGGTTCGGCTTTACTTCCTTCAAGCGCCATTGTTGCCCCCTGCGAGAAGCCTATCAGCGCCGTAGCGCTGGCGGGAACACCACTTTGTTTCTGCCAGTAGCGCACTACTTCAATAAACGTCGGCATGACGGCATCAATACGGCCCTGACGGTTTTCTTCCGTCACGCCAGTCGTTGAAAACCATTCACGTCCCTGATGCGGACCGCTCGGCGTCGGGCCGCCAATGCTCACGACTAAAGCGTCAGGAAACTGGGGCGCAAACCAGCTGCCGATTTCACCCATAGCGACGGGGTTATCGCCCACGCCGTGAAACAGCAACAGTAATTGTTTTGCCGCTGCGGAGGGACTCTGAACAACAACATGCTCGTGTTTCATGGTATCTCCTTAGGTTTCTGAAGCTATTAATTGTAGTTGCAAAAGAAAATCTTTGAGCGCAACGCACTGTGGCGCATCAAGTTTTTCAAACGCCTGCTGAACCTCCTGCCGCATCGCTGCCAGTAACGCTTTACGCCCGGAAAGGTGAAGATCCTTGCACAGCGCCTCCACCCCAAGCCTGTGCTGAACCCTGCCACGTAAAGCCTTCAACGGCAGATCGCAGGCGGTCAGCAGACGATTGAGTGACCCCCGGCAGGCTTCCAGCGGACGGTGCGCAAACGCAAATCCAGCCAGTTCAAGCCAGTCATCACCGTTTAGCGTAGTCGCTGGCCGAGATGTGATGGGTAAAGGCCTGGCGATCCACGGCTGCTGGTAAATGAAATCTCGCTGCAGGCGCAGATGTTCGTGCCGGGTGAGCGCGACGCCGGCATCGCTCAGCGGTAACAGCGCCATCGCCGTGTAGCAACCGCTGCTGGCTTCACGATGGCTCCCGACGCGTACCAGCACAAACCCACAGCTTTCCCAGAAGCGCCACAGCTCGTCGGTAAAGCCAAAACTTACCGACAGATAATCAACGTCCGGCTGCGCACCCGCTTTCGCCATCGCCATCATCTGCTGCCCTAACTGTTGCCGCTGACGTAACGGATGCACGGCAATACGGCTTACGCGCAGCCCCTTTAAAGTCGCGGCCAGCGGGCTGCCGCCGTGGGCAGAAAGTGATTGCGCGACAAGGTTCCCACGCGGCCGACGGAAACCAGCCCATACCGCCCGACTGAGATTTTCATCCAGCCCGCCTTCTTCCACCAGCCAGGCTGCACCAACGGTTTCTCCGCCACAGCTAGCGGCAATGAAATGTTGTCCCCGGGCATCGAGCATACGCCGCCAGTCCAGCGGCGAGGTGCGGTAGTGGGCACCAGAAAGCAAACGATACATCTGCTGAAGCTGGTCGACCTCGCATTGTGCAACTGAGTTCAGCGTGGCCGCTCCCTGGGCAACATGATTTAAGTCTGCTTCCTCAAACAGCAAAATACTGTCGATTAACGACTCCAGAGGATCGCGCTGTGCCCAACGAATGGGGGCTGAAAGAGAGTAACGAGTAAGAGAATCGATGCCCGCGCAGAACTTCAGTAAGAATCCCCTCCCGGTACCTTCGTATCCCTGAACCGTGGTGGTAAGCAGCGTGCGCGGGAAACGGGCAACCAGCTGGCGCAGCTGCGGCGCCGGTAACGCAGCGGCCTCATCAATAATTAACCACTGCGCATCCTGCTCTTCCGGCTGGGCCAGTAGCGCATCAGGGGCGATAAAATTGAATTTTTCGCCCGCGTGTAATGCCAGCACGTCTGTCGCTGCCCGCGTCGGTGCCGTCACCAGCGCTTTGCCAGAAAGGCTTCTCAGCAGCATACCTGCAAGCGCAGACTTTCCTCTGCCGCGCGGGGCTGTAACCACGGCTACGCCTGGCGGCATGGATTGCAGTGCGGAAAGAATGTCGGCCTGCTCTCGTTCAGGCGCACCGTTTGCGGGATGCCAGGGCACGCGCGGCCGAAACTCAGGTAAGCGAAACGGTTGATGCTGGCGCCAGAGATAAGATTCGCTATCGGCAAGCACGCAGCGCTGGAGATGCGCGATAAAATTCGGCGTGGCAATGGGCTGGGGGCAATCGCTCCAGCGGCAGGAGTCCGCATCGGGAAGTCCCGGCCAGCGGAGCCAGTCGGGCGCCAGCATAACCAGCCAGCTACCGGCTTTTAGCGTTCCGGCAAGGGCCGCGAGCGCTTCCGCGTCCAGCCCGCAGCGGGCGTCAAAAACCGCATGGAGAAACTCCCGGCCAAGCAGCGTGCGCATGGCCGATGGCGCGCAGTTCAGCGGAAGCTCAGGCGCCGCGCCAACCCATAGCCAGTCGCCGGAAAGCTGACCGGTCAGCAAGCTTATCTGCTGGCTGCTCCACGCGGCTTCGCCCGCAACAATAAGCAGACGTCGAATACCGGTGCTGGCCATATCGGCCGTGGCAAGTCGAAGCTGTTCCATGCCTGCAATCCTTATTGCCGTTTATAGCCGGGCGCTATTAACGGACATTGTTACCGAAGGTATTACACTGCGCAGGATCGCCGCTGTCAAAGCCGCGTTTAAACCAGGTGTAACGCTGTTCAGACGTGCCGTGAGTAAAGCTGTCCGGCACGACGCGCCCCTGCCCTTTCTGTTGCAGGCGATCGTCGCCGATGGCCTCAGCGGCATTCAGTGCTTCCTGTAAATCACCGACATCCAGCACTTCCTGCTTTTGCATGCTGTTGCCCCAGATACCCGCGAAGCAGTCGGCCTGTAGCTCCATTTTCACCGACAGTTTATTGCCTTCTACCTGAGAAGCGCCCTGCTGAAGCTGACGAACTTTTGGCTCAATGCCTAATAGTTTCTGTACGTGATGACCGACTTCATGGGCGATGACATAACCCTGGGCAAAATCGCCGTCGGCCCCCAGCTTGTTTTTCATCTCGTCATAAAAGGAAAGGTCGATATAAACGGTGCTGTCTGCCGGGCAGTAAAACGGCCCCATCACCGACTGGCCCGTGCCGCAACCAGTACGCGTGGCGCCGCGGTACATCACCAGTTTCGGCTGCTGATAGGTGCGACCCATTTGCTGGAAAATCTGTCCCCAGGTATCTTCGGTGGTGGCCAGAATAACCGAGGTGAATTTAGCCGCTTCATCATCATTTGGGCTGATGGAGCGCTGAGTGGTTTGTTGGGTTACCGGCTGCCCGCCGGAGAGAAGTGCGGTGAGGTCAACGCCATAATAGCCTGCCACGACGACGATAATCAGCAGGACGATCCCGCCTTTGCCTCCCGGCAAACGAAACCCGCCGCCGCCGAAACCCGGGCCGGAAGAATTATTACGCCTGTCTTCTACGTTGTCGCTTTCACGACGACCTTGCCAACGCATAACCTACCTCGTTATTCACAGCTTGTAATAGTAGATCGTAGGCGGTTAATCTCAGGATTACCATAAGAAACAGGAGGTGGAAAAACCGGGTGCGCAAAACACACCCGATCGGATTGATGGCAAACAGCCGAAAAGCGTCGTTTCCGGCTATTTGGGTTAAGTCTGAAAACGTAACCCTTTGCTTTTGTTAGGGCGTATTAACGTACTTTTAAAAACGATACCCTTTGTCAACGGTCTCTTCTGAAGAGAGGATCTTCAGGCAATCAGTCTAATTTAACGCCAAGACGATGGGCCACTTCTTCGTACGCTTCAATCAGGCCACCCAGGCTCTGGCGGAAACGGTCTTTGTCCATCTTGTCGAGGGTTTCTTTGTCCCACAGGCGGCTGCCGTCCGGGGAAAACTCATCGCCGAGCACCACTTCGCCGTTGAACAAGCCAAACTCCAGCTTGAAGTCCACCAGGATAAGACCGGCGTCATCAAATAATTTGCTCAGTACGTCGTTAGCTTTGTAGCTCAACTCACGCATGCGGGCGAGATGCGCTTTGCTTACCCAGCCAAAGGTTTCGCAGTAAGACTCGTTAACCATCGGGTCATGCATCGCATCGTTCTTCAGGAACAGATCAAACAGCGGCGGGTTAAGCTCAATGCCTTCTTCAATGCCCAGACGCTTCACCAGCGATCCGGCGGCACGGTTGCGGATAACACACTCAACCGGCACCATATCGAGTTTTTTCACCAGCACTTCGTTATCGGAAAGCAGCCGCTCCATTTGCGTAGGAATACCCGCCTCTTCCAGCTTAGCCATAATGAAATGGTTAAACTTATTGTTTACCATGCCCTTACGATCAAACTGTTCAATGCGCGCGCCGTCTCCTGCTGACGTATCATTGCGGAATTCGAGCACCAACAGATCCGGATTTTCGGTGCTGTATACGGTCTTCGCTTTACCACGATACAACTCAGCTTGCTTTTGCATCTTTCTTACTCCAGGTGTGATTTAACTAAAAATTCCGCTATCTGTGGCTACGCACACGTTTGCGTAGCCAGCCAGAAAAAAGGCCGGATCGCTCCGGCCCTAAAGTTACTTGCTGAATGCCGCCTGGAATACGGCGACCAGCGCGTCGTTCTGGGACTGCGTCAGCGTATGCCCTTTCGGATCGATAAACTGCAGGCTGCTGCGGTTATCAAGGTCGCCAACCTGTAGCTTGTAGTCACCGCTGACAAGTTCCGGGTCTTTCGCCCCTAAATCCTGCCATCCGCTATTCGATAACGGTTTATAGGTGACGGCCATGCTGCCGGTAGAGCGCGTGGAATCCGTGACTTTCATACCGGCTTTTTCAAGCGTTGCCGGCAAGCGGCTCCAGACCACGTTGAAAGGACCACGAACCACCAGCATTGGTAAGCCGGTATCATCCGCGGCGCTTTGGACATCAAGATGGGCAGAAGAACGGTTATCCTTCGCGTTCTGCAAATCGGTTTGTGCTTTATCCAGGCCTGCGCTGATGACGTTAAGCATTTGCGCGCTGTAACGCTGCATGGAGGCGGCGTCCGATACCGGCTTGCCAGCCTGCTCCAGGTTCAGCAGCTTCACGACCACCGCCTGCTGATAGCCCTGCGGCTTCACGGCAATTTGATAGCGGCCACGGTACTGCTCGTCTTCATCGGCACGGTTCCACTGTACCCAATCGGTTGTTAGCGTCTGGCTTGCATCATCACGCTTGTCGATGGTGTAGTTGTTAGCCTGAATCACGCTAACCACCTGCGGCCACAGCGTCGTTCCGCGAGCGCTTTCAACCATTAACGAAGCGGTATCGCCGGTAAACTGGGTACGCGCGCCGCTAACCAGCGCCAGCGGCTGCGCCGGCGGACGGATATCCAGCTGTTTGCCTACTGCGCCGCTGCCGTTGGTAACCGGAACAGTATACTGACCGTTCTCCACGGGCAGGATCATGCCTGCCGGCGCGTGGATTTCCGCCAGTGGCGCTGCATCCAGATAGGATTCGTCGCCGCTAACCTGGCGCTTATAACGCTGGTCGCTGCTGCATGCCGCCAGCAGCATCGCAAGCGTAACCACTGCAACTTTCGCCACCGTCGACTTCTGTACTGAGTAAGCCATCAAATCTCCCTAAACTTTACAGCAAACCCGCATGCTTAAGCGCGCTGATAATCACCGGACGACTTTCGTCAGTCAGCGGCGTCATTGGCAGGCGTAAGGTATCGGTCGCCACAAGTCCCAATTCTCTACAGGCCCATTTCACCGGGATAGGATTGGGTTCAACAAATAATTTGTTATGCAACGGCATCAGGCGCTGATTAATCTCACGCGCCTGTGCGAATTGCCCGTTGGCCGCCAGTTTACACATTTCCGCCATTTCACGCGCGGCTACGTTTGCCGTCACGGAAATCACGCCGTGGCCGCCGAGCTGCATGAAGTCCAGCGAGCTGGCATCGTCACCGCTCACCAGGATGAAGTCGTCTGCAACCAGCTCTTTGATCTGATTAACACGCGTTAAGTTCCCGGTCGCTTCTTTGATACCAACAATATTTTTTACTTTCGAAAGGCGAGCAACGGTTTCTGGCAGCATGTCGCACCCGGTACGGGACGGCACATTGTACAGCATCTGCGGCAGATCGGTGCTTTGGGCGATAGCGTTGAAGTGCTGGAACAACCCTTCCTGAGTCGGACGGTTGTAATAAGGCGTGACGGTCAGGCAGCCAACGATACCGCTGTTATGAAAGCGCTTCGTCAGAGAGATAGCTTCGGAAGTGGCGTTCGCACCGGTACCGGCAATTACCGGAATGCGCCCGTCCGCTAGCTCAAGCGTTAACATGACCACATCGCCGTGCTCGTCGTGGCTTAAGGTAGCAGACTCTCCGGTCGTGCCTACAGAGACAATCGCCGATGTTCCGCTGGCGACGTGGTAATCAATCAATTTTTTCAGGCTTGACCGGCAGACATTACCTTTCTCATCCATCGGTGTTACAAGCGCGACAATACTTCCCGTGAACATTGGCCATCCTCTGTGCAAACAAGTGTCTCAATGGTACGTTTGGTGCAGGATCAAAAGCAAGCAGCCAGGCGACTCTACACGGTTGTATGCAGGATTTTTTTATGCTTTCCTTATGATATCTCACCGATTCACAGGAAGAATGCGCTTGACTCCTTCACCACACCATTATCTGGTTATCACAGCCCTTGGGGCGGACAGGCCAGGTATTGTTAATACCATCACCCGCCATGTCAGCAGTTGCGGCTGTAATATCGAAGATAGTCGCCTCGCAATGCTCGGTGAAGAATTTACGTTTATTATGCTGCTGTCCGGCAGCTGGAACGCGATAACCCTGATTGAATCAACGCTGCCGCTGAAAGGCGCCGAGCTGGATCTGCTGATTGTCATGAAGCGCACCGCCGCACAGGACAGGCCGGCAATGCCTGCCACCGTCTGGGTGCAGGTAGAAGTTACTGATTCGCCGCATCTGATCGAACGCTTTACCGATTTGTTTGATACGCACCATATGAACATTGCCGAGCTGGTGTCCCGCACGCAGCCCGCACAGGATAATGTGCCGCCGCAGTTGTATATTCAGATAACCGCCCACAGTCCTGCGTCAGAAGATGCGGTAATTATTGAACAGGCCTTTAAAGCCCTATGTACAGAACTGAACGCGCAAGGCACTATTAGCGTGGTGAACCCACAGCAAGATGATTAAAGACGGAGAGTAGTGATGAACCCACTGAAAGCCGGTGATAGCGCACCGAAATTTAGCCTGCCCGATCAAGACGGCGAGCAAGTAAATTTGACCGACTTCCAGGGACAGCGCGTTCTGGTTTACTTTTATCCCAAAGCGATGACGCCCGGCTGTACCGTTCAGGCATGCGGCCTGCGCGATAACATGGATGAGTTGAAAAAAGCGGGTGTGGAAGTGCTGGGCATCAGCACCGACAAGCCAGAGAAGCTCTCGCGTTTTGCCGAGAAAGAGTTGCTTAACTTCACCCTGCTGTCCGATGAAGATCATCAGGTTTGCGAGCAGTTCGGGGTGTGGGGCGAGAAATCCTTTATGGGCAAAACCTACGACGGCATTCACCGCATCAGCTTCCTGTTAGACGGCGAAGGCAAAGTCGAGAAAGTGTTTGATGACTTCAAAACCAGCAACCATCACGACATCGTGATGAACTGGCTGAAAGAGAACGCCTGATCCCAGCAGATATTGAAAAAGCCGACTTCGTGAAGTGAACCCCTAATCGTTGGATGTCCAACTTTCGGGGTTCACTTCATTCGCGTCGGCTTTTTGTTTTTAAGGCCGATCGTCGTCGATGACCAGCCCATCAGGCCAGGCGTGCACGACGGCTTTAATCAGCGTGGCGAGCGGAATGGCGAAGAAGACGCCCCAGAACCCCCACAGCCCGCCGAAGATCACCACCGAGAGAATAATCACCAGCGGGTGTAAATTAACCGCCTCGGAAAACAGCACCGGCACCAGCAGATTACCATCAAGCGCCTGAATAATCAGGTACACCGCAAACAGCGTCCAGAACTCCGTGCCCAGGCCAAACTGGAACAGCGCAACGCAGACGACCGGGATGGTCACCACGAAAGCGCCGATATAAGGAATCAGCACCGAGAAGCCAACCAGCACCGCCAGCAGCAGCGAATAATTTAGCCCAAAGACGATAAAGCCAATGTAGGTTGCGATGCCCACCACTATCATCTCCAGCACCTTTCCACGGATGTAATTGGTGATTTGCTGGTTCATCTCAAGCCATACCTGCCCCGCCAGCCCGCGATTACGCGGCAGCACTCGCCGCACGGCATTGAGCATCTGATCTTTATCTTTGACGAGGAAAAAGACCATCAGCGGCACCAGCACCAGATAAATAGCCAGCGCCAAAAGCCCCACTAAGGAAGCCAGGGAGTATTTCACCACCTGATCGCCCATGCCCGACAGGCGGCCGCGCATATTTTCCGCCATCGCATCAATAATACCCGCGTCCACCAGCGCCGGATAACGTTTTGGCAATGCCGCAGCGAAGTCAGACAGTTTATTCAGCATGCCCGGCATATCGCGAATCAGATAGATGCCTTGCTGCCACGCGACCGGCGCGACCACCAGCACCATAACCATTAAGATGCCGACAAACAGCACCAGGACAATGGTTGCCGCCCAGGTGCGGGAGCACCCTATACGTTCAAGGCGCGCCGTTGGCCATTCCAGCAGATAGGCCAGCACCATGGCGACCAGCAACGGAGCCAAAAGCCCGTGGAAGAAAAAGAGGATAAGAAACCCGACCACCAGGATGACCAGTAAGGCGATGGCTTCCGGGTCGCTAAACCGTCGACGGTACCACTGCAACAACATCTCGAGCATATATTCCTTCCCTGACAGCTTTAGGCGAACCGGGATTGTATCTAAATGTCACGGTAAAGACTTCGCTTTTTACGCCCGGAAAGCTCCTGGTTGAGGTACGCTGACAGTTTCGGTGGTAAGATTTTCTTCGTTCGTTACGCACACGACAGAACGCCGCAAAAGTACGAACAAATCAGCCCGTAACGTGTCAAATTTTGACCCCGATTAAACAGGATAGCGGTTATGTTCAAGCAGTTGAAAAAAACGCTGGTTGCAACGCTGATGACAACCTTACTCGTAGCTCAAACGACGCCAGCCTTCGCGGATGTGGCCGATCAACTGCCTGATATGGGAACATCGGCCGGGAGCACGCTGTCAATTGGCCAGGAAATGCAGATGGGCGATTTTTATGTTCGCCAGCTTCGCGGCAGCGCTCCCCTGATTAACGACCCCTTATTGGTTCAGTATATTAATGGCCTGGGCATGCGCCTGGTTAGCCATGCAAATTCGGTCAAGACGCCGTTCCATTTCTTTCTCATCAATAATGATGAAATAAACGCCTTTGCCTTCTTTGGCGGCAACGTCGTGCTGCACTCCGCGCTGTTCCGCTACGCCGATAACGAAAGCCAGCTCGCCTCGGTTATGGCGCACGAAATCTCGCACGTGACCCAGCGCCATCTCGCCCGGGCGATGGAAGACCAGAAAAGGAACGCGCCCCTGACATGGGTGGGTGCGCTGGGTTCTATCCTGCTGGCGATGGCAAGCCCGCAGGCAGGAATGGCGGCCCTGACGGGCACGCTGGCAGGCACACAGCAGGGGATGATCAGCTTTACGCAACAAAACGAACAGGAGGCCGATCGCATCGGCATTCAGGTGCTGCAGCGCGCCGGTTTCGATCCGCAGGCGATGCCGACCTTCCTGGAAAAACTGCTCGATCAAGCCCGCTATTCCACGCGTCCGCCTGAAATCCTTCTGACGCACCCCCTGCCGGAAAGCCGTCTGGCAGATGCCCGCAACCGTGCCAACCAGATGCGGCCAATAGTGGTGCAGTCCTCAGAAGATTTTTACATGGCAAAAGTGCGCACGCTTGGCATGTATAATTCCGGGCGTAACCAACTCACCGGCGATTTGCTTGATGCCTTGTCAAAAGGCAATGTCCGCGAGCAGCACGCGGCGATTTATGGTCGCGCGCTCCAGGCGATGGAAGCCAAAAACTGGATTGAAGCCCGCAAACAGCTTCAGCCTTTGCTCACCGCGCAGCCAACGAATCCGTGGTATCTCGACCTTTCTACGGATATCGATTTAGGGCAAAACAAAACCGCTGACGCCATTAATCGGCTGAAGAACGCGCCGGGTCTGAATCTCAATCCGGTATTGCAGCTTAACCTTGCTAACGCCTACGTTCAGGCCGGGCAGCACGCGCAGGCGGCTACCGTTCTTAACCGCTACACCTTCGCCCATCCGGACGACGGTAACGGCTGGGATTTACTGGCACAGGCCGAAGCCGCGCTGGGCAATCGCGATCAGGAGCTGGCCGCGCGCGCCGAAGTGATGGCGCTGAGCGGACGCCTGGACCAGGCCATTTCGCTGCTCAGCAGCGCCAGCGCGCAGGTGAAACTTGGCAGCCTTCAGCAGGCCCGCTACGATGCGCGTATCGATCAGTTCCGCGAACTGCAAAAACGTTTCCTTCAATATCAGAAAATGTAACGGGAGTTAATATGTCCGCAGGCGTCACTATTTATCACAATCCGCGCTGCTCGAAGAGCCGCGAAACGTTAAGCCTGCTCAGGGCAAACGGCGCGGAACCTGAGGTTGTGTTGTATCTGGAAACGCCTCCGGATGCGGATACCCTTAAAGCTCTGCTGAGCAAATTAGGCTTTGCGAGCGCACGCGATCTGATGCGCCAGAAAGAGGATCTCTATAAAGAGCTGAAGCTTGCGCAAGCGGGGTTAAGCGAAGAACAGCTGATCCAGGCGATGATTAAACATCCGAAGCTGATTGAGCGTCCGATCGTGGTGGCAAATGGCCTGGCGCGTATTGGCCGCCCGCCGGAGAGCGTGCTGGAGATTTTGTAGCGCTGAATTAATGACGGATGGCGCTTCGTTTATCCGCCTTACGAACTGGTATCGGGCGGATAAACGAAGCGCCATCCGCCCTTTTAAGCTTTATAAGCCCAAAATCTCTTTCACAAACGGAATCGTTAGCTTGCGTTGCGCGGTAATAGAAGCGCGATCGAGCTGATCCAGCGTCATAAACAGCGTACGCATTTCGCGATCTAAACGCTTAAGCAGAAAACGCCCCACGTCTTCCGGCAGCTCAAAGCCACGCAGGCGCGCGCGTAATTGCAGGGCCTGAAGTTTGTCATCATCCGACAGCGGTTGCAGCCGGTAGATTTGCCCCCAGTCAAGGCGCGAAGCCAGGTCCGGCAAATGCAGATTGAGCTGGCGCGGTGGCCTGTCGCCGGCGATCAAAAGACGGGTTTTTCCCGATTCCAGAATGCGGTTATAGAGGTTAAAAAGCGCCATTTCCCACGGCTCATCCCCGGCGACACATTCGATGTTATCGATGCACACCAGCGAAAGCTGTTCCATACCGTCCAGGACTTCCGGCACAAACCAGGTGCGTTTATCCAGCGGAACGTAACCCACCGCCTCGCCTCTTTGCGACAGTTCCGCACAAGCGGCGTGCAGCAAATGGCTGCGCCCGCCCCCTTCTCGCGACCAAAAATAGATATACCCACTGTGATCCTGACGGAGCACGGCCTGCAGGGCGGCGAGTAAAGAAGGGTTATCACCCGGCCAGAAACTGGCAAACGTTTCATCGTCAGGCAAATAGAGTGGCAGTGAAAGCTGTGCCGGCGTATTCAGAAGTACCTCAACCATAACAGGCAGAAAAACGCTGAGAGTCTATCACAGAATTAGGGTGCTGTAGAACCGGGCGGGAACGCCGCCCGGCTGGCTGCAAAACTACGATTTTACTTCGCTGTCTTTCGCGTCCAGCACCACTTCTTCCGGGCGCAGTACGTTGATAACTTTGAAAATGAGGCTCAGACCGACGCCGACGATCGTCGCCAGCGCCATGCCTTTCAGCTCGGCTGCGCCAATGTGTACCTTCGCGCCGCTAACGCCGATTATCAGGATGACGGAAGTCAGGATCAGGTTTTGCGCCTTGCTGTAATCGACTTTAGATTCGATCAGCACGCGAATACCGGAGGCCCCGATCACCCCGTACAGCAGCAGGGAGACGCCGCCCATCACAGGAACCGGGATGATCTGAATGGCCGCCGCCAGCTTACCGACGCAGGAAAGCAGAATCGCGAGGATGGCCGCGCCGCCGATAACCCAGGTTGAGTAAACGCGGGTTATCGCCATCACGCCGATATTCTCGCCGTAGGTGGTATTCGGCGTGGAGCCGAAGAAACCGGAGAAAATCGTCGAAACGCCGTTGGCAAACATTGAACGATGCAGGCCCGGATCGCGAATCAGGTCTTTCTTGACGATATTCGCCGTCACCACCAGGTGACCGACGTGCTCCGCGATAACCACCAGCGCAGCAGGCAGAATAGTGAAGATAGCGAACCATTCGAAACGCGGCGTGTAGAAGGTTGGCAGCGCGAACCAGTGCGCTTCGCGGATCGGCGTAACGTCTACCACGCCCATCACGAAGGAGAGCGCGTAGCCTGCCAGCACGCCGATAAGAATCGGGATAATCGCCAGGAACCCGCGAAACAGCACGGAGCCAAAGACCGTTACCGCAAGCGTTACCAGGGAAATAATAATAGTGGTGCTATCCGGGGAAGCGCCTTCCGCAGGCAGTAGCCCCGCCATGTTTGCCGCAACGCCCGCCAGCTCAAGGCCGATTACCGCAACAATCGCCCCCATCGCCGCCGGTGGGAACATCACGTCCAGCCAGCCGGTGCCCGCCTTTTTCACAATCAGCGCCACGATACAAAACAGCACGCCGCACATGATAAAGCCGCCCAGCGCCACTTCGTAACCCAGCGGCAGAAGCAGCAGCACAGGCGAAATAAACGCAAAGCTCGACCCCAGATACGCCGGGATCTTCCCTTTACAAATAAAGAGATACAGCAGCGTCCCGATACCGTTGAACAACAGGACGGTCGCCGGGTTGATGTGGAACAGGATAGGCACCAGAACGGTTGCGCCAAACATGGCAAACAGATGCTGCAAACTTAACGGAATCGTTTGCAATAACGGTGGTCTTTCACTTACCCCGATAGCGCGGCGGGTCATGTTGTTTTCCTCTGAGTATTGTTTTAACGAACGACGAGTTTTAAAAACCAAAAAAAAGCCGACTTTCGAAGTCGGCTACTTTTTTATTTCGTACCAAATATCTTGTCGCCAGCGTCGCCGAGGCCAGGAATAATGTATCCGTGCTCGTTAAGACATTGATCGATGGAAGCGGTATAAAGTTCGACATCCGGATGTGCTTTTTCCAGCGCGGCGATACCTTCAGGCGCGGCCACCAGAACCAGCACCTTAATGCTGGTACAGCCCGCATTTTTCAGCAGGTCGATAGTAGCAATCATAGAACCGCCGGTTGCCAGCATCGGGTCAACCACCAGCGCCATACGTTCTTCGATGTTGGAAACCAGCTTCTGGAAATAAGGCACCGGCTCTAACGTTTCTTCGTTACGATAAACGCCAACCACGCTGATACGCGCGCTTGGTACGTTTTCCAGTACGCCTTCCATCATGCCCAGACCGGCACGCAGAATTGGCACAACGGTAATTTTCTTGCCTTTGATCTGGTCGATTTCTACCGGGCCGTTCCAGCCTTCGATAGTAACCTTTTCGATTTCCAGATCCGCAGTGGCTTCGTAAGTCAGCAGGCTGCCAACTTCTGAGGCGAGTTCACGAAAGCGTTTAGTACTGATGTCCTGCTCACGCATCAGGCCCAGCTTGTGTTTGACGAGTGGGTGTTTCACTTCCACGATCTTCATTACTCTTTCTCCCCGAGAATGTTGGCGACCACAAAAAAAATCGCCGGATTATACCGCTTTTTTGCACTGACGCCATCGGTATTGAGGTTGATCGGGATCAACCAAACCCGAATGAGTATACGTCAACAATCTTTCTTACCGCGTCACAAGAGGCTCGCAAACGTTTGCCTGCGCTGTTAGAATTGCCGCGATTTTTATTCCAGCCCACGCTATCAGGCTGATGACAAACCTTATGCCGTGACGAAAAAGCAAGGTGTTGTCAGACAGATAAACCAGGAAAATCAATTTATTGATTTTCGGCTGATAACCACAAAGAGGGAAAACCGCGCTTTTTCGCTCTTTGTCAGCAATCTTACCGATGGAACTTGAACCATGACCGACAAAACCTCTCTTAGCTACAAAGATGCCGGTGTTGATATTGATGCTGGTAACGCTCTGGTCGACAGAATTAAAGGCGTAGTGAAAAAGACCCGCCGCCCGGAAGTGATGGGTGGCCTGGGTGGTTTCGGTGCGCTGTGTGCGTTGCCTCAGAAATATCGTGAGCCCGTGCTGGTTTCCGGTACCGACGGCGTGGGCACCAAGCTGCGTCTGGCCATGGATTTAAAACGTCACAATACCATCGGTATCGATCTGGTCGCGATGTGCGTAAACGATCTGGTGGTTCAGGGCGCAGAGCCGCTGTTCTTCCTCGACTACTACGCTACCGGCAAACTTGATGTGGATACCGCATCCAGCGTCATTACCGGGATCGCGGAAGGCTGTTTGCAGTCTGGCTGTGCGCTGGTTGGCGGCGAAACCGCTGAGATGCCGGGCATGTACCACGGTGAAGATTACGATGTGGCAGGCTTCTGCGTGGGCGTAGTTGAGAAGTCTGAAATCATTGACGGTTCCAAAGTTGCCGACGGCGACGTGCTGATTGCGCTGGCCTCAAGCGGCCCACACTCTAACGGCTATTCTCTGGTACGTAAGGTGCTGGAAGTGAGCGGCGCCGATCCGCTGACCACGGAACTTGAAGGTAAGCCTTTGGCCGATCATCTGCTGGAGCCCACCCGTATCTACGTTAAAAACCTGCTTGAGCTGATCGCTGAGGTTGACGTGCACGCCATCGCCCACCTGACCGGCGGCGGCTTCTGGGAAAATATCCCGCGCGTGCTACCGGATAATACGCAGGCCGTCATCGACGAATCCTCATGGCAGTGGCCGCCGGTGTTCAACTGGCTGCAAAAAGCCGGCAATATCAGCAACCACGAAATGTACCGCACCTTTAACTGCGGCGTGGGCATGCTTATCGCCCTGCCGGCCGCCGAGGCGGATAAAGCCATTGCGTCGCTGAAAGCCAAAGGTGAAAACGCCTGGCAAATCGGTATTATCAAAGCGACTGATTCCAGCGAGCGCGTGGTTATTGAGTGATGAAACACATTGTGGTGCTGGTTTCCGGCAACGGAAGCAATCTTCAGGCGATTATTGATGCCTGCAAGCAAAAAAAGATTAACGGCACCCTTGCGGCGGTGTTCAGCAATAAGGCCGACGCGTTTGGCCTTGAACGCGCGCGCACGGCAGGCATCCCGGCCCACGCGCTCACCGCCAGCCAGTTTGCCGACCGCGTGGCTTTCGATCGGGAATTAATGCAGGAAATCGACGCCTACGCGCCGGATCTGGTCGTGCTTGCCGGCTATATGCGCATTCTCAGCCCGGCGTTTGTGGCGCATTATTCCGGCCGCCTCATTAACATTCACCCTTCTCTGCTGCCGAAATATCCGGGTCTGCATACCCATCGGCAGGTGCTGGATAACGGCGATGAAGATCACGGTACCTCGGTTCATTTCGTCACCGACGAGCTGGACGGCGGTCCGGTCATTTTACAGGCCAAAATCCCCGTATTTGCAAATGATGACGAAGACGACATCACCGCACGCGTGCAGCATCAAGAACACGCCATTTATCCGCTGGTGGTTAGCTGGTTTATGGAGGGCCGCCTTGAGATGCGTAATAACGCAGCCTGGCTTGATGGGAAGGAACTCCCCCCGCAGGGTCACGCGGCAGAAGAATAAACGTTCAGGGGCTACGGCCCCTTTTTTATGCCTGCGTCGTTGGACATTCTCCGTCAAAGCTCGCCATAATGACTGGCGTGACGGCATTTTAACGTCCACGAAAACGGAAGTGAGGGCTAATGGGTCAGGATAAGCTGTATATCGAAAAAGAACTGAGCTGGTTGTCTTTTAATGAACGCGTGCTCCAGGAAGCGGCGGATAAAATCAATCCGCTGATCGAGAGAATGCGTTTCCTCGGCATCTATTCGAATAACCTTGATGAGTTTTACAAGGTTCGTTTCGCCGAGCTGAAACGGCGCATTCTGATCAGCGAAGAACAAGGCACCGCGCCTAACTCGCGTCACTTACTGAATAAGATCCAGGCCCGCGTGCTGAAGGCCGATCAGGAGTTTGACGGGCTGTATAACGATCTATTGCTGGAGATGGCCCGTAACCAGATTTTCCTGATTAACGAACGCCAGCTTTCGGAGAATCAGCAAAAATGGCTGCGCCACTATTTCAAACACTATCTGCGCCAGCATATTACGCCAATCCTTATTAACCGCGACACCGATCTGGTGCAGTTCCTTAAAGACGATTACACCTATCTGGCGGTTGAGATCGTCCGTGGCGCAGACACGCGCTATGCCCTGCTGGAGATCCCATCCGATAAAGTACCGCGTTTTGTGAATCTGCCGCCGGAAGCACCTCGTCGTCGCAAGCCAATGATCCTGCTGGACAATATTCTGCGTTACTGCCTGGATGAAATTTTCAAGGGCTTTTTCGATTACGATTCGCTGAATGCTTATTCGATGAAAATGACCCGCGATGCGGAATACGATCTGGTGACCGAAATGGAATCCAGCCTGCTCGAACTGATGTCATCAAGCCTGAAGCAGCGTCTTACCGCCGAGCCGGTGCGCTTCGTTTACCAGCGCGATATGCCCGATGCCATGGTCGAAATGCTGCGCAACAAGCTGACCATCACCAACTACGACTCCATTATTCCGGGCGGTCGTTATCATAATTTTAAAGACTTCATCAACTTCCCAAACGTTGGCAAGGCCAACCTGGTTAACAAACCGCTGCCGCGCCTGCGCCATATCTGGTTTGATAACTTCCGCAACGGCTTTGACGCCATTCGCAACCGCGACGTACTGCTTTACTATCCTTACCACACCTTTGAGCACGTGCTGGAGCTGCTGCGCCAGGCCTCGTTCGACCCGAGCGTGCTGGCCATTAAAATCAATATTTATCGCGTGGCAAAAGACTCGCGCATTATCGAATCGATGATTCACGCGGCGCACAACGGCAAAAAAGTGACCGTGGTTGTGGAACTGCAGGCGCGCTTCGACGAAGAGGCCAACATCCACTGGGCGAAGCGCCTGACGGAAGCGGGCGTGCACGTTATCTTCTCGGCGCCGGGCCTGAAAATTCACGCCAAGCTGTTCCTGATTTCCCGTAAAGAAGGCGACGAAGTAGTGCGTTACGCGCACATCGGCACCGGCAACTTTAATGAGAAAACGGCGCGTCTCTACACCGACTATTCGTTGCTGACCGCCGATGCACGCATCACCAATGAAGTGCGCCGGGTATTCAATTTTATTGAAAACCCTTATCGTCCGGTGACCTTCGAATATCTGATGGTATCGCCGCAAAACTCGCGTCGCCTGCTCTACGATCTGGTGGATCGCGAAATTGCCAATGCACAAAACGGCCTGCCTTCAGGCATTACGCTAAAACTTAATAATCTGGTTGATAAAGGGCTGGTTGACAGGTTATATGCTGCCTCCAGCTCCGGCGTTAAGGTTAATCTGCTGGTGCGAGGCATGTGCTCCCTGATCCCTAATCTTGACGGAATCAGCGATAACATTCGCGTGATCGGTATCGTCGACCGTTATCTGGAGCACGACCGCGTTTACGTGTTTGAAAACGGTGGCGACAAAAAAGTCTATCTTTCCTCCGCTGACTGGATGACGCGCAACATTGATTACCGTATTGAAGTCGCCGTCGCCGTGCTCGACCCGCGTCTGAAGCAGCGGGTGCTGGATATTATCGACATTCTGTTTAGTGATACCGTGAAGGCGCGCTATCTCGATAAAGAACTGAGCAATCGCTATGTGCCGCGTGGTAACCGTCGTAAGGTCCGCTCGCAGCTTGCGATCTACGATTACATTAAATCTCTGGAACAACCTGACTAACGCTATGCCGATAAAAAAACATGCTCCCAGGCCGCAGGAATTTGCTGCGGTCGATCTGGGCTCGAACAGTTTCCACATGGTGATTGCCCGTGTGGTTGACGGCGCGATGCAAATCATCGGGCGCTTAAAGCAACGCGTTCATCTCGCTGATGGACTCAATGCCCAGAACGAGCTAAGTGAAGAGGCGATGGAGCGCGGCCTTTCCTGCCTTGCGCTGTTTGCCGAACGCCTGCAGGGCTTTGCGGCGGCGAACGTCTGTATTGTCGGCACGCACAGCCTGCGCGAAGCGGTGAACGCCGAGGTGTTTCTTAAGCGCGCCGAAGAGGTTATCCCCTACCCGATCGAAATTATTCCCGGTAACGAAGAAGCACGCCTGATTTTTATGGGCGTTGAACACACCCAGCCAGAAAAAGGCCGCAAGCTGGTTATCGATATCGGCGGTGGTTCCACCGAACTGGTGATCGGTGAAGATTTTGAGCCTATGCTGGTTGAAAGCCGCCGCATGGGTTGCGTAAGCTTTGGGCAAAACTTTTTCCCGCAAGGCGTAATTACTCCTGAAAACTTCAGGCGGGCGCGCCTGGCGGCGGTACAAAAGCTGGAAAACCTTTCCTGGCAGTACCGCCTGCAGGGCTGGAACGTGGCGATGGGGGCTTCCGGCACCATCAAGGCCGCACATGAAGTGCTCGTCAATATGGGCGAAAAGAACGGTATCATTACCCCTGAACGGCTGGAAATGCTGCGCGATGAAGTGCTGAAATTTAAAAACTTCAGCTCGATGAGCCTGCCGGGTTTATCCGAAGAGCGAAAAGCGGTATTTGTACCCGGTCTTGCCATTCTCTGCGGCGTATGCGATTCACTGGCTATCCGCGAGCTTCGTCTGTCCGACGGAGCGCTGCGCGAAGGGGTGTTATACGAAATGGAAGGCCGTTTCCGTCATCAGGATATCCGCATCCGCACCGCGCAGAGCCTGGCGGATCAGTACCATATCGACAGCGATCAGGCCAGGCGGGTGCTGGCCACAACCGAGCATATTTATCAGCAATGGGAAACGCAGAACCCAAAGCTTGCCAACCCGCAAATGGCTGCGCTGCTAAAATGGTCCGCCATGCTGCATGAGGTGGGGCTGAATATTAATCACAGCGGTTTACACCGCCACTCGGCCTATATTTTACAGCACAGTAACCTGCCCGGTTTTAATCAGGAGCAGCAGATGCTTATCGCTTCGCTGGTGCGTTATCACCGCAAGGGCATTAAAATTGACGATCTGCCACGTTTTACGCTGTTTAAGAAAAAGCATTTTCTGCCGCTGATACAGATTTTGCGCCTGGCCGTGCTGCTCAACAATCAACGACAGGCCACCACCACTCCGCCTACGCTGGTGCTGGAAACCGAAGAGAATCACTGGACGCTGCGTTTTCCGCACGGCTGGTTTAGTCAGAACACGCTGGTGCTGCTCGATCTGGAGCGCGAACAGCAATACTGGGACAACACGCCCGGCTGGAAGCTAAAGATTGAAGAAGAGACCAGCCCGACGATTGCGGCTTAGGTTACCTGCGGCGGATGGCGTTAACGCTTTTCCGTCGTTCAGATCTCACTTTCAGCCGTCTGCAATAGCGATTCCAGCGGCTGCGGATAACCAATTAAATATCCCTGCATATAATCAATACCGAGGCGTTGCACCGCATCCTTCAGCGCCTCGCTTTCCACATACTCAGCCACGACCTGCATTTTTTTCATTCGTGCCAGCTTGCAGATAGATTCGACAATCTGATAATCCAGACTGCTGGTAAGTAGGTTGCGAATAAAGCTGCCATCAATTTTTAGTATATCTGCGCTGATATTTTTCAGACGCGCATAGCTGGCATAGCCCGTACCAAAGTCATCAATAGCCACGCGGCACCCCATGCGCTGTAGCGCGGTGAGCGTTACGTTGGCCTGGTCTATATTGGTCAGCGAGTTGCTTTCCGTAACTTCGAAAATCAATTGCCACGGCTCGATATTGTATTTTTCGAGCAGGCACTTAACCTCTGACGGGAACTGCATACGGCTAACGGAAGCGGGTGTCAGATTGACGGCAAATCGGCAACCCGGAAGCTGTTCACGACTTTTGTCCATAAACCGCAGGGTGGCTTCGAATACCCAATGGTCAATCCTCGACGACAGGCCAAACTCATGCGCTACCGGTAAAAAACTGTCCGGGGAAAATAACGCGCCGTTCTCACCCTGCATGCGAAGCAGTATTTCATGATACGAATCGCCACGCATGCCTTCGATACGCTGTGCCATCAGGGTAAAGTTGCCACGATCGAGGGCGATTTGTAGTCGATTCATCATCGCAACCTTGCTTTTAACCGTGTTCTGAACCCGATTTGAATCTTGTTGCTGTAGGTTTTCAGGACGATAAGTCGTTAGCGAAAGCTCAGCCATGGTGCTGAGCTCACCCAGCAGGAGGTACAGATGGGATACCGGATGC
Source organism: Cedecea colo (assembly GCF_011808225.1). Classification (GTDB taxonomy): domain Bacteria; phylum Pseudomonadota; class Gammaproteobacteria; order Enterobacterales; family Enterobacteriaceae; genus Dryocola; species Dryocola colo. The sequence continues at coordinate 86,147 of NZ_SOYS01000008.1, read as the reverse complement.
TTTACGTAGCAGTAGCTAATGCCAACCTGCGGCTGAAGCGGCATTCCATCCCATATAAAGCGGAACTGCTTCACGCGCCGATCGATGGCTTCAATTCGCTCTTCGTGCGACTCGTAGTTTAATCGCACGGCCAAATCATAGCCGGAAAGATGGTAAACCTTTTCATCCGCAATAAGGCTCTGACGCAAATATTCGGCTAGCTGCTGTTTGTACTGAATGCGTAAAAACACGCCGTAGTTCCGCCCCAGCAGTTCAAGCTCAGGAATACTCAGAAAAGCGAGCGCGGACCAGCAATGACGGCCAATATCACGGTTAAGCGCACGCAGGTTAGGCATCTGGTTAATGGGATCGGTGAAGGCGGCCCGGCGGGTTTTGGCGTGCAGAAAACGCTGACGCGTCGTCACTGCCGCCATCATATAAATCGTAATGGAAAATGTTGCATAACAGGAAGAAGCGATGGCCAGGTGAAGCTGGAAACCCATATCCGGCGGCAGGTAGTGATAAAATCCGCTACACAGAATAATAAGAATGATTGTCCAGATATTGGTAATAAACAGGAAACTAAATCGCATTGCTCCCCATAACATCACTGGCAAAATAAGCGTTAGCGTATAGTCCGTTCTGAAAATAGAAGTGGAATCGCCCAGCGGCAGTATGAGCAAATTCACCAGCAGCGCCATCAGCCCGCACCAGAGCCACATTTCGGTTTTCGTCACGCCACGCTGCGCCTGCCTGCGCATTCGGGACCGGAAAGAGAAAACAAAATGCGGGTTTCTTATCATCCTGATTATGAAGTAGAAAAACGGCATACCGGTTAAGGTACCCACCAGCACCGCCTGGAAATTTATCAGCGTACGTGGATGAAGCGGGCTTTCCGAAACCAGGCTCAAAAAAGGGTCGTACCATCCAAAAAAAAGACCGATTTGATAGATAAAAAGGAAAAGCGCGGAATTAAACAAAACCAGCCAGAACATGCGCTGCAGGGTGAGTGAAATGACCCCAAAGGTTACAGCATGGCGGCGCGGCACAAAGGTCCGGTAAGCGGCAAAACTGAGCGAAAGGGGTAAAAGAAAGTGGACAATCGCAAGCATTGTCACGAGCTCCCCTTTCAGCGGGATATAACGAATAGCTAACGCAAGAACAATGCCCGGTAAGGCGGCCCAGCCGAATACCATAACGAAAGCCGTTAACAGCCCAAGCGGCATATAAATTAAAAAAACGCGTCCGCCTTCCATGATCGTATTCGCATTAAACCATACGGCCAGAGGAAGCATTAATGCAGGCAGTATCAGGGGCAAAGCCCACCAGTTATTCTTATGTTGGTTGTACCAGGTCGCAAAGTACATAGATGGTCGCCTGAAACCCTGTCAATCCTGCTCGGGTAATGTTCAGAAAGGGCTCCAGCCTGACTGATAGAAACCATATCGCTATGGTGTGAAGTGCAAATTTTAGTTAGGGATTCCATTGAGGAATTGATACAAATCAATTTACACGTAAAGTTATTGCCGGGTGGGTGAAAAATCCCTTTTTAACCAGCATTGTTAACTCCCTATAAACAGAAAGGAAATTTTATATAAGCTGGCCCAGCGTTTATATTGACGCTTTTTTACATAATGGAGAATTGACCCTGACGTACCGCTATGCCTAAATACTTCTTGTCGCCCGCGGTTGACGGGCAAACCCTAAGGGCTTTTTGCGTGACACAGGTTACGAGTATGCGAAGACGACACCGATTTAACCATCGAATGACCCGCATTATTCTACTCATCAGTTTTCTTTTCCTTTTTGGCCGTTTTGTCTATTCCTCTATCGGCGCCTGGTATTATCATCAGGACCAAAAAGCACAGCTACAGCAAAGCAGCCTGTCAGTGGATAGCACTAACCGGTAAACCAATCTCTTAGGCACAATAACTTTCACTGCCGACTGCCAGTGCGCTTTGTCACGTCTGTTGTTGATATATGACAGATAAAAAAACAGGCGACACATGGCCGCCTGTTTCGATTTATCTAAGACGTGGAATCATTCCCACTCGATAGTTGCCGGCGGCTTGCCGGAAATATCGTAAACCACGCGGGAAATGCCGTTAACTTCGTTGATGATGCGGTTGGATACGCGGCCAAGGAAATCATACGGCAGATGCGCCCAGTGCGCGGTCATAAAGTCGATGGTTTCAACCGCGCGCAGGGAGACAACCCAGTCGTATTTACGGCCATCGCCCATCACGCCTACGGAGCGTACCGGCAGGAACACGGTGAACGCCTGGCTGACTTTATTGTAGAGATCCGCTTTGTGCAGCTCTTCGATAAAGATGGCATCCGCACGACGCAGCAGGTCGCAGTACTCTTTCTTCACTTCGCCCAGCACGCGTACGCCAAGGCCAGGCCCCGGGAACGGATGGCGGTAAAGCATATCGTACGGCAGGCCCAGCTCCAGGCCAATTTTACGCACTTCGTCTTTGAACAGCTCTTTAAGCGGCTCAACCAGACCCATCTTCATCTCTTTCGGCAGGCCGCCCACGTTGTGGTGAGATTTGATGACGTGCGCTTTGCCGGTTGCTGAAGCCGCGGATTCGATAACGTCCGGATAGATGGTGCCCTGCGCCAGCCATTTCACGTCTTCCAGACGCAGCGCTTCTTCGTCGAACACTTCTACAAAGACGCGGCCAATGGTTTTACGCTTGGCTTCCGGCTCGTCAATGCCTGCTAGCTGGGACAGGAAACGCTCTTCCGCCGGCACGTGAACAATATTCAGGCCAAAGTGATCGCCGAACATTTCCATTACCTGCGTCGCTTCGTTAAGACGCAGCAGACCATTGTCCACAAATACACAGGTCAGACGATCGCCGATGGCGCGATGCAGCAGCATGGCGGTAACGGAAGAATCCACGCCGCCGGACAGGCCAAGAATAACTTTGTCATTACCGACCTGCTCACGAATACGCTCGATGGCATCTTCGATAATTTTTGCCGGCGTCCACAGCGCTTCACAGCCGCAGATGTCCAGAACGAAACGCTCCAGCAGACGCTGGCCCTGACGGGTGTGCGTCACTTCCGGGTGGAACTGCACGCCGTAGAAGCGTTTTTCTTCGTTGGCCATAATGGCAAACGGGCAGGTTTCGGTGCTGGCAACGGTGACGAAATCAGCAGGAATTGCCGTGACTTTATCACCATGGCTCATCCAGACGTCCAGCAGTGGTTTACCCGCAGCGCTAAGAGAATCTTCGATGCCGCGTACCAGCGCGCTGTCGGTTTTAACTTCAACCTGCGCGTAGCCAAACTCGCGCTCGTTAGAGCCTTCAACGTGGCCGCCAAGCTGCATCGCCATGGTTTGCATGCCGTAGCACACGCCAAATACCGGCACGCCTGCTTCAAACACATACTCAGGAGCACGCGGGCTGTCCAGCTCGGTGGTGCTTTCCGGGCCGCCGGAGAGAATGATACCGCCTGGATTGAATTCACGAATCTGTGCTTCAGTGACATCCCATGCCCACAGCTCGCAGTAAACGCCCAGCTCGCGCACGCGGCGCGCGACCAGTTGGGTATACTGAGAACCGAAATCCAGGATAAGTATGCGATGTTTATGGATATTTTCCGTCATTGACGCTAATTCCGAGGCAAGTGAAACAAAATAAAAACACCCGGCATAAAGCCGGGCGCAGAAATTTTAAGAACCCATACGATAATTCGGGGACTCTTTCGTGATAGTCACGTCATGCACGTGGCTTTCCTGAATACCCGCACCGCTGATACGTACGAATTCCGCTTTGGTGCGCAGCGCGTCGATAGTACCACAGCCGGTCAGTCCCATGCAGGAACGCAGGCCGCCCATTTGCTGGTGAACAATCTCTTTCAGGTGGCCTTTGTAGGCCACGCGGCCTTCGATACCTTCCGGGACCAGTTTGTCCGCCGCGTTATCGGTCTGGAAGTAACGGTCGGAAGAACCTTTCGACATCGCGCCTAAAGAGCCCATACCGCGGTAGGATTTGAAAGAACGGCCCTGATAGAGTTCGATTTCACCCGGCGATTCTTCCGTGCCAGCCAGCATACCGCCAACCATCACGGCAGATGCGCCTGCGGCGATAGCTTTTGCAATATCGCCGGAGAAACGGATACCACCATCGGCGATAACCGGAATGCCTGTGCCTTCAAGCGCTTCAACCGCATCCGCTACGGCGGTGATTTGTGGAACGCCCACGCCGGTAACGATACGAGTGGTACAAATAGAGCCAGGACCGATGCCGACTTTCACCGCGCTCACGCCTGCTTCAGCCAGCGCGCGTGCGCCCGCAGCGGTTGCCACGTTGCCACCGATGATTTGCAGGTCAGGATATTTTGCGCGAGTTTCACGAATACGTTGCAGAACGCCTTCGGAATGACCGTGCGAGGAATCAATCAGCAGAATGTCCACGCCAGCGGCTACCAGCGCATCGATACGCTCTTCATTGCCCGCGCCTGCCCCAACGGCAGCCCCAACGCGCAGACGGCCCTGGTCATCTTTACAGGCGTTTGGTTTACGCTCTGCTTTCTGGAAGTCTTTTACGGTGATCATGCCGCGCAGATGGAAGCTGCTGTCGACAACCAGCGCCTTCTCCACGCGTTTTTCGTGCATTTTAGCCAGCACAACGTCGCGTGCCTCGCCTTCTTTCACGGTAACCAGACGCTCTTTCGGCGTCATGTACACGCTGACGGGCTGGCTCAGGTCGGTAACGAAGCGTACGTCGCGGCCGGTAATAATGCCTACCAGCTCGTACGCTTCGGTAACAACGGGATAGCCTGCGAAGCCGTTACGCTCGGTCAGCTCTTTCACTTCACGCAAGGTTGTGGTTGGCAGCACGGTTTGCGGGTCGGTGACCACGCCACTTTCGTGTTTTTTTACGCGTTTGACTTCTTCAGCCTGGCGTTCAATCGACATATTTTTGTGGATGAAACCAAGACCACCTTCCTGAGCCAGCGCAATTGCCAGGCGTGCTTCGGTCACGGTATCCATCGCTGCGGAGAGCATAGGGATATTGAGACGAATAGTTTTGGTCAGTTGGGTGCTGAGATCCGCCGTATTAGGCAGAACGGTGGAGTGGGCTGGAACAAGGAGAACGTCATCAAACGTCAGTGCTTCTTTGGCGATTCGTAGCATGGCAATATCTCAACCTGGGGTGAATGAGAACAGATAAAATATTGCCGCGGCATTATACAGAGCGGAATCGATTGCAGCCACACTTTTTTGCGAAAACTCCTTGCCACTCACGCCCGGGCAGGTACTATGGACCGAATAACCCGCTGATTTAAAATTTGATCCAGCTCACATGCCTAACGCAAACTCTTCCTCAATTTTTACCGTTACTCGTCTGAATCAGGCGGTCCGTATGCTGCTGGAGCAGGAAATGGGGCAGGTCTGGATCAGCGGCGAAATTTCCAACTTCAGCCAGCCCTCTTCCGGCCACTGGTATTTCACGCTCAAAGACGATACCGCTCAGGTGCGCTGCGCGATGTTCCGCAACAGTAACCGCCGTGTGACTTTCCGGCCGCAGCACGGGCAACAGATCCTTGTGCGCGCCAACATCACGCTTTACGAGCCGCGTGGCGATTACCAGATCATCGTCGAAAGCATGCAACCGGCGGGCGAAGGTCTTCTGCAACAGCAGTATGAGCAGCTTAAGCAGCGTCTGACAGCGGAAGGGCTATTCGAGCAGCAGTACAAAAAACCGCTGCCGAGCCCGGCGCGCCAGGTCGGCGTTATTACCTCAAAAACCGGTGCGGCACTGCATGATATTTTGCATGTGTTGAAACGCCGCGACCCTTCGCTTCCCGTTATTATTTACCCAACGGCCGTTCAGGGCGCAGACGCTCCGGCACAAATCGTTCGCGCGATTGAGCTTGCGAATTTGCGGGATGAGTGCGACGTGCTGATAGTCGGCCGCGGCGGCGGTTCGCTGGAAGATTTATGGAGCTTTAACGACGAACGTGTCGCACGCGCTATTTTCGCCAGCAAAATTCCCGTCGTTAGCGCCGTAGGGCATGAAACTGACCTCACGATCGCCGATTTTGTCGGCGATGTTCGTGCGCCTACTCCTTCTGCCGCTGCGGAAATCGTCAGCCGTAATCAGGTAGAATTATTGCGCCAGATCCAGTCGCAGCAAACACGTATGGAAATGGCGATGGATTACTATCTCTCGCAGCGTACGCAACGCTTTACTCGCCTGCAGCATCGTTTGCAGCAACAGCATCCGCAGCTGCGTCTGGCACGCCAGCAGACCACGCTGGAACGTTTGCAGCAACGTCTGACCGTTACCGTGGATGCCAGGCTACGCCGAAGCGCCCAGCAGCAGCAACGTCTGACGCAGCGTCTGCATCACCAGCAGCCGCAGGCGCGTATTCATCGCGCGCAAACGCGTATTCAACAGCTTGAGTACCGGCTTTCCCAGGTAGTAACTGCGCGCCTGAATACCACCCGCCAGCGTTTTGGTACAGCTCTGGCACAGCTTGAAGCCGTCAGCCCTTTAGCAACGCTTGCCCGTGGCTACAGCGTCACAACGCAGCCTGACGGCAAAGTATTGAAAAAGACCAGGCAGGTGAAATCCGGGGATACGCTAACAACGCGTCTGGAAGATGGTTGGGTGGAAAGCCAGGTCACCGGCGTCACGCCGGTGAAACCAGCCCGCAGGCGTAAACCCGTGGCGAAAAGCTAGAACTTAACGGGTAACTGGTACAAATTCGACGCGTTTGCTCGAAATTAAACCATGGCCGTTTTGACAAAAATAATCCACGGCTCCGCAGGCTTTTAACACCTCCAGCGGCTTATGGCATTCCGGGCAGCGGGCTTCCAGCGTAAAGTCCTGGTGGCAGTTTTCGCAATGCGCTCCGCTTTCCGTCGCGGCAAGTGGTTTACCACAATCCGGGCACTTGAGTTCCATCGTTTCTCTCCTCAAAAAACAAAACGGGAGCCTGGCGCTCCCGCGAGGCTGCTGACAAGATTCTCAGAAGTTAAAAGTTGCTTTTGCCGGTACTGTTAAAAACAAAGGATTCTGTCTTCTGGTTTATCCCAAACACCCGAAAACCACGCTTTTCGGGTGTTTGTCATCAAGCTGACGGGAGCCTGTCGCTCCCGTGAGGCTGCTGACAAGATTCTCAGAAGTTAAAAGTTGCTTTTGCCGGTACTGTTAAAAACAAAGGATTCTGTCTTCTGGTTTATCCCAAACACCCGAAAACCACGCTTTTCGGGTGTTTGTCATCAAGCTGACGGGAGCCTGTCGCTCCCGCGAGACTACAGGCTGACGGCGTGACAGGCTCCCGCCTTAATTATTTGCTTTTCTTGATATGCTTGATCAGGCGTTTACGCTTACGCATCTGGTTCGGCGTAAGGGTATTACGTTTGTTGGCAAACGGGTTATCCCCTTCTTTGAACTGGATACGGATTGGCGTGCCCATTACATCCAGCGATTTGCGGAAGTAGTTCATCAGATAACGCTTGTAAGAATCCGGCAGGTCTTTCACCTGGTTGCCGTGGATAACGACAATCGGCGGGTTATAACCACCGGCGTGCGCATATTTCAGCTTCACACGGCGACCGCGCACCAGCGGCGGCTGATGGTCTTCTGCCGCCATGTTCATAATACGAGTCAGCAGCGCGGTGCTAACTCGACGGGTGGAGCTGTCGTATGCTTCGCGAACGGATTCAAACAGGTTGCCAACGCCGCTGCCGTGAAGCGCAGAAATAAAGTGCACGCGGGCAAAGTCGATAAAGCCAAGACGGTAATCCAGCGTCTCTTTCACCTGCTCCCTGACTTCATTACTCAGGCCATCCCACTTGTTGACCACAATCACCAGTGAGCGCCCGCTATTGAGGATAAAGCCGAGCAGCGAGAGATCCTGATCGGAGATGCCTTCACGGGCGTCAATAACCAGCAGCACCACGTTCGCGTCTTCAATTGCCTGCAACGTTTTGATAACGGAGAATTTTTCCACGGTTTCCGTGATCTTGCCGCGCTTGCGCACGCCAGCGGTATCGATCAGCACGTACTCACGTTCGTCACGTTCCATTGGAATGTAGATGCTGTCGCGAGTGGTGCCCGGCATGTCGTAAACCACAACGCGGTCTTCACCCAGAATACGGTTGGTAAGCGTTGACTTACCTACGTTCGGGCGGCCAACGATAGCCAGTTTAATCGGCAGGTCCTGAGGATTAAAGGCTTCCTCTTCTTCCTCTTCGATTTCTTCATCGTCAGAAACGATGCCGTGTTTGGCGTTGAACGCGGCCCAGTAAGCGGCATCTTCATCAATTTCTTCTTCCGCTTCGCGCGGATTCACTTCGTCGATAAACGGCATCAGCGCGTGTTCCAGCAGGCTGGTTACGCCACGGCCATGAGAAGCGGCAATCGGATGGATTTCGCCTAAACCAAGCGAGTAGAAGTCCACGACCGCCTGATCCGGATCCATGCCGTCTGTTTTGTTCGCCACGAGAAACGTTGGCTTCTGGCGTGAACGCAGGTGTTTGGCGATAGCTTCATCGGCAGGCATCAAACCCGCACGCGCATCCACCATAAACAGCACAACGTCGGCTTCTTCAATCGCCAGCAGGGACTGTTCAGCCATACGTGTTTCAACGCCGTCTTCCGTGCCGTCAATACCGCCGGTATCGATAGCAATAAATTCACGGCCTTCCACTTCAGCACGACCATACTTGCGGTCGCGAGTCAGCCCCGGGAAATCCGCGACCAGCGCATCTCGGGTACGCGTCAAGCGGTTAAACAACGTGGATTTTCCAACATTAGGGCGCCCGACCAGCGCAACCACAGGTACCATTATAAAAGCCTCATTACTCAAAATTCATTGTCAAACGACGCCAGAGGGCGCCGCTCTTAAAAACAGGAAACGGCTCCCGGATAGCAGGAACCGTTTCATACTTACCGCTTACTCAGGAAAGTTTAGCGTTTGATCGAGTACAGCGTACCGTCTTTCGCCTGAATCAGCAGCTTATCACTGGCGACCACCGGCTCGCTCTGGAAGCCGGAGCTGTCCATTTTTTGCTGAGCAACAAAGCGGCCATCGTCGGTGTTGATCCAGTGCATGTAACCTTCGCTATCGCCAACCACCAGATAGCCGTTGTACAGCACAGGAGAAGTCAGGTTACGGTGCAGCAGCTCGCTCTGCGTCCACAGCGTCACGCCACCTTCTGCATTCAACGCTACAACGCGGTCATTTTGATCGACCAGGAAAATACGGTTGGCGTCAACGATAAAGTCGTTCACCGAACCCAGTTCGCGTTTCCACATTATCTGACCAGAACGCAGATCCAGCGCCGTCAGGTTGCCGTTATAGGCCAGCGCGTAAACCACGCCGTTAACGATAACCGGGGTAGTATCCACATCGCTCAGACGATCGATTTCTGTCGCGCCCGTTGCCTGGGAGATGCGTTGCTGCCAGATAAGCTGGCCCTGCTTCATCAGTACTGCGCTGACACGCCCGTTATCGCCGCCGACAATTGCGGCGCCAAAAGCGGTTGCCGGCGCTGATTCGCCACGCAGAGAAAGCGACGGAATATCAAGGTTAACCGTCCAGGCTACTGCGCCGTCGGCCTCGTTCATCGCCTGCAGCTGACCGTTACTGGTATGAACCAGCACTAAACCGTCGCTGACTACCGGGCGAGAAAGCACCTCGCCCGCGGCCTTGCTTTGCCATGCAATACTACCATCGGAAGTATTAAGCGCGAAGACCTGCGCTTTTTCACTGCCGACATAAACATGCGCACCAGCAACCGTTACGCCACCTGACAGTAGCGCCGGGCGGTTTCTGGAGAAGAAGCCGGTTTTCTCAGAGAGATCGACAGACCAAATTTCTTTACCGTCATCCGCATTAACCGCTTTCACGGTGCCTTGACGATCGGCCGCATAAACGTTGCTGTCCTGCCAGGCAGGATGAAGGTTGGAATAAAAATCGCCAATTCCGCTACCGACCGAAGTGTCCCACACTTTTTCAGGTTCGAACTGGTTTTCAACCGTTGGCAGCGGAGACATCTTAACAACGTCTTCTTCGCCGCTGAACAATGAACAGCCGCTGAGCAGCGTCAGAGAAATCAGCCCTGGCACAAGTAATTTACGCAATTGCATCGGGTCCCTCTTAGCTGGACAAGTTATTGATTTTCATCTGCATCATTTCACGCAGCGCAGGAGAAGCATCTGTCTGAGCACCTTTGCTCCAGGCATCACGAGCGCCTTGCTTATCTCCTTTGCTGAGCAGCGCTTCACCGCGCAAATCAGCCACTATCGCAACCCAACCTTCGCCCTTGATGCCATCAAGGGTTTTCAGCGCGGTATCGGCCTGTTTTTGTTGAATCTGGACACGCGCCAGACGAACGTTAATCAGGGCCTGAAGGTTTGCATCGCTGGTATTGCTCAGGCCTTGCTGCAGCTGCGCGGCAGCTTTTGCAAGGTCGTTGTTATCAACGTACTTTTGCGCCAGTTCCAGGGAAGCCAGCGCACCGTAGGTGTTTTTAGTCTCAGCGGCAAATTTCTCTGCGGCGCTGAGCGTAGCTGGTTGACCGGCATTAACCGCGCTGGTGACCTGTTGATAGGCCAGCGATGACGCCATCGCAGAGTCAGCCTGATGACTGTTCCAGTAACGCCAGCCGACCAGCGCACCAATCCCCAGCACGACACCAACCACCAGCGCTTTGCCGTTTTCGGCAAAGAAGCGTTTTACCGCTTCCATCTGATCGTTTTCGTTCTCGTAAACTTCCACGCAGCCCTTCTCCTTAACGATTAATCACCGGGAAATTAACCCAGCAGCGCCTGCAGATGTGAAGCCGTATGCTGTTGCTCTACGGTTTGCTGTTCACCTGTGCGCAGATCCTTTACAACGACCTGACCTTTAGCCACTTCGTCTTCACCCAGCACTAATGCAAAGCTCGCGCCCCATTTATCTGCCCGGGTGAATTGTTTCTTGAAGTTGCCGCCGCCGTAGTTGGTCATAAGCTTCAATGCCGGGACGCGATCGCGTAACCGCTCGGCCAACAGCATAGCTGCCGCCTGCGTTCCCTGACCCGACGATATCAGATAGATATCGACAACGGATTCTGCTTTAAATTCAGGGTTAATCGCCTGAACCAGTAAAACAAGACGCTCAAGCCCCATGGCAAAGCCAACGGCCGGTGCCGCACGGCCACCGAGCTGTTCAACCAGGCCATCGTAACGACCGCCAGCACACACGGTTCCTTGGGAGCCAAGGCTGCTGGTCACCCATTCAAACACGGTGCGGTTATAGTAATCGAGACCACGAACCAGTCGCTGATTAACGGTGTAAGCAATACCGGCGGCGTCCAGATACTGACACAGGCCAGCAAAGTGTTCACGGGACTCGTCGTCCAGATAATCGCCCAGCGCTGGCGCATCATCCAGCAGCGCCTGAACGTCAGGATTTTTGGAATCCAGCACGCGCAGCGGGTTGCTGTACATACGGCGCTGGCTGTCTTCATCCAGCTTATCTTTAAATTGTTCCAGGTACGCCACCAGCGCTTCGCGATAGTTTGCACGCGCCTCAAGGGAACCGATAGAGTTCAGCTCCAGGCTGACATGTTTATCGATACCCAGCGCGCGCCACCAGCGTGCGGTCAGCATGATTAACTCAGCGTCGATATCCGGCCCCTGCAGGCCAAACACTTCAACGCCTAACTGATTAAACTGACGGTAACGCCCTTTCTGCGGACGTTCGTGGCGGAACATCGGCCCCATGTACCACAAGCGCTGTTCCTGATTGTACAGAAGACCATGTTCGATACCGGCACGCACGCAGCCCGCGGTGCCTTCAGGTCGCAGGGTCAGGCTGTCGCCGTTGCGGTCCTCAAAGGTATACATCTCTTTTTCAACCACGTCGGTGACTTCGCCGATAGCGCGTTTGAATAACGGGGTCTGCTCTACAATCGGCAAACGGATTTCGCTATAACCGTAGCTGCCGAGCACCTGTTTCAGAATGCCTTCAATGCGCTGCCAGATGGCGGTTTCGCCCGGCAGATAATCGTTCATGCCGCGAATGGCTTGAATGTTTTTTGCCACGTTTGTTCTCTGTCGTTTTATACAAAAAATGAACCCAAAATCAGGTTTTTCACTGCTGTAAAAAGCCCGGCGGGTTCAATCATACACGCAGAAGCCCGGTGCTTCCCATGTTTCGCATTATTTTTCCAACTGCTGGATGCTGATACGCTGCTTCTCATCGAGCATGTTGGCCTTCGCACGGATACGCGCTTCAAGCTGAGCAATCATGTTGTCGTTGTCCATGCGCTCTTTCTGACGTACGCCGTCTTCGTAGAAGCCGCTTTTCTTGTTGCCTCCGGTCACGCCAAGCGTGGAAACCAGCGCTTCACCCGGCCCGTTCACTACGCAGCCGATAATGGAAACATCCATCGGCGTGATGATATCTTCAAGGCGTTGTTCCAGCGCGTTAACGGTGCCGATGACGTCGAACTCCTGACGCGAGCACGTTGGGCAAGCGATAAAGTTGATCCCTCGAGAACGAATACGCAGTGATTTCAGGATATCGAAACCGACTTTGATCTCTTCAACCGGATCGGCTGCAAGCGAAACACGCAGGGTATCGCCGATGCCTTCAGAGAGCAGCAAACCAAGGCCGATGGCCGATTTAACCGAACCGCTGCGCAACCCGCCCGCTTCGGTGATCCCCAGGTGCAACGGCTGATCTATCTGTTTTGCCAGCAGGCGATAGGACTCCACCGCAAGAAAAACGTCGGAGGCTTTTACGCTTACCTTAAATTGATCGAAGTTCAGACGATCCAGATGATCGACGTGCCGCATAGCCGATTCAAGCAGCGCCTGCGGCGTAGGTTCGCCGTATTTTTCCTGAAGATCTTTTTCAAGCGATCCCGCGTTAACGCCGATACGGATCGGGATATTTTTATCACGGGCACAGTCGACAACCATGCGGATACGTTCTTCACTGCCGATATTGCCCGGATTGATGCGCAGGCAATCAACGCCGTATTCGGCAACTTTCAGCGCGATGCGATAGTCAAAATGGATATCTGCGACCAGCGGGACATTAACCTGCTGTTTGATAAGCTTGAATGCTTCTGCTGCGTCCATAGTTGGCACCGAGACGCGAACGATATCGGCACCCACTTTTTCTAACGCTTTAATCTGATTGACCGTGGCTTCAACATCCGTGGTACGGGTGTTGGTCATGGACTGGACGGCGATGGGAGCCCCATCGCCGACAGGCACATTCCCGACATAGATGCGTTTAGATTTTCTACGCTGAATCGGGGTTTCGTTATGCATTACAAATCTCCACAAGTACACGTCTCGCCGGAAGCGATTATTCCGCGCTTACGGTCAGACGGGCAACCTGGTTAGTTCTGATAAAGCGACTCAGATCGACAGGTTTGCCCTGGAACTGAATCTGTACTGCTGCCGGAGCGCCGATTTTAAGCTTGTACGGCGCCTGGCCGGCTAAATTCAAATTACCGTCTTTACGCTGCATGCCGCTGAAGAGTTTCTTGCCTGTGGCATCCGTCACTTCCAGCCAGCAGTCAGCATTGAAATTCATCACCAGCGCGTTAGTGTCTGCGGCAGGCGGCGTCACCTGAGCCTGCCCGGTAGGCAAAGATGCCGCGGCACCCGGTGACGGCGTGGCCGCGTTATCAACCGGAGCCTGGCTCGGCGAGACGACCGCAGAATTGTCTGCGGGCGCACTTTGCGGGGCGGTAGCTTGTGCAGTGGTATCGGCTGGTGCCGGCTGAGGTTCCTGCCCAGGGGCAGGCTGAGTCATGGCGTCCTCTGCTGGCGTGGTATCAGCGCCGGTATTCAACGGCACCGACTGCGCGTTACTGCCCGCAGAAAGCTCCGCAGAGGATTGATCCGCCATGGTGGAGATCTCTTCCTGCTGCGCTTTGTGGTTTTGCCACCACCATGCGCCGGTCAGACCCACCACAACGAACAGAATCAGCCAGGTGAAACTCATTAACCAGCCGTCACGTTTTTTGCGACGCTTGCCCAATGAAAAACTCTGCATCGGCGCCACTTTTGCCGCCCTGACCGGAGCTTGCTTCTCCATCATAGGCAACAGCTCTTCTTCAGGGATATGCACCAGACGCGCATACGAGCGGATGTAACCACGCAGAAAAGTCGACGCCAGCTCAGCGGGCGCCTTGTCGTCTTCGATATCCCGAACGGTAGAAACCTTCAGACATAAACGCTCTGCCACGGCCTGTTGGCTTAGGCCGAGTTGTTCACGCGCAGTGCGCAGACGAACGCCTGTGGTTTGTGCTGCATTTGTTTCTTGAGTGGCTTCAGTATTCATTAGCTACAACTGCTGGTGCTGTTCAATTGAGGAATAGACACGAGCTGTGTATCGCAACATTTCCGCTACGCCACGTTCACCCGTACCGCGAAACTAATCTGGCAACTGAAGGCTGGCCTTCAGCAAAAATACCCGGCGTAGATTACGCAAATCACGCACATGCACCGTACTACAGGGCAGTGGTTTCAGCCAGTTAAGTTAACCATAGACTGCATTTTACATGCTGTCGGTTAACCTTGCGTTATGCTTGCCCGCCTGCCTGCAGATAAACTATTGTTGTGCGGCTACATACTGCCTTAAAGCGCAAAGAAACGCACCGTAATTATTAACCGCAATAACGTATAAGGTGCCAAATTTACAGTTAGTTATACTTTAGCGCCTTTTTGCGCTAAACAGAGCGGTCTCCCGCCCGGTTTAGCCGCACAAAACTGTTTATCAGACTGCTTTTACAGCGATAGGTTCACCCTGCATACGTTTACGCATTGTACGCTTGGTGCGGTCGATCACTTCACCCGCAAGCTGGCCGCAGGCGGCATCGATATCATCACCACGGGTTTTACGCACGATGGTAGTAAAGCCGTAACTCATTAAAACTTTAGAGAAACGGTCGATACGGCTATTGGAGCTGCGGCCATATGGCGCACCCGGGAACGGGTTCCATGGGATCAGGTTAATTTTGCAGGGCGTATCTTTCAGACATTCGGCCAGCTGGTGAGCATGCTCGGTACCGTCGTTGACGTGATCCAGCAGCACATACTCCACCGTTACGCGTCCCTGATTAGCGTTGGACTTCTCCAGATAACGACGCACGGCGGCCAGGAAGGTTTCGATGTTGTATTTCTTGTTAATCGGCATGATCTGGTCGCGAATGTCGTCAGTCGGAGCATGCAGCGAAATCGCCAGCGCCACGTCAATCATATCCCCCAGCTTATCCAGCGCCGGAACCACGCCGGAAGTGGACAGCGTAACGCGACGTTTAGACAGGCCGAAACCAAAGTCGTCGAGCATGATTTCCATCGCCGGAACCACGTTGTTGAGGTTCAGCAGCGGCTCGCCCATCCCCATCATCACCACGTTGGTGATAGGACGTACGCCCGTTTTCTTCTGCGCGCCGATAATTTTCGCGGCACGCCAGACCTGACCGATAATTTCCGACACGCGCAGGTTGCGGTTAAAGCCCTGCTGCGCCGTTGAGCAGAACTTACACTCCAGCGCACAGCCAACCTGGGATGAGACGCACAGCGTGGCGCGATCTTCTTCCGGGATATACACGGTTTCCACCAGCTGATCGGCAATCTTGATGGCCCATTTAATGGTGCCGTCGGCAGAACGTTGCTCTTCGGCAACTTCCGGCGCGCGAATCTCAGCGACTTCTTTCAGCTTGTTGCGCAGCACCTTGTTGATGTCGGTCATCTCATCGAAGTCATCACTGCAATAGTGATACATCCACTTCATGACCTGATCGGCACGAAACGGTTTTTCGCCCATTTCAGCGAAGAACTCGCGTAGTTGCTGACGGTTGAGATCCAACAGGTTAATTTTTTCAGATTTAGCGGAAACGACAGTGACTGGCGTCTCGGCAGTGACAATTTGCTCAGACATAATTTTTTTCCGGCCTCGTTGTTACACGTTACGGCCCCAGGAGGGTTAAAAAGATGCGCCCCGGAGAGTTAGCTCATCCGGGGCGCAACATTGTACAAATTCTATGGCAGGTATGCCATGGCTGAAAGCGACCTGACCTGAATAAAATGTAAAGGTCGCTTAACAGCTAACGCTGATTAACGAGTACGCGGGCACACTTCGCCTTCTGCGAAGAAGTAGGCGATTTCGCGCGCTGCGGATTCTACAGAGTCGGAACCGTGGGTGCCGTTCTCGGTGAAGCTGTCAGCGTAATCTGCGCGCAGAGTGCCTGCCAGCGCGTTATCCGGGTTAGTGGCACCCAGCAGATCGCGATGACGCTGTACTGCGTTTTCGCCTTCCAGCACGCTCACCACGATCGGGCCGGAGGTCATGAATTCAACCAGACCGTCAAAGAAAGGGCGACCTTCGTGCTCAGCATAGAAACCCTGCGCCTGCTCTTTAGTCAGATGCAGCATTTTTGCGCCAACGATTTTAAACCCTGCTGATTCAAAACGAGCATAAATATTACCAATAACGTTTTTTGCCACCGCGTTTGGTTTGATGATGGAAAAAGTACGTTCAATAGCCATGATTACCTCTGTGTTTGTTCTGTTTGTACCGGCTAGCCGATTATGAATTGGCGCCGATTATAATGAGCAAGTCTCGCGTTGCCTATGGACGGATATAACATTTTTTTAAAATAAGAGTAATACCAGCAACATTTTTATCGCAGCACCACGAAAAATACGCTTTATCTTACTGAACGGTGAAATTCGCGGCGGCAACCAGCTGCGCCTCAGACGCATCCAGCAGCTTTAATGGCTTACCCGCTGTCTGCTGCGCCAGCTTTTTTAATTGCCCCGCATCGGGTTTTGCTGTGGGAGCCGAGGGCAGATCCTGTGCCGCAGAAGCAGAAGCGACGGCCTGCGTCTTATCGTTATTATCGCATCCCACCAGCGCCAGAGTCGCAATTAGCGCTGCCGTCAGGCCAACTAAACGTACCGATTTCATATTTTTATCCCTGGTCGCCGTGGCCCGCTAGCCGAAAGCGTAGTGGAAATATTATGCGCAATAGCCGGAAAAGCGAAAGCAGGAAAGCAAGCCCTGCAAAATTAATTGCATAAATTCGAGGCGCCTCGCGCCCCTGGAGATGGTCGCTTGTCGGTTTAGTAAAAAACGTCGACAATCCGATAGTGAATAACGATTCGGAGGCAACCATGTCCACCTCTTTCTTTGTCGCGGGCGACTGGCTCGCAGAGCATATTTTTGACGCGGATATCCAGATTCTGGATGCTCGTATGGCGCCTGCGGGCCAGGAGCATCTGCGCGATATGTCGGCTGAATATCTCGCCGGGCATTTACCCGGTGCCGTTTATTTCGATATAGAAGCCCTGTCCGATCATACCAGTCCCCTGCCCCATATGATGCCGCGAACTGAAGCATTCGCCGTTGCCATGCGTGAGCTGGGCATAAGCAGCGATAAACATCTGATTATTTATGATGAAGGCAATCTCTTCTCTGCCCCGCGCGCCTGGTGGATGTTGCGTAGTTTTGGCGTCGAAAATGTCTCTATTCTCGCCGGCGGTCTGGCCGACTGGCAGCGTGAAGAGTTGCCGCTGCAACAGGGCGAGATCGAGCTGCCGGAGGGCGAATTTGAAGCCAATTTCGATCCGGAATCGATCAAACGTCTGACGGACGTGTTGCTTGCCAGTCATGAAGGCACCGCACAGATCGTGGATGCCCGCCCTGCCGCACGTTTTAATGCCGAAGCGGATGAGCCTCGCCCGGGCCTGAGGCGCGGACATATTCCCGGCGCGTTGAACGTGCCATGGGGCGATCTGGTGGAGAACGGTCAGTTGAAAACCACCGATGAGTTAAGCGAAATTTTTGCCCGTCAGGGTGTTAGTTTCGATAAGCCCGTGATTGCGAGCTGCGGCTCAGGCGTCACCGCCGCCGTAGTGGTGCTCGCTCTGGCAACGCTTGGGGTAAATAGCGTTTCGCTGTACGACGGCTCCTGGAGTGAATGGGGGGCGCGTTCAGATTTACCCATCGAACCGGCGCAGTAATGGATAACCGGCTGGCAGGGCTGCTGGAGCGCGGGGAACCTCTAACCCGCGCGGAATATCGGGTGCTTTCGCATCTTTCCGCCCGTCCGCCGCCAGTCGGTAATATTCCTTTTCTTTCGACACCGGGGCAATCCACTTTGCGGCGAAAGCCGCCGGGGTCACCTCGTTTGAGTCAAACCTGGTTATGTTGATAGATTTGCTGTTGTTGCAGGCAACGGCTTAGCCGTTGCCCTTTCCCTCTCAGGGAGAGGAGGAATCAGATTATACGGTTGGTTTTAAAATCGCGCAGGAAACTGCCCCAGCGGCGTTCATAGAACGGCGTGATGTGCGCCAGCATAAAGTGGCTGATGCCCTTCTCTCCTTCGGCTACCAGACAAATATCTACCGGCTCATCGCCCGGTAAGGTGTCGGTTGCCACGCTTCCTGCCTGACGAATAATCGCCTCGATATCGCCGTCGGCTTCAATACCAATCAGCAGGTTTGGCTGTTCGTCCGCCTGTTCTTTGATAGAGCATAAAAAGGCGCGTTTAACGGTTTTCAGACTTTTAAACAGGGTGGTCAGCGATTCCACCATTTGCGCTGGCGGCTCGGCAACCTCAGAAAGCAGTAAAGAGGTGCCGCCTTCCAGCACTTCCTGCTGGCTGAGCGGATCGCTTTCAGTACTTATCAGGTGGCTGATTTCACGCGGGGCGAACTCTTTACCGGTTGGCAGCTTAGCGTTCAGGAACAGACTTTCGCCGAGCGTCATTTCAAAAAGTGTGCGTACCGGCATCGCCACAAAAGCCTGCTCGTGACTGATTGCCTGCTGCAACGCCTCTACCGAGGTGAAGAAAGGGATCACGGACGTGCCGTCATCTTTTTCCCAGTGCTCCAGCTCCACCGCGCTGTCCGCATCAATGGCCTCGCCTTCTGCCGCTTTGCCTGGCACCCAAACGGTGGATTCCAGCAGCACGCGGAAGAATGCCGGACGGTGGGCAGGCTCGGTCGCCGCCTGCTCCAGCAGGGCTTCTAGTTCGTTTTTTGGTTCTGACATTGTGATTCCAGAAGAATACAAAAAGTGTTTTAACCCTCTCCCCGCAAGGGAGAGGGTTGGTTTTATTTACCGGTCAACAGATTAGCAATGGCACGCACGCCTAAACCTGTCGCACCCGCAGACCACTGCTCTACGGCACCTTTACGGTAGGTGGCCGAGCAGTCAATGTGCAGCCAGCCTTCGTGATAGTTTTCCACGAAGTGAGACAGGAAGCCCGCCGCCGTGCTCGCGCCCGCCGGGAAAGAGGCGTTGGAGGTGTTGTTTAGCTCCGCGAAGTTAGACGGCAACTGGCTGCGGTGGAACTCAGCCAGCGGTAAACGCCAGAACGGCTCATTCTCTTGTGCCGCACTTTCCAGCAGGCGATTTACCAGCGCATCGTCGAAGCTGAATAGCGCGTGATAGTCGTTGCCCAGCGCGGTTTTCGCCGCACCGGTTAAGGTTGCGCAGTCGATAATCAGCTCTGGTTTTTGCGCGCTGGCATCAATCAGGCCATCGGCCAGCACCAGGCGGCCTTCCGCATCGGTATTCATTACTTCAACGGTTTTGCCGTTGCGATATTTGATGATGTCGCCAAGTTTGAAAGCGTTGCCGCTGACCATATTGTCCGCGCAGCACAGGTAGAGCTTCACGCGTTTATCCAGCCCGCGGGTGATGGCGAAGGCCAGCGCGCCGGTAATGGTTGCGGCGCCGCCCATATCAGATTTCATGGAATCCATAAAGGCGCTTTGTTTCATGCTGTAGCCGCCGGAATCGAAGGTGATACCTTTGCCAACCAGGGCCGCGTATACCGGCGCATCCGGGTTGCCGGTTGGGTTGTAATCCAGCGCCAGCAGGACCGGCGGGCGTTCAGATCCACGGCCTACGGTATGAATGCCCATATAGTTTTGCTCACGCAGGTCTTCGCCTTTGGTGATGCGATAGGAGACGCGATCGCAGGCTACGTCGTTCAGCAGATCGATGGCGCGGGAAGCCAGTTGTTCCGGGCCGAGCTCTTCAGCCGGAGTGTTGATGGTGTGGCGCACCCAGTCGATGATTTTCAGGCGGTTATCGAGTTCTTTTTGCTGCGCTTCATCAAGCGGCGCCCAGTCGACTTTGCGTGTGCCTTTTGGTGCACGGTAGCCCTGCCAGAATGCCCAGCTTTTCTCCACGTCCCAGCCTTCGCCCGCCAGCTGTACATGCTTCAGGCCCTGGCCATCGATTTTACGTGCGGCACGCTGAATTAAGCCCAGGTCGTCTTTGCCGGTCAGATGCAGAATGATGCCTTCGTCGTTGATGCTCCAGGCGGCTTTTTCGCCCCAGCGCGCATCGGCAGGCGCGGTGGAAAGCGTAATTTTCATGGCTTCTGACATTTTGTTTTCCTTATATTTTTTCAGCACATGCTAGATATGAAACGGGCCGCCTGAGGCAGCCCGCTTGGTTTAACTATTCTGCTTCATCTAACCAGACTAACAGAATCGCTTCCAGAATTTTTTCATTGGATGCGTTTGGATCGTCATCAAACTCTTCCAGATCGCAGATCCATTGATGAAGGTCGGTAAAACGCACCGTTTTCGGATCGAGATCCGGACGGCTATCGTACAACGCTTCGCCGATTTCGCGGCTATCGGTCCATTTCAGTCCCATTAGCGTCTCCTGTTAGTGCTCGCGCGCATGGTTGATGGTATAGCGCGGCATCTCAACGACCAGATCTTCGTCGGTAACGCGCGCCTGACAGCTAAGACGGCTTTCAGGCTCCAGGCCCCAGGCTTTATCGAGCATGTCATCTTCGTCTTCCGTGCTCTCGGCAAGGGAGTCGAAGCCTTCACGCACGACGCAGTGGCAGGTGGTGCAGGCGCAGGATTTTTCACAGGCGTGCTCAATCTCGATACCGTTGCGCAGGGCAACATCGAGAATGGTTTCACCGACATTCGCTTCCAAAACTGCGCCATCCGGACACAGGTCCTGATGAGGCAGAAAAACAATCTTTGGCATGTTAAACCTCGTCCACGGAGTGGCCTTTCAGCGCCTTACGGATTGATTCATCCATACGACGTGCGGCGAAATCCTGGGTTTGTTTGTCTACGTTTTTAATGGCTTGTTCAATCGCATCGGTGTCGTCACCCGCGGCGGCGGCGCTGAGCGCTGCCATCGCGGTGTCGATATCCGCGCGTTCGGCGGCGCTTAACAGCGCGGCATCCGAGTTCAACGCACCCTGCAGGCTTTCCAGCACGCGGGCTGCATCAACTTTTTGCTCTGCAAGCATGCGCGCTTTCACGTCATGCTCGGCAAAGCTCATAGAATCCTGAATCATGGTGGCGATTTCTCCATCGCTCAGGCCATAAGACGGTTTCACCTGAATAGAAGCTTCCACGCCGGTGGATTTCTCCATGGCGGTGACGCTCAGCAGGCCATCGGCATCGACCTGGAAGGTAACGCGAATATGCGCCCCACCGGCGGGCATGGCCGGAATGCCGCGCAGCGTAAAGCGTGCGAGAGAGCGGCAATCCTGCACCAGTTCACGTTCGCCCTGTAAAACCTGAATCGCCATCGCAGTCTGACCATCTTTAAAGGTGGTGAAGTCCTGCGCCCGCGCTACCGGAATGGTGGTATTACGCGGAATGACTTTTTCGACCAGGCCGCCCATGGTTTCAAGGCCGAGCGACAGCGGGATAACATCCAGCAGCAGCATTTCGCTGTCCGGCTTGTTGCCTACCAGTATGTCAGCCTGAATGGCCGCGCCGACAGCAACGACTTTATCCGGATCGATAGAGGTAAGCGGCGTGCGGCCAAAGAATTCACCTACGCGCGCGCGTACTAACGGCACGCGGGTCGAACCGCCAACCATCACCACTTCCAGAACGTCCGCGGCTTCTACCGCTGCGTCTTTCAGCGCACGGCGGCAGGCCAGAAGCGTCCTTTTTACTAATGCGGCAATCAGTTCGTTGAACTGCTCACGAGTGACCGTGCCCTGCCAGCCAGCCACTTCAACGGTGGTGCTTTCGGCATCGCTGAGCGCAATTTTAGCGGCGATAGCCGCATCCAGTAGCTGGCGCTGGACGCGGTCGTCACGGCGATCGGCGACGCCTGCCTGCTCACGCAGCCAGTCAGCCAGCAGATGATCGAAGTCATCGCCACCCAGCGCGGAATCGCCGCCGGTTGCCAGCACTTCAAACACGCCGCGGCTTAAGCGCAGAATAGAAATGTCAAAAGTGCCGCCGCCCAGGTCATAAACGGCGATAACGCCTTCTTTGCCGGAGTCCAGTCCGTAAGCGATAGCCGCCGCGGTCGGTTCATTCAGCAGGCGCAGCACATGCAGGCCAGCCAGACGCGCCGCGTCTTTGGTGCCCTGACGCTGCGCATCGTCGAAATAGGCGGGAACGGTAATCACCACGCCATCAAGTTCACCTTCCAGCGCTTCGGTAGCACGCGCGGAAAGCGCCTTGAGGATGTCGGCGGAAATGCGCACGGGGTTAAGCAATCCCGCAGGCGTTTCGATCATCGGCAGGCCGTTTTCGCTGGCCCTGAGATAATAAGGAAGGTGGGGATAGCGCGCCTGAATGTCGGCCAGAGAACGGCCCATCAGACGTTTTACGGAGCTGACCGTGTTCGCCGGGTCAAGCGCTGCCTGAGCACGCGCGTCCCAGCCCACGTTCAGGCCGTCTTGCTGGTAGTGTACGACTGAAGGTAACAGATGGCGCCCTTCGCGGTCAGCCAGAGTTTCGGCTTGACCACTGCGCACGGTTGCCACCAGAGAGTTGGTGGTACCTAAGTCGATGCCCGCAGCCAGTTTACGCTGGTGCGGTGCGGCGCTCAGGCCGGGCTCACTGATTTGTAATAACGCCATTTTGAGCTTCCAGTTAAAAATCGAGCAGCTTTTCTTCGAGTTGTTCTATTTGGCTGCGCAGTTTATCGAGAAAACGCAGTTTACGCACGGTATCCGCCGCCTGCATCCAGTCCTGGTTATCCAGCTGCTGCACCATCTGCGCGCTGCGCGTTTTCACCATCGCATCAACGCCTTTTGCGAAGCTTTCAAGGCGCCCGGCATCTTTCGCCTGCTCGATGTTATCAAGCTCTTCGCGCAGTTCGAGCTGCTCCATCAAAAACGCGGTATCGCGCACGGTATGCTGCTCGTTTGCGAGATCAAAACCGTGAAGGGAGAGAATATACTCGGCGCGCAGCAGAGGGTGACGCAGCGTTTGCCAGGCCTGATTGATGGTCGCAGATTGTTGCACCGCCAACAGTTGCTCCGCCTGAGGGCGGCTGGCGTATTTATCCGGATGGAACTGACGTTGCAGCTCCTGGTAACGGGTAGCCAGCAGCTCGGTGTTGACGGTGAAGCCGACCGGTAACCCAAAGAGGGTAAAGTAATCCATAACAGACTCGGGGTTAACGTGGTAAAGCGTCATACCCCACGCTGGTGGGGTATGAGCTGAAATCAGACGTGGAAGCTTTCGCCGCAGCCGCACTCATCTTTAACGTTCGGGTTGGTAAACTTAAACCCTTCGTTAAGGCCTTCTTTGACGAAATCGAGTACGGTGCCGTCTAAAAATTGCAGGCTTTTACCATCGACGACCACTTTTACGCCTTTGTCTTCGAACACGGTGTCTTCTGCCATCGGTTCATCAACAAATTCCAGAACATAAGCCATGCCGGAGCAGCCAGAAGTCCGCACGCCTAACCGCAGGCCAAAGCCTTTACCACGGTTGGCTAAAAAGGCATTCACACGAGCGGCAGCACTGTCGCTAAGGGTAATCGACATACAACAACCTCAATCAGATATTATTTCGCTTCACGCTTGCTTTTGTAATCCGCGATGGCCGCTTTGATAGCGTCTTCCGCAAGGATTGAGCAGTGAATCTTCACCGGCGGCAGTTCGAGTTCGTCTGCGATATCGGTGTTTTTGATCGCCTGCGCTTCGTCCAGGGATTTGCCCTTAACCCACTCGGTGACCAGCGAGCTTGAAGCAATCGCCGAACCGCAGCCGTAAGTTTTGAAGCGAGCGTCTTCAATAATACCGTCATTGTTGACTTTGATCTGCAACTTCATTACGTCGCCACAGGCTGGCGCGCCGACCATGCCGGAACCTACGCTGTCATCGCCGTTGTCAAAAGAACCCACGTTGCGTGGATTTTCGTAGTGATCAATTACTTTTTCGCTGTAAGCCATTTTTACTTCTCCTGAATCCGAAACCGATAATTAGTGGTGAGCCCATTCGATGGAATTAATATCCACGCCCTGTTTGAACATTTCCCACAGCGGAGAAAGGTCGCGCAGACGGCCGATGGATTTACGTACCAGCTCGATGGTGTAGTCGATCTCTTCTTCAGTGGTGAAACGACCCAAAGAGAAACGGATGGAGCTGTGAGCAAGTTCGTCACTCATACCCAGCGCACGCAGCACATAAGATGGCTCAAGGCTTGCTGAGGTACAGGCGGAGCCTGAAGAAACCGCAAGGTCTTTCAGCGCCATGATCAGAGACTCGCCTTCAACGTAGTTAAAGCTCACGTTAAGGATATTCGGTGCACCGTGCTCCAGATCGCCGTTCAGGTACACTTCTTCCATATCTTTCACGCCGTTCCACAGACGGTTACGCAAAGTACGCAGACGGGCCATTTCGGACTCCATCTCAACTTTCGCGATACGGTAAGCTTCGCCCATGCCGACGATTTGGTGAACAGGCAGGGTGCCTGAGCGCATGCCGCGCTCGTGGCCGCCACCGTGAACCTGCGCTTCGATACGAATACGCGGCTTGCGACGAACGTACAGTGCGCCAATGCCTTTAGGACCGTAAATTTTGTGGCCGGAGAAGGACATCAAATCAACTTTCAGCGTGCTGAGATCGATAGGCAGCTTACCCACGCTCTGGGTCGCATCCACATGGTAGATGATGCCGCGCGCACGGCACATTTCGCCGATTGCCGCGATATCCTGCACCACGCCGATTTCGTTGTTTACGTGCATAACGGAAACCAGAATGGTGTCGTCACGCATTGCCGCTTCAAGCGCTTGCAGAGAAACGATGCCGTTGCTCTCAGGTGCCAGGTAAGTCACCTCAAAACCTTCGCGCTCAAGCTGGCGACAGGTATCCAGCACGGCTTTATGTTCGGTTTTTACGGTAATGATGTGCTTGCCTTTCTTCTGATAGAAGTTGGCGGCACCTTTAATAGCGAGGTTATCAGATTCAGTTGCGCCTGATGTGAAGACGATCTCACGCGGGTCAGCGCCCACCAGGTCTGCGATTTGGTTACGAGCGATATCGACCGCTTCTTCCGCCTGCCACCCAAAACGGTGCGAGCGGGACGCCGGGTTACCGAAGGTTCCGTCCATCGTCAAAAACTGCATCATTTTCTCGGCAACACGCGGATCGACAGGCGTCGTTGCGGAGTAATCTAAATAAATCGGTAATTTCATTGCTCTTAAGCTCCGTACATCACTTCAATACGAAGAATCAGGCAGAAAAAGTCCAGCCGGGTGCGCGGCACCCGAGCCTGATTCTAAAAATTTTTTCTAACTACTTAACCGATGCTGCTTATGCGCGCAGTTTAACGTCGATGGCGTCCTGAGAACGCGTGGTGCGATGGCTTTCATGCTGCTGACGGTCAGACACATCCAGTACTTCCTGGTTATTCACCAGTTCACCTAAGGTTATATTATTCAAAAAGCCGGTCAGACGGTCGCTCAGATCGCGCCACAGCGCGTGGGTCAGACACTTATCGCCGCCCTGGCATCCGCCTTTGCCCTGACAACGGGTCGCGTCAACGGATTCATCAACGGCGCTGATTACTTCACCCACCGCGATGCTGCCTGCATCTTTACCCAGCAGATAACCGCCGCCAGGACCGCGCACGCTGGCAACCAGGCCATTTTTACGCAGACGGGAGAACAGCTGCTCCAGATAGGAGAGTGAAATACCCTGACGTTCGGAAATATCAGCCAACGGAACCGGGCCCGATTCGGAGTTCAACGCAACGTCGAGCATTGCGGTCACAGCGTAGCGCCCTTTTGATGTCAGTCTCATGTCTTGCTTAACCTCAAATAGCCCCTCGAGCCGGGGGTTTCTAAAAATGTGATTGTCCACATAGCAGGCCGCAAGTCTGACATTCCTGAGTAAATTGGTCAACTATTTACCCTGGTAATTTACTCAAGTATTATTTGCCCGATTTCTTGTCGCTTTCGATAGAGGAAAGCATGCCGCGCAGGATGCTAAGTTCTTGACTTTCCGGGCGCGCGCGCGTGAACAGACGACGAATCCTGCTCATCACCTGGCCTGGATGGCTGGCGCGAATAAAGCCGGAATGCAGCATGACTCGCTCAAGGTGATCGTAGAAACGCTCTAAATCATCGACCAGCGGATAAGGCGTTTCTTCTTCTATTACCTCAGCCCCTTCTTGCTGGGTAGCAAGCCAGGCAATGCGCACTTCATAAGCAAGAATTTGCACGGCCATCGCGAGGTTCAGCGAGCTGTATTCCGGGTTAGCCTGGATGGCAACATGATAATGGCACTTTTGCAGCTCTTCATTCGTAAGGCCTACGCGTTCACGACCAAACACAATCGCCACCGGCGCATGTTTAGCTTCTGAAATGCTTTTCAGGCCGCACTCACGCGGGTCCAGCATTGGCCAGGGCAGCGTACGGGAACGCGCGCTGGTGCCGACAACAAGGCTGCAACCCGCAAGGGCTTCGTCCAGCGTATCGACGATTTTCGCATCGCCAATCACATCGCTGGCGCCCGCAGCGAGCGCGATTGCCTGAGAATCTGGCTTCACCAGCGGATTGACCAGCCACAGGTTCGTTAATCCCATCGTTTTCATTGCACGGGCTACCGAGCCCATGTTGCCGGTGTGGGAAGTCTCAACCAGCACAATACGTACGTTATCCAGCATGCTTAATTCATAACCTTAAAAGAATATCGCAATATCTTATCATAACCCTGGGACATAATCCGAACGCTCTGCTATACTCCGCCGCGTTTTCCGTTCTTTAACATCCAGTGAGAGAGACCGATGCATCCGATGCTCAACATCGCCGTGCGCGCTGCGCGCAAGGCGGGTAATTTAATTGCCAAAAACTACGAAACCCCGGACGCTGTTGAAGCGAGCCAGAAAGGCAGCAACGATTTTGTGACTAACGTTGATAAAGACGCCGAGCGTCTGATTATCGAAGTTATTCATAAATCTTATCCGCAACACACCATCATCGCCGAAGAATCAGGCGAGTTAGCGGGTACCGAACAGGATGTGCAATGGGTTATCGATCCGCTGGATGGCACTACCAACTTCATCAAACGCTTGCCGCACTTCGCGGTCTCAATCGCTGTGCGTGTTAAAGGCCGTACCGAAGTCGCCGTGGTTTATGACCCGATGCGCAACGAACTGTTCACCGCCGTTCGCGGTCAGGGCGCACAGTTAAACGGCTATCGTCTGCGCGGCAGCATTGCCCGCGATCTCGACGGCACTATTCTGGCGACAGGTTTCCCGTTCAAAGCTAAACAGCACGCGACGCCTTATATGAATATCGTGACCAAACTGTTCACCCAGTGTGCGGACTTCCGTCGCACCGGCTCTGCTGCGCTGGATCTGGCCTACGTTGCCGCTGGCCGCGTTGATGGTTTCTTCGAGATTGGTCTGAAGCCGTGGGATTTTGCCGCAGGTGAACTGATTGCGCGTGAAGCTGGCAGCCTGGTGTGTGATTTCACCGGCGGCCATAACCATCTGATGACCGGCAACCTCGTTGCGGGTAATCCACGCGTAGTGAAAGCGATGCTGGCTACGATGCGTGATGAGCTGAGCGAAGCGCTGAAGCGTTAATGTAACGAGATGCCTTCCTCGCCCGAGGAAGGCATTAAAAAGGCCGTATCCCGCGTATTACCGGTTGCGCACTCAACCACATCACCACCGCCGCAAGAATCAAAGTCACGCTTCCCGCCAGCGCAAGCGTTGCCCAGCCGATTTGCCGCCACAGCACCGGAGCTTTATTACCGCTCAGGCGAAGCGCAAAAGTACGAAAACTGTGTACCAGCAGCGCAAGGCCGGAAATGGTTACCGACGTACCTGCCGCCATCGCCAGCGCGGACAGCATTCCCCAGCTAAATACGCCGATCGCCTTACTGAACAGCAGTACCATAATCGCACCGGAACATGGGCGCATCCCCATCGATAAAACGATCGTCGCGCGGACACGCCAGTCCTCGCCTGCTGCCAGCTGTTCTTTTGTCGGCAGATGCTGATGCCCACAGCCGCAATGAGCGTCATGAACATGATGCGCGGTGAAGGCCGTAAACTTTTTCGGCTTACGCAGCGCCTGCCGCAGTTTACGAAGCGCGCGCGCACCAAGCATTACGCCCAACATGCCGACTAAAATATAGCTGCTCTTCTCCAGCCAGAAGCTGCTCATATGAAGCTGGCGCGAAGGCAGATGCAGAACGCCGAGCACGACGACCACCAGCGCTATCGCCACCAGCCCCTGTAACAGCGAGGCGGCGAACGTCAGTTTCAGGCTGCTTTTCAACTGCGAAGGATGTGTGGCGAGCCACGTCGTTATAACAATCTTGCCATGCCCCGGCCCCAAAGCGTGCAGCACGCCGTAAACAAGGCTGA
The DNA here is from genome assembly GCF_011808225.1 of Cedecea colo. Classification (GTDB taxonomy): domain Bacteria; phylum Pseudomonadota; class Gammaproteobacteria; order Enterobacterales; family Enterobacteriaceae; genus Dryocola; species Dryocola colo. The sequence goes on along the minus strand of NZ_SOYS01000008.1, from coordinate 57,552 downwards.
ACGACAGCAATGACCATTCCGCCCGCGCGGGGTTTTCCGCCACTTGGCGCAGTAGGCTGCTTAGCTGCTGATTAATTGATTTTTGCCATCCGGCACTATGAAAAAGGATTTGCGGCCAGTATTGCCAGACGGCATATAGCGCGCCCATCGACGCCAGCAGAAAAAGCGCCAGCGGCCACATTTGCAGAACGCGTCGGGTATCCGGTTTAGCGCAGAAAATTACTGACATTGTAACGTTACCTGCTGAGCAAACTGTTTACCCAGGCCCATATCTTCCGGCGGTGCATCGGCCTTATCAAGGGACTGGGCGAAGGCCAGCGTATTTTCCGTTGGCTGTGGCGTTTTCACGGTAATATGGCAGTTTTGCGCCAGCTCTTTTGGCAGCGTTGCATCCGTCGGCCGGGCATAACTCATATCAACAAAGTAGGTCGGGTCAAAGGTGGCAAAGGTATAAGTTTGCCCCGACAAGGGCTGTGGATGCGCCAGCGGTAACGTAAAAGTAAGCACCGCCTGATGTTTAACCCGCGCCAGGCTATATTCGGTGGGCAAATTATTGAACTTCACTTTTTCACCGTTATGCCAGAATTCCGTAAAGTAGTGCTGCCCCAGTACGTTAGCCATTACCTCAGCGGCCAGCCTCTTCCAGACCGGTGAGTCAGGCTTTGCATCACCCGCGTCATACAGTAGATCTGCTGAAGTAATTTCATCCATCGTCCACTGCATTTTCAGGCCGGTCATTTGCCCGTCTCGCACCATCACCGTGGAGACAAGCGTGATAAAACTGTGAGGATGCGCCAGCACAACGGGTGCCCAAAACGCCGTGGCAAGTGCCACTGTCCTTATTTTGATATGCAAATTCCTGCGCATTTTCCCCTCAGGAAAAAAATTCTGTGAGCCAGTCATAATTCCGCAATTAAAAAGTGTGAATGCAGCGATCTGCATCAAAAGCTTTAGCTATTCTTAGCAATAATCACTATAACTGGACCCCTACGGATGATGACATTGCTCTCCCCACCACCATCTGTGCTCTCCAGTCCGCAGCGACGCTGCCACCTGCTTTTGATGCTTTATCTTCCGGGTCAGGCGGTGACCCCGGAGATTCTGGGCAGGATTAACGGAGTAGACAGTATTAAAGCCCTGCAAGATATAGCCGACACGGGCGATGAAATCCAGCGTTATCACCGGCTGGCGATGATCACCGAGCCCGACGGCAGCTACCGGATTGAAGGCAGCGCCCTCAACAGGCGCCTTTGTTTGTTGCACTGGCTGCGACGAGCGCTGCGGCTGTGTCCGCACTTCGTGCAGCATCACTTTACTCCGGCGCTTAAAGAGCAGCTCAGACAGCAGGGCATCACGAAAGCCCTGTATGACGAAACTAATCTTCAGGCGCTGGTAAGCCTCTGCGCTCGCCGCCTGCAACGCCAGTTTGATAGCCGCGACGTCCAGTTCTTAAGCCTGTTTTTGCAGTATTGTCTGCATCAGCATCAGTTGGGGAATACGCCTGAGTTTAACGAAAAACAGCGTGAATGGACGCGCCTGCGCCCGGAATACCTCGCCGCACAGGAGATAGCCCGGCACTGGACGCGTCGTGTAAAGCAGCCGGCTCACGAAGAAGAACAGCTTTTCCTTTCCCTGCTGTTCCGGATGTTGCGCACCCCGAATCCGCTTCGCGATAATCATCAGCAAGATTTACGCCTGCGCGCGTCTGTTTCCGCGATGATTGCCCGTTTTCACGAGCTGGCGGGAATGTCGTTCAGTGATGAACAGGGGCTGAGCGACCGGCTCTATATTCATCTTGCCCAGGCTCTCGACCGCTGTCTGTTCGCTATCGGCATCGACAACAGCCTGCCGGATGAGATCACCCGCCTGTACCCAAAACTAATGCGCACCACTCGCCGGGCATTTGACGCATTTGAAGCAGATTATGGCGTCCAGTTCTCAGACGAAGAGGTAGGCCTCGTGGCGGTAATTTTTGGCGCCTGGCTAATGCAGGAGAACGATTTGCAGGAAAAGCAGGTGTTATTGCTGACGGGTAATAATGCCGAGCTGGAACAGCAGATCGAACAGCAGCTTCGCGAACTCACTTTGCTACCGCTGAATATTAAGCATCTGACCGTGCATGGTTTTCAAAAAGACGGTGCACCGAAAGAAGTGGTGCTGGTTGTAACGCCCTACTCAACCAGCCTGCCGCTTTACTCGCCTCCCCTGATCCACGCTACGCTGCCGCTGGGCGACCATTTGCAGCAGCATATTCGTGAAATACTGGAGGCTTAATCTGGCCTTGCCGCGACTCGTGGACGCAGCACGAGCGCTGGCAACGCTACCAGCGCCATAATCCAGAACATCCTACCCTGCATATGCTGGTACAGAAAACCTGAGAACATCGTCATGATGGCAATCCCGCCGCCCATTGCTACGGCCGAATAGACCGCCTGCAGACGAATAACCTCGCTACCCTGCCGCGCCGAGATATAACGCATGGCCGCCAGATGGCAAACGGTGAAGCTTCCGCAATGCAGAATCTGCGCCGCAATCAGCCACGGCAGATCGGTAGTCCAGGCCATCAGGCTCCAGCGAAGAATGCCCGCCGCGCCGGAAAGCAGCAGCAGGTCACGGGCGCCCCAGCGGCGGAACAGCTTGTTGCTAAGCGCAAAGACGACGATTTCCGCCACCACGCCCAGCGACCATAAATAGCCGACCACCGAGGCAGAATAACCTGCGCCCTGCCAGTAAATGGCGCTGAACCCGTAATAGGCGGCGTGCGCCCCTTGCAACAGCGACACGCAGGCAAGAAAACGCCACGAGCTGAATATTAGCGTCTTCCAGGCCTGCCAGCCCGCGGCCTCTTTCTGACGTGTTTCCCCCTGCGGCATTACAGACGGGCGCAGCAGCATGCCAATCAGCATGGAAGCCACGCCGATGCTGAGCAAAACCAGAATCGCCTGGTAGCTGAACACGCTGACCAGCTTGCCGGTTAGCGCCGACCCAATAACAAACGCCAGCGATCCCCACAGGCGTACCCGCCCGTAATCCATGGTGATTTGTTTTTGCCAGGTGCCAGCCAGGGCATCCGTAAGCGGCACCAGCGGTGAGAAAAAGAGGTTAAAGCCAACCATCACAATCAGTAGCCAGGCAGACGTTTGCCCGAACCAGAAAGCCACGGCAAAAAGCAACGTCAGCAGGGCCAGCAAGCGGAGAGCAAACACCAGTCGGGAAGGATCGGCGACGCGCGGTGCCAGGAGCAGGCTACCAAGGAAACGCGCGATTAAACCCGCGCCTAACAGAAGCCCGATAGTTTCAGGCGGCAGACCTACTCCGGTAAGCCAGACGCTCCAGAATGGCAGGAAAACCCCGTAACTAAAGAAGTAGGTAAAATAACTGAGCGCCAGCCAGCGCGTAGAGTGCAAAACCATGATCCCTCCCGTTTTGGAGGCGATAGTGTGGCGGAGCGCTGGCTGGCTTGCAAGCTATCATTAACAGATTAATAACACCTGTTTTTTGAAAGGTTAAGCGTTTTTCGGCAACAAGAAATGCTATTTCCAGGCGCGCTTTATGGTTGTGTATTACGTTTATTTTGTACTCCCCATAAATCGAGCCCGTTATGAACACATTACGTTATTTCGATTTTGGACAGTCGCGCTCGGTGCTACTGCTGATTGCCCGCATCGCCCTCGTGCTGCTATTTATTATTTTTGGCTTGCCAAAAATGACAGGCTTTAGCGGAACCGTGCAATATATGGCTTCCGCTGGCGCACCGCTGCCGATGATTTCCGCCATTATTGCCGTGCTGATGGAGGTCGTCGCCGCCATTCTTATCGTGCTGGGCTTCTTTACCCGTCCGCTGGCGATACTTTTTATTTTTTATACCCTGGGAACCGCGGTGATTGGCCACCATTACTGGAATATGACCGGCGATGCGGTAGTGCCGAATATGATTAACTTCTATAAAAATATCAGCATTGCTGCGGCATTTCTGCTGCTGGCGATTGCCGGGCCGGGAAGCATTTCCCTCGATAAGCGCTGAGACGGTTTGCAAAAAAGGCCGCTTTCGCGGCCTCTTGAGAATGCTAAATTTCGTGCTGACAGGTTTTAAAAAACGCATCTGAAATTAACAGGAAAACCAATTCATTGATTTTTATCTGCTAGCTCCTGGGAAAGAAAAACCACGTTTTTTCTTTCCTGTTAGCAAAGTAAGGCCGCTTTCGCGGCCTTTTTATTGACTGTTTAACTTACGCGTAAACCGGCAGACGAGCGCAGATATCGAGCACTTTCTGTTTGGTGCGTTCAATAACGGCTTCGTCGTTGATGTTGTCCAGGACATCACACATCCAGCCAGCCAGCTCACGGACGTCTGCTTCGGTAAAGCCACGGCGAGTTACCGCCGGAGTACCAATACGGATACCGGAAGTCACAAACGGGCTCTTCGGATCGTTTGGCACGCTGTTTTTGTTCACGGTAATGTTCGCGCGGCCCAGGGCTGCATCCGCTTCTTTACCGGTCAGATTTTTGTCGACCAGATCCAGCAGGAACAGATGGTTATCGGTGCCGCCGGATACCACTTTATAGCCGCGTTCCAGGAAGACGCTTACCATCGCTTTGGCGTTTTTAGCAACCTGCTGCTGATAGGTTTTGAACTCCGGCTCCATCGCTTCTTTCAACGCAACCGCTTTGCCCGCAATAACGTGCATCAGCGGGCCGCCCTGGGCGCCCGGGAATACAGCGGAGTTCAGTTTTTTGTACAGCTCTTCGCTGCCGCCTTTCGCGAGGATTAAACCACCGCGCGGACCCGCCAGCGTTTTATGCGTAGTGGTGGTGACGACATGAGCGTGCGGAACCGGGTTCGGATAAACGTCTGCGGCAATCAGACCGGCGACGTGCGCCATATCCACGAACAGGTAAGCGCCAACCATGTCGGCGATTTCACGCATTTTTGCCCAGTCAACCACGCCGGAATAGGCAGAGAAGCCGCCGATGATCATTTTCGGCTTATGTTCTTTAGCCTGCTTTTCCAGATCTGCGTAGTCGATATGGCCTGTTTCATCGATACCGTAAGGAACGATGTTGTACAGCTTGCCGGAGAAGTTTACCGGGGAGCCGTGAGTCAGGTGGCCGCCGTGCGCCAGGTTCATACCCAGAACGGTATCGCCTGGATTGAGCAGCGTGGTGTAGACCGCGAAGTTAGCCTGGGAGCCGGAGTGCGGTTGTACGTTAGCGTAATCAGCGCCAAACAGCGCTTTTGCGCGGTCGATAGCCAGCTGCTCGACCACATCAACGTATTCGCAACCGCCGTAGTAGCGCTTGCCCGGGTAACCTTCAGCGTACTTATTAGTCAACTGAGAACCCTGTGCCTGCATAACGCGAGGACTGGTGTAGTTTTCGGAGGCGATCAGTTCAATGTGCTCTTCCTGACGTACTTTTTCTTGCTCCATAGCCTGCCACAGTTGGGCATCATAATCGGCAATATTCATTTCACGCTTTAACATTCGCATCTCCTGACTCAGCTAACAGTAAAAATTTGGGCTGCTTTGAGGGGCCCTTCCGGGCGACGGGCAACAGTGTAAACCGAATTGATAGCGGGTGATAGGTCTTGACAACGCTTTTTACGCAAACGATTGGCTGCGCGTGGCATAAGGGTTTGATGGCGAAAACTCTGCGTTGATTTGGCGGATATTTCTTCATCAACAACGTGCATGTTTTTCACTTTCTGTGATCCGTGTCGTTAACAACAATAACCCATTTACAACATGGGCTTATTTTTATAAGATGCATATAAAATACCACTTATACAAAACACGTTGTTTTTCAGGAGCCACCCATGCTTGATGCACAAACCATCGCCGTTGTGAAATCCACCATTCCTCTGCTTGCCGCAACCGGCCCAAAACTTACCGCCCACTTCTACGACCGCATGTTCAGCCATAACCCCGAGCTGAAAGATATCTTTAACATGAGCAACCAGCGCAACGGCGATCAGCGTGAAGCGCTGTTTAACGCCATCTGCGCCTACGCCACAAATATTGAAAATCTTGCGGCGCTGCTGCCTGCGGTAGAGAAAATCGCGCAAAAACATACAAGTTTCCAGATCAAGCCTGAGCAATACAACATCGTAGGCGGTCACCTGTTAGCCACGCTTGATGAGATGTTCAGCCCGGGCCAGGAAGTGCTGGACGCATGGGGCAAAGCCTACGGCGTGCTGGCCGGCGTATTTATTAATCGCGAAGCGGAACTTTACCAGGCGAATGCGGCTAAAAGCGGCGGCTGGGAAGGCACCCGCGCCTTCCGTATCATGGCAAAAGAACCGCAGAGCGCGCTAATTACCAGCTTTGAGTTCGCGCCTGTGGATGGGTTGCCGATCGCCGATTATCAACCGGGCCAGTATCTTGGCGTGTGGTTAAAACCGGAAGGCTTCCCGCATCAGGAAATTCGCCAGTATTCTTTAACCCGCAAACCCGACGGCAAGACCTATCGTATAGCGGTAAAACGTGAAGATCTGGGGCAGGTTTCCAGCTGGCTGCATAATCACGCGAAGGTGGGTGATGAAGTGCATCTGGCCGCGCCTGCGGGTGATTTCTTTATGGAAGTTGCGGCCCAAACCCCGGTCACGTTGATTTCTGCGGGCGTGGGTCAAACACCGATGCTGGCGATGCTTGATACCCTGGCTAAAAATGCCCATTCAGCTCAGGTTAACTGGTTCCACGCCGCCGAATACGGTGATGTACATGCCTTTGCCGATGAGGTGCAGACGTTGGGTGAACAGCTGCCGCGCTTCGAACGTCACGTCTGGTACCGCACGCCGAGCGAGAACGATCGCGCTCAGGCAAAATTCGACAGCGAAGGATTAATGGATTTGCTTGCGCAGGAAGGGAAAATCAGCGCGCCGGATATGCAGTTCTATCTGTGCGGCCCGGTGAACTTTATGCGCTTTGCCGCAGAGCAGCTGGTGAAGCTGGGCGTGGGCCAGGATCGCATTCACTATGAATGTTTCGGGCCACATAAGGTAATGTAATTTCAATTAATTATCTCCCGATCGGTTTCCCGGTCGGGAGATAATCCCTCGCAAGCCTCAGGGCGCGCCGTACTGCTGCCGTCCCCACTGCAACGCCGTGTGAATCAGCTTCTCCAGTAGCCGCTGAACCTGCTCTCCCCGCTCGGGAAGATAGTCAAAGCTCTCCTCATCCATATAGATGCACTGCGCCATTTCAAGCTGCACCGCGTGGATATGATTCGCAGGATTGCCGTAGTGGCGGGTGATGTGGCCGCCTTTAAATCTGCCGTTGAATACCCGACTGTACTGCGGAAAATCATCACAGCCGGCCAGCAGCGCCTCGCTGAGCTGGGGCGAACAGCTTGCTCCTTCGGCGGTTCCAAAGTTCAAATCCGGCAGACGCCCTTCAAACAGGCGCGGCACGACGGATTTAATCGAATGCGCGTCCCACAGCAGCGCATAGCCAAACTTCTCCCGCAGGCGCGCCAGCTCGTTGGCCAACGTTTGGTGATAAGGTTGCCAGACGGTTTCAAGAATCTTAGCTTTCTCCGCCGGTCCAGGCTCGCTACCCGGCAGGAAAAGAGGTTCCCCGTCGAAAAAGATATCGGTGAACAGACCGGTCGTTGCCGTGCTGTATAAAGGCTTATCGTCCGCCGGGCGGTTGAGATCCACCACATAACGAGAATAGCGGGCGCAAAGCGTGCTGGCTCCCATCTGCGCGACGGTCTTGTAAAGCAATGGAATATGCCAGTCGGTATCTTCCAGCCGTCGCGCCCTTGACGTGAGCCCTCGTTCAATTTCCGGAGTCAATAACGTTCCCGGATGGGGCATGCTAACCAGCAGCGGCAATTCTCCTTGCTGAAAATCAAAAGCCTTAATCACGATAGACCTCCTCACCTTGATAAATAACCTGCTTTGAAAGCGAGCCGCCCAGCCAGTAGCTCAGCTCCGCCGGATGCTGAATATCCCATGCCACAAAACTGGCCTCTTTTCCCGCTTCCAGAGAGCCGCAAACCTCGTCCAGCCCCAGGGCCTTCGCGCCGTTGATCGTTACGCCCGCCAGCGCCTCTTCCGGCGTCATGCGGAACAGCGTGCAAGCCATATTCATCATCAGGCGTAGCGACAGCACCGGAGAGGTTCCCGGATTTAAGTCGCTGGCAAGCGCAATGGGAATCTGATACTGGCGCAGCAGTTCCACCGGCGGCAGCTGTTTCTCCCGCAGAAAGTAGAACGCGCCGGGCAACAGGACGGCCACGGTTTTCTGACGGGCCATGAGGGCAATATCCTCCTCACAGAGATACTCAAGATGATCCGCCGACAACGCTTGATAGCGAGCGGCCAGCGCGGCTCCGTGCTGAAGCGACAGCTGCTCGGCATGAAGCTTCACCGGCAATCCCAGCCGATGGGCCGTCAGGAAAACGCGCTCCACCTGATCCGGGGAAAACGCCAGATGTTCACAAAACGCATCCACCGCGTCGACCAGTCCTGCCTGGTGAAGCTCTGGCAGTAGGCTTTCGCAGATATAGTCGATCCACGCGTCCGCCCTGCCCTGATATTCCACCGGAACCGCGTGAGCGGCCAGGCAGGTGCTGCGGAGGGTGAGCGGGAGAGATTCGCTAAGCTTGCGAACAATCCGCAGCATTTTCCTCTCGTTCGGCAAATCCAGACCGTAGCCGGACTTAACCTCAAGCGTCGTGACGCCGTCCCGGCAGAGCGCAGCCACGCGCCGTCGCGCGCTTTCCAGAAGCTGCTCTTCGCTGGCCTGCCGCGTGGCATTTACCGTGCTGGCGATGCCTCCTCCCGCGGCGGCAATCTCCGCGTAGCTTGCCCCTTCAAGGCGCATTTCAAACTCCCGCGCCCGGTCGCCGCCAAATACCGCGTGGCTGTGGCAATCCACCAGCCCTGGCGTGACCAGCCGGCCCTGTAAATCAACCCGCTGGGCAACGGGAAAATTCGGCAGATCCTCCCGGCGGCCAACCCAGAAAAGCGTGCTGCCCTGGGTCAACATCGCGCCGTCGGCGATAAGCTGATAGCGGCCACCCTCCATGGTGGCAATCTGGCAGTGATGCCAAAGGGTATACATATCGCACCTCATTAGCGGGTTGCGGCCGTACCGGCTGCCGGGTTGGCGGACTGCACTTTGCGCAGAATGTAATAGACCGCGGCAGGCAGCACCAGGCCAATTATCCAGGAGATATCAATCCCACCCAGCATTTTGACGAACGGACCAGAATAGAAGCCGCTGTCGATAAAGGGAGTCTGCACCGCCACACCAAGGATATAGACGCCGATGCCGGTAGCATTCCACGCCTTGTATTTCCCGTTAGGATCATTCAGGGCAGCCAGATCGATCTCCTGATGATTAAAGAAATAGTAATCCACCAGGTTGACTGCGCTCCACGGCGTAAAGAAAGTCAGCAGGAACAGCAGGAAAGATTTGAACGCCGCGAGGAAGGAGTGCTGGCCAATAATCGCGATGGCGGTGGCGAGGGCAATAATCAGGGCCAGCACTACCAGACGCACCCGCTGGCTGATACGGACCTGCCGCTTCCCGCAGCTATAGACCGTAGCCAGACACATCAGGCTACCATAGGCGTTCAGGGTATTAATGGTCAGCTTGCCGAAGGCGATACTCAGATAAAGCAGCGTTGCAATCGCTCCGGTTCCTCCTAATCCCACGATGTAATCCACCTCATGACCAACCAGCTTGCCCTGCGAGATAGCAGCCGCCAGCACGCCGACGGTCATCGCAATCTGAGCGCCAATCACCGCTCCGCTTCCGACGGCGAAAAAGACTTTTCGGCTGGAAGTGTTGCGCGGCAGATAGCGGGAATAATCCGCCACGTAAGGGCCAAAGGTGATTTGCCAGGAAGCTGAAAGGCCGGTTGCCGTTAAAAACGTGCTCCAGCTAAAGGCCCGGACGGTGAGCAACTCGCCCACCGGCTGAAAGGCGCTGATTCGCCAGAACAGATAGATAAACGCGACAATACCGACGATGCTCGCCAGCTTGCCCAGCAGGTGGATCAGGCGATAGCCGACGTAGGCGATAACCAGCGTCGCCACAGCGAAGATCAGGATGCCGCCGGTTTCAGAGGTATGGAAAACCGCAGAGATCGCCTGCCCGGAGAGGACGACGCCGGTGGCGATAAAACCCAGATACATCAGGCAGACCAGCAAAATCGGCAGGCAGGCGCCGTAGACGCCAAACTGCACGCGGCTGCTGATCATTTGCGGGATCCCAAGCTTCGGCCCCTGGGCTGCGTGCAGCGCCATGACAATCCCACCGGCAACCTGGCCCAGCGCCAGACCGGCCAACGACCAGAAGACATCCCCGCCGAAGACGATGGTTAATGCGCCGGTCACAATAGCGGTGATTTGCAGGTTCGCGCCCAGCCAGAGGGTGAACTGGCTGAAGATACTGCCGTGGCGCTCGTTATCAGGAACAGGCTCAATAGAACGTGTTTCAATGTATGTGTTGTTGCTTTGGTTACTCATGGCAGCGCTCCGCTAAAGGTGAAGGGGCGACATCGCGCCGCGCCGCTTCACCGCAGGAATTAATCCGCAATCATTGGCAGGTTGAGCCCTTGTTCCCTGGCGCACTCAATAGCAATGTCGTAGCCCGCATCGGCATGACGCATCACGCCGGTGGCCGGGTCGTTGCTTAATACTCTCGCGATACGCTCCGCCGCTTCGTCAGTTCCGTCACAGACGATGACCACCCCGGAATGCTGGGAGAAGCCCATGCCAACGCCGCCGCCGTGGTGCAGGGAAACCCAGGTCGCCCCGCTGGCGGTGTTCAGCAATGCGTTTAGCAGCGGCCAGTCGGAAACCGCATCGGAGCCATCCTTCATCGCTTCGGTTTCGCGGTTAGGGCTTGCGACCGAGCCGGAATCGAGATGGTCGCGGCCAATCACCACAGGCGCAGAAAGCTCGCCGCTGCGCACCATTTCATTGAAAGCCAGACCAAGACGCGCGCGCTGCCCTAAGCCAACCCAGCAAATACGGGCCGGTAATCCCTGGAAGCTGATCCTTTCCCGGGCCATGTCCAGCCAGCGGTGGAGGTGTTCATCGTCGGGAATAAGCTGTTTAACTTTCGCGTCGGTGCGATAAATATCCTCCGGGTCGCCGGAAAGCGCTGCCCAACGGAACGGGCCGATGCCGCGGCAAAATAGCGGGCGAATGTAGGCCGGGACAAAGCCGGGGAAGTCAAAAGCGTTTTCCACGCCCATCTCTTTTGCCATCTGGCGGATATTGTTGCCGTAATCGAAAGTTGGCACGCCCTGCTGCTGGAAGGCGAGCATGGCTTTGACGTGTTCAGCCATGGAGGCCTTCGCCGCCCTGATAACTTCCGCAGGCTGAGTCTGAGCGCGGTCGCGATACTCTTCCCAGCCCATACCCAGCGGCAGGTAGCCGTTCAGCGGATCGTGGGCGCTGGTCTGGTCGGTGACCATATCCGGACGCACGCCTCTTCTTACCAGTTCGGGCAAAATCTCTGCCGCATTGCCGTGCAGGGCGATGGAAACCGCCTTCCCTTCGGCGGTGTAGCGGGCGATACGCGCCAGCGCGTCGTCCAGATCCTGCGCCTGCTCATCGACATATTTCGTGCGCAGGCGGAAATCGATACGCGACTGCTGGCATTCAATGTTCAGGGAACAGGCGCCCGCGAGAGTGGCCGCCAGCGGCTGAGCACCGCCCATTCCACCGAGGCCCGCGGTCAATACCCAGCGCCCGCGCAGGCTGCCGTTGTAGTGCTGACGTCCGGCTTCGACGAAGGTTTCATAGGTGCCCTGGACAATGCCCTGGCTGCCGATATAAATCCATGAGCCGGCGGTCATCTGGCCGTACATCGCCAGACCTTTCGCATCCAGCTCGTTAAAATGTTCCCAGTTTGCCCAGTGCGGCACCAGATTAGAGTTGGCGATCAGCACCCGCGGTGCGTTGCTGTGGGTTCGGAAAACGCCGACGGGTTTACCGGACTGGATCAGCAGAGTTTCGTCATCGTTAAGCTCTTTCAGGCTCTCGACAATCTTGTCGTAACACTCCCAGTTACGGGCCGCCCGGCCTATGCCGCCGTAGACCACCAGTTCCTTCGGGTTTTCCGCCACGTCGGGATCCAGGTTATTCATCAGCATGCGCAGCGGGGCTTCGGTGAGCCAACTTTTTGCGTTCAGCCTCGTACCACGTGGAGCTCTGATTTCAACGTCGCGAAAACGGTTTGCTTGCTTACTCATGCGCTTTACCTTCTCATCGGTTATCTGTTGCATGTTGCTGGAGTGTTAACGTTATGGTGCATCGCTGTCTTGTATATACATGATAAGCACATAGGATGCCAAATTAGCAACAAAATAAAATAAACAGTAAATATCAATAAGTTAATAAATATTCATTAAATACAATGGTGGAAATCACCGTCGAAACGCATAAGTAATGAGCCATTTAAGTGCAAAAAAATAGCGTCCATGCCTCATTTTTGTGCACAAAATCATTACAAGCAGCTAACAATTGTGCTTTTATTGCATGCACAACACCCTGAACCCGGCCAAAAAACGGTGCAGACACCAGGCATAAAAACGCATTAACGACATGAATTAAAATGGATAAATGGCCTGATAGCTCAGCGCTCATTTTGGTCATGGCACAAGCATTGCTAGTTGTACATACAAGACAGTACATACAAGACAGGCGTACAAGAAAAACCTGCGAAGCTGAGCGGATAAGATCCTGCCAGGAGCCGTTTGTCGCCTCGCTCCCCGTCAGGCGGGAACCCAACACAACGACCAGAGGTGTGAAGATGATTACCTTCCAGAATGTGACCAAGCACTACGGCAACGGTTCGGTAGTAGACGGCCTAAGCCTGGTGGCACCCGGGGGCAAAATTACGGTATTTGTCGGCCCTTCCGGCTGTGGAAAAACAACCTCGCTGCGGATGATCAACCGCCTCGTGGAACCGTCCTCCGGCAAGATCCTGCTTAACGGCGAGGCTACCGACCAGATGGATATCGTGCAGCTTCGCCGCCGCATCGGCTACGTCATTCAGAATGCGGGTTTATTCCCGCATAAAAACATCATCGATAACATCGCCACTACCGCCATCCTCAATGGCATCCCCAAAAGCAAAGCCAGAATCAGGGCCGGTGAGCTGTTGGAAGTCGTGGGGCTGGACCCGCAGATTGCAAAGCGTTTTCCGTGGCAGCTTTCCGGTGGCCAACAGCAGCGCGTCGGCGTGGCCCGCGCCCTGGCGGCTGACCCGGAGTTTATGCTGATGGATGAGCCATTCAGCGCGGTTGACCCGGTGGTTCGCGAACAGCTTCAGGAAGAGTTTCTGCGCATTCAGAAAGAGGTGAGCAAAACCATCATTATGGTCACCCACGATATTGATGAGGCCATGAAGCTTGGCGATCTGGTCGCGGTGCTGAGACCGGGCGGCAAGCTGGCGCAGATGGCCTCTCCCGGCGAGCTGTTAAACACGCCGCAGAACCATTTTGTGGCAGACTTTATCGGGCGTGACAGGGGCTACCGTAAACTCAGCTTCCACGGCACCGATGCCGCTTCCGTGTTACGAAGCGAACCCTGTGCGGAGCTGGACTGCACGCTTGAGAAGGCCAAAGCGGCAACCACGGACCGCTGGCTGCTGGTTACCCAAAACGGCAAAGCCTTTGGCTGGTTCGATACCCATCAGCCGGTGACCTCCATTACCCTCGACAACATCAATCTGGGCGCCACCTTCCACCAGCAGGGCGGCGCGCTGCGTCATCTGCTGGACGCCGCGCTTAGCTCTCCCAACCACCGCGCGGTTATCGTCAATGAACAGCAAATCCCGCAGGGAAGCGTGCATCTGGATCAGGTGCTCGATATGTGTAAATCCACACGGCAGGGGGCATGATGAGATTCGACTGGCTATGGGCGCAAAGTGATAAAATCTTCAGTCTTCTGCTCTGGCACTGCTACCTCTCCATTGTGCCGGTGGTCATTGGCCTGCTCCTGGCGATTCCCGTAGGCTGGGGAGTAAACAACCTGCCGTCGGTGAAATCGGCCATTATTAACCTTTTTGGCCTGCTGTATACCATTCCTTCGCTGGCGCTGTTCGTGCTGCTGCCACCGCTGCTCAACACCCAGATTCTGGACCCTATTAACGTGGTCGTCGCGCTGACGGTCTACAGCTTTGCGTTGCTGGTGCGCACGGTCTGCGACGGGCTGGATTCCGTCTCCGCCGATACGCGCCAGTCCGCCGCGGCGCTGGGCTATAAACCCGCTCAGCAGTTCTTCCAGGTGGATCTGCCCCTGGCCGTGCCGGTTATTGGTTCCGGCCTGCGGGTTGCCGTCGTCTCCAACGTTAGCATCGTCTCCGTCGCCGCGTTAATCGGCGCGCCGCAGCTCGGTTCATTGTTTACCCAGGGCTTCCAGCTCCAGTTCCTGACCCCCATTATCGCCGGGATCGTGCTGAGTATCATTCTGGCGCTGCTGCTGGATATTCTGGTGGTCTACGTCACCCGTCAACTAAGCCACTGGCAACCGCAGAGAGGATAACTATGGCTACCTGGTTTCTGGATCCCGCCCACTGGTTTGGGGACGACGGCATTTTTCCTCTGCTGTTGCAGCATATCGGCTACAGCCTCGTCGCGCTGGTCATTGCTTTTGTCATCGCCTTCCCGGTGGGGTGCTATACCGGCCATACCGGGAAAGGTGAAGGGGTGCTGATCGGCACGACAAACGCCCTGCGCTCCCTGCCCTCGTTCGGGCTGATTATTCTGCTGGTGATTTTGCTTTCCGGCGCGTTTGAGTCCGATATGGCGTTTATCCTGCCCTGCATTCTGGTACTGGTTGCGCTGGCGCTGCCGCCGATTGCCCTCGGCGTTCACGCGGGGATCCGCTCGGTCGATCCCTATGTACATGATGCGGCTCGGGGAATGGGACTCACGCCGTTCCAGATCCTGACCCAGGTGGAATTACCCTGCGCGCTGCCGCTAATTCTTTCGGGCGTGCGCAGCGCCACCTTGCAGATTGTCTCTACCGCAACCATCGCGGCCTACGTCTCGCTGGGCGGGCTTGGCCGCCTGATTATTGACGGACGCGCGGCTAACGATTTCAGCCAGATGACGGCGGGTGCCGTGCTGGTTGCCCTGCTGGCGCTGCTAATCGACTTCGTGTTTTCCGTTTCGCAAAAAATGGTCGTTTCTCCCGGTATTACCCGGCGGGTCAAAAACCAATAACCACGCTCCGCCCATAAAAGGATACAAAGATGAATGTGAAAAAACGTGCTTTGACGCTGTGCTCCGCTCTGCTTATGTCCGTGACCTCATCCGCCTGGGCCGCCCCGAAAGTGGTTGTCGGTTCGGCTGACTTCCCGGAAAGCCAGTTGCTGGGCACCATTTATGCAGGAGCGCTGGAGGCGCAAAACATTCCGGTGGAGAAAAGGCTCAACATCGGCAGCCGCGAAGTCTATATCCCGGCCCTGCTGGACGGCTCCATCACCCTAATTCCTGAATACAGCGGCGCGCTGCTGAGCTACCTGGACGCGAAAAACGCAGCGCACAGCAGCGAGGAGATTGCGACCGCCCTGGCCAGCAAGCTGCCCGCGAAGGTCAAAATGCTGGATTTCTCTCAGGCCCAGGATATCGATGTGCTGGCCGTCACCCAAAAAACGGCGGATAAGTACAAGCTCAAAACCATTACCGACCTCCAGCCTGTCGCCAGCCAGCTCGTACTGGGCGGCCCGGCAGAGTGGAAAACTCGCCACGAAGGCCTGTCTGGCCTGCGCGAAGTGTACGGGCTGAACTTTAAGAACTTCAAGGTGCTGGATGTGGGCGGGCCGCTGACGCTAAGCGCCATGAAAAATAACCAGGTTCAGGTAGCCGACCTGCTTTCCACCACGCCTGCTATCAAAAAAGATCGCCTCGTCGTGCTGGAAGATCCTAAGCACCTGTTCGCCGCGCAAAATATCGTGCCGATTGTCGCCAGCGACACGCTGAACGACACCATCACAACCACGCTGAATAAAGTCTCCGCCGAACTGACCACCGAGGAGCTTATCGATATGAATGAGCAGATCGCCGAGTTTGTCAGCATCGACGACGTTGCGCAGCAGTGGCTGGTCAAGCACGGATTCAGCAAGTAAGGGCATGACGATGACAACTCATCCGCACAGCCCTGTCATTCTGGGACGCGACCCGAGCAGCATAGATGATATTGTGCGCATCGCCGACGGTGCTCCTGTCGCGCTGGACCAGGCGGCGCTGGACAATATGGCCGTGGTTAGCCAGCGCATCGAACTCGCTATTGAAGAAGGCCAGGTTATTTACGGGCTGACGACCGGCGTGGGCGATCTGGTGACGACCCGCCTCTCCAGGGAGCAGATTTCCGGCACGCAGCTAAATATGTTACGCAGCCACGCCTGTGGCGTAGGGCCGGATCTGAGCCTCCGGGAAGTGCGGGCGATGATGGTAGTAACGTTAAAATCGCTGCTGCAAGGTTATAGCGGCGTGACGCCAGCCCTGGCCCAGCGCATCGCCGATATGTTGAATCAGCAGGTTACGCCCTGGTCACCGGGTAGCGGCTCGGTTGGCTATCTGATTGCTACGGCCCATATCGGTCTTGCGGTCTTTGGCGAAGGAAGGTGCTGGTATCAGGGGGAAATGCTGCCTGCCGATAAAGCGCTGGCGCTGGCAGGCATCCCGCCTTACGCGCCCGGACCCAGAGAGGGACACGCCCTCGTGGGCGGCACCTATGAGATAACCGCCCTGGCCTGCCTGGCGGTAGCTGACTTCGGGCGTCTGCTTCCCGTCGCCGATATGGCGGGAGGAATGTGTCTGGAAGCGCTGCGGGGCAACACTCGCGGATACGATGCCAGACTGCACGCCCTGCGCCCTCATCCCGGACAGCAGGAAACGGCCCGGCGTCTGCGCCACCTGCTGAAAGACAGCGAGATTCTGACCCGCTATCGCGATCACCGAATTCAGGATGCCCTGAGCCTGCGCTGCATTCCTCAGATTCACGGCGCGGTGCGCGATCAGCTGGCAAACTGTCGGCAGATTGTTACCACCGAGCTGAATTCGGTAACCGATAATCCGCTGTTCCTGGTCGAGGAGCAGCAGCTTACCGTTCTGCCGGGTGGAAATGGTCATGGAGCGCCGGTCGCGCTGGCGCTGGACTCGCTGGCTATCGCGATAGCCCAACTGAGCACCGCCTCCCAGGCTCGTTCCGACCGTATCACCAACGTGCATCTGAGCGGGCTGCCTGCTTTTCTCGTCACGCCGGGAGCGGGCTGTTCCGGAATGATGATTCCGCCTTACGTCGCCGCCGCGCTGGCCGGGGATAACCGCAGCCTGGCGGGACCCGCCAGCATCCACACGGTGCCTACCTGCGCCGGGCAGGAAGATCATGTGAGCATGGGCGTTTCGGCTGCCCGCAAGGCGCTGAAGGCGGTGGAGAACGCCGTGGATATCGTCGCGATTGAACTGCTGTGCGCCTGTCAGGCGCTGGAGTTCCACCGCCCGCTGCGCGCCGCGGTCGGCAGCGAAGCAACGCTCGCCCTGGTGCGCGAGGTTGTTCCCTGGCGGGAAAAAGACACGGCGCTTTATCCAGATATGCATGCGCTACGGGATCTCATTAATCGTGGAAAGCTCAGCGCGATGCTACAGGAAATGTGTGTAGGGGAGTAAAACGACTGGCCACGGGCGGCCATGCTGCTCGTGGTGATTAACGTGAGAAAAGAGTGATACGCGCCAGCCGGGCTTCACTATGTTCGGCGTGGATAACCAGATTCCCCGGCTCATCCACCAGCAGGCTGTCATAATGGTTTAGCGTATACGGTTCGCCACCCACCGTCACCCGTAAGGCGGGCCCGGCGTTAAACAGCACCCGCAAACCGCCCTCATAAAGCCACTCTTTGGCCCCGCTCCACTCCACGGTGGTCCGGATCTCAGCTTCGCGATAGATGACGTTAAAATCCAGCAGCGGGCCGCCGATAATCTCACAGGAAACGGTGCTCGCGCCGTTGAAACCAAGGGCCTGGAAAGGCGCGATTAGCGGACTGCGCTGGCCGTCAATCGTCAGGAACATTCCTTCGCCTTCCAGTACGCTGATATTGCGCAGGTAGCCGGGGAAAGCTGAAAACGGGCCCGCCTCGCGAATGGTCGCCAGGGAGATGCGCCAGTCGTAGTCGCCATCCTGCGGATAGCGGCACACTTCGCGGGTAATGCCCTGACCGTTCTTCCAGGGCATATCTGTATACTGCCCGGCGGATAGCAAACGGATCATTTGCGCATGCTTCCTTCCAGACGGTAGCGGGAGCCGGGGTAGACCAGGCGCACGCTGGTGACGATTTTCTTCTCCTGACGACCGGTCCAGGTACGCCTGTTGACCATCAGGCAAGGCGTATGCTCGTCGATTTCCAGCCAGACGCATTCCGCCCGGCTGACGTTAACCGCCTCGATAACGTGCTCGCCTTCAACGATGGGCGCAATCGAAGATAGATAGGCGTTGGGGGTAATGCGGGTAAAGTCCTGCTGGAGATAGTCCGGCACGACCTGAGTGTTCACCAGGCGATCTTCGAGCATGACCGGCACGCCGTTTTCGTAGTGGCAAATCAGAGAGTGATATAGCGCGCTGCCCTGTTGCATACCAAAGCTGAGCGCCTGCTGCGCATCGGCTTCTATTTCCGTCAGCCTGAAGACCCGGGCATGGTGGCGATGGCCCCGGCTGGCAATCTCATCGGCGATATTGTTGATTTCCAGCAGCGCTGACTGGCCGCGGATTTCCGCCACAAAAGTTCCCACGCCCTGCATACGCACTAAAAGCCCCTCAGCCGTCAGCTCGCGCAGCGCACGGTTGACCGTCATCCGGCTATAGCCAAACAGCGTAACCAGTTCGCTTTCGGAAGGAACACGGTAGTTAACGGGCCAGGCTCCGCTGTGGATTTTGGTTTTGATCATCGCCTTCACCCTTTCATAAAAAGGGGCCGGATGCTCAGGTAGCTCACCCACGGAAGCCGGGTTTGCCAGGTCATTGTGCGCCATTAATCATTCCTCAATCTGCTGACTTTGTTAGTTTACTCTATGACCTGTTAGATGTATATCTATGTACATGTATATACATTTACAACAAGCTGAAAACAAGGTGATAACATGGCAGTCTGGTTCGCAGAAAAAGCGCTCTTGCCTGACGGCTGGGCGCGTAATGTCGGCATAACCGTCTCTGAAGAAGGTATCATCACGGCCCTGGAGAAGGATACCCAACCTGACCCGCAGGCGACGCTTATCAAAGGGCCCGTCGTGCCGGGAATGCCCAACCTCCATTCACACGCCTTCCAGCGGGCCATGGCCGGGCTGACGGAGGTGGCGGGCAACCCATCTGACAGTTTCTGGACCTGGCGCGATCTGATGTACAAGCTGGTGGATAAAATCACTCCGGAGCAGCTCGAGACGGTCGCCACCTATCTGTATATCGAAATGCTCAAGGCCGGATACACCGCCGTGGCGGAATTCCACTATCTGCATCACAGCAGCACGGGCGCCCCTTATGGAGAACGCGCGGAATTAGCATTGCGCATTGCCAGCGCGGCCAAAAACGCCGGCATCGGCCTGACATTGCTGCCCGTACTTTATAGCCACTCAGGATTTGGGGCCCAACCGCCCTCCATCGGACAGCGCCGCTTTATCAACGACAGCGACAGCTACCTGGCGCTGTACGAAACGCTCACCTCCCGGCTGGCTCACGAACCAATGCAGCGCACCGGGCTGTGCTTTCACTCTCTGCGCGCCGTTACGCCCGGGCAGATTGAGACCGTGCTGGCCTGCCATCCAGGGCAGCAGCCGATTCATATCCATATCGCAGAGCAGCAAAAAGAGGTGGATGATTGTCTGGCCTGGGCCGGTGAACGCCCGGTTGAATGGCTGTACAACCATGTGCCGGTGGACGACCGCTGGTGCCTGATTCACGCCACTCATCTGACCCAGCAGGAGACGGTAAAAATCGCAGCGTCCGGCGCCGTGGCGGGTCTTTGCCTGACGACGGAGGCCAACCTGGGCGACGGGATCTTCCCTGGACAACATTACCTGGCCTGCAACGGCGTCTGGGGCATCGGCTCGGACAGCCATATCAGCGTCAGCGTCACCGAGGATTTACGCTGGTTTGAATACGGACAGCGCCTGCACGCCCAGCGCCGCAACAGGCTTTACACACCGGGAGAGCCGCACATCGGCAACGTGCTGTATAAGGGCGCATTACGCGGCGGCGCTCAGGCGCTGGGCCAGAACATCGGCCAGCTAAGCGTGGGCTATCGCGCCGATCTGCTGGTGCTTGACGAGCGGGATCCTTTCATTGCCAGCGCTCAGGACGAGATGCTGCTCAACCGCTGGATCTTCGCCTGCGCCTCCAGTCCCATTCGCGCGGTAATGACCGGCGGACGCTGGGTTATCGAGGACGGACACCATAGCCAGCAAGAAAAGATAACTCTGGAATTTACTCAGGTATTAAAACAACTGGCGAGCTGATTGATAAGGCAGGAAGGAAGAGCTGACGTGGATCCGGCGCACCGTCTTTGCTTACGGACAGTGAACCGGATCTGTTTTACCACGAGGCCGCGAATGCGGAACGGAAAGGGGTAAAACTTAAATCGCCGCGTCGTCTTCTTCGCCGGTGCGGATACGCACCACGCGCGCCACGTCAAAGACAAAGATTTTACCATCGCCGATTTTGCCGGTCTGAGCGGTACGGATAATCGTGTCCACGCAGGTATCGACGATATCGTCGGTGACCACGATTTCAATTTTTACCTTCGGCAGAAAATCCACCATATATTCGGCACCGCGATACAGTTCGGTATGCCCTTTCTGGCGGCCAAAGCCTTTTACTTCGGTCACCGTCATGCCGGTGATACCAACTTCCGCCAGCGCTTCGCGCACGTCATCCAGTTTGAACGGCTTAATAATCGCGTCAATTTTTTTCATGATTTTCTCTGTCATTTCCGCACAACTTATGTGTGCTGCAAGCATGGTAATCGGTTGCTCAAATTACCATAGACTACTCTTTAAAGTCATTGGCATCGAGTTCATGCCGGGAGAGTAATTTATAGAATTCAGTGCGATTGCGCCCCGCCATGCGCGCTGCATGGGTAACGTTGCCTTTAGTGATTTGCAGCAGCTTGCGCAGATAATTGAGTTCGAACTGATTACGCGCCTCGACAAACGTCGGCAGGACGGTGTTTTCACCTTCCAGCGCCTGCTCGACCAGCGCTTCACTGATAACAGGAGCGGAAGTCAGCGCCACACACTGTTCGATAACGTTAACCAGCTGACGCACGTTACCCGGCCAGCTTGCGGCCATTAAGCGTTTCATCGCGTCGGTTGAGAAGCTGCGCACAAACGGCTTGTGGCGGTCGGCCGACTGGCGCAACAGATGATTTGCCAGCAGCGGGATATCTTCCGCACGCTCGTGCAGCGCCGGAATTTTCAGGTTCACCACGTTTAAGCGATAGAATAGATCTTCGCGGAACTCGCCGCGCTCCATCGCTTTTGGCAGGTCGCGGTGGGTCGCGGAGATAATACGCACGTTAATATCCAGATCGCGGTTGCTGCCCAAAGGACGCACTTTGCGTTCCTGCAGGACGCGCAGCAGCTTAACCTGTAAAGGTATCGGCATATCGCCAATCTCATCGAGGAATAACGTACCGCCTTCCGCCGCCTGGAACAGCCCTTCCCGGCTGCTCACCGCGCCGGTAAACGCCCCGCGCGCATGACCAAACAGCTCCGATTCAAGCAACTGCTCCGGCAACGCGCCGCAGTTAATAGCAATGAATGCGTTTTTACTGCGCGGGCTGGCGTTGTGGATTGCCTGCGCCAGAATCTCCTTTCCGGTACCGCTTTGTCCGTTAATCAGCACGCTGACATCGGACTGCGCAACCATGCGCGCCTGCTCCAGCAGACGGAGCATATTCGGGCTGCGGGTGACTATCGTTTCGCGCCACATGTCATCGCCCGCGGCGACGGTGTGCACCAGCGCATCATCGATAGCCTGATACAACGCGTCTTTGTCTACCGGCTTGGTCAGGAAGCTGAACACGCCCTGCTGCGTGGCGGCAACGGCGTCCGGAATCGAACCGTGAGCGGTGAGAATGATAACCGGCATCCCCGGCTGCATCCTCTGGATTTCCGCGAACAGCGCCATGCCGTCCATTTCATCCATGCGCAGATCGCTTATTACCAGATCGATTTTTTCCCGCCCGAGCAACCGAAGCCCTTCTGCACCACTTTCCGCCGTCGAAACGGTATAGCCTTCGCTTGCCAGACGCATGCCGAGGAGCTTGAGCAACCCCGGATCGTCATCAACAAGCAGCAATCGGGCCGGTTTGCGTTGTGTCATGGTTTTGCCTCCTGCTGATTTTTATTATCCGTTTCGGGAGCGGGCTTAGCGATATCGTCATCCGCCTTGCCCTGCGCCGCCGGAGCCGGAGCTACCTTTTCGGCGTCTCGTCCGCCTTCCGGCAGATAGCTGCTGGCTGGTTTGCGGCTGGAAAGCTGCCGTTCGATATCTGTCAGATTTTCAAGCTTGCGGGTGGTCAGATCCAACTGACTACGCAGGCGTTGCTGCTGCTCGCGCAGCGTATCCAGCTCCCCATCCGCCGATTGCTGGAGCTTGCTATAGCGCGTACGCTCATCAGAAAGGTCGAGCAATGAAGCCTGGCCATCGCGCCATAGCTGGAAGAGCGGCCGTACCTGGGCAGGAACTTCACTCGCCATCGTATCGAGCTGAGTCATATAACGACGGCGTTCTGTTGGGGTGATTTTGGCGTTAGCTAACAGGATGCCGCGCTTAAAGGTGTCCTGCCAGGTATCGTCTGCCCACCTGCGGGCTTCCGTCCGCGCTTCTGCTGGCGACAATCGTTCCGCGCAGTCCATACCGCGCAGCCAGAACAAGGGGTTGTTAACCGCTTCATATCCCTCAATGTGCCAGATTTCCATACAGTCGGTGGAGAGATAATCCGCCAGTTTCTGCTCCGGTTCTTGTAGCTGATGGGGCTGTTTAATGGAGCTGGTTACCGTATCTTGCACGCAGCCTGCCAGCATTAATGGCAGTAGAAGTACGCCAATACGGCGATGGAATAGTGTCACTTTCATTTTTAATCATTCTCGGGAAAGACGGGCAATTCGATACGGAAACAGACATCGGTTGTGTTGTCCTCAACCAGACGCAGCTCGCCGTGCATACGGCGGATACAATCCTGAGCGATGCTCAGCCCCAGGCCACTGCCTTTGACCGCACCTTTACGTTGTAGACTGCCCTGATAAAAAGGCTCAAAGATCATCTCCCGTTCGGTGGCCGGAATAGGTTGCCCGGTATTCGCCACCTCGATACGTAACGCAGAGCCAACCTGTGAGCTGCGCAGGTAAATGGTACCGGATTCACTGCCATAGTGCACCGCATTGGAATAGAGATTATCCAGCACGCTCATAAGCAACATGGGTTCCGCCAGACAGGCCACGGGACTGAGGTCACACTCGGTATGCATCATTTTAGCCCGTGCCGGCAAACTGTGGGCAGAGATTACCACCTCGACTAATGGCGCAAGCCGCACCTTTTCCAGCTCTATCTGGCCGTCCGCCAGCTTGCGATTGTAATCCAGCAGTTGTTCGATCAGTTTCTGCAGGTGGCGACTGCTGTTATCCAGAATTTCCACCACCTCTTTTTGATCGGCCGTCAGCGGCCCGGCAACTTCGTCGGCCAGCAGCTCTGTCCCCTCACGCATGCTCGCAAGCGGCGTTTTTAATTCATGGGAAATATGCCGCAAAAATTCATGACGTTGCGATTCAAGCCAGGAAAGGCGTTCGCTTAGCCAGACGATACGCTGACCAACAGAGCGCAGTTCGCGCGGGCCTTTAAACAAAACGGAGTTGCCCAGCGAGCGTCCTTCACCAAGCAGATTTATCATCCGCTCAATGCCTTTCACCGGACCGATAATCATGCGGGTAAAAATAATCACCAGCCCGAGGCTCAGTAAAAACAGCACCAGCGCCTGCCAGCCAAAGAACTGACCGCGTTCGGCGATTTCCTGCTGGAGCTGCTGGCCGCGAGAAAACACTACCGTACGCGTGGCCTGGACCATTTCAGCGTTGGCCGTTGCAAATTTTTCAAGGTGTAACGCAGCCGCCGCGTCGGGACCGCTGTTTTTACACTGTAGCGCGGCAAGACTGTTTAAGGACTGGCGCAGCGCCTGATAGAGATGATCGTCAGGGAGCACACCCGTGTGGGCATCAAGCATTTCCGCATAGCGCTTACGCTGCCCCTGGTAAACCTTTGCAAGCGTTGTGTCGTCCAGCACGCAGTACTGGCGATAGCTGCGTTCCATTTCGAGGGCTACGTTGGTCATCGCCTCGCTGCGACGGGCATCGATTAGCGTGGTACGGTTGGTTTGTGCGGCCTGCGCGCTAAGCGCGTTCAGGCTCTGCCAGGCCTGCCAGGCAAGAACCAGCAACGGAACCAGCACCAGCAAAAAAGCCATCATCACGAGCTGGCGTAACGATCGGGGAAAAAAGTGCCACTGGTTCAATAGCTTCATCTCAAATTTACCTGTGAGACATGATGCTAGCCGGGATTGGAGGGAGTTTAAAGCCTGGAAGTCCAGAAACCACAAAGGCAGTAGAAAAAACGGCGAACTATATGCGAGAGATTGGTGGTTTTTTTTTGTAAAAGCTTTTTTAACCACAAAGAAGGAAAAACCACGTTTTTTCCTTCTTTGTCAGCAAATAACAAAGGCAGGGTCAAAAACCCTGCCTTTGCTCTGGAATCAGGCGGTGCCTTACTCAACGTTTCGCCCGGAGTATGCCAGGTCTCGAAGACTGTTGGCAAAAGGTGGACGGCAGGCACCTTGAGTGCATCATTCGATGGTTTATGTAGCACAACTCTGAAAACAGAGGGCTGACATAAGAGGGTGAATGAGCCACTGAGTAATTTAATGCAGGATGCATGCCAGCTTTAAATTAAAAATTATATCCCGCTGTTTTTATTATATTTATTTAATATGATAGCTCTATCTGTTACGCACGATTTTTCGGCCTTTTGTCGTCAATCGGCAACACGATAAAAACGCCCCAAATAAACCATTTAAAAACAAGTAATTAAATGTCTCCATCTGGAGACACCTAAAAGAACGCTATGTCGGGATTTGTAGACAATAACCCCGCCGCAGCGGGGAATGATAATTAACCCAGCTGCTTACGGGCATTACGGAAGATACGCATCCACGGGCTGTCTTCACCCCATTCCGCCGGATGCCAGGAGTTGCTGACGGTACGGAACACGCGCTCCGGGTGCGGCATCATAATGGTGACGCGCCCGCTTTCGTTAGTTACCGCTGTAATGCCGTTTGGCGAGCCGTTCGGGTTAGCCGGATAGTTTTGCGTGACCTTACCGAAGTTGTCGATAAAGCGCAGCGCCACCAGGCCTTTGCTTTCAAGCGCGGCCAGATGCGCGGCGTCACGCATTTCCACATGTCCTTCCCCATGCGACACGGCGATTGGCATATGGGAACCTGCCATGCCTTCTAATAGCAGGGACGGGCTGGCGCTGACTTCCACCAGGCTGAAACGCGCTTCAAAACGGTCGGACTGGTTACGCACAAAGCGTGGCCACAGGTCGCTGCCGGGAATCAGCTCGCGCAGGTTAGACATCATCTGACAGCCGTTACACACGCCCAGCGCCAGGGTTTGCGGACGATGGAAGAAGGTTTCGAACTCGTCACGCACGCGCTGGTTGAACAGAATCGATTTCGCCCAGCCTTCGCCCGCGCCTAACACGTCCCCATAGGAGAAGCCGCCGCAGGCCACCAGCGCCTGGAAATCTTCCAGGCCGCGACGCCCTGCCAGCAAATCGCTCATGTGCAAGTCGATGGCGTCGAAACCGGCGCGGTGGAAGGCCGCAGCCATTTCAACATGGGAGTTAACGCCCTGCTCGCGCAGCACGGCAACTTTCGGACGGGCGCCCGTGGCGATAAACGGCGCGGCGATATCTTCTTTGATATCGAAGTTCAGCTTCACGTTCAGGCCAGGATCGTTGTCATTTGCTTTCGCTTCATGCTCCCGATCCGCGCAGTCCGGGTTGTCGCGCAGGCGCTGCATCTGCCAGGTGGTTTCCGCCCACCACATACGAAGCGTAGAGCGCCTTTCGCTGAACACGGCATGCCCATCCGCCGTGATAGTGAAACGGTCGCCAGCAACGGCTTTACCCAGCAGGTGCACGCAATCCGCCAGGCCGTGATCGGCAAGGATTTGTTCAACCGCCGCGCGATCCGCCGCGTTAACCTGGATCACCGCACCCAGCTCTTCGTTAAACAGCGCGGCAAGACGATCGCTACCCAGCGCGGCGATATCTGCCTCCACGCCGCAATGGCCGGTGAAGGCCATTTCCGCAAGCGTAACCAGCAAACCGCCGTCTGAACGGTCGTGGTAAGCCAGCAGTTTCTGCCCGGCCACCAGCGCCTGCATCGCGTTATAGAAGCCTTTAAGCTGTTCAACGTTACGCACGTCGGCAGGCTTGTCGCCCAGCTGGCGATAAACCTGAGAGAGCGCCGTTGCGCCCAGCGCGTTGTGGCCTGCACCCAGATCGATAAGCAGCAAGGCGTTATCTTCCGTGCTCAACTGAGGCGTTACCGTGCGGCGCACGTCTTCCACACGAGCAAACGCGGTGATAACCAGCGAGAGCGGAGAAGTCATCTCACGCTGTTCGTTGCCTTCCTGCCAGCGGGTTTTCATCGACATAGAATCTTTGCCCACCGGAATGGTGATGCCAAGCTGCGGGCAAAGCTCTTCGCCCACGGCTTTAACCGCTTCATACAGGCCTGCATCTTCGCCGGGGTGACCTGCCGCGGCCATCCAGTTAGCGGACAGCTTGATGCGTTTAAGCGAGCCAATCTGCGTGGCGGCGATGTTGGTCAGCGCTTCACCCACGGCAAGACGTGCGGATGCGGCAAAATCCAGCAATGCAACCGGCGCACGTTCACCGATGGACATCGCTTCGCCGTAATAGCTGTCCAGGCTTGCGGTAGTAACCGCGCAGTTGGCTACCGGGATCTGCCACGGACCGACCATCTGGTCGCGCGCAACCATGCCGGTTACGGTGCGATCGCCAATAGTTATCAGGAAGGTTTTTTCCGCAACCGCCGGCAGATGCAGAACGCGATTGACCGCGTCGGCAATAGTAATAGTGCTGCTATCCAGCGCATCGCCCTTCGCTTTCAGAGTTTCAACGTTGCGTTCCATCTTCGGCGTTTTGCCCAGCAGCACGTCCAGCGGCATGTCGATTGGCTGGTTGTCAAAATGGCCGTCGTTAAGCGTCAGGTGCTTTTCTGCGGTGGCTTCACCGATAACCGCGTACGGCGCGCGCTCGCGGCGGCAAAGCTCGTCAAACAGTTCAACCTGCTCAGGTGCTACCGCCAGAACGTAACGTTCCTGGGATTCGTTACACCACACTTCAAGCGGGCTCATGCCCGGTTCGTCGTTGAGGATGTCGCGCAGTTCAAAACGACCGCCGCGACCGCCGTCGCTTACCAGTTCCGGCATCGCGTTAGACAGGCCGCCCGCGCCGACATCGTGAATAAACAGAATTGGGTTGTCATCGCCCATCTGCCAGCAGCGGTCGATAACTTCCTGACAGCGACGCTCCATTTCCGGGTTATCGCGCTGTACCGATGCAAAATCCAGATCCGCATCTGACTGGCCTGAAGCCATAGAAGAAGCCGCCCCGCCGCCCAGACCGATATTCATGGACGGGCCGCCAAGAACGATAAGCTTCGCACCCGGTGGAATTTCGCCTTTTTGTACGTGATCGGCACGGATATTACCAATTCCGCCCGCCAGCATAATTGGCTTGTGGTAGCCGCGCAGCTCAACGCCGTTGTGGCTGTTAACCTGCTCTTCGTATGTACGGAAATACCCTGTTAACGCCGGACGGCCAAACTCGTTGTTAAACGCGGCGCCGCCGAGCGGGCCTTCGGTCATGATATCCAGCGCCGTAACGATACGGTCTGGCTTACCAAAATCTTCTTCCCACGGCTGTTCAAAACCCGGGATACGCAGGTTAGAAACGGAGAAGCCAACCAGGCCCGCCTTCGGTTTCGCACCGCGCCCGGTTGCGCCTTCGTCACGGATTTCACCGCCGGAACCGGTCGCGGCGCCCGGCCATGGCGAAATCGCCGTCGGGTGGTTGTGCGTTTCGACTTTCATCAGGATATGGGCGTCTTCCTGGTGGTAATCGTAGCGGCCCGCTTCACGGTCTGCGAAGAAGCGCCCTACCTGTGAGCCTTCCATCACCGCCGCGTTGTCTTTATAGGCAGACAGCACGTGGTCAGGCGTTTGTTCAAAGGTATTTTTAATCATTTTGAACAGCGACTTCGGCTGCTGTTCGCCATCAATTACCCAGTCGGCGTTGAAAATTTTATGACGGCAGTGCTCGGAGTTGGCCTGCGCAAACATATACAGTTCGATGTCGTTTGGATTGCGGCCCAGTTTTGTAAAAGCGTCCTGCAGATAGTCGATTTCGTCTTCCGCCAGCGCAAGACCGAGGCGGACGTTGGCTTCCACAAGCGCGCCGCGACCCAGGCCCAGCAAGTCAACGCTTTGCACCGGTGCCGGTTCGTGATGGGAAAAAAGCTTCTCGCCATCGTTCAGAGAACCAAACACGCTTTCCATCATGCGGTCGTGCAGCAGCCCGTGTACTTCCTGCCACTGTGCCTCAGTCAGCGTTTCACCGCTGACGTAATAAGCTACGCCGCGCTCCAGACGCTTTACCTTAGCAAGATCGCAGTTATGGGCAATATCGGTAGCTTTGGAGGACCAGGGCGAGATGGTACCAGGGCGTGGCGTCACCAGAATCAGGTGGCCCGTCGGGGCGTGGTCTGCAAGGGTTGGGCCATATTTCAGCAGCCGTTGCAGTCGTGCGTGCTCTGAGGCCGCAAGCGGCGCGTCTAAATCGGCAAAGTGAACATACTCGGCGTAAATGTCGCTCACCGGCAGGTGGGCATCTTTAAAGCGGGCCAGCAGTTTGTTAATACGGAATGCCGATAGAGCGGGGGAACCACGCAGAATTTCCATCATCAAATCTCTCGTCTTCAAGCGTGAGCGACGCTCACGTGGGCGCAAGGGGAAAACGGGCGTCATTATAGAGAATACCGCGCCGTGACGAAACCGTTTGCGTAGAAATAAACGCATTACTTTATGCGGTACGATAAATGTACGAAACAGCCGAATAAGTTGCGCGCTGGCGCTTTGTTAAGCAAAATGCGCCTCATCCGCTGACTGAACCGCCCCGGTAAATGACCATTGTTAGCTAAGTCCTGAGGCACCGCAGAAGATTAACCCTTTGAAAAAATTTAAAATTAATTATCTGCTTATCGGTGCCGTAACCTTGTTGCTGGCAGTGGCGCTCTGGCCCTCTATTCCCTGGTTCGGAAAAGCCGAAAACCGCGTCGCCGCTATTCAGGCGCGGGGAGTTCTGCGCGTCAGTACGATTACTTCTCCGCTGACCTATAGCGTAGCGAACCATAAAGCGCTGGGTCTTGATTACGAACTGGCTCAACAGTTCGCCGACTATCTTGGCGTGAAGCTTCAGGTCACCGTTCGTCCGAATATCAATGCGTTGTTTGACGATCTGGATAATGGCGATGCCGATTTACTTGCCGCCGGTCTGGTCTATAACACCGCGCGTAGCCAGCACTACCAGGCGGGTCCGGCTTACTATTTCGTGTCGCAGCAAATGGTTTATCGCGTGGGCAGCCCCCGCCCTAAAACGCTCGCAGGCGTAAAAGAGAACAAGCTGGTCCTATCGTCAGGTCTTGCCGTGCTAAGCGATCTCCAGGCGCTGAAAGAGAGCAAATACCCCGATCTGTCGTGGAGCATCGATAACAAGCACACCAGCAATCGGCTCTTACAGCAGGTCATAGACGGCAGCATTGCGTTCACTATTTCCGACTCCATCGCCATCAGCATTTTCCAGCGCGTTCATCCGCAGCTGGCGGTAGCGCTGGACGTGACCGACGAGCAGCCGGTGACCTGGTTTAGCGTGCGCAACGGTGACGATAGCCTTTCCGCAGCCCTTCTCGATTTTTATAACAAACTGAGCGGCGACGGCATCCTGGCGCGCCTGGAAGAGAAATACCTCGGTCACATTGGGGATTTCGATTATGTCGATACCCGCACCTTCCTTAGCGCCGTAGATAACGTCCTGCCGGAGCTTCGGCCGCTGTTTGAAAAATACGCTACGGATATCGACTGGCGTTTGCTTGCCGCTATCTCTTATCAGGAATCACACTGGGATAGCCAGGCCACCTCCCCTACCGGCGTGCGCGGCCTGATGATGTTGACAAAAAATACCGCGCAAAGTCTGGGTCTGACGGACAGGCTCGACCCGGAACAGAGCATCAGCGGCGGCAGCCATTATCTGCAGGACATGATGGGGAAAGTGCCAGAAACGGTGTCGGAAGACGAAAGGATTTGGTTTGCTCTGGCAGCCTACAACATGGGTTACGCCCATATGCTTGATGCGCGGCAGCTCACCGCGAAACTGAAAGGAAATCCCGATAGCTGGGCCGATGTTAAATTGAGGCTGCCGCTGTTAAGCCAGAAGCAGTACTACAGCAAAACCACTTACGGCTACGCACGCGGCCATGAAGCCTATGCGTACGTTGAGAATATCCGTAAGTATCAGTTAAGTCTGGAAGGATATCTGCAGGAGAAAGAGAAGCAGGCGGCGCAGGAAGCAAAATTTGCTGAAGCTTATCCGGCGGTGGCGCCGGTGGAGCTGGCTACTCCGCCTTACGGGCCATTTCCTTTAGGGCCTTTTTCTCCAGACGCCGGGCACGGAAAAAATCACTCAGCATTGCCGAACACGCTTCTGCCAGCACGCCTTCAATAACGCCGACCTGGTGATTCATGCCAGGGTGCCCCAGCACATCCATCAGCGAGCCAATCGCCCCGGTTTTAGCATCGCGCGCGCCAAACACCAGAGAGCCAATACGGCTGTGAACCATCGCGCCCGCGCACATGACGCAAGGTTCGAGCGTGACATAAAGCGTGGTATCTAACAGACGGTAGTTTTGCAGCACCATACCGCCCTGGCGCAGCGCCATGATTTCCGCGTGCGCCGTTGGATCGTGGCGGCCTATGGGTCGGTTCCAGCCCTCACCAATCACTTTATTCTCATGCACCAGCACAGCGCCGACCGGAACTTCCCCCTCATCCCAGGCACGCTGTGCAAGCGTTAGCGCATGGCGCATCCAGTCTTCATGGGTACATTCACTTTTTGACACGGGAAACTCCTGAGGAACTAAGGCGCGGCGCATTATACACACCGCTTAGCGGATGCGAAATGCGTTACTCAAGCTGCTGGAGCTGGCCCTGCGGGGTGACGCGCCAGCGGTGCTGGCAGAAGTAGAGCAGCGGGTTATCCTGCTTGCTGTCGCTGTAGCCGCTGTAAAGCTGGAGAGGCGTGCCGATATGCTGCTCAAGCTGCGCTACTTTTTCGTGCCCGAGGCAGCGCATCGTCAGCACCCAGCCGCCGTGCGAGCGTTTAATCTGGCTGGCGATAAGCTTCACTTTGGGCAACCATAGCGTATCGTAATATACCTGCTGTACCAGCGGCTGCGGCGAGCCGGTGATAAGCCAGACGTCGGCATCGGAACTGGTGAGATAGTCAGTAAGCCTTTGTTGCACAATAGGAAACGCCGTCACACGGGTACGAAACCAGGTAACAAAGTTCATCTCCAGTTGCTTAAGCCGCGCTTCGCTGTGCCCGAAAGTCGCGCCCCACAGCAGCAGGCTCATCGGCCAGCGAGCGGCACGCCCTTTAATCAGCAGCGCAGCGCCTATTACCGGCAAAAGCGGAGTAACAAGCAGCAGATTGAGGGGTTGATGACGCAGCAGGTAACGTAAAAAACTGCCGAACATATCCTGCTGATGCAGGGTGCCATCTAAATCAAAAAACACTACCCGACGCTCGCTCTGGTTTGCCAAACGCAACTCCTTTGAATGGTTAACTTCCCCAGGCCGTATAAAACGTCTCCGACGGCGACCGTTACACAAAGCCTAACAGATAGACTCACAACTTTCCGGTAACTATCGCCGGGCGCCCTTTGATTGAATAATTAATTCCATCTAACAGCGTAATAATGGAATCAACATACATTCAGCTGCGTAATTTACGTTATCATCTAACAGACCTGTTATTGCATTGATCCAACGGAGCGGAAATGAATTGTTTACTGCGTATTCGTCAGCGTTATCCCACTCTGGCGCAAAGTGACCGTAAACTGGCAGATTTTCTGTTGGCGAATCCCGACAAATCCCGTCATCTCAGTTCTCAACTTCTCGCCAGAGAAGCAGGCGTCAGCCAGTCAAGCGTGGTTAAGTTCTCCCAGAAGCTGGGCTTTAAGGGCTTTCCCTCACTTAAGCTTGCCATCAGTGAGGCGCTGGTCAGCGGCCAGGATCCCCACTCCGTGCCGGTCCATAATCAGATCCTTGGTGACGACCCGCTAAGGCTGGTGGGTGAAAAGTTGATTAAAGATAATCTCGCCGCCATGCATGCAAGCCTTGATATCAACAGCGAAGAAAAGCTGCTGGCAAGCGTTGCAATGCTGCGTAACGCACGGCGCGTGCTGATTGTCGGTATTGGCGCATCGGGCCTGGTTGCGAAAAATTTTGCCTGGAAGCTGATGAAAATCGGCATTAATGCCGTCGCGGAACAGGATATGCACGCCCTGCTGGCCACCGCGCAAGCGCTTAGCCCGGACGATGTCCTTTTCGCCATTTCCTATTCAGGCGAACGGCGCGAAATTAACCTCGCCGCCGATGAAACGTTACGCACAGGCGCAAAAATTCTCGCCGTCACCGGCTTTACGCCAAACGCGCTACAGCAGCGCGCCACGCTTTGTTTGTACACCATCGCTGAAGAACTGGCGACGCGCAGCGCGGCTATTTCCTCCACCAGCGCGCAAATGATGCTGACGGATTTACTTTTTATGGCGCTTGTTCAGCAGGATCTGGAAAACGCGCCGGATCGTATCCGGCACAGCGAGGCTTTGGTGAAGAAGTTGGTATGAGAAGGGATTGGGCGTATAATGCCCGCCCTGTTTATGTTGTTACTGAGATTTCCCCATGGCGCTGCTTATCACAAAAAAATGTATTAATTGCGATATGTGCGAGCCTGAGTGCCCGAACCAGGCGATCTCTATGGGGGAGAGCATTTACGAGATCGATACCGATCGCTGTACCCAGTGCGTGGGCCATTATGAAACGCCAACCTGTCAGCAGGTCTGCCCGATTGTGAATACCATCATCATTGACCCGGCGCATCAGGAAAGCGAAGAACGCCTGTGGGACAAATTTGTTCAGCTCCATCACGCCGATAAAATCTAGCTTTCGATAATAACCGTCGCGCAGGCGTAGTGGCGTTCATCAGCCAGCGTAACGTGGACTGACCGCACGCCCATCTGCTCAGCAAGCCGTTCCGCCTCTTCCCAGAACCGCAGTTGTGGTTTGCCTAAGGCATCGTTAAATACTTCAAACTGATTAAACGCAAGGCCGTTGCGAATACCAGTCCCGAAGGCTTTGGCTGCCGCCTCTTTGACCGCAAAGCGTTTGGCAAGAAAACGCACCGGCTGCTGGTGCGCTGCATATTGTTTCCATTCGTTGGCGCTCAGCACGCGCTTCGCCAGCCTGTCTCCCGAGCGGGAGATAACGCTTTCAATGCGCGCTATTTCCACGATGTCCGTGCCGAGGCCAAGGATCGCCATTAGCGACGCGCTTCCTGCATCAGGCGTTTCATTTCCGCAACGGCTTCTTTCAGGCCGCTCATCACCGCACGCCCGATAATCGCATGGCCGATATTCAGCTCGTGCATTTCCGGCAGGCGAGCGATGGCCTGCACGTTGTGATAAGTCAGCCCGTGCCCGGCATTGACCTTCAGGCCTTTGCCCGCGGCATAAGTCGCCGCCCCGGCGATACGCGCCAGCTCTTTTGCCAGCGTTGCTTCGTCTTCGGCATCCGCATAGCAACCCGTGTGGATTTCGATATAAGGCGCGCCCACGGCAACGGCGGCATCAATCTGCGCATGGTCGGGGTCAATAAATAAAGAAACCAAAATGCCCGCGTCGGCCAGACGCTTACAGGCGTCGCGCATTTTATCGAGCTGGCCGGCAACGTCCAGGCCGCCTTCGGTGGTCACTTCCTGACGTTTTTCCGGCACCAGGCAGCAGAAATGCGGTTTGGTTTCGCAGGCGATGGCGATCGTTTCTTCGGTGACGGCCATTTCGAGGTTCATACGGGTATCGAGGGTCTGGCGCAGAATACGTACATCGCGGTCGGTGATATGACGGCGATCTTCACGTAAGTGCACGGTAATGCCATCGGCGCCCGCCTGCTCTGCAATAAAAGCAGCCTGCACCGGATCCGGATAGGCCGTACCGCGTGCGTTGCGTAGGGTCGCGATGTGATCGATGTTTACGCCTAACAATAATTCAGCCATAGCTATCCTCGGGGATCAGAATGATATGTCTGGCAGTGTACACCGGGGATGGAAAGCGTGGCTACGGCCAGGCGTTATTGCGTGTCGGGAGGTGATTTGAGTGATGGATTTTTGGGCACAAACTGACGGAACAGTTCGCGGCTTTTGAGCGGTTTGCCGCCGAGATAGGGTTTTAGCGCCATACGTGTGAAGCGTTTGGCCGCGCGTAAGGTCGCAACGTCCGGAAACTCACGGTTTGCCAGCGCCTTAAGCTCATGGCCCGTAAAGCTGCTGTTATCAACCACCAGGCTTGCGATAAAACCTTTCTCTTCCCGATAGCGGTAGGTCATGGCATCTGCGACCTCCTCTCCGCTTCCGGCGCAGTGCAGGAAATCTACGCCATAGCCAAGATGGCCCAGCAGGGCCAGCTCAAAGCGGCGCAGCGCAGGCTCAGGCGTTCCGTTAGCGCCGGCTAACGCCTGGATGCAGTGCAGGTAATCAAAAAAAAGCTCAGAGAAACGGGTCTCCTGCTCAAGCACGCGGGAGACAAGTTCGTTGACGTAAAGTCCGCTGTAAAGGCAGATGCCGCCAAGAGGAAGCGCAAGGGAAACCGCTTCGGCGCTGCGCAGCGTTTTGACTTCACCGCGGCCGCTCCAGCGTACCAGCAAGGGAGTGAAAGGCTGCAATGTGCCTTTCAGGTTGGAACGGCGAGAACGCGCGCCTTTGGCAATAACGCGTACTCGCCCTGATTCTTCGGAAAACAGGTCGAGAAGAAGGCTGGTTTCACTCCAGGGGCGACTATGCAGGACAAAAGCCCGTTGCCAGCCTTCCATCAATTAATCGTCTGTATAACCGAGGCTACGCAGCGCGCGCTCGTCGTCTGCCCAGCCGGATTTAACCTTAACCCAAAGCTCCAGGTGGATTTTGGCTTCGAACATCTCTTCCATGTCTTTACGCGCTTCAATACCGATGGTTTTGATCTTGGCGCCTTTATTGCCAATAACCATTTTTTTCTGGCCTTCACGCTCTACCAGAATCAGACCGTTGATATCGTAGCCGCCGCGCGCGTTGGTGACGAACTGTTCGATTTCTACGGTAACGGAATACGGCAGTTCAGCGCCCAGGAAACGCATCAGTTTTTCACGGATGATTTCAGACGCCATAAAGCGCTGCGAGCGATCGGTGATGTAATCTTCCGGGAAGTGGTGAATCGCTTCCGGCAGACGCTTGCGCACGATGCTGGCGATGGTGTCAACGTTCATCCCGGTTTCGGCGGAGATGGGCACGATATCGAGAAAATTCATCTGGCTGCCAAGGAACTGCAAATGCGGCAGCAGGATGCTTTTATCCTGTACGTTATCAACTTTGTTGACCGCAAGAATAACCGGCGCTTTGCTGTCGCGCAGCTTGTTAAGCACCATTTCGTCGTCGGCGGTCCACTTAGTGCCTTCAACCACAAAGATAACCAGCTCAACGTCGCCGATGGAACTGCTGGCCGCTTTGTTCATCAGGCGGTTAATGGCGCGCTTCTCTTCCATGTGCAGCCCTGGAGTATCAACATAAATTGCCTGATAAGCCCCTTCGGTATGGATGCCCATGATGCGGTGACGCGTGGTTTGCGCCTTACGCGAGGTAATGGAAATTTTTTGCCCAAGCAACTGGTTTAGCAGCGTGGATTTGCCGACGTTCGGGCGACCTACGATGGCCACGAACCCGCAAAATGTTTGTTCTTCGCTCATTCCAGCTCCAGCTTTTTAAGCGCCTGTTCGGCCGCAGCCTGTTCCGCTTTACGGCGGCTTGAGCCTGTTCCTATAACCGGCTCAGGCAGGCCACTCACCTGACAGTGAATAGTAAATTCCTGATCGTGCGCTTCGCCGCGAACCTGCACCACCAGATAGGATGGCAGAGGTAAGTGACGACCCTGCAGATACTCCTGCAGACGCGTTTTCGGATCTTTTTGTTTGTCGCCCGGACTGATTTCATCAAGGCGGGTTTGATACCAGGAGAGGATCAAACGTTCAATGTTCTGAATATCGCTGTCGAGAAACACGCCGCCGATTAAGGCTTCAACGGTATCGGCAAGGATAGATTCACGGCGGAAGCCGCCGCTTTTCAGCTCGCCCGGCCCAAGGCGCAAACATTCGCCCAGTTCAAATTCGCGCGCAATTTCTGCCAGCGTATTGCCGCGAACAAGCGTGGCACGCATGCGGCTCATGTCGCCTTCGTCAACGCGAGGGAAACGATGATAAAGCGCGTTGGCGATAACATAGCTCAGAATGGAATCACCCAAAAATTCCAGCCGCTCGTTGTGTTTACTGCTGGCGCTGCGATGGGTTAAAGCCTGCTGCAACAGATCCTGATGTACAAAAGTGTAGCCCAGCTTACGCTGCAGCCTGGTGATTACGATGGGGTTCATGCGATACCAATTAATGAATGCGTCAATTATTCAGCACACGGAACAGACCTGAACCAGGGAGCCCAACGCTGTTTCGTGTGCCGTGGCTCCTCAGCGAGGAGCCAACCTAAATACGGGGGGATATTCTATACACAACGACCGGGGATGTCGTCACCTGAATAGATTTAATTGATCAATGGATTCCGCCAATACGATTTAAGCGAACGCCGGTTGGCCACTGACCTTCTTGCTTCTCAAAGCTCATCCAGATAGCGGTTGCTTTACCGACCAGATTTTGCTCAGGAACGAAGCCCCAGTAGCGGCTATCGGCGCTGTTATCGCGATTATCGCCCATCATGAAATAATGTCCCGGCGGCACAATCCACGTCGCCAGTTGCTGACCCTGCTGCTGGTAGTACATTCCCAGCTGGTCCTGCGCGATCGGCACGGTAAGAATACGGTGCGTTACGTCACCCAGCGACTCTTTGCGCTGCGCCAGGCGAATACCGCCTTCTTTGGTTTCGTTTTGCGCAACCTGGAAGAAACCGGAGGTCGCTTCGCTACCGTTGTTACGCGCGAAGGTCTGTACAAAGTCGCTCGGCTCTACATTGCTGTAAGTAATCGGCAGCGCGTTTTCACAGGCCTGGCCGGAGCTGCAATTTGGCTGCACGGTAACTTCTTTCGCCACCGGATCGTAGCTTACGCGATCGCCCGGTAAACCAACTGCGCGTTTAATGTAATCCAGACTCGGATCCTGCGGATATTTAAAGACCACAATATCACCGCGTTTTGGATGGCCCGTTTCAATTAGCGTTTTCTGGTAAATAGGATCTTTAATGCCGTAGGCAAATTTCTCGACCAGAATAAAATCGCCAATTAACAGCGTCGGCATCATTGAACCCGATGGGATCTGGAAGGGTTCGTAAATAAACGAACGCACGATCAGAACAATTGCCAGAACCGGGAATACGGACGCGCCGGTTTCCAGCCAGCCGGGTTTTGGCCCAACCTTTTTCAGCGTTTTCGGATCCAACGTTTCGCCAGTGGCAGCCTGCGCTGCCGCCTGTTTTTCACGACGCTTTGGCGCAAAGATAAACTTATCGATACACCATAAAATGCCCGTCACCAGCGTGGCTATCACGAGGATCAAGGCGAACATATTCGCCATGCCAACTCCTTAGGTTATTTGCCGTCTTTACCGACGTGCAGAATGGCGAGGAACGCTTCCTGCGGCAGCTCGACGTTACCGACCTGCTTCATACGTTTCTTACCTTCTTTCTGTTTTTGCAGCAGCTTTTTCTTACGGCTTACGTCGCCGCCGTAGCATTTTGCCAGAACGTTTTTACGCAGTTGCTTAACGGTGGAACGCGCGATGATATGCGCGCCGATTGCCGCCTGAATGGCAATATCAAACTGCTGGCGTGGAATCAGCTCCTGCATTTTTTCAACCAGCTGACGCCCACGGAACTGTGAGTTACCACGGTGGGTAATCAGTGCCAGGGCATCAACACGCTCGCCGTTAATCAGTACGTCTACGCGCACCATATCTGAGGCCTGGAAGCGTTTGAAGTTGTAATCCAGTGAAGCATAGCCGCGTGACGTAGACTTCAGGCGGTCGAAGAAGTCGAGCACCACTTCCGCCATTGGAATTTCATAGGTCAGCGCCACCTGGTTGCCGTGGTAAACCATGTTGGTCTGCACGCCACGCTTCTCGATACACAGTGTGATGACGCTGCCCAGATATTCCTGTGGCATCAGCATATGGCATTCAGCGATTGGCTCACGCAGTTCTGCAATATTATTCAGCGCCGGCAGCTTGGATGGGCTATCAACATAAATCGTTTCGCCGCTGGTAGTTTCAACTTCATAAACTACCGTCGGTGCTGTGGTGATCAGATCCAGATCGTATTCACGTTCCAGACGTTCCTGAATGATTTCCATGTGCAGCAGGCCGAGGAAGCCGCAGCGGAAGCCGAAGCCCAGCGCCGTTGAGCTTTCTGGCTCGTAGAACAGGGAAGCATCGTTCAGGCTCAGTTTACCCAGCGCATCACGGAAGTTTTCATAATCGTCAGAGCTGACCGGGAACAGGCCAGCGTAAACCTGAGGCTTGACTTTCTTAAAGCCCGGCAGCGCTTTTTCTGCCGGATTACGGGACAGGGTCAGGGTATCGCCAACCGGCGCGCCCAGAATGTCTTTGATAGCACAAACCAGCCAGCCTACTTCGCCACAGCCCAGTACGTCGCGATCGACACGCTTTGGCGTGAAGATGCCCAGACGGTCAGCGTTATACACCTGGCCGGTACTCATCACCTTGATTTTATCGCCTTTTCTCATGGTACCGTTTTTAATACGCACCAGTGAGACGACGCCAAGATAATTATCAAACCAGGAGTCGATAATCAGCGCCTGCAACGGCGCTTCCGGATCGCCTTCCGGTCCCGGAATATCACGCACTAAACGCTCGAGAACTTCCGTTACACCAAATCCGGTTTTAGCGGAACAGCGCACGGCATCGGTCGCATCTATGCCGACGATATCTTCAATTTCCTGCGCGGCGCGGTCAGGATCGGCTGCCGGCAGGTCAATTTTGTTCAGTACCGGCACCACTTCCAGATCCATTTCCATCGCGGTGTAGCAGTTTGCCAGCGTCTGGGCTTCTACGCCCTGCCCGGCATCGACTACCAGTAACGCGCCTTCGCAGGCTGCTAAAGATCGGGACACTTCATAAGAGAAGTCGACGTGACCCGGGGTGTCGATGAAATTCAGATGATAAGTTTCGCCATCGCTTGCTTTGTAATCGAGCGTAACGCTCTGCGCTTTGATGGTAATACCGCGTTCACGTTCCAGATCCATGGAATCCAGCACCTGGGCTGCCATTTCGCGATCGGAGAGGCCGCCGCAAATCTGGATGATACGGTCAGACAGCGTCGATTTACCGTGGTCGATGTGGGCAATGATGGAAAAGTTACGTATGTTCTTCATAGTTAGAGGTTTTTATGCCTTACAAATGCCTGAGAGCTCGGCGCTTCGCGCTGTACGGAGCATGATGTCAATGGCTGTCTTCTGCCTGAAACGCCGCATTCTACACTACAACGAGAAAGCGAGGAAACTGCTCATCCTGCAAGCTTAGCTGTGAGAAGAAAAGAGGCCGGGCAGAAGTGTTGCATTGAATAACGGCCAGCAGAATTTTACCGGTCATCTGCGGAAGTGATTGTCTCAACGCGCAGCGCATCCGGAGGCAGCGCAACGCTCAGAATAACGGGCTGCCAGTCTGCACGATGGCTCAGCTTTGCAGAAATGCCGCGAGCCAGAAGAAAACCGCCCATGCCGCCCAGCACCGCGCCGCAAAACGCCGCGAGATCGGAGCCGAATAATCCCTGAAATAGCGCAGCTAGCAGGAAAAGGCCCACCAGCGGAAACATATACACCAGCAGCGCAGAGCCGATCAGGCTGCCTTCGGCAATACCCAGCTCGACTTTCTGCCCTTCTACCAGCGGCTGTTCACTTGCGACCGACAGGAGATGATGATTTTGCGGCCCAAGCTTGTTGAGCAATCTGCTGCCGCAGCCCGCGCGCGATGCGCAACTGTTGCATGACGCTTTTACGTCGCAACGCAGCAGCGCCTCGCCTTTTTCCCAGGAGACAACGGTCGCCCATTCTTTGATCATGGAGCCGTCCTGAATTTGATGCTGTCCGCAATACGTTTGGCCGTTTGCGGCGGTAATTCACCCACGATGGTAATTTCTGTTTTATTACGCACAACAGAGCTAACGGTGCGACGCCCGGTGCGCAGCAGCTGATCGCCGCTGGCAGTACCTGCACGGCTGATATTCACAGAGAAGCTAAACAAGCCATCTGAATAAAGGCGTGACTCAATGGGCACATCAACGGTGGGTAAAGGCCGGCGGCTGCTGGAAACTTCGCTGAAACCTTGCGGCAGCCAGGTTGGTGCCCAGGAGAAGTTGGATTTTTCACCGCCCGGCATGGAAAGCAGCGGCGGCAGGCTCGCTTTGGCAAGCTTTTGCATCATTCCGCTTACCTGTTCATTCACCGAAAATGAAATCACGCGGAACTGCTCCAGCGTTTCACCGTCTCTGTCGAGTAAATCGACGCGTAGCGGCAGCTTAGTTTCGGCGTCCATCCAGACGATGTAACTGTAACGTGTACCGTCACGGGCAACGACGCGGATGACTTCACAAAGCCTGTCGGCAATACGCGTGCGGCCCACGGAGATAAAGTCATAATACGGCGTCAGGCGTTTGAAATCGGTATAGACAATAGAAGGCAGGGAGTCGACGATATAATCCCCGTTCAGCGTGAACGGTTCCAGCCCAGGCTCAAAGTAGCTGATTTCGCTACCGCGCTGGACAACTTCCCGACGAGGGCCATCCATTTGAAGTAATTGTGCAAGCGGTCGGTTATCCAGCCGGGCATGACGATAGCGTAAGGACTCTATCCCCTGCTTATTGATACTGATAAACGCCAACTCATAATTGAGTGACTGACTCGCCTGGTTCATCTGCTGCAACAACGCCCCGGACGAAACGGTATCCGCCGAGGCGCTGGAGGTGAACAACAGGCTGCCCGCCACCAGGGACAGAGCACACCAAAGTTGCTTCATTACTGCGATTGAGTTCCTAAAGTTTGGTTTCCTGGTACTTGCACAGCAGCCTGCTGGGTTTGTGCCTGTTCAAACTGGAGTTGCTCGGCGTGTAAACGACGCTGCAATTCATAATCCTGCAGCATAGCGTTGATACGACGACGCTGTTCCTGCACCTGCTGCTGACCCGTGCTGGCAGTGCTGTCAGACGGTACGCCTAAGCTTACCGGGCTGGCTTTGCCCATCATTGGCAGCGTGTTGAATACCGGTGTTTCCGGCTGCGCAGGATTGTCTGACTGACCGTTATAGTGCTGCACCCCAACGATAACCGCAAGCGATACGCATGCCGCCACTCCCATCTGGGTAAGCTGGCTGGCCCACGGACGCACCTTTTGCCAGAACGGCATTTTCTGCCATTGCTGCGGCTGGGGCTGTTGTTCCGGTATCAGTGGCGTGGCCTGACGCGCTGGTTCATTTTCGATTGCAGCCATAACGTTAGCCGCAATATTAAAATGAAGAATTTCACTGGTATCTCCGCGCATGGTGTCGCGGATTAGGTGGTAGCTCTCCCAGCTATGCTGCAAGTTGTTATCTTTCGATAATGTGTTCAGCAGCTCGCTATCCAGAGTCTCCCCATCCATTAAAGCGGAAAGCTGTTCTTTCTGCATACCTAAATACCCTTCCAGTAACCCGCTATCGTCAACGCCTGATAAGCGGTTGAACTTTATTATCAATAGCTTCCCGCGCGCGGAAAATACGCGATCGCACTGTACCGACCGGGCAGTCCATGATGACGGCTATTTCTTCATAGCTCAAACCATCCAACTCCCGCAGCGTAATGGCCATGCGTAAATCTTCGGGGAGCGACTCAATAGTACGGAAAACTATTTGTCTCAGTTCTTCAGACAACATTAAATTCTCAGGGTTCGAAATTTCTTTCAGCGCGCTGCCGCTTTCGAAGTTTTCAGCATCTATTGCATCCACATCGCTGGACGGAGGACGCCTGCCCTGAGCAACCAGGTAATTTTTCGCCGTGTTGACCGCAATGCGGTACAACCACGTGTAAAACGCGCTATCGCCGCGGAAAGAATCCAGCGCACGATAAGCTTTAATAAAAGCTTCCTGCACCACATCC
Organism: Cedecea colo; assembly: GCF_011808225.1. Taxonomy (GTDB): domain Bacteria; phylum Pseudomonadota; class Gammaproteobacteria; order Enterobacterales; family Enterobacteriaceae; genus Dryocola; species Dryocola colo. The sequence continues at coordinate 14,954 of NZ_SOYS01000008.1, read as the reverse complement.
GGGACATCCCCGGACGGGACATAACGGGAAACCAGGCTCGCCACCTTATGCTGATAACGAATTACCAGTAAATTGAAGGACTTCTGATCTCCTTTCTGGACCCGTTCGACAAGGACCTGATCCGTTAACTGCTCGCTCATCCGAGGTAATGTCTCCCCAAACCTAATTTCCACACGTAATCGAAAAGCCACCCGAACTCTGTAATATGAGCAAGCTCAGGGTTTGAGTGCCCGAAGGGAGCAAAGTTCCGTTACGCCTTTGTTTTTCTGTTCTGTTTCGCGAATTATCTTTTCTTGATTATAAGTTCGGCTACGCAAAACGGTTACGCTCTGTTTTATAAAAAACCACCCGCAGAGCACTACGCAGAGTATCGCACGAAAGGCGATTTTTCATCAGTAAATCTGTAACTAACGCTCGCTTTCGCAAAAATTTTACATTATCTGACGCCTCATGCTTAACGGCATATGAAAAACGCCTGCTGTTTAGTTCATACAACGCGGATAGAAAAAAAACGTGTTGCAACCCACGTCGAGTGCTATGCTGGCCCAACCTTTGTTTAGTAAATTAAACACAATGAACACTCATTCCGAACTTACCTGTGATGTACTGATCGTCGGTAGCGGAGCTGCCGGTCTTTCCCTTGCTTTGCGACTCGCCCAAAGCTGCAACGTAATTGTTCTGAGTAAGGGCCCGGTTAACGAAGGGTCCACCTTTTATGCTCAGGGCGGAATTGCAGCGGTGTTCGATGAAACCGATAGCATCGACTCGCACGTGGAAGATACGCTTATTGCAGGCGCAGGAATTTGTGACCGCGAGGCGGTGGAGTTTGTTGCAGGCAACGCGCGCCACTGCGTGCAATGGCTCATCGATCAGGGCGTGCTATTCGATACAGAAATTCAGGCAAATGGGTCAGAGAACTATCACCTGACCCGAGAAGGCGGCCACAGTCACCGCCGTATCCTGCATGCAGCCGATGCGACCGGTAAAGCAGTGGAAACCACGCTGGTCGGTAAGGCGCTGAGCCACCCGAACATCCGCATCATTGAGCGCAGTAACGCGGTCGACCTTATTGTCTCTGATAAAATTGGCCTGCCGGGCACCCGCCGCGTCGTCGGTGCATGGGTCTGGAATCGTAATCGCGAGAAAGTAGAAACCTGCCGCGCGAAGGCCGTTGTGCTGGCGACCGGCGGTGCTTCGAAAGTTTATCAATATACGACTAACCCGGATATTTCTTCCGGCGACGGTATCGCCATGGCCTGGCGCGCAGGCTGCCGCGTAGCGAATCTGGAGTTTAATCAGTTCCATCCGACGGCCCTTTTTCATCCGCAGGCGCGTAACTTCCTGCTGACAGAAGCACTACGAGGCGAAGGTGCTTATCTCAAGCGTCCTGATGGCACTCGTTTTATGCCCGATTTTGATGAGCGCGGCGAGCTTGCCCCACGCGATATTGTCGCCCGCGCTATCGACCACGAGATGAAGCGTCTCGGTGCAGACTGCATGTATCTCGATATCAGCCACAAGCCGGAAGCGTTCGTCCGTCATCATTTCCCGACCATCTATGAAAAACTGCTGGGGCTGGGAATCGATTTGACTAAAGAACCGGTGCCCGTTGTTCCCGCTGCGCATTATACCTGCGGCGGCGTGATGATTGACGAGAACGGACGCACGGACGTTGACGGCCTGTACGCCATCGGTGAAGTAACCTATACCGGCCTGCATGGGGCTAACCGTATGGCCTCGAATTCCCTGCTGGAGTGCCTGGTTTACGGCTGGTCCGCTGCGGAAGATATCATTAAGCGCATGCCTTTCGCCCGCGAAACGAAATCCCTGCCGGACTGGGATGACAGCCGGGTAGACAACCCGGACGAGCAGGTTGTTATTCAACATAACTGGCACGAGCTGCGATTATTTATGTGGGATTATGTAGGTATTGTGCGTACCACGCGCCGCCTGGAGCGCGCTTTGCGCCGCATCACCATGCTGCAACAAGAGATCGATGAGTATTACGCGCACTTCCGGGTTTCCAACAATCTGCTGGAACTGCGAAACCTTGTGCAGGTAGCGGAGCTGATTGTGCGCTGCGCGATGATGCGTAAAGAGAGCCGGGGATTACACTACACGCTCGACTATCCGAATCTTGCAGAACAATCGGGGCCGAGCATCCTTTCTCCGCTTCACATAAATAAATAGAAATCCTGGGTCAGACCGCAGTAACCTTCGGACCAGGTCTGGTCTGGCCCACGAATAACCAGGCGCTCGGTAAAATATTCACCGTCAGTTGGCGAGAGCGCAAGCATCACACGATGAGGTAAACGGGTTTCATTATCTGCAACGTCCGTGCGATAGCGCACAAACCATCCCTGCGTTTTAGCCAGCTCCGTAAAGGCTGTACCCGCCGTTTCAGGCATGATCACACAGAAAAAACCGTCTTCGGTAATTAGCTGCGCCGCACTGCTCAGCAACGCGCTATGATCAAGCGTTGTGGTGTAGCGAGCCTGCGCGCGTTCAGGTGAAGCACAGGCGCTTCCCTGCTCGAAGAAAGGTGGGTTGCTGACGATAAGGGAATAACGTTTTGTCGCCTGCTGCGCCCATTGGCGAATATCCGCACAATGCACGTTTATACGGGACGCCCAACGGCAGCCGCTGGCGTTTTCTGCCGCCTGTTCAGCCGCGATGGGATCGAGTTCCACGGCATCGATGGTGACATTATCAGGCGTGCGTTGCGCAAGCATCAGCGCCAGCAAACCGCTTCCCGTGCCAATGTCCAGCACGCTTTTAACGTTGGCGACCGGAGCCCAGGCGCCGAGTAAAGTACCGTCCGTACCAACCTTCATCGCACAGCGATCGTGGGCGATAAAAAACTGCTTAAATGTGAATCCGTCACGACGCAAATGCGCTTTCTGCCTGGACATCTTATTAACCCTGTAAAGAAACCGCAGTAGCATAAGTGAAACTCGATGCCAGGAAAAGCATCACTTAGATACACTAACAGATGAAGATCGCAGCCATAACGTCTATAATCGGCGCCCCACATAGAGGTAGACCATGACTGTAAGCACTTTTTCCGAACTCGAACTAGACGAAAGCCTTTTGGACGCGCTCCAGGATAAGGGCTTCACTCGCCCGACAGCCATTCAGGCTGCCGCCATTCCTCCTGCGCTTGAGGGGCGTGATGTTCTGGGTTCCGCACCAACGGGTACCGGTAAAACGGCGGCCTATCTGCTGCCAGTGTTACAGCATTTGATCGACTTCCCGCGCAAGAAATCCGGCCCGCCGCGCATTTTGATCGTTACGCCAACTCGCGAGCTGGCAATGCAGGTAGCGGATCACGCCCGTGAGCTGGCGAAACATACGCATCTTGATATCGCCACTATCACCGGCGGCGTAGCTTATATGAACCATGCTGAAGTCTTCAGCGAGAACCAGGATATCGTGGTCGCCACCACCGGCCGCCTGCTGCAATACATCAAAGAAGAAAACTTTGACTGCCGCGCGGTAGAGACGCTGATTCTGGATGAAGCCGATCGCATGCTGGATCTGGGTTTCGCACAGGATATTGAAACTATCGCCGCCGAAACTCGCTGGCGTAAACAGACCATGCTTTTCTCCGCCACGCTTGAAGGCGATGCGATTAAGAATTTTGCAGAACGTCTGCTGGAAGATCCAGTTGAGGTTTCCGCTACGCCGTCCACTCGCGAGCGTAAGAAAATCCACCAGTGGTATTACCGTGCCGATGACGTGGTGCATAAAACTGCGCTGCTGGTGAACCTGCTGCAACAGCCGGACGCGACGCGCTCCATCGTATTTGTTCGTAAGCGCGAGCGCGTGCATGAGCTGGTAGCATGGCTGCGTGAAGCGGGTATTAATACCTGCTATCTCGAAGGTGAAATGGTGCAAATGAAACGCACCGAGGCTATCAAACGTTTGACCGATGGACGCGTCAACGTGCTGATTGCCACGGACGTTGCTGCGCGCGGTATCGATATTCCAGACGTGAGTCACGTGTTCAACTTTGATATGCCGCGCACAGCCGATACTTATTTACACCGTATCGGTCGTACCGGGCGTGCAGGCCTTAAAGGCACGGCAATTTCTCTGGTTGAAGCTCACGATCATCTGCTGCTGGGCAAAATTACTCGCTACATGAATGAGCCGTTAAAATCACGAGTCATTGATGAGCTGCGCCCAACGACTCGCGCGCCAAGTGAAAAACTCACCGGCAAGCCATCGAAGAAAGTGCTTGCGAAGCGTGAAGAGAAAAAGAAAGACGAGAAAGAAAAGCCGCGCGTGAAAGTTCGTCACCGCGATAAGAAAAACGTTGGCAAGCGCCGTAAGCCGAGCGCCGCGAAATCTGAGTCTGCGGAATAATTCAGCAGTAAAACAAAAAACCGTCTCTCCGGAGGCGGTTTTTTTATAAATTGAGTCCGGGATTTGGCCGTTTTAGCCCAAAATTCTGTCGAACCGACAAAAAAGCCGACGCATCGCTGAGCCGGCTTTTGCATTCTTTACGTGATTACAGGCTTTCAGTGAAAGTACGAGCGATCACGTCGCGCTGTTGTTCTGGCGTCAGGGAGTTGAAACGCACGGCATAACCAGAAACACGGATAGTCAGCTGCGGGTATTTCTCCGGATGCTCAACGGCATCCTGCAGCGTTTCACGACGTAGCACATTCACGTTCAGGTGCTGGCCGCCTTCCACACGGACCTCAGGTTTTACTTCCAGCGGAATTTCGCGATACTCAAACTGTCCGAGTTTGCTTACGGCCACCACTTCATCTTCTGAAAAGCCCGCTTTCGCACATACACAACGTGCTTCGCCTTTTTCGCTGTCGAGCAGCCAGAAAGAGTGCAGTAGTTCGTCGTTTGCAGCTTTTGTAATCTGGATACCAGTAATCATTTTATATCTCCCTGTGGGCTAGTTTTGCTGATTCTTTTGAGCCGCGTTCTGGCTCATTGGTAAAACCTTTATTGCGCTGATGATCTGTATACCAGCCCCGCCGACTGCAAACTTTGATTTAAGTCAATAAAATCCATATAGTAAACATGGTTATATTTGCATTTATTTGTTTTACATCAACTTAGCCACAACGCGTGGGATTAAAAATTTTGTAAAGTTTCAAATTTTGTTGTGCTACTCGCCCAGCGGGGCGCTGTGAATTTTGCTAAGAAGAAAGAAGCGGTTAAGCTATCAGTATAACGATGCGCAGGAGAGCGACATGACCACCTCACTTACATGGCACGACGTGCTGGCCGAAGAAAAGCAGCAACCCTATTTCGTTAACACGCTTAACACCGTGGCCGATGAACGTGCGGCAGGCGTCACCGTCTATCCGCCGCAAAAAGATGTGTTCAATGCCTTTCGCTTTACGGAGCTTGGCGATGTAAAAGTGGTGATCCTTGGACAAGACCCCTACCACGGCCCGGGCCAGGCACACGGTCTGGCTTTCTCCGTGCTTCCCGGCGTTGCTGTTCCTCCGTCGCTCAGCAATATATACAAAGAGCTGCAAAATAATTTCCCGGATTTTGTGCGGCCCGATCATGGATATCTGGAAAGCTGGGCACGCCAGGGCGTGATGCTGCTTAACACGGTGTTAACCGTTGAGGCCGGCAAGGCGCACTCGCATGCACGTCTGGGGTGGGAAACGTTCACTGATAAGGTGATTGAGCTGATTAATCAGCACCTTGAAGGAGTTGTGTTTCTTTTGTGGGGATCCCACGCGCAGAAGAAAGGCAGCATTATCGATCGCAAACGCCATTATGTTTTGCAGGCGCCGCATCCTTCGCCGCTTTCCGCTCACCGCGGGTTCCTCGGCTGCGGGCATTTTGCTAAAGCCAATGAATATCTCATTGAACGTGGTCTCACGCCGATAGACTGGTCGCCGAAGCTTCCGGATCGGTAAGCATAAAAAAGCCAGCTTTATTAAGCTGGCTGAGCCTGATGACAAACTTTCAACCAACACAGGTTGAACCTATACCGTCGAATAAAAAATAAGGAAAATCAATTCATTGATTTTCGGCTGATAAACACAAAGAAGGAACAACCACGCTTTTTCCTTCTTTGTCAGCAAGCTAAGCCCGATTACGCTTTATTCTGACGCCACCATTCGGCGAGCAACACGCCGGTTGCCACAGAAACGTTCAGGCTTTCTACGTTGCCGGTTCCGTCGATAGCAATACTCATATCGGCATTTTCAAAGGTGGCTTCCGTTACGCCTTCGCGTTCCTGGCCCAGCACCAGCACCATTTTCTTCGGTAGCTCAGCTTTAAACAGCGGCGTTCCTTGATGACTGGAAGTGGTGACAATGGCATATCCCGCTTTGCGGAATTGCTCCAGACCTTCAGTAAAGGTATCACCGCTGATAGCCTGAACGTGCTCCGCCCCACCTTCTGCCGTACGCACCGCAGCACCGGATTCCAGCAGCGAAGCATCCTGCACCAGCAGGCCTTTCACGCCGAAATGCGCACAGCTACGCATAATGCCGCCGAGGTTATGCGGGTTGCCGATGTCTTCCAGCGCCAGAACACAATCGTCCTCGCCTGCTTTAGATAGCCAGCTCTGCACGCTAATTCCGCTGCGTTTTTTGATCAGGAAGCAAACACCGCCGTGGTGCTCGGTACCGGATGCTTTAGCCAGCTCCGCATCGTCTACGACATGGTAGGCTTTGCGGTTGGCGGCCATCCAGCGCAGCGCTTCTTTGAAACGCGGCGTGACGCTCTGGATGAACCAGGCGCGTACGATACAGTCCGGACGGCTCTGGAACAGCGCCTGGCAAGCATTTTCACCGTAAACGCGGGTTTCTTCTGCGCGCTGACGGCGGATAACTTCCGGGTCGACAAAGCTCTTAACGCTGCTGCCGTCCTGATCCGGCGTTGTTGATTCTTCAACACGTGGGGCACGGGAAACCGTACGCCATGGTGAATCACCGCGATCTTCACGATCGACACTACGACCCCATTCGCGCCCGGCGCCAGGCTTATCATCGCGACGTGGGCGACGTCCGCCCTCACCACGTGACGGAGCTGACGCACGCCCACCACCTTTACCAGTACGCGGGTTTTGGCTGCGCTTTTCGCTGTCATCGTCACTGCGGACATACATCACTTTGACCTTGCCGCTTTTGCTTTTAAATTCGTCGTTCATTCTTCTCTCCACCTGGCTGAGCGCGTGGCGCGCAGATTACCCGATGTGGCACCGCTTAGCCATTAACTTTGCTCAAAAGCTAATAACTATTGTAACCATCGAATAAATCGCTTTGTTGACACCGGATTAATCCCCGATACTCTTTAACATATTAGAAACATTATCGGTTATTTACGCCGATCTCCTGACATCACACCTTTAGAGGTTAGTTATGAATACCGTTTGTGCCGCCTGCCAGGCTATTAATCGCATTCCTGACGACCGTATTGACGACGTTGCAAAATGTGGACGCTGCGGCCACGAACTCTTCGATGGCGAGGTCATTAACGCAACCAGCGAAACGCTGGATCGGCTGCTGAAAGACGATCTGCCGGTCGTCGTTGATTTCTGGGCGCCCTGGTGCGGCCCGTGCGTTAACTTCGCCCCTATTTTTGAAGACGTAGCCGAAGAACGTAGCGGCAAGGTTCGCTTTGTTAAGGTCAATACTGAAGCAGAACCGGCCCTGAGCGCGCGTTTCCGTATTCGCAGCATTCCGACCATTATGATCTTTAAGCAAGGTGAGATGGTGGATATGTTAAACGGAGCCATGCCGAAGGCGCCGTTCGACGGCTGGCTGAACGAAAATATCTGACCATTAAAGCGGGCGCGAATGTTGTGCTCCCCTTGACTATCTACGTTAGAATGGCGTTTTTACTTACGTATCCTGATGACTGAAAACGCTGTTCTTCGTCTTCGCGCTGAACGTCTGGCGCGCGCTACCCGCCCGTTTCTTGCCCGTGGTAACCGTATACGCCGTTGCCAGCGTTGCCTTTTGCCGCTGAAGCTTTGCCTGTGCGATACGCTGCAACCGCAGCCTGCGCGGAGCCGATTTTGTCTGGTAATGTTCGATACGGAGCCAATGAAGCCAAGCAATACCGGCCGCCTGATCGCCGATATTCTTCCTGATACGGCTGCGTTTCAATGGTCGCGTACCCATCCCCCGCGGGCGCTGCTCGATCTGGTCGCCGATCCCGGCTACCAGCCGATGGTCGTTTTCCCCGCCTCATATGCCGATAAAGACAGAACGGTGCTGACAACGCCACCGCTTTCCGGCAAGCCGCCGCTGTTTATCATGCTGGACGGAACCTGGACCGAAGCACGCAAAATGTTCCGTAAAAGCCCCTGGCTTGATGCATTACCCGTTATCTCCGTAGATTTGAGTATCGCATCGGCTTACCGGCTGCGCGTTGCCAGCGTGGACGGGCAATACTGCACCGCAGAAGTTGCGGCGGCGCTTCTTGAGCAGGCCGGAGATAACCAGGCCGCTTTTGGCCTGACGGGCCATTTCACCTTATTCCGCGAGCGTTACCTGGCAGGTAAACCCCATCATCAGGCTAGCGTCACAGCAGCGGAGCCAGAAAGCGTTTAAACTCACGTAGATATGTCTCAGGGGAGAGAGCAATGAGTCAACGTGGGCTGGAGGCGCTGCTGCGCCCCAAATCGATCGCCGTTATTGGGGCCTCAGCGAAAACCGATCGCGCCGGTTTTTTGATGATGCGTAACCTGCTGGCCGGGGGATTTAATGGTCCCGTTATGCCGGTTACGCCGGGCTATCAGGCCGTTTGCGGCGTCCTTGCCTGGCCTGATATTCCCAGCCTGCCTTTCCCACCCGATCTCGCCGTAATTTGTACGCATTCAAAACGCAACCTTGGGCTACTGCAGGCTCTCGGCGAAAAGGGCTGTAAGGCGTGCATTATTCTCTCTGCTTCGCCGGAACAACTGCCTGAGCTATTAGCCTGTGCGAACCGCTGGCAGATACGATTACTTGGTCCAAACAGCCTGGGCTTGCTTGCGCCGTGGCAAGGTCTGAACGCCAGTTTTTCCCCGGTTCCCATTCTGAAAGGCAAACTGGCGTTCATTTCCCAATCCGCAGCCGTGTCTAACACCATTCTGGACTGGGCGCAGCAGCGCGAAATGGGCTTCTCCTGGTTTATCGCGCTTGGTGATAGTCTGGATATCGACGTGGATGAATTGCTCGACTATCTGGCGCGCGATACCAAAACCAGTGCGATTTTGCTTTACCTCGAACACCTCAGCGATGCGCGTCGTTTTGTTTCAGCCGCGCGAAGCGCTTCACGCAATAAACCTGTTCTGGTGATTAAAAGCGGCCGTAGCGCCAAAGCGCAGGCTTTGCTGAAAACGCATCCCGGTCTGGATTCAGCCTGGGATGCGGCGATTCAACGCGCCGGCCTGCTGCGCGTGCAGGATACGCATGAACTGTTTTCCGCAGTAGAAACCCTGAGCCATATGCGCCCGCTTCGCGGCGAGAGATTAATGATTATCAGTAACGGAGCGGCTCCTGCTGCTCTCGCGTTGGATGAGTTATGGCGTCGTAATGGCAAACTGGCTTCATTAAATGAAGAAACGCTGGCGAAGTTGCAAAGTGTCTTACCCGTTAGCGTCGAAAGCGGCAATCCTCTGGATTTACGTGACGATGCAACGCCCGATCGCTATCTGCACGCTGCTGAAGCGCTGCTCGATAGCCAGAACCTTGATGCATTAATGATTATTCACGCTCCCAGCGCTGCGGCTCCCGGAACAGAAAGCGCGGCTAAGTTAATTGAATTACTGCGCCGCCATCCGCGGGGGAAATACGTCACAATAATAACCAACTGGTGCGGCGAATTTTCTTCCCAGGAAGCACGGCGGCTTTTCAGCGATGCGGGCATACCTACTTATCGCACCCCTGAAGGCACGGTTACGGCGTTCATGCATATGGTTGAATACCGCAGAAACCAGAAGCAGCTGCGCGAAACCCCTGCCCTGCCAGCCAACCTTGCGGCCAACGCCAGCGATGCACATCGACTTATTCAACAAGCCGTACAGGAAGGAGCGACGTCACTTGATACTCACGAAGTGCAGCCAATTTTACAGGCGTATGGCCTGAATACGCTGCCGACCTGGATTGCTGGCGACAGTGCCGAAGCGGTGCATATCGCTGAGCAAATTGGTTACCCGGTGGCGTTAAAATTACGCTCGCCGGATATCCCGCACAAATCGGAAGTCCAGGGCGTTATGCTTTATTTACGCACCGCCAGCGAGGTACAGCAGGCTGCAAACGCCATCATCGATCGTGTGAAAATGACCTGGCCGCAGGCGCGTATACACGGCTTATTAGTGCAAAGCATGGCAAACCGCGCAGGAGCTCAGGAACTACGCGTGGTGGTGGAACAGGATCCGGTATTCGGTCCGCTGATTATGCTCGGTGAGGGCGGCATTGAGTGGCGGCCAGACCAGCAGGCCGTCGTCGCTCTGCCTCCGCTCAATATGAACCTCGCCCGCTACCTGGTTATTCAGGCGATAAAAAGCGGCAAGATCCGCGGCCGCAGCGCCCTGCGCCCGCTTGATATCGCCGGCATCAGTCAGGTACTGGTGCAGGTTTCTGACCTGATCGTGGATTGCCCGGAGATCCATCGGCTGGATATTCACCCTCTGCTGGCTTCAGGAAATGAGTTCACTTTACTGGATGTTACGTTGCAACTCGCACCTTTCGAAGGCGATCCTGACGCACGACTTGCTGTACGCCCTTATCCGCACCAACTGGAAGAAAAAGTTGTTCTCAAGGATGGCAAGAGCTGTCTGTTCCGTCCGATCCTTCCTGAAGATGAACCTGAGCTTCAGCAGTTTATAGCTCAGGTAACCAAAGAAGATCTTTATTATCGATATTTCAGCGAGATAAACGAATTTACCCACGAAGATTTAGCCAATATGACCCAGATCGACTACGATCGGGAAATGGCCTTTGTTGCGGTGCGACGGCAGGACAACCGGGATGAAATTCTCGGTGTAACGCGAGCCATTTCAGACCCCGATAATATTGACGCCGAGTTTGCCGTGCTGGTGCGGTCTGATTTAAAAGGCCTGGGGCTGGGCCGTCGATTAATGGAAAAGCTGATTGCCTATACGCGCGATCACGGCCTGCAAAGGCTAAACGGCATCACTATGCCGAATAATCGGGGCATGGTTACGCTTGCCAGAAAACTGGGCTTTGAAGTCGACATACAGCTTGAAGATGGTATCGTTAGCCTGACTTTGCCTCTGGTGAAAAGCGCGGGCTTGTGAGTAAGGCACTGGAAAACTTACTCACTTTGCGAAGCAGTAGTGGTATTATCAGCAAGTTCTGACGTCTGGATTTTGCAGAGGCCATCCAATGAATAGAGAAGATATGCACTGTGATGTTGTCTAAATTTAAGCGTAATAAACATCAACAACACCTTGCCCAATTGCCAAAGCTTTCTCAATCAGTTGATGATGTAAAGACCCTTTTTTCCCCTGCGGATTTCCGCGAAACCTTGCTGCAAAAAATTGCCAGCGCAACGCACCGCGTTTGTATTGTCGCGCTGTACCTGGAGCAGGATGATGCCGGCAACGGTATCCTTTCCGCGCTTTATGAAGCAAAGCAAAAACGTCCGGAAATTGAAATAACGGTTTTAGTCGACTGGCACCGCGCGCAACGTGGCCGTATCGGCGTGGCCGCAACTAATACTAATGCTGACTGGTATCACAGCATGTCAGAGCAATATCCTGGTGTAGATATTCCTGTGTATGGTGTGCCCGTTAACACTCGTGAAGCGCTTGGCGTATTACATTTTAAAGGCTTTATCATTGATAACTGCGTCATCTACAGCGGCGCCAGCCTGAACGACGTTTACCTTCATCAGCATGACAAATATCGTTACGATCGTTATCAAATCGTCGGTAACCCACGGCTTGCAGATGTGATGTATGCCTGGGTGAATCAGTATCTGGTTCACGGCCGCGCCGTGCATCGTCTCGATGTCCCGCATCGTCCAAAGAGCCCGGAAATCAAAAACGAAATTCGCCTGTACCGCCAGGAACTACGCGACGCCACTTTCCATTTCCAGGGCAATGCCGACAACGAGCAGCTTTCCGTTACGCCGCTGGTCGGGCTTGGCAAATCCAGCTTGCTCAATAAAACCATTTTCCATCTGATGCCGTGTACAGAGCAAAAGCTGGTTATCTGTACGCCATATTTCAACCTGCCAGCGGTGCTGGTGCGTAATATTATTCAGCTTCTGCGCGATGGCAAACAGGTAGAAATTATCGTTGGCGACAAAACCGCTAATGACTTTTATATCCCGGAAGATCAGCCGTTTAAGATCATCGGGGCCCTGCCTTATTTATACGAAATCAATCTGCGTCGCTTCCTGAGCCGCCTGCAGTATTACGTAAATAGCGGGCAACTGATCGTCCGCCTGTGGAAGGACGAAGATAACAGCTATCATCTGAAAGGCATGTGGGTTGATGACGAATGGATGCTGCTTACCGGAAATAATCTAAACCCGCGAGCGTGGCGTTTAGATCTGGAAAACGCACTTTTGATCCACGATCCGAAACAAGAGCTGGCACCGCTTCGCCTTCGCGAGCTGGAACTGATCCGTACCCACACAACGGTAGTACAGCACTACCGCGATCTGCAAAGCATTGCCGAGTATCCGGTAAAAGTCCGTAAGCTGATTCGACGCTTGCGCCGTATTCGAATCGACAGGCTGATAAGCCGTATTCTCTGATTCATCTATAATTAAGGCCCTGCTTCGCAGGGCTTTTTTATGTGTGAGAGTGAATATGCAAAGGATAATCTTACCGGCAATATTTTTGTTAAGCGGCTGCAGCCATATGGCTCAGGATCGCTGGCATGGTCAGGACAAAGCTCAACATTTTATCGCGTCGGCTATGCTTGCCGCAGCAGGCAATGAGTATGGGCAGCGGCAGGACTGGAGCAATTCACGCAGCGCAAACTTTGGGTTCCTGTTTTCCGTCAGCCTGGGAGCCACGAAAGAACTGTGGGATAGCCGTGAGGCGGGAAGCGGCTGGAGCTGGAAAGACCTTTCCTGGGATATAGCCGGTGCGGCCACCGGCTATGCTTTCTGGCAGCTAGCCGAGCACTAAAGTTTGATACCTTTTCCTTTCCGATGCAGCATCAGCGATACCAGGAAAGCCACTGCGCCCATTGTTGAAACGTACCAGAAAAATGCAGTTTCGATCCCAAAAGATTTAAGCGAAAGCGCAACGTATTCTGCCGAGCCGCCGAAGAATGCATTGGCCACAGCATAAGAAAGACCGACGCCCAGCGCGCGAACCTCAGGCGGGAACATCTCAGCTTTCAGGATCCCGCTTATCGAAGTGTAAAAACTCACGATTAGCATCGCCAGCATGACCAGGCCAAACGCCGCGTAGGGCGAGCTGATATTTTGTAAGGCAGTCAGGATAGGTACAGTCAGAATTGCGGCAAGACTCCCGAAACAAAGCATTGAGGTGCGGCGACCAATTCTGTCCGAAAGCGCGCCAAAGAGCGGCTGCATGAGCATAAAAATGAACAGCGCAAAGGTCATGATGCCGCTTGCCACGTTGGCATGCATACCCGCAGTATTCACCAGATATTTCTGCATGTAGGTTGTGAAGGTATAAAAGCTTAGCGAGCCAGCAGCGGTAAAACCGAGGACCATCATAAAGGCGCGGCGATTCTTCCATAGCCCACCAAGCGTGCCTGCGTCTTTATGCTCGCGAGTTGCTTTATCCGACGTTTCATCCAGAGATCGGCGCAGATACAGGGCAACAACAGCTAACACGGCACCGATAGCGAAAGGTATTCGCCAGCCCCAGCTACGCAACTCGCCCTCACTTAAAACCTGCTGCAGCACAACTACGACCAGTAAAGCCAAAAGTTGTCCTCCGATTAGCGTCACATACTGAAATGACGCATAAAAACCTTTTCGTCCTTCAACGGCGACTTCACTCATATAGGTCGCACTCGTACCGTATTCACCGCCAACGGATAATCCCTGGAACAAGCGCGCCAGCAAGAGAAGCCCGGGCGCCCAAGTGCCAATGGCTTCGTAGCCAGGCAGGCAGGCAATAACCAGTGAACCGAAGCACATCATACAAACGGAAATCAGCATTGATGATTTCCGTCCGTGCTTATCCGCAATATAACCAAAAAGCCAGCCGCCAATTGGGCGCATCAAAAAACCGGCGGCAAAGACGCCGGCGGTCTGAAGAAGCTGAGTGGTTGTATTCCCCGAAGGGAAAAAGATGTGCGCAAAATAAAGCGAACAGAACGAGTAGACGTAAAAATCGAACCATTCGACGAGATTACCCGATGATGCTCCTACAATTGCCCAAATACGCCGACGGGTATCCGAACCGGTAAGAGCAGCTTTTTCTTCATGCGTGGTTGCTGCCTCTGTCATTTTCTAATCTCCTGTCTTCCTGAAAGAGCAAAAAGTCCCGAATACAGTAAAACAGCCTTCTTAAAAATGTTATTGAAAACGGAATTAATTGTATCGATAGGGTTAGAAATTGTGAGCTTGCTATGCATTTTGATGAAACAAACTGGGATTTCAGATATTCGAAATTCGGTACGATGAAGTTCAATGAGGGATGGGGAGATTAAGCGTAGTTTGACAGGAAGGAAACAAGGGGCGCCCCGCCTGCTGGCAGGATAGTTTTTCGTAAATCGCAGACAGCAAAAGGCCCTGCACTTGCGTGCAGGGCCTGTCACTGATTTGGAGCCTGGCAGTTCCCTACTCTCGCATGGGGAGACCCCACACTACCATCGGCGCTACGGCGTTTCACTTCTGAGTTCGGCATGGGATCAGGTGGGACCACCGCGCTGTTGCCGCCAGGCATATTCTGTTTCATTAACCGTCATTCTCATGACCATCAATGTTTAATCTCGGAATTCAGCTGAAAATTAAATTATCGTCTCTCACCAAAACACCTTCGGTGTTGTAAGGTTAAGCCTCACGGAGGA
>NZ_SOYS01000007.1 GCF_011808225.1 Cedecea colo | reverse complement strand
TTTCTCGGGCCGTTAGGTTACGAGCTGGGATCAGCACTCGCGACAGCGATCCTCTGGCTGTATGGCAAATTCGGTTTTGTTGCCACAGCAGTGCTTGCCGGTGCTCTGCCTTTTATCGTGGCAGCCGGGATGCACAAGCCTTTGCTGCCCTATGCCGTAGCTGCCATGGGTCAGTTCGGACGCGAGACGTTATATCTGCCTGCATCGCTGGCTCATAACATTGCCGAAGCCGGTGCCTGCCTTGCCATTACGATTAAAAGCAAAGACAAAAGCATGAAATCCACTGCGCTCTCATCCGGATTATCTGCTCTTTGCGGCATCACGGAACCCGCGCTCTACGGTATTACCTTGTTAAATAAAAAGGTCCTGTATGCAGTGATTATCGGCAGCGTGATAGGCGGCGGTTTTTTAAGTTACATGGCTGTCGCGGCCTTTGCTCTTGTCGGGCCAAGCCTGGCAAGTATTTCGATTTTCGCCGCTCCCGATAACCCAAATAACCTCATATACGCTTTTGCCGGGGCAGCAATATCTTTCGTGCTCACTTTCGCTGGGACTCTTCTGCTTTGGCAGGACAAAGCAGAAGTAGCTGCCGAAGAAACCTCTACGAACAAGCCGGCTGCCGAAGCCCTTAAAGAAGCAGTCCTGCGTAGCCCAATTCAGGGAAAAGTTACTCCTCTCGAAGAGGTCAATGATGATGTTTTTTCAAGCAAGATTATGGGCGATGGCATCGCAGTTATCCCAACCGTTGGGGCGCTTTATGCGCCAGCAGATGGGGTAATAATCCACGTATTCGAGAGTGGACATGCGGCGAGCATGCTTACGGATAACGGTGCTGAAATCATTTTCCATATAGGGATTGATACCATCCAAATGAACGGTAAAGGCTTCAGCCCTAAGATAAATGATAACCAGACGGTTAAGAAAGGCGATCTCCTGATTGAGTTTGACATCGGTGAGATCGTCAAAGCTGGTTATGACCCAGTAGTCGTAATGGTGGTTACCAATAGCGAACGCTTTGAGATGATTGCGGAAACATCACCGAATGAAATTGATAACCAATTCAGTATATTGACATTAAAGGAGGCCATATGAGCACGCATAATCCTGTATTTCCTGGCAACTTTCTCTGGGGCGCCGCTATTGCCGCAAACCAGGCCGAAGGTGCATGGAATGTTGATGGTAAAGGGCCGTCTGTGGCCGATGCCGTGCAGGCAAAACCCAAACTAAGCGTGAAGGACTATGCCGGACACATGGCTATCTCTGATCAGAATGTCGCTGATGCGCTTAACGGACTGAAAGATATAGACTACCCCAAACGCCGTGGCATAGATTTCTACCATCGTTACAAAGGCGATTTGGCATTATTCGCGGAAATGGGCATCAAAGCCCTGCGTGTATCGATTGCATGGACTCGTATTTTCCCCACGGGTGAAGACGCATCTCCAAATGAAGCAGGTCTGAAATTTTATGCGGACCTCTTCACTGAAATGCGGAAATACAACATAGAGCCGCTTGTAACATTGTCGCACTATGAGATGCCGCTTGTATTAAGCGAGAAATACAATGGCTGGGTACACCGTAACGTTGTTGATGCCTTTGTCCGGTTCAGCAATGTGTGTTTCGATCGCTACAAAGATTTAGTCCGTTACTGGCTGACCTTTAATGAAATTGACAGCATCATTCGTCATCCTTTTACAACCGCAGGGATCCGCGAGGAAAAGAGCGCGGAAGATATTTATCAGGCGTTACATCATCAGTTTGTTGCCTCCGCGATGGTAACTCGCGACTGCCATCAAAAAATCCCCGGGAGCCAGGTTGGCTGCATGCTGACTAAATTAACCACGTATCCGCGCACCTGCCATCCGGGTGATGTGGAGGCCACACTGAAGAAGAACCTCGAAAACTATTTTTACGCTGACGTACAGGTAAAAGGCTATTACCCACCGCTGATTAAGCGTGACCTGGAGCTTCGTGGTATCAACATCGAAATGCAGCCCAACGATTTAGCTATCATGCGCCAGCACACGGTCGATTTCGTTTCGTTCAGTTATTACATGTCCATGACGGAGTCAGTGCAACCTGATGCAGAGCGCACGCCAGGAAATACCGTTCTGGGCGTAAAAAACCCTTATCTTCCGGCGTCCGAATGGGGTTGGCAGGTAGACCCGGTCGGGCTGAAAATTTCGCTGCTTGAGCTTTATGACCGCTATCAGAAACCGCTTTTCATTGTCGAAAATGGTATGGGAGCCAAGGACGTAGTGGTGGACGGCAAGATCCATGATGAGTATCGCATTGATTATTTCCGTTCCCACTTCGAGCAGATGCTTGCAGCCGTTCATGAGGGCGTTGACCTGCTGGGCTACACTAGCTGGGGCACTATCGATATCATTAGTGCCGGTACGTCCCAGATGTCCAAACGTTACGGTTTTATCTATGTCGATCAGGATGATGAGGGTAACGGGACGCTTGAACGCCTGCGTAAAGACTCGTTCTACTGGTATAAGAAGGTTATCGCGACTAACGGCGCGGATCTTAGCTAACTGAAAATAATAGCTGCGGGATAGTATCGTGATTAAAGTTAAAAAAACCCTGAACAACAGCATGTTACTGGTGGATAACAACAACAGTGAAATGATTTTGTTTGGAAAAGGGATTGGATTCAACACCAGAGCAGGAACAACTGTCGAGCTGGCTGACATCGAGCAGGTCTTCATTCCGCTGGAAACCATGAAATCGCGGCATTTCCTTTCACTTACTGACGATATACCTGCAGCCTTTTTTGAAGCAACACACGATATCATCGTTATGGCGCAAAAAGCTTACGCGTCAAAGTTGAATAGCGTGCTGCTTTTTACATTATCAGAGCACCTTTATTACGCTGTTGAAAGAAGTCGCTCAGGCACCAACATCGTCAATAAATTAAGCTGGGAAGTTAAACGGTACTATAAGAAAGAGTATGAAATTGGCGTAATGGCCAGAGATATTATAGCGGCCAGGTTCAATACAGAACTGCCAGAAGATGAAGCGGTACATATCGCCTTTCATCTTATCAATGCGTCCTCTGAAAACCAGGGAGGCGATGCTCACGCACAAGTACAAATAGTAAACAGAGTTTGCGAAATAGTCAGATACAAATTTAAAAAGAGTATTGATACGGACACAATAAACTATAATCGCTTTATTACGCACCTTCGTTATTTTGCTGAAAGGGTAACCAGCAATAATATTGTTTATGATGAAAATAATGATTTTTATGAAGAGCTTTTGAAATTTCATCCATCGGCAATGTCCGTGGCCTGGGCTATACGGGATTATATTTCAGAAAAATATGCGCTTGCGCTTTCAAAAAGTGAACTTACCTGGTTAAGTATACACATCAGTCGCCTGGCTGCTGAATCATAATCATATCGCTCAGGCATTACCGACTAATAATAGTCAGAATGCTGGCAGCTAACCCGCAGTGTGCATTATCAATATCATAAAAAACAGGGTGTTGAATGCTTAGCTAATGCTCTATAAAAAGCCATATCGGCAGACATGGCTTTTATGCAAAACTTACGTATAGCCAATCGAATACCACTATTATCTCTTCGAGAAAATAAGACAATCAACATGCCAGGCACCGCTAATTAATAAGTATCCGTCTTATTTAATTGGACACGCTTAGCGCCTGAGCGCAGGCCCAGGCGGAGCTCCAGGCCCACTGGAAGTTATAACCGCCCAGCCAGCCGGTGACGTCTACCACCTCTCCGATGAAATACAGGCCCGGTACTTTTTTGGCTTCCATCGTGCGCGAGCTTAATTCGTTCGTATCCACGCCGCCCAGGGTAACTTCTGCGGTGCGGTAACCTTCCGTGCCGTTAGGCTGTACGCGCCAGGATTGCAGGGTTGCAACCAGTTCGCTTTGCTGACGCACGTTGAGCTGTTTTAGCGTGACGTCAGGAATTTGCTCCAGCTTTTGCAGGCATTCTACCAGACGTTTTGGCAGCATTATGGCGAGCGTATTTTTCAAACTCTGATTCGGATGGGCGGCACGTTGTTCATTGATAAACGCATCCAGATCGGTATCCGGCAGTAAGTTAACGCTAACAAACTCACCGGGCTGCCAGTAGCTGGAAAGTTGTAAAACGGCGGGACCAGAAAGACCGCGATGGGTGAACAGCAAGCTTTCGCGGAAGCTGACGCTGTTTTCTGCGCTAATGACCGCAGGCACCGATACGCCCGACAATACCTGTAATTGTTCCAGAAGCGGTTTATGCAAAGTAAACGGCACAAGCCCCGCACGGGTTGGCAGCACTTTCAGGCCAAACTGTTCCGCAACCTTGTAACCGAACGGCGTAGCGCCCAGCCCGGGCATAGAAAGCCCGCCGGAAGCAATCACCAGTTTGCCCGCATGAACGTCGTCGCCGTTAAGCCGGAGAGTAAAACCGCCTTCGCCTTGCTCAATATCCAGCACTTCGCTACGCAGGCGCGTCGTGACCCGGCCTTTCTCGCATTCGGCCACCAGCATATCGACAATCTGCTGCGCCGAGTCATCGCAGAATAGCTGACCGAGGGTTTTTTCATGCCATGCGATGCCGTGTTTACCGACCATGTCGATAAAATCCCACTGGGTATAACGCGCCAGGGCAGACTTACAGAAATGCGGGTTTTGGCTCAGATAGGACGCAGGTTCGGTATAAAGGTTAGTAAAGTTGCAGCGTCCCCCGCCCGACATAAGGATTTTGCGGCCTGGTTTTTTACCATTATCGATAAGTAACACGCGGCTGCCCGCCTGACCGGCCATCGCCGCACAAAACATTCCGGCTGCACCCGCACCAATAATAACGGCATCAAACTTTTCCACGACCGACTCCCGACTATGCTTAAGGGTGGGAATTGTAAAGATCGAATGCTGGTCGCACCAGCTTAAAGCGCGTTAACAATTGCAGGTAGTTGAAAAACAAAATGTAAATATTTTCTTTGTTTAGCTTCGACACAACAAACATCAAGAAAAGTCTATATTTCACTTGGCGCATTAAGCCGTTGTCTTACATAATGCGCCGCGTTCATGTCCTCAAAATGGCGTAACGTCTATGCTACATTTGTTTGCTGGCCTCGATATGCATACGGGGCTTTTGTTATTACTTGCTCTGGCATTTGTTCTCTTCTACGAAGCGATCAACGGCTTCCATGACACTGCAAACGCAGTGGCAACCGTCATCTATACCCGCGCTATGCGATCGCAACTGGCGGTGGTAATGGCTGCGGTATTTAACTTCCTCGGCGTTCTGCTCGGCGGGTTGAGCGTGGCGTATGCGATCGTGCATATGTTGCCAACGGACCTGCTGTTGAACGTAGGGTCCGCTCATGGCCTGGCCATGGTGTTCTCTATGTTACTGGCCGCTATTATCTGGAACCTCGGCACCTGGTATTGTGGTCTGCCGGCCTCCAGCTCCCATACGCTTATCGGTGCCATTATTGGCATTGGTTTGACCAACGCGTTGATGACCGGGACTTCCGTAGTCGATGCGCTCAATATCCCGAAGGTGATTGGGATATTCATGTCGTTGATCCTCTCCCCGATTGTGGGTCTGGTGATTGCGGGCGGACTTATCTTTTTGCTACGTCGCTACTGGAGCGGCACCAAAAAGCGTCGCCGTATCCACCTCACTCCGGCCGAGCGTGAGAAAAAGGACGGCAAGAAAAAACCGCCGTTCTGGACGCGTATCGCCCTGATTCTTTCCGCCATCGGCGTGAGTTTCTCCCACGGCGCAAACGACGGTCAGAAAGGCATCGGCCTGATTATGCTGGTACTGATTGGCGTGGCGCCTGCGGGCTTTGTGGTCAATATGAACGCCTCCGGCTACGATATTGCCCGCACCCGCGACGCCATTACGCACCTTGAGCAGTATTACGCGCAGCACGGCGATGTCATTAAGCACGTGGTGGAGCTTAATCCGGCCATTCCCGGGCCGGAAGAGGTTCAGAGCCAGGGTAAACCGACAGAGTTCCATTGCGATGCAAGCCGCGCCACGGTTGCCGTACAGCGCGCCAAAGAGTTGCTGGGTAATATCGACAGCTACGATAAGCTCAGCGTGGAGCAGCGCAGCCACATGCGCCGTCTGCTGCTGTGCATCTCTGATACCGCAGAGAAAGCGGCTGGCCTTCCGGAAACCAAACCGGATGATAAGCGCTTCTTAAAAGAGCTGAAAACAGACCTGCTGTATACCATCGAGTATGCCCCTATCTGGATTATCATGGCGGTCGCTCTGGCGCTCGGCATCGGTACCATGATTGGCTGGCGTCGCGTGGCGACCACTATCGGTGAGAAGATTGGTAAGAAAGGCATGACGTATGCGCAGGGTATGTCCGCGCAGATGACAGCCGCCGTCTCCATCGGTATTGCCAGCTACACCGGGATGCCGGTTTCCACCACCCACGTTCTTTCCTCCTCCGTTGCGGGGACAATGGTGGTTGACGGTGGCGGTCTGCAGCGTAAGACGGTAACAAATATTCTGATGGCCTGGGTCTTCACCCTGCCGGTCTCGATTTTGTTGTCAGGCGGGCTTTACTGGATTTCACTGCACTTAATCTAACGCTGTAGTTTAAAAGTAAAAAACGGGTCAGTTTACTGGCCCGTTTTTTTTCACGTTGCTTTCAAAGACTCAGTGCCAAATCATCAACCCGATAAGGCTGATAATCACCAGGCCGCACAGCGCGCTGGTCAGCATAAACTGGCGGCGGAGCCTTTCACAGCGGCGGATAAACTCATCGTCGTGATGATCCAGATAGCGCTGGGCGTAAATATAACGCACCAGGCGAATCTGTTTACTGGGTTGACCATGTGCTGTAAAAAATCCCCCGCCGTCGACGTACTGATACAGCAGCGGATCGCATCCACGAAGCACGACTAACAAAGCGCGCAATGATGAGTAGTAACGCGCCATATTCACCAGACAAACTACACAAAGCGCCCAAAATAGCGCAACGGTGCTGATCATGTTCCCCTCCCGGCGTAGCCACAGAGCATCGCTCCAGGACGACCGCTCACCCCGACAATCTCGACAGACAGTTCAGCAATCAAAAGCCACCGGTTCATACAGGTTTCCGGAACGGCTTATTTAATAGTGTAGGAGATCCATTATTTTTTTCGCCACTACGTTAATTATTATCAATACGGCAACCGTTATTTTGCGCGTGAATGTTTAAAAGGATGGCGCATTGACGGTTTTTATCATTCGGGATAGGGTAGAAATATCATCTACAATATGAAGTCTTTACGCTGTAATCCAAAGACGCACGGGAACATCTTACGGAAGGAGTAACATTATGGCTTACAAACACATTCTGATCGCGGTAGATCTCTCCCCGGAGAGCAAAATACTGGTAGAAAAAGCCGTTTCTATGGCGCGCCCTTACAACGCGAAGGTTTCCCTGATTCACGTCGATGTAAATTACTCCGATCTCTACACCGGCCTGATTGATGTCAATCTGGGAGATATGCAAAAGCGCATCTCTGAGGAGACGCACCACGCGCTGAGCGAGCTTTCTAACGGCGCAGGTTATCCCATTGCCGAAACCCTGAGCGGCAGCGGCGATCTGGGCCAGGTGCTGGTAGACGCTATTAAAAAATACGATATGGACCTGGTGGTTTGCGGACATCATCAGGATTTCTGGAGCAAGCTGATGTCTTCCGCACGCCAGCTTATCAACACCGTACATATCGATATGCTGATCGTGCCGCTGCGTGACGAAGACGAAGATTAAGAATTATTAATTCGCTAAATGGCAGGGTGGATAAGCGTCAGCGCCATCCGCCTGAAAAGATATAGCAGTACTAAAGTAGCGGCGGATGACGCAAGCCTATCCGCCCTACTTATTTTTTACTCCAGCGCTGTTTCCGCCGTCCCGGAATAAATATCAAAACGATGGCCTTTGGTCACCACGGCGTTGTGGGTTTCCAGGCCGCCAAGCGGTGGCGCATAATCCGGCCGTTTTACCACGACGCGTTTAGTTGCCAGCCGCCGCGCAGGTTCCAGCAAACCGTCTGCGTCTTCATCCGGCCCCACCAGCAACTGGAACACACGCATCTCTTTTTTCACCAGCGCGCTTTTTTGCTTATGCGGAAACATCGGGTCGAGGTAAACCACTTCCGGGCGCGGGGAGATATCGCTTAGTGCGGTAAGGCTTGAGGCGTGGATAAGCTGTAAACGCTCCTGCAACCAGCCGCCGATTTCCATATCCTGATAGCCACGGCGCAGGCCATCATCAAGCAATGCGGCAACTACCGGGTTACGTTCTAACATTCGCACACGACAGCCGACAGAGGCCAGTATAAACGCATCGCGGCCTAATCCCGCAGTAGCGTCCACCACGCCGGGCAGATAACCGCTTTTGATGCCGACAGCTTTTGCTACCGCCTCACCTCGCCCGCCGCCAAACTTACGGCGATGCGCCATCGCACCTGAGACAAAATCGACAAAAATACCGCCAAGTTTTGGCTCATCTCGCTTACGTAACTCCAGATGTTCCGCCGTTAAAACCAGCGCCATTACGGCGTCTTCGTCGTGCGTCAGCCCCCAACGCTCGCTCAAAAGAGATAAGGCGCCGGAGTCGGCGCCTGATTCAGTCAGTAAACAGATTTTCACGAAATGGCTCAGCCCTTGATGCCGTAATGCGCAAGCATGGCATCGAGCTGCGGCTCACGGCCACGGAAGCGTTTGAATAATTCCATCGGCTCTTCAGATCCACCGCGGGTCAGAATGTTATCAAGGAAAGCCTGCCCGGTTTCGCGGTTGAAAATACCTTCTTCTTCGAAGCGGGAGTAGGCGTCCGCGGCCAGCACGTCAGCCCACAGATAGCTGTAGTAACCCGCAGCGTAGCCGCCTGCAAAAATATGGCTGAAAGCGTGCGGGAAGCGACCCCACTGCGGCCCTGGCACCACGGCGACCTGTTTCTTGATTTCTGCCAGCGTATCCAGCACTTTCGCCCCCTGCTCAGGGTTAAATTCGGCATGCAGGCGGAAATCGAACAGGCCGAACTCAAGCTGACGCAGGATAAACAGCGCCGCCTGGTAATTCTTCGCCGCCAGCATTTTATCCAGCAGCGCTTTTGGCAACGGTTCGCCGGTTTCGAAATGGCCGGAGATAAACGCCAGCGCGTCCGGCTCCCAGCACCAGTTTTCCATAAACTGGCTTGGCAGCTCGACCGCATCCCACGGCACGCCGTTGATACCGGAAACGCCCGCCGTCTCAACCTCAGTCAGCATATGATGCAGACCGTGACCGAACTCATGGAACAGGGTGATCACTTCGTCGTGGGTAAACAGCGCAGGTTTGCCCTTCACCGGACGGTTAAAGTTACAGGTCAGGTAAGCGACCGGTTTTTGCAGCGAGCCGTCGGCTTTGCGCAACTGGCCCACGCAGTCATCCATCCACGCCCCGCCGCGTTTGTTTTCACGGGCGTACAGGTCTAGGTAGAAGCTGCCGCGCAGTTCGTTTTTTTCGTCATACAGCTCGAAGAAACGCACGTCCGGATGCCAGACGTCGATATCTTTGCGCTCTTTGGCGGTAATACCGTAAATACGTTTCACCACCTCGAACAGGCCCGCTACGGCACGGTTTTCCGGGAAGTAAGGGCGGAGTTGTTCATCGCTGATGCTGTACAGATGCTGTTTCTGTTTTTCGCTGTACCAGGTGATGTCCCATGGTTCCAGCTCGTCAACGTTGAATTCTTTCTTCGCGAAAGCACGCAGTTGCGCCAGTTCAGCTTCGCCTTGCGGACGCGCACGTTTTGCAAGATCGGTCAGAAACTCCAGTACCTGCTGCGGATTTTCTGCCATTTTGGTGGCCAGCGATTTTTCCGCATAGTTGCCAAAGCTCAACAACTGCGCCAGCTCGTGGCGCAGCGCCAGAATTTCTTCCATTACCGGCGTGTTGTCCCACTTGCCCGCGTTTGGCCCCTGATCGGAGGCGCGAGTGACGTAGGCGCGATACATCTCTTCACGCAGCGCGCGGTTTTCGCAATAAGTAAGTACAGGTAAATAACTTGGAATATCCAGCGTTAACAGCCAGCCTTCCTGTTCTTTCGCTTCGGCCTGAGCGCGAGCCGCCGCCAGGGCGCTTTCCGGCATACCGGCCAGCTCAGATTCATCGGTGATGAGCTTGCTCCAGCCCATCGTCGCGTCGAGCACGTTGTTACTGTAGGTGGAGCCCAGTTCGGACAGACGCGCGGCGATTTCACCGTAGCGCTTCTGTTTTTCTTTTGGCAGGCCGATACCGGAAAGCTTGAAATCACGCAGCGCGTTAGCAACGGCTTTTTTCTCCGCCACGCTCAGATCGGCATAGTACGCGCCGTCGCGCAAATCGCGATATGCCTGGTATAAACCTTCATGCTGGCCAACCCAGGTGCTGTATTCAGACAGCAGCGGCAGCGTTTGCTCGTAGGCCTCACGCAGCTCCGGGCTGTTCTGCACGGAATTCAGATGGCTTACCGGGGAGAAAATGCGGCCCAGACGATCGTCCACTTCTGCCAGCGGCTGGCAAAGATTATCCCAACGGTAAGGCGCGCCTTGCGCCACAACGCTTTCCACCTTCTCACGGCAGTCATCCAGCGCTTGCTGCACGGCAGGAACAACATGTTCAGGAAGCAGAGCGGAAAACGGAGGCAGATCGAAAGGAGTCAACAATGGATTGGTCATAAGCGCGGTTCCTGGTATCCGATAAGTAGAGCGCTCAGCTAGCGCTACAAAGGCAATCTAACTAACATGAGGCTTAGTGTAGTTAATTTCAATGCCGGGTGATAAGCATAAGCCTGTATACTGTACACATTACGTAGTCCTTCTTAGTCTTTTGGAAATCCTGCAAGCCATGCTCAGTTATCGCCACAGCTTTCACGCCGGCAACCACGCCGACGTACTGAAACACACCGTTCAAAGCCTGATCGTTGAATCCTTAAAAGAGAAAGAGAAACCGTTCCTCTATCTCGACACCCACGCAGGCGCAGGCCGATACAAACTGAGCGGTGAACACGCCGAACGCACCGGTGAATATCTTGAAGGTATCGCCCGCATCTGGCAGCAGGACGACCTGCCGGAAGAGCTGGAGCCGTATATCCGCGCCGTTAAAGCTTATAATCAGAGCGGCCAGCTACGTTACTATCCGGGTTCTCCGCTGATTGCACGCCATTTACTGCGTGAGCAAGACAGCCTGCAACTCACCGAGCTGCATCCGTCAGACTTTCCGCTGCTGCGTTCTGAGTTTCAGAAAGATAACCGCGCCCGCGTTGAGCGCGCCGATGGCTATATTCAGTTGAAATCCAAACTGCCGCCGGTTTCCCGTCGTGGCCTGATTCTTATCGATCCACCCTATGAGATCAAAACCGACTATCAGGACGTGGTGCAAGGCATCAATGAAGGCTACAAACGTTTTGCCACCGGCACCTATGCTCTGTGGTATCCGGTGGTGATGCGTCAGCAAATCAAACGCATGATTCGCGAGCTGGAAGAAACCGGCATTCGCCGCATTTTACAAATTGAACTCGCGGTGCTCCCGGACAGCGATCGGCGCGGCATGACGGCTTCTGGCATGATCGTTATCAACCCACCGTGGAAGCTTGAGCAGCAAATGACGAACGTGCTGCCCTGGCTGCACAAAACGCTGGTTCCGGCTGGCACCGGCTCTACGACGCTGAGCTGGATCGTTCCCGAGTAAATCGGCTTTCCACTGTGAATCTATGAGATACCCGTGGCGTGTTCCACGGGTTTTTCCAGCAGCTGCTTTTTAATTTTAATCACGCGCTCAGCCTCAGGCTTTTTCTCCGCCGCGACTCGCCGCTCTGCCTGCCCAAGAAAAGCGCCACCGGGACGTATGGAAAACGCGTTGCTGCGGCTGATACCCTCCATACTGCCATGCTCGTGAATCTCAATGTTTTCACTGATACAGGTTCCTTTCACTCTCCCGTTAATAATAATGCCGGGCGCCGTAAACTCTCCGTCAATAAAGCCATCGCGCATCACATACAGAATGCCATCCTTCAGATTGATGTGGCCCTGCATTATTCCGTAAACCTGAATGTCGCCTTCTATCTCGGTGTTGCCAGTGAACACGGTATCTTGCGCAATAATAGTGCAGCGGCGTGCATCCTGGGCAACCTGCGTTATTTCCACGGGCGCGGTAACACCCGGCAACGCCGGGATATTTTCAGCGACTTCCGCCGCCTTTTGTGACTTTTTTCTGAACATAGCGGACCCTTTTTTTTTAAAGAACGCGTACAGGATAAAAATGGAAAATAGCGCGACGGCGGCAACAAGAACTTCCCTTTTCCAGGCAAAAAAATAGCAAATTAGCGTAAGCAACCAGCCCATCCAGATAAGCCACAGGATGGCATCTGCTCTGGCACGGGATGATGTCATCGTTTCACGGAATAAAAAGAAAAACTGCGGAAAGCCGGCTTTCGAAAAAATGCCTGCTTATTGGGAACAAGACGGGTATAGATGAGAGAGGTGAAATAAGGCATCCTTTTCCTTACTGTGTCAGTGGCTACTCGCTAAAATAGCAGTTTACCCTGCGCTTGAACACTAATGCGATAAGGTGATAAGACGGATTTTCTGAAGCTATTCATCGGGATAGCTCTGCCCTATCACAGCCATAGAAGCACCCTTTGCGGCTTTATGAGCTAACGCGTTACAATCCTGGCAATTAATTTCTTACTGATGGAAACCTGCAGATGACCAGACATTATGACTACCTCGCCATTGGCGGCGGCAGCGGCGGTATCGCCTCTATCAACCGTGCGGCGAGGTATGGGAAGAAGTGCGCACTGATTGAGGCAAAAGATCTGGGCGGTACCTGCGTAAACGTAGGTTGCGTGCCGAAAAAGGTCATGTGGCACGCGGCGCAAATCGCTGAAGCTATTCATCACTACGGCCCTGATTATGGTTTTGACACCACGGTGAACCACTTCGACTGGGACAAACTGATAGCCAGCCGCACCGCATACATCGACCGCATCCACACCTCTTACGACAACGTGCTGGGCAAAAACAACGTCGAAGTTATCCGTGGGTTTGCCCGCTTTGTTGATGCCCGCACCGTAGAAGTAAACGGTGAAACCATCACCGCTGACCATATTCTTATCGCCACCGGCGGTCGCCCAAGCCATCCGGACATTCCGGGCGTGGAACTCGGCATTGATTCCGACGGTTTCTTTGCGCTGCCGGCGTTGCCAAAACGAGTTGCCGTGGTTGGAGCGGGTTATATCGCCGTGGAAATCGCAGGCGTGGTTAACGCGCTGGGTGCTGAAACCCATCTGTTTGTGCGTAAACACGCGCCGCTGCGCACCTTCGATCCGCTGATCGTTGAAACGCTGCTGGAGGTGATCAACACCGAAGGCCCAACGCTGCACACCCAGGCCGTGCCAAAAAAAGTTGAAAAAAATGCCGATGGCAGCCTGACGCTGCATCTGGAAGATGGCCGTTGTGAAACGGTAGATTGCCTGATTTGGGCGATTGGCCGCGAACCGGCAACGGACAACGTTAATCTGGCCGCCGCAGGCGTGAAAACCAACGCCCGGGGCTACATTGAAGTCGATAAATTTCAGAACACCAGCGTAGCGGGTATTTATGCCGTAGGCGATAACACCGGCGCGGTAGAGCTGACGCCGGTTGCCGTTGCTGCGGGCCGCCGCCTGTCCGAGCGCCTGTTTAATAACAAGCCGGACGAGCATCTGGACTTCAGCAATGTCCCTACCGTAGTCTTTAGCCATCCGCCTATCGGCACCGTAGGATTAACCGAGCCGCAGGCGCGCGAGCAGTACGGCGACGATAACGTGACGGTTTATAAATCTTCCTTTACCGCGATGTACACAGCGGTAACCTCTCACCGCCAGCCATGCCGCATGAAGCTGGTATGTGCGGGCGCGGATGAGAAAATCGTTGGTATCCACGGTATCGGCTACGGTATGGACGAAATGCTGCAAGGCTTTGCGGTCGCGCTGAAAATGGGCGCAACCAAGAAAGACTTCGATAACACCGTAGCGATTCACCCGACCGGCGCCGAAGAATTTGTCACTATGACACGTTAATGCTGGAAACGTATCTGCACACGTTTTTAACTCTGGAAATCTGGCTGAAAGGCCAGGTTTCACCGATTTCGTGTAGATCGCCATGGACCCGCCGATAGCCATATACGCCACCGCTCAGGGAATATGAGTCGCGAATTAGGGCCAGCAACCGCTGATTATCCTTTTCTCCTGCAGAGACAGGACAATGAAGCCAGACATAGAACCCGGCGCGGGCAACCTTCAGAACCCGACGCATTGCTGCGATCGACCAGATCTCACGGTGATCGTTAATGAAGCGGGACTTCAGTCGGGCTCCCTTGCAAAGTACCGCGCTGCCTTTATCAGAATATCCCGTTCTTCCTCAGTACGTTTAAGCTGCGCTTTCAGCCTGAGAATTTCTGTTCTGGCATCCAGTAAATCCTGTGCCTGCTGTCCGCTATTATCAGGCTTAACATCCCGGAGCCATTTATAAAGGCTGTGCGTCGATACGCCGAATCGTTCAGATACATCAGCGATGGAATAGCCCCGCCCGGCGATCTGGCGGACAGCTTCTTCCTTAAATTCAGGGGTAAAACGTGGTACGCCCATAGACTTCTCCTGTGCTCAAACTATAGGGCAGATTTGTCTACAGGCTTGGGGGCACTCCACCAGTTAAAGCAAAGTGTCCAACCTATGGGATTCACTTCACTTGCGCCGGTTTTTTTGCGCTCGAAATAATATAACCATGAATGGTTAGTGAGCTAATTGTTCTGTTTCAGTTTGATCTCGATCATGAGTATTGGCTCACCTCGATCGTAATATAGTGTTTTATATAACGAATAGTGATGCATGAAAACTCATATAATACTCGCTGCGCTTCTGCCAGCATTAGCATCTTTAGCATCTCTTCACGCGGATGCCGCGTCCAGTTCCACTCCTGAAGATGAAATGGTTGTCACTGGTAATACTGCTGCCGATACGACTGATTCTGCTGCCGGAGCGGGATTCAAAACGAATAATATTGATGTCGGCCCGCTGGGGACAAAATCGTGGGTCGATACGCCTTATTCCAGTAACACCGTTACCAAAGAGATGATTGAGAATCAGCAGGCGCAGAGCGTCAGCGAGATGCTGAAATACTCTCCGAGCACGCAAATGCAGGCGCGCGGCGGGATGGACGTTGGCCGCCCACAAAGCCGTGGGATGCAGGGCAGTGTGGTCGCGAACAGTCGTCTTGATGGGCTGAACATCGTTTCGACCACCGCGTTTCCGGTTGAAATGCTGGAACGTATGGATGTGCTCAATAGTTTGACCGGGGCGCTGTATGGCCCGGCAAGCCCGGCTGGGCAGTTCAATTTCGTGGCGAAACGACCAACCGAAGAGACATTGCGCAAGGTGACGCTCGGTTATCAAAGCCGTAGCGCATTCACCGGTCACGCCGACCTGGGCGGCCATTTTGATGATGAAAAAAGGTTTGGTTATCGTATTAACCTGCTGGATCAGGAAGGCGAAGGCAATGTTGATGACAGCACTCTGCGCCGTAAGCTGATTTCTGTGGCACTCGACTGGAACATTCAGCCGGGTACGCAGTTACAGCTGGATGCCAGCCACTACGAATTTATTCAAAAGGGGTATGTGGGCAGTTTCAGCTATGGCCCGAACGTCAAACTGCCTTCCGCGCCCAACCCCAAAGATAAAAATCTGGCGCTCAGCACGGCAGGAAACAACCTTACCACCGATACCATCAGCACGCGCTTGATCCACTACTTTAACGATGACTGGTCAATGAATGCGGGGGTGGGCTGGCAGCAGGCGGACCGCGCGATGCGCAGCGTTTCCAGCAAAATTCTTAACGGTCAGGGCGATATCTCACGTTCGATGAAAGATTCTACCGCTGCCGGGCGTTTTCGCGTATTGAGCAATACCGCCGGGCTGAACGGCCATGTTGACACCGGGCCCATCGGTCACGACCTGTCGCTTTCTACCACCGGCTATGTCTGGTCGCTGTACAGTGCGAAAGGAACGGGCTCCAGCTACAGCTGGGGTACCACCAATATGTATAACCCGGATGGGATGGAAGAACTGGGCGACGGCAAAATTCGCACCGGCGGCTCGCGCTACCGCTCCAGCGTGAACACTCAGCAGAGCATTACGCTCGGCGATACGATCGCCTTTACGCCGCAGTGGTCGGCGATGTTCTACCTGAGCCAGAGCTGGTTGCAGTCCAAAAACTACGATAAGCATGGCAACGAAACCAGTCAGGTGGACGAAGACGGTTTAAGCCCGAATGTCGCGCTGATGTACAAAATTACGCCAAACACCATGGCTTACGTTAGCTATGCCGATTCGCTGGAGCAGGGCGGTACCGCGCCCACGGATAACAGTGTGAAAAATGCGGGCCAGACGCTCGATCCGTATCGCAGCAAACAGTATGAAGTGGGTCTGAAATCTGACGTTGCGGGAATGAACCTGGGGGCGGCGCTGTTCCGCCTGGAACGCCCGTTTGCCTATCTCGACACGGATAACGTTTATAAAGAGCAGGGTAATCAAGTTAATAACGGCCTGGAACTAACCGCTTCCGGGAACGTGTGGCAGGGGCTGAACGTTTACAGCGGCGTCACCTTCCTCGACCCGAAACTGAAAGATACCGCCAGTTCCGCCACTCAGAACAAACAAGTGGTCGGCGTGCCGAAAGTGCAGACTAACCTGCTGGCGGAGTACAGCTTGCCGTCGATGCCGCAGTGGGTTTATAGCGCCAATGTCCACTACACCGGTAAACGCGCGGCGAACGACACCAATACGTCTTACGCCAGCAGCTATACCACCTGGGATCTGGGCACGCGTTACACCACCAAAGTGAGCAACGTGCCGACGACCTTCCGCGTGGTGGTAAACAACGTGTTTGATAAACACTATTGGGCGTCTATCTTCCCGTCGGGCACCGATGGCGATAACGGTTCCCCAAGCGCATTTATTGGCAGTGGCCGCGAAGTTCGCGCTTCCGTGACCTTCGATTTCTAACGGATAGGTGATGAAACTTTCTCGTTTAATTCCTGTGCTGGCGCTGTTTCTGGCTGCCAGCCTGCACGCAGAAAATACGCACAAAGAGGTGCGTATTGCCTCACCGTGGCCTGCACAAAACACTATTATCGCCATGCTCGGTTACGGCAATAACATTGTTGGTACGTCAATAATCGCCAAAAAAATCCCTCTGTTTCGCCAGAGCCTGCCACGCATTGAAAATATGCCAGCAGTGAGCGTAAACAGTGGGCACGAAATTAATCCGGAGCAGATAATCGCCCTCGGCGTCGATATGCTGTTTGTGCCGCATAACATGGTGGTGCCGCAGCAGGAATTGCTGAAAAAGGCGGGTGTACAGGTGCTGGCGTTTGAGGCAAATTCCATGCAGGCGCTGACTCACCGAGTGCAGCAGACGGCGGCAGCGCTTGGGCCGGATGCGCAGCAAAAGGCACAGGCTTATCAGCGCTACTTTGACCTCAATGTTGCGCGGGTAGCCGGGCGCCTGAAGGATCTCCCTGCATCGCAGCGCGTATCGCTCTACCACAGCATGGGGAATCCGCTGACCACAACGGGCAGGCCGTCGCTTAATCAGGACTGGATCGATCTCGCGGGGGGTAAAAATATTGCCGAAAACTGGTTTGGCGGCGCTAAGCAAAATCGTTCGGGCGAAGTGGCGCTGGAGAAAATCGTCACCGCTAACCCGGCGGTGATTGTGGCGATGAACAAGCGTGATGCCGATGCCATTCTGACTTCTCCCCAGTGGGCCAGCGTTGACGCGGTGAGCCATCATCGCGTGTACGTTAATCCGAAAGGGATGTTCTGGTGGTGTCGTGAAACCAGCGAAGAGGCGCTGCAATTCCTGTGGCTGGCGAAAACCCTCTATCCTGAACGCTTTTCGGATGTGGATATGCGTAAAGAAACGCGCGATTTTTATCAGCGATTCTTTGGCCTGACACTAAGCGAGGCGCAGGTGAGCGATGTGCTGAATCCGCCGCGCTGAGAGAGGGTAAGGAATACGATGTCTGTTGTGGAAAATCCCCAGTCGGTTGAGCATCGCTATCGACAGGTGCTTCGCCAGCGTCTGGCGATTCTGGCATTTATATTTTTTGCTATTATCGCCTCGCTGCTGATCGATTTCACCCTTGGCCCATCCGGTCTCTCACTCCATTCACTTGTGCAAACGCTGATAAATCCTGCTGATGCCGCTACCGGAATGCGTGTTATCGTCTGGGATATCCGTCTGCCATACGCATTAATGGCGCTGCTGGTGGGGATGGCGCTGGGGCTGGCGGGCGCAGAGATGCAAACCATCCTGAATAACCCGCTTGCCAGCCCGTTTACGCTGGGCGTGTCGTCGGCAGCGGCCTTTGGCGCTGCGCTGGCGATTGTGCTGGGTATCGGAATTCCGGGTGTACCGGAGAGCTGGTTTATTCCGGCAAATGCTTTTCTGTTTGCGCTGCTTTCCGCACTGTTACTCGACAGCCTGACCCGCTGGACACGCGTGCCGACGTCCGGCGTCGTGCTGTTCGGTATCGCGCTGGTTTTCACCTTTAATGCGCTGGTTTCCATCATGCAGTTTGTCGCCGATGAAGATACGCTGCAGGGGCTGGTGTTCTGGACTATGGGCAGTTTAGCCCGCGCATCGTGGGAAAAACTGGCGGTGCTGGTCGCGGCGATGGTGGTGGTATTACCGTGGTCGTTGCGTCGTGCCTGGCAGTTAACGGCGCTACGGCTTGGCGAAGAACGTGCGATGAGTTTTGGCATTGATGTACGTCGCTTGCGTCTGGGATCGCTGTTGCGCATTAGCCTGCTGGCCGCGCTCTCGGTGGCGTTTGTCGGGCCAATTGGCTTTATCGGGTTGGTTGCGCCGCATATTTCACGCCTGCTGTTAGGGGAAGACCACCGCTTTTATCTGCCGGGAAGCGTGCTGGTGGGCGGACTGGTGCTGTCGCTGGCATCTATTGCTTCGAAGAATATTATTCCCGGCGTGATCCTGCCGGTAGGCATCGTCACCTCACTGGTTGGCGTACCGTTCTTTTTAAGCATTGTCATGCGGCATCGGGGGAATATGTCATGAGCGGTCTGGCAATTAACGGCCTGAATGCCGGTTACGCTAAACGACAAGTTATTGAAAATTTGCATGTTTCGAACCTCTCGCGCGGCAACGTTACGGTGCTGCTGGGGCCCAACGGCTGTGGCAAATCGACGCTATTGCGCGCGCTGGCCGGGCTTAATCGCGCCAGTGGTGATGCATGGTTAGATGACGTCAATTTATTAGCGTTGCCGTTCGCTCGTCGGGCTGAAAAAGTCGTGTTTCTGCCGCAATCGCTGCCACAGGGCGTGCATTTGCAGGTGCTGGAATCGGTGATTGTCGCTCAACGAGCATTAGGTGGAGATCAGAACCCGGCTCAGGCGGTCTCCCTGCTGGAAGAACTGGGCATCGCTCATCTGGCGATGAATTATCTCGATCAACTCTCTGGCGGGCAGAAACAGTTGGTGGGTCTTGCGCAGTCGCTGATCCGTCGACCTGCATTACTGTTGCTTGATGAGCCGCTCAGCGCGCTGGATCTCAACTATCAGTTTCACGTAATGGATGTTGTCTCGCGCGAGACGAGGCAGCGCAATATGGTGACGCTGGTGGTGGTGCATGACATCAATATCGCGCTGCGTCATGCGGCTCAGGTGTTGATGCTGAAAGCGGGCAAACTGGTCGCCAGCGGTAAGCCGGAAGCCGTGATTAACGCTGAAAGTCTGGCGGAAGTGTACGGTGTACGCGGACGTATCGAACATTGTTCGCAAGGGAAAGCACAGGTGATTCTGGATGGGGTGATTGAAAAATAACCGGGATATTGCTGGCAGATGTAGTCCATCGGCACCGTTACAAAGTTCGCGATGAGGCAGCCTTTTATCTTACTGAAAGGCCTTACATTTCAAAAACTCTGCTCACCAGACGCATCTCGCCCAGAGGATGACCAAAGTTGCACAATGAAGGTGAAACCATTAATGAAGAGGATGAAGCCAGACTTTCGCCTCTGAGGCATGCGCATATCAATATGCTGGGACACTACACACTCACACTTGCAGAACAGATACCGCTCTTACTGTAAAACCGTGGCCAGTATTACTTGACTACTACACTTTCGCTTATCCACCCTACACAACACGTGCAGGGTGGATAAAAAATGCGCCGGACTTCACCGCATCGCGTTATAAATCGCCTGCTGGATATCCACTTCATCCGTGCTTACCGGTTCTGGCCGCAGTCCCTGCGCTTTGGCTTCGTCATAGCGCCTCTTTTGGGCCGCCTGGCGCAGCAAGGCTCTTTCAAGCTCTTCTTTCTGCCGTTTTACAACGCCCGGCGTGCTGCAAAAAGTTTGCAGAAAATTTTTGCGCATTGAGGTCAGGCTTTGCCCGTCTTTCATCGCCTGGCTGGTGGTAGTTACTATCCTGCGGCAAGGACGAACCTCATCCATTTGCTTGCGATATTGCAGCAACGTCGTCAGCGCGTCGCGGTAATCTGCGGCCAGAGCAGCCTCAGCGTAAGAGGCTTTCCAGTTCATCCCGCCTTGCATAAACAGCCGGATAACGCGTGAATCTCCGCGCGTAATGGCCAAATGCAGGCTGTTTTCATCCCAGCTAATACCCATATTTGCCAGCATGTCGCGCGGGCTGTTTTTTTCAGTGACATGGTCAGCGGCCATCACCTTCGTCACCATTTGCGGCGTAGCAGCATTTTGTGCGGAAGGTGTCGTATCACTGAAGATGAATAACGCGAAAACCACTATCCCGATAATCGCCACGCCGACCATGCCCCAGAGCGCTACGAACGCTGTCTCCGCAACGTCGTGATGCCTGTTGGCATTGCGCAACTCCGGGCCTTCGATGGTATCCCTGACCTCTTCGTTATCGCCGCCGTTGGCCTCATGTTTTTTCTGAGCCAGGGCGATAAACTCCTGCAGCTCGGGCTCTTCTCCCGCCAGCAAAACCGCAGGATTGACCTTTGTACGCCCTTCATCAAACGCACGCTGAACCGGCGCGCTGGTTTCCCGGTAACAGCTATCCAGTAAGGCAATTTGCACCGAGGTGAGAGGCCGTTGATGCATCAGATCGTTGCGGATTTGGCGAATATCATCCAGAAAGGTTTGCAGGGTTTTGCGCTTGTCGATAAGAAAACTAAGCTGAGGGGCATGTTGATAGAGCGCCGCGTAGTGGCGGACAAACTCCTTTTTATCCACCACAAGAAGCGATAGTTCGCTAAAACGCAGGCCGCTGAGAATATCCCCACGCTCGGCGTTTTTGAGCCAGCGCCGGACTTTATCGCCGCCAAACTGTCTTTTAAGCTGGTTGACCAGCTGCGACTGGCTGCCCCAGGCGCTGTTAATCAGCCCGCGAAGCATCAGCTCCAGCGCACGGATTTGCCGCTTTGCCACCAGCTGCTGCTCCTCGCCCCCGACGGATAAATCGGTGGCATAACCCAACAGCGGCTGCTTGCTGCGCACAAGTTCGAGATAACTCACAAAGCGCAGCGCGGAGATCAGTTGGTTATCGCTGACCTCCTGTCCGCTTTCATACTGCGGCACCAGCTGCTGCAGATGACGTAACAACAGCGTGAACTGCGAGATTTCCGCATCGTTAAGGTTAAGGCGACGCGCCACCGCGGCCCAGCTTCCCATACCCTGCCGGGCCTGTTCGAGCTGTTGAAAAAACCATTGTGGATCTTTGCCATCCGCGGCGCGAATTTTAAGTAATGGAAGGATTTGTAACGACGCCTGACGAATCACACTCAGGCAAGTCTCAAACTTATCCCGTGTCAGCAGCTGTGCGTTGCTGGTCATAATTATCCTTATTTATAGTAAGGTAACTGGCGCATAAGCGCCTGACGCTATCTGACCGCGTCGTTCATCAGTGATGTTAATTTTTATGGTTATTGGCTGCGGGTATAGGTGCGCCATTAAAGCGAATTTTAACGCGACAGCCCTGGGGCCTATGCCGTAAAAAGAGGGGAAAAGCTAAGCATTTTCCAGAGCATAGCTTAACGCTTCACCCGTTTTACGCAGCGCCGCTTCGATTGCATCATCTACTGGCAAAGCATAGCTCAGGCGCAGACAATTACGATACTTTCCCGATGCGGAAAGCAGCGAGCCGACGGCAATATGAATATTCTCCTCCCGCAGAGCGCAGCAAACTGAGACAATATCGATATTTTCCGGCAGCTCGACCCACATTAAAAAACCGCCCTGCGGACGGCTGACGCAGATGCCACTCGGAAAATACTGCCGTACCCGGTTCGTTAATACGTCGAGGTTTCGCTGGTAATGCTGGCGCACACGGCGAAGATGGCGGTGGTAATTACCGTTACGAATAAACTCCGCCACCGCCAGTTGTGCAAAAGTATTGGTGCTACCGGTGATGATATATTTCATATGCAGCGCCCGATCGAGATAGCGCCCCGGCACAATCCAGCCTATGCGCAGCCCCGGCGCAAGCGTTTTAGAAAATGAGCTGCACAGCAGCACGCGACCGTCCAGATCAAGGGATTTTATCGTCATCGGGCGAGGATATTCGAAGGCCAGCTCGCCATAAACATCATCTTCAATTATCGCAATATCAAAGCGCTGCGCGAGAGTAAGCACCGCTTTTTTACGCGCTTCCGGCATGATAAAACCGAGCGGATTATTGCAGTTCGACACCAGGATCACCGCTTTGACTGGCCACTGCTCCAGCGCCAGTTCCAGCGCTTCGATGCTGATGCCCGTCACGGAATCCGTTGGTATTTCAATCACTTTTATGCCCAGCGCGCGCAGCTTATGCAGGGTGCCGTGAAATGAAGGCGACTCCACCGCCACGATATCGCCCGGCTCGCAGACGGCGCGAATGGCAATCGACAGCGCTTCATGGCAGCCGGTGGTGATAAGAATATCTTCGGACGTAACAATGCATCCGCTGTCCAGCATCAGACGGGAAATCTGCTCGCGCAGCGCGCGCATCCCGTAAATACTGTCATAGCCGAGCAGTTCAGCCTGCTGATACTGCGCGATGCGGCTCAACTCGCGCCACAAAGGCTTGATGGTGGGTTGCGTTACATCCGGCGTTCCGCCGCCGAAGGCGACGACACCGCCTCCTTCACGAGCGATCAGTTGCTCCAGCACCGCATCCCATTGGGTAATTTCAACCGGACGCTGCACCGGGCGGGTTAGCTGCGGAACCGGCGGCTGCGCTTTACGTTGCGTAACGAAATAGCCCGAACGCGGCTGCGGTGAAATAAGCTGTCTGTCCTCAAGGATATGATAGGCCTGCTGAACGGTACTGATGCTGACGCCGTGCTCGCTGCTGAGGCTTCTCACCGAGGGTAGCCGCTCACCGCTGCGATATAGCCCCTGTTCGATGCGTTCCGCCAGCAAAGTGGCGAGATGTTGATAACGCGTCATGCTGTATCCTCACGATTAACCATACAGATCCCCAAACCAGTACAGAGCGGTGGAAAAAACACCATTCAGATCATGTTTTAGCCTTTGTGTATGTTAAATAAAAGTGATTTTTGAATCTGTCTGCGATCTGTATGACGGCGCATGATGAACCTCAACGCGACAAGAGGAGAAACATCATGGGTTATGAAGAAAATCGCCCCTATAAACCCTTTTATGGCTTTGTGATGATTTATCGTTACTTCCGGCAAAAATGGATGCAGCGCCAGCACGCCCGGACTTTACAGGGGCTCAGTAAGGAACAATTACGCGACATCGGACTCACGCAGGATGACCTGTCACGCTGGAAGTAACCTTCCCTGACGGCGCCTGATTCTGGCGCCGTTATTTTTTTGCTGATAATAATGATGGAAAATTCCCCATCGGCAGATAACAAGGCTTAAAAATGCAAATCAACGAGTTACCTTTTACTACCACCGACTGGGCCAGCCTGCCCGCAACCGAACATCCCGGTATTACCGGTAAAGCATTCTGGCGTACGCAACGGTTCGGGCCAATCAGGGTGCGGATGGTGGAATATACCGCTGGTTACCTGGCCAATCATTGGTGTCGGAAAGGACATGTGCTTTTCTGCCTGAGCGGGGAGCTGAACACGGAGCTTGAAGATGGCCGCCAGTTTAGGCTCACGCCGGGTATGAGCTATCAGGTTGCCGACAATGCCGAGCCGCACCGCTCCTCCACGCCGAGCGGCGCGGTGTTGTTTATTGTCGATTAACTCGCGCAGTTATAAGACGATTCGCTGACCTTATGCCAGGCTTAACGGGTGTAATCCGAAGCTTAAGTTTAAGGAGTACCTATGAAGAAAGTTCTGGTAATAGCGGGCCTCAGCGCCGTACTTAGCCTGCCGGTGATGGCAGACGATCAGGGTGGCTTTAAAACCGATGCTGCTCCTCCATCACCTCATGCCATGGATAAGGGCTATCGCGGCATGGAAGACGCCAGAGGGATGACGATCGTACAGGCGAAAGCGATGCACGACGGAGCAACCATCTCGCTGCTCGGCAACATTATTAAAAAAACGGGTGAAGACAGATACCAGTTCAGAGATAAAACTGGCACCCTTGATGTCCATATCCCGCAGGCCGTGTTCGGCGATCGAAAACTTAGCCCGGACGAACTGGTCGCCATTAACGGCACGCTGGATAAGAAACAGAAGCCTGTCGTAATGAAAGTGGATCATTTTCAGAAACAGTAAGGGCTGAACGTAGGGTGGAAAAACATTATCCACCCTAACCTCTATAAAAACATCCCGCCTGACACTTCAATGCGCTGCGCGTTCGCCCAGCCCAGTTCATCGCTCAGAATGGCGGCCATCGCGCTTCCAATATCGTCCGGCTGCCCGACGCGACCCAAAGCAGTTTGCGCAGCGATAGCGTTGCTGACCTGTTCATTATCACGCACCACGCCTCCGCCGAAATCTGTCGCTATAGCACCAGGCGCAATAATATTTACCGCAATGCCCCGCGCGCCTAGTTCTTTCGCCTGGTAACGCGTCAGCACTTCCATCGCCCCTTTCATGGCGGCGTACGCCGCTTTGCCCGGCAGGGCAAAACGGGTCAGACCGGTTGATACGTTCAGAATGCGTCCGCCGTTTTTAATCAGCGGCAGCAGGTGCTGCGTCAGGAAGAAAGGCCCTTTCAGGTGGATGTTCATTAATTCATCAAACTGCGCTTCCGTTGTTTTTTCAAACGCAGCATCGAGGCCAATTCCCGCATTGTTTAATAAATAATCAAACGAGTCGCGTTGCCAGACATGTTGTAACTGCTGTTTTACCTCTGCTGCAAAGTTTGCAAAACCGGCGCTTTCGGCGACGTTCAGCTGAAGAGCCACCGCTTTCACGCCTTTTAGCTCGATTTCACGTACTACCTGCTGCGCTTCAGCCTGTTTACCGTTATAGGTCAGGATAATATTGGTTCCTTTCTCCGCCAGCTTCAGCGCCGCATTTTTACCTAATCCCCGGCTCCCGCCGGTTACTAACGCGATAGATTGCTGCATGATTTGCCCCAATGGTTGCTGTCAGGTGATTGAGATAAAGCTTATTAGCTGCTACAAAATCAATAAAGGTTGCCAATTACGCATCACTGTTTCACTACAAACAACAATGTGTGGCTAAAGTGGATAAAATACACGCAATGCAGCTGTTCCTCAGAGTAGCTGAGCTGGAGAGTTTTTCCCGCGCCGCAGACACCCTTGGGCTTCCTAAAGGTAGCGTATCGCGACAGATTCAGGCGCTGGAAAGCCTGCTTGGCACGCGGTTGCTCTACCGCACCACGCGCCGCGTTCAGCTTACTCAGGATGGAATGGTTTACTACGAACGCTGCCGGGATTTACTGGCGAACCTCGAAGAACTCGACGGTCTTTTTTTGCACGATCCTTCGAGCATCAGCGGGCGGCTGCGTGTAGATATGCCGGTATCGGTGGCGAAGGATCTCGTCCTGCCAAAATTACCGGCCTTTTTACAGCAGTATCCCGGCATTGAACTGGAGCTTTCCAGCAGCGACAGGCTGGTGGATGTCGTACGTGAAGGCTTTGACTGCGTGGTGCGGGTGGGCCAGTTAAAAGATTCCGGCCTGGTCGCACGAAATCTTGGCCAACTAACGCAGATTAACTGTGCCAGCCCCGATTATCTGGCGCGTTTTGGCTACCCGGAGAACCTCGACGATCTCGCCTCTCACGCCGTGGTGCATTACGCATTAAACCTCGGCACGCGTCCGCAAGGGTTTGAGTTTGTGGCCGATAAAACCACGCAATGGATTAAAACCGGAGGCGTCATCACCGTAAACAGTGCCGAAACCTATCGCGCGGCCTGCCTCGCCGGGTTGGGGATTATTCAGGTGCCGCGTACTGGCGTCAAAGCACTGCTGAAAAGCAAAAAGCTGGTAGAAATTCTGCCGCAATATCGCGCCGCCCCGATGCCTGTTTCGCTGCTTTATCCGCATCGCCGCAACCTTTCGCGCCGCGTACATCTCTTTATGGAATGGCTAACGGACGTAATGAAAGCCTATGTTGATTAACGTTGCGGCTATAATTTTCTTAAGATGTAGACAATGCATAAGGAAAATTTAATGACGGACAAGCAGGACAACCGCCCTACCGACTCGCTCGATTACGAACCCGTCGCCAAATTTCAGACGGAGCCTAAGCCCGAAAGCCTCCCCGCCGGGCAACCCGATGAGCCGGCACCGCTGGTCAACATCACCACCGGTAACGAAACGGTAAACGAAACGATTGCCACCGTAAATAAAGTAGCCCGGCGTCCGATGGTAGCGCATCTTTTGCGTGCCACCGAGCGGTTTAACGATCGTCTCGGCAACCAGTTTGGTGCGGCGATAACCTACTTTTCGTTTTTATCCCTGATCCCCATCATGATGGTGGCTTTTGCCGCCGGGGGTTATATCCTCGCCTCGCACCCTACGCTGCTACAGGATATCTTTAATAAAATCCTCGAAAACGTCAGCGACCCGACGCTTGCCACTACGCTGAAAAGCACCATAAGTACCGCCGTGCAGCAGCGCACAGCGGTCGGCCTGGTGGGTCTTCTGGTTGCGCTTTATTCCGGCGTTAACTGGATGGGCAACCTACGCGAGGCCGTACGCGCCCAGTCGCGTGATAAATGGGAACGCAACCCGCAGGATAATGAGAAATTCTGGATGAAGTACCTGCGCGATTTTATCTCGCTGATTGGCCTGCTGATCGCGCTGATTGTTACCCTTTCGATTACCTCTATTGCCGGCTCAGCGCAGGATACAATCATCAGCTTCCTGCATCTGGACGGCATTGACTGGCTCAAACCGGCCTGGTATCTGGTTGGTCTTACTATCTCCATTTTCGCCAACTATCTTCTTTTCTTCTGGATATTCTGGCGGCTGCCGCGCCATCGCCCGCGTAAAAAAGCGCTGATACGCGGTACATTCATCGCGGCGATTGGTTTTGAGGCAATCAAGATAATCATGACCTACAGCCTGCCTAAGCTGGTCAGTTCGCCGTCCGGCGCGGCTTTTGGCTCTGTATTAGGGCTAATGGCGTTCTTCTATTTCTTCGCGCGGCTCACGCTATTCTGTGCGGCGTGGATTGCCACCGCCGAGTATAAAGACGACCCGCGTATGCCGGGAAAATCGCACAATTAAGCTTCTCTTTTCCTCTTCCTTCGGGAGAGGAAAAGCAAACCAGCACATAAATCCAGGCTGTAACTTTTATTTAACCAAGAAGCAGTGTTATGCGCTAACTTATAGCCATTATCCAGCATATTATAGAACCATCCCAGCGGGACTGAAAATTATCCGCTTTATGTACAAATTTCGCGCAAAACCGACACGGAAGCCGCATTGAAATAAGGCTTTTGCTATGCGTAATATGGCCGTTCGTTCGTCCAATAAATAAGAAAATATTATGCAAGCATCCATTGCCACAACTATCGAGAGCGAGGCTGACGCCACGCCGGTTAACTCACGGGGAAAAGTTGTCGTTGCCTCTCTGGTCGGCACGGCCATTGAGTTCTTCGACTTTTACATTTATGCCACTGCGGCAGTGATTGTCTTTCCGCACATCTTCTTTCCGCAGGGCGATCCGACAGCCGCAACGCTACAGTCGCTGGCAACCTTTGCTATCGCCTTTATTGCCCGCCCGATTGGCTCCGCGCTGTTTGGCCACTTTGGTGACCGCGTAGGCCGCAAGGTAACGCTTGTCGCTTCACTGCTGACGATGGGGATTTCTACCGTGGTGATCGGCCTGCTGCCGAGTTATGCCACCATCGGCGTTATGGCTCCGCTGCTGCTGGCGCTTGCGCGATTCGGACAGGGTCTGGGCCTGGGCGGCGAATGGGGCGGTGCGGCCTTGCTGGCAACGGAAAACGCTCCGCCGCGTAAACGCGCACTCTACGGTTCCTTCCCGCAGCTGGGCGCGCCGATTGGCTTCTTCTTTGCTAACGGCACCTTCCTGCTGCTCTCCTGGCTGCTGACCGACGAGCAATTTATGGCCTGGGGCTGGCGCGTACCTTTTATTCTGTCTGCGATTCTGGTCATCATCGGCCTGTATGTTCGCGTCTCGCTGCATGAAACGCCGGTGTTTGCCAAAATCGCCAAAGCGGGCAAGCAGGTAAAAGTGCCGATGGGTACGCTTCTGACGAAACACCTGAAGGCGACTATTCTGGGCACGTTTATCATGCTCGCCACTTACACGCTGTTCTACATCATGACGGTCTACTCCATGACCTTCAGCACCGCCGCCGTACCGGTTGGCCTTGGCTTCTCGCGCAACGACGTGCTGTGGATGCTGATGATGGCGGTGATTGGATTTGGTGTGATGGTGCCGATTGCGGGCTATCTGGCCGACATGTTTGGCCGCCGTAAGTGCATGATTGTAATCACCAGCCTGATAATTATCTTTGCCCTGGGTCTCTTCCAGCCGCTGTTGGGTTCGGGGAATTCAACGCTGGTAATGGCGTTTCTGCTGATCGGCCTGAGCCTGATGGGGCTGACCTTTGGTCCGATGGGCGCGCTGCTGCCAGAGCTGTTCCCAACGGAAGTGCGTTATACCGGCGCATCTTTCTCTTACAACATGTCTTCAATTCTGGGGGCGTCCGTTGCGCCGTATATCGCCACCTGGCTACAGGCAAACTATGGCCTGTTCTATGTAGGCGTCTATCTGGCCGCAATGGCAGCGCTAACGCTGATTGCGCTGCTGTTGACTAAAGAGACGCGTCACCATT
Organism: Cedecea colo; assembly: GCF_011808225.1. Classification (GTDB taxonomy): domain Bacteria; phylum Pseudomonadota; class Gammaproteobacteria; order Enterobacterales; family Enterobacteriaceae; genus Dryocola; species Dryocola colo. The sequence continues at coordinate 205,844 of NZ_SOYS01000007.1, read as the reverse complement.
CTTTGTAATACAAAACAGCGCGGTTTAAAGCCGCGCTCAGATTGATGACAAACAGCCGAAAAACGTGGTTTTCGGCTGTTTGAGGTAGGTCAGCAAACATAATCCTCTGCTTTTACTAATCCAAATTAACGTACTTTAAAAACGATAAACTTTGCCAATGTTCCGAGCGCGGTTTAAAGCCGCGCTGTTATTTCAAAAACCATCAAAAATAAAATCCATTGCGCCCTTAATCTCTGCCCGCCAGGGCATCGCGCTTCCTGCTTCTTCCCGAAGGATAGCCTTATCGACACTGGCCATTTCATGGGTCATTACGATGAAACGCTCGCCTTCAACTTCCACAACAGGGCAAATCCGTTCGGGCAGTTTTGCCTGAGCACAGGAGGAATGCAGCAAAGGAATGACTATTCTTGTAGTGAGTAAATCAACCAGGTCACTTTGTACGTCAATAAGATAAGAGTAGCGCTTGTTAGCACTGCCGTTGCGGTAAATATAATATTGCACGATCAGAACTTCCGATGTTCATCAGCAAAGTTTCCACACTGCTCCGTGATGCGATTGAGTTCCAGCAGTCCCTCACGGTTACGCTGCTTCCACTGCTGACGTTCGATTTCCTCAAGGTCCTGAGCAATAACAACGCTCAGGCGCTGCGACAAATTAAGACCATGCGCGCGCGCGCGCGCGTAAAGCTCATCGTCTATGGTGACACTTACGGTTCGTTTTCGGCTTTTGATTGCGGCACTCATTGTATTACCTCTTGCTAAAAGCACGTGCTGCACACACGTGCTTTTAGCACTATATAAGCGGGGTCATACTTTGAGCAATTTTATTTCTTCATCTGCCCCAGGATGTTCCGGCACTGATTATCGTTGCCCTCAGACGGCGAGATTAACGCCAACAGCGCGGCGGCAGGCGTGACCAGCGTTGCCAGCGCGGCGGCTACTGCACCACGGGCAATCAGCGGCCCGGCTTTCACGCCAGCATCCGGGTTTTTAAACGTGCCGCGTACATAGAGCGGCGAGCGCAGGGTAATAATACGAATCCCTTTGCTTTCCGGGTTGATGGTTAAATCGAGCCGCTCGTTGGCGAAATTGGTGGTGCCCGTTACGTTAATCAGAGCGTTTTCAGTATCAAACGCGAAGATGCGTGGCGTAGCTATCCCGCCGCGTAAATCCAGGTTCGCAGCGGCGCAGTTAATCCGCACTTCGTCATCGCCAAAGATTTGCCCGACGATATAGTTGCCTACGTTGAGGCCAACGATCTCCATCAGGTTACGACTGATTAACCCGTCGTTCATCAGCAGCTTGAGGTTACCGTCGCTGCTGCCAAGCAGCGCTGCCACCGAGTTACCGCGCCCGCGAATGTCCGCATCGCCGTTCAGTTCGCCAAGCGTTTTCTGCATCGTCTCAACTTTTGGCATTAACTGTTTTAACTGTAGGCGGCGCGCCTGAATTTCCGCCCGCCCCTGCATCGGTTTTTTGTCGCCTTCGAGGTGGATATTGGCGTCGATGGTGCCGCCTGCCATACCGAATTTGAGCGGATCCAGGCGCAGATCGGCATTGTTGAGGATGATATGGGTGTTGAGATCGCTAAGCGGCAGCGTACCGCTGTGTTCGATACGCTTGCCTTTAAAGCGCACGTCCGCATCCATCACGTCCCATTTGTCCGTTTCAAAGCGGTCATAGGGCAGCACTTTATCGGCAGGCTGAACCGTCTTTTCGCCTTTTTTCTCTTCGGCTTTTTTGCTCTGCTGCGCGCCTTTACCGGAATCCACGCCGATCAGCGGGCCTAAATCCGCCAGCCGTAGCTGTCTGGATTCCAGTTCACCTTCAAGCTTCGGACGCGGCTTGCCCTGGGAGTACGTCAGCGAGCCGTGAATATCGCTGTCGCCGATACGGCCGTTAAAGTTCTGATAGCGGTAAACCGAGCCTTTTTCAGTATCGATTTTCGCCAGCAGGTGCCCGTCGGTTTCAAACGGCGGCGTATCCGGCAACAGCACGCCGGTCAGATCGTAGAGATTACCCAGCGAATCGCCGGAGAACTTCAGTTGCAGATCGACGCCGCCCATTTTCATCGGGTCGTTAACGGTGCCGATTAGCGCAACGCGAGAGTTGCCGGAATGGACATCCGCCTGGACAGGGAAGGCCGTGTCACCTTCGCTACGCAACGCCAGCACGCCGCCGATTTTACCGGTGCCTTCAATCGGCTCGCCGTTATAGCGTCCGTCCACCTTCAAACCAAACACGTAATCGCCCGCTTTTGCGGCGTCTTTTCCGGTTGGCTTTTTACCCGAAACTTCATTAAACGGCAGCGGCTTACCGAGCGGATCGACGATGATCACCATGTCCGCTTTCGACACCTTGTCATCAACGGAAACGCGGCCTTTATCAAACAGAATATTATCCATGCGGAACGACCACGCAGACGGCGCCTGTTTCTGGTCTTTGTTTTCGTCACCTGCCAGATTAAACGTCCAGTTATTATTTTTTTCGGACAGGCGAATCAGCCGCGCATCGGGTTTTACAAGCTTGATCCACGGGATATAAACGGTTTTGGTGAGCAGTGCCAAAGGCGCAAGGGTGGCATCCACACGCGGCAGGTGCACCATAGTCACTTCAGGAATATCAGGGGGATTTCCGAGGATAATATCTTCAGCATGAACATGGGGCCAGGGCACCCAGCTTCGCCAGCCGGTTTCTTCTTTATTACGCTCCCAGACCACGCCCAAATCACCGCGTATGGCAAAGGGACGGTTAAGTTCCGTCGAGACTTTTTGGTTGATGGTCGGTTTGAGTCGATTCCAGTCAAACGTAGCAATCACGATGATAGCTATCACCACCAACAACAATAAAATTCCGACTATTGCACTGATAATTTTACCGGTTTTTGACATGCCTTTCCCTCTTCCCGACGTGGCCTACCTTAACTAAAGATAGTTTAGGGTAGCCAAAACGGCATCAGGGAAGGCGAATCAGTACGTTTTTCAGATTTTCAAACGGAACGGGACGGGACAGATAATAGCCCTGGGCGGCAAAGGCCGGTGAGGCCTGAACATCACGCCATTCATCTAACGTTTCAATTCCTTCGACAATCACGCCCTTGCAATAGCGGTTCATCAATTGCAGCAACATAGTAAATAAATTGCGGCCTTCATCGCTTTTACGCAGCATGATAAACAGATCGCGCGCCACTTTGATGTAGTCGTATCGCACTTCGCTAAGCGCTGAGAAATTCGCCATACCGGTGCCGAAGTCATCAAGCCACAGCGGGCCGAACTCCTGCATACGAGCAAGCGTCGCTGCCTGCGGTTGAGTAATGTGTTCTACCAGTTCGAAACGCACCCAGGGAAGCTTATCGATAAACGCCAGAATCGGCTGGTGATGTTTCATCGCCATCAGCGTAGGACCATCGACGTTTACCGAGGCAAGAATACCGTGCTCAAGGAAAGTGGATTGCCACGTTTCCAGCAGCTGCAACTGTTCTTCAATTACATTTAATCGGCTACGTGTAGAAATAGACAAAAAATAACGATCCGGAGGAATACGGACCTCTTTCTCACTCGGATGTGTCACAACGGTCAGCAGCTCCACTGCCATCAACGTCCCGTCAATTTTATAAATTGGCTGAAAGGTATAGTGCCGCTCGCACTGTAACCAAAACCGCCTTTCCTGCAAACTTTCGACACTCGCTTCAGCCGTATTAAGCCGGTGAGTGATCTGCTTCAACTTCATCCTGCATGTCCTGTTTGACTTGATAACTCAGATGGCCCGTCGAAAGGTTATCGGCGTTACGATTGATAACTTTATGTTCATCATCAGCGCAAAGCGGTCTGCGTAAATTTCCATATCCTCATCAACAAGCTGGCACGGCTCTTGTTTTTCCGAAACGCCGTTTTAAATCGGTTGACTCATTTTTGGGCACGCCTCACACTATTCGTCATCCCACTTACACAGGTATTAACTTATGCCAACCCGGAAAATTGCCGTTATCGGCGAATGTATGATTGAACTGTCGCAAAAAGGTGCGGAAGTTAACCGCGGCTTTGGCGGCGACACCCTTAATACCTCTGTCTATATTGCCCGTCAGGTTGCGGAAAACGACCTTGAAGTTCACTACGTTACCGCGCTGGGAGAAGATAACTTCAGCCAGCAGATGCTGGATGCGTGGCAAAAAGAGAACGTGCGCACCACGTTCACCCAGCGTCTGGAACACCGTCTGCCTGGTCTGTATTACATCGAAACGGATGCCAGCGGCGAACGCACCTTCTATTACTGGCGTAACGAAGCGGCAGCCCGTTTCTGGCTGGAAAGCGAGCAGGCCGACGCGATCTGCGCTGAACTGGCGCAATTCGACTATCTCTATCTGAGCGGTATTAGCCTTGCCATTCTTAATCCGGCCAGCCGGGAAAAATTAATGGCGCTGCTGGGCAAAGCGCGCGCTAACGGCTGCAAGGTAATTTTCGACAATAACTATCGCCCGCGCCTGTGGTCGAGCCAGGAAGAGACGCAGAAGGTTTATCAGCAGATGCTGAGCTATACAGATATCGCCTTCCTGACGCTGGATGATGAGGATCTACTGTGGGGCGAGAAACCGGCGGAAGAAGTCATTACCCGCACTCAGGCAGCAGGCGTGCGCGAAGTGGTGATTAAACGCGGCGCAGAGTCTTGCCTGGTTGCCATTCAGGGCGAACCGCTCCTGGAAGTGCCTGCCATAAAATTACCGAAAGAAAAAGTGATTGATACAACCGCGGCCGGAGATTCATTCAGCGCCGGGTATCTGGCCGTGCGGCTTACCGGCGGGGACGCCGAAGCGGCAGCAAAACGCGGGCACTTAACGGCGAGCACCGTGATCCAGTATCGTGGGGCTATTATTCCCGAAGCGGCGATGCCAGCTTAATACGTCATTCCCTCCGCCTTTTAAAGGGAAGAGGGTATTTTCTTTCACCCTCTCCCTTATAAAGGAAAGAGAACGCTTTTTTCTTCCCTCTTCCTTCGCAAGGGAGAAGGACGCTCTCTTTACCCTTCTCTCTTGCAGGGAGAGGGTAAAGATCGCTACGCGGGCGGAATATCCGATACATCCTGCTTAGGGTTATCCGTCAGCGGCTGCGCATGTGGAGGCATCATGACTTTCTCCCACGTCGCCTGCAGCTCCTTCATATTAAACTCCGCCTCACCTTGCGGCTGCAGCAGCACCAGCGACATATCCTGCGACAGTTGCTGACGCAGGTCCTGGTTAAGCATCGTAAGCGTCAGGCTATGGAGGAAATTCTGGCGCAGCTTCTGATACTGCTCCGGCGCGATATCCACGACCTGATTTTGCAGCGAACGCATGCGCTGGCTAATCAGCACATCGGTATCGGTGCGGGCGTAGGTGGCAAACAGTTTCGTCAGCTCCATGTTCTTCTGCGCAATCAGCGCGTCAAACTCTTCCTGCGACAACCCCTTATCCCGCACGCGCACCAGCTCGCGCCCTACGGCTGCCAGATTGCCATTAAGCTTATCGTTAGGCGTTTCCAGGTTGATGCCGCACTGCGCACGCTGATAAAGCACGCGGCAGTCAAAGCTCAGATTGAGATCTTTGGCATTTCCTTTACTGAGGTTCTGCTGCACGTGCCAGAACAGCGCCTCACGAGCAAGGTCGGCACGCCAGTAACGCAGCAGCGTTGCGGAATCACGAATTGGCTGCCACGGATTGTCCCACATCAGCGACAGGCGATCGTGACGCACGCTTCCGGTCATCAGGCTGACCGGCTCAGGCTTCAGCGGGGAAAGCGTTGGCACCGGGACTGGCGTTTCGCGTTTGCCCTTCAGTCCGCCAAAGATTTTATTGATCTGTTCAGCAACGCTGCGGTTGTCCACGTTTCCGACCACGATGAGGGTCATGGCGTCCGGGGTATACCATTTTTTGTAGAAGTCGTTGAGCTGGGCGGCATCGACCGGCTGTTTTAAATCTTCGGCAGGATCGTGGCCCAGCAGCGTAGAGCCTTTCAGACGATAGCGCCACCAGCTATCCTGGGTATCCATCGGCCAGGTAGCGACCATGTCCTGCGTTTGCAAAGCGGTATCTACGGTTTCAGGGCTCACCGCCATATTGCCGCTGCTGTCTGCCAGAAACGTCAGCGCTTCTTTGAGCAAATCGTTGCGGTTATTCGGCAGGCTGAGATTAAACAGCGTGAAGTCATAAGAGACGATAGCTGGCGGCAGGGGACGCGCTGGGTCCACACTCTGTTGCCACAAAGAACGAGCCTGCAAAGGTTGCAGACTGCCGTGTTGCGTCAGTGCCAGGCGTGGTAAAAAGTGGCTGTAGCCGCTCTGCTGGGTGCTCTCAGTTAAGGAGCCGGTTTTGACCAACAGACGAACTTCTATACGGTCGCTGGGGCGTTGCGGCGTAGCAAGAACCTGCCACTGAAAACCGTTTGCAAGCTGGCCTTCCTGCCATGCCGGGTCGGGCTGTAGCGTTTCTGCCTGCACATTACCGGCGGCGGCGACCAACAGCAATCCGCCAGCTAAGAGTCGAATTTTGGTGCCCTGCATGTGAACCCCTGAGAAACATTCCTGGTTAAAAAGTATAACGACGGCGCAGACTTACCTGACAAGCCGACGTTGGTGACGTTTCACCATTCCGTTTGACCGCATTTGTGCGAAAACGTCACGTAAAAATAAAAAAATAGCCAGCAGCTACCGTAATGAGGGGTAATTATGCGCAGCCACCCGCAGCGAGGGCAAGTCGCTGCGGGTAATTGGGGGGATTAAGGAGAGACTTCGGTCACTTTTTTGGCGGAATGTTTATTACTAAGCGTTTCTTTAAGCTGCTTTTCATCCAACTGCTTAACCCATTTCGCCACGACAATCGTCGCCACGCCGTTACCGACCAGGTTAGTCAGCGCACGCGCTTCAGACATAAAACGGTCGATGCCGAGAATCAGCGCCAGGCCCGCCACCGGTAAATGCCCCACGGCGGAGAGGGTCGCTGCGAGGACGATAAACCCGCTTCCCGTCACGCCCGCCGCCCCTTTGGAAGAGAGCAGCAGCACCACCAGCAGCGTAATTTGATGGAAGATATCCATGTGGCTGTTGGTCGCCTGGGCGATAAACACCGCCGCCATCGTCAGGTAGATCGACGTCCCGTCCAGGTTAAAGGAATAGCCCGTCGGGATAACCAGCCCCACGACCGATTTGCGGCAGCCAAGCTTCTCCATTTTGTCGAGCATACGCGGCAGCGCGGACTCGGAGGACGACGTGCCCAGCACGATCAGCAGCTCTTCGCTGATATAGCGGATAAACTTAAAGATGTTAAAGCCGGTAAAGCGGGCGATGGTACCCAACACCACCACCACAAACAGGATGCAGGTAATATAGAAGCAGATAATGAGCTGACCGAGCTGCACCAGCGAGCCGACGCCGTATTTGCCGATGGTAAACGCCATCGCCCCGAAAGCACCGATCGGCGCCAGGCGCATGATCATATTGATGATGCCGAAAATGACCTGCGAGAAGCTTTCGATAACGTTAAAAATCAACTGGCCCTTATGGCCCAGGCGATGCAGCGCAAAGCCAAAAAGCACCGCAAACATCAGCACCTGCAAAATGTTACCGCTGGCAAAGGCGCCAATCACGCTGCCGGGGATCACATCTAACAGAAATGCCACCACGCCCTGCTGCTGCGCCTGTTCGGCATACATAGCCACGGCTTTGGCATCAAGCGTCGCCGGATCAACGTTCATCCCGGCGCCCGGTTGCAGCACGTTAACCACCACCAGGCCGATAATCAGCGCGATGGTGCTGACCACTTCGAAGTAGAGCAGCGCTACCGCACCGGTACGCCCTACGGCTTTCATGCTTTCCATACCCGCAATACCGGTCACCACGGTACAGAAGATAACGGGCGCGATGATCATTTTAATAAGCTTAACGAAGGCATCGCCAAGCGGTTTCATCTGTGCGCCCAGTTCCGGGTAAAAGTGCCCAAGCAAAATACCTATGGCAATTGCGGTCAGCACCTGAAAATAAAGGCTTTTGAAGAGAGAGATTTTCATAGGGTGTCCTTGAGAGGAAAATTTCCGTAACGCCGCGTTAATTTGCCTTACGGCTCGCGGCTGAAAAAATAACACCCAGAAAAAATGCGGGACGTGATACAGCGCTAATTTGGCAACAAAATTGTTAAATTATTGCGCTGGCACGCGCCAGCCCAATAACATTTACAACAAAGATGTTACTCAATCGGCGCAGATAAATAGCGGGATTCAAACTCTTCAAGCGTCAGGGCCTTAGAGAACAGATAGCCTTGCGCTATGGTCACCTCTTCGGCCAGCAGCCAGTCGCGCTGAGCGGCCAGCTCCACGCCTTCAGCGACCAGCTTCAGGCCGAGCGTTTTAGCCATGGCGACAATCACGCCGACCATCGCCCCATCTTCCGGCAGGCCATCGACAAAGCTTTTATCGATTTTCAGCGCGTCTATCGGCAGGGACTTCATATGATGCAGATGGCGCAGGCTGGCGTAGCCCATACCAAAATCATCCAGCGCGATCCTCACCCCCGCTTTACGCAGCGGACGCAGGATTTTCACCGCGGCATCCGGGTCATCAATGCGGCGACTTTCCGTGATTTCCAGAATCAGCGAGCCGGGCTGAATGCGGTAACGCGCAAGCATTTCCAGCAGCGACGGCACTGTCTTCTCGTGCAGCAGTTGCAGCGCCGACAGATTAACGGAGAGCGGCATAGCGATGCCCCGTTTTTGCCAGGCTGAAAGCGTGCGGCAGGACTCTTCGAGTATCCAGCTGCCGATAGTCACCATCAGCCCGCAGGCTTCTATGCGCTCAATCAACCCTTCCGGCAAAGCCCAGGAGCCGTCGGGTTGCTGCATACGCAGCAGCACTTCCGCGCTCACCGTCTCGCCGCTGCGCATATTCACCTGCGGCTGTAGCCAAATCGCCAGCTGCTGCTGTTCAAGCGCATGCAGGATGTCGTGCTCTTCCGTCAGCCGACGCTGCGCATTCTCCATCTGTTCCGGATCGAAGAAATGAATTTGGTTCTTACCATGACGACGAGCGGAAAACGCGGCGGACACCGCACGGCGATAAAGCTGCTCTGCCGTAAGCCCACCGTGATACATCGCGATGCCAATGCTGGCGGTGGGCCTGAGCTGTAGCCCGTTAATCGGCAGCTTTTCATTAAGCGCCGCCATAAGCTGCTGGGCCAGCGCCATGGCATGCCAGGCGTCTTTTATACCGTGGGCGATAATCCCGAAGTCGTTCACGCTAAGCTGCGCCAGCACCATCCGCGGCGGCAGCAACGCTTTGACTTTACCCACCATTGTCAGCAGCAGCGTTTCGCGCTGTTCTTCGTTAAGCACGCCAGCGGCGTCGCCCAGCGTTTCGCTGCTGATTACCATCAGCACATTATTTTTCTCGCTCGCCACCAGCTGCTCAAGCAGCGCCAGCAGCAGGGCTTTATTAGGCAGGTCCGTCACCGCGTGACGGGTGCTCGTCACGTTCATTTCCTGATGCAGACGCAGCGCCATTTGCTGATTACGGTTGTAGCTGCGCACCAGCATGCCTATCTCGTCATCGTGATGCAGCGGCGGCAGCTTAAGCTGATGCCCGCCTGCATCCTGCGGGCTAAGGTCATCCAGCTCGCGGGCAATCTTACGCAGCGGATGGATAATCAAACGGTTAATTGACCAGCTGATCGCCACGGATAAAATCAACGCCAGCAGCAGATAAGTGGTTAGCAGCGTGGATATGGTGCTGATAATAAATTTGTACATTCGCCAGGAATCCGCCTGTAGCACCAGGTAGGCCAGCGGCTGCGGGTTTGTCGGGCGTTCTAATGAATAAAGCGGCAGGGAAATTTGTACCGGCAGCTCAAACAGACGCGCAATCCAGACCGGAATCGCGTGTTCTGGCACAAAGCTTTTGCGCAGGGCCTGGAACTGGTTAGGCAGCACCACATCCGCCCGGCTGATAATGCCGGAAGGCTGGATTTGATTAAGAATAGCCTCCGCCTGAGGAATATCAGCTTTCAGGACGGCTTCAGACAGAGGCAGACGCACCGAATGGGCAATTTTTTCCATCTGGCTTGCGGTGTCGTAGCGGCTTTGCTGCACAAAGTGAAAAAGCTGCACGACGATAAAAATGAAAATAAACACCACGGCGACGGCTGACACCATCGCCATTTGTTTAATCGTTAAGGAACGACTGACTCGCAAGCTTACTCTCCGCTGTTTCTGGCCCGCCTGACATACTCTGCATCATTCGCGTTGCTGGCAGGCGGCAAGCTCATGAATCTCCGGAGGCTTACTATAAGTAAGTGTCGGGGATAAGTGAGTGCGGACAACGCTCCAGCAGCTCGAAGCATGACGAGTATAAGCATAATCTTATGCGGGCTGAGTATACTGCATTGTCGACGGTTTAAGGCAGTGCTGCGCGGGAGAATAGGGAAAATCTGGCTCCTCAAGATTCGCCCGGCGCGGATGGCGCTACGCTTATTCGCAGTAAGCGTTTCCCGTTCGGGGACTCTCGTCCCCGAACGAACTAGCGGGCCAGTTCCGCCAGCATCTTGAGGCTCGCAGAATAATAGTCTTCCTGAGAGGTAATTTGCGGTTCGCCCGCGGGTAAATCCCCCATGGTCAGATCGCGTACCGCCAACAAACCACCGTCCATCATGTAAGAGGCGGGATCGTCGGTAGTAACGTTGACCCAGGCGGGCGTCTGGGTGCGCGAGAAACGTCCCCACCAGGCTTTATACGGTTCCAGCAGCGGGCTTGTCGGATTAAACCACTTCACGTAGAGCGGCACGCGAATCGCGTCGTAGCTAAAACGCGCAGGCCATTCTTTGGCTGGCGCGACGTGCCCGTCTGCATACAGCGAAACCCAGTCAGCCGGAAGCTGCGTGTTACCGAAGCGCATTTTCCCCAGCAGCTTCTGCCCGTCGTTAATCAACGTCTGCCAGACCACTAAATGGCTGCGGTTGGCAAAATCTTGCCAGGCCGGAAAGACAAAGTAGGACGGGTTAAGATTCACGTAGCTATTAAGATTAAAGCCTTTCGCGCCCGGCAGCATAACGCGATAGCCGCCAAAGTTAACGACGTTATGTTCCACCAGCGCTTTGACAATGCTATCCGAAGCTTGTAGATAGCCATCATCATGCCAGGCATTGCCCGCTTTTAGCAGCGCCCAGGCGATAAAGGTATCGCCATCCGTCGCGTTGTTTTTATCGGCAATCGGGTCCGCTGCCGCCGGGTTATAGCGCCAGTAAAACAGGCCGTTAGCCGGGTTTCGCAGATTTTTTTCCGTCCAGCGCCAGATTTTGTCGAAGCCTGAACGGTCGTTATTCATCACCGCCATCATCATGGCGAATCCCTGGCCTTCGGTATGGCTGACGCCGTTATTGCCGGTGTCGATAATCCGACCGTCCGCCATCAAAAACCGGCTTTTATAGCTGTCCCATGCCTGCCCCGCCAACGCCTGCTGGCTGATAACCAACGCGATTATCGCCACCATCAGCACCCTGCATCGCTGCCACATTCGCCCACCTCTACCTGCTGTTTTGATATCTGAAATGCACCACCGTGGCCGATGGTGATGCCTCACGCCACAGTGAAACATGCGGCTTTCCGCCCTGGTCACGCAGCCAGCGGGCATAAAGCCCCTCCAGCACGGCGCTAAAGGCGCTGTTCCAGGCAGCCTGCTGCGCTTCTTCAGCGGGAACGGGGAGCGCCATATGGCGAATCTGCATTGCCGTTTCGCTGGCCTCAATATCAATATAGCCCCAGTTGAAGGCGGCAAGCTGAACATTTATCTGCGCCTCAAGTTCACCCACGGTTCGCGCAAGCGTTAACGGGAAGCGCGTGCCCAGCGTCTCGCCCATCTGCACCAGGAAAGGACGGCTTTGCGCCTCGCCTACGTTAGTCACCATGCCGTCGATCATAATATGGATCAGCGAAAACCAGCCCGGCTGCGCCTGCTGGTTCTGGAAATAGTGCAGCAGTTGTTGATCGTTCATTATTTGTTCCCCAGCAAGTAACGGAAGTAGACCTGCGCGGTACTCTCGTTGTAATCACCAAAGGTGTCGTAACCCACCTGGCCGCCCATGGTCATGTCTTTGTTAATTTTATAGTCAACCGTCGCGCGCAGGTTATAGCCGAGGCCATTTTCGCTGCCGCCGCTGTAGTACGCCTCTTTGGCGAAACCATTAGCCACATACTCTTCGAGCTGTCCCTGCAATTTCGCATCCCCCGGGAAGTACGGACTTTCGTCCTGAGTGTAGGACTGATAACCCAGCGATGCGCCCACGCCCAGCTTCCAGTTATCAAACTTCTGGGTGTAATCCACCGGGAAGGAGACGCTGACATAATCCTGCGGGCTGAAATAGCCGCCCTGGCCGTAGCTGAAGTAGCTGAGGTTTTTGGAGAAATCCATGTAGCTCATGCTGATGCCGGTTTTCAGCTCGCGGTCCTCTGAGTGGAACGGACGCAGATAAACGCCCGCCGACCCGGTTACGTTGCTGTTGCTCGGCACGTTTTCGCCCAGGTAGTTATACAGCCCGAACCCGGCATAGAAGCCGGCGTCGCCGTTGTCATAGCTGAGCTGGGCGCTGCCGCCATTTTTCGTAACCTGGCCCCATTTCTTGCCGCTGTATTTGTCTTTAACGCCGACATACGACAGCAGGCTGTCTATTACGGCGCGACGTTCGCCGGTCAGCACCAGCTTAAGGTAATCCGTCAGCTGCGGTGACCATTGAATGCCGCCCACGACGGTATTGAGATCCGCGCCCAGCGGCGTGGAACCTACGTCAATTTTGTACTGGTCCCCGGTCAGCGCCATGCCTACTTCCACGCCAGAAGCGTTCTGCGAGCCCTGCGACGGGACTTTGATTTTGTCGATATCCGGCAGCGTCGGCGGCGTGGTGGTTGAAGCGTTATACAACCCCTCGCCCACCTCTCCCTGAATCAGCGCCCCGGTGCCAAAGCGACGGCTGGACTCTTCGGATGAGCTTCCCGCGTTCAGGCTGACCGGCGTGACGTTGAGATCAAAGCGCGAATCGCCAAACGGCACGGTCGACCACTGCAGCGGCGATTTAATTTCAGTCAGCTTGCTCAGGCCGCTTTCACCGTCGCGCCCGCGTACGGAAACAGCGCCGCGCGCCCAGGTGGCGGTTTTGTCGGTCAGCTGTTCCATCATATTGTCCACCTGGCGTAACGTGCCGGCCTGTGCGCTTTCGACCGGCAGATCGGTGCGCGTTGTGCCCGGAGGCGCGGTTTGCGGATTACGCGTCAGCTGCGCTACCTGCCACGGCATCGCTTCGCCATACAGCGAGGCAGAGGTTGGCTGCGCGCTACGGCTGGAAGTACCCACAAACGGATTATCCGCTAGTGCCAGACCGCCGAGCATTGGCGCCGTCTCGCTCCCTGAATCCTGCAAGCCAAGCAGCCTGCCGCGGGCGGTACGCAGATAGCTCATCGCCTGCTGGTGATTACCTTCAGCTTCCGAGACGCGAGCCAGCAGCAGCAAACGCTGCGGCGTGTCGTCTTTGCGTAACCCGGCCGCCAGTTGCTTAGCCTTGTCCACATCGTTGCTGGCTAACGCCACATCAATAGCGCCTGTACGAGCGTCCTGCTCCGGCGTATCGCGCGTCATTAGATAGTCGTAAACCACGCCCGCTTCTTTATTCATTTTGCCGGACTGATACAGGCGTGCCATGGCGAACATCAGATCGGTGTTCTGCGGATCGCTCTGCATCGCGCGGATTAGCTTGTCGTAAGCCGCCGCGTAATTGCCCTGGGTACGAAGCTGGTCGGCTTCGTTGATGACATAGCCGTTGCGAATGTTCGCCAGCTGGGTCGTCGTGCTGCGCGATTGCAGTTCCGGGCTGGCAAGCCACGCCTGCGCTTCACGTCCCAGTCCCGCCTGGTTTAGCACGCTAATCTGGTCCGCATAATCACCGGCGCTGCCCTGCACGCCACGGCGCATGTTGTCCCGCACGATGCTGACGGCGGTATTCACATCACCGCTTTGCGCCAGCATGCGCGCCAGTTTCCCCGCGTCTGCCGGGCTCTGCGGTGGGCGCACGGCCAGCGCTTTAAGCGTATTCGCCGCCGCGGTGGTATCGCCCTGTGCCAGATAGCGTTCGGCAACCACCATTTGCAGGTTGTAGTTCACGCGGCGGGACAGCTCGCGCATATCGCCGTTCTGGCTGGAGGCCGGAATACGCGACAGCAGCGTTTGCGACTGCTGCCAGGCGTCATTTTCGCTGGCAAAAAGGGCTGCGGCATACAGTTCGGTATTGCTCGCATTGCTGCGAAACGACGGAGCCATAACGTTCGCCGCTTCGGCGCTGCGCCCCTGTTTTTGTAGCTGACGGGCCAGGTCCAGACGCAGCCACGGGTCAGACGGATACTGCGCCACGCCCTGCTGGAGGATGGCGATAGCCCGCTGCGGATCGCCGTTTGCCGACGCCTGCTGCGCCTGACGACGAACCGGATCGGCAGGATTTCCACCCTCCAGGCGCGGCGCAAGCTTCGCCTGTAGGCTGGTCGGTAACGTTTGTAACATCGCCTGAGCTTCTGCCGTTTTGTTCTGTTCGCGCAGGACGTAATAGAGGTTTTCACGCGCGGAAGCGTTGTTCGGCTGGTCAGTTAACACATCACGCAGCGTCTGCTCTGCGGCGGTGTAGTCTTTGTTGTGACGCTGCACGTCAGCGCGGAACAGTTTGGCTGCGGTGCCCTGCTCGCCAGCCCGCTGCGCCAGCGGAGCGCTAAGCGCCAGCGCCTGGCTAACGTTGCCTTGTTTAAAGGCCGCCTGCGCGCCGGCAAGCTGGCCGTAAAACTCGGCGTCGGCAGCCTGCTGTTTGCGTTCTTCAGATGCTGCCCCGCCCTGGCTTGCCGCGCGGTTCAGGTATTGCGCACCTGCGGCGTAGTCGCCTTTGCGCAGGGCAACGTAGCCCATCCCGGCCAGCGCATCGGCGTCTTCCGGGTTGGTCTGCAATACCTGTTCAAACTGGCTGCGCGCCGCGTCGGTATTGCCGCTGTTAAGGGCGGTGAAGCCCTCGCCTTTCGCCGTTCCGCCAATACTTTTACGGAAATAGTCCTGCACGGCGTTGTCTTTCGGGTGGCGCTGTAAATAAGTTTGATAATACTGCTCGTCGCCCGCCTGCGGCCCCAGCCACAGCAATGCCTGGCGCAGGGACTTATCCGCTTCCTGGCTGCCGCTCGCCATGCTTTGCAACAAATCGATGCCTTCGCGACGCGTGCTTTCCTGATAGGTCAGCACCTTACCCAGCGCGACGCGAGCGCTGTTATCCTGCGGATATTGGGTGGTTAGCTGGCGCAATCCGCTGACCGCCTGCGGATACAAAGCCTGGTCGCCGGCCATCGTCAGATAATATTCCGGGGCAAGGCTCGGCGGCGGCTGGTCGCCGTTAAACAGCGAACGCCAGGTGGCCAGCGCTGCCGGAATGTTGCCGCTGCGCGCCTGCTGACGGGCCAGATCCAGCTGCCCACGCGGCACCTGCTGCAATTGTCTGGCGTTGTCCAGCGCCTGTAAATTGCTGTCCTGCGGAGAAACCGACGCCAGCCTTTCACGCCACTGCGCAGCGCCTTTAAGATCGCCTGCCTGCTGCGACCACAGCGCCATCAGATACAACGCCTGAGCATTGCTGGCATCCACCATCAACACTTTTTTTAGCGACTCCATCGCCAGATTGTCGTGAGACTTCTCATGCCAGTAGTTGGCCTGGTCGAACAAAGCTTTTAGCGCTGGATTGTCATTTTCCGCCGCCTGAGCGCCATTAAAGGTTCCCATCGCCAGACCGCCAAACAGGCAGAGCGTGGAAAGATTTCCGGCGGTTTTATTCTTATGCTTCATTTTGCTACCACCTTTACTCACGATCGGATCCCTGCGGGTTAAGGCGTTTGCGCGCACGCTGTTTCAGCAGGGCATAGAGGCTCAAACCAATAATCGTCGCAAACAGCAGACCGAAGATCGCCAGCATTGCCGAGTGCTGGTTGGCATACCACACCATCATCATGTACCAGGGCATCTGGCCGCTCGGGAACTGCGGACCGACGCGGAAGCTGCGTACGCCGTTTTCATCGGTGATGATGGCGGCGTCGCCACGAATTCCCGCATTGATGCGCGCCGAACTGAGGTCGTTATGCAGACGGGAAAGCTGTTCGTCGTTGCTGCCAATCGCCATCACCACCAGCCGCGACGGATTCCACTGCGAGCGGAAGCTCACGAATCCGCGCCAGGCTTCATTCGAGGAAAAGTATCGGTCGGCATCCACACCCGACGCGCTCCAGTCGCCTTCCAGCCAGCGCTGGACTTTTTCCCACGCCGTAGGCTCGCGCACGCCAAAAGTATGTTCGTTGCTGGTAAATGAGGACTGAGCCAACAGCGCGCGGTTAAACGCGCTTTGTTCCAGCGTGGAAACCGCCAGCACATCGCTTTCGCTGAGACGCAGCTGGTTCGCCCCGCCGGAAGGAAGACCAAACATCACCCGGTTATTGTTTAACGCGGTGCCGGTGGCATTCCCTGAGCGGGCAGCCAGATCCAGCAGGGTGCCAATTTCACTTTCACTCGGGTTTTCTGGCAGCAGCAGAACGGTTTGCGAAAAGTCCGCCAGGCGAGTGAACGGGAACGAGGCTCCCACGAAATAGGAGAGGTTCGGTAGCAGCGCAAAGTGCTGCGTTTTGCTCAGATCGATCCACGAGTTGTCATCGATACGGCTCTTGATATTGTTGTTGAGCAGCACGCTGCACGGCGCGTTTTCTTTGGTTTCGATCCTGAAGTAGAGCGCCAGCTGGTTGTCACCATAAATCAGGTACGGCTCAAGCGGCATGTGGTAGTTTTCCTGGCGTGCGTCGCCGCCCACTTTGTGCCACAGCGTTTCCAGCACGCCCTGCTTGTTGACCGGCAGGTTGTGCAGGAAGGTGCCGTTGAAGGTCATCGACAGCCAGGAGCGATCTTCATCGATCCAGGGTTCTGACGGGAAGCGATAACCGATCTTCAGCGGGATGGTGTCGCCGTCCCACATAAACAGATCGGGCGCTGCACGGAATGCAAGACGCAGTGGTTCATGCCAAATACCGGTGGCGGTCAGACTCTGATCTTTACGTTTCAGTTCGCTCAGGCGTACCGGACGCTCGGTGGAAATCCAGCGCGGCGCGTCGTAGGGTTTGCTGACCGGAATGGTCTGCGGCTCAACCGCCGTGCTGGAAGTCAGCGTTTTGAACTGTTCGCGGGTTAATCGCCAGACGGCGCTGCGCAGCTGCCGATCGTTATTACCGACCACCAGCAACAGCTTATAAACCGGGTTGCCCGGATTATCGATAATTTGCAGCATCGCGCCATTGCTCGCCGGTAACGTCAGGCCACCGATAGAGTCGCCAGATTTGCCGAACAGAATGCCGTTTTTCTCCGGCAGTTTATCCCGGATTGCCGCAAAGGAGATGCCGCGATAGTCGGCCTGAATTCCCAGCCAGGAGGCAACCTGCGCCGCCGCGCTCACCTGCTCCGGCAGCGTTTTCGCCGGGAAGGAAAAGTCCAGGGTAGCCGGCGTCATCTGCATCTCGTCAAAGAACGGGCGCGGGAAGTGGCTCAAATCAGCCCCGATATTAAGCTGCTGAGCCTCCAGGTCCAGCCGGGTGGTCGGCATGATGGTGACCTGATACTTATCTGACAGATCCCGCTGACAAAGCAGCGCGTCGCCATCGTTAATCTTGAAGCTGATATTATTGCGCGAAACCACCATCGCCGCCGGGATTTCCAGCTGGTAGGTTGAGACGTTGCTGTCCGCAGAACCCAGCGGCACCATGCCGAGCGGCTGGCCGTTGAGCATCAGCTGTAGCGTCGTATTGCGCGCCGCCATCGCCGGGGAAACTTTCAGATTCAGAGCCAGTTGAGCATGAGTAACCACCTGGTCCGCAGACAGAGTAAAGTCGATGCCGCCCTGTAGTTGTCCCCCGCTTAATACCACGCCCTGGGGCTGCCCCATCTGCGCGACGGTAACGCTGCTGACGTTGCCGGGCGTGAAGTCCGGAGGTGCAGCCACGGCGGGTGCAGAATCCGCAGCTGGCATGGACTCAACGGTTGGCGGCGGCAGATCCACCGGCAGAACGGGTTCCGGGGCCGTCGGCTCTTCCGCCATAACCGGTGTCGCCAGGATGCTGAAAGCCAGAAACAGCTGGCAGGCTTTACGGGTCATCCATTTCATACTGCGCTGTCCTCGTTGGCGTTATCCATACGGCGGGCTGCTTCCTCACGTCGGCGGCGATTTTCTCCGCGCGATTTCCAGGTCAGCCAGAAGAGATCGAACACGCTGCGGATGATGGTCAACAACGAACGGAACGGGTTGTCCTGCGGTTTAGGTGGATGGATCCACGCATCGGCACGGGCCAGCACCACGCGCACCAGTTCACGGCGGCGGTCGAGCGGGATTTCATCGAACATCAGGCGGATAGATTTTTCGTCGCTGGCGATAACGTTAACCGGAATGCCGATCGAGCCGGACTGCAGCTGCAGCTCAACTTCTTCTATTTCGTCGGTCAGGTGGCGCTCGTCCACCACCGCGATGCGGCAGCCGCCCATCGACAAATCAAGCGTATGGCTGCGCGAGGAGATACCGCTGGCGTAGTGGATAACGACCGGTACGCTAACGTCGATTCGAATGGTTTTGCGCGTCTGACGGGTTTCGCGTGCCACGGCAATTGCCGCCAGCAGGAAAATCAGGCTGTACAAGCCCCAGCCCACGTTCAGAGCGATAACTCGTGGGTCAACGCCGAAGTAGTCATGGGCGCAGGCGCGTACAATCCCGGCAATCACCCCGGCGGCGAGCAGCGCCGCGATGACGATATGCGGACGCACAATGCTGAAATCGAAATAGCCGACGTCCAGCAACGCACCTTTATCCGTTACGTTAAACTTGCCGCGTTTTGGGAAAATAAGCGTAATGAGGGTCGGCAGGATCAGGTGGAACGCCAGCACCAGATCGTAAATTTCGCCCCAGAAGCTGTAGCGGACCCGGCCGTTTAACCGCGAGTTCAGGTAAATACACAGGAACAGGTGCGGCAGCATGTAGGCGAATATCAGACTCGCCGACGAATGAATGATATTTAGATTAAACAGCAGATAAGCCAGCGGTGCCGTAAGAAACGCCACGCGCGGCAAAGCAAACTGGAACGAGAGCATGGCGTTGAGGTAACACAGACGCTGCTGCCATTTCAGACCGCGACCGAAAAGCGGATTATCCAGACGCATGATTTGGGTCATGCCGCGCGCCCAGCGGGTACGCTGAATCACGTGCAGCACCAGGCGTTCGGTAGCAAGGCCCGCCGCCAGAGGGATAGCCAGATAGGCTGATTTCCAGCCCAGACGCTGCATTTTCAGGGCGGTGTGCGCATCTTCGGTCACGGTTTCAACGGCAAAGCCGCCGATCTCTTCCAGCGCGCTGCGACGGATAACCGCGCAGGAGCCGCAGAAGAAAGTCGCGTTCCAGTTGTCGTTACCGCGCTGAATTTGCCCATAGAAAAGCTGGCCTTCATTGGGGATATTGCGCCCGACAGAGAGATTTCGCTCAAACGGATCCGGCGAGTAGAAGTAATGCGGTGTCTGCATCAGCGCCAGAGCCGGGTCAACCAGAAACGCCCCAATGGTCGCCTGCAGGAAGATGCGCGTCGCCACGTGGTCGCAGTCGAACACGCAAATAAGCTCGCCGTTGGTCAGCTTCATGGCGTGGTTGAGGTTACCCGCCTTGGCGTGAGAATGTTCATTACGCGTGATGTAACCCACGTCTACCTTTGCGGCAAATACCGCAAATTCGCTGCGTTTGCCGTCATCCAGTAAATAAATTCTTAGTTTATCAGCAGGATAATCAAGGCACTGGGCGGCCAGCACGGTATCGCGAACGACCTCCAGGCTTTCGTTATAGGTCGGGATATAAACGTCAACGGTTGGCCATTTCGCTACGTCGTCCGGCAGCGGTACAATCTTGCGCTGAAGCGGAAAGAGGTTTTGCAGGTGGCTCAACATTATACTTATCCAAATGTAGAGCTCTGCTAAAAATAAGCCGATACCGAGTATGGCTTCTATTTCGGAATTAAAATGCAGCGTTTGCGTTGCGCGAAAATAGATATAGCGCGTGGACATTAAAACCGCCACCACCATCATAACGATAGAAATGCTGTGCTTTTTGCTAAAGCCTGAGAGGAACAAAACGCCAATGGTAATTAAACCAAAAATATACTGCTTTTGGCTGTCCATAGGCGTGATGACGATCAGTACCGCTACTGGCGCCAACACCAATAGTAGTAAATAAAAAAGGGCCTTTTTCATAGGGCTTCCTGAAGTAGGTCAGAAATTAGACGTTCTCAGACCGGCGTGTACTGCACCGTCACCAATTTTTATTCCCAGAATGCCCGCCACGCGTTTGCTCACCAGCTCGATATCAAAAGCGGCGGCTGACGCAGCGTTAAAATCAAATATTGACTGCTGTGAGGCATTGGCTTCAGCGACGCTTTCATCGCGATTAATAATGCCAAGCAGGCGATCGCCGAGACGTTGCTGCATAAAAGCAGTGACGTCCCGGCTGACATGGCGACGGCTATCGCTTTGGTTTAACAGGAAATAATATCCGTTTTTGTGGTTTAGCGGCTCGCCGCCCGTCAACCGATGGCTTTCGATTTGCGGCAGAAGCGACAGCGAGGCGGTATCTGCAAGCAGGGTAACCAGATGTAGATCGGCCAATGGAGACATCGCCTTCAGCGCGGGGTTTGGCCCCGGCGGGAAGTCAGCCAGAATCACCAGGCCGGGATAATTAAGCAGGGCGCTTAATCCGCGCGTCAGAAAGTGACCGTCGTTGGTAAGTCGCCGTTCGAAATCAAGGCGTTGCTCTTCAGTGACGTCGCCATAGGGCAGCACAAACATATTGCTGCCTGCGGTGAGCACGGACTGGCTCCAGTCGGCAGACTCGCTGGCACGGGCAACAAAGCCGCGTCCATCGGACAACGGCACGCCAAAATGCAGACGCAGCGCGTTTTGTACGTCAAAATCAATAGCCAGCACTTTGCTGCCGGAACGTGCCAGGGCATAGGTAAGATTAGCGGCGATGGTGGTTTTTCCTACTCCACCTTTTGGCGAACAAACACAAACTAACGGCATGAAGCGATCATCTCCAACAGCGGTTGTAATGGGAGGTCTTTGGCAGGATGGTTTGTTGTCGTTGATCCTTTGGCCGCAAACAGCTGTTCGAAACGCACAGCTTCAGCTTTTGACGGCGCTGCAACCTGCTTCGCGGTTTCAGGGGCGACCGCAGCAGAGGCCGGAGCAAGCTGCTCAAAAAGTGAAAACGCTGCG
Source organism: Cedecea colo (assembly GCF_011808225.1). Lineage (GTDB taxonomy): Bacteria > Pseudomonadota > Gammaproteobacteria > Enterobacterales > Enterobacteriaceae > Dryocola > Dryocola colo. Next base: position 184,498 of record NZ_SOYS01000007.1, on the reverse strand, counting down.
GCTTTCTCTTCCGGAAGCGGTAATTCTGCGACTTTTTCTGCGGCCATAGCCGCAGCATGGTTGCCGGGAACAGATGATTGCGCCCTCGCCGGTTCAGGCGTTGGTTCAGGTATGGTTTTAGAAAAGGCTGCGTCAAATTCACCGGGCTTAACAGCCTGCGGCACAGGCACTGCGACGCTGCCGCCCTGCGCCAGGATCGAATCGTCACTTTCACCTGCTAGCTGTTTAATGATCGCCCAGTGGCTCGTATTGAGCGGCTGGGTTTGCGCCGACATATCCTTGAATTCGATGGCACCCGTGTGCGTCTTGTCCTTGAAACGCTGCAAATCATCATAACTTTTCATCTCAATGCTCATGATTTACAAGTAAATATTTTATCCACACGCGATTTTATTGTGGCTAGTGGTGCTTTGAATACGGCTCGGCTCGGTGACAGTTAACGGTGCTCAATGCCACAACAAAAGTCGATTGAATCAGCGTTTCTCTATCTTCTTCTTTAACTAAGGAAACATCAGTATAAAGTAGTAGTGACATCCGGCTATTAGCAAGTTCCTACTTTGCATTAAAGTAAATTTACGCTTTTTAAACTGATTTTATAATTTAAAAAGCATAACTTTCCGGGCTTATTTGAAAGCGAAAATTAACATTTTATTCAGGAAAGCCTTATCCATAAAAAAACAATGGTTACATAAAAGAACCGGTGTTTATTTGGGATTTAATCCGCGCGGAAAGCGGCAGGCGGAAAAATTGCTACCCTTTGTCCTTTTGCAATGAACCAGCGATCCTGATAACGGTAATACCAAAGCGTAAAGCCTCGCTTGCACGGCTTTGAAGGCAAAAGGGATTGAGCCTAAGGGCTAATTTTTACCTTCTGTGTTCTTTGGTGATTGCTGTAAAAGTGGTGTGGAGTATTAAAAGGTAATACCTGTAACTACTGAGGTGAGCTATGGCGACAGCAACATCAATCAAGCTTGATGATGAACTGAAAAGCCGCATTCAACAATTAGCCGCAAATCGTCGTCGTTCTGCACACTGGATTATGCGTGAAGCCATTGCACAGTACGTTGAACGAGAAGAACAATTAGAAAATTATCGGCAAGAAGCAATGCTGGCCCGGCAGAAATATCAGCAAAATGGCAGGCATTTGACACTTGAGGAAGCTGACGCATGGATGGCGAAGCTTGAAGCGGGCATGGATGTGGAGCCACCGGAATGTCACGATTAATATGGACACCGCAGGCGTTAACCGACATACAGCGCCTTTATCGCTTTCTTGCTAATAAAGATCTCACTTCCATCCGCAATGCCATCAGTGAGATACGCTCCGCAGTAAAAATTCTTAGCCTTCAGCCAGCGTTAGGGCGACCCATCGAAGAGATGGAACCTGAGTTCAGAGAGTGGCCGGTAAGTTTTGGAAATAGCGGATATGTTGTCCTGTACCGCATTGAAATTGATATTGTCGCGATGCTGGCCGTGAGGCATCAAAAGAAAATTGGCTGGTCCACTGAGCGATCGGTATCGCAGTAGATGTCAGAAACTTTACTAACTAACCCTAAAAGAAAACCGACGCTTTCACGTCGGTTTTCTATCTAATCAGCAAACTAACGAATTTCCCCGTTCTCATCCTGATCGACAGCGAAACACGCCACCAGCTGGCCGCCGTAATCTTTGAGCTGCGGCGGTAACTGCGTGCACGGCCCAAAACGACGGCGGCAGCGGGCGTTGAAAGCACAGCCCGGCGGCGGGTTCAGCGGGCTTGGTAGCTCGCCGGTAAGCTTGATGCGCTCGCGGCGATCGTCCGGGTTCAGGCGTGGCGTTGCAGATAACAGCGCTTGCGTGTACGGATGACGCGGGTTAGAGAAGATCTGGTCTTTGGTGCCCTTCTCCACGCAGCGGCCCAGGTACATCACCATCACTTCATCAGCGATGTGTTCCACCACCGACAGGTCGTGAGAGATGAACACATAGGACAGCCCCATTTCCTGCTGCAAATCCATCATCAGGTTCAGCACCTGCGCGCGCACGGATACGTCCAGCGCAGAAACAGGTTCATCAGCGATGACCACATCCGGGTCGAGCATCAGCCCGCGGGCGATGGCGATACGCTGACGCTGGCCGCCGGAAAACATATGCGGATAGCGGTCATAATGTTCGGTTTTCAGGCCGACTTTCGCCATCATCGCCAGCGCTTTTTCACGCCGTTCGGCTTTGCTCAATTTGCTGTTAATTTGCAGCGGCTCTTCCAGAATTTGTCCCACTTTTTTACGCGGGTTCAGGGAGCCGTACGGGTTCTGGAAGACGATCTGGATTTTCTGACGCCTGAGCTTTTCCGAAGTTTCGTCTGGCTTAAGCAAATCCTGGCCCTGATAGTACAGCTCGCCGCCGGTCGGAATTTCGATCATCGTCAGCAGGCGGCCAAGGGTGGATTTTCCACAGCCGGATTCGCCTACGACCGCCAGCGTTTTACCGCGCTCAAGGTTAAAGGAAACGCCGTCGAGCGCTTTTACCAGGCGCTCCTGGCCGAAAATACCCTTTTTCACCGGGTAGTGTTTTTTCAGGTCGATGGCCTGCAACAGGGGCTGTTGGGCGGTGGCCTTATCGGTAATCATAGGTTGGCCTCCCGGCATCATCGAGTGGATAGTGACATTTAGACTGGCGGCCGTTATCCACCAGATTCAGGTCCGGTTCATCAACGCGGCACTTATCCGTGGCATACGGGCAGCGCGGATTAAGCAGGCAGCCGTTCGGGCGGTCATACTTGCCCGGCACCACGCCCGGCAGCGACGCCAGGCGAGCTTTGTCCTGCGCAAATTCCGGCAGCGCGCGCAGCAGAGCCTGCGTGTACGGATGACGCGGCGCGCGGAAGATATCTTTCGCTTCGCCGGTTTCCACCACCTGACCTGCATACATCACAATAATTTTATGGGCCGCTTCGGCAACCAGCGCAAGGTCATGGGTGATGAGGATCAGCGCCATGTTTTCTTTTTGCTGTAGCTCCAGCAGCAGCTCGATGATTTGCGCCTGGATAGTCACATCCAGCGCGGTGGTCGGTTCATCGGCAATCAGCAGCTTAGGACGACAGGCAATGGCCATCGCGATCATCACACGCTGACTCATGCCGCCGGAAAGCTGGTGCGGGTACACATCCAGACGCGAAGCCGGATCGGGAATGCCCACCAGGTTCAGCAGGTCGATTGCGCGCTGACGACGAGTTTTCTTATTGCCGCCCTGATGCACCTTGATCGCTTCCATAATCTGGAAACCAACGGTGTAGCAAGGGTTGAGGCTGGTCATCGGGTCCTGGAAGATCATCGCCACTTCGGCGCCCACCAGGTTGCGACGTTCTTTCTCAGAAATCTTTTGCAGGTCCTGGCCGTTGAACTCCAGTTTTTCGGCCATCACGCGGCCCGGATAATCGATCAGACCCATAATCGCCAGCGAGCTGACGGATTTACCGGAGCCGGATTCACCGACGATACCGACGACTTCACCTTGCTTAACGCTGTAGCTTACGCGGTCTACGGCACGGAACGGCGTCCCTTCATCACCGAAGTGCACCGATAATTTATCTACATTCAATAACGCCATCTCGAACCTCTTACTGCTTCAGTTTAGGATCGAGCGCGTCACGCAGCCCGTCACCCATCAGGTTAAATGCCAGCACCGTCAGCAGGATTGCGACACCCGGGAAGGTGACGACCCACCAGGCACTTTGCGCGAACTGCAACACGTCGGAGAGCATGGTGCCCCATTCCGGTGTTGGCGGCTGCGCACCCATGCCAAGGAAGCCAAGGGCGGCCATATCGAGAATGGCGTTAGAGAAGCCAAGAGAGGCCTGCACGATAAGCGGTGCAAGACAGTTCGGTAAAATGTTGATGAACATCTGGCGCATGGGGCTTGCGCCCGCCACGCGGGAAGCGGTCACGTAGTCGCGGTTAACTTCTACCAGCACCGCGCCGCGCGTCAGTCGCACATAGTGCGGCAGCGCAACAAAGGTCAGCGCAAGCGAGGCGTTAACAATCGACGGGCCGAAGATAGCCACCAGCACCAGAGCCAGCAGCAGGCTTGGCAGCGCCAGCATGATGTCGACAACGCGCATGATGATGTTGTCGATAAGGCCGCCAAAGTAACCGGCTACCAGACCGAGCACCACGCCCATAATCAGCGACAGCACAACGACCAGACAGCCCACCAGCAGCGACAGGCGCGCGCCGTACATCAGACGAGCCATGATATCGCGGCCTACGTCATCGGTACCAAGCAGGAATTGCCAGCTACCGCCTTCCTGCCACACCGGCGGGTGCAGCAGCGCATCGCGGAACTGTTCAGCCGGGCCGTGCGGCGCGAGGACATTAGCGAAAATGGCGATCAGAATCATCACCGTGACGTACACCAGGCCGACGACTGCGCCTTTATTACGTTTGAAGTAGTGCCAGAATTCCTGGAAAGGCGTCATTGGTACTGGCGCCACTACCTTACTTTCAGTTACTTGCGTCATGATGGCCCCTTATTTCTTATGGCGTATACGCGGGTTCACCACGCCGTACAGTAAGTCGACGAGCAGGTTAACGAGGATAATCATCGTCGCTACCAGCAATACGCCGCCCTGTACTACCGGGTAGTCACGACGCTGAAGCGCATCGATAAGCCAGCGGCCAAGGCCCGGCCAGGAGAAGATAGTTTCCGTCAGAATCGCACCGGCCAGCAGCGTACCCACCTGTAACCCAATAACCGTGACGACGGGCAGCATGGCATTGCGCAGAGCATGAACCACGATAACGCGCATACGCGTCAGGCCTTTCGCACGCGCGGTACGGATGTAGTCTTCGCCAAGCACTTCAAGCATTGCTGAGCGCGTCATACGCACGATAACCGCCAGCGGAATGGTGCCGAGCACCACGGCAGGCAGCACCATATGGGCAAGCGCGTCGATAAAGTCGCCCTGCTCGCCCCAGATAGCGGTGTCTATCAGCATAAAGCCGGTGAGCGGCATGGTGTCGTCAAGGAACACCGTATCGCTGACGCGCCCGGAAACCGGGGTCAGGTTCCAGTACACCGAAACCAGCATGATCAGCATCATGCCCCACCAGAAGATAGGCATCGAGTAGCCAGTCAGCGCCAGACCAACGGACGTATGATCGAAGATAGAACCGCGTTTAACGGCGGCCAGCACGCCAACCGGGATCCCCACGGCAACGGCGAAAATCATGGCGCATACGCCGAGTTCCATCGTCGCTTTAAAGCGAGGCACGAACTCATCCCAGACAGGGAGGCGGCTTTTTAACGAAACGCCTAAATCACCGTGCATTACGCCCCATATATAATGGAGGTACTGCTGCCACATCGGCTTGTCGAGACCGAGTTCGGCCAGCAGCTGGGCATGACGTTCAGGAGAGATACCACGCTCGCCGGCCATGATCATCACCGGGTCACCGGGGATCATATGCACGAAGGCGAAGGTAAGTAGGGTAATACCGATAAACGTGGGGATAACTAGCCCCAGACGTCGGAGGATGAACTGCAACATATCCCGGATTCTCTGTAATGACTGAAGGCCCTGCGGCACTCAGTCTGTATTGCTCACAAATCATTCCCCTCTCCCGGGAAGGGAGAGGGAATAAAGCACTTTGCTTTTATTATTCGACAGACACGTTTTCGAAGTGGTGTTTGCCTAATGGATCAACCACATAGCCTTTAACTTCTTTACGTACAGGCTCGTATACGGTGGAGTGAGCGACGATCAGCGCCGGAGCCTGGTCATGCATCACTACCTGAGCCTGTTTGTACAGCTCGATACGTTTGTTGTGGTCTTCTGCCGCACGCGCAGGCTGGATCAGATCTTCAAACGGCTTGTAGCACCAGCGAGAGTAGTTAGAGCCGTCTTTTGCCGCATCACAGCTAAACAGCGTGGCGAAGAAGTTATCCGGATCCCCATTGTCCCCGGTCCAGCCCATCATCACGGCCTGGTGTTCGCCAGCCTTGGCGCGCTTGAGGTACTCGCCCCACTCGTAGGTCACGATTTTGGCGGTCACGCCGACTTTCGCCCAGTCAGCCTGAATCATCTCAGCCATACGGCGAGCGTTCGGGTTGTACGGACGCTGTACCGGCATTGCCCACAGGTCAACGGTGAAGCCTTTATCCTGGCCTGCTTCTTTCAGCAGCGCTTTCGCTTTCTCAGGATCGTAGGTGTAATCCTTCACGTCATCGTTGTAGCTCCACATGGTTGGTGGAATCAGGTTTTTAGCAGCAGTGCCCGCGCCCTGATAAACAGCTTTGATGATCGCTTCTTTATTCACCGCATAAGTCAGCGCCTGACGTACTTTCACGTCATCAAACGGTTTCTTCTCGGTATTGAAGGAAAGGTAACCCACGTTCAGGCCAGCCTGCTCCATCAGGTTGATGTTTTTGTCCTGCTTCATACGAGCGATATCGGCCGGGTTCGGGTACGGCATAACCTGGCACTCGTTTTTTTGCAGCTTGGCGTAACGCACGGAGGCGTCAGGCGTGATGGAGAAGACCAGACGGTCGATCTGCGGCTTGGTGCCCCAGAAGCCCGGGAACGCTTTGTACAGAATGCGTGAGTCTTTCTGGTATTGCAGCAGCTGGAACGGACCGGTACCGATTGGGTTGAGGTCAGTTTTTTCCGGCGTGCCGGCTTTCATCATGTTGTCCGCATATTCTTTGGACAGGATGGAAGCGAAGTCCATCGCCATATCAGCCAGGAATGGCGCTTCCGGACGGGTCAGCACGAACTGGACGGTTTTGTCGTCCACTTTTTTGATTTCGCTTATCAGGTCCGGCAGGCCCATGCCTTCGAAGTATTCATAGCTGCCGCCAGAAACTTTGTGGTACGGGTTGTCTTTGTTTTTCTGACGATCGAAAGAGAACACCACGTCGTCGGCGTTAAAATCACGCGTTGGTTTGAAATCTTTACTGTCCTGCCACTTCACGCCCTGACGCAGATGGAAGGTATAGGTTTTACCGTCTTCGCTGACTTCCCACTTTTCAGCAAGGCCGGGAATGATTTCTGTGGTGCCGGTTTTGAATTCGACCAGACGGTTATAGATTGGCACTGAGCTGGCGTCGTAAGTCGTACCAGAAGTGAACAGTTGAGGGTTAAAACCTTCAGGCGATCCTTCTGAACAATAAACCAGGGTCTTAGCCTGAACGCTGGCTGCAACGGTCAAAGCTACCAGGCTCAGACCAAACTTCAGCATCCCTGACTTCTTCAAGGAAATACTCATTCTTCTGCTCCAATGTGAGATGTGTTGTTTTTATCCGTTAGACCTTTGTTATTTGAGTGCGGTCTGTCCGGTATGCCCGCAGGCATTGGTGAGGCCAGGGGTTCCTTTCGTCAGGCTAGCTGTGTGGTAGTGCGGACTGTCCATAAATTGCCCCTCACGCCCTACAATCTGTCAACAGATCGTTAAAACGTCAATACAGGTGTCGGGGATTTACAACCGGGGTGAGAAACAGCGAACAAAGTTAAAAAAAAGCCGCGGAGGTTATTTCCAGCAGGGAAAATTATGCTACGGGCTTGTTACCAGAATATTAAACTGCCTAATTTGCAACCGATAGCGGTAATCGGCTGCGCGCTTTTTGAAAAATTTCTTGCCGAATGATGATTATATGAACGATTTATTTTGTGATCTGCGTCTCTTACAGCGAATCGTGCTACAAGCAAACATAAGCAATGGTGCAAAAAACCACGATTTTTCATAACAAAATACAATGGAATATGTCACAAAATCATATAAAAACGCGCGTTGGACGATGAAGCGGGGATTTTCGGCACGGAAGGATGTTTTGTCGGTGATAAGCAGCGCGCCGTTGCGTCATTAATGACAAATGCAAAATGCCAATTTGTAGCGCCATCCGCCGTTGTTCTTGATAATCGTTGGATGGCGCTGCGCTTATCCAACCTACGGCTTCATAAACTACCGATGCAAAAAACCCCGCTAAAAAGCGGGGTTTCTTAAACCCTGCCCCGGAGCTTCTCATCCTCTCTAAGCTTCAGACGTAAAAAAACCTGCCGAAGCAGGTTTTCTTAAATGTGGTCGGCGAGAGAGGATGGCTTTTTTACAAAACACGCCCTGCGGGCCGTTGCATGAGCAACGTTGTCTCGCTGCGCTCGGCTCAAACCTCCCTGCCCCGGAGCTTCTCATCCTCTCTAAGCTACAGACGTAAAAAAACCTGCCGAAGCAGGTTTTCTTGAATGTGGTCGGCGAGAGAGGATTATTCCCCTGCGGGCCGTTGCATAAGCAACGTTGTCTCGCTGCGCTCGGCTCAAACCTCCCTGCCCCGGAGCTTCTCATCCTCTCTAAGCTACAGACGTAAAAAAACCTGCCGAAGCAGGTTTTCTTGAATGTGGTCGGCGAGAGAGGATTCGAACCTCCGACCCACTGGTCCCAAACCAGTTGCGCTACCAAGCTGCGCTACTCGCCGAATGCGGAGCGCATCTTACTGCGCACCGTTTTAGCCGTCAATCCCTTAACTTAAAAATCCAAATCGTTTGGCTTAAAAGCAAGCGCTTGTAGAGCAAATGTTACTGCGCAGCCTTCCGCTGCACGTGGCACCAGTCGTTGTTCTCGTTAATCCCGCCGTCTGGCGAGGTGTAGCCGAGACAACCCAGCACGGTGTCATACAGTTCCACCTGACGATGCGGCACTTTCATGGCCGCCTGCGCCTTCATATGTTCGAAAGAACGGGCGCGATCCGGGTCTGCAAGATATTTGTCAGACGCCCAGACCAGCAGCGGCACGCGGAACTGCTCCGGCGGCGCCATATTACGTGGCGTACCGTGCAGGTGCTTGTGCTCACTGATTGACTCACCGTGATCCGCGGCATAAAAGATAATCGCGCGCTTGTCGCGTAGCTGATTAATCACATCCGTAATAACCGTATCCGTGTACAGAACGGAGTTATCAAAGGCGTTGATCAGCTGCTCTTTGCTACACTCTTTATCAATGCTCACGCACTCCGGCGTCCATTTTGCAAAGCTACGCGGATAACGCTGCACGTACGAGAAGTGCGAGCCTTTGGTATGCAGAATCACCAGATGCTTGCCCTGCGTATTTTGCCCAACAAAGCGTTTTACCTCTTCTACCAGCAGCATATCATCCACTGGTTTACCGCTGTTACGCGGCTCGGCGGCAATTTGCTCACGGTAGGAGAAGTTATCCGCCATAGTGTTGCCGTAGAACCACACTTCACTTTGCATAGCGAACAGGTTTGAAGAGAAACCCAGCTGTTTTAGAACAGCAAAGACGTTCTGCTCTTTTAAGGTACGTTGCGGGTTATCTTCCACTCCACCTTCACGCACAAACATACAGCGCAGAGAGAGCTTGGTAGCGGTATCGCACGACGTACCACGGAACGCGACCAGGTTTTTCTCCTGAGCCAGCTTCGGCGTAGTATCGCGGTCATATCCCAGAATACCCATGTGATCCCAGCGCGTCGTTTCACCGATGATAAACACCATATAAGTATCTTCGATATTTTTTGGCGCCACATAGGTGAATTTTTTCAACGGGTTTATCAACGAACTGTTATCGCTGGATTCATCCGCCTGTGCCCAGGCGAAGAGGCCGAGCGCTGAGATCCAGTTCGATGGCAGATAGGAGTTGGCTACCACGCCGCCGTAGCTTGCCATATCTACCGTCGAGCGTTTTTCGATACGCTTTTGCTGTTTATCAAGATAACGCAGCGGCGCCCAAACCATCAGGCCAGCCAGCAGAATTATCGCTACGTTCTTCACGCGATGCTCGCGGGTTTGCAACTGTTTGAGCAGCGTATAGCGGCAGGTGTTGCTCCAGATAAGCAGCAGCGGAATGGCGCTAACCAGTATCATCCACAAAATAAAGTGATAGCCGACAAGCTCTTTCGACAGATCGATATCCGTGGTCATCACCGAGGCAATAATGCCATAGCCGATAACGACGTTGAGGAAAGTCATGTAATAGCTGGCACCGACGGAGCACAACACGATAAATGTGGTGAGGATCCGCCAGGCTAAACGCCCGAACAGCGAAAGCACGCGCAGCAAGAAGAAGGTCACTAATACCGTGGCACACACTTCAACCACAGCGGCAAACGCTTTCCATGCGTTGAAGTCGTGCGCTAATCCATCAAAACGGTGGTAAAAAACCGAGATATTTAAGAACAGGCCGATGTATGCCGCTAACAGAAGACATAATTTCTGCTGGGTCATCGATTTAATATAATTCATTCAGGGCGTCCTGGCGCAAAAAAGGAAACGTATAAAACGTTAATCAGACCGTTAAAGGTTGAGAGAGTTCTGGGAAAGGAAGCGTTGCAGAGGAATGAGGAGAATTCTCAGGCTATGGGCTCAGCCACAGAGGTAAAAAAGTATCGCGCAAAAATATGCGCCTTCCGTTTATTTAAATAGTGCGGCCAGGATGCACAATTAATGATGCCGCCGTATGGGGTTACGGCGGCATGTTTTACGCAGCTATTGGCGCGCTATCAGGCATGGGCATGTTCATGCTGCATAACTTCACGCGCTGGCTGACGAATCGTGGTAGAAAGCGCCAGAGATAAAATCAGCAGGGCAAAGATCACGCAGAAGGTCACATAAAAACCGCCAAACAGCGAGGCGATAATCGAACCACAGATGCTGCCGATACCGAAGCCCAGATAAATCACGCCGTAGTTTTTAGTCAGGTTGTTCAGGCCGAAGAATTCGCTGACCAAAGATGGATAAACGGTGATGGTGCCGCCGAAATTAAAGGCCACGCAGGCAATCGCCGCAAAGAATGTCGCTTCGTTTAAAGGAGCAAACAGCAGGGCCGCCATCCCCACCAGAGAAATAATCTGGCCAAGCGTAATCACACGGATACGAGCCATTTTGTCGGACAGAATGCCAAGCACCAGACGGCCGCTCAGGTTAGCAATCGCAATCACCGTAACGGCGTTCGCCGCAGATTCAGCGGTTAAGTGCACCATGCCCTGCGCGATATCTTTCGCGACGCCAATCACATACAGGCCGCTCATGCAGGCGGTCAGGAACATCACCGCCAGCATCCAGTACTGCGGTTTACGCATGGATTCTGCCAGAGTGTAATCTTTCTCGGTCACGCCATTAACGGTTTGCGCTTCGTGTATTGGCGCATCTTTCATCAGCGAGGCACCGAAGAGAATTATCACCATTGCCAGCGCGCCCCAGATCATAAAAGTATTTTCCAGGCCGTAGGTCGCCAGCAGATGCGTATCGATATATTTGAAGCCGAGGCTGCCCAGGCCATAAGAGCCGATGGCGACAGCGGAAATCAGCCCTTTGCGCTCCGGAAACCATTTTACGCAGTTAGACAGCGTCAGCAGGTAGCCTGCGCCGTCAGCAAGGCCAACCAGCACGCCTGCGCTCAGCCACAGCATTACCAGATTACTGGAATGCGCGGTCAGAAAGAAGCCGATGCCCAGCAGCACGCCCGCCGCCATCGTGACTTTACGCACGCCAAAGCGCTCCTGCAATTTACCGGCAACGGAAGAAGAGATAGCAAGGCCGAGGCTTAACAAACCGAAGGAAAGCGCCACCCGGCTGAGGGGTTCGTTGAGTTTTTCGGACAGCGCGCTGTTAAACAGGCTCCAGGTATAAACGGAACCCAGGGCGAACTGGGTAATAATCGTCCCGATAAGGGTTAACCAACGTGTGCGGTTGTACTGAGCGGTGTTCATGGCAGATGTCCTGCAAATCTGAGGGAAGTTATCTGCCGCTTAAGATAACGAAGCGCATTTTATTCCAGGAGAAAAAGGCATGAAGTGCGCGCAGGACGGAATGAAATGCATCTGAGCCGGAATGAACGGCCTGAAACGGCGATGCTGAACGGCGTATGTAAGTGACCACTATCGATGCATACCCCGCCAGCCCTGTATATAAAATGTTAAATCATACCGTGACGGGGTTAACAAAATGGGCGTTTAGTTAACGCAACTTGTCCGCTGGCCGCACGTTGTCATGCAGGGCAGGATTATCACTCTCATCCTTCAGCCGTATGCCGGTAAGCCGCCGCAAGAAAGCCTGTTCTAACAGCCAGGCAAGCTTAAAGGCCGCCGCCTCGCAGGAAAGCCCTTGCGGTCTGATATTGGAAATACAATTGCGTTCCGAATCAGGCCGCTGGCGCGTGGGTCCCCAGGTCAGATAAACACCAAGACTGTCGGGAGAGGACAAGCCGGGGCGCTCGCCAATTAATATCGCTACCGCCTTACTGCGTAAGCACTCACCAATCTCATCGCCCAACGCGACCCGCGACTGGTGCGCCAGCACGACGGGGGCAAGGGAAAGGCCGAGCGTTGAGAGATAAGGCAGCAAGGCGGCCACCAGCGCCGGAGCCTGCCGGTGAACGGCGTATGAAGAGAGCCCATCGCCAATGACCAGCAGCAAATCCGCTGGTTTATCAGAACGGGCGCCGAGAAGCATTCGGCTTTCCTCGCTGAGCTGCCGACCTAAATCAGGACGATGCAGAAAAGTATCCCGATCCGGGGCCGCACTGTGGACGCTCAGGGTTACAAGCCCAAGTTTCTGTAATTGCTGGCTTAGCGTCTCACTGACAAAAGGCTGATGGATAGCATCTCGCGCCTGGGCGTGGGCCAGGCCGAGTTTCAGCACTTCCTGAGTAGGCAGGCTGGCACCGCTGCGTCCCAGGGCGATTCGCGCATCGGTGAACGCACGTAGCGCAGACCAGGCATCGGGTTGGCTCATCGGGAAGCTCCTTACGGTAATGCCGCCAGCAGAGGATGATTGGCTCCTGTCAGACGCAGATGCCCGTCACCATCGATAATCTGCATGCGGATGAGCCATTCGCCAAATTCCGGCGCGTGTTTTAGCCCCAGCAGGCGGCGAATATAGAGGGCGTCATGAAATGAAGTGCTTTGATAGTTAAGCATAATATCGTCCGCGCCGGGCACGCCCATCATAAAGGTCAGACCGGCCGCGCCAAGTAAAGTTAGCAGGGTATCCATATCGTCCTGATCGGCTTCAGCATGGTTGGTGTAACAGACATCGCAGCCCAGCGGCAGGCCCATAAGCTTGCCGCAGAAGTGATCTTCCAGGCCGGCGCGAATAATTTGCTTCCCGTCATACAGGTATTCCGGCCCGATGAAGCCCACCACGGTATTCACCAGAAGCGGCGAGAACTGGCGAGCTACGGCATAGGCACGGGCTTCACAGGTTTGCTGATCGACGCCGTGATGGGCATTTGATGACAGACAGCTTCCCTGGCCGGTTTCAAAATACATCACGTTATTGCCTATGGTCCCGCGCCCAAGGCCCAGCGCCGCCTCACGCGCCTCTTCCAGCATAGCGAGACTGATACCAAATCCGCTGTTCGCCGCCTCGGTTCCGGCAACGGACTGAAAAACCAAATCTACCGGCACGCCGCGTTCAATAAGCTGCATCGTATTGGTTACGTGCGTCAAAATGCAGGACTGGCCGGGGATATCGAACCGCTGGATCACATCATCCAGCATCCAGGCCAGACGTTCGAGCACCGGCAAACTGTCGCTTGCCGGATTAATGCCAATCACCGCATCGCCGCTGCCATACAGCAGCCCGTCTAACATGCTGGCGGCAATCCCTTTCAGATCGTCAGTAGGATGATTAGGCTGAAGCCGGACGCTGAGATGCCCGGGCAAACCGAGGGTGTTGCGAAAGCGGGTAGTAACCTGACATTTACTGGCGGCGAGGATCAAATCCTGGTTGCGCATCAGTTTACTGACGGCGGCAGCCATTTCAGGCGTTATCCCTTTTGCCGTCTGCTGCAACACCGCAGTGGTTGTGCTTGCTGCAAGCAGCCAGTCACGAAAATCGCCCACGGTCAGATGCGAGATGGCGGCAAAAGCGGCCGGATCATGGGTATCGATAATCAGCCGGGTCACTTCATCCTGTTCGTAGGGGATTAGCGGGTTTTCCAGAATCTCTTTAAGAGGAATATCGGCCAGCGCCATCTTCGCCGCCATGCGTTCTTCCGCGCTGCCTGCTGCCACGCCTGCCAGCGCATCTCCGGAACGGGCCGGAGTCGCTTTAGCCATTACCTCTTTTAAACTGGCAAACCGCCAGGTACGGTGTGCCAGGCTGGTTTGGTACATTTTAAGTCCCTCAGGAAACGGCGCGTAGCTGCGGATCTACCGCGGCGCTTTAAAAGGAAGAACCACAAGAGGTTCACTGCGCCGCAGTTTGAACAGCGAGGCCATTGAGATGATGTACATCACACCGCGCCAAAAACTGACGCCGTCATCATGTTATGCATTAAGAATAGCCAGGTGCGGCGTCCGGGTCCGACGAATAACTTTGGCAAACAACTAAACGACGCGGGCGAGCGAAAAAATCTGCCGGAAACGACCCATAATAATGCCGTGAAACGAGGCAACCAGCCCGAACAGGCCCGGTCATAAGCTTAAAAGCGTGCGTTTACGCCAAGGTTGTACATATACGCTTCGCCAGTAGCAGCTCCCTCGGCCTGAGACATAGAAGCGAATGCCGCCACGTTTTTACCGATGGGCACATCGGCACCGACCGTCACGTCCATCCAGCTGGTATCCTGGACGCTCGCAGCAAGGGGGCGCGAGCCGCTCTGGGCTTTCCAGATATTATCGCCGTACTGGTGGTTATAGCTCACCTGCGCCCAGGGACGAATAAAGTCCATCGTCGAGTCCAGCCGCCAGCCCACGGTGGAAACGCTGGCATGCCAGAGCCGATCGTTAAAGCGCGAAGCCACCACGCTATCGCCATATTCGTTATAGATACCCGTAGAACTGCCATCCCAGCTATATTCCGCGGTTGGGCCAGTAGTAATGTTTCCCATCACGGGGAACGTCCAGCCGATACCGAGCCGTGAATTATCGCGGCTGGTGCTATCATTGCCGACAGAATAGTTAAGCCCGGCCTGGCTTTGCGGAGTCATGGATAAATAAATACGCTCAGCAAGGATCTCGTTATAGCCTGGCGCTCGTTCGCTGTCCCAGGTATAACGATCCCGGGCGTCGCCCGTTGGCCCTTCTGCAATATATTCCTGCTGCCACGCAAAAGCATGCGTAGCATGGAGCAAACACCAAGAGGTCAGCGCCGTGATAAAAGTGACACGGTGACCACTGCGTATAGAATTTTTTATCATTAAAACGACCCCAGGAAAGAGCCAAATCCGGCGTTGCTTTTTGTGTTTTTTGACGGGCTTGCGGATACCCCTGGATTAACTATTGTCTCTTTATCATACACGTCAAGCTGACACGCATTTATTTCATCAGAGGGAGCAGACTATGCAGCGTTGCGGATGGGTTACTCAGGATCCGATCTATCTTGAATACCACGACAAAGAATGGGGCGTTCCGGTTACCGAAGGGAAAAAACTTTTTGAAATGATCTGCCTTGAAGGGCAGCAGGCTGGCCTGTCGTGGATAACCGTGCTGAAAAAGCGCGAAAACTATCGCCGCTGCTTTAAAGATTTTGATCCGCAGCTTGTGGCGCTCCTCCAGCCGGAGGATGTTGAGGTGCTATTGCAGGACGCGGGCATTATTCGCCATCGCGGTAAAATCGAGGCAATCATCAATAACGCCAAAGCCTTTCTGGCGATGGAAGCGAACGGCGAAAAATTTCCGGAGTTTGTCTGGTCGTTTGTGGATAACGCACCGCAGATATCCAACGCCGCCACGCACGCAGAAATTGCTACCATGACTTCCGCTTCAGATGCGCTATCTAAGGCGCTAAAAAAACGCGGCTTTAAATTCGTTGGCTCAACGATTTGTTATTCATTTATGCAGGCCTGCGGGCTGGTTAACGATCATATCACCGGCTGTTTCTGCCATCCCGATAACAGCAAATGATTCGTCGTCTGCTCCCCGGTGAGATGGATGCGCTGATCGAGCTATGGCTTGCCAGCACCATCGATGCGCATCCGTTCATCGCCAGAAGCTACTGGGTTGAGAGCGAATCGATTGTGCGCAACGTCTATATTCCGCAGTCGCGCACCTGGGTTTACGTGGCGCAAGAAAAAATCGTCGGTTTTGTCAGCATACTTGATAAGCGTTTTATCGGTGCGCTGTTTGTCGCCGACTCCTGTTCCGGCAAAGGGATTGGCAGCGCATTAATAAAACACGTGCAGGCGCGCTACCCGGAACTGAGCCTTGAGGTTTATCAGAAAAACCAGCGGGCGGTGCACTTCTACCATCGCCAGGGCTTTCGCATTGAAGAAAGCGCCTGGCAGACGGAAACGCGCCAACCTACGTGGATCATGAGCTGGCGGGCGGATCGAACGCCGTAACCTTTGGCGCCGGGCCGTGGTATTTTTCAGCCCATACCAGTGAAGAGTTCGCAGCACACCCGTTGGCCAGGCGTGAGGTAGGAATATCCAGCGTCAGCACGTTTACCGCGCCGTTTTTACACAGCCTGTCGCTATCCAGATCCGGCCAGGCGCCTTCATGGATACAGACCACGCCGGGCTTAATGCCTTCGGTAACCTGCGCACCCACCAATACCTGCCCACGATAATTCCAGACGCGCACCAGATCGCCATCGTTAATGCCGCGCGCGGCGGCATCCTGCGGATGCAGCGTCAGCGGCTCACGCCCGGCAACGGCATATTTATCACGCAGAGCCGCATAGTTGAGCTGGCTGTGCAAACGGTGGGCCGGATGAGACGAAAGCAGCTGAAGCTGGCCCTTTTCCGCGTTGCCCTGCCATTCATCAGGCGCAAGCCAGGTCGGATGCGGTGGGCAATCTGCATAGCCAAAAGCGGCGATCCGCTGTGAATAAATTTCAATTTTTCCACTCGGCGTTTTTAACGGATTCGCCTGCGGATCGGCGCGGAAATCGCTAAAGCGCACGAACCCGGCATTTTTATCGCTTTCCGGCATTTCAATGAGCTGGTTGGCCTGCCAGAAATCGCTGAAGTCTGGCAGAGCGACCTGCTGGGATGCGCCGCGGCTTCTCGCCATTTCATAGAAAGTTTCCAGCCATTGCAGCTCATTTTTCTCTTCGGTGAAACGTCCTTTCCCGCCCTGCTCCCACAGTTCGCTCAGCTCCGCAAAGACGTCAAAATCGTTACGCGCTTCGCCGCGCGGGGCGACGACCTGCTTCATCGGCACAAGGTGCTGATTGCTGTAATCGCCGGTCATGGTCATGTCGTTGCGTTCAAACGAGGTGGTAATCGGCAGCACGATATCGGCATGCTTCGCCGCCGCCGTCCAGAAGCATTCGGAGATAACTACCAGCTCCGGCTTCTGCCACGCTTTAATCAGGCGATTGGTGTCCTGATGATGGGTAAAGTTGCCGCCGCCCGCCCACCACAGCATGCGGATATCCGGGAAGGTTTTCTCCATCCCGTTGTGCTGGTAACTACCGCCCGGGTTTTCCAGCGCTTCCACGATGCGGGCGACGGGGATTTTTTCTACCGCATCCGTACCGCCAGCCACCGTACCCTGCAGCGAACCGGGCACTGCGGCGCGGCGCGTAGGGTTGCCGCCGTTTGCAAAATGGTAAGAAAGCCCAAAACCACCGCCCGGCGTGCCAATCTGGCCGAGCATGGCCGCCAGCGTAACCAACATCCAGTGTTTCTGCTCGCCGTACTGCTGACGCTGCATTCCCCAGCCGGCCATCAGCATGGTGCGGTTGTTGCTGAACAGCTGCGCCAGATATTCGATGGTCTGTACCGGCACGCCGCAAATCTTCGCCGCCCATTCCGCATTTTTCGGCTGGCCGTCGATTTCGCCCTTCAGGTAGGCGGAAAACTGCTCGTAGCCGTATGTACAGCGAGCCAGGAAGTCCGTGTCGTGCCAGCCATGCCTGGCGAGCGTATGGGCAATGCCGAGCATCAGCGCCACGTCAGTGCCCATATCAGGCGCGATCCACTGGATACGATCGCCAAAGAAATCCACCGTCTCCGATCGCATCGGATCGATGGCGATCACCGTTTTACCGCTGTTTTTCAGCTGTTCGAAATACTTCACGCCCTGCTCGTCGCTGGCGTTCCAGGCAATCTTTAACGTGTTCAGCGGGTTAGCGCTCCACAGCACCACTACATCGCTGTGCTCAAGCACCAAAGGCCAACTGGTTTGCTGCTGGTAAACTTCGTTGGAGCCTACGACATACGGCATGATTACCTGCGCCGCGCCAGTGGAATAATCCCCCAGATGGCCGGTATAGCCGCCGGCAAGGCTCATATAACGTTGCAGCAGCGTGGCGGCTTTGTGCAGTACGCCGTTAGAGCGCCAGCCATAGGAACCCGCAAAAATTGACGCGGCGCCGTAAGCATCGCGAATACGCTGATGCTGCTGATGAATCAGCTTCAGCGCTTCGTCCCAACTGATACGCACGTATTCATCCTCGCCGCGCACGCCCTGTGGTGCCGCAGGCGATGCCAGAAAGCCTTTTCGCGCCATCGGATACTGCACGCGCGCTTTGCTGTGAAGCTGATCCGGTACGGCTTGCTGGAGTGAGTTTTCGTGTCCGGTATCCAGCGCGCCACGGGATGCAAGCACATTTTCACCATCGGTTTCCACCAGCATGGGTCCCCAGTGGGCGGCGGTTAAAATCTGTTTGTTTGTCGGGGATGTTTTAGCCAATTCGGGCTCCGGTGTTTGCAGATGGCGGCCTGCGGCCACTCAATATTGTTTACAAATTCAGACGACTCCGGGAAATTTTCTACACATTCTCACGTCATAATCAATCGCCGCTGCCTTCCGCAGCGCAGATTTATAATTCGCAAAGGAAATGAGATGAAAAATCGCGTGATTATTGCCGCCCTGGTTTGCGGCACGTTAGCAGTTTCTGGCTGTACGACCAACCCCTACACAGGCGAAAAAGAAGCAGGTAAATCCGGAATTGGCGCCGGGATAGGCTCGCTGGTAGGCGCAGGCGTCGGCGTACTCTCTTCATCGAAAAAAGATCGCGGCAAAGGCGCCCTGATTGGCGCAGCGGCCGGGGCAGCACTGGGCGGCGGCGCCGGTTATTACATGGATGTGCAGGAAGCCAAACTGCGCGATAAAATGCAGGGAACAGGCGTAAGCGTGACGCGAAATGGCGATAACATCGTGCTGAATATGCCGAATAATGTCACCTTCGACAGCAGCAGCGCCACGCTTAAACCGGCGGGTGCCAATACGCTCACCGGCGTGGCAATGGTGCTGAAAGAATATCCAAAAACCGCCGTTAACGTGGTGGGCTACACCGACAGCACCGGCAGCAACGAGCTGAATATGAAACTTTCTCAGCAGCGTGCAGACGGCGTTGGCAGCGCGCTAATCACCCAGGGCGTGGATGCCAGCCGCGTGCGCACCACGGGCGTAGGCCCGGCGAACCCAATCGCCAGCAACAGCACCGAAGAAGGCAAAGCGCAAAACCGCCGCGTAGAAATTACGTTAAGCCCTCTGTCTTAAACTCTACGGCGGATGACGCTGCACTTATCCGCCCTACGCGTTCCCGGATCGCAGGTTGGATAAGCGTTAGCGCCATCCACCGCCCCGCAAAATGTATGTTACTCTCCAGAAAATTACCCCTTCCAGGAGACGGACATGAACGGCAAGGCTGCGCGCCCCACGATAAGCGACGTCGCAAAAGCGGCGAAAACCGGTAAAACCAGCGTTTCCCGCTATCTCAACGGCGAACAAAATGTTCTCTCCGACGACCTGCGAACCCGCATTGAAACCGCTATTGCTGAACTTGATTATCGCCCAAGCCAGATGGCTCGCGGCCTGAAACGCGGCCGAACCCGCTTAATCGGCCTGATCATTGCCGACATTACCAACCCTTATTCTGTCGACGTGCTGAGCGGTATCGAAGCCGCATGCCGGGAAAAGGGCTTCACGCCTCTGGTCTGCAACACCAACAACGAGGTGAATCAGGAGCTGCATTACCTCGATTTACTGCGCAGCTATCAGGTAGAAGGCATTGTGGTGAACGCCGTGGGGATGCGTGAGGAAGGGCTGAACCGCCTGCAACAGTCGGCGCTGCCGATGGTACTTATCGATCGTAAAATCCCCGATTTCGCCTGCGACGTGGTAGGGCTGGATAACATTCAGGCCGCGACCACCGCCACCGAGCACCTCGTCGAACAAGGCTTTGAAGCGATTCTGTTTCTCAGCGAACCGCTCGGCATGGTTAATACCCGCCGCGAACGCCTGCGCGCGTTTCGTCACACCACCGATCGTTACCCCGGCATCGTGGCGGAAAACGCCGAGCTGCCGCTGCACGAAGCGGATTTAATGGATAATACTCTGCGCCAGTTTCACACGCAGCACCGCGGGATGCGCAAAGCGGTGATGTCCGCCAATGGCGCACTCACCCTCCAGATCGCTCGTTCCATGCGCCGCATCGGTCTGCACTGGGGCAGCGATATAGGCCTGCTGGGTTTCGACGAACTCGAATGGGCGGAGCTGGCAGGCGTGGGCATTACTACCCTGAAACAGCCGACCTGGCAGATAGGCTATGCCGCGCTTGAGCAGGTGGTGAAACGTATTGAAGGCGCTGCTGAAAGCGTGCATGAGCAGGTCTTTTCCGGCGAATTAATCGTGCGCGGCTCCACCGCCCGCTAAAATTTTCTTCGTGATAGCGATCATAAATTCAGCATGCCTGGCTTCTCTTTGGAACCGGTTCCATTTAGCGTAATAACTATGTTACTTAGCTGTTACCGTGATGGAGCTGTTCATGTCGCGAAAAATTATTGTCGTCACTGCCGCTTACGGGCATGACCGCATCGCCGCCCTCGGCGGCCAGCAGGCGCTGTTACCTGTTATTGCCAACGCAGGGGCGGACGGCGTAGAAATCCGCCGCGAACTGCTGAGCAATACCCAACTGGATTCCCTGCCGGAGCTGGCAAAACAAATCGCTGACCACAGGTTACAGGCCTGTTATTCCGCGCCGGAACCGCTGTTCACCGAAGATGGTAAGCTCAACCAGCTTATCCCTTCGCTGTTGCTCGAAGCCCGCCAGCTTAATGCGGGCTGGCTGAAGCTTTCGCTTGGCCATTTTCGCAGCAGCCAGCAATTTCCGTTGCTACAGCAGTGGCTGGAACAAACTAACGTCGCGCTGGTCGTGGAAAACGATCAGACCGTCTATGGCAAACTCGCGCCCCTGCAGCGCTTCCAGGCCGCCTGCAACGTGCTAAATCTGCCGGTCAAACTAACCTTTGATATGGCCAACTGGCTGTGGGTTGAGGAATCGCCGGAGGCGGCCGCCCGCCTGCTGGCGCCAAACGTCAGCTATATCCACGTCAAAGCTGCCGTTCCACACCATTATCACTACCGCGCTGTTGCGCTGGATGACGCCGAACCGCGCTGGATGGAACTGCTTAACAGCCTGCCGGGCGATGCGCCTCGCGGCATAGAATTCCCGCTGGAAGGCCGCGATCTGACCGCCGTCACCCGCCATTACGTAAACCTGTTACGCGAGGAGTAAACGATGCCCAGTCAGCTTGATGTGATAACCATCGGTGAAGCGATGGCGATGTTTGTGGCAACCGAAACCGGTGATTTAGCCGCAGCCGGACAGTTTGTAAAACGCGTGGCCGGTGCCGAGCTGAACGTTGCTACCGGCCTTGCGCGCCTTGGCCTGAAGGTAGGCTGGGTGAGCCGCGTGGGCAACGACTCGTTTGGCCGCTATGTGCTGCAACAACTTGCGAAAGAACAAATCGACAGCCGCGGCGTCACCACGGATGAACGCTACGCGACGGGCTTCCAGCTCAAATCTAAAGTTGAAGATGGAACCGATCCCATCGTGGAGTACTTCCGTAAGGGCTCGGCAGCAAGCCACCTCTCGGTGGAAGATTTCAACGAAGAGTATTTTTTTAGCGCGCGGCATTTGCACTTAAGCGGCGTGGCAGCCGCGCTTTCTGCTACCTCGCTCGAGCTGCTTAATCACACCGCTAAGGCGATGAAGGAAAAAGGGAAAACTATCTCCTTTGACCCAAATTTGCGCCCGGTGCTGTGGAAAAGCGAAGCCGAAATGGTCAGGCAACTAAACCAGCTCGCTTTCCAGGCGGACTGGGTGCTGCCCGGCGTGAAAGAAGGCATCATTCTCACTGGCCAAAATACCCCGGAAGGGATTGCCGATTTCTACCTCAATCAGGGCGTTAAAACCGTGGTGCTGAAAACCGGCGCTGACGGCGCCTGGTATAAAACTGCTGCCGGTGAAAAAGGCGCGGTAGCAGCCATAAAAGTCGATAACGTAGTCGATACCGTGGGCGCGGGCGACGGCTTTGCGGTCGGAGTGATAAGCGCCCTGCTGGAAGGGAAATCCTTACCACATGCCGTCAGCCGCGGTAACAAAATCGGCTCACTGGCGATACAGGTCATCGGTGATAGCGAAGGGCTACCAACCCGAGCTGCACTGGGCGAATAAATTAATATCGCATCGGCTGTACCCTACATCCGGCAAGATGCGACTCTCCTCAACACAGAGGCAAGCCTTATGAAAACCAATACAATCGCACCAAAACGTTGGTGGTATATCATGCCTATCGTGTTTATCACGTACAGCCTGGCCTACCTCGACCGTGCCAACTTTAGTTTCGCGTCCGCCGCCGGTATCAACGATGACCTTGGCATCACCAAAGGCATCTCGTCCCTGCTTGGCGCTCTGTTCTTCCTCGGCTACTTCTTCTTCCAGATCCCCGGCGCCATGTACGCCGAACGCCGCAGCGTACGTAAACTTATCTTCGTCTGCCTGATTTTATGGGGCGCCTGCGCTTCCCTGACCGGTATGGTCAGCAACATTCCGGCGCTGGCGGCAATTCGCTTTGTGCTCGGCGTGGTGGAAGCCGCGGTGATGCCCGCGATGCTGATTTATATCAGCAACTGGTTTACCAAATCTGAACGCTCGCGCGCCAACACCTTCCTGATCCTCGGCAACCCGGTTACGGTGCTGTGGATGTCGGTGGTGTCCGGCTACCTCATTCAGGCGTTCGGCTGGCGCGAGATGTTTATCTTCGAAGGTATCCCGGCGGTTATCTGGGCGTTTGCCTGGTGGGTGCTGGTAAAAGATAAGCCAACCCAGGTTGGCTGGCTGTCTGACGCTGAGAAAGGCGCGCTGCAGGCACAGCTGCAAAAAGAACAGGAAGGCATTAAAGCCGTACGTAACTATGGCGAAGCGTTCCGCTCCCGCAACGTCGTGCTGCTGTGTATGCAATATTTCTGCTGGAGCATTGGGGTATACGGCTTCGTCCTGTGGCTGCCGTCGATAATCCGCGGCGCAGGCACCGCCGGAATGGGCATGGTGGAAGTGGGCTGGCTTTCTTCAGTGCCTTACCTGGCGGCAACCATCGCGATGATCGCCGTTTCCTGGGCGTCGGACAAAATGCAGAACCGTAAGCTGTTCGTCTGGCCGCTGCTGCTGATTGGCGCGCTGGCGTTTCTCGGCTCCTGGCTGGTTGGCGCTAACCACTTCTGGGTTTCTTACACCCTGCTGGTGATTGCCGGGGCCGCTATGTACGCGCCTTATGGTCCGTTCTTCGCCATCATCCCGGAAATGCTGCCACGAAACGTGGCCGGTGGCGCCATGGCGCTGATTAACAGCATGGGTGCGCTGGGCTCGTTTGTCGGCTCCTGGTTTGTAGGTTACCTGAACGGGGCAACCGGTAGCCCTTCCGCGTCCTATGTATTTATGGGGGTGGCGCTGCTCGCCTCAGTGTGGCTAACTTTGATAGTGAAACCGGCAACGAACCAGCAACTGCCGGTGGGTGCCCGCCACGCCTGACTATTGACCGGGCGATGCTCGCATCGCCCGGTATATGCTTAATATCATTACGGAGAATCTCATGAAGCCGTCCGTTATCCTTTACAAGAAGCTGCCCGACGACCTGCTCGCCCGCCTTGAAAGCCATTTTAACGTTACTCAACTCAACGATTTAAGTCCGCAAACCGTAAAGCAGAACGCAGCAGCTTTTGCTGAAGCGGAAGGTATTTTGGGTTCCAGCGAGAAAGTCGACGAGACGTTTTTAACGCACACGCCGAAGCTGCGTGCGGCTTCCACCGTTTCTGTCGGCTATGACAATTTTGACGTTGCTGCGCTGACCGCTCGCCGCATCGCGCTGATGCACACGCCTTCGGTACTGACCGAAACCGTCGCGGACACCATGATGATGCTGGTGCTGGCAACCGCCCGCCGCGCGGTAGAAGTCGCCGAACGAGTGAAAGCGGGTGAATGGCAAGGCAGCATCGGCCCGGACTGGTTTGGCATCGACGTACACCACAAAACGCTGGGCATTCTCGGCATGGGCCGCATCGGCCTTGCGCTGGCGCAACGCGCGCACTTTGGTTTTAGCATGCCAATTCTGTATAACGCTCGTCGCCATCATCAGGAGGCCGAAGATCGCTTCGACGCACGCTATTGCGACCTGGATACGCTGCTTGCGGAATCTGACTTCGTCTGTATTTCCCTGCCGCTGACTGAAGAAACGCACCATATGATTGGCGCGGAACAGCTGGCGAAAATGAAGTCTTCGGCAATTCTGATTAACGCCGGGCGCGGTCCGGTCGTTGACGAAAAAGCCCTGATTCAGGCGCTGCAAAACGGCACTCTTCATGCCGCTGGGCTGGACGTATTTGAGCAGGAGCCGCTGCCGGTTAATTCCCCGCTGCTGGAGATGCCAAACGTCGTCGCCCTGCCGCATATCGGCTCTGCAACGCACGAAACGCGCTATAACATGGCAGCCTGCGCGGTGGATAACCTGATTGCCGCGCTGACGGGCGAAGTGAAGGAAAACTGCGTCAATCCGCAGGTATTGAGTTAGCCGGTGATGGCGGATGGCGCTGACGCTTATCCGCCCTACTCATTTGCCTGAGTCATAGGGCGCGCAAGCTTACCGCGCAGATCGTGAAGCCTGGTCACATCAACCGATTTCTCCGCCTCTGCGAGGCTGTACGCACTTTGCAGCTTCAACCACACTTCGGCAGAACTTCCAATGACCGCGGCAAGCTTCACCGCCATTTCAGGCGTCAAAGCTGCCTTGCCGGTCAATATGCGGCTGGCGGTTGAAGGGGCAATATCCATCGCTCTGGCAAATTCACGCAGGCTAACGTCAAGCTCATCAAGCGCTTCCTGAATAACGACTCCCGGATGCGGGGGATTGCTCATTTTCATTAGTGATAATCCTCGTAGTTAAGTATCCAGGCATCTCCCTGATAAAATTCAAAAGTTATCCGCCAGTTACCCGTTACCGCAACGGACCACAGATCCGCTTTGTCTCCTGCCAGCGCATGAAGCCGATAACCTGGTAAATCAATATCTTCTATTTTTCCTGCCGCATTGATTATGGCTAACCGACTGCGAATACGCGGGACGTGTTCCCAGGATAAACCCTGAGTCTGGTTCTTCAGAAAGAGGTTTTTCAGTCCCTTATGTTTAAAACTTCTGATCATTCTAACGTCCTGTTCCCTCAAAAGGAACATTAACATCAATGTTCCCTGCTACGCAACATTGATTCGCTAATTGATTTTCGAAGAATAAATGACATCAAAAGGGCTTTGAACGGGGAAAGGGAAACGGTTGGAGGAGCTTCGCAAATGCCTCATTAATTAAGCAAAAAAAGGGATGATGCCCAATGGCTCACCCCGTTTTGAAGCACTAAGAAAGAAATCAGAAATCAGTCTTAGAAAACCCTGTCATCACCTCGAGATCCATTTCGCGGCCCAGCGCCGTCATAGGATGCACGATAACCAGACCGCGCACGGCTTTCTTCAGCTTGCCCATGTCCGCCTGCTCTTTTTTGGTAATAGGACGTTTGTACGGCATCGCCATCAGCTTTTGCGCTTCTTTACTCAGCTTCTGGTTGCGTACCGCCTGTAAGCGAGCGATTTCAATTTCAAGCTTCGCCTTCTCTTTTTCCAGCTCGGCGTATTTTTCCGCTTCGTTGATAAGATGCAGCTCAGGCATTTCGTGGCGGATGGCGTCCAGGCGATCGCTAAGACGTTTAATTTCTGCTTTTTCGATTTCTTTCATTTTACTTAACCGTGAATAAATTGCTTTGCGGCAAGGATACACCATTCGGCGGAAGAGGGCGAAAAGGGTCTGCGGGTGAGGTTATTTCTGGAAGGCTTTTTTTAAGCCGATCCGTGAGATCAGCTCGGTAAGGGAAAGCACCATCGTTGAACGGACGATTTGCTGGTAGCGCTGTCTCTGCATCGCCTGCAATTCAGGGTCACCCCCGTCGACAAAAGTCGGCGCTGGCGGAAAAGCCGTAACGCAGTGCAGTTCGCCGAACGGCCCGAGGATCTCATCGTCGGTGAAATTGTATTCACTGCCGTCGTGGTTTAGTTCTTCGCGTAGCGCCATCAGCAGTTCGCAATCTTCGTATTCGGCGCGATTCATCACGCCAAGCCCGTAGATAAGCTTCATACGCACGGAGAGCTCGCCCAGCGGGCCATCGCCGTCCAGCAAAGGCTCAACGGCATACTTCACTGCATAATCGTCTTTACGGAATACCTGAAGCACCAGGATATTGACCGCTTCGGTGAGAAGCTCAACGGCGGCAATAAGCAGGCTTCTGACGGTTTTGCCGGCATTCAGACGCTCAAGCACCCGATTTTCAAAGGCCTGTGTTTCTTCCATCTTTGCCTGCATCACTGAAAATTAGTGTTGGGCGCAGTATCTGCTGCGCCCGTTCTCCATTACGCTTTTGCGTTATAGGCCTTCACCGCCTGAGCGACTGCTTCGCTGTTTGCATCGAGGCCAGAAATCTGCGCAAGCGCTGCCTGTGGGCCAGCCTCAGCCAGCAGCGCAGCCAGTTCCTGGGCCTGTGGATCCTGCTCGCTGCGATAATGCATGGCAGCGGCAATCCCTTCTACGAGGTTCGCGTGCGGCAAGCCGTATTCCAGAGTACCAAGCAGCGGTTTAATCAGGCGGTCGCCCGCGCTTAATTTACGCAGCGGCTGGCGGCCCACACGTTCCACATCATCTTTCAGATACGGGTTTTCGAAACGACCGAGGATTTTCTGGATATAGGCCGCATGCTTATCAGCATCAAAGCCGTAACGTTTGATCAGCACCGCGCCGCTCTCATCCATCGCCCCTTTCACCACGGTGCGAATTTTTTCATCCAGAATCGCATCACGAATGGTCTGGAGACCGGCCAGCTGGCCGAGGTACGCGGTTATAGCATGCCCGGTGTTCAGCGTGAAGAGTTTACGCTCTACAAAGGCCATCAGGTTATCAGTCAGTTCCATACCCGGAATGTCTGGCAGATCGCCTTTAAACTGCGTTTTATCAACAATCCACTCGCTGAAGGTTTCAACCGTGACTTCCAGCGGGTCGTTGGTAGCGGATTCAGACGGGGGAACGATGCGGTCCACGGCGGAGTCCACAAAGCCAATATGCTGCTCAACCCACGTCTGGTCGTCTTCCGGGAGCGCTTTCAACACATGAGCTTTTAACTGTGAGGTGCCACGTACCATATTTTCACAGGCGATGATATTGAGCGGCTTAACGTTGCCGTTTGCGCGACGCAGGACCAGACCCTTCGCAATGGAAGGAGCGATACGCTCCAGCACGACTGGCCCTACGGCGGTGGTTACCAGATCCACTTCGGCAATCAGGTCGATAACCTCCTCGCCGATGCTGCTGACGGCATTCACGTTGGAGACGGTATCAACCTGCTCTTGCTCGCCAACCACGTGTACCTGATAACTGCGGCGCGCGTTCAGCGCGTCCAGCACAACCTGGTTTACGTCGGCAAACGTCAGCTGTATGCCTGCGTCTGCCAGGAGTTTGCCGATAAAGCCACGTCCGATATTACCTGCGCCAAAATGTAATGCTTTCATCTGTGTCACCTTCTTAAATTTGAATCACCCGAGAGGGCTGGGGTGAGGCTTTTCCTCTCACCCAAGCCCTCTCCCATACGGGAGAGGTTTGTTTTTCGTTGCAGGGCGGATAAGCGCAGCGCCATCCACCGCTTTTACGCCGGCTGGCGCGAAGCTTAACCGCCCTACAATTTTCCGTTGGTTACTTCTTACCGGCCAACAGATCGAGCACTTCCTGAACGCTGGTGGTATTCGCCAGACGCTCAATCACGGTGTCATCATCCAGCGCGTTGGTCAGGCTGGTGATAACCTGGATGTGCTCGTTATTGCGGGCAGCAATACCGATAACCAGACGAGCCATATCCTCCGGCTCTTCACCAAAATGCACACCCGCCGGGTACTGGCAGAAGACGATGCCGGTTTTCAGCACGCGATCTTTCGCTTCAACGGTGCCGTGTGGTACGGCGATACCTTCACCCAGATAAGTTGGGGTCAGCTTCTCACGTTCAAACATCGCCTCGACATATTCCGGCTGAACATAACCGCCGCTCACCAGTTGCTCACCGGCAAAGCGAATCGCTTCTTCTTTGCTGGCAGCGCTCAGGCCAAGGAAGATGTTTTCCGCACCCAGTTTGAACAGCTGGCTGTTGTCCTCATCGAAGCTGTCTTTCAGGCTGTCATGGACCTTCACTTCGTTGTCCGTGTGGCGCTGTGCGGCAACCAGACGCTCGGTCAGATCGCTATACAGGCCGCTGTCGAGGAAGTTGGTCAGCGAAATATGCTGCGCCTGCGGCACCTGGCGCATAGCGCGCTCGGTCAGGTCACGGTGCGTAATCACCAGATCCACGTCTTCCGGCAGGCTGTTGATAGCGCTGTTGGTGACGGAGATATTTTTCAGCCCCGCATCGTTCACTTTCTTACGCAGAACGCCTGCGCCCATCGCGCTTGATCCCATGCCGGCATCGCAGGCAACGATGATTTTACGCACGTGGCTCAGGTCGTTAGACGCGCCAGCGCCCACAGCCAGCGGTGCAGCGCCACCTTTAGATTCGGCCTTCATCTCTGCCATACGGCGAGCCGCGACTTCGATATCGTCTTCTTCTTTCACCTTGCTGGTTTTCAGCAGGATTGCAGAAATCACGAAGGAGACCGCCATCGCCGCAACGATTGCCGCGATGTTCGCGAAGTAGGCGCCTTTTGGCGTCATCGCCAGCACCGCCAGGATAGAGCCCGGAGACGCCGGGGAAACCAGGCCGCCGTTCAGGATAGTCAGCGTGAACACGCCGGTCATACCGCCGAGGATAACGGCCAGGATCAGACGTGGATTCATCAGCACATACGGGAAGTAGATCTCGTGGATACCGCCCAGGAAGTGGATAATTGCCGCACCACCCGCAGACTGCTTGGCATTACCACGGCCGAAGAACATATACGCCATCAGCACGCCCATACCCGGACCCGGGTTGGCTTCAATCAGGAAGAAGATTGATTTGCCCAGCTCGTGAGACTGCTGAATACCCAGCGGCGAGAAGATACCGTGGTTAATCGCGTTGTTCAGGAACAGGATTTTCGCCGGTTCTACGAAGATAGAGGCCAGCGGCAGCATGTCATGGATAACCATGAAGTTAACGCCCGCCGCCAGAATTTTGGAGAGAACTTCCACGGCCGGGCCGATACCCATGAACGCCAGAATCGCCAGGATCATCCCGATGATGCCAGCGGAGAAGTTGTTTACCAGCATTTCAAAGCCGGATTTAATCTTACCGTCTACCCAGAGGTCGAAACGTTTAATCGCCCAGCCGCCCAGAGGACCAGCAATCATCGCGCCAAGGAACATCGGCATATCCGCACCGACGATAACGCCCATCGTGGTAATTGCACCAACCACGCCACCACGATCGCCGCCGATTAAGCGGCCACCGGTATAACCGATGAGCAGCGGCAGCAGATAGGTGATCATCGGGCCTACCAGTTTCGCCAGCGTCTCATTTGGCAACCATCCAGTGGGAATAAATAACGCGGTGATAATACCCCAGGCAATAAATGCACCGATGTTAGGCATTACCATATTGCTGAGGAAACGACCAAAGCTTTGCACTCTGATCTTGATATCGGATGACATACGCACACCCCTTGTTGTGTTTACGCGCCGGGAAAGCAGCCCGAGGTTTATTGTTAACGTAGCGGCAGAGAAGCCTGCCAGATGCTTTAAGTGAGGCGAATCTGGCACGGGATCGTTAAGCTGTCCAGTCGGCGGGAAATAATGTGAAGTAGATCACCACCAATCCAGGGGTGAAGGGCATTGCAGCGTGATTAACCTCACAAAAACGACGTGTAAATATAGTACAGTGATAATTCTTTAACCGTATAACGCGATATTTTGTGATGTTTGTCACATTTTTACGTTGCACATTTGTTTGTATTTTGTGACTTGAATCACAAAATATATTCATCAGAATTTTCCTGGCGTAATCCAGGACGCACGGCGCCGCTTCACCGAACGCCTGATGTAGCTTTCTTACATATTTTTTCGACGCTGCCTTTTTATACATCCTGATCCATACTTATCTTTTGTTAGTTAAAAATGGACGATGTGATGAAACTGATCGGCAATTACACCAGCCCGTACGTGCGCAAAATTTCGGTCATCCTGCTGGAAAAAGGCATCACCTTTGAGTTTGTGAATGACAATCCATGGACGGCTGAAAGCGCCACGCCGCATTACAATCCGTTGGGCAAGGTCCCGGCTCTGGTAACCGGCGAAGACGAATACTGGTTTGACTCGCCGGTTATCGCGGAATATCTGGAGCTTCTCGATATTGCCCCCGCGCTTATCCCGCGTGAGCCAAAAGCCGCGCTGAAAATGCGTCAGATAGAAGCGCTTGCGGACGGAATTATGGACGCAGCGCTCGTTTCAGTGCGTGAACAGCAGCGCCCGCCCGCTCAGCAGTCCGAAATCGAGCTGCTGCGCCAGCGTGAAAAAATCAGCCGTGGGATGGACATGCTTGAGAAGTTCGCCGCGGACAAAACGCTATCCGCCGAACCGCTAACCGTTGCGAATATTGCCGTGGCCTGCGCCGTGGGCTATATCAACTTCCGCCGCGTTTCTCCCGGCTGGTGTGTCGATCGCCCGCACCTCGTCAAACTGGTTGAAGCCCTTTTCCAGCGCGAAAGCTTTGCCCGCACCGAACCGCCAACGGCATGATCTCCCTGACAGGGAACTAACGCCTCCGTCAAGTGGCTAAAAAAGAAGGAAAAAGTGTGGTTTTTCCTTCTTTTTGTTTAGCAGATGAAAATCCATAAATAGATTTTTCTGTCTGTTTCAAAGTGAACATAGCCCTGTTAACAGTATGAGCTTTATCGTCAGTCTGATGTAAAATGACGCAAAATTTCTCAACCCACGGTTTGCCATGACCTCCCATCGTACTTTGTATAGCCAACTGCCGGCGACAGACCGCCTGTTACGTGACGCAGCGTTCAGCGCCCTGCTGCATGAGTTCGGCCATACCCGCGTGGTTAACGCCCTGCGGGAGATGCTTGATGAGGCGCGCGAGTACATCCGTTTCCGGGAAGCATTACCCGCCTGGCACGCGGACTGGGCGGCTCAGGCGAAGAAAAGGCTTGAGGCGGGCCAGCAAAGCGCATTCCTGCCGGTGTTTAACCTGACCGGCACCGTGCTGCACACCAACCTGGGCCGTGCTTTACAGGCTGAAGCGGCTGTTGCAGCGGTAACCCAGGTGATGCGTTCCCCGATCACGCTGGAATACGATCTGGATGGCGCAGCACGCGGCCACCGCGACCGGGCGCTGGCGGAGCTACTGTGTGAGCTAACCGGCGCGGAAGACGCCTGTATCGTGAACAATAATGCGGCGGCAGTGCTGCTGATGCTGGCCGCCTGTGCGGATGGCGGCGAAGTCGTTGTTTCGCGCGGCGAGTTGGTGGAAATCGGCGGTGCGTTCCGTATCCCGGACGTCATGCGGCAGGCGGGTTGCCAGCTAGTGGAAGTTGGCACAACCAATCGCACGCATCTGAAAGACTATCGGCAGGCGGCCAGCGGCGGAAACGCCGCGCTGCTGATGAAAGTCCACGCCAGCAATTATCAAATTGAAGGCTTCACCAAATCCGTGTCCGAGGCGGAGCTGGCCGCGCTGGGTAGCGAACTAAATATTCCCGTGGTCAGCGACTTAGGCAGCGGCTCACTGGTCGATCTCAGCCAGTGGGGGCTGCCCGCAGAACCTATGCCGAAGCAATTAATCGCGGCGGGCGTGAGCCTGGTGAGTTTCTCAGGGGATAAACTGCTCGGCGGCCCGCAGGCGGGAATTATCGTCGGCAAAAAAGATCTTATTGCCCGCCTTCAACAGCATCCCCTCAAACGCGCCCTGCGTGCCGATAAAATGACGCTGGCGGCGCTGGAAGCCACGTTGCGTCTGTATCAGCATCCCGAAACCCTGGTTGAAAGGCTGCCAACGCTGCGCCTGTTAACCCGTGATGCCACAGCTATCAGCGAGCAGGCCCGGCGTCTTGCTCCGGCGATACAAACGCGTTTTGGCGAACGGTTCGAGGTGCGCGTGGAGCCTTGTTTATCGCAGATTGGCAGCGGTTCGCTGCCGGTCGACAGGCTGCCGAGCGTCGCCATCACCTTTACGCCAAAGGACGGACGCGGCACCACGCTAAGTACGTTAACCCAACGCCTGCGCGAGCAGCCAAAGCCGGTTATTGGCCGCATCAGCGACGGGCGTCTGTGGCTGGATTTACGCTGCCTGGAAGATGAGGCGGGCTTAATGGAGATGCTGACCCAATGATTATCGCCACCGCCGGGCACGTGGACCACGGCAAAACGACGCTATTACAGGCCCTGACAGGCGTAAATGCGGATCGCCTGCCGGAAGAGAAAAAGCGCGGCATGACCATCGACCTCGGCTACGCCTACTGGCCGCAGCCGGACGGACGAGTTATCGGCTTTATCGATGTGCCGGGGCACGAAAAATTCCTCACCAATATGCTGGCGGGCGTAGGGGGTATCGATCACGCTCTGCTGGTTGTGGCCTGCGACGATGGCGTGATGCCGCAAACCCGCGAACACCTCGCCATCCTGCAACTGACGGGTAAACCTGCCGTTACCGTCGCGCTGACCAAAGCCGACCGCGTCAGCGAAACGCGCATTGAAGAAGTTCGGGAAGACGTTAAAGCTATGCTCAGCGAAGCGGGCTGGCAGGAGGCAAAAATCTTTGTTACCGCCGCCACAGCGGGTACTGGCATAGCTGAACTGCGCGAGCATTTACAGCAAATTCCGGAACGCGCGCATCCTCGTCAGCACCGTTTCCGGCTGGCGATTGACCGTGCTTTCACCGTAAAAGGCGCAGGCCTGGTGGTAACGGGCACCGCGCTTAGCGGCGAAGTAAAAGTCGGCGATACCTTATGGCTAACAGGGGCAGATAAACCGATGCGCGTGCGCGGTCTGCATGCGCAAAACCAGCCGATGGACGCCGCCTTTGCCGGGCAGCGTATCGCGCTTAACGTCAGCGGCGACGCTGAAAAAGCAGATATCAGCCGTGGCGACTGGCTGCTGGCGGAAAAGCCGCTGCTGCCCGTTGAACGCGTTATCGTCGAGCTTCAGGTTCACGCGCCGCTGCAACAATGGCAGCCGCTGCATATTCATCACGCCGCAAGCCACGTCACCGGGCGCGTGTCGCTGCTGGAGGATGATCTGGCGGAACTGGTGCTGGATGTACCCCTGTGGCTGGCAGAAAACGACCGCCTTGTGCTGCGTGACATAGCCGCACGTACCACGCTTGCCGGGGCGCGAACTCTTCTTCTGCACGCCCCACGCCGCGGCAAACGCCAGCCCGCGTACCTTGCGTGGCTGCATCAGTTAAAACAGGCGCAGGATGACCGGCAAAAGCTGGACGCCCTTTTGCAGCGCGGCACCGTCTCATTAAGCGCCTTTGCCTGGGCACGCCAGCTCGCCAGCGGCGGCCTGGCGGCGCTGCTGGCGAAGCCGGGTTCTATGCAGGCGGGCGATAATCTGCTGAGCATTGATATCGCCGCCCGCTGGCAGCAAAAACTGCTCGATACGCTTGCCCGCTACCATCAGCAGCATGACGATCAGCCAGGCCCTGGCCGCGACCGCCTCAGACGCATGGCGCTGCCGGGTGAAGACGAACCTCTGGTGCTGGCATTAATTGAGAAAATGCGTCACGAAGGCGCGCTTGTCAGCCGTCAGGGCTGGCTGCACCTGCCCGATAATGCTCCCGGTTTTTCAGCGCAGCAGCAGGTGCTATGGGAGAAAATCGACGGCCTGTTTGGGGACGAGCCGTGGTGGGTGCGCGACCTGGCAGCGGCGATTAAGCAGGATGAACAAAGCGTGCGCCAGCTGCTGCGCTTTGCCGCTCAGCTTGGCCTGGTAACGGCGATCTTAAAAGATCGTTATTACCGCAACGATCGGATTCAGGCGTTTGCCGGTTTGATCCGCGAGCTGGATCAAACCCGGGGCGCCGCCAGCGCGGCAGATTTCCGTGACCGTCTCGGCATAGGCCGCAAGCTGGCGGTGCAAATCCTTGAATATTTCGACCGGACTGGCTTCACTCGCCGTCGCGGAAACGAACATTTATTGCGGGATAAGGCGCTGTTCGGGCAGGAAAGTCCCTAAAGAAAATGGTGGGCGGCGCTGCGCTTACCCACCTTACACAACCTCCGGGTCGGATAAGCGCCATCCGATACAATCCGTCATCAATCTTTCTGCTTAGCCAGCCAAACCGCGCCCAGCATCCCGGCTTTATTACCCAGCTTGCAGGGACGAATCGGCACCTTCAGCACGTCCCAGAACTTAAATCCTTCGAGATGGCGCTCCAGCATCGGATACAGCATCGGCTGCGTACTCACGCCGCCGCCGAGCAGAATCGCCTGCGGATCGAATAGCGACACCACGCTATAAATTCCGCGCGCCAGATATTTCACCCAGTTATCAATCACGCCCTGAATATGTAAATCCGTCTCGGCGCGGGCAAAAATATCCTGGCCGTGAATTTTCTCATCCGCCGGGATATTCATCTCCCTGCGACAGGCGTCCATCAGCCCTTTGGCGGAGGCCAACTGGTGCATATCCTCCCCGTATTGTCCCACGGGCAGCACGCCGAACTCCCCGGCCCGGAAGTGCGAGCCGCGCATGAGTTCGCGATTAACGATAATGCCGCCGCCGATGCCTGTCCCTATGGTTACGCACACCAGCGAATCATAATCATGGCCCGCGCCCAGCCACATCTCACCCAGCGCGGCACAGTTCGCATCGTTTTCGACGGTGATCGGCAAATCGGTCAGCTCGCCAAACATTTCCAACAGGTTGCAGCCGTCCAGAAACGTCAACGACCCCGCCTTGGGCACCTGCCCGGTATACGGATTGATATATCCCGGAAAACTAATGGCAATACCGGCGATTTCATTATGTTGCCGGTAGCCCGCCACCACGCTTTGCCAGGCGCTAAGAAAAAGCTGGCGGTCGTAGTGGGTATCATATTCTTCAGCGATCAGCACCTCCCCCTCTTCGGTGAAAAGACCATGTTTTACATGGGTACCGCCTACATCAAAACCAATAAACAGGCGCATGAGCAATCCTTGTGACGAAACGGGAAAAAGGTAATCTTTTAGTATGAATCAAATCAGTTAACCTGCTGGCTGAATACTCTGAATCAAAAAAATTTAATCCGTGAGCCGCGTCGTAAACCCTTCAAACTCTGACGAAGAAATCACCGCTGACGTCTAATCTTGATAGGCAACCGCGACAAGGAGAACACCATGACAACTAATCCTCCCGATACCCGAATTATCCCCGGCGAGTATGGCTTTCCGCTGAAACTGAAACCGCGTTACGACAACTATATTGGCGGCGAATGGGTAGCGCCAGTAGACGGCAAATATTATGCAAACCTCACCCCGGTCACCGGCCAGCCTTTGTGTGAAATTGCCAGTTCCAGTAAAGGCGATATCGACCTGGCGCTGGACGCGGCCCACGAGGCGAAAGCGGGCTGGGGCGGCATGTCCGTGCAGGACAGAGCGAATATCCTGCTAAAAATTGCCGATCGCATGGAGCAGAACATCGATCTGCTCGCCGCCGCCGAAACCTGGGATAACGGCAAACCTATCCGTGAAACCAGCGGCGCCGACGTTCCGCTGGCCATCGACCATTTCCGCTATTTTGCTTCCTGTATACGTGCGCAAGAGGGTGGGATCAGCGAAGTTGACGGTGAAACCGTGGCGTATCACTTCCACGAGCCGCTGGGCGTTGTCGCCCAGATAATCCCCTGGAACTTCCCGCTGCTGATGGCGAGCTGGAAAATGGCTCCGGCGCTGGCCGCAGGTAACTGCATCGTGCTTAAACCGGCGCGCCTCACGCCGCTATCCGTGCTGCTGCTGATGGAACTGGTCGGCGATCTGCTGCCGCCGGGCGTTATCAACGTGGTAAACGGTGCGGGCGGTGAAATCGGCGAATATCTGGCAACCTCAAAACGTATCGCCAAAGTTGCTTTTACCGGTTCCACCGAAGTGGGCCAGCAAATCATGCAGTATGCGACGCAGAATATTATTCCGGTAACGCTTGAGCTGGGCGGTAAATCCCCGAACATCTTCTTTGCCGACGTGATGGACGAAGAGGACGCGTTCTTCGACAAGGCGCTGGAAGGCTTTGCGCTGTTTGCCTTTAACCAGGGTGAAGTCTGTACCTGCCCAAGCCGCGCGCTGGTGCAGGAATCCATCTATGAACGCTTTATGGAACGCGCCATTCGCCGCGTGGAATCCATCCGCAGCGGCAACCCGCTCGACGCCAGCACGCAAATGGGCGCCCAGGTTTCCCAGGGCCAGATGGAAACCATCCTCAATTACATCGATATCGGTAAAAAAGAAGGGGCTGACGTGCTGACCGGCGGGCGTCGTAAAGCGTTTGAAGGCGACCTGAAATCCGGTTATTACCTGGAGCCGACAATCCTGTTTGGTAAAAACAACATGCGCGTTTTCCAGGAAGAAATTTTTGGCCCGGTGCTGGCCGTGACCACTTTTAAAACCATGGAAGAAGCGCTGGAGCTGGCGAACGATACCGAGTACGGCCTGGGCGCGGGCGTCTGGAGCCGCAACGGTAACCTGGCCTACAAAATGGGCCGCGGCATCCAGGCGGGACGAGTCTGGACCAACTGCTATCACGCCTATCCGGCCCACGCCGCGTTTGGCGGTTACAAACAGTCCGGCATCGGACGCGAAACCCATAAGATGATGCTGGAGCACTATCAACAGACCAAATGCCTGCTGGTGAGCTATTCCGATAAACCGTTAGGGCTGTTCTGATACAAATCCAGCCTTCTTCGTCATCAGGCGAAGAAGGCTGGATAATCGACAACACGGTATTTCTCCTGCTGGAACCGTCACCTGCACAGCTCTACTGCTTAAGAGACGGTCCGGGAGAGAGGGAAATTAATCGTATAAACACGCCGTTGATTTTAATATATCTGCGTGCTGGTAAATTTCATCCAGCGTAGCTATCGGGTGGCGAGTCTCATTTTTATCACTGTCAAATATGCCGATATATTTTTGGCTGCGATTAAAATGGAGGCGGCATATAGGCTTACGATTATTGTCATCCAACAGGATGCCGAAATAACTTTTTGTGTCCCGCTGGCTGATACGTGTTGCATCGACAACGGTACGCACAATCGCTTTCACAATGTGGTAACCCTCCAACTCGTCAAGGGTGGTTTGGATCACATTCTCGTCAGTAAGCTCCTGTTCATCCTTCCCTGCTTCACTTGAAGCCTCCGCCGGAACAGTTGAAATTTGCGCGCCGCTCATCGCCGATTTTAAACGTTCGTTGATCCGATCGTTTAAAAACTGGCTGGCAGCTTTTTTGGTCAGTTCAGTGAACGAATCTCTGACTTTTTGCGTAATGATTCCATCATAAACACGCGAGGCAAATGATTTTACAAAATCATCATCCGGAGAATTGAACTGAGCCCCGATCAATCTTTTAATCTGACTGACATATTTTAGCTCTCCTGCGGCGTTAATAATCGATTCAACGTCAAACGCTGATTTG
This sequence comes from Cedecea colo, assembly GCF_011808225.1. Taxonomy (GTDB): domain Bacteria; phylum Pseudomonadota; class Gammaproteobacteria; order Enterobacterales; family Enterobacteriaceae; genus Dryocola; species Dryocola colo. Next base: position 146,688 of record NZ_SOYS01000007.1, on the reverse strand, counting down.
GTGAGTTTGCGTAACTCAGGCAAAACATATTCATCAATATCTAATAGATCGAACTCAAGGAAGGGTTTTTCATCCATTCTGTTGGGTGAATCCAGATCGGTGAAAAATTTATCAACCTGACCATTAGTTAATATCGAAATACGAGCATTGGTGACGTGAAAATATCTGAATAATTGCGATGCATGGTTCAAATTAAGAACATCGCCGATTTTCTTACACTCGATCGGTATCTGCACCTCGCCAGCCGCAGCGCATTTCTGGCAGAAGCAGCACGACGTATATTGAAAAGCAGTAAATAAGCAAGGCCCCAGCTTCGAGGGGCCCACGAACTCAGTCGCCGTTTACCCAGATACGCATTTCCCCTTCCCCACGATTGGCCCAGCTAAACCACGGGATGAAGGTGAGTTTTTGCGGCTGTGCGGCAACCGGTGCTTTATCATAGTGATAGAGCGCCTGCTGCCCGGCCTGCTGGCTTTCCATGCGAATCCCCTCGGCCTGAATCAAAAACTTATGCGCGAAGATCCCTTTGCCCTGAATCAGGCTGAACGCGCTATCTTTCGGCAGCTTCAGGTTATGCAGTTCCGCGCCGTTATCCGCCTCTTCCAGACAATAAACCAGCGGCCCGCGCTGCAAGGCAACTTTACCCGCGACGTGACGCAGCAGTGGATTGCCATACACCCGACGTACGGGCATCGGCAGCGTCAGCGCAATGCGGTCGCCTTCCTGCCAGATACGATTCAGATGCAAATACCCTTTGCGAATGTCCCCTTCGCAGGTTTCACCGTTGAGCGCTACGTGTGGATTATCACACCAGTCCGGCAGGCGTAACGCAATGGTATGCTGCACCGGCTCAGGCGAAGCCACACCGATCTCTATCTGTTCGTGCCACGGATAGTCGCCGCTGATTTTCAGCCGCAGCGCCTTATCGCCCACCGCCACCTCCATTTCGTTGCCGACATACAAATGGACATAGAGCGCATCCGGCCGTGGAGTGTAGAGATAGTGACCGAGCGACGTCAGCACGCGGGCAATATTCGGCGGACAACAGGCGCAGCCAAACCAACGCTGGCGAACCGGCTTCACGTGATCGTAAATATGGTTGAACGATAGCGATTTAGGGTGTACTTCCAGCGGATTCACATAAAAGAAATGTTTACCATCCAGCGCCATACCGCCCAGCACCGTGTTGTACAGCGCGCGTTCCATTACGTCCGCAAAGCGGCTGTCCGCCTCCATTTGCAGCATACGGCGGGCAAACATCATCAGCCCGATGGACGCACAGCTTTCTGCGTACACCGTGTCGTTCGGTAAATCGTAGTCCGAACTGAACGCCTCACCGCTGCTTTGCGAACCAATCCCGCCGGTGATGTACATCTGGCGCTGCACCATGTTGTCCCACAGACGCAGGCAGGACTGCCGTTTTTCCTCATCTTTATGCAGCCGCGCCAGGTGAGCCACGCCCGCCATCAGGTAAACAAAGCGCACCGCATGGCCGATGGCCGTTTGCTGCAACGCCAGCGGTTCGTGTGCCTGGCTATAGGCTTTGTCTTTCACCATCCAGGCCGGGCCGTGAATGTTCCAGTGCGAAGTGCGTCCACGTTTTTCATATTCGATATCGTAGAAATGCGGCTGGGCGCCACGCTCTTCAACAAAGTAATTCACCAGGTTCAGATAGCGCGGGTTATCCGTCACTTCATACAGACGCATCAGCGCCAGTTCGATTTCCGGGTGGCCGGGATAGCCATGCAGCTGATTTTCACCGGGGCCAAACACGCTGTCGATATGATCGGCAAAACGGCAGACCACCTCCAGCAGGCGGCGTTTCCCGGTCGCCTGGAAGAACGCCACCCCCGCCTCAATCATGTGGCCGGCGCAGTAAAGCTCGTGGCATTCAGCAAGGTTCGTCCAGCGCTGCCCCGGCTCTTTGACGGTGAAATAAGTATTGAGATAACCATCTTCACACTGCGCCGCTTCAATCAGCTCAATAACTTCATCGGCGGTTTTTTCAAGCTCCGCGTCCGGTTTCTGACACAGCGACCAGGCGACCGCCTCCAGCCATTTCGCCACGTCGCTGTCCTGGAACACCATGCCGTAGAACTCGCCGTCTTTACGGCCTGCCGCAATCTCAAAGTTTTCGATAGCGTGGCTTGGGTCAGCCTCTGCAATGCGATCGTTAAGCGCGTCCCACTGATACGGAATAACCACGTCACGCACCAGGCGCTGGTATTGCCCCAGAAAGGCATCGGTTACTTTCAGTTTATGCAGATCAACTTCCTGTAAAACATCTGGCTGATTCATTTCAACTCCTCAGGCGTTCTGGATATGGCGCTGGCGCAGGTCGGTAGCAATAAGCGCCATCCTCGGATTATTCAGGCGGCACCAGCGAATAGCCAGAGCCAGTAGCAGATGGAAGGCGGCAGGTAACAGGCTTTCCAGCGCGGTTATGCCGGAAAGGGATGCCGGGGTCTGGTTTTCAAGCCCTGGCTGATAGGCCACGAAGATAAACACCAGGCTGAGAATGCCTGCGCTGGCGGCCCATGCGAGCTTGATAAAGAACAGATTAAACGCGAAGTTCATGCCCGAAGAGCGCACCCCGGTTTTCCATTCGCCGTAGTCATCGGCAAAGGCCATGATGGAAAAATGCAGCGGCAGCGTGAACCCCAGAATAATGCCGTTGCCGAGAATAACCGCCAGCCACAGCGTTTGATAAGCGGGCCCGGCGGGCAGCATCCACATTCCCACCGCAAGCGCTGCCAGCACCAGGTTGGTGTAATAGTAGAGTTTGACCGTATCAAAGCGGCGGGACAGCGGATTAACGATTACCGCACCCAGAATGGCGGCGAACGTCACCATGGTAAAGAACAGCGAGGCGAAAGCCGCGCTCCCCTGCAACACATAGGTGATGAAATACATGTAGCCGCCACCGCGCAGGTTGAATACGTTAATCAGTAGAAAAGACATCACCAGACTCAGCAATAGCTGGTCGTTTTTACGCAGCCCGGCGAGGTGCTCACGCAGGGTGAATTTGCCCATCAGCGCCAGCGGCACCCGTTCCCGAACCCAGAAGAAACAGCATAAAAACATCACCACGGCGACGGCGCACAGAATGCCAACGCCCATTTGATAACCTTGCGCTGCATTACCCTGGCCGATGACTTCAACCAGCCACGGCAGGCCAACGGAAACCAAAAATCCTGCCACACCGCACAGTACAAATCGCCAGGACTGGCAGGAAATCACCTCATCGTGGCGGGTAGTCATGGTGTTAATAAGCGCGCAGTAAGGCACGTTGATGGCGGTATAACTTACTGAAAGTAAAAGATAGGTCCCGAAAGCCCAGAGAATTTTCATGTTGGCGCTGAGATCGGGCACCGTGAAGGTCAACACGCCGATAATGCCAATCGGCACCGCCACCCAGAGCTGCCAGGGGCGAAAACGGCCATAACGGCTCTGCGTGCGATCGGCGATAATTCCCATTAACGGATCGGAAATAGCATCAAAAACTCGCAGGGCAATAAATAATGTCCCGACAATCGCCGGGGTTAAACCAAAAACATCGGTATAGAAAAAGGTAAGGAAATTCATAATCAGGCAGGTAATTACCGTACCGCCCGCATCCCCCAGTCCGTAACCTATTTTTTCACGGACCGAGAGTTTGTCGTTTACAGCCGATGTTGCAATATCAGTATTATTTATAGGGGTAGAGGTCATGGTTAACGCCTCGCGTCATCGGGTTTAGGAACCTGGATTTGTTATTTTTGACTTTGGCAACGTACCCGGATAATTCTGCACGCAATTCAAACATCAACAAGGCGATGAAAAAGTATAAAAAGGTGACGATTCCGACCTGATGAGAAAACTGTGAAGAAGATCGACAAACAGGGCTAATCCTTCTCCTGTACTGCACATTGTCTCTACACTGCAGGAAGGAAAGCGAAAAGAGAATACTTTAAATGCTTGATTTAAATATTTCTTTGCCGATAACCGTGCAGAACGGCGGGCTATTTATTTCACGTGGAGTGGGCAGTCATCCACAGCGCGAGCTGGATTCCTGGGAACTGATTTTTATCGAAAAAGGGACGCTTACGATCAAAGAGAACGACACGTTATTCAGCGTCAATGCGGGGGAAAGTTTATTACTTTGGCCTCATCGCAAACACGTAGGCGTCGGCACTTTTCCGGAAGATTTAAAATTTTACTGGCTTCACTTTGAACTGCATCCGCAAACTCAAAAGCAAAGTAATTTTCCCGCTTCGCTATTATCTCTGCCGCAGCATGGAAAAGTCCGCGATCCTCAGTACGTTATTTCTTTATTCCGCCAGTTTTTAAGCGAGCAGGAAGCATTAACCCGGAGTACGGCACTGGAATTAATTCTGCTGCTGATAATGCAGCAGCTTTCCATGGCCGCAGGCGATATTCCACAGAAGGAAAACAGCGGCGTGGCGTTGGCTTACAAAGCCCGGCAGCTGATTCGCACCCAGTATCATTTAGCTATCACCACCTCAACGCTTGCCGGACAGCTCCATTGTAATGCGGATTATTTGGGCCGCGTTTATCGACGCGCGTTTCACCTGACGATTACGGAAGCGATTCACCGCCAGCGCGTACTGAGCGCGGAAAAACTGCTGCTGACGGATTCGTGTTCGCTAAGCGAAGTGGCAGAGCGCTGTGGCTTTCAGGACGTGGGTTATTTTCGGCAGATATTTCGTAAGGCGGTAGGGCTAACTCCTGCCGCCTGGAAGCGTCGATACTGTAAGGAGCATATTAATTCAGATTGAAGCTAGCCTGGCTTCTGGTTACGGTTTTCTTTGCCGTACCGGGCACGCAGGGCTTCTTATTTCTTATTTAGCATCGCCTTCAAATCCGCAAAAGGATTGTACGTCGCTTCGCCGACGTCTTTCTGCGCATCTTCGCCAGCGATCACGGTCGAACCGTATTGATCCGCTTCGGTATATTTTGAGTGCTCGTGGTCGTGGCAATACAGGCACAGCAGCTCCCAGTTACTGCCGTCTTCCGGGTTGTTGGTATGGTCGTGATCCATATGGTGAACGGTAAGCTCGCGCAGATTTGAATAGACGAACTCACGGGAGCAGCGCCCGCAGACCCACGGGAAGAGTTTCAGCGCTTTTTCGCGGTAGCCGCTTTCCAGCCGCGTATAGTTTTTCGGGATGATGGCCATAATTGATACCTGATAGAATATGTAAGGTTGAAAGCCAGCGTCCGGCTAAATCCTTCTGATAGCCTTCCCCCATCGGAGGAAGGTTCCGTTAATTCTACTACGCTTCCGCCCAGGCGCGCTCAATCTCTTCAGCCAGAACCTTCACGCCCGCCTCAATTTTTTCCGGCTCCGGCACGTAGTTCATACGCATGCACTGGTGCGTATGCGGCCAGGGTTTATCCAGCCCCGGGAAGAAATAGTCGCCCGGCACCATCAACACGCCACGCTTTTTCAGGCGCTGATAAAGCAGCTCGGTCGTTATCGGCAAATCTTTAAACCACAGCCAGAGGAAAATCGCCCCTTCCGGCTTATGAATCAGGCAGCGTTCCGGCGACAAATAACGGCGAATAACCGCGATGGTTTGCTGCACGCGCTGGTAATAGAACGGTTTGATAATGGTTTCAGACAGGCGCAGCAGGTCGTTGCGTTTGATCATCTCCGCCGCCATCGCAGGCCCGATACCGCCCGGCGCCAGGCTGATAATGCCGTTCATATTGCTGATAGCGGAGATGATTTTTTCATTGGCGATAATAATGCCGCAGCGGCTGCCCGGCAGGCCGAGCTTCGACAGGCTCATGCACAGCACAATGTTCGGGTTCCACAGCGGACGCGCTTCGCTGAAAATAATGCCGGGGAACGGCACGCCATAAGCGTTATCAATCACCAGCGGAATGCCGTGCTGGTGCGCCAGCGCATCAAGTTTAATCAGCTCTTCATCGGTGATAACGTTGCCCGTCGGGTTGGTCGGACGCGAGACGCAAATCATCCCGGTATCTTCACCGATGTGCAGATGTTCGAAATCGACGTGGTATTTAAACTGCCCTTCCGGCAGCAGTTCGATGTTCGGCCGCGCCGAGACGAACAGATCTTCTTCGAGGCCAGAATCACCGTAGCCGATATATTCAGGCGCCAACGGGAAGAGCACTTTTTTGCTGCTGCCGTCGGCGTGTCGACCGGCAAACAGATTAAACAAGTAGAAAAATGCGCTCTGACTGCCATTTGTCAGTGCAATATTCTGCGGCTCAATAGCCCAACCTAATTCGGTGCGGAGCAGGGTAGCAAGCGCGTCGAGAAACTCACTTTTCCCCTGCGGACCATCGTAATTGCACAGCGCGTCAGCCATTTTCCCGCTCGCCAGCATATCTGCCAGCAGGTTCTGGAAATATTCGTTCATCGCAGGTATCTGTGCCGGGTTACCGCCGCCGAGCATAATGGCGCCCGGCGTGCGTAAACCGTCGTTGAGGTCCTCCATCAGGCGTGTAATGCCTGCATGGCGGGTAAATTTGTCGCCGAAAAGTGAAAACGTCATAACGAAGATCTGTCGCTTACTGTCAAAAAGAGGCTAACCATAGCGCCGCAGAAGTCGCGGTGCAAACGCATTATGGATAGCCTGTCATCGTCAATATGCTGACCAGAATAAAATGAATAGCATTAAATGCTGCTACGCTGGGTGCGCAGGCGAATGGCGCTATCGCTTACTGCGGATTACCCGCCCACACCACCATCACTTTGTCATTTCCTGTCTCACGGCTAAATCCGTACCCTTCCCGCATGCTCAACGTGTTCTGCTTGCCTGCACCTATCGCCGGATGGCGAGCGCGGAACTGGCTGATTTTTTCCCAGTGCGCGAGCGTAGCGGCGTTCTGGCCCCAGTTCATATCTGAACGCGTGCCCTGTAACGGATCGGAACCCGTCGGGCCGAACGGGCGCTCGGTTTCATCGCCGTAAAAAATTTGCACCGCGCCGGGAGCCAGCAGAAGCAACTCTGCAGCGCGCTGGCCGCCTTCGCGGAACAGGCGAGTATCATGGGAGGATAGGTAGCTCAGCACGTTGAAATCCTGCAATTTTTCAGCCATCTGCTGCCAGGTGATATCTATGTTCGACAGGCAGTCTGTGGCTTTCGCGGCCTGTTCCTGATAATCAAAGTTGATCATCGCGTCAAAGCCGCTGCTGTAGTAGTCGCTTTTCATTACACCGTGTCCCCAGGATTCCCCCGTCATCCAGAACGGCGCATCGTCCATTTTTTTGTCCGGGTTAGCCTGTTTCCAGGCGGCCAGCGCTTCCACCGACTGGGCTTTTAGCTGTTTCCAGGCAGCTTTTTCAACGTGTTTAGCGGTATCGACCCGGAAGCCGTCAATGCCGTAATCGCGCACCCATTGACTAAGCCAGTGCGTCATGTAATCCCGCACCGTGTAACCCGCAATTTCTTTGGCGTTAGTGTCAGGCTTGTGGCGGTAGAACACCGGCAGGCCGGCGGGCTGCGTTGACTCGGTTTTCAAATCCGGCAGGAAGGCAAGCGACATGGTGAGATCGTCAAAACCCGGATTGTCGTAATCACCGATATCCGTGCGGATCCAGTTCTTACCCCACCAGCTTTGCCAGGCTGTTTTGTCACTGAAATTGATGTAGTCATTAAAGGTGTGCCAGCTCTGGCCGGGGCCGGGCTTCCAGTCGGTCCATTTCTTGCCGAGCGTTTTTGTCAGCTCGTCGCCTTTCAGATACAGCGCGCCAAACTGGTATTCCTGCATATCCGCAAGCGTCGCGTAGCCGGCGTGGTTCATAACGATATCAAACAGGATACGGATGCCGCGCTTGTGGGCTTCGTCCACCAGTTTACGCAGATCGTCTTCGGTGCCCATGTTGGCGTCGAGCTTCGTCCAGTCCATGGTGTAGTAGCCGTGATAGGCGTAATGCGGGAAATCCCCTTTCGTGCCGCCGCCGACCCAGCCGTGGATTTGTTCCAGCGGAGAACTAATCCACAACGCATTAACGCCAAGGTTTTGCAGGTAGTCGAGTTTACCGGTTAAACCGGCAAGATCGCCGCCGTGGAAAGTGGCTATCTCTTCCATGCCATCTTTGTGGCGACCATAGCTGCCGTCGTTTGCGGGGTTGCCGTTCTCAAAGCGGTCAGTTAAGACAAAATAAACCGTCGCGTTGTGCCAGCTAAACGGCGCGGCTTTTTCTGTAGCCGCGCTTTCAAGCAACAGCAAGCCATTGCTGTTTGCCGCCGGCATCATGGTTATCTGCCCTTGCTTAACCGTCGCCGTTTGCCCGCTGTAAAAATCGCGCACTTCACTGCCTTCCGGGAAGGTTTTGCTTACCTCTACGGTCAGCGGCTTACCGTTCCATTTCGGACACTGGCGGGCCACATCGACAGGCGCGGCGGTCGCGGTACTTTTCACGCTCAGCATAAGCGTCGGCGTGCCGCTGCGCATATCGATTTGCACCTGATAATTCCCTGCGCGGAAAAGCTTCCATTGCGGAGCTTCTCCTTCACAGTGCTTAAGCGAGAGCATCTGGTTCAGCATGATAGTTTCGGCGGGCTGCCAGCAGACCTGGTCCTGCTTCAGATTTAGCGGCAACGTGCCTTTCGCCAGCTCAGAATCGCTTACAAACAGGCCAGGCCTTTGTTCTTTAAAAACATTCAGCCCCGTTGCCGACCAGTTTGCCAATGCGAGTCCCGGGAAAAGTAAAAACAGCAGAGGAATTTTTTTCATTTTTTTATCCTTGGGCATCTTTTGACCAGTGTGGCATTGTTTTCACAGGTGTTATTCATCCCCACAAGGACGTTGCGAGGGAGGAGAAAGGAGGGTGAGTGATCGAAGTATCATTTTGCCAAAATTTGCGATAACTCTCGCATATCACGACACTTTTCGCCTTCATAAGAAAATCGTTCGTGACATCGTTTCGGAATCGGATTATTTCTTTAGGTGCCCTGGAACCTTATTTTTGGTAGTATTCGCGTTTACTTTAATCGATTCCTTTGACAATTAAGGCACACGAGACGCATCGATCCGCCCAGGAGATCCAATGATATCAACCCCAATCCGACGATTTGGGGCTGCGATACTTATGTTGCTGACCTTCAGTTTTTCAACTGGAGTAATAGCAAGTAAACATGAGCCAAAATCGCATAAAGCCCACGCCGTTAACGCTAAAACGGTTAAAACAAAAAGCAAGACGCTACACAGCAATAAGACAGCAAGTAAGAATCTGGCAAGCAGTAAGAAAGAGTATTCTCGCAATAGTGAACTGGCATCTCTCCCTGATTTGCGAAAATACCCTTCCGGAACATCAAGGAAAAAAGCGTTTCTCCGGACGGTCATGCCATATATTACCAGTCAAAATGCTGCGATTACCGCTGACCGTAACTGGCTTGTTTCCAGGCAGTACGAAAAACGCTGGTCGCCGTCTGAGCGCGCACGTCTGAAAAGCATCACTCAGCGCTATAAGATTTCGTGGAACGGCAACATTAATCGCGTACCGTGGAATCAGCTAATGGAAAAAGTCGACATCATCCCAACCAATATGGTGGCAACGATGGCGGCGGCTGAGAGCGGCTGGGGCACATCTAAACTCGCCCGCAGCAACAATAACCTGTTCGGTATGAAATGCAGCAAAAGCCATTGCAACAGCGGATCCGGGAAGGTGCGAGGCTATCAGCACTACGATTCGGTGAAAGAAGGCGTTAACGCTTACGTCTTCAACCTGAACACGCACCCGGCTTACAAATCTTTCCGTAAATCGCGCGCGCAGTTGCGTAAAGCCGACCAGGAAGTCACGGCCAGCAATATGATCCATAAGCTGAAAGGGTATTCGACGAAAGGTAAGAGCTATAACAATTATCTGTTTGCGATGTACCAGAGCAACCAGCGCTTTATGCTGGCGAATTGAATAATTAAAACAGCATTGTTAAAACAAAGTTAACTAAAAACATTACACGCCTTCAATCTGAAGGCGTTTTTTTATTTAAACCAGCATCCCACTGTAGCGTTCACGGTGCTCTTTTGGCGTGGCGTCATACTCTTTCTTAAATACCGAATAAAAATACTGCAGCGAAGGATAGCCGCACATCTGCGAAATTTCATTTATCGACAGCGAGGTAGAGACCAACAGGCTGCGCGCTTTCTCCAGCTTTTCCGCATGGATAACCGCATGGATGGTTTCGCCTACTTCTTCTTTAAAGCGTTTTTCAAGGTTAGAGCGCGAAATGCCCACGGCATCCAGCACCTGCTCCACCTTAATGCCCTTGCAGGCATGATTGCGGATGTAGTGCATCGCCTGAATCACCGCCGGGTCATGCAGGGAACGGTAATCCGTTGAGCGCCGTTCCACGACGCGCATCGGCGGCACCAGAATCCGTTGCAGCGGTAACGCTTCGTTATCCAGCAGGCGGTGCAACAGTTTTGCTGCCTGGTATCCCATCTGTCTTGTGCCCTGCGCCACGGAAGACAGCGCAACGCGGGACAGATAGCGCGTCAGCTCTTCGTTATCGATTCCAATCACGCACAGCTTTTCCGGCACCGGAATATGCAAATGTTCGCAAACCTGTAGCAGATGGCGCGCTCTTGCATCGGTAACCGCAATAATCCCCGTCTGCGGCGGCAAAGTTTGCACCCAATCTGCCAGCCTGTTTTGCGCATGCTGCCAGTTCTCCGGGGCGGTTTCGATCCCCTGATACACCACACCACGATATTTTTCTTCCGCAACCAGTTCGCGGAAGGCATGCTCACGCTCTACCGCCCAGCGTTTATTGCTGGAGCCGGGCAGGCCGTAAAAAGCAAAACGATGCACGCCTTTCTCTTTCAAATGCAAAAATGCGCTCTGCACGAGGGCATAATTATCCGTTGCGATGTAGTGCACCGGCGGATAATGCTCAGGCCGATGATACGAGCCGCCCACGCCAACAATTGGTACCCCGGCCCCGTTGAGCAAGCTTTCAATTTCCGTATCGTCGAAATCCGCAATAACGCCGTCCCCCAGCCACTCCTTGATGTTATCGATACGGGCGCGAAAATCTTCTTCAATAAAAATATCCCATTCTGATTGAGACGCCTGCAAATATTCGCCAACGCCTTCAACGACCTGCCGGTCGTAGGCTTTATTGGCATTGAATAACAACGTAATGCGATGACGTTTCTCAAACATGCTAAAGATTCCCAAAATCACCCTGTATTTGAATACCATAGCTACGACAAAGCCGGGGAACCTTACCCCGGCATTGTGATCGCTTGCACATTATCAAGCCCGACGTTTTGTTGCCGAGTCCATCCACACCGCTAACAGCAAAATGGCTCCTTTGACGATGTACTGCCAGAATGTCGGAACGTCCATCATACTCATGCCGTTATCGAGCGAAGCCATGATAAATGCGCCCATCACCGCCCCGGCTACGCTACCGATGCCGCCCGCAAGGCTGGTGCCGCCAATAACGCACGCGGCGATGGCATCCAGCTCGGCAATGTTGCCGGCGGAAGGGGAGCCGGCTCCAAGGCGTGAGCTGAGGATCAGCCCGGCAATCGCCACCATCAGCCCGTTAATGGCAAATACGGCAAGCTTGGTGCGTTCCACGTTAATACCAGAAAGGCGCGCCGCTTCGATGTTGCCGCCAATGGCATAAATACGCCGACCAAACGCGGTGCGGGTTGCCATAAACATACCGGCGAGCAACAGCAGCGTCAGAATCAGTACCGGCGTAGGAACGCCACGGTAATCATTGAGCAGCCAGACGGCGCCCAGCACAATCACCGCGGTAATAGCCTGCCGCCCTACAGCGCCGGTGGAAGAAGCCGCCACCAGCCCAAGCGCCTGACGGCGTACGCGCAGCCGCCATTGCCAGGCCACAAATGCCATCAGCCCCAGCACGCCGACGCCAAAACCAATGCCATCCGGCAGATAACTTTGGCCGATTTGCGACATGGCCGCGCTGGTTGGTGAAACCGTTGTGCCATTGGTGATACCGATCAGCACGCCGCGAAATGCGAGCATGCCCGCCAGCGTCACGATAAACGACGGCACTTTGCGATAGGCTACCCACCAGCCGTTCCAGGCGCCAAGCACCAGACCGAGCGCGAGCGTAACGACAATAGTGAGCGGCAGCGGCCAGCCCAGCCAGACATCAAAGATCGCCGCCACGCCGCCCAATAGCCCCATCATGGAGCCAACGGAGAGGTCAATTTCCGCCGAGATAATTACAAACACCATGCCCACCGCCAGAATGCCGGTGATGGCCGTCTGGCGCAGCAGGTTGGAAACGTTTCGCGCGCTTATATATGCGCCGTCCGTCGTCCAGGTAAAAAACAATACGATCGCTACAATGGCGGCAATCATGACAAAAACTTGCAGGTTCAGCGCCTTCAGGCCCCCGACGGGAGAGGCAAGCGGCGGGGCAAGTTTCATTTCAGACGGGTTGCTTTTCGACATGACGGTCGCTCCTCAGTGCAGCTTCCATGACCTGCTCCTGCGTCAGGTTGTGGTTAATCAGGTTGGCTTTGATACGCCCCTCGTGCATCACCAGTATCCGGTCGCTCAGACCCAGCACCTCGGGTAATTCAGAGGAGATTACAATCACCGCAATCCCCTGTTGTACCAGTTGATTAATGAGTTTGTAGATCTCGTATTTGGCGCCAATATCAATGCCGCGCGTTGGTTCATCAAGAATGAGAATGCGCGGGTTAAGCAGCAGGCAGCGGGCGAGAATCGCCTTTTGCTGATTGCCGCCGCTCAGACGGCCAATTGCCAGCCCCGGCGACGACGTTTTAACCTTCAGGCGTTGAATAGACTGCAAAATGCAGTTTTGTTCTGCGGCCTCGTCCAGGCTGGATAACGCCCCGGCGAACTGGCCGAGCGACGCCAGCGTGATGTTCTGCCCCACCGCCATTACCGGCACGATACCGTCTCTTTTACGGTCTTCCGGCACCATGGCGATACCCTGAGCAATGGCCTGCTGGCAGCGGGTGATTTTTACCGGTTTGTTGTCGATAAAAATCTCGCCTTCCGATTTGCCAGGCCAGACGCCGAACAGACACTGAACGGCCTCGGTACGACCGGCGCCCACCAGCCCGGCAATGCCGAGAATTTCCCCTTTGCGCAGTGAAAACGAAATGTCGTTAACGCGTTTAATATGCCGGTTGACCGGATGCCAGGCGGTGAGGTGTTCAACGCGCAGAATCTCCTCGCCGGTTTGATGCGGCTCACTCGGATACAGCGCCGTAAGCTCGCGGCCCACCATCATGGTGATAATGTCGTCTTCGCTCATCTGTTCGGCGTCGCGCGTGCCGATGGGCTGCCCGTCGCGGATAACGCAGATGGAATCGGAGATGGCTTTTACTTCGTTAAGCTTGTGCGAGATGTAGATACAGGCGATGCCGTGATCCTGCAAATCGCGAATGATCCCCAGCAGCACCGCTGTCTCTTGCTCGGTGAGAGAGGCCGTTGGCTCATCCAGAACCAGCAGCCGCACCTGTTTATTCAGCGCTTTTGCTATCTCAACCAGCTGCTGTTGCCCAAGCCCCAGATCGCCTACCCGCGTATCCGGTGAGATGTTCAGGTTCACCTGCGCCAGCAGTTTCTGGCAGCGAATCGTCATGCTGTCGTAGTCCAGCACGCCGCGGCGCGATATCTCAGCGCCGAGGAATATATTCTCCAGAATGGTGAGGTGCTTCACCAGCGCCAGCTCCTGGTGAATAATGGCGATGCCTTTACGTTCGGTGTCGCGAATGTGGCTTGCCTGGAGTTTTTCACCCGCAAACCAGATTTCACCTTCATAGCTGCCCCAGGGGTAGATACCGCACAGCACTTTCATCAGCGTCGATTTTCCGGAGCCGTTTTCGCCACATAGCGACATCACTTCCCCGGCGTTGACCGACAGGCTGACGTTGTCCACCGCCTTCACCACGCCAAAAGCCTTGGTGATGTTTTTCATTTCCAGCAAGTAAGGCATAACTCTTCCCCCGTCTGGCCTAAGGTTGCCGCCCGCAGCAGGCTACGGGCGATATGGGTCAGAGCTCGCTCTTTTTGTGGAAGCCGTCGGCCACTACGGTGCTGTCGATATTGGTTTTATCCACTCCGATTGGCGTCAGCAGGCGGGATGGAATATCTTTCAGGCCGTTATTAAGCGTGGCGTCGGAGGCTGGCTGTTTGCCTTCGCCTAATTCCACCGCGATTTCAGCGGCGGTATTTGCCAATTTGGTAATCGGTTTATAGACCGTCATGGTTTGCGTACCGGCAATAATACGTTTCACGCCCGCAAGGTCTGCGTCCTGGCCGGAAATGGCGACTTTTCCTGCCAGCCCCTGTGCGCTTAATGCCTGGATAGCGCCGCCTGCGGTGGCATCGTTGGAAGCCACCACGGCATCAATTTTGTTGTTGTTCGCCGTCAGAGCGTTTTCCATAATTTTCAGCGCGTTTTCTGGCAGCCAGCCGTCCGCCCACTGATCGCCCACCACTTTTATTTTTCCGCTATCGATATAGGGTTTTAAAACTTTCATCTGTCCGGCGCGGAATAATTTTGCATTATTATCAACAGGTGAGCCGCCCATTAAGAAATAATTCCCCGTAGGGACTTTATCGACAATGCTCTGCGCCTGTAACTCACCGACTTTTTCATTATCAAAAGAGATATAAAAATCAATATCTGCGTTATTAATCATACGATCGTAGGCTAATACTTTAATGCCTTCGCGTTTCGCCTCAGCGACCACATTACTTAACACCTGGCCGTTGTAAGGAATAATAACCAGCACATCCACACCGCGGTTGATCATGTTTTCAATTTGCGCCATCTGCGTTTCTTCATTGCCGTTGGCGGACTGGACAAATACCTTCGCGCCAAGCGATTCGGCTTTCTTAACAAAAATGTCGCGGTCTTTCTGCCAGCGCTCAAGGCGCAGGTCGTCGATGGCCATACCGATTTTTACTTCTTTAGCGATGCCGCTCATGCTGGTGAGAACGAGCGAGGCGCATAATGTCAGTAAGAGGTTCTTAATCTTCATATTATTGTTACCTGTAGGGTGGTGATTATTCGGATTAAAGAATGGGTTACATTTGCAGACGGGGGAATTGTTGACGCAGTTTTAAATTGCGGCAATTACAGATTTTTATCTTCTCGTTATGATTTTTGGTTTAATTGTCAATTTATGACGGAGATCTGCTTTTAAATTAGTTCGATCGTCAATTTACATAATTTATGGAATAGACCGCAAACGCTTTTCTTGTATATTTTTCAGGAGTTTTTGCGAGGTGGCGCACGTTTGGGTATTCTCGGAAGCGCAGTGTGAAATAACGTAATTGAGCATCCGTCAGGGAAAACCCAGGATAAGTACATATTTGCCTGGCCGCTCGTTTTCCTGATTACGGAGTTCATTATGCAAGCTTATTTCGACCAACTAGATCGCGTACGTTTCGAAGGCCCTAAAACCACCAATCCCCTGGCGTTTCGCCATTACAATCCAGATGAACTGGTGCTTGGCAAACGTATGGAAGAGCATCTGCGCTTCGCCGCCTGTTATTGGCACACTTTCTGCTGGAACGGCTCGGATATGTTCGGCACAGGCGCCTTTGAACGGCCGTGGCAGCAGGCGGGAGATGCCCTTGCGCTGGCAAAACGTAAAGCCGACGTCGCCTTTGAGTTTTTCCATAAGCTGAACGTGCCTTATTACTGCTTCCATGATGTGGATGTCTCCCCGGAAGGCGCTTCGCTTAAAGAGTACAAAAATAATTTCGCGCAGATGACCGAACTGCTGGCGCAGAAACAGCAGGAAACCGGCGTGAAACTGCTGTGGGGCACGGCGAACTGCTTTACCCATCCTCGCTATGGTGCGGGCGCCGCCACCAACCCGGACCCGGAAGTCTTCTCCTGGGCGGCCTCGCAGGTTGTTTCAGCGATGGGTGCTACCCATCAGCTGGGCGGTGAAAACTATGTGCTGTGGGGCGGGCGCGAAGGTTATGAATCCCTGTTAAATACCGACCTGCGCCAGGAGCGCGAGCAGATTGGCCGCTTCATGCAAATGGTGGTTGAGCACAAACACAAAATTGGCTTCCGCGGTACGCTGCTGATCGAGCCAAAACCGCAGGAACCAACCAAACACCAGTACGATTACGATGTGGCGACGGTTTACGGCTTCCTGAAACAGTTTGGTCTGGAAAAAGAGATCAAAGTAAACATCGAAGCAAACCACGCCACGCTTGCCGGTCATTCCTTCCATCACGAAATCGCCAGCGCCATTGCGCTTGGTATCTTCGGTTCGGTGGATGCTAACCGCGGCGATCCGCAGCTGGGTTGGGATACCGACCAGTTCCCGAACAGCGTGGAAGAAAACGCGCTGGTGATGTACGAAATCCTCAAAGCGGGCGGCTTCTCTACCGGCGGGCTAAACTTTGACGCCAAGGTACGTCGCCAGAGTACCGACAAATATGACCTGTTCTACGGCCACATCGGCGCGATGGACGTCATGGCGCTGTCGCTGAAAATCGCGGCGCGCATGATTGAAGACGGCGAGCTGGATAAGCGCGTGGCGAAACGCTATGCCGGCTGGAATGGTGAACTGGGCCAGCAAATTCTGAAAGGGCAGATGTCGCTGGCGCAAATTGCGCAGTACGCTGAACAGCACAATCTGGCGCCGCAGCATCAGAGCGGCCATCAGGAACTGCTGGAAAACCTGGTGAACTACTACCTGTTCGACAAATAAGCCAGTCGTTATATAAATCGTCATCATGCCCGCGCCACGACTCTCGTGGCGCGGTTATAAGGAGTGGTCACTATGTACATCGGAATCGATCTTGGTACGTCGGGTGTAAAAGCGATTCTGCTTAGCGAGCAGGGCGAGGTGCTGGCGTCACGCACTGAACCGCTAAGCGTCTCACGCCCTCATCCGCTGTGGTCGGAACAGGATCCAGAGCACTGGTGGCAGGCAACGGACCGGGCGATGAAAGCGCTGGGCGAACAACATTCTCTCACGGGCGTTAAGGCGCTGGGGATCGCCGGACAAATGCACGGCGCTACGCTGCTGGACAGCAAACAGCGCGTGCTTCGTCCGGCTATTTTATGGAACGACGGCCGCAGCGGTGAAGAGTGCGCCCTGCTGGAAGCCAACGTTGAGGATTCTCGTGGCATTACCGGCAATCTAATGATGCCAGGGTTTACCGCGCCAAAACTGCTGTGGGTCGAACGCCACGAGCCGGATATTTTTGCGCAAATCCACAAGGTGCTGCTGCCGAAAGATTACCTGCGCCTGCGCATGACGGGCGAACTCGCAAGCGATATGTCCGATGCGGCAGGCACGATGTGGCTCGATGTCGCCAAACGCGACTGGAGCGACACGATGCTCGACGCCTGTCGCCTAAGCCGCCAGCATATGCCGGAATTATTTGAAGGCAGTGAAATTACCGGCGTGTTGAAAGCCGATGTCGCGCAGGCATGGAAAATGTCTGCCGTCCCGGTGGTGGCAGGCGGCGGCGATAATGCTGCAGGCGCTGTCGGCGTGGGTATGGTGGATGCCGGGCAAGCCATGTTATCGCTTGGAACGTCAGGCGTTTATTTTGCCGTCAGCGACGGGTTCCGCAGCAGGCCAGAAAGCGCGGTACACAGCTTCTGCCATGCGCTGCCAAACCGCTGGCATTTAATGTCGGTGATGCTCAGCGCCGCCTCCTGTCTGGACTGGGCGGCAAGACTTACCGGCTTAGGCACCGTTCCGGCGTTGCTGTCCGCCGCTGAACAGGCAGATGAAGACGCGGGCGTAATCTGGTTTCTGCCCTATCTTTCCGGCGAGCGCACGCCGCATAACAACCCGCAGGCGAAAGGCGTTTTCTTTGGCTTAACGCATCAGCATGGCCCGGCGGAACTGGCTCGCGCCGTGCTGGAAGGCGTGGGCTACGCGCTGGCGGACGGCATGGATGTGGTACATGCATGCGGCATCACGCCAAAAAGCGTTACCCTTATCGGCGGCGGCGCGCGCAGCCCTTACTGGCGACAAATGCTGGCGGATATCAGCGGGCAAACGCTGGATTATCGCACCGGCGGTGATGTCGGCCCGGCGCTTGGCGCAGCAAGGCTGGCGCAAATTGCCGTGTCGCCCGGACAGTCGCTGCAATCGCTGCTTCCACAGCTTAAGCTGGAACAGCAGCATCAGCCTGATATGGCGCGTCATCAGCGTTATGCCGGGCGTCGGCAGGTGTTTAACCAGATTTATCAGCAGCTTTTGCCGCTGATGTCGTGATATTTTCTGTAGCGGTGGATGGCGCTTGCGCTTATCCACCCTACAAGACACCGCTCGGCGCAGCGCCATCCGACATATGCAAGCTTTATAACAGGTCCCGATTCATCATCACCCTGTCCGTTTTTGGTATTAGCAACCGCATCAACCCTTGTCACAATGGCTTCACACCTACCGACGAGGAGTCCGAAAATGTCCCGTTCCGCACTCATTAATATCGACACGCAGCAATCCTTTTTCCATCGCGATTACTGGAACGAAGAATACTTACCCGCTTTTCAGCGGGACATTACCCGGCTAATTTCCGGCTGTCAGGATTTGCATATGCCCGTCGTGGATATTTTTCACGAGGACGGCGACGGCCCGTTTGCGCGTGCTTCTGGCTTTGTAAAACCGATGCCTTTTCTGACCCATAAAGCGGCGGCAACTTTTGAGAAACATGTCCATAATGCGTTCACCGATACTGGCCTGGACCACTGGCTGCGCACGCGTAATATCAATCATCTGATTATCTGCGGCATTCGCACCGAGCAGTGTTGCGAAACCACCACGCGTGTAGCGTCGGATCTGGGCTATCGCGTTTCTTTTGTCAGCGAGGCCATGCTGACCTTCCCGATGGAGTGGAAAGGCGTTACGCTGGATGCCGCAACCCTGCGTCACCGGACTGAAACCGTGCTTGCCGGGCGTTTTGCGGAAATTCAAACCGTTGCCGAATGCCTGGAGTCTTTATCGTGAGTATTGGGGTCTGGTTCGTTGTCCTGCCTGGCGTGCTGTCGCTCGATCTCACGGGGCCTGCGGAAACGCTGGCGCTTGCCGGAGAGGCCTTTCAATTGCATTTCATCGGCCCGGACCCGCAGGTGATAACCTCAATCGGCCTGAGCTTTGGCGGCATTGAACCGCTGCCGGAGAGCTTGCCGCCCGGCAGCCTTCTGGTGCTGCCGGGCGTTTATGATTCCAGCCGCTTTTTCGATACGCCGCAGGCCGAAGCGGTGCGCCGCTGGCTTACCCGGCTGCAACCGCAGATTCACAGCCAGCGGTTCAATCTGATGTGCGTTTGTTCTGGTTCGCTGCTGGCCGCAAAGGCCGGGCTGATGAACGGCGTGCAATGCACCACGCATCACGATGTGCTGGCAAGGTTACGCGCCGCCGCTCCCGCCGCTCAGGTAAAAGATAACCGTATTTTTGTCGAAGACCGGGGCATCTGGACAAGTGCCGGGATCACCTCAGGAATCGATCTGACTCTGCATCTGATTAATCGCTATTGCGGGCCGAAGGCCGCGTTAGACGTGGCTCGCGAGATGGTTGTGTGGTTCCGCCGTTCGGGCGACGATCCGCAACTTTCACCCTGGCTGCGCTACCGTAATCATATTCATCCTGCCGTACATCGCGCTCAGGATTTACTGTCAGCAGCGCCCGAATACGCCTGGAGCGTACAGGCTATCGCCGATAAAGTACACGTCAGCCCGCGCCATTTATCGCGGCTTTTTCAGCAGTATCTGGGCATATCGGTGCGGGATTATCTGGAACAGCTGCGGCTTGCGGTTGCCGAGCAGCGTTTATTACAGGGTAGCCGCATGGAGCAGGCTGCCGTGGCAGCAGGATTTTCCTCGCCACGCCAGCTCCACCGGGCCCGCGCTCGTAACGCTTAGCTCACCAGCTTGCGGGTATCAATGCGCCGCAATCCCATCGATAGCAGTAAGCTACAGACCAGCGTTGCGCCGAAAATCCACAGAATATCCAGTACGGGCGAGCTGGTTAGCTGATAGCCATGCGTGCGCAGGAAATGGATTATCAGCGCGTGAAAACCATAAATCCCCAGCGAGTGACGCGAGATAAATGCCAGGCCCGGCAGCGGCCGTGAGTTGAGGCAGTTCTTCGCCAGAACCAGCAGGCTGATAGCGGCGATAAACACCAGCGGCCCGCAGTAAACGTAGAAGGTATCCGCAAAGTTACCGTTTACTTCCAGCTGGTTACGCGTACCCAGAGAAATCGACATCACACAAAGTGCGAACAGCCCTCCCGCCAGCGCGCTTATCCAGCCCTTTTCCGTTTCCAGCATGCCGATGGCCCTGCCTAACAGGCCATAAAGCACGTAATAAAACGTATCGCCGCGAATGTAGAGGTTGATTGGCAGCCATTTCACGCCCGCCAGAGTTTGCGGCACGGTGTTGGGATTAGCGACGACACCCAGCAACACCATCAGCCCGAGGATCGTCATCGCATTGGCTTTTTTAACCTCGATCAGCGGCGAAAGCAGGTAAATAACCATTATCGCGAAGAAAAACCACAGATGATAAAACACCGGTTTTTGCAGGATATAGCGCAGTGAAAGCCCGGCGCTAATCGGCGTGAAGAAGTGGATATAAATCAGCGCAATCACACTATAAAAAAGTAAACACAGCCCGATGCGCAGGAAGTGACGCTGCCGGGCGCTACGTTCGCCAAAAAACAGATAGCCGGAGATCATAAAAAATAACGGGACGCTGACCCGCGAGGCCGAATTCAGCACGTTCGACAAATCCCAACTAAAAGGAGTGACCACGCTCGCATTAGTAATATACCAGGTTGTGGTATGGATCATCACCACCATCAGGCATGCGATGCCGCGCAGGTTATCAATCCAGTTAATTTTTTGCTGCATTCGTTCCCCTGTAAAAATCTTAAAATATAAACCAGCAGCTTTTTCGCGTTTGCAGAAAGCCTGTCGCTCGTAAATAGTGAATAACAACAATAATTTTAACGTACCGATAACCTACGATGATGCCAGAAAAGAAAAATTGCTGCTGGGCGCTGGCCCTCACCGCTTTACT
Source organism: Cedecea colo (assembly GCF_011808225.1). GTDB lineage: Bacteria > Pseudomonadota > Gammaproteobacteria > Enterobacterales > Enterobacteriaceae > Dryocola > Dryocola colo. The sequence continues at coordinate 125,668 of NZ_SOYS01000007.1, read as the reverse complement.
GTTAAACGCATGCAGCGCCGAACCGCAACCCCAGTTCGCCCAGCAGGCGCACCCGCCAGTGGTGCAAAACGCCGCAATGGTGGAAACCTGTAAACAAGAGGCGGCGTATCGCTATAACACCCGCGTTCAGCGAATCAGCGTTATCGATCTTAAGCAATATCAGGGAAGTTTTGAGATAAAGGGCAGCACCACGCGCCAGGAAGGTTTTACCTGCTCCTTTGACGAAAGCGGTCAATTCTTACACCTTTCGACGCTATAAAGCCGCAGCCGCTGGCAAACAGCCCGTTAAAGCGCGCGGATTCGGGCTGTATATCTTGCGGTCAACGGGTATACTGGCCGCTTCACTTTAAACCCACTCGAACGCGTGCGAAATCAACATGCAAAAGTTTGACACCAGGACCTTTCAAGGCCTGATCCTGACTTTACAGGATTACTGGGCCCGCCAGGGCTGCACCATTGTTCAACCTCTGGACATGGAAGTCGGCGCCGGCACCTCTCATCCAATGACCTGCCTGCGGGCTTTGGGGCCAGAACCGATGGCCACCGCCTATGTGCAGCCGTCCCGCCGTCCAACGGATGGCCGCTACGGTGAGAACCCGAACCGCTTACAGCACTATTATCAGTTCCAGGTGGTGATTAAGCCCTCTCCGGACAACATTCAGGAGCTGTACCTCGGGTCGCTTAAAGAGCTGGGTATGGATCCGACTATCCATGATATTCGCTTCGTAGAAGACAACTGGGAAAACCCGACGCTGGGCGCCTGGGGTCTGGGTTGGGAAGTGTGGCTCAACGGCATGGAAGTGACGCAGTTCACCTACTTCCAGCAGGTTGGCGGCCTGGAATGTAAGCCTGTTACCGGGGAAATTACCTACGGTTTAGAGCGTCTGGCGATGTATATCCAGGGCGTGGACAGCGTTTACGATCTGGTCTGGAGCGACGGTCCACTGGGTAAAACCACCTACGGCGACGTGTTCCATCAGAACGAAGTTGAGCAATCAACCTATAACTTCGAATACGCCGATGTGGATTTCCTGTTCTCCTGCTTCGAGCAGTATGAGAAAGAGGCGCAGCACCTGCTGGCGCTGGAAAACCCGCTGCCGCTGCCCGCTTACGAACGCATTCTGAAAGCGGCGCACAGCTTTAACCTGTTGGATGCGCGTAAAGCCATCTCGGTTACCGAACGTCAGCGCTACATTCTGCGTATTCGTACTCTGACCAAAGCCGTGGCCGAAGCCTATTACGCTTCTCGTGAAGCGCTTGGCTTCCCGATGTGCAATAAGAATAAATAACGAGGCTGGCATGTCTGAAAAAACTTTTCTGGTGGAGATCGGCACTGAAGAGCTGCCACCAAAAGCCCTGCGCAGCCTGGCGGAATCCTTTGCTGCGAACGTAACGGCGGAACTGGATGCGGCGAACGTCGCACACGGCGAAGTGAAATGGTTTGCGGCACCGCGCCGCCTGGCCCTGAAAATCGCCAATCTGGCCGCTTCTCAGCCTGACCGCGAAGTTGAAAAACGCGGCCCGGCAATTTCTGCCGCCTTTGATGCCGAAGGCAAGCCGAGCAAGGCCGCTGAAGGCTGGGCTCGCGGCTGCGGCATCACCGTAGATCAGGCAGAGCGTCTGGCAACCGATAAAGGCGAATGGCTGATGTACCGCGCGCACGTTAAGGGCGAAAGCGTGCAGGCGCTGCTGCCTGCGATGATCGCAACGGCGCTGAGCAAACTGCCGATTCCAAAACTGATGCGCTGGGGAGCCAACGACACGCACTTCGTGCGTCCGGTCCATACCGTCACCCTGCTGCTGGGCGAAGAAGTCATTCCGGCAACCATTCTGGGTATTCAGTCCGATCGCGTAATTCGCGGCCACCGCTTTATGGGCGAGCCGGAGTTCACCATCGATAACGCCGACCAGTATCCGCAGATTCTGCTGGAGCGCGGCAAAGTTATCGCCGACTACGAACAGCGTAAAGCCGTCATTAAACAAGGCGCTGAAGAAGCGGCCCGCAAAATCGGCGGCAATGCCGACCTGAGCGAAAGCCTGCTTGAAGAAGTGACTTCCCTGGTTGAATGGCCGGTGGTGCTCACCGCTAAGTTCGAAGAGAAGTTCCTCGCGGTCCCTGCGGAAGCGCTGGTTCACACCATGAAGGGCGACCAGAAGTACTTCCCGGTTTACGCGAACGACGGCAAGCTGCTGCCAAACTTTATCTTCGTGGCGAATATCGAATCGAAAGATCCGCAGCAGATTATCTCCGGTAACGAGAAGGTGGTGCGTCCGCGTCTGGCAGATGCCGAGTTCTTCTTTAATACCGACCGCAAAAAGCGTCTGGAAGATAACCTGCCGCGTCTGGAAACCGTGCTGTTCCAGAAAGAGCTCGGCACGCTGCGCGATAAAACCAACCGCATCGAAGCGCTTTCCGGCTGGATTGCCGGGCAGATTGGCGCCGACGTGAATCACGCAACCCGCGCTGGCCTGCTGTCCAAATGCGACCTGATGACCAACATGGTGTTCGAATTCACCGACACCCAGGGCGTGATGGGCATGCATTATGCGCGTCACGACGGCGAAGCCGAAGACGTGGCCGTTGCGCTGAACGAACAGTATCAGCCGCGTTTCGCGGGCGATGAGCTGCCGTCTAACCTTGTTGCGTGCGCGGTAGCGATTGCCGATAAGATGGATACTCTCGCGGGCATCTTCGGTATCGGCCAGCATCCAAAAGGCGATAAAGATCCGTTTGCTCTGCGTCGTGCCGCTCTTGGCGTGCTGCGTATCATCGTTGAGAAAAACCTGCCGCTGGATCTGCAAACCCTGACCGAAGAAGCCGTGCGCCTCTACGGCAGCAAGCTGACCAACGAAAAGGTTGTGGATGACGTTATCGACTTTATGCTGGGCCGTTTCCGCGCCTGGTATCAGGAAGAAGGACACAGCGTGGATACTATCCAGGCCGTGCTGGCGCGTCGTCCGACCAAACCGGCAGATTTCGATGCGCGTATGAAGGCCGTTTCCCACTTCCGTACTCTGGAAGCGGCGGCGGCCCTGGCGGCGGCTAACAAACGCGTATCCAACATCCTGGCGAAGTCTGACGAGCAGCTAAACGACACCGTGCACGCTTCGGTACTCAAAGAAGCCGAAGAGATCCGTCTGGCGACCAACCTCGTTGTGCTGCGCGACAAGCTCCAGCCGTTCTTCGCGGAAGGTCGCTACCAGGAAGCGCTGGAAGAGCTGGCTAACCTGCGCGAGCCGGTAGATGAGTTCTTCGACAAGGTGATGGTGAATGCAGAAGACAAAGAGCTGCGCATCAACCGCCTGACGCTGCTGTCTAAACTGCGTGAACTGTTCCTGCAGGTAGCAGATATCTCTCTGCTGCAATAAGCAACAGCCGCGCTAACAATAAACCCCGCGCCAGGCGGGGTTTTTTTATATCTACCCGCTACACCTGTTAGCGTACAACCAGCACCGAGCATTTCGCATGCCGAACCACCGCCGCGGCGTTTGAACCAAGCAGATAGGTCGACATACTGGGCCGGTGCGAAGCCAGAATAATCACATCAGCATCAATGTCATCGGCCAGCTGGAGAATATGATCTTTTGGCGTACCGCTCAGCACGTGCTTTTCAACCCGGCGGCCCGGCAGGCTGAATTTAGCGACGATATCGCCCAGCGATTCCATGGCGACCGTCTCCCTCCCTTTGATATCCGGCACGACCGAAGAGTAACCCAGACCGTAAGAGGCAAAATAGGTGTAATCGGGAATAACCGCGAGAAAGTGGATCGTAGCATCCTCCTGCCTGGCGTATGCTTCTACATGAGGGATAACCTGCTGCGTCAGTTCCATTTCCGAAATATCGACAGGAACCAGGATTTTCTTAGCCATACAGCCTCCTTATACTTGCCTGTTATAACCTTCTTTTAATTATGGTTAAGATTGGTGGTTTTAGTCGCGATACAGCTCCGGTTTCCGGACATTGCGGTTTCGCTTTTCGGCAAATAACGTTGGTCGACAACCAGAAACAACAAACCCCGCGTCATTGAGCGGGGTTTTGATTAAGGCAATTCAGGGTACAAAGTACAAAATTATTCCATCAACTGCTTACTGAGCATAGGATTCGCCTGGATCAGGCGCATCAGCTTCAGTTCGGTACTGGAGGGTCTGATTCGTTTTGATTCCCACTCCTGCACCATCGAGACACTGACACCCATCACGCGAGCAAAATCATCGATTTTTAGTCCTGTACTCTTACGGAGTTGCTCGAATTCAGAAAACGCGCTGGGTTTTTGTTTCAGGGTTACCGTCTGTTGTTCGCTTTTAAAAACTATCTGCTCGAGACTGCTAAGCAATTCAATCATTGGATCTTTATATTGCATTGAGGACTCCTCATAAATCACACATTGACCTCGTGAAGGTTAAGAAGCTTCTTAAGCGTAGTCTGAAAAAAGCGTGCTGATGATTCCCAGGGTAACTATTTTTACAAGCCGCGTTTTTTATGCGTTTCAGGTGAAAAGTTAAGCGTCGTAATCGGTTGAAAAACACGGCATAAAGGAATCTAAGTATAATTTTGTAAATGGTTATGCATTTATTGCGCCAGCGATGGGTATAAACCCAGCGCTGATAAAGGTCGCCTCATCCGACTTTTTGTGTCCTTTTATCCAGCCGGAATTAAACCCGCCCATTGTTGTGAAAAGGTATCTTGCGCGGACGGCCTGGACTATCATTAGCTACATTAGCGCGTACGCGTGCGCGCATTTGCATTGTTTGGTAAAAGGAGTAGAAAAGATGGCGACAGGTAAGTCCTGCTCTCGCTGGTTTGCGTCGCTTGCGGCGTTATTAATGGTGGTGAGTCTGAGCGGTTGTTTTGATAAAGAAGGCGATCAACGTAAGGCATTTATCGATTTCCTGCAAAATACGGCCATGCGTAGCGGTGAACGTCTGCCCGCGCTGACTGCCGATCAGAAAAAACAGTTCGGTCCACTGGTGTCTGACTACGCCGTTCTGTATGGCTTTTCTCAGCAGGTAAGCCAGGCGATGGACGACGGCATGAAGCCGGTAGTCGACAGCGTGAACAGCATTCGTGTTCCACAGGATTATATGAACCAGCGTGACGCCCTGCGTCAGGCGAACGGCTCCCTGAACGTGCTGGGTCAGCAGGTGCAGAACGCCAAAATGCAGGCGGACAGCGCTCGCTCCACCCTGAAACAGCCAGACGACCTGAAAGCCGTGTACGATCGGGTCTATCAGAAAGTGGTTACCGCGCCGGCAGATGCTATGGCTCCGCTGATCCCTGCGGCACAAACCTTTACCCAGCAGCTGGTTCAGGTGGGTGATTTTATCCAACAGCAGGGTACGCAGGTTAGCTTTACCGCAGGCGGTATCCAGTTCCCTACCTCTCAACAGGCCAGCCAGTACAATTCACTGATCGGCCCGCTGGCGTCGCAACATCAGGCGTTTATGCAGGCTTATTCAAGCGCGCAAAACGCAATGCAATGATGCGCACTCCCCGTCGCAAGGCGGGGATTTTCAGCTTCAGCCCTGTAGACGGCTGAAATAATTCTTGTCATCACCCGGTTAAATGTGCGTTAATGCCTGCATCGGTTTGACGCACAGACCTTTCAAGCAAAGCAGTCCTCCAGAAGTTATCGTAGATACCCTTCAAAGTGAGTTTCTCCTTTATCGCTTCAAAAATCTGTAAAGCATACCAATGCGCCGCAAGGCAAACTCTATTTAAAAGGTAATATCAATGTCTGCTAAAATGACTGGTCTGGTTAAGTGGTTCAACTCTGACAAAGGCTTCGGCTTCATCACTCCTGACGATGGCTCTAAAGATGTGTTCGTACACTTCTCTGCTATCCAGAACGATGGCTACAAGTCCCTGGACGAAGGCCAGAAAGTGTCTTTCACCATCGAAAGTGGTGCTAAAGGCCCAGCAGCTGGTAACGTAACCAGCCTGTAAGTTTTTCGCTTACTAGCAAAAATTCTAAAACCCGCCTCTGGCGGGTTTTTTCGTTTCCGGCGTTCAATAACCCCGTTACTTCCCGACCAGTCGCCGCGAATTATTCTCAATCTTCCCTGAAATACGTCGTTTTTGCATGGTGCGTGTCCAGCTGGTGGAAAGCCCTGCCGCTGACAGCAGGCGGTGATATTGCTCATCATCAAACGGCATATGCCAGGCGATAGCTATCGCTTCAGCGACGCTTACCTCACTCACGCGGGAAACCAGCTCCAGCGGCGATTCTGTAGAGACATTTCCTGCCATCACCACCCTGTACAACCAGCCGCAGTAGCCCGATTTTTGCAGCAAAGCCGCCATATCGCTGATACCAAAATGGTAGTTAAGCTTAAAACACGGCGAACGCGGCTGTGTGACCTGAATCAGGGCATCGCCCCAGCGGAAGATATCGCCGATGTAGACGTTTTTTTCCGCCAGGCCGTTAGTTGAAAGGTTTTCTCCAAAAGCCGGAGCGTTAAACTGCTCTGCCTGCTCAGGAAACTCCCGCGCCCAGTGGAGATAATGTTCGCGAGGATAATGACACAGGGCGCGGTCAGGCCCACCGTGAATCACTTTCTCGGCCTGCTGATCGCCTTCCAGCCCCAGTTCGGTCAGCCGTAGCTCGCCGTCGACCTGATATTTTGCAATTGCACTCGCCCGGCTGCCTTCATACTGACGAACTTTGCCGATATAAACCTGTAGCGGATAGTGCATCTGCTCCTCCCTGTTGTACAACGGATATAAAAAAAGCGAGCCATCAGGCTCGCCTCTCATCAGCTGCAAAGCAACTTATTTTTTAGCAGCAAAACGCGCGGCCGCTTCGTCCCAGTTCACAACTTCCCAGAACGCTTTGATGTAATCAGGACGTTTGTTCTGATACTTCAGGTAGTAAGCGTGTTCCCACACGTCCAGACCCACAATCGGGAAGCCGGATGCGCCAGAAATCGCTTCACCCATCAGCGGGCTGTCCTGGTTTGCGGTAGAAACCACGGCCAGTTTGTCACCTTTAAGAACCAGCCACGCCCAGCCGGAGCCGAAACGGGTAGCCGCAGCTTTTTCAAACTCTTCTTTGAATTTATCAACGCTACCGAAATCGCGCTCGATGGCCGCTTTCAGATCGCCCTGCAGGGTGGTGCCGGTTTTCAGGCCCTTCCAGAAGAAGCTGTGGTTAGCGTGGCCGCCCGCGTTGTTACGCAGTACGGTTTTCTTATCTGCCGGCAGCTGATCAAGCTTAGCGATCAGCTCTTCAACCGGCAGGTTTGCGAATTCTGGCAGAGACTCAAGCGCTGCGTTAGCGTTGTTGACGTAGGTCTGGTGGTGTTTAGTGTGATGGATTTCCATCGTTTGTTTGTCGAAGTGTGGTTCCAGAGCGTCGTAAGCGTAAGGCAGGGATGGCAATGTATAACTCATGTTCATCTTCTCCACTATTGTTGGGCGGCTTAAGATCTGTTATTGCCGCGTAATCAGTTGGTTCATTATAGTTAATTAAATGATATTGAAAATGTTTATCAATGCCGTAGTTTCTATAAGGTTATAACTTTTTGGCAAATATAAGAAAAAACGAGACTTGTCAGCTTAATAAAACGCAGCGCCAGCTCGTCTCACGCCTTTTCTGTCCGCATGCCTGTTAGAAAAAAATAAAAAACTGTGACCGGCATCGTTTCCACTCGCTGAATTTTGCCAGAATCGCTGCCACCACGGCAGCACGCTAAAGGTCAGTCCGTTGCTCGCCCGATAGAATTCACAACGTTGGGGTAGCGTGCGGTCACCCCTGCGTTTTAATAAAACTAAAGGGAAAGAGAATGAGTAACGCGATAACGATGGGCATACTTTGGCATCTGGTGGGTGCGGCAAGCGCCGCCTGTTTCTACGCCCCCTTCAAGAAAGTGCAGCGCTGGTCCTGGGAAACCATGTGGGCCATCGGCGGCTTCGTCTCCTGGATAGTTTTGCCCTGGCTGGTCGGTGCAATTCTGCTGCCTGACTTCCGGGCTTACTACGGCTCCTTCAGCATTTCTACGCTGCTGCCCATCTTCCTTTTTGGTGCGATGTGGGGCATCGGAAATATAAATTACGGCCTGACGATGCGCTATCTCGGCATGTCGATGGGCATTGGTATTGCTATTGGCATCACGCTGATCGTCGGCACGCTAATGACGCCAATTATTGCCGGTAAATTCGACGTGCTGATTGGTACGCCCGGTGGGCGTATGACGCTATTGGGCGTGCTGGTCGCGCTCATTGGCGTGGGTATTGTGACCCGTGCCGGGCAGCTTAAAGAGCGCCAGATGGGTATCAGGGCCGAAGAGTTCAACCTGAAAAAAGGGTTAACCCTGGCGATCATGTGCGGCATTTTCTCTGCCGGTATGTCTTTTGCGATGAATGCTGCCAAACCTATGCACGAAGCCGCAGCAGCGCTGGGCGTCGATCCGCTATACGTAGCGCTGCCAAGCTATGTAATTATTATGGGCGGCGGCGCGGTGATTAACCTCGGCTTCTGTTTGATTCGTCTGGCAAAAGTTAAGGATCTGTCGATAAAAGCCGACTTCTCGATTGGAAAACCGCTGATCGTCGCCAACGTGCTCTTTGCCGCGCTCGGCGGGCTGATGTGGTATCTGCAATTTTTCTTTTACGCCTGGGGCCACGCCAGCATCCCGGCGCAGTATGACTATATGAGCTGGATGCTGCACATGAGCTTCTACGTGCTGTGCGGCGGGCTGGTTGGCCTGATTATGAAAGAGTGGAAATCGGCGGGACGCCGCCCGGTTGGCGTGCTTAGCGTAGGCTGCGTCGTGATTATTCTCGCGGCCAATATCGTCGGCCTGGGTATGGCAAACTGATTAAGCTTCTGCGCAGTATCTTTGACGCCACATCCGTGGCGTCAAACCCGTCTCTTTGGTAAATACCACCGAAAAGTAATTACTGTCCTCAAAGCCGCAGCGCGTGGCGATCTCACTAATCAGCATCTCACTATGACGCAGCAAATCCTGCGCCTGGCAGATGCGTAGCTGGCGCAAATACTGGCTGATGGTCATCCCGGTTTGCTGGCGGAAAAGCTGGCGCAAATGTCGCTCCGCTACCTGATGCTGCTGGCAAAACTGCTGAAGTTCAAACGGGGTTTCCAGGCTTGAACCAAGGGCCGCCATCAACAAATCCAGCGTTTCACCGCTGTCTGGCCCAGCGGCATCCCGCGACTGATAACGATGGCGACGCAGCAAAATACAAAGCTGCAGAAACAGGCTTTCCGTCAGGCAAAGCGAGAGCGCGTCCTGCTTCGGGCTTTCATGTTCCAGTTGGCCAATGATCTGCCGCGCCTGCGCCATACCGTAGCTGCTGAGTCGCCAGCGCGGATCGTTGCCTGCGACCGTTTGCCGGTGCAGCAAATCGTCCCAGTCGACGTTGAGCTTCAGCCTTTCCGGGCAGTAGATAATGTTATGCAGGACGAGATCGTTAACCGACTCATAACTATGACGGTCTTCAGCGCGGATATAAAACAGATCGCCGCAGGTGATGCGCCAGGACCGGCCGTTAAGCACGTGCAGCCCGTTGCCGCGCCAGACCAGCACCAGCTCGCAGAAATCATGAGAATGTTCAGCAAAGACATTTTGCGGATAGCGGTCCGCCACCGCCACGGGCTGGGAGGTAGAAGCAAAAAAATCCGCCTTTTTTAACACCAGATGACTGCCCACCGCATGCGCCTCTTTACCAGAACAGCCGGAAAGTATTGGCTTTTTTGGCGCAAAAAACGGTGATTGCCTTCGCGATTACTGAATTTGCGTGTCCCGCCCCTGACGAATTTCGCGTGGCGACCAGGAAAACTCGCGTTTAAACAGCGTTGAGAAGTGGTTACTGTCGCCAAATCCGCACTGGAAGGCGATTGCCGTAACGCTTTCTTCGCCGTGGCGCAGCAGATGGCGCGCTTTCATCAGGCGTAAACGATTGAGATAGCGCTGCGGCGTTAAGCCGGTTTGTTGTTTTAGCTGGCGATGCAGCGTGCGCAGAGAAAGCGTGAACTGCGAGGCCAGCCGATCCCAGCAAATCTCCTCGGCGTAATGGTCTTCGAGCCAGGCCATCAGCTGATTCAGCCGGCCTTCCGCATGCGTCGCCCCTTCCATCATGCTGCCTTTGCGCAGCAGCACCAGCAGCTGCATAAACAGAATCTCGCGGTTAGCAACGGCGTGGGTATCCATGCTCTCACCGACTTTTTCAAACTGTTCTATCAGCCCGCGCACCTGCTGCAATACCGGCTGGTTCACCCGCCAGTGCGAGGGATAATTGCCGTCCTGCTCCTGCGGTAGCAGCTTATCCAGCCCTGACAGAAAGCAAAACGCATCCGGCGCGCGGTACAGGATATTGGTCAGACAGAGATTTTCGGTGTGCTCATACAAATGGCGATCGTGATCGCGCACGAAGCACACTGAACCGCCGCTCAGCGTGTAAGGCTGGCCGTTAAAAACGTGGGTGCCGGTGCCGTGTTCCACAATCACTATTTCATAAAAATCGTGGTGATGTTCTGGAAACGCCGCCTGCGGCAGGCGGGGCTCAATCGCCACCGACGCTTTTCCTGACGGGAAGAAATCAAAGCCATGCAATATTGTCATTCTCGCACCCACCACCCTTATGAACAGTTGCCTGATAGTAGATAACGATCCTCAGCCGCACCTTAAACTTTCGACACGAAATCCGTTAAATACCGTCCGTTTTTTAAGAAACCGAGGAAATTATCCGGAAATGCGGGAAGCATCACAGGCCGCATATGACGGGCGCAAAAGAGAATTTGTGATATCACTCACGCTCACCTTTGCTTCTTTGCCAGCGCGGGATAAGCATTGTCAGTAGCAAGAAGGTGAACGCGGGCGTTACTTTCTACAGTGGGGTCAATTATTTCGCAAGGACCCTGACAATGACTCTTCGCCATAGTGTTGCAGTTGACCTGGGCGCTTCAAGTGGCCGTGTCATGCTGGCGCGCTTTGAACGTGATACCCGCAGTATTTGCCTGCGTGAAATTCACCGTTTCACCAACTGCCTACAGCAGATAGCCGGCTCTGCCGTCTGGGATCTGGACGCGCTGGAGCAGGAAATCCGCACCGGCCTGCAAAAAGCCTGCGATGAAGGCATCGCTATCGACAGCATCGGCATTGATACCTGGGGCGTGGATTTTGTGCTGATTGACCGCGACGGCAACCGCGTCGGCCTGCCCGTTTCCTATCGCGACAGCCGCACCGATGGCGTAATGGAAAGCGCGCTCGGTGAGTTAGGTCGGGAAGAAATTTATCGCCGTACCGGCATTCAGTTTCTGCCTTTCAATACGCTTTACCAGCTGCGTGCGCTCAGCGAACAGCAGCCAGACCTGCTCGATAAAGTCGAACATGCGCTGCTGATCCCGGACTACTTCTGCTACCGCTTAACCGGCGTGCTGAACTGGGAATATACCAACGCCACCACTACGCAGCTTATCAATATCAATAGCGATAGCTGGGATGAAACGCTGCTCAACTGGGCTGGCGTGCCGCGCAAATGGTTTGGCACGCCGACGCATCCGGGCAACGTCATCGGTGAGTGGACTTGCCGGGAAGGCAACAAAATCCCGGTTGTTTCCGTCGCAACCCACGACACCGCAAGCGCAGTATTAGGCGCGCCGTTAAAAGACAACGATGCCGCTTACCTGTCATCTGGTACCTGGTCTTTGATGGGCTTTGAAAGCAAGACGCCTTATGCGACGAGCAAAGCGCTGGCCGCCAATATCACCAATGAAGGCGGGGCGGAAGGCCGCTATCGGGTGTTGAAAAATATTATGGGGCTGTGGCTGCTGCAGCGCGTCACAAAAGAACTGGCGATTACCGATCTGGCAGATTTGATTGCCCGTGCCAGACAAATCCCCGCCTGCAAGTTCGTGATAAATCCCAACGACGATCGCTTTATTAACCCGGAAAGCATGAGCCGCGAAATTCAGGCCGCCTGCCGGGAAAGCCATCAACCAGTTCCGCTGACGGACAGCGAGCTGGCGCGCTGTATCTTCGATAGCCTGGCGCTGCTCTACGCACAGACGCTTCAGGAACTGGCCGGATTACGCGGTCGCCCTGTTAGCTGTCTGCACATCGTAGGCGGCGGCAGCCAGAACGAACTGCTGAATCAGCTTTGTGCCGACGCCTGCGGCGTGCCGGTGCTGGCCGGGCCGGTGGAAGCTTCCACGCTCGGCAATATCGGCTGCCAGCTAATGGCGCTGGACGAAATCACCGACGTCGACGACTTCCGAACCATCGTCGCCGCCAGCTATCAACTCAAATCTTTTTCCCCTCAAACAGACAGTGAAATTGCCCGCTACGTGGCGCAGTTTCCGCACAACCGTCAAACCTGTAAGGAGTTTTGCGCATGACCACCTCTATCGATCAAGCCTGGGAACTGGCTAAGCAGCGCTTTGCTGCCGTCGGCGTTGACGCAGAAACCGCGCTGCGCCAGCTGGACCGTCTGCCGGTTTCCATGCACTGCTGGCAGGGCGATGACGTTGCCGGGTTTGAAAATCCGGAAGGCGCGCTGAGCGGCGGCATCCAGGCGACCGGTAATTATCCAGGTAAAGCGCGCAATGCCCGTGAACTCCGCGCCGACCTTGAGCAGGCGTTAAGCCTGATCCCCGGACCAAAGCGGCTGAATCTGCACGCTATTTATCTTGAATCCGATACGCCGGTTTCCCGCGACCAAATCAAACCGGAGCACTTTAAAAACTGGGTTGAATGGGCAAAAGCCAACGGTCTGGGCCTGGACTTCAATCCATCCTGTTTCTCACATCCGCTAAGCGAAGACGGTTTTACCCTCTCCCACGCGGATGATAAAACCCGCCAGTTCTGGATTGACCACGTGAAGGCCAGCCGCAAAGTCTCCGCGTACTTTGGCGAGCAGCTCGGCACGCCGTCGGTCATGAATATCTGGATCCCGGATGGCATGAAAGATGTCACCGTTGACCGCCTGGCCCCGCGCCAGCGCCTGCTGGAAGCGCTCGACGAAGTCATCAGCGAAAAGCTCAATCCGGCGCACCACATCGACGCCGTGGAAAGCAAACTGTTCGGCATTGGCGCCGAAAGCTACACCGTGGGCTCTAACGAATTCTATTTTGGCTACGCCACCAGCCGCCAGACCGCGCTGTGCCTGGATGCGGGCCATTTCCATCCGACCGAAGTCATCTCCGACAAAATCTCCAGCGCCATGCTCTACGTGCCGCGTCTGCTGCTGCACGTCAGCCGTCCGGTGCGCTGGGACAGCGATCATGTGGTGCTGCTGGATGATGAAACCCAGGCGATTGCCAGCGAAATCATCCGCCACGATTTGTTCGACCGCGTGCACATCGGCCTCGACTTCTTTGATGCGTCTATCAACCGCATCGCGGCATGGGTTATCGGCACCCGCAACATGAAGAAAGCCCTGCTGCGCGCCCTGCTGGAGCCAACCGAAACCCTGCGCCAGCTTGAAAACGAAGGTGATTACACCGCGCGTCTGGCGCTTCTCGAAGAGCAAAAATGCCTGCCGTGGCAGGCCGTCTGGGAAATGTACTGTCAGCGTCATGACACGCCTGCGGATGCGCAGTGGCTGAATAACGTGCGCGGCTACGAGAAAGACGTGCTGGCTAAACGCGGCTAGTTGATTACCGGTGGATGACGCTTCGCTTATCCACCCTACAAACACCTAACAAACGTAGGGCGGATGAGCCTCAGCGCCATCCGCCAGATAAAGAACAGGAAGCACAAAACTATGCAGAACATCCTTAACGCCTGGTTTGTCGAAGGCATGATCAAAGCAACCAGCGACGCCTGGCTGAAAGGCTGGGACGAGCGCAACGGTGGCAACATCACAATGCGTCTGAGCGAAGCTGACATCGCGCCTTTCCAGGCTGATTTTCACGCCGAACCGCGCTATATCGAACTGAGCCAGCAGATGCCGGAACTCGCCAATACGCCGTTTATCGTCACCGGTTCCGGCAAATTCTTCCGCAACGTACAGCTCGATCCGGCCGCAAATGTTGGCGTGGTAAAAGTGGACAACCGCGGAATGGGCTACCACATTTTGTGGGGGCTGGAAAACGAAGCGATACCGACTTCTGAACTTGCATCGCATTTCCAGTCACACTGCGTGCGCATGAAAGTGACCGACGGCAAAGATCGCGTAATTATGCACTGCCATGCCACTAACCTGATTGCCCTGACTTACGTGCTGGAAAACGACACCGACATCATCACCCGCAAGTTGTGGGAAGGCAGCACCGAGTGTCTGGTCGTGTTCCCGGACGGCGTGGGCATTCTGCCATGGATGGTGCCGGGCACCGATGAAATTGGAACAGCGACCGCAGGCGAAATGCAAAAACACTCGCTTGTGCTGTGGCCGTTCCACGGCGTATTCGGCAGCGGCCCGACCCTCGACGAAACCTTTGGCCTTATCGATACCGCCGAAAAGTCTGCTGAAGTGCTGGTCAAAGTTATCTCGATGGGTGGCATGAAGCAGACCATCACCCGCGATGAGCTTATCGCGCTTGGTAAACGTTTTGGCGTTACCCCATTAGCCAGTGCTTTAGAACTTTAAGTCGCAAACGTAGGGCAAAACCGCCCTACGAATAATAAAAACACCTGCAAACTGACCCTACATGCGGAGTACAAGCAATGAAAATTAAAGCAATATTAGGTTGTACACTCACCGTTGCAGCGCTGGCGTTATCCAGCTCAGCCCTTGCCGAAGTGAAAATTGCCCTGGTGGCAAAATCGCTTGGTAATGGTTTCTTTGAAGCAGCAAACGTGGGGGCTCAGGAGGCCGCCAAAGAGCTGGGCGATGTCAAAGTCATTTATACCGGCCCAACCACCACCACCGCCGAAGCGCAGATTGAAGTGCTGAATGGACTGATCGCTCAGGGCGTGGACGCCATCGCTATTTCCGCCAACGATCCGGACGCCGTGGTGCCGGTGCTCAAAAAAGCCATGCAGCGCGGCATAAAAGTCGTGTCCTGGGATTCCGGCGTCGCCAAAGACGGTCGTCAGATCCACCTCAATCCGTCTAATAACGCGCTGATTGGCGAAACTAACGTTAAGCTCGCCGCCGACGCGCTCAAAGCAATGAACGTTGAGAAAGGCGACGTCGCCATTCTTAGCGCAACGCCGACCTCCACCAACCAGAACATCTGGATTGCGGAGATGAAAAAGGTGCTGCCGAAATACCCTTCCGTCAATCTGGTGACCGTGGCTTACGGCGACGATCTCTCCGATAAAAGCTACCGCGAAACCGTGGGCCTGCTGAAGTCGTACCCTGACCTGAAAGTTATCGTTTCTCCGTCCTCCGTTGGCATCGTTGCCGCCGCTCAGGCGGTGAAAGATCAGGGCAAAATCGGCAAGGTTTACGTAACCGGGCTGGGCCTGCCGTCTGAAATGGCGGGCGCAATCAAATCCGGCGCGTCGAAAAGCTTCGCCATCTGGAACCCTATCGATCTGGGCTACGCGGCCACTTATCTGGCGGATGACTTAGTCAAAGGCAGCGCCACCAAAACCGAAGCCAGCATGGGCAAATTAGGCAAAGTAAAACTGGACTCCGACGGCAGCGGCGCGATGGCCGAGCCGTTTGTTTATGACGCCAGTAACATCGACAAATTCTCTAAGATCTTCTGAGCAATGTCCGGCGGGTGACGCTTTGCTTACCCGCCCTGCGTACCAAATTGTAGGGTGGATAAGCCTTCGCGCCATCCACCACTTTTTGCATTTTGGATGAGGAATTTAACGATGACTGCCTCTACACCACTGCTGTCGCTCAAGGGAATCACCAAAATATTCCCGGGCGTGCGCGCCCTCGAAAATGTTCACCTCGACCTCTGGCCGGGCAAAGTCACGGCGCTGATTGGCGAAAACGGGGCGGGAAAATCCACGCTGGTTAAAGTTATGACCGGCATTTATCAGCCTGAAGAAGGCGAACTGCTTTATAAGGCGATCCCGATAACGCTGCCGAATCCCGAAGCGGCGCACAAGGTCGGTATCACGGCGATTCATCAGGAAACGGTGCTGTTCGACGAGCTGACGGTGACCGAAAATATTTTCGTTGGCCATTATCTTTGCCGCGGCCCGTTCAAAAAGCTCGACTGGCCCGCCATGCATCAGCAGGCCCGGGAGATCCTCACCCGCCTTGAAGTGCAAATCGACCCGCGCGCCACGCTAAAAACGCTGAGCATCGCCCAGCGCCATATGGTTGCCATTGCCCGCGCGTTATCTTTTGAAGCCCAGGTGGTAATTCTGGATGAGCCCACCGCCGCGCTGTCGCAGCACGAGATTATCGAATTTTACCAAATCGTCGAACGCCTCAAAGGCGAAGGCAAAGCCATTCTGTTTATCTCCCATAAGTTCGATGAAATCTTTGCGATTGCCGATCACTATACCGTGCTGCGCGACGGCGTTTATATCGGCTCCGGGCAAATCAGCGACATCACCGAAGACCGCATGGTGACCATGATGGTCGGGCGTGAAATCAGCCACGCCTGGCCGAAAACCGCCTGCGAACCGGGCGAAATCGTGCTGGCAGTGAAAGATCTCTGTCATCCAACGGAATTCGCCCATATCAACTTCACCCTTCGCAAAGGGGAAATCCTCGGTTTTTACGGCCTGGTGGGCGCCGGGCGAACCGAACTGATGCAGGCGCTGTCCGGCGTCTCGCGTCCAGGGCTGGGCGAAATCCGCTTAAACGGCAAAACCGTGCAGTTCAGCCAGCCCGCCGACGCCATCAAAGCCGGGATCGTTTGCGTGCCGGAAGAGCGGCAAAAGCAGGGGGCGATTATCGAACTGCCCATCAGCCAGAACATTAGCCTGCCGCAGCTTGGTCGCCTTAATCCGAACGGCGTGCTTAACGAAGCCCGCGAGTGGGCGCTTGCGGATGAATACGCTAAGCGATTGCAGGTGAAGGCGTTTAGCTGGCGACAGAAAGTTGAAACGCTTTCCGGCGGCAATCAGCAGAAAGTGGTGATCGGCAAATGGCTGGCGACCCAGCCCAACGTCATCATTCTTGATGAGCCGACCAAAGGCATTGATATCGGCTCCAAGGCTGCGGTGCATCAGTTTATGTCCGAGCTGGTGAGCCAGGGGCTGGCGGTGATTATGGTCTCTTCAGAGCTGCCGGAAGTCATGGGCATGGCCGACAGAATCATCGTCATGCATGAGGGGCTAATAGTGGCGGAATACAACGCCGGAGAAGCCAGCGCGGAGATGATTGTCAGCGCCGCCAGCGGCGCGGGCGAGGAGGCGGCATAATGTTACAAAGAGTACTTAAACACCGTGAAGCCCTGCTCGCCGGGGTTATTTTGTTGATGGTGCTGGCTATCGGCAGCCGCGTGCCTTCGTTTCTGGCGCCTGGCAACCTGGTGGAGATTTTTAACGATACCTCCATTCTTATTATTCTGGCGCTCGGCCAGATGATGGTGCTGCTAACCAAAGGCATTGATCTTTCGATGGCGGCTAACCTTGCGCTGACCGGGATGATTGTCGCCCTGCTTAACTTCCATCACCCAGAAATTTCCGTCGGCATTCTGCTGGTTATCGCCACCCTGCTCGGCCTGCTGATGGGCATCATTAACGGACTACTGGTCTGGAAACTCGGCATTCCGGCGATTGTGGTGACGCTGGGTACTATGAGCATCTACCGCGGCATCATTTTCCTGCTCTCAAACGGTGGCTGGATTAACGCCCACCAGATGAGCGGTGACTTTCTTGCGCTGCCGCGCACCGTCCTGCTGGGTATGCCGCTGTTAAGCTGGTGCGCCGTTGCAGCACTGTTGCTTGTGGGTTATTTCCTGCTCTACAGCCGCACCGGTCGCGCTATGTACACCGCGGGCGGCAACGCGACAGCCGCGTATTACACCGGCATCAACGCCGGAAAAATGCAGTTCATCAGCTTCAGCCTGAGCGGCGCGCTGGCAGGGTTCTGCGGCTATCTGTGGATTTCGCGTTTTGCCGTTGCCTATGTGGATGTGGCTAACGGTTTTGAATTGCAAATCGTCGCCGCATGCGTGATTGGCGGGATAAGCACCATGGGCGGCATCGGCCGCGTGCTGGGTTGTTTGCTGGGCGCGCTGTTCCTCGGCGTGATTAACAACGCGCTGCCGGTGATTGGCGTCTCGCCGTTCTGGCAGATGGCCATTTCCGGCGCCGTAATTGTCATCGCCGTGCTGCTGAACGAACGCGGCAATAAACGCAAAGGACGGCTAATACTGCGCGATACGGCGCTTTCTGTACAAAAAGAAGCGGTGAAACCATGAATAAGACGCTGATCTCTGAGCACAGGCCCGCCGCGGCCCAGCCGGAGCCGCTGTTTAAGCGCCTGCTGTGCTGGGAAACTTTCCTGCTTGCGGTGACGCTTGCGGTATTTGTCGCCAACGCGCTGGCTTCGCCTTACTTCCTTAATATCTGGAACCTGTCGGACGCCACGTTCAACTTCACCGAGAAAGCAATCATCGTGTTGCCGATGGCAATGCTGATTATCGCCCGGGAAATCGACTTGTCCGTCGCATCAACCATCGCGCTCAGCTCAA
The DNA here is from genome assembly GCF_011808225.1 of Cedecea colo. Lineage (GTDB taxonomy): Bacteria > Pseudomonadota > Gammaproteobacteria > Enterobacterales > Enterobacteriaceae > Dryocola > Dryocola colo. The sequence goes on along the minus strand of NZ_SOYS01000007.1, from coordinate 107,152 downwards.
CGGTGATGGGATTCTGCGCGCAGGCGGGCATCGATACGCCGTTGCTGGTTTGCGTGGGGCTGGGCGTAGGCCTGCTGTGCGGGTTATTCAACGGCTGGCTGGTGACGCGCTTTAACCTCTCTTCCATCGTCATCACTATCGGCACCATGAGCCTTTATCGCGGCATAACTTACATTCTGCTTGGCGACCAGGCGCTCAACGCCTGGCCTGAGAGCTTTGCCTGGTTCGGCCAGGGCTACGTGTGGGGTGCGCTGTCGTTCGAGTTTACGCTGTTTATCGTGCTGGCGGGCGTGTTCGCCTTCCTGCTGCATAAAACCAACTTTGGCCGCCGCACCTATGCCATCGGCAACAACCCGACCGGCGCGTGGTATTCCGGCATCAACGTGAAGCGCCATAACATGACTTTATTTGTGCTGGTTGGCGTCATGGCAGGGCTTGCGTCGGTGCTGCTGACGTCGCGCTTAGGCAGTACGCGTCCGACAATTGCGATGGGCTGGGAGCTGAGCGTGGTTACCATGGCGGTACTGGGCGGCGTAAACATTCTTGGCGGCTCCGGCAGCATGACCGGCGTGATCATCGCCGCGTTCCTGATGGGGCTGGTGACGTTTGGCCTGAGCCTGCTGAACGTGCCGGGCATCGTGATGTCGATCATCGTAGGCCTGATGCTTATCACCGTGATTTCGCTGCCGATTATTACGCGCCGTCTGATGCAGCGACGGCGGAACTGATCCACCCTCGCCCTAACCCTCTCCCTGGAAGGGAGAGGGGATAAATCGAACTCCTGTTTGCTTCCTCCCCTTTGGGAGAGCAATAAATCGAGCTCCGGTTTGCTTCCTCCCCTTTGGGAGAGCAATAAATCGAGCTCCGGTTTGCTTCCTTCACTTTGGGAGAGCAATAAATCGAATTCCGGTTTACTTCCTCCCCTTTGGGAGAGCAATAAATCGAGCTCCGGTTTGCTTCCTTCACTTTGGGAGAGCAATAAATCGAGCTCCGGTTTGCTTCCTCTTCCCTTCGGGGAGAGGGTCGGGGTGAGGGGCAAAAGTAAATTTAATATTAAGGAAAATAACAATGAGCTTTACGTTGGCCTTACCAAAAATCAGCCTTCATGGCGCGGGGGCAATCGGCGATATGGTTAAGCTGATCGCCGGAAAAAACTGGGGCAAAGCGCTGGTCGTTACCGATGGACAGCTGATGAAAATGGGCCTGCTGGACAGCCTGTTTACTGCCCTGGACGCACATCAACTCTCGTATGAGCTGTTTGACAACGTCTTTCCGAACCCGACCGAGGAGCTGGTGCAGAAAGGTTTTGCCGCCTATCGGGCGGCAGATTGCGACTTCATTATCGCCTTCGGCGGCGGCAGCCCGATTGATACCGCCAAAGCGATTAAAATCCTTACCGCAAACCCCGGCCCTTCAACCGCCTATTCTGGCGTGGGCAAAGTCGTAAACGCGGGTGTCCCGCTGGTGGCAATTAACACCACGGCAGGCACCGCGGCGGAAATGACCAGCAACGCCGTGATTATTGACTCACAGCGCCAGGTCAAAGAAGTCATTATCGATGCAAACCTCATTCCGGACATCGCCGTAGACGATGCAAGCGTCATGCTCGACATCCCGGCTGACGTTACCGCCGCCACCGGCATGGATGCGCTGACGCATGCCATCGAAGCCTATGTTTCTACAGGCGCGCATCCGCTGACCGACGCCAGTGCGCTGGAGGCCATCCGCCTGATTAGCCAGTGGCTGCCAGAAGCCGTCGATGACGGGCACAACCTCGAAGCACGTGAAATGATGGCCTACGGACAATATCTGGCGGGCATGGCGTTTAACAGCGCGGGCTTAGGCCTGGTGCATGCTCTGGCGCACCAGCCGGGCGCAACGCACAACCTGCCGCACGGCGTGTGCAATGCCATTCTGCTGCCGGTTATCGAGGCTTTTAACCGTCCGCAGGCCGTGGCGCGCTTTGCAAAAGTCGCCGTGGCGATGGGTGTGGATATCCAGGGCATGAGCGAGGATCGGGCCAGCCTGAAGGCGATCGAAGCGATCCGTTTGTTATCGGCCCGCGTTGGTATTCCGTCTGGCTTCAGCCAGCTTGGCGTGAAAACCTCGGATATCGAAGGCTGGCTTGATAAAGCCCTCGCCGATCCTTGCGCACCCTGTAATCCGCGTACCGCAACTCGCGAAGAAGTACGCGAGCTTTATCTGGAGGCATTATGATCCGCAAAGCTTTTGTAATGCAGGTGAATCCCAATGCGCATGAAGAGTATCAGCGCCGCCATACGCCAATCTGGCCGGAGCTGGAGGCGGTACTTAAGCAGCACGGCGCTCATCACTATGCTATTTACCTCGATGCTAAACGCCATCTGCTTTTCGCTACGGTAGAGATTGAGTCCGAAGCCCGCTGGGAAGCGGTGGCGCAAACGGAAATCTGCCAGCGCTGGTGGAAGTATATGAGCGACATCATGCCGAGCAATCCGGATAACAGCCCGGTGAGCGCGGAGCTTAAAGAGGTATTTTATTTAGCCTAATATCAAAAGACGCTACGCATAATTTGTAGGGTGGGAAAACGTAGCGTCTCCCACCGCTTAGCAAACCGGTTAAGGCGCCGCATCCTCCAGCGCCTTGTGAATTACCATCGAAAGTTCCTTCACATCAAACTTCGCAACGTAGCCGTTCGCACCGACTTTGCGCACGTGATCTTCGTTCGCACTGCCCGATAAAGAAGAGTGAATCACCACCGGGATCTGTTTTAACGTCGCGTCGGTTTTAATATTACGCGTCAGGGTAAAACCGTCCATTTCCGGCATTTCAATATCGGTTAAAACTATACCAATGCGGTCGGTGATGGGCTGGTCTGCGGCTTTGGATTCTGCGGCAATGGCTTTGATTTTTTCCCAGGCCTCAAGCCCCGTTGAATGCATGATAGCCGGGATACCCATGCCTTTCAGGCCTTGTTCCAGCATCAGGCGAGCGACTTTTGAGTCTTCCGCAACAATCGCCACCGCGCCCGGTTTCAGGGTATAGTTTTTCTTTTCAATATCCGCGATATTCACGTCGCGGCTGGCAGGGATGATGTCGTAGAGGATTTGTTCAACGTCGAGCACCAGCGCCAGCTCGTCTTTATATTCGTCGCTGTCCAGCGAGGCAATGCTGGTGATGTTACGGCTGTTGACTCCCGCTTCAGCAGCGTGAACCTGGCTCCAGTCCAGACGAATAATATTTTCCACCGACTCCACTGCAAAAGCCTGAATGCTGCGGGCGTATTCGGTGATTAATAAAAGATTCAGGCCCGTTTCAGGAGTACAGCCGGTAACCGCTGGCAGGTCGATGACCGGGATAATCTGGTCACGAATATTCGCCATGCCTAACAATGGCGATTCCATGCCAGCCGCGCGATTGATTTTCGGCATCGGCACGATTTCGCGCAGCTTAAAGACGTTAATGCCATACAGCTCAGACTTATCGGCGTGCTGCCCTTTTCCTAACCGGAACAACAACAGTTCAAACTTATTGGATAAAGCGAGGTTAGACCTCTCATCGATATCTTTTTGAAAACTATCCATTTTAACCTCGAATGATAACCCGGCGGGTCATGTCGCCCCGTTTTACGGGTGCCCTGTATAAGTTATCGGCAGTACGGGCAAAAAGTAGAGTGCTTGGGCTAAATGATTTGGATTAGGGGGATTAACCCCCCGATTAAAAGATCAGGCGATGCGCAGCGCGCGTTGGGAGACTTCTAGCTTATCCTCTAACCATTTCAGCAAGCTTTGCGTATCCAGCGGGCAGCTCTGGTCGAGAGTATAAACCGGCCCCAGCGCCATGGGCTGAGCGCTGTCGGCAAGCTGCACCAGCTCCGGCAGATATTCTTCACCAGGATGGCCTGGCTGTCTTACATCAAACCTTTGCGCATAGCGAGCTGCCGCAAGGCTGCCGGGGATTCGGTTCCATACTTCCAGTACCTTCGAGATATTCGCCTGTTCGAGATAGCGCTCAAGCGTTTCTTTCGGCTGGAAGCCAAACCAGGCATCAATAAGAAATACGCACTGAGCCGGACTTTCTGCCACTATCGTCCAAATTACCTCGTAGGCAGCGCAGCCCAGACGGCGATTAAACGGCCTGTCTATTTCATCGAACTGCGCCATAAACGGTTCTTTGATGCCGTCAATCGCCAGCACCGGTAAAGCAAAATATTCGGACAAAAGACGAGCGACAGTGCTCTTACCTGAGGCCGGGACGCCGTTTACAAGTACCACCGTTTTGCCCTGTATTCGCGAATTCTGGCTCATAATATTGCGATCACCTCTTCCTTAGCTTTTGCCAGGCGCAGCTTCGCCATCACGTCGTTATCGCCTAACAAATTCACAATGGCGCGAATGCCCTCTTCGATGTGGCCGTTGCTGTCGCTAGCCGCAAACATAATGACGATATCGGCCTTGCCGCTATCGGCAAATACAATTGGCTCATCAAGCAAGACCAGGCTGAAACAATTTTTAATGACTCCGCATTCCGGGCGGGCATGGGGCATGGCGATACCCTCTTCAAAAACGTAATACGCGCCATGCTCCAGAGTGTTATTAATCACCGCCTGGTAATAGGAGGGCAAAATATAGCCGTTATCAACCAGCGGCTGCGCCGCCAGTTGAATTACTTTCTGCCAGTCCGTTTCGCGCACGCCGACCTGAATCGCCTGCGCTTCAATTAATAACTCTTTAATGGCCATAATGGCTCCTTAAATAGTCCTGCGAATGGTATTTCGCAATTCATCAATTTTGACAAATAAATTATCTATATGCTGGCGGTGCGTTTTACTCTTCGCATAAACCTGTAACGCCTGGTTATAGCGCAACATTAAAGCCTTCTGTATTTCACCGTTACAGGGATTTTCCGTCAGCGACTTTTCCAGCGCTGTTAATTCAGCTTCAAGTTCCACGGCCTGAATATCGTATTGCGCCGCATCTGAATTATCCTGGTGGAAAAGTCGTTTTAAAGATCCAAACATAGCTATCTCCCGCCCCGACGATTGCCACGCAACCAGGGTTACATTAAAGAATAAAGAATAACGCTGTGGTTATTTAAATAAAGCGATCTTTTCGGCTAATACAGCAGCTACCGCGTCATTTGCCGGAATTAAAAATTTGCGCACGCTATCGTTTACTTTACCTTTACCAAAGGTTTCTTTGCAGTGCCCGACCCATTGCACATTCATTTCGGTGCCGACGTTCACTTTGTCGATGCCTCCCGCTACGGCACGACGCATGTCTTCATCGCTAACCCCCGTGCCGCCATGCAGCACCAACGGGGTTTTGGTAACCTCGCTGATATCTGCCAGACGCTGATGCTGGATTTGCGCTTTACCGGTATACAGGCCGTGTACCGTACCAACGGATACCGCCAGCATGTCCACGCCGGTTTCATCAACAAAGCGTTTGGCATCTTCCGTTGTGGTAAAGCAGATATCTTCCATCGCCACCGCTTTGCCGTCTTCCGAGCCGCCAATCGCACCCAATTCTGCTTCTACGGAAACATTTCGCGGACGGGCGATATCAATAACTTTACGCGTATTAGCGATATTCTCAGCCATATCCAGATGCGAGCCGTCATACATTACCGAGCTAAACCCGGCGTCGATTGCCGTTTTAATCGATTCAATATTCGAGCAATGATCCAGATGCAAGCAGGTCGGTATTTGTTGGCTTTCGGATAAAGAACGAATGGAGTCCACCAGCAAACGGTATCCTAGATATTCCGCCGTCCCGGTTGAAATCTGAATCATTAATGGGCTGTTGGTGGCTTTCGCTGCTTTAAAATAAGCGGGCAGCATTTCCAGACAATGTAAATTAAAGGATCCTAACGCTTTAAAATTACGTTCTTTTGCTACCTGCAATAACGCCGGGAAGTTATACAGACTCATGTGCTTTTTCCTCTTGAGGTTTGGTTGATTTTCCGTTCACGAACCAGGCGATAAGCGCCACGAACAAAATGAATACGCCGACAAACGTCCAGTTATTCTGGAAAACGTGTCCTAAAATCAGCCCGCTGCTGATTACATCAGAATCGCTGAAAGTCACGCCGGTGAAGCCATAGCTTTCCAGCATCGGCACAAGGATGGCGGGCAGGAAGGTGATAAACAGGCCATGTACCACGCCGCCGATAATCGCACCGCGTCTGCCGCCCATCGCGTTACCAAAAATTCCTGCGGTGCCGCCGGCAAAGAAGTTGGTTAACAGGCCAGGCAAAATCATCGCCAGGCCAAACATCGGGAAGACAATCATGCCGATGATGGAGCCTGCGGTAGTGGCAAGGAAGCCAACAATCACGGCATTCGGGGCGTACGGGAAGAGCACCGGACAGTCCAGCGCCGGCTTCGCATCCGGCACAATGCGCATCGCAATACCACGAAAAGCGGGCACCAGTTCGTTAAGCAGCAGACGTACGCCGCTGTAAAGCACGAATACCCCGGCGACAAACTGAATGGCCTGCATAAAGGCAAACATAAGGTAATTCAATCCGTTGGAGTACTGAGCAATGTATTCAGGACCAGCCGCCAGCGCCGGGATGAGATACATCGGAACCATCACCACCGCCATGGAGAGGTAGGTGTCCTGTAGAAACTTAAAGTTATCCGGCAACACCAGATCTTCGGTGGATTTCGAACCTTTACCCACCACCTTCGCCACTGCCGCCTGCACCAGATACCCAATGGTACAGAAGTGACCCAGCGCAACGTCATCGGAGCCGGTAATACGGCGCACCACGGGCTGAGCGAGCGCAGGCATTAGCACCGCCATAATTCCACCGAAAATTCCGCCGGTCAGAATCAACGGCAGCCCGGTAAGCCCGGCTTTGTAGCCAATAACCGCGCCAATGGTCGCCATCCACAGCAGCGCCTGTCCGGTAAGAAAAATGTATTTGAACGGCGTGAGGCGGGCAATAATGATGTTGACGATAAATATTACCATCAGCGTGAGCGCCACTTCGGAACCCAGCTCGCGGTTTGCCAGTCCGGCAATTGCCGCCACGTCGGTGATGTAGCCCTTCATACCGAAGCCGTGAGTAAAGATATCGTTCAGGAAAGTGAGCGTATCAACAATAATGTTGATCCCCGCCATCATAATTAAAAAGCCCAGTAGCGTTTTAAACGTCCCTTCAGCTACTTTGCCCTTCGATTTTTTTTGCAGTAAAAGACCAAGCATGGCAATAAAGGCGATCAGTATCGACGCCTGCCCCAGCAGATCTTTAACAATAAAGTTAACGATGCTATTCATGGTCAAATACCTTCACGTTACTGGCTTTTAAAAAGGCGACAATCTTTTTTTCGATTTCGTCTTTATCAGTGAGTTTATGCAGCACAATGACCCGTTTAATTTCCTCTTCGCTGGCATCAGCGGTCAAAATATCAGCAAAGGTTTTTTGGGTTAATATGATATCCGATTTAAAAGCACCCGCTTCAGAGACCGTGGTATGGTCTATTTCTGCCGGAATTTCTAATTTTTTAAGTACCGCTTTCGCTGTCATTTCGATGGCAAAACTGGAACCTAAACCGCAGCCACATACACAAAGAATTTTAAGCATTGAAAATCTCCTCAAATAATATTGAGCTGCTTCGCTAATTTATAATGGTGCCCTTCAGTGTCGACGAGGCGTTTTTGCATACTGATTAAATCTATAGGGATCGGTTTGTTGCTTGAATTAATAATAATTGCTTTATTTCTCATGCCTGACTGGATACAACGTACGACTTCGCCTGCCATAATAGTTCCCTGATAGATTTCCTCGCAGGTTGGATCGCCATTACGCAGGCTGTAACCAATAATCGATTTACGGATACGTACGCCAATTTTTGGTTCAAGCTGTTTAATCATGGTATCTATCGCCCCCTGGAAACCGGGGGAATATTCTCTGGTATAGCCTTCGGAACAAAGTATGACGACGCTGTTTTGCTTTTCAAGCCGGGCGCTAACTTTGCTTGCAAGTTCATTTAATTCCTGCTGACATTCCGGAAACAACGCAAAGTCAGCGTTACTTTTAATGGCAGATTGCAGCGTTAATTCACCGCAGTAGCCGCCCAGTAATTCCACCATAAATACGCGACCCGGCAGCGCACGCCCAGTATTACGCAGCTTGGCGACCTCTTTAATAACCTGCTCGCAGGCGGTGGAAAATCCGATGGTATAGTCGCTGCCATAAACGTCATTGTCGATAGTCATGCCCACACCGAAACAATTCACACCATATTCGCTAAGGTTATTCAGAAACTGTAAAGAGCCATCGCCACCGGCCATAATAACCACATCGATACGCAGGGCTTTTAGCTGCTTCGCGATAGCTTCATATTCCCCGCCGGTTAATTTACGGTTGGTTCGTCCCGAAGACATGATTGGGATAGCGGCGACGGAAAAATCTACTAAGTCGCGCAGGGAAATAGTCTGATGTTTATTTTGCAATAATCCCGGAATGCCACCGTTAAACAACACGATTTCCGCCTGAGTCAGTCTGGAAACCTGAAAAACGAAGTTATTTATTCCTGCGACATCGCCGCCACTAATTATCATGCCGATTCTCATGACCCTTGCCCCGTTTATTTTCCTTGCAGGTATTTTTCCCTTTAAACAAGACTTAAATTTGCAAGCAAGGTCACAAAAATGGGATTAGTAAGGCGGAGGAGATTATTGACACAGATATTTTACTGTTGAAATCTGTGAATTAAATCACATAACAACAGTTAATATAACCTGAAAATAAACCAAGAAAATGTCTTATATTTCAAGCGATTAATCTGAATGGCTAAAAAATAATATTTGCCACTGCATTCAGGGTGTTAATGAGGAAAATCGGGCTTTCAAAAATGTGACTGTTCGCGCATTTTTCTACGAACAGCAGGGATGCGACTTTAAATTTAACATTTGTCAGGTGGACAGGATCTGGCGCTCCCCATCCTTTATTGGTGTTGCGGATAACTATTTTGTGAAAGCTGATTTATCCGCCTCATTAATTTGTCCGGGCCGCTGTGCCCTGGTTTTCTGCGACATATCGTCATAGCCGCTCAACGCGCAGTTGACGGTATTAACAGAACAGAAAGAACGCGTGTTTGGCGGTGGCTGTGTAAGCGACGTAAGGTTCCTTGCCAGGCGGAGTGAATGCGAGGAGGCTACAGCAACCGCCTCGGATGTGTATACACGGTCGCGCGGCCAGGGCGACTAAAGCCTACCAGCGTCAGATTACAACGGTGCGCCACTTCAACCGCCAGCGACGTTGCCGCTGATACGGCGAATAAAATCTCAACGCCGCACTGGGCGGATTTTTGCACCATTTCATAGCTGGCACGGCTTGAAACCAGCGCTGCACCTGTATGCCAGCCCTGCCGCGCACGAGCGCCCAGCATTTTGTCCAGCGCCACGTGGCGGCCAATGTCTTCTTTGCCATCCATAATCTCGCCCTGCTCGTTCAGCCAGAGCGCCGCGTGCGTACAGCCGGTGAGTTCGCCGATGGGCTGATACTGGCGCATCTGTCCAAGGGCCGCATCCAGAAAAGTCAGATCAAAGGATTGGGTAAAAGGTAGCGGTGAAACCGGACGACCCACATCGTTGAGTTGCTCAACGCCGCAAACGCCGCAGCCGGTGCGCCCTGCAAGTGAACGGCGGCGCTCTTTTAACCCCGCAAAGCGACGGCTGGACAGCTCAATCTGTACTTCCATGCCGTTGCATACCGGCACCACATCAATGCCGAAAATGTCCGCAGGGGAGTTAATAATCCCTTCGGATAAGGAGAAGCCGATGGCGAAAAGCGCCAGATTGTCAGGCGTCGCCATCATCACGACGTGAGAAATGCCGTTATAAACCAGCGCGACCGGCACCTCTTCAGCAATCCAGTCCGTTCTGGCCGTCGTCAGATCGCCACGCTGCCACAGATTGACAGAACGTGAACCCGCGCTGCTCATAACAATTTTTTCGTTAGTTTGGTCAGATTTATTCACTTTGTATTAACCGGATAAGAACAACCTTAATACCAATGTGGTATCCTTACCGCATTATCCCTCCGGGAAGGAGGGTGATAACCAGTTTAAGGGTTCGATTGTGAACCTTTGCGGCGAGCGCCGCAAAATAATCCTATAAGTCATGTGAAAAATGTCGAAACAGGAGCAATTCATGCAGGTCAGCAGAAGGCAATTCTTTAAGATTTGTGCTGGCGGTATGGCAGGAACCACGGCAGCGGCACTGGGTTTTGCCCCGGGCGTTGCGCTTGCGGAAACACGGCAATATAAATTGCTGCGCACCCGTGAAACTCGTAATACCTGTACATACTGTTCCGTTGGTTGCGGGCTATTGATGTATAGCCTTGGCGACGGCGCGAAAAATGCCAAAGCATCAATCTTTCATATCGAAGGTGACCCGGACCACCCGGTTAACCGTGGCGCACTTTGTCCTAAAGGCGCAGGCCTGGTGGACTTCATCCACAGCGAAAGCCGCCTTAAATTCCCGTCTTACCGCGCCCCCGGCTCAGATAAGTGGGAACAAATCAGTTGGGAAACGGCGTTTGACCGCATCGCTAAGCTGATGAAAGAAGACCGCGACGCCAACTTCATTGCCCGAAACGACCAGGGAACCACGGTTAACCGTTGGCTCTCCACCGGCATGTTGTGCGCATCCGCATCCAGTAACGAAACCGGCTATTTAACCCAGAAATTTTCCCGCGCGCTGGGCATGTTAGCCGTGGATAACCAGGCGCGTGTCTGACACGGACCAACGGTAGCAAGTCTTGCTCCAACATTTGGTCGCGGTGCGATGACCAACCACTGGGTTGATATTAAAAACGCCAATCTCGTCGTGGTGATGGGTGGGAACGCGGCAGAAGCGCATCCGGTGGGATTCCGCTGGGCGATGGAAGCCAAAATCCATAACGGCGCGAAGCTGATTGTTATCGATCCCCGCTTTACGCGAACCGCTTCGGTGGCGGATTTCTATACCCCGATTCGTTCCGGTACCGACATTGCCTTCCTGTCGGGCGTGCTGCTGTACCTCATCAACAACAATAAATTTAACCGCGAGTACGTCGAGGCCTACACAAACTCCACTCTGATTGTGCGGGAGGACTTCAACTTTGACGACGGCCTGTTCTCCGGCTACGACGCACAAACCCGTAAATACGATAAAACGTCCTGGCACTACGAGCTGGACGATCGCGGCTTCGCTAAACGCGACCTGACGCTGCAACATCCGCGCTGCGTATGGAATCTGCTTAAAAAGCACGTCTCCCGCTATACGCCGGAAGTGGTATCGAACGTTTGCGGCACCCCGCAGGCGGACTTCCTGAAGGTCTGCGAATACATCGCCGAAACCAGCGTAAAAGACAAAACCGCGTCGTTCCTCTATGCGTTGGGCTGGACGCAGCACTCCGTGGGCGCACAGAACATCCGCACCATGGCGATGATTCAGCTCCTGCTCGGTAACATGGGCATGGCGGGCGGCGGCGTGAACGCCCTGCGCGGCCACTCCAATATCCAGGGGCTGACCGATCTGGGCCTGCTGTCCCAGAGCCTGACGGGTTATATGAACCTGCCGAACGATGGCCAGGCAGACATCCAGACCTACCTGGAAGCCAATACGCCGAAACCGCTGCTGGAAGGCCAGGTAAACTACTGGAGCAACTATCCGAAATTCTTCGTCTCGATGATGAAAGCCTTCTATGGCGACAAGGCGACGGCGGAGAACAGTTGGGGTTATGACTGGCTGCCGAAATGGGATAAGGGCTACGACGTCCTGCAATATTTCGAAATGATGAGCCAGGGCAAGGTGAACGGCTATATCTGCCAGGGCTTTAACCCGGTGGCGTCGTTCCCGAACAAAAATAAGGTGATAGCTTCCCTGTCGAAGCTGAAGTTCCTCGTCACCGTTGATCCGCTGAACACCGAAACCTCGAACTTCTGGCAGAACCACGGCGAGATGAACGATGTCGATCCGTCGCAAATCCAGACCGAGGTGTTCCGTCTGCCTTCCACCTGCTTTGCGGAAGAGAACGGCTCCATCGTCAACTCCGGCCGCTGGCTACAGTGGCACTGGAAGGGCGCGGATGCTCCGGGAGAGGCGCTGAACGACGGCGAAATTCTTGCCGGTATCTTCACCCGTATGCGCCATATGTACCTGCGCGAAGGCGGCACGGTGCCGGAACCGGTGCTGAACATGACCTGGAATTTCCTGACGCCAGATAACCCGGTGCCGGAAGAAGTGGCTATGGAAAGTAACGGTAAGGCGCTGGAAGATGTGCTTGATCCGGCCACCGGCGCGGTGCTGGTGAAAAAAGGTCAGCAGCTCAGCTCGTTTGCTCAGCTACGCGATGACGGCACCACCTCGAGCGGCTGCTGGATCTTCGCCGGTAGCTGGACGCCGGACGGCAACCAGATGGCACGCCGTGATAACGCCGATCCGTCCGGTCTGGGCAATACGCTGGGCTGGGCCTGGGCGTGGCCGCTTAACCGCCGCATTCTGTATAACCGCGCTTCCGCAGACCCGCAGGGCAAACCGTGGGATGAAAAACGCCGCCTGATTTCCTGGGATGGCGCGAAGTGGGGTGGCGCAGATATTGCGGACTACAGCACCGCCGCCCCGGGTTCCGATGTCGGGCCGTTTATCATGCAGCCGGAAGGGCTGGGTCGTCTGTTTGCTATCGACAAAATGGCAGAAGGGCCGTTCCCGGAACACTACGAGCCGTTTGAAACGCCGCTGGGCACCAACCCGCTGCACCCGAACGTGGTTTCCAACCCGGCCGCCCGCGTCTTTAAGGATGACCTGGCGGCGATGGGTAAGGCTGACAAATTCCCCTATGTCGGCACTACCTATCGTCTGACGGAGCATTTCCACTACTGGACCAAGCACGCGCTGCTAAACGCCATCGCGCAGCCGGAGCAGTTTGTGGAGATTGGCGAGAAGCTTGCCAACTCGCTCGGCATTGTTCAGGGCGATACGGTGAAGGTCTCTTCTAACCGCGGCTTTATCAAGGCCAAAGCGGTAGTGACCAAGCGTATCCGCCAGCTTGACGTTGACGGCAAGAAAGTGGACACCATTGGAATACCGATCCACTGGGGCTACGAGGGCGTGGCGAAAAAAGGCTTTATCGCCAACACCCTGACGCCGTTTGTCGGCGACGCCAACACGCAAACGCCGGAGTTCAAGGCGTTCCTGGTCAATGTGGAAAAGGTGTAACGGAGACGACCTATGGCTTATCAATCGCAGGACATTATTCGTCGTTCCGCGACTAACGGTTTCACACCCGCGCCTCAGGCGCGGGAGCATCAGGAAGAGGTCGCCAAGCTTATCGACGTCACCACCTGCATCGGCTGTAAGGCTTGCCAGGTGGCGTGTTCAGAATGGAACGACATTCGTGATGAGGTGGGGCACAACGTCGGCGTGTATGACAACCCGGCTGACCTGACCGCCAAATCCTGGACCGTGATGCGCTTCTCTGAAGTGGAACAGAACGACAAGCTGGAGTGGCTTATCCGCAAAGATGGCTGCATGCACTGTGCGGACCCAGGCTGCCTGAAGGCTTGTCCGGCAGAGGGCGCGATCATTCAGTACGCCAACGGCATCGTCGACTTCCAGTCTGAACAGTGCATCGGCTGCGGCTACTGCATTGCGGGCTGCCCGTTCGACGTACCGCGCCTGAACCCTGAGGACAACCGTGTCTATAAATGTACGCTATGCGTAGACCGTGTCGTTGTGGGCCAGGAGCCGGCATGCGTAAAAACCTGCCCGACAGGGGCGATTCATTTCGGCTCGAAAGACGACATGAAAACCCTGGCAGGCGAACGCGTGGCGGAGCTGAAAACCCGCGGTTACGACAACGCCGGGCTGTACGATCCATCAGGCGTTGGCGGCACTCACGTGATGTATGTGCTGCACCACGCCGACAAGCCGACGCTGTATCACGGCCTGCCGGAAAATCCGTCCATCAGCCCAACGGTGAAATTCTGGAAAGGCGTCTGGAAGCCGCTGGCCGCCATTAGCTTCGCAGCAACCTTCGCCGCCAGCGTGTTCCACTACGTTGGGGTCGGCCCGAACCGTGCCGAAGAAGAAGACGATAACCTGCACCATGAGGATGACGAGGTGCGCAAACCATGAAAAAACAAGTGACCATTGAGCGCTACAGCGCGCCTGAACGCATCAACCACTGGGTCACCGCCTTCTGCTTCGTGCTGGCGGCGGTGAGCGGGTTAGGTTTTTTCTTCCCGTCCTTCAACTGGCTGATGCATATTCTGGGCACGCCGCAGCTGGCGCGTATCCTTCACCCCTTTGTCGGGGTGGTGATGTTTGCCTCGTTTATCATTATGTTTTTCCGTTACTGGCACCATAATCTCATCAATCGCGACGATATCTTCTGGGCGAAGAATATTCGCAAGGTGATGGTAAACGAGGAAGTGGGCGATACCGGACGTTATAATTTCGGCCAGAAAGGCGTGTTCTGGGCGGCAATTATTCTGCTGCTGCTGCTGTTGGTAAGCGGCGTGGTGATCTGGCGTCCTTACTTTGCACCCGTTTTCTCAATTCCGGTGATTCGCGTAGCGTTAATGGTGCATTCCTTTGCCGCAGTGGCGCTGATTGTGGTGATTATGGTGCATATCTACGCCGCGCTGTGGGTAAAAGGTTCGATCACCGCAATGGTGGAAGGCTGGGTCACGATCGTTTGGGCAAAGAAACACCACCCGAAATGGTATCGTGAAGTGCGTCAGAAAGAAGAGAATAAGCTCGACTGATCTCTTCTGCCCTGGAGAAACGGCATCTGCCCGATTCTCCAGGGCTTTCTCTTAAGGCTTGAGCCACGCTTTTCCCTGCGCCACGTAGCTCATATCACCTACCGAATCGATGACTAATTTCCCTTCATCGGTGAAGCGTATTTTCGTCACGCTGGCATTTTCGAGCGGGCCGGTTAACTCTTGATAACCAAGTTTATTAAGCAGCGCCATAATCGCCGTCCCATGAGAAACAACCAGCACATTCCTTGCCTCATTGCCATGCGCGTGTCGTGCGATATTTAAAATGCCCTGCTCCATTCGTTCTGCGACCGTGCTGTATTTTTCTGCGCCGCCGCTGGAGTCTGCCCCTGCGATAGCATCTATCATGTCTGCAATACTAATTTTACGCGCGGCGAAACTTTTCATCATCGCGGCCTCAGATTTAAAGCCAGCCTGTTTTGCTGCCGCTCCCCACATATTGGGATCTAAATCACCCTCGAAGATACCAAAGCAAACTTCTCTCAGTTCCGGTCTTTCATTTAAGGTGAAGGGCGTCGCTTTAGCATCCATGATTAACCGTGCTGTTTCCCTTGCCCGTCCGGCATCGCTGGAATATACCGAGTAAAATTTTACGTCTTTCAGCCCCTTACCCAGGTGACGGGCAACTTCAATGCCGGGTGCTGTCAGCGGCGTGTCGGCCCAGCCCTGCGCGCGATGCACCGTATTAAACATAGTTTTGCCATGGCGCGTAAGATAGATGGTGACGTCGGCGGCAAAGCTCTGGGTAACGCTCAGGACCAGACATAAGCCGGCCAGCCAGCTATATATTTTTTTCATTATCGGAAACCTCTAT
Organism: Cedecea colo; assembly: GCF_011808225.1. Classification (GTDB taxonomy): domain Bacteria; phylum Pseudomonadota; class Gammaproteobacteria; order Enterobacterales; family Enterobacteriaceae; genus Dryocola; species Dryocola colo. Next base: position 91,574 of record NZ_SOYS01000007.1, on the reverse strand, counting down.
TTAAATAAACGATTAAAACAGGGAAAATTTATAATCAATGATAATTTCGGAAGATAAGCTCGGCGAACGCATATATTTCCCGGCGTTGGTTAACGTAGGGGTGGCATGAACATTCTTATAGCTCCACCCGTAACCAAGGTTGAAAAACACCGACAGGTCTTTAAGCAGTGCGCTATCCGGCGCCCAGATGTTTATTAACGTCGCCTCGCCTGAACGCACAAGGTTATCTTTATATTTAAACTGACCATAATTCCATTGCATGCCGCTGGTAAAATTGCGGGTTACCTGGTAATGACTATAAAGCACCAGTGCCGCTTCACCATGTCGCATATAGTCCGTGCCCGCAGAGGTTAAGGCATTAAAACGCCCGCGAGTATTTTTGGCGATATGGCGGTTATAAGTCCCTACGCCTCCTTCTTTGCGGGCATGGGTATACCCGGCGGCTAGTCTGAATAACCAGTCAGCATTCTTCCATTGCGTCTCACCCACGTAGTGCCAGGCCTGGTTGTCAAAATCCTTTTTGCTGGTTGGCATACGTTCATACTTATCCAGCGCCTGGCTTCCGTATATTTGTGATGCAAAAGTCCATTGCGGGACGGGATACCAGGCTACTTCAGTCACGTGACGACGCTGGTAATTTTTTGCTTCGCCATAGCCATAAGAGAAACTGACCTTGTCGTTTTTCCAACCCAGCCCGCCTGTAAATATACTGGCGATATTCTTTTTATCTGCGGTCTGAAAATGCGTTTTTTCTGGCGAATCCCGGTTAATGGCCTGGGTAACCCTGCCAAGTTGCAGGACAACATCATCAAATACAAACGAGCCGCTGTATCCTAAGTAGCTGTTTTTAGCCAGCCTTGAGGACGTTGTCAGCACGCCGAAATTTTTCATCTCCTGCCACCCGCCTTTCGCCTCCATCCCCAGAGACTTCTCGCCAAATTTTACCTTAATGTAGCGCTGTCCGAATCTGTCGAACCCCTTAGCGTTATTTTTATCCATCCCCTGTCCGTCGTTGTAAAGTAAAGCGCGTGTGGAGAAGTAGTCGCTGGCCGCAAGCTTAAAGACTTTGCTATAGCCTGCATCAAAACCTATAGCGTCCCAGAGATAACCGGATTTAAAGTTCAGCGTTGTGCCCTGGCCCCAGGCATTGTGTACGGCTTTAGGCTGAGCGGCATTTTCTTTTAAATATTTCCACTGATTGCGTAACGACAAATCCATGTGCGAAGGAGCGATAAAGTCATTATAAAATGCGCTGCTGTTCTGTGCTGCCGCATTAAATGAACCAAGAATTGCTATCAGAACTATTCCGCGCAATGTAAAAGCCGTGGAGCAGTGATGTTTACCGTATGTAATAGACTTTTCGTCTCCATTCGTTAATGGAACGATGAATTTTATCCATTTCATTATCTTTCCTTGTCTTAAAAACAAAAAAAACCTAAACCACGGCAACGCTGCTACAGCAGTTGCAATGATTTAGGTTTTGCCCTGAGGGGTTACAATCCTTTTATCGAGGCAGACTATATCTAATATCGGCACATGATGAAATAATAAACAATGCTCTTTGTGATCTGTTACGCAAATTAATTAACCATCAGGGAATTACTTAATGAAACTGTAAAAAGAAACGTTACTTATTGTGAAAAAATAAGATATTTCACGCTTATTAGCTGCGAGGTAAATATCCGCTGAAGCTTTACGCTGGCACCCGGCCAGGGCAGGCAACCCACGGGCGCATCTTTTCAAGTGCGGCGAGCAGGCCGACATATAAGTAACGCATTTTTTACCGCCCACAGAGGAATTGCGGTTATCATACCCTTACTCACACTGCTTGCTTTACGCTGCGCAGTACCTGTCTGACACGCTCCGGCAGGATAATTCTATGACCAGACGGGCTCGCATACCGTCGTAACAGGAAAACCGATCGGAATGAGTATTCGCATAATCCCGCAGGACCAGCTGGAGAAGAGCGATAAACGCACGGCAGAAACGATCCCGCCGTTATTGTTCCCCAGATTAAAGAACCTCTACAATCGCCGCGCCGAACGCCTGCGCGAACTGGCCACCAATAATCCGCTGGGTGACTACCTGCGCTTTGCGGCCCTGATAGCCCATGCGCAGGAAGTAGTGCTGTACGATCACCCGCTGCAGATGGATTTAACGGCGTTGATTCAAAAATCCGCCGAAACCGGCAAGCCGCCGCTGGATATCCACGTGCTGCCGCGCGATCCGCACTGGCAGCGCCTGCTGAATTCGCTGATTGCCGAACTGAAGCCGGAAATGAGCGGCCAGGCGCTGGCGGTTATCGAGAATCTGGAAAAAGCGTCAACACAAGAGCTTGAAGAGATGGCAGCCGCGCTGTTCAACGCAGATTTTGCGCTGGTTCCCAGCGATAAAGCGCCGTTTATCTGGGCCGCGCTGTCACTCTACTGGGCGCAAATGGCAAGCCTCATCCCCGGCAAAGCGAAAGCGGAATACGGCGAACAGCGCCAGTTCTGTCCGGTTTGCGGCTCGATGCCGGTTTCCAGCATCGTACAGATCGGCGGCACCAGCGGGCTGCGCTATCTGCACTGCAACCTGTGCGAAACCGAGTGGCACGTGGTGCGCGTGAAATGCAGCAACTGCGAACAAACCCGCGATTTGAACTACTGGTCACTGGACAGCGAACAGTCGGCGATTAAAGCGGAAAGCTGCGGCGACTGCGGCACCTACCTGAAAATCCTCTATCAGGAAAAAGATGCCAAAGTGGAAGCGGTAGCGGACGATCTAGCCTCGCTGGTGCTGGATGCGCGTATGGAGCAGGAAGGCTTTGCCCGTAGCTCGATCAACCCTTTCCTGTTTCCTGGTGAAGGGGAATAGTTTTTCGGGCCTGTTAGCGGTCAGTTTGGATATCGAAAATTATTATGCGTTAAGGCTAAATCTTGACCGGTTCTTCTCGTTCGCCGCTGTGTGATAGTACGGGCCCTCAGCAACCATCAGGGATAGATAATGAGAGCCAGCATGCGAGTGAAGGTATGTGAAGCCAGGATTGCGGCTAAAGGGGAGGAGGCTGGCGTGTCATTTTATGCTTTTTTTGCCAACAAGAATGATGACCCGGAATTACTTATGGAAGTAGCCCAATGGTGGATCATGGAGATGAAGCTGGATCACTTTGAAAAGCCAGCAAAATCATAACCCTTGTATAGCATAGTCGTAACGTAGCTATTCCACTTCTGACTGGATTTTCCGGTGCGGCGCCTGAATTCGATATATCTGAGAGGGACTGTGGCATCGGCTGTTTCGCGGATAGTCAGCTTTTTTACCTGACGGTAATACAGTACTTTCTGGTGCCGCTCCTGGTCAGCCTGTTTACCCCGATATTTCTCCAGATTATGCGCGCGTTCAATTCCCTGTTTTTGACGCTGGCGGCGACTCAACCAGCCCTTATGCGACGTTGTGGCCATCAGATCGATAAGCATGTTATTGATGGCGGTTATCACGGCACGGGTGATCGGGCCAGCCTGTGAAGGGGCTTTATCTGATAGCGCCTGCCATGACGTGGGAACATCCAGGCTTACAATCCGCAGCTCTTGTTGTTCTATCTACTTTTTTAACGTCATCCAGTCGCTGTTGCTAAGACGTGTCAGGCGCTCTATCTGCTCGGCCAGCAAAATATCATTGCGGTGACTGTCCATCAGTAAACGTCCCAGCTCCGGGCGGTCAAGTTTCATACCGCTGATATTCTCCCGGTAGAGCCAGATTCTTTCGTCGTCGTAAAGAGAGTCATTACTGGTATTACCAGACGATGAGTTAACACTGACCCAAATGGCGTATTTCAGTAAACATGATCTGGCATTTATCAGTGCTCACCGTAAACCCGCCAGCCGTTTTGGTTTTGCCGTCCTTCTTTGCTATCTGAAAAATGTCGGTTTTGCTTTGGATAAAAAATCTCCCCCTCTGACACACTGCTGAAGCATATCGCCAGGAGAATAAAACTCACCGGAGATCTCTGGCCTGATTATCTTTCCTACCCGGCGCGAGCATTTAACCGAATTGTACCGCTATCCTGGCGTAAAAGCGTTCACCAACAAAATACAATAGGATCGTATTATATACCCGTTGCCGATGGCGGACGCGCACCGATAAAGGCATTCTCCTGGCTGAAGAACTTCTGCTCTACCTCCGGCAGAACAACGTGACGATCCCCGCGATTGATGTTTGGAGCGTACCTGTGCGGAGGCCATGGCTGGCGGCGATAAAATCGTGTTTCAGAGGCTGAGTGCCCCGTTATAGAACCCTGCACATCGCGATCCTCGCTCATATGACTCATTCCCCCGGGCGCCTGGACTCCCGTCGAGACGCAATGAGCAGAAGGGCGCTATCAAAGAGAGCCGCCGTTACCTGTAACCCTGTCTCGTGCTCCGAATAGACAAAATCCTTGACGCTGCCGAAGCAGCCGTCGCCCCGTCGAACATGTGTCGCCGTTACGGTTGGCTCACTATCGCTTCCCTATTGCAGATCCCTATTCAACGGCGATCTCCAATCCGGGCGGGACACAATTCGATCACGCAGACGTCGTGCCCATTGCTCTGAACTGGAGAGTCTTGACAATCTTTTCTTATGTTCTACATTGGAACTGTTGAACAGATCAACAGAACGTTGAAAGGCTCCGGTAGCACCGATCAACGTAGGTGGATCCGATCACAGTGCATAGCTGGCCGGAGCACTCGTCTCCTCAGCGCGGTCTGAAGACTCGTGAAAACGACAGAACGGGAGTGAATGATGAATAAACAATTGCACACAGAGTACGAACTTGAAGTCGTCGCTCGTGAGGAATCCGCTGACGGAGTGGTCGCTCTCGACTTGCAGCGTCCAGACGGTGCGCCATTGCCGGATTGGACCGCGGGTGCGCATATCGACTTAGTACTTGATGAGGACGTGGTACGCCAGTACTCACTCGTGGAACTCGGCAATAACGAGACCTGCTGGCGTATCGGAGTGCTCAATGTGCATGATGGGCGCGGAGGGTCCCGTCGGATTCACGAGTCCTTAACAATAGGAACCATCGTGCGAGCTCGCGGACCGCGTAACCACTTCGCGCTCGAGCCCGCGCAGAAGTACATCTTCATCGCCGGCGGCATCGGCATCACGCCGATCACAGGGATGATCGTTGAGGCAGAACGTCGCGGGGTCCCGTGGACGTTGGCCTATGGAGGACGGTCGCGATCGTCAATGGCTTTCGCCGATTGCCTTGAAGGACAGTTCGGCGACCGCGTTGATATCGTTCCGGAAGACGAGCGCGGCTTCATCGACTTCAAGACGCTACTCGAAAAGCCAGACCAGAACACTCTCATCTATTGCTGCGGGCCAGAGCCGCTTCTCAACGCCGTCGAGCGTGCCAGTGAGGAATGGCCTGCAGGAGCTATGCACTTCGAACGATTCGTCCCATTCGAGACCGGTGACGCGAAGCCAAACGAAGCGTTCGAAGTCGAATTCGCCGTCAGTGGGGTTGTGCTTGAGGTGCCGGCTGATAAGTCCATTCTTCAGGTTGCTGACGAGGCAGGAATTGATGTGCTGTCCTCGTGTGCTGAAGGAACGTGCGGAACCTGTGAGACCTATATCGTCTCGGGCGAAGTCGAACACAGGGACTCGGTTCTCTCGGCAGAGGAGAAGGCGGCGAACAAATCGATGATGATCTGTGTCTCGCGGGCTGCATGCCCTCGGCTTGTTCTCGAACTTTGAGTTGTGAAAATCAGGCAGCTATTGAGACAACCGAGCAAAAACAATAACCAGGAGGAAAGCAGTGAATACCATGACCACAACTTTCGCGGGCAATCATGCCCCATCAACCGATTATGACCCTTTCGCCCCTGAAGCACTCGCCGATCCCTTTCACTACGACGGTGAGCTGCGCGAATTCTCTTCCGTCGCCTACCTCGAGAAGTACGACGTCTACGCCATCACGAGACAGGAGCAGCTGCATCAAGTCGGGCGCGACAGGAAGACATTCTCAAACAAGAGCCGACCATTCGCGGATCCCAACTCTGCGTACAAACCGGCGCTCCTGCAGCTGCAGGACCCGCCCGAGCATACGCAAGTGAAGAAACTTGCACTCGAACTCTTTTCGAAGGCAAACCTCGAGTACCTGGAAGCGGCATTCAACGATGAGGCCGAACGCCGGATCTCAGAACTGATGAGCAACGGCGAGGTGGAGATCGAAGCGGTGTCTTCGCTTGCGACTCCATTCATCTCCACAGTCTTCCTCGATGCGGTGGGCGCTCCGAGAGAAGGACGCGAATTGCTCAAGTACTATGCCGATGCTGCGCTCAACTCCAGCGCACCGAAGAATGAGCACTTCCATAAGAAAATGGAGATCGGCGCACCCGCTCTCGAGTGGGTTGAGAAGAACATGAAACGTGAAACGGCTGGGCAGCGCGGCTGGGGCAGAGACGTTTATACCATGGTTGACGAGGGTCGTCTGAGCGAAGAAGACGGCGAGCAGCTCATCAAGATGATTTTCACCGCCGGCTTTGACACCACCGTGGCTTCGATCTCCAACTCGGTCAAGGCCTTCGCCGATAACCCGCATCAGTGGGCCCTGCTCAAGTCAGATCCTTCGATAATCGACAACGCTTTCGACGAGGTGCTTCGACTGTATCCTCCCGTGCGTTACACGGGCCGAATGGCCACCAGAGATGTCGAGGTCGACGGTCATCTTATTCGCGAGGGCGGCCTTGTGATGACCATGTGGCTCAGCGGTGGCCGCGATCCGAGATTCTGGGACAGGCCGGACGAATTCGACATCACCCGCAAAAATGCGAACGGACATATGACCTTCGGCGTCGGCATCCACTCCTGCCTGGGCCAGCATATCGCACGGATGGAAGCCAAAGCCGTCATCGGAGCGCTCCTGCGTCACGTCGACACCATGCGCCCGACAGGAGTGTCGGAGATCGCGGACAACATGCAGGGATTTGCCCACACCACAGTCCCGGTCGTTCTCACGCCCGCAACCTGATTTTGTCCCGAGTGCAGCGGTCAATAGCAGCGAGACAAGCAGTTTGCGCGTCTCGCAGACTCATCCGCGCCTATGCCCATGAAAACCAATCATACCAGGAGAACAAGCATGTCAACATCCATTCTTCCCAACCAGATCCCCATGCGCGAGCGCATGAGTGGACCTATTTCACGCGGGCATCGTCCGGTCGGCATATTCGTCGGATCGATCGATCCGGCAATGACCGAAGTCGCCGCGGCTGCCGGTATGGACTTCGTCGCCGTTGACGAAGAACACGCCACGAACGACCTGCAGTCAATCAGCAATCATATTCGAGCAGCCGAGGCAACCGGAATCTTCGCGCTTGTCAGGGTCCGAAAGAATGACGATGCAACGCTTCAATCGTTCCTCGACATCGGCGCTTCCGGCTTCCTCGTTCCTCACATCGACACGGCTGGTGATGCCGAGCGAGCGGTGCGGGCAACCCATTTTGCCCCTGTCGGATCACGGGGAATGTGCCCGAATGCGCGCGCCTCACTGTTCAACTGGCGCGATCAGGGCGCTCATGCGGGCACTATCAACGACGGTGCCATCGTCATTCCGATCATCGAATCTCCGAAGGCGGTCGAAAACATTGCAGAGATCGTCGCTGTCGATGGAATCGACATGGTGCTGTTCGGTCCCGGCGATCTGTCGAGTGAGATGGGTGTTCCCGTTGATCACCCTTCTGTCTTCGAAGCACAGGCGAAGGTGGAGAAGGCCGTGCGCGATGCCGGCAAGCAACTCATGGTTACTCTCTTCACACCTGAAGGAGGAGATGCGATGTGCCTGAACATGGATTACATGATCATGTTCGATGCGCTCACAGCTCTACGCGAGAAGTACCCGGCGTACGGAAAGCCCGTTGCCCAGTCGAATAACGCTAACTGAGAGGAGACAGAGAAGATGAAAGCGATGCGTTTCGTCGAAATCGGGGCACCATTGCAACTCCAGGAGGTCCCGATTCCGACTGCACAGCCTGGATGGGTGGTCATCAGAGTCGAGGCGGCAGGGATCTGCCATACGGACAATCATATCCTCGCAGGTGCCCAGTTCGCCTCGTCGAACGGTGCCTCTCTTGCCAGTACGCCTCCGCTGACCCTCGGTCATGAAGTCGCTGGGGTCATCACTGAAATCGGTTCCGATGTCGAGGGCTGGTACGTAGGCGACAGAGTCGTGTCCGGACCGATGCCGCCCGGGCTGACACTCGGTGCCCCTGGAAACACCGTTGACGGGGGTTTCGCGGAGTACTGCGCGATTCCTGCTCAGCGCCTCATGCCGATCCCCGACGGGCTGCCCTTCGAAGTGGCGGCCGTGGCGACAGATGCGATCAACACGAGCTATTCTGCCGTCAAAGTAGCCGGACAGGTCACTTCCGGCCTCAAGGTGGGGATCGTAGGATTGGGCGGGCTCGGTCTCAGCGGTCTCGCGACCGCCTGCTATCTCGGCGCTCAGACATACGGGGTCGACGTTAACCCGGGAACTTTCGCCTCAGCCCGACGGATCGGTGCGCGTGAGTGCTTCACGACAATTGCCGAGCTCGGGAAGGTGCAGCCGGATGTGATCGTCGATTTCGCGGGTGCGGGAACCACATCGTACGAGGCTGCTCTGGCGTTGGGATTCGGCGGCAGACTGGTCATCGTCGGTATGGAGACGAAGAGCGCGAGCCTGGATACGTATGATCTGATCCTTGGTGAAAAGACGGTCGTCGGTTCGCATGGCGGCAGTCCTGGGACGCTCAGCGAAGTGTTCACGGCCCTGCAGGACGGGTACCTCGCGCCCAATGTGACCGAGGTCCCGTTGACTGAGCTTAACGACGCATTGGATCGGTTGAAAAGCCGGACATCCAATGGTCAGAGATACTTCACCCGCCCGGGCTTTAATGGCACAGGCGACGACAGCGCTCAAGCGCCGTCAGCGAAGGGAGGGGTTGCCCCATGATGGATAGAGCTCAGAAACGAGCGACGTCCGTCGTCGAACCGGTCGCGCATCAGGAGATTGTTGAGCTGTACGCCCGGTACTGCCAGTCTGCTGACGCTGATGCGGCCGAGGCGTGGGCAGACTGCTTCACTTCTGATGGCGATTTGTGCGTAGATGGTGAGGTGATCTCACGCGGAAGAGAGGATCTTATTGCCCGCAGAACCGCTGGGAGTCTCTCTGGACGACGACAGCACTGGAACAACAACATCGTCCTCACCCGCGAATCTCCTGACCTCGTCATCGGCACGGCCTACCTGATGGTAGTCGACGTCGACGAGTCGAACGGTGCCCCCGCGGTGACGATGTTGGGTACCTACCGTGATGAGATAGTGCTGACGTCGGATGGATGGAGGTTTGCGCACAGGGGACTGCGATTCCTCGTGAGGGACTCGCCTCTGCTGCCGACCAGATAGTCGACGGCTGTCGACCGAATTGCAGCTCGCTGAGAACTCACACCGCACGGCGGCCTTGAGAGGCTGGGAAGCTGACAGGACTCTGTCGCTTCCAGCCTGTGTGGTGGGGCGGTTCGGCAGCGACTGCCGAAGGGTGTCAGGCCTTGTCGACCATCCACACCTCGCCGGCACCGTTCTCCCACGGAGTGACGTAGAGGCTTTTAAGAGTGTCCTCAAGCAGCTCGCGATCGCGCTTCCGGATGCAGTCGACGAGCTGAATGTGGATGAGCTTGAAATCGCGCAGAGCAATGGGAGCCAACCATGACCGCATCTGGAGCCTGGCGAGGCGATACTCTAGTGCATTCGCGTGGTAGGCCTTTGCCAGACGGCGGCTACCGACGAGGCTGACGAGATTTTCGTGCAGCCTGTCGACCAGCCGAAGCCTGTCGCTCCATTCGATATCTTCGGTCACCTCCAGGATCTTGTTGAGGAGGACGTCGGTATCAGAGGTCGGCGTGATGCCACGTTCGATGAGAGTCGAATAGGCAGTGCGAGCTATCGCTGTTCGCATGAAGAAGACGTCTTCGACCTCTGCGTGCTCGAACTCCGGTATCGCCCATCCTCGATTGTCACGATGAATCAGCAGCCCCTCGTTCTCGAGAATCGAGCACGATGCGCGGACAGTGTTGCGTGAGACGCCCAGCTCCTCTGCAAGGCGAGAGTCGCGGAGGCGATCGCCGCTGTTGTAGGAACCGTCGAGGATCTGACCGCGAAGATGCTCTGCAGTCGCCTGGACGACGGTGACCGTGCGAAGCTGAGGGCGATTGCTGGTGTTGCTCAAGTGTGATCTCCTTTGATCTCGTTGCATTCCCGGGGTGCGTGTCGGCAGTTCGTGATTCGGAGCCTGGGCGTCCGGACGGAAAACCGCGTGGGGCGGCGAAGGCACCGGCAACTGTGAATCGTTCGCGTGGGAAATGGCGCACTTGCAAGCTGGGATCTCATCCGGCCATCTGTAGGTAGGATGGGCTCGCCGGCACAGCGAAAGCGGATGATTTCCCCAGCCCTCATCCCTCACCCCGAGAGGTCTGGATTGTACCACGTTGCACATGTCGAGACTATTGGAACCGGACAGTAACCGGCGCGTTTTCGCGGCGGGAACGGTGCTCTGATTTTCCTGTGCCTCTGGCGTATAAGTCCGGGAATGCCTCTGCATCTGTCACGTTGTTCAGGGACAGGTCAGCGCAGATACTCACCCCTTCAAAATCCAGATCGCGGGGCAGACGGATGACACGGTGCCCTGGGAGCAGGATGCCTTCCTGAAGAAGGTCAGGGCCAGAGTAGCAAATGAAAGAGATTAAGCTGACCCCGAAAGCAGAAGCGGATATGGAGGCCATCTGCAACTACAGCTTCCGGCAGTTTGGACTGGAAAAAGTAGATGCGTATATCGGCAGGCTGGCTGCAGTGTTCGGCGTTCTGGCCAGCCACGACGTCGATACGCACCGGGCAGAACTGGGAGAGAATATCTACTCGTTGTCGGTTGAGCAGCACATGATCTATTTCGTGCCCTCGCATTCTGGATCCGTGTGCTCAGCCGGTCCCAGAATACCCTCAGGCACTCCCCGGAGGTGAGAGCCTTCTTCTGGACCGGACGCCCGTCTTGTCTGCGTCTCAGGCCTGCACTGGCCGGTTTGGTCCTTCCAGTTTTTTCACCCCAGCGAATCTTTCACCATATCAGTCCATGCTGAAATGCTTTGATGAATGGGAAGTACCACACCAATAAGAGACCTATTGCTATAGGTAAGCCTGTGCAAAAAACAGTCCTTCCGTACAATAACTTTCTATATCCAAACTGACCCCTGTTAGCGGTGGAGGGCGCTTGCGCTCATCCACCTTACTTCCTGGTCAACTTCCGTCCCCTCAGCCTTCCGTCAGCTCATCATGAAGATGGCGAAGACGCGTCCGGAGATAAAATACAGCCTTGTGCTTACGGGAAAGCAACGCCTGCACCCTGACGCCGGTTCTTCCGCTAGTTCTTTAAAACTGTAGCCGTGTAGTTCGATTTTTTCGGACGCTTCATGCTGCACCGCAGGAAGCTCCACAGCACGTCCCCCAGTTCACTCCAGACCAGCTCACGCAGATATCCATCTTCCAGAGATTGCGGCACGCCAAACAGGGTTTCTGCCAGTTCGTCTTGCGGAAAATCGCTATTCTCATCGTCAGCATAGTAATCGGAAAGCAGCAGCTCGTGTTTTCACCGTGGAGCTCATCGTGACGATGGCAATGCCCGTGGCCGTGACGCCAGAACTCTCCTCGACGCAGCTAAACGAACTGCTCGCGCTCCTCCGGCATCATTTGCATCCAGCGTTCATGCATGCAGCAACGCTCATGGCCCATACCGGAGATGCCCGGACAAAAGCCCGGGCCGCCGAACAAAATACGGCACAGCGCTTACCAGAAACCAATGCTTTTCAAACCGTTAATCGCAGGCAGCAGCGCATTCCACAGGGACATGACCGGCAGACCCAGCACCGCAATCAGCACAACGCCTGGCAGCAGTGGCTTAGCCAGCCGTTATCTGCCAAATCCATGGCCGCGTCCATCTCCACGCATATCAAAATCTCTCATCGTTTTTACTCATCGCCAGATTACCTGATTATTACTTCTGGTGAGGCAGACGAATAAGGAACGGAATATTGCCAGAAAAGCGAAAAATTTTTGTTTAGCGGTAGTGCAGCGCTGATTTCTACGCCAGCAAGTAAGACAAAATAACGCCCGGCACCTCACGAAAGAAGAGCTGCTGAGCTATCTAAGAAATTCGCTGGGTTACGATCCGCAACCAAAGCCGCTAATAGCCAGAATGTATAGCGCAACAGTCTCCTCTCTGATGAGAGAGGAGACTGTCAAGGTTAAAGCTCGATAACCAGCCCGGACTCGGCTGAATCCGGCGAAATTACCACGCCCTGTTCGCCTGCCGTGCTGCGGCCCTGCTGTACGCTCTTCACGCCGCTGACATTCCGCAGGCACAGCGTCCAGTCTTTCGCCTGGCCTTCTCCGTGCACCGTCAACGTGCTGCTTTCGCGCTTCACCTTCAGCGTGAAGATAACCGTGCCGTTCGCCGCCGGGACTTCGCACCGCGCTTCATTGCCATCGTCCAGGTTGAACAGCTGGAAGGCGGTGCCTTCGTGCCACGCATAGTCTGGCTTCTGGTCGTTGTTGCCCAGCGCCAGCAGCGTGTTGTCACACACATAGACCGGCAGGCTCATGAAGTCGTGCTGCTGTTTATGCCAGCGGCTGCCCTGCGCTTCGTGATTGGTGAACAGGTGTGTCCAGCGGCCTTCCGGCAGGTAGAACTGCACGTCGCCCGCCTCGCTGAACACCGGTGCCACCATGACTGACTCACCCAGCATGTACTGACGGTCAAGATAGTCGCAGCCCGGATCGTCCGGAAACTCCAGCATCATGGCGCGCATCATCGGCGTGCCAAACTCGGCTGCCAGCGCCGCCTGGCGATACAGATAAGGCATCAGGCGCGACTTCCACTGCGTGAAGTGGCGCACCACGTCGCAGGCTTCATCGTCGTACGCCCACGGCACGCGGTAAGATTTGCTACCGTGCAGACGGCTGTGGCTGGAGAGCAGCCCAAACGCGCACCAGCGCTTGTAGACATGTGCGGGCGCGGTGTTTTCGAAGCCGCCGATGTCGTGGCTCCAGAACCCGAAACCGGACATGCCCAGCGACAGGCCGCCGCGCAGGCTTTCCGCCATTGATTCGTAGTTGGCGTAGCAGTCGCCGCCCCAGTGCACCGGGAACTGTTGCGCCCCCACGGACGCCGAGCGGGCAAACAGCACCGCCTCTTCTTCGCCCAGCTCCTGTTTGAGCACGTTCCATACCAGTTCGTTGTAGATGAAGGCATAGTGGTTGTGCATTTTCTGCGGATCGCTGCCGTCGTGCCACACCACGTCCGTCGGAATGCGCTCGCCGAAGTCGGTTTTGAAGCAGTCCACGCCCATGCGCACCAGACGTTTCAGGTGTCCGGCATACCACTCACAAGCCTGCGGGTTGGTGAAATCGACAATCGCCTGCCCCGGCTGCCATTTATCCCACTGCCACACCGCACCGTTCGGGCGCTTAAGCAGATAACCTTTCTCCATCCCCTCACGGAACAGCGGGGATTTTTGGCCGATGTATGGGTTGATCCACACGCAGATTTTCAGGCCGCGCGCTTTCAGGCGTTTGAGCATGCCTTCCGGGTCCGGGAAGGTCGCCGGGTCCCACTCAAAATCGCACCACTGGAAGGCCTTCATCCAGAAGCAGTCAAAGTGGAAAACGTGCAGCGGCAGCCTGCGCTCCGCCATGCCGTCGATAAAGCTGTTGACCGTCGCCTCGTCGTAATTGGTGGTGAACGAAGTCGTTAGCCACAGGCCAAACGACCATGCGGGCGGCAGCGCCGGGCGGCCGGTGAAGCGGGTGTATTTATCTAGCACCGCTTTTGGCGTTGGGCCGTCGATCACGAAGTATTCGAGATATTCGCCCTCGACGCTGAACTGCACCTTCGAAACTTTCTCCGAACCCACTTCAAAAGAAACGCATTCCGGATGGTTAACCAGCACGCCGTAGCCGCGATTGGTGAGGTAAAACGGGATGTTTTTGTAGGACTGCTCGGTGCTGGTGCCGCCGTCGCGGTTCCAGGTTTCTACCGTCTGGCCATTTTTCACCAGCGCGGTAAAGCGCTCACCGAGGCCGTAAACCGCCTCGCCCACGCCCAAATCAAGGCGCTCAAACACGTGCGTGCGGCCCGTATTCGCATCCTGAACATAGCCGTTATTTTTGAAAGCGCTGCCGGTGATGCGCACGCCGTCGCGCAGAAAATCCAGCGCCCAGGCATCGCCTTTGGTAACGCGCACGCTCAGATTGCCGCTTTTCAGCTCGGCAAACTCGGCGGTGTTCTGCATCTGCACTTTCACATCGTGCAGCACGTTCAGCGGATAGTGCGGGCCGTTGTTAACCGCGCCCTGGAAGTGCTCAATTCGCACGCCGACAATGCCTTCCTGCGGGGAGAAGAAGCGCAGCGTAAACAGAGGCGTATCAAGCTGGCCTGCGCGCTCACTCACGTCCTTCGTCCCTGCGTAGACAATCATCTCGCTGCCCTGCTGTTCCACGTCAAACACCTGAATCGGGTGAATCAACGCAAGGCCAGGCTGAATCAGCCAGTTACCGTCACTAATTTTCATTACCTAATCCTCTACTGCTGAAATTCTTTCGATACGGGAGTTTTTTCAAATTCTTGCTGATTGCGACGCACGCCTGCCGCCAGTTCGCCGAGGATCTTCTTCAGGAACGGCGTATTCAGGGTGTAGTAGCGTTTGGCGACCACGGCGCTAATCAGGTAGCAGATACCCGGCACAACGGTGAACAGCGCGATGATAATGCTGATGGTGGCGCTGTTTTGCGTAGCGGCACCGGCATCGTAGCCGCCGCCTGCCAGCATCCAGCCAATCAGCGCGCCGCCGATAGCCAGGCCGAGCTTCAGCACGAACAGCGTACCCGCAAAGCTGATGCCAGTGAGGCGCTTACCGTTGGTCCACTCGCCGTAGTCCACGGTGTCGGACATCATTACCCACTGGATTGGCGTCACTAACTGATGCAGTACGCCAATCGCAAAGATGAAAATAAACATGGTGACGACGGAACTCATCGGCACGAAGAACATGGCAACGCTGAGCACCGCCAGCGCGGCGTTGGTCCACCAGAATACGCTGACTTTGCATTTCCAGTCGGTGAGCGGCTTGGCGGCGGCGCTGCCGATAAGATTGCCGACGCAGTAGGTGGTGAGGAACGCGGTGAACAGCAGCGGGGAGCCCATAATCCAGGTGACGTAATACATCATCGCACCGCCGCGAATACAGACTGCCATGATGTTCAGGATGGTGAGGATGCCAACGATGCGCCACTGATCGTTCTGCCAGATATCGCGCAGGTCTTCACGGGCGGAGGTGGTGCTCGGCGGCGCTTCAACGCGCTCTTTGGTGGTGAAGAAGCAGGTCGCCAGCATAATGAACGCCACCACCGACAGCACGCCAATACCGGCCTGGAAACCAAAGGCTTTGTCTTCGCCGCCCAGCAGATTAACCAGCGGCATCATCAGCACGGTGGAGAGCATGCCGCCCGCCGTCGCCAGCACAAAGCGCCAGGATTGCAGGGAGATGCGCTGCGTTGGGTCATTGGTGATTACGCCGCCCAGCGCGCAGTAAGGAATGTTGACCACGGTATACATTAGAGTCAGCAGCGTGTAGGTGATGGCTGCGTAAATCATTTTGCCGTGCAGGCTGAAATCAGGCGTGCTGTAAGCAAACACGCAGACGATACCGAATGGAACAGCGCCAAAGAAAAGCCACGGCCGGAATTTTCCCCAGCGGCTGCGGGTGCGGTCGGCAATCAGCCCCATGCACGGGTCGGAAATCGCATCCAGCGCGCGGGCCAGCAGGAACATGGTGCCGACGAATCCGGCTGGAATGCCGAAGATGTCGGTGTAAAAGAACATCATGTACATCATGACGTTATCGAAAACGATATGGCTGGCGGCGTCGCCGAGGCCATAGCCAAACTTTTCCTTCGCGGAAAGTACCTGACTTGTCATCTTTACGTTCCTCTACCTTGCGGCGTTAACTTTTTGATATCTTCCGTTTTAGTGCATTGGGCAAGGAGCGGGAATTCTGTTTTCTGGTTATCAGGTTACGTTTCTTGATATCTGTGAGCCGGGTCGCTCTCTTAGCAGGCTAAGAAACGGGAAGCGACTGGTTTATGTGTGAAATAATTGATTTAGCTAAGGGTTATAGCGGAATGATTGAGGAAAGGGGAAAGCATTGTTTGGCGGTTGGTAAAAACCCGGTATAATCCGCCCCGCCTCCATGTAGCAATCGAGGCTGGGAAGATCGTCGTCTCCGGTGAGGCGGCTGGACTTCAACTCCAGTTGGTGCCGCCAGCGGTGCCGGGCAGGTTCGACTCCTGTGATCTTCCGCCAAGTTTTTTAATTTTAAATTTAATCCCAAAACTCCTTAACCTAAACTTACCTCAACACTTACACAATTAACATTATATTGAGTAATTGAAATAGGTTTTCCTTGTGTTGGGTCAAATAAAGCAAGATTTATACCATGGCTAACTGAGCTTCTATATATAACACCTTGGAAACCTTTCTTTTTTATAAACTCACACAAATATTGGCTTGGAATATAGTCAATTGCAGCACTTCGGGGCAAAACAGGTCGTGTTAACTCCTCCCCGAGTCGCTCTAAGAAAGGTATATCTGATCTCATTTTTCCTATTTCACTTGCGTCTGATAAAAGAAAAGGTGAAACATGTTCACGTGGATTACGAAGATCAATTGCAATTAATCCTTCGGGAATTTTAAACTTAGCAACAGTTGCCTTTTCTCCGGTATGTGGCCTTATTTCAGCAATCGCCGTTTCAGGAAATGATCCCAAATATAAATAAGGAATGCCTGTTGGATTAGCCCGGCCGTGGCTTGCTAATCTTTTGGGAGGAGCCCCCATTTCTGCAATATCATATGACTTATCACTTAACATTATTCTTGCACGAAACCACTCTTCAGGAATTTCGTAAGCTTTCAAATGACCCAAAAGCTCTGTAAGCCGTTCTGTATCAAATTGTTGATCCAAAAAATAGCGATTTTTGTAAAGTAATTCATCTTTAAGAGTATCCCACTGAGCTAATGCTTCACTTTTATAAGCACTCGATGGAATATAATTTTTCCTAACGATCTCTCCGTCATCAAGTATTTCACTAAGCAGTTCTTTAGCATGAGCATTATCCATATGATGATGAGTAAAGAGTCCCCAATCATCACGCATCCACTCAACTAACCCCTTACCATCTTCATTAGGTTCGTACACATTTATAAGCATTTCAAAAAAAATTGCTAACTTAGATGGTTCGATTATGTCGACATTTTCACTTTTACAGTATGAACATGTCCCTTTAATCGGTTCTAGGCTTGGTATAATGCTTCTTCTGAGTCCATTATCATTAAAACATTCTGGGCAGCATTTTTCGTCCATGATTACCCCTGAAGATAGATAGATAAAGTTTCTATATGATGAATCATTGAAAGCTTTTTCACTGTTCCCAGCCCAGGAAAATGCCCTTTGTTATGTAATGCTCGAAACTCTAAAATAGCTCTTGTTTCGTAAACATGTGAATTAGAGTTATCTAATTTATTTATTAGTTTATCTAAAGCTTGTCCAAATTTACCAGCTGGGTCTGTAGGAGTATCTTTAGTCGTTGAAACAAAATGATATATATACATAACATCATCTTTATTTTCATCGATAAAAGTAATATGTATAGCTACGGCATATGCTGGACCACCACCTATACTATAATCATCACCAACGATCAGAAAATCCCCGAAACCATCCATATCTTCTTCAGAAAATGTGATATGTAAATCCGAAAACTCCTCTAACTCAGGATAATCAGCATTTCGCCGTTTTTTAAAGCCGTCACGGATTAATACTCTTTCACAGCCTTTAAAATGCTTACGATATAGTTTTCCGCAATGCTGCTCTAAAAATATATTCTTATTAATTTTAACGTCTATTTTTTCTGAAAGTAACTTAGGTTCCGCAAATCCTGCATGCACGAGACATGGGTTATGATCTTTGTGCTCATTAAGATAATCTAATGATTCCGCAACGCTTAGTCCTTCATGTAATAAAATACCTGCTGAAATATTAATTCTACTAAGGTATTTCTCTCGAAGCAACTGAGAAATACACTGCCCATCATTTGAGTGGTCCCCGTATAAAGGGTTAATTATCACTATTGCCTTACCCTTCGCATCACATATCGCATCAAGTGTTTTTTCTAGACCATTAAGTGTTTCTCGTACAGGTTCAATAATAGGAACGAAGTTAGAAGAAGCCATTAAATTAGCAGTTTCTCTAATAGTAATTAAATCAAACTGCTTACCTCTAAAATATGGATGATACATAATTTAAACCCATTTTAAAGCTTCATCAAGAGGTTGGTTTAATGTCTTGATCAAGCGTTCATGATCCTTTGTGCGTAACTGAGCTGACAATGCTGCTGGTTGAAGTGCTTTTGGCAATTGAGCCAATAGCTCTCTCAAAGGGGCCAAGTTACGCGTCCTTTTTAGTGTTTTTATCATAGATTGGTGCACTACTTTGGGATCTAGGTCTGCAAATAAATCTTTTATCACTCCTCTAATCTTAATATTTGAAACTTGTGGAATATCTATTCCTAAGTCATTAAGAACTTCCAACGATTCTTGCAAGCGTAAAGACTCACATATTGTTGAAGAACAAATAGATTCTGTATTTTCAATGGCCTCTCGAATAGTACTTATTCTATTCCACCTAACTAATTTTAACACACCGATATCTTTTGGAGTTTTATCCAATATCTCATCTATATGCGCAGAACCGGCGATCACATATATTTTTGAAAATGCTTTCTTATAATTAATTATTTGATTATCTAATCGTACCAACGAGTCCCGATCTGATTTTATTTCATATACTGTTCCTGTACCATTGAGGATGATCATATCCGCTTTACAAGAACCAATCCTAAACTCTGTTAATAGGCTCGCTGTGCGTAAAGAGTGCTTCCCCAAAAGTAAATTATGAGTTAATGCCGCGCGATATACGTATTCATTACGTATCCCAGACTTCCTTAATAACGTAAATGCACTATCAAATGCATCGCCTATTGTGGTTTCGCTTCGGCTAAAATCAGGGAGTAATTCTGATTCCCATAACAAACGGGTAAAGAGAGCCGAATACCCTTTCAGAGCCATCTCACTGAATACAGCTGCCGAAAAAATTCTCGACAATGCTGAGATTTGTGTAGGATTTAACATTCTGATCCTCACGTTAGAACCTGCATCCAACAACAGTTTCAACAATATAAATCATAAAAAACTAGTAATACTAACTATGGCACAACTAACTAATTTATTACCATTATCTATTAATCTCAATCCTTAATCTCTCTAATTCTTTCCGCCCAAGCGTCTTTAACCAATTTCCAAGACTCATTCCCGCATCTTTCGCTGCAACTTCAAACTGAGCTTTCAGTTCTGGTGAGATCCGGATCTGAAATGCTGGATTTTTACCGGAATTGGACTGCTTAGCATCATATTTGACCGTTGACATGTATGTACCCTTAGAATTAGTGTGGCAGACAAGGTACACACCCTAGCATAGGGTTACCTGAAAAAGAACGCCCCCGAAAGGTATTGCGAGTACCAGACGAGGGCTAACCACAACGTTAACAGAGACTAACGCCATGGCTAACACGAATAGTACCACAACCCCTACCGCTGAAATCACCCTCCCGCTGCCGGTTCGTGAGTCGGCTATCACTACGCTGTTAAAAACCCCGCTGCATAACGCACTGGATTTGTTTCAGGTGCTGGACTACTGCCAGTATTTTGCCGACAGCCTGACAGAGAATGACGACCATACCGAACGCATGGCGCTGTGTGGCCGCTTATGTGCCGGGCTGGAGTTATTAAGGGTCGTGCTTAAAGCGCCGCTGCCCAAGCATTTAATTAAGCGTCTGACGGTAGACGCGGCGGAACCAGACAATTACCGCTGCCCGCTTACTACGGACTCTGAAACGTTACGCGAATATTGCGCGGCGTTAACGATGCTGCTTTTGCAGGGCCAGCCGTCGATTGAGCAGGAAGAACATATCACCGGCTTATTGTTCGAGATAGTGACCGTGCTGGCCGACGATTTAAAGGCTCCGCGATTTATTAAGACGGATGCTGGATTAATGATGATCGGTGGAGATGCGACGCGCGAGATCCACTGAGGAAAGCTGAGGGCGGCGAGAATATTTAAGGCTACACGCCCTCATTCTGGCAATATTCTTCAGGGAAAAGAAAAGCGGCTTACGATATTGTGTCTCCGCGATCTAAAGTTCACCGCCGCCCGTGTCGCTCTTGTTCGCTACATACAGGAAGAGCCGGGGCGCTCAGGATGAAAAATTTAATGTTGCTGCTTTTATTGCCGTTTTTGCTGACGGGCTGCGCTAATATCGTGGGCAATAATGAAGAAACGGTTTATATCGACAGCGCGCCTGCGAACGTGCCCTTTGTGATTACTGACGGCTCCGGCCAAATCGCCGTGGCGAGCTTCACGCCGCAATCCATCACCCTGACGAAAGCGGACGGCAGCTATTTTGGCAAAGTGATCGATACGCTGACGCTAAAGAAAGAAGGTTATTATTCGACGAGCTTGCCGCTCGAATACCGTCTCAGCCACTGGTACACCTTCGGAAATATTATTTTCTTCGGCGTGCCGGGCTGGCTGGTAGTCGATCCGTTCTTTGGCGGCATGTATACGTTTAAGGCGGACAGAATCAATACGTGGATGTGCCCTTGTGAGCGCGGGCCGTTTAATTATATTTGTTGGTAATAACCAGGGCCGACATTCGCCAGTAATTATCCGTGATACGCTACGCAATATCCGTTATTCATAAAGCACATCAATAAGTTGATGGGTGATAATGACGCTCCCCTGGCCCGTTGTTTTGTGCCCTCTCAGGAAGAATTATGGCTTACAAACACGCTATCGCATTGTTCGTCCCGCTCATGCTTGCCGGTTGCTCCTCGCTGGATAACTCAGACCACGAAGGACATCGCGCCCTGAACTCACCGGGTGCCGAGGATACCTTCATACGCACGCCGTATCCCGACCCGTACTACAACAAAGAATATCTGAGCCAGGATCAACGCCGGGCAATAAGCGAACGGCTTCGTGCAGACAGGCTTGAAGCAAGAGGAAGAAGGGATAACAGCACCGATAGCGGCGACGGATTCGGGCAGGCGGTGCCGCGCGGCTATTTTAATTAATAGCCTTGCAGCACCTGAATCAAGCCAGGCAGTTACATCGGCGGCGTCAGCCCATCTTTGCCCGCTGAAATACCACGCGCCACGGGCTGGCCTTTATCATCTTTCATCGCAAACAGCACCACTTTAGTGCCGGGCTTTAATAGCGATCTGTCGCCGGGGGCTATCAGTACCACCGGCACGTCATCCGGCACGGTTATCGTTTTTTCTTTGTCGTGATACTTCACCGTCATCGTGCGGCCATTGCTTTCCACCAGTTTGCCGACCGTGCCGTTGGTCATAGTGTTCACCTGACCATTAGCGGATTCAAAGGGGTTAAATCCTTCACCGGAGCCACGCAGATCGGGCGCAAAGACATGGACTTCCAGCGCTTTCAGCGAACCGTCAGCCTGCTGCACCGCGGCGGTGCCAATAAAACTGTCGGGCTTGATATCGCTCATTTTTGCCTGGCTGACGCCGTTTACTTTCGTTTTATCCGTCAGCCCGACCGAGAATTTTTCACCCTGCCGCGTGGTGATTTGCAACGAGTTTCCGTTCACCGCATCAATGGTACCGCGCACAGGTTTAATCACATTTTCTGCTGGCGCAGCGCCCGCGCTGACGCTCAGTAACAGCGCACTCAGTAACAACACAGAAAATCGAGACTTAATCATGTTTCTCTCCAACGCTCACAGGCTGCAGGCAATAAATAATTAGCCGGAATATTAAGGGTAGAAAGCTCGGGAGAAATCTGGCGGGAAAGAGTGTGTTTAAACGTTTCGTGTCGCTGTCTGGGCCGGATATTACGCAGAGACTGGAGCCATCCGTCCGTAAGCAAGGCCCGAAAACAAAAAACCCCGCTGGTGAGGCGAGGTTTTTTGTCTTTACTACGTCATGCCTTTTAACTTCGCACACCACGTAATCTCAACCCTCGTAATATACGACGAAAAGCTGTAGTGGCGCAAATTATTGCTGCTATTTTAAGCAAAAAATAAATTTTCATTCTGTGAAGCCGTTCGCTTTTGCCACAAACAACTGTTTATATATACAGTAAAATTGATATACTCTTTGTGTTGATGGTGATGTGCTCTGAGGCCGCAATCCGCCGCGGAATACAAGTCCTGGCTGAAACGGGTGGTGCCGTCAGCGCCTTAACCTCTGAGGGCACACCATGTAGTCTCAACAAAATCAGCCAGTTACAGGCAGCGGAAAGGTACGCTGGCTGAAGTGCTCCTGGCCACAGGAGAAGCGTATGGGCTGGATGGAGCTGATCGCTCAGGTTCTGAAACTCATAGTTGCGTTACTGCAACTGCTTGAAGTCGTCATGAAGTACATTCGGTAGTTCATGTTCAAGTCGCACCAAAGGGAGGCGGGTAACCGTCTCCCTTTAATAAACAGGCTCCCCTCAACCTGGCAATAAAAATTGCCGCCCGGCCTTTACAATCCACCTCTTTTTTCCTCCCGGAATAATTCTTACAACATAAGGAAATAACGTCCTTATATGGTAGATTATTCTCATTTTTCAACATCATTTAGATACCTGTACTGATAAAACGTCATATAACCTCTGTCACACGCTGAGAAGATGAAAAAGTTAGCCAATACCCACCTGCTGATAATGTTAATTCTATTGGTTGCCGTCGGGCAGATGACCCAGACCATCTATATTCCCTCGATCCCGGATATGGCGCACACGCTTGGCGTGCGTAATGGTGCGGTTCAGCAGGTGATGGCTGCCTATCTGCTGACCTATGGCATATCTCAACTTTTCTATGGGCCCATTTCAGATCGTATTGGCCGCCGTCCGGTGATCCTTGCAGGGATGGCGATATTTATTCTCGCCACGCTCTGGGCGTTATTTACTACCAGCCTGTCCGTGCTGGTGATTGCCAGCGCCTTACAAGGGATGGGAACGGGTGTTGCAGGGGTGATGGCGCGAACCATGCCGCGCGATCTTTATGAAGGCCGTGATTTACGTCATGCCAACAGCCTGTTGAATATGGGGATTCTGGTCAGTCCGCTGCTGGCGCCGGTTATTGGCGGCATGCTCGATTCCGTTTGGGGCTGGCGAGCCTGCTATGGCTTCCTGCTTGTACTTTGCACTCTTGTCGCATTCTGTATGCTGCGCTGGCTGCCGGAAACACGTCCGGTTCAGGCCGCGCCCCAACGTTTAGCCGCAAGTTATAAAACGCTGCTCGGCAGCGGTTCGTTTAACTGCTATCTGCTGATGCTAACAGGCGGTCTTGCGGGCGTTGCGGTATTTGAAGCCTGCTCCGGCGTGCTGATGGGCGGCGTACTGGGACTGAACGGTGTAGTGGTCAGCATTCTGTTTATTCTGCCGATCCCGGCGGCCTTTTTTGGCTCCTGGTACGCGGGCCGTCAGAACGCGCGCTTCTCGGCGCTTATGTGGCAGGCGGTGCTGAGCTGTCTGTTTGCAGGGATTTTGATGTGGCTGCCGGGCTGGTTTGGCGTGATGAATATCTGGACGCTGATCGTGCCCGCCGCCCTGTTTTTCTTTGGAGCCGGGATGCTGTTTCCGCTGGCAACCAGCGGCGCGATGGAGCCGTTTCCGTTTCTCGTAGGCACGGCCGGGGCTCTGGTTGGCGGGCTGCAAAACATCGGTTCCGGCGCGATGGCATGGTTTTCTGCCCTGCTGCCGCAAACCGGACAGTTCAGCCTCGGGATGTTGATGACGGCGATGGGCGTGCTGATTCTGTTCTGCTGGCTGCCGCTTGCGCATAAATTCCAGCGGCATGGTGAAGCGGTGTGATGTTTTTACCCTCTCCCTGAAAGGGAAAGGGATAATTTAAAGCACCTTGCTCAAAAACTCTTTCGTACGCGGGTTAGTCGGCGCGGTAAACAACTGCGAAGGCGGGCCCTGCTCCTGAATCACGCCCTGATCGATAAACACCACCCGGTCTGCCACTTCACGGGCAAAGCCCATTTCATGGGTGACGATAACCATCGTCATGCCTTCCAGCGCCAGCTGTTTCATCACCGCCAGCACTTCACCCACCAGCTCCGGATCCAGCGCGGAGGTTGGCTCATCAAAGAGGATGATAGAAGGTTCCATCGCCAGCGCTCGCGCGATTGCCACGCGCTGCTGCTGCCCGCCGGAAAGGCTTGCTGGCCAGGCGTTGGTTTTGTCCGTCAGCCCAACTTTGTGCAGCAGCTTTTCCGCACGCGATACCGCATCGGCTTTCGACAGCCCTTTGAGCGACATCGGCGCCATAATCAGATTTTCTAGCACTGTCATATGCGGGAAAAGATTAAAGCGCTGAAATACCATGCCCACGCCTTCGCGTAGCTTGTTCAGATTGGTTTTAGGATTGTGGACCGCAAAACCGTTCACCAAAACTTCGCCGCCGTCGGGCTTTTCGAGCGCGTTCAGGCAGCGCAGAAAGGTACTTTTCCCCGAGCCAGATGGCCCAATAACGCACACCACTTCCTGCGGCGCGATATCGCAGGAGATGCCGCGCAGCACATGAGTTTTGCCAAAATTTTTCTGTAAATTCTTAACGTGAATCACTTTTGCCAAACCTCTTTTCCATGTGTTGCACCAGCAGCGAGAGCAGGAACGTCAGCACCCAGTAAACCAGCGAGATAGTCAGGTAGGGTTCCCAGTAGGTGGCGTAAGCGCCGGAAACGGTACGCGCGGCATAAGCCAGATCGGCCAGGCCAATCGCCGAAGCCAGCGAGGAATCTTTCACGATCGCGATGGCGTTATTGCCCAGCGGCGGCAGGATGCGGCGGAACGCCTGCGGCAAAATCACTTTGCGCATCGTTTTACCCCAGCCCATGCCCAGCGCGCGCGAGGCCTCCATCTGACCTTTGTCGATGGACTGAATACCCGCCCGGAAAATCTCGGAAACGTAAGCCCCGGCGTTAAGCGTGATGGCAACCACACACGAGAGAAACGCGCCGTATTCGGAACGCAGTTCGCGGGCAAAATCCATCGACATCAGGCCGCTGGTAACCAGTATGCCGTCACGCGGATTGATGAAAAGAGGCACCAGCGCAAAGTGTACGACCATGATCTGCACAAACAACGGCGTACCGCGGAAAGCGCTGACGTAAACCCGCACCGGCCACTGGACGGCATAGCGCAGCACGTGTTTCCACGGGCCGTCTTCGGCATGCGCCATACGGCCAAGCCCCAGCAGCAGGCCCCAGGTGGTGCCTAAAATTACGCAGATGATGGTGCATTTGATGGTCATGAGCGCACCCTGCATAAACAGCGGCGCGTATTCTGAGATTATCTCCCAGCGAAATCCGGTCATACCTGTCCTTGTTGGGGCCGGGGCGGCCCCGAGTCATACAAAATTATTCAGCGGGGAGCGTTGGAACGTTGCTGTCAAACCAGGTGGTATAGATCTTCGCGTAGGTCCCGTCCGCAATGATTTTCTTCAGGCCTGCATTGATTTTACCCAGCAGCTCCTGGTTGTCTTTCGCGACGGCGATACCGAAATACTGGCGCTCAAATTTGGCATCGGATACCGTTTTCAGCGCTTTTTCAGGATGGGATTTGATGTAGTACTTAATGACGCCTACATCGCCCACGGCGGCGTCGATACCGTCTTCGGCCAGCTCCTGAAGCATCAGCGGCGTGTTATCAAAACGCTTAATATCGGTGCTGTTTTTGCCCAGCGTGTCGGAAACCACAATATCGCCCGCGCTGGAGTTAACCACGCCAACCTTTTTGCCTTTCAGGGCGTTAATGGAATCTACTTTAGAGTCTGTTGATACCACAATGGACTGCTCCGCCGGGAAATAAGGCACGGAGAAATCAACCATCGCTTTACGCTTATCGGTGATGGTAATACCAGAGATAATGATGTCGCGATCGCCGGAATTCAGCGTGGCGAAAATTCCTTCCCACGGCGTGTTCACCAGCTTGATGTCAAACCCTTCCGCTTTAGCGACGGCTTTAATGATATCGATATCAAACCCTTCAAGCTGCTTCTGGCTGTTTTCAAATTCAAACGGACGATAGGTGCCGCCGGAGCCGACCACGTAGGTTTGCTGTGCGGCATAAGCAGAGGAGAAAACGGAGCAGGCCATACACCCGGCGAGAATAACTGTTTTAGCTAACGTTCTGATCATATTGCGCTCCGATATATTCCGTATTTATGCATTTAATTTGCATAAAAATACATAATTTGACGAAGTGCAGCAACTTAAAATTATGCACAGGGTCAGCTTTTACACTGCGGTTTAAGGATCGCTTCCAGCAGCAGCTGCATTTCCGGCCGCCAAGCTCCTTCTTCGCCGTCGTAAAATTTGCTGTCTTTATTCACCGCGTAAGGAAGATGGCTTTTCTGTAGTTCACAGGCGACAAAAGTGGCGAAAGCAATTTGCTGCGCTGCGGGCATATTTTTATCGATTTCGCCCACCGACCACGCGCCCACCCAGCTACTGTGCCCGGATTTTTGCTGCCAGCGCAGAACGCTATTGATACGTGCACGAATTGCGGCCTTTTCCGCAGGCGTCCCCGTCGTCCAGCCTCGTTTGCCGTTGACCGCCACCGGCCCGTAAGGGAACAAATGCCAGTCAACCAGCACCGGCGCGTGGCTTTGCTCCGGCCATTTCAGGCTGTCGGGCTGGGCATGCACGTGCGGAGCGATAAAGATCGTGCGCTGCGGGCTTATTTTATGAATGGCCTTTGCGGCTTTCTCATAAAGCGCGTTGAGCTGCGCGTGGGTCAGTTTTTCGGAAGGCTCATAGAGAATATCAAACCCGAGCAGCGGGCTGCTTTGCGCAAAATAGCGCGCCACGGTGGTCCACCAGGCTACGATTTTACCTTCGTTTTCCGTCCCCGCCTGATAGCTGATAATCGGCACAACGTGATATTGCTGACAGGCCTCAACGATTTTTTGCAGATGAACCAGCCGCTGGTGCGTAGGCTCGCCCGCCACGCGAATGCGAACGTGCCCGATGCCGCGCTGCTGAAAATCCTTCACCGCCAGCGGATCGAACTCACGAATGCCGCGTTCGGTAATCGCCCAGTCGACGATCATCCCCACGCCTAACTTGCTGGACAAGGTTTGCGGCGTTAACGCGGGCGGCGTTGACGCCAGGGCACTGATGCTTATGCTCAGCGCTGCCACAACAACGATCGGCTTCAGCATTGTCCTGTAACTTTCTGATGAAGGGGAAAACCTAATATTTAGCATGGTTTACGCAACGCGGGGAATGCGGATTGCAATAAAAAGTAACCGTTCGGACCTCACTGATAACAGCCCCATCAGCGCTGCTGTGGTTTTTCGAGATAAAAACAGTACCGGCACTGGATGTTGCAGCGTGAACGGGTGGGTTTAGTCATAACATGACAGCCACGCATTACAGGCCTCCCGTCAGCGCCACAATTTGCTGCACATGCGCCGTCGCAAACAGCAAAGCGAGGCAGCAGACCGCCAGTGCAATAAGCAATTTGGCGCGCATGGTACGTTTATCAGCAAAATCACTGATAGCGATATCCATCAGGTTACGCTCGCGGGCATAGCGATAGATAACCACCGCCACGGCGGCCAGCAAGATAAAGGCCATCCAGAAAAACATACCGGCATGATGCCAGCTATGACGTAGCGCAAGAGCGAGCAATGCGCCATATCCCAGCAGCGTACGAAACCATGCCAGAGACGTGCGCTCGGGCTGCAGGCCCGGATCGACGCTGCGCCGTTGCATACGGCTATCCGGCATACACCACCATCAGCATCACGACAGCGGCAATAATAACCATCACCAGGCTGATAACCTGCAGGCTGCGGGTATAGGGCAGATCCTGTTTCAGACGCATCGCTTTTTCATTGCGCAGCCAGCGCAGGTAGCCGTAAATCGCCAGCATGCCGGCAAACATACACAGCAGCAGCGCAATGGTTTCGCGAATAAGCGGCGTGGCGAGATCGGGCGCGAACTGATCAAGCCCGACACCCGCGGCCAGAAAGCCCAGCGCGGTGCGGATCCACGCCAGGAAGGTACGTTCGTTAGCAAGCGAGAAACGGTAGTCTGGCGCTTCGCCTACTTTGGCTATTTTCATTTAACATCCTTTTTCATTGCCCCTCATCCCGGCCCTCTCTCAAAAGGCCGAGAGAGAAAATCGGGCTGGCTTTTTGTTCCCTCTCCCAAAGGGCTGAGAGAAAAAATTGGGCTGGCTTTTTATTCCCTCTCCCAAAGGGCTGAGGAAGAAAACCGGACCATCTCTTTGTACCCTCTCCCTTCCAGAGAGAGGGTAAAAGCCATTAAAACTTCTGCTTCTTCTCTTCCACCTTAACACCCTGAGTCGGCATACCGGTGTCGTAATCCCGCACCACTGGCGAATAATCGTCTGCCGGTCGCGGGCGGAATGCGCCCATCCAGCGCGGTTTCGCTTCTTTGCGCCACGGGCGGCACGACCACTGATAGGTGCGGAAAGGATCGCGGATTTTATCCATATAATCCATAAGCTCATCGTGCAGCCTGTCACGCTTTTCAGCGTAGCGCAGATCGTCTATCAGGTTGTGCATTTCGTCCGGGTCGTTTTGCCTGTCGTACAGCTCGTCGCTGGTAAACAGGTTGAGCACCAGTTTGAAACGGTTGGTCACCCAGCCGCGCACCGGGATAAAACCGCCGAAGCTGTCATGCTCAATTTCATAGCGGTTAAACTCCACCATCACGCCGCGCTCATCCTCGACATCAAGAATATTTTCTCCAGCCAGGATGTCCGGCTGATGAATACCTGCCAGCTTCATTAGCGTTGGCAGCACGTCGACATGGCTGACCGGTGTATCAACCTGCATGGGCTGTGCCTGTCCGGTTGGCGGACGGAAAATCAGCGGGATACGCGTGATGTCATCATACATCGCCGCCCCTTTGCTGATAAGCCTGTGCGCGCCCATCATCTCACCATGATCGGAGGTATAAACCACCCAGGTATTTTCCCGCTGTTCCGGCGTAAGCGAATTCACCACGCGGCCAATTTCATCATCGACAAAATCATTGCACGCAAAATAGAGCGGATGGTGGTAGCGCCCGTCGGCCCCAACCGGGGACGGCATCGCCTCAGACCATAAGCGATGATGCACCGGCTTGTTGGCTAAATTATCAAACGCCTTCTCGCCGAGGTCGTAATGAAAATCTTTATATTTTTCAAGATACTCAACCGGACAGGTAAACGGATGGTGCGGCTCATCATAGGAGATGACCATCAGGAAAGGCGCATCCTGGCGCTGCGGCTGGGCGAGAAAATCGATGGCGCGATTGCTGATACGGTGCGCCCAGGTGAAGGTTTTATCGATAGCGTTCTCCACCAGATCTTCCACGCTGTTTAAACCGTTGCGCCACAGACCGATCTCTTTTTCTGTTAATTCTGCGAGGTAGTTCGCCCCGTCAAACCAGTAATCCTTATCCCACTCCGGCGGGCAAACGCCGGTGCCGAAGTAATCATGTCCATCCAGATGCCATTTACCGATGTAACAGGTTTTATAGCCCGCATCCTTGAAGTAACGCCCCATGGTGGAGATGTTTTTGCCCGGTGCGACGTTGTTCGTCCACGGCCCGGACTGGTTCGAATAGATACCGGTGAACAGCCCGGCACGCGCTGGCGTACAAACCGGAGCGCAGGTATAGGCCGAGTTAAAGCGGATACCTTCTTCGGCCAGACTGTCGATATTATTGGTATTAAGCGGCTTACCGCTGTAGCAGCCCACCATATTAGTGGCCTGGGTATCGGTCATAATAAACAGGATATTAGGGCGTTCCATTACTTATCCTCAGGTGCGGAAGAATAGACAACACGGGAAGCCTGGCGCTGCCGCCAGCTACTGTAGATGAGATAAGCCACCACCGCTGCGACAATCACGTAGCTTGCGATGGTGATGAATTGCGTTTGATAGCCGCCAAACTGCGCAAGGCCCGCATAAACGCCAATCATGGCGAACAATACGCCCACCGATGCGATTTTAGCGTTGCGCCACGGCACCATATCCACGGCGAAGGCATCGTGAAATTTGAACGGGGTGGCGCGAGGCTTCACAAAGCCAATAGCCAGCATTAACAACACGTTGACGCAGAAGGTGAAGAACAGCACGTACAGGAAGTGGAAGTTAAACGACACCAGATAGTTGATGACGATATAGCTGCAAATCCCGAACATTAGCGCGGCTTTCGCGGCAATTGCCGGAATGCGCGGGAAGAAGAAGCCCATAATCACGATAGTTACCAGCGGCACGTTGTAGATACCGTTGAGTTGTTTCATCCAGCTATATAGCCCTTCCGGCGCGTAGGCGATCCACGGCGCAACCAGCACGGAAACCAGCGCAATCGCCAGCCCAAACTTACGCCCGACGCTCACCAGTTGTTCAGATGATGCAGTCTGATTAATGGTGCGGTTATAAATGCCGAGGCTGAATAACGTGCTGGCGCTGTTCAGAAAGCCGTTAAACGTGCTGATGATGGCACCAAACAGCACCGCGCCGAAGAAGCCCACCAGCGGCAGCGGCATCACTTTGTTCACCAGCGCCGGATACGCCATATCGTGCTTCGGTAAATCCTGGAACAGATGGAAAGCAATTAGCCCCGGCAGCACCAGAATCAGCGGGTCGAGCATTTTCAGTACCGCCGTTAGCAGCGCGCCTTTCTGCCCTTCGGCGAGGCTTTTTGAAGCCAGCGTGCGCTGTACAATTCCCTGATTAGTACACCAGTAGAAGGTATTCACCAGAATCAGGCCGGTGAGCGCCGCGCCAATGGGAACGGGGTCGTTGCTGCCGCCGATAGAGTTAAGCTTTTCGCTGTGCACCGTAGTGAGTTGCTCAATACCGCGCAGCACGTTGCCGCCGCCCATCGCCATCAGGCCAAAAACCGGCACCATCAGGCCGCCGACAACCAGTCCGATGCCGTTGATCACATCCGCAACTGCGATGGCGCGCAGACCGCCCACCACGGCATAAGCGATGCCCGCCAGCCCCAACAGGACAACCATCACCCAGATAGCCGCACCCTGGGAAATACCCAGCGATTCACCCACGTGGAACAGGCTGTTTAGCGCCAGCGCGCCGGAGTACAGCACAATCGGCAGAAAGCAGATGCCGGTGGCAATCAGGAAGCAGCAGTCAACGATGATGCGCGTGGTTTTGTCATAGCGCTCCTCGATAAAGTCCGGAATAGTGGCAATGCCGCGTTGCAGATACTTCGGCAGGAAAATCAGCGCCAGGAAGATAAGCGGAATGGCCGAGATGACTTCCCACGCCATCACCGACATCCCGCTGCGATACGCCTGCCCGCTCAGCCCCACCAGTTGTTCGGTGGAGAGGTTGGTCAGCATCAGGGATGCGGCAATCACCGGAGCTTTCAGAGAACGCCCGGCAAGAAAATAACCTTGTTGTGACCCCGTATCCGCTTTACGCAACTTCCACCAGGTAATTAACGCCACCAGAATGGTAAAAGCGAAGAAGCTCATAATTTGTTGAATATTCATCTCACTGCCCTTATTTATGATTATGTCCCGGCGCGCTGTTATCTGTAGGGTAATTACGCCTGATACGGGTCATAGGCTGTTTAAGATATGCATTGTTAACCGTCGCGGCAAAACTCTGATACATTTACACCGCCCGAAATGAGCATCTAACGCTGGCGGAGAATATAAATGAATGGAAAAACCGATCTCTGCGATGTAAAAAACGAAACAACTTACAATATTCCGCTGGTTATTGACGAAAATGTGATCTCAAGCGGGATATCGCTTATCTCGCTATGGCATACGCTGGCCGATGAAAGCTACCAGGTTGTCTGGCCGCGTGATAAAAAGAAACCGCTGATTGAAAATTCATGGATAGTGGTATATACGCTACAGGGCTGCGGAAAGATAATCCTGAGAGATAATTCAAAAATCACCCTGAATGGCAATTGCGTTATATTCTTAAAACCAACGGATATAAAATCTTATCACTGTGAAGGTTTACTTTGGGAGCAATACTGGATGGAATTTATTCCTACCGGTGCAATGGAAATTCCGTTATCGCAACAGGCTATAATTTATAACGGTGATACTTTTAACAAAGAATTGGGCGAAATTACAGCGCTGATCACCAGTGATGAAGCATTAAGTAAAAATCTCGCCGTCGCGTTTATTACCAAACTTATTTACCAGTGGGTTTGCCTGATTGTGCAAACCGGCACCAAAGACAAGCAGCTGATGCAGATAGAAAAACTGCTTTCGCTGATCCATACCGATATCCAGAAACGCTGGACGGTCAGCGAAATGGCCGACTGGATGCAGTGCAGCGAGCAGTATCTGCGGCGATTATTTCTGAAATACACGGGAAAAACGCCGAAAGAGTATTATCTTGACGCACGCCTGGAACTGGCGTTGTCCTTGTTAAGGCAGGGGAATTATAGCGTGAGCCAGGTGGCGGATACGTTGAACTTCTTCGATTCGTTTCACTTCAGCAAGGCGTTTAAGCAGAAGTTTGGCTATGCGCCTTCTGCGGTAGGCAGATAAGCCCTCTGAAAACCGCAGGGCGGATAATCACATTACACCCCAGAACATCACCGCCACAATTGCGGCGTGATAATACTCAGGAACATCACCAGCGGATAAACGGTGGCGCAGGAAAGCGCCGCAGCGCCGTTTGTGGTACGTAAGCCATGGGCGAGGCCAGCGCCGGGGAATCGGTCATCGATCCGGCCAGCATGCCGCACAGCGTCAGGTAGTTCATCCTGATAGAGGATTTCTGTTCTTCAGGTCATGGTTTTGCTACGCGCTTCCTTCAGACCCCGCCTCGCGACGACGCCCTTGCGCTTCGCTGGTCCTTCGCCACCATCAGGCTGGACGGGGACTTTCACCCCCGAGCTGCTGATCATGCCCGGCACACCACAAAAAAGCCCCCATTTTTGGGGGCTCAGGGAAGGAAGTAAACTTAGCCTTCTAACGCAGGGCGTTCCACATTAATCGCGATACGCTGCGGCGCTATCTCTTCCGGGATTTCGCGCACTAAATCAATATGCAGCAGCCCATTGGTGAAGCTCGCGCCGGAAACGCGCATATGCTCAGCCAGAGTGAAACTCAAACTGAAGGGTTGGGTGACAAGCCCCTGATGGAGCCAGTTAATTTCTTTCTCTGGCTTCACCGGCGTGCCTTTTACGACGAGGCGAGTGCCTTCCAGTTCAATATCCAGGTCTTCCTGACGAAAGCCTGCCAGCGCAAGGGTGATGCGATAATGATTGTCGTCGCCTTTTTCAATATTATAAGGCGGGAAGCTCTGGCTCTCGTTGGCGGTTTGCAGGGCGTTGGCCAGTTTGTCAAAACCAATCCATTGACGCAGCAGAGGTGATAAATCGTAGTTACGCATAAGTCTTCTCCTTCTTTGAAGCGAGTTAATACCTGGCAATATGCGGATTGCCATTGGCTCCCGGTCGGCGAGCCGGATGTCAGGGCCGCGTAAACGGCCCGAAGATAATTAGTTTATTTCGATGCGGCGTGGTTTCATCGACTCGGGAATGACGCGCTCAAGATCGATATAAAGCAGGCCATTAACCAGGTTGGCACCACGAATATGGATATTTTCAGCCAGCTGGAATTTGCGTTCAAAATTACGCTCGGCAATACCCTGATAAAGGTAAGTGCGTTCTGGCGGCTCTCCTGCATGGGCGCCTTTCACCACCAGTAAATTATCCTGGCCGGTAATCTCCAGCTCGCTTTGGGCGAAACCCGCAACGGCAATCGCAATGCGATAGTTATTTTCGTCGACCAGTTCAACGTTATACGGAGGATAGCCGCCGTTGCTTTGGCTTTGATTATTTTCGAGCAAATTGAACAGGCGGTCGAAACCAATGGCTGAACGATAAAGCGGGGATAAATCGAAATTACGCATAAATAAAAACTCCTGAAATCAGCGAGGATTATATTAGCCTTCCATCATGGACAGGCCGGGATTGCAGAGCACCCTTCCGGCATACTCTTTTGGTCACGTTCTTAAAATGGAGTCGAAGCCTTCTTTTTCAAGGTGAACAAAAGGAAATTTTTTGCGGCTTTTGTGGTCAGTACATAGACTGAAGAAGAAAATAAATCAGAGTTATCTGCGACAGCCGCCACAGAGCGGTGAGTTCAGCATATTTTTTCTCTGCATCAGTGCTATAACCACCGTGCAGCCTGGCCCAAAGAGGGTCGTTTAAAATGAACATGGCCGTGATGATGAAAAGCTATCTTCCAAAAATGATGTTGAGCAGCGGATTGCTTGTAATAAGTGGTTGTTCAAGCGTGATGACCCACACCGGCGGACAAGAAGGTTATTATCCGGGAACTCGCGCCAGCTACAGTATGCTGACCGACAGCAAAACCAGTTGGGGATATAAGCCTTTCGTGGCGATCGATATGCCGTTCACGGCGGCAATGGATACCGTGCTGTTGCCGTGGGATATGTTACGCACCGATAAATCGGTCAAATCCCGGGTAGAAGCCAGCGAGAGCAAAAATTTGGCTACCAATTCCGTTATCCCGCCAGCCCAGTGATCACAAGCCCGTCTGCGTGATAAAAATTTGCCGGAAACCGTTCACATCCTGCATCCACGCGATAGTTTTACCGTCAGGGGAAAAGACTATCGCATCGGCAGACGGCGCGTCAGGACAGAGTGGTGTAAGTGGAATAATTTTCCCGCTCTGCGCATCGCACAATACCACCCGATTCCCGAGCACAAATCCCAGAAATTTTCCGGAAGGATGCCAGTTAAAGGCAGACTGAATGTCCGTTTCCACCTGAGTAAGCCGTTGTGGTTCACCGCCTTCTGGCGAAAGCAGCCACACCTGCACCACACCGTTTTCATCTTTCATCAGGAAAGCCAGTTTGCTGCCGTCGGGATTGCTGCGCACCCAGTGTCGCGGCTGGCTGACCAGTCCCGGGAAGCGGCGCTGATGCGTAAACGTCAGGCGACGTTGTTGTATGCAGGCAGGCGGCGCGGGCAGCGTGGTTCCCGTGCCTTCCAGCGGTTCATTCCCTGCCGTACGCCAGGCGGCTTCGTCATCCGGCAGATCGACAATAAACAGCTCCGGCACTTTTATGCCGCTTTCAGAAAGCGTATCGCCGATAAAGGCCAGCGCCCAGCGTTGCTGGCTACCATCTGGCCTGCGGTAGCCGTTATCGCCCACCCAGCCTTCTTCGTAGGCACGATTGATCTCGTCGCTGCCCGGCTGAGGCGAGGAGGTAGTGCGGCTGACCAGCACGCAGTAATGGCTGCCGTCGTATTCACGCGGATGCTGCTTAGCGATAGTTACCGGACCATAGGGCAGCGCCACACCCACGTTGCGTAAATCCTGCGCCGCATCGTATTCATGCATTACATGATCGTTATAGGTGAAGCTCAGGCGCGTTCCGTCCGGGCTCCAGACGTGCACATGGCTGCCGCCGCGCAAAGCGCCAGGCGTAAACGGCGCGGTGATATCCATCGCATCCAGATTGCTTGCCGTTCCGTTTTCCACCACCACGCCACGACGATGATGAAAGTCGTACCGCCAGTTTTCATCAGGATTTTCCGGGCCGTGGATAAAAACATAGCGGTCAGGCGCCTGCGGGTTTACCGTCACCACACCCACATGCGCACCCGCCGAAGCCTGATAAATCACTTCGACTTCACCTGAAGCGACATTCACACGTTCGATAGTTTTACTGCTAAAGGAAGCGCCGGAAGGGCGAACATCAAAGGCTATCCACTGGCCGTCCGGCGTCCAGACGTTGATGTTGGTGAGCTGGTGATGGCGTGGTGCGCAGGTAAGTTGTTGCATGAGGATGATACCCTGAAGCGTTAGACGCCTCAGGGTAAAAGATTTACGCAATAAAGACTATCAGGGAACCGGCGTAACCAGCGGTTTACCCGCAAACCAGGCGTGAACGTTCTCCAGCACCAGTCGCGACATCTCCCGGCGGGTCTCCCAGGTGGCGCTGGCCATATGCGGAGTAATGATAACGTTATCACGCCCCTGCAATCTGGCAGGCACGTTTGGCTCATCCGCAAAGACATCCAGCCCGGCACCGGCGATCGCGTTATTTTCCAGCGCGGCGAGCAGCGCCTCCTCGTCCACCACGCTGCCGCGCGAGATGTTAATTAACATTCCCTGCGGCCCAAGCGCGTCCAGCACCGGGCCATTAACCAGCGCTTTAGTGCCCGCTCCACCCGGCGCACAAATCATCAGAAAATCGCTCTGCTGCGCCAGCTCCCGCAGGTCGGCCACGTGCTGCCACGGTAGATCGCCACGTATATTACGGCCGGTATAGGCGATCTGCATATTGAAGGCGCTGGCGCGATGGGCGATAGCCTGGCCAATACGGCCCATGCCGATAATACCGAGACGAGCGCCGGAGACTTTGCGTGTCCACTGGAAGCCACCACGCTGCCAGTCGCCCTGCTCAATAAACTTCTGCGCCGCCACGATTTTACGTGACGTCGCCAGCATTAGGCCAATGGCCAGATCGGCCACGTCATCCGTAAGCACGCCTGGCGTATGGGTGACCGCCACGCCACGATCGCGGGCGGCTGCCACATCCACGCCGTCATAGCCGACACCAAAGACGGCAATCAGCTTTAATGACGGTAAGGAGGTGATGAAATCGCGTGTTACCACCGCTTCGCCGTTGGTGATCACCACCGTGATTCCCTCAGCGATGGAGGCAAGTTCAGCCGCCGAAAGGGCCGCCAGCTCATACAGGTCATAATGTTCACGCAGTTCCGCTGTGAGAGCATCCGGTAAACCGGCCTGTTTCAGCACTTTTTGTTTCATAACTTTCCCCAAATTAAGAGAGACGAGAGGCGGCGTTCTTAGCTGCCCCAGGCTGGGTCGGACGCGATACCAGAATTCCCACAATGCCGCCAATAATGAGCGCAACGGCTACAATTAGCAGCCCGTAGTGATAGCTGTTGGTAGCATCTTTAATTTTGCCGAGCAGCGGCGGTAATCCGAGGCCCACAAAGTTAGCGATGGTATTGATAAAGGCGATGGAAGCCGCCGCCGCGACACCTGCCAGTTTCTCCGTAGTCACCGCCCAGAAAATAGGAGTGAGCGCGAAGTTAAATCCGACCGTCAGTACCAGCAGGATGTAGGCCAGCAGCAGATTGCTGGAGTAGATAGCAACGGCAAGCGACAGGCCGGAGAGGATAAGCGGCAGCCCCAGATGCCAGGAACGCTCGTTGGTAGTATCGGAGTGGCGGCCATTCAGGTACATAAAGAGGCAGGCAAAAATAAATGGCACCGCAGCAAGCAGGCTCACCACGAAATTACTCTGTTCTGTAGCCATGCTCTTAATAATGAGCGGCAGGAAAAGGGTGATACCGATTGAGCCAAACGCCTGCAGGAACCAGACAAGACTGAGCAGCAGCACCGTTTTATTTTTCAGCGCGCTGTACCAGTTGTGGTTGGTGCCCACCTCCACGCCAGCGTTATCCCGTTCAAGCTGCCTTTTCAGCCATCCTTTCTGCTCCGGCGTCAGCCAGGCGGCATGATCCGGCGTTTGTGGCAGACGCCACAGCACCAGCACGCCCAGCGCGATAGCCGGAATTCCCTCCAGCGCGAACAGCCAGCGCCAGCCGGCGATATCGGCAATGCCATGCATATTCAGGATAGAGCCGGAAAGCGGCAGACCAATGATGGACGCCATAACCGAGCCCATATAAAAGAAGGACATCGCTCGTGCACGGTTACTTTTTGGGAACCAGCAGGAAATGTAATAGATGATGCCCGGCGTAAAGCCCGCCTCGGCCATCCCCAGTAAAAAACGCATAACATAAAGCTGGGTAGGGGTGTGCACCAGCGACATCCCGGCGCTGACAATACCCCAGGTAATCATAATTCTCGCAATCCACAGCCGCGCTCCGACGCGTGTCATAATAACGTTGCTGGGGATTTCGAAAATAATATAAGAGATATAGAACATGCCAACGCCAAGGCCGTACATACTGGCGCTCAGCCCCAGGTCGGCATTCATTTGTAACGCTGCGATGGAGATATTGGTTTTATCTAAATTTGCCACAAAATAGCAGATAATAATAAAAGGTATTATTTTCGCATTTAACTGGCGCAGAGTTGTAGAGTACAGATCGGTATTCATAAAAGAATCCTCACCTTTTGGTATAAAGGAAGTACTTCGGTTTATATTTTTTTGAAATTTATCAGCAGGTATTTACCATTCTGCAACGACACCGTCCGGATAACGCCATAATGGGTTGCGCCAGTCGGTGACGTTTTTACTGCGTTCAATAACCTGCTCTTCATCAATTTCCACGCCGAGGCCTGGCTTCATTAATGGCAGGAAGTGGCCGCCATCCATTTTGAAGTCGTCTTTGTTTTTCACAAAATCGAGCAGTTCGGCACCTTTATTATAATGGATGCCCATACTCTGCTCCTGGAATACGGCGTTGCGGGAAACAAAGTCGATGTGCAGACAGGCGGCAAGCGCAATCGGCCCAAGCGGACAGTGCGGCGCAAGAGCAACGTCATAAGCCTCTGCCATACCGGCGATTTTATAGCATTCGGTGATGCCGCCTGCGTGGGAAAGGTCGGGCTGAAGAATAGCCAGACCGCCGGCTTCCAGTACGCGTTTGAACTCAAAGCGCGAGAACATGCGTTCACCCGCAGCGATAGGAATATGGGTCTGTGCGGCCAGGCGCGGATAGTATTCAGCCTGTTCCGCCAGCACCGGCTCCTCAATAAACAGCGGACGGTACTGCTCCAGCTCTTTGATCAGCACTTTCGCCATTGGCGCACTAACGCGGCCGTGGAAATCCAGGCCGAATTCGATTTCGCTACCGAACGCTTCGCGAATCTGAGCAACGGTATTTACGGCGGCATCAACTTTACGGGAGTTATCAATAACGCCCATTTCTTCGCAGCCGTTTAATTTAAAAGTATCAAAACCAATATTACGCAGGGATTTAATACCGTCGATAACTTCTGCCGGACGGTCGCCGCCAACCCAGCTATAGGCTTTAATTTTATCGCGAACCAGCCCGCCCATTAATTGCCATACGGGAGCATTCAGAACCTTACCTTTAATATCCCACAACGCCTGATCGATACCGGCAATCGCACTCATTAAAATTGGGCCACCGCGATAAAAACCGCCGCGATACATTATCTGCCATAAGTCATTAATACGCGCAGGATCCTGACCAATTAAATATTCGCTTAATTCGTGTACTGCGGCTTCAACGCTTTTAGCCCGCCCTTCAATCACCGGCTCGCCCCAGCCAACAATGCCTTCATCGGTTTCAATTTTCAGGAACATCCAGCGTGGGGGTAAACGCCAGGTCGTAAGCTTAGTGATTTTCATGATTGCACTGCCTCTTGATACGCGTTAACAAATGCTTTTGCTTTCTCGATGGTGCGTTCGATGGGTTGACCCGCACGGTATAAATCGCTGCCAAGCCCGGCGCCAGCACAACCGGCTTTTAGCCAGAGCGCCAGGTTTTCAGGCGTGACGCCGCCCACGGCAAACACGGGAACGTCAGCGGGCAATACGGCTTTCAGGGCTTTGATGTAGTCCGGGCCAAATGAAGAAGAAGGGAAAATTTTCAGCGCCTGTGCGCCCGCGTCCAGCGCGGTAAATGCTTCAGAAGCCGTGGCGCAGCCTGCGCATACCGTCATGCCGTTTGCGACCGCCCGGCGAATCACTTCCGGCTGCGTATTAGGTGTGACGACCAGTTTACCGCCCATTCCGGCCAGTGCATCCACCTGCTCCGGCTTGAGCACCGTTCCGGCGCCGATCAGCGCCCGGCTGCCAAATTCAAGTACCATCGCCGGAATGCTTAGCTGCCAGTTCGGCGAGTTAAGAGGGATTTCAATCGCATCAAATCCCGCATCCAGCAGCGCCGCTATGTGCTCATGCGCTTCGTCGGGCGTGATACCGCGTAAAATTGCGATTAAGGGAAGGTCAGTTTGCCACTGCATTTGCAATACTCCTTATTCCTGCCTGGAATGCCTCGTCGCCTTCCAGTACGCTCGCCTGGAAGCCCAGTAACGACAGCGCCAGGGCATAGCGCTGGCTTAACGATGGACCGGCAACAAGGGTGACGGGCCGTTGGGGACTTAATGCGTAATGGCGGGTCATGGTTGCCACTTCGTTACCAATCAACAGCCCGGAAAGAAAATCGCTCACTTCGCTACGGGGCAACTCGCCCAGAACATGCGCTGCCCGTACTTCAAATAAACGAGGAAGCAAAGCGTTATCGTTAACTCCGCGCTCAAGCCCGGCGGAGAAAGCGCTCTGGCTGGCCTGCTGTTCTGGCAGGCCTGCGCCTACCAGCGAGTGACTGAGCAGGATATGGTGTAGCTCACCGGTCATCACCGTGCGGAAATCCTGCACCGTGCGATCGTCAGCCTGTACCCATTTGCAGTGGGTGCCCGGCATAATATAAAGCGGCGCCGGGCTGAGGGATTTCGCGCCAAGAAGCTGCGTTTCTTCGCCGCGCATGACGTTGCAGTTATCGTCGCTGCGCACGCTCAGGCCGGGAATAATCCAGACATTGTCCAGCACCGGCGTAAGCTGCTGGCTGAAGCTGGCGAAGGGCGCCGGGCAGGGCAGATAAGGGGCAATTTTCCAGCCGGCGTTACTGCCCACCATGCCGGCCATCAATACCGGCGTATTTTCATTGCGCCAGCCCGCAGTGATTTCATCAAACACCGCCTGCGGGGATCTGCCGTTCAGCCGGGTCACCCCAGCCGCGGCTTGTCGACTGTCAACGCAAACACCGTGCTGGTAATGCCAGGCGCGAAGGTTGGTCGATCCCCAGTCAATAGCGATGTAGCCTGATATCATGTGATGTCCTTTAGTCGTTTGGTGGAGCTGGCGATCATGGTCTGCGCCGCCTGCTCCGCAGCCTGGCTGTCCTGATGGCGTATCGCATCAAACAGCGCTTTATGTTCCTGCAACGTCTTCGGCATGTTGGCTTCATCGCCCATCCACGTGCGTTCAAAGACGGCACGCTGGAGCGAACTTATCGCCACGCTTAACTGCTGCAGGACGGGGTTATGCACCGACTCCAGCACCGCCTCGTGATAGCGGATATCCGCTTCGTTAAAGGCGTCCCGATCCTGGTTATGCGCCACCATGTCGTTCAGCGCTGCTTCAATTTTTGCCAGATCGCTTGAGGTAGCGCGTTCCGCTGCCCAGCGGGCAATTGCC
Source organism: Cedecea colo (assembly GCF_011808225.1). Taxonomy (GTDB): domain Bacteria; phylum Pseudomonadota; class Gammaproteobacteria; order Enterobacterales; family Enterobacteriaceae; genus Dryocola; species Dryocola colo. The sequence goes on along the minus strand of NZ_SOYS01000007.1, from coordinate 50,171 downwards.
GGTTCAACCAGCTTACGCACTTCACTCATCGCGCTAATCAGGCGCGGGTCGTAATCGTTTTCCAGCACCCATTGCAGCACCTCGGTATCAAGGTAATTCCACTGATTGCGCGGGACAACAAACGCGCCACGGTAACGTTTCATCTCAATCAGGCGCTTCGCCATCAGCGAGCGATAAACTTCCCGGATGATGTTGCGCGACGTTTCAAACTCATCGCATAGCTCAGCTTCCGCCGGAAGTGCCGCGCCGGGCGCATATTTGCCGCCAACGATCTGTTTGCCCAGCGTCACGATAATACGGTCGGTCTTCGTCATGATTATTCCTGTCATAAGAGTGGAAATAACCACTACTTTACCGTGAGCGCTGAAAATCACCGCTATTTAGCAGTACAAATATGAGACGTATAGCGTTGTCGATGCACACAATGTAGTACAACAAATATAGGTTGTACTACAATCTGGATCACAAAATGGGCAATGGCGCGTAGAAAGGGATAAAAAAACCCCGGCTGCTCGCCAGGGTTAATGATGACCGGGAAGGGAACTCAGTTCAAAACAAACTTCTCAATGGCATACGCCACGCCGTCTTCAAGGTTGGATTTGGTGATGAAGTTGCTGACTTCTTTTACTTTGTCGATAGCGTTGCCCATCGCCACGCCCATACCGGCGTATTCCAGCATCGCAATATCGTTTTCCTGATCGCCCAGCGTCATTACCTCTTCCTGTCTGATGCCCAGCGCTTCAGCCAGCGCCTTCACGCCCGTGCCTTTATTCACACGTTTGTCGAGGATCTCAAGGAAGTAAGGCGAGCTTTTCAGCAGCGTATAACGCTCATGGACTTCATCCGGGATTCTGGCGATAGCTTTATCCAGAATCACCGGATCGTCGATCATCATTACTTTCAGGTACTGCCCGTTTTTATCCATGTTTTCCGGCTCGCAGAATACCAGCGGGATATTGGCGATAAAGGATTCGTGGACGGTGTAATAGCTGATATCACGGTTGGCGGTATAAAGCGTGTGGCGATCGAGCGCGTGGAAGTGGGAACCCACCTCACGGGAAGTCTGTTCCAGATAACGGTAGTCATCATAGCTCAGGGCGGTTTGCGCAACGGTACTGCCGTCGTGCGCTTTCTGTACCAGCGCGCCGTTATAGGTAATGCAGTAGTCGTTTGGCTTATCCATGTGCAGCTCTTTAAGGTAATTCTCGACGCCAGCAAAAGGACGCCCGGTGCACAGCACTACGTTTACGCCACGCTCGCGAGCGGCGGCAATGGCGTTTTTAACAGCCGGGGAAATGGTGTGATCCGGCAGCAGAAGGGTGCCGTCCATATCAATCGCAATCAGTTTTATAGGCATGGTATTTTCTGAGGTAATGAGTTTATTTCATGCTAACGCGATTCCGCGCACAAAAATAGAGCTACGTTTCCTCTGAAACAGGCCCCTTTTCGATAAGAAACGCCACCCGCAGGTGGCGTCAGAGATTGCTGACAAAGAAGGAAAAAGCGTGGTTTTTCCTTCTTTGTGGTTAACGGATTAAAATCAATGCGTTGATTTTGCTGTTAATTTTAGGGTGACATTTTTCAGAACTTCATAAGCTATGAGGTTTGTCATCAGTCTGAAACGCCACCCGCAGGTGGCGTTATTGACTAGCTGAAGAATTTATCCCGCAATAAGTGATAACCTCTGGTCAGCAGATCCTCATCGTCATGCTTAACCTCGCCTTCGGGCGAAAGGGCATCGACAATTTTTGGAAATTGCTCGGACAGCAGTATTGCAGCACTTCCCACATCAATACCGAGTTTCTCAGCAAGGTTGCTGATTGCCGGCGTGCCCAGCACATCCTGTACCTGTTCAGGATTAACGCTTTGGTTGTGCGCGCCGCTCAGCCACGAGGTAACAACCTCGCCAAAGCCTTTTTGCCGGAACTGCTCAAGTATTGCCTGAATGCCGCCCTGCTCGTTTATCCAGCTAAGGATAATTTTGAATTTTCCAGCATCGCCACTCATCATCATGCCAGTAACCTGATCGAATAGACCCATGATCGTGTCCTCTTGCGATTACGACGTATGCTCTAAAAGTGTATGCCACCGGGGGGATTTAGCGCGGGAAAACAGGGAAAATAGCTGGTGGGCAGGCGCCCACCAGCAGGTACAGATTTAGATATCGATATTCGCCGCTTTCAGGGCGTTTTCTTCAATAAAGGCGCGACGCGGTTCAACGGCATCACCCATCAGGGTAGTGAACAGCTGATCGGCTGCAATCGCATCTTTTACGGTAACGCGCAGCATGCGGCGGCTTTCCGGATCCATGGTGGTTTCCCACAGCTGATCCGGGTTCATCTCGCCCAGACCTTTGTAGCGCTGAATAGAAAGTCCACGACGGGACTCTTTCACCAGCCACTCCAGCGCCTGTTCGAAGCTGGCAATCGGCTGACGACGTTCGCCACGTTCGATAAACGCATCTTCTTCGATAAGGTCACGCAGCTTCTCGCCGAGCGCGCACAGACGGCGGTATTCGCCACCCACCACAAATTCATGCTCCAGCGGGTAGTCGGTATCGACGCCATGGGTACGCACGCGGATGACCGGCTCGAAAATGTTCAGCTCGCGGTTTGCACGCACGATGGAGTTCCAGGTGCTGCCGTGCTGCTCTTTTTCGTTCAGCTGATTCACCAGCGTGGAAACCCAGTCGGCTACTTTGCTTTCATCCGCCAGGTCGGCTTCTGTAAGCGTTGGATGGTAAACCAGGTTGTTCAGCAGGTTGCGCGGGTAGCGGCGCTCCATGCGGCCAATCATTTTCTGAGTGGCGTTGAATTCGGACACCAGTTTTTCCAACGCTTCGCCTGCCAGGGCCGGGGCGTGAGCGTTGGCATGCAGCGTTGCGCCGTCCAGGGCGATGGAGATTTGATACTGATCCATCGCTTCGTCGTCTTTGATGTACTGCTCCTGCTTGCCTTTCTTCACTTTGTAGAGCGGCGGCTGAGCGATGTAGACGTGGCCGCGCTCGACGATTTCCGGCATCTGACGGTAGAAGAAGGTCAGCAGCAGCGTACGGATGTGAGAACCATCGACGTCCGCATCCGTCATGATGATGATGCTGTGGTAGCGCAGCTTGTCCGGGTTGTATTCATCGCGACCGATGCCGCAGCCCAACGCGGTGATAAGCGTGGCCACTTCCTGCGAGGCGAGCATTTTGTCAAAGCGCGCCTTCTCAACGTTGAGGATTTTACCCTTCAGCGGCAGGATCGCCTGGTTCTTACGGTTGCGCCCCTGTTTTGCCGAGCCGCCCGCAGAGTCCCCTTCCACCAGGTACAGTTCGGAGTGTGCCGGGTCGCGTTCCTGACAGTCCGCCAGCTTGCCCGGCAAACCAGCTAAATCCAGCGCGCCTTTACGGCGGGTCATTTCACGGGCGCGGCGCGCCGCTTCACGAGCGCGAGCCGCGTCGATAATTTTGCCGACGACGATTTTCGCGTCACCTGGGTTTTCCAGCAGGTATTCCGCCAGCAGTTCGTTCATCTGCTGCTCAACCGCGGATTTCACTTCTGAGGAGACCAGCTTGTCTTTGGTCTGAGAAGAGAATTTCGGGTCCGGCACTTTTACAGAAACTACCGCAATCAGGCCTTCACGGGCGTCGTCGCCGGTGGCGCTAACTTTTGCTTTTTTGCTGTAGCCTTCTTTATCCATGTACGCGTTCAGGGTACGCGTCATCGCCGCGCGGAAACCTGCCAGGTGAGTACCACCGTCGCGCTGCGGGATGTTGTTGGTAAAGCAGTAGATGTTTTCCTGGAAACCGTCGTTCCACTGCAGCGCCACTTCCACGCCGATGCCGTCTTTTTCCGTGCTGAAATAGAACACGGTTGGATGGATTGGCGTTTTGTTTTTGTTGAGATATTCAACAAATGCGCGGATACCGCCTTCATAGTGGAAATGGTCCTGGCGACCATCGCGTTTGTCGATCAGGCGGATAGATACGCCGGAGTTCAGGAACGACAGCTCGCGCAGGCGTTTTGCCAGAATATCGTATTCAAATTCGATGACGTTGGTGAAGGTTTCGTGGCTTGGCCAGAAACGCACCTGGGTGCCGGTGACATCGGTATCGCCAGTCACTGCCAGCGGCGCCTGCGGCACACCGTGCACGTAAGTCTGCTGATGGATTTTGCCTTCGCGGCGAATCAGCAGCTCCAGTTTCTGGGACAGGGCGTTAACGACCGAAACACCCACACCGTGCAGACCGCCGGAAACTTTATAGGAGTTATCATCGAATTTACCGCCCGCGTGCAGAACGGTCATGATGACTTCGGCTGCGGACACGCCTTCTTCCGGGTGAATACCGGTAGGAATGCCGCGCCCGTCATCCGTTACGGAAACGGAGTTATCGGCATGGATAGTGACAACGATATCTTTACAGTGGCCAGCAAGAGCTTCGTCGATAGCGTTATCCACGACCTCAAATACCATGTGGTGCAGACCGGTGCCGTCGTCCGTATCGCCGATATACATGCCCGGGCGCTTACGTACCGCATCCAGCCCCTTAAGGACTTTGATACTGGAGGAGTCATAAGAATTCGACATCAACGTTTCTCGCTCATTTGTTCTTGGGTTAATCCGCTATTTTACCCTGATCCACGGCGAACATCTTTGAATTTTTGTCCGCCATATCCATTACATGCTCAGCGCTTATCGCGCTGACGAAAACCTGTGATTCCGTGGCCTTTAACCGGCTGGCTAACAGACCGCGACGTGCATCATCAAGTTCAGAGGCAAAATCATCTATCAGATACAGGCAACGCCGCCCGTTCTGTCGGGTGAGAAACTCACCCTGCGCCAGTCTTAAGGCGCACATCAGTAACTTAAGCTGTCCGCGAGACAGGGTGTCCTCAACGGGCGCGCCATCGGCACGAATTCGAAAATCAGCTTTGTGAGGGCCGTGAGCGGTATAGGTCAGCATGCGATCGCGTTCGAAGCTGCGTTCCAGAACCTCACCATAATCACTCTCTTTTTCCCAGCCGCGCTGGAAAGAGAAACTCAGTGAAAACTCCGGTAAAAATTGTGCGCAGGTATCGGCCATGTCATCCGCAATGGCGGCGCTGTATTCAGCGCGCCAGCGGCTGATTTGTTCGGCCAGAGGAATAAGTTCTTTATCCCACGGACGTAGCTGCGCGTAGCGTGTCACCTGGCGCAACGCGGCGTTGCGTTGCTTAAGCAGGCGCTTGAGGTTGCTCCAGGCAACAAAAAAACCGGGTTCGTTATGGAAACAGCCCCAGTCAAGGAAAGCTCTACGGTATTTGGGGCCGCCGTTGAGCAAAGTAAACCCCTCCGGGGTAATCAATTGCATCGGCATCAGCAGCGCCAGTTCCGCCACTTTGTGGCCATCGCTGCCGTCGATGCGTACTTTGCTGTCGCCCGCGCGGTCTTTTGTCAGCCCGACGGAGGTTTCCCTTTCGTCATTCTGTAACCGTCCGTGCAACACAAAAGCGTCCTGTTCGTGGCGAATAACGCGCTCAATTTTCACGCTGCGAAAAGCGCGGCCGTGCCCAAGGGTGTAAATCGCCTCAAGCACGCTGGTTTTACCGCTACCGTTGGCGCCAACCAGGAAGTTAAAGCCGGGGCAGAGCGCCAGATCCGCGTTTTCAATATTGCGAAAATCTTTAATTAACAGCCGGGTGAGCGACATCTACAGTCTCATTGGCATCACAACATAGGCCGCCGCCTGAGAAGCCGCATCTTCAATCTGCACGCTGGAAACGGAGTCGGTCAGCAGGATACGCACGTTTTCGCACTTCAGCGCGTTGAGCACGTCCAGCACGTAGCTAACGTTAAAGCCGATTTCCAAATCAGCGCCGTCGTAGGAAACGTCCAGAATTTCTTCTGCTTCTTCCTGCTCCGGGTTGTTAGCGGTGATTTTTATCTGGTTCTGGCTGACATACAGGCGCACGCCGCGGAATTTTTCATTCGAGAGGATCGCCGCACGGGCAAACGCCTGCTTGAGCAGATCGCAGCCGGCATCAAGGTGTTTATCCGGGTTCTTCGGCAATACGCGGCGATAATCCGGGAACCGCCCATCAACCAGCTTGGAGGTGAAGATGAAATCACCGACGTGCGCACGAATATTATTGCTGCCGATTTGCACGCGCAGCGGCGTATCGCCGCCGTCCAGCATACGCATCAGCTCAATCACGCCTTTACGCGGCACGATCACCGAATGGTTTGGCAGCGCCTGACCAATCGGCATGGAGCAAACCGCCAGACGGTGGCCGTCGGTCGCCACCGTACGCAGCTCTTCCCCTTCGGTTTCAAACAGCATGCCGTTGAGGTAATAACGCACGTCCTGATGCGCCATAGAAAACTGCGTGGCTTCGATCAGGCGTTTCATGGTCGCCTGTGGGAGCGTGAATTCCACTTCGCTCTGCCAGTCGTCCAGGTTCGGAAAATCTGCCGCCGGCAAGGTGGACAGCGAGAAACGGCTGCGCCCGGAGCGCACCAGCATGCGGTCGCCCTCAAGCTGTACGGCGATTTCCGCGCCCTCCGGCAGGCCACGGCAAATGTCGAAGAATTTGCGGGCGGGCACGGTGGTTGCGCCCGGCTCATGCGGCTGCACCAGCGCCACGCGCGCGACCATCTCCATTTCCAGATCGGTTCCGGTTAATGAGAGCGCGCCCTCCGCGACTTGCAACAGCAGGTTGCCGAGAATCGGTAACGTTGGACGGCCACCCAGCGGGCCACTCACCTGTTGCAGCGGTTTTAATAAAGTTTCACGTTCAACGGTAAATTTCATAGCGTCACGAAGATAATGTTCTGATTAGGTTGGAGAAATCTTCTTTGATGTCGTGGCTTTCTTCACGCAACTGTTCGATTTTACGGCAGGCGTGCAGCACGGTGGTATGGTCGCGGCCACCAAAGGCATCACCGATTTCCGGCAGGCTATGGTTCGTCAGCTCTTTCGCCAGCGCCATCGCCATCTGACGCGGGCGGGCAACGGAGCGTGAGCGACGTTTGGAAAGCAGATCGGCAATCTTAATTTTATAATACTCGGCCACCGTTTTCTGAATATTGTCGATGGTGACGAGCTTCTCCTGCAGCGCCAGCAGATCGCGCAGCGCTTCACGCACGAAGTCGATGGTAATCGCACGCCCGGTAAAATTGGCGTTAGCGATCACACGGTTCAGTGCCCCTTCCAGCTCGCGTACGTTGGAGCGAAGGCGCTTGGCAATAAAGAAGGCCACTTCGCCCGGCAGACGAATATCATTCTCGTCGGCTTTTTTCATCAGGATCGCCACGCGGGTTTCTAACTCTGGCGGTTCGATCGCCACGGTCAGCCCCCAGCCGAAGCGGGATTTCAGACGATCCTCAACGCCGTTGATCTCTTTCGGATAACGATCCGAGGTGAGAATGATCTGTTGGTTACCTTCCAGCAGGGCGTTGAAGGTATGGAAGAATTCTTCCTGTGAACGTTCTTTATTGGCAAAAAACTGAATGTCATCGATAAGCAGCGCATCCACCGAGCGGTAGTAACGCTTGAACTCTTCAATCGCATTATTTTGCAGGGCCTTAACCATGTCCTGAACGAAGCGCTCGGAATGCATGTATACCACTTTAGCATTCGGTTTACGGGCGATGATGCCGTTCCCCACCGCGTGTAACAGGTGAGTTTTACCTAAGCCGGTTCCGCCATAAAGGAAGAGAGGGTTATACGCGCCGCCTGGGTTATCGGCCACCTGACGAGCCGCCGCGCGGGCCAGCTGGTTTGACTTACCTTCAACGAAGTTATCAAAGGTATGCTTCAGGTTAACGTTAGAACGGTAAGACTGCGCTGCGGGCGCCGGGAGATTGTCCCAGCTTGGACGCATCGGCGCTGCCGCTCGTGCCGTTTGCGCAGGGGCAGCGGTAGCAACGGCCTGCTGATTCAGGGTCTGGCTGACGGGCTTGCTGCCGACTTCAAAGCGCAGCAATGGCGCATCGGTGCCGCAAAAATCATTGAGCAATCCGTTGATATTATTGAGGTACTTATCCCTTACCCAATCGAGCACAAACCGGTTTGGCGCATAAAGGGCCAGCGTGTTATCACTCAGTTCCGCCTGTAGGGGGCGTATCCACATACTGAATTCTGTGGCTGGTAACTCATCCTGCAATCGGGCAAGACACTGCTGCCAAAGCGAAAGTGACACGGCGGACTCCACTCGAACAAAGTCGATAAAAAGACGAAGACTGAAAGTTTTACATTCATGATTGTTGACACACGCCGACTCTCCCGCATGGGATCCCGGTACGGGAAGCGTGCGAACCGCTATCTGCGGTTTACCCTCAAGGTGAACGATCTCGGATCACGATCGGGACCGCGGATCATAGCCTAAAGCGCGCCAGAGATCTTCTGTTTCTCACAGTTTCTTCCCGATTTATCCACAGGACAGTTTTGAGCTGTCTAAGTGTAAACGATCCTGGCGGGCGTGCCGCTGTTTACGCTCTCATATTGACAAATTTCATGCCCGCCGCAAAAAATTGGCTTAATAGATCTAACGAAGATCCCCGACGATCCTTGCGCTTTAATCGGCAGGCCGTATAATTCCCCACCCGTCGCGTATCGTCACTGTGTTTGCCCTCTCAGATCCCGGACATTTTTAGGGTCAGAAAAGGGATTCAGGCGCGGGAAATAAGGAAAGAGAATTGACTCCGGAGTGTACAATTATTACAATCCGGCCTCTTTAATCAGCCACACTGAGGCGTAAGCCATCTGCAGGTTCTGCAGGGCATTATGCTAACCCAGTGAAATTTATCCAAGTTTAGGTAGAAATCGCCATGAAACGCACTTTTCAACCGTCCGTACTGAAGCGCAACCGTTCTCACGGCTTCCGTGCTCGTATGGCAACTAAAAATGGTCGTCAGGTTCTGGCACGTCGTCGTGCTAAAGGCCGTTCTCGTCTGACCGTTTCTAAGTAATAAAAGCTAACCCCTGAGTGGTTAAGCTCGCATTTCCCAGGGAGTTACGCTTGTTAACTCCCACTCATTTCACTTTCGTCTTCCAGCAACCTCAAAGAGCCGGCACGCCGCAAATCACCATCCTCGGCCGCCTGAACTCGCTGGGGCATCCCCGCATCGGTCTTACAGTCGCTAAAAAAAATGTCAAACGCGCGCATGAACGCAATCGGATTAAACGTCTGACGCGTGAAAGCTTTCGTTTGCGTCAGCACGAACTGCCTGCAATGGATTTCGTGGTAGTGGCTAAGAAAGGCGTGGGTGACCTGGATAACCGGGCTTTATCGGAAGCATTGGAAAAATTATGGCGCCGTCACTGTCGCCTGTCTCACGGCTCCTGATTGGCCTGATAAAGGTCTATCAGCGCCTTATAAGCCCGCTTCTTGGGCCGCATTGCCGTTTCACGCCGACCTGTTCTCACTACGGAATTGAGGCATTGCGCAGGTTTGGGGTGCTAAAAGGCAGTTGGTTGACGGTGAAACGCGTATTAAAATGCCACCCTTTAAACCCCGGGGGAGACGATCCCGTCCCACCTGGACCAATTGATACCAGAGAACACTAACGATGGATTCGCAACGCAATCTCTTTCTCATCGCTTTGTTGTTCGTGTCTTTCATGATCTGGCAAGCCTGGGAGCAGGACCACGCTCCGCAACCTCAGGTGCAGCAGACCACGCAGACTACGACTACAGCCACGGGTAATGCCGCAGGCCAGGGCGTGCCGGCCAGTGGCCAGGGAAAAATCATCACGGTTAAAACTGACGTCCTTGAGCTTTCCATCAACACCCGCGGTGGTGATGTTGAGCAGGCGCTGCTGCTGACCTATCCGAAAGAGCTCAAATCAACCGAGCCATTCCAGTTACTGGAAACAACGCCAGAGTTTGTCTATCAGGCACAAAGCGGCCTGACAGGACGTGATGGCCCGGATAACCCAGCGAACGGCCCACGTCCGTTGTATAACGCTGATAGCGATACCTTCGTCATGGCCGATGGCCAGAACGAGCTGGTGATCCCTTTGACCTGGACCGATGCGGCAGGCAACGTCTTCACTAAGTCCTTCACGTTAAAACGCGGTGAGTTTGCGGTGAGCGTGGATTACAACGTGAAGAACACCGGTGGGAAACCGCTGGAACTGGCGACCTTTGGTCAGCTGAAGCAGTCCATCAATCTGCCGTCTCATCGTGATACCGGAAGCAATAACTTTGCGTTGCATACCTTCCGCGGTGCCGCGTACTCCACGCCGGATGCGAAATACGAAAAATATAAATTCGATAACATCGCAGACGGTGAGAACCTGAACATCAATGCCAACAACGGCTGGGTGGCGATGCTGCAGCAGTACTTTGCCACGGCATGGGTTCCACGTAACCAGGGCACCAACAACTTCTACACCACCAAACTGAACAACGACGTGGCGGCTATCGGTTATAAATCCGCGCCGCAGCTGGTTCAGCCAGGCCAGACCGCGCAACTGGGCAGCACCCTGTGGGTTGGTCCGGAAATTCAGGACAAAATGGCAGCCGTGGCGCCACATCTTGACCTGACGGTGGATTACGGCTGGCTGTGGTTTATCTCTCAGCCGCTGTTCAAGCTGCTGAAGTTTATCCATAGCTTTATCGGTAACTGGGGCTTCTCCATTATCGTTATCACCTTTATCGTGCGTGGCATCATGTACCCGCTGACCAAAGCGCAGTACACCTCGATGGCGAAAATGCGTATGTTGCAGCCAAAACTGGCGGCCATGCGTGAGCGTATCGGTGACGACAAGCAGCGTCAGAGTCAGGAAATGATGGCGCTGTACAAAGCTGAGAAGGTTAACCCGCTGGGCGGTTGCCTGCCGCTGGTTATCCAGATGCCAATCTTCCTGGCCTTGTACTATATGCTGATGGGTTCCGTTGAGCTGCGCCACGCGCCGTTCGCCTTGTGGATCCATGACCTGTCCGCACAGGACCCATACTACATCCTGCCGATCCTGATGGGTGCCACGATGTTCTTCATTCAGAAGATGTCGCCAACCACAGTGACCGACCCGATGCAGCAGAAGATCATGACCTTTATGCCGGTCATCTTCACGGTGTTCTTCCTGTGGTTCCCGTCAGGTCTGGTGCTGTACTATATCGTCAGTAACCTGGTGACCATCATTCAGCAGCAGCTTATTTATCGCGGTCTGGAAAAACGTGGCCTGCACAGCCGCGACAAGAAAAAGACCTGATAGCGATTAAATTAAGTTAATGCACACGGAAGGCGGTCAATTGACCGCCTTCTTTTTTTAGAGAGAAATTATGAGCCATAACGAGACAATCGTTGCCCAGGCGACGCCGCCGGGACGTGGTGGGGTCGGTATCCTGCGCGTCTCAGGACTTCATGCCCGCGACGTAGCCCAGGCTATTCTGGGCAAGCTTCCCAAACCCCGCTACGCCGACTACCTGCCGTTTCGCGATAGCGATGAAAGCACCCTCGATCAGGGTATTGCGCTGTGGTTCCCCGGCCCAAACTCCTTTACCGGCGAAGATGTGCTGGAGCTGCAGGGCCACGGCGGCCCGGTCATTCTCGACCTGCTGTTAAAACGCATTCTGGCTATTCCCGGCGTGCGTATCGCGCGTCCAGGCGAGTTCTCTGAGCGCGCCTTCCTTAACGATAAGCTGGATCTGGCGCAGGCCGAAGCCATCGCTGATTTGATTGACGCCAGCTCAGAGCAGGCGGCCCGTTCAGCCTTAAACTCGCTCCAGGGCGCGTTTTCTGCTCGCGTAAATCATCTGGTGGAGGCATTGACGCATCTGCGTATTTACGTTGAGGCTGCGATTGATTTCCCGGATGAAGAAATTGATTTTCTTTCAGACGGCAAAATCGAAGCGCAGCTTAATCAGGTCATTAACGATCTGGACGCCGTGCGGGCCGAAGCGCGCCAGGGAAGCCTGCTGCGCGAAGGGATGAAGGTGGTCATTGCCGGGCGGCCAAACGCCGGAAAATCGAGCCTGCTAAATGCCCTTGCGGGACGTGAAGCAGCGATTGTTACGGATATTGCCGGAACAACGCGCGATGTGCTGCGCGAACACATTCATATCGACGGTATGCCGCTGCATATCATCGATACCGCGGGCCTGCGTGAAGCAAGCGATGAAGTTGAACGCATTGGTATCGAACGCGCCTGGAACGAAATTGAACAGGCCGACCGCGTGCTGTTTATGGTCGATGGCACAACGACCGACGCCACCGACCCGGCGGCAATCTGGCCAGACTTTATCGCCCGCTTGCCGGAGCGTTTGCCGATTACCGTGGTGCGCAACAAAGCGGACGTCACCGGCGAGAAGCTGGGCCTCAGCGATGTGAATGGTCACTCACTTGTACGTCTCTCAGCGCGTACCGGCGAAGGCGTGGATGTGCTGCGCGATCATCTAAAACAGAGCATGGGCTTTGAAACCAATATGGAAGGCGGTTTCCTGGCGCGCCGTCGTCACTTACAGGCGCTGGAACAGGCGGCTACGCATCTTCAGCAGGGTAAAGCCCAGCTTCTTGGCGCATGGGCCGGGGAATTACTGGCGGAAGAGCTGCGTCTTTCACAGCAGAGCCTGAGCGAAATCACCGGGGAGTTTACCTCTGATGATTTACTGGGCCGGATTTTCTCCAGCTTCTGTATCGGCAAGTAAGCCAAAAAAGTAAGCATGTACTCACTTTTCAGCCGTCCCGCAATGCATCCGCGTTGCGGGATTTTTTTCGCATAACCAGCGCGTCAGTCATTCATAAAACAAATACCAGGCTGACTTTTATAACCTCAGGCCGTGCGTTTAGCGGGTAAAAATCCTACAATCGAGCATACAGTCCCTGTGACCATTATCATGGAGCGAAAAATGGCAACGCATTTTGCACGATGGACAATCAACCCAGCCTGCCCGTTCTCATCCCGTCTGGATGAAGAGTGTCTTAGCTACGCACGAAGCCTTTCGGAACGTCGCCGCGCGCGCTTTCTGGCCTCCCGTACGCTGCTGGCCGAACTCCTCTTTATGCTGTATGGCATAAAGCAGTTACCCAAAATCGTCACTACCGTGGCGGGAAGGCCGCATTTTGCCGATCGCACGCTTGCGGATTTCAGCATCGCTTATGCCGGGAATAGCGTGGGCGTTCTGGTAACAACGGAGGGACGATGCGGTCTTGATATAGAGCTGCCGTGTTCGTTTGGCGCGCTTCCTTCGACTCTCCCTGCGCCCGCTTTCAGCAGCAACGAATCCATCTGGATAAACAACCAGAACGATCCCATTGAAGCTCGCGCCCAGCTGCGTGCGCTGCGCCAGAGCGTATTTAAGGTTACCGGCAGCGATGAAGCGCTACAGCTCATCCCCGGTGCTGGCCGCTTACGCGTTATGAACCAAACGCATATTGAAGCGCTAAGCGATGTGGAAGACTTCCTGATCTGGGCCTGTACCGTTTCACCCGCGATTGAGAAGCTAAGCCTGTGGGAGTTTGCCGATCCGCAGGAATGGCGCAGCTTGAAAGACGTTCCGTCTCGCCGTAGCGATCCGGACGGACGCATCATACGCTTTACCAGCAAGCCTTATGAAAAAGCCTTATTTTCCGACTGATCTTCCTGAACGCCCTGGCAAAAAGGAGTATTTATGTCCGACACGTTAAAAATAGTTACGTTACTGGGTAGCCTGCGCAAAGGTTCATTCAACGCCATGGTCGCCCGTACGCTGCCGAAAATCGCCCCGGCAGGCATGAGTATTGCGGCACTCCCGACCATCGCAGACATTCCTCTGTACGACGCGGATATGCAGCAGGAAGAAGGTTTCCCGCAGTCCGTAGAAGCCATCGCTGAGCAAATCCGCAGCGCGGATGGCGTGGTCATCGTGACGCCAGAATATAACTACTCGGTGCCGGGTGGCCTGAAGAACGCTATCGACTGGCTATCACGCCTTCCTGAGCAGCCGCTGGCGGGTAAGCCGGTGCTGATTCAAACCAGCTCAATGGGCGCGATTGGCGGCGCTCGCTGCCAGTATCATCTGCGCCAGATTCTGGTCTTCCTCGATGCGATGGTAATGAACAAGCCGGAATTTATGGGCGGGGTTATCCAGAATAAAGTCGATACGCAAACGGGCGAAGTCGTCGATCAGAGCACGCTCGATCATCTTACCGGCCAGTTAACCGCGTTTGGCGATTATATCCAGCGGATAAAAAACTAAGGCAATTATTTCGCTGTAGGGTGGATAAGCGCAAGCGCCATCCACCCTTGCATATGGCGGACGGCGCGTTGCTTACCCGCCTTACAAATTATCGATTAGTCGATAAACGCAATCTTCAGAATGAACAGCAGCGCCACAACAATTACGCACGGGCTGAGTTCACGCCAGCGGCCGGTTCCGAGCTTCATCGCCAGGTACGAGATAAAGCCAAGCGCGATACCTTCGGTGATTGAGAAGCTGAACGGCATCATGACGGCGGTAACAAACGCGGGCACCGCTTCGGTCAGATCGTCCCATTTCACACGCGACAGGCTGGACGTCATCAGTACGCCAACGTAAATCAGCGCGCCAGCGGCGGCATAAGCGGGCACCATGCCAGCCAGCGGCGACAGGAAGATAACCAGCAGGAACAGCAGGCCAACGATAACCGCCGTCAGGCCGGTACGGCCGCCTACGGATACGCCGGAAGAGCTTTCGATATAAGCGGTAACGGAAGATGTACCGATAAACGAACCGGCAACGGAAGAGATGCTGTCGACATACAGCGCCTGCTTCATGCGCGGGAACTTACCTTTTTCATCCGTCAGCCCGGCTTTATCCGTCACACCAATCAGCGTACCGGAAGAGTCGAACAGGTTTACCAGCATGAAAGAGAAGATCACGCCCGCCAGGCCGATATTTAGCGAACCGGCTAAATCTACCTGACCCACAACGGACATTACGCTCGGCGGCGTTGAAACAATGCCGTTGTACTGCACATCGCCCAGCATCCAGCCCAGCAGCGTAGTCACCACGATGGAAACCAGCACGGCGGCATGAATGTTACGGGAAGCCAGAATCGCGATGATAAAGAAGCCCAGCGCGCCCAGCAGCACGCTGTGCGAAGTCAGGTTGCCGATGCTCACCAGGGTGTCTTTGTTCGCCACGATGATACCGGCGTTTTTCAGGCCCATCATGCCGATAAACAGACCGATACCGCTGGTGATGCCCACACGCAGGCTCACGGGAATATTAGCAATCATCCAGTAGCGCACGCGGAAAATGGTCAGCAGCAGCAGGCCGACGGCACCCCAGAAGATAGCTCCCATGCCTACTTGCCAGGACAGGCCCATCGCACCAACGACCACAAAGGCGAAGAAGGCGTTCAGGCCCATTGCCGGCGCGAGGGCAACCGGCAGGTTGGCGAAAATGCCCATCAGGATGCTCCCCAATGCGGCAATTAAGCAGGTGGTGACGAAGACTGCCTGGGTATCCATACCGGCGGCACCAAGGATCTGCGGGTTGACGAAGATGATATATACCATCGTCAGGAAGGTTGTGAGACCGGCGATCGCTTCGGTGCGTACCGTGGTGCCGTGCTCGCGCAGTTTAAACACGCGCTCAAGCAGCCCCGGATTTGCAGCCGGAGTAGATTGTGGTTGGCTCATTAGTCTTGTTTCCGAACATGAGAGGGAAAAATCCGTCGTTATCCTATACCAAAACCCCGCAATGTTGATGGCCGAAATGGACTTTTTTTCATTCGAGTTGTTTATACGGCAACGATTGCGTCCCACATTAATTGCGCAAATTGGGTAAGATGGTGCTTCACTTTAAGAAAAGGAAGCGGCATGTCCCGGATAGATGCGGTGTTCTTCGACTGCGATGGCACGCTGGTCGACAGTGAAGTAATTTGCTCCAGAGCCTACGTACATATGTTTGCGCAATACGGCATCGAACTTGCGCTTGCAGAGGTCCATAAGACCTTCAAGGGTATTAAGCTTTACGAAATTATCGATACCATAAGCCAGCAGTATGGCGTCAGCCTGGCCAAAACCGAGCTTGAGCCAATTTATCGCGCTGAGGTCGCAAGGCTGTTCGATAGCGAACTACAGGAAATTTTGGGCGCAGCGGCGCTGGTTGAGCGTATAAAAGTCCCGATGTGTATCGTTTCCAACGGGCCGGTCAGCAAAATGCAGCATTCGCTGGGCAAAACCGGCATGCTTGGCCATTTCACGGACAAACTTTACAGCGGCTACGATATTCAGTGCTGGAAGCCGGACCCGGCGTTAATGTTCCACGCGGCCGATAAAATGCAGGTAGATGTGAAAAACTGCGTGCTGGTGGACGATTCTATGGCGGGCGCGCAATCGGGCATCGCGGCGGGAATGGAAGTTTTCTATTTTTGCGCCGATCCGCATAACCCGCCGATCGATCATCCAAAAGTGACGACGTTTACAGATTTGGCGCAGCTACCTGAACTGTGGCGTGCGCGCGGGTGGGATATTGCACGCTAAAATTAACGCCAGCGTAAGCTGGCGTTCTTCAATTACTCTTTCGGATCTTTACCCGCCAGCAGCTTATCCAGTTCGTCGCCGCCCACGTGACGGAAATCCTGGCCCTTCACAAAATAAAAGATGAATTCGCAGATATTCTGGCAGCGGTCGCCGATGCGCTCGATGGAACGCGCGCAGAACAGCGCGGTCAGCACGCTTGGAATAGTGCGTGAATCTTCCATCATATAAGTCATCAGCTGGCGCACGATGCCTTCATATTCCTGGTCGACTTTTTTATCTTCACGGTAAATACGCACGGCTTCATCCAGGTCCATACGCGCGAACGCATCCAGCACGTCGTGCAGCATTTGCACCGTGTGGCGGCCCAGCGACTCCAGGCTGACCAGCAGCGGCTGATGCTGCTGGGAGAACTTCTCCAGCGCCGTACGGCAGATTTTATCCGCCACATCGCCGATACGTTCCAGCTCGGAAATAGTTTTAATGATAGCCATCACCAGGCGCAGGTCACTGGCGGTTGGCTGGCGCTTGGCGATAATGCGCACGCAGGCTTCGTCAATCGCCACTTCCATCATGTTGACCTTCTGGTCGCCTGCAATGACGCGTTTCGCCAGCTCGCTATCCTGGTTGTGCATCGCCGTGATGGCGTCGGAGAGCTGTTGTTCTACCAGCCCACCCATGGTCATCACCTGCGTACGAATGTGTTCCAGCTCAGCGTTAAACTGGCCTGAAATGTGTTTGTTGAGATTGAGGCTATCCATCGTGTTCTCCAAATCAACCGTAGCGGCCAGTAATGTAATCTTCGGTCTGCTTTTTAGCAGGGGTGGTAAACAGCGTGTCGGTTTCGCTGAATTCAATCAGCTCGCCTAAGTACATAAACGCCGTATGATCAGAACAACGCGCCGCCTGCTGCATGTTGTGGGTAACGATCACCACGGTGTAATCCTGTTTCAGCTCGGTAATCAGTTCTTCAATGCGCCCGGTAGAGATCGGGTCGAGGGCTGAACACGGCTCATCAAGCAACAGCACATCCGGGCGGATGGCGATGCCCCGCGCAATGCACAGACGCTGCTGCTGGCCGCCGGAGAGACTGTATCCGCTCTGGTGCAGCTTATCTTTGGTTTCATTCCACAATGCGGCTTTGGTCAATGCCCACTGCACGCGCTCGTCCATATCGCTGCGCGACAGCTTTTCAAACAGGCGCACGCCAAAGGCTATGTTGTCGTAAATCGACATCGGGAACGGCGTTGGC
Source organism: Cedecea colo (assembly GCF_011808225.1). Taxonomy (GTDB): domain Bacteria; phylum Pseudomonadota; class Gammaproteobacteria; order Enterobacterales; family Enterobacteriaceae; genus Dryocola; species Dryocola colo. The sequence goes on along the minus strand of NZ_SOYS01000007.1, from coordinate 32,503 downwards.
TTCTGGAACACCATGCCCACTTTGGCACGCAGCAGCGCAATGTCCTGGCTGTGGGTGAGGATATTCTCCCCGTCCAGCAGGATTTCACCTTCGGCGCGCTGCTCCGGGTAGAGCGAATACATTTTGTTAAAGGTGCGCAGCAGGGTGGATTTGCCACAGCCCGACGGCCCGATAAACGCGGTAACCTGGTTCTTCGCAATATCCAGATTGATGTTTTTCAGGGCATGGAACTTGCCGTAGAAGAAGTTCAAATCGCGAACCTGAATTTTGCCCGGGGCAGTATCAACCATACTCATCTGTTTCTTTATCTCCATCCGGCGCCGCTGATGCCGCGCCGTAAAATTTAACCGTGTTTACTCTTCGAGAAAATCACACGCGCCAGAATGTTCAACAGCAGCACACAAAGGGTAATGATCAGCACCCCGGCCCATGCGAGCTGCTGCCATTCGGCAAACGGGCTCATGGCAAATTTGAAAATCGTCACCGGCAGGTTAGCTATCGGCTGCATCATATCGGTGCTCCAGAACTGATTGGAGAGCGACGTAAACAGCAGCGGAGCGGTTTCACCGGCAATACGCGCGACCGCCAGCAGCACCCCGGTGATAATCCCGGAAACAGAAGCTTTGAGCGTAATCGCAGAAATCATTTTCCATTTCGGCGTGCCCAGCGCGTAAGCCGCTTCCCGCAGGCTGTCCGGCACCAGCTTCATCATGTTTTCAGTGGTGCGGATAACAATCGGGATTTGCAGCAGCGCCAGCGCAATCACCCCGGCCCAGCCGGAGAAGTGCTGCATCTTCGCCACCACCACGGTGTAGACGAACAGACCCACCACAATCGACGGTGCGGAAAGCAGGATGTCGTTAATGAAGCGGATGACTTCGGCCAGCCACGATTTACGACCGTACTCGGCCAGATAAATCCCGGCCATAATGCCAAGCGGCGTGCCGAAAACCGTCGCCCACAGAATCAGCAGGCCGCTGCCCGCCAGGGCGTTTGCCAGCCCGCCACCGGCCGTATTCGGCGGCGGCGTCATTTCGGTGAACAGCGCAATCGACATGCCATCGATGCCGCGGGTGACGGTGGAGAACAGAATCCACACCAGCCAGAACAGGCCGAACGCCATGGTGCCCATGGAGAGCGTCAGGGCGATGCGGTTCTTCATGCGACGACGCGCCTGCATTTTGCGGCGTGATTCCGCAAGCTTTGCGCTCGACTGCATTTCCATCGTGGTCATGAACGCGCCCCCTCGTTCTTCGCCAGGCGCATAATCATCAGCTTAGAGATCGCCAGTACGATAAAGGTGATAACAAACAGGATCAGGCCAAGCTCCATCAGCGCTGCGGTATGCAGGCCGGATTCCGCTTCGGCAAATTCATTCGCCAGCGCGGAGGTGATGCTGTTGCCCGGCATATAGAGCGAGGCGTTGTCGAGCTGGTAGGTGTTGCCGATGATAAAGGTCACCGCCATGGTTTCACCCAGCGCGCGGCCTAAGCCCAGCATAATGCCGCCAATCACCCCATTTTTGGTGAACGGCAGGACAATGCGCCAGATAACTTCCCAGGTAGTGCAGCCGATACCGTAGGCCGACTCTTTCATCATCACCGGCGTTTGTTCAAAGACATCGCGCATAACGGAGGCGATGTAAGGAATGATCATAATGGCCAGAATCACGCCTGCGGCAAGGATACCAATGCCGAATGCAGGGCCGGAGAACAGCGCGCCAACAATAGGTACGGAAGAAAGAATATTGCCCACCGGCTCCTGGAAGTAAGTCGCAAACAGCGGCGCAAAGATAAACAGGCCCCACATGCCGTAAACGATACTTGGGATAGCGGCCAGCAGTTCAATGGCGATACCCAACGGGCGCTTCAGCCAGCCCGGCGCCAGCTCGGTTAAGAACAGCGCGATACCAAAACTTACCGGTACGGCAATCAGCAGCGCAATAAACGAGGTAACCAGCGTGCCATAAATCGGCACCAGCGCACCGTAGATGTCGTTAGGGGCATCCCACTCTTTAGTCCACAGGAACGAGAAGCCAAACTTCTGGATACTCGGCCAGGAGGAGATAATCAGGGAGATGATGATGCCGCCCAGCAGAAATAGCACAATCAGCGCAGCCAGTCTTACCAGCGCGCTGAAAATCATATCGCCTTGCTTGCCAGGGGCTTTGAACGTCGGCTTACTCACAGCCATATATTACTCTTTTAGTTAAATGCGTTTTTTACGAATGCCCGGTAGCACGACGCTTACCGGGCCTACAGGGCTACTGTAGGGCGGATAAGCAACAGCGCCATCCGCCATCTTCGTCAAAAATTTACTATTAGTACAGCGGCTTACCAGAGCTGTCTTTCACATTGGTCTTCCATGCGGCGCGAACCTGTTCAACCACAGTGTCCGGCAAGGATGCATAATCCAGATCGTTAGCCTGTTTTGCACCTTCTTTGTATGCCCAGTCGAAGAACTTCAGCACTTCAGCGCCCTGCGCAGAATTTTTCTGCTCTTTGTGCACCAGAATGAAGGTAGTAGAGGTGATTGGCCATGCCTCATCGCCTTTCTGGTTTGTCAGATCCTGAGCGAAGGATTTGCTCCAGTCTGCGCCTTTCGCTGCATTTGCGAAGTTTTCTTCAGAAGGGGCAACCGGTTTGCCATCGGCAGAAACCAGTTTGGTGTAAGCCAGGTTGTTCTGCTTAGCGTAAGCATATTCTACGTAGCCAATTGAGCCAGGCAGACGCTGAACGAAGGCTGCAATACCGTCGTTACCCTTGCCGCCCAGGCCGGTTGGCCAGTTAACGGTGGAGCCTGCGCCAATTTTAGATTTCCACTCTTCGTTCACTTTCGCCAGATAGCTGGTAAAGACGAAGGAGGTGCCGGAGCCGTCAGCGCGACGTACAACGGCAATGTTCTGCTGTGGTAACTTCATGCCCGGGTTGAGTTTGGCGATTGCCTCGTCATCCCATTTTTTAATTTTCCCCAGGTAGATGTCACCCAGCGTTTTCCCGTCGAGCACCAGCTCACCGGATTTCACACCCGGCAGGTTAACGGCCAGAACAACACCGCCAATCACGGTTGGGAACTGGAACAGACCTTCCTGAGCCAGTTTGTCATCGGCCAGAGGGGCATCAGACGCACCGAAATCCACGGTGTTAGCAATAATCTGTTTAACGCCGCCGGAGGAGCCGATACCCTGGTAGTTTATTTTGTTACCCGTAGATTTTTGGTAGGTATCTGCCCATTTGGCATACACCGGCGCAGGGAAGGTTGCACCGGCGCCGGTCAGGCTTGCGGCAGCATTCACGCCGAAAGCGCTCAGGGATAAGGTCGCGGCGACAACAGTTGCGACGGTGGTACGCATAACTTTCATAATGTCTCCTGCAGAGGTGATAAACGTAATTCGTTGTTAACTCGTAGCAGGATAGAAAATAGGACAGTTTGGTGACAGTTAAATGTATGAAGTATGACAGTTTTATGACAGCTTCCTGCACGCCCGTTACTTAAGCGAAATACATCAGGTAAACATTTATAAATCAAAGAGTTAATTTTTCCGTCAGCGATAAAAAAAGCTGCCCGAAGGCAGCTTTTAAAAGATAGCGACAGCGTAAACTTATTCAACGGTAACCGATTTTGCGAGGTTGCGCGGCTGATCCACATCGGTGCCTTTAATCAGCGCCACGTGGTAAGACAGCAGTTGCAACGGCACGGTGTAGAAGATAGGAGCGATAACTTCTTCCACGTGCGGCATTTCGATAATGTGCATATTATCGCTGCTGGTAAAGCCTGCATCCTGGTCGGCGAAGACGTACAGCTGGCCGCCGCGGGCGCGGACTTCTTCGATGTTAGATTTCAGTTTTTCCAGCAGTTCGTTGTTTGGTGCCACAACGATAACCGGCATATCCGCATCAATCAGCGCCAGCGGGCCGTGTTTCAGCTCTCCTGCCGCGTAAGCTTCTGCATGAATATAAGAGATCTCTTTGAGCTTCAGCGCGCCTTCCATCGCGATCGGGTACTGATCGCCTCGGCCTAAGAACAGCGCATGATGTTTGTCGGAGAAATCTTCTGCCAGCGCTTCGATGCGTTTATCCTGGGAAAGCATCTGCTCGATACGGCTCGGCAGCGCCTGCAGGCCGTGCACAATGTCGTGCTCAATCTGCGCATCTGCGCCTTTCAGACGACCCAGCTTAGCCACCAGCATCAGCAGAACGGTCAATTGCGTGGTGAAGGCTTTGGTGGAAGCCACGCCGATTTCAGTACCGGCGTTGGTCATCAGCGCCAGATCGGATTCGCGCACCAGGGAAGAGCCCGGCACGTTACAAATCGCCAGCGACCCCAGATAACCCAGCTCTTTGGACAGACGCAGTGCCGCCAGGGTGTCCGCCGTTTCGCCAGACTGGGAAAGGGTGATCATCAGGCTATTGCGACGTACCGCAGATTTGCGATAGCGGAATTCTGAAGCAATTTCCACGTCGCAAGGCACTCCTGCCAGCGACTCGAACCAGTAGCGAGAAACCATCCCGGAGTTGTACGAGGTGCCGCATGCCACAATCTGGATATGCTCAACCTGAGACAACATCTCGTTGGCCGTTGGACCAAGCTCGGTCAAATCCACTTCGCCATGGCTGATACGCCCAACCAGCGTGTTTTTGATGGCATTTGGCTGCTCGTAAATCTCTTTTTGCATGTAGTGACGATAAACGCCTTTGTCGCCCGCGTCATACTGCAGATTAGATTCGATGTCCGGACGCTGAACCTGTTCACCCCGGGTGTCGAACACGGTGACGGAGCGGCGGGTCACTTCTGCGATATCCCCTTCTTCAAGGAAGATAAAACGACGGGTCACCGGCAACAGCGCCAGCTGGTCGGAAGCAATAAAGTTTTCCCCCATGCCCAGGCCGATAACCATTGGGCTGCCGGAACGCGCGGCCAGCAGAACGCCAGGATTACGGGTGTCCATAATCACCGTACCGTATGCACCGCGCAGTTGAGGAATGGCGCGCAGCACGGCTTCACGCAGCGTGCCGCCCTGTTCCAGCTCCCAATGCACTAAGTGAGCAATCACTTCGGTGTCGGTCTGTGAAACAAACCGGTAGCCGCGTGCCTGTAATGCCTCGCGCAGCGGTTCGTGGTTTTCAATAATGCCGTTGTGTACGACCACGATATGCTCGGATACGTGCGGGTGGGCGTTAACTTCAGAAGGTTCGCCGTGCGTTGCCCAACGGGTGTGGGCGATACCGGTTCCGCCGTGCAGCGCGGAATCTTGCGCAGCCTCAGCCAGCTTCTGAACTTTTCCCAGACGACGCAGGCGAGTCATATAACCCTGTTCGTCTACCACCGCAAGACCCGCAGAATCATAACCACGGTATTCCAGACGACGTAATCCTTCGAGAAGGATCTCAGCAATATCACGTTGCGCGACCGCGCCAACAATTCCACACATAGTAGTTAATTCCTGATAATGGCGTTTCGCCATGTGTTGTCGCTGACCTGTATTTCCCGGTTATCCGGGGCCCCGAGCCTTGTAGAGAGTGGGGTTATAGTTTTGGTACTGCTGCGGGGCGGGCTATTTTCGAGAACAGCCTTCACCCCAGCCTCTCCCGAAAGAGAGGGAAATCTACTTACTTTTTCTTCACCGGACGCTGCCAGCCCTGAATATGGGTCTGTTTTATGCGGCTGACGACTAACTCATTTTCTGCAACGTCACGCGTTACGGTAGTACCTGCGCCAATGGTCACGCCATTCGCCACGTTAACCGGCGCCACCAGCTGCGTGTCAGAGCCGACAAACACGTCATTACCGATAATGGTTTTATGCTTATTCGCGCCGTCATAGTTGCAGGTGATGGTGCCCGCGCCGATATTCACGTTGTCGCCAATGTCGGCGTCGCCCAGATAGCTCAGGTGACCCGCTTTCGAGCCTTTGCCCAGGCGCGCTTTTTTCATTTCGACGAAATTACCGACATGGGCGCCTTCCGCAAGCTCAGCGCCCGGACGCAGACGCGCGAACGGGCCAATAGTGCAGGCAGCCGCAAGCCGGGAATCTTCCACGACGGAATAAGGGCTGATTTCGCTATCGTCGCCAATTACACAGTTTTTAAGCAGGCAGCCGGTGCCGATTTTGACGCGATGACCTAGCGTGACGTTGCCTTCGATAATCACATTAGTATCGATTTCTACATCGCGCCCGTGATTCAGTACGCCGCGCAGGTCGAAGCGTTCAGGGTCGCGCAGCATGACGCCAGCCAACAGCAGTTTTTCTGCCTGTTCGGTCTGGTAGACGCGCTCAAGGCGGGAGAGTTGCAGGCGGTTATTCACGCCTTCCACTTCACTCAGTCTGGCCGGATGCACGGCGGTAATTTCACGGCCTTCCTGATGCGCCAGAGCGATGATATCGGTGATATAGAATTCGCCCTGAGCGTTGTTGTTATCCAGCTTGCCAAGCCAGCGCTTCAGATCTGCGCCATTGGCTATTAAAATGCCGGTGTTGATTTCGTTAATTTTGCGCTGCTCATCCGTGGCGTCTTTGTGTTCCACAATCCCGACCACGGTGCCATTTTCACGAGCAATACGGCCATAACCGGTTGGATCATCCAGCTTGACGGTAAGCAGGCCAATGCCGCCCTGAGGTTTAGCCTCACGCAGACGTTGCAGCGTTTCAACAGAGATCAACGGCACGTCGCCGTACAGCATCAAAACGTCTTCATCGTCCGCAAAGAACGGCGCCGCCTGCTGCATTGCATGGCCTGTACCCAGCTGCTCTGCCTGCAGAACCCAGTTCAGTGAGTCGTCGCTAAGCGTTTTTTTAAGCAGATCGCCGCCGTGACCGTACACCAGGTGCAAGCGCTGAGCGCCTAAATTATTAGCCGCATCAATGACATGTTGAACCATCGGTTTCCCGGCAAGGTTATGCAGCACCTTAGGGAGGTCGGAATACATGCGGGTCCCTTTGCCTGCGGCAAGGATTACCACGCTCATCGCACTGTTTGACATACGCGTCCTGACTTTACATTGTGAGAGAAGTAAAACGATTTCTTGTTGAAAATTCTACATATTTTGCATCTAAAAACACACTGACGGAAATTTACCCGGCCAGACGGCTTTTCTACAAGCTTAGCGCCCAAGTGTAGGCAGATTCAGGCCAAATATGTACACCCATTCTGCTGATATTAAGCTATCTCCCTGGATTACGGCTTCTTTTCAAGCGGGAATAAAGCCTGGGCGCAGGGAAGCGCAACAGCCAGGAGGGTAAATACGCGATGGGACGTTCAAAACCGGTGTTTTTTTAACCCAGGAACGATCGGGGCGAAAAAAATGCCAGTCAGGGATCCTGGCTGGCATTTGGCTTTTCAAGCAGGTAGTTACATCGCTTTTCTGGTCAATTCGATAACGCGCAGTTTCGCGATCGCTTTCGCCAGTTCAGCAGAAGCCTGAGCGTAGTCCACATCACCGTGGGAGCTGTGAATGTGCTCTTCCGCTTTACGTTTCGCTTCCAGGGCTCGCGCTTCGTCGAGATCCTGGCCACGAATTGCGGTATCAGCCAGCACGGTAACCGTGCCAGGCTGCACTTCCAACACGCCACCGGACAGGTAGATATACTCTTCTTGTCCGTGCTGTTTCACGATGCGGATCATACCAGGCTTAATGGCGGTGAGCAGCGGGGCGTGGCCAGGATAAATACCCAGCTCACCTTCGCTACCCGTTACCTGGATCTTCTCGACCAGACCGGAGAACATTTGGCTCTCCGCGCTGACGACGTCCAGGTGATATGTCATTGCCATGTCACCCTCCGATTAAGGCGTTAAAGTTTTTTAGCTTTCTCAACGGCTTCGTCGATAGTACCAACCATGTAGAACGCCTGCTCTGGCAGATGGTCATACTCGCCGTCCATGATGCCTTTAAAGCCACGGATGGTATCTTTCAGCGAGACGAACTTGCCTGGAGAACCGGTAAAGACTTCCGCTACGAAGAATGGCTGAGACAGGAAGCGCTGGATCTTACGCGCGCGCGCTACAACCAGTTTATCTTCTTCAGAAAGCTCATCCATACCAAGAATGGCGATGATGTCTTTCAGCTCCTGGTAACGTTGCAGAATAGACTGCACGCCACGCGCGGTGTCGTAGTGTTCCTGACCAACAACCAGCGGATCTAACTGACGGCTGGTGGAATCCAGTGGATCTACCGCAGGGTAGATACCCAGAGACGCGATGTTACGGCTCAGTACCACGGTTGCATCAAGGTGCGCAAAGGTGGTTGCTGGTGATGGGTCAGTCAAGTCATCCGCAGGTACGTATACCGCCTGAACAGAAGTGATTGAGCCGGTTTTGGTGGAGGTAATACGCTCCTGCAAAACGCCCATCTCTTCTGCCAGAGTTGGCTGATAACCTACCGCAGATGGCATACGACCCAGCAGCGCAGAAACTTCTGTACCGGCCAGGGTATAACGGTAAATGTTATCGACGAACAGCAGAACGTCACGACCTTCGTCACGGAACTTCTCAGCCATGGTCAGACCGGTCAGCGCAACGCGCAGACGGTTACCCGGTGGCTCGTTCATCTGGCCATAAACCAGTGATACTTTGTCCAGAACGTTAGAATCGGTCATTTCGTGGTAGAAGTCGTTACCCTCACGAGTACGTTCACCCACGCCTGCAAACACGGAGTAACCGGAGTGCTCGATCGCGATGTTACGGATCAGCTCCATCATGTTTACCGTTTTGCCTACGCCCGCACCACCGAACAGACCAACTTTACCGCCCTTAGCGAACGGGCAAATCAGGTCCATTACTTTGATGCCGGTTTCCAGCAGGTCTTGAGAGCTGGAGAGTTCTTCGTAGCTTGGCGCTGCACGGTGAATAGCCCAACGCTCTTCTTCACCGATGTCGCCTTTCATGTCGATAGGCTCGCCCAGGACGTTCATGATACGGCCCAGCGTTGCTTTACCTACCGGCACTTCAATTGGGTGCTCGAGGTTGGCAACTTCCAGACCGCGACGCAGACCGTCAGAAGAACCCATGGCGATGGTACGAACCACGCCACCACCGAGCTGTTGCTGAACTTCCAGCACCAGACGGTCATTACCGTTTGTAACCTCGAGGGCGTCGTACACTTTTGGTACGGCATCCTGAGGGAACTCGACGTCCACCACGGCGCCGATTACCTGGATAATCTTTCCAGTAGCCATCTTGTTGAATCCTCTACGTAATTCGTAAACCTGGTTATACCGCGGACGCGCCACCGACGATTTCGGTGAGTTCCTGAGTAATGCTGGCCTGACGAGCTTTGTTGTATACCAACTGCAGCTCTTTAATCAGGCTGCCGCCATTGTCGGTAGCGGCTTTCATCGCCACCATTCGTGCGGCCTGCTCGCTGGCCAGGTTTTCTACGACGCCCTGATAAACCTGAGATTCCACATAACGACGCAGCAGAGTATCCAGCAGCGCTTTAGGATCAGGTTCATACAGATAATCCCAGGATTTCTTTTTCAATTCGCCGTCGTCTGCTGGCGGTAACGGCAGCAGCTGGGTGATTGTCGGAACCTGAGACATAGTGTTTATAAATTTGTTGCTGACAACATACAGCTTGTCCAGACGGCCTTCATCGTAGGCCTGCAACATCACTTTCACCGGGCCAATCAACTCGGACAGGGAAGGGTTATCGCCCATACCGGTCACCTGAGCAACAACATTGCCGCCCACGGAGTTGAAGAAAGAGACGCCTTTGGAGCCGATCATCGCGATTTCGCTCTGAACGCCTTTATCGGACCACCCTTTCATGTCAGCCAGCAGCTTTTTGAACAGGTTAATGTTCAAGCCACCGCACAGACCACGGTCAGTGGACACCACCAGGTAGCCCACGCGTTTAACTTCGCGTTCATCCAGGTATGGGTGTTTGTATTCAAGATTACCCAGAGCAAGGTGGCCAATCACTTTACGCATGGTATCTGCGTAAGGACGGCTGGCTGCCATGCGTTCCTGCGATTTACGCATTTTGGACGCGGCGACCATTTCCATTGCTTTGGTGATCTTCTGCGTGTTCTGGACGCTTGCGATCTTACTACGTATCTCTTTTGCGCCGGCCATGAGCTTCTCCTCAATGCCTTGCGGCTTGCCCTAAGACAAGCCGCCAGACTTTACCAGGACTGAGTTGCTTTGAAGGAATCGAGGATGCCTTTCAGCTTGCCTTCGATTTCGTCGTTATAGCCACCAGATTGGTTGATTTCTTGCATCAGCGGAGCATGGTCACGGTCAACGTAAGCCATCAGAGCGGCTTCGAAGCTACCGATTTTAGCCAGTTCCACATCTTCGAGGTAACCGCGTTCAGCAGCGAACAGAACCAGAGACTGGTGCGCAACGGACATCGGCGCATACTGTTTCTGTTTCAGCAGCTCGGTCACTTTCTGACCGTGGCTCAGCTGTTTACGGGTCGCATCGTCAAGGTCTGATGCAAACTGAGAGAACGCAGCAAGTTCACGGTACTGTGCCAGCGCGGTACGGATACCACCGGACAGTTTTTTCATGATCTTGGTCTGAGCTGCACCACCAACACGGGATACGGAGATACCCGGGTTAACCGCAGGACGAATACCGGCGTTAAACAGGTTGGATTCCAGGAAGATCTGACCATCGGTAATGGAAATTACGTTGGTCGGAACGAACGCGGAAACGTCGCCAGCTTGCGTTTCGATAATCGGCAGCGCGGTCAGAGAACCGGTTTTCCCTTTCACTTCACCTTTGGTGAAGGCTTCAACGTATTCGGCGTTAACACGCGCAGCACGCTCCAGCAGACGGGAGTGGAGGTAGAATACGTCGCCCGGATAAGCTTCACGACCTGGTGGACGACGAAGCAGCAGGGAGATCTGACGGTAAGCAACGGCCTGTTTGGACAGATCGTCATAAACGATCAGTGCATCTTCGCCGCGGTCACGGAAATATTCACCCATTGCGCAACCGGAGTACGGCGCCAGGTATTGCAGTGCAGCAGATTCTGATGCAGTCGCAACAACAACGATGGTGTTTTCCAGTGCGCCGTGCTCTTCCAGTTTACGCACCACGTTAGAAATGGTGGACGCTTTCTGGCCGATGGCAACATAGATACATTTGATGCCGGAATCACGCTGGTTGATGATGGCATCGATCGCCAGCGCGGTTTTACCGGTCTGACGGTCGCCGATGACCAGCTCACGCTGACCACGGCCGATTGGAATCATGGCATCAACAGACTTATAACCGGTCTGAACCGGCTGGTCTACGGACTGACGCTCGATTACGCCCGGTGCAATCGCTTCAACGGCCGAGAAGCCGTCATGCTCAAGCGGACCTTTACCGTCGATTGGCGCACCCAGGGTGTTCACCACGCGGCCCAGCAGGCCACGACCGACAGGAACTTCAAGGATACGGCCAGTACACTTAACCTTCATGCCTTCGGCAAGGTCAGCGTACGGCCCCATTACTACCGCACCTACAGAGTCGCGCTCGAGGTTTAGTGCAATGGCGTAACGGTTACCCGGCAGGGAAATCATCTCACCCTGCATTACATCGGCCAGGCCGTGTACGCGGATGATACCGTCACTTACGGAAACAATAGTACCTTCGTTGTGAGCCTCGCTCACTACATTGAACTGAGCAATGCGCTGCTTGATCAGTTCGCTGATTTCGGTGGAATTCAGTTGCATGCTCCAGTCCCCTTAAGACTGCAAGACGTCTGTCAGGCGATCAAGACGGCCGCGTACGCTACCATCAATGACCATATCACCCGCACGGATGATGACACCTGCCATTACAGACTTATCAATTTTGCAATTCAGCTTCACTTTGCGTGACAGACGTTTTTCCATCGCGGCGCTGATTTTCGAGAGCTGTGCTTCACTCAGTGCGCTGGCGGAAGTCACTTCAACTTCAACCGTGGCCTCCCGGGCTGCACGCAGTTGCACGAATTGCTCAAGAACATCAGGAAGAACCTTCAGACGCCCGTTTTCAGCCATCACCCGAATCAGGTTCTGGCCGTTGGCGTCGAGCTGGTCACCACAGATAGTAATAAACGACTCAGAGAGCGTTTCCGGAGCCAATGCTCCGGAGAGAAGCTCTGCCATTTCTTCGTTTTTAGACACCTCGGCGGCGAAAGCCAGCATCTGCTGCCAGTTATCGACGCTCTGGTGCTCGACGGCAAAGTCAAAAGCTGCTTTGGCGTAGGGGCGAGCTACAGTAACAAATTCAGACATCAGCCCCTCCCTCCTTACAGTTCAGCGACCAGTTTATCAACGATGTCGCTGTTAGCAGCTTCATCTACGGAACGTTCAATGATCTTCTCGGCACCAGCGATAGCCAGCAGAGCAACTTGCTTGCGCAATTCTTCGCGAGCGCGTTTACGCTCTGCGTCGATTTCTGCCTGAGCCTGTGCGACGATTTTGTTGCGTTCCTGCTCTGCCTCGGTTTTAGCTTCTTCAACGATTTGAGCACGGCGTTTGTTCGCCTGTTCAATAATCACCTGAGCTTCTGCTTTGGCTTTTTTCAGCTGGTCGGTCGCGCTGGCCTTTGCAAGGTCAAGGTCCTTATGTGCACGTTCTGCAGAAGCGAGACCGTCAGCAATTTCTTTTTGACGTTTCTCGATGGCAGCCATTAACGGCGGCCATACATACTTCATGCAGAACAGAACAAACAGGACAAACGCGATGGCCTGGCCGAGGATTGTTGCGTTAAGATTCACAGCACAATGCCTCTTTGTTAGTTAACGTTCTGATATTGCTTGGTATCTTAAGCAACGCTCACTACGCGACGGCGAACATCACGTACAGACCCAGACCAACAGCGATCATCGGGATTGCATCTACCAGACCCATAACGATAAAGAACTGAGTACGCAGCAGAGGAATCAGATCAGGTTGACGCGCAGCGCCTTCCAGGAATTTGCCCCCGAGGATGCCGATACCGATCGCAGCACCGATTGCCGCCAGACCCATCATCACAGCGGCAGCCATGTACAGCAGATCCATATTCAGGTTTTCCATGACAGTCTCCAGTTTGTTTCAGTTAAAACGCAGTAGTGGTAAGTAAAATCAATGCTCTTCGGATGCCATCGACAGATAGACAATCGTCAGAACCATGAAGATGAAGGCTTGCAGCGTAATGATCAGGATGTGGAAAATGGCCCATGGCACATTCAGGATCCACTGTGACCACCACGGCAACAGGCCAGCAATCAGAATGAAAATCAGCTCACCGGCATACATGTTGCCGAACAGTCGCAGACCCAGTGATACAGGCTTGGACAGCAGGCTTACCCCTTCAAGGATTAAGTTGACAGGAATAAATGCCCAGTGATTGAACGGCTGCAGCGTCAGCTCTTTCGTGAAGCCGCCTATGCCTTTCATTTTGATGCTGTAGAACAGAATAAGGATGAATACGCCAAGCGCCATGGACAGGGTAATGTTCACGTCCGCAGACGGCACCACACGCAGGGCTGGCAGGCCAAAGACGTGCTCGCCAATGTACGGCAGCAGATCGATTGGCAGCAGGTCCATCAGGTTCATCAGGAATACCCAGACGAAAATCGTCAGGGCCAGCGGAGCGATAACTTTGCTTTTGCCATGGTACATGTCTTTCACGCTGCCATGCACAAAGCCGATAATCAGCTCAATTGCTGTCTGGAATTTACCCGGAACACCGCTGGTAGCGGTTTTCGCAACCTTGCGGAAGATAACCAGGAACAAGAGACCCAGGACCACTGAGAAAAACATGGAGTCAATATTGAGCGTCCAGAAGGTGGCCGGGGGATTATGCGGATCCACCAGCGAGAAAGTACGCAGGTCCAACTGAAGATTGTTCAGGTGGTGGCCTATATACTCCTGCGGTGTAGAGATTTCTCCTGCAGACATGATGCCTCTTACCCTTTGTTGTTAATTACAGCTGGTGCGAGTATCTGCACAACCAGCACCGAAACCCACGTCACTATCAGCGGTAAAACTACCGCCTTAAAAACGACCAGCGCCACCACCAGAATGATAAAACCCGCAACCACCTTTAACACTTCACCGATAGCGAATGTCCAGGCCACACGGCCTTTTGCGGGTGTATGCGCCTGATGACGCCAGGCAAAAAACATAAATAATACGTTCGGCAACCAGGCTGCCAGACCTCCACTAAACGCAGAAGCGCCCCACGAGGGGTCTTTGAGGCAAAACAGCAGTCCGATTGCCATTACTGCCAGAAGCTGGATGAACAAAAGCTTGCGGGCTATGTTCCAACTTAAGAGCGACACTGACATTACGTTTCTTACTCCTGCTCCCTTAGAGGTGCGCCGCGTGTCGTATAAAACTGTCTTTGCGGCTCGGAGTCAAGCCTCAAAAAGCGAGCAAATTATACGGTGCGGCCCCGTGATTTCAAACAATAAGTAGCAAAAAGGTGAACAAATGTTTAAATAATTTTCTGCACGCTTATTTTCCAACTTTTGATGAAACCCGGACATTTCTGGAAATGACGTAAATAAGCTAATTTACCGCGCGATAAAGCGTGCTCTCGATCACATATTAGACATCTCACATCTATTATACATTTGTCTGTCTCTTAAAGTGCTAAATGCATTTACTTGATAAATAAGCTGATTACGGATTACTCTTTTGAAAATAAGGCGCAACACTTCAAAAACCTTTTATTGACATCCTTGTTAAAACTTTAACAACGCGCGCTTCCGTTCTGTCCGCAGATATTTAGCAAGTTTATATTTTCGCAGTTGACTATTTTCAGCGTTAGTAACGACGCCGAAGTTAAGATTCAGGGAAAAATTTGTTGTCATTAAGTTAATTGTCAGCAGAAGTGTCGCTGAAAGTCTCCTGCATTTTTAACCCTGGCAACCCATCACTTTTTCTACTTTTTTTGATAAATATTAAGTTCTGGCTGGCTTAATAATCACCAGATGACGTTCGCCATCAAGCGCGGGAACCTGCAGACGGATAATATCCTCTACGCTAAACGCCTCCGGCAGCACCGCAATTTCATCATCCGGGCGCAGTCCCTTGAGCGCGTAGAAGCGGCCATTTTCCGCCGGAAGATGATGACACCAGTTCACCATATCCGTCAGGGAAGCGAACGCACGGCTAATGACGCCGTCAAACCCAGGCTCGGCAGGAAACGCCTCCACACGGCTTTGAACCGGCGTAATATTCTCAAGATGAAGCTCATGCTGAACCTGGCGCAGGAAGCGCACGCGCTTGCCTAAGCTATCGAGCAGGGTGAAATGCGCGTCCGGACGGACGATAGCCAGCGGAATACCCGGCAGGCCAGGCCCTGTGCCCACATCAATAAAACGCGTTCCCTGCAAATGCGGTTCAACAACGATGCTGTCGAGGATATGCCGAACCAGCATTTCTTCAGGATCGCGTACCGAGGTCAGGTTATATGCTTTGTTCCATTTGTGTAGCAGCTCAACGTAACCCACCAGCTGCTGCTTCTGGTTTTCAGGAAGCGTAATGCCTGCGTTATCCAGCAGGCGAGATAATTTATTAAGCACGATCGTCACAATCCATCAAAAAAAGGGGCCAGGAAATCCTGACCCGTTATCGACTATTTTCAGGCGCTGCGGCGCAGCAACCCTTGTTTTTTTAGCCAGACCAGCAAAATCGAAATCGCCGCAGGAGTGATCCCTGAGATACGCGATGCTTGTCCGATTGATACAGGTTTATGATCGTTGAGTTTTGCAATCACTTCGTTAGACAGCCCGCTCACCTGACGGTAATCCAGCGTAGCTGGCAGCACGGTGTTCTCATTACGCTGCTGTTTGTCGATTTCATCCTGCTGGCGCGCGATGTAGCCTTCGTACTTAACCTGGATCTCTACCTGTTCGGCAGATTGTTGATCTGCAAGCCCTGGCGCGAATGCTGAAAGCTGCATCATATCGGCATAGGTCATTTCCGGACGGCGCAGCAGATCTTCGCCGTTAGCTTCACGCGACAGCGGCGCACTCAGCTTCGCGTTAACTTCTTCGACCTGGGCCGAGTGCGGGTGCAGCCAGATCTCTTTCAGACGCTGACGCTCACGCTCGATGTTTTCCAGTTTTTCGTTGAAGCGCGCCCAGCGTTCGTCATCCACCAGCCCCATTTCACGGCCAGCGGCGGTTAAACGCAGATCCGCGTTATCTTCGCGCAACATCAGACGGTATTCAGCGCGGGAGGTAAACATGCGGTACGGCTCTTTGGTCCCGAGGGTGCAAAGATCGTCCACCAGCACGCCAAGGTATGCCTGATCGCGACGCGGCGCCCAGCCTTCTTTCTCGGCAGAATAACGTCCGGCGTTCAGACCCGCCAGCAGACCCTGTGCCGCGGCTTCTTCGTAACCGGTCGTACCGTTAATCTGGCCTGCAAAGAACAGACCCTGAATGTATTTACTTTCAAGCGTAGGTTTCAGATCGCGTGGATCGAAGAAGTCGTACTCAATGGCGTAGCCCGGACGAACAATCTTCGCGTTCTCCATGCCCTGCATAGAGCGGACGATCTGCATCTGCACGTCAAACGGCAGGCTGGTGGAGATGCCGTTTGGATAAATTTCGTTGCTGGTCAGGCCTTCAGGCTCAAGGAAAATTTGATGCTGATTGCGATCGGCAAAACGCATCACTTTATCTTCGATAGACGGGCAGTAACGAGGGCCAATCCCTTCGATAACGCCCGCGTACATTGGGCTGCGATCGAGGTTATTACGAATAACGTCGTGCGTTTTTTCGTTGGTGTAGGTGATGTAGCAAGGCACCTGCGTAGGATGCTGGTTCACATTCCCCATGAACGAGAACACCGGCGTTGGGTTATCGCCGTTCTGTTGCGCAAGCACGCTGAAATCGATAGTACGGGCGTCAATACGCGGAGGCGTACCGGTTTTCAGACGGCTGACGCGCAGCGGCAGTTCACGCAGACGACGTGAAAGCGGGATAGACGGCGGATCGCCTGCACGGCCACCGCTGTAGTTATCCAGCCCGATATGAATTTTGCCATCCAGGAAAGTCCCTACGGTCAGCACAACGGCTTTCGCACGGAACTTCAGCCCCATTTGCGTCACCGCCCCGACAACGCGATCGTTTTCCACAATCAGATCTTCTACCGCCTGCTGGAATATCATCAGGTTGGGTTGATTCTCAAGCGCTGTACGAACGGCCTGGCGGTATAACACACGGTCTGCCTGAGCGCGGGTAGCCCGAACCGCAGGGCCTTTGCTGGCGTTTAGTATCCTAAACTGAATACCGGCATGATCGATCGCTTTTGCCATCAATCCGCCCAGCGCGTCCACTTCCTTAACCAGATGTCCCTTGCCAATACCGCCGATCGCCGGATTACAGGACATCTGTCCCAGCGTGTCGATATTGTGTGTCAGAAGAAGGGTCTGTTGACCCATTCGGGCTGCGGCCATCGCGGCCTCGGTGCCTGCGTGACCCCCGCCAATGATGATGACGTCAAAAGGATCTGGATAAAACATGGTAACTGCCTCGTGGTTAAACGGGAGGGTGACTGATTCCCGGGTTGGCGATTCTACTCAACTTTAGTCGATGGAGAAAGTCCCGGGATCCTCACTAATTAAAAGAAGATCTTTTTTATTTAAAGATCTCTTTATTATGATCTCTTATTAGGATCGACCTGTCTTGTGGATAACCGATTTTAAGCTAAAGAGATCAAGAGATTGGGATGGATCGTTTGCTGTGAACTTCCGGTGATCCCACGCCGTATAAGCTGGGATCAAAAACGAGGGTTATGCACAACTCAAAAAGTGAACAGCGGTTGTTCTTTGGATAACTACCGCTTATTACGAGCTTTTACGCATAGTTATACACAGAATAAAGTTCGATCTTTACAAATCCTGGAGTAAATCTTTCCAGGATCCGACCCAAACTTCAGCTGGATCTTCAGGAATGTCATGATCGAGGATGTTCACTTTCAATAAAGATCCCACTCGTTTTGCACCGCAATCGCTAAGCAGGGCATCGATTTTTTCTATGGCGCCGCAAAAAGTGTCGTATTCACGGCTACCAATGCCCACTGCGCCATAGCGAACGTTGCTCAGATCCGGGTGTTCTTCCTTTATTGCATCGTAAAGCGGTTGCAGGTTATCCGGCAGATCGCCTGCGCCGTGCGTAGAGGAGACAATCAGCCATACCCCGCTGGTTTGCAGATCTTCAAGCAGCGGCCCATGCAGCGTTTCGGTAGAAAAACCAGCGTCATCAAGCTTCTCAGCAAGATGTTCAGCCACATATTCGGCGCTGCCAAGCGTACTGCCACTAATCAGAGTAATGTCTGCCATTGCGATCCCGCCTTTACAAGTCGTGGCGTATTGTACGCTGTGTAAGGCCTGCGATCTACCTGTGGATAATATGGGTATTATATTTCATCCTCAGGGCTTGATCGTCCGCATAATGGGGTTTTGCAGGGAGATCAGTGTCTCGGTGGACTGAATTTCATCAATTGTTTGGATCTTGTTGATAAGTACCTGTTGCAGGGCATCTATGGAACGACACATTACCTTAATAAAGATGCTGTAATGACCGGTGGTGTAGTAGGCCTCGGTTACTTCTTCGAGGCTTTCCAGCCTTGCCAGCGCAGAGGGGTAATCTTTAGCGCTCTTTAAAATAATGCCGATAAAGCAGCAAACGTCGTAACCCAGCTGCTTTGGGTTAACATCAATACGCGCGCCGGTGATTATCCCGGCCTGCTTCATCTTCTCTACGCGTACATGGATTGTGCCCGGACTTACGCCAAATTGTTTGGCCAGTTCGGCATACGCCGTTCGCGCATTTGCCATCAATGCATCAAGAATGCCGCGATCCAGATTGTCGATCTGATAATTATCCATCACTTTTTCCTATGTTTAATCACGAATATGTAATTTTTATAGCTTTAAATTAACCAATTAAAAAGAGGATGGCCTTTTTTATTATTGATTATTGAATGTTGGGTGCTTTCTGTTGCTTAATCACCGGTATTGAAACAACACAACGAAAGAGAAGAGCCATGAAAACCGCCTACATCGCTAAACAACGCCAGATTAGTTTTGTGAAATCCCATTTCTCCCGTCAGCTTGAAGAAAAATTGGGTCTGATTGAAGTTCAGGCACCGATTCTCAGCCGCGTGGGTGATGGTACACAGGATAATCTGTCCGGCTGTGAGAAAGCGGTACAGGTGAAGGTGAAAACCTTGCCTGAGGCGCAGTTTGAAGTGGTGCATTCCCTGGCCAAATGGAAAAGAAAAACGCTCGGCCAGCATGACTTCAGCGCGGGCGAGGGGCTTTACACGCACATGAAAGCCCTGCGCCCCGACGAAGATCGCCTGACCCCAATCCACTCCGTCTATGTAGATCAGTGGGACTGGGAACGCGTGATGGGTGACGGTGAACGCCACCTGGGCACGCTGAAACAGACCGTAGAAAGCATCTGGGCGGCAATGAAAGCGACGGAAGCTGCGGTCGGCGAACAGTACGGCCTCACGCCGTTCCTGCCGGAACAAATTCACTTCGTTCACAGCGAAGAACTGCAGCAGCGCTTCCCGGACCTGGATGCTAAAGGCCGTGAACGCGCTATCGCCAAAGAGCTGGGCGCCGTGTTCCTGATTGGTATCGGCGGCAAGCTGGCTGACGGTAAACGTCATGACGTTCGCGCCCCGGATTATGATGACTGGTCAACCCGCAGCGAAGGCGGTTTCTCGGGCCTGAACGGCGATATTCTGGTGTGGAACCCGGTACTGGAAGATGCGTTTGAGCTTTCTTCCATGGGGATCCGCGTGGATGCAGAAGCGCTGCAACGCCAGCTGGCGACAACCGGTGATGAAGATCGTCTGCAGCTTGATTGGCATCAGTCCTTATTGCAGGGCGAAATGCCGCAGACTATTGGCGGCGGGATTGGACAGTCGCGTCTGACGATGCTGCTGCTGCAACAGCCACATATCGGCCAGGTTCAGTGTGGCGTATGGCCTGCTGAGGTGCAGACTAAAGTCGATTCTCTGCTGTAAGCTTAGCGCTGCCAGCGTCGCAGCAGGCGGCTACGCATCCCGGTATCAAAGCGCCAGATATGATCGAAAATGCGCATGATGCCGGGTTTGCCATGTCCAGACATCGCCACAGCATGAAAGCGGTGCTGATGAGCCTGTTGTAACCCCTTCACCTTATTTATTACATCGTCCGGCAGCCGCTGGGCGATAAAATCTGAAATAACCACCGCGTCGGCATCGAACCATTCGCTGCCCTGCATTTTCTCGACTATTGCGCGAAAACAGCTTGCCAGATCGGTGCCGCCACGAAAACGCTGGCTGAGGAAACGGATCGCCTGTTCAATGCCGTCGCGCCCGCAAACCTCGTAGCGAACCACTTCGCTGGAAAACAGCATAATGAAGCAGCGACGGTTATCGGCAAGCGCTATGCGCATCAGAGCAAGACAAAACGCCTTGGCGCACTGTTCATTGAACCCGCCCATTGAGCCGGACGTGTCCACGCAGACGATAAACGGGCCGCGCGGCTGCTCATCGAAATCCTGATGGGCGACGGGGCGCTCAACTATTTTCTCTCGCCAGGCCTCGCCGTGCAGGCGGTAAGTAAGTAGCTGCTTCTCCACCAGCCTGCGGTAGAACTCAAACTCCAGTTCGGTAATGCCGAGCGTAGCCAGCTCTGGCGGCAGCAGACGCAGAATATCGTCGCTGCGCTGCAGGCCATCTACCTGCTCAGGCACCGTGGCCGGCTCGCGCACCATTATGCGCCAGTTTTCCATGGGGGAATCCTTTCTCGGCACGGCCTTAGCCTCTTTCGAGCGTCCGAGCTGTTCAGCCAGCTTCATTAATTCAGGCTGGCTGGCAAGAAACTCGCCGTACTGCACGATTAGCTGGTAGTCGCCGCGCTTAAGCGCCCCGGCGCTCATATCCCACAGCCGGCTGGCTGCGTTATCGTTTTCCGACAACACGGGTTCCAGCTGGCCGCTTAACGCCAGGCGAGCCTGCATTTCAGCCAGCAATCGATCGCGCTCATCTTCAAGCAGTTGCTGATTTAACGAGGTTGCCTGAACGACCAGGCTCAGGCGCCAGCGCTGCAGAAACAGGGTTTGCTGCGCCGGGGTAAAGTGAGGGTGCTCCGCCACCAGCGCCTGTGCTTGCCCAAAGAAAGGAGAGTTGACGCGCTTTATCAGCGCCAGTATTTCAGGCTGCTTTACGATGAGCTGGCTGGTGGAGAGCCGCTGGCTTTCCTGATAACACAGTACCTCGCTTGCCAGCTCCGGCGGCACCTTAGCGTCATGAAGCCTGGCCCTGAGCAGCTCCCGCCAGCGTGGAATATCCTGTGTGACAGCATTTTTAAGCCGTGGGAATTTTTCAAAGAAAACCGCCAGTTGGGGAGCGGCCAGCAAAGTCAGTATTATGTCTTCTATCAATTCTCCTTCACTGATAGCCAGAATAGCGTCGAGCGTCTCCAGACTCAGCATTATTGCCGGGCTTCTTTGATTTGTGCGGCGACGTCCTGCAGGCTGGCTTCAATCTTGCCCAGCCAGTCATTCTGGATAAACAGACATTTTTGCTGAGCGTTAAAACGCTCGTGCTGCTGGTGAAGAGAAGCTTCAAGATCGTCGAATTGGTGTTTGATCTCATCCGGCATACCCTGCTGCTGTTTGCCCGGCATCGCCAGCCGGGTTCCCTGCAGGCTGACATCCCTGATAACCAGGTGCTGCGTGGCGTCCACTTCCAGATTCAGCGACTGGGCAAAACCGATGCCGTTAAGTTTCCCGCGAATTTCCCCACCTTTTACCAGCCACTGGGCCAGCGACTCGCGGTTTATCGCGACGTGGATAACTTCTATATCATGCAGTTTCAGCGGCTGCTGAAGCAGAAACGTCAGGGATTCCCCGGTGAGATAATCGGGAAGCTGGTAGTGCGGGCGGCGGCTGAACATCCCGCTCTGCTTGCTCACGGTGATGGCTTCGCGGTCGCTATGCTGCTGCTGCATCTGGATACGGCGCTGTATGATAGCCCCGAGCGTGCCGAGCATCTTGTGCTGCTGCCAGGCCTTCCCGGTCATCAATATTTCCAGCTGCTGCTGCATCAGATTCATGGCGGCCGTGTCGTGCCACAGGCAGTCTTTTAAAAGAATAAGATCGATGGGAGCGACCAGAGTCCGGCCGCTGAAAAAGGCGCTGGCCTGCAACAGGCGAATCGCTTTTTTCCAGCGTCGGTCGGAAACATAAGGCGCACCCGATAGCTCATCAAGCTGCTGACGCAGGGTGAATATCAGTTCAAAGACATCATCAGGCAGAGCGACTTTACCGATATCCTGCTGCCAGGCGAAATACTCCTCGTCGCTCACCTGCAAACTTTCCGCTACGGGATTTTCGTTTTCATCCTGCTGGCTGACGAGCATGGAGCGGAAATTACCCTTTTCCTGCACTTTATCGAGCCACAGGCGGATCAGCATTCGGTCATATAACGCTTCGAGGCTGCTGTCGGCTTCGGGGAGTTCATTGGAAGCGGCCACCAGCAGACGCATCGGTATCTTCTCTTCGCTGGCTCCGTTTCTGAAGCGGCGTTCATTGATGGCGGTAAGTAAGGTGTTAAGAATGGCTGGTCCCGCCTTCCAGATTTCATCGAGAAAGACGATTTCCGCTTCCGGCAGATACCCGGCGGTGAGGCGCTCGTAGCGTCCCTCATCTTTCAGCGCCTGGATAGACAGCGGCCCGAAGACTTCTTCCGGCGTAGAAAAGCGCGTCATCAGATACTCAAAAGCACGGGCATGTTTGAAGGCAAATTTAAGGCGACGAGCAATCAGGCTTTTGGCGATGCCCGGCGGCCCTAATAAAAAGACGCTCTCCCCGCTGAGGGCTGCCAGCAGGCAAAGCCGGATAGCGTGTTGACGTTCAAACAATCCTTTTTCAAGCGACGAGCTGAGCCGTGAAATTCTTTCCGCCAGTAAATGTGGTTGCGCCATAATTAGCTTTGCGTCCTTACGTGGTTATCGCTGTGCGGGAAGGCGAGTATATCGCTTCTGCATAATCCCGTTAATGGATTGATGAACTAGCCTTTTTTCTCTGACCTAAGTTAAGCCAGTTGCATTTAAGGATACGATTTCTTCCATTATCGTGCATACTGTGCGCCTTTTTGTGGGCCAAGGGACTAAGCACACGCTTGCAGGATTCCAACAAAAGATTAGTCTATGAGCGCTGATAATAAACAATCATTGCCGGCTATTACGCTGGCTGCAATTGGTGTGGTGTACGGGGATATTGGCACCAGCCCGCTTTATACCCTCCGTGAATGTCTGTCCGGTCAGTTCGGGTTTGGTGTAGAACGAGAAGCCGTATTCGGCTTTTTATCCTTAATTTTCTGGCTGCTGATCTTAGTCGTCTCCGTTAAATATCTTACTTTTGTCATGCGGGCGGACAACGCCGGTGAGGGTGGTATTTTAACGCTGATGTCACTGGCGGGGCGTAACACCTCGGCAAAAATGACCTCGGTGCTGGTGATCATGGGATTGATCGGCGGCAGCTTCTTCTACGGTGAGGTAGTGATAACCCCGGCAATATCGGTAATGTCGGCCATTGAAGGGCTTGAGATAGCCGCTCCGCAGCTTGATACCTATATCGTTCCGCTGTCGATAATCGTACTGACGCTGCTGTTTATTATTCAGAAACACGGCACGGGCATGGTGGGCAAGCTGTTTGCTCCGGTGATGCTGCTCTGGTTCCTGGTGCTGGCCGTGCTGGGCGCACGCAGCATCATCGCTAACCCGGAAGTGCTTCAGGCGCTGAACCCGGCATGGGCCGTGCATTTCTTCCTGGCATACAAAACGATTTCGTTTTTTGCTCTTGGCGCGGTCGTGCTTTCGATTACCGGCGTGGAAGCGCTGTATGCGGACATGGGCCACTTCGGTAAGTTCCCGATCCGCATTGCGTGGTTTACCGTAGTACTGCCGTCGCTGGTGCTGAATTACTTTGGCCAGGGCGCGCTGCTGCTAAAAACGCCGGAGGCTATCAAAAACCCGTTCTTCCTGCTGGCACCCGACTGGGCGCTTATTCCCCTGATGATTCTGGCTACGCTCGCTACGGTTATCGCCTCTCAGGCGGTTATTTCCGGCGTCTTCTCGCTGACTCGCCAGGCGGTACGTCTGGGCTATCTGTCGCCTATGCGCATTATCCATACCTCGGAAATGGAGTCCGGGCAGATTTACGTTCCGGCGATTAACTGGCTTCTCTACATCTCCGTGGTGATTGTGATTGTCAGCTTCGAGCATTCCAGCAATCTGGCGGCGGCCTACGGCATTGCGGTAACCGGCACCATGGTACTGACCTCTATTCTCTCATGCACCGTGGCGCGCAAAAACTGGCACTGGAACAGCCTTGCCGTCCTGTTGATGGGCGTTGGTTTCCTGTGTATCGATATTCCGCTGTTTTCGGCAAACGTCATTAAAATATTTTCCGGTGGTTGGCTCCCGCTCTGTCTGGCGCTGGTGATGTTTATCATCATGACTACCTGGAAGAGCGAACGTTTCCGCCTGCTCAGGCGCATGCATGAACACGGTAACTCTCTGGATGCGATGATCGTATCACTGGAGAAATCGCCGCCGGTACGCGTTCCCGGCACAGCGGTATATATGTCCCGTGCGCTAAACGTCATTCCTTTTGCGATGCTGCATAACCTGAAGCACAACAAAGTGTTGCATGAACGAGTGGTATTCCTGACGCTGCGAACGGAAGATGCGCCTTACGTCCACAACGTGAAGCGTGTTTCTATCGAGCAGCTTTCGCCGACCTTCTGGCGCGTGGTGGCGTGTTACGGCTGGCGTGAAACGCCAAATATGGAAGAAATTTTCCACCGCTGTGGTCTGGAAGGACTCAGCTGCAGAATGACGGAAACCTCGTTCTTTATGTCACACGAGTCGCTGATCATCGGCAAACGCCCATGGTATCTGCGTCTGCGCGGCAAGCTGTTCCTCGCGCTTCAGCGCAACGCCCTGCGAGCGCCGGACCAGTTTGAAATCCCACCAAACAGGGTTATCGAACTGGGCACCCAGGTCGAGATTTAATTTGGAAAAAAGCCAGAAATGCGTAGTCTTCTGGCTTTTTTCTTAACCCCATCAAAATCAACGGCTTGAATTGCCAAAAATAAAAGCCACCTTTTATCCTGTTACTCATTTTTTTGAACGTGCGCGCTCACATTTCGCCGTCCGTTAAAGGAAGGAGCGAAACGTTTCGATGGCGATCACATTTTCATAACCTGATGGTTGTTTTGTCGCCGCTACATTTCTTACACTCCCGATCAGCGAAACGTTTCGCTAGTGGAGTAAGAAAATGAAGAAAGGTACCGTTCTCAACGCTGATATCTCGTCCGTTATTTCCCGTCTTGGCCACACCGACACGCTGGTGGTTGCCGATGCTGGATTGCCAATTCCGCGTAGTACGCAGCGTATTGATTTGGCTCTGACTCACGGCGTGCCGGGTTTTATGCAGGTCGTGGATGTCGTAACGCAAGAGATGCAGGTTGAATCCGCTATCCTCGCTCAGGAAATTCAACAACATAATCCACAGCTCCACGAAACGTTGCTCAAACACCTCGAGCAACTGCAACAACATCAGGGAAACACCATTGCTGTTCGCTATATCAGCCATGAACAGTTCAAGCAGCACACCGCTGATGCACATGCGGTTATTCGCAGCGGGGAGTGTTCTCCCTATGCGAATATCATTCTCTGTGCTGGCGTAACTTTCTGAGGCCGGCATGGAACCGTTACTGCAATTAAAAGGGATCGATAAATCGTTCCCTGGCGTAAAAGCGCTTTCCGGCGCCGCGCTGAACGTTTATCCGGGGCGCGTGATGGCGCTGGTGGGTGAAAACGGCGCGGGCAAATCCACCATGATGAAAGTATTAACCGGCATTTATCAACGCGATGCCGGTTCGCTGTTATGGCTGGGCCAGGAAACTACCTTTAACGGCCCGAAATCCTCACAGGAAGCGGGCATCGGTATCATTCATCAGGAACTCAACCTGATCCCGCAGCTCAGCATTGCGGAAAATATCTTCCTTGGACGCGAATTCATCAACCGCTTCGGCAGAATCGAATGGAAGAAGATGTATGCCGAGGCGGATAAGCTGCTGGCGAAGCTGAACCTGCGCTTTAACAGCCAGCGGCTGGTGGGCGATCTGTCGATTGGCGATCAGCAGATGGTTGAGATAGCCAAGGTGCTGAGCTTTGAATCGAAAGTCATCGTCATGGATGAGCCTACCGATGCGCTGACCGATACCGAAACAGAATCTCTGTTCCGCGTTATCCGCGAGCTGAAGGCTCAGGGGCGCGGCATCGTCTATATCTCTCACCGCATGAAAGAGATTTTTGAAGTTTGCGATGATGTGACGGTCTTTCGCGACGGGCAGTTTATTGCCGAACGTGAAGTGGCGACGCTAACCGAAGATTCACTGATCGAAATGATGGTGGGGCGCAAGCTTGAAGACCAGTATCCGCGGCTGAATAAAGAGCCGGGCGACGTTCGTCTGCGCGTTGATAACCTCTCCGGACCCGGCGTGAATGACGTCAGCTTTACCTTACGTAAAGGTGAGATCCTTGGCGTTGCCGGGCTGATGGGCGCTGGCCGCACAGAATTAATGAAAGTGCTTTACGGCGCGCTGCCGCGTACCGGCGGCTATGTTGCGCTGGATGGTCGGGAAGTCGTGGCGCGTTCCCCACAGGATGGCCTGGCGAACGGTATCGTTTATATCTCCGAAGACCGCAAGCGCGATGGGCTGGTGCTCGGTATGTCGGTCAAAGAAAACATGTCGCTAACCGCGCTACGCTATTTCAGCCACAACGTCGGCAGCCTGAAGCATAAAGACGAGCAGCAGGCGGTGCAGGACTTTGTCCGTCTGTTCAACGTTAAAACGCCTTCCATCGAACAGCCTATCGGCCTGCTTTCCGGCGGCAATCAGCAAAAGGTCGCGATTGCGCGTGGGCTGATGACGCGTCCGAAAGTATTGATTCTTGATGAACCGACACGCGGCGTCGACGTTGGGGCGAAGAAAGAGATTTATCAGTTAATTAACCAGTTTAAAGCCGATGGGTTAAGCATCATCCTCGTCTCGTCAGAAATGCCGGAAGTGCTGGGAATGAGCGATCGCATCATGGTGATGCATGAAGGCCATCTCGGTGGGGTGTTTACTCGTGAAGAGGCCACCCAGGAAACATTGATGGCGGCGGCCGTCGGTAAGCTAAATCGCGTGAATCAGGAGTCTGTATAAATGAGCACCCAGTCTGTTTCGTCCCGTCGCTGGTTCACAAAAGCGTGGCTGTTGGATCAAAAATCGCTGATCGCCCTGCTGGTGCTGATTGCGATTGTTTCCAGCCTGAGCCCGAACTTCTTCACCGTAAATAACCTGTTTAACATCCTGCAGCAAACCTCCGTGAACGCCATTATGGCGGTGGGAATGACGCTGGTTATTCTTACTTCCGGGATCGACCTGTCCGTCGGTTCATTGCTGGCGCTGACCGGAGCGGTAGCCGCCTCGATTGTTGGTTTAGAGGTGAATGCGCTGGTCGCGGTTGCCGCGGCGCTGGCGCTAGGTGCCGCCATCGGGGCCGTGACTGGCGTTATCGTTGCGAAAGGGCGCGTACAGGCGTTTATCGCAACATTGGTAATGATGCTGTTATTACGCGGCGTGACCATGGTTTACACCAACGGGAGTCCGGTAAATACCGGCTTCTCGGATAACGCCGATCTTTTTGGCTGGTTCGGTATCGGACGCCCGCTGGGTATTCCTGCGCCGGTCTGGATTATGGCAATTGTCTTCCTGGCCGCGTGGTACATGCTGCACCATACTCGCCTGGGCCGTTACATTTACGCGCTTGGCGGCAACGAAGCGGCGACGCGTCTTTCCGGCATCAGCGTCAATAAAGTAAAAATTATCGTTTATTCGCTCTGTGGTCTGCTGGCTTCGCTGGCCGGAATCATCGAAGTGGCGCGGCTTTCCTCTGCGCAGCCAACTGCGGGTACCGGCTATGAGCTGGATGCTATCGCCGCCGTTGTTTTGGGTGGTACAAGCCTTGCGGGCGGGAAAGGTCGTATTGTCGGGACGCTGATCGGTGCGTTGATCTTAGGCTTCCTGAACAACGGGCTGAATTTATTAGGTGTTTCTTCTTATTACCAGATGATCGTCAAAGCAGTGGTTATTTTACTGGCGGTGCTGGTGGACAACAAAAAGCAGTAACAATCATAACCCTACAGGACATCTGACTATGAATATGAAAAAACTGGCTACTCTGGTTTCCGCTGTTGCGCTGAGCGCCACCGTGAGTGCGAACGCCATGGCAAAAGAGACCATCGCGCTGGTTGTTTCCACGCTCAACAACCCATTCTTCGTTTCGCTGAAAGACGGCGCGCAGAAAGAAGCCGACAAACTGGGTTACAACCTGGTGGTGCTGGATTCTCAGAACAACCCGGCTAAAGAGCTGGCTAACGTGCAGGACCTGACCGTTCGTGGCACTAAACTGATGCTTATCAACCCAACCGATTCCGATGCGGTGGGCAACGCGGTAAAAATGGCTAATCAGGCTAAAATCCCGGTAATTACCCTCGACCGTATGGCAAACCAGGGCACCGTGGTCAGCCATATCGCTTCTGACAACGTAGCCGGTGGTAAAATGGCGGGTGACTTTATCGCTAAGAAACTGGGCGATGGCGCGAAAGTTATCGAACTGCAGGGCATCGCCGGTGCATCTGCGGCTCGCGAACGTGGTGAAGGTTTCAAACAGGCTACCGCGGCACACAAATTTACCGTACTGGCGAGCCAGCCTGCTGACTTCGACCGTACTAAGGGCCTGAACGTCATGCAGAACCTGCTGACCGCACATCCGGATGTACAGGCCGTGTTTGCTCAGAACGATGAAATGGCGCTGGGAGCACTGCGCGCGCTGCAAACGGCAGGCAAATCTGACGTGCTGGTTGTTGGCTTCGACGGCACCGATGACGGCGTAAAAGCGGTTGAAGGCGGCAAGCTGGGCGCAACCGTGGCGCAGATGGCTGACCAGATCGGTGTTATCGGCGTTGAAACGGCGGATAAAGTCCTGAAGGGCGAAAAAGTTGAGTCGAATATCCCGGTTGACCTGAAACTGGTCACCAAATAAGACGACAGATAAAAGCAGGGCATCGCGCCACTTTGTAAGTTCAAAGTGGCGCACTTAACCGGACAGAAAAATGAAAACGAAAGGCAGTCTCGTTGTCCTCGGCAGTATTAACGCTGACCATATCCTTAACCTCGAACATTTTCCAACGCCGGGTGAAACGGTTACCGGGCAGGAATACCAGGTCGCGTTCGGCGGGAAGGGCGCAAACCAGGCAGTTGCAGCTGGGCGCAGCGGCGCCAATATTGCCTTTATTGCCTGCGTCGGCGGCGATGACACCGGCAGCCGCGTTTGCAGGCAACTCGCCTGCGATAAAATAGATACCTCTTCCATCAGCACTATTAAAGAAGCCGCCACCGGCGTTGCGCTAATCTTCGTTAACGGCGCCGGGGAAAACGTCATTGGTATTCATGCTGGTGCGAACGGCGCGTTAACGCCCGAACTGGTAGCAAAGCACCAGCAGAAAATTGCAGAGGCCTCCGCACTGCTGATGCAGCTGGAATCGCCGCTGGAAAGCGTGCTGGCTGCGGCTAAGATTGCTCATCAGCATCAGACCAAAGTTGTGCTTAATCCCGCACCTGCCTGTGCATTATCGGACGAGCTGCTGGAGCTGGTGGATACGATCACCCCGAATGAAACCGAAGCGGAAAAGCTCACCGGCATTCGTGTTGAAAATGACGCAGATGCAGCGAAAGCCGCTCAGGCATTACACGATAAAGGTATTGAAACCGTCATTATTACGCTTGGCAGCCGCGGCGTCTGGCTGAGCGAACAGGGCAAAGGGCAGCGCGTTCCGGGCTTTAAGGTTAAAGCTGTGGATACGATTGCCGCCGGGGATACTTTTAACGGTGCGCTGGTGACGGCGTTGCTGGAAGAGAAACCGATGAATGAGGCGATTCGTTTTGCGCACGCCGCCGCCGCTATTGCCGTAACACGTAAAGGCGCGCAGCCTTCCGTGCCGTGGCGTAATGAAATCGACGAGTTCTTGCAGCAGCAGGGGTAATCTTGGCTACCATGAAAGATGTCGCTCGCCTCGCGGGCGTCTCCACCTCGACGGTTTCTCACGTCATCAATAACGACCGCTTCGTGAGCGAGGCTATTCGCGAAAAGGTCGATGTAGCCATCAAAACGCTGAACTATGCGCCCTCCGCGCTGGCGCGTAGCCTCAAGCTAAACCAGACCCACACCATCGGCATGCTAATCACCGCCAGCAGCAACCCGTTCTATTCTGAGCTGGTGCGCGGCGTTGAACGTAGCTGCTTCGAGCGCGGATACAGTCTGGTGCTGTGCAATACAGAAGGCGATGAGCAGCGCATGAACCGCAATCTGGAGACGCTGATGCAAAAACGCGTCGATGGCCTGCTGTTGCTGTGTACCGAAACCCATCTGCCTTCGGCTGAGATAATGAATCGCTATCCTTCCATTCCAACGGTGATGATGGACTGGGCGCCTTTTGAAGGTGAAAGCGACGTGATTCAGGATAACTCCCTGCTGGGGGGCGAAATGGCGACTCAGCATCTTATCGATAATGGTTACACCCGCATTGCCTGTATCGCCGGGTCACAGGATAAAACGCCCGCCAGATTGCGCCTTGAAGGTTATCGCAAAGCAATGAACGGTGCGGGGCTGGTAATTCATCCGGGTTATGAAATCATTGGCGATTTTGAGTTTCAGGGCGGATTTACGGCCATGAATTCTCTTCTGGCGTTGGAGCAACCGCCTCATGCGGTATTCACCGGAAACGATGCGATGGCGGTGGGCGCTTATCATGCGCTGTATCAGGCGGGTTTGAGCGTGCCGAAGGATATGGCCGTGGTTGGTTATGATGATATTGAACTGGCGCGATATATGGCACCGCCGCTCACGACTGTTCACCAGCCCAAAGATGAACTGGGTGAGCTGGCCGTGGACGTGTTAATTCATCGCATGGCGCAGCCTACGCTGGCTCAACAGCGACTGTTACTGACACCGGAGCTGGTGGAACGCGGTTCAGTTTAATACGGCCTCTTATTTAACCTGCGTGGTTGTCAGCGAAAGGTTCCTTTAAGAGCGCCTGGCAGGCGGTTAATGCAGCCTGGCTATCTCCCCGGTTAATGGCATCAACAATGGCCCGATGTAAATCGAGCTTGATGACTTCATCGTTGGTTATCGCCGTGAAGTAGTTGTAATAGATAGAACGGAACAGATTTGCGAAAGAACTCAGGAAAGGGTTACCGCTCATTTCATAGATGTGTTCATGGTAGGCCATGTCCACCTCTATCCAGCGTTCGCGGTCAAAGGTAGTCTTTAGCTTGACCATCTCCGCCATCTTCTCGTTGAGATATGCCTTTTGTTCTTTATTACCGTTTATCGCGGCGAGTGAGCAGGCCTGAGGTTCCAGGCTGTTACGCATGACAAGGAAGTAATTCACTACATCGTTGAAGTTCTCTTCCGTCATCCACCACGTCAGCAGCTCCTTATCAAGGAAGTTCCAGTGGCTGCGGGGCATAACGCGAGTGCCGATGCGCGGGCGGGGCAAAACCATTCCTTTTGCGGTTAATGTCTTTACTGCTTCTCGTACGGCCGTGCGGCTAACCCCGAACAGCTCACCCAGTTCTATCTCACCGGGCAAAATACTACCCGCTTCATATTCCCCACGCAGGATTTGCTGGGCTAGTTTCTCCGCAAGAACATATGAAAGATTCTTCTGGGCCGCGAGCTGTTGGGCAGATAAAGACATTTGTGCAATTCCTTTAGCCATGATTCTTTTTGTAGTATGCCATCTGGCATCTTTTTTTGATGATTAAAACAGCAAATATCCCGCGTTACATGGGTTTTGCAGCCGTTTTGGTGAAAAAGAAGGCGTTTAGTAATTTATTTGCAATAAACGCTTGTCACGTTCCGAAAAATCCCTATACTGCGCCTCCACTGACACGGCACAACGGCTTACAAACCGGCCCGTCAGGCAGACGAAAGCGAAAATAAACGCTTGACTCTGAAAGAGGAAAGCGTAATATACGCCACCTCGAGTTACCCGGCGAAAGCGCGTAACTCACTGCTCTTTAACAATTTATCAGACAATCTGTGTGGGCACTCGCAGGATTGATATCTCAGCATCTTCGGGTGCAAAAAAATATCAAGTCTTGAAGAGTGACCAGACAGTAATTCATTTAAGTGAATTATTTGAAAGTAATCTTTGAGCACCGCTGCACGAGTTGCAGCACATCAGACTTTTAATTGAAGAGTTTGATCATGGCTCAGATTGAACGCTGGCGGCAGGCCTAACACATGCAAGTCGGACGGTAACAGGAAGCAGCTTGCTGCTTTGCTGACGAGTGGCGGACGGGTGAGTAATGTCTGGGAAACTGCCTGATGGCGGGGGATAACCACTGGAAACGGTGGCTAATACCGCATAACGTCGCAAGACCAAAGAGGGGGACC
>NZ_SOYS01000006.1 GCF_011808225.1 Cedecea colo | reverse complement strand
AGCCACGAGTGGCAGTCGTTCCTGAAATCACATGGACTGGAGGGCAGTATGAGCCGTCGTGGTAACTGCCATGACAACGCAGTTGCAGAAAGTTTTTTCCAGCTACTGAAGCGTGAACGGATAAAGAAAAAGATCTACGGAACACGGGAAGAAGCCCGTAGTGATATTTTTGATTACATCGAAATGTTTTATAACAGCAAGCGTCGGCACGGTTCGAGTGATCAGATGCCACCGACGGAATATGAAAATCAATATTATCAACGGCTCAGAAGTGTCTAGATTATCCGTGGCGATTCAAATGCATTTGTAAGAGATACCATCAATAAAACTTTCTACGGTGCAGAGTTCAAACATTCTGAATGGTTCGCATTGTATAAGGATGATTGGGGCATTGATGACGGTACTTGGATAGATGATGTATACCGAGGATTGTTCAGGCTTCATCCCGGTACGGTCTCGAAAGGATGCATAACCATTGCTCACAATTCAGACTACGCACTAATCAGGAATGCGTTATTAAGGGAACCCCCCCAACCTGTGCCGTGTATGTGCTCACTAATGGCAAGAGGTTATATCGAGGTGGTAGCCAATGGCACAACTTGCCCTTAGTAAACCCCATTGGGTTAAAAGATGGGTTATACGCCTATCTAAAGTCCTCTTTTTCATTCTGCTGTTTGTCGCGGTAGGCCGCACTTTAGGAAATCCATATAACTGGCTTAACCATCCTCTTGCCGATAAGGTAGCCACTCTCATTTATGGTTATGGTCATGTTGGCGGGGAAGAGATAGACGACGCTTATTTTTACATTGATGTTCTGACAGTAATAGCGATTACAATCGTTATTTATTTGATAACAATGAAGTTAATTAGAAAAATCAGGAGTAAATAAAATGCCAATCCCCCCGTATCTATGGCTTAAAGATGATGGCGGCGCAGACATTAAAGGTTCTGTAGATGTTCAAGACCGTGAAGGAAGTATAGAAGTAATTGGAATGAGCCACGGAATCAATATTCCTGTAGACCCATCAAACGGCAAGATTACGGCTACCCGCTCACATTCCCCTTTCAGATTTGAAAAGGAAGTAGATAGCTCTACGCCTTGTTTGTACAAAGCAGCCGCAACGGGGCA
Organism: Cedecea colo; assembly: GCF_011808225.1. Classification (GTDB taxonomy): domain Bacteria; phylum Pseudomonadota; class Gammaproteobacteria; order Enterobacterales; family Enterobacteriaceae; genus Dryocola; species Dryocola colo. The sequence goes on along the minus strand of NZ_SOYS01000006.1, from coordinate 254,517 downwards.
GACCTTAAAGAGTGCTGAATTTAGGTTCTATCACATCAACGACGCAGGGCAAGAGGTTTGCTACTACACGGTAGTAATGGAGAATGTGAAGATCACTAGCGTGAATTGCAGTGTGCCTAACTGCAAGTTAGACGGCAACTCAAAGCTGAACCATGTAGAGAGTGTCAGTTTGCAATATGAAAAAATCACATGGCGCTATGTTGATGGTAACGTAATCTTCTCTGATGCGTGGAAAGAAAGACAATCCGCATAACACCAGAGGGGCCGCAACGGCCCCTTTACTTTTCGTTGTCCTCAGTGTTGAACGTGCGAGAGTATGGGCAGGATTGCGAGCGCGTCATCAGCGTAAACAGATAAATGCTGTTCTCATAGGTGCAAAGCCGTTTCCCGCCCTGTAACTCCTGTTCGCCAGGGTTGGACATAGTGATTTTGCTTGCATGGGCTACCAGCGGCAGCAGTGCCACAACACATAGTAAAAGCTTCTTCATCTCTGCCCCGTTGGGAGTCGTCTCAATCAATATGAATCGCCACGGACAAACGAGCAAATGTCGGGAAGCCTAACCAGATCGGGAAAGGATCAGGCTCTGCCGTGATGTTCACCGTGCCATAAACGAACGGTACTCGATAAAAGAGCGGTTAATTGAGATCGTTGATGATACGCCTACGGCGCTTTGTTGCTTGTAACCAATACGGCGCATTAGGGTAATGTTGTCAAAAATCAGGGAAAAAGAGCCAGCGTGAAAGCTGGCTATGCTCTTAGAATGGTGATGCGTTCAGGTATATCGTAGCTGAGTAGCTCGCCCCATTATTGAAGCGGTATACTTTCCCTTTCACGGTTAGATGAATAGCTCCGTTACTTATATCAACCTTAGTGCCTGCGTCAGACGTTGATAAAAAGGCATGGTACTTATCACCTATATCTTTTAGGAAATCGCGTCTGGTGACTGCTGACGGAACCAAATAGAACTGGTACACAAAACCTGTCGTAGCACCTGCGCTTCCCTCAGTGATGTATAAAGTTATTTGTGAGTTAACTTTCTCAACTTTGTAAACGGTCTGGTCGATAGGGGAGTGAAGCGCCTTCCACACGCCGTAGAAAGCAACGATGACCAAAAGCACCACAACCCACTTAAAAATCCGAACGTTTCGCATAATCTATCCCTGCCCTGATCCAAATCTGGTCTTCAGGATCGTCGCCGTAAGAATTAGGGCCTGGGTAATCCGCAAACTCAGGACGGCTTGTACCTACAAGAATTTGCGCAGCACCTGCACCACGAAGCAGGATCCGATCGGGGATACCCGCTGCCGCCCCACCATAATTGAAGTTTCCAAAGGCTGCGTACTTTCTACCACGCTGATTTTTGTAATCCCACGGCCCGTGGTTCCTTTTCCTGACCCGCATCATTGATTTTGTATCACTTGAATTCGGCTGACCTGAGGGTTTGACCAGTGGCAACGGCTTTGTAAAGATAGGGGCTGGAGCTATCAAACTCCTTTTGAATAATCACCGCGGAATGCTTACGTGTTCCGGTGATCTTTCCCGTCATTGGGTCTGTTGGAATGCTCAGGTTATGGGAGAATCCGTTGATCTCAATGCTGCCGTCACGATCCTGTACATCTACAGATCCTTTAATATTCGCGCCGCCGTCATCCCTGAGCCATAAATACGCTGGAATAGCCATTTTTCCTTTTTCCTTGTGTTGTTATAAAAATCCACAAGGAAAGTGTACGTATTCAAGATTGGTGAGTAAACGATCGGATGTAACAAAACCATTAATGTAAGTATGGTTAAAGTTTAAGTTAAGCAACGCTAAAGCAAAGGGGGCATTGCGCACCCTCGTATTAGCTCCTCAAAGCCTGTAGCCATATCACAAGCAAATGAAGCTGGCTTCCTGGCATCGCTGGTAAGGAGGTTGCTTAACCGTCCGTCATTTCATGTGCCGTCAGTCAGCCCCTGTTCCTGAGCCAGCTAGCTTAGGTTGTTTTCACGGATAGCCTTTAGCCCAGCAAGAGAGAAAAGTTTGAAATGCGCAGTGAGTGCCTTAGTTTGCATCGCGACAATTTCCTGCACGGGTCCAGGCATGCGATTGCCCGCCACTATCAGCATCACGCACGGTGCAACCACACTCAGCATACAGGGAAGCAGGCGGGGATCATCTTCTGAAATACCGGCGGCTTCACCCACGATCCTTCTCACTGACTGAATTTTTCGCGCTCCCTCAGCATTGATAAACTCGCCGAGTTGCGCTGAAGGAGACAATAGCTCACGCGCAAATACCCGACTGTGCCAGACTCCTGGGGTGGTCAGTTTTGTGAGAAACATTTCCAGAAAAATGCCCAGCTTATCTTCTGCAGACAGCTCTGACGCAGCGAGGCGGGCGAGTTGATCCGCGTCCAGATAATGATGGTGAGCCAGCGTCAGAACGGCGAAATATAGCCCGTCACGCCCACCAAAGTGATAGTTAATGGCGGCCAGATCGACACCGGCTTTTTTGGCAATCTCTTTGTTGGTGGTCTGCGCGAACCCTTTTTCTGCGATCAGCTCTCCTGCTGCTTCCAGGATGCTTTCCCGGGTGATATCCCCATCGCTTCGGCGTGCTCTGCTCATAGTCCACAACGTCCAGATAAGTTAATTCGGCAAGAAGGGGTTTATTATTGCACAGTTAAAGTTTAAATTTAATTTAAACTAAGCGTTTCAGGGAACATCAGGACATTTTTCTTATGAATAAAAAAATCATCGCCGGAGCTGGCGTAGTGGTGCTCATCATTGCTGCGCTAGCTTTTTGGCTGATTGGACGAAACGATGGAGATAAGAGTCAGCTTACGCTGCACGGTAACGTCGATATTCGCCAGGTTTCGCTGGCATTTGAAGACAGCGGCCGTATCAGCACGCTTACTGTCGATGAAGGCGATCGGGTTCACGCCGGACAGATTATTGCCACCCTGGATACCAAAGCGCTGAAAATTCAGGAGCAGCAGGCTCAGGCGCAGCTGGACGCCCAGAAGCAAACGGTGCGTGAACAGCAGACAGGGGCTCGTCCTGAAGAGCTGGCGCAGGCCCGGGCGCAATTGTCTTCGGCTCAGGCGCAGTTTCAGAAAGCGAGCGAGGACATAAGCCGTATTCAGCGCATCTCTGCCAGTACAGGCGGAAAGGGCGTTAGCAAGCAGGAGCTGGACATGGCTCGCAGCAATCTTCGTATTGCCCAGGCCAGCGTGAAAGAGCATCAGGCCAGCCTGACCCTGATGGAAAAAGGCGTGCGTTCTGAACAACGCGAAGCGTCAGTTGCGCAGGTTCGTGCTACAGAGGCACAGCTGGCATTGATGCAATACCATCTCGCACAGGCAGAATTACGCTCTCCCGTTGATGCCGTAGTCCGGGCGCGTCTTCAGGAACCCGGCGACATGACGGGCCCGCAAAAAGCGGTGTATACCCTGGCGCTTAGCCAGCCGAAATGGGTCCGCGTGTGGCTGAATGAAGGCGATTTGGGGCGGGTGAAATCGGGTATGGCAGCAAAAGTTTTGACTGATTCATTCCCGGATAAACCGGTAACGGGCAAAGTCGGGTTTATCTCTTCGGTGGCGGAATTCACACCGAAATCTGTCCAGACTGAAGATCTGCGAACGAATCTGGTGTTTGAAGTCCGCATTGTCGTCGACGATCCGGATAACGTTTTGCGCATGGGGCAACCCGCCACGGTGACCATCAATACTCAGTCAGAGAATCAGCGCAATGCCGGCAATTGATAATCAGGATGTCGTCATTGCCCGCGACCTGGTGCGTCTGTTTCCTGGCGTCACCAAAAATGCTCCCAAAACGCGAGCACTGGATGGCCTGACGCTCAATATTCGTGCCGGGGAGTTAACCGCGCTGGTTGGCCCCGATGGTGCAGGAAAAACTACCTTTCAGCGACTGATTGCCGGGCTCTATGAACCCAGCTCTGGCAGCCTGACCGTATTGGGCACAGATGTCACCGCCGATCCGCAGTCAGTGCAGAACCGCATCAGCTATATGCCGCAGCGCTTTGGGCTGTATGAGGATCTCAGCGTGCAGGAAAATCTCGATTTATACGCTGATTTGCATGGCGTTCCCGGGCAAGTCAGACAGGAACGCTTCGAACGCCTGCTGTCGATAACCGATTTGTCCCGTTTTACGGCGCGTCCGGCGGGAAAACTCTCTGGCGGTATGAAGCAAAAGCTGGGGCTGGCCTGCACGCTGGTGCGTTCCCCCGATCTACTGTTGCTTGATGAGCCGAGTGTTGGGGTCGATCCGCTCTCCCGTCGTGACCTGTGGAAAATCATTGAACAGCTGGTGCAGGATGAAAAACTGAGCGTGATCATCAGTACCGCCTACATGGACGAGGCCGAACGCTGCGCGCAAATTTATATCATGAATCAGGGCAAAATTCTGGCCGAGGGCAAACCTGAAATGCTGCGCCAGAAGGCCGCAGGCAGAACATGGCTGGCCGTGCCTCCGCAAGGCACCAAATCACGTATTTTACAGGCCCATCTGCTCGAAAAGCGCGACGCCATTGCTGACGCAGTACCCAAAGGCGATGCCGTACGCTTTATCTGCCTCTCTCCCGATGATAAAGCCACTCCGCATGAGGTGAACGCCACTCCCCGAGAGGCTGAGCTGGAAGATGGTTTCATGTTGCTGCTGCATCAGGCGCAACAGCATGATTCGGCGACCCCGACAGGGCCTGTCAAAGCGGAAATGGTCTCTGCACAAAACAGTCACAACGACGGAAACAAGCCTGTCATCGCCGTAAAAGATCTGGTGCGGAAGTTTGGTGATTTCACCGCGGTTGCTAATACCTCTTTTGACGTCAAACGCGGCGAAATCTTCGGCCTGTTAGGGCCGAATGGCGCAGGGAAAACGACCACGTTCCGAATGCTGTGCGGACTGTTGCCGGCCACCAGTGGGCAACTGGAAGTCGCCGGAATGAACCTGCGCACGGCCCGTGCAAAAGCGCGTGCCCATATTGGCTATGTCTCGCAGAAATTTGCTCTTTACGGCAACCTCAGCGTGCGGGACAACCTGACTTTTTTCGGCGGGGCATACGGTTTGTCCGGCGAAAAGTTGAACCGCCAGATCGAGGCTTCACTGAAGCAATTTGAGCTGAGCCCGGATGCCATTAGCGGCGAGCTGCCGGGAGGATTCAAGCAGCGTTTATCTATGGCGGTGGCCTTGCTGCATGAGCCGGAAATCGTTTTTCTCGATGAGCCAACAAGCGGTATCGATCCGCTGGCGCGCCGCCTGTTCTGGTACACCATTGGCGAGCTGGCGAATAAGGGCATTACCATTATCGTCACCACGCACTTTATGGAAGAGGCAGAATATTGCGACAGGATTGCGATTCAGGATGCCGGAAAGCTGCTGGCGCTGGGTACACCGAAAGAAGTCCGTCAGCTCGCAGGGCTGGATCATACCGCTGATATGAATACCGCCTTTATAGCCATCGTTGAAAATTCCCGGGCGCAGGCGACGAAAAAGGAGCACAGGGATGAATGACTCAACGTTCCTTCGACGTCTGGTCTCGCTGACTCGTAAAGAAACCCGTCAGCTGGTGCGCGATAAAAGCAACCTCGCGGTTGGATTTCTGCTGCCCATCGTTCTGATCCTGCTGTTTGGTTACGGCGTCTCATTTGACCTGAACATAGCGCGTGTCGCGGTGGTGCAGGAGCAGCATACCGCTCAGAGCCATCAGGTCATTACCGCATTGCAGGGCAGTCGTTATCTCTCCGTGCAGGAATATCCGAGTTTTGCGGCGGCGCAGGCTGCGCTTCAGAAGGATGAGACGGATGCCATTGTTCGCATTCCCCCCGACTATGCCGAAAATGCAGCGGCAGGAAATGATAAATTACAGGTACTACTCAATGGCGCCGTTACAAGCGTCGCTTCTGCGGCACAGAGCTATATCACCGGCGCACTGGGTGCGCAGGCGGCTATTGAATCTGACCGACAGAACCTCGCATCCACCACAGGCACGGTATCCATTGAGCAACGCATGTGGTTCAACGAAGCCGGTATCAGTACCTGGTTTATTGTGCCAGGGATCCTCGTGCTCATCCTGACGCTGATTGGGGCATTCCTTACCGGATTGCTGATTGCCCGTGAACGCGAAAGGGGAACGCTGGAAGCTTTGTTTATCACACCCGTTCGCCCGCTGGAACTGGTACTGGCCAAACTTATCCCGTATATGGTGATTGGTGCCGTCGACCTTATTATCTGCCTGCTTGCTGCGCATTACCTGTTTGCGATTCCGATCAGAGGCTCTCTCTTCGCCATTATCACATCCTCAATGCTCTATCTGCTGGTCTCGCTGGGGATGGGGCTTACCATATCGGGCTTCGCGCCAGGTCAGTTTTTGGCGAGTCAGATTGCGCTGATCGCGAGCTTTATGCCTGCGATGATGCTTTCCGGTTTCGTGTTTGATATCCGCAACTTACCGATAATCGTTCAGGTTGTCAGCCAGATTTTACCCGCCACCCACTTCATGTCGCTTATCAAGACGCTGTTTCTTGGTGGCGACGACTGGCCGATGTTTTTCCGCCAGTGCGGCATCCTGCTGCTCTATGCGGCTGTCCTGATTAACGCCTCACGGCTTTCCCTTCGCAAACGGCTGAGGTAGCGCATGATAACTGAACTCCAGCGATGGCTGCGGCACATCAGCTTTCTGATAAGAAAAGAAATTCTGGCCATCGTTAAAGAACCCGCCAACCGGGTTATCCTGATTGCTCCCGTGCTGATGCAGGCATTACTGTTTGGCTACGCGGCCACCTACGATGTTAACCACGTTGATTATGCCGTACTGGATCAAAGCCGTGGTCAGGCCTCAACGCAAATTATCTCGCATCTGGATGGAACAGGCGTATTTAACCGGACCGCCACGCTGACCTCGGCGTCGCAAATTCAGCAGGTAGTGATGGACGGGAAGGCCCTGATGGTGCTGACATTTCCGCCTGATTTTGAAAGTAAGCTCAACCGGGGGCAGACATCGCCGTTGCAGGTGATCCTTGATGGCCGTAACTCCTCTACCGCAGGTGCGGCGGCGGGATACATCAGCGCGGTGGTGACTGACTTTAACCAGCGCAGAGCAGGCAATATTTCACCGATAAATGTGGAAGTTCGCGCCTGGTATAACCCGAACCTTGAGTCGCGATGGGGGCTGATGCCCACGCTGATTGCGGCAATCAGTATGATGCAGACGCTGCTGTTATCGGCCCTTTCGGTCGCCAGAGAGCGAGAGCAGGGAACCTTCGATCAACTTCTGGTCACACCTTTTACGCCCATGCAGCTGCTGATTGGCAAAGCTATTCCACCGGTATTGGTTGGGCTGGTGCAGTCGACAATCATCCTGCTGGTGATTTTATTCTGGTTCCAGATCCCGATGAACGGGTCATTGCTTCTTCTCTATTTCGGGCTGCTTAGTTTCAACGTTGCCGCGGTCGGCCTTGGGCTATCGATTTCAGCCGTTTCAATCAACATGCAGCAGGCCATGCTGTACACCTTCTTACTCATTATGCCGCTCATGTTGCTTTCCGGTTTGCTGACGCCTGTACAAACCATGCCGGCGGTGCTTGATACCCTGACATATGCTAACCCACTGCGTTTTGCCATTGACCTTGTGCGGCGGGTTTATCTCGAAGGTGCCGGGTTTAGCGACGTCGCTTTTGATTTTATTCCCATGATAGCCATGACGATCGTTACGATGCCGCTGGCAGCATGGCTGTTTCGCAACCGACTTTACTGATGCAGGAATCCAGATGAATAAGCGTTTTCCCCTTTTCAATCGTCAGGCATTATCCGTGCTGGCGGCAATGACTGCCCTCACACTCATCAGTGGTTGCACCGTTGGTCCGGATTTCAAAAAACCAAAGGCCGATGCGCCGACCGACTGGACAACCTGGCGCAGCGGTGATGCCGCGTTGCATGCGTTACCGGGCGGCAGCGTTGTTTCAGATAACCAGTGGTGGAAACGCTATAACGATCCTGTGCTTGACGCTCTGGTAGAGAAAGCCTTAGCGGCGAGTCCGGATATCCGCACCGCGACATTGCGGTTTGCCGGTGCCCGTGCGCAGCAGCAGATAACCGCTTCGCAGCAAACGCCAACGGTGAACGCCACCGGCAGCGTCACCCGGATCCAGCAAAGCGAGAACAGCCCCTCGACGCGTGCCATGAAAGAAGCGCTGCCCAATCCGGATGAGCTTCTACAGCTGATGGCTGCGCCGTCGAACTGGTATCAGAGCGGGCTGGATTTCTCATGGGAGATAGATCTGTGGGGACATGTCCGCCGCGCAATAGAAGCATCTGATGCCGATGTCGAGTCCCGGCAAGCAATGCTGGAGCTGGCCAGGCTGAGTATCGTCGGCGATGTGGTGAATAACTACTACAGCCTGCGTGGCATTCAGCAACAAATCGTGCTCGCAAAACAGGATGAAAAAGCGCTGGATGAACGCCTTTCTCTGATTCAGGCGCGAACAGTAGGCGGAGCGCTGGATGAGACCAGCCAGGAAAGGCAACGCAGCGAACTGGCCGCCACCAGGGCGAACCTGATCGACCTTCAGGCGCAGGAAGGTGCGGCAATGAACCAGCTCCTTTTGCTGTTGGACGAACGTCCTGGCGCCCTGCAACAACAGCTGCAATATCAACCAGACAGCCTGAAATCAGGCAATTTGCCACCATTGCGACTGGGTATTCCATCCGAGGTAGCGCGCAACCGGCCTGACATCCGGGCGGCAGAAGCGAAGCTGCATTCGGCAACGGCACGCATCGGCGTCGCTCAGGCTGAGCTTTATCCGAGCATCACGCTGGGCGCACGCATTGGTATGGATACTTACAGCGCGGATAACTTCACCGAATGGGGAAGCCGTAGCTGGTCAGTGGGGCCGAGTCTGAATCTGCCACTGTTTGACCGTGGCCGTCGTAAAGCGACGGTGGTCTTGCGGGAAACCGATCGGCAGCAGGCGGCGGTCGATTATCACAAAACCGTCCTGAAAGCGTGGCAGGAAATCGATGATGCATTAAGCCGTTATGCTGCGGCTCAGCAAAAACTCAGCGAGCAGCAGGTCCGCGCGGACAGTGCCGGGCAGGCTCTGGCACTGATCCAGGCGCGCTATGATGGTGGGCTCAGCAATTTTATCGATGTGCTGGATGCGCAACGCAGCAATATCCAGGCGAGGCAGGCGCTGGCCATAAGCCAACGTGACGTCATGTCCTCATGGGCAGCGGTGAATCGTGCGGTGGGCAACTATCCGCGCTGAATAATTTAAGGAAAAATAAAGTAATTTTTGGTTAAGCATATTCTGGCACTGTTCAAGCTGGCGACAATCGGCGTGCTTACCGGCACGCTGAGTTAATCAAGGGGGAACAAACAGGTCATGCACTACCGCTTTTTACCTGTAGTTTAACCCGTCATTATTAATACTATTCTTTACAGCCGCCTCTTCTTTATCTCCTGTGATTAGATATATCTAATCACAGACAGTCGAATTTAATCCTCTCGCTAAAATATTCCATGGCTAAAATTTCTCATTAACCTGTTGATTAAATAGCTATTTATCATTTTTTATATCATCCTTGCCTGCAAACCCCATTTCTGTGAGCCAGCTATGAATTTTGCGAAACTCTCCTCGTGCAACATAGACATATCTGTAATTGAGATATATCTATATTAGGCGAGAGCGTAATTTCACCAGCACAGCGGGTATTCAACCACGGGAGCAGCGTATGGATTTGGGAATCAGAGGAAAAAAGGCCTTTATCTGCGGATCTTCTCAGGGGCTGGGGCTGGCCTGCGCCCGCTCGCTCGCCGCGGAAGGCGTCAATATTACGCTGAACGGCCGTTATAAAGAGAAGCTTGCCGATACGGTTAACACGCTTCGGGAAACATTTCCTGAAGTGGAGATAAGCGCAATCGCCGCCGATCTCACTCAGGCGCAGGGACGAGAGCTGATCCTGGCGACGCTTCCGCAGATCGATATTTTAGTCACCAATAATGCCGGCCCGGCGCCGGGTGCGCTGGATGAATGGGATGAAGCTGCATTACTCGCCGCGATGAACGCCAACTTTATCCCGGCGGTACAGCTTATCCGCGGCTGGCTGCCGGGCATGCAGTCGCGCCGCTTTGGCCGAATCATCAATATCACCTCGGCGATGGTCAAATCACCACATTACATGATGGGGCTTTCCACCTCTGCGCGTACCGCCCTGACGGCGATGTGTAAAGCGATTAGCCGCGAAGTTGCCGCCGACAACGTAACGATTAACAACCTGCTGCCTGAACGGATAGACACGCCGCGCCAGGAATTTATGTTGCGAAGGTTGATGGCGAAAGAGGGCATCGACAGGCATGAAGCCCGGCGGCGTAATGCTATGAGCATTGCGGCTAAACGTTATGGTCTGCCGGAGGAATTTGGCGCCGCCTGCGCCTTTCTGGCAAGCCAGCAAGCCGGGTTTATTTCAGGCCAGAATTTGCAGTTAGACGGTGGTTCCTACGAGGGGCTTATCTGAATGTCTATTTCGCAAACCCTGAACGAAACCCTGCAACAGCTACAGGCTTTTGAACAGCGCAGGCAGCAGGCAATGATCGAAGCTGACCTCGACGTGCTGTCGCAGCTACTGGCTGATGAGCTCGTTCATGTTCACAGCACCGGCTTGGTGCATAACAAACAGCAGCTACTTGAACACGTGCGGCGTATGGGTGGGTTCGTGGCGATTGAGCGTGATGAACCAGCGATTCAGATACAAGGAGATATCGCCATCATGACCGGCTATACGCGCAATACCGTGCGTTCGCTGGAGAACGGCCTGGTTATGGTTCGTGAGGGATTCTCAACTTTGTTATTACGGCATGATGCTGCCGGCTGGCGCATTTTGCTTTCACAGCTCACGCCATGTCAGCGGTGAAAATCGACTCACTTTCTCAGGAAATCATCATGAAACTTGCACGTTTTACAGAGAATGGCCGTACCCGCCTTGGAAAAGTTGAAGGGGATCGCGTTATCTGCCTCGGGGAAATTACCGGCGGTCGTGATTCGATGCGCTGGCTGCTAAACCAGTTACCTGCATTGCGCGGCGAGCTGGAAGCAGCCACCGGCCCGGTTTATTCACTCTCATCGATAAAATTAGAAGCGCCAGTTGCGGATCCGCAGAAATTCCTCGGCATCGGAATGAATTACCGAAAACATGCCGAGGAAGCCAGGCTCGCAGGGATCCCCATTCCGGAAAGCCAGATGTGGTTTAACAAGCAGGTTTCCTGCATTACCGGGCCGTTTGATGAAGTCGTCAAACCACGCGTTAGCGAGAAGATGGATTATGAAGTCGAGCTGGGCGTGGTTATCGGCAAGCGTTGTCGCCACGTCAGCGCCAAAGATGCCGCCTCGGTGATTGCGGGATATTTGATAGTCAACGATGTCTCGGCCCGCGACTGGTTGCATAAGTCGCCGACGTTTACCCTCGGTAAATCTTTCGACACCCATGGCCCTGTTGGTCCGTGGCTGACAACCGCGGATGAAATTAGCGATCCGCTTGATTTGCAACTGTCGCTGTTCGTTAACGGCGAGCGCCGCCAGCACGCCAGCACTGGCGATATGATTTACAACATCTACCAACAGATAGAATACCTCTCAACGGTGATGACGCTGGAAGCCGGAGACATTCTTGCCACGGGTACGCCTTCTGGTATTGGTGCGGCGAGCGGAACATTTCTTAAGGCAGGGGATGTTATGCGCCTGGAAATCACCGCCCTCGGGATGATTGAAAATCGCGTGGCAGCTGAATAATTTCGCTTATTAAGAGCCAATCATTAAATGAGGAATATTATGGCTAGCCAGAATTTTCGTGACTACTTACTTCCTGCCGATGCGCCACGAATCGCCGCAGCACGCGGCGTGACGCCAGCAGCCTATGCTCAGCGAATGCTGGCAACGGAAAAGGCTCAGAATTTAAAGGCACACTGGCAGGCATTACTCGATGAAGAATTCCGTGGCATTACCGCTCAGGGAGAAATTCAGCAAGGATTATTTCCCTTACAGGATGAAGGATTTGCGGTGGAATATGCGGTTGCTGCCGCGAAGGATTTATTAGGAACCTTAAGCGAGACACAGCGCAAGCGAGTATGCCATGATATTGATGCTCAACAATGGCGAGCCTGGTATAACCCGGAAATTCCGTTTAATGATTTTGGCGTGCGTCTGGAAGATACTCAAATATCAACCCGCGAGGCTTTCTGGGAGTTATTACGTAGCTGTACCAGCCCCGTGGGTTTTGATAAAGTTCGCCAGTTGATGGATGCCAATCATTTTTTAGGCGAGCTTTACGATCTTAATAATGTCATGAATCGCTGGAGTTTTCATTTCATGATGTTCGGCACGCCTTCGCTAACCGCGCCGTGGGGCTGGAATATCTACGGGCATCATGTGGCATTTTGTTGTTTTATCATTGGTCGGCAGTTAGTCATCGCGCCTACATTTATGGGGGTTGAACCAAATATTATCGACCGCGGTAATAGCAGTGATTGCATATTATTTACCGAAGAGGAACGTCTTGGCCTGGAATTAATGCAATCATTATCTCAGGAGCAACAACAGAGGGCGACGATTTATTCGCTAATGGAAGATCCTTTGATGCCGCCAGAACGCTTTAATTTTGCCGATCAACGTCATCTGGCTGGCGCATTTCAGGATAACCGGGTTATCCCGCTCGAAGGTATTAGCGCAGCAGAGTTCAACGCCGAGCAGCAAGATAAGCTGCTAAAAACCATTGAGGCGTTTATTAACTTCCTGCCCGATGGCCCGCGGCATGCACGCATGAAGCTGGTTGAACAATATTTGGATGAGACCTGGTGGAACTGGATTGGCGGTTGCGGTGACGATGATGTGTATTATTACCGAATCCAGAGTCCGGTTATTTTACTGGAATTTGATCATCATAGTGGGATGTGGCTGACTAATGAGGAACCAGCAAAATTCCATATTCATACCATTACGCGTATTCCCAACGGCAATGATTATGGAAAAGCCTTACTCTCTTTTTGGAAGAAATAAGTTAATTTTATTTTTGCAGTAAATTATGTCGTAACGGGTGAGGTTTTTCACCTTTATAAATGCACAGATAATTAATCTGGTAATGATTAATCGCCAGAGGGATTGCTGTGAAATAAGAAATACCAGAGCAATTTGAACATTTTATCCGACTTCACCCTCAGCGAGGTTACCAGATAATGGACGTTAAATTAACATCCAGGACTGCAGCGTTAATGCTTTATTCTCTGCCGCTGTTTTCCAGTTCAGCTTTTGCACAGGCGCCGTCATCATCGGAGGCCTCTTTGTTGGAAAAAAATCGGAGCGCTTCCAGTAGCGCGCCATCCGTTAATTCATTCAGCGACTGGTTATACCAGGGCGAATTATTTGGCGAATTGAAAAGCATGGCCTTTTTTAAAGAGTTTGCTGGCGTGGTGGAGAATAAAAATACGTTCTCCGCAGGCGGCGATTTACAATATCGCAGCGCAGATTTCCATGGCCTCAGTTTTGGTCTTGGTGCCTATTCCGCATTCGACCTGGGAATTAATTCCAATAACCCGGATAAGACCGAACGCTACGTGCCTGCGGACAGCGTCAATGTTTTGGGCAAGGCCTATTTGCGCTATCAAGGATACGGTTTAGATTTACGCGGCGGGCGTATGGGGCTGGACACGCCGTTTGCCAATGAAGGAGTAGGGCGCACGATGATCCCGGCCCTATATGAAGGTGCTGGCGGAACCTATGCCCTGACTGACGATGGAAATCTCAAACTTAACGGCTACCGGATTTTCAGGTTCAAACCGTACAGTTCTGATACTTTTTATAAAGGCGATGCGGGCGCGCCGGAAGTCGATGAAACCAATCTCCCGTCGACGGATACCAACGGTTTCACCACGCTGGGGCTGCGCTACGGAAAACTATACGGCGCAAGGGCAGAAGCCTGGTATTACGATTTTGATAAGCGCGCACAGCTTGCCTATGGCGGCTTTGAGCTGCCGATTCAAAGCCTGCGCTTTGGCGAGTGGACACCGTTCTGGGGCGGACAATATGCCCGTGAGTGGGATGCTTCCAACCAGGTTTATCCCTATCACGATATTGATACCAACCTATACTCGGCGCGACTCGGCGTGCGTTCCCGCAAGCACAGCTTCTACGTAGCGGCAACCCAGGTGCCGAAGAAAGAAGGTGCATTCCTCAACGGCGCTTTTTTCGCGCCGTACAGCTACGGGATCTATGATTCGTCGCCGCTGGATGTCGGCCAGCCGCTATCCTCAATGATAACCGCAAACCAGCCGGGCAACGCGTATGTTGCGCGTTATAGTTACCACACCGATAAGGCGCTGGCCGTTCTGGGCTATACCCGTCTGGATCTGGATGATTCGCCAGGCATTCATTATGCGCTGCCGGCAAAAGACGTGAATGCCGGATTTATGATCCTCGGCTATAACCTGACGGAGCGTCTGCATGTGGAACTGGAGCTGGATTATATTGCTACCCCGACGAAAGCTACCGGCGACTATCACGCAGAGCGTCTGAGGGTGGTTTATCACTTCGGGAAAATGATGCCTGATTACGAATATTGATTAAGCAATACGGGTGTTGCGCTACAGGCGCTCGCCCTTTGTGATTGAACGATAAACGGTGAGATAAATGGCAAGACGAGAAAGTATTTATATCGCGGCGTTCCCTCATGCGAATCCGATTCCGGCAGCTTGCCGGGTGGATAATATGCTTTATTCAGGGGTGATTTACGGACGCGATCCGCAGACACAGCAGGTTCCTGCGGGTATTGAGCGGCAATGTGTTCTGATGTTTGACCATGTGCGGGCCATTGTCGAGTCCGCGGGAGGAACGATGGCAGACGTTATTAAGATGACGCTTTGGATGCAGGATAAATCGCAGCGGGAAGTGGTAAATCGCTACTGGGAAGAGGCGTTTCCCGATGCCGCTTCACGTCCGGCTCGTCATGCGCTTGACGGAAGTTTTAGCGGCAATACGTTGATCCAATGTGATTTTGTTGCAGTGCTGGCTCGCTAAATCCAGGTAAAAGCGTGGCCGGATATTTGTGAGATATGAATAAAGTTCCGATATATTGTATCCTCAGCTATTCGGGTGACTGCATCCCTTTATGTCCCTGATTTGATGTTTGGTGGCTAATATGGAGGATAAACAATTGACCAAAGATTCAAAAGAATCCGTCTCAACGTTTGAAGTTGATCGGCTCAATGAAGCGCAGGTAACAAATAAAGCGGGCCGACGTGGGCGCGTGTTTGACTACGGTGAGCTGCGTCTGCTGCTGTTGATGATGCTGGCGAAACAACCCAGCCATGGTTATGAGCTGATTCACGAAATTAAAGCCCATTTTGAAGGACTTTATAAGCCTAGCCCGGGCGTTATTTATCCGGCTCTCACCTGGCTCTACGACCGCAGCTATACGCGGATTGAGCTGGAGAAGGGCGGACGTAAATGCTACTCAATTACCGAAGAAGGAGAGGCTTTTCTTACCGCAAATCAGGCGATAGTCGACAAGCTAATGTCGCGTAAGCCTTCAAAAAACAAAGGGAAATCTCCTGAGCTGCTCGTTGAAGCCATGTCCCATCTGAAAAACTCTCTTAGTTTACGCATTAAACGCGAACCGGTGGGCGATGAGACGATTGCACACATGGCCGCCATTATTCATTCGGCCGCTGACCAACTGGAAGCTTTGCTGACTCAGTTACCGGCGCCTGAAAATGCCCTGCAAAGCGTTGCCAGAATAACAACGCCGAATGCGGCTCGTTTTTTGCGCCGTCTGTGTACCCACTTTAAGCACCGCACGGCGGTGATTGCCGATGAAACCAGCGGCCAGTTTCGCCTGAGTATCGGCGAGGTGAAAATACGCCTGGAAGACGATGCATTGGTTGTCACGGTGACCGCAGACGCTCGCGAAAAACTGTCCGAGCTTGAGCAGATAATAGAACGCCATCTGGAAGAAGCCGCAGTGCGCGAAACCCTCCGTTTCGACTGGCTGAAAAGTTAAATTCTGCGGCCATCCAAATGGCAAGTTTAGCCTTCATTCTGAAGGCCTGGCAGGGTGAATTTATTTGCCAGCCCAATGCTTAAATTCTGCCGCCAGGGCGCTGGAGGCTTTAACCAACAGACCTACATCGCTGCCCACCGCGACAAAGGTTGCGCCAGCTTCTAAATAACGGACACAAAGATGGGGATCGGCACTGAGGATCCCGGCGGCTTTACCATGAGAGCGAATGCGCGCTAACGCCTCCATTACCACTCGCTGTACCTCAGATGCGCCAGGCTGACCGAGATAGCCCATATCGGCCGCCAAATCTGCCGGCCCAATAAAAATCCCGTCCACATGCTCAAGTTTTGCGATAGCGTCCAGTTGTTCAATACCGGCACGGCTCTCAATTTGCAGCAGCAGGCAAATTTGTTCGTTAGCGGTTTGCAGATAGTCGGGGGTGCGATTAAAACCGGATGCCCGAGCTAATGCCGCACCCACACCGCGAATGCCTTCTGGCGGGTAGCGTACCGCGCGTATCATTTCCTGAGCCTGTTCCACGCTTTCAATCATTGGGATCAATATCGTCTGGGCACCGATATCCAGCAACTGCTTGATGAGTGCCGGAGAATCGACCGGAGGGCGTACTACCGCGTGAGACGAAGAAGACGAAAGCACCTGTAACTGATTCATTAATATAGGCACATCGTTGGGCGCGTGTTCGCCGTCAAGCAACACCCAGTCAAATCCAGCGCCGGCGCAAATCTCAGCGCTATACGGATTTGCCAGCGCAAGCCACAGCCCAATCTGCGGCAGGTTTTCTTTTAAGGCGAGTTTAAAGCGATTAATCGGGGCAGGCATAAATCCTCCTATTCAAAAAAACAGCTGACGGTTCCGTGAGGACCAAAATCAGCGCTCAGAGTGTCACCGTGGCGCGCTTCTATGGGACGAATAAACGATCCTGCTAACACTACCTGTCCCGCTTCTATGCTGTCGCCATATTGCGCTAAGCGCCTGACCAGCCAGACAATGCCGCGAGCAGGATGATTTAGCACGCCCGCTCCAAGCCCGGTTTCCTCAACGAGGCCATTACGCGAGACGATGGCGCCCATCCAGCGCATGTCCACCGCATCCGGTTTAAAAACCTGTCCGCCAAGCACGATGCCAGCGTTAGCTGCGTTATCCGAAACGGTGTCGATAATGGTACGCGCGTACCCGGTGACAGGGTCTTTGCGTACAATTCGCGTATCGAGAATTTCCAGCGCCGGGGCGATGTAGTCTGTGGCATTCATGACATCGGCTATGGTGATATCAGGGCCTTTCAGCGGCGCTTTCATCACAAAAGCAATTTCAGCCTCAATGCGCGGCTGGATAAAGCGATCTGCGGGAATGCTGGCGCCATCTTCAAACACCATATCGTCGAACAGCACGCCAGAATCCGGCGTAGCAATATTCAGCGCGTATTGCATCGCTTTTGACGTCAGACCGATTTTCCAGCCAATCACGCGGCGTCCATTGGCGATTTTTTGTTTTACCCATGCGCTTTGAATCGCATAGGCATCTTCCAGCGTCATTTCCGGCAGGGCTTGCGAGAGCAAACCTGTCTGCTGGCGGCTTATCTCAGCCTGAGAAAGCGCTTCGACAGCGCTGAGGATTTGGGCAGAATTCAGCATGGCGGCACCTCTGCACGTACCCTGTTGCGCAGAATGCCCAACCCTTCCGCTTCGACTTCCACAACGTCACCGGCTTTAAGCCAAACCGGAGGGTTCAGCCGTGCGCCCGCGCCGGTGGGCGTTCCGGTAATAATGATGTCGCCGGGATAAAGGGTGGTAAACGTCGACAGGTATTCGATAATCCACGCGAAAGAGAAATTCATGTGCGAGGTACGGTCATCCTGGCGAATTTCACCGTTAACGCGAGTCACTAAACGAATATCTTCCAGCTGCTCCGCGCTTTGCAACGGGACAAGCCATGGGCCCATTGCGCCAGATTGTTCAAAGTTTTTACCCTGCGTGACGTTAAATTTAGAATGGCGAACCCAGTCGCGCACCGTGCCCTCATTACACAGCGTCAGAGCGGCGATATGAGACAGGGCATTTTCAGGGGCAATGCGGCGGCCGCCCTTACCTATCACGATGGCAATTTCTCCTTCGTAGTCGAGCTGTTCGCTTTCCGGCGGCAGCAGAATCGGTTGCTCATGGCCAGTCAATGAATTGGGGAAACGGACAAAGAGCGAAGGGTATAGCGCGGCAGGCTGCCCATCTTTATATTCGGCGTTCCGGTCGGGATAATTAACGCCAATGCAGATGATTTTCCCCGGATTCTGGATGGGCAACTTGAAAGTAATTTCGCTAAGGTTATGATCTGCCGGCGTTTCGCCGTATTCCTGCGCCAGCATTAACAATGCACCATCCTGAATTACCGCCTTTAAATCGGGCCAGCGATCGCCCGTACGGCGGGAGAGGTTAATCACCCCTTGTCCGTTTATCAGGCCGTACTCGCTTTGTTGCCCGTCATTTCGGCTAAAGGTCACAAATTGGGGCTGTTTCATGTTCAGTTTCTCTCCTGGCCTGCATGAGTTTCAGCTTTTCAGGTGAACAAAAAGCGGCGCCTTCTGACGCCACTTTCAGCACGATAGGGGTGTTAGTCGATACGGAACATACGAGCCGCGTTGCCGCCCAGGATATTCGCTTTATCTTCTTCTGAGATATCCAGACTTCTGATGGTATCGACACCCTGGAAGAACCAGTCTTTGCGGATAGGGTAAGAGCTACCGTAGAGGATATTTTTCCCGCCGATGACTTTTACCGCGGCTTCCAGCTGCGCTTTGCCCCACTGCGGCGCGCCTGAAGTATCAAAGAAAATGTTATTTGAAAGCTGGGCGCGCAGGTTACCGGTGCCGGTCTGGAAGCGATCGACGGCATCGTTAAACTGATGCTGTGGCGGCACCAGCATGTCGGCAAAGGCGTAAAACGCGCCGCCGAGCATGGAGTGAATAAACTGCAGGTTTGGCAGTTCATCAAACATGCCGCTAAACAGTTCGCGACCGACCGCGGTGGCCTGATCGATACAGCGGCCAAACTGGCGACGCTGGTTGGTATACGGCAGCACCGAGTGGTAATCGACCGGCAGCGGAGTGTGGTGCACCACGACGGGTACGTTCAACTCATTGAGGTACTTGAGATATGGACGAAACGCTATATCGTCCAGATAGATTTGCCCGTAGTGAGCGACAATCTGCGCGCCGCGGAAACCCAGCTGATTCAGGCAACGGTCTACTTCGCGCAGGCAATCGTCGGTGCCCCAGGGTGGTACAACCGCCAGCGCAGACATTTTCCCGCCGCTGCGTTTAATGTATTCCGCCATGCGATCGTTCACCTTTTTACAGGTTTCGAGATCGAGCCATTCCTGCCAGACCGGCAGACGAAATACCGCGTGGTCAATGCCGGCTTTTTCCATATCCGCCAGTTGGCTTTCCAGGGTGTACTGGCCTTCCGCGTAGTTCAGATTTACATAGCCTTTTGGCTGCTCAATGATGAGCTGGCGCAGGTCTTTTCCTTCAATTTGTTCCACGCGGGTATGTACGCCGTACTGTTTGGGTACGCAGTCGAGGAACGAGTTCAGCAGCTTCTCATCGGAGAACAGGTCGCCGGGCAACCAGTGCATGTTGGCATCAATAATTTTGGTCATTTTCTTTATCCTGTCGGTCATTAAGTTTTTGATTTGCTTATTAGCGGGTTTATTTACTGCCGGTTGCAAAAACAGATTTATATTTTGAAGGTCCACCCGTCTCTTTTTCTGTCGGGATCTTCATACCTGCCTTCGCGTGGTACTCACTGAAAATGGAGAGCGCTTCTTCATGGGGAAAAATGTTTTCGATATCGTCGAATGGTTTACCGCCGCTGCGCTCTTCAACGATGCGGCGCACCACTTCCGGGCCTTCTCCGCGCGAGGCCAGCACCAGCCAGTTCACTTTTTCGCGGCGCTCTGACTCATAGGCTTTGAGCGCTTCTACCGGATCGTTGATATCGGCGAGTTTTTCGGCGATAACGCGGGCATCGACAAAGGCCTGGCAAACGCTATTTCCGCCGCGCGGATACATGGCGTGCGCGGCATCCCCAAGCAGGGTAATTCGCCCAAAAGACCATTGTTTAAGCGGGTCGTGATCGATAAGGGGGAACAGATAGCATTCGCGGGCGTTGCTTATCATTTTGCCAATATCGAGAAAATCGAGCTGGCAGTCGTCAAACACGTGTTCAACTTCTTTCACGCCGGTTTCCTGATTCCAGTCTTCTTCGGTTTGTGGTTTTTCACTTTGTTCGATTACCCAGTTCACCAGCTGATTACCCTGGCCATCCACGTTGTCCTGAATCGGATAGACAATAATGGTGCCCTGACGAATGGGATCGCCGATATGCAGAATGCTGCCGCCCGTTTTCAGCGGCGGCATGACGGTGACGCCGCGATAAAGGGTCAGTCCTGAGAAGTGGGTACGCATGGACTCAGGCATCAGTTTGCTGCGCACTACGGAACGAATACCGTCAACGCCAATGACCACATCGGCCCGGATCTGCTTAGGCGCATCAGGATTGTGGGTGGTATCAAAATGGACGGTTACGCCGCTGTCGTCCTGTTCAAAGCTGCTGCAGCGACAGCCCAGCGTGATGGCGTCTGCGCCCAGGCGATCCTGGACTGCTTTATAGAGCATCATCTGTAGCCGACCACGATGCACGAAGCGCTGATCGTTCTCATATCCCATATGGCGGCCACATTTTTCACTGAAAATTTCCTGACCGTAGCCGGTGTAAAAAATGGATTCCTGCGCGTCGACCGAGATGTCGCAGAACGCTTCGTAGAGCCCCATTTCGGTGAGTTCTTTCACCGCGTAGGGTTTGATATCCACGCCAACACCCAGCGGCTTAATTTCGGAAACGGCTTCGTAAAGACGCGGACGGAAGCCTTTTTGATGCAGTCGCAGAGCGGTTGCCAGGCCTGCCGGGCCGGCTCCAATGATGGCAATATCCAACATGATAAATGACCTCTGGTTTTTTGAATGTTCAGGCACCCATGCCTGGCGCTTGTTTGCGGACCTGAACGCGTCAGGCCCGAACGTCTGGTTACGTCATCTGACGGTGCCGAGTTTGTCGCCGCTACCGGCAGAGCCTTCCCCTACGTGCTGGCTTCCGGATTGATGGTTTGGGCCACGTCGCCAGATAGGGATAGCGACCAGGCAAATCGCCAGCCCGATAATCACCATCAGCGCCATTTGGTTGGCATCGTCGGCATGCAGGGCGTTAATAAACAGCAGTGGTCCAAGAAAAACGCCCACCAGAGTGAGCTGTGTGATCAGCCCGCTTGTGGCTCCCATGCTTTCGCGAGAAGGGGCCACGATTGGCGCCAGTGCCCACATCCCAACCAGCAAACCGCTACTGAACATGAAGAGCCAGGAGGCGGCAATTGAGAACAGGAAGCCAACGGCTGTCAGATAGATGAACAGCGCTGACAATACGGCCAACAGAATGCCTGCGCTGGCAATAACCGTGGCTTTGATACCCCGATTCAGGAACGCGCCGACCATCAGGCAGCCTATTGCATTGGCAATCATCGCTCCGACGTTCCAGTGCGCAACTTCTACCGCCGGTACGCCGTAAGTTTTCGCAAGCCAGGGAGTGAGGGTAGAAATCATGCCGGTCTGAATAAAGGCATCTGCGCCAAAGGAGATCCCCAGCAAATAGGGGAGCGGGCTCTTTAAGACCGCGCTCAGCCCCCGGGTACGGGAGAACTGCGTTTTTTCCTCAGGCGTCCGGCGCGGAATGCTGAGCATCGCAAGGAAGGCGAGCCCCAGCGTCAGAAGAGAATGCCCGACGAAAGCTGCGCGCCAGGTCTGAAAATGTTCGGCAAGGCCCGCTGAGATAAACGGCAGCAGGAAGCTTGCGGGAACAAAGGTGGACCACAGCGCCATGACCATGGTTCGTTGCTTTCCCGTCGTGATGCGGATAAGCAAAGTCACGGCGGCAACCGCCGTTAAGACGTAGCCCACGCCCGTGACCACACGTCCGGCTAATAGCGAGCTATAGCTGGGTGACGCGATGACGTACAGATCGCCCGCAACGATTATTACCGCGCCGCAAAGCAGCACCACACGATCGCCGAGTCGGTCTACAGCATATCCGGCCAGCAATGCTCCAAGTGCGACCATCAGCGAAGGCAGGGACATGATGACCCCCACTTTGCCGTGGTCCATCAGGTGAAATTCTTTGGCGATCGAGCCCAGTTCCGTCACCGCTTCACTCACGGTCATCGCGGCCATGACGCCAAGAGCGTAAACCACAAAAATTCTGACAAACGTACTTTTAATCGCAGCCATGATCCTTTCTCCAGGTTGAGGCTACCCGGGCTCATCTTCAGCATTGAAGTTGAACCTGATAATTTTCAGCAGGTTGTGAGGGGTGGACTCCTCAGCTATCGTTGGTCATCGCCAGAAATTTCTCAAGCGTAGGGGGATCGACCCGAATATCAGGCGGCCGTGGCGTGACGCCTGCAAAAGGTGTTGCTTCCGTGAACCATTGGTTGCGGGCCGGTAATCCCCACTGATCGGCTCGCTTTGGATCGGCCAGATCCCAGGCTATCGCCGGTTCCAGATCGATGTGCTGATAGTGAGTATTAAATAATTCGATGCGGTGACCATCCGGATCGCGGAAGTAAACGAACAGCGCTCCGCTTATTCCGTGTCGGCCAGGACCACGCTCAAGCTGCGGAGCGAATCCCAAAGCACCGGCCACATCACAGGCGCGGATCATGTCGTTAGTATCAGGAAGGGTGTAGGCAAAATGGTGCAGGCGCGGCCCTGTACCCGCAGTGAACACGATGTCATGTGGATTGCCTTTACGCTGTAGCCACACGCCCCATAAAAGTTCTTTTTCGTCCGGCGTCAGGGAGTAAGTGTACTCGCTGACGCGAAAACCCAACGGCTGGTAGAAAGACCAGGACTTGCTAACGTCATCGGTCTGTAACTGATAGTGATCAAGGCGTTGAGCGCTGGCGCCCCGATAAAGGTTATAGCTTTTAAACAGCCGCTCGCACGGCTCCATGCTGGCGCACAATTCAAGCGGAACGCCGGTGCTGTCAGAAACATGCAGCGTTGGCCCCTGGAATGGAACGTCCACTCGCGTGGAGTGAATGCCCTGGCTTGCAAAATAATCTTCTGCTTTGAAAATATCGTCCGGCGTCAGAACACGCATACCAAGACGAGCGCAGGACATTTCGGTAGATTTGTGCAGCACCAGGCTGTGATGACCACGCTCTTCAAGTCCTCGCAGATAAACCGTTGAGGCATCTTCGGCGCTCACTACCAGGCCGATTAACTCGGTGTAAAACCTTTTGCTGGCTTCAAGATCGCGCACATTCAATACCACGTGGCTGGCACGGGTGAGGGTGAAGGGCGGATCAAGGACCACATTGTCGATGTGTTGCATTGTCATGTTCTCTCTTTTCAGAAAAGTAATGCTCAAGCCGGTTTTATAAGGCCAGTCTGTCGCTGACCTTCATCCCCTTTCTGCGCTGCCACAACGGACAAAGACAACGCGCATGGTGCTTTTAAGATATAGCTTTTAAATAGATATATCTTAATTCTTATCTGATACTAGATGAGCGCTGAAAAAGAACAACCCCGAAAAGGTGGGCAACGATGAGGAACGTGATGGAGTGCTCAATTGCAGCGTGTATTATAAGAAATAAGAATCATTTTCATGAAGTGCAGCACAAAACTGTGCTTCGCAGGCGTTATAGATAACCGCGTCAGGCGTCAGATAAAGAGAGGAAAAAGGAAGAGCAGGCGCCTGAATACAGCGCCCGATAACCTATTTAGTCGGCAGATTTATCGTGCCAGTAGGCCGATACTTGCAGGAGCTGTGGGTTAATTTGCGGCTTCTCGAAGTGGCGAGCGTAGCTTTTCGCCGTTTTTCCTTCACCTGTAATCCAGATGAAATAGTCATCATCCGGAACGGCTATTTGTTCTAGTCGCGCATCCAGTTCATGACCGCTGTGTCCGATGAACCACTCAATATTGAAGCCTTCAAGTCCCGCCAGATAAGCCTTACTGGCCTCATTTTTGACAGACAGCAGTGCGGTCACTGCTGGACGCGCGGATAGCAGACTCAGGGCTTCCAGGCGACGGCGCAGCGCTGGCATACCGGATTCATCGCAAACATAAAGCTGCCAGTGATAAGAGTCGGGAACAATCGTTGAACCGCGCGGTCCGCCGACCAGCAGCGTATCTCCCGGCTTGGTGTTTGCTGCCCAGTCGCTGGCAAGCCCGGAGTCGTGGATGTAGAAATCGAACGTTAATTCCCGGCGTTGTTCATTATAAAGCGGAGTGTAATCGCGTGAGGCAGGTTTACTTCCACCGGGCCACACGGCTCCTTCTGCGGTGACGGAAGGAAGCGTTAATTTGCCGCCGGCTGGCGGGAAGAACAGTTTGCAATGATCGGCAAACCCTCCCGAGGAAAACCCTTCAAGCGCTTCACCGCCTAAAACGACGCGCTGGAAATCGTCACCTATCCGTTCGGCGCTGAGCACCGACAATTCGCGCAGGCGCAGTTCGTTACGTACCCGGCGCGGATAGCGCGGGACCATGCTTGATGTCGTCATAAAGATCTCCATTAAGATATATCGTAATTAACGTCTTTCTTATAACCTAAAATGAGCGGTTTTCAAAGCAAGATATACAACCGACATGCATACCTAATAAAAAAGTAATAATTATATTTCTATTAAATACATATAGTTAAAAAATATATCGTTAGCCGGTGTTGCGATCCTGGCTGGCTCTGGTCTAGATTAGATATATCTAAATATGAGGAATAAAACATGAGATATCAATATCGAGAAATGGCAACGGCAGGTCGTGAAGGACGGAGCGGTTATAGAGGACGCGGTGGTCGTCACGGGCAGAGAACCGGACGTGGGGGCGCATTGTTGAACGGTTTCGACCGTCTTCATTTAGTCATACTCGGTTTACTGGCGCAGAAAGAGCAGTCTCAGGAAGATCTGGAAAGCTCGCTCAGAGCGGCGCTGCCGGCGATGGCCGGGATTTCGACCCCGATAATCAGCGGCTGCCTGCAAAACCTTTTGCAACAGGGACTTATCAACCGGATGGATGAGGCGCAGGTGCAGAGCAAATTCAGCGCAAGCCCCGCAGGTCAGGACTGGGTCGTCAATAACCAACATAAGCTTGCGCGTTATCAACAGATGTATGGAACAACTTCGTTGCCAACGGCCTTGACCGGCATCGGTAGCATCAGGAAGGCGATGGATAAGCTGAAAATGGCGCTATGGACGAAAAGGCAACAGGTAACGTTAAGCGAGTCGCAGGCTCAGGAAATTGCTGCGGCGATTGAAAAAGTCGCCGAGGAGATTGGGAAATAGAGTAAGGAACGCGATAAGACAGCGTTAACTTTAAAGCTATAAATTACCCGATATAAGCCGACGGTGAGGCTGTTTTTCTTTACCTCATGCAAAGCTTCACCGTCTTTATGAGCAAACCCAGGCGGTGAACAATATCAGGCGGTTTAACAGTGGGCGTATGGTGATATTACTCTTATATTTCATATAGTTATGTAAAATTAAATCCGGCTATACCGACAACCTGTTTCCCATTAATTAACATACCGCGATATCAGGAATATCTTCATCAGCCACGTGAGGACATCCTCATGAAGAAGCATTTTTCCGACGAACAGATCAGCAGTATTCTCCGCGAGGCCGAAGCCGGGGTTTCTGCCCTTGAGATCTGCCGTAAGCATGCCATCTCAGATACCACCATCAAAGTTGCGATCGTTCACGGCTCTTACGGATTTCCGTGCGATTTTCTTCCCCAGCCCCAAACCCTCTTTAATTTTCCGCAATAATAAAATTCGATTTTCTGTTCAAGGTGAAAACTTTAATACCGCGTTTAATTTTTATGATCCACTTAACACATAATAATTAAATAATGCTAAAAATATATTATGCATCTTAGTCGAGCTAAAGCCGGCGCCGGTTAAAAAACCTTTCATTTGTCTTATCGCGATATATAGCTTCGATCTTCGTGAGGAAATGGCTTTCCTGCAAAAATTGATAATAACTAGTATACCCTTCTGAGAAGTGACAGGTCTTAACCATGTTTAAAAATGCCAGCGTCCGAAGCGTCATTACTATTTTTCTGTTGTTGTCTTTTGCGGTAGTAGATTTGTTGGCGGTTGTTTTATCAGCAGATTTAAAAATGATGCTGCTGTTAAATATCGCCTGGATTGTAGTGCTCGGATCGTTATGGTCCTATATGACGGTATATCTTGTCAGGCCCATCAACCAGGTCAAAAGCAATATTGATGAGATAAACACTGGCAACCTATCAGTGCATATTCCTGAGTTTGGCAATAACTGTGCTGGCCGATTAATTCCTGGGATCAACACGCTTTCTGCCGAAATCACAACGCTGGTTATGGACATCAGAAAATCTTCCCACTCGGCCAAAAATATTTCTGAAACGCTTGCGCGACAGAGCGCCACCCTGTCGGTCAAGACCGAGCAGCAGTCGGCCATGCTGATGCAAACCGCTTCCAGTATGGAGCAGATTTCCGCGGGCACCAGAAACAACGCGGAAAGCACGCGCCAGCTAAGCAGCATTACCAGCGGGGCCCACAGCTCGGCCAATCATGGCAGCGACCTGATGCAAAAGCTGACCACTAATATGACGTCCATCACCGACTGCGCCAATAAAATGACGGAGATCATCAGCATCATCGATAGCATCGCCTTTCAGACCAATATCCTTGCGCTTAACGCCGCCGTTGAAGCTGCAAGAGCAGGGGAGCACGGGAAGGGATTTGCCGTTGTGGCAGGCGAGGTCAGGAACCTGGCGCATAAAAGCTCGGAGTCGGCTAAAAACATTAAATCGCTGATCGATTTAACCAATGAAAACGTGATGCAGGGAGCCTCGCTGGTTTCAGAGGCGGAAAAAAATATGCGGGATATTGTGTCCGGTTCGGAGTCTATTGACACGCTGATGGGGCATATTTCTATTTCGACCAACGAGCAGGAAAAGGGCATTCAGCAAATCACACTGGCCTTATCCGAACTGGAAAAAGCTACCCAAAGCAACGTTGCCGTTGTCGAAGAGCTGGCCGGTTCTTCTGAAGTGCTTAATACGCAGGTGCTTGAGCTGCAAAAAAGAACCAGCAATTTACGGCTGGGCGAAGGAGATGAATACAGGCTGTCTGCATCGCCGCGTCCCGCCCCCAGCAGGCTATTAAATCGGCAAGAGGAAGGTCACTGGCAGCATTTTTAATTTCTCCACGTTATGCCTCAGCGGATGATTAGCGCTCAGGGCTGCTTTGCCCTGAGCGACTACGCTGCGGTCTCCTCAGGCTATCCGGTGGACAGCGCTATTAGCGGGACGGCAATCGCATAAGCCACAATAACCAAAAGCCAGATGGCGCCCGGCCATGCTTTCTGCACGACAAGACAGAAGCTCGAGAAGGCTAGCGGGGCGATAATCGATGCCAGTCTTACCGCTGAGGCAAGCATGTCTGGGGCTGTTCCTGGCGCGCGGTATCGACCGCCTGGTTGCCAGCGCCATTAATAAATTGCCAGCGTTTAAGACGGCAGCGGCAAAATCGGTGTTTCTCGATCTCATTGATAAGGGGATTCGCGGCGTTAAGGCCGCCGTGGCAGGCTCGACGTTTTATCGTTAGCGAAGCGTGAAAAGGAAAGGAAAATTTGTCCGTAGTCTACGTTAAAGACCTGCGCTTCCTGGGCTAGCCACCCGCATTGCCAGCGAGTAAAGGTAGCCGCGTTTTATATCTGGCGCCCTTATTGAGCGCATTTCGATCGCGTTAGCATCTGAACGCACGCTTGAAGAACTCGTTCGGCAACCGGGGGAAATATCTGAGCTTGTCACTAACAGGGAATCCATCTGGCTGTTACCGCAGCAGTTTATTCCGGCAGGCCATTCTCCCGTTACCGGGACGCTCCGGCTGGTGACTATTCATCTCGTGATTGCTAGCCCGGACACCTATCCTCATCGCAGCCACAGGCTATGCCTCTATTATGCTGAAAAATTCCGTGGTGGTGAAATGGATGGATCGCGTCATCGGCTACATACCTTTGATGTTTTAGGAAAATCTGGCCGACAGTAAAAGATAAGGGGAGCGCTTTGGCCCCCACTGTTTACCTGCGTTCAGACGCTGAACGCCTCAGCCCTCAGGCAGTCGCTGCTTTGTGATTAGTATTAAACACCGCGACGACGTGCGTCAGGCTTCTCGCCTGGGCTTCAAGCGCGGCAGCGGCGGCGGCAGACTCTTCCACCAGGCTGGCGTTCTGCTGGGTCACCCGATCCATTTCAGATACGGCCTGGCCCACCTGATTGATACCGCGGCTCTGTTCATCTGATGCCGAGGCGATTTCGCTCATGATGTCAGTCACGGAAGTGATGGCGCTGACGATTTCCCCCATGGTTTCACCCGCGCTTTTAACCTGCGCCGAGCCGACTTCCACCTTGCTGACGGAGTCATCAATCAGCGTTTTTATCTCCCTGGCGGCCTGGGCGCTGCGCTGGGCCAGGCTACGCACCTCGCTGGCGACAACGGCAAATCCGCGCCCCTGCTCACCGGCCCGGGCGGCTTCCACCGCGGCATTCAGGGCCAGGATATTGGTCTGGAAGGCGATACCGTCAATCACGCTGGTGATATCGGCAATCTTCTGCGAACTGGTGGCGATATCGCTCATCGTGTGCACAACGTTATCCACCACCCTGCCGCCACGCTGGGCGGTTTCTGAGGCATTGAGGGCAAGCTGGCTTGCCTGGGAGGCGTTGTCAGAGTTTTGCTTAACGGTCGCGGTAATTTCTTCCATGCTTGCCGCAGTCTCTTCAAGCGAGGCGGCCTGCTGTTCCGTACGGGATGAGAGATCGTTATTGCCTGTCGAGATCTCGCTGGCGCCGGTGAAAATAGCATCGGCGCCGGCACGAATATCTTCTACTGTATTTGTTAATTCTATCTGCATGCTGCGTAGTGTTTCGGCCAACTGGCCCATCTCGTTAGTGCCCTGCACGTCAATCTTATGAACTAAATTACCGCTGGCAATGTGGCGAATACTTTCAATCATCTTACGTAAAGGCTCAAGAAGAATAGTGCGTATGCCGAACCAGGATAAAACAACTATCAGGATGAGAACGATCAGCAGGCAGACGGTTACCCCTATAGCAACGTTGTAAGAGTGCGCGCTCTCCGTCACCTTAGTTTTATTGTAATCGGAAAGCTTATTCACAATTTTAAGGAATGTATTATCAAATTTATCCTGATGGACCTGTAGGTTAACGCCATACGCGGCCTTGTTATCGTTTTCCTCAAGGTAATTAGCCACCACCAGTAGTTCGTTATAGAAAGCCGTATAATTATCTTTAATCATTTCTTCAAGTTTAAGATCGAGCGGCGTCCATTTTAAGTAGTCCGTCCAGGCCTGTTGCGCATTTTTAAGGAATATCCTGGTTTGCTCTCTCTCGGTCTCTATAGCGTTACGGCCAGCCTGCGTGGTGGGATCTTCAAGGTAATTAGCAAGGTTAGCTCTGAGAAGGTGAACGCGGGCTTCCTGCAGATAGGACTTGGCGAGCACCAGATCGTTACGTTGCCCGGTGATTTCGTGCTGCCGGACAAAATTGTCCACGTCACGGCTAATAATCGGAAAAAGAAAGCTCAGTGAGGAAATTTGCAGAATAAAAAATAACACCAATACGGCTATTAATCCATTAACAATTTTTATACGACTTATCATCCAGGCTTCTCCAGTTAGGTATATAATAATTAATCGGTTAACGGATTAAAAACATAATAGGCGAGTAAGTTATTTTTTCTTAACTGATCTTTTTTCAATCTATTTCGGTTGTTTTTTACCGCGGCCTGACATGAGAATGGTTTTTCCTTTTATTATCAATACATTGATTCTATGCTGCGCTGAAAAATGACTCGCGTAACGGCATTTAACGCCTTGTGTCATCGCACTAATCTCGCTGACCTGGGCTGGTAGTCATCGCCGGTGTACAGGCTGGTTTCGGGTGACTTGTTTTCTCATTGGGTGAATTGAGTATATAGTTGAACGTTAAAGGCGTGATCGTCAAAACGCGAATCATTTAAAGCCTATAACTGCCGCATCTGTATTAAAAATAGAAGGGCTGTATTTTTTCAATTTCCAACCGATAGCGTTTAGTAATATATTCACGGGAAAAGACGGGCAGGCCAGCGGTTATCTCTGTCAATGTTATTTCTTTAATTAAGTAAATAGCGCATATTTTTGCAGGCTAAAGCTAAAATTAACCGCGTCTAATGATTTATCAGCGCTCTTGTTTAAGTTGTGAACTTATCTGTTGGCGCTGTGGATTTTTTTTGTGAGAAAAATTAACTAAAGCACCTATATATTTCAAAAGTTTTTTGGGTTCTAACCGATAGTTAATAGTAATGCATCCCGGGAAGAGAAATTTTATGTTAAAAAGTATAAAAATCGTTACCAGCCTGACTATATTTCTGATGTTGTTAGGTGTCTTACAGTTTGCTTCCAGCGGGGCATCGCTCTACTCGCTTAAAGAAGATAAAGAAAATTTTGAAGTACTTGACGCCCTTAACCAGCGACGCGCTGCCGTCAATGAAGCGTGGATAGCGTTGTTGCAGGCCCGAAATGATATCTCTTTCGCCATAATATATCTGGGGGAAAAGGATATTCGGGATGCCGCAAGCTTACAGAAGGAGGCGGCTGTTTTTATTCAAAATGCCAGTGCTTCTCTGGAAGTTGCTGCCCAGCGCTGGAGTGATTATGAAAGTTTGCCGCAACAGCTCAACGATTTTACAGCGGATGAGCTCAAACGCAGTTATTTTATTCTTTATAACGCGCAGTTAGACCTCATTAAATTATTAAAAGCAGGTGATATCCAGTCCGCACGCAACCAACCCACGCAAAATTATATAGATAAGTTTGAAGAGCAGTATGAAATTTATCGAAAAAACGTCACTCAGCACTATACGTTGACCATCAATGATACAAATCGTAATTTTGATATTTTCCTGATAACTATAGCAGTCGTCCTGACTTTAATGTTATTGGTCAACGTCTTTATCTGGCGCGGTATGAAAGCTGCACTTCTCACGCCGCTGAATAAAATTATTGATGGTATTCGTCGTATCGCGAACGGCGATCTGTCGCACAAGATTGATATTCAGAGCGCCAATGAAATGGGCCAGCTTGCTGATACGCTGTCTCATATGCAGAAAGAGCTGTCCGGCACCGTTGGCCACGTGCGCGCCGGCGCCGAGGCTATTTTCACCGGCGCCAGCGAGATCTCGACAGGTAATAACGACCTCTCATCCCGTACGGAACAGCAGGCCGCCTCGCTTGAAGAGACTGCGGCAAGTATGGAACAGTTAACCGCCACCGTTAAACAGAATGCGGACAACGCCTCCCAGGCAAGCCAGCTTGCCCTGAATGCTTCAGAGACCGCCAGACGTGGCGGCAGGGTGGTGGATAACGTTGTGCACACGATGAGCGATATCGCCACCAGTTCGCAGAAGATTGCCGATATCACCAGCGTGATTGACGGTATCGCCTTCCAGACCAATATCCTGGCCCTGAATGCCGCGGTGGAAGCCGCCCGGGCCGGTGAACAGGGGCGCGGATTTGCCGTTGTCGCCAGCGAGGTGCGTAGCCTGGCCCAGCGCAGCGCCCAGGCTGCCAGGGAGATAAAAACGCTGATTGATGACTCCGTCAGCAAGGTGGAAGTCGGCTCGGCGCAGGTTAAAAGCGCGGGTGAAACCATGGGGGAAATCGTCAGCGCCATCACTTCGGTGACTGACATCATGAGCGAAATCGCCTCGGCATCAGATGAACAGAGCCGCGGTATCGATCAGGTGGGCCAGGCCGTGTCTGAAATGGATCGGGTGACCCAGCAGAACGCCAGCCTGGTGGAAGAGTCTGCCGCCGCCGCTGCCGCGCTTGAAGAGCAGGCCAGCCTCCTGACGCAGGCCGTTTCGGTGTTCAGACTTAATCAGGACAGCCTTGTCGAAACGCGGAAAAAGACGGCCAGGCCAGCGGTTATTCCTGCCGTGGTGCGCCAGCCCGTGAAAGCTGATACCAGCGAGAACTGGGAAACCTTCTGATTCTGAAGGCAAAAACAGAAGGGCCCCGGTCCTTTTGTAGACAGGCCAGAGCAAGTTAGAAATCCGCAAACGAAGAAATTTGCGGATTTTTTTGCATCAATAGTCATCGATAAGGTTTGCCTGCGCTATCACCTGCCTGCTTTGACAAAGGTAACGGGAAGCAGGACGTCATTTTCATAGCAAGCGTTGTACCGGGCCATGCCCGACAGCCCTTGCGCACAAATAATTTCTGGCACCGTCTGGCGGCTTCCGTCAGCGTATTTCGCTTTCGAACGGAGTTTACTCACCAGATTGCCGGACTGCATGAGCCCGAATCTACCCCGGTTCGGCAAAGAGAGTTGTCACCGCGCACGTTGCGCACCTGCTCCATATGGCCGAGGGAATGACGGCACCCACTTGCGGAGCGTAACAGGCTACTAGCCTGTATCGCCTGCTTTCTCAGCCTGAAGGTTTCACAAATTTGCCGCGCAAAATCAAATACGGCTAGCTCATTTTTACCCGGTGCGAGAAAATAATCTGCATAACGATTTCACAATAATATTTTTGGCAACGCTTTAACCTTCATCCATAAGGCTCGGGAAGCGATTCGCTCTCTGTTGGTTCTTTTAACGGCTTCAGGGATGTGAAAGGGCGGAAGGAAAAGGACAAGGAGCGCACTAACGCTAGTGTTCGCAGCCGTAATATACATATAAACGGGGTGTTTAATTTATTAACTAATTCTGCGCAATAACTAAAAAAAAGCTTCCTTAAAAAAGGAAGCTTGAGCGCCTTTATCGAAAAAAGGCAACAGGCACTGGGTTAAATACTAATGTTATAAATCTTACCGGAGGTGGTCTGACGAGAACTACCATCTGCACTGTAGGTGGAGATCCGGTTATCAGCCTGATTTACCATTTTTTTTAGATCGTTTGTTTTTTGCATATGCATCTCAAGCAGCGTGGCTATCTTTTTATTTAGCTCATTAGCGTCTCTGGCATGCTGGGTGATATTTTTCCATAGCGCGGCAAAAGCTTTATGGGCTTCATAAGGCGCTGCCAGGTTAAGGCTATGTTCTTCCTGGACACGCATTTCGTCGTAATAACCAATGGTTGAGAGCAGACGGCTTTTGGTGTCCGATATAATCTGCAAAGATACCGGGTTAATCTGCGGCCGTGCCAGTTGATTCATTTCTTCCGTAAGAATCGCTTCCAGTTCCACCATGGAATCATGCATTTTTAATAAAATAACTCGTAAGTTTTCCATTGTCTGTATTCGCGGATCTTTTAAGAGGAATGAAGCATATCCTGCACTAAGGCATGCGCTATTTTATTGGTATCAATATGGAGCTCGCCAGCTTCCATCGCGGCTCTGATGTTGGCCAGACGTTCCACATTAATGTCGCGGGACGTGTCGGTCTGAACGGTTTGTGTCAGTTTACTTAAGCTAACCTGAGTACCTGCTGTTTCATTGCTGGCAGTGGGTGTTTTACTTACGCTCTGGTTTTTTGAGCGTATCGCTAAGCTATGCTGAGCATTACCGGTTGTAAGTGGCTGTGCTCGGTCTATGCTCATAATAATCCTCGTCAATAGTTTGTTTTGCGGCGTCAGGCTACAAAAATATAAATCGGTGAATTAAAAAAAAACTAAAGCTATTCTTTAATGAAAATGCTCACTTTGCCATCCGTGGTCACTTTTCCGCTGATAATTTGCCCGGAATTCGTTTTGACATGCAGCGTTTCATTCACCGCGGCATTGCCCAGCGCTTTGCCGTGCGTACGAATTTGAAAACCCGCGCCGCTAGCAAGCAGATCTACTTCTTGCCCGGCGGTTACCTTCCAGCGCTTGCGCAGATGGCTGCCGACTATGGGCTGCCCAGTATTGATAGTGCGGCTTGTAACCTGGCCCACAATATCATCCTTGCGGAATACCACGCCCGGCGGTAACCGTGCCATTGTACCGCCCTGGGCGGTAATATCCTCGGCCTGAATCAGGCTACCCGCTTTGATAGCCCGGCTCGCTGTCCACCAGCTTCCCTCAGCCTGAATATTTATCTGAATGAATTTCTTTTGATTACCGCACTGGGCGATCACGCTGCGGTTGCCGGTTATACGTGAGTCGTTACCGCTGACAGAAAGTCGCGGGGCCGCGCACAGTCCGGCAAGCTGCTTTGGTGGCGTAAGAATGCTGACGCTACGGGTAATCGTACCGTTTTGCCCCTTATTAAGCAGGGCGGCAATCTGGCCTTCTAAAGATGTTTGTTCTGCCTGTACCTGAAGTGGCGTAATAAAGAATAGCAGGCCATAGAGCAGCAGTGCCGGGCAGGTAATGAAGAGACGGTACATAAAGGGCATAACAATGCTGGCCTTATTATGTCAGGCAGGAAAGGCAAGCCTGAACTTAATTTTTGAGTCGAAAAGTATATGCCAGAATAGGGATAATTTATTGCGCTAAATGCCTTCACTTGTGAGCGCATATTGCGTATTAGGGCCAGTTTTATTTTACAGGCTTTTTTAGGTGCTTAATTGCGCTTATTTCTGTCACGTTTTTGCGTTATAGAATTATATTGTTCCACTTTAGTATGTACTTGTTATTAGTCATTTGGCAGAGGTCAGCGCATCATGCTTGACAAACTCGATAATTCGCTGCGTTTTCAGCAGCAGGCATTACGTTTGCTTAATCAACGGCAAGATATTTTAGCGTCAAATATCGCGAATGCTGATACGCCCGGTTATTTAGCCAGAGATATTGATTTTTCACAGCAGCTCAAAAAAGCGATGGGTAATGAGCCGCAGACGAGAGCGCCGCTGGCTTTAAAGCTGACAACGCAGAAACATATTCCAGCTACCGCATCCAACACCCATAGCAGCCAATTATTATATCGCGTGCCGGACCAGCCGAGTGCTGATGGTAATACGGTTGATATGGACCGTGAGCGCGTCAGCTTTGTTGATAACAGCATCAAATATCAATCCAGCCTGACGATGCTTGGCGGACAAATTAAAAGCATGATGAACGTCATTAGTCAGGGTTAAATATCGCTATGTCTCTGTTTAATATTTTAGATATTTCAGGCTCGGCGATGGCCGCCCAGTCAAAAAGACTCAACGTCAGCGCCAGCAATATGGCCAATGCCGACAGCGCCGTTGGGCCTGATGGTAATCCTTACCGCGCCCGCCACGTTGTGTTTCAGGTTGATGCCTTCGCAGGGCAGCAGACCGGCGGCGTTAAAGTGAGTGATGTGGTGGAAAGCAGCGCGCCGGATCGCATGGTTTACGAGCCGGGAAATCCGCTGGCGGATGATAAAGGTTACGTGCGAATGCCTAACGTTGACGTGGTCAGTGAAATGGTGAACACCATTTCAGCCTCCCGCAGCTATCAGGCCAATGTGGAAGTAATGAACAGCGCGAAAGCACTGATGTTAAAAACGCTGACCCTGGGTCAATAGATCGATAAGGAAAGTTGATATGGCCGTTTCAGCCGTGATGAGTCAAAACAGCAGCGCCGACGCCATAAAAAGCAGCAATAGCCTGGGAGGCAACGTCGAGGAGCTGATGAACAGCTTTATGACCCTCCTCGTGGCACAAATGCAAAACCAGGATCCCACCAATCCGATGGACAACAACCAGCTTACTTCACAGCTAACGCAGTTCCAGACTGCCGCAGGCGTCCAGCAGCTTAACGCCAGCGTAAATTCGATGGGGCTGCTGGTATCAGGCATGCAGCAGATGGATGCCAGCCAGTGGATAGGCCGCCATGTGTTAATCGAAGGCGAATCGACAATGTCGAACGTTGAGGAAGGCAATCAGCGGGGAGGCTTCTCGATTAGCAGCGATGCAGATACCGTCAACGTTATCCTGACCGATGCTCAGGGCAATGTTTATACCGCTGAACTAAAGGGTATGAAAGCGGGCGTTCATCAATTCACGCTGGGTGATTTAACCAATTTCCAGCCGGCCGATCCGCGCACCGTCGAAGACGGCAGCTTCAAAGTTTCCTACTCCGTTTCCAACGCAGATGGCAGCGTGCCAGAGATTGTTTCCCTGAAAAAATCGAAGGTGGAAAGCGTTGCCTTTACCCCGAGCGGCGCACTGCTACAGCTGGGCTTAGCGGGCACGGCCATGCTGGGCGATGTGTATCTCGTTGAATAAAGTCGGTTTTAACTTTTAGCTTTCAGGACTAACAATATGGGTTTTTCACAAGGACTTAGCGGATTAAGCTCCGCGTCGCAGGCGCTGGATGTGGTCGGCAACAATATTGCCAACTCCCAGACGGTGGGTTTTAAATCAGGCTCCATTGCTTTTGCCGATGTATTTGCCGGCTCCCAGATTGGCATGGGCGTTCAGGTTTCCAGCGTGAATCAGAATTTCAGCGATGGCGTGCTTGGCCAGGGCAACAGCAGCCTTGATATGGGGATTTCCGGTAACGGTTTCTTCCGTCTGGTGAACGACGCGGGCAGCGTGTTTTACAGCCGTAACGGTCAGTTCAAAAGTGATGAAAATGGTTTTATCGTCAATAACCAGGGCATGTATCTGACCGGCTATCAGGCGACGGGAACGCCGCCGACTATTCAGGCGGGTGCCGCGATCGGGCCAATCCAGATCCCCTCAGGCCAAATGCAGGCGCGTGCTTCTGATAGCGGTACGATGAAAGGCAACCTGGATTCCGGAACGAAAATTATCGATCCGGCGGGCAACCCTTTCGATCCTGCCGATTCAAAAAGCTACAGCTCGGTGACGCAGGTCGATGCCTACGACAGCCTGGGCAACAAACACACCGTTAACGTTTACTTTGTGAAAACGGCCAATAACAAATGGACGACGCATTCCAGCGATACCACCTCACCTAATCTGGATGCTGACGGTAAGCCTGTTTATCAGTTGATGGACATTGAATTTGACCCTTCCGGCCAGCTGGTGACCAACCCGGCAAAACTCAACGTGCAGGGCGCCTCTTATAACGGCGGCAGCGAGCTGAATTTTGATCTTGATATGGCAGGTATGACCCAGCAGGCAGCCGATACCGCAATGGATAGCCCGAGCACCGACGGTTATCCACCAGGCTTAATGAACGGCTATGTGGTCGGCGACAGCGGTGAAATTATTGCCTCTTATAGCAACGGGCAGAAACAGCTCCTGGGTCAGGTGGTGCTTAGCAACTTCACCAATCCCGGTGGCCTGGCTTCAGAAGGCAATAACTGCTGGTCTGAAACGCCGGTTTCCGGCCAGCCGGTTTCGGGCATTTCCGGCACGGGCAACCTGGGTACGCTGTACGGTAACCGCCTTGAGGCGTCGAACGTGGATCTGAGCAAGGAGATGGTCAACATGATCGTCTACCAGCGCAACTACCAGTCCAACTCCCAAACCATCAAAACGCAGTCTGAGCTTCTTCAGATTCTCTCAAACATGTCGTAAAGCGGGCTGATATGGATCGTGCAATTTACACCGCTTTGGGGGCAGCAAACGCAGCCCTCAGTCGCCAGGCGGTGACCTCGAATAATCTGGCAAATGTCTCCACGCCGGGGTTTCGTGCCCAGCTCATGGCCTGGCGCGCGGTGCCGGTTGACGGCCCGTCCATCCAGACGCGAACGCTTGTGGTCGGATCTACCCCTTATCACGATAACGCCATGGGGAGTATAAACCAGACCGGGCGCGGCCTGGACGTTGCTCTGCCGCAGGATGGCTGGCTTGCGGTGCAGCTGGCAGACGGCTCCGAGGCCTATACGCGCGATGGCAATATCGAGGTGGATAGCGAAGGCCAGCTTCGGGTGCGCGGTTTTCCGCTGCTCGGCGACGGCGGCCCGTTAACCGTGCCGCCACAATCCCAAATCACTTTCGCTCCTGACGGCACCATTACCGCACTTGGCGCGGGCGATGAGCCTACCGCATTGGCCCAGGTCGGGCGACTCAAACTGGTCAATGCTCCGATTCAGGCGCTGCAAAACGGTGATGACGGCCTGTTCCATTCCGTTGCTAATCCGGGGCAGCCCATGCCGGCAGATCTGGATATGAAGGTGGTGCCGGGCGCCATTGAAAGCAGCAACGTTAGTCCCGTAAAAGCGATGGTCGACATGATTGCCACGGCACGCAGTTTCGACATGCAAATGAAGGTCATCAGCACCGTTGATGACAACGCGAAGAACGCTAATCAGCTGCTGAGTACAGGCTAACGCTGATAAGGAGATATTTCTGATGATCCGTTCTTTATGGATTGCTAAAACAGGCCTTGAAGCACAACAGACCAATATGGATGTGATTTCAAACAACCTGGCAAATGTGAGTACCAACGGCTTTAAACGCCAGCGTGCCGTATTTGAAGATTTGCTATACCAGACGCTGCGCCAGCCCGGCGCACAGTCTTCCGAGCAGACTACTATTCCTTCGGGCCTGCAATTAGGTACCGGCGTGCGCCCGGTGGCAACCGAGCGTATTCACAGCCAGGGCAGCCTGACGCAGACCAATAACAGTAAAGATGTGGCGATCGACGGCAATGGATTTTTCCAGGTGCAGCTACCCGATGGTTCCACGGCCTATACGCGTGATGGGTCATTCCAGTTCGATCAGAATGGCCAACTGGTGACGGCCAGCGGTTACCCAATCCAGCCGGCTATCACCATCTCCCAGGATGCAAACACCCTGACGGTAGGGAAAGACGGTATCGTCAGCGTGACGATCGTTGGCCAGACCGCTCCGCAGCAGGTGGGACAGCTAACCTTAGCCACCTTTATTAACGACTCCGGCCTTGAGAGCACTGGTGAGAACCTTTATCGCGAAACCCAGTCTTCCGGCGCGCCAAATGAGTCCACGCCGGGCCTGAACGGGGCCGGCTCCCTTACCCAGGGCTACGTCGAAACCTCCAACGTGAACGTTGCTGAGGAACTGGTCAATATGATCCAGACGCAGCGCGCCTATGAAATTAACAGCAAAGCCGTTTCGACATCCGATCAGATGTTGCAGCGCCTGATGCAACTTTAACCGCACCGCTGAGCGCTGCCCGGGCTTAAACCCACGGGCGGCGGCCTGCGAGTCCTGACGGCAGCGAATGAAATGAAAGATCATCTCTTTTCCGATATGACCGGGACGCCGCTAAGTTCAGGGCGTGATGGCTTCAAACGCGTTCTGGTTCTGCTTGTCTGCGCTTTGCCGCTGGCTGGCTGCGCCTATATTCCGCATACGTCTTTAGTGGAAGGGCAGACAACGGCTAACCCGGCCCCGGCGGCGCCTGCCGCCGTCAACGGATCGGTTTTTCAAAGCGGACAGGCGATGAATTACGGCTACCAGCCGCTCTTTGAAGACCGTCGACCAAGAAATATCGGCGATACGCTGACTATTCTGCTGCAGGAAAACGTCAGCGCCAGCAAAAGCTCGTCGGCCAGCGCTTCCCGTGACGGCTCAACGGGGCTGGCTTTTGACGCGATGCCAAAAGCCCTCAGCGGTTTGTTTGGCGGCGACAGAGCTAACGCTTCTATCAACGGGAACAACGATTTTACCGGTAAAGGCGGCGCGGCCGCGCGGAACACCTTTAGCGGCACGATTACCGTCACGGTGAAGCAGGTGCTTGAAAACGGCAACCTCAGCGTAGTGGGTGAAAAACAAATCGCGATAAACCAGGGGACCGAATTTATCCGCTTCTCCGGCATCGTCAACCCGCGGACTATCAGCGGCAGCAACACGGTGATATCGACTCAGGTATCCGATGCCCGCATTGAATACGTTGGCAATGGTTACATTAATGAAGCGCAGCAGATGGGCTGGTTACAGCGTCTGTTCCTTAATCTCTCACCTTTTTAGTTAGCCGATATGAAAACTTCCCTCATCACTTTTTGCCTTAGCCTGTTCTGCGTTGGGCTGATTATTTCCCCTTTGCCATCGGCGCATGCCGAACGCATCCGGGATCTCACCTCGATTCAGGGCGTACGCAGTAACTCGCTAATGGGCTATGGCCTGGTGGTGGGGCTGGACGGTACGGGGGATCAGACCATGCAAACCCCTTTCACTACCCAGAGTCTGAATAACATGCTTTCCCAGCTGGGCATCACCGTTCCGCCCGGCACCAATATGCAGCTTAAAAATGTGGCTGCCGTTATGGTCACGGCTGAACTTCCTCCTTTTTCCCGTGCCGGAGAGAAAATTGACGTTGTGGTTTCCTCGATGGGTAACGCAAAAAGTCTGCGCGGCGGGACGCTGCTGATGACCCCGTTAAAAGGGGTGGATAACCAGATTTACGCCCTGGCGCAGGGCAATTTGTTGATGTCCGGTGCCGGTGCGCAAAGCGGCGGCAGCAGCGTGCAGGTTAACCAGCTAAACGGGGCGCGTATCAGCGGCGGCGCAACCGTAGAGCGTGAAGTACCGGTGAGTTTCGCCAGCCAGAATACGCTGTATCTGCGGCTCAACGACGGTGATTTCGGGCTTGTCCAGCAGGTAAGCGACGAGATAAACCGCCACTTGGGCAGCGGTACGGCAATAGCCGAAGATTCACGAGTGATAAGGCTGGTTGCCCCGATGAACAGCGCGGCGAAAGTGCGTTTTCTGGCGGAGGTGCAAAACCTGACGATTCGCCCGGGCGCAATGGAAGCCCGCGTGATCGTCAACTCCCGCACGGGATCGGTGGTAATGAACCGGCATGTAACGCTGGATGCCTGTGCCATTGCGCAGGGAGATTTAACCGTGGAGGTCGCGCGTAATACCCAAGTCAGCCAGCCGGATACGCCCCTTGCAGGCGGGCAAACCGTTGCGGCAACCGATACGCAGATTTCATTGCGTGAACAAAACGGCGCCCTGCAACGTGTGAACACCAGCGCCGATTTGAAACGCGTGGTGCGGGCGCTTAACAGCCTCGGGGCGACGCCGAATGATTTGATGTCCATTTTGCAGTCAATGAAAAGCGCCGGTTGCCTGCGCGCAAAACTGGAGACTAACTGATGAACAGCTCGGCTTTGACCCGGGGAGCGGCCTTTGATATTCGCAACCTGGAAGCGTTGAAACGTACTGCAAAAGAGGATCCCGGACAGGGACTGAAGGCTGCGGCTAAACAGATGGAAGGCCTGTTCGTACAGATGATGCTAAAGAGTATGCGCGATGCCACTTTCAAAGATGGGCTGTTCAATTCGCAGCAGTCAGAAATGTTCACCTCGATGTACGATCAGCAACTGGCGCAGAATATCGCTGAACAGGGCAATCTGGGGCTGGCTGAAGTATTGGTAAAACAAATGAGCGGCGAAGGGCAGAGTGCTACAGGCGCGACGTCAACGGCGCATACGCCGCTTTCTCTGAATAACGCCTCGTTTAAACGCATACCACAGCGGTTAAATACCGAAGATATTACCAGCCATGAAAAAGCAAGAACGGTGGACGAGGCAGGCTCCGGCGGCAAGAGTAGTGATTTTATCGCCCGAATGTTAGCCCCGGCGATGAATGCAGCAAAAAAAAGCGGCGTACCTCACCAGCTTATTATTGCGCAGGCTGCTCTGGAATCCGGCTGGGGTAATCAGGAAATACTTACCAAAGAAGGTAGGCCGAGCTACAACTTATTTGCTATTAAAGCGACCGACGGGTGGAAAGGAGAGACCACGGAAATAACCACCACGGAATATATACATGGCGTACCGCAAAAAGTGAGGGCGGCATTTCGCGTATATGGCTCCTATTCTGAAGCATTAGCGGACTATGCGGCACTGCTGACGCATAATCCTCGTTATCAGGACGTTACGCGTGCGGCCTCACCTGAGCATGCAGCGCGGGCCTTGCAGCGCGGCGGATATGCAACCGACCCGCAATATGCAAATAAATTAATATCAATTATCCAACAGGTTAAAAGTAATGTTAATCAGGCGTTAAATGCCTATAAAAACGATTTTTCTTCACTATTTTAGGATTATCGTTTCAGTTAATTCCGTTCGGTCCGATATATAAATTAACAGTAGGAATTTACTTGATTAATTTAAGGATTTTCTGCGCAGAAATTTAACGTGGGATGCTTATGAATCTTCTGAATTTAGCTCAATCGGGACTGGGTTCTGCTCAGTCGGCATTAAATGTCGTTGGTAATAATCTCAGTAACGCAATGACCAGCGGCTACAGTCGTCAGAGCATTATTTTTGGTGAAGCGGGAGGCAGAACCACGGGTAATGGTTTCTTCGGCTACGGTGTGCAGATTAACGGCGTAGAGCGTGCTTATAACGGCTTTATCAATAACCAGGTGCGTAGCGCTGCCACGGAATATCAGGCGCTGGCCAGCCGTTATGAACAACTAAGCCAGGTTGATAACATGCTGGGCGATGATACTTCTAACGTCTCCGTAGCGCTGAACAATGCTTTCGGCGCCATGGAAAAAATGAGCAGCGATCCGGTAAGTCTGGCTGCTCGTCAGGAAACGCTCTCGCAGTTTAAAGCGCTCGCTTACCAGTTTCAGTCCAACAGCAAAACGCTTAACGGACTGGAAAAAGGAAACAATACCCAGATTACGCAGACCGTTAATGTCATCAATGCCAGCGCTGAACAGCTTGCCAAACTGAACAGGGAAATCGAAAAGATTCAGGGACAGACGGGAACCCTGCCGGCCGACCTGCTCGATCAGCGCGATATCTTACTGGGTACGCTGAACGACCAGATTGGTATTCGCGTAACGGAAAACCCGACCACCGGTCGGGTCGATGTGACGATAGCAAACGGACTGCCGCTGGTTAACGGCGATCGTTCTTATGCTATGGAAGCCAGCGTCTCGCCGGCGAACCCTTCTGAAACGGTGGTCTATTACGTTGATGCTTCGGGTAACTCGCTGCCGCTGGATGAAGCAAAAATTACCACCGGCAAGCTTGCCGGTCTGTTTATGTTCCGTAATGAAGACCTTAAGGACGCGCGCAACCAGCTCAACCAGCTTGCCCTGCAAATGGCGAACCGCTTTAACGAAGTGAATCAGCAAGGTTACGACCTGAACGGCGCTGAGGGGCAGGCCATCTTCAATGTTACCGTCCCGGCGGCGCTGGCTAACCGTAATAACGGCGGCAATGCTTCACTGG
The DNA here is from genome assembly GCF_011808225.1 of Cedecea colo. Lineage (GTDB taxonomy): Bacteria > Pseudomonadota > Gammaproteobacteria > Enterobacterales > Enterobacteriaceae > Dryocola > Dryocola colo. The sequence continues at coordinate 211,326 of NZ_SOYS01000006.1, read as the reverse complement.
GCGTGACCTACAGCAGCATCGCCGACGTCAGGCCGCAGGATTACATCATCACCTATAAAGGGCCGGGCGCCAGCGACTGGGAAGTGAAGACGAGCAGCGGCGGGGCAGTGGAAACGACGGCGGGTCCGGACGGCGAGCTTCAGTTTGATGGCCTTTCCATCAAGCCGCAGGGTAACCCGCAGGCCAACGACAGCTTTGTGCTCAACTCGGTATCAGGCGTTGCGGATAACCTGAGCGTGGCCATCGCAGACGGCAGCACGATCGCAGCTTCAAATTCACCGGATGCAAGCGAAGAGAGCAATAACGAAAACATCAAAAATCTGCTGGCGATTAAAAATGAAACCTTAATCGGTAAATCTACGCTCACCGAAGCGTACGCCAGCCTGGTTAGCTCCGTTGGTTCCTCTGTGACATCGCTCAAGGCCAACGCGGCGACCAGCGCCAAAACCGTTGACGCCATGCTGTATGAGCAACAGGCGGTTTCCGGGGTCGATCTTAACGAGGAGTACATTAATTTAACCATGTTCACTCAATACTATCAGGCAAACGCCCAGGTTCTGCAGACGGCGACAACACTGCTCGACACGATTTTAAGTATCCGCTAAGCACCGTTCACCTCGGCGGGTGAGGTGGGAAAGGTTAAGGAAAACACGATGCGTCTAAGCACCCAGTACATGTATCAAAACAATATCGACAGCTTATCTAAAGCGATGAGCAGCGGTAACGACATCTATATGCGTTTATCTGCCGGACAGATTTTGCTGAAACCTTCTGACGATCCGGCAGGGGCGTCCCAGGCGGTGATTTATCAGAACGCGCTGTCAAACATTAACCAGTTTGATACCGCACGTTTGTACGCTCAGGATGCGCTCGGGCAGGAAGACACTGCCCTTAATTCCGTTGCTAATCTGCTGACAAAAAACCTGGCGGAAAAGATTGTCGCTGGCGGTAACGGCACCTACTCAGACGCCGATCGTCAGGCTCTGGCGAAGGAGATCCAGGGTATCCGTGACAATATGCTGGATTTGGCGAACGGTAAAAACCAAAACGGCCGCTACATATTTTCCGGCTACAAGACTGGCGAAGCCCCCTTCCAGGCAGATGGCACCTACGTGGGTGGGGATACGGCGATGACGCAAAAGGTGGCGGAAAGCGCTGAAATAGCAGTAGGCCACACGGGCAAAAATGTTTTTATGAGCGGTACCGCGGACGATATTTTTACCGCATTGGATAAAGCCATTGCCGCGCTCAAACGGCCCGTTGAAGGCGATGCCGATCGCGAAGCGCTGCAAAGCACGCTGGACAGCGTCAATGCTTCTCTTAGCCGCGGCATCGATAACCTCGGTAAAATTCAGGCGGAAGTCGGCACCAGCCTGCAGCAAATTGAATCCCTTGGCTTTAGCGCACAGACGCAGAAGATCGCTTTACAGTCGCGTCTGCAACAAACCGTGGGGTCCGATCCGGATTCAATGATTACTCTGGTTTCACAATCAAAGATGAGCGAGTTCGCCCTGAACTCATCAATGATGGTTTTCCAGTCCATGCAGCAGATGTCGATTTTTAATATGTTGCGTTAATGTTGTTTTCTGTTTGAGATTTATTGCGCCAAATCGTTATTTATTAAATATCACCAAGCTAATCGACCTGGAGTGTTAATGATAAAATTTGGCGGAAGTAAAATTTCCTCAGAGGAAATAATATGCGCATAATATTTAAAAAAGCCTTATATACAGTAAAGATGAGGCGGAAATTCCATTACCCTTCCACCTTATTAAAATTGCTTGAATAATTTTTATTTCCTGCTGGGTGGTTAACTGTACTTTACCTACCGAAAAGAAAAATCCTATAATTAAAGTTTGTTGTAGTGAATGTTTAGCTTGCCGGATTTTTAGGGATATTTGTCAAGCTGCTCGTTAATGGACTGGTGGGATAATGGAAATATGAATGGTATCTATAACCCTAACGGCGTAGCAGATAAAAATGAACTGTGGATGAAATATAGTTCATTAGTGCGCCATGAAGCGCTTCGTCTGCAGGCTCGTTTGCCAGCGAGCGTAGACCTTGACGATCTTATTCAGGCGGGGTCTGTTGGTCTGCTTGCCGCAATTGATGATTTTGATCCCGGCAAAGGTATTACGCTGGGAAATTATATTACCCAGCGCGTGCGTTGGGCATTACTGGATGAGCTTCGTGAAAGGGATTGGGTGCCAAGGCGAGTGCGCCGCAACGCCCGGGAGATTGTCGCCGTTATACAAAAAATTGAGCAAAGTACCGGTATGGCGGCCTCTGAGAACGATGTAGCCGCCGCAATGGGCATAACGATACGCGAATATCAGCAGATGCTGGCAGATACCAACAGCAGTCAGCTTTTTTCGCTGGAAGAGTTGCAGGAGGAATCTGCAGATGGCTTTGAACAACCCGATGCGCAACACGAAAAATTAAATCCATTAAATAATCTGATGATAAAAAAGCTCATCAGTCAGATATCGGTTGAAATCAGCGCGCTGCCAGAACGCGAACAATTGTTATTGAATCTCTATTACCAGCAAGAACTTAATATGAAAGAGGTTGGCGTATTGTTGGGCATCACGGAGACCCGCGTTAGTCAATTGCACAGTCATGCGATAAAAAGGTTACGGGCGCGACTGGCGTCGGATAAATAATGTTTAAAGAGCTTGTTTAGCCCATTTTCACAGCATTAAGGCACTTTTTGTTTATTATTCTGTTACATTCTTCGATGTAATGATTGTTTTAATGTGCTACCGATTTATTCCCTGATGGATATAACAAAGGTAAAAACATAATGCATCTCGATGAGCAACTGCAAAGTATTCACGATATTAACTTATCTTATCTGCTATTAGCCCAGCAGTTAATCAGAGAAGATAAATTCGCCGCGGGTTTTCGTCTCGGATTGACCGAGGCGACGATAGACACTTTAAAAGATTTATCCCTGCCCCAGCTTATTAAGCTTGCTTCGACGAACCAGTTAATCTGTCGTCTGCGGGTTGATAATGAAATTGTCATTGAGCATTTGACTAAAGATTCGCGTATTGAAGCCTTACAACAAATGCACACCGGCATCATCTTATCAACCAATCTGCTGAATTCGCTTGCGGAAGAAAGCATTCCTGCGGCCTGAAGGGGATGAACCATGTCTGAAAAAAGTATTTTAGATGAAATTAAAGAAATCCATATAGCAATGGCTTTGATTTCCTTTGGCGCTCGTATGCAGGTTCTGGAAAGCGAAACGAGCTTAAGCCGCAGAAGATTACTCCGGCTATATAAAGAATTACGAGGATGCCCTCCGCCCAAGGGAATGCTGCCCTTTTCCGAAGACTGGTTTATGTCGTGGGAGCAGAATATTCATTCATCCATGTTCTATAACATTTTTCTTTATCTGCAAAAAACCGAAGGGTGCCGTCCTATTGAGGCGATGGTAAAAGCCTATCGCCTGTATCTGGAACAGTGTCCGGGCATCGCGGATGAGAAGCCAGTACTCGGGCTTACAAGGGCCTGGACCCTGCTGCGCTTTATTGATTGCGGAATGATTGAGCATACGAAGTGTTGCGTCTGTCAGGGCTGGTTTGTGGCATCCACGGAGCATGCTAAAGGCCCGTTTACCTGTAGCCTGTGCAGCCCGCCATCGCGCGCCATAAAGAAAAGTAAGGTGTATGACTTAACCGCTGGGCAAAACGTATAAAGCATCTGATAACCGTAGGCCACCCATAAGGATATTACCGCCCTGTTATTACCATGAATGATATGAAGGTTACCCGTGCAAAGGATGCTGGTAACCAGCTACAGGGTGTGATGAAGATTTTTATTCCAGCAAGGAGTTCATGTGTTAGTCATTATTGGTTATGCGGTAATCATTTTGACCGTATTTGGTGGATATGGTTTATCCGGTGGGCACTTTGCTGCGCTATTTCAACCAATCGAAGTCCTTATTATTGGTGGGGCGGGGGTCGGCGCGTTTATCGTAGGGAATAATGGTAAGTCCATCAAGGCCACGATGAAGGTGCTCCCGCATCTGATGAAGGGGTCGTCCTATAGCAAAGCCCTGTATTTGGATCTCATCGGCGTGATGTATTTATTGCTGCACAAAAGCCGCCAGAGCGGGACGATCTCCCTGGAAAATGATATTGAAGACCCGCAAAACAGCCCTATTTTTTCCGCCTATCCCCGGCTGCTGGCCGACGCCGTACTGATGAATTTTATGCTCGATTACCTGCGGCTGATGATCAGCGGCAGCATGAATGCTTTCGAGCTGGAAGCGTTGATGGATGAGGAAATTGAAACCTGCGAGCATGAACATGAAGTCCCGGCCAGCAGCCTTAACAGCGTAGGCGATGCCCTGCCGGCGTTCGGTATCGTTGCTGCGGTCATGGGAGTAGTAAACGCGCTCGCCGCCGCGGACAGGCCGGCGGCCGAGCTGGGCGAACTGATTGCCCACGCGATGGTGGGGACCTTCCTGGGGATACTGCTGGCGTATGGATTTGTCCTGCCGTTGGCTACCCTTCTGCGCCAGAAAAGCAGCGAGCAGATTAAGATGCTGCAGTGCATCAAAATTACGCTTCTGTCCAGCATCCACGGTTATGCGCCGCAAATTGCCGTCGAGTTTGGCCGCAAAATTCTGTATAGCACCGAGCGCCCTTCCTTTATAGAGCTGGAGGACCATGTTCGGCAGGTAAAATCAGTCTCCAGTAGCGCCTCGTCGGACAGCGGCTCGTCGGACAGCGCCTCATGAGTAAAAACGGGCAGTCGCTGATTGTCGTGCGCAAGAAGAAAAGCCATAAGCACGGCCATCACGGCGGCTCATGGAAAATTGCCTATGCGGATTTTATGACGGCAATGATGGCTTTCTTCCTGGTGATGTGGCTGCTGGCGACCTCCTCGCCGCAGCAGCGTCAGCAGATCGCGGAATATTTCAATATGCCGCTCAAGGCCGCGCTAAGCCAGGGCAATAAAGACAGCCTGAGCGACAGCGTGATCCCAGGCGGCGGAGATGACGTCATCAAGCAGAGCGGTGAGGTGTTTAAGCAGACTCTGAGAAAAATCGATCGTGAAAAGAGCGTGCAAAATTTAAAGCGCGCGTTGGATAAGCTGGAAAGCCTGATCAAGAACGATCCCCGTCTGAGCAATTACGCCGCCAACCTGCGCCTGTCGCTAAGCGATGATGGTCTGTTAGTTCAGATTCTTGACACCCAGGACCGACCGATGTTCCGGGTCGGTGGCGTGCGGCTGGAACCTTATATGGTTGGCATTCTCCAGAGTCTGGCACCGGTACTCAACGAATTGCCGAACCTCATCAGTCTCACCGGGCATACGGATTCTCTGCCGTATGCCGGCGGTAGCGCCGGTTACAGCAACTGGGAGCTTTCCGCAGACCGTGCTAACGCCTCGCGTCGCACGCTGGTCGCCGCAGGCCTTTCTCCGGACAAATTTATGCGCGTGACGGGAACCGCAGACATTATGGTGCTGGAAAATACCCAGCCCACCGATCCGTCGAACCGACGTATCAGCATTCTGGTGCTAAGCCGGGAAAAAGAGAAAAGCATCAGGCGCGAATACACCTCACAAAACATCGTTTCGGCTATGCAGCAGATAGAACAGACGCAAGCGCAGCTTAAAACGGTGGCGTCCCCGCCGGGGATTGAGCAAACGGGGTCCGCAATACTAAACCAGGAAAAGGTTGAGCAAGATGGACGTAAGTGATTTTTATCAGACTTTCTTTGCCGAAGCAGATGAATTACTGGCTGATATGGAGCGGCATCTTTTAGAGCTGGATTGTGCCAGCCCGGACAAGGAGATGATGAATGCGATTTTCCGTGCGGCGCACTCTATTAAAGGCGGAGCCGGAACGTTCGGTTTTAGCGTGCTGCAGGAGACCACGCATTTAATGGAGAATCTGCTGGATGATGCCCGCTGCGGAGAGCTTCCGCTCAACAGCGATATTATTAATCTGTTTCTGGAGAGTAAGGACATCATGCAAGAGCAGCTTGACGCGTATAAATTATCCCAGGAGCCCGATCAGGAAAGTTTTCGGTATATCTGTGATGCTTTGCGACAGATTGCGCTTGAGGCCAAAGCCCAACAGGAAGGCGGTGCAGCGCTCGCACCGGCTGAGCCAGCCCAGGCAGACTCCGCAGCGACCGTAAAAAATGCGCAGGCCTTATTGCAAATCACGCTTAGCGCGCTTAAAGAGTCGGAAAAGACGATTCTGCTTGAAGAGCTGGAAAACCTTGGTGAGCTGGAAGGCCACGAGCTTTTTGACGATCGGGTAGTGGCTAAGTTACGCACCACAACATCGCCGGATGATATTTTCGCCGTGCTTTGTTTTGTGGTTGAGCCGGAACAGATTGAGATTACGGAAATTGCCGGGCAGGCAACGACGCCAGCCGTGGTTAAAAGCGGTGAAACTGCTTTGTCCGCCGTCGCGGAAAATCCGACTGAAGTCAGCACGTCGCCTGCGAAAATAGCCGTGTCCAGACCTAAACCCGCTGCCAGAACGCATAGCGTAGAGTCCAGCAGTATTCGCGTGGCGGTGGAGAAGGTCGATCAGATAATCAACCAGGTCGGCGAGCTAATTATCACCCAGGCGATGCTGTCGCAGCTTTCCGGCACCCTCGACCCGGCAGTCCACGACACGCTCATCAGCAGCATCGCCCAGATGGACCGCAACGCGCGTGACCTGCAGGAGTCGGTAATGTCCATCCGCATGATGCCGATGGAGTACGTCTTCAGCCGCTTCCCGCGTCTGGTGCATGACCTTGCCGGCAAGCTCGATAAAGAAGTGGAGCTGACCTTACGTGGTGGTTCGGCCGAACTGGATAAGAGTCTTATTGAAAGGATCATCGATCCGCTGACCCACCTGGTGCGTAACAGCCTCGATCACGGTATTGAATCGGCAGAGGTTCGTCGGGAGAAAGGAAAGCCGGAGAAAGGCAATCTTATTCTGTCGGCCGAGCATCACGGCGGCAACATTGTCATTGAAGTGATTGATGACGGGGCAGGGCTTAACCGTGAAAAGATCCTCGCGCGTGCTAAATCACAGGGTCTGACGCTTAGCGATAACATGAGCGACGACGAAGTCTGGATGCTTATCTTTGCCGCCGGGTTCTCAACGGCCGAGAAAGTCACCGACGTTTCCGGGCGCGGTGTTGGCATGGACGTGGTGCGTCGAAATATCCAGGAAATGGGGGGACACGTTGAGATTAGATCCGAACAGGATAAAGGCTCCGCCATCCGCATCATCCTGCCGTTGACCCTCGCTATCCTTGATGGGATGTCGGTGAAGGTCGGCGACGAAATTTATGTGTTGCCGCTCGGTACCGTTATGGAGTCGCTCAAGCCGAATAAAAGCGAACTTTACCGTATGGCGGGCGACGAGCTTATGCTGCAGGTACGCGGCGAATATATGCCGCTTATCGAGCTCTATCAAATATTTGACATCAATAGCGATGCGCTTCAGGCCAGCGAGGGGGTCGCGGTGATCCTACAAAGTGCGGGTAACCGCTATGCGCTGCTGGTCGACCAATTGATTGGTCAGCATCAGGTGGTGGTGAAAAACCTCGAACTTAATTACCGCAAAGTTCCGGGTATCTCAGCGGCAACAATCCTTGGCGACGGCAGCGTAGCGCTCATTCTGGATGTTGCGGCACTGGTCTCGCTTTGCAAAAACAAGCGATTGGTTAATAACAACAACTTATTGTTGAATCAGTGAAGGTGAGCTAATGAGTTTCTCAGCATCAGAACAGCAGTTCGATGAAAAAAATATTGGCCAGGAATACCTGGTATTTACCCTGGGCGAAGAAGAGTACGGTCTTGAAATCCTCAAGGTTCAGGAGATCCGCGGTTATGACCGGGTGACGCGTATTGCCAATACGCCAGACTTTATTCTGGGAGTAACAAACCTGCGTGGCGTAATCGTGCCGATTGTGGATTTACGCGTGAAGTTTGATTTGCAGGTCACCGAATTCAATGCAAACACGGTTATTATTATCCTCAACTTTGCCGATCGTGTAGTGGGCGTTATCGTTGACGGTGTATCAGACGTTATTTCAATGAATAACGGTCAGATCAGGCCAGCTCCGGATTTTTCAGTCACCCTTTCTACGGAATACCTTTTGGGTTTAGGGACCATCGATGAACGTATGTTGATTCTGGTTGATATCGAAAAGTTGCTGAACAGCGAAGAGATGGAACTGGTCGAAAAAATAGTAGAAACCGCCCACGAGTAAAAAGTTTTGCATGCCATACAAAGGCCTGTCGTGATTGAATTGACGACAGGCTTTATTTATTCCGCGCGTTGTAACGCTCAGGAGGCAGAAGTGAAATAACTCTGGCCCTGCAGCAGATCAGCTCCCCCGTTCAGCCAGGCGCTGCGTCCGATCTCCCTTTGTACCTCTTCGACACCAAATCTGCTATCTACCATCATGACGAGTCCCGACGGTGTTGAAATCATCTATGGCGAACCGCAAGCCTGCGGCCTGCATCTTCTGAATGCTGTTCAGCGCCAGGGCAGTCAAGCGTTCGTTAACTTCAGGCAACCTGTTAAAGCGGCCAGAAAAATGACAGGCCGAGTTATTTAAGGCCGGACGGCATAAAATATAATTCCCTGAATTTAAATGGGAATTTACCTATCCAGCTATGCGCTGCGGCTGCCTTTGCTATACAAATTAAGCTGCATTTTGTACAAGCCGCCAACAATAGAATAAGCGTGCAGAGATGCCGCTACTTAAATAATTACCGGAAAGTGGGCGTGAATAAATGAAAAAACCTGGCCCGAAAGGGCCAGGTTTGCTTGCGACGGAGAAAGAATTAACGCAGCAGGGACAGAACGTTCTGTGGAACCTGGTTTGCCTGCGCCAATACGGAGATACCGGCAGACTGCAGGATGTTCGCACGGCTCATCTCAGAAACTTCAGAGGCGAAGTCTGCATCCATGATACGTGAACGGGATTCGCTCAGATTATTCACGGTGCTGTTCAGGTTGCTGATTACAGATGCGAAACGGTTCTGGGTGGCGCCCAGACCGGAACGCATTTCATCAACTTTTGACATTGCGCTATCGATAGCCGACAGAGGATTCACCTGGGCAAGCAGAGCCGCATCATCGGTATTAGTAATATCCAGATCCGCACCTCTGGTAAGCGTAAATGCAGCACCAGCGGCAGCCACGGCTCCTGGCGTCATGCTGGCAGCAACTTTGGTACCATCGGCTTTGGTGCCAACGGCGACGAATGCGGTACCGCCGGCCCCGTCATTCACCGAATAAATATCACCCTTACCCTCTGCGCCGAAGAGTGCAGTTTTGGCTGTTGTAAGGGCTGTCTCAGTGATTCCAGCGCTTGTAAAACCAGTGCCACTGTCTGTATAGGTGCCATCTACGCTAAGCCTGGTGGCCACATGACTGATATCAAAACCTCCCATCCCCAGGGTCGCGGCGCTGGTTTCGCTTAGGTTGATATCGATAGTCTGGCCATCGTTTGCACCGACCTGGATGCTCAGCGTCTGGTCTTTGCTCAGCACTTTAACGCCGTTGAATTCGGTCTGTTCAGAGATACGGTTGATCTCTGCCAGACGGGCGTCGATTTCGTCCTGAATAGACTGACGGTCAGAGTCGGAGTTAGTTCCGTTCTGCGCCTGTACGGTCAGACGACGAATGTTCTGTAAGTTGTCGTTGACTTCATTCAGCGCGCCTTCGGTGGTTTGCGAAATGGAGATACCATCGTTGGCGTTACGGGAGGCCTGGGTCAGACCGGTAATATTCGCGGTAAAGCGGTTGCTGATAGCCTGACCGGCAGCATCGTCTTTTGCGCTATTGATACGCATACCGGAAGACAGACGTTCGATAGAAGTACCCAGGGCAGACTGAGACTTGTTCAGATTATTCTGCGCAACGAGGCTCAGGGAGTTAGTATTAATTACCTGCGACATATTTTTTCCTCTTTCTTAATTAACTTAGCAACACTTCAATGTGGAGCCCAATATTTCCATGCGTTGTTCTGTTCGCATAATATGAATATCGGCGCGAAAAAAATTCTCTAAAAATTTTTTGGTGGTTTTTGTTTTTTTACTTGTCTTTTATTTAAGACCTTTTCCTGGACCTGAGTGCCTTGCCGTTACGCATAAGAGAAGGCGGTATTCAATTACGTTAAGACAGGTATGTTGTTAATAGGAAAAACTCCCCATTCATTGAATTGCGCGCATTTTTGTTAGCATATCGGCCTATTGCGATGGTGAGATTAAAAACAGGCGAGGCTACCTTTTTTATTGGTTGAACAGGCTCCATGATTGTTTTATGGCGGCCCTGTAAGTTGTTCCTGTTCTGATAAAAAATTAAACTTTATGGCATAAGCACCGATAGAAAACACAATGGCGAATAAAAAAATTCAATTTATGCCATAAAGGAGAATTATATGGCTTCTATATCATCATTGGGTATCGGCTCAGGGCTGGATACAACGGTTATGCTGGCGCAGATTAAAGCTGGTGAGCAGACCCGGTTAAGCCCTTATACCGCTTTGCAAAGCAGCTATAAGGCCAAAGTATCAGCGTGGGGTCAGGTCTCCAGCGGGCTTTCAACCTTGCAGGGAACGGTAAAAAAACTTACCGGTGATGCGTTTAATACCCTGACGGTAAGCACCAATAAGGCATTTACCGCGACGGCGTCGTCGACGGCTCGCGCTGACACCCACTCGGTCACCGTGCTCAACCTTGCCACTTCGCATAAGTTAAAAACCGACAATAGCTTCGACAATCAGCACAGGCAGTTGGGTTCTGCGACCGAAGGGGAAGAACGCACCGTGACTATCGCCCAGCAAGACGGTAGCAAGATGCAGGTCACGCTCAGGGACGATGAAACCTCGCTGAGCCAGATTGCTAAAGCGGTTAACGCGGCGAAAGGCGACGTTGCCGCCACCGTACAGCGTACCGACGATGGCTATCAACTGGTGCTGAGTTCCAGAACCACCGGAACGGATGGAAAAATGACCGTCAGCGTAGAAGGTGATGCCGTCCTGGATGCCGTGCTGAACAGCGCCAATCTGCATGAGGTCTCTGCGGCAGAAGATGCAAAACTTATCGTCGATGGCAGTGAATACACCCGCTCAAGCAACAGCGTTACCGATATCCTTGACGGTATCACTCTGACCCTGACAGCACCCTCTGAAGATAATAAATCAGAACAGCTGACCCTGACGCAAAACACCAGCGCAATTAAAAGCACGTTGCAGGATTTTGTTAAGCAGTACAATGGCTTACTGACGTCTACAACCAGCCTGAGTAAATATGTTCCTTATGATTCCTCTCACTTAGCCGATGCCGATGTGGCCACGCAAAACGCGCAGAACGGTGCTCTTATGGGCGATTCTACGCTACGTGGACTGGTGAGCGAGATTCGCTCGGCGGTGAATGCCGTTTATGGCGAATCGGAGGCTGACTATGCCTCGCTTGCGGATCTCGGTATAAAAATCGATGCCTCAACCGGGCAGATGACGCTGGATGAGAAAAAGATCGATGAGGCGATTGCCGATAGCCCAAATGGTATTGCCACGATGTTTACGGGAAGCGGTGACAGGGCTGGTCTTGCCGACGCGCTTGGCGCAATTATTACCCTGTATATAGGCGATACCGACAAGAAAACTGACGGCATCATCAAAACTTCGACCGAAGGGCTGACCGCACAGGCCGATCGGATGCAGGAACAGATTGATAAAACGCAGCGTTTAATCGACGCGTCCGTTGAGCGCTATCGCGTGCAGTTCCAGAACCTGGATACCACCATGTCTAAGCTGAACAGCATGAACTCGCAGCTTTCCGGCATTCTGGCTACGTTGTAAAAATTTTTTAATCCTTTGTTTCTCCGGGCAGGAGCGTCGATACCTTCTGCCTCTTTATTACGGAGCCTGTTATGTACGCAAGGCAAGGCATACAAGCCTATGCTCAGGTTGATTTGCAAAGTCAACTGGCGGGGGCAACACCACATCAGCTTATTACGATGCTGTTTGACGGTGCGCACAACGCAATTTTACGCGCAAAGATTTATTTCGAAACCGGGAACCTGGCCCGGCGCGGAGAGATGATTTCTAAAGCCATCAATATTATTGATAATGGCCTTCGCGCCTCACTCGATCATCAAAAGGGTAAAGCGATCGCTCAGGAAATGGAAATGCTCTATGAATATATGTCGCGTACCCTGCTGGAATGCAATTTGCACAATAATCCGGAGAAGCTCGCTCACGTTGATGAGCTACTGATGAATCTCGCCACGACATGGAAGGAAATCGATCCCCAGCTTAAGCAGGCAAAAAATGACTAAAGCCCTTATCAACGATTATGAAAGTGTTTATCAGCTAAATTTAAAATTGCTTGAGATGGCACGCCTGGGCGAATGGCAGAGGTTTATTGAGCTGGCGGAAAATTACGTCATTAGGCTACAACAGGTTATTAATAATCATCCTGAGATCCTGACCTCAGGCGAGCAGGAAGCGATCCGTATTCTGATAGAAAAATTGATTGAGAATGAGGCCGAAATAATAAAAAAGCTGAAAAACCGCCTTGGTGCTTTAAAAACGGACATCTCATCGCTCAATCGCGGAAAAAAATGTAGCCTGGCTTATTCTGCAAATTTTACGACGACCCTGCAATAAACTGCGACCGCAATATTAAGCAGCTAAAAGCCAGGCTCTGGTATGACCCGGCGATAATTTACCGTTAACTCATTGCTGACCACGTGCAAGGCAGGAATAAGCTGTCCCCGGCCTGCTACGGAATAAACAAAGCGAAACGGGCCGCGTGCTGAAAGCGGGGCGGTGAGTTTTTTTCGCCCGCTCAGTCCTGCAAGCTTAATGCAGGTAGCGGCGCTGCACAGCTTTATCTCCAGACCCGCAGGAGGAGGCGTGAGCAGCGTGACCCGCCATGCCAGGAGGCTGGCCTGCGCCGAGGCGGGGAGATCTGCCGGGGCGCTCAACGCCGCGCCCGCCATCGTCTGTTTCCCCACGCTTATTACGACGCCAGCCGTTTTCTGGTGCCAGGCGCCACCGGTAGCGAAAGCCGCAGGCGGAAAAAGAAGCGCAGCCAGCACCATTAACCCCGCGAGTTTCACTCCTGGCCTCCAACGATGGAGGTCATGCGCACCGTACGGTTATTGCTGATTTCCAGATTCGACAGTACGGCAAGCTGCGGATAGACGCGGCGCAGGAAACGTGAAAGCATCATACGCAGGGGCTGATTCACCAGCAGCACCGGCGGCGCACCGAGGGCTTCCTGCTGAGCCAGCGCTTTTTCAGTCTGCCGCATAAGGTTTTCGGCAATCCCCGGTTCGATGGCGCTGCCGTTCTGGCTTGCCTGGATCATTAACCTTTCCAGGTTCATATCCATACCAATAACGCGAATCTCGTCGTTGCCCGGGAACCATTGCTGCGTGATGGCGCGACCTAAACGAATGCGCGCGTGTGCCGTCAGCTCATCGGGATCGTTTTGTACCGCCGCATACTCAGCCAGCGTGTCAACAATGGTGCGCATATCGCGAATTGAGATCCTTTCCGCCAGCAGATTTTGCAGTACCTTATGGAAAGTGGTCAGGGAGATAACGCCCGGGATCAGATCGTCTACCAGCTTCGGCATTTCTTTGTTAAGACGACTGAGCAACTGTTGCGTTTCCTGACGGCCAAACAGCTCATCGGTGTGTGTGGCAATCAGGTGATTAAGGTGGGTCGCAATGACCGAGCTTGGATCAACCACCGTGTAGCCCAGAATCTGGGCCCGCTCGCGCAGTACTTCATCGATCCATACTGCGGGCAGGCCAAACGTCGGCTCCTGACACGGCGTGCCGGGTAGCTCGCCTTCCGCACAGCCAGGATCGATAGCCATCCAGCGTTCGGGCATCGTTTCGCCGCTGCCGATTTCGACGCCTTTAAGCAGAATGCGATAGTGGGTCGGCGGCAGATCGAGGTTATCGCGGATATGCACTGCGGGCGGTAGAAAGCCCATCTCTTGGGCGAATTTTTTACGGATGCCGCGAACGCGCGTGAGCAACTCGCCGCTTTGCGCGCTGTCCACCATCGGGATTAACCGATAGCCGACTTCAAGACCCAGCACATCTTCATGCTGAACGTCATTCCAGGAGGCCTCGGTCACCTGAACGGCGTCGGCCTGGGCCCTGGCCGCGTCTCTGCTCTCTTTGGACCGGGAGCCGCCCGCCGCCTGGCTTTCTGTCTCTTTGCCGCGCATCCACCAGGCAATGCCCAGCAGCGAGGCGGTAAACAGCAGAAAAACAAAGTTAGGCATGCCGGGGATCGTGCCCAGCAGGCCAATTATCGCGGCCGAAAGGACCAGAACGCGCGGGTTGTTAAACAGTTGGCCTACCATCTGCTCGCCCACGTCCTGATCGGTGACAACCCGGGTAACGATAACGCCAGCCGCGGTCGAGATGATCAGGGCCGGGATCTGGGCAACCAGGCCGTCACCAATAGTCAGGATGGTATAAGTTTCGGCGGCGGCCCCAAAGGACAAATCGTGTTGCAGAATGCCGATTATCAGACCGCCGATGACGTTCACCGCCATGATCAGCAGGCTGGCAATCGCATCCCCGCGCACAAATTTGCTGGCGCCATCCATCGAACCGTAGAAGTCGGACTCCTGGGTCACCTCATTGCGACGGCGCTTGGCTTCTTCTTCACCAATAAGACCCGCATTCAGATCGGCATCAATGGCCATCTGTTTGCCCGGCATCCCGTCCAGCACAAAGCGCGCGCCGACTTCCGCGATACGGCCAGCGCCTTTGGTGATAACCATAAAGTTGATAATAATGAGGATGGCGAACACCACGATACCAATCGCAAAATTCCCCCCGACCAGAAAATGCCCGAATGCCTCAACGACGCGGCCCGCAGCGTTGGCTCCCGTGTGCCCGTCCATCAGGATGATTCGCGTTGAGGCGATATTCAGCGCGAGGCGCAGCAGCGTCGAAAACAGCAGTACCGTAGGGAATGCAGAGAAATCGAGCGTCTTTTGGGTGAACATAGCCACCATTAATATCATCAGGGAAAGGACGATATTAAAGGTGAAGAGTAAATCAAGCAGAAACGCGGGCAGGGGCAATATCATCATGGCCAGAATCAGCATGATTAATATCGGCCCCGCCAGTATTTTCCACTGTGTCTCCCTCATCGGGGGTAAACGTAATTTGGCGGCGAAGTTTGCCATCACTCATGACTCTCTTGTGCAAAATCCAGCGCAGCAGGCACGGGAAGGTTCTCAGGTTTTTTAGGCGCAATGCCGCCGCCCAGCCGCCAGCGTCTCAGGCCATAAACCCAGGCAAGGACTTCGGCAACGGCGCTGTACAGTTCGCCAGGTATAGGCTGTCCAATTTCGCAGTGGCGATAGAGCGCACGGGCAAGCGGCGGCGCTTCAAGCATGGGGATGGCATGCTTTTGCGCTTCTGTTCGAATGCGTAACGCCATTTCACCCGCGCCCTTAGCCAGCACGATGGGAGCGGCGTTGCCGCCTTCTTTGTAGCTTAAGGCAATGGAGTAGTGCGTCGGGTTATTCACAATCACATCGGCGTTTGGCACGTCGGACATCATGCGCCGGCGTGCGGCGGCACGTTGCAGTTGTTTGATGCGGTTCTTAATGTGCGGGTCGCCTTCGCTTTGTTTAAGTTCATCGCGAATTTCCTGGCGGCTCATGCGCATTTTCTTCAGATTGCTGAAGATCTGGTAAAACACGTCGTAACCTACCATCGGGATCAGCGCGAGGATAACCATTAGCAGGCACCGGGAAATCAGGTAGCGCGAATCTGCCAGACCGTCGGCCAGCGAGCCGTGGCCGAGAGAAATAAAACGTGCTTTGTTATGGTAGATAAACAGCGCGCCAGCGCTTCCTACCAGCACGACTTTGAGTATGCCTTTGATTAATTCAGATACCATCTGAGCGGAAACCATACGCTTCAGGCCGGGCAAAGGATTTATCCGCTTTAGTTCAAATTTGAATGCCTTACCGCCAGGCTGGACGCCTCCCAGCAGCGCAGAGGCGCAGATGCCGGTCAAAAACAGCCCCAGCAAAATCGGCAATACCGACGATGCCGCCATCAGCAGCAGTTGGCGAAGCTGCCGAATCATTGAGGCGGTATCCAGGAAAGCTGACCGATCGAAGCTCAGCCCGCTTTGTAACAGCGTCGCCAGCTTGCGGGCCACCACATCCCCAGCGAACAGAATCAGGCTCCAGCCAACCATCAGCATCAGCAATGACGTCAGCTCTTTGGAACGAGGAATTTGCCCCTCTTCCCGGGCTTTCTCTCGTCGTTGGGGCGTGGGTTCCTCTGTTTTTTCTACATCGCTTTCTTCAGACATCGGCTTTAATCATATTGCGGGTATAACAACGCTGCGGCGAAGGGCTGAACGACAACACCTTTAATAGCAGGATAAAAAACACGCCGGCACGGCCCGCTCGCAAAGATGCCGCAAGAAAATTAAAAGCCCAGACTTTCAAGTAAATCATCAACCTGACCTTGCGTAGCGACAACGCCTGCGCCGTTTTGATCGATTTGCGGACCATTTTTCAGCGGTTCTTCAGCCGTCTTCCCTGGTGCCACCTCTTCTGGCATGTTATCGAGCAGAACATGGATCAGCTCTTTCTCAATATTCTCGATAAGCACCATCATGCGCTGAATAACCTGGCCGGTCAGATCCTGGAAATCCTGCGCCATCATAATCTGCATAAGCTGCTCGTTGGTCTTACCGGCAATATCCGGCGTATCGTGCAGAAACTGACGGGTATCCGAAACCAGATCTTTTGCAATCGGCAGCTCAACGGGGCTGGCAAACCATTCGTCCCAGCGCGTGCTTAGCGCCGTGGACTGGCTGCTAAGCGAGTCCTGTAGCGGGCGGGCAACCTCCACGCAGGTTAAGGCGCAGTCCGCCGCCTGTGACGTTTTTGCCACGACATAAGACAGCCTGTCGCGGGCATCAGGGATGGCATCTGCCGCATCAATAATGATGCGGTCAAGCCCAAGATTGGCCACGCTATCGTGCAGCAGACGCGTTAACTGGCCAATCCGCGAGAAGATATCCTTAAAATTATCCTGCGTTGCTTTGCTATCCATAATTTACCACCCGAGCTTTTCAAATATTTTGCCTAGCTTCTCTTCCAGCGTCGCTGCGGTGAAAGGCTTAACAACGTACCCGCTGGCACCGGCCTGAGCGGCGGCAATAATGTTTTCTTTTTTCGCTTCCGCCGTCACCATCAGCACCGGCAGCTTGCCAAGCACGGCATCTTTACGAATTTCAGTCAGCAGTTCGAGGCCATCCATATTGGGCATATTCCAGTCGGTTATCACAAAATCGAAGGAAGATTCTCGCAGACGAGTGAGGGCGTCCTGGCCGTCTTCAGCTTCTTCAACGTTATTGAAATCTAAATCTTTTAAAAGATTACGCACGATACGGCGCATGGTAGCGAAGTCGTCAACGACTAAAAAACGCAGGTTTTTATCTGCCATGTTAATTCCTGAAAGGTTTAATCCCCCCGCGGGGAGAGTTGAGTAATTATGCTGAGTTAAATTCGCCGTGCCTGGCCGGTTACGCTGTTTAACATGTGCTGCGTCATCTCACAGAGATCGACAACTTCCACGGCGGCGCCAAGGCCAATAGCTTCTTTTGGCATCCCGAACACCACGCAGGATTTTTCGCTTTGGGCGAGGGTGTGAGCACCCGCTTTACGCATTTCCAGCAGGCCATGCGCGCCATCGTTGCCCATGCCGGTCAGAATCGAGCCTACGGCGTTTTTACCCGCGCAAGCCGCCACCGATTTGAACAGCACGTCTACCGACGGACGATGGCGGTTAACCGGTGGGTTATCGTTGAGCTTCACGTGATAGTTAGCCCCGCTGCGCACAAGCTCCATATGCACGGCGCCGGGCGCGATATAGGCATGTCCGGGCAGCACGCGGTCGCCGTCTTCGGCTTCTTTCACCGCGATTTCACAAATCTTGTCGAGCCGTTCGGCAAAGGAGCGGGTAAAGCCGGGGGGCATATGCTGGGCGATGACGACGCCCGGACAGGTGCGGGGCAGCGGCATCAGGAGCTGGCGCAGGGCCTCGGTACCGCCGGTTGACGAGCCGATAGCAAAGATTTTTTCGCTGCCGACCAGCGGGCTGGCGATAATTTTTGGCAGCGCCTTGTGGCGATCGCGACGGTAGATTTGCGCCTTTGCAGCGATACGGATCTTCTCGGCAATCAGCTCGCTGTACTGCGCCATGCCCTCTTTCAATCCCATTTGCGGCTTGGTAACAAAATCCACCGCACCCATCTCCAGCGCGCTAAGCGTGATTTCAGAGCCTTTACTGGTCAGCGATGAGATCATAATGACCGGCATGGGGCGCAGGCGCATCAGGCGTTCGAGAAAATCCAGTCCGTCCATACGCGGCATTTCAACGTCAAGCGTAAGCACGTCCGGATTGAAGCGTTTAACCAAATCACGAGCGATAATCGGATCCGGTGCGGTGGCGACCATTTCCATATCGGGTTGCTGATTGACAATGTCGCTCATGATATTGCGAATAAGCGCCGAATCGTCAACGCAGAGGACTTTAATCTTGTGCATTATTTATCCTGTGTCAGGTCGTACACTGACTGACCGCGAAGGCGAAATGCGCCGTTTGTCGTGCCAAAGTGTTCAGAATGCCCGACGAATAAAATACCGCCGGGTTTCAGCATGCTGGCAAAGCGATTCAGCAGTTGTTCCTGTGTCTTTTGATCAAAATAAATCATCACATTGCGGCAGAAGATAGCGTCGAACGGTGCCGGAATATCCCATTTTGCATCCAGGAGATTGAGGTGCTGGTAATGAATAGTATCGAGCAGCTCTTTTCGGACTTTCACGAGGGATTGTTGCTCCCCGATACCGCGCAGGAAGTAGGTTTTCTTTTGCTCAGCGCTCAGGTTACCGAGATCGGATAGCCGATAAACGCCAGCCGCTGCTTTGGCCAGCACTTCGGTATCGATATCCGATGCCCAGATACGCGGGTTAAGCGTACTGCGGCCCAGCGCCTCATCTAAAGTGATGGCGATAGAATAAGGTTCTTCCCCGGTAGAGGAGGCGGTGCACCAGACTTTATAATTGCCATTCCCTCTGCGCGCGCGCGCATGCTCAGCAAGAACGGGGAAATGATAAGCTTCCCGGAAAAAAGAAGTCAGGTTGGTAGTTAGCGCGTTAATAAATGTCTGCCATTCACCGCTATTGGGACTCGATTCCAGGCGAGTTAAGTACTCACTGAAGTGCGTTAATTTTAATTCACGTAAACGCCGCGACAGGCGGTTATAAACCATGTCGCGTTTCTGGCTGTTTAACACAATCCCCGCGCGTTGATAAATAAGCTGACTAACCTTTTCCAGTTCTTTGTCTGCAAGCCCAGGCTGAATGCGAATAGCTGTGCTGTTCATTAAACGATCGTCGCTTTCCATACTCATAAATAACATCCTTGCGACATATAAAATTTATTATAATGGCGTGACTGCGCGGGTCTGTTTTTAGAAAATATGCTGAATGAGGTTATCAAATTGCTGAGCGTTAATTGCCTAAAAATCTCTTCGGTAATGATCCTGGTAAACTATAAAGCGGAACCTATACCGCCATGTTCATAATTTCCTGGTAGGCGCTGACCATTTTATTGCGGACCTGTATTCCCATATTTAGCGCCACTGAAGCCTTTTGCAAAGAGACCATTACATCACTAAGACCAATGTCCGAGGCGCCTGTTATATAGTTCTGCGCCTGGGTTTTTGCTGCCGTTTGCATCTGGCTAATGCCGTTTATGCTGTTAAATAACAGCGAGGAAAAGGAAACGGAATTAGCAGCATTTTGTTTATCTGACAGCACATTGCCGTTGGATAATCCGGTGATCTGCCTTGACTGAAACTGAATTTGTTCCAGCACGCTATTCATTGCTGGAGTAGCCATTAAACGCTCCTGTTAATTATCGCTAATAAACCCTGATGATTCAGGCTTTGCTTCTTTTTATTAAGGGGAGTTTAGCATGTGGTCTGGCTGACAAGATAACGCAATAAGCTGACAAAAATTTCAGCTCATTGGTGCTTAAGATAAATTCGGAATGACACATAATACACGAATGAAATTTGGTAAAAATGAAGGATCGCCCGCTGTGCTTTGTTTGGATCTCTAACCGGAGTGCTGATTCGCAATATTGCGTACACATTGCGTCATTTATTTTTTACAGGACTGCGGCATGAATGCCACCACAAACGGTATTAAAAGCAACAATACAACAACTCTGATAGCAGCCTTTGAGCGTATTCGTGCCAATCCTAAAATTGCTCTGATTGTCTCTGCTGCGGCTGCCATCTCGCTTATCGTCGCGCTTGCTCTCTGGGCTCAGTCGCCGAACTATCGCGTACTGTACAGCAACATCAGCGATCGGGACGGCGGGGCCATTGTAGCCCAGCTGGGACAGATGAATGTGCCCTATCGTTTTGACGAGCGCGGCGGTGCGATTATGGTCCCGGCGGATCGGATTTATGAGGCGCGTCTTAAGCTTGCGCAGATGGGGCTGCCCAAAGGTGGGGCCGTAGGCTTTGAGCTGCTGGACCAGGAAAAATTTGGTATCAGCCAGTTCAGCGAGCAGGTTAACTATCAGCGTGCGCTGGAAGGGGAGCTGTCGCGCACTATTGAAAATTTAGGTCCGGTTCGCCGCGCTCGCGTGCACCTTGCCATACCAAAACCCTCCCTGTTTGTGCGCAATGAAAAACAACCTTCAGCTTCCGTGACGGTGCATCTGGATAACGGCCGCAGTATGGATACAAGCCAGGTGAACGCCATTACCTGGTTAATTGCAAGCGCCGTTCCCGGTCTGAATGCCGATCTGGTGACTGTCGTGGATCGAACGGGTCGCCTGCTGTCGCAGCACGGCGGCCAGGCGCAGCAAACCTCTCGCTTAAAATACACCAGCGAAGTGGAGGCAGATTTTCAGCGTCGGATTCAGTCTATCCTGGCGCCCATTGTTGGCAGCCAGAACGTGCGTGCGCAGGTAACGGCACAGGTTGATTTTACGACTCACGAGCAGACGGCTGAACGGTTCCAGCCCAACTCAGCGCCGGAAAAAATGGCTATCCGCAGCCGTCAGACCAGCGACGCAGAGCAGGGCGGCAAAACTAGTAACGGAGGCGTGCCGGGCGCGCTGAGTAATCAACCGCCGACACCCGCCACGGCGCCGTTAACTCAGCCGCTGGGTACGGCTAACCAGGCGCAAGAGGGAGCCGGGAACGCTAACAACAAATCCGCTGCCGCCGGAGCTAACGATGCCGTAGCGATAATCCCGTTTAACTCAAACAAAGACGCCACCACCAACTACGAGCTTGACCGCACGCTGACGCACATTAAGCGCAGTACGGGCAGCATTGAGCGCTTATCAGTCGCGGTGGTGGTAAATCATGTGCTGAATAAAGAGGGCAACCTGACGCCTTTAGCCAAAGAGCAGATGGAACAGATAACCGCGCTGGTGAAAGAGGCGGTTGGCTATTCCGAAGCGCGCGGCGACACCCTGAACATCGTCAACTCCGCCTTTAGCACTGCGGATGACGAGCGGGTGCTGCCGCTGTGGCAACAGCCGGAAGCCATCAACCTGTTGCTGGCCGCGGCCCGTTATTTGCTGGTTGGCATTGTGGCATGGGTTCTGTGGCGTAAAGCCGTACAGCCAGCCTGGATGCGTAACCAGGAACTGGCGTTACAGCGGCTGAAACTGGAGAAAGAAGCCCGTCAGGCCGAACTGGACGCGCTGTCAAGTAAGAACGAACAGACCGCGAAAATGAAGGCTCAGGCGCGTATTGACGTTGAACTCAACGCTCAGCACCTGCGTGAAATGGCGGAGAACGGTCCGCAGGTGATTGCGCTGGTCATGCGCCAATGGATGAACAAGGAGCTTACCGGAAAATGAATGCCGCAGAGAAAAGTGCCATCGTCATGCTGACGCTCGGCGATGAGCGGGCGGCTGAGGTGTTTAAGCACCTGTCTACCCAGGAGGTAACCCGGATTAGCTCGGCGATGGTCAGCATGAGCGCATTTACTCACGATCAGCTTTCCCATGTGCTGAAAGAATTTCAGAGGGATTCCAGCGAAGTCGCGACGCTCAACATCGATACCAATGAATATCTGCGTAGCGTACTGGTGAAAGCGCTGGGTGAAGAGCGGGCATCAAGCCTGCTGGAAGATCTGCTGGAAACCCAGGACGGCAACAACGGCATCGAAACGCTTAACTTCATGGAACCGGTAACGGTATATGACCTGATTCGCGATGAGCACCCGCAGATTATCGCCACCATACTTGTGCATCTGAAGCGCAGCCAGGCGGCCGACGTGCTGGCGAGATTCGACGATCGCGAGCGTAACGACATCATGCTGCGTATTGCTACCTTCGGCGGCGTACAGCCAGCGGCGCTTCACGAGCTGATCGAAGTGCTCAACAACCTGCTGCACGGACAAAATCTCAAACGCAGCAAAATGGGAGGCGTGCGTCCTGCGGCTGAAATTCTCAACCTGATGAAATCTCAGCAGGAAGATGCGGCTATTGCAGCGGTGCGCGAATTTGACCATGAGCTGGCGCAGAAAATCATTGATGAGATGTTCCTGTTTGAAAATCTGATTGCGCTAGAAGATCGCAGCATCCAGCGTATTCTGCAGGAGATCGATAACGAGGCGCTGATCGTTGCGCTTAAAGGGGCTGAACAGCCGCTGCGCGATAAGTTCTTCCGCAATATGTCCAGGCGTCAGGCGGATATCATGGTGGAAGATCTCAACTCTCGCGGCCCGGTGCGTATGTCGCAGGTGGAGGCCGAGCAGAAGAATATTCTGCTGGTGGTGCGCCGCTTAGCCGAGAGCGGCGAAGTGGTGCTTGGTGGCGGGGAGGACGTCTATGTCTGATAACGCTATGGCATGGCGCCGCTGGCAGCCGGAAGATCTGCTGGCTGACTTTGGTAGCCGCACGGGACATACGTTTTCTGAGCCAGAGGCGGTCCCCGAAAACTATCAGTCTGACGAGCTGCTACAGGCTGAGCTTTCACGCATCCGTCAGCAGAATGAGCAAAAAGGTTTTGCTCAGGGCCAGGCGCGAGGTCTGGAAGAAGGCAAACGGCAGGGTTATCAGGACGGACTGCAGCTCGGTAAAAAAGAGGGGATCGAACAGGGACTGGCGCAGGCTAAAGCCCTACAGGATGAAACCGCTGCGCAGATTGCCCACCTGTTCGAAGCGTTTAAGGACGCGCTGGATAACCTCGATAGCGTGATCCCGTCGCGCCTGGTGCAGCTTTCGCTAACGGCCGCGCGCTCAATCGTCGGGAAAAACATCGTTTATGACAACACTATCCTGATCGAGAAGCTTAAACAGCTCCTCAGGGAAGATACGCTGCTGGCGGGTGATATCCAGCTGCGGGTGAGCGCAGAGGATATGGCCGTGGTCGCCGAGCGGCTCAGCCCCACGCTTACCTCGCTGGGATGGGAACTGCTTGTTGACGTGGATATTCTGCCGGGCGGCTGCCGTATTACTTCCTCCGAGGGCGAAATTGACGCGACCCTGAGCACCCGTTGGGAAGAACTTTGTCGCCTGAGCCGGGAAGATTTCAGCTCATGACCGCGCGCCTGAAAAACTGGCTGGACGCCATTGAAAGCCG
Organism: Cedecea colo; assembly: GCF_011808225.1. Classification (GTDB taxonomy): domain Bacteria; phylum Pseudomonadota; class Gammaproteobacteria; order Enterobacterales; family Enterobacteriaceae; genus Dryocola; species Dryocola colo. The sequence continues at coordinate 187,645 of NZ_SOYS01000006.1, read as the reverse complement.
GGAGCAGAAGATTGCGGGGCTTCCGCCTTTTCGCCATTACGGAAAGTTGACGCGCGCCACGGGCCTGGTAATGGAGGCGGTTGGCCTTAAGTTACCTATCGGCACGCTGTGCATTGTGGAGCGCGACACCGGTAACGGCATCGCAAAAATCGAAAGCGAAGTGGTGGGGTTTAATGGTCAGATCCTCTATCTGATGCCGCTTGAAAACGTTGACGGTGTTTTACCCGGCGCGCGCGTTTACGCTTTTGACAGCGGTCCCGGCCTGGCCCAGGGCAAACAGTTGCCGCTGGGGCCTGCGTTGCTGGGACGGGTGCTGGATGCCAGCGCCCGTCCGCTGGACGGTTTACCTGCCCCTTGTCGCCGACAGCAGGACACACTGTTTACCGCACCTTTAAACCCTCTGTTGCGCGATCCGATCAAGAACGTTCTCGACGTTGGCGTGCGCGCAATCAACGGCTTGCTGACCGTGGGGCGCGGCCAGCGTATGGGATTGTTTGCCGGTTCCGGGGTAGGCAAAAGCGTGCTGCTGGGCATGATGGCCCGCTACACCAGGGCGGATGTGATTGTGGTGGGGCTTATCGGCGAACGCGGGCGCGAAGTGAAAGACTTTATCGAAAATATTCTCGGTAAAGATGGGCTACGCCGCTCCGTAGTGATTGCCGCCCCGGCAGACGTTTCACCGATACTGCGCATGCAAGGCGCGGTCTATGCCACCCGTATCGCCGAAGATTTTCGTGAACGCGGCATGAACGTGCTGTTGATTATGGATTCACTGACCCGTTACGCCATGGCACAGCGTGAAATCGCGCTGGCCATCGGTGAGCCTCCGGCAACCAAAGGCTATCCGCCTTCGGTGTTTGCGAAATTACCTGCGCTGGTAGAACGCGCCGGAAACGGGGTGAAGGGCGGTGGTTCGATAACTGCTTTTTATACCGTTCTGACGGAAGGCGACGATCAGCAAGATCCTATTGCCGATTCGGCGCGAGCGATTCTTGACGGCCATATCGTGTTATCGCGTCGCCTGGCGGAGTCCGGGCATTATCCGGCGATTGATATTGAAGCATCGATAAGCCGTGCGATGACCGAGCTTATCGACAAAGCGCACTACGGAAAGGTGCAGACCTTTAAGCAGCTGCTGTCCTCTTATCAGCGTAACCGCGATCTTATCAGCGTCGGGGCCTATGCGGCAGGAAGCGATCCTCTGCTGGATAAAGCGATCGGCCTTTATCCCCGGCTTGAAGCTTTCCTTCAGCAGTCCATCGACGAGAATTGCAGCTATGAAGCCTCCCAGGCGCTGCTGAATAAGATTTTTTCTGAGTCTGCAAAAACTTAACGGGACCGTAACGCATGGTAATCACTAGCCCAATGGATACGCTGCGCGATCTTGCACAGCAGCAGCTTGAGACGAGCACCGCTCGCCTGGGAAAGGTGCAGCAGGACTATACGCGTGCCGTTATCCAGCTTGAGCAACTGGAAGCGTACGAGCTGGAGTATCAGCAGAATTTGCAGTTGAACATGGTGGATCGAGGGGTATCGGTGGTGAATTGGGTAAGCCAGCAGTCGTTTATTGACTCTCTTGGTAAGGTGGCTCGCCAGCACGCAGGGCACGTCACCGCCTGTAAACAGGCGGTCGATCTGGCGCTGTCTTCCTGGTGTCGCGACAAACAGCGCCTGAACGCTTTCGACACGCTGAAAAGCCGCGCGGATAGAGTGCGCACGTTAAAAGAAAGCCGACACGAGCAAAAATTAATGGATGAATTTGCGCAGCGCGCCTGCCTGGGGAAAAAAGCTTTATGATGGTAAATATCACGGCCTTAATGAACGCTAAGCCAGCAACACCAACCGCGCAAGGCAGCACGGATACCGTGAAGGACGACGATTTCACCGCCGCGCTTGAACAGAAAACGCAGCAGTTGCTCCCTGTGATTCAGGGAGATATGCAGCAATCGGTTCCTCTGCCTGCGGCAGAAACTCTGGTTAATGTCAGCCATGAACCGCAGGGAAGCGCTTTCGATTCCCTTGATAAACTGCCGGGCAGCACGTTAAACGGTAAGCCACAGGAGACGGCTGACGATCGGGCTCCTGTTCTGGCGGAGATATCTGCTGAGTTGCAGCTTGTACACCTGCAAACTCTGGTGATGCAGATGGATGCTGCAAATGCAGGCGCAGCGGGTGCGGTAGCAGGAACTGCGCAGCAGATGAATATGATCGCGGCGGCAACGACCGCAGCTGATGCCGAAGGAGAAGCGGCAGCTGCAAATATTGACCGGGCTATGCTAACCAGCCGTAAAGGCATGGCGGACAGCGGCAACGCAGCCCTCACAGCAGCGCTGGCTAAGCAAAGCTATCCGCCTGCAGGTCCGGCAGGTAAAGAAGTGAACCACGAAGCGCAATCGACGCCTGGCCTGCCTGCTCCTGTGCAGGTTGAAAAGCCAGAGCAGATGCTCAGTCTTTTTAAACCTGTGGTCGAAGGCGCTCTGGCGTCCGCTGCCGAAGGCCAGCCTTCCTTCACCTCTGCGACCATTGCCCATCCACATACGCCATCTGGTTCTTCACTACTGGCCTCGCATGCTGCCTCGGTTCCCGTGACGGCAGCGTCGGCGACCGTCTTAACGCAGGAGATGGGAACGGTTGCCTGGCAACAATCTTTGGGGCAGCAAATTGCGATGTTTACCCGCAACGGTATTCATAACGCAGAAATACGCTTAAATCCGGCGGAGCTAGGCGTCTTAAAAATTAATCTGCGCCTCAAAAGCGACCAGGCGAGCTTACATTTCGTCAGCGAGAATCACCAGGTTCGTGCAGCCCTCGAAGCGGCGATGCCGCAGCTGCGCACCTCTCTTGCGGAGTCGGGTATCAACCTTGAAGCGAGCCGCGTAGCTAGTGATTCCGCCGAGTCCTGGAGCGGTTCTGCGCATTCTGAGCTGGCGTCCGAACAGCGGGCGCAGGACGATACCGGTCGTGATACTCCTCAGGCTGATACAGGAGACGTGGTTATTCGTCCTGCGCAGATGCGCCACAATAGTGGAATAAATACCTTTGTTTGACGGTTACATTTAATTGCCTGCTTGCCGTCATTAATTTCACTTATTCACTGAATTGTCTCAAAGGCCCTGTGTAATAGAATGATCTATTCTAGGGCGTTCATTACAGGTCCGATACATTTACAAGGTTTTTACATAATGTCGAAAAACAATAAAAACGACGCCAGGCCCGGTAAAAAGAACACCATCATCATTTTGCTTCTCCTGCTTTTGGTCCTCGGTGCCTGCGGCTTTGCTGGTTTTACTTTTTATGAAATAAATAAAATGAAAAGCGGAGCTGCGGCGAATGCTGCCACAGCGGAATCTGAGCCTGTCGAAGAATCTGCGCCTACCTATATTCCAATGGATACGTTTACCGTCAGCCTGAAGCCAGATGAAGGGAACGAAAATAGTGATCGCGTTTTATATATTGGCCTGACGCTACGCGTTAAAGATGATCGTTCAAAAGAGCTGGTTGAGAAGTTTTTGCCAGAAATTCGCAGCCGCTTGCTTATCCTTTTTTCAGAGCAAACTTCTGAATATTTATCTACCAGCGAAGGCAAGCTTCAGCTCATCAATGAAATTAAAACCATAGTCAGTCAGCCACTCGTAGGTAGCGACAGTGCGAATGTTACTGACGTATTATTTAACGCATTTATATTACGGTAAATTCTATGTCTGATAGCGTACTTTCTCAGGCGGAGATCGATCGCCTGCTGAATGGGGGAGGCGATGATGATAGTGATAACCTCGCCGAAAACCCGCAGCAGCCGGAGCAGAATGAAGGGATTAAACCCTATAATCCCAATACGCAACGTCGTGTGGTTCGCGAGCGTTTACAGTCGCTTGAGATTATCAATGAACGCTTTGCACGCCAGTTTCGTATTGGGCTATTTAATCTGTTACGACGCAGCCCGGATATCACCGTAGGTGCGATTAAAATTCAGCCTTACCATGATTTTGCCCGTAATTTATCCGTGCCGACGAATTTAAACCTGGTCCATATGAATCCGCTGCGCGGTACGGCACTATTTGTGTTCTCGCCGAACCTGGTATTTATGACGGTAGATAGCCTGTTTGGCGGCGATGGCCGTTTCCCTACTAAAGTGGACGGGCGTGAATTTACGCCAACCGAACAGCGAATTATCGAAAAAATACTGTCGATGGCGCTGGAAGCCTATGACTATGGATGGAGTTCAGTATTCAAGCTGAAAACGGAATACGTCCGCTCTGAAGTACAGGTCAAGTTTACTAATATTACCTCGTCGCCAAACGATATCGTGGTCACCACGCCTTTCTCGGTAGAAATAGGTGCTCACGTTGGGCATTTTGATATCTGCATTCCATTTAGCATTATTGAGCCGTTACGCGAGTTGCTAACCAGTCCGCTAATGGAAAACTCCAAACAGGAGGATGAACAGTGGCGTAATACGCTGGCCACACAGGTGCAGGATACCGAAATTGAGCTGATGGCAAACTTTGTCGAGATCGATACTCGTTTGTTGCAGGTAATGCAGCTTAAAAAAGGCGACATTATCCCGATCGATAAGCCAGAAAGTCTGGTGGCCTTTATTGATGGCGTACCCGTACTGTCTGGTAAATATGGTTGTGTTAACAATCAGTATGCTTTGAAGGTTGAGCATATGAAGAATCCTTCTTTAGCCTCTTTTAAAAAGGAGTAGTTTCCTGTGAGCGATACCCCATCCTCATCTGACGCTGGCAGCCAATCCATAGAAGATCTGTGGGGCGATGCGATGAGCGAGCAGCAGTCAGTGGAAAACAATAATGCGGCTCCGTCTGGCGGCCAGGAACCTCTGGCGGCAAATTTATCTCAGGATCTCGATCTGATCCTCGATATCCCGGTCAAAATGACGGTGGAGTTAGGGCGCACCAAAATGACCATCAAAGAGCTGCTGCGCTTAAGTCAGGGTTCGGTGGTGACGCTGGAAGGCCTGGCGGGCGAGCCGCTGGACGTTCTGATTAACGGCTATTTAATTGCGCAGGGGGAGGTTGTGGTGGTTTCCGATAAATTCGGTATTCGCATTACCGACATTATTACTCCTTCAGAGCGTATGTACCGTCTGAGCAAATAATGAACTCTGCGACAAAAACCACCACGCCCTCTTCGTATTCACCCGTCGGCTCAGATACGCCTGGTTCGGTGTTATTTAACGTCGGAGGGGCGCTTGCCCTGGTATTGCTGCTTATTGCCGCTATCGCCTGGATTACCCGTCGGGCGGGGTACCGGCGGCAAGATCGAAAAGCGTCCGCGTTGTTGACCGTTAAATGCAGCCAATCCCTTGGGCAGCGCGAACGTGTGGTTATCGTTGAAGTCAATGATAAATGGCTGCTGCTGGGGGTAACGCCGGCGAACATTACCTGCCTCGCTACCTTTGATAAGCAAAGCGGTGCGGAAGACGTTTCCCACTCGCCGCTGGTAGGGGACTTTCAGGCCGTAATGCTCAATATGGTAAAAAAACGCAAACCGGAGTCAGGGCAATGAGCGTTTCACGGCGTCCTTGCTTTCGCTGCCCGAGGATTTTTTTCCTGCTTGTGCTGTCCGGCACGGGCATTTTACTGCCTTTACAGCACGCGTGGGCCGCTAACAGCGATCTGCTGATTACCCATGCTGGCAACGGTGAGAGCTGGTCGTTACCTGTTCAGACCCTGGTATTGCTCACCTCGTTAACCTTTTTGCCCGCGGTTTTGCTGATGATGACCGGCTTCACCCGCATAATCATCGTCTTTGGCCTGTTACGCAATGCGCTGGGTACGCCTTCAACGCCGCCTAATCAGGTATTGCTGGGGCTGGCATTATTTCTTACGTTTTACGTTATGTCGCCGGTCTTTAACCAGATTTATCAGGATGCGTGGCAGCCGTTAACGGAAGATAAAATCAGCATGGAAACCGCGCTGGAAAGGGCGGCCGGGCCCATGCGCACCTTTATGCTGCAACAAACCCGGGAAGCGGATCTGGCGCTTTACACCCGGCTGGCGAAAACCAATAACTTTGCCAGCCCCGACGATGTGCCAATGCGCATCCTGCTGCCCGCCTTTGTTACCAGTGAACTAAAAACCGGCTTCCAGATAGGCTTTACGGTATTCATTCCGTTCCTGATAATCGATCTGGTGGTGGCGAGCGTATTAATGGCGCTGGGGATGATGATGTTGCCGCCGGCCACCATTTCGTTGCCCTTCAAGCTGATGCTGTTTGTGCTGGTTGACGGCTGGCAATTATTAACGGGCTCGCTTGCCCAAAGCTTTTTTAGCTAAGGCCCGGTAAACAATGACCCCAGAAAGCGTAATGGCGTTGGGATTTCAGGCGGTGAAGGTTGGCCTGATGGTGGCGGCCCCCATGCTGATGGTGGCGCTCTTCACGGGGCTTCTCATTAGTATTCTCCAGGCATCCACGCAGATAAACGAAATGACGCTCTCCTTTATTCCTAAAATACTGGCTATCGTTCTGGTGGTGATTATCCTCGGCCCCTGGATGCTCAGTATTTTTCTCGACTATATGCGATCGTTGTTTAACAGCCTGCCTTATATAATCGGATAGCTATGTACACCCTGTCCGTTGAAAGCCTCTATTTTCAAATCAGTCATCTGTTTTGGCCAGCGTTAAGAGTCCTTGCTCTGTTCAGTACCGCCCCCATTTTTAGCGGCAAAGAATTAAACAAAAAGGCCAAAGTAGCGCTGGCGCTGTGCATCGCTTTTTTAATCGGACAAAATTTGCCAGACAGCCATATTAGTATTTTTTCCTGGCAGGGCTTCGGAGTGGCGGCACAGCAGCTAATCATTGGGGCTGCGATGGGGTTGACGGTACAGCTTATCTTCGTGACGGTACGAACCGCCGGGGAAATTATCGGCCTGCAAATGGGGCTTTCCTTTGCAACATTCTTCGATCCTTCCGGTGGGCAAAATATGCCCATCATCGCCAGGATAATAAACCTTCTGGCAACCTTGCTTTTTTTAGCCTGCGACGGGCACTTGTGGATGCTGACCATTCTTGCCCAGAGCTTTGAAGTCTTGCCAGTCGGTGGTGTTTCGCTGCATGCGGAAGGATTTTATTATCTGGTGCGGATGGCGGGATTAATATTTCGCTGTGGACTCATGCTGGGACTTCCTGTTGTTACCCTGCTGCTGGCAATTAACTTTACGCTCGGGTTGCTCAATCGCTTAACGCCACAGCTTTCTATTTTTGTCATTGGCTTCCCGCTGACGCTGACGGTGGGTATGGGCGCGCTGATGCTGGAAATGTATACCCTGGCCCCTTTTGTTGAAAATCTTTTAACGGCTATATTTAATCATCTTTCGCGCATCATTATTTTATTTTCGGGCGGATAATATTTAATCTATTTTCTCTTTAATAATCTGCGCGTAACGAAATAGGCGCGATGATGGAATGCTTGCAGAGCATGAATATATTGCTGAGCAACATGAGCTCTTCGGTACGTACTACCTCAGAGTCGATCAGCGCTAACGCGGCGAAATCGATCGCGGTAATGAAAATCTGGCATCCCGCACCGATCAACAGGCCAGCGCGCTCCAGCAACCCGCTGCAAGTATGGAAGAAATCAAAACCACCGTTTCCAGCAACGCTGAAAATGCACGTCGGCAAATAAACTGGCCTGGCAGGCGCAGGCTACTGCCAATAACGGCGCTGTGGTGATGCATAACCTAGTCGCCAACATGGAGAAGATGTCGCTCAGCGCCATGCAAATCGCTGAGATCAACAGCGTTATCGACGGGATTGCAAATCAGACCAATATTCTGGCGCTGAATGCGGCGGTGGCAGCCGCACGAGCCGGCGAGCAGGACCGGGGTTTTGCCGTTGTCGCCGCCGGAGTTCGCAAGCTGGCTAAGCGCAGCGCTGACGCAGCGAAAGAGATAAGCCAGTTGATTAATGAGTCGGTTAAATACGTCGATGACGGCGCAAAACTTATGGAAACTGCCGACAAGACGATGACGGATATCGTGACTTCTTTGTCCCATGCCAGCAAAATCATGGAGGAAATTACCCAGGCGTTCGAAGAACAGAGCACCGGCGTTGGGCAAATTGCCACGGCCGTTAACGAAATGGATCTGACGACGCAGCAGAACGCTTCTTTTGTAGAAGAATTATCCCGGATGACGCATAAAGTGAACGCTCAGGGCCTTGAGCTGTTAAAAACGGTATCCCTGTTCCAGCTCAGTCCGGCTGGCCAGAAACCCCAGCAGAACTAGCGACAGTCGATAACTGAACCCTGATATCGTTACCTATAGATAAGACACCTGACTACTCCATAGCAGGAGGCTTATCTGCTTTTTACAGCTAAGCTTTTTCCGTCTTTTGGCCGACCCTACTCTACCTTCCTGAGTTTCGCCGCCCACCCTTTGCCTCGTTTAAAATATCGTTAAGTTTTTTTCAATAGCACATGAGTTGTTAATTATATTAATTCATTGTTGGTATAATTTAGAGCGGCACTTAACAAGAAATACACAAATTAAGCGCTTTTAAAAACAACGTATGTTTATTAAATCACAAGGTAAACAGGAAGTTAGTTTTCCCGTCGGCTGTGCCTGTGGTGGAAAACGCGTTGTCTGCGGAATAATTTATTGAGGATGTTTAATGATCAGAAATATCACCGGTATCGTAATAGCCCTTATCGGGCTGGCGATGCTCTATATGGGTGGGAAACTCCTGTTTTTGGGAGGTAGCGTATTTTATGCGCTAATGGCTGTTGGATTACTGATTACGGCCATCCTGCTGTTTATGAGGAAAAAGTCAGCGTTAAGCTTCTATGCCCTATTAATGTGGATAACCCTGTTCTGGACTATCTGGGAAGTCGGTTTTGATAAATGGCAATGGATCCCTCGCGGCGATGTGTTCGGCCTGATCGGTTTATGGTTAGCGCTTCCATGGATAGTACGTCCGCTGACCCAGGCACAGCGCCGTTTTCATCCATTCCTCGGTGGCACCGTTATCTTTATGATTATCGTGGTCATTGGGCTTTGCTTCTACGATCCGCTTCCTCAGGACGGCACCGTAACCAACGAACGAGTTACCTCTTCAGCCCAGGTCGCCGGTAATGACTGGAGCGCCTATGGCGGGACCGCAAACGGGCTGCGCTTCTCTTCGCTGAATCAAATCACTAAAGATAACGTGAAGGATCTGGAGGTTGCCTGGACATATAAAACAGGCGATATACGTAAAGGTGACGATGCCAGCGAATACACTTTTGAAGCAACCCCGCTTAAAGTAAACGGTATGCTTTATTTCTGTACCGCGCATAATGAAGTCCACGCGCTTGATCCAGAAACCGGTAAGGTGAAATGGAAGTTCACTCCTGAACAGGATCGCTCCTATCTTCAGCAGCACCAGACGTGTCGTGGCGTAAGCTATTTTGAAGCAAAAGGGAATGAAGTTTCAGCTCAACCGACGGCGGCAATCTGCCGTAAGCGCATTTTTGACGCCGCGACTGACGGTAAACTGGTCGCCCTGGATGCCGACACCGGTAAACCTTGCGCCGACTTTGGCCAGAACGGCATTGTCGATTTACATACCAATATGGGCAAACTGCGCTCTCATGCGCTGATGCAGACCGCAGCGCCGTTGGTTGCAGGCGATCTGGTCATCGTTGGCGGCTCGGTAATGGATAACGGCTACAATAAAGGAAATCCATCCGGGGTTATCCGCGCCTATGATACGACTACCGGGCGCCTGGTGTGGAATTTTGATCCGGCGAATCCTGACAATACCCAGCCTGTTCCGGCAGGGGTAAATTATCCGTATGACACGCCTGTGGCCTGGGCTACGCTGAGCGCGGATCTGAAAAATGGTCTGGTTTATGTGCCTTTTGGTAACGCTTCCCCGGATGAGCTGGGCATTGGCCGCGATGACAGTAGCAATAGCGAGAAATTCCGTGATGCGCTGGTAGCGCTGGATCTGAAAACCGGGGCTTTAAAATGGCGCTATCAGACCGCTAACCACGATTTGTGGGATCGCGATAATCCGTCCCAGGCCTCGCTGCTGGATATTGATTACCAGGGGCAAAAACAGCCAGTCGTTATCCTGCCGACCAAAACCGGTAATTTGTTCGTACTCAACCGTCTGACCGGGAAACCCGTTTATCCGGTGCAGCAGGTGAAGGTGTCTACTAAAGGCGTGCCGGGAGAAAACTATGCGGCGACGCAGCCGGTCTCTGCGCTGAACTTCATTCCAGAGCCGTTAACTGAAAAATCGATGTGGGGCGTTACGCCATTCGATCAGATGAGCTGCCGCGCAACCTTCCGCTCACTGCGCTACGATGGCAACCCATGGACGCCGGCTACCGAGCAGGGTTCCCTGGTATTCCCGGGCAATATCGGCGTATTTAACTGGGGTTCGGTGGCGATAGATCCGCAGCGTCAGATGCTGGTGGCTGCGCCTGTCCGCCTGGCTTATAAATATACGCTGATTAAGCGTACGCCTGAGACACAGACCAAACGCATGTTCACCGATGAGAATACGCCATACTGGAATGAAAACTTCCAGGGTGATTACGCGATTCACATTCAGCAGCTTGCCTCCGATCTGGGGATCCCGTGCATTGCGCCGCCGCTGGGTCGCATGGTGGGCGTTGATTTAAAAACGGGTAAAACTACCTGGCTGCGCCGCGTGGGGACGACCAAAAACCTGAAAACGACCTTCCTGCCGGGCCTCTTCCCTATAGGCTTCCCGATGGGAATGGTTGCGCACGGCGGCCCGCTGACAACTGCTGGTGATGTGGTATTCCATGGTGCGACGGCCGATAACTTCTTCCGCGCCTATGATAGCACCACCGGTAAGCTGCTATGGCAGACGGAGTTGACGGCAGGAGCACAGGCAACGCCTTCTACCTATATGGGTAAAGATGGCAAACAGTATGTGGTCATCGCTGCCGGCGGGCACGGTTCGCTCGGTACAAAACTCGGTGATACTGTGGTTGCGTTCCGCCTGAAATAGTCATTAACATACTGGCCTCTGCACAATTCAGGCAGAGGCCAGCTTCCTTCATTCCAGCCGTACCCCGACGTATCTCACCGCGTTGATTCCCACCGTTATTAAATTGTGATGATGTTCACTGGTTGCGAAGAAATATCCGCAGGCGAAGTGGCGGGTTACTTAGCGTATCCTAATGATTTTATTGTTTATTCTTCTGAATGGTGACGTTTTAAATATAACGTTCTACAAAAAACGAAATTAACAAATAATTAATATTAACTCATGATATGCGCACTCAGGGTCAGGCGGACGTGTTGCGGAGATGCGATGAAAGATGTGGTGATTGTTGGGGCAGCCCGGACCCCGATTGGCTGTTTCCAGGGAGCGCTTTCCCCACGCAGCGCGGCAGAACTAGGCAGTGCGGTGGTAAAAGCGCTGCTTGAACGTAGCGGCGTGAGCGAGCAGGAGATCGACGAGGTCATTCTGGGCCAGGTATTAACCGCCGGAGCCGGGCAAAACCCGGCGCGACAAACGGCGCTAAACAGCGGCCTGCCCTGGTCTGTCTCGGCCATTACCATCAATGACGTCTGCGGCTCCGGCTTAAAAGCGCTGCATCTTGCCACCCAGGCTATTCAGTGCGGTGAAGCGGATGTGGTTATCGCGGGCGGTCAGGAAAATATGAGCCGCGCCCCGCATGTCTTAGCCAACAGCCGAACCGGCGCGGCGCTGGGCAACAGCCAGCTTATCGACAGCCTGGTTCACGATGGCCTGTGGGACGCGTTTAACGATTACCATATGGGCGTGACGGCAGAAAACCTCGCCCGTGAATATGGCATAAGTCGTGAAAGCCAGGACGCCTTCGCGCTCGCTTCACAGCAAAAAGCGCGGGCGGCTATTGATTCAGGGCGGTTCAGAGATGAAATTGTCCCGGTTGCCGTAGAGCTGCGTACGGGCGGGACTTTGCTTGTTGATACCGACGAGCAGCCGCGCACCGACGCCAGCGCCGAAGCGCTGGCGCGTCTTATTCCAGCCTTTGAGGCCGAAGGCAGCGTCACTGCCGGAAACGCTTCGTCTATTAATGACGGCGCCGCAGCGGTGCTAATGATGAGCGCGGCAAAAGCGGCAGAGCTGAACCTCCCGGTGCTGGCGCGCATTCGCGCTTTTGCCAGCGTCGGCGTCGATCCTGCGCTGATGGGAATTGCCCCGGTTACGGCCACGCGGCGCTGCCTGGAGCGTGCAGGCTGGTCGCTGAATGAGCTGGATTTAATCGAGGCGAACGAGGCCTTCGCGGCGCAGGCGCTTTCCGTGGGCAAAATGCTGGAATGGGACGAGCGTAAAGTGAACGTAAACGGTGGAGCGATAGCGCTGGGCCATCCGATTGGCGCGTCCGGCTGCCGGATTCTGGTTTCGCTGGTGCATGAAATGGTCAAGCGCGATGCGAAAAAAGGCCTGGCAACCTTGTGTATCGGCGGCGGGCAGGGTGTGGCGCTGGCCATTGAACGTGACTGATTAATCTTCTGGTTGTTTCCTTTCCTCAGGCGCTTACCGGTTCCCGGCAGGCGCTTTTATTTGCGCCATATTTCACAACGTATACGCATCGCCACATCGCCCGAAGCTGACAGCGGAGGCTCTTTGTTTGCTTTTTTTCGCATAAAAAGCCCTCCGCGAGAAAGGGCCAGGTCCGTTACGGAATTCGCAACTTGTCGGGCAGCAATCAGCGCCGGATTAGCCGTCATTCAGGCGATATACAGCACCGGTGTGCCGTCTTTGTCGGAGCTGAACAAAGCGGCGCTATCGTCCGGGCCTGAAGCGCAATTTTATACGGGTAATCGTGATCCCATTATCAAATCCAGCAAATAATCGCATTAAAATGAAACGTTGTTTTAATCCTAATTGAAATGCAGTTTCAATATGCTTAGTATAAGAACATCAAAGCTCACAGAACGTTGCTTTCACCTTAAGACCTTCCTGTAAAGGTGTGCTTATTGCGTGAACCTATTTTTCCAGAAACGCCTGCTGCGCGGGCCTGAATAAAAGGAAACCTCCATGATTCTGGATTCATTCTCCCTACAGGGTAAAGTGGCCGTGGTGTCTGGCTGTGATACTGGCCTGGGCCAGGGCATGGCGCTCGGACTTGCGCAGGCCGGCTGTGACATTGTGGGTATCAACATCGTTGAGCCAACGGAAACCATCGAACGCGTTACCGATCTGGGCCGCCGTTTTCTGAGCCTGACTGCTGACTTGCGCAAGATCGACGGCATTCCAGCCCTGCTGGATCGCGCGGTTGCCGAGTTTGGTCATATTGATATCCTGGTGAATAACGCGGGCCTGATTCGTCGCGAGGACGCTATCGAATTCAGCGAGCAAAACTGGGACGACGTGATGAATATTAATATCAAGAGCGTATTCTTTATGTCGCAGGCTGCGGCGAAGCATTTTATTGCCCAGGGCAACGGCGGCAAGATCGTAAATATCGCCTCCATGCTCTCCTTCCAGGGCGGGATTCGGGTGCCTTCTTACACCGCGTCGAAAAGCGCGGTCATGGGCGTGACCCGCTTGCTGGCGAACGAGTGGGCGAAACACGGCATCAACGTGAACGCTATCGCTCCGGGCTATATGGCGACCAACAATACCCAGCAACTGCGTGCCGACGAGCAGCGCAGCAGTGAGATCCTGGGCCGTATTCCGGCGGGCCGCTGGGGGTTGCCGGACGATCTGATGGGGCCGATTGTATTCCTGGCTTCCAGCGCTTCTGACTACGTCAACGGTTATACCGTGGCCGTAGATGGCGGCTGGCTGGCGCGTTAATCCAGTTACTCTTCTATAGCGAGTGGCGCTGTGCCACCCGCTACCCCTTCTAAAGCGTAGTTTCGGGTGGGGTCAACCAGAGACATAATGCTTTGTTGTTAAAAAGTACCGGAAAATAACTTTTAACAGCTGTGGGGGCTGTCAGCAGGCTCAAACGGCTTCCTGCGGAACCGTTATCATTGGCAGCCTACTTTAGAAAATCTTCACGGACTGGCGTGAAGGTATCCAGCAGCGTGCCTGCCGCCAGGCATACGCAGCCGTGCATCACATGCGGCTCTTTATACAGCGTATCACCCGCCTTTACCCGGTGAACTTCTTCGCCAATGGTGAACTCGAACTCACCGGACAGCACGTAAGTTAGCTGCTCGTGCGGATGGTTATGCATGGGACCCACAGCACCCGTTTCGAAGTTAACCTGAACCGCCATCATTTTCCCGCCGTGCGCCAGAATGCGACGGCTTACGCCTGCGCCGAGATCGTCAAGCGTAGTGTCTTTAAAAAAGGTAAACATTCGCGGCTCCTTATCTGTGTGAAACATTGTTTCATTTTTAATCGTATCGCGAAATAGATCTTTGCGATAGCTCGCCGCTGATAATTGTTGCGGGAATCACGCTTTCATTGGCCGGCGAACCTCTGCTATAACCAGCAAACGGTCATGAAAAGGTAAGCAAAAATGAAAACGATAGGCCTGATTGGCGGCATGAGCTGGGAATCTACTATTCCTTATTACCGCCTGATCAATGAGGGCGTGAAGGCGCGTCTGGGCGGGCTGCACTCGGCGAAAATTATCCTGCACAGCGTGGACTTTCATGAAATTGAAGCCTGCCAGTCCAGCGGGGAGTGGGATAAAGCGGGAGCGATGCTGGCGGATGCCGCTCTGGGGCTACAGAAAGCGGGTGCGGAAGGCATAGTGCTGTGTACGAATACCATGCACAAAGTGGCGGACCATATTGAATCACGCTGCGGTTTACCGTTCCTGCATATCGCGGACGCGACCGGCAGAGCGATTGCTGCGCAGGGCGTAAGCAAGGTGGCGCTGCTGGGCACGCGTTACACGATGGAGCAGGATTTTTATCGCGGTCGTTTAAGCGCGGAATTTGGCATTGAATCATTGATTCCGCCTGAGCCGCAGCGTCTGCGCATCAACCAGATTATTTTTGCAGAGCTATGCCTCGGTAAAATTACCGCTGCATCGAAACGCTATTATCAGCAGGCGATCGCGGACCTTCAGCAGCAGGGCGCAGAGGGCGTGATTTTCGGCTGCACGGAAATTGGCCTGCTGCTGCAACAGCAGGATTGTCCGCTTCCCGTGTTCGATACGGCGGCAATTCATGCTGAAGATGCCGTCAACTTTATGCTCGGTAAACAGTAATTTTTTCTTTGCCGCTTCAGGGAATTAAGGGGTAAATAAGCTTATCCTTACGGCGCGCTGGGTTTACCCGGCCGCATTCTGTGTTATAAATTTGTTAAGCAGCGCACATTATTTCAATAAGCTGCACCTCTGAAGTCCCCACGAATCTGGCGGCCGAGCTCAGGCTCTTCCGCCTTTTGTCATTTTTACAACCGGGAGTTATTCCATGCCTGTTTCCTTACTGGCGTTGGCGATGAGTGCGTTTGCCATCGGCACGACGGAGTTCGTTATTATGGGCCTGCTGCCCGACGTAGCCGGGGATCTTCATATTTCTATTCCTACCGCCGGCTGGTTAATCAGCGGCTATGCGCTGGGCGTGGCGATTGGCGCACCGATCATGGCGCTGCTGACCGCGCGGCTACCGCGCAAACTTTCGCTGGTGCTGCTGATGGTGATATTTATCATCGGAAATCTGCTGTGCGCCGCGGCGATTTCTTATCATTTCCTGATGCTGGCGCGCATTATTACCGCCCTTTGCCACGGGGCTTTCTTCGGCATTGGCGCCGTGGTAGCGGCAAGCCTCGTGGCGCCCAACCGCAAGGCTTCGGCAGTGGCGCTGATGTTTACCGGTTTAACCCTTGCCAACGTCCTCGGCGTGCCGATTGGCACCTGGTTTGGACAAATGTACGGCTGGCGCTCTACTTTCTGGGGCGTGGCGGCGATTGGCGTGATTGCGTTTATCGCGCTGATTGTCAGCCTGCCTGCGCAAAAAGATGAAGCGCCAACGGATTTAAAACGCGAGGTAAGCGCGCTGGGCAACGGCAAGCTGTGGCTTTCGCTGTCGATGACGGTCTTCTTTGCCGCAGCAATGTTCGCGCTGTTTAGCTACGTGGCGCCGATGCTGTTGCAGGTGACGGGCATTACGCACCAGGGCGTGAGCTGGACGCTGTTCCTGATGGGCGCGGGGCTTACCGTGGGGAATATTCTGGGTGGACGTCTGGCCGACTGGAAAGTGTCTGTCAGCCTGACGCTGAGCTTTACCTTTATCGCCGTTTTCTCGCTGCTGTTCCGCTGGACCAGCCACGGCATGTGGCTGGCTGAAATCACGTTGTTTTTATGGGCGATGGCGACGTTTGCTACCGTTCCGGCGCTACAAATCAACGTGGTGCTGCACGGCAAAGATGCGCCAAACCTGGTCTCCACGCTGAATATTGCCGCCTTTAACGTGGGCAACGCGTTAGGCGCGTGGGTGGGCGGTACGGTTATCGATCGCGGTTATGGTTTAACCGCTGTGCCGGTGGCAGCCGCAGGCCTGGCGGTAATTGGGCTGCTAATCTGCCTGATTAACTTCAGCAACGGCACCGGCCATCATCAACCGGCGACCGAACAATAAGTCAGGCGTCGAGCAGCGCATTTAGCGGATCGCTATAAATATGCATGTTGTTATGCAGATGCTCGCTAAAGGCGCTGACCAGCGCGGAGGCGGGGCGGTGCAGGGGGCGAATCAGGCTCACGGTAAAAGGCACCGCCACGCTGAAACGCCGGGCGACAACGCCGCTTGAGGCGTAATCCAGCGCCGTGAGCGGATTAACAACTGAAACGCCCGCACCCGCCCGGACCATCGCGCAAACCGAAGCGGCGCTGTGCGTTTCCACCACCATCCTGCGTTTAACGTCGTGCTCCTGGAAAAGCGCATCCAGAAGCTGTCGGTAGCTGTCGGTGCGCGACAGGCTAATGTAGTTTTCCCCGGCAAAATCCTGCGGCGTCAGCGCATCTTTATGGGCCAGCCGATGTCCGGCGGGCAACACGCAAACTTCGTTTAACGTCAGCAACGTCTGGCGCTCCGTACCCGCGGGCGTGGCGCTATTTTCCGTCAGGCCTAAATCGTGGCGCTGCGCCGAAAGCCACTCCTCAAGCAGCGGAGATTCCTGCGGCACAATATTCAGGCTCAGTTCCGGGTAACGCGCCAGAAAAGGCTGCACCAGCAGCGGCAGGAAAGACTGGGAGAATACCGGCAGGCAGGCGATGGACAGCTCGCCCTGGCGAAACTCACGCAGGCTTTCCGCAGCGTTGACGATTCTGTCCAGCCCATACCACGAGCGCTGCACTTCTTCGAAAAGCCGCAGCCCCTGAACCGTGGGGTGCAGCCTTCCGCGGCTGCGTTCAAATAATTGCAGACCTATAAGTTTCTCAAGGCGAGCCAGCTCGCGACTGACGGTAGGCTGCGAGGTGTGCAGCAGCCCCGCCGCCTCGGTGAGGTTCCCGGCGGTCATCACCGCATGAAAAATTTCAATATGGCGCAGCGTTACGGATGGCATGGTCGGTTCCTTTTCCCCGGACGCCTCTGAAAAGAGGGCGGCTTTCCATATCATATATGAATAGACTTGCCAGAAATCGATATTTTTTCTTCGCTTTGGGCTATGGCGTAATGGACAAAATAATTTAATACCGGAGCCAACCATGCCACGCCCGCTCAATAATACCGACACCGCGCTGAACGCGAAAAACCTGCTGACGCTGCCCGCTGAATTCGGCTGCCCGGTATGGGCTTATGACGCAGAAATTATCCGCCAGCAGATAGCCCAGCTGCGCCAGTTCGACGTGATTCGTTTCGCGCAGAAGGCCTGTTCGAATATTCATATTCTGCGTCTGATGCGCGAGCAGGGCGTGAAGGTGGATTCGGTGTCGCAGGGCGAAATTGAACGAGCGCTGGCGGCGGGCTTCAATCCGCAGGAAAACCCGGACGATATCGTGTTTACCGCCGATATGATCGATGAGGCCACGCTTCGACTGGTGACCGAGCAGCGCATCCCGGTCAATGCCGGTTCGGTTGATATGCTGCAACAGCTCGGCGAGATTTCCGCGGGCCATCGCGTCTGGCTGCGCGTCAATCCTGGCTTTGGTCATGGCCACAGCCAGAAAACCAATACCGGCGGTGAAAACAGCAAACACGGCATCTGGCACGCGGATTTACCGCAGGCGCTGGAGATTATCCAACGCTACAAACTGCGCCTGGTGGGCATTCATATGCACATCGGATCGGGCGTGGATTATGGCCACCTTGAGCGCGTTTGTGGCGCGATGGTGCAGCAGGTTATCGACTTTGGGCAAGATCTGGAGGCCATCTCCGCAGGCGGTGGCCTGTCAATCCCTTACCGTGAAGGCGAAGAGACTATCGATACCAGCCATTATTTTGGCTTGTGGAGTGCTGCACGTGACCAAATCGCTCAGCGACTTGGTCACGCGGTAAAACTTGAAATCGAGCCGGGGCGTTTCCTCGTGGCGGAATCTGGCGTGCTGATAGCCCAGGTGCGTTCCGTGAAGGATATGGGATCGCGCCACTTCGTGCTGATCGACGCCGGTTTTAACGATCTGATGCGCCCGTCTATGTACGGCAGCTATCATCACATTTCAGCCATGGCTGGCGACGGGCGCGACTTAACCACGCAGCCGCTGGTAGAAACCGTCGTTGCCGGGCCATTGTGTGAGTCCGGCGATGTCTTTACCCAGCAGGAAGGCGGCAAAGTTGAAACCCGCGCGCTGCCGCCGGTTAAAGTCGGTGATTATCTGGTCCTGCACGATACGGGGGCTTACGGCGCGTCTATGTCTTCTAACTACAATAGTCGCCCGCTGCTGCCGGAAGTGCTGTTTGATAACGGAGCCGCGCGTTTGATTCGCCGCCGTCAGACTATTGAGGCATTGCTCGCGCTGGAACTATTTTGAGGATTTGCGCCCGCTGCGAAAGTAAGGGCCGGGCGCAACGGATTCACGCAGCACCAGCGTACCCACGAATGGCGGGATCGGTTCAAGATCTTCGCCGTTTGCCAGCTTGATCGCCTGGTCAATGGCGGTGGTTATCATATTATCGATTGGCAGATAGACGGTGGATAACGCGGGCTGGAGCCACTGCGCGCTTGGTGCATCGTCAAAACCAAACAGCGATATATCCTGCGGGATACGAATCCCCGCCTGTTGCAGAGCTTTTGAGGCGCCCAGCGCCATATCGTCGTTACAGGCAAACAGCGCCGTAAAGGGGACGTGGCTTTCCAGCAGCTCCTGGCACAGCTGGTGCCCTACCGTCATGGTGGAGTCGCCGTTTTTCACCCGCTCTTCGTTAAAGCGAATGCCGTGTTTTTGCAAAGCCTTGCGATAGCCCATCAAACGGGCCTGGCCGGTTGGGGTAGAAATAGGCACGGTGATACAGGCAATGTCGCGATGGCCCTGCTGAATTAAATATTCGGTAGCCTGAAACGCCGCATCCTGCTGTTCGAAGAACACGCAGCGTTCCCGCGCCTGGGTTACATCGCGGTTAATTACCACCAGCGGCACGCGAATAGAACCCATCAATGAGATTAACGCCCGCTCTGACATAAAGCGGGTATACAGCACGATGGCGTCACAATGTCTGTCGACCAGCATTTGTACTGCGTCCAGCTCTTTTTGTGGCGTGTCGTGCCCGTCGGTGACGATCAGTTGCTTGCCATGGGCTTCGGTCTGGCGGGACGCCTGCTGCAACAGGCGGCCAAAGTAGAAGCCGTCAAAGGTTGAAACCACTAATCCCACGCTGTTACTGCTGCGGTTGGCAAGCGAGCGTGCCAGGAAATTAGGACGATATCCCAACTCTTCCATGGCCTTAAAGACCTGCTTGCGGGTGCTCTCTTTCACCTGCCCGGTACCGTTCAACACGCGAGATACCGTTGCTTTTGAAACGCCTGCGCGTAGCGAAACATCCAGCATTGTTACCATCGATTCATTCCTGATTAAGTCTTCCGTCGCGATACCGCAGTTCTGACCGCAGTCTAACACAGGTGCCAGAAGGGTAAGATCAGCCATGCGGTTTCATCCACGCAAATGTCTAACCAGGATCACGCTTTTCAACAATGCTCATGAAGCGGCAGGGTATTTACTCCCCCGCAGGCGCCATCACCGAATGACGGCGTACAAGCGTAGGGCTAAAAATATGTGTGGTTTCGGGAAGCGGACGGTTTTCTGCCAGCGCCATCGCCAGTTCTGCGGCCTGAGTCGCCATGGTGACAATCGGGTAGCGCACGGTGGTGAGACGCGGGCGCACATAGCGCGAAATCAGCACGTCATCAAAGCCAATCAGCGAAATTTCCTTCGGCACGTCAATACCGTTATCGTTCAGCACGCCCATTGCCCCGGCGGCCATCGAGTCGTTATAGCTGGCGATAGCAGTAAAGTTTTTACCCCGGCCGAGCAGTTCGGTCATGGCTTGTTCACCGCCGCTTTCATCCGGCTCGCCAAAAGTCACCAGACGATCGTTAATCGGAATGCCGTGCTCTTTTAGCGCGTCGTAATATCCCTGCAGGCGATCCTCCGCATCGGAGATCGGATGGTTTGAACACAGATAGCCGATTTTTTTATGGCCCTGCTGAATCAAATGACGCGTGGCAAGCCAGGCGCCGTAGCGGTCATCCAGCGCCACGCAGCGCTGCTCAAAACCGGGCAGGGTACGATTGATAAGCACCATGCCCGGCATCTGCTTCATTAGCGAAATCAGTTCACTGTCGGGAATTTTTTTTGCATGCACAACCAGCGCGGCGCAGCGGTGGCGAATCAGTTGTTCGATGGCCTGGCGCTCTTTTTGTTCGTTGTGATACCCGTTGCCAATCAGCAGAAAGTTGCCGGTGCGGTAGGCCACCTGTTCAACGGCTTTCACCATTGCGCCAAAGAAGGGGTCGGAGACATCGCCTACAATCAGGCCAATTGTTTCAGTTGTCTGTTGGGCTAACGCGCGGGCATTGGCGTTTGGATGGTAATTAAGCTCCTCCATTGCGCAGGTTACAGCCTGACGCGAAGCATCGCTGGCCTTCGGCGAATCGTTAATTACACGGGACACCGTGGCGACAGAAACGCCTGCCAGCCGTGCTACATCCTTAATCGTCGCCATAAGTCTTATTCCGGTTGGGTAAGCGTTTACACAAACTTAAGTGTTACGGAAAAGCCGCATCACTTCAAGGATGCGATTGCCACCGCACTCGCAAACTGGTGAAAACTATCCGCTTATATGTGTAATAGTTACACGACCGTTTTAGCGGCGTTCAGGCGCAGCGGCAAAATTTGACATGTGACGGATTTTTAATAATTTCAGGCAAAATTTTTGCTTACAGTTTGCAGTGCGCTGTTGCGATTTCGACATGGCGCAAGAGGCTACGCCACTGCTACATTTGTAATCCCAGAGGTATTGATTGGTGAGAATTCTTCGTACGCTGTGCGTACAATTCTTCTTGCACCGACCTGCGCAGATGCGCAGGTTTTTTTTTGGTTTTTTTTCGGGTTTGCCTGTTTACCTTCGCTCGCTCCTGCAAAGTTAGTCATGTACTCTTCAGCCACTACAATTAAGTCTTTGTGCCGATTAACGACAAAGGGAGTTGATATGCTGTTAGGTTTTTTCCGCGCGCTGTTTCGCATTCTGTTTCGGGTGCGCTTAACGGGCGATACCAGAGCGCTCACTTTGCCGCGCGTGCTGATTGTTCCCAACCATGTCTCTTTTATTGACGGCATCCTGCTGGCGCTGTTTTTACCGATTCGCCCGGTCTTTGCCGTCTACTCTTCTATCAGCCAGCAGTGGTATATGCGCTGGCTGAAACCCCTGATCGATTTTGTACCGCTCGACCCGACAAAGCCGATGTCGATTAAACATCTGGTGCGTCTGATAGAGCAGGGGCGTCCGGTGGTTATCTTCCCGGAAGGGCGTATTTCGGTTACCGGCTCGCTGATGAAAATCTACGAAGGTGCGGGTTTTGTGGCCGCTAAAGCGAATGCCACGGTGATCCCGCTGCGTATTGACGGCGCGGAGCTAACCTTCTTTAGCCGGCTGAAAGGCCTGGTAAAACAACGTCTGTTCCCACGTATCAGCCTGCATATCTTACCGCCAACTTCCGTTCCGATGCCGGCTGCCCCGCGAGCCCGCGACCGCCGTAGGATGGCGGGTGAAATGCTGCATCAGATTATGATGGAAGCGCGGATGGCGGTGCGCCCGCGTGAAACGCTGTACGAGGCTTTGCTCGCCGCGCAGTACCGCTATGGCTCGCGAAAAAACTGCATTGAAGACATAAACTTCAAGCCGGACACCTACCGTGCGCTGCTGACTAAGACGCTGTTTGTCGGGCGCATCCTCAATAAGTACAGCGAACCCGGCGAAACCATTGGCCTGATGCTGCCGAACGCGGCAATCAGCGCGGCGGTGATATTCGGCGCATCTTCCCGCGGCCGCATTCCGGCGATGATGAACTACACGGCGGGCGTGAAAGGACTGACCAGCGCCATTACCGCCGCGCAAATTAAAACGGTCTTCACCTCGCGCCAGTTCCTCGACAAAGGCAAGCTGTGGCATCTGCCAGAGCAGTTAGCCCAGGTGCGCTGGGTCTTTCTGGAAGATCTCAAAGGGGCCGTTACCGCCGCCGACAAACTGTGGATCTTTGCGCATCTGTTTGTGCCGCATCTGGCGCAGGTCAAGCAGAAGCCAGAGGATGCCGCGATGGTGCTGTTTACCTCAGGCTCCGAAGGCAATCCAAAAGGCGTGGTGCACAGCCATAAAAGCCTGCTGGCAAACGTCGAGCAGATCCGCACTATTGCGGACTTTACCGCAAACGATCGTTTTATGTCGGCGCTGCCACTGTTCCACTCCTTCGGCCTGACCGTTGGCCTGTTTACGCCGCTGCTGACCGGGGCGGAAGTGTTCCTTTATCCAAGCCCGCTGCATTACCGCGTGGTGCCCGAACTGGTTTATGACCGCAACTGTACGGTGTTGTTCGGTACGTCTACGTTCCTTGGCAACTACGCGCGCTTTGCCAATCCTTATGATTTCTTCCGCCTGCGCTATGTGGTTGCCGGGGCTGAAAAACTGCAGGAGAGCACAAGGCAGCTGTGGCAGGATAAATTCGGCCTGCGCATCCTGGAAGGCTACGGCGTAACTGAATGTGCGCCGGTGGTATCGATTAACGTTCCGATGGCCGCTAAACCGGGCACCGTTGGGCGCATTTTGCCCGCCATGGACGCGCGCCTGCTGGCCGTCCCCGGTATCGAAGAAGGTGGCCGCCTGCAGCTAAAAGGGCCGAATATTATGAACGGTTACCTGCGGGTGGAAAACCCGGGCGTACTTGAAGCGCCAACGGCGGAAAACGCGTTGGGCGAGCTGGAAGCAGGCTGGTACGACACCGGCGATATCGTGAAATTTGACGAACAAGGATTCTGCATTATCCAGGGCCGTGCGAAGCGCTTTGCCAAGATTGCCGGTGAGATGGTCTCGCTGGAAATGGTCGAGCAGGTGGCGCTGGGGGTTTCTCCGGACAAAATGCACGCTACCGTTATTAAGAATGATGCTTCAAAAGGGGAAGCGCTGGTGTTGTTCACCACGGACAGCGAGCTGAACCGTGAAAAACTAACGCGTTACGCTCGTGAACATGGCGTACCGGAGCTGGCCGTGCCGCGTGATATCCGCTTCCTGAAACAGCTACCGGTGCTGGGCAGCGGTAAACCGGACTTCGTTACCCTGAAGGCGCAGCTGGAGGCTGAGGATGCGTAACAACGCGCTAGACGATACCGTCCTGTGGTCAAAAGGGATGAAAGCAGTCACGGCGGCTCAGTTCTTATCCGCCTTTGGCGATAACGCTTTGCTGTTTGCCACGCTTGCGCTCCTTAAACAGCAGTTTTATCCGGACTGGAGCCAGCCGGTGCTGCAAATGGTGTTTGTCGGCGCGTATATCCTGTTTGCTCCTTTCGTGGGGCAGATTGCGGACAGCTTCGCAAAAGGGCGAGTGATGATGTTTGCTAATAGCGTAAAGCTCGCGGGTGCCGCGGTTATCTGTCTGGGACTGAATCCTTTTGTTGGCTATACGCTGGTGGGCATCGGCGCGGCAGCCTACTCGCCGGCGAAGTACGGCATCCTCGGTGAATTAACCACCGGCGATCGTCTGGTAAAAGCTAACGGCATTATGGAGTCTTCTACCATTGCCGCGATCTTACTGGGTTCAATGGCGGGCGGCGTGCTGGCCGACTGGCATGTTCTGGCAGCGCTGGGCGTTTGCGTAATGGTTTATGCGGGCGCGGTGGTTGCCAACGTTTACATTCCGAAACTTGCTCCGGCCCGGCCAGGACAGTCATGGCGCTTTACGCCGATGACCCATAGTTTCTTTACCGCCTGCCGCACGCTGTGGCACAACGGCGAAACGCGTTTCTCTCTCGTCGGCACCAGCTTGTTCTGGGGCGCAGGCGTGACGCTGCGTTTTCTGCTGGTGCTGTGGGTGCCCGTCGCGCTGGGAATAACGGATAACGCCACGCCAACTTATCTGAATGCGATGGTTGCGGTTGGGATAGTCGTGGGTGCGGGCGCTGCGGCGAAGCTGGTAACGCTGGAAACCGTGGCGCGCTGTATGCCTGCCGGGATTTTAATCGGCGCAGGCGTGCTGTTCTTCGCATTGCAGCATGCGCTGCTGCCATCTTACGCATTGCTGATGCTGATTGGCGTACTCGGCGGCTTCTTCGTGGTGCCGCTTAACGCGCTGTTGCAGGAGCGGGGTAAGCAAACCGTCGGGGCAGGCAATGCGATCGCGGTACAGAACCTCGGTGAAAACACCGCGATGTTGCTGATGCTTGGCCTGTATTCGCTGGCGGTGAAAACCGGTGCGCCGATTGTCGGTATTGGCGTCGGGTTTGGCGCGGTGTTTGCGCTGGCGATTAGCGGGCTGTGGGTCTGGCAGAGAAGACAGAAGTAAAAGTCGTTTTATTCCCTCCCCATAAGGAGAGGGAATAGTCAAATCA
The DNA here is from genome assembly GCF_011808225.1 of Cedecea colo. Taxonomy (GTDB): domain Bacteria; phylum Pseudomonadota; class Gammaproteobacteria; order Enterobacterales; family Enterobacteriaceae; genus Dryocola; species Dryocola colo. Next base: position 162,738 of record NZ_SOYS01000006.1, on the reverse strand, counting down.
AGGGGCAGGATAGGTGTAAACGCGATGCACCGCTTCCAGCTCCTCAATAACCTCTTCGCTTAATTCCAGATGCAGGCTTTCAAGATTTGTTTTTAGCTGATCAAGCGTCGTTGCGCCCAGCAGCGTGCTGGCGACGAACGGTTGACGGCGCACAAACGCCAGCGCCATCTGAGCCGGATCCAGATTGTGGCGCTTAGCTACATCCACATAGGCGGCAACCGCCAGCTGGGCCTGTTCACCGCTGTAGCGGGTAAAGCGGCTAAAGAGCGTATTACGTGCGCCGACAGGCTTCGCGCCGTTCAGGTATTTTCCCGTTAGCGTGCCGAAGGCCAGGCAGGAATAGGCAAGCAGTTCAACGCCTTCGCGCTGAGTTATCTCCGCCAGGCCCACTTCAAAGCTGCGATTCACCAGGCTGTACGGATTCTGAATAGTGACAATGCGCGGCAGATCGTGCTTTTCCGCCAGATGTAGATAGCGCATCACGCCCCATGGCGTTTCGTTCGACACGCCGATATAGCGAATCTTTCCGGCTCGTTGAAACTCCGCCAGGGCTTCCAGCGTTTCCAGCAGCGTAACGGGAACCGCGTTATCCGTCCAGGTGTAACCTAGTTTGCCGAAGCAGTTGGTGGCGCGCTGCGGCCAGTGAATCTGATAAAGATCCAGGTAATCGGTTTGCAGGCGTTTCAGGCTGGCGTCCAGCGCGTCGCGAATATTCCTGCGATCCAGAATCTGGTTAGGACGGATACCCGCATCGTTGTTACGGCTCGGCCCGCTGACTTTGGAGGCGACGATAAGCTTATCGCGATTGCCGCTTTTTTTAAGCCAGTTGCCGACGTAGGTTTCGGTCAGGCCCTGGGTTTCCGGGCGCGGCGGGACGGGGTACATTTCGGCGACATCAATCAGGTTCACGCCCTGGCTGACGGCGTAATCGAGTTGAGCGTGGGCATCGGCTTCGCTGTTTTGTTCACCGAACGTCATGGTTCCCAGCCCCAGCGTACTAATCTCAAGTGAGCTATGGGGAATACGATGATAGTGCATTGCCGGCTTCCTTATTCTTCTACCAGACCACATCAGGCAAGCGCCCGACAAAATGGATTAATAACATGGCAGAGGGGAAGCAAAAGCGAAAGGGGGGAGAGGTAAGAAAAGTATTCAGGCCAGCGAGGCGCTGACCTTCAGGCGCTAGCGTTCAATGATCTGTGAAACGTCGTCGCGATTGATTTGCATCTCGTTACCCTGCTGGTCGCGATAGCTTACCAGCCCGGTTTCATCGTCAATCTGTGGCTTACCGTCGGTAAGGATCATGCGGCCATCTTTGGTTGCCATCACGTAGTCGCTGCTACAGCCAGAAACTGTGAATGCCAACCCGATTGCTGAAATGACAACTGCCCATTTTTTCATTTTTATTCGCCTCGTCAGGAATGGAATGCCCTACATAGTTTAGTAATAACTTTTTGAAGGCGCGCAGATAAGCAGGAAATTCTTAAAATAAATCAGGGGAAAGCGTAAAACTTTCCCCTGAGCGGGCTAGAGCGGATTTTTTTTGTTGCGGATAAGGTTGAGGCTTTCGACCGCGATGGAGAAGAACATCGCAAAGTAAACGTAACCCTTCGGCACGTGAACATCGAAGCTTTCGAGGATAAGCGTAAAGCCGACCAGCAACAGGAACGCCAGGGCAAGCATTTTCACCGACGGGTGACGGTCAACGAAATCGCCAATTGCGCGTGCGGCAAACATCATTACCCCAACGGCAATAATCACGGCGGCCATCATAATAAACAAATGGTCAGACAGGCCGACGGCGGTGATCACCGAATCCAGGCTGAAAATAATATCCAGCAGCATGATCTGCAGGATAGCGCCGAAAAATGAGTGAACGTTAGTTTTAAGCCCTTCTTCTTCCCCTTCAATGGATTCGTGAATCTCTTTACTGGCTTTCCAGATCAGGAACAGTCCCCCAAGCAGCAGGATTAAATCCCGCGCTGAGATCTCGTTGCCCATTATCGTAAACAGCGGCGTCGTTAAGCGAATAACCCACGCGATGGAAGCCAGTAGCGCCAGGCGCATAATCATGGCGGCGCCTAAACCAAGATGACGAGCTTTTTGCTGCTGCTCTTTAGGGAGCTTCGCAACGACCAGAGAGAGGAAAATAATATTGTCGATACCCAGTACGATTTCCAGAATCGTTAGCGTGCCTAACGCCATCCACGCATTGGGGTCGGAGAGCCATGCAAACATCAAAAAATTCCTGCCAAAAAATGAAAACGCTAATTATAAGCGCGTGCCGGAAAGGGCGTACAAGTTAATTGATACTAGAGATGGAAATGACGCGCCAGAAGCCGCGCAGTGAAGTTCTTTTTCAGATAAAAGCCCCGCGGCAGCGTAAGAATGCGCGCGCCTTCGGTGCCTATGGCTTCGGTGAGCGCTTTACCGTTAGCGGCTTTCGGACGCAGCTGTAACACTTCGCCATGCCGGGCGGTAATACGCTCTACCTGACCGAGCACGATTAAATCCATCAGTTCTTCCCAGTCAAGCCTGAGCTGATGCTCCTCTTCTTCTGACGGCTCCCATAGCAGCGGTGCACCCACGCGACGCTCGGCAAGGGGGATTTGTCGTTCACCTTCTACCGGTATCCAAAGCACCCGTTTCAGCTTATGGCGCACATGGCTGGTCTCCCACACCACGCCGGTATTGCCGATGAGAGGGGCGACGCAGACAAAGGTGGTTTCCAGCGGGCGGCCCTGCCTGTCTATCGGAATCGTTTTTAGCTCAATACCCAGTGCGGCGAAGTCCTGCTCCGGTTTACTTCCCGCGCTCGCGCCAAGCCAGAGCTCCAGCAAAATACCGATCCAGCCCTTATCGCGTTTCAGATCGGGTGGTATTGCAAGGCCTGCGAGCGCGGCCAGTTCTCCCAGCGTATAACCTGCCAGACGCTGAGCCTGAGCCAGTAAAATCTGTTCGTTTTCCGGCGGATGTAGCAAGGGGCGTAGTGAGTGCATAAGCCGGGCTGCCATGTGGTTAAAAAATAACTGTGGTTTACCCACAGCGTGGAAATAGTTTAGCGTGTCGGAAGAGAAGATATCAATTACATGATTTTTAATATCTTTTTTTCACGATTTGCGCATATTGTACGGTTTGAAAAAATCTTTTCCAGTTCTGGTCACCGACAATGAACAGGATCTTACACCAGGTTATCCACAGAAAAATGGGATAACTGGGTAAAACTGTCACTACTGGTTCGATTTACAGCCTTGACTGAGGGATGAAACACATTTTTTCAACGAATATGGCCTGACTTGTTGGCACAATCTGTGGATAAAAACGTCATTGTTCGATCTTTCAGCAGTTGGCGATCCTTGTATGTGATGCACATCACATTATGAATGCTGTGAATCAATTTTATCTCTATATCTATATGAATAATAGTGGTTTTTATAAGCCGTGGGATTGTTCTTAATGTAAGTTATCAGAAGTTGTCCCGCAGGTATGGGCTAGTTTTTCACAGTGATATCCACAGAAAAAGTGAATAAAACCGGAGTGCCTTTACCTTATCTGTTTATAACTCAGGTTAAATTTGTGAGTTATTCAACGTTTATTCGCTAATGTTCACCGTTAAGAGTGGTTTACCGCCTGAGGCTTGTATGAAACAATCGCTGCAATCCAGGTTTTATTTGAGGTAGTCCGGTGATCGATGATGATGGCTACCGCCCGAATGTTGGTATTGTAATCTGTAATCGGCAAGGGCAGGTGATGTGGGCCAGACGTTTTGGTCAGCACTCCTGGCAGTTTCCTCAGGGCGGCATCAACCCTGGTGAGTCTCCTGAGCAGGCGATGTACCGTGAGCTTTTTGAAGAAGTCGGTTTACAGCGAAAAGATGTCCGCATCCTCGCCTCGACCCGCAACTGGTTACGTTACAAATTACCGAAACGTTTGGTGCGTTGGGACACAAAGCCGGTTTGTATCGGCCAGAAACAAAAATGGTTTCTTTTACAGTTGGTAAGCTCTGATAACGACATCAATATGCAAACCAGCAGCACGCCGGAGTTTGACGGCTGGCGGTGGGTGAGTTACTGGTATCCGGTGCGTCAGGTCGTCTCCTTTAAACGCGATGTTTATCGTCGGGTGATGAAAGAGTTTGCCAGTGTCGTTATGCCGCTGCAGGAAGTTACGCCACCACGCAATAACGCGCCTGCATGGCGACGTAAAAGAGGTTAAGTCACGCAAAAAATGCTCACCCGCTTGCGAGAAATTGTTGAAAAGGTAGCCAGCGCTCCGCGCCTCAATGAGGCGCTGGATATTTTAGTTACCGACATCTGCCTTGCGATGGATACCGAGGTCTGCTCGGTTTATCTCGCAGACAGCGACCGCCGTTGCTACTACCTGATGGCAACAAAAGGGCTGAAAAAACCACGCGGGCGCACCGTTACCCTGGCATTTGATGAAGGCATCGTCGGGCTGGTTGGGCGTCTTGCCGAACCCATCAACCTTGCGGATGCCCAGAAACACCCCAGCTTTAAATACGTACCAGCGGTAAAAGAAGAGCGTTTCCGCGCTTTCCTTGGCGTACCGATCATCCAGCGTCGTCAGCTGCTGGGCGTGTTGGTCGTTCAGCAACGCGAACACCGTCAGTACGATGAAAGCGAAGAATCTTTCCTCGTTACCCTCGCCACGCAAATGGCGGGCATTCTCTCCCAGTCACAGCTTGCCGCTCTGTTTGGCCAATATCGCCAGACGCGAATTCGGGCGCTTCCCGCATCGCCCGGCGTTGCCATTGCCGAAGGCTGGATGGACTCCACGCTCCCGCTTATGGAGCAGGTAACGGAAGCATCAACGCTCGATATCACCCTTGAGCGTGAGCGCCTGACGGCAGCACTTGAAGAAGCCGCCAACGAGTTTCGTCGTTACAGCAAACGTTTTGCGGCGGGCGCCCAGAAAGAAACAGCCGCTATTTTCGACCTCTACTCCCACCTGCTGACCGACGCGCGGCTGCGCCGTGAGCTGTTCGGCGAGGTGGATAAAGGTTCGGTGGCGGAATGGGCGGTCAAAAAGGTCGTCGAAAAATTTGCCGAACAGTTTGCCAGCCTGTCAGACGGCTACCTGAAAGAACGCGCGGGCGACCTGAGAACGCTTGGGCAACGTCTGCTTTTCCACCTTGACGACACTATTCAGGGGCCAAACACCTGGCCGGAGCGTTTTATTCTGGTTGCTGATGAGCTTTCAGCGACCACCCTTGCGGAACTGCCGCAAAGCCGCCTTGCCGGCGTGGTAGTGCGCGATGGCGCAGCAAACTCCCACGCCGCCATTATGGTGCGGGCATTGGGCATTCCGACGGTAATGGGGGCTGATATCCAGCCCTCAGTGCTGCATCGTCGTACGCTGGTGGTGGACGGCTACCGCGGCGAGCTATTGGTCGATCCTGAGCCGGTTCTGCTGCAGGAATATCAGCGCCTGATCAGCGAAGAAAACGAGCTAAGCCGCCTTGCGGAAGATGACGTAGACATGCCTGCGGCACTGAAAAGCGGTGAGCGTGTCCAGGTGATGCTCAACGCAGGCCTTAGCCCGCAACATGAAGAAAAGCTCGGCAGCCGCATCGACGGCATCGGGCTGTATCGCACAGAAATTCCGTTCATGCTGCAAAGCGGCTTCCCTTCTGAGGAAGAGCAGGTTGCCCAGTACCAGGGCATGTTGCAGATGTTTAACGAGAAGCCCGTAACGCTGCGTACGCTGGACGTGGGGGCTGATAAGCAACTGCCGTATATGCCGATCAGCGAAGAGAACCCTTGTCTCGGCTGGCGCGGGATCCGTATAACGCTCGATCAGCCAGAAATCTTCCTGGTACAGGTTCGCGCCATGCTGCGAGCGAACGCGGCGACAGGCAACTTAAATATTCTACTGCCGATGATTACGAGCCTGGATGAAGTGGACGAAGCGCGCCGCCTTATCGACAGAGCAGGGCGTGAAGTGGAAGAGATGCTGGGCTACACGCTGCCGAAGCCCCGTCTGGGTGTGATGGTGGAAGTGCCATCCATGGTCTTTATGATGGGGCATCTCGCCGGGCGGGTGGATTTTATTTCCGTCGGCACAAACGACTTAACGCAATATCTGCTGGCCGTCGACCGCAATAATACTCGCGTCGCCAGCCTGTACGATAGCCTGCATCCGGCTATGTTGCGCGTGCTGCAGCAGATAGCCAATGAAGCCGAACGTTACGAGATTGACCTGTGCCTGTGCGGTGAAATGGCGGGTGACCCGATGTGCGTTGCGTTGCTGGTGGGCATGGGCTATCGGCATCTTTCTATGAATGGTCGCTCGGTAGCACGCGTCAAATACCTGCTGCGCCATATAAAACTTGAAGAAGCGCAGCTTCTGGCAGAGCGCAGCCTCGAAGCTCAGCTGGCAACGGAAGTCCGTCATCAGGTCTCTTTGTTTATGGAACAGTGCGGCATAGGCGGGCTGATTCGCGGCGGGCGCTAAAGCGCCTGCTGCCTCGTTTTACGCCCGGCATTACATATCTTTTACAACTTCGCGGACTTAATCGGCGTGCCCTTTATGCTATGATTCGCCGCTTTCGGAGCGCATCGGCAGCGGTGCGTATTTGCAACCTGCCTTTCTTCACCGGCGGGATAACAATGGTTTGTGATGACTATGAATAGTGGCTATCTTCGATTCCCTGAATTTGACCCGGTGATCTTTTCCGTCGGGCCGGTCTCCCTGCACTGGTACGGAATGATGTACCTGGTTGGGTTTGTTTTTGCCATGTGGCTGGCCGGACGCCGCGCCAGCAAACCAGGAAGCGGCTGGACTAAAAATGAAGTAGAAAACCTGCTGTATGCCGGCTTCCTTGGGGTCTTCCTCGGCGGGCGTCTCGGCTATGTCTTTTTCTACAATCTGCCCACTTTCCTTGCCGATCCGCTATACCTGTTCAAAGTCTGGGATGGCGGCATGTCCTTCCACGGCGGCCTGGTCGGTGTCATCTGCGTAATGATTTGGTTCGCGCGTCGTACTAAACGTCATTTCTTCCAGGTGGCAGATTTTATTGCTCCGCTGATTCCTTTCGGCCTTGCCGCCGGTCGCCTGGGCAATTTTATCAACGGCGAACTCTGGGGCCGGGTCGATCCGGACTTTAAATGGGCGATGCTCTTCCCGGGATCGCGCAGCGAAGATATCGGCCTGCTGGCAACGCATCCTGAATGGCAGTCGCTGTTCAACACCTATGGCGTATTGCCGCGTCACCCTTCGCAGCTTTACGAAATGGTGCTTGAAGGTATCGTGCTGTTCATCATTTTGAATCTGTTTATCCGTAAACCACGCCCGATGGGGGCGGTTTCTGGGCTGTTCCTCATTGGTTATGGCGCGTTCCGCATCATCGTAGAATTCTTCCGCCAGCCGGATGCCCAGTTTACCGGCGCATGGGTGCAGTACATCAGTATGGGGCAGATTCTCTCGATTCCGATGATTGTGGCCGGTGCAATTATGATGGTTTGGGCGTATCGCCGTCGTCCACAGCAGCAGCTTTCGTGAGGTAACATGCAACAGTATCTTGATTTGATGAAAAACGTGCTTGCGGAAGGCACGCCAAAAAATGACCGTACCGGCACCGGCACGCTGTCGATTTTCGGGCATCAGATGCGTTTTAATCTGCAGGAAGGTTTCCCGCTGGTTACCACGAAACGTTGTCATTTGCGCTCCATCATCCACGAACTGCTGTGGTTCCTGAAAGGTGACACTAACGTTGCTTATCTGCGTGAAAATAACGTCACTATCTGGGACGAGTGGGCAGATGAGAACGGCGATCTTGGGCCGGTTTACGGCAAACAGTGGCGCTCATGGGCCACGCCTGACGGCCGCCACATCGATCAGCTCGCCACGGTGCTTAACCAGCTGAAAAACGATCCGGATTCACGCCGCATCATCGTTTCTGCCTGGAACGTGGGGGAACTGGACAAAATGGCGCTGGCGCCTTGCCACGCGTTCTTCCAGTTTTATGTGGCCGACGGCAAGCTCTCTTGCCAGCTCTACCAGCGCTCCTGTGATATCTTCCTCGGCCTGCCGTTTAATATCGCCAGCTATGCGCTGCTGGTACATATGATGGCGCAGCAGTGCGAGCTTGAAGTCGGTGATTTCGTCTGGACGGGCGGCGACACGCACCTGTACAGCAATCACCTTGAGCAGGCTAACCTACAGTTAACTCGCGAACCGCGTGCGCTGCCAAAACTGGTTATCAAACGCAAGCCCGAATCGCTTTTCGATTACCGCTTCGAAGACTTCGAAATTGAAGGTTACGACCCGCATCCAGCGATCAAAGCGCCCGTTGCGATTTAACTGCCGACAGACTGACATAACCGGTGCCTTTGTGCGCCGGTTTTTTTTACCCTCTTTTTAATCTTCCGAGACCCTTTCCAGGCCCAATGTAAGCCGCTGCAAATACGCATATTTTCTTCGGCATATCTCGATGAAATTTAATCCCGGAGTAGCAGCCTTTTTTCACCCCGGGCACACTCAGCGTCATGAAAAGAAAGCAGCGTGGTTTTAGCCTGACAGAAGTAATGCTGGTCATGGGAATTATCGTGACGCTGAGCATGGGCGGCATATATGGCTGGCAAAAATGGCAGCAACAGCAACGGTTGTGGATAACCGTACAATGGGTGCGCGGCTTTCTGCAGCAACTGCGTAGCGATGCTAACTGGAAAAACGTAGATCACCTGCTCCGGTTGAGCCATTCAGACTCCCGCTGGTGCCTGTCGAGCCATCTTGCGCCAGATACCCGCTGTAAAAGCGCATCTCGTTGGCAGCTGGCTCAACCTTTTGCGGAGGTGGAAATCGTGGAAATGACGGCAGGCTTTGGTTTCTACGGTATAAGGAATACGGCATGGCCCGGCCATCTGATTTTGCGAAGCGCTGCCGGGGAATGGCAGATCATACTCTCCGCGTGGGGACGCATTCGCACCTGTAAAACAGGCGAGGCTAAAAAATGCAGTTGAAGCAAAGAGGATTCACCTTACTCGAAACACTGATTGCCATGGCGTTGAGCAGTATTGTTTTGCTTAGCGCAGGGCGGTTTTTCCCTGCGCTTCAGCGGGGCGTGCTGCTGCAATATCAGAAAGAAAACCTGCGGGAATCGCTCTGGCAACTGGCTTTTGGTATAGGAAAACATTTGCAGCGTGCGGGCTACTGCCACGGGATATGCAAAGGCAAAGGCTTAACGCTCCTTAAAGGAGGAGAATGTGCGCTGGTGCAGTGGGACATAAACAGCAACGGTCAGTGGGAGCCCTCCGGGCATGCTGAGGCTGAGGCAACTGGATTTCGGCTACAAAACGGCAGCCTGGAAACGCTAAAAGGGGCAACTGCCTGCGAAGGCAACGGCTGGGAGAAAATAACGGATCCGGAAATTATGGCGATAAATCATTTCTCGATAACCCGGTTAGTTCGTAAGTCTTTACAGCCGCTGCTGGAAATTAAGCTAGACGCTTCGTTACAGGGCGGCGCGCAGTCGGTCTCGTTAAGGCATATCGTTGTGGGATACAACTTATGAAGCGCCACCAGCGAGGCAGCAGTTCTCTGGCCTTCGTCCTGCTGCTTTTTTCCTTAGGCATGTTGATGCTCAACGGGTTACAGCAGCAGCTCGATCAACAGCAGAAATCCGTTGCCAGCGAAATTAACCTGCTAAAACAATATGCCGGTGCCGCGTCTGCACTTGCCTGGGGAGGCCAGCAGCGCTGGCAGGCAACAAGGCAGTGGCGGTGTCAGCAGCATGAACAGGAATGGCGAGCCTGCCTGTTATTGACGGACAAAGGAGAGATGTTAATGGCGGCCCAAAAGCTTTCCGAAGCGGATAAAAAACCGGTTACGCTATGGCGCTGGGGGAACCTTGAAGACTCTCGCTGGCATGCTGAGCCTCATAGCTGGCTCGACTTCTGCCCATTCAGGGAGGCTGTTCGGTGTCAGCTTCCCCAGTGAAAGCGAAGCAAAGCGGGTTTAGCCTGCCTGAAGTGCTATGTTCCCTGGTACTTTTTGCCATTGTGATGGTGGCTCTGCCCGGCTACTACCGCGTATTACAACAGGGTTTTCAGGCCCAATGGCAGTTTCGCCAGCTGTGGCGTCTGGCCGTTGAAATGAGTGAACCGCAGGCGCCGGCGCCGGCACCGGAATGGAAAGTTATCAGACAGCAGACATCTGCGGCAGGATGTGTCAGCATCGCCGTTAATATTACCAGCCCTGCGGGGCGCACCGGAAAGCTGTCGCGGCTGCATTGCGCACAGGAAGAGAAAAGTCAGGAGTAGCGATTTTATGTTGCGTGTTTACCATTCCAACCGCCTTGATGTTCTGGAAGCCATCATGGAATTTATTGTGGAAGGGCAGCCTCTTCCCGATCCGTTCCAGCCGGAGGTGGTCCTTGTGCAGAGCACGGGGATGGCGCAATGGCTACAGATGACGCTGGCGCAAAAGTTTGGTATTGCCGCCAACATCGCTTTTCCGCTTCCGGCGAGCTTTATCTGGGATATGTTTGTTCGCGTCCTGCCGGACGTGCCTGAACAGAGCGCGTTTAGCAAACAGAGCATGAGCTGGAAACTCATGAAGCTTATCCCCGACATGCTCGAACGGCCTGAGTTTGCCCTGTTGCAGCACTACCTTACCGAAGACGACAACGGCCGCAAACTCTTCCAGCTTGCTTCACGCATTGCGGATCTCTATGACCAGTATCTTGTCTATCGCCCCGGCTGGTTAAGCAAATGGGAGGCGGGAGAGCTGGCGGAAGATGCGGGCGAGGGTCAGCTCTGGCAGGCATCGCTTTGGGCCGCTCTTGTGCAACATACCCGTGAGCTAGGCCAGCCAGCATGGCACCGTGCGAACCTTTACCAGCGTTTTATCAGCAGCCTGGAAAAGGGGGATGAATGCCCGGCAGGCCTGCCGCCGCGTGTCTTTATTTGCGGTATTTCTGCTTTACCGCCTGTCTATCTCCAGGCTCTTCAGGCGCTGGGTAAGCATATTGAAGTCCATCTTTTATTTACCAACCCTTGCCGCTATTACTGGGGTGATATTAAAGATCCGGCATACCTTGCGCGATTAATCAGCCGCCGCCGTCGCAGTCACTATAAGGCTGGCAATATGCTGCCCTTGTTTAAGGATAACCAGACGGCTTCATCACTTTTTAACGATGATGGAGAGCAGGATGTCGGCAACCCGATGCTGGCCTCGTGGGGAAAGCTTGGCCGTGATTACACCTTCTTGCTGTCTGAGCTGGAACAGTTCGAAGAGATCGACGTCTTTGTCGATATCGAGCCGGATAACCTGCTGCATAGCCTGCAGTTTGATCTGCTTGAGCTGCAAAACAATGCGGTTACCGGGCTTACGGAAGCGGAATATTTGCATAGCCACGGTAAAAAAAAGCTGGATCCCAACGATCGCTCCATTACTTTCCACGAGTGTCACAGCCCGCAGCGAGAAGTGGAAGTGCTCTACGATCAGCTACTGGCAATGCTCGATGCCGATCCAACGCTTACGCCGCGCGATATCATCGTCATGGTTGCAGATATCGACAGCTACAGCCCGTTTATTCAGGCCGTGTTTGGCAATGCCGCATCGGACCGTTGGCTACCCTTTGCTATTTCAGACCGACGTGCAAGCCAGGCGCATCCTGCCCTGCAGGCATTTACCACTTTGCTTTCACTGCCAAACAGCCGCTTTATGGCAGAAGATGTACTGGCTTTGCTCGAAGTGCCGGCCCTGGCCGCACGCTTTGCCATCAATGAAGAAGGGCTGCGGTATTTACGCCTGTGGGTCAATGAATCGGGCGTGCGCTGGGGCATTGATGACGACAACGTGCTTGAGTTTGATCTGCCGGCCACCGGGCAACACACCTGGCGTTTTGGCCTGACCCGCATGCTCCTGGGCTATGCCATGGACAGTAAGGCGGGCGAATGGCAGTCCGTTCTGCCTTATGACGAATCCAGCGGTTTAATTGCTGAACTTGTGGGGCAGCTGGCCGAGCTGCTGATGCAGCTTAACCGCTGGCGGCAGGCGCTTACTGCTGAAAGGCTACTCTCTGAATGGGTGCCGGTGTGCCGCGAAATGCTTGAGTGTTTCTTCCTGCCGGACCAGGACACCGAGGCGGCGTTAGCGCTTATCGAAGTGCAATGGCAGGAGATGATTAAACACGGCCTGGATGCGCATTATCAGCAACCCGTCCCGCTCAGGTTATTGCATGACGAGCTGGCGCTGCGGCTCGATCAGGAACGTATCAGCCCGCGTTTTCTCGCCGGCCCGGTAAATTTCTGCACCCTGATGCCGATGCGCTCCATTCCCTTCAAGGTTGTTTGCCTGCTGGGTATGAACGATGGCGTTTATCCCCGCACGCTGGCGCCGCTTGGCTTTGACCTGATGAGCCAAAAATCACAGCGCGGTGACCGCAGCCGTCGCGACGACGACCGCTACCTGTTCCTGGAAGCCTTAAATTCAGCCCAGCAACGTTTTTATATCAGCTATATCGGGCGTTCTATTCAGGATAACAGTAAGCGTTACCCGTCCGTGTTGGTTGAAGAGTTGCTGAACTACATCGCCCAAAGCCACTGCCTGCCGCAAGACTCCTCGCGTACCTGCGATGAAAGTGCAGAAGGGACAAAAGCACATCTCATCCATCAACACTGCCGTACTCCGTTTGACGCAGGCAATTTTATGCCCGTCTCTCACGGGCAAAGCTATGCCAGTGAATGGCTTCCTGCGGCCTGCGAGCAAGGTGAAGTCCATGCGCCATTTATTCAGAGGTTACAGGACAAACCGGCGGAAGATATTACGTTAGAGCAACTGCAGCGATTCTGGCGGCATCCGGTGCGCGCCTTCTTCCAGATGAGGCTGGGAATCAACTTCTGGCTGGATAAGACAGAGCTGCCGGATACTGAACCTTTTGCCTTAGATAGCCTCGAACGTTTCCAGATGAATCAGCAGTTGCTCAATACCCTGATTGCCGGTGGCGATCCGCAACTGCTTTTCCGCCGTTATCGTGCCGCCGGCGCTCTGCCGTACGGGGCGTTTGGTGAAATTGCATGGGAAAACCAGTTAACAGAAATGGAAGAGCTGTCCGAAAAAGTGATAGCTGAGCGGCAAAACGGCGCAAGCGTTGAGGTTGATTTAACGCTTGCGGGAACAAGACTGGTAGGGTGGTTGTCGGATGTTCAGCCTGACGGTTTGCTGCGCTGGCGTCCTTCCGTCCTGAATGTCGCGCATGGCTTGCAGCTGTGGGTGGAGCACGTGGTCTGGTGCGCAATGGGTGGGGAGGGCAGCAGCCGGATGTACGGACGGAAATCCTCAGCATGGCATTTCCCGGCGCTTGAGGTTGAGCAGGCAAAAAGCTATTTGCTGCAACTTATTGAAGGTTATCGGGAAGGCTTAAACCAGCCACTTCTGCTGCTACCAAATAGCGGTGGTGCGTGGATAAAAGCCTGTTATGACCCGGCAATTGATGCCATTTTATGGGACGAACAAACGCAGCAGAAAGCTAAAAACAAACTGCTGGCAGCCTGGGAAGGTAATCTGATGGTGGAAGGTGAAGGCGCTGATGTCTGGCTGCAACGCCTATATCGCACCCTGGATAATGACTATTACGATGCCATTATCCGTGAGGCTGAACGATACCTGCTGCCGCTGTTCCGGTTTAACCGCTCCTGAACGACCTGTATAAAAATTGCACGGCCCGGTAACTTCATCTATGATGCGCAATTTGCTCAGGGCTGGCGAAAAAAGTAACAGCGACGATGGCGAAGTACGTTAAAAGTTGTTAATGATGAGTAGGTTAGGAAGTTTCGTGATAATGAGGTTCGTGAATGCCTAAATGCAGCACCTGGTTCAAACCGCTTTTCTTGTTAGCTGCTCTTTGGGCACCATTAAGTCAGGCAGATACGGGCTGGCAGCCCCTCCAGGAAACCATTCGTAAAAGCGATAAGGATAAGCGCCAGTATCAGGCAGTGCGTCTGGATAACAATATGACGGTCCTGCTGGTTTCCGACCCGCAGGCGGTGAAATCCTTGTCGGCGCTGGTTGTGCCTGTCGGATCGCTTGAAGACCCGGACGACCATCTGGGCCTTGCACACTATCTTGAACATATGACGCTGATGGGCTCAAAGAAATACCCACAGCCGGACAGCCTGTCGGAGTTCCTTAAAAAGCACGGCGGCAGCCATAACGCCAGTACCGCGACTTACCGCACCGCATTTTATATGGAAGTTGAAAACGATGCGCTGATGGGGGCGGTAGACCGCCTGGCCGATGCCATCGCTGAACCTAACCTGGCCCCGGAATATGCCGACCGTGAACGTAATGCGGTTAACGCAGAGTTAACCCTGGCGCGCGCCCGTGATGGGATGCGTATGGCGCAGGTCAGCGCCGAAACGCTTAATCCGGCGCACCCCGGCTCGCGTTTTTCAGGCGGTAATCTCGAAACGTTGCGCGATAAGCCGGGCAGCAAACTGCTGGACGCGCTGGTGGCGTTTCGCAACCAGTACTATTCCGCCAATCTGATGAAAGCCGTTATCTACAGCAATAAGCCTTTGCCTGAGCTGGCAAAGATCGCTGTGGATACCTACGGACGCGTACCGGATAAAAATATTGCAAAGCCGGTTATCACGGTTCCTGTGGTAACGGATGCTCAGAAGGGCATCATCATCCATTATGTGCCGGCGCTGCCGCGCAAAGTGCTGCGCGTCGAATTCCGTATCGATAACAACAGCGATAAATTCCGCAGTAAAACCGATGAGCTGATTGGCTATCTGATTGGCAATCGCAGCGAAAATACCCTGTCAGACTGGCTGCAAAAACAGGGTCTGGCAGACAGCATCCGCGCTGATTCCGATCCGTTAATCAACGGCAACAGCGGGGTATTTGCGATTTCCGTCTCCTTAACCGATAAAGGTCTGACCCAGCGTGATGAAGTAGTTGCCGCCATCTTCAGTTACCTGAATAACCTGCGTCAGAACGGTGTGGATAAACGCTATTTCGACGAATTGTCTCACGTGCTGGATCTGGATTTTCGTTATCCCTCCATCACCCGCGATATGGACTACGTTGAGTGGTTAGCAGACACCATGCTGCGTGTCCCCATTGAGCATACCCTGGACGCGGTTAATATTGCCGACCAGTATGATCCCGCAGCCATCAAAGCGAGGCTGGAGATGATGACGCCGCAAAACGCGCGCGTCTGGTATATCAGCCCGAAAGAGCCGCATAACAAAACCGCTTACTTTGTTGATGCCCCGTACCAGGTCGACAAAATCAGTGAACAGACCTTTAACGACTGGCAGCAAAAAGCGGCGGCCATTAATCTGACCCTGCCGCAGCTGAACCCGTACATTCCGGATGATTTCACGCTTATCAAACCGGAAAAAACCTATGCTCATCCTGAATTGCTGGTCAAGGAGCCGGGTCTGCGCGTGCTCTATATGCCAAGCAAATATTTCGGCCTCGAACCAAAAGCCGACGTGACGATGGTGCTGCGTAACCCTCAGGCGATGAACAGCGCGAAAAATCAGGTGCTGTTTGCGATAAACGATTATCTGGCCGGTATTGCGCTGGATGAGTTAAGTAACCAGGCGGCCATTGGCGGCATCAGCTTCTCCACCAATGCGAACAGCGGATTAATGATCAATGCCAACGGTTATACGCAACGCCTGCCGCAGCTATTTGAAGCGCTGTTAAAAGGGTATTTCTCTTATACTCCAACCCAGGAACAGCTCGATCAGGCGAAGTCCTGGTATGCGCAAATGATGGACTCGGCGGATAAAGGCAAAGCCTACGATCAGGCTATTATGCCTGTCCAGATGGTCTCTCAGGTCCCTTACTTCCAACGGGAAGTGCGCCGTGCCCTGCTGCCGGAAATAACGTTGAAAGACGTGCTTGCCTATCGCGATACTTTAAAAAATAATGCTAAGCCTGAATTCCTGGTGTTAGGTAATATGCCTGCGGACCGGGCTAAAGCGCTGGCGCATCGGGTTCAAAGCCAGTTGGCTACCAAAGGTAGCGAGTGGTGCCGCAATAAAGACGTGCTGGTCAATAAACAGACGCTTGCGATATTTGAAAAAGCCGGTAGCAGCACGGATTCCGCCCTGGCGGCGGTATACGTGCCTGAAGGTTACGACGAGACGGTCAGTACGGCCTATAGCGCAATGCTTGGGCAAATCATTCAACCCTGGTTCTACAACCAGCTGCGTACCCAGGAACAGCTTGGTTACGCGGTATTTGCCTTCCCAATGTCCGTTGGGCGCCAGTGGGGCGTTGGTTTCCTGCTGCAAAGTAGCGATAAGCAACCGGCCTATCTCTATAAACGCTTCAGGGCTTTTTATCTGACCGCAGAACAAAGGCTGCGCTCCATGAGTCCTGAAGATTTTGCCCAGATACAGCAGGGCGTGATCGGCGAAATGATGCAGGCGCCGCAAACTTTATCTCAGG
Source organism: Cedecea colo (assembly GCF_011808225.1). Lineage (GTDB taxonomy): Bacteria > Pseudomonadota > Gammaproteobacteria > Enterobacterales > Enterobacteriaceae > Dryocola > Dryocola colo. Next base: position 146,304 of record NZ_SOYS01000006.1, on the reverse strand, counting down.
AAGCTTCGCAACTGAGCAAAGATTTCGACAGGGGAAACCTGGCCTTTGATTCGCGTGATAAAGTAGTCGCCGAAATTAAAAAGCTGACGCCCCTTAAGCTTGCGGATTTCTTCCATCAGGCCGTGGTTGCGCCCCAGGGGGCGGCGATACTGTCGCAGGTTTCCGGTAGTCATAACGGCAAAGCGGAATATGCCTCGCCGAAAGGGTGGAAAACCTGGGAGGGGGTCAGCAGCCTGCAACAATCGTTGCCGCTAATAGACGCTGTGCCCTAAATAAAGTGAGAGATAATGACCGACACCGTTCAGCCCCTTGATCCACTAAGCTTGCCGCTCATCGGCGAGCGGCTGATTGAAGCTTCTGCCGGAACCGGAAAAACCTTCACCATAGCGGCACTCTATTTACGACTTCTGCTGGGGCTTGGGGAAAGCGCAGCTTTTCCTCGCCCGCTAGGCGTTGAAGAGCTGCTGGTTGTGACGTTTACCGAAGCGGCCACGGAAGAACTGCGTGGCCGTATTCGCGCCAATATTCACGAGTTGTTCATCGCCTGCGTGCGCAACCGTACCGACAATCCTCTTCTTGCGCGCCTGCTGGCGCAAATTCCCGACAGACATCAGGCGGCGCAAATTTTACGTCTGGCAGAACAGCAGATGGACGAGGCCGCCATTTTCACCATTCATGGCTTCTGCCAGCGGATGCTCAGCCTGAATGCTTTTGAGTCAGGCATGCTGTTTGAGCATCAGCTTATTGAAGATGAATCGCTGCTGCGCCGTCACGCCTGCGCTGACTTCTGGCGCCGTCATTGTTATCCGCTGCCAAGGCCGGTGGCGCAGGCGATGAGCGAACAGTGGACCGGCCCCGAGGATTTGCTGCGCGATATCAACAGCTGGTTACAGGGCGAACAGCCCGCGTTGAAAAAGCCTCCGGCAGATAATGAAACCTTAATAGCGCGCCACGAAAAGATTGTTGCCGCTATTGATGGCGTAAAGGCGCAATGGCAGGCAGCGGCAGAAGAGATTGCGGCCATTATTGACCAGTCTGGCGTCGACAGGCGCAGCTACAGCAGCAAGAACCTGCCCAACTGGCTTAACATCGTTGGCGAGTGGGCGCAGACGGCAACGACCAGCTATCAATTGCCGGATGCGTTAAGCCGCTTTTCGCAAGCGACGCTTGATGAGAAAACTAAAAAAGGCGAGCCGCCACGTCATCCCGTTTTCAGCGAAATTACGGCGCTGCTGGCGGAACCCCTCACGCTTCGTGATCTGGTTATCGCTCGTGCGATGGCAGAGATTCGTTATATCGTGCAGCAGGAAAAACACCGCCGCGGTGAGCTGGGTTTTGACGATATGCTTAGCCGCCTTGATGAGGCCCTGCATCAACCGGGCGGTGATGCCCTGGCCGAGGCGATTCGCGCCCGCTTCCCGGCGGCGATGATCGATGAATTCCAGGATACCGATCCCCAGCAGTATCGTATTTTCCGCAGGCTTTACCTTAAACAGCCGGAAACCGCGTTGCTGTTGATTGGCGATCCCAAGCAGGCGATTTACGCTTTCCGCGGCGCGGATATTTTTACCTACATTAAAGCGCGCCATGAGGTAAGCGATCTCTATACGCTGGATACAAACTGGCGCTCGTCTCCTTCGATGATAGCAAGCGTAAACGCTTTATTCAGTCAGGTTAAAAATCCCTTCTTATTCCGCCAGATACCTTTCTTATCGGTAAAGTCCGCGCCTAAAAATAGCGGTCTGCGCTTTACCGTTCGCGATGAGACGCTGGCTGCGATGTCGCTATGGTTGCAGCCGGGCGACGGCTGCGGTGTGAGTGATTACCAACAAACCATGGCGGTGCAGTGCGCGCAGCAGATTCGTGACTGGCTGGCCGCAGGCCTTCGCGGCGACGCGCTGCTGTGGGAAGGCGATAACTCCCGCCCGGTGCAGGCGTCCGATATCACGATTCTGGTGCGCAGCAGGGGTGAGGCGACGATAGTCCGCGAAGCGCTGAGCGCACTGAATATTCCTTCGGTTTATCTTTCAAATCGCGATTCCGTATTTGCCACGCCGGAAGCGCGTGAACTGCTGTGGATTTTGCAGGCGGTGCTGGCGCCTGAAATAGAATCTACGCTGCGCAGCGCGATGGCGACCAGTGCATTAGGGCTGGATGCGCGGCGTATTGAAGCGCTGAACGAAGACGAAGAGGCATGGGACAGGCTGGTGGAAGAGTTTACCGGCTATCGGCAAATCTGGCTCCGTCGGGGCGTTATGCCGATGCTGCGCACTTTGATGGCGGCACGCCAGGTTGCGGAAAACCTGCTGGCAACGCCCGGCGGCGAACGGCGTCTGACGGATATTTTGCACATCAGCGAACTTTTACAGGAAGCTGCATCGCAGGCGGACAGCGAATTTGCGTTAGTTCGCTGGCTTGCGCAGCAAATCGCGGAGCCTGACAGCAATGCTTCCAGCCAGCAGCTGCGTCTTGAAAGCGATAAACACCTGGTACAGGTTGTCACTATTCACAAATCCAAAGGGCTGGAATATCCGCTAGTCTGGCTGCCGTTTATCGCCAATTTCCGCACGCAGAACAGCGGCCTGTATCATGACCGCACTACGTTCACCTCGTTACTGGATTTAAGCGATAACGAGGAAAGCCTGAGCCTTGCGGAAGAGGAACGGCTTGCAGAAGATTTGCGTCTGCTGTACGTGGCGTTGACCCGTTCTGTCTGGCATTGCAGCCTTGGCGTCGCCCCTCTGTTTCGCGGCAGCCGCGCCAAAAAAGGTGCCAGCGATCTGCACCTCAGCGCGCTGGGCTATCTGCTGCAAAAGGGTGAAGCCATGGATGCTGCGGGTTTGCAGACGTGCCTTGAAGCATTGGCCTGTGAGGCGATTAGCATAGAGTCGCTGCGGCAAAAAGATCCGCAACCCTGGCAACCCATCGTGGCTCAGCGACCGGAACTGAGCGCGCGCGAACTGCAACGGCGCATTACCGATAACTGGCGGGTAACCAGCTATTCCGGGCTGCAACAGCGCGGCTACCATCTGGCGCAGGATTTATTGCCACGTCTTGACGTGGACGGCGCGGGCGCTGAGCAGGAGCAAAGTGAGTCATCACTTACGCCGCACTCTTTCCCGCGCGGCGCGGCTCCCGGTACTTTTCTGCATAGTCTGTTTGAGGGCATCGATTTTACCCAGCCGCTTGACGAGGCATGGCTAGCCGGGTTATTGACCCCGCAGGGGTTTGGCGAGCACTGGCAGCCCGTTCTTAGCGGCTGGCTACGCGAAATTTTGCAGGCGCCCTTGAACGAGACAGGCGTGTCGCTTAACAAACTCTCACCGACAGAAAAACAGGTGGAGCTGGAGTTTTACCTGCCTATCGACACAGACCTGCGGGCCGAGGAGCTGGACAAACTCATTCGCGAGTACGATCCGCTGTCGGCAGGTTGCCCGCCGCTGGATTTTCGGCAGGTGCGAGGCATGCTCAAGGGCTTTATTGATCTGGTGTTCCGCTGGCAGGGGCGTTATTACCTGCTGGATTACAAATCAAACTGGTTAGGCGAGGACAGCAGCGCCTATACCCGGCAGGCGATGGAGGGCGCTATGCAGTCCCATCGTTACGATCTGCAGTATCAGTTGTACACGCTGGCGCTGCACCGCTACCTGCGCCATCGTATTCGCGATTATGATTACGATACCCATTTCGGCGGAGTGATTTATCTCTTCCTGCGTGGAGTGGAAGGCAGCGGTTCGTCCCAGGGTATTTTTTCTACTCGTCCTGATGCCGAACTGATTACAAAAATGGATGCTCTGTTTGCTGGCGCTCAAGAAAAGGTAATGCCATGACGATGTTGCAATGGTTACAGCAGGCGGTCGAGCAGAAGTTGCTGCGTGCGCTGGACGTTCAGTTTGCCATGATGGTTGCCAGTAACGAGCAGCCGGCTGTGATGCTGGCCGCCGCTCTGGTGAGCCATGACGCGGGCGAAGGGCACGTTTGTCTGCCGCTTGCCCGGCTAACGCCCGAATACTGGTTTGTGGGGCGGCAGCCAGATCTGGCTGCGCAACTCTTTGCCGCGGCGGGCGAGGTGAGTGACTGGAAAAGTACGTTACTCGACTCGGAGGCGGTAAGCGAAAACGACGATCCAACGCCGCTGAAGCTGATTGGCGAACGTATTTACCTTAACCGGATGTGGCAAAATGAACGCTCTGTAGCGCAGTTTTTTGGTGCGCAGAATCGCCCGATGCCTCTGGACGAACAGCGGCTTGCCGTTGTGCTGAATCAGCTTTTTGAGCCAACGAATGATATCGACTGGCAGAAAGTTGCGGCTGCGGTAGCGCTGACAAGAAGAATCTCCGTGATTTCCGGCGGGCCCGGCACCGGGAAAACGACAACGGTTGCCAAACTTCTTGCTGCCCTGGTTGAGCTTTCGGGCGAAAGTCCGCTGCGTATTCAGCTTGCTGCGCCCACCGGGAAAGCGGCGGCTCGGTTAACCGAATCGCTCGGTTCGGCGCTGCGCCGTTTACCGCTTAGCGACAAACAAAAAGAAGCTTTGCCGGATGACGCCTGTACCCTGCACCGCCTGCTGGGCGTGCAGCCGAACAGCCAGCGCCTGCGCTATCATGCCGGGAACCGGCTCCATCTGGACGTGCTGGTAGTGGATGAAGCCTCGATGGTGGATTTGCCGATGATGGCAAAAGTAATTGATGCGCTGCCGGACTCTGCACGCGTAATTTTTCTTGGCGATCGTGACCAACTGGCGTCCGTTGAAGCCGGAGCTGTGCTGGGAGATATCTGCCATTACGTGACGTTTGGCTACTCTGGCGCTCGCGCGCAGGAGCTGAGCCGCATTACCGATTATTTAATCCCTGCCGGAGAAAGTGAACACGCCTGCGCGTTACGCGATGGCTTATGTTTGCTGCAAAAAAGCTATCGCTTTGACAGCCAGTCCGGCATCGGCCAGCTCGCCTTTGCCGTGAATGCCAGCGATGCGCGTAAAGCGCAGGCCACGTTCAGCCAGGGCTTTGCTGATATCAAGAAACAGCCGCTGCGTGAGAGCGATGACTATGCGGCAATGATTGCGGATGCGCTGGAAGGCTATCGTTCCTGGCTTGAATTAATACGCAGGCAGGCTGAGCCCGAGCAGATTCTGGAGGCGTTTGGACGCTACCAGCTATTGTGCGCGCTTCGGGAGGGGCCATTTGGCGTTGGCGGACTCAATGAACGAATAGAACAGGCGTTGTTTAACAAGCGCCAGATTACCAGGCCGCTGCCTGCTGCATCGCGCTGGTACAGCGGCCGCCCGATTATGATTGCCCGCAACGACAGCGCGCTGGGGCTGTTCAACGGTGATATCGGTATTGCGCTGGAAAGAGGAGAAGGGCTTCGCGTCTGGTTTTCACTGCCAGATGGCTCAGTGAAATCAGTGCAGCCAAGCCGCTTGCCGGAACATGACACCGCATTTGCTATGACAGTGCACAAATCTCAGGGCTCTGAATTCGATCATGCGGCGCTGGTGCTGCCGAACCAGTTCACGCCGGTTGTGACGCGCGAACTGGTTTATACCGCCGTTACGCGCGCGCGCAGGCGGTTATCTTTGTATGCCGATGACCGGGTGCTTGAGAAAGCGATTCTGACGCGTACAGAAAGACGCAGCGGCTTAATTGACGTGTTCAATTAGTTTACGGGCGGGTGAGTTTGCGCCACCCGCCACAGTTCAGGCTAAATCCGCCATCAGGATCTTCGAACGGCGCTGGTAGTTGTACATCTCTTTTTTGCTTTCCGGCAGCAGGTCCACATCCACCGGCGTGAAGCCACGCTCCTGAAACCAGTGAATACTGCGCGTCGTCAGCACAAACAGCTTGCTGAGCCCCATTTGCCGCGCCTGCGTAGCTATGCGCTGCAACAATACTTCGCCTCGCGACGAGCTTCGGTAATCCGGGTGTACCGCCACGCACGCCATTTCGCCGATCCCTTCTTCCTGGAAAGGATAAAGCGCGGCGCAGGCGATGGTCAGGTTATCGCGCTGGATGATCGTAAACTTATCGATCTCCATTTCCAGCTGCTCGCGTGAACGGCGCACCAGGATGCCCTGCTGCTCCAGCGGACGAATCAACTCAAGGATGCCACCGATATCGTTGATGGTTGCGCGGCGAATTTGTTCGGCGCTTTCCATCACGATTTGCGTACCGATACCGTCGCGGGAGAACAGCTCCTGCAGCAAAGCGCCGTCTTCCTGATAGCTAATCAGGTGACTGCGACGCACGCCGCTGCGACAGGCTTTCACCGCACCGCGCAAGAAGCGTACCGTGCCGGAATGATAATCCCCGGCGCTTTCCAGCTCTTCAATGCGGCGCTGGGCATCGTTCGGAAACAGCTCAGAGATAATATTGCCGTTATCGTCGTTTACGCCCTGGGACGAGCAGAAACCGATCATTTTCTCGGCTTTGAGCTTCACCGCCAGTTGGGTGGCGACTTCTTCGGAGGTGAGATTAAAGCTTTCACCCGTTACCGAAACCGCCACCGGCCCCAGCAGCACAATGGCACCGTTATCAAGCTGGCGGTGAATTGCCTCTTCGTCAATACGGCGAATACGGCCGCTGTGGCAGTAGTCGATGCCGTCATCCACGCCGAGCGGTTGAGCAATAATAAAGTTGCCGCTCACCACATTAATATGCGCACCCTGCAAAGGCGTGTTGCCAAGGCTCATGGAAAGGCGTGCGGTGATATCCAACTGCAGCAAACCCGCCGCCTGTTTTACCAGTTCCAGCGTTTTGGCATCGGTTACGCGGGTATATTTGTGATATACCGGCTCGTGATTGTGGGAGGCCAGATTGGCATCAATCTGTGGACGAGCGCCATATACCACCACCAGGCGAATGCCCAGGCTGTGCAGCAGACCAATATCGTTAACGATACTGGAGAAGTTCTCATGCTCAATGGCTTCACCGCCAAGCATAATGACAAACGTTTTTCCCCGATGGGCATTTATATAGGGAACAGAATGGCGGAATCCCTGTACCAGTTCGGTTCTACGTTCCTTCACCACGGCAAACCCTCATTGCATGATTATTCGTAATTTGTGTATTTTTATTCTTTTATTGTCTCGGGTGCAAGCAGCAATTTCGTCATCAGGTTATTTACCCTTGGCGTGTTGCTTAATCAGGTTTGAGAATGTTTACCCTTTTAGGGATGACAGTAAGAGTGTGATTCGTTAAAGTTTTCGGCTAAAAAATTAGAGTTTCCGTATTTACCCGGCAATAAAGATGACTCTCAGGAGAGCCATGTCAGATTCCAGTTCATTAATTAGCCGCCGCCGTCTGCTTCAGGGCGCGGGTGCCATGTGGTTGTTAAGCGTAAGCCAGGTAAGCCTGGCGGCAGTAAGCCAGGTGATTGCCGTACGCGTCTGGCCGGCCTCGTCTTATACCCGTGTGACGCTGGAGTCCAGGCAGCTGCTTAAATATAAGCAGTTCGCTTTGAGCAATCCGGAACGTGTTGTGGTGGATATCGAAGGGGTTAATCTGAATTCGGTGCTCAAAGGTGTCGGAGCACAGATCCGCGCGGACGATCCTTTTATTAAGTCGGCGCGCGTGGGGCAATTCGATCCCAAAACCGTGCGCATGGTTTTCGAACTGAAACAAAACGTTACGCCACATCTGTTCGCTCTGGCTCCGGTTGCCGAATTTAAAGAACGTCTGGTGATGGATCTTTATCCGGCAAATGTGAATAACGAGCAGGATCCGCTGCTTGCGCTGCTGGAAGATTACAACAACGGCGAGCTGGATAAAAAAATGCCGGTGGAGCAGGGGCCGAAGCCGGGTAAGGCCGGGCGCGACAGGCCGATCGTTATTATGCTCGATCCCGGCCACGGCGGTGAAGATCCGGGAGCCATCGGGACGCATAAAACCCGCGAGAAGGATATCGTATTGAAGATCGCGCGGCGTCTGAAGGCGCTGATCGATAAAGAAACGAATATGAAGGCGTATATGACGCGCAACGAGGATGTGTTTATCCCGTTGAAAGTCCGCGTGGCAAAAGCCCAGAAACAGCGTGCGGATCTTTTTATTTCGATTCACGCGGATGCGTTTACCTCCGGCGCGGCGCAAGGCTCGTCGGTTTTTGCGCTTTCTACCAAAGGCGCCACCAGTACGGCGGCGAAGTATCTGGCGCAAACGCAGAATGCCTCGGACTTAATCGGCGGGATAAGCAGGAGCGGCGATCGCTATGTCGATCACACGATGTTCGATATGGTGCAGTCGCTGACCATCAACGACAGCCTGAAATTCGGTAACGAAGTGCTTACCAGGCTTGGCCGGGTTAACAAGCTGCATAAAAACAGCGTCGATCAGGCAGGTTTTGCGGTGCTGAAAGCGCCGGATATTCCATCCATCCTCGTGGAGACGGCGTTTTTAAGCAACGTTAAGGAAGAGCGTAAGCTGCGCACGGCTTCATTTCAGCAGGAAGTAGCGGAGTCTATTCTGGCCGGGATCAAGGCTTATTTTGCCGATGGGGCAACGCTTGCGCGGCGCGGATAACGCGCCGTTTTTGCATCCCGCCGAGGATTTAGCGGATTTCAGATACAAAAAAACACCCGTTAAGGTGTTTTAAAAGTTGGTTGCGGGGGCCGGATTTGAACCGACGACCTTCGGGTTATGAGCCCGACGAGCTACCAGGCTGCTCCACCCCGCGTCCGTATCCTGCTTTTACTTCCCACATGATTTACATCACGGCGCTGTGACAGCGGCTTAGTTGGTTGCGGGGGCCAGATTTGAACTGACGACCTTCGGGTTATGAGCCCGACGAGCTACCAGGCTGCTCCACCCCGCGTCCGTATCCTGCTTTTACTTCCCACATGATTTACATCATGGCGCTGTGACAGCGGCTTAATTGGTTGCGGGGGCCAGATTTGAACTGACGACCTTCGGGTTATGAGCCCGACGAGCTACCAGGCTGCTCCACCCCGCGTCCGTGGATGCGCACTATACTCTGCTCGCTTTTTGATGCAACCCCTTTTTTTAAAAAATAGTTAATTTGCCACAGGCTGTTGAAAATAACGGCTTTTGGATTAATTTGTGTACACATCTGTCGCGGCGCGTATGCAATGCATTTAATTATCCCGACGTGTTTGCTATCTTCGCGTGGGGTTAGCGGCATAAACCAGGGCGAGGCGGTGATGAAAGGAAGTTGGATTAAGTACGTGGTAACAGGTGTGATGGTAGCAGCACTGGCGGCCTGTTCATCTAAACCGACTGACAAAGGTCAGCAATATAAAGACGGCAAGTTTACACAGCCCTTTTCGCTAGTTAACCAGCCTGACGCGGTAGGCGCTCCTGTTAATGGTGGAGATTTCTCCGAGCAGGTTAACCAGATTCGCTCAGCCTCCCCAAGGCTTTTTAACAGCAAGAGCGACGTCTACAATTCTGTGCAGCAGTGGCTGCGGGCGGGCGGTGATACACGTCAGCTAAGCCAGTACGGCCTGGACGCCTGGCAGATGGAAGGGGCGGATAACTACGGCAACGTGCAGTTTACCGGCTACTATACGCCGGTGGTACAGGCGCGTTATACCCGTCAGGGCGAATTCCAGTATCCAATCTATCGTATGCCGCCTAAACGCGGACGTCTGCCGTCGCGTGCAGAGATTTACAGCGGCGCGCTGAGCGACAGCTATATACTTGCCTACAGCAACTCCCTGATGGATAACTTCATTATGGACGTACAGGGCAGCGGCTATATCGACTTTGGTGACGGGCAGCCGTTGACCTTCTTCGGCTACGCGGGCAAAAACGGCCATGCCTATCGCAGTATCGGCAAAGTGCTTATCGATCGCGGTGAAGTGAAAAAAGAAGATATGTCGATGCAGGCGATTCGCCACTGGGGCGAAACTCACAGCCAGGCTGCAGTGCAGGAACTGCTGGAGCAAAACCCATCCTTCGTCTTCTTTAAGCCAGCCAGCTACGCACCGGTTAAAGGGGCAAGCGCGGTTCCGTTGATTGGCCGCGCATCGGTGGCGTCTGACCGCTCTATTATTCCGGCGGGCACAACGCTGCTGGCAGAAGTGCCGCTGCTGGATAACAACGGTAAGTTCAGCGGGCAATACGAATTGCGTGTCATGGTGGCGCTGGACGTGGGCGGTGCGATTAAAGGACAGCACTTCGATATTTATCAGGGAATCGGCCCGGAAGCGGGTCATCGCGCTGGCTGGTATAACCATTATGGCCGCGTCTGGGTGCTGAAAAACGCGCCGGGTACAGGCTCTGGCGGCAACGTATTTACCGGTTAATGCTGCAAACTTTTCACCATCTGGCTACGGGCTGTATAATCGGCCCGTAGCCAAGGCTGACAAACTTTTCAGGTGTTAAAAATGGTTCGTCGGTACTTTTAAAAGCAAAAGATTATATCTTCTGATTTCCCCCAAACACCCGAAAACCACGCTTTTCGGGTGTTTGTCATCACTCCGACGGGCTGTATAATCAGCCCGTTTTTTATTCCCTGAGGATATCCCGATGCCTGTAGTTCTCTCCGACGCCTGGCTGCAACGTTTTGGCGGCACCGCTCGTCTTTATGGACGTGATGCTCTGCAACTGTTTGCCGGGGCGCACGTTTGCGTTATCGGGATTGGCGGCGTCGGCTCGTGGGCCGCAGAAGCGCTCGCTCGTACTGGTATCGGGGCAATTACGCTTATCGATATGGACGATGTCTGTGTGACCAACACTAACCGTCAGATCCATGCGCTGCGCGATAATGTCGGCCAGGCCAAAACGGAAGTGATGGCGGCGCGGATCCGTGAAATAAACCCGGAATGCCGCGTAACGGTGGTGGATGATTTTATTACTGCCGATAACGCCGCCGCGCTGCTTAGCCAGGGTTACAGCTATGTCATAGACGCTATCGACAGCGTGCGTCCTAAAGCGGCGCTGATTGCCTGGTGCCGTCGAAATAAGATCCCGCTGGTCACCACCGGCGGCGCAGGCGGGCAAATCGATCCGACGCAGATCCAGGTGGCGGATCTGGCGAAAACTATCCAGGATCCGCTGGCGGCGAAGCTGCGGGAAAGGCTGAAAAGCGATTTTGGCGTGGTGAAGAACAGCAAGGGCAAGCTGGGCGTGGACTGCGTATTTTCCACTGAAGCGCTGGTTTATCCGCAGGCGGATGGCACAGTATGCGCGGCAAAAGGTACCGCCGACGGGCCAAAGCGTATGGACTGCGCCTCAGGTTTTGGGGCGGCAACCATGGTCACCGCCAGCTTTGGTTTCGTGGCGGTTTCCCATGTGCTTAAGAAGATGATGGCGAAGGCGGCGAGAAGCGCCTGACTATGCTTCTCTGACGGCCTGGCGCACGGCTTCAGCCAGCGCCGTCAGGCCGCTGCTGCGTGAAGCGCTGAGCTGATTGCGCAAACCTAATTCGTCAAACAGCGCCAGCGGATCCGTACTTCGTAGCTCCTGCGCCGTTTTGCCTTCAACCGCCGTCAACAAAACCGCCAGCAAACCCCGCACGATGCGCCCTTCGCTGTCGCCGTAAAAATGCAGCGTGCCGTTTGCTTCTCGCTCATGGCCGAGCCAGACGCGGTTTTCACAGCCGGCAATTTCAATCTCATCGCGCTTCAAATCTGCAGGCAGGGCGGGAAGCTGTTTGCCCAGCATGATCAACTGGCGATACTTATCTTCCCACTGCTGCAAGGGTATGAACGTAGCGCGAAGCGTCTCGGCGGTAATTGTGTTGCCAAACGGATGACCGGCTAAAAATCCACTCGTCATTTAATCCACCAGAATATCCAGCGCATGGTCGATGGCTTTCACCAGCGCATCCACGTCGCTTTTTGTGTTGTAAGGAGCAAAAGAAGCGCGAAGCGTGCCATTTACACCCAGCGCGGCAAGAAGGGGTTGCGCACAGTGTTGTCCGGCTCGTAGCGCAATGCCTGATTCTGCCAGCAGCGTTACCATGTCGTTGTGATGAACATCCGCGAAATCAAACGCCAGCAGACTCGAATCCTGGCAGCGGAAGCTGCGAAAACCCGGGCGCTTTGCCAGTTCTGCTTCCGCCAGCGTCGCCAGACCACGGCTGTAAGTTTCTGCTTCAGCCACGTCTATATCTTCAAGCCATTCAAGCGCGGCGCTAAGGCCAATCACTCCGGCAACGTTTGGCGTACCGGCTTCAAAGCGATAAGGCACCGCCTGTGTTTTGAAGCCTTCAAAAGAGACATGGGTAATCATTTTACCGCCGCCAAGCCACGGCGACATTGCTGCCAGCAGTTCGGTTTTGCCATACAGCGCGCCGATGCCCGTCGGCCCGTACAGCTTGTGGCCGGAAAAAGCATAAAAGTCGATATCCAGCGCCTGAACATCCGGCGGGCAATGCACCACGCCCTGGGCGCCATCCACCATAACTATTGCCCCGACGCCGTGCGCAAGGCCAATAGCTTTTGCGAGATCCGGGCAGCCGCCGGTGACGTTCGACATCTGCCCCAGCGCCAGAATTTTAGTGCGAGCGTGCAGCAAATCAGGAAGCTGATTGAGATCGGCAAGGCGATCTTTACCAATCGGCAGCTTAACGATACGTGCGCCAGTTTGCTCAGCGACCATCAGCCACGGCACGAAGTTAGCGTGATGCTCGGCTTCGCTGACGATGATTTCGTCACCCGGCTGCAGGCGCGGGCGTGCGTAACATTGGGCAACCAGATTGATGGCCTCGGTGGTGCCGCGCGTCCAGACGATATCTTTGCCGGAAGGGGCATTCAGCAACGTTGCCACGGCTTCGCGCGCGGCCTCATAACGGGCCGTAAGACGCTGCGCCGTAGGGAACTGGCTGCGGTGAACGTTGCCTGCGCTGAGGCTATAGAATTGCTGGCTGGCGTCAATCACAGCCTGGGGTTTTAATGCGGTTGCCGCGGAGTCCAGATAGACGCCAGCGTCCGCCAGCGCCGGGAACTGGCTGCGAAAATGGGCGGGATTAAATGCTGTCATAATTATCCTCGTTTCAGTCCGTTGATCGTGGCGTATTTCTTTAGATCGCACAAGGCGCCCGTAACCATCGGATTAGTCTGCTTAACCTGGCAAAGTTACCAAAGAGGGTTATGCTAATAATTGTTAGGCGAATGTTTCAGCCTGTAAGCAGAAGAGATTTAATTAGCATTAAACTCTACGTACAAGGAGAAGAACTATGAATAAGGCAGCCGCTATTGTATCTGCATGTATGATGACTTTTGCACTCTCAGCATGTTCCAGCCCGAATTACGTCATGCATACGAACGACGGTCGCACCATTGTTTCTGACGGTAAACCGCAAACCGATGACGAGACAGGGATGATTTCGTACAAAGATGCTAACGGCAACAAGCAGCAGATTAATCGTACTGACGTGAAAGAGATGGTTGAGCTTGATCATTAACACGTGGGTAAAAAAAAGCACCGCTAAAAGCGGTGCTACATTAATCACTATGGACAGACAGGGTAAATGTACAGGAAGTGAAAAAGGGGTAGCTTAGCTACCGGGGTCTGGAATGCCAGACCAATTGCAAACACAACAACACAACATCACAACCGTAAGCCAAAAGCCCTCCAGAACACGCATTCCAGATAGCTTTTCGTTCCGGCTCAGGAAGTGCCGCCACTATAGGTATTTGCTGGTGCATCCTCAACGGACAATTTATAATGGCTCAGATAAAAAAAACTAATAGGTTAATTAAAATAACCTGTTTGTTAATAACCATTAACATTTAAGCCTGTTATCCATGTCCAAGCGTTTACCCCCTCTTAATGCGTTACGTGTTTTTGATGCCGCTGCACGTCACCTGAGCTTTACTAAAGCGGCCGAAGAGTTATTCGTCACGCAGGCGGCAGTTAGCCACCAGATTAAGTCCCTGGAGGACTTTTTAGGGCTAAAATTGTTCCGTCGTCGCAACCGTTCGCTGCTGCTTACTGAAGAAGGACAGAGCTATTACCTCGATATTAAAGAGATTTTTTCGCAGCTCACCGAGGCGACGCGCAAGCTCCAGGCCAGAAGCGCAAAAGGGGCGCTGACGGTAAGTTTACTGCCAAGTTTTGCCATTCACTGGCTGGTGCCTCGCCTTACCAGCTTTAACTCAGCTTATCCGGGAATCGATGTACGTATACAAGCCGTTGACCGTCAGGAAGATAAGCTTTCTGACGATGTTGACGTGGCTATTTTTTATGGCCGAGGGAACTGGCCAGGTTTGCGGGTGGAAAAATTGTACGCTGAGTACCTGCTGCCGGTCTGCTCGCCTATGTTGCTGACGGGCGACAGGCCAATCAAAACGCCGGAAGATCTCGCGCAGCACACTTTATTACACGATGCATCAAGGCGGGACTGGCAAACTTATACGCGCCAGCTCGGCGTCAGCCACATTAATGTGCAGCAGGGCCCTATTTTCAGCCACAGCGCGATGGTGCTACAGGCCGCCATTCACGGCCAGGGTGTTGCGCTGGCGAATAACGTCATGGCGCAGTCCGAAATCGAAGCGGGCCGCCTGGTTTGCCCTTTTAACGACGTATTGGTCAGTAAAAATGCCTTTTATCTTGTTTGTCATGACAGTCAGGCAGAACTCGGTAAAATAGCCGCATTCCGGCAGTGGATCCTGGCGAAGGCCGCCAGCGAACAGGAAAAATTCCGCTTTCGCTACGATCAATAAGTAAATCTTCGCGCGGCCCGGGCTGCGCCTTACATTTAGGGTTACACCATGACCAGCCGTTTTATGCTGATTTTTACCGCTATCAGCGGCTTTGTTTTCGTTGCCCTTGGGGCTTTTGGGGCACACGTATTAAGCAAATCTCTCGGTGTCGTTGAGATGGGCTGGATCCAGACGGGTCTTGAGTATCAGGCGTTTCATACGCTGGCCATTTTTGGCCTTGCGGTTGCTATGCAGCGCCGTATCAGCATCTGGTTTTACTGGAGCAGCGTGTTTATGGCGCTCGGTACCGTTTTATTCAGCGGCAGTCTGTATTGCCTGGCGCTGTCACATTTACGCCTGTGGGCGTTTGTTACACCCGTCGGCGGGGTAAGTTTCCTCGCCGGCTGGATTTTGATGTTGATCGGTGCAATGCGCCTGAAACGTAAGGGCGCAAGCCATGAATAATAAAGTTATTTTGTACTGTCGCCAGGGCTTTGAAAAAGAGTGTGCGGCAGAAATTACCGATAAAGCAGGAAGCCGCGGCGTATACGGTTTTGCGCGCGTAAAAGAGAGCAGCGGCTATGTAATTTTTGAATGCTATCAGCCAGAAGATGCCGACAAGCTGGCGCGTGAGCTGCCGTTCAGCGATCTGATCTTCGCTCGTCAGATGATCGTTGCCGGTGAGTTGTTAAAAGATCTGCCGCCGGAGGATCGCATCACGCCGATCGCCGGCATGCTACAGGGCGTGGTTGAGAAGGGCGGCGATCTGCGCGTTGAGGTTGCCGACACCAACGAAAGCAAAGAGCTGCTGAAGTTCTGCCGCAAACTGACGGTACCGCTGCGTGCCAGCCTGCGTGAAGTGGGCGTGCTGACTAATTATGAAACGCCAAAGCGTCCTGTGGTGCACGTCTTCTTTATCGCCCCCGGCTGCTGCTATACCGGCTATTCGTATCCCGGCAATAATTCAACGTTTTATATGGGCATTCCACGGCTTAAATTCCCGGCGGATGCACCAAGCCGTTCCACGCTCAAGCTTGAAGAGGCGTTCCACGTCTTTATTCCTGCCGACGAGTGGGACGAACGCCTGGCAAACGGAATGTATGCGGTGGACCTGGGCGCGTGCCCCGGCGGCTGGACTTATCAGCTGGTGAAACGCAACATGTGGGTCTCCTCCGTTGATAATGGCCCGATGGCGCAAAGCCTGATGGACACCGGACAGGTGACATGGCTGCGTGAAGACGGTTTTAAATATAAGCCAACGCGCAACAATATCTCCTGGATGGTGTGCGACATGGTAGAGAAGCCAGCAAAAGTGACGAGCCTGATGACAACCTGGCTGGTAAACGGCTGGTGCCGTGAAACTATTTTTAACCTCAAGCTGCCAATGAAAAAGCGCTATGAGGAAGTGTCGCAAAACCTTGCGCAGATGCGTGAGAAGCTCGAAGAAAATGGAATCAGCGCGCAGATTCAGGCACGCCAGCTTTATCACGATCGTGAAGAAGTGACCGTACACGTTCGCCGTATGTGGGCCGCCGTGGGTGGCCGTCGCGACGAGCGTTAATCGCAAAATAGCAGGGCGAATGACGTAAGTTTATTTGCCCTGTATCCTGTCACCCGCTAATCGTAACTGCTGCAAATTTCCGTCCAGCTTTAAATCCTGCTGCAAACGCGCAACCTGGCGACAGGTGAAGGCGCTTTCTTTATGCAACGCCAGCTTTTTCCGCCATTTCTCTGGTACTTCATCCAGCCGCTGATACAGCGCTTCAAGCGTTGAGAACTGGTTTATCAACTGCGTAGCGCTTTTTGGCCCGATGCCCGCCACGCCCGGAATTTTGCTGCTGCTGATCCCTGCCAGGCCCCAGAAGTCGGGCAGTTGTTCAGGCAGCACGCCGTATTCTTGCGCAATAAAAGGCGCATCCAGCCAGCGCTTCTGAAAGTAGTCGCGAATCTCAATGGTGGGAGCGAGCAGCTGGCAAAAACCTTTATCTGTGGAGATGATGGTGGCGCGATGGCCGCCCGCCGCGAGCTTAACGGCAAGGGTCGCAGCCAAATCGTCCGCCTCGTTCCCTGGCGAATGCCAGCAGGTAACGCCGCGACGGGTGAAGGCTTCCCGGATAGAGGGCATTTCATGCTGTAGGGTTTCTGGCATCGGCGCACGTCCGGCTTTATAGTCCGGCAATACCTGATGCCGCCAGCCTTCGCGCCGGTCTTCATCGTCAAACACCGCAACGGCATGGGTTGGCTGGCTATGGGCTATCAGCAGCTCAAGGGCGTGCAGGCAGGTATCGGCGCACGGCGAGCCCTGAACCGCATGGATACGGCGGATAAGATTCAGAGCATCGACGATAAGTAGATGAATGTTCATTGTTTTTCACTTTCTGTAACGACTCCGCCTACTTTAACATCTCCCCGTGCGGGGGGCGAACCTGAGAAAGCGATTTGGGAAAGCGCCTCGCAAAAATCATCGCTTTTACTTCAGCAAAGGATTGCTAATTAATTTGTTTGCTATGTATATTTTAAACGAACAGAAAAATCAGAGATAACAATATGAGTAACAGCACGCACCTCGCACATCGTATCCAGAACCTGCAACCTTCAGCCATCCGTGAACTTTTAAAACACAGCAAAATGCCGGGCGTGATTTCGCTTGCGGGCGGTATTCCTTCCCATGAACTTTTCGATACAGAAGGCCTGGCACAAGCTACGCAAATGGTAGTGGGCGAGAGCTTTAACGATGCTTTTCAGTACGGTTTAACGGAAGGGAACGTTGAGCTTCGCCAGCAGCTTGTTAGCCTTTGCCGGGAGCGCGGCATCACCACTAACCCTGACCAGCTTCTTATCACCTCAGGTTCTCAGCAGGCGCTGGATCTGTTAATTCGCGCGCTGGCAAACCCGGGCGATGTCTTTATCGTTGAAAGCCCTACTTACCTTGCTACGCTGCAAATTCTGAGCCTCACGGAAGCTACGGTGAAATCCGTAGGTAGCGACGAGCACGGTATGATAGTTGATGAACTGGAATCCTTGCTTAAAACGACCCGCATTAAGTGCGTTTATCTGGTGCCTACGTTTGGTAACCCGAGCGGCACAACGCTGAGCGCTGAGCGCCGTGAGAAGCTGGTAAAACTGGCCGTTGAGCATGATTTCATCATTATTGAAGACGATCCGTACGGTGCCATCAGCTTTACCGATCGCCGCGAGAAAACGCTCTTCCAGATCGCGGCGGAAATGGGTAATCACGAGAACGTGGTTTATACCTCAACCTTCTCTAAAATTCTGGCGCCGGGCCTGCGTGTAGGCTGGTTAATCCTGCCGGAATGGATGAAGCAGAAAGTGGCCATCATCAAGCAGGCTACCGATCTGCATGCAAACTCTTTCTCACAGTCGTTAGTGGCGGCTTACCTGACGCTGGGCCGGCTGAATCCACAGATTGCGCTGATTCGGGATGCTTATAAGCAAAAATGCCTGAGCCTGTCGCGCTATCTGCAGGAAGAGCTGGGCGAGCACATCAGCTTTAACCAGCCGCAGGGCGGGATGTTCCTGTGGGCGAAATTCCGCTACGAGTTTGATACCACGAAGTGGCTGCAACAGACGCTGGAGAAAGGCGTGGTCTACGTACCAGGCGAGTTCTTCTTCAGCGACAACGCGGATAAAAAGACGCTGCGTTTCTCTTATGCAACAGCCACGGAAGAACAGCTCCATGAGGCGGTGCAGCGGCTGAAGTCGGCGCTGTAAAGCGAAAAGGGGCCAGCTGGCTCCTTTTTTTGTGCTGTTATCCACCATGGGAACTTTTATTCAATAATAATGAAATAATATTTCAATTTAGATCGCATTATTTTTATGGCGCCGCTGCTATGCTCTTTATCTTGCCGTTTTCATTAACAGTAACGGGCGTGTTTAGCGTACCCGTGCGCATATGCCAGTGAGGATAAGCAATGGAGATTCGTCAAAGCATTCACAGCGACCATGCAAAAACGCTTGATACGGCTGGCCTGCGCAAAACGTTTTTGATTGAGACGATTTTTACCGCCGACCAATACACCATGACCTACAGCCATATTGACCGCATTATTGTCGGCGGCGTGATGCCAGTGACGCGTTCAGTAAGCGTGGGCGGTGAAGTGGGCAAGCAACTGGGCGTGAGTTACTTCCTTGAGCGCCGCGAGCTGGGCGTGATCAACATCGGTGGAGCAGGAACCATCACGGTAGATGGCACCTGCTATGAAATTGGTCATCGCGATGCGTTGTATGTGGGGAAAGGTGCAAGAGAAGTCGTGTTTGAAAGTGTTGATGCGGCGAAACCTGCTCGCTTCTACTATAACTGCGCGCCGGCCCATACAACTTATCCAACTAAGCGCGTTACACCTGCGGATGTGGCACCGGTCACGCTGGGCGAAGACATCACCAGTAACCGTCGCACTATCAACAAATATTTCGTCCCGGACGTGCTGGAAACCTGCCAGTTGAGCATGGGGCTGACTGAACTTGCGCCTGGCAACCTGTGGAACACCATGCCGTGCCATACCCATGAACGCCGCATGGAAGTTTACTTCTACTTTGGCCTGGAAGAGGAGAGCTGTGTGTTTCATATGATGGGTCAGCCGCAGGAAACGCGTCATATCGTGGTGCAGAATGAACAGGCGGTAATTTCACCGAGCTGGTCAATTCACTCGGGCGTAGGCACGCGAGCTTATACCTTTATCTGGGGCATGGTGGGTGAGAATCAGGTGTTTGACGATATGGACCATGTCAAAGTGGGAGATTTGCGCTAAGGATTTATCCTCACCCCGGCCCTCTCCCTGAAAGGAAGAGGGAGAAACCATAGCCGCCTGGAATCTATTCCCTCACCCTTTTAAGGAGGAGAAACCGTAGCCGCCTGGAATTTATTCCCTCGCCCCGTTGGGGATAGGGTAAGGGGCAGGCTTAATCGCAGGAGACTTTCATCGCCAGCCCACCGCGTGAGGTTTCACGGTATTTGGCGTTCATGTCCTTGCCGGTTTCGTACATAGTTTCAATAACCTTGTCGAGGCAAACGCGTGGTTCGCTGGTCCGGCGCAGCGCCATGCGAGCCGCATTCACAGCTTTTACCGCCGCAATCGCGTTACGCTCGATACACGGCACCTGAACCTGGCCCGCAACCGGGTCGCAGGTCAGACCCAGGTTATGCTCCATGCCGATTTCCGCAGCGATACAAACCTGCGCCGGGCTGCCGCCCAGCAGTTCCGCAAGGCCTGCCGCAGCCATAGAACAGGCTACGCCAACTTCACCCTGGCAGCCGACTTCCGCGCCAGAAATTGAAGCGTTCATTTTATACAGCGAACCTATTGCTCCCGCAGCCAGGAAGTAGCGCGCGCAGGAGTTAGTATTTACTTCGCGGATAAATTTGTCGTAGTAAGCCAGCACCGCAGGGACGATGCCGCATGCGCCGTTTGTTGGCGCGGTTACCACACGACCGCCCGCAGCGTTCTCTTCGTTAACCGCCAGCGCAAACATATTGATCCAGTCTACAACGGCCATTGGGTCCGAATTGTGCTTATCACTGCTCACCAGCATTCTGCGTAACGCTGCCGCACGGCGCGGGACACGCATTTTGCCCGGCAGAACGCCTTCAGTGGTGATGCCGCGTTCAATGCCGCTGCGCATAACTGCCCAGACGTTGGCGAAATGCGCGTCGATTTCCGCCTGAGTATGCATCGCACGTTCGTTTTGCATCATTAATCCGGAAAGAGACAGGCCGGTTTCATCGCAGTGTTTGCGCAAGTCGGCCGCGTTCTTATACGGATAAGGCACGGTAACCTGCTGAGTATTCTCCTGGCCAAAATGCGCTTCATCGACGATAAACCCGCCGCCGATGGAATAATAAGTCTGGCTGTACAAGACCTTATCGCCCGCCAGCGCGGTGATGCGCATACCGTTTTCATGCAGCGACAGATTATCCGTGTGGAAATTCATGCAGCAATCTACCGGGAACTCTACTTCATGCGCGCCATTAGCCAGCATCAGCCGGCCATGAGTATTCACATCCTGAATAAAATGCGGAATGGAATCGATGTCCACGCTATCCGGCAGATTACCTGCGAGGCCCATAACAATTGCGATATCGGTATGGTGACCTTTACCGGTCAGGGAGAGCGAGCCATAAACATCAACAATTACGCGAGTGACATCATGCAATATTCCTTGTGCGATTAAGTCATCTGCGAACTGTTTGCCAGCCTTCATTGGGCCGACGGTATGAGAGCTGGAAGGCCCGATACCGATTTTAAAAATGTCGAATACGCTAATCATGATACTTCCATTGCGTGAGTGACTTTGAAGAGGGGAGAACCGCCCGCAGAAAGCAGGCGGTTTAACGCTATTCGTTGTGCTGAATTAGCCGAACAGAGAGTAAGAGATAGCGGAGATAGCAATCAGGCCCATCACAACAACAAATACGTTGCTGATATGGCCGCTGTATTTACGCATAGCAGGTACTTTCTGGATTGCGTACATCGGCATCAGGAACAGGATCATCGCGATAACCGGGCCGCCCAGGGTTTCAATCATGCCCAGAATGCTTGGGTTCAGGGTAGCCACAATCCAGGTAGTGACCAGCATAAAGATAGCGGTGATGCGGTTCAGCTTGTTGGTTTCGATGCTTTTGCCTTTGCCACGCAACGATTTGATCACCATACCGTTGAAGCCTTCACGGGCGCCTAAGTAGTGGCCGAGGAAGGATTTGGTGATGGCAACAATCGCAATGATCGGCGCCATCCAGGCGATAACCGGTGCGTTAAAATGGTTGGCCAGATAAGACAGAATAGAGAGGTTCTGCGCTTTAGCTTCAGCCAGATCCGCAGGAGAAAGGCTCAGTACGCAACTGAACACGAAGAACATCACCGTCAGCACCATCATGATGTGTGCACAGGAGAGGATGCGGGAGCATTTTTTCTCAGCGCCTTCGCCGTATTCGTTACGTTTTGCTACCGCGAATGCAGAGATGATCGGCGAGTGGTTAAAGGAGAACACCATTACCGGGATTGCCAGCCACAACGTCATCCACAGGCCGCTGCCGGTTGCCGGCGTCGCGCTGAAAGACATAGTTTCGAATGCCGCGCCGCTCCAGTTAGGTATCAGGTACAGGGCCAGCATCATCAGCGCCGCAACAAACGGGAACACCAGGACGCTCATTGCTTTAACGATCATTTGCTCGCCGAAACGCACGATGGTCATCAGACCAACGATCAGAATCAGGGACAGAATGGCACGCGGCGGAGAAACCATACCCAGCTGGTGAGTAATGAAGCTGTCCACGGTGTTGGTGATTGCCACGCTGTAAACCAGCAGGATCGGGTAAATGGCGAAGAAATAGAGCAGGGTAATGACCTTACCTGCGCCAACGCCAAAATGTTCCTCTACAACTTCAGTGATGTCTTCGCCAGGATTTTTACCGGACAGCACAAAGCGGGTTAAGCCACGGTGTGCAAAGAAGGTCATCGGGAAGGCAAGAATGGCCATGATAAACAGCGGAATAAGGCCGCCCACGCCTGCGTTAATCGGCAGGAACAGCACGCCAGCGCCGATGGCGGTGCCATACAGGCCGAGCATCCACATGGTGTCAGATTTACGCCAGGAACTTTTTGTTTCGACAGAAGCAATACTGCCGGTTTGTGTAGTATCCATCAACTTCTCCAGAAAGAATGATTTTTGCAAAATTTCAGTCAATAACGATACTTATCGCTTGACCGATGAAACTAAATTCTGTGTCAGGCCTTTTTTCTAGTAATTTTGACCCGTAACTATCGGCGGGCGGAAAGATACATTTATGTAATCAATGTATCAGTGATCGCGATCCCAAATGCAAGAATCCACCATCTATGGCGTTATTGGCGATATTTCAAACTGCTGGCGATCTTGCGTGCCATATTTTTGCGCGTAAAGGTGAGAGTTTTTGAAAGATGCAATAAATTAATAACGGTTAACTGTTTGATTTTTGCCTGTATAAAGGGATTCAGGCAGCATTTTCATTATGCGATGGCGCAAAAAGCATGGTGTTTTGCGGGCGGGAGGCAGAAGGAAGGGCAAGCGTTTGGCTTGTAAGGTAAAAGCAAAATAAAAGGCGACATTGCTGCCGCCTGGAGTGAACAGAATCAGCTACAGATTTCGTAACAGGGAATATAGGCGCTGCCGGGGAGTTTCATACGATGCTGAGCCACAAATCCCTGTAGCAGGTCGTCCATGCGTTTCATCATCCGGGCATCGCCGTGAATTTTGTACGGACCGTATTGTTCGATGGCGCGAATGCCGCCCTCTTTTACGTTCCCTGCCACAATGCCCGAAAAAGCCCGACGCAAAGAGGCCGCCAGTTTTTCCGCTGGCTGATTCGGATACAGATTAAGGTTCGCCATATTTTCATGGGTTGGCTCAAACGGCATCTGCAGATCCTGCGCGATACGAATCGACCAGTTAAAGCTATAGGCATCGCCTGTTTCGCGGCGGTTCTCTTTCACCTGCGGCATGGCCTTTTTCATCAGGCGGGCCACTTCCGGCGCGTCATCAATAATAATTTTATAGTGGCGGCGCGCCTGTTCGCCGACGGTGCTGACGATAAATTCGTCCAGCACCCGGAAATAATCCTCGCTCTCTTTCGGACCGGTCAGAATCAGCGGTAGCACCTGGTCGTGGTTGTGCGGATTCATCAGAATGCCCAGCAGATACAGCAGTTCTTCTGCCGTGCCCACGCCGCCCGGGAAGATGATAATGCCGTGGGCGATACGGACAAAGGCTTCCAGACGCTTTTCGATATCCGGCATGATAATCAGTTCGTTGACTAGCGGATTGGGCGGCTCAGCGGCAATGATCGACGGTTCTGTCAGGCCAATAAAGCGGCCTTCTCGATAGCGCTGCTGCGCCTGGCCTACGGCCGCGCCTTTCATTGGCGCTTCCATCGCACCTGGCCCACAGCCGGTGCAGATGTTTAATTCACGCAGGCCGAGCTGGGTGCCTACGCGACGGGCGTACAGATATTCATTTTCGTTAATGGAGTGCCCTCCCCAGCAGACGACGAGGTTTGGTGCCTCACCGACGTGCAGCGCGCGGGCGTTACGTAGAATTGAAAACACCATATTGGTGATGTGCGAAGCATCTTCTAAATCAAGATTCTGGAAGCGGCCAACGTTTGCGAGCTGGCCATTAACGAACAGAATATCGCGCAATACCGCGAACAGGTTAGCCTGCAGGGCGCGGATAATGCGCCCATCAACAAAGGCTTCTTCCGGCGGATTGATAAGCTCCAGTTTGACGCCGCGCTCCCGGCGCAACACGTTGATATCAAAGCTCTCGTATCGCGAGAGAAGTTCTTTGCTGCTATCGGTCTGGCTTCCTGAGTTAAGGACGGCAAGTGAACAGTTGCGGAAAAGTTGGTAAATATCGCTGCTGGCCGTGCGTTTAAGCATGTCGACTTCCAGCTGCGACAGCATATCCATTGAGCCAAGAGGGCTAATATGTGTAATCAAGTTAACTCCTTACGGAACGAGTGTGCCGCTCCCAATGATTACAATAGCCCTGCCGCGCCGAATTTAACAACCCGAAAACCAGCAATCCCTTATGGCCTGCGAGGCGTCTCGCATTTATTGGCGAACGAGGCGGCCAAATGCCGGATGGAAATCGGTATTGCTGCGCCACGGGTTGATATCCAGCCCGCCACGGCGGGTGTAACGCGCATAGACGCTCAGCGCCTGCGGCCCGCAGTAACGCTGAAGGTCGTTGAAAATACGTTCGACGCACTGCTCGTGGAATTCGTTGTGGTGGCGGAATGACACGAGATAACGCAGCAGCTTTTCACGGTCGATACGCGGGCCGCGATAACGAATCTGCACTGAACCCCAGTCTGGCTGATGGGTGATCAGGCAGTTGGATTTCAGAAGATGGCTGACCAGCGTCTCTTCTACGATTTCGTCTCCGGCGGCATCCGCGAGATAATCGGCACTGAATTCGTAGCTATCAATGACGATGTTCTGCTCGTCGATGCACTCGCCGTTGAAAGCGGCAATTTCCTGGCCTTCCAGCTCATGCAAACGGAACAGCACCACGCTGACGTCGCCCTGCGCGCAGGCGCTCAAATCACGTTTCAACGTTTCCTGTACGCTTTCCCAGTCGCTAAAGCGCGTCTGGTTAAAACTGTTCAGATAGAGCTTAAAGCTTTTGGATTCCACCAGGTTGACGCTGTTAGCATCAAGCTGGACATGCCCGACGGCAACCTGCGGCAGGCCGTTATCGTTCAGCCAGGACAGTTCGTACAGCGTCCAGATATCGCCCCCGTTAAAGGGCAGATTATCCGCCTGCAGGCCTAACGGATCGCGGTTCAGACTGCGCGGAACAGCCTGAAGGAGGGCGGGTTCGTAGGTGTCCTGGTAAGCGGTTGGCTTACCCAGCGTCAGGCCGCTTAGCGCCTGGTGTTTTTCATAAGACATGTGTCACCGATAGAATACAGGTACAATTGACCTCTATTGTACCGCAGCCTTAGGTGAGTGAGAAATTGATGGATAACGATGTGCGCCAGGCGCTGGAAGCATTCACGGAACGTTTTTGTACGCGGTGGCGTGAGCAAACCGGTGGCTGGCCTGCAAGTGAAGAGCTATACGGTATTCCGTCCCCCTGTATTGTCACGACAACCGGTAGCGATGTGCGCTGGCAGCCGCAACCCTTTTCCCTTGAGGAAGATTTAAGCGCAGTAGAGCGCGCGCTGGATATCTCGCTCCAGCCTGCGGCTCATCAGTTTTATACCACGCAGTTCGCAGGCGATATGCCCGCGCTATCCGGCAGCGTGATTTTGACGCTTCTCCAGGCCTGGAGCGAGGACGATTTTCAGCGCGTCCAGGAAAATTTAATCGGCCATCTGGTGACTCAGAAACGCCTGAAACTCTCGCCCACCCTTTTTCTGGCGACCACGCCGGACGAAACGGAAGTGGTGTCGCTGTGTAACTTAAGCGGCGAAGTGGTGCTGGAAAAAATCGGCACCAGGCAGCGCACGACGCTGGCGCCATCGCTGGTGGCGTTCCTGGAATCGCTCCAGCCGCAGGTAATTTAGCCCGTTCGCGGTGAATGCGTGTGAGAGATCTCTTACAAATGCTGTAAGAGATCGCTAACTTTTTAGCGAGCATTGGCTGACTGCGATCGTATCATTCCTTTTTTTATCAACCGGTTGTGCTGTTTCCGCTTGGCTTTCGAATGAAAGTTTACCGGGGCTTTCCTGCCGGGTCCCTTGTCAGGATGGGCCAAATAAGAGATCCTGTATTCATCGACAGGAGGTCGAATAGTGAAGGCGATATCAGGATGATGTCACTTCATGAGGAAGCGGAACACGCCAGGAAGGCGTTACAGGGAAGGCTTCTGGAAGAAGCATGGAACCGCTCAGGATGAGTAAGGGACACCTCCAGGACGGAGAATGAGAGCCGAATCAGGACGATCGGCGGGTCTGGAAGACTAAAGGATCTCGCATCAGGATGTTGCAGGACACCAGCAGGACGCTGGTTGCAGGATGCATGTACGATGGATTGTAGGTCAGGAGACCGCAGGACAAAGTTGTCACGGACGAGCAGGGAGCACTAAAAGTAGCCGGATTAGCTGCGAAACGAACCGGGAGCACTGTTTATACAGTGCTCCCTTTTTTTATGCATTTTTTCGCAGGGCTTAAGAAGTGATATGCTTGCCCGCTTTATTGTCCTGACGTATGAGGTTTACATGGAACGCCATGCGCTGGTACGCCAGCATTTACAAGCAATCGAACAGGTATTACGCGATCATCAACTGTGGCAGAGCATCGCCCCCCAGCCTGCCGCCTTTGAAAGCACGCAGCCGTTTTGTATGGATACGCTGGAGCCGCATGAGTGGCTACAGTGGGTTCTGATCCCGCGTATGCATGCGCTTATCGACAGTAAACAGCCGCTTCCCTCTTCCTTTGCCATTGCCCCTTATTACGAAATGGCGCTTGATGCCGCCCATATCGGACGCGAGCCGCTGCTGGCCGCTCTGCAGGAGCTGGACGTTCTGTTTGCCGGCGCTGCCGACTGATGCTGGAAATCATCTATCAGGACGAATGGCTGGTTGCGGTGAATAAACCGTCGGGCTGGCTGGTGCACCGTAGCTGGCTGGACAGGCACGAAAAGGTTTTCGTGATGCAAACCGTGCGCGATCAAATCGGCCAGCATGTGTTTACCGTTCACCGACTGGACAGGCCGACTTCCGGCGTGCTGCTGATGGGGCTTTCAGGCGAGGTGGGGCGGCTATTGTCCCGGCAGTTCGAAAACCACCAAATTCAGAAGCGTTATCACGCGGTCACGCGCGGCTGGCTTGAGGATGAGGCGGTGCTGGATTATCCGCTTACCGAAGAGCTGGATAAAATTGCTGATAAGCATGCCAGCCAGGATAAAGGCCCGCAGCCTGCGGTAACGCATTATCGTGGCATGGCGACGGTTGAAATGGCAGTGCCGGTTGGGCGTTACCCAACGGCGCGTTACAGTCTGGTAGAGCTGGAACCGCAGACCGGCCGCAAGCACCAGTTGCGTCGTCATCTTTCGCATCTGCGCCATCCTATTATTGGCGATTCGAAGCACGGTGATTTGCGCCAGAATCGCGCCGCCGCAGAACATTTTGGCTGCCAGCGCTTAATGCTGCATGCAAGCCAGCTTGAGCTTACTCATCCGGTTACCGGCGAGCCGCTCACCCTGCGCGCGCCACTCGACGATACGTGGATGCAGATGATGTCACAGTTTGGCTGGCGTGGAATGCTCAGCGAGATCGAAAAGGTTGAGTTTGCAGCAGGCAACCGTCAGGATGAAAAGCAGAAACCTTAATCCAGGGAGTAAACCTATGGCCGAAGTGGGTATTTTTGTTGGCACCATGTATGGAAACTCGCTGCTGGTGGCAGAAGAAGCCGAAGCGATTTTGAAGAAGCAGGGACATCAAGCGACGGTGTTTGAAGACCCGGCGCTGTCAGACTGGCAACGCTATCGCCAACACTACGTGCTGGTGGTGACCTCGACCACCGGCCAGGGCGATTTACCCGACGGTATCGTTCCACTGTTTCAGGCCATAAAAGACGAAGTGGGTTATCAGCCGGAGTTACGCTACGGACTCATTGCCCTGGGCGACAGCAACTACGACCATTTCTGCGGCGGCGGTAAAAAGTTTGATGCGCTGCTACAGGAGCAGGGCGCAACGCGAATCGGGAGCGTGCTGGCTATCGATGCCAACGATCATCCTGAGCCTGAAACGGTAGCCAATCCCTGGATTGAGCAGTGGGCGAACTTGCTAAATTGAGTTAATCCTGTCCAGGCGGGTAAGCGATAGCGCTACCCGCCTTATTTTTGCGGGGCATGGCACCTGCGTTTATCTGTCCTGCACGCTGCCTCCCGGCCCACCCCAATTTCTCCTCGATTTTCAAATTTGTTGCAAAAAGCGTGAACCATCCCTCGGCTTTATGGACGAATGCCACAAACTGCTCAAACGGCGCGCCTCAAACTTGTGTCTTTGCACGATGAGGCCGAACGGTTCCCTCCCTATACTTTCTCCCGGTTAAGTAATAAAACCGCGCAAACCAAGCGTAGTAGCTCGTTCGCTAATAAAAATATCGTGCAAAAACAAAGCACCATTCCCGTTACCCTACAAATATTGTTTAGTTCAGGAGTCCACCATGAACACAATTAGCCAAACGGCGAGCGTGGTCGAAAAAAGGACCAACGCCCGCTACTGGATAGTGGTGATGCTGTTTATCGTCACTTCATTTAACTACGGCGACCGTGCCACCCTGTCGATTGCCGGTTCTGAGATGGCAAAAGAGATTGGCCTTGACCCTATTGGCATGGGATACGTTTTTTCCGCGTTCTCCTGGGCCTATGTCATCGGCCAGATTCCCGGCGGCTGGTTGCTTGACCGTTTCGGTTCGAAGCGCGTCTATTTCTGCTCCATCTTTATCTGGTCAATGTTTACCTTGCTACAAGGTTTCGTCGACATCTTTAACGGTTTTGGCATTATCATCGCGCTGTTTACGCTGCGTTTTCTGGTAGGCCTGGCCGAAGCGCCGTCCTTCCCCGGCAACAGTAGAATCGTGGCAGCGTGGTTCCCGGCACAAGAGCGCGGCACCGCAGTCGCTATTTTTAACTCTGCGCAATATTTTGCCACCGTTATCTTTGCTCCGATCATGGGCTGGTTGACGCAAACGGTCGGCTGGTCGCATGTTTTCTTCTTTATGGGCGGGCTGGGCATCATCATTAGTTTTATCTGGCTGAAGGTTATCCACGAGCCAAATAGCCATCCGGGCGTTAACAAGCAAGAACTTGCATACATTGAAGCCGGTGGCGCGCTGATCAATATGGATCAGAATAAAACCAAAGGGCATGTTCCGTTCGCACAGAAATGGGGGCAGATCAAACAGTTGATTGGCTCGCGGATGATGATTGGTATCTATATCGGCCAGTATTGTATTAATGCCTTAACCTACTTCTTTATTACCTGGTTCCCCGTTTATCTGGTACAGGAAAAAGGCATGTCGATTCTCAAGGCGGGTTTTATAGCCTCGGTGCCGGCGGTTTGCGGATTTATGGGCGGCGTGCTGGGCGGAGTTATTTCTGACTGGCTGCTGCGTCGTACCGGTTCGCTAAATATTGCTCGTAAGGCACCCATCGTACTGGGGATGTTGCTCTCGGTCAGTATGGTGTTCTGTAACTATGTGCAGGCTGAATGGATGGTGGTGGGCTTTATGGCGATGGCCTTCTTCGGCAAAGGCATTGGCGCATTGGGCTGGGCCGTGATGGCCGACACCGCGCCAAAAGAGATCAGCGGCCTGAGCGGCGGCCTGTTTAACATGTTCGGCAACGTTTCCGGCATCGTGACGCCAATCGCTATCGGCTACATTGTCGGCGTATCCGGCTCGTTTAACGGTGCGCTGATTTACGTAGGGATCCACGCCCTTGTCGCGGTGCTTAGCTATCTGGTCATCGTTGGCGATATCAAACGCGTAGAACTGAAACCCGCCGTCACAGGATGATAATGATGAATACTCAAGCAAGTCCGATTATCACTGAAATGAAGGTTATCCCGGTGGCCGGCCATGACAGCATGCTGCTCAACATCGGCGGGGCGCACGGTGCCTTTTTTACCCGCAACATTGTGGTGCTTACCGATAACGCCGGCAACACCGGCGTGGGTGAAGCGCCTGGCGGCGAAGTGATTTACCAGACTCTGGTCGCTGCAATTCCGCAGGTTGTCGGGCAAGAAGTCGCGCGTATGAATCGCGTAGTGCAGAACGTCCACAAAGGCAATCAGTCAGCCGATTTTGACACTTTCGGCAAAGGCGCCTGGACCTTTGAGCTGCGCGTTAACGCGGTGGCGGCGCTGGAAGCTGCCCTGCTGGATTTACTGGGCAAAGCGTTGAACGTGCCGGTTTGCGAGCTGCTTGGCCCAGGAAAGCAGCGCGATGAGGTTACCGTGCTGGGCTATCTGTTCTATATCGGCGATCGCAACAAAACCGATCTGCCTTATCTGGACGGCAAAAACGCCAGCCACGCCTGGTATGAGCTGCGCCATCAGGAAGCGCTGAACAGTCAGTCGATAGTGCGCCTGGCGGAAGCCGCGCAGGACCGCTACGGTTTTAAAGATTTCAAGCTGAAAGGCGGCGTGCTGCCGGGCGAGCAGGAGCTGGACGCTGCCCGCGAACTGAAAAAACGCTTCCCGGATGCGCGTATCACCGTGGATCCTAACGGCGCGTGGCTGCTCGATGAAGCCATCGAGTTATGCAAAGGCATGGGCGATGTGCTGACGTATGCCGAAGATCCCTGCGGTGCGGAGCAGGGCTATTCCGGGCGTGAAGTGATGGCGGAATTCCGTCGTGCGACCGGCCTGCCTGTCGCCACCAATATGATAGCCACCAACTGGCGCGAAATGAACCATGCTGTAATGGTCAACGCGGTAGATATTCCGCTGGCCGATCCGCATTTCTGGACGCTGAGCGGTGCCGTGCGTGTAGCGCAGCTGTGTGACGACTGGGGACTGACCTGGGGCTGCCATTCGAATAATCATTTCGATATTTCGCTGGCGATGTTTACCCATGTCGGTGCGGCAGCGCCGGGCAAGCCGACCGCAATCGACACTCACTGGATCTGGCAGGAAGGCGAGCAGCGCCTGACAACGTCCCCGTTACAAATCGTCAATGGCAAAATCGCCGTTCCTGATGCGCCAGGGCTTGGCGTGGAGCTGGATTGGGAGCGGGTGCTGAAAGCGCACGAAATCTACAAGTCGCTGCCCGGCGGGTCGCGTAACGATGCCGCCGCCATGCAGTACCTGGTGCCCGGCTGGCAATTCGATCGTAAGCGTCCGGCTTTTGGCCGCGGATAGACATTTTTTGAGAACAAGGAACGAATAATGAATACATCAACTTCGACTCCAGTAGTGACTTCCATGCAGGTAGTTCCCGTCGCCGGGCATGACAGCATGCTGATGAACCTGAGCGGCGCACATGCACCGTTCTTCACCCGTAATATTGTGGTCGTTAAAGATAACGACGGCCATACCGGCGTGGGTGAAATTCCGGGCGGAGAGAAAATCCGCCAAACGCTGGAAGATGCGGCTGCGCTGGTCGTGGGGAAAACCCTCGGCGAGTACAAAAATATTCTCAACGATGTGCGCCAGAAATTTGCCGATCGTGATGCTGGCGGCCGCGGCACGCAGACGTTTGATTTGCGCACCACGATCCATGTCGTCACGGGTATTGAAGCGGCGATGCTTGATCTGCTGGGTCAGCATCTTGGCGTGAACGTCGCGAGTCTGCTGGGCGACGGGCAGCAGCGCAGCGAAGTGGAAATGCTGGGCTATCTGTTCTTTGTAGGCAACCGCAAGGCCACGCCGCTGCCTTATCAAAGCCAGCCGGATGAAAAATGCGACTGGTATCGTCTGCGCCACGAAGAGGCGATGACGCCGGATACCGTGGTGCGCCTGGCAGAAGCCGCTTACGAAAAATATGGCTTTAACGACTTCAAGCTCAAGGGCGGCGTGCTGGCGGGAAGCGAGGAAGCCGAAGCGGTAACCGCGCTGGCAAAACGTTTCCCTCAGGCGCGCGTTACGCTCGATCCAAATGGCGCATGGTCGCTCAACGAAGCGATTAATCTGGGTAAACAGCTGCGCGGCGTGCTGGCGTATGCCGAAGATCCCTGCGGCGCTGAGCAGGGTTACTCAGGACGTGAAGTGATGGCGGAATTCCGTCGTGCTACGGGCCTGCCGACGGCGACGAATATGATTGCCACCGACTGGCGTCAGATGGGCCATACGCTTTCGCTGCAATCCGTGGATATTCCGCTGGCCGATCCGCATTTCTGGACCATGCAGGGTTCGGTGCGCGTAGCGCAAATGTGCAATGATTTTGGCCTGACCTGGGGTTCCCACTCCAATAACCACTTCGATATTTCGCTGGCGATGTTCACCCACGTGGCGGCAGCCGCACCGGGTAAAATCACCGCCATCGATACCCACTGGATCTGGCAGGAAGGCAACCAGCGCCTGACTAAACGGCCGTTTGAAATTAAAGGCGGCATGGTGCAGGTGCCGACGACGCCGGGCCTGGGCGTGGAGCTGGATATGGATGCGCTGATGAAAGCCCATGAGCTGTATCAAAAACACGGGCTTGGCGCACGTGATGACGCTATGGCAATGCAGTACCTTATCCCTGAATGGTCTTTTGATAACAAACGCCCTTGCATGGTGCGTTAAGCGGCCACCGGTGTCCACGGGCACCGGACAGTATGACAACTTCCACATCGCGACGGATGGCATATGAAAATTGTAATCGCACCAGACTCCTGGAAAGAGAGCCTCAGCGCTCTGGAGGTGGCGACACAGATAGAAGCAGGCTTCAGGGAGATATTTCCCGATGCCAGCTATGTGAAACTGCCGGTCGCAGATGGGGGCGAAGGAACCGTGGAAGCAATGGTCGCCGCAACGGAAGGCAGCGTTGTCGAAGTTGAGGTAACGGGGCCGCTTGGTAAGCCCGTCACAGCCTTTTACGGGCTCTCCGGCGATAGCGAGTGCGCTTTTATCGAAATGGCGGCGGCCAGCGGGCTGGAGCTGGTTCCGGCTGCGGAGCGTAATCCCCTTATTACTACGTCATGGGGAACGGGCGAGCTCATTAGCCATGCGCTGGATCGCGGCGTTAAGCACATTATTATCGGCATTGGCGGTAGCGCAACAAACGATGGCGGCATTGGCATGACGCAGGCGCTCGGCGCCAGGCTGCTGAACGAGAAGGGCGAGCAGCTGGGGTATGGCGGCGGCGAGCTTGCAAAGCTGGCCTCTGTCGATATCAGCGGGCTGGATAAACGCCTGCGGGATTGCCGCATCGACGTGGCCTGTGACGTTACCAATCCCTTAACCGGCGACGAGGGCGCTTCGGCTATTTTCGGCCCGCAGAAAGGGGCATCGCCGGCAATGGTGAAGCAGCTGGACGCGGCGCTCGGGCATTATGCAAAAATCATCGCCCGCGATCTGGATATCGACGTGCTGACGCTGGCGGGCGGCGGTGCCGCTGGAGGGATGGGAGCCGCCCTTTACGCCTTTTGTGGCGCCGAACTGCGGCAGGGTATCAATATTGTTACCGAGGCGCTTAACCTGGATGAGCTGGTGCGTGACGCGGACCTGGTTATCACCGGCGAAGGCCGCATCGATAGCCAGAGCATTCACGGCAAGGTGCCGGTTGGCGTGGCAAAAGTGGCAAAACGCTACAACAAGCCGGTCATCGGCATTGCGGGCAGCCTGACTAAAGATGTTGAAGTGGTACATGAACACGGGCTGGATGCCGTATTCAGCGTGTTATATACCGTTTGCACGCTTGAAGAGGCGCTGGAAAACGCCGGAGATAACCTTTGCCGGGCGGCCAGAAATATTGCCGCAACGCTTGCGGTAGGACGTTCGCTGCTTAAACCATGATAAAAGAAACTCCCGAACGATGACGTTATCAGGCGGGAGTTTAGCTTCATCAGGCTACCTGTCTGATATTATTTTTGCGGTAGGCCGAGGGAGAAACATTGTACTTCTTGCCAAAGATGCGCGTAAAAGATTGCTGGGAGTCAAAACCGTAGCGCTCTGAAATATCAACGATTCTGTCGCTGGTGTTTACCAGATCGTCAGCGGCCAGCATTAGCTTTCTGTCCCGGATCCAGGTTCCCATGCTTTTTCCCGTGGTACTGGTAAACATTCGTTGCAGATACCATTTTGAATAGCCGGAATGTTTTGCCACATCCTCAATTCTGAGCGGCTTATCCATATTGTCTTCAATCCATTCGATCAGGGATTCCATGAAGTGCGCTGGCATGGACATAAATCCTCCTTTTTTATGCAGATGTCGATCGTTAATCGGCTTTTGCTTCCCACCAGGAAAGAAACCGTTGTTGCGGGTCGTTCATTTTCACCACTTCTCCCATTTCTGGCGTCAGCAGCTTGTAAAGTTTGGCTTTGCTTGCCGCCGCAATCCTTTTCCAGGGATCGTACCAGCTATGATTCGACATAGAAAAACGTCCGGCGTGCCCCGGTAACATTACCTTTGCGTGCAAATCAGCGGCGGCAACGGCGGTTTCTTCCGGCAGCATATGAATATTTTGCCAGGCCGGGTCGTACTGGCCGTTTTCCAGGATAGCGAAATCGAGCGGGCCAAACTGTTCGCCAATAGTTCTAAAATGTGGGCCGTAGCCGCTGTCTCCGCTGTAGAAGACTTTATGGCGAGGCGCGACAAACATAAAACTGGCCCACAGCGTTTTGTTAGCGGTTAAACCGCGCCCGGAGAAATGCCGTGCCGGCAGAACATGGATAGTCAGATCGTCCGCCACAATCACCTTTTCGTGCCAGTCCAGCTCGTGAATGATTTGCGGCGCAAAACCCCAGGCTTCCAGATGCGATCCAACGCCGAGCGCCGTGACTATCTGCTTCACTTTAGGTTTCAGCGCCGTAAGCGTCGGGTAATCCAGATGATCCCAGTGATCGTGGGAGATAACCAAATAATCGATCTCTGGCATATCAGCCGCTTGCCACGGGTAATGACCGTTAAACGCCTTATTCATGAAGGAAAAGGGCGCGGCATAGCTACTGAACACCGGATCGATAAGAATTTTATGGCCGTTCATTTGCATGAACCACGAGGAATGGCCGAGCCAGATAACCACATCCTCGTCGCTTTTCAACGTCTTTAAATCGGTTTTAACCACCGGCAGCGCGCGTTCAGGTTTGGTTTCGCTATGTTTTACGAACAGATATTCCCATAACACGGATAAAAAGCCTTTGCCGTTGGTGTACATCGGCGTCGCCGTTTCGTTATGAAACTTACCGTCACGCCAGTTTGGCGAGGCCTGAATTCTTGCAAGACGCTCTCCGTCCGGCAATTTACCAAATTCAATCATGGAGAAGAGCCTGGCAAAACCAGCGATACTGCCTGCTAACATGGTAACCACCGAAATGAACGTTTTGCTATAGAGGCGACGGGGCTTGTGCGGCGTCATAAAAACGAACTTGTTATTGAGTGAGTGGGCACTCATTATAAAAAACGTTTGCCCGCCGTCAATCACATTTTTGTCAGCCTGATGCCGGTAAAATGAAAATACCGCAGGCCGCTAGTCATGGTTGCTCAGGCGCGGACTAACATGGTTTAATTTTGTGGAAAATCGCAAGATCTGTGAGGAAATGTGGCTCGTCCAAAAAGTGAAGACAAACGATTAGCGCTTCTCGAAGCGGCAAAAGAGGCGGTGGCTGAGTCAGGATTGGGTGCTGCAACGTCGCTTATCGCAAAAAAGGCTGGGGTCGCTGAGGGCACGCTGTTTCGCTATTTCGCCACCAAAGATGAGCTGCTCAATGCGCTCTATCTCCATCTCAAGACTGGTCTGGGCAAAATGATGATGGAGAATTATCATCCCGATGCTTCGGTAAAAGAGCGCGTTCGCACCGTGTGGAGCGGTTTTATTGACTGGGGATTGATATCTCCCACCGGCAGCAAAGCGATGCGCCAGCTTGCGGTTTCTGACAAAGTCACTGAAGAAACGCTGCAGAAGGTCGCACAGCTTTACCCTGAGCTGCACGAACTGGCCAATGCCTGCGTGACGAGCGAGTTTTTCTCCTGCGGGCAATCCGCTTTTGCCGATGCGATATTTTTCTCCCTGGCCGAAACCACCATGGAATTCGCCTCGCGTGATCCTCTTGAGGCCGGGAACTATAAAACGGCGGGCTTTGAGGTGATGTGGCGGGCAATGACAAAAGGGTAGGTCGGGTAAGCGCAGCGCCACCCGACACCATGTTGTCGCGTTGATTCCCTCTGCATCCGTTAACCCAGCGTCTTCTGAGCCTCTCTGGAAACGTTATCCATCTCATCAAGCAGTTCAAGCAGCTCGGGTTCCAGCTCCTGCGGCGTGACGCCGTTGCGCATTTCATGTTCAAGCTGCTGACAGAGGTTTTTCAGCCGCGGTACGCCGCTGTAGCTACAGCTACCGTGCAGCTTATGGATAATATCCGCCAGCCCTGGCGGATCCTCGCCTACCAGCTGTTCTTCGACGGTATTACGTACCTCAGGCAGGAAGGCCAGCAGCATTTGCAGCATATCCCGCGCCAGATCGGGCTTGTTCGCAGCCTGGTGCAGAGCCAGCGTCCAGTTGAGCGTCTGGTTTTTATTATCCGTTGGCGATACGGCATCCGGCGGCACCGGAAGCGCGGCAGGGATGTTGCCTGGCTGATAGCGTACCAGCAGGTTATGCAGCTTCTGCTCTTCGATAGGCTTGGCGAGATAGTCATTCATCCCGGCGCTAAGCAGCTTCTCTTTTTGCCCCGCCATGGCGTGTGCCGTCACGGCAACAATCGGCGTTTGCTGATGATGCGGCAGCTGGCGGATCAGCTCGCAGGCGCGGATACCGTCCATGCCCGGCATCTGGATATCCATCAAAATAATATCTATCTGCATCTGTTTGGCGCGGTCGATGGCCTGTAGACCGCTTTCACACAGCACAACGTTCTGGACATGGTCTTCAAGCAAGGCGCCGATCAGCTTCAGGTTGGCCGGGTTGTCGTCCACGGCCATTACCGTCATCGGGAATTTGCCGCTGCTCACGCCTTCGGAAAGCTCGGGTATCCGGCTGAATGAGCGGTTTGCCAGCATTGGCAGCAGGCGCGTTGAGGTGATGGGTTTGAGCAGGCAGGCGGTAACGCCCTGTTTTTTTAGCGATTCCGCGCTGACGTAGGTATGGCACGGCAGCGCCAGAATCAGGCAGTCCGTCATGGAGGTTGCCCGCACCATCTTCGGATTATCCATATTCAGCGTATCGGTGGCGTTCACCGGGATACCGATAAGCAGAATGTCGTAGTGTTCGTCGGGCAGCATCGAAAAGGACGGGCTATAGACTACGGTTAACGGTGTCCCGGCCAGCAAATTCAGGGTGCTTTGGGCCGCGGAGGCGTTCTGTTCGACGTAGGCGATACGCTTTCCGGCCAGGTTTTCGGTGGCATGCCCGTCCAGCATGGCATTCGGGTTTAAATCGAGATTAACGTGGAACCAGAAGGTAGAGCCGCGGTTAGGCTGGCTGTGGAAGGAGATATCGCCTCCCATTTCATTAACCAGTTTTTGCGTGATAACGAGGCCAAGGCCGGTTCCGCCGTGGCGGCGTGAAATACTGGCATCCGCCTGGCGAAACGCCTGGAACAACCGGGACTGTTCGCGTGCCGGAATGCCGATGCCGGTGTCGTGGATCTGCATCTCGATTTGAACTTTGTTATTGCCCTGCGAGCGCTTCTCAACCAGCAGATCGATATTGCCGCTTTCGGTAAATTTAATCGCGTTGCCGACCAGGTTAGTGATTATCTGCTGCAGACGCAGCGGGTCGCCAATCACATTATCCGGCACGTCATTTTTGATATTCAGCGTCAGCTCCAGACCTTTGTCGTGAGCCGAATGGGCCAGTAAAATCACTACTTCATCAAGCGTACTGCGCAGCGGGAAGGGAATGCTTTCGAGAATCAGCTTGCCCGCTTCGAGCTTCGAGAAGTCCAGCACGTCGTTGATGATGGTCAGCAAATTGTTCGCCGAGCGCTCGATGGTATACAGATGGTCGCGCTGGGTCTGATTGAGATCGGTTTTTAAGGTCAGGCGCGTAAAGCCAATGACGCCGTTGAGCGGGGTGCGCAGTTCGTGGGACATATTGGCCAGGAATTCAGACTTGATGCGCGCGGCTTCCTGGGCGCGTTTCTTCGCTAAATCCAGCTCAACGTTCTGGATTTCCATCTGCTCCAGCGTTTCGCGCAGGTCGGACGTCGCCTGGTCAACATTATGCTGCATCTCTTCGTGATAGGCGGTGAGCGACATGGCCATTGAGTTAATGCCGTTCTTCAGCATATCCAGCTCGCCCAGCATAAAACCTTCGACGCGGCTATCAAGCTGCCCGCGACGGATGCGGTCAACGGTATTCACCATATTGCGAATCGGGCCTGTAACGTCGCGCATCAGCCGGTAAGCGAACAGCATCGCAATGCCTATGCAGAACAGCATCATCATCGTCGAGATAAAAATTTCCCGATACTGCTGCAGGCGCACGGATTTAAGATCTAACTCCACGGCGACATAGCCAAGCGTATTTCCGGCAGGCTTAGCCTCGGTAACGGCTGATTCATCCGGAGAATAGCTTTCAGAAATGATTGGCGTGCGCAGGATAATAACGTCGCCTTTGCGCGCCACGCTTAAGCTTTTCGGCGGTTTCTGCCCGTCAGGCAGCTGCAGCGTCGAAGGGCTAAGTTGAAAATTGGACGTAACAAATAGCTTATTTTTTTCATCAAAAACGGAGACGGCTCGCACAATGTCCGAGTGACGACGGTGCAGAACACTGACGAGCTGGCGGATAGATTCGCGGCTGTGGAAGCTCATGCCATATTCACTTGCCACCGCAAGCGGCTCAATGATGCTGGCGCCGGCATCTTCCAGCTGTTGCTGTAAGTCGTTGTAACGATGAACAACAAAAAAAGTACTGAGCAGCAAACCGATCATCATCGTCGGAGCCAGAATCAGGATCATCATGCGTGCCCGCAGGCTGTAGTTGGTCATGGGGTTCCGATATGGGACAATTAAAGCAACGGTTAATAGTTAAGAGTTCAACTTCACTTATGGCGCAATTCTACTCTGCAAAGCGGCGGGTTACGACTCGTCAGTTAATAACCGTGACGGTTAACGATCTGGACCCGTTTGGCCAGGGCGTAGCGCGCCACAACGGAAAGGCGCTATTTATCGCGGGCGCTCTGCCAGGCGAGCAGGTCGACGTCACTATCACCGATGATAAACGCAACTTTGCGCAGGCAGTGGTGAAGCGGCGTCTGAACGATAGCCCGGAACGCGTGGCGCCTCGCTGCAGGCATTTTGGCGTCTGCGGCGGCTGCCAGCAGCAGCATGCAAGCGTTGCGCTGCAACAGCAGGCAAAATCTCATGCTCTGGCGCGAATGATGGGAACGCGAGACGCACCGCGGAAGGTCGATGATATCATTGCCGGCCAACCCTGGGGCTATCGCCGCCGCGCCCGGTTAAGCCTGAATTTCCATCTGAAGTCACAGACCTTACAAATGGGCTTTCGCAAAGCGAGCGATAAAGAGCTGGTAAATATTTATCAGTGCCCCGTTTTAGCGCCCCAACTTGAAGCATTGCTGGAACCTTTGCGCCAATGTTTGTCTGCATTAAAAGCCGTCCGTCGTTTAGGGCATGTGGAGCTGGTGCTTGCGGATAGCGGCCCGTTGATGGTGTTGCGCCATCTCAGCCCGCTTGAAAACGGCGACCGGCAAAAACTGGAACAGTTTTCGCAAATGACCGGCGTAGCGCTGTTTCTTGCCCCGGACAGTGAAACGCTGGAAGCGCCCGGAGATGTTGTTCCCTGGTATGATTCAGACGGGCTACGCTTAAGCTTTAGCCCGCGTGATTTCATCCAGGTAAATGACGCGGTGAATCAGCAAATGGTTGCCCGCGCGATCGACTGGCTCGATGTACAGCCAACAGACCGGGTATTAGATCTGTTTTGCGGCATGGGGAACTTTACGTTGCCGCTGGCAAAACGGGCTGCGTGCGTTGTCGGCGTGGAAGGCGTTGCTGCGCTGGTGGCGAAAGGTGAATATAATGCCCGGTATAATTCGCTGAAAAACGTCACTTTCTTTCATGAGAATCTGGAAGAGGAGGTCACGCGTCATCCCTGGGCTGCGTTGGGGTTTGATAAAATATTACTCGACCCTGCACGAGCAGGTGCGCCCGGCGTGATGCAACATGTGATTAAACTTGCGCCACGGCGGGTAGTCTACGTTTCCTGTAACCCCACCACGCTTGCGCGTGACAGCGAAGCGTTATTAAGCGCGGGTTACCAGATTCGGCGGCTGGCAATGCTCGACATGTTTCCCCACACTGGGCACCTGGAGTCAATGGCGCTCTTTGAGCGTATTTAAGCGGTTAATCAGGAGCGGCCTGATGCGAGTATCCGACAGGAGAGGACAATGGTTGCGGTAAGAAGTGCACATCTCAATAAAGCTGGCGAATTTGCGCCCGATAAATGGATTGAAAGTCTCGGGATTACCAACCAGCAGTCATGTGAACGCTTAGCCGAAACCAGGCGTTATTGCGAACAGCAGACCAAAGGCCATCCGGATGCGGAGCTATTGCTGTGGCGCGGCGTCGAGATGGTAGAGATCCTCTCCATGCTCAGTATGGACAACGATACGCTGCGGGCGGCGCTGCTGTTCCCGCTTGCCGACGCGGGCGTGGTCAGCGAAGAGGTCATGCGAGAGAGCATTGATAACCAGGTCGTCACGCTGATTCACGGCGTGCGCGACATGGCCGCTATTCGCCAGCTGAAAGCCGCTCATACCGATTCTGTCTCTGCCGAGCAGGTGGATAACGTTCGTCGTATGCTGCTGGCGATGGTGGATGATTTCCGCTGCGTGGTCATCAAGCTTGCCGAACGCATCGCCCATCTGCGCGAGGTTAAAGATGCGCCGGAAGATGAACGCGTCCTCGCCGCGAAAGAATGTACCAATATCTACGCGCCGCTCGCCAACCGCCTTGGCATTGGGCAACTGAAGTGGGAGATGGAGGATTACTGCTTCCGCTACCTGCATCCGGCGGAATATAAGCGCATCGCCAAACTGCTGCATGAACGCCGGATTGACCGCGAACATTATATCGATGAGTTTGTCGGGTCGCTGCGCAAGTCGATGAAAGAAGAGGGCGTCAAAGCCGAAGTGTACGGTCGCCCGAAACACATCTACAGCATCTGGCGCAAAATGCAGAAAAAATCTCTCGCCTTCGATGAGCTGTTCGATGTGCGCGCCGTGCGTATCGTTGCGGAACGCCTGCAGGATTGCTACGCCGCGTTGGGCATCGTGCATACTCATTTCCGCCACATGCCGGACGAGTTCGACGATTACGTCGCTAACCCGAAACCCAACGGCTATCAGTCAATTCATACGGTGGTGCTGGGGCCGAACGGTAAAACCATCGAAATCCAGATCCGCACAAAGCAGATGCACGAAGAGTCGGAGCTGGGGGTTGCGGCCCACTGGAAATACAAAGAGGGCAACGCGCGTAGCGGCAACACGGGCCATGAAGATCGTATCGCCTGGCTGCGTAAGCTGATTGCCTGGCAGGAAGAGATGGCGGACTCCGGCGAGCTGCTCGACGAAGTGCGCAGCCAGGTCTTCGACGACCGCGTGTACGTGTTTACGCCAAAAGGCGACGTGGTGGATTTACCTGCGGGCTCCACGCCGCTCGATTTTGCCTACCACATCCACAGCGATGTTGGGCACCGCTGCATCGGCGCTAAGATTGGCGGCCGTATCGTGCCGTTTACCTACCAGTTGCAGATGGGCGATCAGGTTGACATCATCACTCAGAAGCAGCCGAACCCAAGCCGCGACTGGCTGAACCCGAACCTCGGTTACGTTACCACCAGCCGCGGACGCGCCAAAATCCACAATTGGTTCCGCAAACAGGATCGCGATAAAAACATCCTCGCGGGGCGTCAGATTCTGGATGATGAAATCGAACGTCTGGGTATCAGCCTGAAAGAGGCGGAAAAACACCTGCTGCCGCGCTATAACTTCAATGAAATCGACGAGCTACTGGCGGCGATAGGCGGCGGCGATATTCGTCTAAACCAGATGAGCAACTTCCTGCAGGCACAGTTTAACAAACCGACTGCCGCCGAACAGGACGAACAGGCGCTGCGCCAGTTAAAACAGAAAACCTACGCGCCGCAGTCGCGCAGCAAAGACAACGGCCGCGTGGTGGTTGAAGGCGTGGGTAATCTGATGCACCACATTGCGCGCTGCTGCCAGCCGATTCCGGGAGATGAAATCATCGGTTTTATTACCCAGGGGCGCGGGATCTCTATTCACCGGGCGGACTGCGACCAGCTAGCCGATCTGCAATCCCACGCGCCAGAACGTATCGTCGACGCCGTCTGGGGTGAAAGCTACTCCAGCGGTTACTCGCTGGTGGTACGCGTGACGGCAAACGATCGCAGCGGGCTGCTGCGCGATATCACCACCATTCTGGCGAACGAGAAGGTGAACGTGCTGGGCGTGGCGAGTCGCAGTGATACCAAACAGCAGCTGGCCACCATCGACATGAATATTGAAATCTATAACCTGCAGGTGCTGGGCCGCGTGCTCGGTAAGCTGCATCAGGTGCCGGATATTATCGATGCGAAGCGGCTGCACGGCTGATTTTTACGGCCTGTGACCTTCCAGGTCGGATAAGCGCGAGCGTCATCCGACATTATTTGGTGGATGGCGCTTCGCTTATCCACCCTACGCAAAACGTATAGGATCGACATTGAACCAAATTACTCGCCTTCTGGGCATCATGAAGCGCCTGCGCGATCCGGAAAACGGCTGCCCGTGGGATCGGGAGCAAACCTTTGCCACCATCGCCCCCTACACGCTGGAAGAAACCTACGAAGTGCTGGACGCTATCAACCGTGAAGATTTCGATGATTTGCGCGGCGAGCTGGGCGATTTACTTTTCCAGGTGGTGTTTTACGCGCAGATGGCGCAGGAAGAAGGGCGTTTTAACTTCGATGATATCTGCGCGGCCATCAGCGACAAGCTGGAACGCCGCCACCCGCATATTTTTGGCGATGCCACTGCTGGCAACAGCGCGGAAGTGCTCGAAAAATGGGAAAGTATCAAAACCGCTGAACGTGCCGAAAAAGAGCAGCATTCGGCGCTGGATGATATCCCCGAGGCGCTGCCCGCTTTAATGCGCGCGCAAAAAATTCAGAAACGCTGTTCGTCCGTCGGCTTCGACTGGGATTCTCTCGGCCCGGTACTGGATAAAGTGCATGAAGAAATCGACGAGGTGATGCACGAGGCGCAACAGGCCGTTGTTGATGAGGCGAAGCTTGAAGAAGAAGTGGGCGATCTGCTGTTTGCCACGGTAAACCTGGCACGTCATTTAGGCACTAAAGCTGAAGTCGCGCTACAAAAAGCTAACCGAAAATTTGAGCGTCGTTTTCGCGAAGTAGAAAGCATTATCGCGGCGCAGGGCCTGGAAATGCCGCAGGCCACCCTCGAACAGATGGAAAAAGCCTGGCAGCAGGTTAAACGCCAGGAAACTGAAATCTAACGCGTTTTTGCGATCAAGCGCATTTTATGACGGTTTCAAATTAACAAGCGCTTGATTTGCGTCAAAAACATTTATATCAGACCCGCTATTTTCTCAGGCCTGACAACGCGCGAGGTCAGGCTGGCGGGTGAAGAATGAAAGTTTGTGGCGCCCATACTGTTCGGGTATACTGCTTTCCCGTCCTGGTTATTCCATCGTCTTTAAACCTAACTTCTCAGGTTCAGCATGACAACGAACTATATTTTTGTGACCGGCGGGGTCGTTTCCTCTCTGGGTAAAGGCATTGCCGCAGCCTCCCTCGCAGCTATTCTCGAAGCCCGTGGCCTCAACGTATCCATCATGAAGCTCGATCCGTATATCAACGTCGATCCGGGTACCATGAGCCCTATTCAACATGGGGAAGTGTTCGTTACCGAAGACGGCGCTGAAACCGATCTGGATTTGGGTCACTACGAGCGCTTCATCCGTAATAAAATGACGCGTCGTAACAACTTCACCACGGGTCGTATCTACTCCGAAGTCCTGCGTAAAGAACGCCGTGGCGACTATCTG
This sequence comes from Cedecea colo, assembly GCF_011808225.1. Classification (GTDB taxonomy): domain Bacteria; phylum Pseudomonadota; class Gammaproteobacteria; order Enterobacterales; family Enterobacteriaceae; genus Dryocola; species Dryocola colo. The sequence goes on along the minus strand of NZ_SOYS01000006.1, from coordinate 102,514 downwards.
GGTGCCACCGTGCAGGTTATTCCGCACATCACCAACGCTATCAAAGAACGTATCCTTGAAGGTGGCGAAGGCTACGATGTCGTGCTGGTTGAAATCGGCGGTACCGTAGGCGATATCGAATCCCTGCCGTTCCTCGAAGCGATTCGCCAGATGGCGGTAGAAGTGGGCCGCGAACACACGCTGTATATGCACCTGACTCTGGTGCCGTACATGGCCGCCGCCGGTGAGGTGAAAACTAAACCGACGCAGCACTCCGTTAAAGAACTGCTTTCCATTGGTATTCAGCCAGATGTGCTGATCTGCCGCTCTGACCGCGTGGTCCCGGCGAACGAACGTGCAAAAATTGCATTATTCTGCAACGTCCCGGAGAAAGCGGTTATTTCTCTGAAAGACGTCGATTCCATCTATAAAATTCCAGGCCTGTTGAAATCACAGGGGCTGGACGATTATATTTGTAAACGATTCAGCTTAAACGTTCCTGAAGCCAACCTTGGCGAATGGGAACAGGTTATCTACGAAGAAGCGAATCCAACGGGCGAAGTCACCATTGGTATGGTCGGCAAGTACATTGAACTGCCGGACGCCTACAAATCTGTGATTGAAGCGCTGAAACACGGTGGCCTGAAAAACCGTCTGACCGTCAACATTAAGCTGATTGATTCGCAGGATGTTGAAACGCGCGGCGAAGAGATGCTTAAAGGTCTGGACGCTATCCTGATCCCAGGCGGCTTCGGTTATCGTGGCGTGGAAGGCAAAATTGCCACCGCGCGCTATGCCCGTGAAAACAATATTCCGTACCTGGGTATTTGCTTAGGTATGCAGGTTGCGCTGATCGAATTTGCGCGTAACGTGGCGGGTATGGCTGACGCCAACTCAACGGAATTTGTGCCAGACTGTAAATACCCGGTGGTCGCCTTAATCACCGAGTGGCGTGACGAAGAAGGTAACGTCGAAGTACGTACCGAAAAAAGCGATCTGGGCGGCACCATGCGCCTTGGTGGCCAACAGTGTCAGCTGACCGACGATACTCTGGTGCGCCAGATGTACGGTGAGCCGCAAATCGTTGAGCGTCATCGTCACCGCTATGAAGTCAACAATATGCTATTGAAGCAGATTGAAGCAGCGGGTCTGAAAGTTGCGGGCCGCTCCGGTGACGATCAGCTGGTAGAAATCATCGAGGTGCCAAATCATCCATGGTTTGTCGCCTGCCAGTTCCACCCGGAATTTACTTCCACCCCGCGTGATGGGCATCCGCTGTTTGCAGGCTTTGTGAAAGCTGCGGGTGAATACCTGAAGCGTCAGGAGAAGTAAGCAGAGTTAGAACGGCAACGCGCGATATTTCGCGCGTTGTTTGTCTGGAGTTTTAGTTAACGTGTGACTTGAGGAAAACCTATATGTCCAAAATTGTTAAAGTCATCGGTCGTGAAATCATCGACTCCCGTGGTAACCCGACTGTTGAAGCTGAAGTTCATCTGGAAGGCGGTTTCGTAGGTATGGCTGCGGCACCATCAGGCGCTTCTACAGGTTCCCGCGAAGCGCTGGAACTGCGTGATGGCGACAAATCTCGTTTCATGGGTAAAGGCGTAACTAAAGCCGTTGCCGCTGTAAACGGCCCAATCGCTCAGGCGGTAATGGGTAAAGATGCGAAGGACCAGGCCAACATCGATAAGATCATGATCGATCTTGACGGTACTGAAAACAAATCTAACTTCGGTGCGAACGCCATCCTGGCCGTTTCTCTGGCTGCTGCTAAAGCTGCCGCCGCCTCTAAAGGCCTGCCGCTGTACGCACACATTGCTGAACTGAACGGCACCCCGGGCAAATACTCCATGCCTCTGCCGATGATGAACATCATCAACGGTGGCGAGCACGCTGATAACAACGTTGATATTCAAGAGTTCATGATTCAGCCAGTGGGCGCTAAAACGCTGAAAGAAGCCGTTCGTATCGGTTCTGAAGTATTCCACAACCTGGCTAAAGTTCTGAAATCTAAAGGCATGAGCACTGCTGTTGGTGACGAAGGCGGCTACGCGCCTAACCTGGGCTCCAACGCAGAAGCGCTGGCTGTTATCGCTGAAGCGGTTAAAGCCGCAGGCTACGAGCTGGGTAAAGACGTTACTCTGGCTATGGACTGCGCGGCTTCTGAATTCTACAAAGACGGTAAATACGTTCTGGCTGGCGAAGGCAACAAAGCGTTCACCTCTGAAGAATTCACCCACTTCCTGGAAGATCTGACCAAACAGTACCCAATCGTTTCTATCGAAGACGGTCTGGACGAGTCTGACTGGGATGGTTTCGCCTACCAGACCAAAGTACTGGGCGACAAACTGCAGCTGGTTGGTGATGACCTGTTCGTAACCAACACCAAGATCCTGAAAGAAGGTATCGAAAAAGGTATCGCTAACTCCATCCTGATCAAATTCAACCAGATCGGTTCTCTGACCGAAACTCTGGCTGCGATCAAAATGGCGAAAGACGCTGGCTACACTGCGGTTATCTCCCACCGTTCTGGCGAAACTGAAGACGCTACCATCGCTGACCTGGCTGTTGGCACCGCTGCAGGCCAGATCAAAACTGGCTCCATGAGCCGCTCTGACCGTGTTGCTAAATACAACCAGCTGATTCGTATCGAAGAAGCGCTGGGTGATGCAGCACCGTTCAACGGTCTGAAAGAAGTTAAAGGCCAGTAATTATTACTGCCGCTTACGCTTCTCAAACCCGCTTCGGCGGGTTTTTTTACATCTTTTTTGTTACCTTCCGCACTAAAAATGGCTTCTCATTTGCAGGTTGTGCCTCCCCCGTCCAGTATTAATGGGGCATTTCATTCACAGGACAGGAGACCGCTATGAAAGCTGCAGTTGTTACAAAAAATCATTCCGTTGAGATCGTTGATAAACCCATGCGTGCGCTGGAATACGGTGAAGCGCTGCTGGCGATGGAATGTTGTGGCGTTTGCCACACCGATTTACACGTGAAAAACGGCGATTTTGGCGATGTAACAGGGACTACGCTTGGGCATGAAGGTATCGGTGTCGTTACATCGATTGGGCCGGGCGTGACATCGCTAAAAGTGGGTGACCGCGCAAGCGTGGCCTGGTTTTTCCGCGGCTGCGGCCACTGCGAATACTGTAACAGCGGCAACGAAACCTTGTGCCGCAGCGTGACTAACGCTGGTTACACCGTAGACGGCGGCATGGCGGAAGAGTGTATTGTGGTTGCCGATTACGCGGTAAAAGTCCCGGATGGTCTTGAATCCGCCGCGGCCAGCAGCGTGACCTGTGCGGGCGTCACAACGTACAAAGCAGTAAAAGTTTCCAATATCAAACCGGGCCAGTGGATTGCCATCTATGGTCTGGGCGGGCTTGGCAACCTTGCGTTGCAGTATGCTAAAAACGTCTTTAATGCCAAAGTTATCGCTATCGACGTTAACGATGCCCAGCTCGACTTCGCTAAAGAGAGCGGGGCGGATCTGGTGATTAACTCGCGTAATGAAGATGCGGCGAAAGTTATCCAGGAAAAAACCGGTGGCGCTCATGCTGCGGTAGTTACGGCGGTAGCGAAAGCTGCATTTAACTCAGCCGTTGACGCCGTGCGTGCCGGAGCACGTATTGTCGCGGTCGGTCTGCCGTCAGAGTCGATGAGCCTGAATATCCCACGCCTGGTGTTGGACGGTATCGAAGTCGTCGGCTCGCTGGTCGGTACGCGTCAGGATCTGGCCGAAGCCTTCCAGTTTGCAGCAGAAGGCAAAGTTACGCCGAAAGTGACTATGCGCCCGCTTGAGGATATCAACGATATCTTCCATGAAATGGAAAGCGGCAAAATCAAAGGCCGGATGGTCATTGATTTTAAAGCGAAAAAATAGCCTGCTTTGAGCAACCGAGAGTGGCCGGACGTTCCCGGCCATTTTCAGATAAGCAGCGGTAAGGTCGCGCTCGCGGTTTGCTGGCTTGCTGAGGCATAGCGGCTATCGTGGGAGACTAACGCCCCGATCAGCACTTCAACCAGCAACATCGCGCCAACTTTGGCGTTCAGCGAGCCTGCGCTGAGCGGGCCTTCCGGTTTTGCCGCTACCAGCAGAAGGTCGGCAAGATCGGCCAGCGGACTGCGAAGCGTATTGCTCAGCAGCAGCACGCGCGCGTTGCGCTTTTTGGCCAGCTTCACCACATGCAGCAGATCCTTTGTCGATCCGGAACTGGAAATCGCCACCACTAAATCGCGCTCGCCAAGCGTAGCGGCATTCATTGCGGCACGGTGCATGTCGCTGAAAAGCTGGGCTGATTTACCCAGGCGCAGCAGCTTGTAGTGCAGGTAATCCCCTATGATTGCGCTGGCGGCAACGCCGTAAATCTGCACGGACGTCGCCTCGTGGAGCGTAAGCCCCGCCTGCTTAAGCACATCGCGATTGATGAGTTTTCCGGTATCCCGCAGCGCCTGTACGGATTCTTCAACCAGCTCATCTATGCTGTCTTCGCTGACCGTAGCAGCGGACTGGTTTTGCTGAATATCCAGCGCCACCGCCATTTTGAACTCCGTGTAGCCTTTGCAGCTTAAATGACGGCACAGGCGAGTAACGCTTGCCTCGCTGGTTTCGCTTTCCCGCGCCAGTTCGGTAATCGTCAGGTACAGCACCTTCTGCGGCTGGGTAAGGATGAAATCCCCCAGCTTTTGCAGCGTTGGGCTGTAGCCCGGCAGGCCCTGGCGCAGGTGCAGCAATATATTTTCATTTTCCGTCATCGAACCCATCCCGCTTGCTGTTCAAACTGCGCCTAGTGTGGCGGAAAGCCCCCGTGCTGTGCCAGCAGATTCGATTAAATGTGATGGCGATCGTAATGATGACGGAAATTTTCTGCATCATGCGTTTATTGTGGTAAAAATTTTCATCATAATAAAGCGGCGGGGAGAAAATTTATGTCAGTATTTAGCGGAGCGTCATCAGGAGGCTGGTTCGAGAAGGCCCAGCGATTTGGAAAATCCTTTATGCTGCCGGTCGCGGTTCTGCCTGCGGCAGGCTTGCTGTTGGGTATCGGTGGCGCACTGTCCAATCCCAATACCGTTACGGCTTATCCGTTTCTGGATCTGGGATGGCTTCAGGGCATTTTCACCATCATGGCAAGCGCCGGGTCTATTGTATTTGCCAACCTGGCGGTCTTGTTTGCGGTTGGCGTCGCGGTAGGGCTTGCGAAGGGCGATAAAGGCACCGCAGGGCTCGCCTCGCTGCTGGCTTATCTGGTGATGAACGCAACCATCAACGCGCTGCTGACGCTGAGCGGAGCGCTGGCGACAACCAATCCCGGTGCGGTGGGACAGGGCATGGCGCTTGGAACGCAGACGCTTGAAACCGGCGTGTTTGGCGGGGTTGTCATCGGTCTGGTCACGTCGCTTTTGCATAACCGCTACAACAAAATCGCGCTGCCGCAGTTCCTTGGTTTCTTTGGCGGATCGCGCTTTGTGCCGATCGTCAGTTCGCTGGCGGCGATTCTGGTCGGGGCGATAATGACCATCGTCTGGCCGCATTTCCAGAAGCTAATTTTCGGCATGGGCGGTCTGGTGGATGCCACCGGTTACTTCGGCACCTTTATTTATGGATTTGTGCTGCGCATGCTTGGCCCGTTCGGCCTGCACCATATCTTCTATCTGCCTTTCTGGACCACCGCGCTTGGCGGCTCCGAAATGATTAACGGCCAGCTGGTGGAAGGCACACAGCGTATTTTCTTCGCCCAGCTTGGCGATCCGAATACTCAGCAGTTTTATATCGGCACCGCGCGCTTTATGTCCGGACGCTTTATCACCATGATGTTTGGTCTGATTGGCGCCTGCCTTGCGATGTATCACACGGCTAAGCCGGAAAACCGCAGGCGCGTGGCCGGGCTGTTAATCTCTGCGGCGCTGACATCTTTTCTCACCGGCATCACTGAACCTATCGAGTTCTCGTTCCTGTTTATCGCCCCGGTTCTGTATGTGATCCACGCCGTGTTCGACGGGCTGGCCTTTATGCTGGCGCATATTCTGCACATCACCATCGGCCAGACGTTTTCCGGCGGCTTTATCGACTTCATTCTGTTTGGCGTGCTGCAGGGCGAAGCGAAAACCAACTGGATGTTTGTGCCGCTGGTCGGTATTCCGTGGTTCTTTCTTTATTACTTCACCTTCCGCTTTGTTATTACGCGCTTCAACTTTAAAACGCCCGGTCGTGAAGACGTTACTACCGAAAGCGTGCAGGTTGCTGCGGGCGAACGCCCTTTGCAGGTCATCGTCGCGCTTGGCGGTAAAGAGAATATTGTTGAGCTGGACTGCTGTGCCACACGGCTGCGCGTCACGCTGCATGACGGCACGCTTATCGATGAAGCTTTATTGAAAGAAACCGGCGCGCGGGCGGTTATCCGCCGTGGGAACGGCGTGCAGGTGATTTACGGTCCGCACGTGACCATCATCAAAAATGAAGTAGAGGAGATTCTTGCCCCATGAAACCATCCATGTTGTCGCTGATTGAGGGAAAACTCATCGTCTCCTGCCAGGCGCTGGATAACGAACCGCTGCACAGCCCGTTTATTATGTCGCGAATGGCGCTGGCCGCCGCCCAGGGAGGCGCGTCGGCTATTCGTGCCAACAGCCTGATAGATGTAAAAACCATTATGGAACTCGTTGATTTACCCGTTATCGCCATCATTAAGCGCGACTATCCGGGCAGCGATGTCTACATCACGCCAACGCTTAAAGAGGTGGATGAGCTGATGGCGGTAAAACCAGCGATGATCGCGATGGATGCTACGGGCCATGAGCGGCCGGGTGATTTAGATTTGCGCGCGCTGGTTGAGGCGGTTCGCAGCCGTTATCCAGAACTGCTGCTGATGGCGGATATCGCCACGGTTGATGAAGCGCGCTATGCCGCAGAAATCGGCTTTGACTGCGTTGGCACCACGCTGCACGGCTACACGACGGAAACAGAAGGGCAAATACTGGCGAACAACGATTGTCAGTTCCTGCGCGATGTGCTGGCTGCGGTTAACGTGCCGGTGATTGCGGAAGGTAATGTGGAAACGCCTGCAATGGCGGCACGTTGCCTGGCGCTGGGCGCGCATGCGGTGGTGGTAGGCGGGGCGATAACTCGTCCGCAGCAGATCACCCGCCGCTTCGTAAACGCTATGGTTGCGCCGCTGTAACCGTAGCCGTGGCCGGTTCAGTCGCCCCCCGATTGAGCCGGTCACACCCTTTAAGCATGATCTCAAGCAATAGTTCTGCGATAATTAGTTTTTACGACTATTACAGAGATGATTATGCAGTACCCGATTAACGAGATGTTCCAGACCCTGCAAGGGGAGGGCTATTTTACCGGTGTGCCCGCCATCTTTATCCGCCTGCAGGGCTGCCCGGTGGGCTGCGCATGGTGCGATACCAAACACACCTGGGATAAACTCGCGGATCGTGAAGTGTCTCTGTTCAGCATTCTCGCCAAAACCAAAGAGAGCGATAAATGGGGCGCGGCAAGCGCGGAAGATTTGCTGGCCGTGATGCAGCGCCAGGGCTATACCGCTCGCCACGTGGTGATTACCGGCGGTGAGCCCTGTATCCACGATCTGCATCCCTTAACCTCTTTGCTGGAACATCACGGCTTTAGTTGCCAGATTGAAACCAGCGGCACGCACGATGTCCGCTGCACGGCGACGACGTGGGTAACGGTGTCGCCGAAGGTGAATATGCGCGGCGGTTACGATGTGCTTCCTCAGGCGCTGGAACGAGCGGACGAAATCAAACATCCCGTTGGGCGTATGCGCGACATCGAGGCGTTAGATGAGTTGCTAAGGACGCTTACCGATGACAAAAATCGCATTATCGCGCTGCAACCTATCAGCCAAAAAGAAGATGCGACCCGCCTGTGTATTGAAACCTGTATCGCCCGCAACTGGCGGCTTTCGATGCAGACGCATAAGTACCTGAATATCGCGTAAGTAAAAAAGGCACCTTTCGGTGCCTTTTTTACTTAGCCTTTATATACGCATCCGGCGGTACAGGTCTCTTTTACCATTACCGCGCTAAGGAGCGGCAGAATCGGCTTCATTCTGTCCCAGATCCAGGCGGCCAGCACTTCACTGGTCGGATTCTCAAGGCCCGGAATATCGTTCAGATAGTAGTGATCCAGCATATCGTAGGTTGGCTTGAACGCCGCTTTCAGCTCAGAGAAATCAATAATCCAGCCGGTATGGGGATCGACCTCGCCGGTAATTTCCAGGCGCACCATAAACGAGTGGCCATGCAGGCGACCGCACTTATGGCCTTCCGGCACGTGCGGCAGGCGGTGAGCGGCTTCGAAGGTGAAATCTTTAAACAGGGTGGTTGCCATTATTGCAGTCTCAGTAGGGCGAAAAACCGCCGCATAGTACCGGAATCCATTATTTTGCGCATTAACTAAAGCGGCCATCTTTGTCCAATTGTCAGTGTCTGGCGATTTTTTGAAATTAATTTGTTTTATATCAATAGGTTAATTAATCTCTTTTGATGTTATAGTTTACCCGAAAAAACGGTTAGTCGTTTTGGTTATTTGTTATTTCCATCCCTTCTTTAATTGTTATTATCCAGCTGGTTAACCTTACCCTATGAATGCTTTTTACCGTTAAACGTTGAAAACGGCACCCTTTGCTACTGGAATCCAATCAAGCATGACAACTCAGGCCCCACCGACCGCTTTGCTGCCGCTCACCCCGGAGCAACTGGCACGCCTCCAGGCGGCAACTACCGACTTCTCACAGACTCAACTGGCCTGGCTGTCCGGCTATTTCTGGGGAATGATTAATCAACACCCGGGCGCGGTGGCTACGGCGCAGCCGCCAGCGGCTGAAGTACCGGTTATTACTTTGATTTCCGCATCCCAGACCGGCAATGCGCGTCGCGTTAGCGAGCAACTGCGTGACGATCTGCTGGCGGCAAAGCTGAACGTCAATCTGGTCAACGCGGGCGACTATAAATTCAAACAGATCGCGCAGGAAAAACTGCTGATTGTCGTGACCTCCACCCAGGGTGAAGGCGAGCCGCCGGAAGAGGCGGTGGCGCTGCATAAGTTCCTGTTCTCGAAAAAAGCGCCAAAACTTACCGATACGGCGTTTGCCGTATTTAGCCTTGGCGATACGTCCTACGAATTTTTCTGCCAGTCCGGTAAAGATTTCGATGCTAAACTCGCGGAGCTGGGCGGCGTTCGCCTGCTGGATCGCGTAGATTCCGACGTGGAGTTTCAGCCCGCGGCCCAACAGTGGCGCGGTAAAATCGTTGAGCTGCTGAAATCGCGCGTACCGGCGGAAACGCCAGCCCAGGCGGCGGTCACCGCAACCGGCGTGGTAAACGAAGTCTTCACCAGCCCGTACACCAAAGAGGCGCCGCTGACGGCGACGCTTGCGGTTAATCAGAAAATCACCGGTCGCGATTCTGAAAAAGACGTGCGCCATTTCGAAATCGACCTTGGCGATTCCGGCCTGCGTTACCAGCCGGGCGATGCGCTTGGCGTCTGGTATCAGAACGATTCTGCTTTGGTAACAGAGCTGGTGGAACTGCTGTGGCTGAAGGGCGATGAAAGCGTGACGGTCGACGGCAAAACGCTACCGCTAAGTGAAGCGCTGGAATGGCATTTCGAACTGACGGTTAATACCACAAATATCGTCGAGAAATATGCCCAGCTTACCCGCAACGCGGCGCTGCTGGATCTGGCGGGCGATAAAACCAAACTCCAGCATTTTGCTCAGAACACGCCGATTGTTGATATGGTGCGTTATGCCCCGGCTGAACTGACCGCAGAGCAGCTGACCGAACTGCTGCGTCCGCTTACGCCGCGCCTGTATTCCATCGCGTCTTCGCAGGCTGAGGCCGAAAGCGAAGTGCATATTACCGTTGGCGTCGTGCGCTACGACATAGAAGGCCGTGCCCGCACCGGCGGCGCTTCAGGCTTCCTGGCCGACAGGCTTGAAGAAGATGGCGAAGTACGCGTCTTTATCGAACATAACGACAACTTCCGCCTGCCGGCTAACCCGGAAACGCCGGTGATTATGATTGGGCCTGGCACCGGCATCGCACCTTTCCGCGCCTTCATGCAGCAGCGTGAAAACGATGGCGCAACGGGGAAAAACTGGCTGTTCTTCGGCAATCCACACTTTACTGAAGATTTCCTCTATCAGGTGGAATGGCAGCGCTACGTCAAAGAGGGCCTGCTGACGAATATCGACCTCGCCTGGTCTCGCGACCAGCAACATAAAATATACGTACAAGATAAGCTGCGCGAAAAAGGCGCGGAACTGTGGAACTGGATTAACGAAGGTGCCCACATTTATGTCTGCGGCGACGCCAATCGCATGGCGAAAGACGTTGAGCAGGCATTACTGGAAGTGGTAGCCGAGTTCGGTGGTATGGACCTCGAATCGGCAGATGAATTTTTAAGTGAGCTGCGCATTGAGCGCCGTTATCAGCGAGATGTCTACTAATGAGCGAAAAACACCCTGGACCGTTAGTGGTTGAAGGAAAACTGTCTGATGCCGAGCGCATGAAGCGTGAAAGTAATTTCCTGCGCGGCACCATTAAAGAAGATTTACGCGACGGGCTGTCCGGTGGCTTTAAGGGCGACAATTTCCTGCTTATCCGCTTCCACGGCATGTATCAGCAGGACGATCGCGATATCCGCGCCGAGCGCGCCGCGCAGAAGCTGGAGCCGCGTCATGCCATGATGCTGCGCTGCCGCCTGCCGGGCGGCATCATCACCACAAAACAGTGGCGCGCCATTGATAAGTTCGCCGAAGATAAAACGATTTACGGCAGTATTCGTCTGACTAACCGCCAGACATTCCAGTTCCACGGCCTGCTGAAAAAGAACGTCAAGCCGGCCCATGAGATGCTGCATGAGGTGGGCCTGGACGCGCTGGCGACCGCCAACGATATGAACCGTAACGTGCTGTGCACTTCAAACCCGGTTGAGTCCGAGCTGCACCTGGAAGCTTACGAGTGGGCGAAAAAGCTCTCCGAGCATTTGCTGCCGCGCACTCGTGCCTACGCCGAAATCTGGTGGGATCAGGAAAAAGTCGCGACCACCGACGAAGAGCCGATCCTGGGCGCGACCTACCTGCCGCGTAAATTTAAAACCACGGTTGTGGTGCCGCCGCAAAACGACGTCGATCTGCATGCCAACGACATGAACTTCATCGCGATTGCCAAAGACGGTAGGCTGGTGGGCTTCAACCTGCTGGTGGGCGGTGGCTTGTCCATTGAGCACGGCAACAAAGCAACCTACGCCCGTACCGCCAGCGAATTTGGCTATATCCCGCTTGAGCATACGCTAGCCGTAGCGGAAGCCGTGGTGACCACGCAGCGCGACTGGGGCAACCGTACCGATCGTAAAAACGCCAAGACTAAATACACCCTTGAGCGCGTTGGCGTCGACGTATTCAAGGCGGAAGTGGAACGTCGCGCGGGCATTACATTCGAGCCGATTCGTCCTTACGAATTCACCGGTCGCGGCGATCGTATCGGCTGGGTCAACGGTATTGACGACAAATGGCACCTGACGCTGTTTATCGAAAACGGGCGTATTCTGGACTACCCGGGCCGTCCGTTGAAAACCGGGCTGCTGGAAATTGCGAAGATCCACAAAGGCGATTTCCGCCTGACCGCTAACCAGAATCTGATCGTGGCGGGCGTACCGGCAAGCGAAAAGGCTAAAATCGAGAAGATCGCTAAAGATCATGGGCTGATGCACGCGGTGAAACCGCAGCGTGAAAACTCCATGGCCTGCGTGTCATTCCCGACCTGTCCGCTGGCGATGGCCGAAGCGGAACGCTTCCTGCCGCAGTTTGTGACTAAAGTTGAAGAGGTGATGGAAAAGCATCACGTGGGCGACGAACATATTGTCCTGCGCGTAACCGGCTGCCCGAACGGCTGCGGCCGCTCGATGCTGGCGGAAATCGGCCTGGTGGGTAAAGCGCCAGGGCGTTACAACCTGCATATCGGCGGTAACCGCATCGGCACGCGTATTCCGCGTATGTACCGTGAAAATATCACCGAACCAGAGATTCTGGCATCGATAGATGAGCTGGTGGGGCGCTGGGCGAAAGAACGTGAAGCTGACGAAGGCTTCGGTGATTTCACCATCCGCGCCGGGATTATCCGCCCGGTGCTCGACCCGGCCAGGGATTTTTGGGAATAGCGATATAACGGCGGGTGGCGCTTTGCTTACCCGCCCTACGGCAAACCTGTAGGGTGGATAAGCGTTAGCGCCATCCACCACTTGTTCACCAACAAGCGAGGCACGTATGGCCGTACTCGATTTAAAGGCATTGAATGAATTACCGAAAGTCGAGCGCGTGATGGCGCTGGCCGAGGTAAACGCCGAGCTCGAAAAGCTCAGCGCGCAAGCGCGCGTGGGCTGGGCGCTGGAAAACCTGCCCGGCGAGTTTGTGTTGTCCTCGAGTTTTGGTATCCAGGCGGCGGTGAGCCTGCATCTGGTTACGCAGCTGCGCCCGGATATTCCGGTGATCCTTACCGATACCGGGTATCTGTTTCCTGAAACCTATCGGTTCATCGACGAGCTGACGGACAAGCTGAAGCTGAATCTGAAAGTGTTTAGCGCGAAGGAAAGCGCGGCATGGCAGGAGGCGCGCTACGGCAAGCTGTGGGAGCAGGGCGTTGAAGGCATTGAGAAATACAATGCGATCAATAAAGTTGAGCCGATGAACCGCGCGTTGCAGGAGCTGGGCGGGCAAACCTGGTTTGCCGGTCTGCGGCGCGAGCAATCCGGCAGCCGGGCGAATTTACCGGTGCTGGCGATTCAGCGCGGCGTGTTTAAGATCCTGCCGATCATCGACTGGGACAACCGCACGGTTTACCAGTATCTCACCGAACATGGTCTGAAATACCACCCGCTGTGGGATCAGGGCTATCTGTCGGTTGGCGATACCCATACCACGCGCAAGTGGGAACCGGGTATGGCAGAAGAAGAGACGCGCTTCTTCGGTCTGAAGCGCGAGTGCGGCCTGCACGAGTAAGGTTAATCTGGTCCCCATTACGGTGGGGAACAGTTTATTTCCCCGCTTTAGCCAGCTCTTTCACCAGGGGCAACATCACACGCACCACGTCGTGGCTGCGTTTCTCAATGCGTCCCGGTAGCCATTTATCCAGATACGGCTGATTGTCGACCATAGCCTGATGCCAGCTTTTCCCGTTCGGGAACGCTTTGCTTTTTGCGCGCTGCTGAAAACCATCTTTCGCGCCCAGTGACCAGTTGGTAGCTTCCACCGACAGCACCGGAATACCCGCTTTGTCAAAAGGTTCGATGTCATTACAGCAGCCGGTGCCTTTCGGGTATTTTGTATTCAGCCCGGGATTTATCGCGGCCTGAATGCCCAACTGATGAGCGAGCTTCAGCGCCCGATCGCGGGTGAGCTTACGCACCGCCGCTGGGGTGGATTTGCCGCTGTTAAAATAGAGCTTATCGCCGGTAATCAGGTTATCGAGATTAATCACCAGCAGGGTGTTTTTCTTTTCTTTCTCGCTCATGCGCTGAAGAATATTTTCCGCACCGAGTGAGCCAATCTCTTCGCCGCTGGTGGCGATAAAACGAAGGCCGTAGCGCGTCGGCACTGCTTTCAGACGCTGAGCCAGCTCCAGCATTACGCCAAGGCCGGAAGCATTGTCATCCACGCCCTGTAGCGTCAATCCGCCGAGGTTGTCGTTTACGTCGTTGTCGGTTAATGGCGTGTAGGTGTCCAGATGCGCCATGATAATAATCTGCTGCGGGACTTTACCCTCGCGCGCGGCGATTACCTGGCTTCCACTGACGTTATGCCAGTTCTGATGGCCGTCTTTGGTGGTGTAAAGATAGCGCGTATTAAAGCGGCGAATATCGCTCTGGTAGCCGTAAAGCGCGAACTGCTGTTGAAGATAATCCGCGGCTAACATTTCGGCCGGGCTGCCGGTCATTCGTCCTGGAAAAACGGTGGCGATGTGGCGAGTCTGCAAATTAGCGGTTTCACCCAAATGCGCGGAAGCGGCATAAGCAGAAAACGTGAAACCTACGCCCAGCGCCAGGCAAACGGCACAGTGGCGCAATGCGGAAAACATAGTGAGTCCTTTTTATTTTCAGTAATTTTTTGCCTGCGTAGTATGAAACTGTGATCGGGGTTACACAATTCCAAATCGTCCTAAACTCCCAATAAACAGGCCGTTCAGCACATTTTGTGATTTGCAAAACCACGGCGTTATTCCTTTACGGAACTAGTCATTCCAATTCGTAATTTCATAAGAAATATAACCGCGACTTATAGTCCCTTTTAATTTCATTTAAACGGCAGGATCAGATCCCGCCGTGATACTCGCAGCTTTAAGGGAAGGTTATGGACCAAAAACGACTCACTCACCTGCGGCAACTGGAGGCTGAAAGCATCCATATCATCCGCGAGGTCGCAGCCGAATTTTCCAATCCGGTGATGATGTACTCGATCGGCAAAGATTCCTCGGTGATGTTGCATTTGGCTCGTAAGGCCTTCTATCCGGGCACGCTGCCGTTCCCGCTGCTGCATGTGGATACCGGCTGGAAATTCCGTGAAATGTACGAATTCCGCGACCGCACCGCGAAAAACTACGGTTTTGAACTGCTGGTGCATAAAAATCCGGAAGGCGTGGCAATGGGCATCAATCCGTTTGTCCACGGCAGCGCTAAGCACACGGACATCATGAAAACCGAAGGCCTGAAACAGGCGTTGAGCAAATACGGTTTTGATGCGGCTTTCGGCGGCGCGCGTCGTGATGAAGAAAAATCGCGCGCCAAGGAGCGAATTTATTCGTTCCGTGACCGCTTCCACCGCTGGGACCCGAAAAACCAGCGTCCTGAACTGTGGCATAACTACAACGGTCAGATTAACAAGGGCGAAAGCATTCGCGTGTTCCCGCTCTCCAACTGGACCGAGCTGGATATCTGGCAGTATATCTATCTGGAAAATATCGAGATCGTTCCTCTGTACCTTGCGGCGCCGCGTCCGGTGCTGGAGCGCGACGGCATGCTGCTGATGGTCGATGACGACCGCATTGACGTGCAGCCGGGCGAAGTTATCGCTCAGAAAATGGTACGTTTCCGCACGCTGGGCTGCTGGCCGTTGACCGGTGCGGTTGAATCCGAAGCGCAAACGCTGCCGGAAATCATTGAAGAGATGCTGGTTTCCACCACCAGCGAGCGTCAGGGACGGGCAATCGACCGCGATCAGGCCGGTTCGATGGAACTGAAAAAGCGTCAAGGGTATTTCTGAGGACCGCATAATGAATAACGCAATTGCACAACAAATCGCGGAGCAGGGCGGCGTCGAAGCTTATCTGCACGCTCAGCAACATAAAAGCCTGCTGCGCTTTTTGACCTGCGGCAGCGTCGATGACGGTAAAAGTACGCTCATTGGCCGTCTGCTGCACGATACGCGGCAGATTTATGAAGACCAGCTTTCTTCCCTGCATACCGACAGCAAGCGTCACGGCACCCAGGGCGAGAAGCTTGACCTGGCTTTGCTGGTGGACGGCCTGCAGGCCGAACGCGAGCAGGGTATTACCATCGACGTGGCGTACCGTTATTTCTCCACCGAGAAACGTAAATTTATTATTGCCGATACGCCGGGCCACGAGCAGTACACCCGCAATATGGCGACCGGCGCGTCAACCTGCGAGCTGGCGATCCTGCTGATCGATGCGCGTAAGAGCGTGCTGGATCAGACTCGCCGCCACAGCTTTATCTCCACGCTGCTGGGGATCAAGCATCTGGTTGTGGCCGTCAACAAAATGGATCTCGTTGGTTTTGATGAAGAGAGATTCGAGCAGATCAAGCAGGATTACCTGACGTTTGCCGAACAGCTGCCATCAGATCTGGATATTCGCTTTGTGCCGTTGTCCGCTCTTGAAGGCGATAACGTCGCTACGCAAAGCGCAAATATGGCCTGGTATACGGGGCCGACGCTGCTGGAGCTTCTGGAAACGGTAGAGGTGAAACGCCTGGTTGAACAGCAGCCGATGCGTTTCCCCGTTCAGTATGTGAATCGTCCAAACCTGGATTTCCGTGGTTACGCTGGCACGCTCGCCTCCGGTTCGGTAAACGTCGGGCAGCGGGTGAAGGTTTTACCTTCCGGCGTCGAATCTACCGTTGCGCGAATCGTAACGTTTGATGGAGATTTGCAACAAGCTGCTGCGGGCGAAGCTATTACTGTAGTGCTGAAAGATGAAATCGACATCAGCCGTGGTGATTTGCTTGTGGACGCAGACGACGCGCACCCGGCGGTGCAAAGCGCGAAAGTTGACGTGGTGTGGATGGCGGAACAGCCGCTGGTGCCGGGCCAAAGCTATGACATTAAAGTTGCCGGCAAGAAAACCCGCGCGCGCGTTGATAATATTCACCATCAGGTGGAGATTAATACCCTGACGCAGCGCGTGGTAGAAAGCCTGCCGCTAAACGGGATTGGCCTGGTTGATTTAACTTTCGATGAACCTCTGGTGCTGGATAAATACCAGGAAAATCCGGTTACCGGCGGGCTGATTTTCATCGATCGGCTGACCAACGTAACCGTTGGTGCCGGTATGGTGCGCGAGCCGCAGGAAGAGATTTATCAGGAGCCTTCAGCCTGGAGCGCGTTTGAGCTGGAACTGAATGCGCTGGTGCGTCGTCACTTCCCGCACTGGGGCGCCCGTGATTTGCTGGGAGGCAAGTGATGGCTGAGCACGACGAAAACGTCGTCTGGCATCCTCATCCTGTTACGCAGCAGCAGCGTGAACAGCTCCATCAGCATCGTGGGGCGGTGCTGTGGTTCACCGGCTTGTCCGGCTCCGGTAAATCTACCGTGGCCGGCGCGCTGGAAGAAGCGCTGCATAAGCTTGGCGTAAGCACCTATTTGCTTGATGGCGATAACGTGCGCCACGGCCTGTGCAGCGACCTGGGCTTCAGCGATGAAGATCGTAAAGAGAACATCCGTCGCGTGGGGGAAGTCGCCAGCCTGATGGTGGATGCCGGGCTGGTCGTGCTGACAGCTTTTATCTCCCCGCATCGTGCAGAACGGCAAATGGTACGCGAGCGAATGGGTGAGGGGCGTTTTATCGAAGTCTTTGTTGATACGCCTCTTGAGATTTGTGAAGCGCGCGATCCCAAAGGCTTATACAAAAAAGCCCGCGCCGGCGAGCTGCGCAATTTCACCGGTATTGATTCGGTGTATGAGTCACCGCATAAGCCAGAAATTCACTTAGACGGCGAACAATTGGTAACAAATTTGATTGCGCAATTATTAGACCTGCTGCGCCGTGACGATATTATCAAATCCTAAAGACAGTACCAGACGCATAACCGCGTCTGGTCACTCAGGTCAACGGATTCGTTATGCGCAACAGCTCGAACATAGTTATCACACAGGCTGAAACCAGCCCGTCAGCCGAAGATACCGCCTGGTCTTTGCCAGGGGCGTTCATCGGCTTCTTGTCGTGGCTGCTGGCGCTGGGTATTCCCTTCCTGATGTACGGCCCTAATACGCTATTTTTCTTCCTTTATACCTGGCCTTTCTTCCTGGCGCTGATGCCTGTCGCCGTCGTCGTGGGCATTGCGCTACACTCGCTGGCACGCGGGCGGCTGCATTATAGCTGTGTGGCAACCTTGCTGAGCGTGGCGCTGATGTTCGGTGCTTTATTTATGTGGCTTATGGGTTAACGCTGTCAGCGGATGAAACTGAACATATTTATCCGTCCCGATTGAAGCGAAACCTCCCGCAGGCGCGCATGTCGGCGCAATTTGTGATAAATTCTGCCGCAAATTCGACGACTCGCCAGGGCAGATGAGTGGAGTCCGACATAAAGTTGTGGGATGATTGTGCCGTTTTTCAGGGGGCTGGATGGGTAAACTAACGCTGCTATTGCTGGCCTTGTTGGTCTGGCTGCAGTATTCGCTGTGGTTTGGAAAAAACGGCGTGCATGATTACACGCGCGTCAATGAAGACGTGGCTGCACAACAGGCAACCAACGCTAAGCTTAAGGCGCGCAACGATCAGCTTTTTGCTGAAATTGACGATCTTAACGGCGGCCAGGAGGCCATCGAAGAGCGCGCGCGCAACGAGCTGAGCATGACTAAACCCGGTGAAACCTTCTACCGTCTGGTGCCTGATACCTCTAAGCGCGCAGGCAATAATGCCGCGCAGAACAATCGATAAATCAGTATAAGTGATAACACATGGCAGACTCCTCCCCGGACGTAATTGCCGTGGTGCCGGCGGCCGGGATCGGCAGCCGTATGCAAACGGAATGTCCAAAGCAATACCTGCAAATCGGCGATAAAACTATTCTTGAACATGCTGTTGCGAGCCTGCTGGCTCATCCGCGAATCAGTCATGTCATCATCGCAATCAGCCCTACAGATTCCTGGTTCGCTTCATTGCCGCTGGCCGCAAACCCACAGGTCACCGTGGTGACCGGAGGAGGAGTGCGCGCCGATTCAGTTCTGGCAGGCCTGCAGGCTGCGGGGCACGCTAAATGGGTGCTGGTGCACGATGCGGCTCGTCCTTGCCTGCATCAGGATGATTTAGCGCGTCTGCTGGCTATCATGCACAGCAGCAAAGTGGGCGGCATCCTGGCCGCGCCGGTGCGCGATACGATGAAGCGCGGCGAGCCGGGCAAGCCTCTTATTGCCCATACCGTCGAGCGCGAAGAGCTTTGGCACGCGTTAACCCCGCAGCTGTTCCCGCTCGAATTGCTGCGTAGCTGTCTGCTTCGCGCCCTGAACGAGGGAGCAACGATCACCGATGAAGCCTCTGCGCTCGAATATTGTGGTTTCCATCCAGAATTAATTAGCGCCCGTGCTGATAATATAAAAGTTACTCGTCCTGAAGACCTGGCACTGGCGGCGTTTTACCTCACGCGGTTAACCCAAACGGAGAATTTATAATGCGTATCGGACATGGTTTTGATGTACACGCTTTTGGCGGCGCTGGCCCGATTATCATTGGCGGCGTGCGTGTTCCGTTCGAAAAAGGGTTACTGGCCCATTCTGATGGTGATGTTGCGCTGCACGCATTAACCGACGCCCTGCTCGGCGCCGCAGCGCTTGGCGACATCGGCAAGCTCTTCCCGGATACCGACGCGGCCTGGAAAGGTGCGGACAGCCGCGAGCTGCTGCGCGAAGCCTGGCGCCGTATTCAGGCTAAAGGCTATACGCTTGGCAATGTGGACGTAACGATAATCGCCCAGGCGCCAAAAATGGCGCCTCATATCCCACAAATGCGCGTTTTTATTGCCGAAGACCTCGGCTGCCATATGGACGACGTAAACGTTAAGGCCACAACGACCGAAAAACTCGGCTTTACCGGGCGTGGCGAAGGTATCGCCTGTGAGGCGGTAGCGTTACTGCATAAGGCTAACGCGTAATGGATATGCAAAATCTGACCTGGCTGCACGGTAAGCCAGACGGAACCGGATTGATAAAAGCCAGCCCGGAAGACTTCCTGGTGACTGAAGACCTCGGCTTCGGGCCGGACGGCGACGGCGAGCATCTGCTGCTGCGCATCCTGAAAAAGGGCTGTAATACACGTTTTGTAGCGGATGCGCTGGCTAAGTTCCTGAAAGTGCATGCCCGTGAGGTAAGTTTTGCCGGGCAGAAGGACAAACACGCGGTCACCGAACAGTGGTTCTGCGTGCGTCTGCCGGGAAAAGAGATGCCGGATATGAGCGCCTTCAGTCTGGAAGGTTGTGAAGTGCTGGAATATGCCCGCCATCGGCGCAAGCTGCGTCTCGGCGCGCTGAAGGGGAATGACTTTACCCTCGTGCTGCGTGAGGTAAGCCACCGCGAAGAGCTGGAACAGCGTTTAAAGACGATTTTAAAAGACGGCGTGCCTAACTATTTCGGCAGCCAGCGTTTCGGCATTGGCGGTAACAACCTTAATCAGGCGCTGCGCTGGGCGCAGAATAATTCTCCGTTGCGCGATCGCAATAAACGCAGTTTTTATTTGTCGGCGGCCCGCAGCGCGTTGTTTAATCAAATTGTTAGCCTTAGACTGAAAAAACCAGACTTTAATCAAGTTGTTGATGGCGATGCGCTACAATTGGCAGGACGCGGTAGCTGGTTTGTGGCAACAAACGAAGAACTCTCTGTTTTACAACAACGTGTGGATACCGGTGAGCTGCTGATTACGGCGCCGTTACCGGGCGATGGCGCGTGGGGCACGCTCAATGCCGCGCTGGAATTTGAACAGCGTTGTGTCGAACAGGAGACGGATTTGCAGGCATTACTGGCCCGTGAGCGCGTTGAAGCCGCTCGCCGCGCCATGTTGGTAAAACCAGCAGAATTACGTTGGGACTGGTGGGATGATGTGACGGTTGAGGTGAGCTTTTGGCTGCCTGCCGGCAGTTTCGCCACCAGCGTTGTAAGGGAACTTATGAATACGCCGGGTGACTATGCGAATATTGCTGAGTAACGATGACGGGATCCAGGCGCCGGGCATTCAGGCGCTGGCTAAGCGGCTACGAGAATTTGCTGAAGTGCAGGTTGTGGCCCCCGATCGTAATCGCAGTGGCGCATCGAACTCGCTGACGCTCGAATCCTCCCTGCGTACTTTTACCCTGCCAAACGGCGACATCTCCGTGCAAATGGGTACGCCGACAGACTGCGTTTATCTTGGCGTTAACGCTCTGATGCGTCCACGCCCTGACGTCGTCGTCGCGGGTATCAATGCCGGGCCTAATCTGGGCGACGACGTTATCTATTCCGGCACCGTTGCTGCGGCGATGGAAGGGCGGCATTTAGGGTTTCCGGCGCTGGCCGTTTCGTTAAACGGCTATACGCATTACGATACGGCCGCCGTTATAACCTGTTCAATCCTGCGCGCCTTATCGCGCGAACCGCTGCGCACGGGGCGCATCCTCAATATTAACGTGCCTGATTTGCCGCTTGATGAAATCAAGGGCATTCGGGTAACGCGCTGTGGCAGTCGCCATCCGGCAGATAAAGTCATTCCACAGGAAGATCCGCGTGGCAACACGCTGTACTGGATTGGCCCTCCTGGCGACAAGTTCGATGCCGGCCCGGATACCGATTTTGCGGCTGTGGATGAAGGCTATGTTTCGGTGACGCCGTTGCACGTCGATTTAACCGCGCACGGTGCGCATGACGTGGTGAACTCGTGGTTAACCAAAGCGGGAGTCGCTGAGCAATGGTAGTGAGCAAACGCGTAGAAGCTCTTCTCACACAGCTTCGTGCCCAGGGCATCAAGGACGAACAGGTTCTTGATGCGATTGCGCAGGTGCCGCGGGAAAAATTTGTCGACGAAGCGTTTGAACACAAGGCATGGGAAAATACCGCGCTGCCAATTGGCTCAGGCCAGACTATTTCGCAGCCTTATATGGTTGCGCGCATGACCGAACTGCTTGAGCTGACGCCGGAATCCAGAGTGCTGGAAATCGGCACCGGTTCAGGCTACCAGACGGCGATTCTTGCCCATCTGGTGCATCACGTTTGTTCAGTTGAGCGTATTAAAGGGCTTCAGTGGCACGCAAGACGCCGCTTGAAACAGCTCGATCTGCATAACATTTCTACCCGCCACGGCGATGGCTGGCTGGGCTGGCATGCCCGTGCGCCATTCGACGCTATCATTGTTACGGCGGCTCCGCCTGAAATCCCGACGGCGCTACTGGCCCAGCTGGATGAAGGCGGGATTCTGGTGCTTCCGGTGGGGGACGATCGGCAGCTTTTAAAGCGCGTTCGTCGTCACGGTGGCGAATTTATTATTGACACGGTAGAAGCCGTTCGTTTCGTTCCGCTGGTGAAGGGCGAACTGGCATAACCTGGACGTTTCCGGTTTTTTTATCAGAATATTGGCGTAACCTAGCCAGCGCAAATTCTGCCGTATTTCATAAGCATGCAATTGTTTTCAATTTCGGGGGATACATGAGCGCGGGAAGCCCACATTTTACTTTACGCCGGATGGCGGCGTTATCGCTGGTAAGCCTGTGGCTGACCGGCTGTAGCAGCAATGATTCACAGGCACCCATCAGCTCGGTCGGTGGCAATAACGGCGCGGGCGGCAGCGCTTCTGGCGGGATGCTGATAACGCAGCCGCCAAAAATGTCCGCTCCGGCCCAGACCCCACAGATTCAGCCGGTACAGCAGCAGGCGATTCAGCCAGTGCAAACTCAACCTGTTCAAACGCAACCGGTTATTCAGTCTGAACCCGTACAAACTCAAAATGGACGTATCGTTTATAATCGCAAGTATGGGAACATTCCGAAAGGCAGCTATGCGGGCGGCAGTACTTACACGGTGAAACGCGGTGATACGCTGTTCTATATTGCCTGGATTACCGGGAACGATTTCCGCGATCTTGCGCAACGAAACAACGTAGCGGCCCCGTACAGCCTCGAAGTTGGGCAAACGCTTCAGGTTGGCAACGCGTCCGGCACGCCAATTACCGGTGGAAATGCGGTCACCGCCGCTGATGCCAGCGCGCAAGGAATAACCAATCCTGCTGCACAAAACTCAAGCACCGTGGTTGCTTCTAAACCAACAATTACGTATTCTGAAGACTCAGGTGAAGAGAGTGCTAACAAAATGTTGCCGAATAATAAAGGTACTGCGACCGTTGTCACAGCACCGGTTACGGCACCTGTGGTTAGCTCTACGACTACCGTACCGACTGTCAGCAGCACGTCAGACAGCGCGCCAATTTCGACCTGGCGATGGCCGACTGATGGCAACATTATCGAGAACTTCTCTGCTACTGAGGGTGGCAATAAAGGGATCGATATTTCAGGCAGTAAAGGACAGGCTATCGTCGCGACCGCTTCAGGCCGCGTGGTATATGCCGGTAACGCACTGCGCGGTTACGGTAATCTAATCATCATTAAACACAACGATGATTACCTGAGTGCCTACGCCCATAACGATACAATGCTGGTCCGGGAACAAGAAGAAATCAAGGCGGGGCAGAAGATAGCTACCATGGGTAGCACCGGAACCAGTTCAACAAGATTGCATTTTGAAATTCGTTACAAGGGGAAATCCGTAAACCCGCTGCGTTACTTACCGCAGCGATAAACCGGCAAGACACGCCTTATAAGTGTTTTGCCCAGGGATCACGGGTAGGAGCCACCTTATGAGTCAGAATACGCTGAAAGTTAATGAGTTAACCGAAGATGCGGAATTTGATGAGAACGGAGTTGAGGCTTTTGATGAAAAAGCCCTTGTAGAAGAGGAGCCCAGTGATAACGACATTGCCGAAGAGGAGCTGTTGTCACAGGGCGCCACACAGCGTGTGCTGGATGCGACTCAGCTTTATCTTGGGGAGATCGGCTATTCCCCATTATTAACAGCCGAAGAAGAAGTCTATTTTGCTCGCCGCGCTCTGCGTGGTGATGTCGCTTCCCGCCGACGCATGATTGAAAGTAACCTGCGCCTGGTGGTGAAAATCGCCCGTCGTTACAGCAATCGTGGTCTGGCGCTGCTGGATCTGATTGAAGAAGGTAACCTGGGGCTGATTCGCGCGGTAGAGAAGTTTGACCCGGAACGCGGGTTCCGTTTCTCAACCTATGCCACCTGGTGGATTCGTCAGACCATCGAACGGGCAATCATGAACCAAACCCGTACGATTCGCCTGCCGATTCATATTGTGAAAGAGCTGAACGTTTATCTGCGTACCGCTCGAGAACTCTCCCACAAGCTGGATCATGAGCCAAGTGCGGAAGAGATCGCAGAGCAACTGGATAGGCCGGTTGATGATGTCAGCCGTATGCTGCGTCTCAACGAACGCATCACCTCAGTAGACACCCCGCTGGGTGGTGACTCTGAGAAAGCGCTGCTCGACATCCTTGCGGATGAAAAAGACAACGGTCCGGAAGACACCACGCAGGACGATGATATGAAGCAAAGCATCGTGAAGTGGCTGTTTGAACTAAACGCTAAGCAGCGTGAAGTGCTGGCTCGTCGTTTTGGTCTGCTGGGTTATGAAGCGGCAACGCTTGAAGACGTGGGTCGTGAAATCGGTCTGACTCGTGAACGTGTCCGCCAGATTCAGGTTGAAGGCCTGCGCCGTCTGCGTGAAATTCTGCAGACACAGGGGCTGAATATCGAAGCGCTGTTCCGCGAATAATCGATGTTTCATATAAAAAAGCGGTGATGAAAATCACCGCTTTTTTTATGCCCGAAAGCTGCTACACCAGGCTTTTCAGACGATAGATCCACTCCAGCGCCTGACGTGGCGACAGCGAATCCGCATCTAACGCTTCCAGCGCTTCCAGCGCAGGCGAAGCCTCCTCGGCAACCGACAGCAAAGACATCTGAGTACCGTCCACCTGGGTTGCCGCCGTGTTGCTGGAAAGCGTTTCAAGCTCCCGCAGCTTTTGGCGCGCACGCTTGATCACATCTTTCGGCACGCCCGCCAGCGCGGCAACGGCCAGACCGTAACTTTTGCTTGCCGCGCCTTCCTGCACGGTGTGCATAAAGGCGATGGTGTCGCCATGCTCAAGCGCGTCCAGATGCACGTTTGCAACGCCTTCCATTTTTTCCGGCAGCGTAGTCAACTCAAAGTAGTGCGTGGCAAACAGCGTCAGGGCTTTGATGCGGTTGGCCAGGCTTTCGGCGCAGGCCCAGGCCAGCGACAGGCCGTCATAGGTTGATGTGCCGCGCCCGATCTCATCCATCAGCACCAGGCTATTTTCCGTGGCGTTATGCAGGATATTGGCCGTTTCGGTCATCTCCACCATAAAGGTGGAGCGGCCAGAAGCCAGATCGTCCGCCGCGCCTACGCGGGTGAAGATACGATCGATTGGGCCAATTTCCGCCTGCTGCGCCGGAACAAAGCTTCCTATATAGGCGAGCAGCACGATCAGCGCAGACTGACGCATATAGGTGCTTTTACCGCCCATGTTCGGGCCGGTAATAATCAGCATACGGCGCTGCGGGGCAAGAGTCAGCGGGTTGGCGATAAACGGCTCGCTCAGCACTTTCTCAACTACCGGATGCCGGCCGCCAACCACTTTAAGACCGGGCTTGTCGGTAAGCTGTGGGCAGGTGTAATTCAGGCTCCAGGCGCGTTCTGCCAGATTCACCAGCACGTCGAGTTCCGCCAGCGCAGTGGCGCTGGTTTGCAGCGCTTCAAGGTGCGGCAGCAGCGTGTCGAACAGTTGCTCGTAAAGCTGTTTCTCAAGCGCCAGCGCTTTGCCTTTCGAGGTCAGGACTTTGTCCTCGTACTCTTTAAGCTCAGGAATGATGTAGCGTTCGGCATTTTTCAGCGTCTGGCGGCGAACGTAGTGAATCGGCGCATGGTGGCTCTGCCCGCGGCTGATCTGGATATAGTAGCCATGTACAGCGTTAAAGCCGACTTTCAGCGTATCCAGCCCCAGCTTCTCACGTTCGCGAATTTCCAGCTTATCAAGATAATCCGTTGCGCCATCCGCCAGCGCACGCCACTCGTCCAGCTCTTCGTTGTAGCCAGGGGCGATTACGCCGCCGTCGCGGACCAGAACGGGTGGGGATTCAATAACCGCGCGCTCAAGCAGCTCACGTAATTCAGTAAACTCGCCCATGTTTTCACGCAGCGTTTGTACATAGTCCGTTGGCACATCGGCCAGCAGCTCGCGTAATTCAGGCAGTTGCTGGAAGGCGTAACGCATACGGGCCAGATCACGGGGACGCGCAGTACGTAACGCAAGCCGGGCCAGAATGCGTTCCAGATCGCCAACCTGACGTAAAACCGGCTGGATCTCAGCGGTACGATCCTGCAGGGCTGCGATGGTACGCTGACGTTTTTGCAGCACGTCGATGCTACGTACCGGCATATGCAGCCAGCGTTTGAGCATGCGGCTGCCCATTGGCGTAACGGTGCAGTCGAGCACCGAGGCCAGCGTATTTTCAAATCCACCCGCCAGGTTCTGCGTAATTTCCAGGTTACGGCGCGTGGCGGCATCCATAATGATGCTGTCCTGCTGCTTGTCCATCGTGACGGAGCGAATATGGGGCAGGGACGTGCGCTGCGTGTCCTTCACGTATTGCAACAGGCAACCCGCAGCGCATAAGGCATGATGAGCCTTTTCGACGCCAAAGCCGGTGAGATCCCGCGTGCCAAACTGCATATTTAACTGCTGGCGCGCCGTTTCAATTTCGAACTCCCACAGCGGGCGGCGGCGCAGGCCACGGCGGCCTTCAATCAGGCGCATTTCGGCAAAGTCTTCGGCATACAGCAGTTCGGCTGGATTGGTGCGCTGTAGCTCAGCCGCCATGGTTTCTGCATCTTCCGGCTCGCTCAGGCGGAAACGGCCAGAGCTGATATCCAGCGTCGCGTAGCCAAAACCTTTACCGTCCTGCCAGATGGCAGCCAGCAGGTTATCCTGACGCTCCTGCAATAACGCTTCATCGCTGATGGTGCCGGGCGTAACGATGCGCACCACTTTTCGCTCAACCGGCCCTTTGCTGGTCGCCGGATCGCCAATCTGCTCGCAAATGGCGGCGGACTCGCCGAGATTAACCAGCTTCGCCAGATAGTTTTCTACGGCATGATGCGGCACGCCCGCCATCGGGATAGGTTCACCTGCCGAGGCGCCGCGTTTGGTCAGGGAGATATCCAGCAGTTGCGATGCGCGTTTCGCATCGTCATAAAACAGCTCGTAAAAGTCTCCCATGCGGTAAAAAAGCAGGATGTCAGGGTGCTGCGCTTTCAGGCGCAGGTACTGCTGCATCATCGGCGTGTGGGAGTCCAGGTTCTTATTGTCAATCATAGACATGATTTGCTTATTCCATTGAATTTAAAGTGAATTGTGATTTTAGTTATTATCATTAAGTATCACGTTGTTTCATAAATAATCGCCAAAGCCCGCCTGTAAGTGCAGGTTATTATGTCATCGCGCTGAATAAACGCCCAACCTACATTTGGCAATAAAAGTGCGTAAATCAACCGGTTAGCCATAAAATGAGACTTATATGACGCATAAACCAGCAGGTAAACCGTTGTCATCCAAAGCTATCGAAAGGCTGAAGCCTACAGGGAAAAAGAGATCGATACGGGTGAAAACCAGGGCTTGCATGTGACTTGCGGCGCTTTGGATATCAAGACCTTTTTCTACCGCTATACTAGCCCAGTGAGTAATAAGCTGTCACAGGTAAAAATTGGAAGCTTCCCGCAAACCTCGCTTGCAATGGCTCGTATGAAGTTGCAAGTACTCAAGCTAATCAGAAGTGAAGGGCGCTGCCCGGCGTCTGGGCTGAAAGATGAGAAATAACGGTTATTAGAAAAGAGTCAAAAACCGAAAGCGGTAGAGTTGACGTTTGAAGGATTGGTTGAGCTGTACCTCGAGCCTGTTCTGGGGGCGTTTTTCTTATGCCCGAGGTAGTCCTTTAGCTCAGCATTTAGCTTCGTGAGCATGCGGGAAAACTGGTTGAGTCGGCTTCGGTTTTCAGGCCCTTAGCCAGTTCAGCCGCCGGTGATTTAAGTTTTTTTCGTCCATAATTCGCCGGTCTCCGTTGTTGGAGTGAACATATCAAAATCAGGCAATTACACAATTTTAATTACAGTCACTGCTTTGGGAAATATGCCCGATGGCGGGAATGAGCCCTCTTGCCATCGGGGCACCATGAAGGCCATCAACCATACCAAATGGGCGATCAATCATTTCAGCATCGACGGGCAGTCGGGCATTGATGCTATCGGGCCGTTTCAGGACGGTAGAGTGAGAGAATTTAACACGCATTGCCAGCCATTCACAAAGTGATTTGTACTGCCCATGACGGCAGCCTCAGTGATCGCGCCTTCCAAAAAAAGAAAAAGAATGCTCGCCTGCAGCGCAGAATTTTCAGCGCCCTCCCCATCGAGGATACCTTTTACAAAATCATATATCCGAGATTTATGGAGCCTGGTAACGGCTTTAATGTCGCTGTCAGTTTTTCCGAACTCCTTATCAGCTGAGACAAACATGCACCCGTTGAATTCGGGAGACTTGAACCATTCAAAGTGCCAGTCGACGATCGCATTGAGCTTCTCCTTCAACGAGGAAAACTCAGAGACACGGTGCGATAGTGACTGTTGGAACCTCTCGTCCCTTCTGTTCAACACGGCCAGGATGAGATCATTTTTGCTGCTGAAATGCTTGTACATAGTAACTTTAGAAATCCCTGAAATATCTCGAATTCTATCTATCCCTACCGCATGAAAACCATAGGTATTGAACAGATTCTCTGCAGCATCAAGGATCCTGACTTTCGCGCTTTTTTCTGACATTTTCGTAACCAATCTATTGACAAAGTGTTTTCGTTAACGTCTACTTTACGTGGGTTTACAGATCTGTAAACCTAGACATATAATGTAAACCGAATCGATGGCAGTTTAAATACTGCTTTGGTAAATATTTTTTAACCAAGGATGTTGATATGGGAAAGTTATCAGGGGGCGGCAAACTGACTCCCCCCGCGGGGATATACGAAGTGGTTAGGGGATTTATCGGTGGTACTTTGGGTATATTCGCAGTCGCGTCGCTGGGAATATGGAGCGGCACCCCATGGATAATCGCGCCTTTCGGTGCGACCTGTGTTCTGCTTTTTGCCCTGCCTGGCTCCCCGTTGGCCCAGCCAAGGAGTGTCGTGTTAGGTCACCTCGTTTCGGCGTTATCGGGGCTGGTTTTCATCAACCTGTTTGGTGACTCAACCATGGTAATGGCGCTGTCTGTTGGTTGCGCCATTGCCGCGATGCAGGTCCTGAGGGTCACGCATGCACCGGCCGGTGCTAACCCCTTGGTAATATTCATGTCTGGGATCTACAACTGGGATTTCTTGATTGCGCCGGTGCTGATTGGCGCCGTGACCTTGGTTGCCGTGGCCCTTATTTTGAATAACCTCCGAAGTGGTGACAGGTACCCTTCGTACTGGGTTGGTTCATGTCCGACAAAGCCTGTGGCAATTGAACAGCAGAAAGCACGGGGAGGCTAAGTGCCAATAGTCACTGTCACCTTGCCGGAGCAGATTTCCGATAGCGCGAAGGCGAGTATCTCAGAAGAGATTGTCAACTTAACATCCAGGTTACTGAATAAAAGGGAACAAGTCACCGTCGTCAAATTCGTGGCTGGCCATGCTGACTTTTTTAATCTGGGAAAACGGCCGAAGGGAACATTCCCTTTCGATGTTGAAATAAAAATCACCACCGGTACCAATAACGAGAGCGAGAAAGTTGAATGGATAGAAAGTACATGGAAAGTCATGAACAACTATTTTAAGACCGGAGATAGCTTCCCCTGTTATATCTCGATAATCGAAGTTGAAGGAAATAATTGGGGGTTCAACGGTATCACGCAATACAACAGGACTCTCGCTAACCAGAAATAGGAAGAATATAAAATGGAATTTAAAACTCCCCCGGAAACCAGAGATTTTATCACCAAGTTCGACTTTGGTGGAGATATCCCCTTACCTGAAGGACTTATATTTGAGCCTTATCAGGTGGGGTTGAGAGAGGGGGTGGATATTGCCGTCATCTTTGATAATACGAAAGAGGACCCGAAGGGGGCCGATATGGCGTTCTTGCGGTACCAGGCCGGAGCCTATGTGCCAGGGCATGTACACATGGGGTTCGAATCCGTTTTGGTGATCCAAGGGGACTATATCGAGAACGGGCAGACGTTCCTGCCCGGCTCTCTGATTGTCCGTGCCCCGGGAACCTGCCACAGCATGGCCTCCATGGGGGGATGTGTGATCCTTGCTTCCCGTTATGTCCCTGTGAAACAGCTTAAAGAGTGATGCGAAATGGAGATCGTAAGCAGGGAGCGGGCGGCGGCGCTAATTCGTAGTGGAGCGACCATAATCCCTGGGGGATTCGGAAGTTGTGGTCACCCGGATGAGCTGACGCAGGCTATTGAGAAAAGATTCCTCGAAACCGGCCACCCACGCGACCTTGGTCTGCTGTTCGCGTCAGGGGCCGGAGAGTCGTGTAGCGAGGGGCTAAATCGGTTTTCTCACGACGGTATGGTAAGTTTCGCAGTCGGGGGATACTGGGGGCTTTGTCCGAAACTCACCGGAAAAGTGCTGGAGGGTAAAATCGAGGGGCATAACTGGCCGCAAGGGGTGGTCAGCAAACTTTTTACGGAAATAGCATCCGGAAGCCCTGGTGTGCTGACCAGAATCGGACTGGGAACCTTCGTGGATCCCCGTCTGGAGGGTGGCGTCATATACGAGGGAGAGAGCCTTGTTTCCCTCAGGGAACTGGATGGTAAGGAGTATCTGATGTATCCGTCTCTGTCGGTGGATTTTGCCCTGCTGCGCGGGACCAGAGCCGATCGTATGGGTAATATCGACATGGGCGGTGAAGCCGCATTCCACGACGCCTGTGCCCAGGCCATGGCAGTGAGAAAATGTGGCGGAAAGGTGATCGTCCAGGTAGAGAGTATCGCGGCGCAGGGCATACTCCCCCGTGACGTAAGGATCCCTGGTTTCCTTGTCGATTATATCGTCGTCGAAGGTGAGGGACGCCACTATCCATCGTATGGACACCTGGGCATGCAGGAACTTATGCCCGAGCCTGAGTTGCATGACCTGATAATCGCAGAACGCGCCAGTAGGGAGGTTCCGGTTCATGGGGTCGTCAACTTCGGGATTGGAATCCCGGCGCTCATCAGTCGATTCATCAATGACCCAGGGGCGATGAGTACGACTATTGAATCTGGGGCTATTGGCGGGACTCCATGGCACGGGCAGTCATTCGGGTATGCCGACTCACCGACGGCAATCATGGAACAGTCTGCATTATTCACTTTCTATGATGGCGGGGGTATCGATACCGCGTTCCTCGGTTTCGCAGAAATAGACCGATCTGGCTGCGTCAACGCCAGTCGGTTTGGTTCCCGACTCACCGGGGCTGGGGGATTCATCAATATAACCCAGACGGCCAGGAAGATTGTCTTCTGCGGTACTTCCAGTACGGGAGGGCTGCGGGTCGAGAAAGACGGTGAAGAGATCAGAATCCTTGAAGAGGGAAGAATAAGGAAGTTTGTCGATGAAGTGAGGCAAGTAACTTATGACCGAAAGCGCACAGAGGCCTCCAACGTTCAGGAGGTGCTGATTATTACTGAGCGCGCAGTTTTCGAACTGGTAAAAGATGGACGTATCATCGTCAGGGAAATATATCCTGGATGCACCATGGGCGATTTACAAAATATATTTGGATGACAATTGAAAGGGATATCATCAGATGCAGGAAAGGAAATATATTGGACTTGTTGGCGGTGGCGCTTCTGCTATTTCGTTTATTAACGAGTTCACTAAAATGGAAAAAGCACCGGGGAAGCAGATCGTCATTTATGTATTCGATAAAAGTGATTACCTTGGTCCAGGAAATGCTTATGGCCCGAGAGATGTTGAGTCAAATATCCTGAATACCAAAGCCGGATATATTACTGCAATAAACGGTAAGCCGGGGGATTTTTACGCGTGGTACCTCGATAATCAAGGCGATCTGCTCGTTGAGTTCCCCCGGCTGTACGGCCCGGACGATTACGTACCCCGTGCACTGTTTGGTAAATACATGAAATACAGCTTCAGAGACAGAAGCAAGTACGCGCTGTTGAATGGCATTCAGGTCGTTAACATACACGCGGAGGTCGTTGATCTGGAGCCTGACGGCGATGTGTTCCAGGTCAAGACGCGCTGTGGCGGGAGTTACGCTGTGGACTGCGTGGTCCTCGCGTGTGGGACGCTGAAAGCAGACAAGGATCAGGTAGCTGATGACACTATATTCAATGACCCCTATCCCGTGAAGAAAGTGGTGAACGCCATCCAGAGAGAGGCGAGCGTGGGAATCATCGGATCGAGGCTGGGGGCTATTGACACCGTGATCGGCTTGGCCGAGGCGGGGCATCAAGGGAAAATATCCATTTTCTCGAGGAGTGGCTACTTTCCGTGGGTGCGTGGCACGCAAGGGCGGTATGAGTGTCGGTACCTCAATCCTGCCATAATACAGGAGCTTATCGACGGGTTGGATCGTCCCCTCCGCTTGTCAGATATTGGCCACCTCTTCGTCCGAGAACTTGAGTATTACCGTGGAAATAACGAAGATCAGCTTGAGCCCCTGTCGTTTCCTCCTCCGCCTATCACTTGTCTGGCTGAGCATTTGTCAAACGAGTTGTCCTTGTCGTTGGGGCCGAGAGGGTGGCAGGCGATCATTTACAATACCAACTCGATGCTGAGTCTCATCTGGAACTCCCTTGATGAAAGTGAAAAGGATATGTTCTTCAATGAATATTTATCTCCGGCGATCTCTATGAGGGTTTCAATCCCCCGGGAGAACGCGGTGAAAATCCTGGAGCTGGTCAACAGCGGCAAGGTTGCATTCATCGTCGGCGATGCGGTGATGACGGCACGTGATGGAAGACATTTCATCGAGTGCGCGGGTGAGACCTTTGATGTGGATTATATTGTGAAGGCTATGGGAAGCCCGCGACGTTTGGCACAAACAGATTCCGCTCTATTCAAGAACCTCCTTTCCAAAGGGATCGTCGAGCAGCATAAGTATGGGGGAATCAACGTCACGCACGATAACAGGGTTCTCGACGACCGGGGAAGAGCGTCTTCTCGCTTGTTTGCCACGGGAGAAGTCACCTGCGGCGTCAATCTCTTCACCAGCGCGATGGACATTATTTGCACCCAGGCGGCGAAGTGCGCTCGGAGTTGCTCGCAGGCGATCGACGAATCGTCAATGGGGGTGGCATAAACACGCTGTTTGGCGCGCGGGGTAGCCCATACGTGAGGATCCTGGCGGCGGCTCTCACAGCGATGGGGGCGGATTATGAGACGAGTGAACTCAAACCCTGGGATAATCCCGATTACGCGTATTCGTTGAGTTCCTTGGGAAAGATCCCCATCTGTGAAGATGGGGATACGCTGATCGACACCATTCACATTGTCGGACGTTTTAACGAACGGTATGGCCTGAGAGAGCTTTCTCCCAGGCTGTCAGAATGATGAAATTATGTTAATCGTAGTCTCTGGGGCGCTGGAATCACTGGTATTGATGTCATGGGAGTTCAAGCGCGCCTTACGGGTGCCGTTGCTCACCAGATCGATAACCTGAGCGCCAGCGCCGATCCCCTGACCTTCCTTAACATAAATGCGTGCCACGCGGCCAGCTACCACGCTGGAAAGCGGGCTTTCCTGGTTCGCCATCACCAGAAAACGCACCGGTGCGGCAGCGCTTTCGGCAGTAGCCTCAGGCGCAGCGGCTACTTCCGGGGCCGCCGTGACAGCTGACACCGCTGCGTCTGGCGCAGGGACAGCGGCAAAGATGCGCGTGCTCAGCGTCACTCCCGGTAGCGCCGTCAGCACGCAAGCGTTGCGCCAGCCTTTGTTCACATTGTTCATACCTGTTCCTGCTATTAAGGATTATTTGCCGTTACAACGCCTGTGTCGCCCGCAGCTTTATGCAGGTCGGACACCGCAGACAGAGCGGCGGCTTCGGCCAGCGCGCTTACCGAACGGGTGCTGACGTCGTTTGGCAGGTAGCTGGTGTATTTTTGATAAGAGTCCTGGGCGCGCCCTGGGCGTTATAAATCGCCAGATCCATACTCCGCGCTGCGGTTTTGATTTACCATAAGTAATACTCTTTCAGCCAGACACACGGATATCCCAGCACATGCGTTATTCAGCCGCCTTACTTCCCCTGCTTGTTTTGTTATCCGCCTGTAGCAGTAAGCCGAAAACCGAGCCGCAGACTCAGCAAAAGTCCGGCGGCTTCCTGCTCCAGCCGCAGCATAATGTGTTTATGCAGACGGGTGATTTTGCCTATAACCCGGAGGCCGAAAAATTTATCGATAAGATGGTGAGCGAGCACGGCTTTGACCGCCAGCAGCTGCATGAAGTGCTGTCGCAGGCTAAAAAACTCAATTACGTGCTGCGACTGATGGATCAGCAGGCGCCGACCACCGCTCCACCACCGGGGCCTAACGGCGCATGGTTACGCTATCGCGGTAAATTCATCACGCCGGATAACGTGCAAAACGGCGTAGCGTTCTGGAATCAATATGACGACGCGCTCAGGCGTGCTTTCCAGGTTTACGGCGTGCCGCCGGAAATTATCGTAGGCATTATTGGCGTAGAAACCCGCTGGGGCCGCGTAATGGGCAAAACAAGGATTGTTGATGCGCTGGCTACGCTCTCCTTTGCTTATCCGCGCCGGGCCCAGTATTTCTCCGGGGAGCTGGAAACCTTCCTGTTAATGGCGCGCAACGAAGGCGACGACCCGCTGGCGCTGAAGGGCTCGTTCGCAGGCGCGATGGGCTACGGCCAGTTTATGCCATCCTCCTTTAAGGAATACGCGGTTGATTTCAACGGCGATGGCCACGTCAATCTATGGGACCCGGAAGACGCCATTGGCAGCGTGGCGAATTACTTTAAAGGACATGGCTGGGTGAAAGAGGATTTGGTGGCGGTACCGGCAACCGGCCAGGTGCCGGGGCTGGCAAACGGCTTCAATACAAAATATTCCGTCTCTGCGCTGCAACAGTCTGGCTTAAGTCCGCAAGGCTCGCTGGGTGATCATCAGGAGGCCAGCCTGCTGCGTCTGGATATGGGCGACCGCTATCAGTACTGGTACGGCTTGCCAAACTTCTATGCCATTACCCGCTATAACCACAGCACCCATTATGCGATGGCGGTCTGGCAGTTGGGCCAGGCCGTCGCGCTGGCCCGCGTACAGTAAAAGAACGGCGGGTTAACAGCCCGCTATTTTTGTGCGCTACGCTTCGTTTCAGGCGAAGTGTAAATCAGCAATTTACAATGCGCTCAACGTGATTTATGTTATGTTATAACAAATCAATTTGAGCGCCTGCTATGCCAAACTTTCCCGATCGCACATTATTCACCGCGTCAGCCCCGCTGCGTTTTGGTGTCGTTCTGCTTCTGTTATCGCTTCTGTGGGTAACGATCCTCTGGGCGATAGCACTGCCATGATTACCCTTGAACACCTGGTTGCAGGCTACCACGACAAAGCGGTAACCCGGCCTCTGAACGGTACGTTTGCCGCGGGCAGCATGACGGCGATTATTGGGGCAAATGGTACAGGAAAGTCCACGCTCCTTAAGACGCTGCTGCGATTGCAACCGCCGGTATCCGGGCATATCTCTTTTGCGGGTGGTTCTGCGCCCCGCGCTGCCTGGCTGCCACAGCTTGCCGAGATGGATCGCCAGTTCCCTGCGACGGTTTATGATGTGGCGTGCATGGGAAACTGGCCCGATCGCGGCCTGTTTTCCGGGTTTCATCGCCAGCATCGCCAGCATGTTTATGAAGCCCTCGAGCGTGTCGGGCTGAGTGAACTACATCGGCAACCCATTGAAACGCTTTCCGGCGGACAGTTTCAGCGCATGCTTTTTGCGCGCTTGCTGGTGCAGAATGCGCCGCTGGTTCTGCTGGATGAACCCTTCAGCGGTATTGATGCGCAAACAAGCGGTTTCCTGATGAAGCTGATCTGCCAGATGCATGATGCCGGGAGAACGATTATCGCGGTGCTGCATGACAATGCGTTAGTGAAATGCCATTTCCCACAGGTTTTGCTGCTCAGCCCGGAAGCCTGTCGCTGGGGAAGGGCCGCAGAGATCCTGCCTCATTATCCATCCACAAGCCTGAATCTGGCGTTATCCGCATGATTTATCACTTCTTAATTGCACCCTTTGTCGATTACGGCTTTATGCGCCGTGCGCTGGTGGCGTGCCTGGCTCTGTCGCTAAGTACCGCTCCGTTGGGTATTTTTCTTTTGCTGCGGCGCATGAGCCTGGTTGGAGATGCGCTGTCGCACGCCATTTTGCCAGGCGTAGCGGTGGGCTATTTGCTGGCCGGAATGTCGCTGCTGGCAATGGGGATCGGCGGATTTGTGGCGGGAGCCGTGGTTGCGCTGGCTTCGGGCCTGGTAAGCGCCCGCACCAACCTCAAAGAAGATGCGAGCTTTGCCGGGTTCTATCTCGGCTCGCTGGCGCTGGGCGTGACGCTGATTTCACTGCGTGGCTCCAGTGTCGATCTGCTGCATTTGCTCTTTGGTTCTATCCTCGCCATAGACAGCCAGGCGACGGTTTTCGTGGGCATTATTGCCAGCGCCACGTTGATTCTGCTTGCCTTGTTTTATCGCGGCCTGGTGATGGAAACGTTCGATCGCGTTTACCTGCGCGTCAATAGCCGCCTGACGCCTCATCTCCTGCACGGTATTTTCCTCGCGCTGCTGGTGCTGAATCTGGTGGCGGGTTTTCAGATTCTCGGCACGTTGATGTCCGTAGGCTTAATGATACTGCCTGCCGTATCCGCCCGCTGCTGGGCAAAAACCTTACCGGGCACGATGGTCATTGCTGTGCTTTGCGGCCTGTTTTGCGCATGGCTCGGGCTGGCGTGGTCGTTTTACGCCACGCTTCCTGCCGGTCCGGCCATCGTTCTGACCGCCAGCGGGGCATTTTTTATCTCGATTCTTTTCGGTCCACGCAGTGGATTAACCCGGAATTTGTACCGGGCCAGGTTATTAATCAATAGGGGGATTAAATGAAACGTTCTGCAATAACGCTGTCTTTGATGCTGGTACTTTTCAGCCAGGCGGTACTGGCGAAAAATTTGCATGTAGTAACCAGTTTTACCGTGCTGGCGGATATGGCAAAGCAGGTGGGTGGCGAGCATGTTACCGTCACAAGCCTGGTCGGCCCGGACGGCGACCCGCACAGCTTTGAGCCTTCGCCGAAGGACAGCGTGGCACTGAGCCATGCCGATGTGGTGATAGTCAGCGGGCTGGGTATGGAAGGGTGGATGGACCGGCTGGTGAGTGCCTCTGGCTACAAAGGTAAAGTGATTGTGGCCTCGCAGGGCGTTGATACGCGCAGCATGAATGAAGATGGCAAAACGATAACCGATCCCCACGCATGGAACAGCGCTGAAAATGGGGCAATCTATGCCGGCAATATTATGCAGGCGCTAATGGCCGTCGACCCGGAAGACGCGCCGGCGATTCGTGAGGCAGGGAATGAGTACGTTACGCGCTTAAAGCTGCTCGATAGCTGGGCTAAAACCCGTTTTGCAGCTGTTCCCAAAGCTCGCCGCCACGTGCTGACCAGCCACGATGCCTTCGGATACTTTGGTAAGGCTTATGGCGTAACCTTCCTTGCGCCTGTGGGGTTTTCTACTGAAGCAGAAGCCAGCGCCGCTGATGTCGCGGCTTTAATTAAGCAGCTTAAGGTGCAGCACATTAAAACCTATTTTATTGAGAACCAGACCGATCCGCGCCTCGTGCAGCAGATTGCTAAAGCCAGCGGCGCACAGCCCGGAGGGGAGCTTTATCCTGAAGCCTTGTCACCTGCTGGCGGCCCGGCCAGCACCTATGAAATGGCGTTTAAGCATAACGTGGAAACGATCGCCAACAGCATGAAGTAATCCCTTCGGCCAGCATTAGCTGGCCTTTTTCATTCCTGGAATCCACCTCGAGGTTCGCGATGTAAGCCCCTGAAAGCGCGGTAAAGTGCTATCGTAATGTTTTGTGATGCGTCTACAATCGGAGCAAGCCATGGCAGACAACACTTTGCGTCAATTAAGTCATCAGGTGGGTGAAGCGCTTGGACTTCTGGGAGCTACTGTCACCACGGCAGAATCCTGTACGGGCGGGTGGATAGCCAAAGTTATTACCGATGTTTCGGGCAGTTCCGCCTGGTTTGAACGCGGCTTTGTTACCTACAGTAATGATGCTAAACATCAAATGATCGGCGTCGGAAGCGACACGCTGGAAACGCATGGCGCGGTGAGCGAAGCGGTGGTGCGGGAAATGGCGCAAGGCGCGCTCTACGCGGCGGGTGCCGACTATGCTATTTCAGTTAGCGGCATAGCCGGGCCGAACGGCGGCAGCGAAGAAAAACCCGTCGGCACCGTGTGGTTCGGCTTTGCTTCAAAGCAGGATGGCACCGTTGCGCATCATCAGTATTTCGAAGGCGACCGCGAGGCAATCAGGCGCAAATCCACTGAATATGCGCTGCAAACCCTGTGGGAAGAATTTCTAAAAAATAAGCTTGATACTGTATGACTATACAGTATAATTGGCTCAACAAATCGTATTAAGAACGCAGCGTGACGCATTCGTGATTCACCTGCATGACAGGAGTAAAAATGGCTATCGACGAAAACAAACAGAAGGCGTTAGCGGCAGCACTGGGCCAGATTGAAAAACAATTCGGCAAAGGCTCCATCATGCGCCTGGGTGAAGACCGTACCATGGATGTCGAAACGATCTCCACCGGTTCACTGTCGCTGGATATCGCTCTGGGGGCCGGTGGCCTGCCAATGGGCCGTATCGTTGAAATCTATGGACCAGAATCATCAGGTAAAACGACCTTAACTCTGCAGGTTATCGGTGCTGCACAACGTGAAGGTAAAACCTGTGCGTTTATCGATGCTGAGCACGCGCTGGACCCGGTCTATGCCAAGAAACTTGGCGTTGATATCGACAACCTGCTGTGTTCCCAGCCAGATACCGGCGAACAGGCCCTGGAAATCTGTGACGCGCTGGCGCGCTCTGGCGCAGTAGACGTTATTATCGTTGACTCCGTTGCGGCACTGACGCCGAAAGCGGAAATCGAAGGCGAAATCGGTGACTCTCACATGGGCCTTGCGGCACGTATGATGAGCCAGGCGATGCGTAAGCTGGCCGGTAACCTGAAGCAGTCCAACACGCTGCTTATCTTCATCAACCAGATCCGAATGAAGATCGGGGTGATGTTCGGTAACCCGGAAACCACCACCGGTGGTAACGCGCTGAAGTTCTACGCGTCTGTACGTCTTGATATTCGTCGTATCGGTGCGGTGAAAGATGGCGATAACGTTGTAGGTAGCGAAACTCGCGTCAAAGTGGTCAAAAACAAAATTGCTGCGCCATTCAAACAGGCTGAGTTCCAGATCATGTACGGTGAAGGTATCAACTTCTACGGTGAGCTGGTTGACCTGGGCGTGAAGCACAAGCTGATTGAAAAAGCAGGTGCATGGTACAGCTATAACGGTGAGAAAATTGGCCAGGGCAAAGCCAACGCCAGTAACTTCCTGAAAGAGAACAAGCCAATGTCCGTAGAAATCGAGAAGAAACTACGCGAAATGCTGCTCAATAACCAGGACGCTACACCAGACTTCACCGTTGACGATCACGACAAAGACACCGCTGAAACCAACGAAGAGTTCTGATTTTCAACAGGGGTTGCCACGGCAGCCCCTGTTTATTTCTGTTTTAACGTATTTATCTCAGCCTTCTTAACAGGTCATCTGTTATGTCCGAATCAAACCCAAATCCCCGCCGAAGCGCCTATGCCCGTTTACTGGATAAAGCCACCCGTATCCTCGCTATGCGCGATCACAGCGAACATGAGCTCCGTCGCAAGCTTACCGCAGCACCCACTTTTCCTGGCAGCAACAATAACGACCAGCCTGGCTTTACCCCGGAAGATATCGAAAAGGTAATTGCCTGGTGCTATGAGCATCGCTGGCTGGATGACGCCCAGTTTGCCGCACGTTTCATCGCCAGCCGCAGCCGTAAAGGTTACGGACCGCAGCGTATTCGCCAGGAGCTACAGCAAAAAGGCATCGACCGGGCCACGGGTGAAGCGGCCATGATGGATTGCGAAATAGAGTGGCAGGCAATAGCACGGGAAATCGCGGAAAGAAAGTTCGGCGAGCCGCTGCCAACGGAGTGGAAAGAGCGTGCTAAGGTGCAGCGTTTTCTTCTGTATCGTGGCTTCTTTATGGAAGATATCCAGGGCATCTATCGGAATTTTGCCGATTAGGCCCATACGGGATTTTACTTCCCCGGTAAGAAAACTTATCTTATTCCCACTTTTTTCCAGGTAAACTGGTCATCTCTTCAGCATCGCTGCGAGGGATGTCTGGTTTACAACTCCTCGTTAGCTTGATTTCAGGATAATTATGAGCAAGAGCACCGCTGAGATCCGTCAGGCGTTTCTCGATTTTTTCCATAGTAAAGGTCACCAGGTTGTAGCGAGCAGTTCCCTGGTTCCGAATAACGATCCGACTTTGCTGTTTACCAACGCCGGGATGAACCAGTTCAAGGATGTTTTCCTGGGCCTCGATAAGCGTAATTACTCCCGTGCCACAACGTCGCAACGTTGCGTGCGTGCGGGTGGTAAACACAACGATCTGGAAAATGTCGGTTACACCGCACGTCATCATACGTTCTTCGAAATGCTGGGTAACTTCAGCTTCGGTGACTACTTCAAACACGACGCTATCAACTTCGCCTGGGAGTTACTGACCGGCGAACAATGGTTCAATCTGCCAAAAGATCGTTTGTGGGTGACCGTATACGAAACCGACGACGAAGCCTTTGAAATCTGGGAAAAAGAAGTTGGCGTTCCGCGTGAGCGCATTATTCGCATCGGCGACAACAAAGGTGCGGCCTACGCGTCTGATAACTTCTGGCAGATGGGCGATACCGGTCCTTGCGGTCCGTGCACCGAGATTTTCTTCGATCATGGCGATCACATCTGGGGCGGCCCTCCGGGCAGCGCCGAAGAAGATGGCGACCGTTATATCGAAATCTGGAATATCGTCTTCATGCAGTTCAACCGTCAGCAGGATGGCACCATGCTGCCGCTGCCGAAACCGTCGGTTGATACCGGTATGGGTCTGGAGCGTATTGCTGCCGTTCTGCAGCACGTTAATTCCAACTATGAAATCGATCTGTTCAGCAAGCTGATCCAGTCCGTTGCCAGCGTGACCGGCGCTACGGATTTGACCAGCAAGTCCCTGCGCGTTATTGCCGATCATATTCGCTCTTGCGCCTTCCTCGTTGCGGATGGCGTTACGCCGTCTAACGAAGGCCGCGGTTACGTTCTGCGTCGTATCATTCGTCGTGCAGTCCGCCACGGCAACATGCTGGGCGCGAAAGAGACATTCTTCTATAAGCTGGTTGGCCCGCTGGTTGATGTGATGGGTTCTGCCGGTGATGAACTGAAAAGCCAGCAGGCGCTTGTTGAGCAGGTGCTGAAAACGGAAGAAGAGCAGTTTGCCCGTACCCTGGAACGCGGCCTGGCGTTGCTGGATGAAGAGTTAGCAAATCTGAAAGGTGATACGCTGGATGGCGAAACCGCTTTCCGCCTGTATGACACTTACGGTTTCCCGGTTGACCTGACGGCTGACGTTTGCCGCGAGCGAAACCTGAAGGTAGACGAAGCCGGTTTTGAAGCTGCAATGGAAGAGCAACGCCGTCGTGCACGCGAGTCCAGCGGTTTCGGCGCCGACTACAACAGCATGATCCGCGTGGATTCTGCTTCAGCTTTTAAAGGCTATGACCACCTCGATCTGAACGCAAAAGTGACCGCGCTGTTCGTTGACGGCAAAGCCGTTGAGCAGGTAGCGGCCGGTCAGGAAGCGGTAGTGGTGCTGAACGAGACGCCGTTCTACGGCGAATCCGGTGGCCAGGTTGGCGATAAAGGCGCAATTAAAGGTAACGGTATCGACTTCGCCGTCAGCGATACGCAAAAATACGGTCAGGCAATTGGTCATCTGGGCAAGCTCGCCTGCGGCGTGCTGAAAGTTGGCGATAACGTGAAGGCTGAAGTGGATGAAGGGCGCCGCGCGCGCATTCGCCTGAACCACTCCGCAACGCACCTGCTGCATGCAGCGCTGCGTCAGGTTCTGGGCACGCATGTGGCTCAGAAAGGCTCTCTGGTTAACGATAAAGGTCTGCGCTTCGACTTCTCCCATTTCGAAGCGATGAAGCCGGGTGACGTTCGCGCGGTTGAGGATATCGTTAACGCCCAAATTCGTCGTAATCTGCCAATCGAAACCAACGTCATGGATCTCGAAGCGGCGAAAGCGAAGGGGGCCATGGCGCTGTTTGGCGAGAAATATGATGACCATGTGCGTGTATTAAGCATGGGCGATTTCTCAACCGAGCTGTGTGGCGGTACTCACGCCAGCCGTACCGGTGATATCGGCCTGTTCCGCATCGTAGCGGAATCAGGAACTGCTGCTGGCGTTCGTCGTATTGAGGCGGTTACGGGCGAAGGCGCTCTGGCTAATCTGCATACGCAAAGCGACCAGCTGCATGATATTGCTCAACTGCTCAAAGGCGACAGCCAGAACCTCAACGATAAAGTGCGTTCCGTACTGGAGCGTACCCGTCAGCTGGAGAAAGAGCTGCAGCAGTTAAAAGAGCAACAAGCTTCGCAGGAGAGCGCAAACCTTTCCAGCAGGGCAGTAGAAGTAAAAGGCGTAAAACTGTTGGTAAGCGAGCTGGGCAACGTTGAACCGAAGATGTTGCGCACTATGGTTGACGATCTGAAAAACCAGCTTGGCTCAGCGGTAATAGTTCTGGCCACCGTGTCGGAAGGTAAGGTTTCTCTGATTGCTGGCGTCTCCAAAGATGTAACTGACCGCGTTAAGGCGGGGGAACTGGTGGGGATGGTTGCACAGCAGGTTGGAGGCAAGGGTGGCGGTCGTCCGGACATGGCTCAGGCGGGAGGCACAGATGCGGCTGCGTTGCCTGGCGCGCTGTCCGGCGTGGAAGCATGGGTCGCGACTAAACTCTAAGTAAAAATAAAGTGCAAGCGGGTGCCGGTATCATTTTGTGAAACGGCACCCGAACATTTGCATACTATCGATAATGATAAAGTCAGGTTGAAGTTGAGTATATCGGCTAAACTTACTCATAACAGAATGTAATGCCGTGACTGCTTACACTTTATGTGTTTGTCATCGCTTACTTTTTGGCGTTATATGATGGATAATGCCGGGATACACCAGAGACCCGACTCTTTTAATCTTTCAAGGAGCAAAGAATGCTTATTCTGACTCGTCGAGTTGGTGAGACCCTCATGATTGGGGATGAGGTGACCGTGACAGTGCTTGGGGTGAAAGGTAACCAGGTTCGTATTGGTGTGAACGCCCCGAAAGAAGTCTCTGTGCACCGTGAAGAGATCTACCAACGTATCCAGGCTGAAAAATCGCAACAAACGAGTTACTAAAGTTACTGCGTCTCGCCAGTTACTGGCGAGACGCTCCTTTCATTGCCCGCTTTTTTCAGTTTTGCCTCTGTTATCTTTCCTGCATCATCCTCAACGCTCAATTAACTTCGAAAAACCTTGCCCGCTTTTTTTCTGGAATCACGATCCGGCCTGTTGATAAAACACTCTTTTTGTTTCCAAATTACGCGAATTGCATGTGATTTGTGCAATTGATACCGGGTCGGGAAAAATTGTTTGACTTATAAGTGCGGGAAAGTAATATGTGCGCCACGCAGTGCCGATGAGCAGAAACAAGTTCAGCGGTGCGACTCGAAAGAGGCGTGTGGTGAGGTGGCCGAGAGGCTGAAGGCGCTCCCCTGCTAAGGGAGTATGCGGTCAAAAGCTGCATCCGGGGTTCGAATCCCCGCCTCACCGCCATTTTGCATCCGTAGCTCAGCTGGATAGAGTACTCGGCTACGAACCGAGCGGTCGGAGGTTCGAATCCTCCCGGATGCACCATCTTCCCCCTACCATCAGCAATGGTAGCGTTCCGGAAAACGTTAAGTTTTCAGCGAACGCCAGGGAGGATAACGTTGCTCACGCAACGGCCCGTAGGGCGAGCATCGGCGAGTCATCCTCCCGAATGCGCCATCTTCTTCGATGTTGCGGCAGGTTGAGCGGCATTGATTCAGAAGTCAAAGCAGTACCCCCTGATGCATCCGTAGCTCAGCTGGATAGAGTACTCGGCTACGAACCGAGCGGTCGGAGGTTCGAATCCTCCCGGATGCACCATCTTCCCCTGGCTATCAGCGATGATAGCGTTGCAGAGAAAGTAATTTCTCAGCCAGCACGAGGGAAGGTAACATTGCTCACGCAACGTTCCGCAGGGCAAGCATCGGCGAGTCATCTCCCGCATGCACCATTCTTCTTCGATGTTGCGGCAGGTTAAGCAGCATTGATTCAGAAGTGAAAGCAGTACCCCCAGATGCATCCGTAGCTCAGCTGGATAGAGTACTCGGCTACGAACCGAGCGGTCGGAGGTTCGAATCCTCCCGGATGCACCATCTTCCCCTGGCTATCAGCGATGATGGTGTTGCAGAGAAAGGTAATTTCTCAGCCAGCACGAGGGAAGATAAGGTTGCTCACGCAACGGCCCGCAGGGCAAGCATCGGCGAGTCATCTCCCGCATGCGCCATTCTTCTTCGATGTTGCGGCAGGTTAAGCGGCATTGATGCAGAAGTGAAAGCAGTACCCCCAGATGCATCCGTAGCTCAGCTGGATAGAGTACTCGGCTACGAACCGAGCGGTCGGAGGTTCGAATCCTCCCGGATGCACCATCTTCCCCTGGCTATCAGCGATGATAGTGTTGCAGAGAAAGGTAATTTCTCAGCCAGCACGAGGGGAGATAACGTTGCTCACGTAACGGCCCACAGGGCGAGCATCGGCGAGTCACCCTCCTGGATACACCATCTTTTCCCCTTTAAAACATGCTATTTTTACCTCCTTGCGTTACTACTCTTAAAATTTACCGGCATATAAAATAATCACCTCCTGCACTAACTCCGTCACAATAAGCGACAACTTTACCTGTTTACGCTAAAGTAACGCCTCGACATTTGGCGAGGTGAGGGATGAGATGTACGAACGTTACGACGGGCTGATTTTCGATATGGACGGAACCATCCTCGATACCGAACCAACGCATCGCAAGGCGTGGCATGAGACATTGTCTCGTTACGGCATGCAGTTTGATGAACAGGCTATCATAGCGTTGAACGGTTCCCCGACCTGGCGTATTGCGCAGGCTATTATCGAATCTCATCAGGCCAGTCTCGATCCGCATCAACTGGCCCAGGAAAAAACGCAGGCGGTCAGGGCTATGCTTCTTGATACGGTACGTCCATTGCCGTTGATTGACGTGGTTAAGTCCTGGCATGGCCGCCGTCCGATGGCCGTCGGCACGGGCAGCGAGAGCGATATCGCTGAAGCGCTGCTAAACCATCTCGGCCTGCGTCACTACTTTACGG
The DNA here is from genome assembly GCF_011808225.1 of Cedecea colo. GTDB lineage: Bacteria > Pseudomonadota > Gammaproteobacteria > Enterobacterales > Enterobacteriaceae > Dryocola > Dryocola colo. The sequence goes on along the minus strand of NZ_SOYS01000006.1, from coordinate 57,545 downwards.
CGGTTGTTGCCGCCGATCATGTCAAAAATCACAAACCCTTTCCCGACACTTTCCTGCTGTGCGCCAAATTGATGGGCGTTGCGCCTGAGAAGTGCGTAGTATTTGAAGACGCTGATTTTGGGCTGGAAGCGGCTCGCGTGGCAGGCATGTATGGTGTGGATGTTCGCTTGCTGTGAGTGCCATACTGTCACTGGCTTCTTTGTTCACCAGTAGTTTTCTCAGTGCCACCTTGCTTCCCGGCAGCTCAGAAGCTGTTCTGGTCGCTTTACTGGTGGCAGGCGTTGGTCCAGCCTGGCTACTTATTTTAATAGCAACAATGGGTAATAGCCTGGGCGGGTTAACTAACGTTATTCTGGGGCGTTTTTTCCCACAGCGTAAACATTCTCGTTGGCAGGGGAAAGCCATCGCCTGGCTGACTCGATTTGGCCCGGCGACTTTATTACTGAGTTGGTTGCCGTTGATTGGCGATCTTTTGTGCCTGCTTGCCGGATGGTTACGTCTGGCGTGGGGGCCAGTAATTTTTTTTGTATGTCTTGGCAAAGCGATTCGCTACATCGTTGTTGCGGCTGCAACGGTACAAGGCATGGCGTGGTGGCAATAATTGAGGGCGGGCGCATTCATCGTCCGCTTTTACAATTATGCTTAATAAAAATGAATTCGACAGGCGGGAGGTCAATTTGATCCCGGACGTATCACAGGCGCTGGCCTGGCTGGAAAAGCATCCTCAGGTAGTCAAAGGCATTCGTCGCGGACTTGAACGCGAAACATTGCGGGTTACGCCAACGGGCGAACTGGCAACGACAGGGCACCCGGAAAGCCTCGGCTCAGCGCTGACACATAATTGGATCACAACAGACTTCGCCGAAGCCCTGCTGGAATTTATTACCCCGGTGGATGGTGATATCGACCATATGCTGACTTTTATGCGCGATATCCATCGCCATGTAGCCCGCGAGTTGGGTGAAGAGCGCATGTGGCCGCTGAGTATGCCGTGCTATATCGACGACGGTCAGAATATTGAACTGGCGCAGTACGGCTCGTCTAACACGGGGCGGATGAAAACCCTGTACCGTGAAGGTTTGAAGAACCGTTACGGTGCGCTGATGCAGACGATTTCTGGCGTGCATTACAACTTCTCGCTGCCGCTGGAGTTCTGGCAGGCCCGCCTTGGTGTAAAAGATGCGCAGAGCGGTAAAGAAGAGATCTCAGCCGGCTATTTCCGCCTGATTCGAAACTATTACCGTTTTGGCTGGATAATCCCGTACCTGTTCGGCGCATCGCCTGCGATTTGCTCGTCGTTCTTACAGGGCAAAGAAAGTTCGCTGCCGTTTGAGAAGACGGAATGCGGCATGAATTATTTACCCTATGCAACCTCCCTGCGCCTGAGCGATCTGGGCTATACCAGTAAAGCGCAGAGCAATCTTGGCATTACTTTTAACGATCTGGCGACATACGTTGCAGGGCTGAAAAAAGCGATCAAAACGCCTTCGGAAGAGTTTGCGATGATTGGCCTGGAGAAGGACGGCAAGCGTCTGCAAATCAACGCCAACGTGCTGCAAATCGAAAATGAGCTCTATGCGCCGATTCGCCCGAAGCGCGTGACCGGGAAAGACGAGTCGCCATCAGATGCGCTGCTGCGCGGCGGCATCGAGTACATTGAAGTTCGCTCGCTGGATATCAATCCGTTTTCCCCAATCGGCATGGACGAGCAGCAGATTCGCTTCCTCGATCTGTTTATGATCTGGTGCGTGCTGGCTGATGCCCCGGAAATGAGCAGCGATGAACTGCTGTGTACGCGGACCAACTGGAACCGGGTGATCCTTGAGGGCCGTAAGCCTGGCCTGACGCTTGGCATCGGTTGCGAAACCGCACAGCATTTGCTGTCTAAAGTGGGCAAGGATTTATTTGCAGATTTACGTCGCGTCGCCGAAACGCTCGATGGCATTGCCGGGAATAATGAATACCAGCGCGTATGCGATCAACTCGTCGTCTGTTTCGACGATCCTGAACTGACGTATTCAGCACGCATTCTGCGATCTATGATTGATAATGGTATTGGCGGTACGGGGCTTGCCCTGGCGGAGCAGTATCGTCAGATATTAATTCAGGAACAGCTGGAGATTTTGACGCCGGACGCCCTGCAGCAGGAGCACGACGCTTCCTGGCAGCGTCAGCGTGAAAGAGAGGCCAGTGATACCGAGCCATTTGATACATGGCTTGCGAAGCAGGCTTAGCACCAAAGAAAAAGGCCACAGTCAATGTGGCCAAAATATTCATCTCTGAAGACAGGGATGATGATAACAAATGCGCGTCTTTCATATACTCAGACGCACATTAAACAGAATGGTTCATTTTATTTTAAAAAAATCACTTATCGGAGGTGACCAGATGCCGTTGTTGGATAGCTTCACAGTCGACCATACTCGCATGGGTGCGCCAGCAGTGCGTGTAGCCAAGACGATGCACACGCCGCATGGCGATACCATCACCGTGTTTGACCTGCGCTTTTGTGTTCCCAACAAGGAAGTGATGCCGGAAAAAGGGATCCACACGCTGGAACATTTATTCGCAGGCTTTATGCGTGACCATCTCAACGGTAACGGTGTCGAGATCATTGATATTTCGCCAATGGGCTGCCGTACCGGCTTTTATATGAGCCTGATCGGAGTACCAGACGAGACCCGCGTTGCCGACGCCTGGAAAGCGGCAATGGAAGATGTGCTGAAGGTTAAAGAGCAAAACCAAATTCCTGAGCTGAACGTGTATCAATGTGGGACTTACCATATGCACTCTTTGCAGGAAGCGCAGGATATCGCGCGCCATATCATTGAGCACGGCGTAACCGTCAATAGCAATGAAGAACTGGCATTGCCGAAAGAGACGCTCAAAGAGCTGCACATCTAGTTCTTTGCGTTACAAAAAGGAGCCGGATGGCTCCTTTTTTACATCTGACATATGCTATCTTCTTCTTTTTCTTCCAAAATAAAACTATGTCGACCTCGCTGCAGTTCAGCTTTGCCACACGCCCGCTGGTGCCTTTCGCCCATGACTATTCTCATGGAGCGATGGAGCCCTGGCACAGCCATGACTGCGCACAGTTGCTGCATACGTTAAGCGGTGTGGCGCGAGTTGAAACGGAGCAGGGCTATTGGGTCGTACCTCCTGGTCGCGGCGTCTGGCTTCCTGCGGGAACGCGGCATCGTCTTCAGGTGACGGGAAACGTCGCCGCCAGAACATTGTTTATCGATCCCTTCGCAAGAGCGGATTTACCGTCAGTGTGCCAGGTTGTGCAGGTCTCCGCTCTTCTGCGGGAGCTGATCGTTACCTCGCTCACGCTGCCTGAAACGTATCCTGCCGGGAGCAGAGAAGAGCGAATCTATGAGCTAATCCTCGATGAGATCCGCGTCATGACGGTGCTGCCGTTTAATCTGCCGGAACCTGAAACCGCAACGTTGCAGGCGTTATGCCGTCAGATCCAGGCCGATCCGGGTAAGGCATGGTCGACGGAGCTGGCGGCAAGGCAGCTTAACGTTAGCCAGCGAACCCTGCTGCGCCATTTCCGCCAGCAAACCGGCCTGGCGTATGGCGAATGGGTACGACGGGCAAGGCTGATGGACGCCTTAAGCCGCCTTGCTCAGGGGCAATCGGTACTGCGTGTGGCGCTGGATCTGGGGTATGAAAGCCACAGCGCATTTAGCGCGATGTTTCGCCGTATTCTCGGTGTTTCGCCGAGCGACTATTTCTGCGACTAACTTTCTAGCGGTAGAGCGTTAAGCAACGCTTGCAGGGAGGCGCGCGAGATATCATTGTCGATGCCCACGCCCCAGCGGCTTTCGCCTTTAGCAAACGTAAGGCGAATATAGGCCGCCGAGCGGCTCTCGCTGTGTCTGCCAAGCGTATGCTCATGATAATCTTCAATAGCAAAAGCGGTATTAAACTGCCTTTTCAACGCATCGGCAGCGGCAGAAAGCAGCCCGTTGCCTTTTCCCTGTAAGCTCAGAACGCCTTTTTCGGTCTGAATATGCGCTCGTAGCGACAGGGCACCGTCTGCCTGACTTTCGCTGCGGTAATCCAGAAGCTGCCGTCCGGCGAGCTGATGCGGGCCATACAGCTCACGGAACAACTGCCAGAGCGCGCTCAGCGTCATCTCATTGCCGTCACGGTCAGTTTGTAGCTGCACGTGGCGGCTAAAATCCTGTTGCAGGCTGCGCGGTAATACCAGACCGTGGTTTTGCTCCAGCATCCACGCGGCACCGCTTTTCCCTGACTGACTGTTTATCCGAATCACCGCTTCGTAGCTACAGCCGATATCCTGGGGATCTACAGGCAGATAAGGCATCTCCCAGAGCGGGGAAGGGGACTGCTGGCGAGCCGTAAAGCCCTTTTTGATGGCATCCTGATGCGAGCCAGAAAAGGCGGTAAAGGCGAGCTTTCCGGCGTAAGGATGACGAGGGTGTACCGGTAGCTGATTGCACTGTTCCACCAGTTCCACGAGCTGCTTCATATCGCTGAAATCCAGCTGCGGAGAAACACCCTGGCTGTAGAGATTCATCGCCAGGGTAACGAGGCAGACATTTCCGGTACGTTCGCCGTTACCGAAAAGGCAGCCCTCCACCCGGTCAGCGCCCGCCAACAATGCCAGTTCGGCGCTCGCGACACCGCTCCCGCGGTCATTATGAGGATGAATACTGATACACACCGCGCTGCGTCGTGAGAAGTGACGGCAGAAATACTCAATCCGATCGGCGTAAACGTTCGGCGTATTCACCTCCACGGTCGCGGGCAGGTTGACGATCATTGGCCTTTGCGCGCAAGGCTCCCAGACATCGGCCACCGCCTCGCAGATTTGCAGGGCGAAATCAGGCTCGGTAAAGCAAAACGTTTCCGGGGAGTATTCATAGCTCCACTTTGTCTGCGGGTTTGCTTCACACAGCGCCCGGATCTGACGCGTAGCGCTGGTCGCCAGCTGGATAATTTCTTCTTTGCTCTGGCGGAATACCAGGCGACGGAAGAGCGGCGCCGTGGCGTTATAAAGATGCACCGTGGCGCGGTTTGCTCCAGCAAGCGCCGCAAAGGTGCGCTCAATAAGATCGCTGCGCGCCTGGGTCAGCACCTGAATATTGACGTCCTCCGGTATGCGCTGTTCTTCAATTAGCTGGCGAACAAACTGAAAATCTGTCTCCGAGGCGGACGGGAAAGCGACTTCGATCTCTTTAAAGCCGCATTTAAGAAGTTGCTCCCAGAAACGCAGCTTGCGTGCGCTGTCCATCGGTTCGGCCAGCGCCTGATTGCCGTCGCGCAGATCGGTAGAAAGCCAGCGTGGCGCATGGGTCAGTTGTTTGTCCGGCCACTGACGGTCGGGCAAATGGATGGGCTGATACGGAAGGTATTTTTGTGACGGGTCTTGCAGCATGATATTTCTCCCTGGTCTCGGTCAGCCTTTATCCTGACAAGCCGGGGCACAGATTACTGGCGCAAAACTGACAACCTGTGCTGCGAAACCGCCAGGCGGCAGGCAACAAAAAGGGGCCGTCTGGCCCCTTGCGACTGCTGACAAAGCCCTCAGATATTGAAAGTTACTTTGCCGGTATGTTTAAAATCAAAGGATTATATCTTCTGTTTTGCCTCAACCGCCCGAAAGCCACGCTTTTCGGGCGGTCATCCTTAAGCAGAAGGAGCCGGGTGATACCTTCGGATTGCCGAACTAGTGCGCGCCGCTGCCGCCACCGCCCGCGCCAAACGGAGGTTTAGCAAACCATATCAGGCTTAACAGCAGAATGAAGATGCCGGCGGAGAACCAGAATATCTCGTTAGCCGAGATAATCAGTCCCTGGTTGGTTATCTGCTGCGCGATATAGCCGGAAGCCTGCTGCTGCGTCATCCCTAAGCCCTGCAATTGATTATAGGTTTCCACCGCATTCGGATTAAACGGCGTGACCGACTCCGTGAGTTGCGCATGGTGCAGCGCCTCACGGTTAGTCCAGAGCGTTGTCGTAATTGATGTACCTATCGAGCCGGCAAGCGTACGGGTAAAGTTCGACAGGCTCGAGGCTGCGGCCATACGTTCCGGAGGCAGGCCGGAAAGGGTAATGGTCGTCAGCGGCATAAAGAAGCATGCCACGGCGAAGCCCTGAATAAACTGCGGCCAGGCCGACGCGCCAAAATCCATTCCCGGTTCGAAGGTCCAGGCACGCCAGTAGAAACAGACCGCGTACATAATAAAGCTGAACGTTACCAGCCGTCGCATATCGAGCTTATGTGCAAAGCGGCCAATTATCGGTGACAGCAGTACGGGAATCAGCCCAACCGGCGCCGACGCCAGACCCGCCCAGGTCGCCGTGTAGCCGTATACCTCCTGCAACAGCTGCGGCAGCAGAACAATCGCGCCGAAGTAGAGCATGTAGGCAAGGCTGATACACAGACAGCCGATGGTAAAGTTTCGCGACTTAAACAGCGACAGATCGACTATCGGGTTATCGTCGGTCAGCTCCCAGACTATCAGGAAACTTATCGTCACCACGGCGACCACGGTCAGCACCACGATTTCCGTCGAGTTAAACCAGTCCAGCTCTTTGCCCCGGTCGAGCATGATCTGCAGGCTACCGATACCGACCACCAGCAGCGCAAGGCCGATGGCGTCAATGCGGCGTTGTTCCGTCCTGGTTTCGCGGCCACGCAGCGTTTGCAGGGTCATCAGTACTACCGCAGCACCAATCGGCACGTTGATAAAGAAGATCCAGCCCCAGTGGTAATTATCGCTGATATAACCGCCGAGAATGGGCCCGCAGATAGGCGCAACGATCACCGTCATCGACCATAACGCCAGCGCGATGCTTCGCTTTGCTGGCGGATAGTTATTGAGCAGCAAACTCTGCGACAGCGGGATTAGCGGCCCGGCGACCACCCCCTGAATCACGCGGAAGAAGATCAGCATTTCCAGGCTGTTGGAAACGCCGCACGCCCAGGAAGCGATAACAAACAGTATCGTCGACCACATGAACAGTTTGACTTCGCCGATGCGTTTGGCAAGCCAGCCGGTCAGAGGAATCGAGATAGCGTTGGCCACGCCAAACGAGGTAATAACCCATGTCCCCTGGCTCATGGATGAGCCAAGGTTACCGGCAATCGTTGGGATCGCCACGTTGGCGATGGTGGAGTCCAGCACCTGCATAAAGGTCGCCATCGACAAAGCGATGGTCATGATGACCAGCTGGGCGCCTTCTAGCGGTTTTTGCTGTGCCATACAACCTCCGCTTTATTAACCCGCATTTGCCTGGATTATCTGCTTAATCAGTTCGTTAACCGGTTCCAGCTTCAGCTCACGCGCGTTACTTTCATAAGCCGGAGAAGTACGAGCCTGGCTTGCCAGCACGCTGCCGTCGCGGTTTGAGGTGTCGACGGTGACTAAAGTAGAGAGGCCGATGCGCAGCGGATGCTGTTCAAGCTGTTTTGCGTCCAGCTCGACACGTACCGGCAGGCGCTGAACCACTTTGATCCAGTTACCGGTGGCGTTCTGGGCAGGCAGTAAAGAGAAGGCGCTGCCGGTCCCCATATCCAGACCGACCACTTTGCCGGTGTATTCTACTTTGTCGCCATAAATATCACTGACCACGGTGGCTGGCTGGCCGATACGCATATGCGCAAGCTGCGTCTCTTTGAAGTTTGCATCCACCCATAAGCCGCTGGCCGGCACGATAGCCATTAGCGGCGTTGTGGGGCTGATTTGCGCGCCAACCTGTACGGCGCGGCGAGAAACGTAGCCGGTCATCGGGCTGACGATTTTAGTACGTTGCAGCGCCATCCAGGCGTTACGTAAATCGGCAGCGGCCTGTTTCACAGCCGGCTGGTCTTCAAGCTTGCTGCCCAGAATCATCGCCTGGTTCGCGTTGTATTGCTCGATGGCAACGTTAAGGTCAGCCTGCGCGGACGCCACGGTATCGCGAGCGTGCTGCAGCTCTTCACGGCCAATCAGGTTCGCGCTGCCCAGAGGCACACGGCGGTTCAGGTCGCTTTGCGCCTGTGCCAGTGCGGTCTTTTTCAGTTCGATAGTGGCCTGATACTGCTTGCCGTTGAAAATCTGCTGGCGCGTCTGACGCACGCTTGATGCCAGCACGGTCTGTGCTTTATCAAACGCCTGTTCAGCGTCAGCCTGGTCGAGCGTTACCAGCACGTCACCCTCTTTGACGAAGTCGGTATTATCGGCCCAGACCTTAGTTACGCTGCCTGAAACCTGGGACATAATCTGTACCTGATTCCCCGCCACATACGCATCGTCCGTATTTTCGTAGTGCCGCAATACCAAAAACCAATAAATCCCGTACGCCACAGCAATAATTACAAACAGCAGGGTCAACAGCAGAAGGGCACCTTTACGTTTACCTTTCTTGTTTACCGGCTGCTGCGGGTTTTGAGTCTCCGCATGTGCGCTCATGCTTATCTCCACACTTTATTTTTTTATTATTGTGATCGGCTAAAGGGCCGACCTGTTAGATCTTAGAGGCCAGCAAGGTGAGTTGCTGGCCTCTAAGTTGCCATTTTTTATGAGACAGGTGAATCGGCGTGAAGGCGGTACTTAGCGCACGGCTTCAGGTACTGACTGATCTACATCCATTTTATCAAGGCGGGTGAGCAGCTTACGGGTAATGGCTTCCAGCTGCTCTTTTTCAGTACCGCTGAGGGAAGACCACAGCTCATGCAGGCAATTATGCTGTGGCGGCAAGACCTGACGCAGGAACTCGTGACCTTTATCGGTCAGTTGCAGATGCAGACAGCGGCGATCGTTGTCGCTTTCGCGGCGTTCAATCCAGCCGCGTTTTTCCAGTTCATCGGCGATGCGGGTCGCGTTGGTGCGTGACGAACCCAGGGCACAGCTCAGTTCGGACGGCTGAATGCTATGGTCTTCCTGAGACTCAAGAGTAATTAACGCCATAAATAACGTCTCGTTAATCCCCTGAGCTTTCAGCATCTTATTGCGATTTTCCAGCAGCTTCCCCTGCATATGCATACACAGACGGGTCAGCAGAATTTCCTGATAGGGAAAATCCTGATGGCGCTTGGCGCGAAATTTTAGCATTTGTTCAATGGGCGTAAACGAACTATCCATTTTGGCATAACCTCATTAGTTGCAGCCGATATAGTAACGATGGTGACAAATAAAGTAAATGTATTATTCAGACGCTTTAATTCATCTGGCTTACATCACCATCATAAATTTCCAGGCTAATCCATAACCCAGAGCGCTAAGCAGCGTCGGAATGATAATGCTGCGGGTTTTATAAAAGCTCATGCCAAGGATGGCAAAGCCGACAAGCGTCGGTAGCGCACGTTTGCTGTCCTGCATGATTTCCGGCGCGCTTGATACCACCAGCAGGGCGCAAATAGACGCGATGCCAATGCTATCCAGCAGCACGCTGGTTGCACCGCGTTTTGTCGCAAGAGGGGCGTTCGCCCGCAAACGTAGCGGTAAATAGCGGAATAAATAGTTAGCTAAACCGACCAGCAGGCCGAGCAGCAGCACTTGCGTATGCATCACGCCTCCTTGTGACAGAGCGATTGTGCCAGGGCCGCCAGGCAGCCGCAGACAATGCCCGCTAAAATAGCTGCCGGAATCGACACCAGGGTGACGCCCAGCAGAGCACCTGCAAGCGCCGCAGCCACGATCCAGGATTGCTGACGCTGGAATGAGGCGAGCAGGAAACTGAGAAACAGCGCGGGCAGCATAAAGCTCAGCGCGGCTTCCACCGCCGGGAGGTCATCAAGCAAACCGTTGCCGGACCACGAACCCAGAGCTGTACCAAGCACCCAGGAGGACCAGGAGCAGAAGGCGATGCCGATCATCCAGTTTTCGCTCCAGCGGCGGTTATCTCTTACCAGCTTCGCGGTGGCAGCGGCGAACACTTCGTCCGTCAGGCCAAAGGCCCAAACGGCGGTTTTTGGTTTACTGAGCGTTTTTGTGATGCGGCTACGCAGGGAAGGGCCATAAAGCACGTGGCGCACATCCATTGCCATAACGGTGAGCGCTGCAACCCAAAGGGAGCTTCCCGCCGCGAGCAGCGCGGTTATCACAAACTGGCTGGCGCCGGCGTAAATAATACAGGAGAAAAACAGGCTTTCGAGCGGAGTGAATCCAAGCCTGGTAGCATTGAGACCGAAGGCAAAGGCGACGGGAATATAGCTGATGACGATGGGTAAACTGTCTTTCAGTCCTTCAAGCCAGGTTGCTTCAACGGGTTGATTCTCACCAGAAATTATTGCGGGACTGTCCATATTAATTATTTATAAATAACCAGCGTTAATGTCACTCGAATTAATAATCAGGAACAACCTTAACAGACTGTCCCTGGCCTTAACACCCCCAAATGCCCACAGAGGTTATAAAGGTTTACCGGCACTCCGTCTGGCGGTGATAACCACGCCACCACACCACCAGATTTAGTAGGGCCATAATGGCACCCGCGAGACAGACCCCATTCCACCCGGCGTGCTGATAGGCGCTTGCCGAAATCAACGACCCAGCCGCGCCGCCGATAAAATAGCTGGTCATATACCCGGCGGTCAGGCGATTACGGGCTTCCGGCATCATGCGATAAATCACGGCCTGATTGGTGATATGTACGCCCTGTACCGTGAGATCCAGCACCAGAATGCCGATAATCAGCGCGATAACCGAGAACTGCCCCAGCGCCGTGGCAATCCACGACAGCAGAAGCAGCGCCAGGCCCACCGTTGTGGTGAGATGCGCCTTGCCTTTGTCAACGAAACCTCCCGCAGGGCGCGCGCCTAACGCCCCCGCAGCGCCAGCCAGCCCGAACAGACCAATAATCCCTTCAGAGAAGTTAAACGGCGGCGAGGCCAGTAAAAATGCCATTGAGGTCCACAGGATGCTGAAGTTAGCAAAGGTCAGACAACCCAGCAAAGCGCGGGTGCGCAGCAGACCGTTTTTAATAAAGAGGCTGAAGACAGAGCCAAGAAGCTGCGGATAATTGAGATGGCTTTCCTGTTTCACCGTGGGCAGGCCGCGCCACAGCGCCAGCGCCATCAACATCATCAGCACGCTCGCAACCCAGTAAACGGTGCGCCAGCCACCCATGTCTGCCAGCAGGCCAGCCACGGTACGCGCCAGCAAAATACCCAGTAAAAGGCCGCTCATAATAGTGCCAACGACCTTACCGCGTTTTTCCGGCTCGGCAAGATGAGCGGCGAGCGGCACCAGAATCTGCGCTACAACGGAGAACAAGCCGGTTAACGCGGTGCCGAGGATCATCATTCCCAAAGTCTGACTGGTGGCGGTGATCAGCATGCCGCCCGCGGCCAGCAAAGTCATAAAGACGATTAGCCCCCGGCGCTCAAACATATCGCCCAGCGGGACCAACAGCAGCAACCCTGCCGCATAGCCGAGCTGCGCGGCGGTAACAATAAAACCGGCCTGATTGATGGACAGGGAGAAAGCGTTGGCGATGGTAGCAAGCAGGGGTTGCGCGTAGTAGTTACTGGCAACCGCAAGCCCGGTCGCCACGGACATCAGGACAATCAGCGTGGCGCTCAGTCCATGTGCGGAATTTTTCATTGTTATCTTCTGCAAGTGGTGGGGAAGCGGGAATAATAACGAAAATTTATAAGGACAGGCGTCAGATTGTGCGGCGGGGGAAAGATCGATGTCCCTCTTCCTGAGAAGAAGAGGGACAGGCGAAAAGCGAGAGGTTATTTAGCTGCCAGAGCCTCTTTTACCCAGCCGTCGAACTGCGCCTGGTGAGCTTTGATCCAGCCGTCAACGTGACCCTGAATATCGGCTTCAGAAGCGTGACCGTTATGCATCATCGCGTTCTCGGCGTTGATATCCGCCAGCGGCAGCTTCATCAGGCTGAAAAGTTTTGCCGCCTGTGGATTTTTCTGCGCCCAGGCTTTGTTCGCCACGATGTGCATAGTGTTCACCGGGAAGCCATAGTTGGCGCCGTTTGGCAGTTTGGTGTCGATGCCTTTCTGCTCGCCCGGCATGGATGAGAACGGCACCTGCAGCCACACCACATCTTTACCCGGAACCATTACATCGCTCACCCAGTACGGCGTCCAGGTGTAGTACAGGATTGGCTTGCCTTCTTTGTGACGGGTAATGGTATCGGCGATCATCGCGGAGTAATTACCCTGGTTATGCACCACGGTTTTGCTCAGGCCATACGCGTCAATCTGATGATTGATAACCGCCTCGCAGCCCCAGCCTGGAGTACAGCCGGTCAGGTCTGCTTTGCCGTCGCCGTTGGTATCAAAAAGTTTGGCGATCTTTGGATCTTTTAACTGCTCGATATTGGTGATTTTATACTGCTCGGCGGTTTTCTTATCGATGAGGTAGCCCTGAGCAGCACCCTCTACATAAGTACCTTCACGATAAAACTTTTTGTCGCCGCCTGCTGCGGCATACATATCGTCATGCAGCGGCTTCCAGTTGGTGGCGATAAAAGTGGTATCGCCAGAGGCGATTGAAGTATAGGCCACGTTGTAATCAACTTCGCTTGGCTTATTGACCGTATAGCCCAGTTTTTCAAGCCCGCGGCTGACGATTAACGTCTGGAACGTCTCTTCTGAGATGGTGCTTTGCGCAGGCTTAACGGTAATGCCTTTACCCGGCAGGTCAGCCGCGAAGGCGCTGGTGGTAACGAGTGTGGCAAGGGCCGTGGCTAAAATAGCTGTGTGTCGCATCGTTATTCCTTTTTTGTCGTAGGGCGGGTAAGCGTAGTGCTACCCGCCGGAGAGTATTGAGATGGTGGATGGCGCTAGCGCTTATCCGCTTTACTGAAGGGGCGGGTCAGCAGACCCAGTGGGCCGGTGGTATACCAGCGGCGGTTGCCACGGCTGCGTGAATCGCGGCCAATGGACTGTGTCAGTCGGTCGAGAATAATGGCGAGGATAACAATCCCCACGCCGCCGACGGTAGCAAGGCCCATATCAAGACGGCCAATGCCGCGCAGCACCATCTGGCCAAGCCCACCAACGGCTATCATTGAAGCGATAACTACCATCGAGAGGGCAAGCATCAGCGTCTGGTTTACACCTGCCATAATGGTTGGCATGGCCAGCGGTAACTGTACTTTGAACAACATCTGACGCGGGCTGGCGCCGAACGAGCGGGCGGCCTCGACCAGATCTGCCGGCACCTGTTTAATGCCGAGGATAGTCAGACGCACAATAGGCGGCAGGGCGAAGATAATAGTCACCACCACGCCCGGCACGTTACCGATACCAAACAGCATGACGATCGGCACCAGATAAACGAACGCCGGCGTAGTCTGCATCGCATCCAGCAGCGGACGGATGAACTTCGCGGCACGTTCACTTCTGGCAAGCCATATGCCGAGCGGTAGCCCGATAATCATACAGAACAGCAGCGCCGTCAGTACCAGCGCCAGCGTCACCATCGCCTGCGACCAGGCGCCGATTGCGCCAATCGCCACCAGGGAAACCAGCGTCGCGATACCCATGCCGAGGCTGGACATCTGCCAGGCAATCAGCGCAAACACGATGATGGCAACCGGCGCGGGCATCCCCAGCAGCAGCTGCTGGAAGCCGCTCAGGATATAATCCACCGGCACGCGAATGCCCTGGAACAGCGGACGGAAATGGGTGACTACCCAGTCGATGCCGTGCGTTACCCAGCTGTCGAGCGGGATCAGCGTTTTATGGAACGGATCGAGAATATTAAAATGTTCAGGCTGCGCCGCTGGAGCGGAGGTTAGCCAGTCGGCACCGCTACTCGCATCTGGCGTTGTGGTGGCCTGGCTGCCCCATGCATCTGCACTGGATGCGGCCTGATTAGTTGTTGTATCGGCAGCCACGCTACCGGTATCCCACGGATTTGATGAATCACTCATTGGTTGCCCCCTCACGGTCTAATGCCTGCAGCAACACCCCTTTTGAGATGATGCCCACGTACTGATTTTCTTCACCCACTACCGGTACCGCGCACGGTGCCTGGCCTACATGGGTGAGCAAGTCGCTCAGTGACGTATCGGCGGAGACCGCCGCCGGGGAATCCAGAAACGCGCTGTCTAAACCCTGGCCCTCGGCCAGCGCGGCTTTCAGTGAATCGGTTGAGACGATGCCGAGAAACTTCTGTCCGCGCTCAATGACATAGCCATATTCGCGGTCATCATCCTGCAACAGTTTCAGGGCGGAACGCGGACCAAAGCCGGGAATTTTGCGCAACAGGCCCGTCGGGCTGCGGCGGGCGATATCTTTTGCGCTAAATACCTGGCTGATATCCACGCCGCGGAAGAAGGTGCGCACGTAGTCATTCGCCGGATTATTAAGGATTTCATCCGGAGTGCCGACCTGCACCACTTCACCACCCTGCATAATGGCGATTCTGTCGCCAATACGCATCGCTTCATCCAGATCGTGAGAAATAAATACGATGGTGCGCTGGTGCTTAGCCTGTAATTTAACTAATTCGTCCTGCATTTCAGTACGAATTAATGGATCGAGGGCTGAGAAAGCTTCATCCATCAGTAATATATCTGGATTGATGGCCAGCGCGCGGGCTAAACCAACGCGCTGACGCATACCGCCTGAGAGTTCATCGGGATAAGCATGGGCATAATTTTCCAGCCCAACCTGACGCAGGGCGTCAAGCGCTTTTTCCTGACGTTCAGCCACCGGCATGCCAGCTAATTCCATACCAAACGCCGTGTTATTTAACACGTTCATATGCGGCATCAAAGCAAAGGACTGGAAGACCATCGAGATCTTATTTTTGCGTACCTCACGGAGTTCAACGTCTGATATTTTGGCGATGTCTACGCCGTCAATCAGTACCTGTCCGCGGGTTGGTTCAATCAGGCGATTGAGAAGGCGAACCATGGTGGATTTACCGGAACCCGATAACCCCATGATGACGAAGATCTCGCCTTCTTCAATGGCCAGACTGGCGTCTTTCACGCCAAGCGACAGCCCTGTTTTTTCTAATATCTCAGCTTTTGATAAACCTTTTTCTATATATTTGAATGCGCGTTGTGGATGCTCACCAAATACTTTATATAAATTCTTTACTTCTAATTTAATTGCCATGCAATAAAGTTAATCCCATATTTAATT
Organism: Cedecea colo; assembly: GCF_011808225.1. Classification (GTDB taxonomy): domain Bacteria; phylum Pseudomonadota; class Gammaproteobacteria; order Enterobacterales; family Enterobacteriaceae; genus Dryocola; species Dryocola colo. The sequence continues at coordinate 42,461 of NZ_SOYS01000006.1, read as the reverse complement.
TATATATACAATTCCTGATGGAAATAATCACCTGGATATACCCTAACATACTCAGAATCTGAGACAACCCTCAATTAGCGGCATAACAAATATCCGCATTGCGCGTGCGGCTGAAATTTCCCGTGATACCGGGGGCTGCGAGCAAATCAGATGAAAGCGATATTTTTTGTCAGCAGTGGATAATTCTGTGTGAATAGGGTGATATTCAGACAGAACGAGTATTCATATATTGAGGAAGGGCGGAATGAATAAATTGGCGGGCGGATAAGCATTTGGCGATATCCACCCGCAGTTGATTTATAAATCAGAAATCCCAGTCTTCGTCCTGCGTTTCGACCGCTTTGCCCATCACATACGACGATCCCGAGCCTGAGAAAAAATCGTGGTTTTCATCGGCGTTGGGAGAAAGCGCGGCCAGAATCGCCGGGTTAACCTCCGCCATCTCTGCCGGGAAGAGCGCGTTGTAACCGAGGTTCATTAGCGCCTTGTTGGCGTTATAACACAGGAAAGCTTTCACCTCTTCAACCCAGCCTACGCCGTCGTACAGCGCTTCGCTGTAGGCTACTTCGTTATCGTAGAGATCCATCAGCAAATCCAGCGCGAAGTCTTGCAGCTCGCTTTGCCGCTGCGAACTTTGTTGCGCCAGCGCCTTCTGGAATTTATAGCCGATGTAATAACCGTGAACCGCTTCGTCCCGAATAATCAGGCGAATCAGATCGGCGGTGTTGGTTAATTTGCCGCGGCTTGACCAGTACATCGGCAAATAAAAGCCTGAATAAAAGAGGAAAGATTCCAGAAACACGCTGGCAATCTTTTTCTTCAGCGGATCGTGCGCATGGTAATGGGCGAGGATCGTCTGCGCCTTGCGCTGCAACGGCTCGTTTTCCTCACTCCAGGCGTAGGCCGCATCCACATCTTTGGTCTGGCAAAGCGTTGAGAAAATCGAGCTATAAGAACGAGCGTGAACCGCCTCCATAAAGCTGATATTCGACATGACGGCTTCTTCGTGCGGCGTGACGGCATCCGCCATCAGCACCGGAGCGCCAATATTGTTCTGGATGGTATCCAGCAACGTCAGCCCGGTAAACACGCGGATGGTAAGCTGCTGCTCATCGTGTGCAAGCGACTGCCACGCGGGAATATCGTTAGACAGCGGTATCTTCTCCGGTAGCCAGAAATTACTGGTCAGCCGGTTCCAGACTTCGAGATCTTTCTCATCCTCAATTTTATTCCAGTTGATGGCGCTGATGCGGGTTAACTGTGTCATGTTTGCTCCTTATAAAGCGCAGGACACGCAGCCCTGCACCTCCGTGCCTTCCAGCGCCATCTGCCGCAGGCGAATGTAGTAAAGGGTTTTGATACCTTTCTTCCAGGCATAAATCTGCGCTTTGTTGATGTCGCGCGTCGTGGCGGTATCGCGGAAAAATAGCGTCAGGGAAAGCCCCTGATCCACATGGCGTGTGGCTTCGGCGTAGGTATCGATAATTTTTTCCGGGCCGATATCGTAGGCGTCCTGGTAAAACGCCAGGTTGTCGTTGGTCATAAACGGTGCGGGATAATAAACGCGCCCGGTTTTGCCTTCTTTGCGGATCTCAATACGCGAGACGATAGGGTGAATGCTCGACGTGGCGTGGTTGATATAGGAAATCGAGCCGGTCGGCGGAATCGCCTGCAGGTTCTGGTTGTACAGGCCGAACGCCATTACATCGTCACGCAACTGCTGCCACTGTTCGCGCGTCGGAATGGCAATGCCCGCTCTGGCAAACAGTTCGCGCACTTTCGCAGTTTTTGGCTCCCAGCTTTCCTGCACGTACTGATTAAAATATTCCCCGCTGGCATAGCGTGAATTTTCGAACCCTGCAAAACGCTGTTTGCGTTCCCGCGCCAGCAAATTTGAAGCGCGCACCGCATGCCAGGTAATGGTGTAGAAATAAATATTGGTGAAATCCAGCCCTTCCGGCGAGCCGTAGGCGATTCCCTCGCGCGCCAGATAGCCGTGCAGGTTCATCTGCCCAAGCCCAATGGCATGAGAGGCGGTATTCCCCGCTGCAATGGAGGGCACCGAGCGGATATGGCTCATATCTGAAACCGCCGTCAGCCCGCGAATCGCGGTTTCCACGGTGCGACCGAAGTCTGGTGAATCCATGGTATGGGCAATATTCAGCGAGCCGAGATTACAGGAGATATCTTTGCCGATCTGCGCATAGTCAAGGTTCTCGTCGTAGGTCGAGGCGCTGTTAACCTGCAAAATTTCCGAGCACAGGTTGCTCATATTAATGCGCCCGGCAATCGGGTTGGCGCGGTTTACCGTATCTTCAAACATGATGTACGGATAGCCGGATTCAAACTGGATCTCAGCCAGACGCTGGAAGAAATCACGGGCGTTGATAAACGTTTTACGAATGCGCTCGTCCGCCACCATCTCTTCATAAAGCTCGCTAACGGCGATATCGCCAAACGGCTTACCGTAAATACGTTCCACATCGTAAGGCGAGAAGAGCGCCATCGGCTGATTATCTTTTGCCAGCTGGAAAGTGATATCCGGGATGACTACCCCAAGCGAAAGCGTTTTGATGCGGATCTTCTCGTCGGCGTTTTCTCGCTTAGTATCAAGAAAACGGAAGATATCCGGGTGGTGAGCATGGAGATAAACGGCCCCGGCGCCCTGACGCGCGCCAAGCTGGTTGGCGTAGGAAAACGCATCTTCCAGCATTTTCATAATCGGGATAACGCCGGATGACTGGTTTTCGATGCGCTTGATTGGCGCGCCCGCCTCACGCAGGTTAGAGAGCAGGAATGCCACGCCGCCGCCGCGTTTGGAAAGCTGAAGCGCAGAATTCACCGCGCGCCCGATCGACTCCATATTGTCTTCAATGCGTAGCAGGAAGCAGGAGACCAGCTCCCCGCGCTGCTGTTTTCCACAGTTCAGAAAAGTCGGCGTGGCGGGCTGGAAGCGGCCGCTGAGCATCTCTTCCACCAGGCGATATGCCAGCTTCTCGTCACCCTGCGCCAGCGTCAGCGCTACCATGGTTATTCTGTCTTCGAAATGCTCAAGGTACTCTTTGCCGTCGTAAGATTTCAGCGTGTAGCTGGTGTAAAACTTCCATGCGCCGAGAAAGGTTTTGAAGCGGAAACCGCTGTTATGCGCTTTTTCAAACAAAGCGACGACAAATCCGCGATCGTAACGCGTGAGCACATGCTCATCGTAATAGCCTTCCGCAACCAGCCAGGTAAGACGCGCATGCTGGCTGGCAAACGGTCGCGTGCGGGGCAGCACATGCTGCTGGTGAAATTTTTCCACCGCCAGTTCGTCTTTTTCAAACTGAATGCGGCCTTCTGAATCATAGAGATTCAGCATGGCGTTTAGCGCGTGATAGTCCGCACCGTCTGTCGCCGTCACGCGGATTGTTTCTGTCGTTGCCAAAATTCGCTTACTCCCTTACGCACGTTCTCAATGTCTTGTTCGGTGCCGAGCAGCTCAAAACGGTAGAGATAGGGCACCTGGCATTTTTGGGCGATGATGTCGCCCGCCCGACAAAACCCTTCTCCGAAGTTACGATTACCGCTGGCAATCACGCCGCGCAGCAGCGCCCGGTTAGCAGGGTTGTTTAAAAACCGAATCACCTGGGCGGGCACCGCGCCTGCAATACCGCCGCCGCCGTAACTCGGCACCATCAAAATGTAGGGTTCCGTCACTTCCAGCCGCTGTTTAACGTCCAGCGGAATACGCAGGGCGGGTAATCCAAGGCGTTCAACAAAACGCAGAGTATTTTCCGACGCGCTCGAGAAGTAGACGAGATTACTCATGCGCTGGCCTGGACGCGTAGCCGGTTAATCATGTCCGGGCGGAAGCCGCTCCAGCTTTCCTGCTCGGTCATTACCACCGGTAGCTGGCGGTAGCCCTGGGCGCGCAAATCGTCCGCTGCTTCAGGGTGTAAATCGAGGTTAATCAGATCGAAAGTAAGGCCGCGGCTTTCGATAGCGCGCTTCGTGGCATGGCACTGCACGCAGTCGTTACGAGTGTATATGGTAATGCGCATGATTCTTATTCTCTCTGTGGTTGAGAATATGAATACTAGATGTGGGAGATAAAATTATCAACCATACAAGATATAGTATTTTTAGATAAGCAATCTACGCATGAATAGCGTGGCGGTGAGGAAGCAGCCTGGCGAGGGCCGAGTGGCGATTGGCAAGTTGTTTACCGGCTCCGGATAAATTTGAAGGTGTTACTTAGAGTGAATAAACGTCAGCTCAATTCACCACAAAAATTACCTCCGCATACTGATTGCCTGGCTGGAAACGGCGCTCCAGGGCGAAGGGTTTGACGTGGTGCCGCAGAAAGCAGGCATTCAGCTGGTGATGCGCATGAAGGGTGACGATCGTGCTCTGGTCGCCCGTGCGTCTGGTCTTGCCGTTCAGGCATTAAGCGACTGGCGAATGACCTCAAAAGGCGAGGGGGGAATTCTCATGAGTTTTACGAACGTAGGCTCGCTGTAGATGGCGCAGCACTATGCAAAACGATTACGGCAGGCAATAACGTAAAAACCCCGGAGCAGGGGCCGGGGTTTTACGTGTATTCAGTATCAGCTATCACTCTCTGTTTTAGTATGTACAGATGAGTCCTAGCGGCGTGAAGTCAGGAGAGCACCGAGGAAAAGACCGACGGCAGCGCCGATTCCAACGCTGTGCCATGGCTTGTCGCGAACGTAAGTATCCGCACAGCTTACCATGTCACAGGCAGCTTGTTTCACACGGCCACGGCCCTGAATGCGGGCCCGGGTCTCTTTCAGAAGAGACTCAGCTTTTTTACGCGCCGCTTCACCTTCCTCTTTAACATCGCTACCGAAAGACTTAAGAACCTCTTCCAGCGTGTCCGCCAGCTGGCTCACGTCGTGGTTAATATCGTCAACGCCTTCATTAACTTCGTTTCGATTTGGTCGATTAAGCATGTGTCTCTCCCTATTTGCGATGTGACTTTTAGTGTAGACCAGAATTTTTAGTAATGAGTCAGGTCACGGTCTTTCACCGTCTTTATGGACTAATCTGAAAGCCCTGCTAATGCTGGTTAATGTATGGTGCAGTGGCTAAAAAGATGACGAGGAAAAATTATGTATTTAAGACCTGACGAGGTGGCCCGCGTACTTGAAAAAGCCGGTTTTACCATGGATGAAGTGACCCCTAAAGCCTATGGCTATCGCCGCGGTGAAAACTATGTGTATGTTAACCGTGAAGCGCGTATGGGGCGTACGGCGCTGGTTATTCATCCGACGCTGAAAGAACGCAGCCAGTCACTAGCCGAGCCCGCGTCGGATGTTAAAACTTGCGATCACTATCAGCAGTTTCCGCTTTATCTTGCCGGGGAAACGCACCAGCATTACGGCATCCCGCACGGCTTTAGCTCACGCATCGCGCTGGAGCGCTACTTATCAGGGTTATTTGGCGAGCATTAATCTTCAGGACTGGCGCAGCGCCAGTCACACCGCTTACGCTCCGGCTTTCGCGTTCCGGTAGCCGCTAAGACGAAACAGGCGGCGGCAATAGTCCAGAAAATAACCGTAAGCGGCACCCATCATCATCGACACAACGATATTTGAACTCACGGCTGCGATAATCTGATGCCAGTCGGCGCCGACCACCAGCAGGATCGCCACGTAGACCGGTGACTGAAAGCTGACATAAGCCAGCACGTCCGCCAGGTTCCTGGCCCAGCTTGCATTGCTGTGGCGTCTGGCGAGGCGCATGAAAGCATCACGATATATGCCGTATGGCCATGCGATGAGAATGTTCACCGGGATAGCGACAAGGCGCGATGAGAGCGACTGGTCAAAACTCATACTGGAGAGAAAGATCTCAATCATCATGTTCACTACCGAGCAATAAACCACCATCGCAAAAGTATCCGCTGCAGCGTGGCGCAGGCGCGACTCAGGAGAAAACATTATTCTGACTCCGGGAATATATTAGCTGTAAGCACCAGTTTTTGGCGCTATTCGCAGTGATAAGGATTGTGTTATTTATTGGTAGTAGATTATATCGCTACATTGAATTGAGCAATTAGCGTAAAATTTTTATTTACTGGCGTTTTGTCAATAAAATCTGCTAAAGGTCAGTTATCCGCCACTATTTCCTGATTTTGTCGCCTTTTTCTATTTTTTAACTTTAATATCATAGGGTTAATCTGCGTGCCGTTTTTTGTGCTATCCGGCGTTTAAACTATCGTTATATACTATTTTATATAGCGATTATTCAGGCGAGGGCAGGCAAATGGAAAACCATTTTGGCAAGGGGTTGATGGCGGGGCTTAAGGCTCGTGAAGCCGACAGTGTCACCAAAGTGACGCGGTTCTGCTCCGACTATAAACGCGGCTTCGTGTTGGGGTTCACCCACCGCATTTCTGAGCAAACCGGCGATCGCCAGCGTGCTGCCTGGGAAGCAGGTATTCTGACGCGCCGTTACAACCTTGATAAAGAAGCGGTGGTGGACTTTTTTAAAGAAGTTAACGCTGAGGTCGCTGTTAAATGTTTTTTGGCGGGTTACGAAAAAGGCTATTGATTAGCGCGTTATATACCGCTATGCCCGGTTATTGAGAACTGGCGACGACAGGGAAAGGGCATATTTTATTACTTTCAGACGGGCGACAACGCCCGTCTGAACCATTAGCAAACGCCGAAATCACCGTCTTCTTCATACAGCGTTACTTCTGATACCTTTAGCGTGACCTTCTCGCCGCTGAGAATATTGGCCGGTGTACAAATCACCTCATCTCCCTGCACGTCAAGCACCTCAAGCTTAGGTCCACCCTTTTTGGGTTGAACAAGATCGCCCACTTTAAACATATCCAGCCTCTTAAAAGTCAGGTAGTAAACTGCCAGCCAGCGCGGCTGACAGCCGGTATCTTTAACCATAGATCAGACTGCCCAGGCGATAAAGCCGTCTCTGATATAAGGTAAAGGAAAGGAGGCAGTATGTTTAATCCCAATAAGTTACAAAAGCTTTATTCCATGACGAGCGAGGATACCCTTGCGAAATGGACAATGCACCCCGATTGCGGGGAAGTCATGCAGCAGGCGTTTTACGACCAGCATAAGCTTGCTATTACCAGCGGCATTAAGCCTCCGCTCACTGCGCCGCTACGCGATTTATTATATGAGATAAGCGAACTCGCTCAGCACGATCCGCTGGCCGATGTCATGCCTTTATCGGGGCTGCATTTTACCTTTTTTGCCATCACCATGCCGGTTTACCAGCGTGCGGATATTGCCGACACCGATCCTTATCTTTTGGCTATCTTCGCCAGACAGGTAAAAAACCAGACGGTAACCATTAACAACCTGCGGCTGGTTGCGTTGCCTAATCAACTGCTGATTGCCGGAACGCCGGACGTGAAAAGCTATGAGGCAAAAGAGGCGTTCGTCCGGCAGCTGCTTGATTCTCCCTGGCGCGATAAACTGCGCGAACGGCACGGCGATATACCTTTGCCGCCGCCGTTCTGGCACAGCACGATATTGCGTTACCAGGCGGACTTTCTGCCCGCCCGGTTCAGAGAGTATTTCATGGCGCATCAGGCGGACAATTACGGTAAAGTTTCCTCTGCTGTCCGGCTTGCCTTCACCAACTATAACTGGACGGAAATGTATGACTGTTAGCGACGATTCCACGGCATGACGGCCAACAGACGAGCCATACCGCAAAATCCGCTGATACCCGCAAACAGCAGGCCCGCACCCACAAACCCGGAAAGCAAAAAGAACGCGGGATTAATGGCATATCCCAGCACGACACCGGCCAGTACCAGCGTACCCGCCGCTATCTGCACCTGGCGCATCAGCGGCAGCGGCTGTGATTTATCGGCAAGGATTTCCTGTCCCTCTTTTTTCCACGCGTTCAGCCCACCTTCCAGCAGCAGGATTTTTGCCGGGGCGACGGCCTCTGCCAGTTTCTGCGCGTTTTGCGACGAGCGCGTGCCCGACTGACAATAAAAAATCACCGTATCGTACGGTTCGAATGGGCCAAGCCGGTCGCCATGTTCAATCGCAGAAAGCGACAGGAGATGCGCCTCAGGGATATTCTCGCGTGCATATTCATCCCGCTCACGGATATCAATCAGCGCCGCGCCTTGTGCAAGCAGCGCTCTGGCTTCGGCAGGGGAAATACTTTGAATAATCATGTGGTTCCTCAGGAAATTTGAGTCATTTTGCGAAGACAAGGGCGCAGTCAGGATAGCTTATCAACCAGCTTGCGGCTCTGTTCTATCATCTTCATGCCTTCGCTTTCGTTAAGCTGAAGCAGGCCCATAAACAGCAGAGCGATTACGCACAATTGCCCCGTGCGCGATGAAATGGAGAAACTGCGACAGCGCTGTTCATCCGAAACCGTGTTGAGCGTGTGAGCGGCCAGCTTTCTGAGGCCGCTGTCCCGCAGGGAAATTATCGCGATCGCAACTGCGCCTCTGGATTTGGCTATCTCTGCTGCCAGCAGCATTTCTTTGCGCTGGCCGGAGAAGGAAATGGCCCGCCCCGACGGCAAGCGTTTGCGCACGCTGTTGTGAAGAGAGCTCTTTCAAAGCGTCGGGACCGTTGATAATGAAATCCGCAATTTTGCGTTCGCCGGGAGTAAAGCGCGCCAGGTTCGCAATCAATTTTTGGCGTTACAGCGCCAGAGTTTCCTCTCAAAAAAATCCTGCGCGATCGTTACCTTCTCTGGCCTGAAAAGCAACAATCCTCGCTACAAATCTGTTTTTATAAGCTTAAATTAACCGCACAAAAAGTATGCGTTAGCTCACATTTACTTGCCAAAGAATAAAATATTCCTTTTAAATTAAATTTTGATCATTAATTATTCCATCCGGCGCCAGACCACTCTATAATTTATTCGCTAATGGAATGACGATAATGAAAATAAAGGTTTTTACCGTTTCTCTCCTTGCCATGATGGCGAGTTTTACTACACAAGCCGCTGAAATTTATAAAGATAAACACGGATCTGCCGTGGAGCTGTACGGGCGTTTAGGGTTTAACATCTCCGATAAAAAAACCGGCGATATCCAGGGCGATTTTGATGGCCGCTTCGGATTGAGCGGGCGTCAGGTGGTGAATGATACCGTTTCGGTTATCGGCCTTGCTCAGTATCAGGTCAACTCTGCTGAGTACGCCAACAACGTTGAAGGTAAAAACGACAGCCTGACCGCGCGCTATGTCTGGGCAGGTCTGGATATGTCCGAATACGGAAAAATTACCGGCGGACGCGTTTCCTCCGGGCTGATTATGTTTACCGATATTGGCGATGTGTTCGCGAGCTCGGACGTTTCAACCGGCCGTCAGGCAAGGCACATCGACCCGACAGCCGTACAGGTATTCCGCCAGGACGGCACGGTGCAGTACCAGAACACGTTCGGTAATTTTGATTTTTCTACCGCGTATATCATCGGTAATAACACCTCCGATCTGGATTACGGCTATAACGCCGCGATGCGTTACACGCTGGATATGGGCGATGCGGGGAAACTGGCTCCGGTTGTTGCTTTCCAGAAAACCCGTGCGAAGCAGAGCGATAACGGCCGCACCAATGGAGCAGACACCTTTACTTATGGTGGCGCAGGTACGCGTTACTACCTCGGTTCACTGATGCTTGGTTTGCTCTACTCGCAGGACGCGGTGGCCTATACCCACGGGCTGGCGGACAGCAAAGATAAAAACTGGGAGTTCACCGCCGTTTATAACGTCAACAGCGACTGGGCGATACGAACCGGTTACCGTTATCTCAATAATGACGGCGGCGATGAGCTGGTGCTGCGTGATACCACTTTCGAGGCGCAATATAAGCTGACCCCGCGTAGCTCAATCTACACGGCTTATATTTTGCGTAACGGACACGACGGCAAAAACGTTATGACCGGCCGCAGCGTTTCATTCGGCGGAAGCTCTGCTTCAGAGAGCTTCTGGCATACCGGGCTTCGCTACGAATTCTGATAAAGCTGGCTGGCCGGAGCAGGGCAACTGTTCCGGCCGCAAAAGGAGTATTCGATGTTCAGAACTATGATAACTCTGCTGTTGCTTACGTTTTCCGGCCTCGGCGTGGCCGCCACGCTGAAAATGGGGGAAAATGTGAATGTCCTGGCGGCACGCGATGCGCAGATCAATCCCCTGGCGAAGTCGATAACGCTTGGGGCCGGCGAACAGGCAATGATTGTGCGCTTTGATGCGCCGACCAATCCCGGCTCCGCAAACGAAAGCCAGGGCCGTATTACCTCCGATGCCTGGCTGCTGACCTTTGATGCGCCGCTCACCGGGGAGATTATTCTGACCACGGCGAGGCCGCGTACGGAAAATGAAACGCGTAAGGCTGCTAAAGATCCTCACTTTGCGCTCAGGAATATTCATGGCCCGGCGATTGAATTAAAAAGCCAGCCTCTGACGCTGCCGCAAAGCACTTTACTGACGGATTACAGCCAGTATTTACCCGGAACTTCAGTCTCTCCACGGGCCGGAGACGATGCACCGAACGGACATGGCGCGTCTTTAAACCAGATCCAGAATGAATTTTTGAAATTAGATGCGACTCAACGCAAAGCTTTTTTGCGCTGGGCGCTGGAACTGTAATGTTGCCAACCGGCATCAACGAATAGCGAGACAATGATGAAAATCGATTTATCTGCCCTGACTACCGAAGGCCGTAATACTCAAAGCGAAAATATCGACATGCTCTCTACAGAAGAGATGCTGAGAGTTATTAATAAAGAGGACCAGAAGGTAGCCCTGGCGGTTGAGAAGGCGATCCCGGCTATTACTCAGGCTGTCGATGCCATCGTTGCTGCTTTTCAGAAGGGTGGACGCTTAATTTACTGCGGCGCCGGCACCTCCGGCCGTCTGGGTATCCTTGACGCCAGTGAATGCCCGCCAACCTACGGTACGCCGCGTGAACAGGTGGTTGCGCTGATTGCAGGCGGCCATCAGGCCATTTTACAGGCGGTCGAAAATGCGGAAGACAGCCTGACGATGGGCGTTGAGGATCTGAAAAACCTCCGGTTCAACGCCAATGACGTGCTGGTTGGGATTGCCGCCAGCGGCCGTACGCCTTACGTCGTGGCGGCGCTGAACTATGCCAACAGCCTGGGCGCGACCACCGTTGCGCTGACCTGTAACGCGGGCAGTGAAATCACGCAAATTGCCAGCATCGCCATTATGCCGGTCGTTGGGGCGGAAGTGGTGACGGGCTCTTCGCGTATGAAAGCGGGCACGGCGCAAAAGCTGGTGCTGAACATGCTGACCACCGGGGCGATGATCCGCAGCGGGAAAGTTTACGGCAACCTGATGGTGGATGTGGAAGCGACCAATCTGAAGCTGGTGCAGCGCCAGAAAAACATCGTTATGCAGGCGACCGATTGCGATGGGCAAACCGCGGCACAGGCGCTCGAAGCCTGCGAAGGCCACTGCAAAACGGCCATTGTTATGGTGCTGACCGGGCTTGAAGCGCCGCAGGCAAAAGCGCTGTTAAATAAAAATAACGGATTTATTCGCAAGGCCCTGGCCAATACGGAGATTTAGCAATGGCGAAGATCACAGAACAATTAATTGCCACCATTCTGCAACTGGTGGGCAATAAAAGTAATATCCAGACCTGCGGGCACTGTATGACTCGCCTGCGTCTGACGCTTAACAACGATCAATTGATCGAGCATGACAAACTTAAGGCACTGGCTGGCGTGCTGGGCGTTATCAACAGCGACGAACAACTGCAAATTATCCTCGGGCCGGGTAAAGCTCAAACCGCTGCGGAAATGATGAACGCCATGCTGGCCGGCGGGCCTGATTCTGCCGCTGAGCAAGCGAGCGTGGGTTCAGTTGCCAGTGATACCAGACAGAAGATGAAGGCGAAGCAAACCAGCGTGGTACACCAGTTCCTTGCTAAATTTGCCACCATCTTTACGCCGCTGATCCCGGGCTTTATCGCCGCGGGGATGCTGCTGGGCTTTGCTACCTTAATTGAACAAGGCCTGCTGGCGGAGGCCGCCGAAAAAAATGCCACCATCGTGCATATCGTTGGTTACATGAAGATTTTCGGCAAAGGCCTCTTTACCTTCCTGCCTGTCCTGATTGGCTATAACGCGCAGAAAGCCTTTGGCGGCTCGGGCGTAAACGGTGCCATTATCGCCTCTTTGTTCCTGCTGGGTTACAACCCGGAAGCGACGGTGGGTTATTTCTCCGGTATCGATAACTTCTTCGGTATGGGCATTGACCCGCGCGGCAATATCATCGGCGTGCTGATTGCGTCTATTCTGGGCGCGTGGATTGAGCGCCAGATCCGTAAGATCGTTCCGGATAACCTGGATATGATCGTCACCTCGCTGCTGACGCTGCTGATCGCCGGGGCGCTGACCTTTACGCTGATTATGCCTTTCGGTGGCGAGCTGTTTAAAGGCATGTCCTGGCTGTTTCTGCACCTGAACGGAAACCCGTTTGGCTGCGCTATCCTCGCGGGCCTGTTCCTGATTGCGGTGGTCTTTGGCGTTCACCAGGGCTTTATCCCGGTCTATTTTGCGTTGATGGATGTGCAGGGCTTCAATTCGCTGTTCCCGATTCTGGCCATGGCCGGTGGCGGACAGGTTGGCGCGGCGCTTGCGCTTTACTTCCGTTCGGCTAAGCATTCCATGACCCGTAACCAGGTTAAAGGCGCGATTATTCCGGGCCTGTTGGGCGTTGGCGAACCGCTGATTTACGCCGTAACGCTACCGCGCGTGAAGCCTTTTGTCACCGCCTGTCTTGGCGGCGCCTGCGGCGGCTTCTTTATCGGGCTGGTGGCATGGTTCGGCCTGCCGATTGGCCTTAACACCGTGTTCGGTCCGTCCGGTCTGGTATCGCTGCCGCTGATGACCTCCGCACAGGGTATTTATGCGGGCATGGGGATTTACGCGGCGGGCGTACTGATCTCTTATATTAGCGGTTTTATTATTACCTGGTTCTTTGGTCATAAAGACGTTGATCTGACTTAAGATCGATTGCCGCAAAACCGGAGCGCTGACGTCTGTGGGATAACAGCGATCCGGTTTCTTTCGCGACTGGAATAATACAAAGACCTGAGCAGCGTTAATCGATCTTCTGCGGATGCTGCTCCATCGCCAGCGCGCTCGCACTGGCGGGATCAAAGAGGGAAAGGCTCTCAATCTGATCCAGCATAATCACCTTACGAAAAGCCATGGCGCTTTTAGGCTCTGAATCCAGGGTGATGTCATGATCGGCATACCATTTGCTGTAATTATGCTCAATACACAGGTTCATCGACTCCCCGTCGCGATAGCCGCTCAGCATCGGGATCAGAACTACGTTTGCCGTCTTTTCGTATTCAAGGGTCGCGGTATGTATCATTCCGATGTAAATCCGCCTCGACTTAAGCGTAACCAGCGCCAGCTCACCTTCTTCCATGCACTGATAGAGCAGTTGTTCGATGCCGCTTGAGCGTGCAAGACTTTTATAGAGCGTTTTCCTGCCGTTGCCGTCCAGCCTCGCGCTGCCCGCCCAGTTAGAACGATACAGGCAGAAAAATACGGCGAAGGTCAGCATGATAACTACGGGAGCCTGGATGCCAAGAAAGCTCCAGTTCATGAACTCCATTTGCCAGTCGGCATATTTACCCGGCATGAGGTGCAGTCCGTTGACGACGGCAGACAAGCCCAGCAAAAGCAGCCAGATAAGCCCTGTGGCAATCACGCCCTGCAGCACGAAGACGCAGCCATAAAGGGCGACGAGGAAATAGACATCCCAGCCAAAGGAGCGCTTAATTTTAAAACGCGTGGACAGATCCCGGCTTGTGTACCAGTAGCCGCATACCATCAACACCATAAAAATTGCCGTTCCCATATCAGGCTCGCTTCAGGGCGTTAACATGACGCAGAAAATCTTGTCGCGCTTCTTTGCTTTTAAAATTCACCGATGCGTTACCGTCCTGATCGATAATAATGCGATCTCCGTCCTCAACGGATTCAACAACATCCTGATGGCTCATCACCTGTAAAAGCAGCTCGGGACTGGAAAAAATTGACATAAGAAAACGGCGCATACGGATAGATCCTTATGGAGAAAACAGACAAGCCTGGTACGATAATTATGGCTCAACCATAAGGGAATGCTGAAAAGAGGGGCTTGAGTGGTTTCTGAACGGGCAGGCGGTTCGGATCTATCCATTGATATCACTGATATAACGGTGGGTAAAAAATCGGTGCCTATAAGCTTCACCGAATGTTCCTACACTATTTCCATGCTGGGCGAGAAAACTTACGGCCGATGTCGTATCCTGCCGCTGAGGCGGTCCGCAACAGCTTTTGCTTAGGCACAAAAAAGCCCGCGTAGCTTTCGCTATGCGGGCTTTCGACTTCATCAGGTGGCTCTGGTAACCACTGATGGAGGATTTTGGTGGAGCTGGCGGGAGTTTAGGTATATTGCGCAACCGCATGAAATTAAACGTTTTACGACAATACAGTTTTGTTGCGTGTATCTAAACGTGTTCCAATTCTGCTTATTCATACTTACAATTCGTTATCAATTAAGTCGATTTTTCGGCTGAACATCGTCATGACCTATTATGTAGAATTCTGCACCTGATGCTCTAATGGCTGATTCGGCGCTAACTAACAAGACGTCTAGCTGTTTCCTTATGTTAGATTGAATATTCCTATCATAGTAACTTCTCATAGTGTGAGGTTGTACAACTATCACTCTAAATTTGATCTTGCTATTCTTTTCAAGCGTCTCGATGGCATTTAAAAATGAGTTGTGATCACTTATTTTATTATCATTCCAGCAAAACTTTGTGGCAGCATTGTCAGCTCGCTCTCTAAGATCAGTTATTAATTTTTTCCTACTAATGTATCGAAGGTTTTTGATTGCTTGATTTAAAACTATATCATGAGCACCAACTGAAATTCTTCGATCTGGACTTTTTGAGTTCGCGGCTTTGATATGGACTAAAGAAATGTAGACCCTGTCTTTATGCTCATCAATATGAATGAAATCAGCTTTTTCTCCTGCTCCATCATCGCAGAATAGCCACCCGGAGGGCTTATCAGTCGTCATGAAATTTTCATGTGAATCCCAAAGACCACTCCAATGATGTTTCATCCAGCAAAAGAGTGATTTTTGGTTGCCAATTTTATCTAATGCCACTTTTCCATTTAGTTCGGGTTTTTCTTGTGAGATGTCAAAACCTTCAAAGTTTGCCCATATAAAATTATTATAAGCAACATCGCGATATTCTGTTTTGAATACTCTGCTGTTAATTATTGCATGCCCTGATTCATACCAGCATTTAATTAGTTCTGGATATTTAAATGTATTGGCAAAGTATTCAATCTCAGGTTTTTTTCCTCTTTTAGGGATTTTCTCAATTACATCAAAATCGACTGTGTAGTCCAATATTTTTGGGGATACCTTTATTTCCCCAATGCTTCCGAGGCCTTTAAATACTTCTAGATTTATATCAGGTGAATTTAACGTATCCAATATCTTAAAAGTATATGTGCTTTTAATTGTATGCAGTCGTTCGAATTTGCTCTCGCTTAGATCACTTCTATTGAACTCAGGATCGAGAAATGATAGGTCATAAAGATTGTTCACCCCTTTCATCTCTGCAATTGGTATGGCTAGTATGCTTATTGGGTTCTCGACTTCATTTTTGTTCTTATCAATTGTGTCTATTATTTCAATTACTCTATTTTCAAATGTTTCCCAATCCTTACATGGGCCTCTCCATAAAGATGACTTATATGGGTTTAAGCCGATTGTTTTTTCTGTACCGTCTAAGGATGTTCGCACTGCGGACATTACAAACGATTGATCCTCAAGAGGATTTAAAGTGTCTGCCACACTCTCTCCGCCTAAAACTTTCGAATCAGCCTTAAAACTTTCTCTACCATGCGTACCCAAAAGCCATAGCATTTTGATGTTATCTTCATTAATGAAAAGATAATTTAGATGGCTAATGTTAATTACTTTGAGATTAGGAAGTAATGGTGTGAAAAAATACGTTCTTATTTCATCTTTTAAACCTTTCTCAGACATATAGAATGCAAATATATTGTTTAGGTTAAAGGTAATGAAAACATGATTTTCAACATCAGTTAGTGTATTTCCTGAAAACCAGCTTGGGTTTTTTAAAACTGCATAATGAGTATAAAAAATAAGAGTTTCGCCAGATGAACTCTCTTTAGTGGGGTTCATCTCAACGATCTGTTCTTTTCGGCCTTCAGTTCGAATTATACCCGCAATTTTTTCGTGCGTTTCAGCTGCACTTGTAGCTTGATGACACATCCCTAAAAGTATTGAGAGAAAGGGTTTTATTTGTAGCTTATCAACTTCGTCCATAAGAATGATCCTTATTAATTCATTAATATTTTTTAATGTAATCTATAAATAGTCAGTTGATCAAACAGTGATCAATGTCGATTTCTGCGTATGAGCCGATCAAACAAAAATGATCTTATAGAAAAGTTTTCACACTGTTCACTGCGATTTTTTACTTATTAAATTCAATCTGTTAGATGGCGAATGGTTCGAGGCGAGATGTGCACGAGGGTGCACTAAGAGTGATCACCTTAGCGGGGATGATAAAAAACCGGCTTAGGCCGGTTTGTGCGGGGTGATTTTATCTGGCGCTACATGCTGGTAGCCATCTGCCTCGCTATCTTCATGTAGCGTGAGATTGGTTTGTATGTCGTTATTCGTGCGGCGCTTTAGCAACACTCGTTCATACTCTTCCAGCGTCTGCGGCATAGCCTGGCCGAAGGCTGTCAGGCTGAGCGGGTGCTGATGCCCACGTGATTCCATAAGCGCCAGATAAGTGTGATAAAAATAGCGCTTCGGATTCAGCGGGCGGATATTGGCGTTACCCATAAAGAGGCTGGTTGCGATACTTATCGGCATCAGGTAGGCGCAGAAATCAACCAGCGGATCAGCGCGTTTAATCTCCAGCGCCTCGCTGGACGCCTGCTGCGTCTGTACTGGGCATGTTCTTTTTCTGCGGTTTTTCGAAGGATTTGCCAATATTAACGCTGGGGACCGCATCAATCAGGCCTGTGTTCTGGGCATATATTATGACTTCATTGATATGTTGGCAAAGACGACGGACAGTTTCCAGTGCTCCTCTGGCCTGAACAGGTTGAACGGCCTGAACCAGTTATGAGCTTTAATATCTGTAACGCTAACGTCGCCAATCGCAGGAAAGACATCTCTCTCAAGAGAGCACCAGATATCCTTTGCGTAGTCCTCTGTCACACTGGCTTTCTTTACATTCCACCGACGTTCAGCTACGAATTGGAATGTATTGGTTTTGGCTTCATGCGAACTGCGCAGTTGTTCTTGCTGATGTTCCTGCGGATCGATCTATTTCGCCAGGAGAGGGCGAGACTCTGCCCGATAGTTTCTGGTATCGGTAAGCGTAACTGACGGGTAGGGGCCGATGCTCTTCTTCGCGGGACAAATTGAGGGCACAAAAAAGCCCGCGTAGCTTTCGCTATGCGGGCTTTCAGGACTTCATCAGGTGGCTCTGGTAACCACTGACGGAGGATTTTGGTGGAGCTGGCGGGAGTTGAACCCGCGTCCGAAATTCCTAGACCGTCGGTACTACATGCTTAGTCATATCTTTACATTCGCCGGGCAACTGCGGACAGACACGCCATTACCAAACTATCCTGATTAACTTTAATGCTTCAACCCCAGGCAAGGTATCCACACGATCTCTTTTGGGTTTGACCTCTCTTGATCCCCGTCCTAAGAGCGGAGGCTAGGGAGAGAGGGCTCTTAGCAGGTTATTAAGCTGCTAGGGCGTAGTTTTCGTCGTTT
Organism: Cedecea colo; assembly: GCF_011808225.1. Classification (GTDB taxonomy): domain Bacteria; phylum Pseudomonadota; class Gammaproteobacteria; order Enterobacterales; family Enterobacteriaceae; genus Dryocola; species Dryocola colo. Next base: position 24,630 of record NZ_SOYS01000006.1, on the reverse strand, counting down.
GCGACTATTTTTTTGCGGCTTTTTACGAGGCCAACCGCCCCTCGGCATGCACCTTGGGTTTCGCAAATCCCGTCGAATCCAGAATCAGCCCCACAAGTGTTTTGTCAGTATAACAGAGTTATGCCGTCCGTTACCAGCCCTCTGCTTTGTTAACGCTCACACGGCAGGAATCAGCGGCCCGCGTGCTTCATAATACGCGCTTTATCCAACGCCCATTCTCGGTCTTTCAAGTCAGTACGTTTGTCGTGCTGTTTCTTACCTTTCGCGACGCCAATCTTTACTTTGCACCAGGCGTTTTTCCAGTACATGGAAAGCGCAACGACGGTGTAGCCATCACGATTGATGCGGCCGTATAAGTTATCCAGTTCGCGTTGGTTCAGCAGCAGCTTACGGGTGCGGGTTGGATCGCAGACAACATGGCTGGAGGCGACATTCAGCGGCGTAAAGTTTGCGCCAAACAAAAAGGCCTCGCCGTCTTTCAGTATGACGTAGCTGTCGCTGATGTTGGCCTTCCCGGCGCGCAGTGTTTTTACTTCCCAGCCTTGCAGTACGAGACCCGCTTCAAATTCATCTTCGATAAAGTATTCGTGACGGGCGCGCTTATTCTGCGCAATGGTGGCTGAGCCTGGTTTATGTGCTTTTTTCTTTGTCATAGTGCTGCTCAGTATACGCAATCAAGAGTTCAAAGACATCCCGCGTAGCTCACGGGCGGAAAGGAGATATCTTAGCATGCCTGCGGGCTAAGAGTTTTTCTTTGCCTGAGGATAGATGTTATTATTTATGGGGTGTATGACTCACAGGAATTACTATGCCTCAGATCAGTCGTACTGCCCTGGTGCCTTACAGCGCGGAGCAGATGTATCAGTTAGTGAACGATGTAGACGCCTACCCGGACTTTTTACCTGGTTGCACCGGCAGCCGGGTCATTGATGCTTCCGCCAGCCAGATGACGGCGGCGGTAGATGTCTCGAAAGCGGGGATCAGCAAAACGTTCACCACACGCAATACATTAACCAGCAACCAGAGCATTTCAATGCACCTCGTCGATGGGCCGTTTAAATCGCTCAGAGGAGGCTGGACCTTTACGCCACTGGATGCCGATGCCTGCCGCATTCAGTTCCAGCTTGATTTTGAATTCACCAACAAGCTAATCGAACTGGCGTTTGGCCGCATCTTTAAAGAGCTTGCCAGCAGTATGGTTCAGGCTTTCACCGTGCGGGCCAAAGAGGTTTACAGTGTCGCCTGAAATCAAGGTTGAGGTGGTTTATGCTCTGTCCGAAAAGCAATACCTGCGTCAGGTAAAACTGGCGCAGGGCAGCACGGTAGCGCAGGCGATAGAAGCTTCGGGTCTGCTGGAACTGCGCAGCGATATCGATTTAAGCAAAAATAAAGTCGGTATTTTTAGCCGTCCGGTAAAACTCACCGATGAGGTGAACGAAGGCGACAGGGTGGAAATTTATCGCCCACTGATTGCCGATCCCAAAGAGCTACGGCGCCAACGCGCGGCTAAAGCACAAAAGTAAAAAGGCGCATTAAGCGCCTTTTTTTATTGGTATCTCACCATCTCACCTTATTGATTTTTTTCCAGCTTTGGCTTGTTGTCGATGTTGGTTAATACGCCGCTGCTATTGAAGGTCAGAGTCAGCGTTTGCTGCGTTACGCCTTCATGGCCAGGCTGCTGGCGGAACACGTAGAACCAGGTATTGGTGCCGAACGGGTCGGACATCATCGGCGTACCCAGGGCATAAGCAACCTGCTGTTGAGTCATACCGGTACGGATCTTCGACACATCATTCTGTGTCAGGTAGTTCCCCTGGTTGATATCGGGGCGGTAAACCACTCGCTCCAGAGTGGAACAGCCTGCGGTCAACATCAGAAGAACCGCTGCGGCAGCAGTCAGCGTTTTACAGCGCATAATGTTTTGATTCCTTTTCGGGCCCGAGCAGCACGTGGCTCATTCGTAATATGCCGATGATAATAAACCTTTTCGCAGTTTAAAACCTTAAGGCGCTCAACTCAGACCCTGAGAGGCCAAAAAAGTTGGCTCAAAAGCTGCGCAATTGCCAAAGCGTTGGCTGAATGCTGATTTTTTGAACGGTGGACGGCAGATCGCCCTGCCGCGCCCTTGAGTGCAATTATGCTGCCAGCAGCTCTTTAGCGTTAGCCAGCGTGTTGCGGGTGACCTCGCTGCCGCCAAGCAGACGGGCCAACTCCTGCAGACGTGAGCGCTTGTCGAGCTGTTGCATATGGGTTTCCGTCATTTCACCATCGGTTTCTTTACTGACAAAAAAGTGATGATGCCCACAGCCTGCGACCTGCGGCAGATGCGTTACGCACATAACCTGCGTTGATTCGCCCAGCTGACGCAGCAGCTTACCTACCACGGCAGCCGTTGGCCCGCTGATACCGACATCCACTTCATCGAAGATTAACGCCGGTGTTTCCATTTTACGAGCGGTGATCACCTGGATGGCCAGCGCGATACGCGACAGCTCGCCGCCGGAGGCGACTTTCGCCAGGGGTTGCAAAGGCTGCCCAGGGTTGGTGCTGACGCGGAAATCGATACGATCGGCGCCTTCGGCGGTCAGATGGTTTTCATTGAATTCAACGTCAATAGCCAGCTTACCGTGCGGCATAGAAAGTGAGTGCATACTTTCTGTGATGAGCTGGCACAGTTCGGCTGCGTGATGGGTACGGCGCAGGTGTAGTTCACGAGCCACGGACAGCGCTTGCTGATGATGATGCGCCACCGCCTGCATCAGTTCATCCTGCGAGGTGGCCTGCTCGTCGAGCTGTTGTTGTTCATCAAGCAATTTCTGATGAAACAACGGCAGCTCCTCTGGAGATATGTGGTGCTTACGCGCCAGGTTTATCTGCCGCGAAATGCGTTGTTCCAGTTCATACAGGCGGTTAGGGTCGAGATCCAGGCGGTCGCTATAGTGGCGTAGCTCGTCGCTGGCTTCGGAAATTTGGATGGCGGCCTCTTCAAGCATATCCAGCACGCCGGAGAGCTTGTTATCCATACCGATAAGTTCGGCCATTAGCTGCCTTGCGGTATGAAGCTGATTTTGCAAATTGCAGTCTTCACCGTCGGCGAGAATATTCAGAGCCTGCTGGCTGGTTGAAAGCAGCTGCCCGCTGTTGGCCAGCCGTTTGTATTCTTCGTCGATTTGTTCGAACTCACCGGCAACAGGTGCAAATTCATTAAGTTCTTTAAGCTGGTAGTGCAGCAGCTCTGCGCGTGCAGCGCGTTCCTGGGAAAGCTGTTGATGCTGAGCCAGAGAGCGACAGCTTTGGTGCCATGCGCGATAGCGTTCCGTCATTTGTGCAATGAGCGCGTGCTCGCCTGCGTAACCGTCTAACAGATTTTTTTGATGTTCAGGTTTTAGCAGAAGCTGGTGCGCATGCTGGCCGTGGATTTGAATGAGCAATTGACCAAGATCGCGAAGCTGGGAAAGGGGAACGGCGGTGCCGTTGATAAAGCCACGCGAGCGGCCATCGCTGCTGATAACGCGGCGTAACAGGCATTCCCGGCCATCTTCCAGTTGATTTTCTTCCAGCCAGCGCAGGGCGGCGGGCGTATCTTTTAACGAAAAGCGCGCGCATAAATCAGCGCGGCTGGCGCCCTGACGGACCATGTCTGCTTCTGCCCGGCCACCCAGGCACAACCCTAAGGCATCAATCGCAATGGATTTACCGGCACCGGTTTCGCCGGTGATAGCCGTCATGCCGTGATGAAAGTCAATTTCCAGTTCACGAACGATTGCGAAGTTACTGATGGTAAGTTGTGCCAGCATAGCCACCTTCCTGTATATAACAACATAGCTGTAGTTACGTACAGTATATCCTGGTTGCTTATACAGTAAAGTGGCTTAAGCATATTTTAGAATAATTTTTTTGACCAGCCGAGTTTCGAGCTCAACGTATTGAAGTAGCTGTAATCCTTGGGATGTATCAGGTTGAGATGATAGTCGCAGCGGCGGATCAACACATCTTCTCCTTCCTGTATCGGCAGGGCAATCTGGCTGTCGCAGCTCACCTCCAGATCGCTGCGCATGTGCGAAAAGCGCAGGCGGATGGTACTGCTACTATTGATAACTAACGGGCGGGCTGAAAGCGTGTGCGGAAACATCGGCACCAGCGTTATGGCATCCAGGGAAGGTGTTAAAATTGGGCCGCCGGCGGAAAGTGAATAGGCCGTTGAACCGGTTGGCGTTGAGATAATCAGGCCGTCAGAGCGTTGCGAGAAGGCGAAGACTTCATCAATGTAGACTTCGAATTCAATCATATGTGCAACTTTGCCGGGGTGCAGCACCACTTCATTGATAGCGGTACTCAGGCGGGTTGGCGTATCTTGCTGGCATACCTGGGCTTCCAGCAGGAAGCGTTTTTCGGCGATGTAATGGCCTTCCAGCACGTCTGCCAACTGTTGCTGTGCATTATCGGGATCGAGATCGGTGAGGAAGCCGAGATTGCCACGGTTGATGCCGATGACCTTGATGTCGTAACGCGCAAGCACCCGTGCAGCGCCAAGCATGTTGCCATCGCCGCCGACCACCACGGCCAAATCGGCAAGCTGGCCGATCTCCGCCAGCGTGCCGGTTTTGACGTTTTTAAGCTTCAGTTCCTGGGCGATTTGCTGTTCCACGATGACGTCGTAGCCCTTTTCGCATAGCCAACGGTAAAGCATTTCATGTGTGGTCAGTGCCGTAGGGTGGCGAGGATGCCCGACAATGCCAATGCAACTGAAATGAGTGTTCGCTATTCTGGTAGTCATCGTGGTGGTCCTTATACGCAGACGTTTATGACAATATGTCACGTTCCCTTGAATCCCGGAAACTGATCCCCATAATAAGCGAACCAGCGAGATGAATGCTAAAAACGCGGAGAATTTCATGAGTAGTAAAGAACAGAAAACACCAGACGAGCAAGTCCCGGAAGATATTGCAATGGAAAGCCACGACGAAGTAGAGGCCGTAGAAGGCGTCGAGGTGGATCCGCGCGACGAACACATTGCCGATCTGACGGCACAGCTGGAAGAAGTCCAGCAGCGCGAGCGTGACAGCCTGCTGCGCACCAAAGCCGAGATGGAAAACCTGCGTCGTCGCACCGAGTTGGATATCGAAAAAGCGCACAAATTTGCGCTGGATAAATTTGTAAACGAACTGCTGCCGGTGATTGATAGCCTCGATCGCGCCCTGGAAGTGGCTGACAAATCCAACCCGGATCTGGCGGCCATGATCGAAGGCATCGAGCTGACTCAGAAATCGATGCTGGATGTGGTTCGCAAGTTTGGCGTAGAAGTGGTTGGCGACATTAATGTGCCGTTCAACCCGGATGTTCACCAGGCTATCGCGATGGTTGAATCTGAAGAGGTTGCGCCAAATCACGTGCTGATGGTGATGCAGAAGGGTTACACCCTCAATGGCCGCACCATTCGCGCAGCAATGGTTTCCGTGGCGAAAGGGAAGTAATTTTTTAACAAAAAGCCAGCCTCGGGGCTGGCTTTTTTGTCTGTTACTCTTCCACGCTTTGACGTAGCGGTTTCACCGGCGTGACGCGTACCTGCTTAATCATATTGTCCTGCACGTCGAGAATATCAATGTCGTAGTGTTCAATACGCACGCGGGTATCGTTAGCCGGGATCTCCTGTAACTCCTCCAGCAGCATGCCGTTTATGGTGCGGGCATCGTCTTCCGGCAACGTCCAGTTAAAAGCTTTATTGATTTCGCGCACGTTAGCGCTGCCTTCAATAATCACTGAACCATCATTTTGCGGCACCACTTCTTCGGCAAGCGTTGGCGACATAGAGGTAGTGAAGTCACCCACGATCTCTTCCAGAATATCTTCCACGGTGATCAGCCCCTGGATATCACCGTATTCATTCACCACCAGGCCGACTTTCTTTTTGTTGCGCTGGAATTTCACCAGTTGCACGCTCAGCGGCGTGCCTTCCGGGACAAAATAAACTTCATCAGCGGCGCGCAGCAGCGTCTCTTTGGTGAACTCCTGTTTCTCTGTCATCAGGCGGTAAGCTTCCCGCACCCGTAGCATGCTAATGACGTCGTCCAGCGTATCGCGATAAAGCACGATGCGGCCATGCGGGGAATGCGTCAGCTGGCGGACGATAGATTTCCAGTCGTCGTTGATATTGATACCCACAATTTCATTGCGCGGGACCATGATGTCGTTCACGCCGATCTTTTCCAGATCCAGCACCGAAAGAAGCATGTCCTGGTGACGACGCGACATATTCGAACGGGACTCATGCACGATGGTGCGCAGCTCGTCTTTGCTGAGCGCTGCGCTGATCACGTTATCGGTTTTAATACCCACCATGCGCATCAACATGCGGGTAATAACGTTCAGCAGCCAGACCAGCGGCATCATGAGAACCTGCAGCGGGCCAAGCAAGAAGCTACTTGGAAAGGCGACTTTTTCCGGATAGAGCGCGGCAATGGTTTTCGGCAGCACTTCGGCAAAGACAAGCACCACGAAAGTAAGGATACCGGTAGCAATAGCCACGCCAGCATCGCCATAAAGGCGCATACCCACGATGGTGCCAATGGCGGAGGCGAGAATATTCACCAGATTATTACCGATCAGAACGAGGCTAATCAGGCGATCCGGCTTGCGAAGTAATTTTTCGACGCGTTTGGCGGCACGGTTACCTTGCTTGGCAAGATGGCGCAGACGATAGCGGTTGAGCGTCATCATGCCGGTTTCAGACCCGGAGAAGTACGCTGAAACCACCACCATGATGACCAGAGTGACGATCAGCGTGGTGGTTGAGATGTGTTCCAAAAGTTATATCCTTTAAATTGCAAAATTAGCCAACGAACTGTTGCAGAACCCGGCTACCGAAGTAGGCGAGGGTCAGGATCGCGGCCCCGGCGACGTTAAACCACACCACAAGGCGGCCCCGCCAACCTTCATGATAGTGTCCCCACAGCAAAATAATGTAGACAAACCAGGCAAGAATAGACAGCACGGCTTTGTCGACGTTCTCCGTGCTGAAGAGATCGTGCATATAAAACAGGCCGGTGGAGAGCGTCAGCGTTAACAGCACCACGCCAACCTGAGTGATGTGAAACATTTTGCGTTCAATAGCCATCAGCGGCGGCATTTCAGCGCTAAAGGCGAGCCTTTTGTTTTTTAGCTGGAAGTCTATCCACGCCAGTTGCAGCGCATACAGGGCGGCGATAATCAGCGTGGCATAGGCAAATAACGCAAGGCCGATGTGAATCATCATGCCCGGCGTGGTTTCCAGATGAGTAATAAACTCGTTAGGCACGAAAATGGCAAAGGCGAGGTTAATTAAGGCAAACGCATAGACAATCGGCAAAAGTAACCAGCCGCGGTTGCGTGAGGCAACAATCGTCATTACCGTACAGATCATCAGGCTGACCAGCGAACCGACGTTCAGCAGGCTGAGGTTCTGCCCGCCGTCACCCGCAAAAATGCGGGCTTCCAGCGCCAGCGCGTGGCTGACAAGCGCAATGGTGGCCGATAAAATTGCTAAGCGGCGCCATGCACTGTTCTTCGTGAGAAGACCAGGAATAATCAGCGCGAGGCTGGTGGAGTAGGCTACAAGCGCAAGGAGTGCGAAAACAGGCATATAAGGTGTCGGTCAGTTAGCCAGAGATGAAAAAAAGCAGTATAACGTCACCTGTCGCCTGCTCCAACTCTAACCGTTGCATCACATGCAGGGCGGCTTCATGTTATAATCCGCCAAATTCTGTTTTGTGTCGCGTACTGCGGCCCTAAGTTACCACGTTAGGCAAAATACAATGTTTGATAATTTAACTGACCGTCTGTCGCGTACCCTGCGCAATATCAGCGGCCGTGGGCGGCTGACTGAAGAGAACGTTAAAGAAACGCTGCGCGAAGTGCGCATGGCCCTGCTGGAGGCGGACGTTGCGCTGCCGGTGGTGCGCGATTTTATCAGCCGTGTAAAAGAAAAAGCGGTTGGTCACGAGGTTAACAAGAGCCTGACGCCGGGTCAGGAATTCGTCAAAATTGTTCGCGCCGAACTGGTTGCGGCAATGGGCGAAGAAAACGCCGTGCTGAACCTTGCCGCGCAGCCGCCAGCCGTGGTGCTGATGGCGGGCCTGCAAGGTGCCGGTAAAACCACAAGCGTCGGCAAGCTGGGTAAATTTTTACGCGAAAAGCATAAGAAGAAGGTGCTGGTTGTTTCTGCCGACGTATATCGCCCGGCGGCAATCAAACAGCTGGAAACCCTGGCTGAGCAGGTCGGTGTCGATTTCTTCCCGTCTGACGTTGGGCAAAAACCTGTCGATATCGTCAACGCGGCGCTGAAAGAAGCGAAGCTGAAGTTCTACGACGTGCTGCTGGTGGATACCGCCGGGCGTCTGCACGTAGATGAAGCGATGATGGACGAAATCAAACAGGTACACGCCGCGATTAATCCGGTTGAAACCCTGTTTGTGGTCGATGCCATGACCGGTCAGGATGCCGCAAATACCGCTAAGGCGTTTAACGAAGCGCTGCCGCTGACGGGCGTGGTTCTGACGAAAGTCGACGGCGATGCGCGCGGCGGCGCGGCTCTGTCTATTCGCCATATCACCGGCAAGCCAATTAAATTCCTCGGCGTCGGTGAGAAAACCGAAGCGCTGGAGCCGTTCCATCCGGATCGTATTGCTTCGCGTATTCTGGGTATGGGCGATGTGCTGTCGCTTATCGAAGATATCGAAAGCAAAGTTGATCGCGCTCAGGCCGAGAAGCTCGCCAGCAAGCTGAAGAAAGGCGATGGCTTCGACCTCAACGATTTCCTTGAGCAGCTTAAGCAGATGAAAAACATGGGCGGCATGGCGAGCATGATGAGCAAGCTGCCGGGCATGGGGCAGCTGCCGGACAACGTCAAATCCCAGATGGATGACAAAGTGCTGGTGCGCATGGAGGCGATTATCAACTCCATGACCCTCAAAGAACGCGCGGCGCCAGAAATCATTAAAGGTTCCCGCAAGCGCCGTATCGCGCAGGGTTCCGGCATGCAGGTGCAGGACGTTAACCGTCTGCTCAAGCAGTTTGATGACATGCAGCGCATGATGAAGAAGATGAAGAAAGGCGGAATGGCGAAAATGATGCGCGGCATGAAAGGCATGATGCCGCCAGGTTTCCCAGGCCGTTAAGCTCATTTAGATTGCTTTTTGCGCCCAAATGAGTAAAATTTTCGGGCTTTTAATATGACACCGGGTTCCGTCCCTCGATGGAGCCCGGTGTTTTATTCACTAAAGAGGATGTTATGGTAACTATTCGTTTAGCACGTCACGGCGCTAAAAAGCGTCCGTTCTACCAGGTTGTTGTTACTGACAGCCGTAATGCACGTAACGGTCGCTTCATTGAGCGCGTTGGTTTCTTCAACCCTATCGCCAGTGAGAAAGACGAGGCAAGCCGCCTGGATCTGGATCGTATCGAGCATTGGGTTGGCCTTGGCGCTACCGTTTCCGATCGCGTATCTGCGCTGATCAAAGCAGCAAAAAAAGCAGCTTAATCTGTCACGGTGGTCATGATGAGCAATCAATTCGCAGCTTCGGTACCTGTTAACCCAATCGTGTTGGGGAAAATGGGCTCCTGCTACGGTATTCGTGGTTGGCTCAGAGTGTTTTCCTCCACCGAAGACGCCGAAAGCATTTTTGACTATCAGCCCTGGTTTATCCAGAAGGCGGGTCAGTGGCAGCAAGTACAGCTTGAGAGCTGGAAGCACCACAATCAGGATCTGATCATCAAGCTGAAAGGCGTTGACGATCGGGATGCCGCGAATCTTCTCACTAATTGCGAAATTGTGGTTGATTCATCGCAGTTGCCTCATCTCGAAGAGGGTGACTATTACTGGAAAGACCTTATGGGCTGCCAGGTAGTAACCACTCAGGGATATCAGCTCGGTAAAGTCATCGATATGATGGAAACCGGCTCCAATGACGTACTCGTCATTAAGGCAAACCTGAAAGATGCGTTCGGTATCAAGGAGCGGCTGGTTCCGTTCCTCGATGGGCAGGTTATCAAGAAAGTCGATCTCGCTACTCAAACGATTGAAGTAGATTGGGATCCTGGTTTCTAAACCTCCGGATAAACGGTAACAAAACGGCGTGATGGGGAAAGGCTTGTGTTTATTGGTGTAGTTAGCCTGTTTCCAGAGATGTTCCGCGCAATTACCGATTACGGGGTAACTGGCCGGGCAGTTAAAAATGGCCTGCTGAGCATCCAGAGCTGGAGTCCGCGTGACTTCACTTATGACCGACACCGTACCGTGGACGATAGGCCTTACGGCGGCGGACCGGGTATGCTCATGATGGTAAACCCGTTAAGGGAAGCCATCCACGCAGCGAAAGCGGCGGCAGGGGAAGGCGCAAAGGTAATTTATCTTTCACCTCAGGGACGCAAGCTTGATCAAGCAGGCGTCTGTGAACTGGCAACCAACGAGAAGCTGATTCTGGTTTGTGGCCGTTACGAGGGAATCGATGAGCGCGTGATCCAGACCGAAATTGACGAAGAATGGTCAATCGGCGATTACGTTCTCAGCGGTGGTGAGCTACCGGCAATGACGCTGATTGACTCCGTCTCACGGTTTATTCCGGGTGTACTGGGCCATGAAGCATCAGCGATCGAAGATTCGTTTGCTGATGGATTGCTGGATTGCCCGCACTATACTCGTCCTGAAGTGTTAGAGGGCATGGAAGTACCGCCGGTGTTGCTGTCGGGGAACCATGCAGAGATTCGCCGCTGGCGCCTGAAACAGTCGCTGGGCCGCACCTGGCTTAGAAGACCTGAACTTCTGGAAAACCTGGCTCTGACTGAAGAGCAAGCAAGGTTGCTGGCCGAGTTCCAACGGGAACACGCGCTACAGCAGCATAAACATGATGGGCAAGGTTAATACCTCCCAGAACCCCAAAATAGTTGGAGTTGTAGCAAGACGGCAAGCGAGTGAATCCCGATGAGCTTACTTTAGTAAGTTATTCAGGTGAAGAAACGCAGTCAGCGCGGATACAGCTTCAAATATGCAGGGGAAACATCAGTTTACCCAGGATAAGAGATTAAATTATGAGCAACATTATTAAGCAAATTGAACAAGAACAGATGAAACAGGATGTACCTTCCTTCCGTCCGGGCGACTCCGTGGAAGTGAAAGTATGGGTCGTTGAAGGTTCTAAAAAACGTCTGCAGGCATTTGAGGGCGTGGTTATCGCTATCCGTAACCGCGGTCTGCACTCTGCATTCACTGTTCGTAAAATTTCCAACGGCGAAGGTGTTGAGCGCGTATTCCAGACTCACTCCCCGGTAATCGACAGCATTACCGTTAAACGTCGTGGTGCCGTTCGTAAAGCTAAACTGTACTACCTGCGTGAGCGTACTGGTAAGTCTGCTCGTATCAAAGAGCGTCTTAACTAAGATATCGCTAACGCGACATCCAAAAGTTAAAGTGAAACAAGGGGTTAGCAATATGCTAACCCCTTTTTTGTTTCTGGTGCCCACAGCAGGCCATTTAGCGTATTAATCACTAATACACCAACGGAACATTACTCTTTTGGTGGGAATTTCGATTTGTTCAGATCGCTTTCAACGCCGTCTTTATCCACTTCAACTTCCTGACGGCGAACCGTATCTTTAACCGTTTCGTCACGCGCCGTGGTTTCAGTGCGCAGACCTACTTCTTCACGCACATGAGCGGTTTTATTCACCGTAGGCACTTCATGCGACTCTTCAACTTCAAGCGTCTTCTCTGACCAGTCCACATCGTTAAGATAGGCCGGTTCGTTAAGGGCGGAACGGAACACATCGGCGTGCTGTTCGGTAAGCGAGATATCTTCCGCTACTTCATCCTCAACCGTATAACGGCGCAGACGGACTTTACCGTCGCTGACCCGGCGCTTGCCTACGTCAATCTCTTCTTCGGCCAGCGTCAGGGTTTCACGGTTATCGCTCTCTCTGTAAGCCTGGTTAGTCTGAACATCGTCTGTCACGCCTCCTGCGATATCCGCAGAGGCGGTACGCCCACTTACGTAGTCAGCGTCGCCGGGAAGCGTTTTAGCCACGACATCTTCATCCCTTAATGTCGGGTCGGTGGCGATGTCCTGTCCGATGGGGCGGGACGCGACATCATCGGTTTCCCCAAGGAAATTTTTACCATAGACATCATCGCCAACGCCGCTACCTGTCGCGTAATCACTGGCACAGTTATCCAGCAGCGTTTCGATTCTGTCTGCATCATCTTTATCAACGCGGGCAATTAACAGCACTCCGCCAGCGCGAATGGCTTTGTTGTACTCTGACGCATAATCATCATCAACATCATCGCCAAACAAACGCTGCCAGAAACTGGGGTGACGAATTTCTTTATCTTCAACGCGTAACCTTTCGCCCGAAATAATATCGATGTCATCCCCCGAGATACCTTCCGCAATGAGTTTCTCTTTAGCAACTTCTGCCTGCTGAGGTTGGGTGAAAGCCGTAACGATTTTTTCGTGTGCCATATCTAATGTTCCTCTTGATAAGTCTAAAAGGTTGTCATTCATCTTCCGTTGAAATATTAATTTCCTGCGATCGCAAAGTGATATTTTCCTGATGAGTCTCTTTCCTGAGATTTTTAATAACGTGAATTTCTTCGGTGAGAACGTAATATTTAACTATTTCAACACGCTCTTCGATAACAGGGATTATTGTGACGTCACCTTCCTGGCGAACCTGAGGGATATTTTCGGGTTTTACCGCTTCGTTTTTTAAGACGCGTTTAATTATCGCATCTTCGTGCGTCAGTTCCGTCTCAATCAGCTTCTGGTCGGCCCGCGTGGAGCGCGTGATGCGTACGCGTCGGTCGATAACTTTCTTTGTGCCCAGCTCAACACGCTCCTCTGCAAGGGATACGGTGTCTTTGGTCGTGGCCAGCTCTTTTTCGGTGTCACTTTTATTTGACATATTTTACCCGGACATATTGCTACTTAAATAAATGCCTAATAAATAACAGGAATAGCTGACATAAACTTATAAAGTTATTTATCCATACCCTGTTAAGCATAGATCAAAAAAGATAGAGGCCGAAAATTTGGCGCAGTAAATTGTTAAAAGAAGTAAATAATTTGGCAATTAATCTTAAGCGATAAGCGGTCATCAGAATATTCCGTAAAAAACACCGCCGTGCCGTAAACGTCTACGCATCTGGCTTTAACAACCTGGTTATTAATAGCAAGCGAGGCCGGGAATGTTTCCCTTAGCGCCTGAGCGAAGGTCATCGAAAACTCATCGCGGGCGTTTATGCGGAGTAGCTCATAGCTGCGCTGGTTTAACCGGCCCGTTACCAGACTATGTAACTAGCGGTTGTGTAAAAATAACTTTACGAAATTTATGGGTGATCGCCTATTAAGCGCCATATAACTCGTCAGTGTAACGTATTATTTACGTAATATGGATTGCAATCTTTACTATGCATGGTAAGGTATTGCTTCCTCACTGAGGAAACGACTATCGCAAACGAGCCAAACAGGACCGCCATCATGCAAAAAGACGCGCTGAATAACGTTCATATTTCTGACGAACAGGTATTAATCACTCCGGATCAGCTTAAAGCCGAGTTCCCGCTCACCGCCGCACAGACGGCACAGATCGAACAGTCACGCCAGACGATTTCGGACATTATCGCCGGCCGCGATCCTCGTCTGCTGGTGGTTTGTGGACCTTGCTCGATCCACGATCCGGAAACCGCCATTGAATACGCTCGTCGTTTTAAAGAACTTTCTGCACAAGTCAGCGATAGTCTGTACCTCGTCATGCGCGTCTATTTTGAGAAACCACGTACTACCGTGGGTTGGAAAGGGCTGATTAACGATCCGCACATGGATGGCTCGTTTGATGTGGAAGCGGGTCTGAAAATAGCGCGCAATCTGCTGGTGGAACTGGTCAGCATGGGCTTGCCGCTGGCGACTGAAGCGCTCGATCCGAACAGCCCGCAATACCTGGGCGATCTGTTTAGCTGGTCGGCAATTGGCGCCCGTACTACCGAGTCCCAGACTCACCGTGAAATGGCTTCAGGTCTTTCAATGCCGGTTGGCTTTAAAAACGGGACTGACGGGAGCCTGGGTACGGCAATTAACGCGATGCGCGCGGCTGCGATGCCGCACCGTTTCGTCGGCATCAACCAGGCGGGGCAGGTTTGCCTGCTGCAAACCCAGGGCAATCCGGACGGTCACGTGATTCTGCGCGGCGGTAAAGCGCCAAACTACAGTCCGGCTGACGTTGCCCAGTGCGAAAAAGAGATGGAACAAGCGGGACTGCGTCCGGCCTTGATGATAGATTGCAGCCATGGCAATTCCAACAAAGATTACCGCCGCCAGCCGGGCGTGGCTGAATCCGCCATCGCGCAGATTAAAGATGGTAACCGTTCGATTATTGGTCTGATGATTGAAAGTAATATCCATGAGGGCAATCAATCGTCTGAGCAGCCACGCAGCGCAATGAAATATGGCGTTTCCGTCACCGATGCCTGCATCAGCTGGGAAACAACGGAAGGCCTGCTGCGTGAGATTCATAAAGATCTGCACGGTACGCTTGCGGCGCGTAAGGCATAAGAGGTTTTACTATGGTTGCTGAATTGACCGCGTTACGCGATCAAATCGACGAGGTAGACAAGGCGTTGCTGGATCTTCTGGCGCGCCGTCTGGAACTGGTAGCGGAAGTTGGCGAAGTCAAAAGCCGCTACGGTTTACCCATTTATGTTCCCGAACGTGAAGCGACAATGCTGGCCTCTCGCCGTAAAGAAGCTGAAATGCTCGGTGTTCCTCCCGATCTCATTGAGGATGTGCTGCGTCGCGTGATGCGTGAGTCCTATTCCAGCGAGAACGATAAAGGGTTCAAAACGCTTTATCCGGCATTACGGCCAGTGGTGATTGTCGGCGGTGGCGGCCAGATGGGGCGTTTATTCGAAAAAATGCTCATGCTCTCTGGCTACCAGGTTCGCATCTTTGAAAAAGAAGACTGGCCCCGGGCTGCTGAAATGATGGCCGATGCCGGCATGGTGATTGTCAGCGTGCCGATCCATCTTACCGAAGAGGTTATTGCTCAACTGCCGCCGCTGCCTGCAGACTGCGTGCTTGTTGATCTCGCCTCAGTGAAGAATGGGCCGTTGCAGGCGATGTTAGCTGCCCACAACGGGCCGGTATTAGGTCTACACCCCATGTTTGGGCCGGATAGCGGCAGCCTGGCAAAACAGGTTGTGGTCTATTGCGATGGGCGCCAGCCGGAAGCCTATCAATGGTTCCTGGAGCAGATACAGGTCTGGGGCGCGCGCTTACATCGCTCCAGTGCCGTTGAGCACGATCAGAATATGGCGTTTATACAGGCGTTGCGCCACTTTGCCACTTTTGCCTATGGTCTGCATCTGGCAGAAGAGAATGTGCAACTGGAGCAGTTGCTGGCGCTTTCATCACCCATTTACCGGCTGGAGCTGGCGATGGTCGGGCGTCTGTTTGCACAGGATCCTCAACTGTACGCCGATATCATCATGTCGTCGGAGAATAATCTGGCGCTGATCAAGCGTTACTACAAAAGGTTCGGCGAGGCGATTAGCCTGCTTGAGCATGGCGATAAGCAGGCGTTTATCGACAGTTTCCGCAAAATTGAACACTGGTTCGGGGACTACGCCCAGCGTTTCCAGAGCGAAAGCCGCACCTTGTTACGTCAGGCAAATGATAACCGCCAGTAGCAGTAAAAAGGTTTTATAATCAAAGCCAGTGGAAAAGCCCGCTGGCTTTTTTTTGCGATAAGGATACCTGAGATGGCACAGCCGCAAGTCCTGTTTGATTACACCGGTCACCTACCCGAATGCCCAACGTGGAATGCAGAAGAACAGAGCATTTACTGGACCGATATTCTTGAAAACGAAATTCATCGCTACCACCCGGTAAGCGCCAGGCATGACGTTATTCAGTTTTCCGAAGAGGTGGGCTGCTTTGCCTTTCGTGAAAACGGCGGTTTTATCGTAGCGTTACGCAGCGGGATCTACCTTACCAATCAAACGGGTCTTATCACCCAAAAGATCTGTGATAACCCGAATAATCCCGAGCTTGCGCGTTTTAACGATGGCGGTACCGATCGTGAAGGACGTTTTTATGCGGGAACATTCTGGGGGCCGGGCGATTATAACGGTGCTCTGCTGTGCCGCGTTGATAATGATTTGACGCCGCATATTATTCAGCACGATATTCATGGCGCGAACGGTCTGGCTTTTAGCGAAGACAAAAAGTGGATGTACACATCTGATACGCCAAACAGCGTGATTTATCGCACGCCGCTGGATGAGAGAGGTGAGCCCGGCGTACGGCAGGTATTCAAACGATTTGCGCCGGGGGAGGGCATTCCTGATGGTGCCGCCATAGATATGGAAGGTTGCTACTGGACCGCATTGTTCGATGGCTATCGCATCGCGCGCTTATCCCCGCAGGGTGAAATCCTGGAGATACACGCTTTGCCAGTACGTTGCCCGACAATGGTGTGCTTTGGAGGCGACGATATGAAAACGCTGTTTATCACCACTACGCGGGAAAATATGGATGAAGCAGAAATCGCTGAACGTCCGCTTTCGGGGGCTATTTTCACGCTGCAGGTGAACGTTGCGGGCCTGACAAAACCGAAGTTTAAAGAAAGCCGGTAAGCCAGCCTCAGGCTGGCTTTCTTAGGGCAGCGTCAGACAGGATCGACAGGCACGACATTCTCACTCGGGTAGCTGCCAAGCACTTTCATCGAGCGGGTAATCTCGCCCAGCTCTCGCAGAGCTTTTTGCATTTCCATATTTTTCAGGTTGACCTGAATATCCAGATAGAACATCTCTTCCCACGGATTGCCGTTGATCGGGCGGGATTCAAGCTTTGTCATAATCAGATTGTGATTGCGCAGGACCAGCAGGGCCTCAACCAGCGCGCCAGCCTGCTGACCTGTCGCGATAAGCAGCGTCGTTTTGGCCGGAACCTGCTCTGAAACGTCAATTGCTTTACGCGCCAGTACGACGAAGCGGGTAATATTTTGCGACTGATTTGCCAGGTTACGCTCAAGCACCTGCAGGCCATAGAGCGCGCCGCCGGCTTCGCTACCCAGGGCCGCGACACGGGGAGAATTGGCCTGAGCAACTTTTTCCATCGCGGCGGAGGTGCTTTCGCAATATTCAATCTTCCAGTGCGGATAACGGTTAATGAACTGGCTGCACTGCTGGAAAGGCTGCGGATGGCTGTAAACTATTTCGATTTCTTCTAACGCTGTTGTGCTGCTTACCAGTACGCAGTGGTCGATAGGTACCGTCATCTCACCAACGATTGAAAGGCTGGTGTGCTGGAGCAGATCGTATACCTCGTTAATCGCGCCGGAGCTGGTGTTTTCAATTGGCACCACGGCGTAATCGGCCTGGCCGGTTTCTACCTGATTGAAAATATCATGGAATTTGGCACAGCCGCTTTCGATAAATTGCTCGAAATGGCGCGCGGCATACTGGCGAGCAGCGAGGTGAGAGTAAGAACCTTTAGGACCGAGGAAAGCGATGCGGGCAGAGTGCGGATTGGTTTTATTCAGATGTTGTTGCAGTAATGCCTGCTGGGTCAGAACCGAATCTTCGATGATGAGCTGGAACAGACGGGTAATGTAGTGCGCATCCAGTTGATGCGTTTTACCCAACGTAATCAGGCGCTCAAGCAAATCCCGCTCGCGGTCAATGTCGCGTACCGGGCGGTGAGACTCGAGCTTCGCCTTACCCACTTCTACGGCAAGCCCGCGGCGTTCCGCCAGCAGCGCCAGCAGCTTTACATCCAGGGCGCTAATTTTATCGCGCAGAGCCAGCAAGGGGTTTGTCTCATTCATAACGCTACCTTTTCGATGTCCATAAAAAAGGCCTCCCGTTTTGGGAGGCCTGTTTGTTCGTCTTCGCATTCTTTATCACACGACGAATTGCCTCCCGGTCAGGGGAAGGTAAAAAAGAATGCGAAGAAAAACGGTAGAAGTCTCATGGGCTGATTCCTGACAAGTCTGAGGGTTAACTTACTCGCTCTGTTTTCGCCCTGTCAATAAAAAACGCGCCCGGAGGCGCGTTGAAGGTAGCTGCCAAAGAAGGAGAAAGCGGGGTTTTTCCTTTTTTGTCATGACATTGCTGAATATTAATTTATTGATTTTCCAGTTTATTTCTACAGAAGGTCTGCTTGTTGTTTTTGCCAGCATAGGGTTGGTTAGCAATAAAAAACGCGCCCGAAGGCGCGTTGCTAATGTGAATTCACTGTCAAAATTACTCTTCTTCAGATTCTTCCGCGAAGGCAATATCTTTCACTGAGCCTGTGGCACGGCGCGCTTCACCTTTGTGCTGCACCTTATTTAACTGCCGCTCCAGTTTATTGATTAATTCGTTGATGGCCGTATACATATCGTCATGCCTGGCGCTCGCGACGAGCTGTCCGTTCGGCGTACTTATGGTGGCATCAGCCACAAAACCCTGGGGTTCTTTGGACAAGATTATGTGTGGATTAATGAGATGAGTTTGCCACTTGTCCAGTTTGGTGAGACGGTCCGCGACGTGCTGGCGAATAGCTGGGGTGATTTCCATTTGCTTGCTGGTAATGTTCATTGTCATAAAGTTACCTCTTGTCTTTCCCGTCTTGGTAACTTCAGCATACCTCGCTCAATGTCAAAATGTGTGATCAAAATCACGTTATTTTGTCACTTTTTGTCAAGGAAGCCTTTTTGTGAGACAGAACAGGATAACCATCGATACTGCTTGTGGAACGCAAAAATAGCGTTCATATTTGATGGGATGGCCTGACGCTAAACCGTTTCAGTTTTGCGTTTCAGGCAATAAAAACGGCAGCCGCGGCTGCCGTTTTGTCGTTCCGGAGTTCGCTAATCAGGTATTGCTGCCGTTGGCTGCGATAATTTTCGCCACCTTGTCCGCCTGACCCGGCATTTGCATTTCGCGATACGCATTTTCCATCAGTTTTAAGCCGTCACGAGTTGCCTGGGTATCCGGGTAATCACGCAGCATGCCTTCGACACGATTAACAACTGCCACCCACGCGCCGCGTTTGGTGTAGTATTGCGCCACGGAAAGCTCATACTTAGCCAGACGATCTTTCAGGAACACCAGACGCCTGGTAGCGTCAGTGACGTACTGGCTGTTTGGGTAGCCGCGGACCAGTTTTGAGAAATCATTGAAGGCATCACGCGCGTGCTGCGGATCGCGATCGGAACGATCAACACCGAAGAACCCCTGTAATGCGCTATTATCCAACGCCATGTCCGTCAGACCACGCATATAAAGCACGTAGTCGATATTTGGATGGGTAGGATTGAGGCGCATAAAGCGATCAATCGCCGCCTGAGCCAGCGGCAGGTCAGCGTTTTTGTAGTAAGCGTAAATCAGATCTAACTGCACTTGCTGCGAGTAAGGCCCGAACGGATAACGGTTATCCAGAGCTTCCAGTTGCGTTATCGCCGCTTTAAAGTTACCGTCCTGCAACTTTTGCTGAGCAGTCGCATAGATCTCAGAAGGTGGATTATCAGGAACCTCATCCTTGGAACTGGAGCAACCAGCCAAAGCCAGGCTCAACGTGGCAGCTGCCACCAGATATTTCATACGCGTCATGACGTTTTGACTTTCCTCAGAATGTTATTCCGGGAGGCTCACAGTTCCAGCTCCCGATGAAGACCAGCTACAATAGCACACTATATTAAACGGCATTGCCGTAAAACCCAACGTTAACGAAGAAGCTGTCTATGGCACAACTAGTACAACTCAACGCAACAGTATCCGAATCTCAACTCGGTCAACGCTTAGATCAGGCTTTGGCCGAATTGTTCCCGGATTATTCACGTTCGCGTATAAAAGAATGGATTCTTGACCAGCGCGTGCTGGTCAATGGCAAAGTCAGCGATAAACCGAAAGAAAAAGTGTTGGGTGGTGAGAGCGTCACCATCAATGCCGAAATCGAAGAGGATGTACGCTGGGAAGCGCAGGATATCCCGCTCAATATTGTCTACGAAGATGATGACATTCTGGTCATCAACAAGCCTCGTGACTTTGTTGTTCACCCTGGCGCTGGCAACCCGGACGGCACGGTGCTAAACGCATTGCTGCATTATTATCCACCGATTGCCGATGTGCCGCGTGCGGGCATCGTTCACCGTCTGGATAAAGACACCACGGGTTTGATGGTGGTGGCCAAGACCGTTCCCGCGCAAACTCGGCTGGTGGAATCGCTGCAGCTGCGTGAAATCACCCGTGAATACGAAGCGGTCGCGATTGGTCACATGACCGCGGGCGGCACGGTGGAAGAACCTATCAGCCGTCACCCAACCAAACGTACACATATGTCCGTCCACCCGATGGGCAAACCGGCGGTAACGCATTACCGCATTATGGAACACTTCCGCGTGCATACTCGTCTACGTTTACGTCTGGAAACAGGCCGTACGCACCAGATCCGCGTTCACATGGCCCATATCACGCATCCACTGGTTGGCGATCAGCTATACGGCGGCCGTCCGCGTCCGCCAAAAGGCGCGTCCGAGGAGTTTGTAGCGGTGCTGCGTAAGTTTGACCGCCAGGCGCTGCACGCGACAATGCTGCGTCTTTATCATCCGATTAGCGGCATGCTGATGGAATGGCATGCGCCGATTCCACCGGACATGGTGGAACTGATTGAAGCGCTGCGCGTGGATACTGAAGCCCATAAGGACCAAATGGACTGGCTATGAGTAAAACGCTTACCCCGCAACTGATAGTCCCGGAATGGCCGGTTCCGCACGGCGTCGGCGCCTGCAGTTCGACGCGTATCGGCGGAGTCAGCCAGTTCCCCTATGATTCGCTCAATCTTGGCGCGCATTGCGGCGATGTCCCTGAACATGTTGAAGAAAACCGTCGCCTGTTTTATGCGGCGGCTGGCTTACCTGCAAAACCGGTTTGGCTGGAGCAGGTGCATGGTAAGGCGGTGTTGCAACTCGGTGGTGAACCTTACGCTTCAAAGCGGGCGGATGCCAGCTATAGCAATACGCCGGGGACGGTTTGTGCCGTAATGACCGCGGATTGTTTACCGGTGCTATTCTGTAATAAGGCCGGAACCGAAGTCGCTGCGGCACATGCGGGATGGCGGGGATTATGCGAAGGCGTTCTCGAAGAGACGGTCGCTTGCTTTAAAGACCGTCCGGAAAACATTATAGCCTGGCTTGGGCCTGCCATCGGCCCGAGCGCATTCGAGGTTGGACCGGAAGTTCGCGAAGCGTTTATGGCTAAAGATGCAAAAGCAGATACGGCTTTTCGCCCCGTGGGTGAAAAATATTATGCCGATATCTACAGCCTTGCACGTCAGCGTCTTGCAAATGTAGGGATAAAACAGGTCTACGGCGGTAATCGCTGCACTCACAGCGAAACAGGCGATTTCTTCTCATATCGCCGCGACAGAATCACCGGCCGTATGGCAAGTTTCGTTTGGCTGATATAACCTATAGAATCAAGACGATCCAGTACGGGTAACTCAACGCTTGCCTATTTCAGGTCATTAACCTTGAATAATTGAGGGATGACCTCATTTAATCTCCAGTAGCAAATTTGACCTGTATATGGGAGGAGTTATGCGTCTGGATCGTCTTACCAATAAATTCCAGCTTGCCCTCGCCGATGCCCAATCTTTGGCTCTCGGGCACGACAATCAATTCATCGAACCTCTTCACCTGATGAGCGCGCTGCTCAATCAGGAAGGAGGATCTGTACGTCCTTTATTGACCTCCGCTGGCGTGAACGCGGGGCAGCTACGCACGGCAATCGAGCAGGCGCTGAGTCGCTTACCGCAGGTTGAAGGAACCGGTGGCGATGTGCAGCCTTCGCAGGATTTGATGCGCGTGCTTAATCTTTGCGACAAGCTCGCACAAAAACGAAACGACAATTTTATCTCGTCAGAACTCTTTGTTCTGGCTGCGCTTGAATCGCGCGGCACATTAACCGACTTACTGAAATCAGCCGGCGCCACCACGGCAAATGTGACATCTGCGATTGAGCAAATGCGTGGAGGCGAAAGCGTGAACGATCAGAGTGCTGAAGACCAACGTCAGGCATTGAAGAAATATACCGTCGACCTTACCGAGCGAGCCGAACAGGGCAAGCTGGATCCGGTTATCGGTCGTGATGAAGAAATTCGTCGCACCATTCAGGTATTGCAGCGTCGTACCAAAAATAACCCGGTGCTTATCGGCGAGCCCGGCGTGGGTAAAACAGCCATCGTCGAAGGTCTGGCGCAGCGCATTATTAATGGTGAAGTGCCGGAAGGTCTGAAAGGCCGTCGCGTACTGGCTCTGGATATGGGCGCGCTGGTAGCCGGGGCGAAGTATCGCGGTGAATTTGAAGAGCGCCTGAAGGCCGTGCTTAACGATCTTTCAAAACAGGAAGGCAACGTCATTCTGTTTATTGATGAGCTGCATACTATGGTTGGCGCGGGTAAAGCAGACGGCGCAATGGACGCGGGCAATATGCTCAAACCAGCGCTGGCGCGTGGTGAGCTTCACTGTGTGGGTGCCACCACGCTTGATGAATATCGGCAATATATAGAGAAGGATGCAGCGCTTGAGCGCCGCTTTCAGAAAGTATTCGTGGCGGAACCTTCCGTTGAAGATACCATCGCTATTTTACGTGGGCTGAAAGAACGCTACGAACTGCACCACCATGTGCAAATCACTGACCCGGCCATCGTTGCGGCGGCGACTCTATCTCATCGCTACATTGCCGACCGCCAGCTACCGGATAAAGCCATCGACCTTATTGATGAGGCCGCTTCCAGCATTCGTATGCAAATAGACTCGAAGCCGGAAGAGCTTGACCGCCTCGATCGCCGTATCATCCAGCTAAAGCTGGAACAGCAGGCGCTGAAGAAAGAGTCGGATGAAGCCAGCCAGAAACGCCTCAGCATGCTTAATGAAGAGTTAGAACAGAAAGAGCGCGACTATTCGGTACTGGAAGAAGAGTGGAAAGCAGAAAAAGCGTCGCTCTCTGGCACGCAGACAATTAAAGCCGAGCTGGAGCAGGCGAAAATTGCTATCGAGCAGGCTCGCCGTGTGGGCGATCTGGCGCGTATGTCCGAACTGCAATACGGGAAAATCCCTGAGCTTGAGAAGCAGCTTGAGACTGCGACCCAGAGCGAAGGCAAAACCATGCGGCTGCTGCGTAATAAAGTAACGGATGTAGAAATCGCTGACGTGCTGGCGCGCTGGACGGGGATCCCTGTTGCCCGCATGCTCGAAGGTGAGCGTGAAAAACTGCTGCGGATGGAGAACGACCTGCATCAGCGCGTTATCGGCCAGGATGAAGCGGTAGAAGCGGTTTCGAATGCTATCCGCCGCAGCCGTGCCGGGTTGTCCGATCCTAATCGACCTATTGGTTCGTTCCTGTTCCTTGGGCCGACTGGGGTTGGTAAAACCGAATTATGCAAAACGCTGGCGAACTTTATGTTTGATAGCGACGATGCGATGGTGCGTATCGATATGTCCGAGTTTATGGAAAAACATTCGGTCTCGCGTCTGGTTGGGGCGCCTCCGGGCTATGTAGGCTATGAAGAGGGCGGCTATCTGACAGAAGCGGTTCGTCGTCGTCCTTATTCTGTGATCCTGCTTGATGAAGTCGAGAAGGCGCATCCGGATGTCTTTAATATTCTGCTGCAGGTGCTGGATGATGGTCGTCTTACCGACGGGCAGGGCAGGACGGTCGACTTCAGGAACACCGTTGTCATTATGACTTCAAACCTGGGCTCGGATTTGATTCAGGAACGTTTCGGTGAACTGGACTACGGGCATATGAAGGATTTGGTGCTGGGCGTTGTCAGCCATAGTTTCCGTCCGGAGTTCCTCAACCGTATAGATGAAGTTGTGGTATTCCACCCGCTGGGTGAGCGTCATATTGCTTCTATCGCGCAGATTCAGCTGCAGCGTCTGTACAAACGTCTGGAAGAGCGTGGCTACGAAGTTACTATCTCCGACGATGCACTGAAGCTGTTGAGCGAAAATGGTTACGACCCGGTTTACGGGGCGCGGCCGCTGAAACGTGCGATTCAACAGCAAATTGAGAACCCGCTGGCTCAGCAAATCCTGTCCGGCGAGCTGATTCCAGGGAAAATGGTCAAGCTGGAAGTAAAAGACGGTCATATTGTTGCAGTGCAGTGATACACCAAAAAGCAAAAACGAGCCCTTTTGGGTTCGTTTTTGCTTAAAAACCAGGCGATAAATAGTTAATCGCAGACTTATTGCCTGGAAAATAAGCAAACGATAAGTTTTTTCTATTTTATGCTTGTCACGTTCCGAAAAATCCCTATACTGCGCCTCCATCGACACGGAACATGTGAACAACATCACAGAGTAACGGCGGCGATGAGAGTTAAAAATCCTGAAATTCGGGGTTGACTCTGAAAGAGGAAAGCGTAATATACGCCACCTCGCAACAGCAGGCTGAGCCGCTGATTGCACCGCTCTTTAACAATTTATCAGACAATCTGTGTGGGCACTCGCAGGATTGATATCTCAGCATCTTCGGGTGCAAAAAAATATCAAGCCTTGAAGAGTGACCAGACAGTAATTCATTTAAGTGAATTATTTGAAAGTAATCTTTGAGCACCG
>NZ_SOYS01000005.1 GCF_011808225.1 Cedecea colo | reverse complement strand
CGCAACCAGACAGAACGGACGCCGCTTCCTGAGATAAAAACGCCCTGTTTACGCAACTCGTTGCTGGTCCGGTGCTGACCATGCGCAGGGAAAGCGATGGCATAATCAACAACGGCCTGTTCCGTTGTATCATCGGTACGGTTTTTGAGATTAGGGGCACGTCGGCTGCGGTTTATCAGTGCATCCACGCCGCCTTCATCGGCCAGCTCACGATAGCGATAAAATGTATCACGCGAGACGCCCATGATTTTACAGGCTTTCGACACATTGCTGAGTTCTTCAGCCAGATTGAGCAAACCRGTTTTGTGTTTGATGACGGGATTGGTAGTATGAAGCATGAGAGTTACCTCGTGTTTTGCATAAGGATTCGACACCCATATCAAAACCGGTAACTCTCAACCCTTCAAGGCCGTGTGTCAGATCAAGTCGCGACTAATACAATTAATTCATCGTGACGTCAGCAACATCCGCTTCTGGCACAGAGCGTACAAGCTCACTGAGCTAAAGGTCTGCTGTGAGCGAAAAGCGGACCATCCAGGACATAATCCTGAAGAAAGGATAATACTTCAGGCACTCAGCCTTTAAGCTCTTTCAGATGCTTGTAAACAGTTGCGCGCCCCATTGAAAGCACACTGGCAATATAATCGGCTGAGTTTCTGACATTAAACGCTCCCTGCCGGTACAGTTCAGTCACCAGTGCCTTTTTCTGAATCCGTGTCAGCGTGGAAAGCGATGAGTTGTGTTCGGCCAGCCAGTGATGGAGGTATGTGTTTATTTTTTCCTGCCAGTCATTTTCAAATAGCTGCACAGGCTGGGGCAGAAGCCTGTTCACAGACAAAAACATCTCCAGCGCCTGGCGGGCATCATCAAGCTGAGCAGTGCTGAAGTTGATACAGAACATGTATTCCGGATCGCCATTAAGATTGACCCTGACGCTTACTGACCTGATTTTTTTTCCATCCCAGTTCAATTTCTCATAAGGGCCTGCAAGCTTATCCATATCCCGTAGAGCCAGTTCTTCCAGCCCCGCATCATCGCCCACGTTACGCTTTGAAATATTATTCGCCAGATAGGCTATTTTACCGCTCCGTATGTCGTGTATGGCGACTTCCACCACCGGAAAAAACAGTGCAGCGATACCATCTGCCATAGATTGCAGTGTTACGAATTGTTCACTTTTCAAATTCTGCATGATGTCCGGACCGGCCCCTTTTCAATTTTTTTTTATCGTATCTCACTGGCATTCCGTTGTCGCGACAACAGGTTATATGCAGACAATTAATCCAGAAAATGCCATTGCCATGGCACCAGATCTTTTTCGTATTGCTTGTAAAAAATCTATCGCAAGTTGTTATAAAATAATGTTTTTAACTGATTTATAGCGAGAAATATATTCGCAAAATCAATTAATATTCTTGTACAAAATGTACACTCTGGATTATAAGTCCAATAATGCGGTAAGGCGAGACACTTTGTCTGCTGACTTTCAGCATGTGATGAACTGAATCCGGAGGTATATATGCGTACAGTAAGAACGATTGTGACGTTGTCAGCTGCCCTGCTCGTAAGCTTATCCGTTCTGGCTACTGAACAGCCTGCCACCCTGCGCATCGGGACTGATCCGGGTTATGCCCCTTTTGAATCTAAATCCCCGGACGGGAAAGTTATAGGATTCGACATTGATCTGACAGAGGCGCTTTGTGAGCGCATGAAAATGAAGTGTGTCGTGGTTGAGTCACCTTTTGATGCTCTTATCCCCTCGCTTAAGGCACGAAAAATTGACGCAATCATGGCAACCATGTCCATAACGCCGGCACGTCAGAAGGAAATCAATTTTTCTGACAAGCTGTATTCCGCGAAGGCTCGTCTTATTGCACCTGCGGGCAGCGCACTTAAGCCTGAGCCTGCATCCCTGCAGGGTAAAAATATAGGTGTGCTGCAGGGATCTATTCAGGAGACCTATGCCAACAAATACTGGCGCAATAGCGGCGTCAGCGTAGTTTCTTATCCCTCCCAGGATGATATTTATTCCGATCTGAAAGCCGGACGCCTTGATGCAGCCTTTCAGGATGAAGTCGCAGGAAGCTACGGATTTCTTAAACAGGCTGCAGGAAAAAGTTACGATTTCGCCGGACCAGCTGTAACTGACCCGCAGATATTCGGAACAGGAGTTGGCATGGGACTTCGCAAGGAGGATACGGAACTGCAGCAGGCGGTTAATCAGGCTTTCGCCTCACTGCGTGCTGACGGAACTTACAAGAAAATCGTCGATAAATATTTTGCCTTTGATATTTACTAAGGGAGCAAATATGAGTGTCACCACCACCTCAATTTTCAGCGGTGCAGCAGGTACAGGCAACAGGTCTGAAATTATTAAACACGTTTTCACCGGAGGTGACAGCGAACGTGCTGTTTATATTCAGGCTGGCCTGCACGCAGATGAGCATCCGGGCTTACTGGTCATTCAGCATCTTCTTCCGCTGCTTGAAAAGGCAGACAGCGAGGGGGGTATAAACGGCACCATCACGCTGATTCCTTATGCAAACCCCACAGGAATGACACAGAACGTGCTGGGAT
Source organism: Cedecea colo (assembly GCF_011808225.1). Taxonomy (GTDB): domain Bacteria; phylum Pseudomonadota; class Gammaproteobacteria; order Enterobacterales; family Enterobacteriaceae; genus Dryocola; species Dryocola colo. Next base: position 264,108 of record NZ_SOYS01000005.1, on the reverse strand, counting down.
TCTGGACTGGGCGTTTTAACCTGGCAAACGGTGAGAATTTTAACCGCAATTTCCCCGACGCGGCCGACGCGCTGGAACAACTTCACGCCGCTCAGGATATGCGTCACATCAGACCGGAAGAGCAGCTTGACAGGGTTCTTGCACCTGCGACGCATGATGATTTCGTCAATGCATGGAAAAAAGCTCTGCTACGCGAAGCCGTCAGGCACGATGTGATCCTCGATCTGCACTGCGACACGGCGGGCATACTGCATTTTTACACCAATGAGCGATATACAGAGCGGGCGGCCTCCCTGGCTGCCTCCATGGGTATTGAGGCAGTACTACTGGAGAGTTTTGCCGGTGGTGGCGCTTTCGACGAGGCCTGCACGCTGGGCTGGAAGTGGCTAGCTGAGCGGGGTATGGCTTCTGCCGGTCGCATACCTTTTTCAGTTTCAGTTGAGCTGAGAGGGCAGGCAGACGTCAGTGATGAGCTGGCAGCCACCGATGCCGGACGGATTATGAACTATCTGCGAACCGAGGGTTTTATCACCACCGGCACTCCTGCCTCTGACCCGCTTTCAGGAGATGCAGTGCAACTTTATCCTCTTGAAGGTGCCATCCATATGCCCTCACCAGCTGATGGAATCGTGGTCTGGCAGAAACGCCCCGGAGACCATGTGAAAAAAGAAGAGCTTTTGGGGGAAATAGTCTGTCTTGAGGCAGGTATCAGCGGAAAGCGAACGCCGGTCTACAGTCCTGTTGACGGACGCATTCTGGTTCAGCCTTTAATGACGTTAGTCAGAACGGGGCAGCGCGTTGCACTCATAGCGGGCATGGAACCGCTGCCGGAGAGAAAAAAAGGCAGACTGCTGATGAACTTTTAAGGACATGCGGCTCAGCTTTTACGCCGGGCCGCGGTTATCAGAGGCTGAACTGCTTAAGGATGCTTGCAGAAATCTGTGCATCCTGCACGCCAAGCCCGGTCAGATCGGCGACCGTAATATCCGTATCACGACGGACATACTGAGCATTATCGGTAAGCAGGCTTCCCAACTCGATGACTTTACTTCCCGCACGGTGCTCTTCCTGCAGGTGGCTCAGTTCACCATAGGCACCACACTGGCTGGCAGAGTCCACGAGGATGCAGGCAGCAGCGGTCAGAATGGCAGCATCCAGTTCCTGTTTACCCGGAGAATCTGCGCCAACAGCCGTAATATGCGTGCCCGGACGAACCCACTCAGCCCTGACAAGAGGAGTGGCTGATGGCGTTGCGGTCACGATGACGGAAGCATTGCGTGCGCACTCTTCGGCGCTGAGCGTGGTAATAAGGCTGAGGTTTTCATCGGAAAGCCTTTCACGGAAACCAGAAAGAGCGCTTTCACTGCGGCCCCAGACGATAATATTCCGGCAGGCTGTCAGCTCAACAAGCTGGCGAAGCTGCAGCTCTGCCTGAAGACCAGTACCAAATATTGCGATCCTGTCCACTTTCTCAGGCAACAGCAGTTCGGCTGCGATCCTTCCGGCCAGCGCAGTACGGACGCCCGTCAGCCAGCCGTGATCGTCAAGCAGGGCAAGAGGCTGGCCTGTTTCAGCAGATAAAACCATGTTCAGCCCGTCATTGCTCGGAAGCCCACGGGAAGGGTTCTGGTAGAAACCGGTAGAAATTTTCACGCAAAAGCTTGAACTGCCTTCTTTCCAGGCCGACTTTATGCAGCAGTCGCCAGTAGCATCTCTGAACATAAACTGCTGCGCGGGCGGCAGCTGCACCTGACCGGCAGAAAAAGCACGGAAGCCTTCACGTAGCATTTCAAGCGCGTCTTCCTGGTTAAAGGACGCACGGATTTGCTCCTCACTGATAATTTTCATTTAACAGCTCCGGTGAATTTTTCAATGGTGATATTTCGCCCACACAGAACTACCGCTACGCGTTTCCCACGCCACTGTTCTGCCTGCTGCATAAACGCGGCCATCGCCACACCGGCTGCGCCTTCAAGCATCCATCTTTCATAGCGGGCAAGTGTTTTCAGAGCGGCTCTGATTTCATCCTCACTGACCAGGACCGTGTCGTCGATAACCTGCTGGCAGACCGGGAACGTCATCGTGCCGGGCTCCAGGCCGCCTGCAGTACCGTCAGAAAGTGTGTCATGCTCTTCAGGCTCAACAATCTCACCGGCCTTCAGCGAAGCGTACATGGCGGTTGAGGCGGTCGGCCAACAGCCAATAATGCGTGTTTCAGGTGAAAGCTGCTTCATGACCGAGCCAATGCCGGAAATGAGGCCACCTCCACCAACCGCAACAAAAACAGCATCCAGCGCGGGCTCGTCTTCCATCATTTCGAGAGCAATTGTTCCCTGGCCCGCGATAACGTCAGGATCGTTATAGGGTGAAACAAAGGAAATCTGTTTCTCTGCAGCGATGGCAGCAGCTTCAAGCTCTACGCTCAGGGAGTCTTTATCAAGCGTGATGACCTGTGCGCCATATGCCCGTATAGCATCAAGTTTCAGCACTGAGGCCGTGGCGGTGGCAAATACCGTGACCGGTACACCGGCCATAGCCCCGGCCAGCGCCATACCCTGACCATGATTACCTGACGATGCGGTGATGATGCCTTGTGACTTCTGTTCTGGCGTAAGGAGGCGGATCTTGTTGCTGGCGCCCCTGAATTTGAACGAACCAGTGTGCTGCAGATGCTCACCTTTAAGGAAAAGGTCACACCCATATTGAGCTGAAAGCGTATGGCTTCTATCCAGCGGCGTTTTTCTTACCTGGGGGCGAAGTGCCGTATGGGCTTCCTGACTTGCCTTGAAAATATCAGAGATTTGAGACATAAAATCCACCTAATTGTATCAAAAGTCCAATATAGACATTTAGTACATAAAAATCTAATGCAATCTACCTCTTGCCCAGTGAAGTTCACAACGAGAGTAAAAGCCAGACTGAATGTCCGCTTCTGGCAAAGAGCGGACATCACAAATTATGCGACAAAAAGGATAAACGACATGTATAGCGTTTGCTATACATGTCCGCTATGCTATGCTTGTAAAGCAAATGCTATACAGGGGTGTCACATGAAATCAGATGTTCAACTCAACCTTAGAGCTAAGGAATCACAGCGGGCGCTCATTGATGCCGCTGCGGAAATCCTCCACAAATCACGTACAGATTTCATTCTGGAAATGGCCTGTCAGGCTGCCGAGAATGTAATTCTCGAACGCCGTGTTTTTAATTTTAACGATGAGCAATATGCCGAGTTCATCGATATGCTTGATGCACCGGTCGCAGATGATCCCGTTATCGACAAACTGCTGGCAAGGAAACCTCAGTGGGACGTGTAACAGCACCAGAGACTTTATCCAGTTTTCATCAGGTGGCGGAGTTTGTTAGCGGTGAGGCTGTGCTCGATGACTGGCTAAAGCAGAGAGGCCTCAAAAATCAGGCTCTCGGAGCTGCCCGAACATTTGTTGTATGCAAGAAAGACACTAAACAAATAGTCGGCTTTTACTCTCTGGCCACCGGTAGCGTCAACCATACCGAAGCTACAGGGAGTCTTCGGCGTAACATGCCGGATCCGATTCCGGTGATTATACTCGCCCGGCTTGCCGTCGACATCTCATTCCGTGGAAAAGGGTTAGGTGCTGATTTGCTGCATGATGCAGTACTTCGTTGTTACCGGGTCGCTGAAAATATTGGTGTACGTGCAATCATGGTTCACGCACTTACCGAAGAAGTAAAAAGTTTTTACATTCACCATGGCTTTAAGCCGTCACAGACTCAGCTGCGCACATTGTTCCTTAAACTCCCTCAATAGAACGCTAAGGCCAATACGTTCAAATTGCTTTGAGCAATAATTGAATGGATCACTAATAGTCAATTCAGTAGAAATCCTTCACGTGCGAACATTGCGAATAGTTGATTGATGAGACAGTGAAGAACGTGAAGTAAGAAAGCTGTGGAATGGATAATTCGGTTGCGGAATAGTTTATTTAGCTTTAGCAGGAAACAAAAAAAGAGCTCATGTATACCATGAACTCTTTCTCAGATGCCTCGGTTAATCTGTCCAACTTTTGGGGGTCAGTACACTTTCGGGGGCGTTTCTTTTTCAGGCCTCACCGACCTTCTTGACTACTCATTGAACTAATATTACTGGATAACCCACCAGTAGAATAGATGAAAAATTAGACAGAATTGCAGACTTCGAGACGGCTCGCAAACGCGATGAAAAGCTTCGGGGAATTGCAAAGAAGGATATTGAGACGCGCCTGAAGAGCGCTGACGCTGATACAAAAAACCAGGCCATTTGCTCTGCTTTATGACGTATAAAACCAGGCTATTTATCGGTCTTAAAAGGCGGGCAGCAGAGCTGCCGCCCGCCAGAGTACGATTAAAAATCGTAACGCAGACGCACCAGGTTCATATCACCCAGATCGTCAGTGCTGGAGGTGAACACGTGTTCGTAATCAACACGGAAACCGTAATCCAGCTGGAAGCTCACGCCCACGCCGTTGTCGATACGCTGATAGTCGCGACCGTTAACGTACTCGATGCGATCGCCCATAAAGTAAGGCTGAACGGATTTAAGCGCGTACTGACCAACCGGGATGGTGTAGCCCGCGAAGTATTCCACGCCCCACGCATCGCCCGCAAAGTAGTTATGCACGTCCACTTTTTTAGTGGTCATAAAGTTCTGATACCAGCCGCCGCCTACGCTGAACGTCCAGTTATCAGGTTTCCAGCTCAGCGCCGTACCGAGGATATTCTGATCGTAGGTTTTGCTGTCGCTGTCGCCCGGGTTACGCATTTCTGCACGGGTGTAGTTCCATGCCGCACCCCAGGTCAGATCCGGAGTCAGATGGTAATCCACGCCCAGTGAACCGCCGCCCTTACGTTTGTAACGCAGGCCGTTACCCGGCGGGTATCCGCCATCTTCAAACAGATAAGATGCATATACATCCGCATTGCCAAAGGTGTTTTTGTACTTCAGCATCTTACGTGAGCGGTAGGAGCCATCGTAGTCGCCGTTAATACCGTTGCCCGGTGCCTGGCCTACCATGTCGTAATCCCAGATATCGGTTTTCGCACCAACCACATCGTAATAAACGCTGTTTTGCTGGCCGAAGGTCAGCTGACCCCAGGTCTTGCTTTTCAAACCGGTATAAAGCATACGGCGGGTAGTATCGTTCGCGCCTTCGGCATAGTGGTTATCCCAGTCAAACACCGCCGGAATATTTACGCCTAATTCGTAATAGCTAATCCAGCTAATATCATCGAACAGGTAATAATCGGCCGCAAAGCGGAAACGCGTCCCGCCATCGAACCCGTTACGTTTATAAGAGCCTTTGTCGCCGTCGCCGGTCATCATGTTGAACTGCGGACGAATACTGCCGCCAACGGTGAAGTTCAGGCGGCTTAACGGATTGCCTGCCTGGGGATCTTGTTTTAATAAAGTGATTTCTGCGTTGGCGGAAAAAGAGGCCATGCCTAAGAGCAGTCCTGCTCCTGCCAACGGTGGAAGAACGCGCATTTTAGTTTTCATTGTTAAACCCTGGTAACCTTATTTCTATAAGCAAGCAAATATTACCGTGTATTTATGACATTAGGTTTGTCATTTTTAATGTTTCGTGCGCTTAAGGTTGAAATATTTTATTAATAGATATTAAAAAACAGCATTAAAAAGCAAAAAAAATGCTTTACCGCAAAGAAAAGCAAAATATAAAAAATTTTACAGCGCTGGTGGGTTAGCGAAAAGCGAGAGAGGTTTCCCTCTCTCAGGAATAACATCAGGCAACGAACTGGCGGAACAACGCTTTTCCTTTAAGCAAACGAATCCCCAGCCAGCCGCCGCATAGCGAAAGAAGTAACGCACCGGCGACCGGCAGGATGGCCCACAATCGCCAGTCGGGCTCCCAGGGGAAATCAAACACTTTGGTTTGCAGCATGCCTGACGCGGTTTCGGCGCCCATCGCGGCCACCAGACCCGATACCAGCCCCAGCACGGCGAATTCGCACCACAAGGTGGTTCGCAGCAGCCTTTTCCCGGCTCCCAAAGTACGGTAAACCACCAGCTCCTGATGCCGCTGACGCATTCCCACCTGTACCTGCGCCAACAGCAGCAGAACACCACACGCGGTGACCAGCACCACCATCACTTCCAGCGCACGGCTTACCTGCTCCAGCACCTGCCCAACCTGGCGCAGTATCGCGCCAATATCCAGCAGGCTGACCGTCGGAAACTCCCGGTTTAGCTGCGTTAGCAGGCCGTTGGCGCCTTCCCAGCGGAAGCTGGTCAGCCAGCTTTGCGGTTGGTTATCCAGCGCGCCCGGCGGGAAGATGAAGTAGAAGTTAGGCCGCAGGCTTTCCCAGTCCACTTTGCGCAGGCTTGAGACTTTAGCCGTGAAATCCTGCGTATCTCCCATAAAGGTAACGGTATCGCCTAACTTGATATTTAACCGCTTCGCCACGCCTTCATCCATTGAAACCTCACCCGCTTCTGGCGGCCAGTTTCCTGCCAGAATTGGATTATGATCCGGCTTCTGGCTTTGCCATGTCAGGTTCAGCTCGCGGTTTAGCGCTTCGTCCGGATTACCCTCGGTGGACTTGCCGTTTATCGCCGTCATGCGCGCCCGCACAATCGGATAGAAAGGTTCGGGGATAACCTGATGCCCGGCTAAAAACGTTTTCACCGGCTGCACCTGCTCGCTGGCGATATTCAGCAGGAAATAGTTCGGGCTTTCTGGCGGCAACTGCTGCTGCCAACGGTCGAGCAAATCGCCGCGCAACACCAGCAGCAGGGCCAGCAGCATGAACGACAGCGAGAACGCCGCCAGCTGGCTTAACGTCGTCCACGGCTGGCGCAGCAGACGATTCACCGCCAGACGCAGCGCGAGATGCTTTACCGTCAGCCTTTTGAGCAGCTTCAGCATGCCCCAGCCGACGATGCCGCAAAGCACCGCCAGCACGACGGTCCCGGCGAGCACCGCCCACAGCATCATGCTGGCGCCCATGAGTAACGCCAGTAGAAGCACGACGACGATACTGACGATCGGCAGATAAATTTTCAGCGGCCAGACGTTAGCCACCGCGTCACGGCGCAACACGCGCAGCGGCTGGGTCGCTAACAACAGACGATAAGGACGCAGCCCGACCAGCAAAGAAATTACCACCATCGATCCTACCGCCCAGACCCAGGGCCACAGGCTCGCGGGCGGAAGCTCTGCCGGCAGCACCGGTTTTAACAGGCGCATCAGGACGGCTTCAAAGAATATTCCGGCCGCTCCGCCGGTAATAGCGGCAAGGACGAGCACCATCAGCCACTGGCCGATAATCAGCTTACGCAGCGCCGTTCGCCCCGCCCCGAGCGTTTTCAGGATAGCAACCAAATCGTAACGGCTGCGGCAGTAATGATTCATCGCCACCGCAACGGCAGCCACCGCTAACAGCAGCGTCAGCAGCGCGGAAAGCAGGAGAAACTGCTGTGAGCGTTCGAGGGATTTACCCAGCGCGCCGTCGTCCTGCTCCATGCCGTACCACCGCTGTTCCGGTTTCAGTTTCGGCAGCAGGTATTTTTCGTAAGCTTCTATCTGCTGTGGCGTGCCGCCAAACTTGTAACGCCAGGTAATGCGGCTGCCAGGTTGCACCGCGCCGGTTTTTTCAACGTCCGCCAGATTCATCATCAGCCGCGGAGCCATCTGGAAAGGATTGAAGCCGGAATCTGGTTCCTGCACCACTTCGCCCGCAATGCGCAGCGTGGCATCGCCCACGTCCAGCGAATCGCCGACTTTCAGATTCAACAAAGCCATTAAACGCGGCGCGAGCAACACGCTGCCCGGCTCTGGCTTCAGGCCCGGCGGTTTGGTTTCCAGCTTGCCATACATCGGATAGATAGCGTCCACCGCTTTGACGCTCGCCAGCTGCGGCGTGTCGCCTGCAAATGTCATGGTGGCGAAGGTGAGCTGTTTGCCCACTTTCAGGCCGTCTTTATGCGCCTGGTTTAGCCACTCTTCCGGTACGGCCCGCGCGCTACGTAGCGCACGGTCGCCCGCCATAAAGTCGCGGCTTTGTTGATTAAGCCCCTGCTCCAGGCGGTCACTTATGTTGCCGAGCGCCAGCACGCAGGCCACCGCCAGGCTCAGGGCCAGCCAGACGATAAGCAGCGAGGGCGAGCGCCATTCGCGCCAGAACCAGCGGGCTATCATGCCTCCTCCCACAATTTACCTTCACGCAGGCGCAGGCGGCGATCGCAGCGGGCGGCCAGCTGTTCATCGTGGGTGACGAGGATCAGCGTGGTGGCGAAGTCACGGTTAAGAGAGAAGAGTAAATCGGCGATGCGATCGCCAGTTTGCCTGTCCAGATTGCCGGTTGGCTCATCGGCAAACAACACGCCGGGACGTCCGTTAAATGCGCGCGCCAGGGCAACGCGCTGTTGTTCCCCACCGGAAAGCTGGGCCGGAAGGTGATGCAGCCGTTTACCCAGCCCAAGCTGTTCGAGCAGGGCTTTAGCCTGCGCGCGGCTGGCGGAATCATGCTCGCCGCGTAACAGCGCGGGCAGTTCGACGTTTTCCAGCGCGTTTAAAGTTGGCACCAGCATGAACGACTGAAATACGAAACCGACGTTTTTCGCCCGCAACGCAGCACGCGCTTCTTCATCCATGCTGTGCAGCGGCTGCCCGCAGAGATGCACTTCGCCTTCGCTACCATCGTCCAGCCCGGCCAGAATCGCCAGCAGCGTGGATTTCCCCGAACCGGATTCACCGATTAAGGCGATGGTTTGCGCCGGTTTGACAACCAGCTCAACTCCGGTAAGGATGGAGAGCTGATGTTCCCCAAGACCTACGGACTTACTAAGACGATGAACTTCAACCATGTTTTCCGCTGGCATTTGCCCTTCCTGTTTCTGGCTTTGATGACCTTCCGCGCCGCCGCAGCGGACACGTTGTTGATTCTGGGTGATAGCCTGAGCGCCGGTTATCGCATGTCTGCGACCGCCGCCTGGCCCGCGCTGCTGGAGACGAAATGGCGGCAGCAAAATACCAGAGTAATTAACGCCAGCATCAGCGGCGACACTGCAACGCAAGGGCTGGCGCGCCTGCCCGGTTTGCTGAAACAACATCAGCCGCGCTGGGTACTAATTGAACTGGGCGGTAACGACGGCCTGCGCGGTTTTCAGCCGCAGGCCATCGGAAAAAGTTTGCGCCAGATAATCACCGAGGTGAAAGCGGCAAACGCTCAGCCACTTTTGATGCAAATACATCTGCCGGCAAACTATGGCCGTCGGTATAATGAGGCATTTAGCGCTATTTATCCGCAGCTTGCCAAAGAGTTTGCTATTCCTCTGCTGCCCTTTTTTATGGAGGAGGTTTATCTGAAACCGCAATGGATGCAGGATGACGGCATTCACCCAAACAGCGATGCTCAGCCGTTTATCGCCGACTGGATGGCGACCCGTCTGGCTCCTTTGGTTAACCACGACAGTTAATCACGACTCATGAACAATCGGGGCACCCCTCGGGTAAAGTTATGCAAAAATCCATCTTAATCACGGGCTGTTCCAGCGGTATTGGCCTGGCGTCCGCAAAAGCATTGCAGTCGCTTGGCTACCGTATTCTGGCCGCCTGCCGCAAACCCGAAGACGTCGAACGCATGAATCAGGCCGGTTTTACCGGCGTGCTGCTCGATCTCGACTCACCGCAAAGCGTGGAACGCGCGGCGGCAGAGGTCATCGCCCTGACCGGGAATCGTCTCTACGGGCTGTTTAACAATGGCGGCTACGGCGTTTACGGGCCGCTGCAAACCCTTTCCCGCGAACAGCTGGAACAGCAGTTTTCCACCAACTTTTTTGGCGCTCACCAGCTAACCATGCTGCTGCTGCCCGCCATGTTGCCACACCGCGAAGGCCGCATCGTGATGACCAGTTCGGTGATGGGGCTTATCGCCACGCCGGGACGCGGAGCCTACGCCGCCAGTAAATACGCGCTGGAAGCCTGGTCAGACACGCTGCGTATGGAGCTGCACCACAGCGGCATTAAGGTTAGTTTGATAGAACCAGGCCCAATCCGCACACAATTTACCGAGAACGTCAATCAGACGCGCACCGACCGGCCCGTTGAAAATCCCGGCATCGCTGCGCGTTTTACGCTTGGCCCGGAGGCGGTGGTCGAAAAAGTGCGCCATGCTTTTAGCAGCTCACGACCGAAGTTACGCTATCCGGTGACGCTTGTTGCCCATGCGATGTCCTGGCTACGCCGCCTGCTGCCGGGCCGCGCGCTTGATAAAATTTTACGTGGTTGAGTTGAAGAGAAGCCAGCCGCCCCCATGTAAAAACAAATTGTTATAAGAGAGTAAGCCATGTCAGCCCACTATATTATCGACATTACCGAAGCGAACCTGCACCAGACCCTGGAACAATCCGTTACCACGCCAGTCCTGTTTTACTTCTGGTCGGCACGCAGCCAGCACTGCGAAGAACTGACCCCGGTGCTCGACAAGCTCGCCGCGCAATATCAAGGGCAATTCATTCTCGCTAAAGTGGATTGCGACGCTGAACAGATGGTTGCATCCCAGTTTGGTTTACGCAGCATTCCCACGGTTTACCTGTTCCAGAACGGGCAGCCGGTAGACGGTTTCCAGGGTCCGCAGCCGGAAGAAGCGATTCGCGCCCTGCTCGAAAAAGTACTGCCGCGCGAAGAAGAGCTGAAAGCTCAGGAAGCGATGCAGCTTATGCAGGAAGGCAAGCATGCGGAAGCGCTGCCGCTGCTGAAAGACGCCTGGCAGATCTCTGCTCAGAACAGCGAAATTGGCCTGCTGCTGGCGGAAGTGCAGATTGCGTTAAACCGCAGCGAAGATGCCGAAGCCGTGCTGAAAACTATCCCGTTGCAGGATCGGGACACTCGCTATCAGGGTTTAGTCGCGCAGATCGACCTGCTCAAACAAGCCGCCGATACGCCTGAAATTCAGCTGCTACAACAGCAGGTTGAACAGGATCCGGAGAATGCGCAGCTGGCAAGCCAGCTGGCGCTTCAGCTGCACCAGGTTGGCCGTAACGAAGAGGCTCTGGAGTTGCTGTACACCCATCTGAAAAAAGATCTGGGTGCCGCCGACGGGCAGGTACGCAAAATGCTGATGGAAACCCTTGCAGCGCTCGGCACTGGCGATGCTCTGGCATCTAAATATCGCCGTCAGATCTATTCCTTACTCTACTAAGATTTTATTTAAGGAATAAACGGTAACAAACGCGGAAGTCACTGAATGTTTCTGCACTAGCGGTTAAACTAGCATCAAAACAACCAGGAGGTTTTTTGATGCTAATCGTGATCCCCGTACTGATCCTCGTCGCGCTGATAATCGTCGGTGCCGGAGTAAAAATCGTCCCTCAGGGCTACCAATGGACCGTGGAGCGCTTTGGCCGTTACACCAAAACCCTGATGCCGGGCTTAAGCCTTGTGGTGCCGTTCATGGACCGCATCGGCCGCAAAATCAATATGATGGAGCAGGTGCTCGATATCCCCTCTCAGGAAGTCATTTCCAAAGATAACGCCAACGTCGCCATCGACGCGGTATGTTTTATTCAGGTAGTCGATGCGCCACGCGCCGCCTACGAAGTCAGCAATCTTGAGCTGGCGATCATCAACCTCACCATGACCAACATCCGTACCGTGCTCGGCTCCATGGAGCTCGACGAAATGCTCTCCCAGCGTGACAACATCAACACGCGCCTGCTGCATATCGTGGATGAAGCGACCAATCCGTGGGGCATTAAGATCACCCGTATTGAGATCCGCGACGTGCGCCCACCGGCTGAACTGATTGACGCCATGAATGCCCAGATGAAGGCAGAACGCACCAAGCGTGCCTATATCCTTGAAGCCGAGGGGATTCGCCAGGCGGAAATCGTCAAGGCCGAGGGTGAGAAGCAGTCGAAGATCCTGAAGGCGGAAGGTGAACGCCAGTCGGCATTCCTGCAGGCAGAAGCCCGCGAACGTAGCGCCGAGGCGGAAGCCCGCGCAACGCAGATGGTTTCTGAGGCTATCGCCAAGGGTGATATCCAGGCCGTGAATTACTTCGTTGCGCAGAAATACACCGATGCGCTGCAACAGATTGGCTCAGCGAATAACAGCAAAGTAGTCATGATGCCGTTAGACGCCAGCAGCCTGATGGGCTCCATTGCCGGTATTAGCGAACTGATCGCGCAAAGCGGTAACGAGCGTAAAAAATGATGGCCTTGCTGCTTACCCATCCGCACGTCTTCTGGCTGACGCTGGGCGGCCTGCTGCTGGCGGCAGAGATGCTCGGTGCCAGCGGCTATCTGCTGTGGAGCGGCGTGGCGGCGGTTTTAACGGGGCTGCTGGTGTGGCTCCTGCCGCTGGGCTGGGAGTGGCAGGGCGTTTGTTTTGCTCTGCTGACGCTAGTGGCGGCCTTTCTCTGGTGGCGCTGGCTATCAACCCGCAAGCAGCAGGAACCGGGTGAAGTGCTCAACCAGCGAGGGCATCAGCTGGTAGGCCGTCATTTACGTCTGGACGCGGCGCTGGTCAACGGACGCGGGCATGTGCGAGTCGCCGACAGCTCCTGGCCCGTGATGGCAGACAGCGATTTGCCTGCGGGAGCTGAAGTTGTCGTGATCGCCGTCGAAGGCATCACGCTAAAAGTTCAGGCGCGTTAATTTGTCTGCTGGCGATGACAGCAGCCGGAAAGGTTGTCGATTATCGGGCAATCGGCGCTGTCATCGCCCGGGCAGGATTCCGCCAGGGCAAGCAGCTGCTGGCGCATCGCCTGCAATTCACCAATATGTTTTTCGATGTCCGCCACTTTTTGCAGCGTGCGGGATTTCACATCCGCACTGTGGCGCGCGGGATCGTTAAACAGATTCACCAGCTCGCGGCACTCTTCCAGCGTAAAGCCAACCTGACGCGCCTGGCGCAGCAACGTAAGTTCATCAAGATGTTTTTGCGTGTATGTCCGGTAACCATTTTCAGAGCGAAACGGCGTCGTCACCAGCCCCTTCTCTTCATAAAAGCGGATCGCTTTGCTGGTTAAACCGGTTTTTTTGGCAACGTCGCTGATATTCACATCCCCTCCTTGACCTTCCCCTGACTGGAAGGTTTAAGCTTATCATATTCCCAAAACAAGGAGCCTGATGATGTCTCAAATTATCGATCTAAACCTTGATGGCCTGAGCTGCGGCCATTGTGTCAAACGCGTAAAAGAAAGCCTTGAACAGCGTGCCGACGTTGAACAGGCTGAAGTGACGCAAACGCATGCTCGTGTTACCGGCAGCGCTTCTGCGGATGCCTTAATCGAAACCGTAAAACAGGCTGGTTACGGCGCGGAAGTCGCCAGCCACCCAAAGGCTGAACCGCTGACAGATGAGTCATCAATCCCGTCGGAAGCCCTGACAGCGGTCGAACCTTCGCTTCCGGCAGCCGCCGAATTAGACGACAGCCAGCAGCTGTTGATAGGCGGAATGAGCTGCGCCAGCTGCGTCAGCCGGGTACAAAATGCTTTGCAGGATGTCCCCGGCGTAAGCCAGGCACGGGTAAACCTTGCGGAGCGCAGCGCCCTCGTGATGGGCTCTGCCTCCGCCGAATCCTTAATTCAGGCCGTGGAGCGCGCCGGGTACGGTGCCGAAGCGATTGAAGATGATATGAAACGCCGGGAGCGCCAGCAGGAAACGGCTAACGCGGCAACCAAACGCTTCCGCTGGCAGGCCATTCTGGCGCTGGCGGTGGGTATTCCGGTGATGATCTGGGGCATGATCGGTGACAACATGATGCTCACCGACGATAACCGTTCAACCTGGATGACCATCGGCGTTATTACTCTTGGGGTGATGGTTATTGCTGGCGGGCACTTCTACCGCAGCGCCTGGCGCAGCCTGATGAACCGCGCTGCCACCATGGATACGCTGGTGGCGCTGGGTACGGGCGCGGCGTGGCTCTATTCGATTACCGTCAATATCTGGCCGCAGCATTTCCCGATGGAGGCGCGCCACCTTTACTACGAAGCCAGCGCGATGATTATCGGCCTGATTAACCTCGGGCATATGCTGGAGCAGCGCGCCCGCCAGCGCTCATCCAAAGCCCTTGAGCGTTTGCTGGATTTAACGCCGCCAACCGCTCGCGTAGTGACTGACGAAGGCGAAAAATCGCTTCCTCTGGCCGAAGTTACCGCCGGAATGACGCTGCGCCTTACTACCGGCGACCGTGTGCCGGTGGACGGCGAGATTAGCCGGGGCGAAGCCTGGTTTGATGAAGCCATGCTGACGGGCGAGCCGGTTCCCCAGCAAAAAGCGGACGGCGACGCCATCCACGCCGGGACTGTTGTGCAGGATGGCAGCGTGTTATTCCGCGCTACGGCGACCGGCAGCCATACAACGCTGTCGCGCATTATCCGCATGGTTCGTCAGGCGCAGAGCAGCAAGCCGGAAATCGGGCAGCTGGCCGATAAAATTTCTGCTATGTTTGTTCCGGTCGTGGTGCTGATTGCTCTGTTTAGCGCGGCAGTCTGGTACTTCGTCGGCCCTGCCCCACAGATTGTTTATACGCTGGTGATTGCCACCACGGTGCTGATTATCGCCTGCCCTTGCGCGCTGGGACTTGCTACGCCGATGTCGATTATTTCAGGCGTGGGGCGTGCGGCTGAATTTGGCGTGTTAGTGCGTGATGCCGATGCGCTACAGCGGGCCAGCACTCTCGACACTATTGTTTTCGATAAAACAGGTACGCTGACGGAAGGCAAACCCCAGGTCGTGGCGGTGAAAACACATGGCGGCATGCAGGAAAACGACGCCGTAAGGCTAGCTGCGGCGCTTGAACAAGGCTCCAGCCATCCACTTGCCCGTGCAATTCTGGAGAAAGCGGGCGACATTAAGCTGCCGGAGGTTACCGGCTTCCGTACTCTGCGTGGTCTCGGCGTAAGCGGCGAGTCCGAAGGTTGCGCGTTGCTGCTGGGCAATAAGGCGTTGCTCGACGAGCAACAGATTGATACCCGGCCGCTGGCAAATGAGATTGAGGCGCAGGCAAGCCTGGGCGCAACGCCGGTGCTGCTGGCAGTAAATGGCAAGCTCGTCGCCCTCTTTGTCCTTCGCGATCCGTTACGGGCCGACAGCGTGAGCGCGCTGCAACGCTTACACCGTAACGGCTATCGCCTGGTGATGCTGACCGGAGATAATCCAACGACCGCGAACGCTATTGCTAAAGAAGCGGGCATCGACGAGGTCATTGCCGGAGTGCTGCCGGATGGCAAAGCCGAGGCGATTAAAAATCTGCAGCAGCAGGGACGCCAGGTGGCGATGGTAGGCGACGGTATTAACGATGCGCCCGCGCTGGCCCAGGCGGAAGTGGGTATTGCCATGGGCGGCGGCAGCGACGTCGCGATTGAGACAGCGGCCATCACGCTGATGCGCCATAGCCTGGTGGGCGTGGCAGACGCGCTGGCGATTTCCAGAGCGACGCTCAGAAATATGAAGCAGAATCTGATGGGTGCCTTTGTTTATAACTCAATCGGCATCCCGATTGCCGCCGGCGTGCTTTACCCGCTTACCGGTACGCTGCTTAATCCGGTGGTTGCCGGGGCTGCGATGGCGCTTTCTTCCATTACGGTAGTGAGCAACGCTAACCGTCTGCTGCGTTTTAAACCTGAAGATTAAGCGCCGGATGGCGCGATGCTTTTAACAACCTGATTGCTGGCGGATAAGCAAAACGTTATCCGCCAGCTTGCTTATAGCTTTTCCGTCTTAGCCATTCCTTTTCGTTTTTTAACCTCTTTCCCGCTTCCCGCTATAGTCATCCCTGGCCGTAACTGATTATTTTACAAGGAACTACAGGGTGAAAATGTCGATACTTCATTTATACCGCGCCGCTGCTTTACTCCTGGCTGGCCTGCTGCTGGCGGGTTGCGATCAAAGCGGCAGCGATGCGAAACACATCAAAGTCGGCGTGATTAACGGCGCGGAGCAGGACGTGGCGGAAGTGGCCAAAAAAGTTGCGAAAGAGAAATACGGTCTGGACGTTGAGCTGGTGGGCTTTAGCGGCTCGTTATTGCCGAACGACGCAACCAGCCAGGGCGAACTGGATGCTAACGTGTTCCAGCATCGTCCGTTCCTGGCAGAGGACAACAAAGCGCATAACTACAAGCTGGTGGCGGTGGGCAATACCTTTGTATTCCCGATGGCGGGCTATTCCCGCAAAATCAAAGCAGTTGCAGAACTAAAAAATGGCGCCACCATTGCGATTCCAAACGATCCAACCAATCTTGGCCGGGCGCTGTTGCTGTTGCAAAAAGAAAAGCTGATCGCGCTTAAGCCGAATACCGGTCTGCTGCCCACGGCGCTGGATATCACGGCAAATCCGCATCATTTGCAAATCATGGAGCTGGAAGGGGCGCAGCTGCCGCGCGTACTTGACGATCCGAAAGTCGATGTGGCTATCATCAGCACCACCTATATACAGCAAACCGGCTTATCGCCGGTGCACGACAGCGTATTTATTGAGGACAAAAACTCGCCGTACGTCAATATCATCGTGACGCGAGAAGATAATAAAGAGGCGGAAAACGTTAAGGAATTTATCCAGTCGTATCAGTCACCGGAAGTAGCAAAAGCGGCGGAGAAAATCTTTAACGGCGGAGCCGTGCCGGGCTGGTAATTTACCAGCCGGGGCCGGGCCTGCGTTTTGGTCCGGCCCCGGCACGTAGAAATTTGCACCTTCTTCCCCACGGCGGTAGCATGACTTTTTAGCCAGGGAGTTTGCTGTATGGGTTTGCTGTCGCGCATTCGCTCACTGTTTTCAGGCCTTGCCACCACAACCTATCCCTGGCCTGCGCTGGATGTTGCGCTCCCCGGCCAGCGCTATCTCCACCTGGTAGGCAGCATTCATATGGGGACCCGTGATATGGCTCCCCTGTCACAGCGCTTACTCGACAAACTGCGCGATGCGGATGCGCTGATTGTCGAGGCCGATATTTCCGAAGGCGGCTCCCCCTTCTCTCGCAATGCGGATGAAAAGCCTCTTGAGCAGCGTTTATCCCCTGCGGACTGGCAGCGGGTCGTTTCCCTGACGCAGGAGCTGGGCATTTCGCTTAGCGCTATTGATAACCAGCCGGCATGGCAAATCGCGCTGGTGCTCCAGGCTCATCAGGCCCAACGCCTGGGGTTACGTCCTGACTACGGCATCGATTTTCAACTGCTGGAGGCGGCCAAAGCGCTATCTGTGCCGGTGGTGGAGCTGGAAGGCGCGCAAAGCCAGATTGACATGCTGATGCAGCTTCCACAGGGCGGAATGCCCCTGCTGATGGACACGCTGACCCACTGGCATACCAACGCCCGACTGCTGCAAACGATGATCGGTTGGTGGATGGAAACGCCGCCGCCGCCGCAGGATAATACCGCCCTGCCAAATACATTTGGCGAGGAGTTATACGACGTGCTCATGTACCAGCGTAACCGTCAGTGGCAGGCTTTTTTGCAGCAGCTTCCCGCCGGACGTTACGTAGTTGCCGTGGGCGCGCTACATCTTTACGGGGAAGGAAACCTGCCTAACCTCTTGAAAAAAATCTAAAAAAATGGCCAATATCGCTATTGGCCCGTCAAAGAGAATTAAGTTTATTATTGTTGTTATTTCGGACGATTTAACGACCGAAGCTGGAATTGTCGCTCAATGTGAAGATTAACGCTATCACTATTAAGCGGGTTTATAGTATCTATAAAACATATCACCTGAATTACAATTCCGTGCGTTTTTGAGACAATTTTTGCAGGAAGGATGAAATGACGCCCGCCGTAAAGCTCCTTGAAAAGAACAAAATTCCTTTTCAGCTCCATACTTATGATCACGATCCCAGCGAAACTAATTTCGGTGATGAAGTGGTTCGCAAGCTGGGACTCAATGCCGCGCAGGTGTATAAAACGCTGCTGGTGGCGATGAATGGCGATATGAAGCATCTGGCCGTGGCCGTTACCCCCGTATCGGGGCAGTTGGATCTAAAGAAAGTGGCGAAAGCGCTGGGCGTTAAAAAAGTTGATATGGCAGATCCGATGGTCGCACAGCGCGTCACGGGATATCTGGTCGGCGGCATCAGCCCGCTGGGACAAAAGAAACGCCTGCCGACGGTAATTGACGCGCCGGCGCAGGCGTTTGACTCGATTTATATTTCCGGCGGCAGGCGCGGGCTGGATATTGAGCTTGCCGCGAGCTTTCTGGCAAAGCTGCTTGATGCCAGCTTTGCCGATATCGCCCGCCGCGATTAATGTCAGGTTCCTTCCCCCGAAGCTTCTGCTTCGCAAAAGAGCAATTTCGGTCAGGACGATAACCGCTCTGGTCGGCAAAGTAGCCGTTCTGAGGGTGGGAAAATGACTAACGGCAAAGCAGAACTTTACGCCAGACGATTCGAGCAGGTATTCACGCACATTGAGCAGCACCTGGACTGCCTGCTGACGGTTGAACAGCTCAGCGCGATCGCCTGCTTTTCACGATGTCACTTTCATCGTCAGTTCAGCCTGTACTGCGGCGTTAGCATCAGTCGCTATATCACGCTGATGCGTCTAAAAAGAGCCTCATTTCGCCTGGTGAATAAGCCGCAGGACAAGGTCATTGATATTGCCCTGGACGCTGGCTTTGAAAATCCGGAATCATTTTCCCGCGCCTTCAAATACACCTTCGGCCTCTCCCCGAGCGAATTTCGCAAGGATCCCGTTTGGGTTGACCGGCATGTGCATTTTCAGTTTCCCGGGCGGGAGACGCAGCAGAGGATGGAAAGAATGGATGTGAAAATTATTAACGTAGCGCCGATAAAGGTCGCGGCGATCCGTTGCGGGTTAATAAAACCGTGGAGATATTTATCAAGTGGCGCAAGCACATCCGGAATGGAGGGTTCTTTGTCATTACTCCGAATGGGGTCAAATACCACCCCGGCCGCCTGCGCGGCTTCAGGCATCACCCGCAGCGCCACGCGGGACCAGTCGTTTCTGACGGTCCGTCCCCGCATGGTCAACGCCGCAAAGCTGCGTTTCTGAACCTGGCCGTACCGGTCCGGGGAGCCTGTCGTCGGACCAGGTTTCTGCCGAAATTTCATTTGTCCGCAGCAGAGGGCCAGGCGGGGCGATTTATCCAGCGTCTGCAACTGTGCCACAGTCTGCCTGTACCAGAGCATGCATTGCAGACGGATGTTTTACTGTCTTTGAAGTGAAGCGGTCAGGCAGGAATGGGTCTGGAAAACCCTCCCCCTTGCGGGAGAGGATTGACGAATTATTACTGCCAGCGCACCTCGCCTTTCGGCTCGTAAGCGTTCACATCCAGCGGTGAGTTTTGTTCGATGTACTGCTTAAGCACTTCCGCATCCACAAAACCGGTATTGACATAGGCCGGTTTTTTATCGATAGCCGGATAGCCGTCGCCGCCGGTGGCGTTAAAGCTCAGCGTCGCCATACGGTAGGTTTTGGCTGGGTCAACCGCTTCGCCTTTTATTTTTAAATCCTGCAAATTGCCGCCGGTTGAAACAAAACTGACGTTGGCAAACTGCGGATACGCTCCGGAATCAGGCGTTTTCTTCGCAACAGCAGTCAGGTATTCAACGACTTCTTTACCCGACATATCGACATAAGCCAGGGTATTGCCAAACGGCTGCACCTTCAGCACATCTTTATAGGTAATATCGCCCGCTTCGATAGAATCGCGAATACCGCCGCCGCTCATCACCGCAAAATCTGCGCTGGTGCGCGCCATTTGCGCGGCAAGGATGACATGCGCGAGGTTCGTTTGTACAAACCGAACTTTGCTGCGATCCCCTTCCAGATGCCCGTTCACGCTGCCCACTTTTACCTTAAGCTGCGCCTGGCCTTTATTCTGGAACGGCGTTAACAGCGAAAGCATGCGCTGATTTTCAACGATTTGCGGAGTGTAAAGTACGCGCTCACTTTCGCCGTTGTCGTAGGTAATTTTCTTCTTCAGATTGATGGGAATCAGCTGATAGTGGACCAGCTTCATCTCGCCGTTGCGGAATTCAAAATCCGCGCGGCCAACGTATTTTCCCCACTCGTGCGCCTGCACAATCCATGTGCCGTTTTGCTTATCCGGCGCGCAGGGCGTACCCGGCACGTAATCAACCTGCTTTTTGTTTTCGGAAGCCATGCAGACTGGGTTTTGTGAGTGACCGCCCACAATCATTGTCAGCGCGCCTGCTGGCAGACTGCGCGCCATTTCAACGTCCCCCGGCGCGTTGGAGCCGTGTTCGCCGTTATCATAGTGACCCATGTGGGTCGCAGCGATAATCACGTCCGGCTTTTCTGTACTTTGCAGTTCCTGAATCGCCAGCTTCGCTTCGTCGGCAGGTTTGCGGAATTCGATATCGGTGAAGAATTCAGGGTTACCGATTTTTGCGGTGTCGTCTGTGGTCAGGCCAATTACCGCGATTTTAATGCCCTGCGGTTTGAAAATGGCCCAGGGTTTAAATAAGCGTTCCCCGGTGCTTTTTTGATAAATATTGGCTGAAAGCAGCGGGAATTTGGCCCATTTTTCCTGCTGGCGCAAAACCGAAAGCGGATTGTCGAACTCATGGTTCCCGATAGCCATCGCGTCGTAGCCAATCAGATTCATGCCGCGGAAATCGGGCTCTGCATCCTGCAGGTCGGATTCCGGCACGCCGGTATTGATATCACCGCCCGAGAGCAATAGTACGCTACCGCCTTTCTGCTTCACTTCTTTACGCACGCTGTCCACCAGCGTTTTCTGCGCGGCCAGGCCATATTCGCCATATTCATTACGCCAGAAATGGCCGTGATGGTCGTTGGTGTGCAGAATAGTAATGTTGTAGGTTTTGTCTTTTTCCCACGCCAGCGCAGATACGCTCGTCAAACTCAACGCCACTAACAGTGCCGACGCTAACCCTTTAATTGCCAACCGCATTGAAAATCTCCATTTTCTTAAACCTGAACCATTATCAGAATGTTAGCAGGCGAGGCAAATAAGTTTTATGAATTGCGACTTTCCTCAAAACTTGCCTGCGGGTATGTTATCAGGGTAACAATAATCCACGGATACGCCTGCAATCCGTAACCGTTATCCGTTTCAAAAATAATAATCAGCTTTTCAACAGGTGTTTATGGCAACCTCCGAACAAACCCTCACGCCGCCGGAAGCAAAAAAGGCGCGCACCTCTTTTGGCATTTTAGGGGCTATTAGCCTCTCGCATTTGCTTAACGATATGATTCAGTCGCTGATTCTGGCGCTCTACCCGCTGCTTCAGGCTGAATTTTCTTTAAGCTTTGTCCAGATAGGTATGATAACCCTTACCTTCCAGCTGGCCTCTTCGCTATTGCAGCCGGTGGTGGGCTATTACACCGATAAATATCCGATGCCGTGGTCGTTACCGATTGGTATGTGCTTTACGCTTTGCGGGCTGATACTGCTCGCGCTGGCGGGTAGCTTTCCGATGGTCTTACTGGCGGCGGCGCTGGTCGGCACGGGCTCATCCATCTTCCACCCTGAATCATCGCGCGTGGCGCGTATGGCTTCCGGTGGCCGTCATGGTCTGGCGCAGTCCCTGTTCCAGGTGGGCGGTAACTTCGGCAGCTCACTCGGGCCCTTGCTGGCGGCGCTGATCATTGCTCCTTACGGCAAAGGCAACGTTGCCTGGTTCGTGCTGGCCGCGCTGCTGGCGATTATCGTGCTGCTGCAAATTAGCCGCTGGTACGCCGCCCAGCATCTGATTGCAAAGGGTAAGCCTAAAGCGCCGGTGATTAATCCGCTGCCGCGCGACAAAGTCATTCTGGCGGTTTGCATTCTGCTGCTGCTGATTTTCTCGAAGTATTTTTATATGGCGAGCATTAGCAGCTATTACACCTTCTATTTAATGCATAAATTTGGGCTGTCGGTGCAAAACGCCCAGTTCCACCTGTTTGCCTTCTTGTTTGCCGTCGCCGCCGGTACGGTGATTGGCGGGCCGCTGGGCGACAAAATAGGCCGAAAATATGTCATCTGGGGATCGATTCTCGGCGTTGCGCCTTTTACGCTGGCTTTACCCTACGCCTCTTTGTACTGGACGGGCATATTAACCGTTATTATCGGCTTTATTCTCGCCTCTGCTTTTTCTGCAATTCTGGTGTATGCCCAGGAGCTGATGCCGGGACGTATCGGCATGGTTTCCGGGCTATTTTTCGGCTTTGCCTTTGGTATGGGCGGGCTCGGAGCTGCGGTGCTTGGCCTGGTGGCCGATCGTACAAGTATCGAGCTGGTTTACAATATCTGCGCCTTCCTGCCGTTGTTGGGTATTTTGACCATATTCCTGCCCGATAATCGGCATAAATCGTAGCTTTAACCGGCCAAAGACTTTCTTTGGCCGCTTTTTTACCCCATGCTTCCTCGCCTCCTCCTCGCCATAACTGTCTGAAACAACGCTTAGTGCCTTCTTTTTGTCGAAATGCGCCTTTTACTAAAAATTTAATAATCATTCACCAACGCCGATAAAAAAATTGTCATAAACTAATAAGGTGATTTTTGGACTAATGCCCAAAACTGGACCCCACTGCTTACGAAAGGAGACGGAATGCATCATGCCACACCGCTTATCACCACCATTGTTGGTGGTCTTGTGCTCGCTTTTTTATTCGGAATGCTTGCCAACAAGCTGCGGATATCACCGCTGGTTGGATATTTATTAGCAGGCGTGCTCGCGGGTCCATTTACGCCAGGCTTTGTCGCTGATACCAAACTGGCACCGGAACTGGCGGAATTAGGCGTTATCCTTTTGATGTTCGGCGTGGGTCTTCACTTCTCCCTGAAGGATCTTATGGCGGTAAAGACCATCGCCATCCCCGGCGCGATCGCACAGATAGCAGTAGCGACGCTATTGGGTATGGCGCTTTCCACAATGATGGGCTGGCCAGTAATGACCGGGATCGTCTTTGGTCTGTGCCTTTCCACCGCAAGCACCGTAGTGTTACTGCGCGCGCTTGAAGAACGGCAGCTTATCGACAGTCAGCGAGGGCAAATCGCCATTGGCTGGCTGATAGTTGAAGATCTGATGATGGTGTTAACGCTGGTCCTGCTGCCAGCGGTTGCGGGCATGCTGGAAAAAGGCAACGTGGGCCTGGCTTCGCTGTCGCTCGATATGGCTTTCACCATCGGTAAAGTCGCCGCCTTTATTGCCATTATGCTGGTTGTGGGTCGCCGTCTGGTGCCGTGGATTCTGGCGCGCAGTGCGGCTACCGGCTCGCGCGAACTGTTCACGCTCTCTGTGCTGGCGCTGGCGCTGGGCATCGCCTTTGGTGCGGTCGAACTCTTTGACGTGTCCTTTGCGCTCGGCGCCTTCTTCGCCGGGATGGTGCTGAACGAATCAGAGCTGAGCCATCGGGCCGCACACGATACCCTTCCGCTGCGCGATGCGTTCGCCGTGCTGTTCTTCGTTTCCGTCGGCATGCTTTTCGATCCGATGATCCTGATTCAGGAACCGCTGGCCGTACTGGGCACGCTGGCGATCATCGTTTTCGGTAAATCCGTCGCCGCGTTCGGGCTGGTTCGCCTGTTTGGTCACTCACAGCGCACGGCGCTGACCATCGCCACCAGCCTCGCGCAAATAGGTGAGTTCGCCTTTATTCTCGCAAGTCTCGGCATGATGCTCAATCTGCTGCCGCAAAACGGCCAAAATCTGGTTCTCGCAGGGGCGATTCTGTCGATCATGCTCAACCCTATCCTGTTCGCGGTGCTTGAGCGCTATCTTGTTAAAACCGAAACGCTTGAAGAGCAGACGCTGGAAGAAGCCATTGAGGAAGAAAAACAGATCCCTGTCGATATCTGCAACCACGCGCTGCTAGTAGGTTTTGGACGAGTTGGCAGCCTGCTGGGCGAAAAGCTTATGGCGCAGGGCATTCCGCTGGTGGTAGTGGAAACCTCACGTAGCCGGGTGGATGAGCTGCGCGAGCGAGGCGTGCGTGCCGTGCTGGGAAATGCTGCCAACGAGGAAATCATGAATCTGGCGCATCTGGACTGCGCCCGCTGGCTGCTGCTCACCATTCCTAACGGCTACGAAGCCGGGGAAGTCGTGGCGGCAGCGCGAGCAAAGTGCCCGAACATCGAAATTATTGCCCGCGCGCATTATGACGATGAGGTGGAATACATCACTGAACGCGGCGCCAGTCAGGTCGTAATGGGTGAAAGAGAAATTGCCAATACGATGATGGGGCTGTTAGAAAAACCTTTAACTCAGGATACGGTGACGGGGTAATTTATCTTTCTGGTGGGTTACTTTTTAACCCACCAGATTTCACATAACAAGTCGGCGCGCAGCATTTTCTACGCCTTTAAAGATTGCCTCGCTAATATGTTCGGGAAAAGTCGCTGGCACTAATGCTCTTGCCTGTCTCAGTACCTCGGGCGTTTTTTCATAAAACTCATGAATCAAATCCGCCATGCGAGATTCGCTAAATCCACATTTTTTAGCCGTTGCCAGGAAGTTGCGCGGATAAATCGAATGCCATTCGTACTTTTTCCCTTTTCCCGTCGAAGCTAACGCCATAGCCATTTTAATATTCTGCTTTGCGAGGCCACGTCCGCCAATAAGGGGATAGCAAGACATAATGTCGTATAACGGCGTCAGTTTATAGCCACCACCAGCCATTATTGTGACAGAATAATTTTTTGCGTGCCCATCGCTTGCCGCCAGCAGCCAGAAAAGAATATGGCTGCGCATAAAGGTTTCACGATCCCGATCAGCATTATCCGATCCCAGTAAAAATTTCATGATTTCCGCAATCCCCGGGCCGCCATCGCTTTCATATTTTTTAGTTGATGGAATACCTAAGGCCTGACAGATATCTTCCTGGGGAAGACGTGCAATCCAGCTTTTATTATTGATAAAACGGCGATCGAAACGCTCTACCGCTAATGCTTTGGTATTAGCCGTAGTGACGATCTCGCACTGCGGTACATCCAGGCCATAGAGTCCCGTCAGTAGCATGCTGAGCCATTCGTTTTCTACACTATCTCTTAGATCGAGCGTAAAGCTATGCCCCTGGATTTCTCCTACGGGCAATTTAAATATATGGGTTGTAGGCGTTATACCTTTAGGTAATTGCCAACGTTCCCGGTAGCGAAGCAGCGCGGTTTTTTCTTGCGCCCCGGCAATTGAAATACGGAAATCCCGCATATTTTTTTGCTGGAAGCGGGAAGGGCTTAAATAGCCGGTCAGCATTTCGTCCAACTCCTGCGCATCAATCACCTCACTATTTATTTGTTCAACATTCTGCATGACTTCTTCCGGAGGCTGCAATATTAATGCCCCGACACAATCACGGCCAATTTCATACAGTAAGTCGAAGGGTTGCAGTGAGTCGGCCTGGTAGCGGCTGGCTATTCGCTCGCGAATTTCACGGTTATCCGGCAGAAGATTGTCGAAGAAGTTGAAAACAACTTCCCCTGCGTATTCCGCGGTACGAAGTGGCATAGAAAGTGATACAGGACGAGCGCCTGATGTATTAAGCCAACGGGGATCGTAGCGGAAGATATTCGCCCCGCTTTTTTCCTGTATCAATTGTCCCACCAGGTAGCCGTTCATAAACACGGCCAAGCTTTTCATCTACCACTCCTCTTTCCATTTTTCAGAGCGGCCTTGCTCAGATCTCGGTTCAACATGAAGATCCATATTCATGGATGACAATATTTTAAATAAAGTATCCACTTGTGTTTTATCGGGGCTATTTTCAAATTTTGAGATGGTATCCTGCCGCAGTCCCACTTTCTCCGCGAGCGCTTCCTGCGTTTGTTTTCTTCCTTTTCGAGTATCCTTCAGGAAAATAGCTAGCTGTTGTGGGGAAGTGATCTTCATTTTTCGCCTCGCAGGTTTTTACCGGGACTAGCGTGTAAAATGGAGTTTAACGGCACTAGCGTGTAAAATCAATTTTACCGGTCCTGGCGCGTAAAAAAGGCTGATAAGTTTAACTTACCAGCCTTTCTTGAAAGACGGAGTTGGGTCAACTAACGATCCCAGTAAGACTCTTCCAGACTATCTTCACGCTCCGGCAAACCGCGCGTCAGGCGCGGGGAGTGCTGGTTCAGTACCTGATAGCTCACGCGGTTCGCGTATTTACACACCTGCGCCAGAGACGAATAGGTCAGCCAGGTGAACTGGTGCTTGCTGGAGTTCGGCACGTTGGAGCGGTGATAGTTATTCGCCGTAATATCATGCAGCAGCGCGGCCAGCGCACCGTCGCCTGCGCCATTGGTATTCATGATTTTTTCCGGGCCGCCCATGTACGGCGCGATATGGGAGAAAATGCGCAGCGGCTGGCGACAATCTTTATAACGCATCGCTCGGCTAAATTCGTATTGGTTAAATTCGGCTATCGTACCCGGTAACAGCGGATGCTGGGTGGTGCGTTTAGCCGACTCCTCCGTAAAGGCCGCCATATAAAGCCCAACCGGCCCGGCGGTGCAAAGCACTAAATCGACCCAGTCCAGCGCCCTGTCAGCGGCAAGTAGCGGATCGCTTTCGCCGGTCAGCGCCTCGCCTTCTTCTTCGTTCATCGCCAGAATCGAGACGTGCTCTTTCAGGAACGCCTGCCACCACTCCGGGTTTTCGGCAATCACGTATTTTGTGCCCAGCGTCAGCACGACCGGGACGTTATGCTTTTTGGCATAATCAATCGCCCGCATGGTGGCATCCGGCATTGGCTCGCCGGGTTTACAACGGACGAGGTAGGAGGTCAGCACCAGCGCGGAAGCCCCGGCAATGACTTCCTCAGGAATGCTGTCGGCGCGTAGCTGGTTCATATGGCCCGGGCTGATTGCAAAGGTGCGTTCGCCCTGCTCACCAATTAGCGTAAAGCAGCGGCCAATCGCCCCGTCTACGCCCTGCAGATAGTTGAGATCGGTACGGCTGGAGGTGTTGCATAAATAGCGGTAGGCATAGCTGCCGATTTCGATATTGCTGCACATCACGCCAAGCAGAACCGAACGGTCGTCCGCCAGCACGGAGTAGTTATGCATGGTATTGCCGATGGTGCCGCCAGCAAACTGGTGGGTAATGAGATTTTTTTGCACCAGCTCCCGGTACAACGCTTCCGCAACGTCATCGTCGATGACCAGAGAATGCCCGAAGCTTAACCCGTAACGCTGAACGAATTCGTCGTCAACTTTGGCTTCGATATCTACCAGCGTCTGATCGATACCAACAATCCAGGAAGTGCCGGTTTCGTTTTCAGGTTGAACCTGCTGCAGCAAAGGATCGCGGGCGCTTACGGGAAAATAATGTTTGGATTTGCGTTTACCGGGAAATTTCATGATGTTTTTGGGGGTGGCTAAACAGGCCGCGAATAGTAGCACATTCACGGCCCGTGGCACGATTAGCGATAGCGGTCGATGAGATTCACCATCATGGCGATGTGGGCAGGATCGTCATTGAGCGCGGGGATATATTCATACTTTGTGCCGCCCGCTTCGATAAAGACTTCACGGTTTTGTACCGCCATTTCTTCAAGCGTTTCCAGACAGTCCGCCGAGAAGCCGGGACACATGACCTGAATATGTTTCACACCCTTTTCTGCCACCATTTTCAACGTCTCATCCGTATAGGGCATCAGCCAGGGCTCACGTCCAAAGCGCGACTGGAACGTCATCATCACTTTTTCCGGCGGCAGTTCCAGCGCGGAGAGCAGTTCGCGCGTGGTATCGCGGCAGCGCTGCGGATAATCGTCACCTTCGTTAGCGTAACGCTGTGGAATACCGTGGTATGAGAGCAGAAGTAAATCCGGCTCGCCGTGCTGCGCAAAAGAACGCTTCACCGAGGCTGCCAGCGCGTTGATATAAGAAGTATCTTCAGCGTAATCGCGTATCAACGAGATGGAAGGCATGGTGCGGTAATCGGCAAAAATGCGTCCCAGCTCGTCCCAGACGGCGGCCACCGTCGAGCAGGAAAATTGCGGATAAAGCGGCAGCACCACAATATGCGTGACGTTATGCGACAGAAGTTCATCAACCGCGCTTTTTAACGAAGGATTGCCGTAGCTCATTCCCAGCACGACGGGCATGTCCGGCAGCTGTGCTGCCAGGGCCTGCTGCTGACGGCGACTGAACACCATCAGCGGAGAGCCTTCTTCCATCCAGACGGATTGATAAAGCTTTGCCACCCGTGGAGAACGCAGCGGCAGAATCACGCCGCGCAGCAGCGGCCACCAGAGCAGACGAGCGGTATCGACGACACGTTTATCGCTCAAAAACTGGCGCAGGTAGCGTTTAACCGCCGCCGGAGTCGGTGCGTCAGGCGTACCAAGATTTGCCAGCAAAACGCCTATTTTTTCCTGACCCATTACCCCTCCTTATCAACAAATTGCCGATAAGTGTAACGTAAAAGCACTCTGGAAAAACCGATAACAGTAAGAGGGAAAGTTGCAGATAAAAAAATACCGGGGCACGCCCCGGTATCAGACCGATGACAAACGCTCAACCAACACAGGTTGAACCTATACCACCGAATAAAAAATAAGGAAAATCAATTCATTGATTTTCGGCTGATAACCACAAAGAAGGAAAAACCACGCTTTTTCTTTCTTTGTCAGCAATCAAATACCGGGGCACGCCCCGGTATTTTACATCGGCTTTATATCAACCGAGGATTTTCGCCAGCTCTGCGCTGACTTCGGCCACTTTACGGGTGCCGTCGATTTTCACATATCTGGTGTTGCCCGCTTCGGCTTCTTTGCTGTAGTAAGCGATCAGCGGAGCCGTCATCTGATGGTATTCCACCAGGCGTTTACGTACGGTTTCTTCCCGATCGTCTTTACGGGTGGTCAGCTCTTCACCGGTTACGTCGTCTTTACCTTCGACTTTTGGCGGATTGAAGGTGACGTGATAAACGCGACCAGACGGCGCGTGTACACGACGACCCACGATACGTTCGACGATCAGTTCGTCTGGTACAGCGAACTCCAGAACCACGTCCACGCTGATGCCAGCTTCTTTCATGGCGTCGGCCTGTGGAATGGTGCGCGGGAAGCCATCAAGCAGGAAACCTTTACGGCAATCTTCCTGAGCAATACGCTCTTTCACCAGCGCAATAACCAGCTCATCGGTCACCAGCTTTCCAGCGTCCATGATGTCTTTGGCTTGTTTACCCAGTTCTGAACCAGATTTAACCGCGGCGCGTAACATGTCACCGGTAGAGATTTGCGGAATACCGTATTTCTCCATGATGAACTGTGCCTGAGTCCCTTTACCTGCGCCCGGAGCGCCGAGCAGAATGATACGCATTGCGTAATTCCCCATACGTTTGGATTTTGTGTACTTGGATCTGAGGCAATGACCTTATCATTAAAGGCGTATTCACCTCAAGGAAGCCAGGCGGGAGTAGCGCGCTTAATGAGATAAATGCTCCTCTCCCCAATGGGGAGAGGAAGAAAAAAGTGTGCCGAATGTCCCCTCTCCCAGGAAGAGAGAGGGTTAGGGAGAGAGAATTATCAGGAGACCAGAAGCTGGTTCATACGACGGATAAACTGGTTCGGATCTTCAAGCGTGCCGCGTTCTGCCAGCAACGCCTGATCGAGCAGCAGCTCTACCCATTCGCCAAACTGCGCTTCATCCTGGATGTCCGCGGCGCGTTTCACCAGCCCGTGATCCGGATTCAGCTCAAAAATGTACTTCACTTCCGGCACGGCCTGGCCCGCAGCGGCAAACAGTTTTGCCATCTGGGTGCTCATGTCGTTGCTGTCGGTGGTAACGATGGCTGGCGTATCGGTCAGACGATGCGTCAGGCGGACCTCTTTCACGCGATCGCCAAGCCACGTTTTCACGCGATCCACAAACGGCTCAAGGGCTTTTTCAGCTTCTTTCGCTTCGGCGGTTTCTTCGTCCGCCAATTTTTCCAGGGATTCGTCGGTTTTGCTCACGGACTGGAACGCAAAACCTCCGAACTCGGTCAGGTAGCTCATCATCCACTCATCGATGCGGTCGGAAAGCAGCAGCACTTCGATGCCTTTCTTACGCAGCAGTTCCAGATGCGGGCTGCTCTTCGCCGCCGCGTAGCTGTCTGCGGTGATGTAGTAAATCTTCTCCTGGCCTTCTTTCATGCGTGACACATACTCTTCCAGCGACACGGTTTGTGCAGAGGAATCAGTATGAGTCGTCGCAAAGCGTAGCAGCTTAGCGATCGCTTCCTGGTTAGCGTTATCTTCCGCCGGCCCTTCCTTCAGCACCAGGCCAAAGTTTTTCCAGAAGGTCTGGTACTTTTCGCTATCGTCTTTCGCCAGTTTATCCAGCATTTGCAGAACGCGTTTGGTCAGCGCGCTGCGCAGGTTCTGCGTTACGCGGCTGTCCTGCAGGATTTCACGGGAAACGTTCAGCGGCAGATCGTTGGAATCTATCAGGCCGCGCACGAAGCGCAGGTAGTTCGGCATGAACTGTTCGGCGTCGTCCATAATAAACACGCGCTGTACGTAAAGCTTCAGGCCGTGTTTATGATCGCGGTTCCACATATCCCACGGCGCCTGGGACGGGATATACAGCAGGCTGGTGTATTCCTGCTTCCCTTCCACGCGGTTGTGGCTCCAGGCCAGCGGGTCGGTAAAGTCGTGGGCGATGTGCTTGTAGAACTCGTTGTACTCTTCGTCCTTCACTTCAGATTTGCTGCGGGTCCACAGCGCCTGGGCTTTGTTGATTTTTTCCCAGCCGAGGATAGTTTCGCCATCTTTCTCTTCGCGGGTTTCGATTTCAACCGGCAGCGCGATGTGATCGGAATATTTACCGATGATGGAACGCACGCGCCAGTCGTCGAGGAATTCGTCTTCGCCTTCACGCAGATGCAGCGTGATTTCGGTCCCGCGATCCGCTTTAGTGATGTCCGCTACGGTATATTCACCCGCCCCTTCGGATTCCCAGAACACGCCTTCGTCAGCAGATGCCCCGGCGGCACGAGTGCGCACGGTGACCTTGTCCGCCACGATAAACGCGGAATAGAAGCCCACGCCGAACTGGCCGATAAGCTGGCTGTCTTTCGCCTGGTCGGAGCCCATGGATTCCAGGAAGGCTTTGGTGCCGGACTTGGCAATGGTCCCCAGATGATCGATGGCTTCGTCACGCGTCATACCGATGCCGTTATCGGCGATAGTCAGCGTACGTTTTTCTTTATCAAAAGAGACGCGCACGCGCAGTTCGCCGTCACCCTCGTATAGATCGGCGTGGGACAGCGCGCGGAAACGCAGCTTGTCTGCCGCATCGGAGGCGTTGGAGATCAGTTCACGCAGGAAGATTTCTTTATTTGAATAGAGAGAATGGATCATCAGGTGCAGAAGCTGTTTCACTTCAGACTGGAAGCCACGGGTCTCTTGTCCTTTCATGGTCATTGATACCTCAACAAAATCAAAATACAGGGGTGATAAAAACGTTGAGGAAGTAATGGGGATAGCGAAAGAATTTTTCAAGCGGGGAGACGAAGAATCTCCCCTTGTTCGATTAGAAGTTAATCTTGTGGCGCCCGGCCAGCGAGTGCGAAAGCGTGGTGCCGTCAACCATTTCCAGTTCGCCGCCCACGGGCACGCCGTGCGCGATACGGCTGGCATCTACGCCATACTGCCCGCACAATTCGGCAATATAGTTGGCCGTCGCTTCGCCTTCTACCGTCGGGTTGGTAGCCAGAATGATCTCTTTAATGGACTCGCTGGATAAACGCGCTTCCAGACGACCAAGTCCGATATCGTCAGGGCCGATGCCGTCGAGCGGAGAAAGATGGCCCATCAGCACAAAATAACGGCCGGAGAACTGGCCGGTGGCTTCGATGGCGTGGATATCCGCCGGGGTTTCCACCACGCAAATCTGCCCATTTTCCTGGCGGCGCGGGTTGGAACAGATAGCGCATACTTCCTGTTCGGTAAAGGTGCGGCAATCCGCACAGTGGCCGATTTCCGACATGGCGCGAGTCAGCGCCTGAGCAAGGCGCATTCCGCCGCTGCGATCGCGTTGCAGGAGTGCAAACGCCATGCGCTGTGCAGACTTAGGGCCAACGCCGGGCAGGCAACGCAGGGATTCCATAAGGGCTGTAAGTAGAGGGCTGGTTTGCATCGCTCAGATTTCTGAAAAAATAGTGGGCCATAGCCTAACATTAGCCCTGCGGGCGGGCATAGAAAAAGATAGTCTCCCTGCGCGATGACTCGCACAAGGGGAATTTTTTAGCTTCGCTGAGCGTCCAGCAGCGCCTGATTCGATACCCTATTCTGCGCTTGCTGATGGCTTTCCATCAGCAAGCCATATTCGGTAAAGACGCCGCCCCAGAGACTCGCCCATTCCATCGCGTCATCACGATTCCAGATATGCTGAATTTCCGCCACGATGGCTGCGGCATCCCTCGGTACTACGCCCGCCTGCACGACGCGCGCCAGGGTAATTTCCTGCGCCATTTTGGAGTAGGTTCCCGAAGCGTCAATGACCGAGAAAACTTTAAAGCCTTCCGCCACGGCGCTGATAGCCGGGAAAGCCATCCATACGCTGGTAAAGGTACAGCCTGAAGTAACCAACCGTCAGGTTGACGTGCTTAATGAAAACGTTGATACCGCGATTCGCGTGCGCCCGCTTCCGCTGGAAGACAGCAATCTGGTAATGCGCAAGATTGATTTTTTGATGAAGCGTTATGGGGAGTCTGAAGAGGAGTAGCTGCGGCGTTGACGAAAGTGAGGCGTCGCCTCGACAACGGGACGCCCTCACCCAACCCTCTCCTCAGGAAAGGGAACTATCAGAATGGCATTTTAAAGCCCGGTGGCAGTTGCATCCCGTTAGATACGCCGGCCATTTTCTCTTTCTGCGCTTCGCCGATGCGGCGAGCAGCATCGTTGAACGCCGCGGCAACCAGGTCTTCAACCATCTCTTTGTCGTCTTCCATCAGGCTCGGGTCAATTTCCACACGGCGGCAGTTGTGCGCACCGTTAATGGTGACTTTTACCAGGCCCGCGCCAGATTCGCCAGTCACTTCCAGCTGGGCGATTTCTTCCTGAACCTGGGCCATTTTTTCCTGCATCTGCTGGGCTTGCTTCATCAGATTACCCAGACCGCCTTTTCCAAACATAATCTTCTCTCTTTCGCTCGGGCCGCCTAACCATAGAATACGATTAGCGGCTATCGGGGTTTACAACGGGCCGGGTTGACCGGCCTGTAGATTGCTGACAAAAAAGGGAAAAGCGTGTTTTTCCGTCTTTGTCGTTAGCAGCTGAAAATCAATACATTGATTTTCCTGGTTGTTTTTTAATAACAGAATGGCGTGTCGCAACCGCATAAAGATTGCCATCAGTCTGAAGCTGAATACGTCGTTCTGTCAAACAGGGCGAATGCTGTCTTCATCCAAATCCGCATCAAAAAAACGACGCAGCGTCTGGATGTTATTGTCAGCGCTCATTGACTCCTTTGCCTGCGCCAGCTTCTCTTCATAGATAGCCTGACGCCACTCCAGCGGCGTACGTTGCGCCTGGTTATCATCTTCAATGATAGTCAGTTCAACGGCCTCACCGCTGAAGTTACTTATTGCTTCCATCAGCGCTTTTTGCGCTGAGGAAGCGTTCAGATGGCGCTGACTGGAACGCAAATGCAGACAGATGCGATTACCGTCCTGCTCTTTCCAGGCATTCAGCGCCAGCTGTTGTACCAGCTTTGGCAGCACCAGCTGATTAATTTCTGCCGTCCATGCATCACGCTCAATCGCTTCCTGCGCAAGTTTCTGTGCAAGCTCCGGGGTTTTCTCATGCTCCAGAGCGCGCTTAAGCGCCTTCGGCGTGGCGACAGGCTCACTCACCGCTTCGGTGATGATTTGCGACTTCCAGCGATAGGCTTCCGGCTTTTGCTCAGGTTTTTCCTGTGCGCCTGCGGCCGGACGAGACTGTATCCGCTCGGTAACCGATGCCAGACGCTCCAGCGCGGTGGTTTTTGCCGGCCGCGCTAAATCTGGCGCTGCCGGCTCACTCTTTTTTGCCTTGTTGGCTCCCTGCTGGCGCATTAGCTGTGTACGCGCCTGCAGCACCTGGCTTGTGGTGTCCGGCAACGGGGCTTCGCTTTGCCGCGGCGGCGGCGAGGCCTGTTGAACCGGTGGAGGCGATCCCGGATTCACGACCGGAATGCTTGCAGCCTGACGTGGCTGTTCCGGCTCCGGCATCGCTTTACGCGGATGGAACGCCAAAGCGCGCAGCAGCGTCATTTCAATGCCCATGCGGCGATCCGGCGCCCACGGCAGCTCCTTGCGGCCGATCAACAACGTTTGGTAATAAAGCTGTACCTCTGCGGGCGGCACGGTGCGGGCAAGTTCACGCATACGTTGTTCAATCGCCGCCATGTCGCTACCCAATGCAGACGGCGATAGCTGCACCATCGCCACGCGATGCAGCAGGCCAAGCATTTCCACCAGCAGCGCTTCCCACTCCACGCCACGTGCGGCAGCATCGTTGAGCAGCGCCATTACGCGTTGCCCGTCGGCGCCCACCATCGCTTCAAGAAGCGATAACGCCTGATCGTCATCCAGCGTGCCCAGCATGGTGCTCACCGCAGCGGTGGTCACCTGCCCGTCACCGCTGGCGATAGCCTGATCGGTGAGGCTTAACGCGTCGCGCAGGCTGCCATCTGCGGCGCGAGCCAGCAGTTGCAGAGCACGCGGCTCGCTGGTTATTTTTTCCTCGCCGAGGATATGCTCCAGCTGATGACGGATCTGTTCGACATCCAGCGCTTTCAGATGGAACTGCAGGCAACGGGAAAGTATGGTAACCGGCAGCTTTTGCGGATCGGTGGTTGCCAGCAGGAATTTGACGTGTGGAGGCGGCTCTTCCAGCGTTTTCAACAGCGCGTTAAAGCTGTGGCGGGAAAGCATGTGCACTTCATCAATGAGATAAACTTTAAAGCGGCCACGCGCTGGCGCGTACTGGACGTTATCCAGCAAATCGCGGGTATCTTCTACTTTGGTGCGCGAGGCGGCGTCGATTTCAATCAGATCGACAAAGCGTCCTTGTTCGATTTCGCGGCAGTTATCGCACACGCCGCAAGGGGTGGCGGTGATACCGGTTTCACAATTCAGTCCTTTCGCCAACAGCCGGGCGATGGAGGTTTTCCCCACGCCGCGTGTCCCGGAAAAGAGATAAGCGTGGTGGATTCGGCCCAGCGACAAACCGTTAGCCAGCGCGGTCAGCACGTGTTGCTGGCCGACAACATCAGCAAAGGTTTGCGGGCGCCATTTGCGGGCTAAGACCTGGTAGCTCATTCTCAGATTGGCTTCTTGATCGCGGGAAAGGTGAATTTGAAGGGTAATGCTAACATAAGCCTCACCCGATGGGCGAGGCTTGCGATTGCTGACAAGAAAGGAAAAAGCGTGGTTTTTTCTTTCTTGTGGTAATCAGCCGAAAATCAACGAGTTGATTTACCTGTTAATTTTTAGGCGGCCTATTTCAGGGCTTCGCAAGCCATGGGGTTGTCGTCAGTCTGGAGCCTCACCCGATGGGCGAGGCTTCTCATGGAAGACGGCTGGTGCTTAGTGGCCCGGGAACGGCACCAGGCAGTAGCTTTTCACGCCCATTTTCTCAAGGCGCTGTTCGCCCCCGATATCAAACAGGTTGATGATAAATGCAGCGTCGGTCACTTCCCCGCCCAGACGGCGGATGAGCTTAACGGTGGCTTCAATGGTGCCGCCAGTCGCCAGCAGATCGTCTACTACCAGCACTTTATCACCCGCCTGGATCGCATCAACGTGGATCTCCAGCCGATCGGTGCCGTATTCCAGCTCATAGCTTTCGGCGATGGTTTCGCGTGGCAGTTTGCGCGGTTTACGAACCGGCACGAAGCCTACGCCCAGCGCCAGGGCAACAGGCGCGCCAAACAGGAAACCACGTGCTTCGGTACCCACCACTTTGGTGATGCCGGCGTCTTTAAAGCGCGCTACCAGTAATTCGATGCTGGTCGCATAAGCTTTCGGATCTTCCAGCAAGCTGGTAACGTCACGAAACAGGATCCCAGGTTTTGGATAATCAGGGATGCTTTTGATGCTATTTTTCAGGTACTCAAGCTGCTGCGCAGTCGCGGTCATGGGGTTCTGCCTGCTAAAAACATGATACTCACAGAGCGCGTTGCAGGTTCATGTTGAACCGCTGTTTATCAATTAACCAGCCGCACCCGTGCTCGAAAACGGTCGAATTTACTGGCTGACGCCGACATTTGCAACCATCACCAGCGCCGTTCAGGGTTTTTGTTGCTTTTCGTCAACAACCGGCATGCGCCACATAAAGATAAGCAATGCGCACATCATCACCAACAAGAATAGCCGCACCCATAAAACGTTAACCAGATAAAGCGACACGGCAAAAGTTATCACGATAAAAATTAAGGCCTTCGGCTTGGTTCCCGGCGGCAGCGCGCGATGCTTTTGCCAGTGACGCAAATAGCCGCCGAACCAGGAGCGATAAAGCAGCCAGTGATGGAAGCGGGGGCTGGAACGCGCAAAACACCAGGCGGCGAGCAGCAGGAACGGCGTGGTAGGAAGCAGCGGAAGCACGACGCCGAACGTCGCAAGGGCTACCGCCAGCCAGCCGATGATGATTAAAATAGTCCGTTGCATA
Organism: Cedecea colo; assembly: GCF_011808225.1. Lineage (GTDB taxonomy): Bacteria > Pseudomonadota > Gammaproteobacteria > Enterobacterales > Enterobacteriaceae > Dryocola > Dryocola colo. The sequence continues at coordinate 227,588 of NZ_SOYS01000005.1, read as the reverse complement.
CCCATTCCCGGAATAAACTGGCGCGAGGACCGCGCTGCTACTGGAGAGTCATTTTGTGAAAACCGCTTCGCTCTTACAAGCTCTTGCTGCACGCGTCGCGGAACTGGCAGCAGCGATTGAGCCGTTATCTTTACAGCGTGCGTCGCAGGCTCGCTTCGATAAAAAGCTTTTTACGACGCACAGTACCCAGCTAAAAGATTATCTCGCCGAGGCCCAGGCTAATCTCGCTCAGCTTGAGCTTAGCGTGAAAACCGGCAAAACGGAGCAGGTTGCCTTTGTAGCCGAAAAATTAGTCGCGCAAATTGCCGCGCTCACGCGCGAGCTGGCTACCTGGAAAATGCGCGCCAGCGAACCACAACAACCAGCGCCGGAAAATCTTTATCAAAAACTCTCTACCCATCAGGGCTACGAGCGCCGTCTGCTGTCGATGATAAGCGATCGTGAAAGCAAGCTGGGCATCCAAACGACGCTGAGCGCCCAACAGCAGCTCCAGCGAGAAATCGCCGCCCAGGAAGGCCGCCTGCAACGCTGCCGCCAGGCTATCGCTCGCATAGAACGAGCCATCGAACGCAGGGAGCGTGGGCTGGGTTAGCTATACTGACATTATCACTTACCATGCAGGGGAAACGATGGGGTTACTGACCTGGGTGATTATTGGCATACTCGCAGGGATCGCGATGAACCTTCTGCGTCCTGCTGCCGGTGGGGGCTTCGCCGTTGCGTTGGTCTTAGCCGTAACGGGCGCGTTAATTGGCGGCTATGCCTGTGCGGTATTGAATATAGGTACGTTAACGACGCTTGAACCCAAAGCCTTGTTAGCTGCGCTGGCCGGTTCACTGCTGTTTCTTTTTGTGTTTTGCAAACTACGGATATCTTAAATGTCGCTGGATAACGCCCCGGACGAGGTCAAACTGGCCGTCGATTTAATTATGCTGCTTGAACAGCACGAGATCCCACCGTCAACGGTGCTAAGCGCGCTGGAAATTGTCCGCCAGGATTTTCTGCGTAAGCAGCAGGAAGCTCCTTCTTCCCGCTAGCGCATTGCGGCTTATTTATATGGAAACGCCGTCCGGGCTGCGCAGAGTCGGACAGAACTGGAACATCTCTAATAATATCGCGACATGGTCTTTCGCCTGCGCGTATAAATCAAAGCTCTCTGGCGCGACGAGCCAGTTTTCAATCAGGCCGGTAACGTAGCTGCGTAGCGCAATAACCGCGTGGGAGAGGCGTAAATTACCGGGCAGGGAACCGGCGTCAATACAGCGCTGGAGGCTCAGTTCAATGCGTTCATTGCCTTCTATATAAAGAGTGCGTCTGGCCTGTTGTAAAACAGCCATTTCACCAACAAATTCACATTTGTGAAAAATGATCTCCGTCATTAATCGACGCCTTTCTTCGGTGACGGTTGCCTGCAGTATGTAAATAAGCAACTCTCTGACAACGGAGAGTGGATCGTCAGGAAATTTTGCCTGATACTCAATCTCTAAATCGCCAATACTGGATTCAGTTAGCTCCCAGATTTCATTAAACAAATCCGACTTATTTTTAAAGTGCCAATATATTGCACCACGGGTGACCCCGGCCGCTCTGGCGATATCTGCCAAAGTTGTTGCGGAAACGCCCTGCTGTGAAAACAAGCGAATGGCCACATCAAGTATGTGCTGCCGGGTTTCGAGGGCTTGTTGTTTGGTTTTTCGTGCCATATGTCGGTGAATTTACTGGAGTCAGATTTACATACATTTATGAATGTATGTACCATAGCACGACGATAATATAAACGCAGCAATGGGTTTGTGGACATTTGATCCATTGAACAACTTTGAAATCGGACACTCGAGGTTTACATATGAACAAAAACAGAGGGTTTACGCCTCTGGCGGCCGTTCTGATGCTTTCAGGCAGCTTAGCGCTTACAGGATGTAACGATAAAGAGGCCCAACAGAGTGCGCCGCAAGCCCCTGAAGTGGGCGTGGTGACACTGAAAAGCGCGCCTTTACAGATCACAACAGAACTTCCTGGCCGTACTAGTGCTTATCGTATTGCAGAAGTTCGCCCGCAGGTAAGCGGTATTATCCTGAAGCGTAACTTTGAAGAAGGAAGTGAAATCAAGGCGGGTGTCTCGCTTTACCAAATCGATCCTGCAACTTACCAGGCAGCTTACGACAGCGCGAAAGGCGATCTTGCCAAAGCGCAGGCCAGCGCCAGCATCGCTCAGGTTACCCTGAAACGTTATCAGAAACTGTTGGGCACCAAATACATCAGTCAGCAGGATTACGATACTGCGCTTGCCGATTCACAGCAGGCAAATGCTGCCGTTGTAGCGGCGAAGGCCGCCGTTGAAACGGCTCGTATTAATCTGGCCTACACTAAAGTCACCTCTCCTATCAGCGGACGCATTGGCAAATCTTCCGTCACTGAAGGGGCGCTGGTTACCAGCGGGCAAACTAACGCACTGTCCACCGTTCAGCAACTTGACCCTATCTATGTTGATGTCACCCAGTCCAGCAATGATTTCCTGCGCCTCAAGCAAGAACTGGCCCAGGGCAAGCTGAAACAGGAAGACGGTAAAGCCAAAGTTCAGCTAGTCACCAACGACGATATCACCTATTCACAGGAAGGTTCCCTGGAGTTCTCCGATGTAACCGTCGATCAGACCACCGGGTCTATCACCCTGCGAGCCATCTTCCCTAACCCGGATAAAACCCTGCTGCCTGGCATGTTCGTGCGGGCGAAACTGGAAGAAGGCGTGAATCCAGATGCGCTTCTGGTTCCTCAGCAAGGCGTTACCCGTACGCCACGTGGCGATGCTTCTGCAATGGTTGTGGGTAAAGACGACAAGGTTGAAGTACGTCAGTTGAAAACGTCCCAGGCGATCGGTGATAAATGGCTGGTAACCGACGGGTTGCAGGCTGGCGATCGCGTTATCGTAACCGGTTTACAGAAAGTAAAACCCGGTGTTCAGGTGAAAGCGCAGGAAATTGCGGCAGACAACAAGGGTCAACAGCAGCAGGCCGCAGGCGCACAGTCCGAACAAACGAAGCCTTAACTTAAACAGGAGCCGTTAAGACATGGCTAAGTTTTTTATCGATCGCCCGATTTTTGCCTGGGTTATCGCCATCATTATTATGTTGGCGGGCGGGCTTGCGATCATGAAATTGCCCATCGCGCAATATCCAACTATTGCGCCTCCGGCAATCACGATCTCAGCAACCTATCCGGGTGCGGATGCGAAAACGGTACAGGATACCGTGACACAGGTTATCGAACAGAACATGAACGGTATCGATGGCCTGTTGTATATGTCCTCGACCAGTGATTCCTCCGGCACCGTTCAGATAACCATTACCTTTGACTCAGGTACCGACGCGGACATTGCGCAGGTTCAGGTGCAGAATAAACTGCAGCTTGCCATGCCGCTTCTGCCGCAGGAAGTACAGCAGCAAGGCGTAAGCGTTGAAAAATCCTCAAGCAGCTTCCTGATGGTGCTCGGTATGATCAATACCGACGGTTCCATGACGCAGGAAGATATTGCGGACTACGTTGGCGCAACCATTAAAGATCCTGTCAGCCGTACCACCGGCGTAGGCGACGTTCAGCTATTCGGCGCGCAGTACGCAATGCGTATCTGGATGGATCCAAACAAACTTAACAACTTCCAGCTAACGCCGGTAGATGTTATCGCCGCCATTAAAGCGCAGAACGCCCAGGTTGCGGCCGGTCAGCTAGGCGGTACGCCGCCGGTTAAAGGCCAGCAGCTTAACGCCTCTATCATTGCGCAGACCCGATTAAAATCCGCCGATGAGTTCAGCAAAATTCTGCTGAAGGTGAATCAGGATGGCTCACGCGTTCTGCTCAAAGACGTGGCGAAAGTTGAGCTGGGCGGCGAAAACTACGACGTCATCGCCCGCTTTAACGGCCAGCCTGCGTCTGGGTTAGGTATTAAGCTGGCTACCGGCGCTAACGCCCTCGATACCGCTGCGGCAGTTCGCGCTACGGTCGAGAAGCTCCAGCCGTACTTCCCGGCCGGGCTGAAAGCGGTTTACCCGTACGACACCACGCCGTTCGTTAAAATTTCTATTAACGAAGTGGTGAAAACGCTTGTAGAAGCAATCGTGCTGGTGTTCCTGGTTATGTACCTGTTCCTGCAAAACTTCCGTGCAACGCTAATCCCAACGATTGCGGTGCCGGTGGTCTTGTTGGGCACCTTCGCCATTCTTGCCGCCTTTGGCTACTCGATAAACACCCTGACGATGTTCGGGATGGTGCTGGCGATAGGCCTGTTGGTGGATGACGCCATCGTGGTGGTGGAAAACGTCGAGCGCGTGATGGCGGAGGAAGGGTTGCCGCCAAAAGAAGCCACGCGCAAATCGATGGGGCAGATTCAGGGTGCGCTGGTCGGTATTGCGATGGTGCTGTCCGCGGTATTTATCCCGATGGCCTTTTTCGGCGGCTCAACCGGTGCGATTTATCGTCAGTTCTCCATTACCATCGTATCGGCAATGGTGCTGTCCGTGCTGGTCGCCATGATTCTGACGCCAGCGCTGTGCGCTACCATGCTTAAACCGATTGCCAAAGGTGACCACGGCGAGAAGAAAGGCTTCTTCGGCTGGTTTAACGGCATGTTCGACAAGAGCACGCACCACTACACCGACAGCGTAGGCAATATTCTGCGCAGCACCGGTCGTTATCTGCTGCTCTATCTGCTGATTGTTGTCGGCATGGCCTTCCTGTTCGTCCGTCTGCCAGGTTCGTTCCTGCCGGATGAAGACCAGGGGGTATTCCTGACCATGGCGCAGCTGCCGGCGGGTGCGACGCAGGAGCGTACGCAGAAGGTGCTTGATGAAGTCAGCAAGTACTACCTGGAAAACGAAAAAGCGAACGTAAACTCCGTATTTACCGTTAACGGCTTCGGTTTCTCAGGCCGCGGACAGAACTCCGGTCTGGCGTTCGTGTCGCTGAAAGACTGGGACGATCGTCCAGGGGAAGAGAATAAAGTCCCTGCCATTGCCGGTCGTGCGAGCGCCCACTTCGCACAGATTAAAGATGCGATGGTGTTCGCCTTTAACCTGCCAGCGATTGTTGAACTGGGTACCGCAACCGGCTTTGACTTCCAGCTGATCGATCAGGCAAACCTCGGTCATGAAAAGCTGACCCAGGCGCGTAACCAGCTATTTGGTGAAATCGCGAAGCACCCCGACCTTTTAGTTGGCGTGCGTCCGAACGGCATGGAAGATACGCCGCAGTTTAAAGTTGATATCGACCAGGAAAAAGCGCAGGCGCTGGGAATATCCATCTCGGATATCAACACCACGCTGGGCGCCGCCTGGGGCGGCAGCTACGTTAACGACTTCATCGACCGTGGACGCGTGAAAAAGGTCTACGTGATGGCCGATGCGCCGTTCCGTATGCTTCCTCAGGATATCAACGGCTGGTATGTCCGTGGTTCAGGTGGTCAGATGGTGCCGTTCTCGTCCTTCTCTACCGCGCACTGGGAATATGGTTCTCCACGTCTGGAACGTTATAACGGCCTTCCTTCGATGGAAATTCTCGGACAGGCAGCGCCTGGTAAGAGTACCGGTGAAGCAATGGCCATGATGGAAGAGCTGGCTGGCAAACTGCCTACCGGGATCGGCTATGACTGGACGGGTATGTCCTATCAGGAACGCCTTTCCGGTAACCAGGCTCCTGCTCTGTATGCCATCTCGTTAATCGTGGTGTTCCTGTGTCTGGCTGCCTTGTATGAGAGCTGGTCGATCCCGTTCTCCGTCATGCTGGTTGTTCCACTCGGGGTGTTCGGTGCGCTTCTGGCTGCGACCTTCCGTGGAATGACCAACGACGTGTACTTCCAGGTGGGCCTGCTGACAACCATCGGGCTGTCGGCGAAGAACGCGATACTTATCGTTGAATTCGCCAAAGATCTGATGGAGAAAGAAGGAAAAGGCCTGATTGAAGCTACTCTTGAAGCTGTACGCATGCGTCTGCGTCCGATTCTGATGACGTCCCTGGCATTTATCCTTGGGGTTATGCCGTTGGTTATCAGTTCCGGTGCGGGCAGCGGCGCGCAAAACGCCGTAGGTACAGGGGTAATGGGCGGGATGGTTACCGCAACCGTTCTGGCTATCTTCTTTGTGCCGGTGTTCTTTGTGGTGGTACGCCGCCGCTTCAGCCGTAAGGCTGAGGACATCGAACATCAGCACCAGGTTGAGCACCGCCACTAACCTGCTAAATATGTTATTAAAAGGCCGCGCAAGCGGCCTTTTTTAATGCTTAATAACCCCAGCATTCATAAGCTGATATAAAAGCATTGTCAGGGCATGTTCTTACAATCGTTTTCAAAACGTTGGAATAGATTATTCCTGCCAGCAAAATATTAAGCAGGCTTGAGCTTAAATTTTCTTTTACACAGCATAAAATTAACCTACCTCCTTATTAATTAGGACTATTCTTAAGTTATGATATTTCCTGATTTAACATGTGATACTCTACGTAGCGATAAACTTATGCTATTAATTCTATAGGCCGCTTAGATAAAGGCTCTCCCCGTCCGGGAAATCTAATTTCATACGAAAGTATTAACAGACCGCAGGCTAAGCCCGGAAAATACGGCGAAATTGTAATTTTTAGTAATAGCGCGAGGAAATCTTAATCAGATTGATTTATAGTGAAAGCATACGTAGCAATCACTGTAACGATTCCCACCTCTTCCAGGTGTGTCCACCCCAGCGCATTACGTTTTATCAAATTTTCTTCGCTAAAAGGGGTTGCATTATGGACGAATACTCACCAAAACGGCATGATATAGCGCAGCTTAAATTCTTGTGCGAAAACCTGTATCATGATTGCCTGACCAACCTGGAAGAGAGTAACCATGGGTGGGTCAACGATCCTACGTCAGCCATTAACTTACAGCTAAACGATCTGATTGAGCACATTGCTGCTTTTGCGCTTAATTACAAGATAAAGTACGACGACGAAAGCAAATTGATTGAGCAAATAGACGAATACCTGGACATCACCTTCATGCTTTTTAGCAACTACGGCATCAATGCGCAGGATTTGCAAAAATGGCGCAAGGTGGGAAACCGATTGTTCCGGTGTTTTGTCAGCGAGAGCCGGGCGAACCCGGTCAGTCTCTCTTTTTAAAAAAAATTACAAACACTTAAGGTGAATTTATGACAACTAAGCCCTTAACCAAGACCGATTATTTGATGCGACTACGACGTTGCCAAACAATTGATACGTTAGAGCGCGTAATTGAAAAAAATAAATATGAATTATCTGACAATGAACTGGCGGTATTTTATTCAGCAGCCGATCACCGCCTTGCAGAGCTTACCATGAATAAACTTTACGATAAGATTCCTCCCTCTGTATGGAAATTTATTCGTTAATAACCCAAAACTTTATTGCTTATTTTTAATACGCCGTCCCGGATCCCTCTGATTGCCATGTTCAGGCGAAACGCCCCACATCGCTGGCTGTTTCATATGCCATCGACATGGCCAACGTTTATTCCGTGACTGCCATCTGAGCGCCCCATTTACCGGTCTGTTTCTGATAACCTAAAACGCGATCGTACACACAAAGCGGGACCGTTCCCAATCATCATGATGATTTTTCGTTTACGGTTAAGGCTTCCAGACTAAATAAAAAAGGGTGTCATAACTATGAACGACAATCAGAGTGAAGAAAAACGTAAAATGATTGCGGGCGAACTCTATCGCCCTGCTGATGAACAACTGCATGCCGATCGCGTAAAAGCTCGTCATCTGATTCATCGCTATAACCATACCGGACCGGACGAAAAGGCCGTGCGTAAAGAGTTACTGGCCCAGCTGCTCGGCGACAGCAATGATGCCTGGATTGAACCTTCTTTCCGCTGCGATTATGGTTACAACATTTTCCTTGGGCAAAATTTTTACGCAAATTTTGATTGCGTGATCCTGGATGTCTGCCCGGTAAACATCGGCGACAACTGCATGCTCGCGCCGGGCGTGCATATCTACACAGCAACCCATCCGCTGGATGCCCGCACGCGCAACAGCGGCGTCGAATTCGGCAAGCCGGTGACCATCGGTCATAATGTCTGGATAGGCGGGCGGGCGGTAATTAATCCGGGCGTCACCATTGGTGACAACGTTGTGATAGGATCGGGTTCCGTCGTCACTAAAAATATTCCCGCCAACTGCGTAGTCGTCGGAAATCCAGCGCGAATCATCAAAACGCTTTTAGTGGATGCAGGCGATTAACTGTTATGGTTAATTTTGCTTAATCTGTTACTTTTTTGCCAGCTACCGGCTTCTTAAAATAGCGTCGTCATTTTTGTGGCATCCGTGACCGACCAGAACCCAGAAGGCTTTCCATGACCGAGATCCAGCGCCTGCTTAACGATACGATTGAACAACTGAACATTAACGAGAAGCGTGATAATCGTCCACGGTTTAGTATCAGCTTTATTCGTAAACATCCGGGGCTATTTATTGGTATGTGGGTAGGCTGGCTTGCCACGCTCATCGTGATGTTGCAGTCTGACACGCTGGCGGGCTCGGTATGGCTGCTGGTTGTGCTTTTCGTCCTGCTTAACGGCTTCTTCTTTTTTGACATTAACCCGCGCTACCGCTACAGCGATATTGACGTGCTGGATTTACGGGTTTGCTATAACGGCGAGTGGTACAACACGCGCCACGTGCCGCCAAAGCTTATCGACGATATCCTGCAATCCCCGCGGGTGGATGACGAACAAAAATCACTGCTGCATAAGATGATAGCCCGCAAAGGGGAACTGTCGTTTTATGACGTTTTTACCCTGTCTGGCCAGGCTGCAAAATCGTAGGGCCGATAAACGCAGATGCCATCCGGCGTTAAAACGGGCGGATGGCGCTTCATTTATCCGCCCTGCGGCTTAACGTTTTTTCTTCCTGCCCTGCACCGCTTTAAAACGCGGGTTGCTTTTGCAAATCACATAGACCCTTCCCTTGCGCTTCACTATCTGACAGTCCGGATGACGCTGCTTCGCGCTGCGTAGTGAACTCAGTACTTTCATCTCCTATGCCTCCTTGCCAAAAAAGCGCCCAAAGCGCTGCTGGAAGCGCGCCGGGCTGCCCTCTTTCTCGAAGGTTCTTTGCTTACCGGTGTAATGCGGATGGGAAGCGGAGGAGACTTCAATGGTGATATACGGATAAGTCTGGCCGTCGAGTTCAATTTCACGGTCGGTCTTAATGGTAGAACCTACTTTAAAATATTCATTGGCACTGGTGTCGTGGAAAACCACGGTGCGGTAGTAAGGATGGATATCGCGTTTCATCGCCTTCTCTTTGTATGTTATAACATAACAATAAGGTAAAAGATGAGCGTCAAAAACGCAAGCAGGTTTTGGGGAAGAAAAGTGAGCGCATCGAAATGCTCCCGTCGGAACGTTAGCAAACCGGGGGATTAGAGTTTAAAACTGGCGTCAACGCGCTCAAAGTGCTGCGTTTGTTCAGACAGGCTCTTACGCTCTTTTTTCTGCTCGCCCGCGGTGTTCTGCGCGGAAGGTGAGCCCGGCGCGGAAGACAATTGTTCGTAGCAGCTGTTTACCTGCGGGCCGATAATAATTTGAAAACGATCGCTTCGAACCTGCACCCCCGATATTCCCGGCCCCGCCGACCAGACGAATAATATTATTGATGTCCTCAACCGCCCCATTAGCGACTCCGGATTGCGTGTTTATCGTTATGTGCAGCATGGCCAGAAAGCGTAGAGAAAGGCTGGCGACAAAACAAACCAATAAAAATTTATCCGCATCACAATCAACCGAAAAAACATAGTAAAACCAATAAATTATTTTAATTTACTTGGTTTTTATCCGTAGCAAGTCCTGCGTGACAAATTCTTTTTTCTTCATACTGCTTGCGGAGCCTTCTCGCCGGTTTTTTCACGGCGGTGAACGCTTTATTCACCCGAAACAGAACGATAGCGGGTGAAATTTTGCCCGTAACAATGCGAAAAATTAACTACTTACGCAATAATTGCTGGAGCCGCTGCTGCTGTCGACGTTCCAGCCAGCCGTGCAAAACGAACAGCTTCACGCCACGTACCGCCAGCAACGCGCCCCAGATCGCCGTCGGCCAGATAAACCAAAATTTGCCGGGCGAGGTAAACAGGTTTATCGCCGCCAGCCCGGCGCAGATCACAGCCCAGGTTAACAGGGCGCGATAAAAACCATACTCCCTGTTCAGACGCTTTTTCGCCTGTTCAATTTTCTGGTTTAACGCCTCATCCTGAGTGGGCTGTACAGTCATCTCCACATTCAAATCGGCGACGTTTAAATCGAATGCCGCAGCTATGGCGCTCAGGGTTTCAAGGCTCGCCTGCCCGCCGTTTTCAATTCGCTGTATGGTGCGCACGCTTAAAGAGGAAAGCGCTGCCAGTTGCTCCTGGGACCAGGCTCTTGATAAACGCAGCGCTTTAATAGTTGAGTGTTTCATAGCGGGTTTTCTCCACGTTTGTAAACCAGCCTTCACTGTGCACCAGCCGCAGCTACCGCGCCACGACAGCACCACGACAGCACCACGACACCGACCCGACAGCTTTATGACAGCGCCTGTCAGGCTGTGCGAATTCGATTTTTCATCTACGCTCAAAATAATCCCGGCCATAAGCAGGAGCAAACCATGAGCCAAAAATACGCTTTCCCCGTTGAGCAAATTCGTCGCTACCTGGAGCCGGGGCCGGTTGTTTTGCTTTCCGCTCTCCATCGCGGAAAACGCAATATCATGACGCTTGGCTGGCATACCATTATGGAATTCTCGCCCTCGCTTGTGGGCTGCATGATTTCAGCGGGCAATCACAGCTTCAGTATGATTCGTGAGAGCGGAGAATGCGTGATTAATCTGCCGACGGTCGAACTGGCGGATCGGGTAGCAAAGATCGGCAACTGTTCAGGAAAAGAAAGGGATAAATTTGCGGATTTTTCGCTGACAGAGGCTGCGTCGCAAAAGGTGGACGCGCCCGCAATTGATGAGTGTTACGCGCACTTTGAATGCCGTTTATATGATGACGTGCTGATAGAAAAATATAATTTTTTCATTTTTGAAGTGGTGCATGCCCGCGTGCAACGCGAACCGCAATGGCCTGAAACGCTGCACTATAGCGGGGCCGGGCTGTTTCGCACCGACGGTGTAGTTATCGATCGCCACAAGCTTTTCACGAAAGTGTCTTAGGTAATTACTTTACGCCCAGTCGTTTAGCCAGCCGGTGCAGGTTTGCAACATCAAGCTGTAGCTGGCGCGCGGTCGCCGCCCAGTTTCCGCCGTTAGCATCAAGCGCCTGAATGATAATCTGACGCTGAAAATCATCCGTTGCCGTACGTAAATTATCCACGAGCGGATGCGTTTTTGCCGCCGTGGGCAGGCTCTTTAGCTCTGCATCCGCCAGCTGAAAATGCTGCGGCTGGAGCAGTAGCTCTCCTTCCGGATGCCCGGCTCGCGCCAGAACAATCGCGCGGTAAATGGCGTGCTCCAGCTCGCGGATGTTACCCGGCCAGTCGTAACGGCGGAGTAAATCGCGTGCGCCGTCGCTGAGCACCACCTGTTTCAGGCCCATTTTTACGCGGCTTTGCTCGCAGAAAAAACCGGCTAAAAGCGTGATGTCATCGCCACGCTCGCGCAGAGGAGGTACGTGTACCGGGAAGACGCTTAAACGGTGAAACAGGTCGGAGCGAAATTGTCCTGCCAGCACCTGCTGCTTCAGATCCCGGTTAGTCGCCGCCAGCACCCGCACGTTGACGCGCTGGCTGTTGTCATCTCCCACTCGCTGAATATCGCCGTACTGCAAAACGCGCAGCAGCTTGGCCTGCAGCGTCAGCGGCAGCTCGCCGATTTCATCGAGAAACAGCGTGCCGTTATCCGCCATCTCAAATTTCCCGATTCGATGGTGTATCGCTCCGGTAAACGCGCCCTTAACGTGACCAAATAATTCGCTTTCCGCCACGCTTTCCGGCAGGGCCGCACAGTTGAGATAAACAAGTGGATTAGCCGCTCGCGCCGATCCGCTATGGATAGCCCGCGCCACTAGCTCTTTACCCACGCCCGTTTCGCCGGTGATCAACACGTTCAGATCCGATCCTGCGACAATCTCGATCTCTTTTTTTAGCTGCTCAATACCCGCAGAAAGTCCCACCATTTCCGTACCGCCGGTTTTCCCCGTGGCGGGTGCCGCGTTCGCCGCAGGCGTCTGGTTTTCAAGCTGTTCCATCAGCAGGGCGTTATTCAGCGCCCCGGCCGCCAGTACGCTGATAAGCCGCAGCTCTTCATCGCTGAAATGGTCAAATTGTGCGGGATCCATGCCGTCTACGGTCAGGGCGCCAATCAGGTTCTGGTCGGCGAACAGCGGTAAACCAAGGCAGGCATGCACCTTTAAGTCACTGTGATGAGGGATCAGCCCGTCGTAGGGATCGGGAAGCTCGCTTTCGGCTGGAAAACGCACCACGTCACCCGCGCGCGCAATAGCCTCCAGGCGCGGATGTGCGTCCAGCGCAAACCGTCTTCCGAGGACATCTTCTGCCAGCCCGTCAATCGCCAACGGGCGGAACTGACGCGCCTCATAGCGCAGCAAAGCCGTGGCGTCGCTGCCTAAAAGCTGGCGCAGCGTGCGGATTAAGCGGGCAAAGCGGTCCTGATGGGTAATGCCGTTTTGCAGATCGATGGCGATGTTGGCAAGCGAGGTGATGGACAGGCTCATAAGCGGCTCCCTGGAAGATGCAATAAGCCTACCCGATGATAGTCAAAATGACAACCAAACTGTCATTTTAACATTACCGGGCAATGTCATTTTGACATAACCGCAGAAAACAAAACCACAAAATAGAAATAAATTCAATGATATAAAAAATTGGCACGGCCTTTGTAATAGGAGTGGTACATACATCATTTATTTAATTGCTTATTGAGGTTCTACAAATGGCTATTCTGGTTAAAAACAACATTAAATGGGTCGGACAACGTGACTGGGAAGTCCGCGATTTTCATGGGACCGAATACAAAACGCTGCGTGGCAGCAGCTATAACAGCTACCTCATTTGTGAAGAGAAAAACGTTCTTATCGATACCGTCGATCATAAATTCAGCCGCGAGTTCGTGCAAAACCTGCGCGGCGAAATCGACCTGGCCGATATCGATTACATCATCATTAACCATGCGGAAGAGGACCACGCGGGCGCGCTGACCGAACTAATGATGCAGATCCCGGACACGCCTATCTACTGCACCGCGAACGCCATTGACTCTATTACCGGTCACCATCATCATCCGGAATGGAATTTTAACGTGGTGAAAACCGGCGACACGCTGGATATCGGCAACGGCAAACAGCTTATCTTCGTTGAAACCCCAATGCTGCACTGGCCGGACAGCATGATGACCTATATGACCGGCGACGCGGTGCTGTTTAGCAACGACGCCTTCGGCCAGCACTACTGCGACGAACACCTGTTCAACGATGAAGTGGATCAGACCGAGCTGTTCGAGCAGTGCCAGCGCTACTACGCCAACATCCTGACGCCGTTCAGCCGCCTGGTGACGCCAAAAATTACCGAGATCCTCGGCTTCAACCTGCCGGTGGATATGATTGCGACCTCTCACGGCGTGGTATGGCGCGATAATCCGACGCAGATTGTCGAAATGTACCTGAAATGGGCAGCGGATTATCAGGAAGATCGCATCACTATTTTCTACGACACCATGTCCAATAACACCCGTATGATGGCCGACGCCATCGCCCAGGGCATTACCGAAACCGATCCCCGCGTGGCGGTGAAAATCTTTAACGTAGCGCGCAGCGATAAAAACGAAATTCTGACCAACGTCTTCCGTTCCAAAGGCGTGCTGGTGGGCACCTCTACCATGAACAACGTCATGATGCCGAAAATTGCCGGCCTGGTGGAAGAGATAACCGGCCTGCGTTTCCGCAATAAACGCGCCAGCGCCTTTGGCTCCCACGGCTGGAGCGGCGGCGCGGTAGACCGTCTCTCAACCCGCCTACAGGATGCAGGTCTGGAAATGTCCCTGAGCCTGAAAGCGAAATGGCGTCCGGACGTTGATGCGCTGGAAATCTGCCGTCAACACGGCCGCGAAATTGCCCGCCAGTGGGCGTTAACGCCGCTGCCAGCGGCCACCCGTGCCGCCGCGCCGCAGCAGGAAACCGCCGCTGTTGAAGCCAAAACCTGTGCCGACCTTGGCCCACGCATGCAGTGCAGCGTCTGCCAGTGGATCTACGATCCGGAAACCGGCGAACCGATGCAGGATGTAGCGCCGGGTACAGCCTGGAGCGACGTACCTGACACCTTCCTGTGTCCTGAATGTTCACTGGGTAAAGACGTGTTTGACGTGCTGGCTACGGAGGCAGTATGAACGCAGGCATCGTAATTATCGGCTCGGGCTTTGCCGCCCGCCAGCTGGTAAAAAATATCCGCAAGCATGACGGTGAAGTACCTGTTCGCCTGATTGCCGCAGACAGTATGGATGAATATAACAAGCCCGATCTCAGCCACGTTATTAGCCTGGATCAGCGTGCAGATGACATGACCCGGCAGCGCGCCGGGGAGTTCGCCGAGCAGTATAATTTGACGCTGCACGCCAATACCAGAGTGACGGATATCGATCCCGGCAAGCGTGTTGTGCAATGCGGCGACCAGCAATGGCCCTATGACAAACTGGTGCTGGCAACTGGCTCAAGCGCGGTGCTTCCGCCTATTCCCGGCCATGAACTGATGCTGACGCTCAACAGCCAGCAGGAATACCTCGCCTGCGAAACGGCGCTGCACGATGCGCATCGGGTAATGATTTTAGGCGGCGGGCTGATTGGCAGCGAACTGGCGATGGATTTTTGTCGCGCCGGTAAACGGGTCATCGTAGTGGATAACTCAGCCAGCCTGCTTGCTTCGCTGATGCCTGCGGAAGTGAGCAGTCGCCTGCAACATCGTCTGAATCAGATGGGCGTCGAGCTGCTGTTCAATCAGCGTCTGGCGTCACTGACCAAAACCCCGCAGGGGATTAATGCCGCGCTGAGCAACGATCGTATCGTTGCTGTTGATGCCGTCGTTGCCGCTATCGGGCTGCGTCCAAACGTTGAGCTGGCGAAACGGGCGGGGCTTGTGGTGAACCATGGCATTGTGGTTAATCGCCAGTTACAAACTTCCGATGCGAATATTTACGCCCTGGGAGACTGCGCGGAAATCGAGGGTAAAGTACTGCCATTCTTACAACCGATTCAGTTCAGCGCCATGACGCTCGCTAAAAATCTGCTGGGCGCTACCGACGGCCTGACGCTGCCTGCGATGCTGGTGAAGGTGAAAACGCCGGAGCTGCCGCTGCACCTGGCAGGCGAAACCCAGCGGGCCGATTTGCACTGGCAAATTACCGCCGAGCCGCAGGGATTGATTGCAAAAGGCTACGATGACGCGCAGCAGCTTAAAGCGTTTATCGTCAGCGAAGCGCATATGAAACTGGCGTTTGGGCTGCTGCGGGAGTTGCAGCTATAAACCGGCATTTTCACCCTCTCCCTGAAAGGGCGAGGGTGAAAGACGGCTCGGACTGTTTTCCCCCGCCCCTTAGGGGAGAAGGTCAGGATGAGGGAAAAATCGCGGGCTCTACTCATCCAGTATCGGCACAAATCCGCCATAGATCATCCGCTTGCCATCAAAGGGCATAGCGTCGCCAAACTCCTTCATCCGTGGGTCGGACATCATCTTCCTGTTGGCTTCGTCGCGTGCTTCTTTAGAAGCGTATTCAATCCAGCTAAAGACAACCTCTTCGTCCTCTTCGGCTTTAACGGCCATACGGAAATCGGTGAGCTTGCCCTCGGGCACGTCTTCAGCCCAGCATTCTACAATGCGCAGGGCGCCAAACTCCTTGAATAGCGGCGTCGTTTTGGCAGCCAACTCTTTGTACGCCTCCTTATTAGCGGCGGGCACCGCTACCACAAAACCATCGACATAGTGCATTGTTGCCTCCACAGGGTGAGGATAACGGGCGGGTAGGTTCTACTCGTGATGATTACGCCAGATAAGTGTAGTGATGAAGAATGGATGTTGCCCGGTCAGAATTTGAGCAGCATTTCATATTGCGTAACGGGATCCTGGCGATAGCCACAGCTCAGGTACAGCGGCGCGACTTGCTCCGGGATAGAACCTGCGGTAGAAAGCCCCGGGAAACGTTCATGCAGCAGCGTCAGCAGCTTTTTCGCGTACCCTTTTCCACGCGTTGCCGTATCGACATAAAGCATACGCAGCTTGGGTTGTTGAGCGTTCGGCACCACCATTGCATACGCAACGTCGTCAAGCACATAAGCCTTGCCGGGCAATTTATAGAGCGTTTCGGGCGCGCTTAACCAGGGTAATCTCAGACGGCTGTCGGTCATCATCTTTTTCGCCATCAGCAGCGGGTCGATCTCCAGCAGCTCACCGGTCGGACGAAACAGCGTTGAACCCGTGGCGTGAAAACCGACCAGCGTTTGCTGGCAGACAAAACCCATGCGTTTATAAAGCGCCAGGGCGCTGTCGTTGCCGACTATTACTTCCAGCCACATTTGCCGATCGCCGCGCGCCTGCGCCTCGTCAATTAATTGCTGAATAAACCGTTTGCCATATCCCTGCCCGCGCAGCTCCGGGCGAATCGCAAATGCCGCAAGACGGCTGGTCTGCCCGCGACGAACGATCGCCGCCAGCGCTTTCGGTTCTCCATCCTGCAACCAGACCTTGCTGTCATTGAGACTGATGTCCTCAGCGCTGAAGCGGGTCGCGAAGGTATCGCCGTCAATGTTAAACGGCACCAGATATCCTTCAAAACAGTGGGTAAGAATGTGCGCTAACTGGTGGCTGTTCCAGTTTGATGCCGCATGACTGATAACCGGGGTATGCATTTTAACCTCATCGACGGGATTTTTTCTTTCAGAAAGAAAAGGGTAGCGCGGCAAAAGCGCGCCATAATTATTTTGTTCAATACCATATCTGGCCCGGCGTGGCACGCTGGCTGCCCGATAAATAAGGGTACTGCTTAAAGGCGCGCTGGAAATGCGCCCGATCGGCGAAACCAGCGGGCAACGCATCGCCTCGTTTGAGGCGTTCACGGGCGGCATGCAAGCGGCGTTTTCTCGTTAAGATACGTGCTGGCGCCCGCCACTACCGCGCCAATAGAAAAGGTTTCGTGAGTATGCGGCGCATAGCAAACGCCGCGCCCGTCCAGCACGTTTCTGACCTCAAGCCACGGCAGCGCGGCATCACGCCAGAATTATTGTTTTATCGGGTAACGGACCACGGTGTCTCCTTAGCGGGCTGTGGTTCAGATTTAACACGGCTTCACATCTATGGCTCTACCGTTGTCCCGGTCTGCGGCTTTTCGCGGCGAACGGTTACACGAAACCACGGCAGGCATAGCTGGATCAGCGGGCCAATGGCGAGTGCATAAAGTACCGTTCCCACGCCCAGCGTGCCGCCCATCATCCAGCCTGCAAACAGTACCGTCAGTTCGATTGCGGTACGCACGCTGCGTACTGACCAGCCGGTGCGGGCGTTGATGCCGGTCATTAAGCCGTCTCGCGGGCCAGCGCCAAAGCCTGCCCCAATGTACATGCCCGTGGCTACGGCATTCACCACTACGGCAGAAACAAGCAGGATGCTGCGCGCAATCAGCGATTCCAGCGGCGGCATCAGCGCCAGCGCCACATCTGCCGCCAGCCCAATCACGATAACATTGCTGACAGTGCCGAGGCCCGGACGCTGCCGCAGAGGGATCCACAGCAGCAGCACCAGCGCGCCAACCAGAATTATCACCATGCCGATATTAAGAGAAAAGATTTTTGCCACGCCGAGATGAAAAACGTTCCACGGATCCGCTCCCAGATCGGCGCGAACAAACATCGCCGTCGATACCCCGTACAGCACCAGCCCGATGTATAGCTGTATTAATCGACGCGTCATCATTTTCCACCTCACCCGTTCGTTGTGACTATACTTTCCGACAAAATGGACTGATTATTAAGGTCCAGTTATCACAAAGTGGACTGTTATGACAAGGCGCAGAACGGGGGCCTCCTCACTTATCAAACTTTTGGGACACTGGCAGCAGACGCTTTCCCGCACGCCGGTTTATCGTCAGCTTGCGGATGGGTTACGTTTGTTGATCCTTGATGGCAGGTTGCCGCTGGAAAGCCGCCTGCCCGGCGAACGCGAGCTGGCGGCCGCGCTTGGCGTAAGCAGAACGACCGTTGCCGCGGCGCTGGGGCAACTGCGGGAAGAGGGCTATTTACTCAGCCGCCACGGCTCAGGCTCTACGACTATCCTCCCGGAAGGCGGCTTCTCCACTTCGCCAGTGCCCGGTGTTGCCCCGGTACTGGATCTGTCAACTGCTGCGCTATCCGCAGGCCCGGAGATCCATCAGGCTTATACCAGCGCGTTAATGGCGTTACCCGAGCATCTCAGTTCCACGGGTTACGATCAGCGAGGAATACCGGAGCTTCGCGAAGCGATCGCCCGGCGTTATGCAGCCCGTGGCTTACCGACCACGGCGGAGCAGATCATGGTGGTGAACGGCGCGGTAAGCGGGTTTAGTCTGGTTCTGCGGCTGCTGACCGGCCCCGGTGACAGAGTGGTCATCGACCATCCAACCTATCCGATGGCGTTAGCCGCGATTAAAGGCGCCTCCTGCCGTCCGGTTTCGGTCAGTCTGCCGGAACAGGGCTGGGATACGGATGGCCTGGCTGCAACCATCGCCCAGACCTCACCTCGTCTGGCTTACCTGCTTCCGGACTTTCATAACCCCACCGGGCGCTGCATGGATGCCGCTACCCGTGCAATCGTGGCGGAAATAGCCGCCCGGAACCGCACGGCAATCGTAGTGGATGAAACCATGGCGGATTTATGGTTTGACGCGCCTCCCCCGCCACCGCTCGCCGCTTTTGATAAGGCGGATAACGTAATCACGCTTGGCTCGGCCGGAAAAAGCTTCTGGGGCGGTTTGCGCCTGGGGTGGATTCGGGCTTCTTCGCGCACCATCGCCTCACTGATTCAGGTGCGAAATTCGCTTGATTTAGGCTCCCCTCTTCTTGAGCAACTGGCGACGATTAGCCTGTTCAACACGGCCGATAATTTCCTGCCGCAGCGCAGGAAAATGCTGCGGGAACAAAGGGATGCCTGCTCCGCAACCCTAAGAGAATTATTCCCCGACTGGCAAATCACCACCGTGCCGGAGGGCGGTTTATCCTTGTGGATTGAATTACCAAAACCGCTGGCAACCCTCTTCGCCGCCAGCGCCGAATCCATCGGCATTCGCATCGGCGCAGGCCCGCGCTTTGGCACAGAAGGCGCGTTCGAGCGTTACCTGCGCTTACCTTTTACTCTGGAGCCCACGCAAATGCGCATCGCGCTCGAACGTCTCCAGCCTGTCTGGCAACAGGTGACGCAAAACCGGGGGTATGTCGAACGCGGGCTAACGGTTTAGCGGCAGCGCGGTAAATGTATTACGTCAGGCCCACCGCGCGTATCAATGAAGCGCTGATATCCCAGCATAAAAACCTTCAGCAGCGAGGATTCGCAATAAACCCGCTCGCTTATTATCTTCTCACTTCCTCAAGTAATTACATTTTTCATGCGGGCTTTAACAACATCAGGAAACGTTACCAATTTATCTCACCACCGCTCCCTTGCTAAGAATAGAATCAGCGTATTGAACTAACCTCACAGGTCCGTTTCTTGCCTGTCGGCTGTGCCGGTATAGCCAGGGCAGCGGAGAGTGTAACGAGATGTTCCGAAAGATGCAGAAGACAGGCTTGCGGCCAGCCGGAATTGGGTGAAGGCCTGGCGTCACTGATAACCTTTATTTTTCAAAGCAATATAAGCAGCCGGGACGCACTATTTATAAGGCTGCCCCACGCACGCTAATGAGAAAGCCTTTACCCTGCCAACTAATACATAAACACATTGTTCAATACTTAAAAAATTGTATTATTTTTATTTTTTTGTATTATGCCTCTCATTTCCAACAGGGCGAGGGAGATTGTTTGAGCGAGTTTTGCGAGATTACATTAAAAAAATCAACTATTGAAAGCCTGAAGCTGTGCGTTAATGACTTTGGGATGACGGTTGATGATGTGGTTCTAAATCTGATCGATGAAAATAAGTCGCTTAAATTGTTACTCGGACAAGATCTTGTATTGTCAGACGGTAATGATTCGCATCGCTTCAAAGATTATGTGATCCATAAGCTGCCCAAGGGGAAGATCCTGGTCACCAGAGACGGGATTAAAGCCAGCAATATGAAGAAGATACTCATCGAGGCTGGCAACGCTATAGGTATGCCTGAAAGCGAGCTTGATACAGGTTTTACTACTTATGAAATAGGGCGCTTTCTCTTCAGGTACCTACAGGACGGATAGCTTTATCCTGAATGTATAGCAGCCGGAGGTTCTTAGCTCGCGCTTAGTGCAATGATTTTTTATCTTAATCTTTAACTTCCTGGCGTACTTTTTCCCTTCAATTTCAACCAGATCCCATCCGATTTTACATTTATGATCGAATGCCGATCGTTAACCCGGCTATTATTGTATGAAATTTGATACAGGCTTAACCCGTTCTACCGTTTTACTCTGCATTATTTCCATTATTTTTCCCTTTGCTGCCAACTGGCATTTTCCTCTGCTTAATGGGGTTGTTGTTACGTATATTGAAAATGGACAGGCATTATGGCTGCTGTTTGTTGCGTTGTTTACCGCGTGGTATATCAAGCCGTTATCACGGCCTGAGGGAGAAAAGCAGTTTTGGTTATGGGCAGTATTGTGGTGGCTGGTGTTACTGGGCAGGAGTACCAATTGGGGACGAGTTTACTTCCCTGAATATCCCCATGTTTTATTTAAGGTCATTTCCGTATTATTGATAGGCTGTTTAGTTTTATCCCTTCTGTCCAAACCGTTACGTAAAGAGATTTATCGCCGGTTACGCGAAGAGCCCGTTCCGTTATGGTTAATGGCCGTTACTACCTGTACTTTTTTGATTTCTGATACGGTTGAGCATCATCGCCTGCTCGCTTCTTTATTCGTGCATGATCCGCGGTATAGAGACTTAATGGAAGAGCTGTATGAAAGCCCGTTTATGGTCGGATTATTCCTTGTCACCCTGGAGTTTATGAAGCGTGATAAGCAACCGGAGCTCAAGCCAGAGCTAACCAGCGCTGTGCAATAACATTGTATTAATGGCGGGCCGCCTGAAAAACGCTTTTTCCTGGCGAGACCCGCTGCGCGGCCAGACTTATAGCAATATACGGCAGCAGCAGAGTGGGAATGAAGGCCAGCGTGAAGGCGCTCAGCCGCCAGCTCATTCTATATGAAAGCCCATTCCCAGCGTGAGCCAGGAAACGCCCTGGCTGCCAGATAGCAGGAAAACAGCCGTGGCAAGGGTAATCAGCCCGGCTAGCGTGCCTCTCTCCCTGTACCGGTAATGCAGGGCGTGCAAGGTTCAGCGTGGGGTTCGGAAAATAAAACGCGCTAAGGCTGTTTTTAGTCAGCAGGCAGTTTGGGATATGAGATGGCAAGCCAGAATTGGGTGGGGGCCCTGCCAGCTACATCCCGGCACACACGTCACCTGCTGCGGCTGCTTCCTTCCGGATCTGACCGAGTTCACAAGTTAGTGTTGCGGGAGAACCAACAGAGCCCCCATTGAGAGCGCCAGTTACCTGACGCGCTGGCGCATTATCCATGTTGCTCCGGGCAATTGCAAGCCGCTGGCGGTCAGGTGTTGGTTTCTTGCGCAGCCGGAGTTTTTCCTGGCTCCGGGTACAGCGACCCCTTATGCTTAGCAATGCCGTTTTGAGGGTCAAACTATGGATAATCACGATTCTTTCCCACAACGGGTTTACCAGATTATTGCCGCTATCCCGCAAGGCCATGTCACGACCTATGGGGATATTGCTTTGCTTGCGGGCTCGCCGCGTGCGGCGCGTCAGGTTGGCGGCGTGCTTAAGCGCTTGCCGGAAGGCAGCAAGCTACCCTGGCATCGCGTGGTTAATCGTCACGGGGTCATTTCTCTTAAAGGGCCTGATTTACAACGTCAACGTGAAGCGCTGTTGTCCGAGGGGATTATGGTTTCCGGGGATGGGCATATTGATATGCAGCGCTACCGCTGGCACTACTAAAAAGCGCCTCCTGTGAGGCGCTTCATATTAATGGCAAACGCCGAAAAACGCGGTTTTCGGGCGTTTGGGATAAACCAGAAGACGACATCCTTTGTTTTTATCCGTCCGCATTAACGTCTTTAAAACGACAGCTTATTAAGAATATTTAGCGCCTCCTGTGAGGCGCTTCATATCAGAACGTGGTCGGTGCGGGAATCGCAGATGAAGGGTTCACCTGCGTCGGCGACGTCGACGGCACGGTGGTTACCGCTCCACCGCCCGGCTGTACCGGTACCGCAGTTTGTTGAACCGGAACCAGTGTCAGATCCGCTTTTGTGCCACCCTGATTGATTACCGGTTTCACCGTATCGGTAATAAACATCAATTTATCATTTACCGTGATCGCAGCACTCAGAATAATGCGTGCGTTAGGCTGGATATCTGCCGGGTTGAACGGCAGTACAAAGCTGAACGGTGACTGCTTACCTTCGGTGCGGGCCACCTTCTGCGCCAGAACTCTGGACGGGGCATCAGCAAGCGAAGCATCAGACAAGGTTACGGTCAACACCGCGTCCGGCGGTAGCGCAATACGCTGGCGAATCCAGGCCGTACCGGTTACAGATGGCTGTGCAATTGCCGGTTGAGCCGTAGCCCCCGACGTAGACGCGGCTGGCGCTGGCGTTGGAATGTCTGCAGATTTCTGCGCGCATCCCGCAAGCGTTACCGCGACGGCTAAACCACTTAACATATGCACAAGTTTCATTGATTTGTTCTCCTTATTATCAATGCACCGGTGGGCGCTGTGTCCCACAAGTAATGTGTGGTTAAAACACGTTTATCACGCTAAGTGTGGCACATGTCACTGAATTTTGCCTGGAGCGGCCTTTGCTATCAGGTCGGGCCAGTGCTCGATTGATGTTGATAACATGTTATAATCAGGCGACTAACGCGCGGATTACCGCTTTATCGAGGATGTTCTATGAGTCAGGCGCTCAGCAATTTATTGGCTTTACTCAATCTGGAAAAGATTGAAGAAGGTTTGTTTCGGGGCCAGAGCGAGGACTTAGGTTTACGCCAGGTATTCGGAGGGCAGGTGGTGGGGCAGGCGCTATATGCCGCCAAAGAAACCGTCCCGGCAGAACGCCTGGTGCACTCCTTCCACAGCTATTTCCTGCGTCCCGGCGATAGCCTGAAACCTATCGTTTACGACGTTGAAACGCTGCGCGACGGCAAAAGTTTTAGCGCTCGCCGCGTCGCCGCCGTACAGAACGGCAAACCTATTTTCTACATGACCGCCTCTTTCCAGGCGCCAGAATCGGGCTTTGAGCATCAAAAAACCATGCCGCAGGCCCCTTCGCCTGATGGGCTGATGTCAGAAACGGATATTGCGCGTTCTTTCGAAAAATTCCTCCCGCCGCAGGTAAAAGAAAAATTCCTGTGCGAAAAGCCGCTGGAGATTCGTCCGGTTGAGTTTCACAACCCGCTCAAAGGGCATCAGGCAGAGCCAGCCCGCCAGACGTGGCTGCGAGCCAATGGCAAAATGCCGGACGACCTGCGGGTGCATCAATATCTGCTGGGCTACGCTTCAGATTTTAACTTCCTGCCAACCGCCCTCCAGCCGCACGGTATCGGCTTCCTGGAGCCGGGCATGCAGGTTGCGACAATCGACCATTCTATGTGGTTCCACCGTCCGTTTGACATGAACGAATGGCTGCTTTACAGCGTGGAAAGCACGTCAGCATCAAGCGCGCGTGGTTTTGTGCGCGGTGAGTTTTATAACCAGGATGGCTTGCTGGTTGCTTCGACGGTGCAGGAAGGGGTAATGCGTCAGCGGGGATAGTATTGACCCTCACCCCGGACCTCTCCCTGAACGGGAGAGGGCGGAAAAGAACACAATCTGTTCCGTGCCCTTCCCTCTTTGGGCAGAAGGACAAGAGACCACAATTTATTCCCTCGCCCCTTTGGGGAGAGGGTCAGGGCGAGGGGAGAAATCGTTAAGCGTTGTAAGCGTTCTCGCCATGGCTATTCACATCCAGCCCTTCGCGTTCCTGCTCTTCTGGTACACGCAGCCCAACTGTCAGGTCAGCGATTTTAAAGCCGATAAAGGCCACTACGCCGGACCATACGATGGTCACGCCAATGCTTTCCAGCTGGACCAGAAGCTGATGGCCCATGGTCACGCCTTCTGCATAGCCAACGCCACCCAGTGAAGCCGCAGCAAAGATGCCCGTCATAATGCAGCCAACGATGCCGCAAACGCCATGCACGCCGAATACATCACAAGGGTCATCAACACGCAGCCATTTCTTCAGCAATGTCACGCCCCACAAACCAGCCAGGCCCGCAGCGATACCGATAATCAGCGCGCCGCCGACACCAACATAACCACAAGCCGGGGTGATCCCTACCAGACCTGCAATTGCCCCGGAACAGGCGCCCAGCAGCGAAGGTTTACCCCGCAGCGTCCACTCGCCAAAGATCCAACCCAGTACCGCAGCCGCCGTTGCGACAACCGTATTCACGAAGGCCAGCGCGGCGATTTCGTTAGCGGAGCTTGCAGAGCCGGCGTTGAAGCCGAACCAGCCAAAATAGAGGATTGCCGTGCCCATAAAGACCATTGGCAGGTTATGCGGTTTGAACGCTTCTTTGCCGTAGCCTACGCGTTTGCCGACCAGATAAGCGCCCACCAGGCCTGCTACAGCGGCGTTAATATGCACAACCGTGCCGCCTGCGAAGTCCATCGCACCGTGTGTCCCCAGCAGACCGCCGCCCCAGACCATGTGCGCAATCGGCACGTAGGAAAGCGTCAGCCAGACCAGCACGAAGATCAGCACGGCGGAGAATTTAATACGTTCGGCCAGCGCCCCCACAATCAGCCCTACGGTGATACAGGCAAACGACCCCTGGAACGCGACGTGAATATACTGATAGAAAGAACCCATCAGCGCGGTTAACTGAATATTCCTGAGCATCACCCAGTCGAAGTTGCCAAAGAAGTTGCCGCCCGTACCAAAAGCCAGCGTATAGCCGTAAACCACCCACAGCACACAAACTAGCGCAAAGGTCACCGAAACCTGCGTTAGCATCGACAGCACGTTTTTGGAGCGAATCAGCCCGCCGTAGAACAGCGCAAGCCCAGGGATTGTCATAAACAGCACCAACGCGGTGCAAATCATCATAAAGGCGTTATCTGCTTTATCGGCAACGGCCGGCGCGGCCAGGGCCAGCGACGGCGCAAGTGCCAGGGCGACAACGCCTGATACGGAGGCTAATCTCTTCATTTTTTTGTCCCTTTCACGATTGGGGAGGCTTACAGCGCAGCTTCGTCGGCTTCGCCGGTACGAATACGAATGACACGTTGCAGTTCGGCAACAAAAATTTTGCCGTCACCAATTTTGCCGGTGTAGGCCGCTTTGCTAATGACATCAATCACTTCATCAAGCTGGTCATCGGCAATGGCGACGTCAATTTTCACTTTGGGCAGGAAATTGACGCTGTATTCCGCCCCGCGATACAACTCTGCATGACCTTTCTGACGACCAAAGCCTTTAACTTCGGTTACGGTCAATCCCTGAATGCCGATAGAAGACAACGCTTCGCGAACGTCTTCGAGTTTGAACGGTTTGATTACCACGGTAACCAGCTTCATAGCTTCCCCTCCGGTAAGACAATGGGTAATTGCACAGCTTCACGATGGAGATAAAGCAAGCCCCGTGCCAGAAATGAAAACTATGCTTTTTACAGCGTTTTAATCAGCGTTGTCGGGAGATTTTTCAGCAGGGAAAAGGGTGACGGAAATACAGATTGTTCCTGGAAAGGAAAAACGCACTATGCTGGTGCACGGTGCGTTTCAATATTGCACCAACGAAGATTTACATTGGCGCTGTGCAAATTTACTGCCTGATACTGGTGCATCAGGCGATTAATGATTCCTCGCGCGTGGCGGCCGCCAGCTCTTCGCCAGCCAGTTGCAACTGATACATCTGCCAGTAGCGCCCTTCTGAGGCCAGCAGTTCGCTGTGCGTACCCCGCTCAACCGCCTGACCGCGATGCAGCACCAGAATGGTGTCCGCGTCGGTGATGGTCGATAAACGGTGGGCAATTACTACAAGCGTTGTACGTTCGCGAATGGCTGCCAGCGCCTGCTGAATAGCCTGCTCGGTGCCGGAGTCGATATTCGCGGTCGCCTCATCCAGAATGAGGATTTGCGGCGCATCAACCAGCACACGCGCCAGCGCCAGGAGCTGTTTTTGCCCGACGGACAAATTGTTGCCCTGCTCGCCCAGGCGGGTGTGAATGCCCTCAGCCATGGCACGAGCGAGATCCGCCAGCTGCACCGTTTCCAGCGCCTGCCAGACGGCCGCCTCGCTGATATCGCGCCCCAGAGTTACGTTGGCAAAGAACGAGTCCGCCAGCACCACCGGGTCCTGTTGCACCATGGCAACGCCCCGGCGCAGGGTATCGTGGCTGAGCGTATTTAACGGGCGGCCATCAAGTCGAATTTCACCGCTGGTAAGCGGGTAATAGCCCATCAGCAGGCCAGCCAGCGTGCTTTTGCCGCTGCCCGTATGCCCCACCAACGCCACAAAGCTGCGCGAGGGTACATCCAGATCAATGTCCTGCAGCACCAGACGGTCGCCACGGTAGGCAAAAGAAACGTTGTCCACGGTGATATTGCCGCTTTCCAGCGGGCGGGTATCGCTGCCGTAATCCTGGCGTTTGCCATCCATCAGCTCGAAGACACGCTCCCCGGCCACTACCGCCTGTTGCAGCATCGACTGCTGCGTGGTCAGTTCGATAAGCGGTTCGTTAAGGCGGCCAAGATAGTTGATGAAGGCGTACAGCACGCCCACTTCAATCGTGCCTACCGAGGTGAAACCGAACAGCATCAGTAATCCGCAAAGCACCAGCGCAGAGAACAGGCTGAGCAACGGCCGCAGCAGAAAACCGTCCAGCCGCAGGGTTTGCATACGCGCCAGATAGTGCGAACGGCTCGCCGCCCCCATACGTTCGCCAAATCGCGCCTGCTGGCGGAACTGCTGGATAACGCCCATGCCGTTGATGACTTCATTGAAGCCATCGTTGATATCCGCCAGATAGCTGCGCACCCGGCGCACAATCGGCGTGCTGTAGCGCTGATAAATCACCATCACAATCAGGACGGCCGGGAAGATAGTGACGGCGACCAGCGCCATACGCCAGTCGAGACTGAACATCGCCACCAGCATCGCGCCAATTAACGCCGCACTGCGCAATACGGTAGCGACGACGGTGACATAGAGATCGCGAATCACTTCCGTATCGTTGGTAACGCGGGAAATCAACTGCCCCACGGGCTGCGTATCAAACGCGCTCAACGGCTGACGAAGCGCCGCATCCATCACGTCGGTACGAAGCTTTTGCACCACGCCTACGGCTGCCTGGTTGAACAGCAATGCCTGCCAGTAATGCAACCCCGCAGCCATAATGGAAAGCAACAGGTAAGCCGTGGCAAGACCGGCCACCAGCGCAACCGGCAAGCGATTTTGCGACACCATGTTATCGATGAAATAGCTCACCAGAACCGGGCCGGTGACCTCCGCTGCCGCCGCAATCCACAGCATCACCACGGCGCCCGCCAGCGGTTTGCGCCACGGCGAACCGTAGGCCAGCAGGCGTTTTATCGTCGGCCACTGCTTGTGTAACTTACGCATTGGCGTCCTCCGTATCGACCGCTTCCGGTGCATCGTCCAGCGCAGCTTCCAGTTGCTGGTAGCGGTACATGTCGCGATACCATCCGGGCTGTGAAACCAGCACCTCGTGGTTACCCCGCTGGGCCACGTGCCCATGCTGCATGACCAGAATCTCGCTCGCTTCGGTCAGGGCCGACAGGCGGTGCGCGCTGATAATCACCGTGCGGTTCTCTCCCCACTGACGCAGGTTGTGGAGGATTTGATGTTCGGTACGCCCGTCCACCGCCGAAAGCGCATCGTCGAGAATTAGGATTTCCGCATCCAGCAAAAGCGCGCGGGCGATGGAAATACGCTGTTTCTGCCCGCCGGACAGCATCACGCCGCGTTCGCCCACCTCGGTTTCGTAACCCTGCGGCAGACGCAAAATATCTTCATGGACGCTTGCAAGACGCGCGACATGTTCAATTTCCTGCTGCGTGGCGTCCGGTTTACCCAGCGCGATGTTGCTCGCCACGGTGTCGGAGAATAAGAACGGCGTCTGGTTCACTACCGCCAGGCGGCTGCGCCAGGTATCCAGCTGCATTTGCACCAGCGGGATATCGTGGAAGCGGATATCGCCCTGGTCGATATCAAAATGGCGCTGGAGAAGGGATAAAATGGTGCTTTTCCCCGCGCCGGTAGGACCGCATAGCCCAAGCATGCCGCCGGGCCTAAGCGTAAACGTCACGTTCTCAAGCGTTGGCTGCGCGGTTTGCGGATAGTAAAAAGCGCGAATATTTGCCTGCACGATACCGCGCCCGTTCGGCGCTTCTTTCTCGCCATCGGTTACCGAGGGAGCTTCTTCCAGCATGCTGCGAATACGGCTGTAGGCGGCGCTGCCGCGCTCGACGATATTGAACATCCATGCCAGCGCCAGCATCGGCCAAATCATCAGCCCCAGATACATGACGAAGCTTGTGAGCTGCCCGAGCGTTAACGTGCCCTGCATCACCATCCAGCTCCCGCCGCCTACCGCCAGCAAGTTCGCCGTGCCGATGGCAATATAAATGGTTGGGTCGAAACGGGCGTCAACGCGCGCCACGCGCATATTCTTCGCTCCGGCATCCTGCGCTTCGGAGGCAAACAACGCCGACTGACGATCCTCCAGGCCAAAAGCTTTGATCATACGGATGCTGGTTAAGCTTTCCTGAGTACGATCGTTAAGCGTTGAGAACGCGGCCTGCGCGAGCTTAAAACGCTGGTGCAGCTGGTCGCCATAACGTTTGATAACCAACGC
Organism: Cedecea colo; assembly: GCF_011808225.1. GTDB lineage: Bacteria > Pseudomonadota > Gammaproteobacteria > Enterobacterales > Enterobacteriaceae > Dryocola > Dryocola colo. The sequence continues at coordinate 198,504 of NZ_SOYS01000005.1, read as the reverse complement.
CATCACCGGCATAGGAAGCAGCGCCAGCAGCGTTAATTCCCAGCTAATCTGAGTCGACATGACAATCAATACCGCGCAGCCCATTACCAGCGAGTCCACCAGCGTCAGCACGCCTTCGCCTGCTGCAAATACTACGCGGTCTACGTCATTCGTGGCTCGCGCCATTAAGTCGCCGGTACGATGACGCAGGTAAAATTCGGGATGCTGGCGGCTGAGCTGACGGTAGTAGTCTTCGCGCAATTCGACCGCAAGCTGGTAAGACGCGCCAAACAGCAACACGCGCCACACGTAGCGCAGCGCATAAACCACGACGGCAATTACAATCATCACGCCAAGCCACATCAGCACCTGCTGTCCTGACAGGCGATGTTCAGTGACGCCGTCCACAATGACGCCCACCAGTTTTGGCGGCACGAGTTGCAGAATAGCGATGATGATAAGCAAGGCCACCGCCCCGAGATAGCGGCGCCATTCTCGGGTGAAGTACCAGCTTAATTGAGCAAATAATCGCACGCGGTTTTATTCCTGGTTTGCAGTCTGTCGAAGCGGGCTTTAAAGTCGTGCCGGTAAGCGTTAAAACGCAGCGTTGTTAAACGCTTATCGGCAAGGCTGTCGTGTATTTTATCTGTTCCATGGCAAAACTCGAAGTCACATCGGCCAGGCCTGGGATACCGTTGACCAGGCGTTTATAAAAATCGTCGTAACGCTTCATATCCGCCACCTGCACACGCATCAGGTAATCATATTCCCCAGCCATTCGCCAGAAGCCAAGCACTTCGGGCATCTCTTCCACTACGCTCACAAATTTGCAGTACCACTCGCTGCTGTGCTGCTGGGTTTTTATCAACACAAAAGCCGTGAGGCCTAGGCCAAGTTTTTCAGGGTCCAGCAAGGCGACTTTCGCGCGTACAACACCGTCATCTTCGAGTTTTTTCAGGCGCTTCCAGCAGGGCGTGGTGGTCAGGTTAACGGCATCCGCCAGCACCTGCAAAGAGAGGGTACAGTCTTCCTGCAGCAAAGATAGTAGCTTACGGTCAATTTTATCTAACATAACGCCTTCCTGGAGAAAAGTTTTCTCTAAGGAAAGCGTTACGAAGGGAAAATGGCAACTTTTTTATCCTTCTTTTGCTTTACGCTAAGCACAAATAGACAAACGGATCCCGATCATGACCAGCAGCTGGGTAAACCGCGCCATTAGCGAAATTAACGCCGATTACCAACGTTCGGCAGACACGCATCTTATCCGCCTCGCCTTGCCTGGTTTTCCCGGTATTCAACTGTATCTGAAAGATGAAAGCACCCACCCAACGGGCAGCCTGAAGCACCGTCTGGCACGGTCGCTGTTTCTCTACGGTCTGTGCAATGGCTGGATTAAAGAAGGCACCACGATTATCGAGGCCTCGTCTGGTTCAACTGCCGTCTCTGAGGCCTACTTTGCCCGCCTGCTGGGTTTACCTTTTATTGCCGTCATGCCTGGCCGTACTGCGAAACGTAAAGTCGAGCAGATCGAGTTTTATGGCGGCCGCTGCCATTTTGTAGACAGCGCCTGCGAAATCTACGCCGCCTCCGAGATGCTGGCGCGCGAGCTGAACGGCCACTATATGGACCAGTTCACCTACGCCGAACGCGCTACCGACTGGCGCGGTAATAACAATATTGCCGACAGCATCTTCCGTCAGATGGAACATGAGCCGCATCCGGTGCCGGACTATATCGTGGCGAGCGCCGGTACGGGCGGCACTTCAGCAACGATTGGCCGCTACCTACGCTATCAGGGGCATCCGACCCGGCTTCTGGTGGTCGATCCGCAGAATTCTGTTTTTCTCGACTACTGGCATCAGCGTGATTGCGGCCTGAGCAGCAAAGCAGGCAGTAAAATCGAAGGCATTGGCCGTCCGCGCTGCGAACCTTCGTTTATCCCGGACGTTATCGATGAAATGATGCGTGTACCGGACGCGGCAAGCGTCGCCGCCATGCAGTGGCTGGAATCGATGCTGGGCCGCAAAGTGGGCGCATCAACCGGGACAAATATGTGGGGCGCGCTACAGATGGCGGTTCGTATGCGTACCGAAGGCCGTAAGGGGTCGATTGTGACGCTGCTTTGCGACAGCGGCGAGCGCTATCTGGAAACCTACTACAACGCGGAGTGGGTGAAGGCGAATATCGGTGATTTGCAGCCGTGGCGCGCGAAAATTCAGGACTTACTGAAATAAAAAAGAGGCCGGGTATCAAGCCCGGCCTGCTGAAAATGCCTTGTTATTCGGGGGAATAAGTAAGGTTTGGTGTATCCAGCCAATGAGTTAAATAATGTGAAACCGCCTGTTTACTGCAGTGACCAATAACCGGCAGGTGAGGTAAATCCGCTTTTAACTGGGCCATCGCGTTGCCCATAATCAAACCGTGACCGACGGACGAGAGCATTTCCCGGTCGTTCATCGCATCGCCAAACGCCATGCAATCCTTCATCGTCAGGCCAAGGTGCTGGCTCAGAATGCCCAGCGCCGAGCCTTTGTTGCATCCCACCGGCAATACTTCCAGGCAATCTACCGCCGAGAAACAGAGAAATGCGCTATCGCCCAGGGCTTCGCTAAGCTGAATTTTAAGCCGGCTGAGATCGTCGTGATCGCCGCAGAAACAGATCTTAGTCACTTCGTCTTTGGGCAGGCTCTTCAGATCTGTCAGACGATATTTGAAGCCGCTGTAGACGTGAGCGTGAAGCAGCTCCGGGATTTCGTATTGCGTCATCCAGCCCGCGTCGTTGAAAACGTGCATGCTGGCCTGCGTGTCCCAGTGGTCCTGAATAACGACTTCTGCCGCCGCCGGGGTGAGATCCTGCCGATGCAGCAGATCTCCTTCCATACTGTGAATGCGTGTTCCGTTGCCGGTAATAAGGAAAGCGTCCAGATCGAGCATTCCTAAAACATGGCGCATTTCGAGCACGTGGCGGCCAGTGGCAAAAGCGAGCGTGATTTGACGCTCTTCACGCAGGCGCTTAAGCGTACGCAGCGTTTCATCACCAAGACAATGGTCAGGCAACAGCAGCGTGCCATCCATATCAAATGCAGCCAGACGTGCCATGAATACTCCCGGTTGTGACCTCTCGAACATGTCCTGCAGTATTGCCTGGCATATACGGAACTAATAGTGAATACTTCGAAAAAATTGTTCCGGGTTTAATGATGCGTTTGTTGAATCGGCTTAATCAGTACCAGAGATTGTGGCAACCTTCAGCGGGCGAACCCGTTCAGGCAACCGTGGCTGAACTTGCTGCCCGCTGCTTTTGCAGCGAGCGCCACGTTCGCACCCTGCTGAATCAGCTGGAAGAGGCAGGCTGGTTAACATGGCGCGCGCGGTCGGGACGAGGCAAGCGTGGCGAGCTGACTTTTTTAGTGACGCCGGACAGCGTGCGCTCAGGAATGATGGAAGAGGTATTGCACAAAGGGCAGCATCAAAACGCGCTGGAGCTCGCGCAAATTGCCCCCGAACAGCTTCGTTACCTGCTGCAACCTTTTCTCGGCGGGCAATGGCAAAACGATACGCCAACCCTGCGCATCCCCTACTATCGCCCACTTGAGCCATTACAACCGGGCTTCCTGCCGGGACGGGCTGAACAACATCTTGCCGGGCATATTTTTTCCGGCTTGACGCGCTTTGTGGCAAACAGCGCGCTGCCCCAGCCCGATCTCGCTCACCACTGGCAGGTTTCTGACGATGGCCTGAGCTGGCACTTCTTTATCCGCTCAACCCTGCACTGGCATAATGGCGAAGCGGTGGAAACCGCGCAGTTACAGCAGCGTCTGCTGATGCTGTTAGCGCTCCCCGCGATGTGCCGCCTGTTTGTGAGCGTAAAAACTATCGAACAACCGCATGCCCGGTGCCTGCGCTTTGTATTGCATCGCCCCGATTACTGGCTACCCTGGCGGCTGGCGAGCTATTGCAGCCGTCTTGCCCACCCTGAAGATACACAGCTTGGCTGCGGAGCATTCCGTATCGCCAGCTATAAAGCAAACCTGGTGCGTATTGAAAGCCACGAAAGCTATCACCTGAACCACCCTTTACTGAAAGCCGTCGAATACTGGATAACCCCCCAACTTTTTGACGCGGCGCTTGGCACCAGTTGCCGCCACCCGGTGCAAATCGCCATCGGGCAGCAGGATGAACTTGTTCATCTACGGCCGGTGAAAAACAGTATTAGCCTGGGTTTTTGCTATCTGGCTATCAGGCAAAATAGAACCCTGTCGTCCGATCAGGCCCGTACGTTGATGCAGATCGTGCGACGCCATGAAGTTGTCGGCACGTTACCGGTAGAAGAGTCGTTAATCACGCCAAGCACAGAGATGATCCCCGGCTGGACGATGCCGCAATGGGAGGATCGGGCGGCGGTGAAACTGCCCCGCCGGTTGACGCTAATTTATCATCTGCCGATGGAACTCCATGCGATGGCTCAGCAGCTAAAGCGATATCTCGCCACGCTCGGCTGCGAACTGAGGCTGATATTCCATGACGCAAAAACCTGGGCTGACTGCGAGGCGCTTGCCGAGGCAGATATCGTTATGGGCGACAGGCTGATTGGCGAAGCGCCGGAGTATACGCTCGAGCAGTGGCTGCGCAGCGACATTCTCTGGTCGCATGTATTAACCGCTAGCCAGTATGCGCATTTGCAGGCCACGCTTGATACGGTGCAGGCTCATCCCGATGACACCGAACGCTATGCTGGTTTACAGGCTGTGTTCAGCTCGCTGATGCACGATGCCATCGTCACGCCATTGTTTAACTATCGCTACCAGGTCAGCGCCCCGCCGGGGGTTAACGGCATCGAACTTAACGCCTGGGGCTGGTTCGATTTTACTCAGGCCTGGCTGCCGCCGCCGTCGATGGCATGAAGAAGCTGGGCAGCCGCACGCGGGAGCGTTACCATATCGTCCGTAAAATTACTTTTGGATTACAGGATTACTCATGAAACGTGCGGTCGTCGTCTTCAGCGGTGGGCAAGATTCCACCACCTGCCTGATTCAGGCTTTACACCAGTATGATGAAGTACACTGTGTGACGTTTGATTATGGCCAGCGCCATCGTGCTGAGATCGACGTTGCGCGTGAACTCGCGCTGAAGCTGGGTGCCCGCGCCCATAAAGTGCTGGATGTTACGGTGCTGAATGAACTGGCCGTCAGCAGCCTGACTCGCGATAGCATCCCGGTGCCGGATTACGATCCAGCAGAAAACGGCATTCCAGACACTTTCGTTCCAGGCCGTAACATCCTGTTTCTGACCTTCACGGCTATTTATGCCTGGCAGGTTGAAGCCGAAGCCGTTATTACCGGCGTTTGCGAAACTGACTTCTCAGGCTACCCGGACTGCCGGGACGAATTCGTAAAAGCGCTAAATCACGCGGTAAGCCTGGGCATGGCGCGTGACATCCGGTTTGAAACGCCGCTGATGTGGCTTGATAAAGCAGAAACCTGGGCGCTGGCGGACTACTGGCAGCAGCTTGATCTGGTGCGCAGCCAGACCCTCACCTGCTACAACGGCATTCAGGGCGACGGCTGCGGAAAGTGCGCCGCCTGCAACCTGCGCGCCAACGGTCTCAACCGCTATCTGACCGACAAAGCTGCGGTGATGGCCGCAATGAAGCAGAAAACTGGCCTTAAATAAGTCAGACTCAGGGCGTGGCAGGAGCCACGCCCTGCGCTTCACTCCATCATCTGCTCCAGCTTCTCGCGCAGCTCACCCTCAATTGGCACCGCTTTTTGGGTCCTCAGATCTATACAAACAAAAGTCAGCAGTGCATCCGCCACGGCCTGCCCTTCCGGCTCAAGCGTAACGTCCTGGCTTAATATGCCGCTCTTGCCGTTTAACTGTTGCAGTTTGCTGGTGATACGCAGCACATCGCCAAGTACCGCTGGCCGCCGGTAGCTGATGTTGATATTCACGACGATGAAAGCGATGTTGTGTTCCGTCATCCACTGAAAGCCGGTAGTATTTTCCAGCCCTTCCCAGCGGGCTTCTTCAAGGAACTCCAGATAGCGCGCATTATTCACGTGCTGGTAAACATCCATGTGATAACCACGAACTTTGATTTGTGTCTGCATAGCGCGATGACCTTTTAATTTTAGTTAGCAGATAAGACTCAGGCCGCACCAACTGGTACGACCTGTCAATTAGCGTAGCAACATTTTCTGACTACGCGAGCCGATGCGCACTATCCATCAAAGTTTGATGCGCGCGCGGTTACGTTCCACCAGCGCGCTGCCAATCCCCGGCACCTCCTGCAGTTGATCCAGTTCTTTAAACGGCCCGTACTCTTCACGATAGCTCACGATAGCCTGGGCTTTTTTCAGCCCAACCCCATTAATGACCTGAGCTATTACTTCGGCGCTTGCCGTGTTGATACTCACCACACCGTCGCCGGCGTCCGTCGTTTTCGCGTCGATAGTTTTGGGCGTGGACGCTTTGGCTGCGTTACTTTCAGCCGTAGCGGCTGTCTGCGTGGTGGCAACGTTTTTTGCGGTTGTGGGAACCGCATAAGCCGGTGAACAGGCGCCTGCACCGATAAGCGTTAAGATAAGATAAAAAACTTTTATTCCTGACTTCATGCTGTTTCCTCCTTGTGTGTTTAGCAGCCAGGCCACCTTACCGACGAGAGAAAACGTAAACAAATGCCAAAGTTAAAATATGGAAAAGGCCGCGAAAGCGGCCTTTGGTTATTGCACTACGTTGCAACGGAATGCGAGAAACGCTGAGAATTATTGCTGCTGGTCGACAATATCACCCGTTTTGATCTTCGCTTCTTTACGCAGATTGGTCATCAACGCTTCGAAGGCGATCTGGGCGTTGTTCTGGGTAATACCCTGCACCATCGCTTTTTTCTGTTCCGCAGGCATGGTGCCGGCTTTTACTTCATCCAGGGCTAACAGCACCACGTTGCCCTGCATGTCGTTGGCCACGCCGTAACCCGGCTTGTCTTTAGCAGGCAATGGTAGCGTGAAGGCCGCCTGGCTTACCGGATCCTGACCCGTACGGGTCAGCGTTTTGGCGGCACCAAAGCTTAACCCTGCGGCTTGCATCGCCGCGTCACCTTTGCCCTGCTTCAGTTCAGTAAGGAGCTTGTCCGCCTGCAGTTTTGCCTGCTGTTCGGCTTTGCGATGTTTAACCTGAGCGCTAACCTGCTCGCGCACTTCAGCCAAAGGCTTAACGGCTTCTGCTTTGTGCTCTGACACGCGCAGAACAAATGCACGGTCGCCGTCAACGGTGATGATGTCAGAGTTGCTTCCCGGCGCGCCGTTTTCACCTACCAGACCACCATTGAAAATAGCGTCTGAAACAGGTTTGAAGTTTAGCTCTGCTGGCAGGTTATCGTGACCAAACCAGCCCGTCTCAACGGCCTTAACGCCCGCAACCTGTTCGGCACCCGCAAGGGATTCGTTATCGTTGCTTGCCGCATCGCTTACTTTCTGTTGCAGCGCATAGTAAGCGTCCAGGGCTTTATCCTGTTTTACTTTGGCAGCAATCGCGTCGTGCACTTCAGCCAGCGGTTTGGTTTGCGCTGGCTGAACATCATCAAGGCGAACCACAAGGAAACCAACGGAGGATTTGATAACGCCAGACAACTGGCCTTTTTCTTTCAGACCGGCGTTTTTCAATTCATCAGGCGTTGTGCCCGGCTCCAGCCAGCCCATATCGCCACCGTTACGGGCAGAAATGATGTCGGCTGACTTCTCTTTCGCCAGCGCCGCGAAGTCGCCACCTTTGTTCAGCTCTTCCAGAACAGCTTTGGCTTCCGCTTCAGTTTTAGTCTGAATCACGCTGTAGCGGTTACGCTGTGGCTGGGTGAATTCATCCTGATGCTGGTCGTAATAAGACTGAATATCCGCGTCCGTTGCCGTCTCCGGCATTGAGGCAGCGTCAAGCTTGATATAGCTGACTTTGAACTGCTCGGGCGCTACGTAGCTGTTTTTGTTCTGCTCATAGCTGCTGGTGATTTCCTGCTCGGAAACGTCCTGCTTCGCTGCCAGCGCATTCACATCGATGGTGGCTTCACGTACCAGGCGTTCCTGAGCCACCAGCGCGGCCAGCTCGTCGGTTTCGCCAGTGAGCATAAAGTCTGTACCCACAACGGCGCTAATAAGCTGCTGTGTGGTCAGCTGGTTACGCAGCGCCTGCGCGTACTGATCCGCCGTCATGCCCATATTGCTGATGATGGCTTTATAGCGGGCATTGTCGAATTTACCGTTGTTCTGGAATGCCGGCTCTTTAAAAATGGCCTGTTTGATCTGTTCGTCGCTGATGCCCAGACCAAGGTGTTTAGCGTACTGGTCCATCAGGGCTTCATCGATCATACGAGACAGCACCTGCTGGCGCATCTGCTTCATATAGCCTTCGCTGGAAGCAAGCGCTGAGAACTGTTCACCTAACTGCTGTTGCTGGCGATTACGTTCGCTGGCTACCGCATTTTCGAACTGCCCACGACCAATCTCCTGGTCATTCACTTTTGCAGCGTAATTGGCGCTGCCGCCAATCAGGTAATTACCCACGCCGGTCAAAATGAAAGACACGATAATCAAACCCAGAATGATCTTGAGCACGACGTGGTTTGCCGCCGCGCGTAAATTGTCCATCATGGTGTAACAACACTCCGCTGTAGTGTGATTGGTAAACCCTGCGCAGCCGTCATGGCATCCTTGCGAACGCTCGTTACTCGCCACTGCGCGCAAGAGGGTATTGTGACAAGAAACCCGCCCCAAATCATCAAGCTTGCGAAAAATTAGGACGCCAGAAACAAAAAAGGCACATCTGTTGATGCGCCCCTGACAAAGCTTTACGGCTCTGGCTGCCATCCTTCAAGTTACAGAGATCTTGGCTGTAATTCGAAATCCAACGGCCAGAAGGTATTAACTGGTCGAAAACTCAGTTAACCGCGTCTTTCAGCGCTTTACCCGCACGGAATCCTGGGACTTTCGCTGCAGCGATAGTGATTTCTTTACCGGTCTGAGGATTGCGGCCTGTACGAGCAGCACGCTCTTTAACAGCAAAAGTACCAAAGCCAACCAGTGCCACGTCTTCCCCGGACTGCAGAGATTCAGTAACAGAAGCGATCACAGCATCTAACGCACGTCCAGCCGCGGCTTTAGAAATATCAGCACCTGCGGCAATTTTGTCTATCAGTTGAGATTTATTCACTCTTCTCTTCCTCTCGTTATTATTTATATCGTACCCGTTTCCTTCAAAGCACGACCGCGCAGCAGTTATATCAGGCCTGTCATAGCCACACAACATTCGTTATTGGTAACTTACCTGGCCGCTGTCTAACTTAGCGATACAAAAAAAAGCTGGCAAGTGACAATTCACCTGCCAGCGTCGATTTTATTGACTGTATTTGCGGCAGGTCACTATTTTGCGGTTACAACCTGCATTCCGTAAGGCTCATTTTGCAATGCAAGCGCCAGAACTTCCTCGATACGTTTTACCGGGTGAATATCCAGATCGGCAATGACGTTGTCCGGAATCTCTTCCAGATCGCGTTTGTTTTCATCCGGAATCAGCACGGTTTTAATACCGCCCCGGTGAGCTGCCAGCAGTTTTTCTTTCAAACCGCCGATCGGCAGAACCTGGCCACGCAGCGTAATTTCACCCGTCATTGCCACGTCCGCACGTACCGGGTTACCTGTCAGACAGGAAACCAGCGCGGTACACATGGCGATACCTGCACTTGGGCCATCTTTTGGCGTTGCGCCTTCCGGCACGTGAACGTGAATATCACGTTTTTCGTAGAAGTCGCCGTTGATACCCAATTTTTCTGCACGAGCGCGAACAACGGTCAACGCCGCCTGAATAGATTCCTGCATTACCTCACCTAACGAACCGGTGTAGGTCAGCTTGCCTTTACCCGGCACGCACGCGGTTTCGATAGTCAGCAGATCGCCGCCCACTTCCGTCCACGCCAGGCCTGTGACCTGCCCTACGCGGTTTTCGCTGTCCGCACGACCGTAATCAAAGCGCTGAACCCCGAGGAAATCCTTCAGGTTGGCATCGTTGATAGTGATGTGCTTGAGCGTTTTATCCAGCAGCAGCTGCTTCACCGCTTTGCGACACAGTTTGGAGATTTCGCGCTCCAGGCTACGTACGCCGGCTTCACGAGTGTAGTAACGGATAATGCCGGTGATGGCGCTATCTTCTACCGTCAGCTCGTTTTTTTTCAGGGCGTTACGTTCAATCTGCTTAGGCAGCAGGTGCTGCTTCGCAATGTTCAGCTTCTCGTCTTCGGTATAGCCGGACAGACGAATAACTTCCATACGATCCAGCAGCGGAGCCGGAATGTTCATGGAGTTGGATGTCGCCACAAACATCACGTCGCTAAGATCGTAGTCAACTTCAAGGTAGTGATCGTTAAAGGCGACGTTCTGTTCTGGATCAAGAACTTCCAGCAGAGCGGACGCCGGATCGCCACGCATATCCGAAGACATTTTATCGATCTCATCAAGCAGGAACAGCGGGTTTTTAACGCCCACTTTCGCCATTTTCTGGATCAGCTTGCCCGGCATCGAACCAATGTAGGTACGACGGTGGCCGCGAATTTCAGCTTCATCACGCACGCCGCCCAGCGCCATACGGATATATTTACGTCCTGTCGCTCGCGCAATGGACTGGCCCAGAGAGGTTTTACCCACGCCAGGAGGCCCAACCAGGCACAGGATTGGCCCTTTGAGCTTGTTAACGCGGCTTTGCACTGCGAGGTATTCCAGGATGCGATCTTTCACGCGTTCCAGACCGTAATGGTCAGTATCCAGAACTTCCTGAGCCTGACGCAGATCTTTTTTCACCTTGCTGCGCGCGTTCCACGGCACCTGCACCATCCAGTCGATATAACCACGTACCACGGTTGCTTCCGCAGACATTGGCGACATCATTTTCAGTTTTTGCAGTTCCGCTTCGGTTTTCTCACGCGCCTCTTTCGGCATTTTCGCCGCGTCGATTTTGCGTTTCAGCGCTTCGTTTTCGTCCGGCGCGTCGTCCATTTCGCCCAGTTCTTTCTGAATCGCTTTCATTTGCTCATTCAGATAGTACTCGCGCTGGCTCTTTTCCATCTGCTTTTTAACGCGGTTGCGAATGCGTTTTTCAACCTGCAGCAGATCGATTTCTGATTCCATCATCGCCATCAGATATTCAAGACGTTCGTTAATATCGGACATCTCAAGCACGGACTGTTTATCCGTTAATTTCAACGGCATATGTGCGGCGATAGTGTCGGCCAGACGTGCAGGATCGTCGATGCTGTTAAGCGATGTCAGCACTTCTGGCGGGATTTTTTTGTTCAGCTTGATGTAGCCTTCAAACTGATTAATGGCCGTGCGGACCAGAACTTCCTGCTCGCGCTCTTCAATAACCGGCGAGTCGAGGTATTCGGCCTGGGCTGCGAAATGTTCGCCATTGTCAGACAACCTGGTAATGCGCGCACGCTGTAAACCTTCTACCAGCACTTTTACCGTACCGTCTGGCAGTTTCAGCATCTGCAAAATAGAGGCAACGGTGCCCACCGAGAACAGGTCATTCACACCCGGCTCATCCGTTGAGGCCTCTTTTTGCGCCACCAGCATGATTTTTTTATCGTGGTCCATGGCTGCTTCCAGGCAGCGAATGGATTTTTCACGCCCGACAAACAATGGAATAACCATGTGCGGATAAACCACCACATCGCGCAATGGCAATACGGGGATTTCAATGCGTTCAGAACGCTCAGGATTCATAGAGCTCTCTCTTAGTTTAATTTCCGCCAGGTGATGGGGCAATGTCCTCTGTTTATACCTTAGATCATTCGAGTTGCAGGCGCGTGGACATAGCCGACGCGCCTGCAGCTTGAAGAATGACGGGTATCATGGCATCACCAACAAGTAAGTCAGTATATGGGGATGTTTCCCGAGCATTCAATGCCGGAAATACAGGAAAAATAAAAGGGGGATAAAAATCCCCCTTTTCACACTAACCGACTGGTTATTTTGGCGAATTATTCACCGGATGCCTGTTGTGCTTCCGGCTTACCGTAAATTAATAGCGGCTTGGTCTGGCCGTCGATCACCGCCTCGTCGATAACCACTTTTTCGACATCTTCCATGGAAGGAAGGTCGTACATGGTGTCGAGCAGCGCGCCTTCAACGATAGAACGTAGGCCACGAGCGCCGGTTTTACGCGCCATCGCTTTCTTAGCGATAGCATCCAGCGCTTCGTCGCGGAACTCCAGCTCCACGCCTTCCAGATTGAACAACGCCTGATACTGCTTGGTCAGCGCGTTTTTCGGTTCTTTCAGGATCTGGATCAGGGCTTCTTCGCTCAACTCGCTCAGCGTGGCAACGACCGGCAAACGGCCGATAAATTCTGGAATCAGACCAAATTTGATCAGATCTTCCGGTTCTACCTGGCCGAGCAGCTGGCCTTCGCTCGCTTTCTCAGACTTGCCTTTTACCGTTGCGCCAAAGCCAATGCCTGAACCGGTTTCAACGCGATTAGCGATCACTTTGTCGAGGCCTGCAAACGCGCCGCCGCAGATAAACAGAATTTTGGAGGTATCAACCTGCAGGAATTCTTGCTGCGGATGCTTACGGCCACCCTGCGGTGGAACCGCGGCCACGGTGCCTTCAATCAGCTTCAGCAACGCCTGCTGTACGCCTTCACCGGAAACATCGCGGGTGATGGACGGGTTATCAGATTTGCGGGAGATTTTGTCAATCTCATCGATATACACGATACCGCGCTGCGCTTTTTGCACATCGTAGTCGCATTTCTGCAGCAGTTTCTGGATGATGTTTTCTACATCTTCACCCACATAGCCCGCTTCAGTAAGCGTGGTGGCATCGGCCATGGTGAAAGGCACATCCAGCAAACGCGCCAGGGTTTCAGCCAGCAGCGTTTTCCCGCTACCCGTCGGCCCGATGAGCAGAATGTTACTTTTACCCAGCTCGATACCGTTGGTGCTGTCGCCGTTACGCAGACGTTTGTAGTGGTTATATACCGCCACCGCCAGGACCTTTTTCGCCTGTTCCTGACCGATGACGTAGTCATCAAGATGGTGACGAATTTCATGCGGCGTCGGCAGCGCGCTACGCTCGCGGTGCGGCGCTACTTCTTTGATCTCTTCGCGAATAATGTCGTTACATAAGTCGACACACTCATCGCAGATATACACTGACGGCCCGGCAATCAGTTTGCGCACTTCATGCTGGCTTTTGCCGCAAAAAGAGCAGTACAGAAGTTTGCCTGAACCGTCTTTGCGCTTATCTGTCATAAAGTCAAAACCTCTTTTCTGTTTCTTTGCACCGTTCAGAACGACGCAGGTGCCATTATTGCGGCACAGCCAATCGTAAGCGTGAAGCCGGGCCACTACTTTTACTATAGTATATGGCCCACTGTTTTCGGGCGTTAGTTACGGTGAGTCAGGATTGAATCAACTAAGCCATACTCTACCGCTTCGCTGGCAGCGAGGAAACGGTCACGCTCGGTGTCTCTTTCTATTTCTTCAAGAGATTTACCGGTGTGTTGCGCCATGAGTTCGTTCATCCGGGCTTTAACTTTCAGGATTTCACGGGCGTGGATTTCGATATCCGTCGCCTGCCCCTGATAGCCGCCCAGCGGTTGGTGAATCATCACCCGCGAGTTAGGCAGGCAGAAACGCTTGCCTTTCGCCCCGGCAGTCAGCAGGAAAGCGCCCATAGAGCAAGCTTGTCCCATACAGATAGTGCTGACGTCCGGCTTAATAAATTGCATGGTGTCGTAGATAGACATACCTGCCGTAATTACGCCACCCGGTGAGTTAATGTAGAGATAGATGTCTTTTTCCGGGTTTTCTGCTTCCAGAAACAGCATCTGCGCTACAATCAGGTTAGCCATATGATCTTCGACCTGTCCGGTCATGAAGATGACACGTTCCTTGAGCAGACGGGAATAAATATCGTATGAACGCTCACCACGCGATGTCTGTTCAACAACCATCGGCACCAGGGCCATATGGGGTGCTAATTGATCTCGTTCGCCACTGTATGACATTTCCGTCTCCTGGAGTAATTAAGCCTTCTAACCTACTGTACTGATTCTACTTGAGACGCGAAAAGAAGACTATGCTCCTTGCGCCCGTTGCCGGTCATGGACGGATTATCAGTCAGGGTCGTATTTTGGAGCTATACCCTACTTTATGGGGATGGCTTCGCCCTGTTACAAGCATAACAACCTTTTCTTGATACGCTAACCCTGAAAGATCGTATTATTCGTCGCAAAGATGCCATCCGCAGGATAAAAAAAGCCCGCCACTGTGGGTGACGGGCTTGATGCAGCAATCTTTTGGCAATAATGCCAAAAATTACGCTTACGCCTGTTGGTTCATCAGCTCGCTGAAGGAGGTTGCTTTTTCAGAAACGTTCGCTTTTGCCAGCAGCGCTTCAACAGCTTGTTCTTCCAGAGCAACATTACGCATGTTGTCCATCAGCTCTTTGTTCTTGCTGTAGAACTCGATAACTTCTTTCGGATCTTCGTAGGCAGAAGCCATCTCTTCGATCAGACCGTTAACGCGGGCTTCGTCAGCTTTCAGCTCGTGGGTACGAATGACTTCGCCCAGCAGCAGGCCAACAACGACACGGCGTTTAGCTTGCTCTTCGAACAGCTCGCGCGGCAGCTCCAGAGCCTGTTGCTCGTTGCCACCGAAACGCTGTGCAGCCTGGCGACGCAGAACGTCGATTTCGCCGTCGATAAGCGCAGCCGGCACGTCGATGTTGTTTGCGTTAACCAGACCGTCGATTGCCTGAGACTTGATGCGGTTACGCACTGCGCCTTTCAGCTCGCGATCCATGTTCTTACGCACTTCGGTACGCAGACCCGCTACAGAACCATCTTCAACGCCGAAACGTTTGATGAATTCTTCAGTAAATTCTGGCAGTTCACGCTCTTCAACTTTCTTCAGAACGATATCGAACTTAGCCGCTTTACCCTTCAGGTTTTCAGCGTGGTAATCTTCCGGGAAGGTCACTTCGATTGTGAATTCTTCGCCAGCTTTATGGCCAACAACGCCATCTTCAAAGCCTGGGATCATACGACCCTGGCCCATTGCCAGTACGAAGTCAGACGCTTTGCCGCCTTCGAACACTTCGCCGTCTACGGAGCCGGTGAAATCAATGGTGACGCGATCTTCTGCCGTTGCAGCGGCGTCAGAGTCTTTCCAGGTTGCCTGCTGCTTACGCAGCGTGTCCAACATGGTGTCAACGTCTTCGTCAGTCACTTCAACAACTGGTTTTTCAACTTCGATGGCTTCCAGACCCTGCAGCTCAACTTCCGGGTACACTTCAAACTCTACGGAGTAGGTGAAGTCTTCGCCCAGTTTGTATTCGCCCGGCACGTAATTAGGCGCGCCTGCTGGATTGATTTTTTCTTTGATGATCGCATCAATGAAGTTGCGGCTCATCAGCTCGCCCAGCACGTCCTGGCGAACAGAAGCGCCGTAACGTTGAGCGACAACGGTCATCGGTACTTTACCCTTGCGGAAGCCGTCAATACGAACTTTCTTTGCCACGTTGACCAGCTCGCTTTTTACAGCGGTTTCGATGCTGTCTGCAGCGATAGTAATCGTGAGACGGCGGCCAAGGCCCTGAGTGGTTTCAACTGAAACTTGCATCTTGTTACCTCAAAAAATCACAGTGCTCGGTCAACTCTGGAAGCCCTGAATATTGCTTCACAGAACCGGGATGCCTTCTGTAGCAGAATCACATTCCCTGTCGTCAGAATCGTCCCGAAGACATTCCGAAAAATAAGACGCAGCATTATAGCGGCATCACCAGAGTGAGTCGAGAACGGCGACATAACGTCGCTGCGGCCTTTTTCACATTTTGTGGGAATTTATTGTCAAAACCCTGCAAAAAAGCTGGGTATTTAAGACAAAACAAAACGGCCCGCAGGCCGTTTGACTGATGACTTACCTCATGCTGATAAGGTTCTGAAAGATGTCACCTGAAAAATCAAAAGGAAAATCACTTCATGATTTTCGGCAATTCAATCACAAAGAAGGAAAAATCACGCTTGTTTCTTCTTTGTCAGCAATTGCAAACGGCCCGCAGGCCGTTTTGAGAAACACAGTTAACAGGGAGCAACATAAAGGAAAAGTTCCTTCAGTTGCAAACCCGAAAAGGTTATTTTCAGGCGATGGAGCCCGCTCCGCGACATGGCGGTGAGGCGAAAATGGTGTCCTGCAACCCTTCCCATTCTTTAATCGTGTAGGTATGTAAAGCCAGAGCATGTACGTGACTTGCAAGCTCTTCACTTAAGGTTCCGTAGATCAGACGATGGCGATTCAAAAAACGTTCACCGGTAAAGCGATCGCTGACTAACACAACCTTAAAGTGGCTTTCAGAACCAGCCGGGACATTGTGACGATAGCTTTCATCCACGACTTCCAGGAATACGGGTTCGAACGCTGCCCTTAGTTTTGTTTCTATTTGCTCGCGTATCATCATGAACTTTCTCCTCAACTACGCCCGGATGCCACTCATCCCTTTAAATCTTAGCCGCTTTTAACCGTTTTAATAACGTAATTCCAACAATTATTTAGCTTTCGTCCGATTTCCTTTACCAACCCTCTGTAGCTTAATGCTATTAAGGCACTATTCAGTACAAAAGCGGTCTGATAGCTTTATTAGCGCTCATTAAAAGCGCAACGCGATGAAATTCCGTGCGTTAAGCACTTCCACTGGGCAACCGCAGTGTTATGATGACGTGTTTTTTTCTGCCTGCCCCTTTGAGTACATTGAGATAGCGAACATGTTAAAAAAATTATTCTTTCCGCTGGTCGCCGTTTTTATGCTGGCCAGCTGTGCAACACCGCCGACTACTATTGAAGTATCACCAACCATCAACCTGCCACAGCAGGATCCAAGCCTGATGGGCGTGACGGTCAGCATCAACGGCGCCGATCAACGCACCGACCAGGCGCTGGCTAAAGTCACGCGCGATAACCAGCTGGTTACGCTGACTCCTTCCCGCGATCTGCGCTTCCTCCTGCAAGAAGTGCTGGAAAAACAGATGACCGCTCGCGGTTACATGATTGGTCCGAGCAGCCCGGTTGCTTTACAGATAGTCGTTAACCAGCTGTATGCGGACGTTTCCCAGGGCAACGTGCGCTACAATATTGCCACCAAAGCGGATATTTCGATTATCGCTACCGCTCAGAACGGCAATAAGATGACGAAGAGCTACCGTTCCAGCTACAACGTAGAAGGGGCGTTCCAGGCCACCAATAAAAATATCGCCAACGCGGTTAACTCCGTGCTGACCGATACCATTGCAGAAATGGCCCAGGACACCAGCGTTCACGAGTTTATTAAGCAGAACGCACGTTAATCTATCCTCCGTCAGCCCGCGTCATGCGGGCTGATAGACAGAGCAAAGCATGCCCAATCAGTATTTACGTATCTTTCAGCAGCCGAAAACAGCCATACTTCTGATTCTTGGTTTTGCCTCAGGGCTTCCTCTCGCATTAACTTCCGGCACGCTGCAGGCCTGGATGACGGTCGAAAATATCGATCTGAAAACCATCGGCTTCTTCTCGCTTGTCGGCCAGGCCTACGTCTTTAAGTTCCTCTGGTCGCCGGTGATGGACAGGTACACGCCGCCGTTATTGGGTCGCCGTCGTGGCTGGCTGCTGATTACGCAAATTCTGCTTTTGATTTCTGTTGCCGCCATGGGCTTTCTGGAGCCGGGTACGCAGCTTCGCTGGATGGCGGCGCTGGCGGTCATTATCGCTTTTTGCTCCGCCTCGCAGGACATCGTATTCGACGCCTGGAAAACGGATGTGCTCTCAGCCGAAGAGCGCGGCACGGGGGCGGCAATCAGCGTGCTTGGCTATCGTCTGGCGATGTTGGTTTCCGGCGGGCTGGCGCTCTGGCTGGCTGACCGTTACCTGGGCTGGCAGGCCACCTACTGGCTGATGGCCGCGCTGCTGCTGCCCTGCATCGTCGCTACCCTGCTTGCGCCGGAACCTACGGATGCCATTCCCGTCCCTCGCAGTCTTGAACAAGCGGTAGCCGCCCCGCTACGCGACTTTTTCGGCCGCAATAACGCCTGGCTAATCCTGCTGCTGATTGTGATGTACAAGCTTGGCGACGCTTTCGCCATGAGCCTGACCACCACTTTTCTGATTCGCGGTGTCGGTTTTGATGCCGGTGAAGTCGGGGTAGTGAATAAAAGCCTGGGGTTGTTCGCAACCATTCTCGGGGCGCTTTACGGCGGCGTGCTGATGCAGCGTCTGAGCCTGTTTCGCGCCCTGCTCGTTTTCGGCATTTTACAGGGGGTATCCAATGCCGGTTACTGGATGCTCTCCGTCACCGATAAGCATATGTTCAGCATGGCCGCCGCCGTCTTTTTTGAAAATCTGTGCGGCGGGATGGGGACGGCGGCTTTTGTCGCGTTGCTGATGACGCTGTGTAATAAATCCTTCTCCGCCACGCAGTTTGCTCTGCTTTCAGCGTTATCCGCCGTTGGCCGTGTTTACGTCGGGCCTATTGCTGGTTGGTTTGTTGAAGCTCACGGCTGGCCGACATTTTATCTGTTCTCGGTTATCGCCGCGGTGCCGGGTATTCTTCTGCTGCTGGTTTGCAAAAATACGCTGGAATACACCCAGCAGAACGAGAGTTTCATGCCGCGCCGTCAGTTTGCTGCGGCTTATCGTTTAGCGCTGCGTATCCTGAGCATGGGCTGTGTACTGCTTGGCGCATGGCTGCTGGTTGTCATTGTTAATGCGCTGGGATTAACCCGCTGGACGTTCGACTTATACCTGCTGGAGTGGGGCGCGCTGCTGGCCATTGGCGGCATACTGTTTGGCGGGCTGCTGGACTTTCTGGCGCTGCGCCGTTTGCCGCACCCGGCTCAGCCTCAATAATGCGTGAAAAGCTTGCTGCCCAGGAAATATATCTCCGCAACCCAGCGGCGGCTAATTGCACGCTTAAACAAAGCCTGCTAACTCAATAGATTAGCAATAAATAATTAATCCCCGTGCGTTATTTTATGCGGCATAGCGCCGCTGCCGGGCGGAAGCTAAAAAATTTATTTATCAAAAGTAAAGGCAGATTTTTTTAATTAATTTGTGCGTTATAAATTTAAAGCGGGCATTAAACGATTCAGCCCGGTGCGAAATTATTTATTGTTATAATTGATCGTCAAATGATGTTTATTTGTTAACTAATTGTTCCTTAAATTGATTGGTTATACCAATTTACCCCTTCTATTTCCCACAGTCTGAAAATTCGTTCTAAACTCAACGCAGCGTAAGCGATTGCCCGATTTTACAGTTTGTTGCATTTCGTGTGACATGGACGGCGGAACACGGTAACACCCCGCTGACACCACGCCATTCATGTTTACAGTAATGTAACCTTCCCGTAAAATGCCGGCACACTTTAAACGACAATAGAGCTCCCTGGAATTGAGGTCGTTAAATGAGACTCAGGAAATACAATAAAAGTTTGGGAATGTTGTCATTACTCGCAGGAACTGTGTTGCTCAGTGGCTGCGATTCTGCACTTCTCGATCCCAAAGGACAGATCGGTCTGGAACAACGTTCTTTGATACTGACAGCTCTCGGGCTGATGTTGATCGTCGTTATTCCCGCTATCGTGATGGCTATCGGCTTTGCCTGGAAGTACCGGGCTTCAAATAAGGATGCCAAATACAGCCCCAACTGGTCGCACTCGAACAAAGTTGAAGCTGTTGTCTGGACTATCCCTATCCTCATCATCATTTTCCTTGCGGTACTGACCTGGAAAACCACGCATGCGCTTGAGCCCGGCAAACCGCTGGTGCATGAAGCGAAGCCGGTGACCATCGAAGTTATCGCCATGGACTGGAAATGGTTCTTCATCTATCCGCAGCAGGGTATTGCTACGGTGAATGAAATCGCCTTCCCGGCCAACACTCCGGTGGAATTCAAAATCACCTCTAATTCGGTGATGAACTCCTTCTTTATTCCGCGCCTGGGTAGCCAAATCTACGCAATGGCAGGTATGCAGACCAACCTGCACCTGATTGCCGACGAAGCGGGCACCTACGACGGTATCTCGTCTAACTACAGCGGTAGAGGGTTCTCTGGCATGAAGTTCAAAGCAATTGCTACGCCAGATATGGATACCTTCAACCAATGGGTTGCCAAAGCGAAACAGTCTCCGAACGTCATGAACGATATGACGACCTACGAGAAGCTGGCAGCACCTAGCGAATACAACAAAGTCGAGTACTTCTCTGCTGTTAAACCAGATTTGTTTAAAGACGTTATCGACAAATTCATGGGACACGGGAAGAGCATGGACATGACCCAACCGGAAGGTGAGCAAGCCTCTCATGAAGGTATGGAAGGTATGGACATGAGTCACGCGGAAACCTCTCACTAAGGGGCCGAGGAATAAAAATGTTCGGAAAACTTACACTGGATGCAGTCCCATATCATGAACCCATTATCATGATTACGGTGGCGGCAATTATCGTCGGGGGACTGGCGCTGATTGCAGCTATCACTTACTTCGGTAAGTGGGAATATTTATGGAAAGAGTGGATCACCTCGGTTGACCACAAACGCCTTGGCGTAATGTACGTCATCGTTGCTATTGTCATGCTGCTGCGTGGCTTCGCCGATGCCATCATGATGCGTAGCCAGCAGGCGCTGGCCTCCGCAGGGGAAGCCGGCTTCCTGCCGCCGCACCACTACGACCAGGTCTTCACCGCCCACGGCGTGATTATGATCTTCTTCGTGGCGATGCCTTTTGTTATCGGCCTGATGAACATCGTTGTGCCGTTGCAGATCGGTGCGCGTGACGTTGCCTTCCCGTTCCTGAACAACCTGAGCTTCTGGTTCACCGTTGTCGGCGTGGTGCTGGTTAACCTGTCACTTGGGGTGGGCGAGTTTGCGCAGACCGGTTGGGTTGCTTATCCGCCGCTATCGGGCATTGAGTACAGTCCGGGGGTCGGGGTCGACTACTGGATCTGGAGTCTACAGCTCTCCGGGATCGGGACGACGCTAACGGGTATTAACTTCTTCGTTACTATCCTGAATATGCGTACTCCGGGCATGACCATGTTCAAAATGCCGGTGTTTACCTGGGCTTCGCTGTGTACTAACGTGCTGATTATCGCGGCGTTCCCTATCTTCACCGTGACCGTCGCGCTGTTAACCCTTGACCGCTACCTTGGCACCCATTTCTTTACCAATGATATGGGTGGCAACATGATGATGTATATCAACCTCATCTGGGCATGGGGCCACCCGGAAGTGTATATCCTGGTGCTGCCGGTATTTGGTGTGTTCTCAGAAGTTGTTGCGACATTCTCTAAAAAGCGTCTGTTCGGTTACACCTCTCTGGTGTGGGCGACCATCGCGATTACCGTACTGTCGTTCATCGTTTGGCTGCACCACTTCTTCACCATGGGCAGCGGCGCGAACGTAAACGCCTTCTTCGGTATCGCCACTATGATTATCGCCATCCCAACAGGGGTGAAGATCTTCAACTGGCTGTTCACCATGTATCAGGGCCGTATCGTATTTAACTCCGCGATGCTGTGGACCATTGGCTTTATCGTCACCTTCTCTATCGGTGGGATGACCGGTGTTCTGCTGGCCGTACCGGGCGCTGACTTTGTACTGCACAACAGTCTGTTCCTGATTGCCCACTTCCATAACGTTATTATCGGCGGTGTGGTGTTCGGATGCTTCGCAGGCCTGACCTACTGGTGGCCGAAAGCCTTTGGCTTTACCCTGAACGAAACCTGGGGCAAACGCGCCTTCTGGTTCTGGATCATCGGCTTCTTCGTGGCGTTTATGCCGCTGTACGTGCTGGGCTTCATGGGAATGACCCGTCGTCTGAGCCAGCAGATCGATCCGCAGTTCCATACGCTGCTGATGATTGCAGCAGGTGGTGCGGCGCTGATTGCCTGCGGTATTTTGAGCCAGCTGATTCAATTCTACGTTTCTATTCGCGACCGCGAGCAGAACCGTGACCTGACCGGTGACCCATGGGGTGGCCGTACGCTGGAGTGGTCTACTTCTTCTCCACCGCCGTTCTATAACTTTGCCCACCTGCCGGCCGTTCACGAACGTGATGCATTCTGGGAAATGAAAGAGAAAGGCGAAGCGTACAAGCAGCCGACTCATTATGAAGAAATTCATATGCCGCGTAACAGCGCAGCGGGCGTTATCATTGCCGCCTTCAGTGCAGTATTTGGTTTCGCGATGATCTGGCACATCTGGTGGCTGGCGATTATCGGCTTCGCCGGTATGATCGTCACCTGGATTGCAAAAAGCTTCGACGAAGATGTGGATTACTACGTTCCGGTTGCGGAAGTCGAAATTCTGGAAAATCAGCATTTCGATGAAATTACCAAAGCAGGGCTGAAAAATGTCAACTGATACTCTGACTCACGCTAACGCCCACGCTCCTCATGTAGCAGAGCATGGGCATCACGATGCGGGAACCAATAAAGTCTTTGGTTTCTGGATCTACCTGATGAGCGACTGCATTCTGTTCTGTTGCTTGTTTGCTACCTATGCCGTTCTGGTGAACGGCACTGCCGGCGGTCCTGCAGGGAAAGACATTTTCGAACTGCCGTTTGTGCTGGTTGAAACTGCCCTGCTGTTATTCAGCTCCATCACCTACGGCATGGCGATCATCGCCATGAACAAAGGCAACAAGAGCCAGGTTATCTCCTGGCTGGCGCTGACCTGCCTGTGCGGTGCGGGCTTCGTCGGTATGGAAATCTATGAATTCCATCACCTGATTACCGAAGGTTTCGGTCCGGATCGTAGCGGCTTCCTGTCAGGGTTCTTTGCTCTGGTAGGCACCCACGGTCTGCACGTGACTTCTGGTCTGGTGTGGATGGCGTTCATGATGATTCACGTGGCGCGCCGCGGCCTGACTAACACTAACCGTGCTCGTCTGATGTGCCTGAGCCTGTTCTGGCACTTCCTGGACGTGGTTTGGATCTGTGTATTCTCAGTCGTTTATTTGATGGGGGCAATGTAATGAGTCATTCAACTGAACATGGCGGCGCCCACCACGGTAGCGTAAAAACCTATATGACAGGTTTTATCCTGTCTATCATCCTGACGGCGATCCCGTTCTGGATGGTGATGACAGGTACCGCATCCCACGCCACTATTCTCGGTGTGGTGCTGGTTACCGCAGTAGTACAGATTCTGGTTCACCTTGTGTGCTTCCTGCATCTGAACACCTCGTCGAGTGAGCGTTGGAACCTGGTGGCCTTTGCCTTTACGGCGCTGATTATTGCCATTCTGGTGGTCGGCTCGATCTGGATTATGTGGAACCTCAACCAGAACATGATGGTTCACTAAGAGCGACGTGTATGATTAAGCAATACCTGCAAGTAACGAAACCAGGAATTATTTTCGGTAATTTAATTTCTGTCATTGGGGGATTTTTACTGGCCTCGAAGGGCAGTATTGATTATCCCCTGTTTCTCTTCACCCTCGTGGGGGTGTCGCTGGTGGTGGCATCTGGTTGTGTTTATAACAACTTTATCGACCGCGATATCGACCGTAAGATGGAGAGAACCAGGAATCGGGTGCTGGTTAAAGGCCTGATTTCGCCGAAAACCTCGCTGGTATACGCCACCTTGTTGGGTATTGCTGGTTTCATGCTGCTGTGGTTTGGCGCGAATCCGCTGGCTATGTGGCTTGGCGTGATGGGCTTCGTGGTGTATGTCGGCGTATACAGCCTGTACATGAAGCGTAAATCCGTTTACGGCACGCTGATTGGCAGCCTTTCTGGTGCGGCTCCTCCGGTCATTGGCTATTGTGCCGTGACGAACGAGTTCGACACCGGCGCCCTGATCCTGCTGGCTATCTTTAGTCTGTGGCAGATGCCGCACTCCTATGCGATTGCCATCTTCCGCTTTAAAGATTACCAGGCTGCCAACATTCCGGTACTGCCGGTGGTGAAAGGGATCTCGGTCGCGAAAAACCATATCACGCTGTATATCATCGCCTTTGCTGTCGCCACGCTGATGCTCACGTTAGGCGGTTATGCCGGATATAAATATCTGGTGGTCGCTGCGGCGGTGAGCGTCTGGTGGTTGGGTATGGCGCTGCGGGGTTATAAAGTGGAAGACGATAAGGTCTGGGCGCGCAAACTGTTCGTCTTTTCAATCGTCGCCATTACCTCTCTCTCCGTGATGATGTCCGTCGACTTTATGGTGCCAGATTCTCACAATCTGCTGACTTACGTCTGGTAAGTTATGAACCGCATAAAGGGCGCTTCGGCGCCCTTTTTTATTGCTGTCAAACAGCTGAAAGCGTTTTTTGGCGGTTTGATATGAAACAGAAGGTGTGACCCTTTTCTTCTGTGGATTCCACTATTATTACGTTAAGATTCAGCGGGTTTTTCCAGAACTTAAGGGCGTATTAGCGCCTTTTTTCGTTATTATCGTTAATAATTCCCTCCTGTAATATTTATTAAACAACCAATCGTTTACCCTCCCCCGCCTACGCACTACACTATGTCCGGTTTTTCATCTGAGGTGGAAATGAACGATTACAAAATGACGCCCGTCGAGCTACGTGCGACGTGGGGTTTAGGCACGGTGTTTTCACTACGCATGCTCGGCATGTTTATGGTGCTACCGGTTCTTACCACTTATGGAATGGCGCTGCAGGGCGCGAGCGAAGCGCTGATTGGTTTTGCAATCGGTATTTATGGCCTGGCGCAGGCCATCTTTCAGATTCCCTTTGGCTTGCTGTCTGACCGTATCGGCCGCAAGCCGCTGATCGTTGGCGGATTACTTATTTTTGTGCTCGGTAGCGTGCTGGCCGCCCTTTCGGATTCCATCTGGGGCGTGATCCTTGGCCGCGCGCTGCAAGGTTCCGGTGCCATTGCCGCCGCCGTAATGGCGCTGCTTTCCGATCTCACCCGCGAGCAAAACCGCACCAAAGCAATGGCGTTTATCGGCGTCAGCTTCGGCGTTACCTTTGCCATCGCTATGGTGCTTGGCCCGATTATTACCCACTCTCTCGGCCTGAACGCTCTGTTCTGGATGATTGCGATTCTGGCGACCAGCGGCATTTTAATCACCCTTTGGGTGGTGCCAAATACCGAAAACCATGTCCTGAACCGCGAATCCGGGATGGTAAAAGGCTGCTTTAGCAAGGTCCTCGCTGAACCGAAGCTGCTAAAATTAAACTTCGGCATCATGTGCCTGCACATCATGTTGATGTCCACCTTTGTCGCCCTGCCCGGCCAGCTTGAACAAGCGGGCTTCCCTGCCGCGCAGCACTGGAAAATTTATCTCTGTACGATGCTTATCGCCTTTGCGTCCGTCGTGCCCTTTATCATTTATGCCGAAGTTAAGCGGCGTATGAAACGGGTGTTTATCGGCTGCGTGGCGCTGTTGTTAATTGCGGAGATTGTGCTCTGGGGCTCCGGCCCGCACTTCTGGGAGCTGGTAGTTGGCGTGCAACTCTTCTTCCTCGCTTTTAATCTCATGGAGGCCATCCTGCCTTCGCTTATCAGCAAGGAATCTCCGGCAGGCTATAAAGGCACAGCGATGGGGATTTATTCCACCAGCCAGTTTATCGGCGTGGCGATTGGCGGTTCATTAGGCGGCTGGCTGGACGGAATGTTTGATTCGCAAACCGTATTTCTGGCGGGCGCCCTGCTGGCAATGCTCTGGCTGCTGGTGAGTTCAACGATGAAAGAACCACCCTATGTCACCAGCCTGCGTATTGAACTGCCGGAAAATACGGCAAATGACGAAGAGCTGAAGGCAAGACTGCTGGCGCAGCCGGGCGTGAGCGAAGCGAATATCATTGCGCAGGAGCGCAGCGCCTACGTGAAAATCGACAGCAAAGTGACGAACCGCTTTGAAGTAGAGCAGGTTCTGAAAGGAGCGCTATAACGATGGGTGGCGCTGCACTTATCCACCCTATATTCATCACGCAGGGTGGATAAGCGCTTGTTAGCGCCATCCACCGAAGATCAGTCGCGGAAGTTTTTGAACTGGAACGGCTGTCCCAAATCCCCGCCATGTACCAGCGCCATTGCGCCCTGTAAGTCGTCACGGGATTTGCCCGTTACGCGCAGCTCTTCACCCTGAATCTGCACCTGTACCTTGATCTTGCTGTCTTTAATCAGCTTCACAATTTTTTTGGCAATCGCAGATTCAATGCCCTGCTTGAGCTTAGCCTCCACGCTCCAGGTCTTCCCGCTGTGCGCGAATTCATCCGGCACATCGATTGAAGCGCCTTCAATACCCCGCTTGAGCAGTTTGGCACGAAGAATATCCAATAGCTGGTTGACCTGGAAATCGGACTCGCTGGCAACTTTAATGGACTGATTTTTTTCATTCAGTTCAAAGGTTGCCGGCACGTTACGGAAGTCAAAACGAGTAGCGACCTCGCGCTCCGCGTTTTCAATAGCATTACGTACTTCCTGAATATCGATTTCAGACACGATGTCAAAAGATGGCATGTTTTCTTCTCCCTCTCTTTTTTGTTGCGTTGCATCATACCCGCTGGGCCGCGCAAAACAACCCGTTAAAGCAGGAGAGAACCCGATATAATATAGTTTACGCAAAACATCTACGCAGTTTGTGGATGGGGAGGAAAAATGAAAATCACCGTCCTGGGTTGCGGTGCTTTAGGCCAGCTCTGGCTGGCATCGCTTTATAAACAAGGACATGAGGTCCAGGGCTGGCTACGAGTTCCGCAGCCTTTCTGTTCCGTAAATCTGGTCGAGGTGGACGGCAGCATCTTTAATCAAACGCTGACGGCCAACGATCCCGATTTTCTCGCCAGCAGCGATCTGCTGTTGGTGACGCTTAAGGCCTGGCAGGTTTCCGGGGCCGTCAAAACGCTGGCTGCGACGTTGCCGGCGGCCAGCGTCATCCTGCTGCTGCACAATGGCATGGGCACGCTGGAAGAAATGAAGATGCTTCGTCAGCCTATTTTGCTGGGCGTAACCACGCATGCCGCAAAGCGCGACGGCAACGTTATCATTCACGTCGCCTGCGGCACCACGCATATAGGCCCTGGCAATGCCGCAGGCAGCGATTTCAGCCGCCTGGCGGACACGCTGCATCATGCCCTTCCGGATGTGGCCTGGCACGATAACATCATCCCGGCGAGCTGGAATAAGCTGGCGGTGAACTGCGTAATCAACCCGCTTACCGCGCTCTACAACTGCCCTAACGGCGAGTTAAAAAATCATCATGGCGAGGTGGTGAACATTTGCAACGAAGTAGCGCTGGTGATGGAGCGCGATGGTCACCATACCTCGTCTGAGAGCCTGCTCTGTTATGTGGAGCAGGTTATCGACAGCACTGCGGCGAACATTTCGTCCATGTTGCAGGATGTGCGCGTGCAGCGTCACACCGAAATTGACTATATCACCGGCTATTTACTGCGGCGCGCGCGGGCTCATGGCCTGGCCGTGCCGGTCAATAGCCGTCTGTATGAGCTGATTAAGCGTAAGGAGAATGAATATGAGCGTTCGAGCTCTGGTCTGTCTGGCGCCTGGGAGTGAGGAAATGGAGGCCGTTACCACCATTGATTTACTGGTACGCGGCGGCATTAAGGTCACGACGGCAAGCGTCGCAAGCAGTGGCGATCTCACCATTATCTGCTCACGCGGCGTAAAACTGGTCGCCGATGCGCCGCTGGTAGAAGTGGCCGACGGAGATTTCGACGTCATCGTATTACCCGGCGGATTAAAAGGGGCGGAATGCTTCCGCGACAGCCCGCTGCTGGTAGAAACCGTGCGCCAGTTTCATCTCTCCGGGCGCATTGTGGCAACCATCTGCGCCGCAGCAGGCACCGTTCTTGTTCCAC
This sequence comes from Cedecea colo, assembly GCF_011808225.1. Taxonomy (GTDB): domain Bacteria; phylum Pseudomonadota; class Gammaproteobacteria; order Enterobacterales; family Enterobacteriaceae; genus Dryocola; species Dryocola colo. The sequence goes on along the minus strand of NZ_SOYS01000005.1, from coordinate 170,660 downwards.
ATGAGATTTTCCCCATCGGCAATATGACCGGTTATCCGGGCCTGAAAGAGACCATTCCGGAAGAGCAATGGCAGGACAAACGCGTGGTCTGGGACCCAAGAGTTAACTTGCTGACCAGCCAGGGTCCGGGCACAGCGATAGATTTTGGTCTGAAGATTATCGATTTACTGGTAGGCCGCGAGAAAGCCCATGAGGTGTCGCAGCAACTGGTGATGGCCGCCGGGATTTATAGCTATCGGGATTATTAATGCCCTCACCCCAAAGGGGCGAGGGCACCGTTCGAGCCATGGTTTTCTCCCTCTTCCTTTTAGGGAGTTAGGGAGAAGGCCGGGGCGAGGGTTAAAGACTAAGCGCGGTAAACCTTCACGTTGTTAAAGCCCTGCTCGCGCAGATACAGCGCCTGCAGGCGGCTCATTACGCCACGCTCGCACCACAGCAGATAGGTTTTGCTCTGGTCTAAATCGCCAAACTTAGTGCTTAACTTGTAGAACGGCAGCGAGGCAACCTTCACGCCTGCGGGCTTAAACGGCTTCTCGTCCTGCTCATCGATAGAGCGGATATCCAGCAGCACGTCGTTCGGGCCAAACTCGCCTACCGTTTCAACCTCGGTAACCACTTCTTTGCTCTGGGTTGCGATATCGCGGATATCGATATTCGTCGCTTCTTCGACAACCTTATCCAGGATAGAGAAATCGAAGTTGGCTTCTTCCGCCTCAATCTTCGCCTTCACCGCCTTCACGGTTGGGCTTTTTGAGATCACACCGCAGTATTCCGGCATGGTACGAGCAAAATCAGCGGTGCCGATTTCACGAGCCAGGTCGATAATGTGCTCTTTATCGTGAGAAATAAGCGGGCGCAGAATCAGCGTATCGGAGACGTTGTCGATAAGACGCAGGTTAGTCAGCGTCTGGCTGGAAACCTGGCCCAGCGCTTCACCGGTCACCAGCGCCTGCACGCCGTAACGCTCAGCAACTTTTGATGCCGCGCGGACAAACATGCGCTTAAGCACCACGCCCATCTGGCCGTCTTCTACTTTCTCAAGGATTTCGCCAACCACCGGCTCGAAGTTGATAGCCACGAAACGCACGCGGTGGGAGCTGCCGAAGCGGTTCCACAGATAGTGGGCCACCTGCTTCACGCCAATTTCATGTGCCGCGCCGCCCAGGTTAAAGAAGCAGTAATGCACGCGGCAGCCGCGACGCATCAGCATATAGCTGGAAACGCCGGAGTCGAAGCCGCCGGAAATCAGCGACAGCACATCTTCCTGCGTGCCAATAGGGAAACCGCCGATACCTTCATAACGCCCTTTCACCAGCAGCAGACGATCGTTTTCTATTTCCAGATTAACCGTCACTTCCGGGTGAGTCAGCTTCACGCGCGCAGATTCGATATGCTGGTTTAAACCGCCGCCAACATAGCGTTCCACTTCAATGGAGCTAAACTCATGCTTACCACGACGTTTAACGCGCACACAGAAGGTTTTGCCTTCCAGCTGGTCACGATAAAGCTCCAGCGCCTGTTCGAAGATATTGTGCATATCGGTGTACGGCACATCTTCGACTTCAAGAATATGATGGATGCCGGGAATGCGGGTCAGGGCTTCGCGAATGGCGACACGCTGGTTTTCGTCTTTGGCGCGGACTTCGATATTGTCCCAGTGGCGAACAACGGCCAGATCTTCATCGTAGTGTTTTAAAACGTTACGGATGTTCCCGGTGAGCATTTTAATAAAGCGTATGCGCACAGATTGACTCTTGATGGTGATTTCCGGGAACAATTTAATGATAAACTTCATGGCGCTCATGATTTGTTGGTGAGCCAGGCATGCGTTGAGTCATGCGGGCTGAAAGACTTAAAGAACTGCAAAGGCGTGAGCGCCCTTGCATCCGAGGCGCGAAAGTATATCACTATCAGCTTGCCATGGCGTTACACAATTGAGTCCGCTACCATGGCGACGTCGCACAATTATTAGAGTCAGACATTCACTATGCCAAAAAAAACCGAAGTCCCCGTCAGCTTTGAAACCGCGCTTGTGGAGCTTGAACAGATTGTCACTCGCCTGGAAAGCGGTGAGCTGCCGCTGGAAGATGCGTTAAACGAATTTGAACGCGGAGTGCAGCTGGCCCGCCAGGGTCAGGTGAAACTGCAGCAGGCAGAACAGCGTGTACAAATCCTGCTGAGCGAAAACGAAGATGCGCCCCTTACGACTTTCACGCCGGACGCCGAGTAAAAATGGATTTAGATCAATCCCTTCAGGCTCACGCCGGGCGAGCCAACGACGCCCTGCTGCGCTTTTTAGCTCCGCTGCCGTTTCAGAACACTCCGCTGGTTGAGGCGATGCATTACGGCGCACTATTAGGAGGTAAACGCCTCCGCCCTTTCCTGGTATACGCTACCGGTGAAATGTTCGGCGTAGCGGATGAAGCGCTGGATGCTCCGGCTGCGGCAGTAGAATGCATCCACGCCTACTCTTTGATTCATGACGATCTGCCGGCGATGGATGACGACGATTTACGTCGCGGGCAGCCGACCTGTCACATCAAATTTGGCGAAGCCAGCGCAATTCTGGCAGGAGACGCCCTACAAACGCTGGCATTCTCTATACTCAGTGAAGCCCCGATGCCCGGTGTGGAAATCGCCGACCGTCTGGCGATGGTAAAAGAATTAGCTACGGCCAGCGGCGTGGCCGGGATGTGCGGCGGACAGGCGCTGGATTTGGCAGCCGAAGGCAAACAGGTCGCGCTCGCAGAACTTGAGAAGATCCATCGCCACAAAACCGGCGCGTTGATTCGCGCCGCCGTTCGCCTGGGCGCCTTAAGCGCCGGTGAGGCAGGACGTAATGCGCTGCCGCTGCTGGATCGTTATGCCGAAAGCATCGGCCTGGCGTTCCAGGTGCAGGACGATATTCTCGACGTGATTGGCGACACCACGACGCTGGGTAAGCGTCAGGGCGCCGATCAACAACTGGGTAAAAGCACTTACCCGGCGCTGCTTGGCCTGGAAAACGCCAGGGCCAAAGCGTGGGATCTCTATCAGGATTCTCTCCGTGCGCTGGAAGGACTTGCGAGCCAGTCGTTGAATACAACGGCGCTGGAAGCGTTAGCAAGCTATATCATCCAACGTGATAAATAATATTAATTTAGCCTTCACCATTTAAGTTGCAGCCAGGTGGCAAGGGACTTCCCCCTGTAACTTGAAGGATGACGGATAAAAACGAGTTTCTAATTGATGAGCTTTGATATTGCCAAATACCCGACCCTTGCGCTGGTAGACACAACCCAGGAGCTTCGCCTGCTGCCAAAAGAGAACCTGCCGAAGCTGTGCGATGAGCTGCGTCGTTACCTGCTTGATAGCGTAAGTCGTTCCAGCGGGCACTTTGCCTCCGGGCTTGGTACGGTAGAACTGACCGTGGCGCTGCACTATGTCTATAACACCCCCTTCGATCGGCTGATTTGGGATGTGGGCCATCAGGCCTACCCGCATAAAATTCTGACCGGTCGTCGCGATAAGATTGGCACCATCCGTCAGAAAGACGGCCTGCATCCGTTCCCGTGGCGTGCAGAAAGCGAATACGATGTGTTAAGCGTCGGCCACTCGTCGACCTCAATCAGCGCGGGCATCGGCATCGCGGTGGCGGCGGGCAAAGAAGCCAAAGACAGACGCACGGTTTGCGTTATTGGCGACGGCGCCATCACCGCGGGTATGGCGTTTGAAGCAATGAACCACGCCGGGGATATCCGTCCGGACATGCTGGTTATATTGAACGACAACGAAATGTCGATCTCCGAAAACGTTGGGGCGCTTAATAACCATCTGGCGCAAATCCTTTCCGGCAAGCTTTATTCCACCCTGCGCGAAGGCGGTAAAAAAGTCTTTTCCGGCGTGCCGCCAATCAAAGAGCTCCTCAAGCGTACTGAAGAGCACATCAAAGGTATGGTCGTACCGGGCACGCTGTTTGAAGAGCTTGGTTTTAATTACATCGGGCCGGTAGACGGCCACGATGTGATGGGTCTGGTGAATACGCTGAAGAACATGCGCAGCCTGAGCGGCCCGCAGTTTTTGCACATCATGACTAAAAAAGGTCGTGGCTACGCGCCTGCGGAAAAAGATCCAATCAGCTTCCATGCGGTGCCAAAATTCGATCCTTCAAGCGGCACTCTGCCGAAAAGCGCAGGCGGCCTGCCGAGCTATTCAAAAATCTTCGGTAACTGGCTGTGCGAAACAGCGGCTCATGACGACAAGCTGATGGCGGTCACGCCGGCCATGCGCGAAGGCTCTGGAATGGTAGAGTTTTCTCGCCAGTATCCGCAGCAATATTTCGACGTGGCGATTGCCGAGCAGCACGCGGTGACCTTCGCCGCAGGCCTTGCTATTGGCGGATATAAGCCGGTTGTCGCTATCTACTCCACGTTCCTGCAGCGCGCTTACGATCAGGTCATTCATGACGTGGCTATCCAGAAGTTGCCGGTGCTGTTCGCTATCGATCGGGCAGGCATCGTTGGCGCAGACGGACAAACCCACCAGGGCGCGTTCGACCTCTCCTTCCTGCGCTGCATTCCGGATATGGTCATCATGACCCCGAGCGACGAGAACGAATGCCGCCAGATGCTGCACACCGGCTATCACTATAACGATGGCCCCAGCGCGGTTCGTTACCCACGCGGCAACGGCACCGGCGCTGAACTCCAGCCGCTGGCGTCTCTGCCTATCGGCAAAGGCGTGAAGAAGCGCGAAGGTGAGAAAATTGCTCTGCTTAACTTCGGCACCCTGTTAGAGGACGCGGCCAAAGTTGCCGAATCCCTGAACGCCACGCTTGTCGATATGCGCTTTGTGAAGCCGCTGGATGAAACATTGATTCTGGCGCTGGCTGAGAGTCACGAATCCCTGGTGACTATCGAAGAGAACGCCGTCATGGGCGGCGCGGGCAGCGGCGTAAACGAAGTGCTGATGGCGCACCGTAAAGTCGTCCCGGTGCTCAATCTGGGCCTGCCCGATTTCTTTATTCCACAGGGCACCCAGGAAGAAGCGCGGGCCGCCATCGGGCTTGATGCCGCAGGCATGGAAGCGAAGATTCGCGACTGGCTTAAATAACCTTATATTTCCCCTAAATGATTCGAGCTACGGCCAGGCGGCAAACTCGTTCACCCCGCTGAGCTTATTTAAGTAAGTGATTCGGAATGAGCGAGTGCAGATAACACCGCTGTAGCTCGAAGAATGACGGGGAAACGCCTGCTATGCTTAGAAGAAACCCTACATAGCAGGAGTGGAACCATGCAATACAACATCTTAGGAAAAACCGATCTCAAGGTTTCCCACCTTTGTCTCGGCTGCATGACCTTCGGCGAGCCGGACCGGGGAAAACATGCCTGGACCCTCCCCGAAGAAAGCAGCCGTTTGATAATCAAACACGCGCTGGATAACGGCATTAATTTCTTTGATACCGCCAACAGCTATTCAGACGGCAGCAGCGAAGAGATTGTCGGCCGCGCTGTGAAAGACTTCGCCCGTCGTGAAGATATAGTTATCGCCACCAAGGTATATCATCAGGTTGGCGACCTGCCCGAAGGCCTTTCCCGGGCGCAGATCCTGCGTTCAATAGACGACAGCCTGCGACGCCTGGGCACTGATTACGTTGACCTTCTGCAAATCCACCGCTGGGACTACAACACGCCGATTGAAGAAACGCTTGAAGCGCTGAACGACGTGGTTAAAGCAGGCAAAGCACGTTTCATCGGCGCATCGTCGATGCACAGCGAGCAGTTTGCCCGGGCGCTGGCGCTCCAGGATCAAAACGGCTGGGCGCGCTTTGCTACCATGCAGGATCATTACAACCTGATTTATCGCGAAGAAGAACTCGATATGCTGCCGCTGTGCTACCGGGAAGGCGTGGCCGTGATCCCCTGGAGTCCGCTGGCTCGCGGCAAGCTGACCCGCCCGTGGGGCGATACCACGGCGCGTTCGGTTTCCGATGAATTTGGTAAAACCCTGTACGAAGGGAGTGCCGAAAACGATGCGGTAATTGCCGAACGTCTGGCAAACGTTGCCGCGGATAAAGGCGTTTCTCGCGCTCAGGTTGCGCTGGCGTGGCTGCTAAGTAAACCAGGCATTGCCGCCCCGATAATTGGCACGTCACGCGAACAGCAACTGGATGATTTGTTAGGCGCGGTGGATCTCGTGCTGGAACCGGAGGAAATTGCCGAACTGGAAACGCCGTATCAACGGCACCAGGTGGTAGGGTTTAAATAACAGGGTAGATTTTGCAGGGCGGATGACGCAGATTTATCCGCCCTGTCATTTAAATCAGCCCTATCGGCCACTGGTGTCCAAGCAGATAAATTATCCCTGCCGAGAGCACGCCTGCGACGATATCATCGATCATGATCCCCATCCCGCCCTGCACGTTGCGGTCAAACCAGCGGATCGGCCATGGCTTCCACATATCAAGGATGCGGAAAATCACAAAGCCGGCGGCAACCCAGCGCCAGTCATTAATCGGCAGCGCCATCAGCGTTATCCACATGCCGATGAATTCGTCCCACACGATGCTGCCGTGGTCATGAACGCCCATATCACGCGCCGTTTGATGACACAGATAAACGCCGATGCAGATCCCCAGCATCACCACCAGCGAATAAAGCTGCCACGGCAGGAAGGTCATCAGATACCAGAACGGGATCGCGGCAAGCGATCCCATGGTGCCGGGTACAATCGGGCTTAACCCGCTGCCGAAACCGGTAGCCAGCAAATGCCACGGATTGAGCAGGTTCAGGCGGCTTTTTGCCACATCTTTAGTGCGACGCAAAGTGGTCGTATCCTTTTAAGTCCAGGGTGACAGGCCTGCCCTCTTCAAAGAACTGAAGCCCTTCTGAAGCAGGAACGACCTGGCCGATGCAGGTAAACGGCACGCCCAGATTACCAATAGCGACATCCAGCGCGCCGCGATTCAGCTCTGGGACCGTAAAGCAAAGTTCATAATCTTCGCCGCCGGAAAGCGCCCAGCGCAGAGCCTGCTCAGCGTCAACGTTATCGCGCATTGCCTCTGAATACGGCAGCGAATCGAGCAGTATTCTTGCCCCGCAATCGCTGGCTTTCAGTATATGACCGAGATCGGAAACCAACCCATCTGAGAGATCGATGGCGCTACTCGCCCGATCGCGCAGGGCCTGGCCGTGCAGCACACGCGGTTTCGGACGCAGGTGGCGCTTGCGCAGATAATCCGCCTGCTGAGCATCCGCCACATCCAGACGATCCTGCAAGATTGCCAGACCGGCGGCGCTGTCGCCCGGCGTTCCGGTGACATAAATCCAGTCGCCAGCGCGGGCACCGCTACGCTTAAGCGCGCGCCCGGCGGGTACCAGCCCGTGAATACCGAGCGTCATAGAAAGCGGGCCGCGAGTGGTATCGCCGCCAATCAACTGCATACCGTAGTAATCAAGCTGTTCAAACAGGCTGTCGCTGAAGGCTTCAAGCCAGGGTTCATCAACTTCCGGGAGCGTGATGGCCAGCGTCAGCCAGGCGGGATCGGCACCCATTGCGGCCAAATCACTTAAGTTGACGGCCAATGCTTTGTAGCCCAGATCGCGCGGATCGATATCCGGCAGGAAGTGAACACCCGAGACAAGCGTATCGGTGCTTATCGCCAGCAGCTGCTTTTCCGCTACGCTCAGCAATGCACAATCGTCGCCAATACCGGTTTCAACATCACGACGGGTACTTCTTACGCGATCAAAATAACGGGCAATCAGGGAAAACTCACCGCATGCCATGCGTTATGCCTCTGAAAGATGTATAAAAAACGAAGGCCAGCTAAACCGGCCATAGACTGCCGACAAAGCGCTTTGCTCTAAAAGTACTGAATTATGGACTAATAAAAACAAAGGATTATGTCTTCTGTTTTACCTCAAACGCAAAAAACCACGTTTTTTTGGCGTCTGCCATCAATCTGAAGGCCGGATAAACCGGCCTGATGGAGATTATTTTCTGTGGGGACGGATTTGCGGAGCGGCTTTATCGAGCACGCCGTTGACAAACTTGTGGCTGTCTTCGGCACCGAAGGTTTTCGCCAGGTCGATGGCTTCGTTAATCGCCACTTTATAAGGCACGTCATCACGTTTTGACAGTTCAAACAGTGCGATACGCAGAACCGCTTTTTCTACCTGGCCCAACTCTTCGAGCTGACGTGACAGGTAAGGCTTCATCAGCCCATCCAGATACGCGCTGTTAGTAGCCACCCCGCTCAGCAGTTCGCGGAAGTAGTTAACGTCAACATCCTTGACGTCCTGTTCCGCCAGGAACTGGTATTCGACATCAGCGATGTCGTTGCGAGATAACTGCCAGGAGTAAAGCGCCTGAACGGCACACTCACGGGCACGGCGACGAGCAGCAGGTTTCACAGATTTCCCCTTACAAAAAATCAGGCCTTGATGGCTTTCAATACATTAATCATTTCAAGCGCGGTCAGTGCAGCTTCTGCACCTTTGTTACCGGCTTTTGTGCCAGCGCGTTCGATGGCTTGTTCAATACTTTCGGTGGTCAGTACGCCGAAGGCGACTGGAATACCGCTTTGCTGGGCAACGCTTGCCAGACCGTTGCTGGCGCCGCCGGCAACATATTCAAAGTGCGCAGTGCCGCCACGGATAACCGTACCCAGCGCAATCACCGCATCGTAACGACCGGTTTTCGCCAGCGCGTCTGCGGCCAGCGGCAGCTCATAAGCACCCGGCACCCAGACAACGGTGATATTTTCGTCTTTGACCTGGCCGATACGCTTCAGGGCGTCGATAGCACCGTCCAGCAGGCTGTCATTGATGAAGTTGTTAAAACGCGCGATGGTGATGGCGACGCGGGCGTCCGGAGTAGCAACGGCTGCTTCAATAATGTTCATAATCTTCCTTTACGGGTTCTGTTTAGCCCCGCGGGGGGGCGGATTTTATCATAATCTTTTGGCGACTGCTTACGTTTTGACTGCGCTAATAACGCGGCGTCAAATGCAGGCATAAATCCGGGCCAACATGGCGAACTTCACTGAACGTAAACTCAGGCGCATCGGCGAGTTTTTCAAGCCCCGGCAGGTTGCACAGGCCACGGGCATCGTTGCCAAGAAGCTTAGGGGCAACGTAAACAATCAGTTCATCGACCAGCCCCGCCTGGAGCAGCGCGCCGCCAAGCGTTGCGCCCGCCTCCACCCACACGGCGTTTATCTGGCGTTTGCCAAGCAGCATCATCATAACCACCAAATCGAGATGGCCGTTATGCTGCGGAACGATAAACTGCTCAACGCCTTCCGGCCAGGCCTGTTCGTCCGCCACGCAGCGTGCAAGCCAGGTTTCCCCCGGCTGGGTGATAATTTTATGCTGGGGCGTAACGCGATTCTGGCTGTCGATAATAATGCGCGTCGGCTGGCGTAAATTCTCTTCGGCATAAACAGCCTGAGCGGCGCTATTCAGCTCGTTCCAGCGCACGGTCAGTGAAGGATTGTCTGCCAGCACCGTAGCGCTGCTGCTAAGAATAGCTGCGCTTTGCGCGCGCAGACGCTGCACATCGCGACGAGATTCAGGCGAGGTAATCCACTGGCTTTCGCCGTTCGCCATAGCTGTGCGACCATCCAGCGATGCGCCCAGTTTTAATTGTATATAAGGAAAGCCGGTACGCATGCGTTTGAGAAAACCGCGGTTGAGGGCTTCCGCTTCGTGCATCATCAGCCCGTGGCTGACGTCGACGCCCGCCTGTTGCAGGCGATAAAGTCCGCGTCCGGCAACCTGCGGATTCGGATCCTGCATTGCAGCAACCACGCGCGTAACGCCTGCCACAATCAGCGCGTCACAGCAAGGCGGCGTGCGGCCGTGATGGCTGCAAGGTTCAAGCGTCACGTAGGCCGTTGCGCCACGAGCCTTCTCGCCAGCCATACGCAAGGCGTGTACTTCCGCATGTGGCTCACCCGCGCGAAAATGGAAACCTTCGCCCACGATCTCGCCGTCTTTGGCAATCACGCAGCCGACGTTTGGATTTGGCATGGTGGTAAAACGACCACGCTTCGCCAGTTGTAGCGCGCGCGCCATGAATTTTTCGTCAAGCGACATCAGGGTTAGTCCTGTAAGCGGGCGATCTCTTCGCCAAATTCGCGAATATCTTCGAAGCTGCGATATACCGAGGCAAAGCGGATATAGGCTACTTTGTCGAGTTTTTTAAGCTGCTCCATAACCAGGTTGCCGATCATTTTGCTCGGCACTTCGCGCTCGCCGGTTCCACGCAGCTGGGATTTAATGTGGTTTACCGCCATTTCTACATCGTCTGAGCTAACCGGGCGCTTTTCCAGCGCTTTCAGAATACCGCTACGCAGCTTGTCCTCGTTGAAGGGTTCGCGTACGTCATTGCTTTTCACCACGCGCGGCATCACCAGCTCAGCCACCTCAAAGGTAGTAAAGCGCTCATGACACACCAGGCACTGACGACGGCGACGCACGGAAGAGCCTTCGCCAACAAGACGAGAGTCGATCACTTTGGTGTCTACTGCGAAACAGAATGGGCAATGCATGGCGCGTCCTGAAGGATTGTTCAATCAGACAATAGTTTACCGCGAAGTCGCAGGAGTACAAAGGCACGGTCTGTCGATCGGTGAAATATGACTTTTCCTCGGCAAACAGCTACGCTTAGTTAAGGAAAGAACCATAAGGAATTACAAGCCATGACAAAGACTTACCTAAGATTTCTCCTGGCTGGCTGTCTGATAAGCCTGACCGCCTGCGCCCAGCAAACCGAAGTGCGCCAGATGCGTCAGGAAGTGGGAGCGCTCAATCAGGACATGATGAAGCTCAGCGATCGGAGCGTAAAGCTAACCCAGCAGAATGCGTTGAACGCGAAATCTACCACCGGCGTGTACCTGCTGCCTGGTTCAGACACGCCAGCACGCCTGAACAGCCAGATAGGCAATCTGCAAATGTCGCTCAGTAACATTGCGGCGGAAGCGAACGGCACGCGAGCTACGCTTACCATCAAAGGAGAATCGAGCGATCCGCTGCCAGCATTTACTGCCGAAATCGCGTGGGGACAAATTCAGGGCACGACGGACAGTTATCAGGAGGTAAATGTCCAGACGCAACGGATTGCTGCGCCAGCAAGCGTGCTTGCGCCGAGCGATGTCAGCATTCCGCTACGCCTGTCAGGTGTTACGCCGGAGCAGTTAGGCTTTGTGCGCTTTCACGATATTCAGCCAGGTATTCAACCCGCACAGTAAGCCTTTAGTAAAGAACGCCCTCTCTTCCGGAAGAGGGCGAAAATAATACTCTCGCCAGTTCCCTCTCCCTGGAGGGTGAGAGGAATAACCAGCGCATTTGCTAAAGTGATTTTTTACATCCTCGCTTACGGTTTGCCCTGGCCGCTGCCATGCTCTGTTTCACGGCTAAATAGTGATAAGCATCACACTTACCTGCAACTATCCAACGCTCATTTGCTTAATTTTCTGTGGCAGGTACAATCTCGCCGTTTTTAATATGTGTAATCGTGAACGCAATCGATTACGCGAATGATGATAATGTGAAATGAAACATATTTTTGTGAGCAAGGATTTCTATAATAGGCGCGCCGATTAAAAACCAGGTAAATGGTTAATGGCTTCAGGTGGCGACTCACCTCCTCCCCTCACGGGAATCATGTAAAACAGTGGCAAATAATATGAAAAAAATTATTCTGGCGGCCGGCACCGTTCTGGCACTTTCAAGCTCTTTCTCCGCAAGCGCGGAAGAGACCAAAAGCAGCGAATATCTTTCAGACTGGTGGCACCAGAGCGTAAACGTGGTGGGCAGCTACCACACCCGCTTCGGGCCGCAAATTAATAATGATGTTTACCTGGAATATGAAGCCTTTGCCAAAAAAGACTGGTTCGATTTTTATGGCTATATCGATATCCCAAAAACCTTCCGCTGGGGTAACGGTAATGACGCGGGTATCTGGGACGACGGTTCACGTATGTTCATGGAGATCGAACCGCGTTTCTCTATCGATAAGCTGACCGGCACCAGCCTGGCCTTTGGTCCGTTTAAAGAATGGTACATCGCCAACAACTATATCTATGATATGGGCGCTCACGGCAACGAAGCAAGCAAGCAGAACACCTGGTATATGGGTCTGGGCACCGACATCGAGACGGGCCTGCCGATGAGCCTGTCTCTGAACGTGTACGCGAAATACCAGTGGCAGAACTATGGCGCATCCAACGAAAACGAGTGGGATGGCTACCGCTTTAAAGTGAAATACTTTGTGCCGCTCACCACCCTGTGGGGCGGTAACCTGAGCTACATCGGTTTCACCAACTTTGACTGGGGCTCAGATCTGGGCGATGACAATTTCTACGACAACAACGGTCGTCATGCTCGCACCAGCGACTCTATCGCCTCCAGCCATATCCTGGCGCTGAACTACGATCACTGGCATTACTCCGTGGTGGCGCGTTACTGGCACAACGGTGGTCAGTGGAACGATGACGCCAGCCTGAACTTCGGTAACGGTGATTTCAACGTGCGTTCTACCGGCTGGGGCGGTTATCTGGTTGTGGGTTATAACTTCTGATAACTCACCATGCTAAAGGAAAGCCGACCGCTTAACTGCCGGTCGGCTTTTTTATTTCCGACAGGTAGTCAGCTTGTTGCTGCAAACGGATAAAATCCGCCAGCGAGCGATCCGGGCGCTCAATAAGAGCATCGCCAGTAGCTTCCGTTCCGCAGCCCACGCCATCGAGTCCCCGCTCCAGGTTTTCACCAGTCGAATCGCGCAATCAGCGCTTCAACTTCGTCAGGTGTCAGCATTAAAGGCGACAGGTCGTAGCCCGACAGCAGCCGATAACCGCAGCCTGCTTCTCCTTCAACCGGCACGCCGGAAAGTGAAAGATCCCGGATATCACGATAGATAGTACGCTCGGAAACTTCGAGCCGCTCAGCCAGCATCGTGGCCGTCGAAACACGACGACGGCGGAGGATCTGGTCAATTTAAAAAAGGCGAATAGCGTTGCGGCTTCTTTTTTACCGCTCCAGGGCAGCCTTTTTCTAATAATGCGCGGCCACTGAAGTGATTCGCGGCGTTAAACCTTGCGCCAGTAAGCTGTAATCCACATCGGCACACGGAAAAGTGACAATGTTTGTCCTTCGCAGGCTACGTTTCAGCTGAAAAAGTGCTTTTCGCAAACCGGATCACAATTTGGCATATGAATTTACCTGAGCCCTTTTGTTGCATTGAATATTTTTTTGCACGGTGCTAGTTTTTTAACTGCATTACGCTTGTTACCGATAATCGGGCAAAACCTAAATGCAGACTGAGGGGCCAATCCGCCCAGCGCTGTATTTATGTTTTGCCCGATTTTGTTTTCAGGAGTTGGCGATGCTGGTCAAACAAATATTAAATAATAATGTTGTCAGCGCGGTTGATGAAGATGGCCTGGAGGTTATTTTAACCGGCCGTGGGCTGGGGTTTAATACCCACAGCGGGGCCAGCGTTGACCGACAAGCCATTGAGAAAATATTCCATCTGGAAGATTCGCAAGTCTCCGCACGGTTTAAAGATTTGGTCAGCGAAGTGCCGGTCGATATTTTGCAATTAACCGCGGATATCGTCACGCTGGCACGCAATACGCTTCCCCATAAGCTCAGCGAAGGGTTGTATGTCACTCTCGCCGATCACCTGCACTTTGCGCTGCAACGCCAACAAAACAATGAGATTTTGCCCAATCCTCTGGAGTGGGAAGTGCGTCATTTTTACACCAGCGAGTACGGCGTTGGCCGTCAGGCGCTGGGCATGGTTGTCGCCCGCACCGGAACATTATTACCCGACAGCGAGGCCTGCAGTATCGCTCTGCATATTGTGAATGCCGGGTTGAATGACACCATGGGAAAAACCGCACAAATCACGCGCCTTATTTACCAATTGCAGAACATTGTTAAGTATTTTTTCAACTTGCCGCTCGACGAACACAGCCTTAATTATCAGCGGTTCATTACTCATTTAAAATTTTTCGCCCAACGGGTGATTGATGGCGTGGTGTTAAATAATGATGACGAGGAATTCTTCGAACTGGTCCAGCGGCGTTATCAAACCACGCTGAAATGTGTCGAAGCGATGAATGAGTTCGTCAGCAAGAATTATCATCACCCCATGAGCAACTCGGAAAAGCTCTATCTCGCGGTGCATATCGAGAATATTGTGCAGCGCACATCGCCAAACGCGGAAAAGGTATAGCGCGTAGGTGAATATACGCAGATGACTTCAGGGCACAGAACGTTACCCGAAGCATGAAGCGTATCAATTCCATCCAGGCTTGTTACTGTTAAATCAGGCAAACCCCAGAGGAAACAAGGTCCCGGCTAACGCCGGTCATTGTGGATGAAGTCGGTATTTGGCTTCAGTCTGGAGGAATTTTTATGAACTATCAGGACACTGCGCGGCAGATAATTGCCCTTATCGGTGGAAAGGACAACGTACTGTCGCTGTTTCACTGTATTACCCGTCTGCGTTTTTTACTCAAAGACAACAACAAGGCCGACCGCGCGAAGCTTGAAGCGCTCGACGGCGTGATTGGCGTCAACATCTCCGGCGATCAGTTCCAGCTGATTATCGGTAATGAAGTCGGCCCCTTATGCAACGCGCTACTCAGCCAGCTCCCCGGGCTGGAAAACAATGCGCGTCCCACCAAACGGCGTAACCCTGTCTCGGTGGTACTGGAGGGGTTGTCGAGCATCTTCTCTCCTGTCATTCCCGCCATCGCCGGGGCCGGTATTCTGAAAGGTTTGCTGGCGCTGATGGTCGCCATGAAATGGGTAGAAACCTCCAATCAGACCTACCAAATCCTGCTGGCCATCAGCGACGGGGTTTTCTACTTTATGCCGCTGGCGCTCTCTTTTAGCGCGGCGAAAAAATTCGGCGCCAACCCCTATGTCGCCGTGGCCCTCGCCGCCGTGCTTTTCCACCCGGCGATTCAGGCGCTGTTTAAGGCGGGCGCGCCGGTGCACTTTATTGGCCTGCCCGTACCAACGGTTAATTACGCCTCAACGGTAATTCCGATACTGCTGGCGGTGTGGCTGCTCAGCCACGTTGAACGCTGGGTCGACCGCATTATACCCGGCCCGCTCAAAACTATGTTTGTGCCGCTGCTGTGTCTGCTGATCGTCACCCCCATCACACTTATCGCCATCGGCCCGGTGGGCATTTTTGCCGGTAACGCCCTCTCAGGCGGCATTATCTGGCTGGTGGAGAACATGGGGATCGTGGCGGGGATTGTGGTCGGCGGCACGCTGTCGCTCATCATCATCACCGGTATGCACTATGTGATCGTACCGATCATGATCAACAACATCAGCACCATAGGTTACGACCCGATCAAGATCCTCTTTTACATCGCCAACCTCGGCCAGGCCGGTGCCGCTTTCGGCGTGTTCCTGCGCGCTCGCGACAAAAAACTCAAATCACTGGCGCTCACCACCAGTTTTAGCGCCGCGATGGGGATTACTGAACCGGCGATGTACGGGGTCAACATTCGCTACAAACGTCCGTTTGCCGCCGCGTTGATTGGCGGGGCCTGCGGCGGCGCGTTCGCTATGGCAATGGGGGTAAAAACCTACGCCTTTGCCTTAAGCGGCCTGCCGGGTATTCCCGGTCTGGTCGGCCCCACCTTCTTATGGGCGCTGGTCAGTATCGCCATCTCATTTGTCGGTGCCGCCATCATCACCGTGATCCTGGGCTTTGAGGAGGCTACCCAACCGGTGATCGCAGGCGTGAGCCCAATGCCCATCGCCCAGTCGGAAGAGAAGCTGTTTGCCCCGGTCAGCGGTGAATTGAAAGCCCTCAATACCCTGAGTGACCCGGTCTTCGCCGACGAGATTTTCGGCAAAGGGCTGGCGATTTACCCCACCACGGGCGAATTACGCTCCCCGGTTAACGGCAAGGTGGAGTCGGTCTTCGAAACCCACCACGCGCTGGCGCTGCAAAGCGATACCGGGGCGGAAATCCTGATTCATATCGGCATTGATACCGTCAAATTGGGCGGCAGGCACTTCGCCTGCCATATCGAAGCCGGACAGTTTGTTGAAGTCGGCGATCTGCTGGTCACCTTTGATCTCGACGCGCTGCACGCAGAGGGTATCGACCCCAGCGTGATTGTGGTGGTGACCAACAGCGAACGCTACGGCGATATCAGCCCGGTTAAAGCGAATGGCGATGTTGCCAGCCGGGACGAATTTCTGACACTGACCGCATCAGCGGCATGAGGAGTAAGCGCATGACATTTTCTAAATCATTTCCGGAAGGTTTTTTGTGGGGGGGCGCAACAGCAGCAAATCAGCTCGAAGGGGCGTGGAATGTCGGTGGCAAAGGGTTGTCCGTCTCTGATGTCTATACGTTTGATATCAATACCCCCAAAGAGCGCTGGCTCGACCAATGGCTGGAAATGACCCATGCGCAGGTGCGCGAAGCGCAGGATCCGAACAGCACGAAGTATTACCCGAAACGCAAAGGCAACGACTTCTACCACCACTTCAAAGAAGATATCGCGCTGTTTGCCGGGATGGGCTTTAAATGCTTCCGTATGTCGATTGCCTGGACACGTCTTTTCCCGCGCGGTGATGAAACCACGCCAAACGAGGCCGGGCTGCAATTCTACGATGAGGTGTTTGACGCCCTGCTCGCCCACGGTATCGAGCCGATTGTGTCGCTGTCGCACTACGAGATGCCGCTGGCGCTGGTGACCGATTACGGCGGCTGGCCAAACCGTCAGGTGGTGGATTTTTACGTACGCTTTGCCACCACCTGCTTTACCCGCTATCGCAAAAAAGTGAAGTACTGGATGACCTTCAACGAGATCAACTGCGTGAAGCACCATCCGTACGTCAGCGTTGGGGTGATTGAAGAGGATAACCCGCACCTCGAACAGGATAAATATCAGGGGGCGCACCACCAGTTCGTCGCCAGCGCGCTGGCCACTAAAGCCTGCCATGAGATCATTCCGGGCTCGAAAGTGGGCTGCATGATTAGCTACCAGATGCTCTACCCGCATACCTGTCACCCGGACGATTTGCAGGCCTGCGAAGAGATGCAGCGCGTGTCGCTGTTCTTTAGCGATGTGCAAGCGCACGGCTACTACCCGGCCTATACCGGCCGCATGCTGGCAGAAAAAGGCGTCACGCTGCAAAAACTGGTCGGTGACGATGAGATCCTGCGCCAGCACCCGGTCGATTTCGTGTCGTTCAGCTATTACATGTCCAGCACCGTCAGCGCGCATCCGGAAAAACTGGAAGGGGCCGAGGGCAATCTGATCGCCGGCGGCATTCGCAACCCGCACCTGCCCACCAGCCAATGGGGCTGGCAGATTGATCCGAAAGGGCTGCGCCTGGCGCTGAATCAGCTGTATGACCGCTACCAGAAGCCGCTGTTTATTGCCGAAAACGGCCTTGGTGCAGTGGATACCGTCAATGCCGATGGCTCCATCAATGACGATTACCGTATTGAGTACCTGCGCTTACACATCGAGCAGATGCAGGAAGCGCTGGCCGACGGCGTGGATCTGTTTGGCTACACCTGGTGGGGGCCGATTGACGTGGTGAGCGCGGGCACCGCGCAAATCTCCAAACGCTACGGGTTTATCTATGTCGATCAGGATGATATGGGCAACGGCACCCAGAAACGTTCCCTGAAAAAGAGTTACCACTGGTACAAAAAAGCGATCGCCTCCAATGGCGAAGATTTAACGAATTAAGGAGTGAATATGTCTGTTTTTCCGAAAGATTTCTTATGGGGCGGCGCGATTGCCGCCAACCAGGCGGAAGGTGCATGGAACGTAGACGGCAAAGGGCCGTCCATCTCTGACGTGGTACACGGCGGCATTGCCTCCGGCAAACATGATGCGGTTATCGACCCGCATAAATACTACGCCAGCCATGAAGCGATCGATTTCTATCACCATTACAAAGAAGACGTGGCGCTGTTTGCCGAGATGGGTTTTAGCTGTTTCCGCACCTCTATCGCCTGGACGCGCATCTTCCCGCGTGGCGATGAGACCACGCCCAACGAAGCCGGGCTGAAATTTTACGACGACCTGTTTGATGAACTGCTCAAACATGGCATCCAGCCGGTAATCACCCTCTCACACTATGAGACGCCGCTGGCGCTGTATCAGGAGTATGGCGGCTGGAAGAACCGCAAGCTGGTGGATTTCTTCGCCCGCTACTGCGAAGTGGTGTTCAGGCGCTATCGCGAGAAGGTCAAATACTGGATGACCTTCAATGAACTGAACAATATGAACCGAATGCCGTTTGCCACCGGCGCCGTGGACCCTAACTCCACGCCACAGGAGCTGTACCAGGCGAACCATCATCAGTTTGTCGCCAACGCGCTGGCCAACAAGCTTTGCCACGAGATTATCCCGGACGCAAAGATAGGTTGCATGCTGTCGCTGAGCACCGTTTACCCGGCTACCTGCAATCCGGAAGATATCTTCTCGACCATGCAGTTGCGCCGCCGTTCGCTGTTTTACTCCGACGTGATGATGCTCGGCCAGTATCCGGCCTGGACGCCGCGCCTGTTCCGCGAACAGAACATTGAGCTGGCGATGGAAGAAGGCGATCTGGAACTGATTGCCAGTTACCCGTCCGACTACCTCGGCTTTAGCTATTATCGCAGCGTGCTGCATCAGGCGGGCGGTGAGTTCCGCGTCGATACCGGGGGCACCGTCGGCCAGGACAATCCGTATCTGGAAAAGACCGCCTGGGGCTGGCCAATTGACGCCAAAGGGTTCCGTATCGTCTGTAATGAGCTGGCGGATCGCTACCGTAAGCCGCTGTTTATCGTCGAGAACGGCTACGGCGGCGTGGACGAACCGGATGAAAATGGCGTGATCGACGACGCGGCGCGTATCGATTATGGCCGCCAGCATATCCGTGAAATGGCCGAGGCCGTTGCCGATGGCTGCGACATCATGGGTTACACCTGGTGGGGGCCCATTGATATCGTCAGCGCCGGGACCGGCGAGATGAAAAAACGCTACGGCTTTATCTATGTCGATAAGGATAACGACGGTAACGGCACCCTGAAACGCAGTAAGAAACGTAGCTTTGACTGGTATAAACAGGTTATCGCCAGCAACGGCGAATCACTGTAAGGTAATGGCGGAGCGGGAGATTTCCCGCTCCGTGATGTTTACCGATACGGACAAGGCTACATGATGAATACATGGAATTTGGTCGACCCTGAGTTACGCCCGGCACTGGCTGACAGCCTTTCCCTCACCCTGACACACGACGCTCTCGTCGCACTTCGCCAACAGCGCCAGCAGGCCGCCCTGGACAATGTGCAGGCTTTCCGGGACACCGGGTTATCGGTGGAAGAACATCTTATCTCCTCGCCCGCACATCCTGCCGTCAGAGTCTGTGTGATTGCTCCCGTAACGCCGGGGCAAAACCGAATAGGCATTTTGCATATTCATGGCGGTGGCCATCTGTTTGGTAGCCCGGAACAATCGCTCTCATTGACCGGCGTTACCGCGCTACGCCATGACTGCGTGATTGTCTCGGTGGATTACCGCCTGGCCCCGGAAACCGTGTTTCCGGGCTCGCTGGAGGATTGCTATGCCGCGCTGGTGTGGATGACAAAAAACGCCGCCACGCTCGGTATCCACCCAGACCATATTGGTCTGATGGGTGACAGCGCAGGTGCCGGGCTGGCTGCGTCACTGGCCCTGCTGGCGCGCGACCGTAAAGGACCGGCGCTGGCCTTTCAGAACCTGATGTTCCCGATGCTCGATGACCGTACGGTAACGGAAGAAAACCCAAATCCGGTGACCGGCGAGTTCGCCTGGACGCGGGAATATAATCGCTTCGGCTGGCAAGCGTTGCTGGGCTGTGAGCCGGGATCTGAGGGCATTTCCCCTTACGCCGCTCCGGCACGGGCAACGGATCTGACTCATCTACCACCGACCTGGCTTGGCGTTGGCACGCTGGATCTGTTTCTCGATGAGGATATGGCGTACGCGCAGCGCCTGATCCGTGCGGGCGTTGCCGTGGAGATGGCTATCTGGCCGGGGGCATATCACGGGTTTAACTCTGATCCGCAGGCGCGCGTGGCGCAGCGGGCACGCGAGCAACGTCAGGCGTGGCTTGCGCAATTCAGGCCGGTAGCGGATTAAGCGTTTCCCCCTCGCCCCGTTCCTCTCCCACAGGGAGAAGGATAAAAACGAGCCGAGCTTAACTTCTGAAATAAGGCCTGCTCAATCGCTTCCCCGTCCCTCTGAGAGAGGACTATTCGATCGGCCCCCTCGCCCCTCCGGGAAGAGAGCTGGGGTCAGAAGCAACACCTTCTCAATAACGAACTGACATTAAGAACTGGTGGCGCGTTACTGGCACAACGGTGGTCAGTGGAACGATGACGCCAGCCTGAACTTCGGTAACGGTGATTTCAACGTGCGTTCTACCGGCTGGGACGGCTACATCGTTGTAGGATATAGCTTCTAAGATTTAACAGCTCTGTCGGGTGGCGCTACGCTTACCCGACCGACAAAACCCAAGTTTGTAGGGTGGATAAGCAAACGCGCCATCCGCCAGGATCTCCGGCCTCACTGATTCAAGCCAGCTTAGCCGCTGGCTTTTTTACATCTGTCCCAGGCGCCAGGCGAAAAAAAACCGCAGCACGGCTGCGGTTTTATCTGCTGGCAAAGCGGTTAAGGCAAAATAGACGGCTGGTCCGCGCCTTCTTTCTCTACTTTCTGCTGCAACATGTGCTCACGCTTCATGCCAAGCTTCAGCGCCAGCGCCGACGCCACGTAGATAGAAGATGCTGTACCGATAGAGACACCGATAAGCATAGTCAGCGAGAAGCCTTTAAGCATCGCGCCGCCGAACAGATACAGCATCAGGATCACCACTAAGGTGGTACCGGAGGTAATCAACGTCCTGTGCAGCGTCTGGGTTAACGACACGTTGAAGATTTCGTAAGGCGTTCCGCGACGGATTTTGCGGAAGTTTTCACGAATACGGTCGGATACCACGATGCTGTCGTTAAGCGAATAGCCGATAACCGACATCAAAGAGGCGACGATAGTTAAGTCGACTTCGATGTGGAACAGCGACAGCACGCCCATGGTGATGATCACATCGTGCGCCAGCGAGATAACCACACCGGCAGCCAGACGCCATTCGAAGCGGAATCCGACGTATACCAGAATGGAAATCAGCGCCACCAGCAGCGCCATCGCCCCGTGCTGCGCCAGATCGGCACCCACGCTTGGGCCGACGAACTCAATGCGTTTTACCGCGCCGTTCTGGTTGGTCGCATCGTTAATCACGCTGACAACTTTGCTACCTAACACCTGGCCACCGGACTCGCTCTGAGCAGGAGGCATGCGCACCATGATGTCACGGCTGCTGCCGAAGTTCTGCACCAGCGGCTCGGCAAAGCCCGCTTTCTCCAGCGCTTCGCGCATCTGATCCAGATCGGCCGGTTTTTCCAGCGAGATTTCGATAACCGTACCGCCGGTGAAGTCCAGACCCCAGTTGAAACCCTTCACACCGATAACGATGACAGAAAGGATCAGCAACAGGCCAGAGATGCCGAAAGCCCAGTAATCCCACCGCATAAAGTCATAGACCCTACGCCCGTGGTTTAATTGTTCAACAGTATATTCCTGTGCCACAACGCACTCCTCAGATAGACAGCTTGTTGATGCGTTTGCCGCCGTACAACAGGTTTACGATGGCACGGGTACCGACGATAGCGGTAAACATGGACGTCGCCACACCAATACCGGTCGTGATCGCAAAGCCTTTAATTGCCCCGGTGCCGACGGCATACAGGATGATGACCTTGATAAGCGTCGTGATGTTGGCATCAAAAATGGAGCTGAATGCGCCCTGATACCCTTCGTTGATAGCCTGCTGTACCGAACGACCGTTACTAAGCTCTTCCTTAATACGCTCGTTGATCAGCACGTTAGCATCAACAGCTACCGCAAGGGTTAGCACGATCCCCGCAATACCCGGCATGGTCAGCGTCGCACCCGGCAGCAAAGACATAATCCCGACGATTAACACCAGGTTAACCAGCAGCGCAGAGGTCGCAATCAGGCCAAACTTCTTATAGAAGAACAGCATAAAGATGATGGAAACCGCGAGACCTGCCAGACAGGCTTCCAGACCCTGCTTGATGTTTTCCATACCCAGCGTCGGGCCAATGGTACGTTCTTCAACAATCTGAATAGGTGCAATCAGAGCGCCAGCACGCAGCAGCAAAGAGAGCTGGCGAGCTTCGTTCGCGTTGTTGATACCGGTGATACGGAAGCTGTTACCCAGACGCGACTGAATGTTCGCCACGTTGATCACTTCTTCCTGTTTCACCAGAACCGCACGACCGGTAGCATCTTTCTTACCGCTGTCCTTATACTCCACAAACAGGGTCGCCATCGGTTTACCGATGTTGTCCTTGGTGAAGTTAGACATGATGTTACCGCCAGCGCTATCAAGTGAAATATTAACCTGCGGCTGGTTGTACTCATCGGTGCTTGAAGTGGAATCGGTGATGTGGTCGCCGGTGAGGATCACGCGTTTGTACATGACAATCGGCTGGCCTTCACGGGTTTGTTTCACTTCAGAATCACCCGGTACGCGGCCTGAAGCGGCAGCAGACTGGTCAACGCTGGTATTAACCAGACGGAACTCCAGCGTTGCGGTCGCACCCAGAATCTCTTTCGCACGGGCGGTGTCCTGAATACCCGGCAGCTCGACAACGATGCGATCGGCACCCTGGCGCTGAACCAGCGGCTCTGCCACACCCAGCTGATTTACACGGTTGCGCAGAATATTGATGTTTTGCTGAACCGCATATTCACGGGCTTCGCTCAGACGTGCATCTGACATCACGGCACGCAGCATATTGCTGCCCTGGTTTGTGATAACCAGCTCGCGATGACGAGGGCCTAAGTAAGAAACAGCCGCATCGCGCGCGGCGCCGTCACGAAAGGCCACGAGGACACCATAGTTATCGGCTTTACGCACGTTGGTCCAGGCAATGCCTTTTTCACGCAGGTCGCTACGCAGGCCTTCTGTGGTTTGTTCCTGCAGTTTGCCCAGCGCGGTATCCATGTCTACTTCCATCAGGAAGTGCACGCCGCCACGCAGATCGAGACCGAGTTTCATCGGCTCTGCAGCAATTTTAGTTAACCAGTAAGGAGTTGCTGGCGCGAGGTTAAGCGCAACGACGTATTTGTCGCCCAGTACGCTCAGCAACGCTTCACGAGCGCGCAGTTGCGTATCGGTGGTGTCAAAGCGTGCGAGGATCGCACCCTCGGATAGAGCCACAGACTTAGCGGTGATTTTTTCTTCTTTTAAGGTGTTCTGGACCTGGATCAGCGTTTGCTCACTGGCGGCGACGCCGCGCGCGCCAGTGATCTGAACTGCCGGATCCTCACCATATAGGTTGGGAAGCGCGTATAGCAGGCCGACGATAATCACGACGACCAGCATGATGTACTTCCACAAAGGATAGCGGTTTAACACGGTAGTTCCCTTAGGGAAAACGAAAATTACAGCGCCTTCATGGTGCCTTTCGGCAGAACGGCAGCTACGAAATCACGTTTGATGACCACTTCAGTGGTGTCGTTTAACGCGATAGAGATGTAGCCGGTATCAGCAACTTTCACTACGCGACCCACCAGACCACCGGTCGTCAGCACTTCATCACCTTTGGCGATGGAGTCCATCAGTTTTTTATGTTCTTTAGTACGTTTTTGTTGCGGACGCAGGATCATGAAATAGAAGATCAGACCAAAGACCACCAGCATCAGAATCAAAGAGTACGGGCTACCCTGCGCTGGAGCACCTGTTGCAGCTACCGCATCAGAAATGAAAAAGCTCATTAAAATTCCCTCATTATTAAATTAATCAACGTTCAAAGGTGGAACTGGTTTACCTGTGCGCTCGTAAAAATCACTCACGAAGTGCTCTAATTTACCCTCTTCAATGGCCTTGCGTAAACCAGCCATTAAGCGCTGGTAATAGCGCAGGTTATGAATAGTGTTGAGTCGTGCGCCGAGTATTTCGTTGCAACGGTCGAGATGATGCAAGTAGGCACGTGAATAATTGCGACACGTATAGCAATCACACTCAGAATCGAGCGCAGAAGTGTCATCTTTGTGCTTCGCATTGCGGATTTTCACCACGCCATCGGTGACAAAGAGATGACCGTTACGTGCGTTACGCGTTGGCATTACGCAGTCGAACATATCGATACCGCGGCGTACGCCTTCAACCAGGTCTTCCGGTTTACCTACGCCCATCAGGTAACGTGGCTTGTCAGCGGGGATTTGCGGACAAACATGCTCCAGAATACGATGCATATCATCCTTCGGTTCGCCAACAGCCAGGCCGCCGACAGCGTAGCCATCAAAGCCTATCTCTACCAGACCTTTTACCGAGATATCTCGTAAATCTTCGTAAACGCTGCCCTGGATAATACCAAACAGCGCGTTTTTATTGCCAAGAGAATCAAAGCGATCGCGGCTACGCTTCGCCCAGCGCAGGGACATCTCCATCGAACGTTTCGCATAATCCCAGTCTGCCGGGTATGGCGTACATTCGTCGAAGATCATCACGATATCAGAACCCAGATCGTTTTGAATTTCCATCGATTTTTCTGGATCGAGGAAGATCGGATCGCCGTTGATTGGATTGCGGAAATGTACGCCCGCCTCGGTGATCTTACGGATATCGCCCAGGCTGAAGACCTGGAAACCACCGGAGTCGGTCAGAATCGGGCCTTTCCAGTTCATAAAGTCATGCAGATCGCCATGCAGCTTCATGATTTCCTGACCCGGACGCAGCCACAGGTGGAAAGTATTGCCGAGAATAATTTGCGCCCCGGTATCCTGCACTTCTTCCGGCGTCATGCCTTTTACGGTGCCGTAGGTGCCAACAGGCATAAACGCAGGGGTTTCCACCACACCACGCTCAAACACCAGGCGACCACGGCGTGCGCGGCCGTCGGTGGTATCTAATTCAAATTTCACATTTCCTCCAGCATCAGAGAAACAGTCTGATGATTAAGACAAAAACGCCGTCGGGTTATCCGGCGGCGCGCAATAAAGGATTAAGCGCCGGGGCGCTCGTTAATCGCCTGCGAATTGTACGTGATGTACATCGCATCGCCGTAGCTAAAAAATCGATATTCAGCATTAACGGCAGCTTTATAGGCTCGCATGGTGTGTTTATAACCGGCAAAAGCGGAAACTAGCATAATCAGCGTTGATTCCGGCAGGTGGAAATTAGTCACCAGCGCGTCGATAACTTTGTACTGATAGCCCGGGTAGATAAAGATTTGCGTGTCGCCAAAGAACGGTTCAATCAGCTCATTTTTGGCTGCCTGCGCGGCGCTTTCCAGCGAACGCACGGAGGTCGTCCCAACCGCGATAACTTTATTCCCACGCGCTTTACAGGCCAGCACGGCGTCCACCACGTCCTGCGGCACTTCCGCGTATTCAGAATGCATGATGTGCTCTTCAATACTGTCCACGCGCACCGGCTGGAAGGTCCCTGCGCCGACGTGCAGCGTAACGAACGCCTGTTCGATGCCTTTATTACGCAATGCTTCCAGCAGCGGCTCGTCAAAATGCAGGCCCGCCGTTGGCGCGGCTACGGCTCCGGGCTTCTGGCTGTAAACGGTCTGGTAAAGCTCGCGGTCCGCTTCTTCATCCGGGCGGTCAATATACGGCGGCAATGGCATATGACCGATGCTGTTAAGAATATCCAGCACGCTGCGCTCGTCTTCAAACTGCACTTCGAACAGCGCATCGTGGCGCGCAACCATCGTGGCGTGTACGCTTTCATCATCGCCCAGCAGGAGTTCAGCGCCCGGCTTAGGCGCCTTTGAAGCGCGGATATGCGCGAGGATGCGTTTATCATCCAGCATGCGCTCCACCAGCACTTCAATCTTGCCGCCGCTGGCTTTGCGGCCAAACAGGCGTGCCGGGATCACGCGGGTATTATTAAAGACCAGCAGATCGCCAGGGTTGAGCTTATCGAGCAGATCGGTGAAAGTGCCATGCGTTAAATCACCCGTCGGCCCGTCGAGCGACAGCAAACGACAAGCGCTACGTTGCGCCTGCGGATAGTGAGCAATCAGGGATTCTGGTAATTCAAAGGAGAAATCGGCAACACGCATGGCTTAAAAACTCAGACTCAAAAAGTGGCGGTACAGTCTAGTGCCGGGGGACTTTCCCTGCAACCAGTAAGCCGCCATAAAGCTCAATACGGATAAAGTAATTTATGAATTTTCTCGCCCACTTGCACCTTGCAAGCCTTGCTCAGAGTTCGTTGCTGGGCAACCTGCTGGCAGATTTTGTCCGCGGTAACCCGGATGACAGCTTTGCTCCCGACATCGTCGCGGGCATTTATATGCATCGCCGCGTAGATGCTCTGACCGATGGGCTTCCTGAAGTGACGACGGCCAAACGGTGGTTCCGCCCTGAAACGCGCCGCGTCTCGCCGATTACGCTTGACGTGATGTGGGACCATTTCGTCTCACGCCACTGGTCAACGCTCAGTCCGCAAATCGGGCTGGCAGAATTTATTGCTCATGCCCGGGCAAACATCGAACCGCATCTGCCCGATACGCCGCCACGCTTTATCAATCTGAACAATTATCTGTGGGAAGAGCGCTGGCTTGAGCGCTACAGCGACATGGCATTTATTGCTAATGTTCTCAACGGCATGGCTTCGCGTAGACCAAAGCTCGGCGCTCTGCGAGCGTCCTGGCAGGACCTTGAGGATCATTATGAGCCGCTCGAAGAGCTGTTCTGGCAGTTTTACCCACGCATGATGTCGCTGGCAGAACAAAAAAGTTTGTAGAGGATCGCAGGCCGCGCATTAACTTCTTGCCCTTTTACAGAAAAGGGCTATTTTGGCAGGTCAGTTTGCAAACATTCTTTTTTTAATAGACAAAACCTATCTGATTAATTGGCGCAGCACGCTTGAGTTGCCGGGAAGCCAACCCCTATACTCCCCCCGTTGCGTAAAACCCCACTTTAACAAAATTAACAGGAGTACATATGGTCCTGGTTACTCGTCCAGCCCCTGATTTTACCGCCGCAGCCGTACTTGGTAGTGGCGAAATCGTTGAAAACTTCAACTTCAAAGCACACACCAACGGTAAACCAACCGTCGTGTTCTTCTGGCCAATGGATTTCACCTTCGTCTGTCCGTCTGAACTGATCGCGTTCGACAAGCGTTACGAAGAATTCCAGAAACGTGGCGTAGAAGTCGTTGGTGTATCTTTTGACTCCGAGTTCGTTCACAACGCATGGCGTAAAACCCCTGTTGAGAACGGCGGCATCGGTGAAGTGAAATACGCGATGGTTGCTGACGTTAAGCGTGAAATTCAGAAAGCTTACGGCATCGAACATCCGGAGGCAGGCGTTGCTCTGCGCGGCTCCTTCCTGATCGACAAAGCCGGTATCGTGCGCCACCAGGTGGTTAACGACCTGCCGCTGGGCCGTAACATTGACGAAATGCTGCGCATGGTTGACGCGCTGCAATTCCACGAAGAGCACGGCGAAGTGTGCCCGGCTCAGTGGGAAAAAGGGAAAGAAGGCATGAACGCGTCTCCGGACGGCGTTGCTAAGTACCTGAGCGAGAACGTTGCTAAGCTGTAATCGCTAAAAGCATCAAGAAAAGGCCGCGAAAGCGGCCTTTTTTATTTGTTGACAAAGAAGGAAAAAGCGTGGTTTTTCCTTCTTTGCGGTTATCTGCCGAAAATCAATGCATTGATTTTTGTATTAATTTTTATGATGACATCGTTCTGAACTTCTTAAGTTATGAGGTTTGTCATCAGTCTCAAAGGCCGCGAAAGCGGCCTTTTTGCTTTTCTAAAAAGCAAAACAAGAACAGATTCCCTTTATCGCAGGACAGATATCCAGCAAAAAATTACAGGCTGCGCCACACCGCGACAGAAACTCCCGGTAGCGACAGCTCGCGATTATCTATCTGCGCCCCGCCTTCATGCTGCGTCCACGCTTTGCCACTGAGCAGCGGGCTCCACGGCAGAGTTATATCCGTGGCATTACCTCGGTTAATAGCCACCAGCACGCGTTCGTTTTGATAAACACGCACAAAGACAACCACATCCCCTGCGGCATAAACTACATGACAACCACCCTGGCGCAGCGCGCGGCTCTGGCGACGTAATTTGCCCAGACGCTGATACAGCGCCAGCAAATCCAGATCCCAGTCGCGCTTATTCCACGGGAACGGCTTGCGGCAGAAGGGATCGTTATCGCCATCTACGCCCACCTCATCCCCGTAATAAACACAGGGCACGCCCGGCCAGCAATAGAGCCAGACTACCGCCAGCGGCAGACGAGCCGTATCTTTACCGAGAACAGATTTAAAACGCGCCGTATCGTGGCTGTCGAGCTGATTAAACATGCGCAGCTGCTGCTGATGAGACAGGCTTGCGCGGTATTCATCCATCCACGCCATGCAGGTTTGCGCATCAATATTCTGCGGATCGTAGGAGATATCCGTATTAGCCAGGAAGCCCCATAGCGGGAGGGTAAAACCGCGATAGTTCATCGCCGCATCTTCCGCATCCGCCTGTAGCCACTGGCGTGCATCGCCAAAATGCTCGCCCAGCACGTAGGCATCCGCTTTAGTTTCTTTCGCCGCTTTAGTGATGCCGCTGACGTGTAGCAGATTATTCTTCGCTCCACCCTCTTCGCCCAGCATATGCACCACGTCCAGGCGCCAGCCGTCCATTCCCCACGGCTCGCGCAGCCAGTGACGCACCACGCTGTCCTCGCCCTGATAGATTTCCTCTATCAGCGATTCAGAGCTGTAATCCAGCTTTGGCAGGCTGGAATAACCTAGCCAGTCCAGCGCGCGTCCCTCTTCGGAGAAGCTGTAAAAATCCCGCCATGGCGACTCAGGATTATGGCACGCTCCGGCTTCGGTAGCCTGATGACGGTCAAACCACGGGTGCGTGTCGCCGCTATGGTTGAATACACCGTCAAGCAACAGACGCATCCCCTGCTGCTGCGTGTTCTTGCGCAATCTCAACAGCGCACGATCGCCGCCGAACTGCACATCTACATGACGATAGTCTTGCGTGTCATATTTATGCACGCTGGGCGCGGTAAACACCGGGTTGAGATAGAGCGCCGTGATACCGAGCTTTTTCAGATACGGCAGCTTTTCGCTAATGCCGTCCAGATCGCCGCCGTAAAACGTTGAACCGCCCGCCTCTCCACTCAAGGGTTCGTCCCAGTCGCGCAGAATGATTTCGCGCTTTGCAGCATGATGATAGTAAATCTCATCCTGCCCAGCCTTACGCGGCTGTGAGCGAGCAAAACGATCCGGGAAAATCTGGTAAAACACCTGATCCTGCACCCACTGCGGCCCTTCATCAGGCGCATCAAAGGCAAACTGCTCCAGGCGTGCCGGAGGGATCGGGCTGAAGCCTTGCGGCGTAAACCAGCGCTGCTTATCAAGCCATAAAAGCTTAAAACTGTACCGACGGCGCGGCTGGCCGCTGCTCAAGTCGATTGCGCCGGTCCATGCAACCACACCTTCATAAGGCGCGTTTTTCTGCCGCGTCATGGCGATCGACGTTTCTTCGTTATCCTTTTCGCCGCGCAACACCACGCGTTCCGGCAGGTCGTCGCCCGCCAGCCAAAGAGTGATATGCAGCTTCTCTTTACGCGTTTGTACGAATGGCGCAACCGGAAGATGCCAGGCATTCAACATAGTAACTTTCCCGTGTCTTAAAATTGCCGCCACCTTGCCATAGCCGTGTGCCGCGTCACTCCTCATTCTTATTTAATTTGGGGGAGGAAAGCGGGGGCGGAGAGATTAACGGTAGCCCGAAAATAAAGGGCCTGCCAGAAGAGTAATGCCAGGCGATAAGCACCACAAAATTTATCAGCTCTTCTATTTTATGCTCTTTGAAAGCACTCGGTGCCGTAATCTGCAACGCAGACATTCCTCACCCGGCAGTAAAGGCGGCCATTGGTTTCATGCTGGATGGGTTCTGAAACGGGCCGATTACTGACGCTGCATCGACTATGAAGGCAATGGGGAGACTACATCATTGTCTAATGCAGCCTCTTAAAAATATCATTACACCTGTTACATAGCTGCCTTTGCATACTCCGGAGAACGAGGCCCATACAGTAATCCGCCGGACGAACCTGCGTTTAATAAGCGGGCGCTTGTAATACCTGATATTTCATATGATTTATTGCTTGCGGTATTTACTATTTGTTGAATGGCGGCGTTCACAACCATCGCCAACAGGCCATTATTATAATTACCGTCATTTTCGTTGGATGAAGCCGTGGCAGATTTTTTCCACAATTCTTTACCTGTACGTAAGTCCACTAATCTGGCGCTGGCGGAAACTCTGGTATCACTGTTTATAAGCTGGTAGGAAGTACCATACTCTTTCACATTTAAATACAATACCGCATCCGCCCCAAAAATCTGATGTAATCTGGTGATGCTGACAGCATTAATATCCTCAGCATTTGATAAGCCATTTTGCTTAAAGGTCTCTTCTACCACCGCAACCGGAAATACGTAATATCCCCCTTCAGCCAGAGGGTGGGTCACTACAGAGAGAAAACTATGGCTTGCATCAACATCCGTTGAATGATTCTTAGGTAGTAACACTAAAATGCTGCGAGGCTTACTTTCTTTAAATGCGGAGTAATCTTTAGACTGCACCGGAGTTGGTTTTGCGCAGCCCGTTAAAATGAGGCTGAATGCAAAAATTAATAATGCAAATAATGGTTTCATTTCAGACTTCCTTTGTCTTTACTGGTGAGAAAATCGATGTATGGAGTTGATTCCGGGAACAACATCTTTTCTTTATTAAATTCAGCAATCGCAAGATCCATTTTACCCGTATTGCTATAAAGCATGCCTAGCTGGGCATGTAATCCCGGAGGAACCGGTTTAGCTGTGGCTTTTGCTTTTTCGACAATAGCTTGTAGAGCACCAATTTGCGCTTCTGATGACGAATCATTAGTATAGAAGCTATACAATGTATCCTGATAATTACCCCAGTAGTATATTTTCTTTGGTTCCTGCTTTGCACATCCTGCCAGTGCAATAACAATTAACCACAAACCAATTCTATTTATATTTTTCAACTTATGTCATCCTTGTATTAGTTACTTCCGGGGTTCCAACTACCATTATCAATTCCGGCAATCAGATTATTTACGGCTTCACGAATTGCCAGATCCAGCACTTTACCGTTCAGTGTTGAGTCATAGCTTGCTGTGCCACCAAACCCCACGATTTCACGATTTGATAGTGCGTATTCACCTGCTCCCTGCGACGAAAATACTACTTCTGAGGTTTTAATATTAACAACGTTTAATGCGACTTTGGCATATGCCACCTGAGTTTTACCTCGACCAAGAATGCCAAACAACTGGCGATCGCCCGTTTCTTTTCGACCAAACTCAGTTACATCGCCCGTAATAACAAAGGTGGCGCCTTTCAGTTGCTGTCCTTTACCATTAATTTGTGCTTCATTCCTGATTTCTGCCAAATTAGCACGATCGAGAACGTTGAAATGTCCGGTTTGTTGCAAATGAGTTATCAAAATGGTTTTTGACTGATTTCCCAGCCGATCTATATCGTCTGAGAAAATACCATTCATATAGTGAGAACGGTTATCAAATTTTCCAACGGATATCGGAGTACGGAGACCGTGCCATTGCGTACTGGCGCTGGTAACCTTCGCGACTTCAACAGAACGGGATGATTCTGACGCACAACCACTTGTCAGAGCCGCCACGCCACAAACTCCAGCGATTACTATTTTTTTTAACATTAAGAAATTCCCTTTTTAAATAAAAATTTTTTTGTCCTCTGTAAAAACAGATTAATGCCAGTGAGGCTCCGATTGAACTGCTCGCACTGTCCAGTCAGGAATGGTAATGGCTACTCAAATCCTGGTGAGAAATAGGATCTGTACCCTTAGATTCTAGCGATAATCAGCATAAAATAATTCAATTATTTTTCTTATTTATTAGCAAGTTAATACATGAAAAACTAACGATTCTCACCAAACCACGAGAAGATATATAATCATCTGGAAAAATTCACTCTCCAATGATTTATAACTATAAATCATATAAATGGTAGTCAATGTCAGATAATAAACGCATCTTAATCATGATATTATCAGCAAGCACGCAAGCGTTATTTTCTGATAAGTCAAATGCATTCCCGTTCGGGAATGACGGCTAATGTTTGAGGATTTTAATCAATTAGCTCTACCCGCATAACGTAATGTGGACACAGCCCGAAGCGAGACTCTGGTTTTCAAATTGTTCCGGACTGATACCGTCGCAGGCACTGCGGCGGTATCAGCCATTATAATCGCACTCGATATAATTAAACACCGTCGTTTGCATTATTTCACAGTTGATGAGCCATGTCTCCGTGTATATATTCCACTTTCAGCGCGTGGAAGAATCTTTCCCCACAGGTATTATCATAGTAACAACCCTTAGCGGGAAATTAAAAAAGCTGGGGAGTAGCATTGAGAAAAGACGCGACTGGCTGGTAGAGGCCAGACTCGGAATCGACACGCTGGTTACCGTCACTATTGAGCACGGGCAACAGGTGACACGGCCTGCTGAGTGACGGATAAAAAAAAACCGGCCGCTAAGGGTCGGGATTCATATTTTACTTAATCGACGTACCGCTATTTTTTTGTTCTTGTAACCTGGCTTTTAACCAGAGACACAGACCTAAAATCAAGCCAGTAATACAACCTTTTTTAAAAGCAAGATCCAGAGCATTTTCCCATAAAAAAGGAACTTACCATTTTTGAGATAAAAAGCTACTGATACGCTTAATTGACATATAAAGAGCGCTACAGATATCAGGACGGAACAATAAGAAACCAAAAAAGAAGCCAAGCAAAATCGGCTTTCTTAATATTTTCATTATGCTTTATCCCTCTTGTCCAATTTGTCTTTGACCGCATTTCCGGTTAACTCCGAAGCGGCAGAGCCTGTGACAGCATCAATAACATCTTTCGTTGATTGATTAGCCACAGGGGACAGTACATCAACAACTTTACCACCAACACTACCGAAGACAGCTCCTATTACATTATTAGTCGGATTTTTACCCTTAATTCCACTTCCAATCGCCGCACCGCCCATATTTATTACAGCTGATGCCCCGATACTCTTTCCTGTTGTTGCGGCTGACGTTATCTCAGCCATAATTGCATCCACATAGCTGAATGGTCCTTTTCCGTTAAGCTGAGATACCGTATTAACGGTGGTTCCTATTGCCGCATTAATGGCAATAGTTTCTTTTATCGTACTGAACATCTTGGGATAGCGCAGCAAACAATGGCGCATTACGAAGGGGCAAAACTAAAAGTTTCCGCCTCATTTTTGCCCGATTTATCCCGATTACTAAATCGTTCAGTTGATGAATTACTGGGGATGACAGAAAAACAGGATAAGACGCAGAGAAAGAAAGAGTGATGTTTCGCGGTTGAAATGAGTTTGCACCTCACTTCAACCGCTAACCTGTCGCGCATTTGAGCAACATCCTGCCGTCTGTCATTACCGCTTTCCTTCACGGCGGGAGCCGGTTCACAGCTCACTGTGGGCCGGTGAACCGCCTGCCGGACGCGGGCTGGCGAGGCCCGCAAGCTACGGGACGGTGCTCTGATGCACGCCTGTATGACCGGGGTTTGTCTTTGCATGGCCACACGGGGCGGGAAGTGGAAGCTGGCGAGACGGCAAGGAGTGACACGCTTCTTTACCGCGTGGCACGACCCGGCGCAGACAGACGACACCGGGCGGGCATGAACGCTTTTAGTGGAGGCCAGCGGCCGACAACGCCTGGCCGTTTGCTGAACACGATGCTGAGGCCGACGCCGCCAGGGACGGCGGCCTGCACCCACTGCCACAAGCGGCGGCGCTCGCCATAATGCAGATTAGACGCATACGAGCGCATGGAGGGTTTTTGTGGACTGCTGAGGTGGGCGCGAGAGTGTGTATAATCTCCTGCATTATGGTTAATGGCCGAACGGCGGCCACACAGTACGAACATGTTGCACAACGTCCATGCCGCTGCGCGGCCATTTACCCCGCGCGGCACTCAACCGGATGAAGGCAGATCGCGCCAGGGACGGCGCGCTCTGCCGCGCACGGAACCACTCCGCTCACAGACGGCTTACGGGCTGTCCGGCTCCCTGAACAGCCTGATGACATCCCTTGAGCCATGCAGCAACCGCTCTATACGCACTTCTGTATCAAGTACCCTGAACACGATGAGGTAACGCCCGTAAGCGCAACTTCTGACGCTTTGCCCCAGCTCTGGTCTTTCCCGGTAGATAACCGGTGACTCCGCTATCAGCAGGCACTGCTGGTACAGCTCTTCCGTGAAGCTCACTGCCCGTACCGGGTTATCCTGCGCGATATAGTCACCGATAGCTTCCATATCCTGCTCTGCCAGTGGTGAGATACCCAGCTTCATTACGCTTTACCGCCTTCGGCCTGACGCCGGTATTTCTGCGACAGGCGGCCGAACACCTCTTCCGCGCTTTTGCTTTCGCCACTGTTTATTCCTGCGCTGACCGCGTTTTGTAGTGATTCCAGTTTCATCTGCTGCTCCCGCTCTTCCAGTGCTCTCAGTCCCGCACGGATCACTTCACTGGTGTTGTTATATCGCCCGCTTTCTATCTGTTCACGGATGAACGCTTCGAAGTAAGGGCTGAGTGCTACGCTGGTTGGCATGGTCGTTTCTCCATCCGGATTACTATCAGTTATTAACTGTTAGTATACTGCTTCATTCTTCATCGGCAATGTCCGTCACATTATTTTCCATTTGCTCCGCCGGATTCATCCAGCACCTGCACGTTGACCTTCATCATCTCCTTCAGGGTATTTTTCTGCCAGCCCCGCACCCGCCACGCGCGCGGCCCGGAGCGTAACAGCAACTCACCGGAAGGCGTGACTTCGCAGGCCACCGCTTCAGCCGCCTGACGAACCGGTGCCGGGCAGCTAAAGAAGAAGGGTTTTCACCGCTGGCGGTCACGGTTTCTGATGAAGCAACCACGCCGCTGCCCATCCGGGAAGCCTGCTCCAGCGCCAGCGCGAAGGCGGATTCAGGGTTGCCGCTCTTCAGCGCATATTCATTTGCATCCAGCCCGGCCGGGAACCGCACCCGCCACGCCTCGATCCCCACAGCAGCCAGCTCAGAAGCCACCGCTTCCGCACCCCGATCCCCGGCCTCGTCCCTGTCGAAGGCGATCAACACCCGTTTCACCCCGTGATACGAGAGCGCCGCCAGATGATCGACGGTGAAGCCGTTCACCCCGTAAGCCGCGATCACGTTGCGGTAACCCGCACACCAGAAGGTCATGGCGTCGATCAGCGCCTCGCACAGGATCACCTCTGAAGCCGCTTTCAGCGCCTCTTCATTCCAGATCCCGGTTAACGATGACGGCAGATAAAGGTGCCTGGGTGAACCCTTTTTGATCTGGCTGTCAGCCAGCGTTCTGCGCCCGTAGAGCTGTAACACCCGCCCGCGATGAGCCACGTTTGCCGACTCAGCCCGGCCGATAACCGGCACGACAAGACAGCCCCGGAAGTGATCCTGACGGGTACTTTCCCGTAGCACGCCGGACTGCGTTAACCGCTGGCGTAGCACCTTACCTTCTTTCGACGCCGTGGACGGCAGCGCCCCCGCCACGCCGTGCGCCCCGGCGAACCCCAGCTTAAAGTGGTTCACAAGATCGGGATGAGTCAGGCCGCGCTTTTCCAGCCAGGCCAGCGCTTCCGGGCTGTTCAGCAGATTCTGCTGATAGTAACCCACAACCTGATGCAGCAGCGCCTGGCCGTCGTCGTCCAGGTTGGTGAGCGTCTGGCGTGGTGGCGCAGGAGGAGCCACAGGAACGGCGGCGGCTGAAGAAGGAGCAGAGTCAGCCAGTTCGCGCAGCCGGACCAGAGTCTGCGGGTATGTCAGGGATTCGGTGCGCTGCATCCAGTCCAGCACCGAACCGGCCGCGTTACAGCCGAAGCAGTGATACAGGTTCTTTGACGGAGTAATGACACAGGACGGCGTTTTCTCCCGGTGGAACGGGCACAGGCAGACGTAGCTGTCCTGTCCCTGGCGCTTCAGCTTATGGCCCTGTGATCCGGCCACCGTAACCAGCGACACCTCACGTTTCAGCCGCTCCAGCTCTTCCGGGGTCATTCTGCCTTTCATACCGCTGCTCCCTTAAAAAACTGTCAATAGGGTTTCAGTAAAAATAACTCGACAAGCATATACCACAGTAGGTAGTATTTACAACAGTAAGATGTAAAACAGAAGGTAGATTATGGTCATCAAGTCACAGGTAACACGGATAAAACCGACGATGGCCGCATCAATCAGCAGTGAAGAACAGGTATTTATGACGGAGTTAGGGAACCGCATCAGCGCCCTGCGTAAGGATGCCGGGCTGACTCAGGTACAGATGGCTGAAGCCCTTAGCGTTTCCCAGCAGGCGGTACAGTCCTGGGAAGCAGGCAGAAGACGCATACAGATCCCGATACTTCCTGCTGTGGCGAAGCTCCTTTCGGTTTCGCTGGAGGGATTGCTGGGTGAGGAAGCAGAGAACGCCCCGCGCAAGCGAGGCCCGGCCTCACGACTGGAACAGCAGATCCAGATGATCGGTCAGTTACCAAAGAGTAAGCAGAAGCTGGTTTCACAGATGCTGGACGCCGTGATAGCCCAGGCACAGCAGACGGGAACGGACGACTGAAGAAGATTTTTGAACGCGGGCTGAAGGTGCTGATAACACCAGCAGCCCGCTGACCACAACCAACTGACAAGGAGTTGATTATGGCTGCGCACGATACTAAGCCAGAAGCCGCTATAACAGAAGCCGCGGAACTAAAAAACCGTCGTTATACCGTGGGTTATATCCGCGACTGGAAGACGCATAACCGGGCCACCTCCATCACGCTTAAGGGCGGCTGGCTCGATGAGGCAGGATTTGAGACCGGGACGCCGCTCAAGGTGCGGGTGATGCCGGGTTGTCTGGTGCTGACGGCCCAGGAACTGCCACCGGCCCCGCCACCTGAGCCGGAGATTATGCAGACGCTCAGGAAGGTCTGTAAGCTCTCCGCCCGCAAGCAGCGCCAGGTGACGGAGTTGATTGAGGTGATCAGCAAGCCGCAGAGATAATGCGGTAACTGACTGGTTATAAAGTAAAAACCCAGCCGGTTGGCTGGGTTTGGTTCAATTAGCAAGCGGATATTTTATCTAAAATATTTCCTATCTTACTTAGTAATGCCTCAACATCGCTTTTCT
The DNA here is from genome assembly GCF_011808225.1 of Cedecea colo. Taxonomy (GTDB): domain Bacteria; phylum Pseudomonadota; class Gammaproteobacteria; order Enterobacterales; family Enterobacteriaceae; genus Dryocola; species Dryocola colo. Next base: position 133,308 of record NZ_SOYS01000005.1, on the reverse strand, counting down.
CTGAGCCGATTCTTGTTTCGAACTCAGCAATATCAATTCCATTACAAATTTCATTAAGCGCTGAATTTAGTATTAACAGTTCGTTCTCAGCAATATTAATTTTAGCTTTGCCATTTGAGACTGACAACAGATCCATATTTACCTCAGATTATCAAAATATGCTCTTCCATTAACTGGTCTAAATGCTGTTCCGCCGTCGCCAGGTTTAGGGTTACGAATCACGACTGTCCCACTAGACTGATCCCAGTAAGCAGATCTTCCTCCGCTTAACTCTTTAGATGACGTAGGGTTTTTAACAACACTTTCTATATGTCGGGCAAACTGCTCCTTGGTTTTTATACCCAAATCAGCGAATTCATTTTGCGTAACAACATGCTTATCAAAGGCGTGACCATTAGCAATTTCTTCCCGGTTAATTCAGCATTAAGGTTCTTGCCGTTTGCTGCATTGTGCGCTTCATTGTTTCGTGCTTTCTCTTCGTCTCCCGGCTCCCAGCCGCCAGGTGTTCCCGAACCTGAGCCACCCAGCTCCGCCTTCTCCGCATCCGTCAGATCTTTCGCCACATTGGGATCGCGTGCTTTTGCTGCCTCATCTCGTGCTTCAACGATTGACGGGCCATCAGTGATAGGTGGGGTCTCCTCAACACTACCGTTCGGTTTCGTTGTGATACATACAGAAGCACCGTAGCAACCACTTCCTGCCGTTCCCTGAGAGCCAGCTACCGGTGGCGGGACGGGAACAGGTACTGCCAGCGCATTATTCTCAACAACAACTTTATCCGTTGCGCCCTCCCCGACTGCAACCCCTTTTTCCCTGTCCTTTTCGTGGGTTACAACCCTTTTTCCCTGCTGCACTTCCGGGACCGCAACTTTTTTCCCCGACGCGCTTTTTTCACCTGAACACGCTACCGCCCCGGCGAGCATCACCGCGCACAGCAGCCAGCACAACACCTTCCTTATCTGCCTCATCCCGCTTTCCCGCGTTAACCTGAGCCGCATTTTAACAACATCACGTCACCTGTCATTACCCCTTTTCAGCACGGCGGGAGCCGGGTCACAGCTTGTCTGTGACACGGTGAGCCGCCTGCCGGGCGCGGGCTGGCGAGGCCCGCAAGTGCCGGAACGGCGCTCTGATGCACGCCTGCCTGACCGGGGTTTGTCTTTGCATGACCACACGGACCGGGGCGGGAAGTGGAAGCTGGCGAGACGGCAGGGAGTGACACGCTTCTTTACCGCGTGGCACGACCCGGCGCAGACAGACGACACCGGGCGGGCATGAACGCTTTTAGTGGAGGCCAACGGCCGACAACGCCTGGCCGTTTGCTGAACACGATGATGAGGCCGGAGCCGCCAGGGACGGCGGCCTGCACCCGATGTAACACGCGGCGGCGCACGCCATAATGCAGATTATACGCATAACCGCCGCACAACGCGGTACATGGGGATTAAGAAGGGGAACGGCGGGAGTGCGTATAATCTCCTGCATTATGGTTAATGGACGAACAGCGGCCACACAGTACGAACATGTTGCACAACGTCCATGCCGCTGCGCGGCCATTTACCCCGCGCGGCACTCAACCGGATGAAGGCAGAGCGAACAACCCGGCTTACAGAGAGCTTACGGTCGCTCCGGCGACTCCCGGGCGGCGTCCGGCTCCGGGTTCTCCCGCTGCTCCGCCGGATGCGTCGAACTGTGTACCGCCTGCAACGCCCGGATACTGACCTGGGTGTATATGGCCCTGTGATCCGGCCACCGTAACCAGCGACACCTCACATTTCAGCCTTTCCAGCTCTTCCGGGGTCATTCTGCCTTTCATACCGCTGCTCCCTTAAAAACCTGTCAATAGGGTTTCAGTAAAAATAACTCGAAAAGCATATACCACAGTAGGTAGTATTTACAACAGTAAGATGTAAAACAGGAGGCAGATTATGGTCATCAAGTCACAGGTAACACGGATAAAACCGACGATGGCCGCATCAATCAGCAGTGAAGAACAGGTATTTATGACGGAGTTAGGGAACCGCATCAGCGCCCTGCGTAAGGATGCCGGGCTGACTCAGGTACAGATGGCTGAAGCCCTTAGCGTTTCCCAGCAGGCGGTACAGTCCTGGAAAGCAGGCAGAAGACGCATACAGATCCCGATACTTCCCGCTGTGGCGAAGCTCCTTTCGGTTTCGCTGGAGGGATTGCTGGGTGAGGAAGCAGAGAACGCCCCGCGCAAGCGAGGCCCGGCCTCACGACTGGAACAGCAGATCCAGATGATCGGTCAGTTACCAAAGAGTAAGCAGAAGCTGGTTTCACAGATGCTGGACGCGGTGATAGCCCAGGCACAGCAGGCGGGAACGGACGACTGAAGAAGATTTTTGAACGCGGGCTGAAGGTGCTGATAACACCAGCAGCCCGCTGACCACAACCAACTGACAAGGAGTTGATTATGGCTGAGCACGATACTAAGCCAGAAGTTGTCACAACTGAAGCGCCGGAGCTAAAAACCCGTCGCTATACCGTGGGTTATATCCGCGACTGGAAGACGCATAACCGGGCCACCTCCATCACGCTTAAAGGCGTCTGGCTGGATGATGCGGGGTTTGAGACCGGGACGCCACTGAAGGTACGGGTGATGCCCGGCTGCCTGGTGCTCACCGCCGAAGAGCCATTACCCCCACCGCCGCCTGAGCCGGAGATTATGCAGACGCTCAGGAAGGTCTGTAAGCTTTCAGCCCGCAAGCAGCGCCAGGTGACGGATCTGATCGAGGTGATCAGCAAGCCGCAGCGATGAGACGGTGACTGACTGGTAGATAAAGTAAAATCCCAACCGCGAGAGGTTGGGATTTCAAGATTAATCTTTTAATAAGCGTCTTAGTTGCTTTAGAGACTCTTGGATATCAGGATCATCAGGATCGATGCTTTCATTTCTAAATGATGCAACCGCATAAACTTGTTCTAAAACAAACCAATGCTCATGGAATTCATTTTTCCATTCAATATCAACGGATTGCAAACAAAATAATAAGCCTTCCAGATTATCGATCAATTTTTTAAGTGTCATTTTATCCGATGAATATAAGCTCAACGTTTCTTCCATCAAAGCAAGTTGGCGTTGATCATATTCACTTAACTTCATATCAGAAAGTAAGATCATTGCTTTATTTTCCCATAATCAACGGTAACAACAGTTCCACTTTTGGTATCAGTAATTACAGTTATATTATTTTTTACATCGTAATATGCTGTTGTTCCTGGTCTTTTCCCTACTACTGCATTTTCTGGACGTATTGTATTTTCTACTGCGGTTGGTGTAATACCCTGACGTTGCATACGATCCAAAGAATGGCTGGAATAATCACGATTATTTATTATCGCTGGCTTATTTGAACCATCAATGACGTTTAGCGGGTTACCTTTTGAACCAGTGGGTGTTTTTGCTGAGATTTCAGAACTGGCCTTATTAATTAGCCGTGAAGCCTCAGCCACATCACCTTTCTTCAGCGCCGTTTCTGCTGCTTTGATGGCCTTACCTGCCGCATCACCTGCACCTGGTATCAGCCCGACAGCCGCAGCCAGATAATCAAGAGCCGACTGCGCTTCCGCAAAACTTTTGATATCACCCACGACAGGCACGAAGTCAGCGCCCAGTGACACCGTATCTTTCAACGCTTCACGCCGCTCTTCGTACATCTTCACCGAGCAGGCTTCGGTGCTCATGCCACTACAGTTTGCCTTCTTATAGCGCTCGTTTTCGGCCTCAACGTACTCACCGGCCTTCTGCTCCAGCGTTTTGCCTTCAGACTGCGCCTACGCAATGTCACTCAGCGCATTATTCTCAACCGCATTCTTCCCGGCCTGCGCCCCGGTTCCGGCGGCTTCCGCGCTGATACCGGGGATATTCCGGTGATTAACCGGGATCGCTATGACTGCCTGAAGCGAGGCCGCGACTGACAGCTGAAAGTAAAATCCCGGCCCGAGGGCCGGGATCAATTTACTCAATGGGAGTAGCTACATATTCATCAAGAATGTGAACATTTTCAACATCACATTCGGGATAAATCCATTCTGCCCAGTTATTGATAACCCATTCAGTACTTAATGCCCGACCTTCAGTTGAACCACTCTCAGTAGGTAAAGATACTAAGATTAAACCTGCTTTATGTCCTGAGGAAACAACCAGACCGTGAGTATCAAATAAATCAATAACCATAAAATCCACCCATGCTTCATAAGGCCACACAGCCGGTAATCTAAAGACTGAGCCTCGCTTTATGGATTTATTTTTATAATCAATTAATTTCATTATTTCACCTTCAAATCATGGCCGCCTGATTTATCAATGCTGTTAGGTATTTTTTGCATAGAGAAATCAACCTCACCTAAATGTTTACCCTTTGATGTCACAACTTCAAACCGCCCATGTTGCGTATCCAGAGCATAAAGATTTCCATCTTGCCCGCGGTACACATCGCGATTATTTAGCTTGGTCAGCTTATTGTCTTTAACCATTCCGTTAGCTATGGCCAAGGACGGCGGCCTGCACCCACTGCCACAAGCGGCGGCGCTCGCCATAATGCAGATTAGACGCATACGAGCGCATGGAGGGTTTTTGTGAACTGCTGAGGTGGGCGCGAGAGTGCGTATAATCTCCTGCATTATGGTCAATGGCCGGGCTGCGGCCACCGTGGACTTGTATATTGCAGATGGCTTCCGCCACCGGACGGCCATTTACCCCGCGCGGCACCCAACCCGATGAAGGCAGATCGCGCCAGGGACGGCACGCTCTGCCGTGCACAGACAACTCAGCTCACAGACGGCTTACGGAGTGTCCGCCGATACCGGAGGCCAGCTACGGGCGGTGTGGATCAACGTCACTATCCACACTGTTTCTCTTGCTTCGTCCAGCTCGTAGACCAGCCGGTAATGCTCGTGTGGCACCAGTTCACGGGTCCAGCTATCTGTCCGATGGCACCCAGCAGAGGATGTTCTGTCAGTCTTTCGGCCAACTCGTCGAACCGCTCATCCAGTTCAACAGCGGCTATCGGGTTTCTTTCTGCCAGATATTCCCAGATAGCAAGACGATCCTGGAGTGCTTCATCTGTCCAGCGTACTTTCACATTTTACCTGCCAGCTTTGCACGACGTTCTGCGAACAGCTTTTTAACATCTTCATTATCCATTCCCGTACCCGAACGGATGGACTGCCGCCCCTTCTGGACTTTTTGCGCCACATACTCATCGTAGGCCCGGCTGTCGTTCTGACGCTGGATATAGTCCCGCATCAGTTCACGCATCACCTGAGAGGCCGGTCTGTCGCTGGCTTTTGCCGCTGCGATGAAGCTTTCCCGCAGGGAGTTTTCCAGCTTCATCGTGAACACCGCTTCTTTCGGCATGATCCTTTCCTCACGTCTGCTTAAGTACTGACAGAGTATATACCTTATCATTACTTCTTCTCCACCACGTTAAGAGATTCATCCTCCCGCTGCTCTGCCGGATGCGTGCTCGCATGCACCGCCTGCAACGCCCGGATACTCACCTGCGTGTATATCTGCGTGCTCTCCACGCTCCGGTGCCCCAGCATCGCCTGTATCCAGTGTAAGTCCGCCCCGTTCTCCAGCATCTGTGTGGCCATCGCATGGCGGAACAGGTGGCAGCTCCCTTTTTCGATACCGGCCGCTCTCAGGTACGGCACCACCGCCATGGTAATACCGCCCGCCGTCAGGCCCGCCACGCCGTCCATCGCTAGGAACAGCGCCTTACAGTCAGATAGCCCAGGCACAGCAGACCGGAACGGACGACTAAAGAAGATTTTTGAACGCGGGCTGAAGGTGCGGATAACACCAGCAGCCCGCTGACCACAACCAACTGACAAGGAGTTGATTATGGCTGAGCACGATACTAAGCCAGAAGTGAGTATTTCCAAAGCGTTACGGCACAATGAAGGTGGGGTATACCAGCATTCGTCACGAAAACCGCCGTACCGGCATGACCACGTATTACAGCCGCAGCCCCTGTATTCACCTTAAGGGGAACTGGCTGGCCGAAGCGGGGTTTGGGACCGATACCCCAGTTACGGTAGCCGTTGAGCACGGGCAGATTGTGATACGGCCAGTTGAGTGACGGATAATAAAAAGATCCCGCCGGGCAAGGGCGGGATTTTCTGCTAGATAAGGTCTGTTTCTTTTATCTTATCCAGGCCCAACTTTTCTAACGGAACATCGTATATATCAGCTTGTTGCTGAATTAAGGTTATGACTCGATGAAAAGCAGATAAATAACCTGTTTGGAAGTCTTCGCTATCTGTCCCTAATGCTGAAATTTTCTTGGTCTTTGCTTCTTCAGCAAGCTCCTTCAAAGCTTCTCCTAAAGTAACAACCAGCGCCTCATATTCATTAAATTCCATTATTTCTACCTTTCAAAATACCTTCAGCAATAGTTTTATATGACTCATGCCTATTTACATCCTGTTGCCAATGATGAAGTAAATTTTCTTGATGCTGTGAGCTTAGATTTTCCCAATCAGGTACATGTTCCAAGCGTTTTACAGGATCATTCAAGTATCCCTGATGCTCTGCTATTTGCTTATCATGCTTAGAGATTGCTTTTTCCAGATTTTTATCTGGTAGTTTATTGTACTGTTCATACTGTTTAGGGTAGCGATCCTTCGCGGCATCAAAGTTGACTTTATTCTGCTGAGAAGCGCTTTCATTATTCCTCGCATTCTCTTCGTCCTGCGGCTCCCAGCCGCCAGGTGTTCCCGAATCTGAGCCACCCAGCTCCGCCTTCTCCGCATCCGTCAGATCTTTCGCCACATTGGGATCGCGTACTTTTGCTGCCTCATCTCGTGCTTCAACGATTGACGGGCCATCAGTGATAGGTGGGGTCTCCTCAACACTACCGTTCGGTTTCGTTGTGATACATACAGAAGCACCGTAGCAACCACTTCCTGCCGTTCCCTGAGAGCCAGCTACCGGTGGCGGGACGGGAACAGGTACTGCCAGCGCATTATTCTCAACCGCATTCTTCCCGGCAAGCGCCCCTGTTGCTGCGCCGGATGTGCTGTCTCCCGCGATCCCGCCCGCCATACCTGCCGAGATGGTGGCCAGGGTGCTCACGGTCAGCTTCTCTTCTTCTGTCAGATGACCGGCCGTTTTACCCGGATACAGGGCTGCCATAATCGCTCTGGCGGCAAGCTCTGCCGAAGCTGCCCCGGCGGCTCCTGCCGCTACATTATTTCCCTGAACCATAGCTACCGCACCACCCAGTATGGCGTGGGCAATGGCATTAACCGCCGGGTCCTTCTCTGTCGCTTTCAGCAGATGGGCCAGCTCCGGGGCCGATGCCCCCGCCAGCGCACCCGCTATATTACCACCGGCAAGGCCCTGAAGCGCTGCCGTCGCAGCCTGAATTCCGCGCTGCACATTGCCGCCCGTGCCAAAACCGGAGTCGTTAAACGCCTGGGTGTAGTACCCCTGATAAATCTGGTCGTTAATATTTTTTTCGGTCGGTGTTTTACCCGGGTTTTCCTTCTGCCACTGCGCACGGGCCGCGTTCCGCTCTTCCGGCGTGACGCTCTGCATCTTCTCATTTGCCGTTTTTGTCGCATTAATCTCGCCCTGCGTCCGGGCTATATCCGCCGCCTGTCCACCAATCTCGCTGATAGCCTGCACGGTCTGCAGCCGCTTCTGCTCCTTCTCCTTGTCGAATATCGGGCTGATACTGTCGTTGGCATGCTCCGTGTCACGACTCAGGCTCGTCACATTCTGCTGCTGGTTTTCCTTGTCACGGATGGTGATGCTTCCGTCTGCCACCGCTGACTGTGTGGTGCCTTCCGCATGGCCGCTGTTACCGGCCATTGAAATCACGCCGCCAGGCATGTTGCCTTTAAACTGGTCGCCCCCGAAGCTCCCGCCGCCGCTCAGGCTCACGCCGCTGTGTTCGGTTTTAAAGTCCGCTTCGTTGTGAATATCCGTAAAGCCCAGCGTACCGGTATCAAGGTGGTTTTTATCCGCCGTGGCGGTAGACGCAATCACCGCACCATCAAGCTGCGTGTGATTTCCGACCGTAATATCAAAGCCGCCCTGACCCGCGTAAATTCCGCTCTGCTCCACGACAGAGTCGTACTCGCTGCGCATTTTATCCTGGCTGGCGCTGATGTACCCCGAGCCGGTCATCGACCCGAAGGTGAAGCTCCCGCCTGCCGCCACGCTGGTCTGCTTTGAGTTATAGTCGTTGCTGTCCTGCTGGCTGCTTATCAGCAGGTCGCGTCCCACATCCGCAATAACCTTGTCGGCACTGACCTGCGCACCGTTCAGCACCGTGTCGCGACCACTATTGATGGTCATCGTGCCGCCGCTGTCCAGCGTGGTTTCCGTCCAGGCGGTACCGTTGCCCTTATCTTTTCCTTTCGCGGCATTTACGTTCGCAAAGATACTGATGCCGGCACCGTTCGAACCACCGCCGATGCTGACCCCCACCCCGCCACCGCTGCTGCTGTTCTTGCCGGAGGTTTGCTGGGTATTTGCTGTGCCCAGCAGAAGGATATCGTTAGCTGCATCAAGCGTGGTGTCACCACCCGCCTTGAGCTGACTGCTGCCAATGGCGATATCGCCGCTGTGGTTACTTTGACCCTTTCCGGTCGCGGTAATAGCGAGGTTGTTACCCGCATTTAGCGTGGAGCCGCTGACCGTATCCGATACCTGATGCTGCTCTGATTTGGACTTCTGCGTGGTCAGGGAAAGGCTCACGCCCATGCCATTGTTCGGGTCTCCGCTTGCCTGGGCCAGTTCTGCCCCCTGTGCAGCCTGAACGCCGGACAGCGCAGCCTTAGTGGCCTGCAGGGCCGCCAGTCGGCTATCGCTTTCATCTTTGGCTGACTGCGCCGCGCTGACAGCGCTGTTAATTGCGCTCCCTACCACGCCGGAAAGTGCCAGCGTCAACCCGCTATTCTTCTGCTCAAAAGACTCGTCGCGGGTACGTTTGTCATGGCCGGGGTCGATAACCACGCTGTCGCCGGTTATCGACATATTTTTGCCCGCAATCAGGTCGGAGCCACCGATATGCGCCTGGCCGCCCGCACTGATGCTGACGTTGCCGCCCGTTGACCCAACCGTGCTTGCGCTCTGGCTCTGGGTGGTGCCGTCCTCGTTCATTTCGGAGCGGGATTTGGCGCTGCCGATGGTGATACCGATGCCGCCGGTGCCCATCAGGCCGCTCTTTTTGGTCTCCTTCAGGCGGTATGTGGAATCTGTATTGGTCGCCGCCACGATATCCACGTTATTGCCTGCGGACAGGGAAACATCGCCGTCGCCAACCACCGAAGAGCCTTTCACCAGCAGGTTGTTGCCCGCCGACACGGTGACGTTATCGCCGCTTAACAGCGTGCCCGCTTCACGCGTGGCGCTGTCTTCCTCAACGGTATGAGTGGTCTTTTTGCTGAGGAAGCCTTTTTTAGTCTTTGTCTCTTCCTTAAAGTGGTAATCGCTCTCCGTGGCTGTTTCCAGATTGATATCGCGCCCTGCACCCAAGCCGATATCGCCGCTGGCGGTAACCTGTGCGGCTTCGGTATTGATATCGCGTCCGGCCACAATCGTGGTGTTACCGCCGCTGGCGTTTTCCGTACCCTGCTGGCGGACCGACTCGTTGATTTCGACTTTTTTCTTCGCGGTGTAACTGTTCCCTTCTGTCGTTTCCTGCGCCTTCAGATTCACGTCCCGCCCCGCCTGCATCGCCACATCGCCTTCTGCGGCAATGCCTGCCGCCTGGCTGGTGATGTCCCGGCCTGCGGCAAGGGTCAGGTCACCGCCGCTGCTGATGGTGGTGCGATCCACGCCGGTGCTGTGGGATTCGCTTTTACCCCTGCTCGCACTTTCGCTGGTCTGCGCCGCGTTGAGGTTCAGATCGTTGCCTGCAATGAGCGTCGCATTGCCGCCCGCGTTCACCGCGCTGGCTGCAAACGTCAGGTCGTTGCCCGCCTGCATCCCCATGCTACCGCCTGCGGTGATGGTGCTACCCTGGCTGGTCGTGGAGGAGTTACTCGTCGCATTTTTGCCCCGGAAGCCCGACTGGCTGTAGCTGCTGGTCACCTGGTTCGCCGTGACCGCGATATCGCCCCACGCATCCATCAGCAGGTTGCCTCCGGCGGCCACGTTCGCGCCGGTGATATTGATATCCTGGCCCGCGCTCAGGCTCAGCGAATCGAGAGAGGTGATGGATGCCGTGTTGCCCAGCGTGGTGCCGGACATGCCGACGTTCCCGTATTTGCCTCCACCCCCGAGGCTCCATGTATCCGTCAGGGTGATGTTACTGATGCTGCCGTCCAGGCTTTCGAGCGCAACGGTTTTTCCGGCAATGGTCGAGCCGATATTGTTGATATCACCCAGCGCGTTCAGCTGCAGGTTGCCGCCCGCGTTCATCAGACCATTGTTCAGGTTGCTGATGCTGTTCTGGCCGTTGAGGCTCAGGTTGTTGTTTGCGGTCAGGGTGCTGCCGCTGTTGGTGATATTGCCGCCGCTGAGCGAGACGTTATTGCCCGCAATCACGCTGCCGTGGTTAATCGTCACGTCTTTTGGCGACAGGTACACTTTCGGTATCATCACCGTCTGGCCGTTCACCGTGGCGGCTTCCCACCAGATAATGCTCTTGTCGAGGGCAGCTATCTGCGCGGCGGTGAGCGCCACGCCAAACTGCAGGCCGAGCGAACTCCGGGCCTGCGCCGCGCTGTCAATCAGGTACTGCATCTGGTCCAGATCGGAACCGATACCGTTGATATAGCGGCTGCCGGTCTGGTTAAGCACGTAATTGCTCACGTAGCGCGTATCAAATGCTGCATCGCCAAGGAAGCGGTAATCGTATTCCGGGTGCAGGTTCAGACGGTCGAGGAAGTACGCCGAGCCGAGGAATTTATTCTGGTCGGTATAAGTGCTATTGGTTTCACGCGGAGCGCTGCCGGGCTTCATGCCCATTAGCGTATACAGATCGCCGAACAGGCTTTGATCCAGCTGACCCAGGCCATCCAGTTTAGGGTTGGTGGTGATCAAATAGGGGCTGTCAGGATCGGTGGCGGTAACGAAATATCCATTATTACCGGATGGCAACGGCCAGGCGCTGGTGTCCACGCCGCTGCTTTGATGCTGCTGAGGATCCTTCAAATTCGCGCCTTGAGAAGCTCCATTTTCCAGCGACGCGGCGCTACCAAGACTGGCATTGCCCGAGCCGTTCACAGCATAGTTATCCAGCCCGGCAAGATGACCGCCAGAACTCTCCAGGCCGCTGCCGCCGTTGATTTGTTGCAGCGCGTTTTGCAACTGGTCGTTCCACTGTGGGGAGCCAACGGCTGCTTTATCGGCGTTAGCAAGATTCTGTTTCTGTACGCCACCGCTAATAGACTGGTTGCTAAAGGTATTCAGGGTTGGGGCGGTAATGGTATTGCTGACGCCGCCTGCGTTGGCCGTAGTGGTAGTATTGCTGATATCGCTGGTGAAGTTAGCGACGACATTGCCGCCCGCCTGGATTACGGAACGGTAGATTTCGCCAGCTTCATGGGTAGTTTCACGACCTACCAGATAGAAGCTGAGCAGTTGCTTATATTTATTGTAGTTATTGTTCTTATTGGATAATCCATTTTCCGGGAGGACGTTAGTTGCGTATCCTGGTTGCGTATTTGAACCATTACCATATTGATAAACAAGGGAATTTGTTGCTGTTCCGCTCTCCCAGCTTTGATTACTCAGCTGTGTCCCCTGCAACATAATATTTTTAGCAGCCAATATATTGCTGGCCTGGTTTTCCAATGAGCCAGCCGTAATATTCAGATGCTGGCCAGATGCTATACGGCCCGCTCCTCCAGTACTGTAAACCTCTACGCTGGTCTGGCTTAGAGCAAATTTTTGTGTAGCGTATTCCTCAAATGGTGCGTAGTAATATGTTGTTATATCCCAGATAGTACAACCACCATCAGCTCCTCCACAGTGAGTGGCTTCTTCTTGATGATTGGTCGTGTAATAACCATAACTTCCCGTTGGCAAAAGTGAATAATGCACATTCAGGGTCGTATCACCTAACCCAGGAAAAGCCATTCCCGGTGTAGTCGTTTCTTTGACCGACAGACCTTCTCTTGTATTAAGCAAATGCCCGGTTTTAACCGTAATATCCCCGCGCTGCGTCTCAATGCTGCCGGAGGTATTCACTACTTCGGCGTTGGCATTGCCCGCCATATCGCGCTGCAGCCACAGGCTGTTGCCCGCCAGAATATCGCCGCGCTGGTTTTTGATACTGTTCGCCAGCAGGTACATGTTATTCCCGGCGTACAGCAGCGCGGTGTTCAACAGGCTCCCGGCTGCGTTAAGCGTCAGGCTGCCTGCCGTGCCGAGGAATCCATCTACTGTTATATCGCCGCGACTGTTTAGCGCTACGTCGCCGCCCGCCTGTAATGTGCCTGCTGCATTCATCGCAATCTGGCTGCCCGACAGCGTGCTGGCTCCGCTGCCGGTAGTGATTTGGCCGTTATTGGTCAATTCGCCGCCTGCGGCCAGATTAACGGCCTGGCCCTGCATCACGGCGTCATTGGTGATGGCACCGTCGCTGCTGACCGAAAGCGCGTTCCCTGCGGCAAGTACGTTTTTAACGGTGAAAGCATTGGTCAGCTTCAGCGTCAGATTGCCCAGCGCCACGATCTGGCCCAGCTGATCTAATCCCGCGCTGGTCAGCGTCAGGTTTCCACCGCTGAATAGCTTCCCGGCGGCCTGATGATTTACCTGGCCGACCGTAACGTTCAGTCCTGATTTACCCAGCACGGTGCCGCCGTTGGCTAGCTGCCGATAGTTCACCGTCAGGTTATTAGCCTGAGCCAGGCCCACATTCGCCAGGCTGTTACCGGCTATCGTGCCCTGCTGCTCCGCGAGAAGCGTTCCGTTGTTAATTGCCGTTGTGGCGTTCAGCACCAGCTGGCCAGCCTGAAGCCAGCCGTTGTTGATTAAAGAGCCGCTGGTGAAGGTTAGCTCGCCGCCTGCAAGCACTCTCCCGTCGTTGCGGGCGGTATTCATACCGCTGAGGCGAGCGGCGGTGCCGCCCTGAATGATGCCGTAGTTAATTAGCGAAGGTGCGGTAACGGTGAGGTCTTTCTGGCTGAGGATGCTTCCCGCTGCGCCGTTATTTAACTCTCCGGTCAGGTTTAGCGTCAGGGCATTATCGCCCTGCAAGCGACCGTTGTTGACCAAACTGCCGCTCTTAACGCCAAGCTCTGCCCCCTGGATACGCCCGTGGTTATCTACCGAGGCGGCTTCGAGCGCCAGTTTCCCGGCGGTCAGCAGAGTTTTGTCCTGCTGCTGGGTGAATGCCCCGCTGAGCGCGACGGCCAGATCCTTCACGCCGCTAATCTCGCCGCCGTTGGAGAGGCTGCCGCCTTTGAGGGTGAGATTTTTAGCCAGCCACTGGCCCTGGTTAGTCAGGCTCAGGGCGCTGAGCACCGCATTGCCGCTGGCGGTAATTTTGCTGCCAGCCGCAGAGGTGAGGTTCCCGGCCAGCGTCATCTGTAGCGCATCAGCGCTTTGAATAGCTCCGCTGTTTTGCAGGCTCTGCGCGGCAAGCAGCACCCGCTGCCCCTGCCATGAGCCGGCGTTGGTGATGTCCCCGCCGTTTACCGTCAGCGTGCCATCGGTCAGCAGCTGCCCGCCGTTGATCAGCGTCAACAGCGGGGCGGCCATGCGCATTCTCGCCGCCAGCGCCTGTCTGGCTTCCAGAGTCAGGGATTCAAGGCCAATTGCCGAACCGCTGTTGTTGATGTTCGCCTGGTTCAGCGTCAGGTTTTTGCCCTGCAAAGCCCCTTTATTCACCAGCGAGCTGCCCGCAAGGTGCATATCTCCTTCGCTCAGAAGGGAGCCGCTGCTGGCCAAAGCCTGGGCATTAATCTGCATATCGCCGTGGCTGAGCAGTTCCCCTGCGTTATTTAGCGTCCCGGTGACATTTGCATTTAGTCCGCTCAGGCCGAACAGCGAACCTTCGTGACGCCAGCTTCCCGCCGTTACCTTCGTGTTCTGCCCCTGGAGCGTGCCGCTGGTGCTAAGCTGCCCGGCGTTCAGGCTTAGCAGGCCGCCCGCCAGCGTGCGGCTGTTGGAACCGGTCATCAGCGTATTGCCGATGACAGTTAGCTTCTCCGCTCCCTGCCACAGCCCGTCGTTAAGCAGCGAATTAGCAGACAAAGCCAGATTTTTAGCGACGATTTTACCGCTGTTGTTCAGGCCAGTTGCATCAAGGGAAAGATCTCCCTGGCTCCAGAGTTGGCCGCTATTGCTGAGATCCCCGGCGATCCGCCCGGTTAACCAGTCGAGGCTATTTATCGCCCCCGTGTTTGTCAACGCCGCCAGATCGGCTTCGATCGTTTTCCCCTGCCAGGTGCCCGCATTGGACGTCGTGCCGCTGTTCACCTTCAACGAGCCGCCGCTGAGGATTTTCCCGGCGGCCTGGTTATCCAGCCGCTGGCCGTTAATATCAAGAGAGGTTACCCCCTGAATCACGCCGCCGTTGCTGGTGTTGCCGCTGCGCAGGCTTAATCCATCTGCCGCCAGTACGCCGCTATTATTCAGCGAACCCAGAGCAAAGCTGGCATCGTTACGGGTAATAAGCTGCCCGCTATCCAGGTTTTCCAGCGCTCCACTTAAGTCCACACTAAGGGTATTAGCCAAAATGCTGCCGCGATTGGTGAACGTTTCCCCACTAAGGGAAAGAGCATCGTTGACCTGAAGCAGGCCTTCGTTTTCCAGGCTGACGAGCGCCAGATTTAGCCCACCGCCGCTGATAAGCTGCCCGTCAGTCCTGTTTGCCAGCGTGCCGCCGCTAAGCTCCAGGCTATCGCTGCCCTGAAGCAGGCCGCTATTAACTAAATCGCCGTGGAAGTTCGCCACTTTGGCAATCAGCCAGCCGCTGTTATCAAGCGAGGCTGCGGTTAAATTTACGTCATGCTGACCGAGGATTTTGCCCTTGTTATTCAGTCGATTGCTGACTGACAGGCTGGCAGTTTGTTCGCTAAGGACGTTGCCGGTGTTTATCCAGTCGCCCGTCGCCAGGTTCAGGGTTTTACCCTGCATTAACCCGGCGCTGGTCAGTTTTGTGGCCTGAACGTTAAGGTTGCCGCCGCTGAGCAGCACGCCGTCCAGATGATTTAAAGCCGCCACGTTCAGCGTCAGCAGGTTGCCTCCCTGCAATGTGCCGCTGTTGGTCAATGCATCTGCGGCAACCGTCAAGTCTCCGCCAGCTAGCAGCGTTCCCTTATTGCTGATTTCTTTTGCCGTCAGGGAAAGCGTGTGGTTCCCCTGAATTGCGCCCTGGTTGTTGAGGCTGTCAAAGCTCAGGCTCTGTTTATCCGCCGCCAGCTGGCCCGCGTTATCCAGTCTTTTCCCGGCAAGCACCAGGCTGCCATCCGCCAGCAGTAATCCATTTTGCAGGTTAGAAAGATTCGCCACCTTTGACGTCAGATTCGCAGCGTTGATTTCACCGCCGTTGGTCAGCGAATTGCCGCTCAGGTTGAGGTCGTTGCCGATGGTGATTAACCCGGTATTATTCAGTTCCGGCACGGCCAGCGTCAGGCTGCCATCCGTCGCAATTGTCCCGCCGCGCTGGTTAGTCAGCAGAACCGTGACGAGATTCAGCATCCGGCTGCCCTGTAGCAGCCCGCTGTTGGTGAGGCTATCGCTGCTTATCGTCAGCGCCGGGGAGACAATCGTTCCGCCGTTAACGATGGCTTTGCCGTTCAGGGCAACCGTGGCCGCGCTGCTTTTGCCGCTGTGCTGAAGGCTGTCTGCCGTTACCGTCAGCGCCCCTTTCGCAGCCTGAGTACCGTTCAGCGCGGCCTGACGCGCCGCAAGATTCATGGCTCCGTCCGTCTGGAGCTGGGCTTGCGCTGCGGTAGTCAGGGTATCGGCCTGTGCGTTCAGTCCCTTCGCACCGCTGACCGCCCCGCCTATCGTCGTTTGAACGCTCTTTAACGTTGCGGTGCCGCCGCTTTGTAACAGGCCGCTACTGGCTATCTGGCCGCCCTGGAGCTGCATGTTGCCTTCGGAGGTCAGCGCCCCGCTGTTGGTCAGACTGCCGCCGCTAAGCGTAAGATCGCGCCCGGCGGTCAGCTTGCCCTGCGTGGACGCAGATCCTGTTGCCGCAACGCGGATATCTCGCGCAGCATCGCCCATGCTGGTGCCGTCCTGAGCCAAATCCCGTGCGGAAAGTTTGATGTCATTCCCGGCGGTAAGACGGCTGCCCGAAATCCGCATTTTGCCGCTGCCGCCAAGAGTAATATCCTTGTCGCTGGCAAGCTGAGCGCCGCTCAGCGTCACGTCGCTCTGCGCGTTCACGGTCATTGGCCCGCTGGCTTTATGTTCCCCGGTAAGCGTAACCGACTCGCCTTTCGCCGCCAGGCTGCCGCTGGCAAGACTATTTTTAACCGTCAGCTTTCCGCTGGTATCAAGCGAGATATCGCCCTGGCGCGCATTCAGGCTACCCAGATTAACGCCCACGCCTTTTTCACTGGAAACCAGGCGAATACGGTTGGCGTACATACCGCCCAGCATGCCTGTATCGACCGCCACGGCAGGCGCAGCGCCTTCTCCGGCTATCGCCGTGACTTTGCCATCTGCCCCAACGCGGTTGGCGCCAGCGATGACATTTAAATCTTTGGCGTAGATTTCCGCGTTTACTTCCGTGGCGCGGGCGATGATTGACAGCGCGTCCGACTGGCTGACGTTCAGACCCTTCCCTTCAACGGTAATCGCGCCTTGCTTCACCTCCAGCGCCAGCAGATTACCTGCCGCATCAAACACCGGCTTGCCGGTGGTCAGCGTGACGTTTGGCGTATTAATAAAGCCGCAGCCATTGCAGGTGATGCCGTACGGGTTGGCGACCATGACGTTCGCCGCTTTGCCCGCCACTTCGGTGTAGCCCTGAAGCTGGGAGCGGTTGCCGCCGTTCACTTCGTTAATGATACCGCGCGCTTCCTTGCCCGCTTTCAGGTTAGGGTTGTTCTGGATAAGTCCGCCCAGCTGCGTCTGATTCAGCTGCCCGGTGGCGTTATTGAGGATAAGCCCCTCTTTGCCGACGTTATAATCTTTGAACTGATTATGGGAAATCCCCGCCCCGTTTGGCGTGGCGATATTCACCACCGGCACGCCGTTACCCGCCTTGTCGATCTGCGTTCCCGGTACTGAAGGCGTCAGGCTTGCGGCCACCGCAGGCAGCAGCGGCTGGGTTGCCAGCATGGCGCTGATTGCCCAGCTAAGCAGGCGATGATGCAAACGAATTGGTTGCTGGTGATTATCCATAATCTTTAAGTCCCTTAAATCACAAACGCGATGCGGTAGTAGACGCTGAAGCGGTCGGGTGCCAGCCAGGCCGGATATTTCACCGGCAGGCCAACCGTGAACTGGCTGGAGTAATAGCGGTTTGCGCTGGAAAGCCCAAACGCGGTGCCCCACAGAGTGCCGGACGCCCAGGGATCTTTGTTATCCTTTTGCAGCCAGCCGCCATCCAGTGCGGCAAGCGCGCTCACCTGGCCGATAACCGGCAGGGTAAAGAGCGTGTAGTTAAGCTCGTTTCGCCAGTAGCCGCCGTTATCGCCGGAAAGATATTGTTCTTTGAAGCCGCGCACCGAACTTTCTCCACCGATCGTCAAACGCTCGCTGCCGTACAATCTGTCCGGAGACCACTGACCGTAAACGCTGCTTAGCCACCACAGATTGTTGGCAACCGGCAGCTGGTAGCTGCCGTTGAAGCTCCATTTTTTGAATTCAGCTTTCGGCACGTCGCCGCGCTTGCCGTTATCGTCTTCCGCGTCAAGCCAGGGCACACCGTGGCTGAAGGTCGGGTTAATGGTCGCCACGCCGCCAAAGATTTTTTGCGTATGATTCAGGCCGAACAGCAGGCTGGTAAGCCTGCGGCTGCTGCTGTCGAGCTTCGCGTCGTTCAGCCAGTTGCGGCTGATTTGATGGATCAGGCCCAGGGAAGCGCCGGTTTTCATATCTCCGTTGCGGAACAGCACGTGAGAAAACGTGGCGCGGTGCGAAACGCTGTCGCCGGTGGAAATCCAGGGATAGCCGTTGTTATTGATGGTGTTGAGATAGTTGCTCCAGCTGTAGCTGTAATCCAGCAGGCTGTAGCCGTAAGGCAGACTGACGCCCGCCTGGAAATTTTGCGCGTCGTGGGCGTTGGAGAAATCGCTGCTGCGCCCGCCGCTGATAAACCATTTGTCGGCGAGGCCCAGCAGGTTATTGCCGGCCAGCGAACCGCTAAGCTGGCCGGTGCCGGTGCTCTTCTGGCCGCTGTTATCGAAGCTCAGGGAAGTGCTTAACGGAGATTCAGGCGTGACGGTCAGATTAACAATGGAATAGCCCGCTGATTCGCCAGGCAATATTTCAATTTGCACCGGCGTGCTGCGGGTACGGTTAATTTGCTCCATGCCCTGTTCGATATCACGCAGATTCAGAATATCGCCTTCCAGCCCTGGAAATACCATAGCCAGCGTGCGTGAAGGCTCGCCGTCCATCTTAATACGCTGCAACCGGCCTTCCATTACCGCAATATGTAATTCCCCAGCGGATAAGTCCTGCTCCGTTAAAAATGCCCGGCTGGTGATATACCCCCGGCTGATATACCAGTCGGATACGGCGCGAGTCAGCTCGCTCAGGCGTGGCATATCCAGGCACTGATTTATCCAGGGAGCCGTTAATCGGTTGGCCTGGCGTTCGTTCAGCAATGTCGCGCCATCAAGGGTGATGCGGCTAATCGTAAAACAGGGGCCCGATGCAGGCCTGGCGGGTACGGACTGGGTAAAGCGAGGCAGCCCGGCGCTGCGTTCTAACTCATCACGCTGGCGCTGGTTCTGCTGCAAAATATTTTGTTGCTGCTGTTCAACGGTATTTCTGTCGGCCGGAGACAGCGGGGCCGCCGCCGATGCCGTAAACGCAAAAATATAAGCCAGGCAGGCTAATCCATAAAACCCGGCGTTTAATTTAACTGACATCCGTCGCCCCCTTCCCTGAGTGCAATAGCTATCGTCCCGGCTATTAATAATCTTTAACGGCCGGTTATATTCCGCAAGAAGGCACCACTAAACATAATTATTTAGCTATCACAACAACCTTTTAATTTTTAAGATTTTTTCCATAGAAAATTTAATAAGTTAAAAACCAAAAGGGGTGGTGAAAAGAAATGAAATTTGATGGCTAAGCAAAAGAAAACCCCGCCGGGCGGCGGGGTGAGAGGATTAATTACTTTGTGAAATAGTTTGCAAGCGGCGGCGTTTAAACAGCCAGCCAACGAGCAGCACGGCAATCCAGCCGCAGCCCACGTAAAGCGAAATACGCGTGTCCGGGTGCCAGCCGATAAGCGCGATGATAAACGCCAGGAATATCAGGCCCACTATCGTGGTCGCCACGCCGCCGGGAACCGGGAATTTCAGCGCCTTAGCTTCTTCTTTAGAGAGTTTGCGGCGGAAGGCTATCTGCGACAGCAGGATCATTATCCACACCCAGACGGTGGCAAAGGTCGCCAGCGAGGCAATCACCAGGAAGACGTTTTCCGGCATGATGTAGTTCAGATAAACCGCCAGCAACATGGCCAGGCTCATCACCAGGACGGTGACGTAAGGAATGCCGTTGCGGGAGGTTTTTGCGAATACCTTCGGCGCGCTGCCCTGCTCTGCCATTCCGTGCAGCATACGGCCCACGCCGAATACATCGCTGTTAATCGCAGAAAGCGACGCGGTAAGGACGACAAAATTCAGGATGCCTGCCGCAACGGTAATCCCCATATGCTGGAACGTCAGTACGAACGGGCTGCCGGAAGTGCCAACCTGGTTCCACGGGTAGATAGACATGATGACAAACAGCGTACCCACATAGAACACCAGAATACGCAGAGGCACAGAGTTAATAGCGCGCGGAATAGATTTCTGCGGGTCTTTCGCTTCACCCGCCGTGATACCAATGATCTCGATACCGCCATAGGCGAACATCACCATTTGCAGCGACATGATCATCCCTGTCCAGCCGTTGCTGAAGAAGCCGCCGTTGCTCCACAGGTTGTGTATCCCCGTCGCCTGGCCGCCGTTACCGATGCCCCAGAAGATAATGCCGATACCGGCAACGATCATAATGATGATGGTGGCAACTTTAAAGAACGAGAACCAGAATTCCAGCTCGCCAAACACCTTCACGCTCATCAGATTGATGGCGCAGATGATCAGCACCACGCTAAGCACCCAGACCCAGTGCGGCACCGCCGGAAACCAGACGCCCATATAAATACCGAACGCGGTCACGTCCGCGATGGCGACAATCAGAATTTCGAAGCAGTAGGTCCAGCCGGTGATGTAGCCAGCCATTGGCCCCAGATTGTCCTGCGCGTAACGGGAAAACGAACTGGCGGCGGGGTTATGAACCGACATCTCGCCCAGCGCGCGCATGATGATGTAAGCCGCCACGCCGCCGATAATATAGGCCAGCAATACGCTTGGCCCCGCCATTTTGATGGCGTCCGCCGAGCCGTAAAACAGCCCCGTACCAATCGCCGAACCCAGCGCCATAAAACGTATGTGCCGGGTGCTCAAACCGCGCTTGAGCTTATTCTGGTTTTCCATCTTTCCGTATCACTCTCAACAAATAAAAAACCACGGAGCGCAGCCCCGTGGTTAAACAACATGCAAATTTTTAGTGGACGTTTGAAGTAACTCTTCGCCCTGCTGCGCGGTCCCAGACCACGGCGATTATCACCATCGCCACGGTCGGTAATACCCACGCCAGACCTTGATCGGCAAGCGGTAAGCGCGCAGCCCATGCTGGCAGCATATCGCTAATGGCCGAAGCCTTAATCCCGTCAATGATACCAAACATTGTGCTGATGAGCATCGCCGGTGCTATCACGCGTCTTGAGTTGTGCCACCACGGACGGGTGAAGCTCAGCACCACCAGGGCGATACACGGCGGATAAATGGCCGTCAGAACCGGAATGGAAACCTGAATCAGATGGCTCAAGCCGAGATTAGACACCACCATAGAGAACAGGCCGAGGATAAATACCAGCGAGCGGTAGGACAGCGGTAAATACTGGCTGAAGAATTCGGCGCAAGCGCAGGTCAGGCCAACGGCCGTCACCATACAGGCCAGGAAGATCAGCGCAGCCAGGAAGAAGCTGCCCGCGCCGCCGAAGGTATGAGCCACATAAGCATGCAGGATCGCCGCGCCGTTCGCGTTCCGATCGGTAATAAGGGTTGCGCTGTCCGAACCCAGGCGGAACAGCGCCAGATAAATCAGCGTTAAACCGACGCCCGCAATCAGGCCAGCCCAGATGGTATAGCGCGTCAGCAGACGGGATTCGGTCACGCCGCGCGAGCGGGCCGCGTTAACGATAACGATACCAAACACCAGCGACGCCAGGGTATCCATGGTCAGATAACCGTTCACGAACCCGTTGGAGAATGCGGCATTCTGGTACGCCTCAGTCGCGGTACTGATACCGCCCGCAGGCCACAGCAAGGCTCCCGCAGCCAGGACCAACAGCGCAACAATTTTCACCGGCGCCAGCACGTGCCCGACAGTATCCAGCAGCTTGCCTGGATAGAGGGAGATGGCGATAACCATAGCGAAATAGACGAGGCTGTAGATAAACAGCGGCAGCTCGCCTGAGCCCATCAGCGGTGCGATACCCACTTCAAAAGATACGGTTGCGGTACGCGGCGTGGCAAACAGCGGACCAACGGCCAGGTAGCAGATAGTAGCCAGCAGCACGCCTGCGCGACGGCCAATCGGCGAGCTTAAGCTATCGATACCGCCACCCACGCGGGCAATGGCGACAATGGTCAACACCGGCAGACCCACGGCGGTTACCAGGAAGCCAAGGGCTGCCGTCCAGACGTGTTCACCGGCCTGTAAGCCAACCATTGGAGGAAAAATGATGTTGCCCGCGCCGACAAATAACGCAAAGGTCATAAAGCCCAAAGCGATAATGTCGCGAGATTTTAAGTGATGGGTCATAAAATAATTGCAGCCTGTGGATGTGTGGTGTTGAGTTTTTGAAATTTCCCTGCCGTACAGCATGGCAAAAAAGCGGCATTTCCAGTTATCGACAGCGGAAAATACTGATCCAGATCGGTGGCGAAGAATAGTTGGTCGAATTACCACGCAAATTCAGTCGGTCTGGTAACTACCTGGGGCGCAATTAAAACGCTTATAGCGTTTGAAGACAAGGAGCGATCCAAAAACCAGATTGATATTCTTAATTCATGAAAAAAAGCAGTGAATAAATTCAAATTCTGGAATTCATTATGGTTCATCGTGCGGTCATTTTATCACCAGAGGGCAAGGTTTGGTTAACGAGAGGGCGAAAAACGCACAATTGAGGGAGCCTGGAAAGAGAAGTTGACGGAGTTGGTTAAATTTTGTTCGATAATTTTGCTTTGCACTCGCCCTTACCCCAACCCTATCCTGAGGGCTGAGGGCTGAGGAAGAAAAGAACAGGAAGTTGCCCTGTCCTGAAGGCTGAGGAAGAACAGAACAGGGAGTTGCCCTGTCCTGAAGGCTGAGAGAGAAAGAAGAACGTAACTTTTTGGATTCCCCCTCCTGAAGGAGAGGACCAGAGAGAGCCTCCTGCGAATGTCTGTATCTATGCCGCAGGCGTTCCATTCTCGATAACCACCGCCCCAGGCACAATCAGCCTTTCCGGCAGTACAAACGAAAACGTCGTTCCTTGTCCCAATGTACTTTCGATATCCAGCCGCGTTTCATGATGACTCAGGGCATGTTTAACAATCGCCAGCCCCAGCCCGCTGCCGCCCGTTTGCCTTGAGCGCGCTTTATCCACGCGGTAGAAACGCTCTGTCAGCCGGGGAACATGCTCAGCAGAAATACCCGGCCCGTTATCCGTCACGCTGAATTTTGCGCCCAGCGTGGTCTTTTGCCAGCTAACGGTAATATGCGTGCCTTCAGGCGTGTGGTTCACCGCATTGTAAACCAGATTCGAAATCGCGCTGCGCAGCTGCTCTTCGTTGCCAAACACCTTAAGCGCTGGGTTAACATCAAACTGCAACGTCTGTTTTTGCTGGCAGAGCGTCTGCGCCTCACGTTCCACCACCCGCAGCATCAGCGGCACGTCAACCTTTTCATTCAGCACCATCGCCGGGGCCGCTTCAATACGTGATAGTGTCAATAGCTGTTTCACCAGGCCTTCCATACGCGACGTTTGCTCGCGCATAGTGCCCAGCGCTTTATCGCGCAGGGGGCCTTCCAGGTTCTGGTCCTGCATCATTTCCAGGTAGCCCTGTAGCACGGTTAACGGCGTGCGTAACTCATGGCTGACGTTGGCAAAAAAGTTGCGCCGCGCGCCTTCCAGCTGGTGCATCTGCGTAACATCGCGCGCCACCAGCAGCCACTGCTCGTCGCTGTAGGACATCACGCGGAACTCCAGATGACGGCCATTGTTCAGCACCAGGGTCAGCGGACGGGTAAATTCTTTCGTAGTTAAGTAACGGGTAAATTCCGGATAACGCAATAAGTTGAGGATGTTCTGGCCGTTATCGTCCGGCCAGCGCAGCCCGAGCAGCTGTTGCGCCAGGCCGTTACACCAGAAAATCGTCCCTTCTTCCGTCGTCAGCACCACCGCATCCGGCAGTGATTCGGCCCCGCTGCGAAAACGCTTAATCAGATTTCCCAGCTCCTTACGGCGTTTCTTATTACGTAGCTGCATCTGATGCAGGCCATACAGCAAAGGCTCCCAGCTACCGCGCCCTGGCGGAGGCGTCATACTGCGGTCGACCCACAGCCACCAGGAAAGGCGCAGTAAATTCCAGAAATGCCACACCAGCAAAGCGGTAACCATCGCCAGTAAAAACCAGGGAAGATGGCCAAAAATCAGCCCGAGAATCACCGCCGGTAAACAACAGAGCACCAGCTCCAGCAGCAGCCTTTTCCATGACAATCGTTCCAGCACGCTTCACACTCCTGTCAGAGACTAAAAACGGGTCGAAAAACGATAGCCCGTGCCGCGTACCGTTTGCACCATGCGATCGTGACCGGTCAGTTCCAGCGCTTTGCGTAAACGTCGAATATGCACGTCAACGGTGCGGTCTTCCACATACACATTGGTGCCCCATACGTGGTTAAGCAATTGCTCACGGCTGTAAACCCGCTCCGGATGAGTCATAAAGAAGTGTAAAAGCTTAAATTCCGTCGGCCCCATATCCAGGGGATTTTCACCGGTCATCACGCGGTGGGAAGAGGGGTCGAGGCTCAGCCCCTGCATTTGGATGACTTCTTCCACCGCCATCGGCGAAATACGGCGCATCACGGCCTTAATGCGTGCCACCAGTTCCTTGGGCGAGAACGGTTTGGTGATGTAATCATCGGCGCCGACTTCCAGACCCCGCACGCGATCCTCTTCTTCGCCGCGCGCGGTCAGCATCATGACGGGAATTTCACGGGTCAGCGCCTCGCGTTTGAGGTGCTTAATAAACTGAATGCCGGAGCCGCCGGGTAGCATCCAGTCCAGCAGGATCAGATCGGGAAAAGGTTCGGTAAGAAGATTCACGGCTGCGTCATAATCTTCCGCTTCTACTGGCTGAAAACCGTTTTGTTCAAGTACAAAGCTCACCATTTCACGGATAGGAGCCTCATCTTCTACGACTAAAATACGCTTCGCCATGATTTACCCTGTTTAAACAATGCCATTGCTAATTTGTGCGACAGTATGCGTCAGATTTATGACAGATTTATGAAAAAAACGGCGGCCGGATGACTGATTGCTTTGAATTATGACGCGCGGAAGTGCCCTTCGTGACAACTGCCTTTATAATCCCGGCACGCTTTTTTGCCACAGGACGGATTATGCGCATTATCCACACATCGGACTGGCACCTCGGTCAGAACTTTTACACCAAAAGCCGCGGGCCAGAACACCAGGCTTTCCTCGACTGGCTACTGCGGGCGGCCGTTGAGCATAACGTGGACGCAATAATCGTTGCGGGCGATATTTTTGATACCGGTTCGCCGCCGAGCTATGCCCGCGAGCTTTACAACCGTTTTGTGGTGCAGTTGCACGCCACCGGCTGCCGGCTGGTCGTGCTTGCCGGCAATCACGATTCCGTGGCTACGCTTAACGAATCCCGCGAACTGCTGGCCTGCCTGAATACTTCGGTTATCGCCAGCGCCCGTCACAATGTGAGCGAACAAACGCTGCTGCTCAACAAAAAAGATGGTACACCCGGCGCAATTCTGTGCCCGATTCCTTTTTTACGTCCACGTGATATTCAAAGCAGCCGCGCGGGCCTTAGCGGACACGAAAAACAGCGCACGCTAATGGAAGCCATCACCGACCACTACCAGCAGTGCTACGCTGCTGCCGTGGCTGCACGCGGTGACCAAAAGCTGCCGATTATCGCAACCGGGCATTTAACCACCGTAGGCGTGACCAAAACGGACGCGGTGCGCGATATCTATATCGGCACGCTGGACGCCTTCCCTGCGCAAAATTTTCCCCCGGCCGACTACATTGCGCTCGGGCATATTCATCGCGCGCAGTTGATTGGCGGTACGGAGCATATCCGCTACAGCGGCTCGCCTGTTTCCCTGAGTTTCGATGAAACCGGTAAAGCCAAGAGCGTGTATCTGGTGGAATTTGCCGAAGGCGCATTGCATAACGTCACCGCTCTGCCGGTCCCGGTCAGCCAGCCGCTGGCGGTGATAAAAGGCTCGCTGAGCGAAATCGAAAGGCAGCTTGAACAGTGGCGGGACGCGCCCTGCGAGCCAAAAGTCTGGCTGGATATCGAAATCGCTACCGATGAATATCTGCATGATTTCCAGCGCCATATTCAGCAACTAACGGAAAGCCTGCCGGTGGAAGTGGTGCTGCTGCGCCGCAGCCGTGAACAGCGGGATCGCGTGATTGCCCGCAACCATAAAGAAACCCTGAGCGAGCTGAGCGTGGAAGAAGTGTTTGAACGTCGTCTGGCGCAGGAAGAGACAACCGAAGAGCACGGCAAACGCCTGCGCACGCTGTTCGCGCAAACCGTGGCAAGCCTGCATGATGCGGAGGATCAAGCATGAAAATTCTTAGCCTGCGCCTGAAAAACCTCAACTCCTTAAAAGGCGAATGGAAAATAGATTTCTCGCAGGAGCCGTTTGCCAGCAACGGCCTGTTCGCCATCACCGGACCAACCGGCGCGGGTAAGACCACGCTTTTAGACGCTATTTGCCTTGCCCTCTACCATAAGACGCCGCGCCTTAATACGGTTTCCCAGTCGCAAAACGATTTGATGACGCGCGATACCGCCGAATGCCTGGCGGAAGTTGAATTTGAGGTCAAAGGCGTGGCGTATCGCGCATTCTGGAGCCAGAACCGCGCGCGCAATGCCGCAAATGGTAATCTCCAGGCGCCGCGCGTTGAGCTGGCGGAAGTTGAAACCGGCAAAATCGTTGCCGATAAAATCAAAGACAAGCTCGAGTTCACCGCCACATTAACCGGCCTCGATTACGATCGCTTCACCCGCTCGATGATGCTTTCCCAAGGACAGTTTGCCGCTTTTTTAAATGCCGATGCTAACGATCGCGCCTCGCTGCTTGAAGAGCTCACCGGCACGGAAATTTACGGCACGGTTTCCGCCGCCGTATTTGAGAAACATAAAAATATGCGCGGCCAGCTTGAAAACCTACAGCTTCAGGCTGCTGGCGTGGCGCTTCTGGGCGAAGAGGAGCAACAGCAGCTAACAGCTGGTTTGCAGGCGCTCACTCTTAATGAAAAAACGTTGCTGGCAGAACAGCAGAAGCTTCAGCTAAATCAGCGGTGGTTAAGCCAGCTTGAGCAGCTCAATAACGAGCATGTTAAGGCAAAACAATCGCTTGCTGCCGCAAATTTGGCTTTGCAGGCGGCGGCGCCGCAGTTAGAAAAACTGACGCAGGCCCAGCCCGCCGAGAAACTGCGCCCGCACTGGCAGCGCCTGCAGGAGCAGCAAACCGCCCTGCAAAGTACGCAGCTCCAGTCAGATAAAGTGAATGCTCGCTTACAACAGGCAACGCGCCGTCGTGCGCAAACGCGGTTGTTCGCGGCCAGCCAGTCAGCAAAACTCACCGACGAAACAACGCGTTTGCAGGCATGGCTAAAAACGCACGATCGCTACCGGCTTTGGGGCGCTGAGCTTGCCGGCTGGCGCATGGCCTTTAATCAGCAACAGCGCGATACGGCTCAGCTCCAGGCCTTGCAGCGCGATATCAACGCCGGAATGCAAAAACTACAGGCGTTGCCCGCCGTTGAACTGGCGCTAAATGCTGATGAGGTAAGCGCTCACTTACAGGCGATAATCACCGCTCGCCCTCAGCGCCAGCAGCTTGCCGCGCTACAACCGCAGCTCGCTTCTCTTCGCGGGCGCAAAAACCAACAGCAGCAGGAGCTTGTTACGCTTGAGCAGCAAATTGTTCAGGGCGATGCGGGTCTGACGCTTTTACGGCAGAAATATAAAGATCGTCGTCAGCATCAAAGCGATCTGGAAAAAGTCTGCGAGCTGGAAAGACGAATTGTGAGCCTCGAAGCCGAGCGCGCGCATTTACAGCCCGATCAACCCTGCCCGCTTTGCGGTTCCACGCAGCACCCGGCGGTTGCGGAATATCAGGCTTTACGGGCAGGTGAAAACCAGCAGCGTCTCATCGCGCTGCAACAAGAGGTTTTCACGCTGGCAGAGCAAGGGTCGGCGGCCAAAGCCTTGCTGGAAGCACAGCGCCAACAGCGGGATAAATTACAGGCAGCGCTCAGAAACCTTGATGATGAAGAAGTCTTATTACGCACCCGCTGGCAGCAGCTTTGCGCCGGGCTGCAACTGGCGCTGACGCCGGATGACGATCTTAATCACTGGCTGGAAGGCGAAGCGCTGCGCGAACAGCAACTAAACCAGCTCAGCCAGCGGATTGTACTTGAAGAACAGCTGGCTAAAGCGCAGCTTCAGTACGGCAAGCTGGAGGCTGAGATTGTAACCGGCCGCAACGAACTTAACCTCACGCTGGAAAACGTAGGTTTGCAGCATCCGGCTCAAGGCGAAGAAAATGACTGGCTGGCGCAGCGCCAGCAGGAGTCTCAGCGCTGGCAACAGCAGCACGAACGGCTCCCACATTTACAGCAGCAGCTCAGCACGCTGGATAGCGTGTTAACCGCTTTCGTTGACGAAGGCATCACGCCGCCACCGCTGCCTGAAAATGAACAAACCCTTGCGCTACAAAACTGGCATAGCCTGCACAGCGACTGCATCTCCCTCGAAAGCGAGTGGAAAACATTGCAGCAGCAGCGTCAGCAGGAAGAATTCCGTGTTGCTCAGGCAAACGAGCAATTCCTGAGCGCGCTGGCAGCCAGCCCCTTCGCGGATGCTGCCGCATTCCAGGCGGCTTTACTTGATGAACAAGAGCGCCAGCAGTTAGAAGCGAAAAAAAGCCAGCTTGAACAGCAGCATCAGCAGCAGGCCATCCTTTGTCAGCAGGCGGAAAAGGCGCTCGCACAGCATCAGTCAGCCCGTCCGCAAACGCTGGCAGAAGACGAGGGGATCGCTCAACTGCAACAGCAGCTTGCTCAAAACCAACAGCAACTGCGCGACAACACTACGCAGCAGGGCCAGATCCAACAGCAGCTTCGCCACGACGCGGAGAACCGCCAGCGTCAGCAGGGACTGATGCAGACTATTGCCGAACAGCAGCAGCAGGTGAATGACTGGGGCTATCTCAACGCGCTGATTGGTTCCAGAGAAGGGGATAAATTCCGCAGGTTCGCCCAGGGCCTGACGCTCGATAACCTGGTGTGGCTTGCCAACAATCAGCTCGACCGTCTGCATGGCCGCTATCTGTTACAGCGCAAAGATAGCGAGGCGCTGGAGTTACAGGTGGTCGATACCTGGCAAGCAGACGCGGTTCGCGATACACGCACGCTTTCCGGCGGAGAAAGTTTCCTGGTAAGCCTGGCGCTGGCGCTGGCCTTGTCCGATCTGGTAAGCCATAAAACACGCATCGACTCGCTGTTCCTCGATGAAGGCTTTGGCACGCTGGATGCCGCAACGCTGGATACGGCGCTGGATGCGCTGGACACGCTGAATGCGAGTGGGAAAACCATTGGCGTCATTAGCCATGTGGAAGCGATGAAAGAGCGCATTCCGGTGCAGATAAAAGTTAAGAAGATTAACGGGCTGGGCGTGAGCAGGCTGGCGAAGGAGTTTGCCGTCGGGTGATCGATTCAGACCTTCATCCCGGCTCTTCTCCCCTTTGGGGAGAAGGGGAAACCCGTGTCGCTTAGTTCCCTCTCCCCTTTGGGAGAAGGAGAAATCCGTGTCGTTTAGTCCCCCTCTCCCCTTTGGGGAGAAGAGGAATCCGTGTCGCTTAGTTCCCTCTCCCCTTTGGGGAGAAGAGAAATCCGTGTCGTTTAGTTCCCTCTCTCCTTTGGGAGAAGGAGAAATCCGTGTCGCTTAGTTCCCTCTCTCCTTTGGGAGAAGGAGAACTCCGTGTCGTTTAGTTCCCTCTCTCCTTTGGGAGAAGGAGAAATCCGTGTCGTTTAGTTCCCTCTCCCCTTTGGGAGAAGGTTAGGGCGAGGGGAAAATTTTATTTCTCCATCGGCCACAACCACGCTGCGCCGCGCACGCCGCTTGAATCGCCGTGCACCGCCTTGCGGACCGGCGTCTCAAACTCACCGCCAAATACCCACGGTTTTATCAGCTGCGGCACCGTTTTATACAGCCGCTCGACGTTGCTCATCCCTCCGCCAAGCACTATCACATCCGGATCAAGGATATTGACGATATGGGCAAGCGATTTCGCCAGACGCGTTTCGTAACGGCTAATAGCCAGCTCCGCCAGCGGGTCCTGCTGTTCAGCAAGTCGCATGATTTCATTGCCTTTTAGCTTCTTACCGCTCAGACGCTGATAGTCAGTGGCGAAACCGGTGCCGGAAATAAAGGTTTCAATGCAGCCCTGTTTCCCGCAATAACACGGCACTTCTTCGCGATGGCGCAGTTCATCTTCGTCCATCCATGGCAGCGGGTTGTGGCCCCACTCCCCCGCCGTGCCGTTACCGCCAATCAGGCTATGGCCATTGATGGCGATACCGGCGCCGCAGCCCGTGCCGACGATCACCGCAAAAACAATGCCTGCACCTGCCGCAGCACCATCAATGGCTTCGGAAACGGCGAGGCAGTTCGCATCGTTCGCCAGTCGAACTTCACGCTGCAGCGCATCCGACAGGTCTTTATCAAACGGCTGGCCGTTGAGCCAGGTGGAATTAGCGTTTTTCACCACGCGGGTATAAGGCGAAATGGACCCCGGAATGCCAAGGCCCACCGTGCCGCGTTCGCCCGTTGCCTCTTCGGCAAGGCGCACAAGCTCAACGATGGTGCCAATAGTTTGCTGATAATCATTTTTGGGAGTGGGCAGGCGATGGCGAAATAGCTGTTTACCCTCGTCCGCAAGCGCAATCACCTCAGTTTTAGTACCGCCTAAATCAATGCCTATACGCACGCAACTTTCCTCATTTGATGAGTGTTATCAACAGAGTAGAAGTACAGCACCGTTTAGGCAATGAAACGTGGCGGCTGATTCGCTATCATGCCCGCTGCGTTTCACTGACCTGACCGGGAAAAAATCATGCTGTGGTTCAAAAATTTAATGGTTTACCGTTTAAGCCGCGACATCACGCTCTCTGCGGATGAAATGGAAAAACAGTTGGCCGCCTTCACGTTCAGCCCTTGCGGCAGCCAGGATATGGCAAAAACCGGCTGGGTGCCACCGATGGGCTCGCACAGTGATGCATTAACCCATGCCAATAACGGGCAGATTGTGATTTGCGCCCGCAAAGAAGAAAAAATTCTTCCTTCTCCGGTTATCAAGCAGGCGCTGGAAGCGAAGATTAGCAAGCTGGAAGCCGATCAGGGCCGCAAGCTGAAAAAAACCGAGAAAGACGCCCTGAAAGATGAAGTGCTGCACTCGCTCCTGCCGCGCGCCTTCAGCCGTTTTAGCCAGACCATGATGTGGATTGATACCGCTAACGGTTTGATTATGGTGGACTGCGCGAGCGCCAAAAAAGCGGAAGATACGCTGGCGTTGTTGCGTAAAAGCCTGGGATCGCTGCCGGTTGTGCCTCTGGCGCTGGAAACGCCTATTGAACTGACGCTCACCGAATGGGTGCGTTCTGGCGATGTCCCGGCAGGCTTTGCACTAATGGATGAAGCGGAGCTTAAGGCGATTCTTGAAGGCGGTGGCGTTATCCGCTGTAAGCAGCAGGATCTGGTATGCGATGAGATAGCCACCCACATTGAAGCCGGAAAAGTAGTGACAAAACTGGCGCTCGACTGGCAGGAACGTATTCAGTTTATGATTGCCGACGACGGCTCTGTGAAGCGCCTGAAGTTTGCAGACACGCTGCGCGAGCAGAACGACGATATCGATCGTGAAGATTTTGCTCAGCGTTTCGACGCCGATTTCATTTTAATGACCGGCGAACTGGCGGCCTTGATTAAAAGTCTGGTGGAAGCGTTAGGCGGCGAGGCTCAGCGTTAAATCGCTCTCTCTGTTCTCTTTCCAGGAGAGAAAGCAAACCAAAAACCCTCTCCTGGGAGAGGGTTTATTTTACTTATCAGCCAGATAACGGCAAAGGTAAGAGGTTGGCTCGGCAACCTGCAGATGGAACTCGCTGTGGCCCGGCACGTTAAAAACTTCGCCTGCGGTGTAGGTTTTCCATTCAGTTTGTTCAGGCAGCAATACATGCAATGCGCCGCTGACCACGGTCATCTCTTCTGGTTGCGCCGTACCGAAGGTGTATTCCCCTTCCACCATCACCCCGACGCTTGCCCGGCCAGTGCTGCTGCTGGTAAAACCGATGGATTTCACTTTGCCGGAAAAGTACTCATTACTTTGAAGCATGGACTGGCCCTTTTAAAAAATGTTCAGAAAAACAATATAGAGGGCAACGCTTGAGCCTGTCACGCAAATTGTTACCCGGCGTCAGGCGAGCAGTTCCGAAGCTAAATGCGCAATCAGCACGTTCGATAATAATACCGGCACATTAAGCCCTTTTTGCAGCAGATCACGATGTTTCTGATGATAGCCAAGGGAATCCAGCACCAGCACATCCGCACCCGCCGCCAGCAGTTTTCGGCCAGCGTTAAGCAAGCTCTCATCCGTTTCGTGCACCGGATTAGCCAGCTCGTAAAAGGGCGGGTTCTGCAATTGCTGCCATTTTTTATGCTGTGATTTCAATAGCTCAGGCACAGGCAGAATAATGCCTACCTGATGGTCGTCGACAATGGACGCCACCAGGGGAGGAATGATGCGCTCCGGCTCCAGCAATATGCTGTTATAGGCAGCAAGACGGGCGAATCGCTCCGTGCTCATCAGTAAGATCACATCGTAACCCTGATTATCCAGCAGTTCGATTACGCCCTGTAGCGCCTGTTCGACTTTTTGTTTGCCGACATGAATGAGCGTTTTGTCTGCCAGTAAGGTGAGAATTTCCTCTTCACCTTCTTCTGCGCCAAATTCCGTAATCACTTCCTCACGGGACATGTTGCCCAGCAGCGTAACGTGTTTGATTTGTTCTTCGGAAATATGTTCGATTAACAACGGCAGGATTTCACTGACGGGGACCACACCGATGGTGAGAATGGCTAATGTTGATTTCATGTTAAGTTCCGCCTCTATCTCGTATCAGTCCCCTTTTGCTGCACTGATACTTTTCCCACTTATTGATGCTGACCGCAGGGCCGCTTAATAATCGATCACAAAGCGTAGCAGCAGATCGCGAGCGCATCGTCGGATCCTTTAACGAAACGTCAACACATAACATTATCGTAATGTTTTTTTAATCCAGCAGAGTGGTCAAAAGTGTGATGACATAGCCAGTGCGGGTTTTTTAAGGAAAATCCTGAGGGGTTTTTAGGGAACATCCTGTCGGGCTTTCGGCATCCCTGCCTGTGCGGATCAGCTTTTTTCCGGGTCTTCATAACGCCGTTTTGCGTCCAGCGCTTCCTGCTCGGACTGATGTTCGCTGATAAGCGTATCCGGGTAGGGATGGTCAGCCCTGAGTTGATACCAGGTAACGGTTTCGGTTTGCGAACCTTTCTCGACTTCAACTATTCGCGCAACGCGTGGGTAGGGAGGTCTGCTCGCCATCGCTTTTCCTTCGATCGTGGATGAGCGTTAAGTATAGTCAAAGATTAGCTTGCCCGGGCTATTTGCAAAGCCGCAAGCACCGCATCGACAACGGCATCCGGCGTCTGAGAGGCGTCAATCACGTGGTGAGCGGCCTGGCGATACAGCGCTTCCCGGGCGGCCAGCACCTCGACAATTTCATCGGTAATGGGTTTGCCGGTTAACGTCGGCCGCTGCCCTTCTTGCGGGAAAGCTTCCAGACGGTTCGCCAAAATCTGGGCGGGCGCGCGCAGATAAATCACCACACCCTGTTCGCGCATGAATTGACGATTATGCTCCGCCAGCACCATGCCGCCGCCGGTAGCAACGACAACGTCCGGCGAAGTTACATTTTTCAGCGCCTGCGTTTCGCGCGCGCGAAAACCGTCCCATCCTTCCTGCGCCACGATATCCGCTACGCTCATGTTGGTGGTGGTCAACAGATAGTTATCGGTATCGACAAAGCCGCGGCCCAGTGCCTGCGCTAACGCTACGCCTACCGTGGTTTTACCGCAGCCGCGTGCGCCGACCAGAAATATGGGTTGAATCATCAGGGGCTATTCCTCAGCAGTGAGCCTGGGTGGTAACAAATCAATAAACAGCGCGCCATCATACCATTCAGCTAGTACACGGAACAGGCGTAAAAAAATCGTTACGATAAAATATCTACGCTACAGGCCAGTTACACCGAAGCGTGCAGCAGCAAGCCTGAAATATGTAAAGGAAATTTACCAGGAAATATGTGCGCCACCTTACTTGAAAGTCCCGATAAAAGACACCCCTGACACATTCCGGGATTCAGTAACACAATTCCGCGCAGCTTTACCCTCGCGTTATTTTACATGCTGCGATTCTGATCCAGACTGAATATTGAGAACCCATGATGACAGAGGTATAAACCATGCAATCTGAAGAGCAACGTCTGATTGACGGGCTTTTTGGCCGCCTGAAACAGGCTGAAGCGAACAGCTCCCCGCGCGACGCCGCCGCAGACCAGCTAATCCAGCAACATCTGGCGCAGCTTCCGGGCGCCGCCTATTATATGGCGCAAACCATACTGATTCAGGAAGCCGCGATGAAACAGCTGAACAGCCGTATTCAGGGGCTGGAAGGTCAGGTGGCGCAGCTGGAGCACGCTTCTCGCCAGCAACAAAGCAGCGGCGGATTTCTTGCGGGCTTATTCGGCTCTAATTCTTCACGTGGCGCAGAACCCATCCCTGGTGCCCAACGGTATCAAAACGTGCCGCCGGGCAGTTATAGCGCGCCGCAAATGGCGCCAGGCTACGCCGCCCCGCGTGGCGGCACGGGCTTTTTAGCCGGAGCGCTGCAAACGGCCGCGGGCGTAGCAGGCGGTGTGATTATGGCGGATATGCTGACCAGCATGTTCCATCACACGCAGCCTGAAGAGCTGGTGAACATTATCAACGAGCCTGCGCAGCCAGCCAATAACTCAGCGATTAACGCGGTGGATGACTATAACCAGGCGGAAGACAGCCAGTTCCTTAATCAGGATGCGGGCCTGCCGCAGGACGACACAAATGACTATGGCGATATCGGCAATGACGATTTTGGCGACGACGATGACAATCTGATTTAAGCTTTTTTGGCCCGCGCCGCTGCCAGCAGCCATTTTTCCAGCTCGTTGGCAAACTGCTGGCGGTCGCGCTGGTTTAAGCTGTCCGGCCCGCCCGTCTGCACGCCGCTTGCACGCAGGGTGTCCATAAAATCACGCATGGTTAATCGCTCACGAATAGTGGCTGGCGTATAGCGTTCCCCGCGTGGGTTCAGCGCCACGGCGCCCTTTTCGATAACATCTGCGGCCAGCGGAATATCAGCGGTAATCACCAGATCGCCGCTTTCACAGCGGCGCACAATTTCGTTATCGGCAACGTCGAATCCCGTCGCAACCTGAAGGCTGCGAATAAAACGCGACGGCGGCGTTTTCAGTCCATGATTGGCGACCAGCGTAACCACGATCTGTGCGCGTTCCGCAGCGCGGAATAAGACTTCCTTGATAACCTTTGGACACGCGTCGGCATCCACCCAAATTTGCATTACGGCTCCTGTTCTTCGGCGGGAATGATGGCGATCTTGCCGTTCTTTTCCAGAATGGCAAACTTTATCTGATCCATACGCTCCAGCCCCTGGTTCATTCGCGCGGAAGCAAGTATGTCGTCCTTGCCGATCCCCGCCTTACGCATTCGCTTTTCCAGCGGACGGCCATATTCCACGAGGATCAGCGGCGAGCCGTCGATAAATTGTTCGATTTTTGGGAAGCGTTCTTTGATTCTGCCGAACACGATATCCATGGTGATGAGCGTGATAATGGTGACTGCCGCCCCGGTGAAAGAAAAATCATTGCCCAACAGCGCCTGCTGCGTTGCCTCGCTGATGATAAGCAACAGAATAAAATCGAAGGAGGTCATTTCCAGCAGCGTGCGCCGCCCGGCGATTTTCAGCACGATCATCAGCAGAATGTACATCCCTATGACGCGCAGTACGTTATCCATAATTTTTCCTTAGGGTAGTACCCACTGGCTTAAGGTCACAGGTTCTGCGCCTTTAAGCCTGATGGTAGAGATAAAATGCCCGGCAGACTGAGGTTGAACCGTCAGCCAGAGCGCCTGCTCTTTGCTGGCGCTCGCAGGCCAGGTCAGCACCATTTCATGCCGGCTGGTATGGGTAAAAAGAGGCTGTGGCTGAAGGCTCTGAATCTCAAAGTTGTCCATAAAATCCTGCCCCAGCGTCAGCACGGTAGGCTGGCCCGTAGCGAATTTAACGCGCAGGATAAAGTTCTCGTCACTCATCGCACGCATTATCCGCTGATGTTCCACGCTCAGCGTTCCCTCCGGGTTGTTCGTCGTGGTCTGGCTTAGCCAGCCGTCTGAAAACACCCCCAGCAACGACAACAGCACCAGTGCCAGCAGGCAGCGGCGGCCCCATTTTTCAATGCTCCACTCTTTGAGCTGCCAGCGCATATCTTCTTCCACCGGATAGGTGCGGCCGGTGTATTCATCGGGTACAGGTTTTGCCATGAACTGGACTCCTTCCACTGTTTTGCTTAAGCGTAGCCGAATCGCCTGAAAGCGCGTTAAGCTATAGCCCCTCGAACATCACAGACAATGGAGTGACGCAATGGACAAGAAAATTGGTTTTATTGGCTGCGGCAACATGGGGAAAGCGATCCTCGGCGGCTTGATCTCCAGCGGGCTAATTCAGCCCGGCAATATCTGGGTTTACACCCCGTCGCCGGAAAAAGTGGAAGCCCTGCGCCAGGAATATGGCATCAATCCTGCGCAAAGCGCCCAGCAAGTGGCGCAGATTGCTGACATTGTCTTTGGGGCGGTGAAGCCTGGCGTGATGTTAAAAGTGTTGGGTGAAATCACCTCCAGCCTCAACAAAGAAACGGTAGTTATTTCCGTTGCCGCAGGCGTTACGCTCGACTCGCTGGCGACGGCGCTGGGCCACGACCGTAAAATCATCCGCGCCATGCCCAATACGCCAGCGCTGGTGAATGCCGGTATGACTTCTGTCACGCCAAACGCGCTGGTCAGTCCGGAAGATATCGCCGATGCGGTAGCTATTTTCCGCAGCTTTGGCCAGGCCGAGGTAATCAGCGAAGCGATGATCCATCCGGTTGTTGGCGTCAGCGGCTCTTCCCCGGCCTATGTGTTTATGTTTATCGAAGCGATGGCGGATGCCGCGGTGCTGGGCGGCATGCCGCGCAAGCAGGCTTATCAGTTCGCAGCCCAGGCCGTGATGGGCTCCGCGAAAATGGTGCTGGAAACCGGCATGCATCCAGGCGAGCTGAAAGATATGGTCTGTTCACCGGGCGGCACCACCATTGAGGCGGTAAAAGTCCTGGAAGAAAAAGGTTTCCGCGCAGCGGTGATGGAAGCGATGGCGAAGTGTATGGCGAAATCTGAGCATTTAGGTAAGCCATAAAGCTCTCTCCCTCTCCCCGGAGAGGGAACATAAACGCTTTCCGTCAGGCTGCGGCTTCAATCCGCCCGCGTCCGGAGTTTTTTGCTTTGTAAAGCGCCAAATCCGCCGCTTTGAGCCACTCGCGATAGCTGGTCATGCGGCGATCAAACTGGGCCACGCCCACGCTAACCCGCAAAACGACCTGCGGTGCGCGCGGCAGCCGAAAAGTATTCAGCTGTTCGCAAACGCGTACCATCGCCTGGATAGCGCTTTCCTGTGACGTGCCGGACATGATCACGCCGAATTCATCTCCACCGAACCGCCCCACCACATCCGTAATGCGCAAAATGAGCTGCAAATGCTCGGTGATCGCGAGGATCGCTTCGTCGCCAACGTCGTGGCCAAAATTATCGTTGATGGATTTAAAGTGATCGATATCGATCAGTAATAAAGTGGCGCTGCGCTGATAACGCTGGCAGTTATCATATTCCCCGTGCAGCAGATGCTCCCAGTGGCGACGGTTGTACACGCCCGTCATACCGTCTCGCGTGCTGAGCTGCATCAAACGACGCTTGTGTTCAGAGAGTTTTACTGCCGTCCGGTAGCTGACCAGCCCGTAATACATGGGATAGACGATCAGCATCGGCAGGCAAATCCAGACCTGAGAAGGCATAGTTTCCAGATTCAACGGAATATGGATCAGGCCAAGCGTTAAGGTACAGGCGCAGATAAGCAATAGCAGACCGTATAAAAACAGCTTCACGCCGCCGCAGCCCATATTATTCATGCCCATCATGGCCACAATCAGCGCTGAAGGCAGGGCGTTCAGGCCCATTACCGCAATCCACACGCCTCCCATACAGGAATCGATCAGCAGATTGCGGATTTCGGCGCGGGTGGGATCGGGCGCCCGGTCGGCCACTTGCCAGGCAAGATGCGGCCAGACGAAGCCATTCGCCACCAGCAGTAGCCACCACCAGCCGGAGAGAGGCTGCATGACGAGTACGGAAGCGACGCAAAAAAAACCTGTCGCAAGGCCGATAACCCTGGGTAAATAAACACGTCGGGCAAATCGCCGACCTGAGTGATGCCTGTCTTCATTGAGGTGTGTCGGGCACTCCATAGCTCTCCCGGAAATCCATCTGCTGAAACCCTGTTCATCACTCATGATAATTAGGAACATTCTGAAATATTTGTAGTAATTATAGGGAGGGGAAGCCGGGGGGAAGTATGATTTTTCGGGTGAGCCGGCCCGCAGGCTCACCCATTAGAACTAACCCGTCTGTTTTTTCAGACAGTTACTGATGAATGTTTTTCTCGCATCGCCGGTCAGCGTTTGTCTGCCCGCTTGCGCGTTACAGGTTTTCATTTTTTGCTGTTGTGGCGTAAGGCTTTTCTCGCCGGGTGCGGACCTGCTGTTTTTCAGGCAGTTGCTCATGTATAGCTTACGGTCGTCCCCTTTCAGGGTTTGCGATGTGGCCTGTTGGTTACACGAGGTCATGCGCTGTTGCTGGGGCGTCATAGCTTTATCTGCCGCTGTCGCCGGGCCCACTACGCCTGCCAGTAACACCATTATTAAGGCAATTTTCATAGCTCTATCCATCTAAGTATGTGGCGCTTTAAGCCTGGCTCGCATAGATGAAAAAGGCTACTTAGCGCACCAAAAATTCACGGTTGGGGCCTTTCCCGCATTATTGCCGTTTCATCGCCGCTTTCATGGCGTAAAACAAGTCAGTTTGATCGGTTAAACCGACAACGTTCGCCGCATAAGGGCCGTAAGCGGCAATGCGCAACTGCGTACCGGTATGCTCCTGCGAGTCCCCTTCCGCGCTGCCGTAGCTCATCACCATCACCGCACCATCTTTGATGTTCAGCGCCTGGACAGCCCGGACGTTTTGGTGTCGGGGACGATAATCCGGCTTGCATGCGCGTGGTCAGCCGTCACGAGCGCCAGCGTTTTTCCGACCCATTCCCCTGCTTTTGCGGTTGCAGAGAAGATTTCCGCGTCGCCGCCTAAGGTGACCTCGGCCCGCGCATTCAGGAGTTGATTGGTAACAAAGCCTTTACCGCCATTTTCCAGCGCATTTGCCGCGCACTGCCCGCTGCTCACCGTCGGGCCGTAGCATTTACGGGACGTTACGGGCGAAATTAACGCCGCGGGCGCCGCCAGGTTGTGTGATATCACCCAGCGCTGCTCGAGAATCTAAAGGCAGCGATATATTTTCTGCACCGACTGCTAAACCGCTTAGTCACAAAGGGAATAAGCTTATGATAATTGTGCTCTGTTTTACTTTATTTTCGCCGTGTAAAAACTACCGGCTTAAATAAAAACAGAGCAACCTTATAAATATTTGGTGACGGAAAATGAGGCATTAAAGGGTTCAGCTACGCGGATGTGTCAGTAATTTCTCTAAATATTGTTGTAATAGTTGCGTGTCGTGAGAAGACACAACCTCCTTTGGGCGAGCGTCGTGCAAAGCCGCCTCAATACTGGTGATCAGTGCATGTTGTTCGCTTTGTTCCATACGGCGCAGCAAAGCGGTAACGACTATTTCCAGCGCTTCAATCTGAGCAACAAACTCTTTTGACTCTTCTTCCTTCTCGGCGAGTTTAACCAGTAACTCAGCAATAAGGTTTTTCATAACGCGTGTCCCTGAAGGTCTTGAAACATGACGGTAGCATTACGTTTAGCGCTTTCCTAGAGGGTAAAGGTACTATTTTTATCTGCTCAGGTTAATATTGTGCGAGACCGCAAAAAATACAGAATTACTGGTTGTTCATAAAGCGGGTTTCGCTCCGGTTATTCCATTTTTCCTGTTTCAGGAATAATAAAATGTGCAGCCAGTATTTTCTTATTCCTCACCAAAACCGCAATATTAAAAGACCGTATTAAATTAAATACGGCCTGGCGCCATTTAGCTTTGCAGGTTGCGTTGTTCATCTTTTTGCTGCTTGCGGCGCAGGGCAAGCCCTAATTGCCAGACGTTAATCAACACCACCAGCGCGGTAACAATAAATACCCAGCGGAATCCTACCACGGCTGAAACACCGGCGCCCATCAGCGGCCCAACAACGTTGCCCAGGTACATAAACGACTGGTTATAGCCAAATATCCGTCCGGTGACCTGGTCGCTTGAGTATTTCACCAGCAGCGTTTGCACGGCGGGCAGCATGGCGCCGTCGGCAAAACCGAGTAAGAAGCGCAATACCGCAAGCTGCATTGGTGAAGTCACCCACGCCATGGCAAAAAACAGCACCACAGCGAAGATAAGCGTCGCCATTAGTACACGCGCGGTGCCAATTCTGTCGCCAAGCTTGCCCAGTTTAGGCGCTGAGAATAGCGCTGAAATGCCCGGCACGGCGGCGATAAAGCCGCTCATAAAGGCGATATTCGAACTGTCCGGCGAGAGGTGTTTGATAAAAAGTGCCAGAATCGGCCCAATCGACCCGTTGCAAAGCTGAATGACAAGCGTAGTGACAAACAGGCTCAGCATCAGCCAGGGATAAGGTAACGTGGCGAAAACTGCTTTACCCGACAGCCGCTCGTTTTTGCTGACGCGCGGGCGTCCTCCTTCTTTTATCAGCAACAGCGTCACCGTAAAGCTGACCATCAGCAGGGCCGCGGTGACGAAAAATACCATCCGCAGCCCGAGATGATCGGCCATATAGCCGCCCAGTAAGGGACCGACGATAACGCCGCTGATTTGCGCGGTGGATAAGGTACTGAGCGCCCAGCCGCTGCGTTCACGAGGAACCTGCGCGGCCACCAGCGCCATAGCGTTAGGTATATAACCGGAGGTCAGCCCCATAATGGCGCGCAGAATAAAGAGCTGCCAGACGTTGGTGGCGAAGGCCTGCAACAGAATCGCAACCGCCATGCCCAGCGAGGCACGCAGCAGCATTAGCTTGCGCCCTTTGCGATCGGCCAGGCTGCCCCACATCGGCGAAACAATGGCGGAAACAAGGAAAGTCACGCTGAACGTCAGCCCGGACCACATCGACAGCGCCCGGTGAGAGGTGACGCCCAGCTGCTCCACATACAGCGGCAGGAAGGGAAGAATTTGACTGATGGCAAGGCCGGTAAAGAAGCAACCGAACCAGACCGAGATAATATTGACCTTCCAGGATTCCATACGGTGCGCGCTTATTCAAAGGGGTAAAAATAAAAAGAAGCGAAATTATGACAAGTTTATCATACAAATTCAGCTCAGCGGCACAGGCCGTAGCCGCGCATGCCCAGATGAAAATGGTTAGCGTGGGCCGCGTTGTAGTCAGGCCCCAGCGCGTTACCAAAAAA
Organism: Cedecea colo; assembly: GCF_011808225.1. Lineage (GTDB taxonomy): Bacteria > Pseudomonadota > Gammaproteobacteria > Enterobacterales > Enterobacteriaceae > Dryocola > Dryocola colo. The sequence goes on along the minus strand of NZ_SOYS01000005.1, from coordinate 91,927 downwards.
TACACAGCCGTTTTCAAAGACCGCGTGCAGATATTCCCCGCCTTTACCGTCAGAACCCCAGCCTTTCAATACGGTGACCTGCTGTCCGTTGGCAAAGCCAAAACCGCTGACGTCAAGCGCGTCGGCCGTTGCATGCTCGCTGAGGCGCGCATTCTGGCGATGATAGATATTGCGGCAGGCGTAGCTGCCCAGATGGTTAACGCGGGTTAATTTGCTGCCAAAGGTCGTTAAAGCCTGCGGGACCGCGCGCTGATGAATAAACATCGTGCTGCTTAGCGCTAACGGACAACTGGCAAGAAAGCTGCTGCTGAGTTTCACATCGCCAAAATTCTGCACTCTTACCGCATCCCTCAGAGGGCATTTCCCACTGGCATCCGCAACGCTTCGAAAGCTCAGTTGCTGACGCGCTTCCGCCTGTTTGAGCAACGCCAGACACGCTTCAGGGTGATTCGCCATCTGGCGCAGTTTATAGCGCGTAACCAGCGTCGGCGGATCGTCAATGGACAAGGGCGTGAAAGGATTGTACTGCGCGGGGAGATGCTCATAAATCCAGAACGCCGCCACCGCCGTTACGGTTAAACCAATCAAGGCCTTTACTCCTTTCGCCATTCCGCAGCCCTTATTTGTTTACGGAATAATCAGTATAGAAGTTGAGAGGGTTTGAGCGCCACGAAGCACATGAATCCGCGTTATGAGCGTGCTATGTTGACCGCCTTCGTAATGATTAAGGATGGGTTCGGGCATGGCAAAACTGCGGGTTGGTATCGTGTTTGGTGGGAAATCGGCAGAGCACGAGGTGTCGCTGCAGTCGGCAAAAAATATCGTCGACGCCATTGATAAAACGAAGTTCGATGTGCTGCTGCTGGGCATTGATAAACAGGGCCAGTGGCATATCAACGACGCCTCCAGCTATCTGCTGCATGCGGACGATCCGGCGCTCATCGCCCTGAACCGTTCTGAGAAAAACGTAGCCCTGGTACCGGGCCAGACGCAGCAACAGCTGATCGAATCAAATTCCGCATCGCAGCTTCCCCAAGTGGACGTTATTTTCCCTATCGTGCACGGCACGCTTGGCGAAGACGGTTCCCTGCAGGGCATGCTGCGCGTGGCAAACCTGCCGTTTGTCGGTTCCGGCGTGCTCGGCTCGGCGGTGAGCATGGATAAAGATGTGACCAAACGCCTGCTGCGTGATGCCGGGCTGAATGTCGCGCCGTTTATCACCCTGACCCGCGCCAGCCGCAGCACAATCAGTTTTGCCGACGTGGAAAAACAGCTCGGCCTGCCGCTGTTTATCAAACCGGCGAACCAGGGCTCTTCCGTTGGCGTGAGTAAAGTAAACAACGCGCAGCAGTACGAAACCGCCGTCGCGCTGGCCTTCGAATTCGATCACAAAGTGGTGGTGGAAACGGGCATTAAAGGCCGCGAAATTGAGTGCGCCGTGTTGGGCAATGACGACCCGCAGGCCAGCACCTGCGGCGAAGTGGTGGTGAACAGCGACTTCTACTCTTACGACACCAAATACATTGATGCCCAGGGCGCGCAGGTTGTGGTTCCGGCCAGGCTTTCCACAGCGATCAACGACAAAATCCGCGAGATTGCCGTGCGCGCATACCAGGCGCTTGAATGCAGCGGCATGGCACGCGTGGATGTGTTCCTGACCGAAGACGACGAAGTGATTATCAATGAAATAAACACGCTGCCGGGCTTTACCAACATCAGCATGTATCCAAAACTCTGGCAGGCGAGCGGGCTGGATTACCGGACGCTTATCACCCGCCTGATTGAGCTGGCGCTGGAGCGTCACCAGCAGGATAGCGCCCTGAAAAGCTCCATTACCAGCTGAATTACTCTTTTGCCGGGCCCGGTTCTTCAGGTTCCGGGCGACGGCGAATCACAAGCCCCGCCAGCCAGAAAGAGATAACCCACGTTACCAGCCCTACCGCATAGCTTTGCCAGCCTTCGGTTTTAAAGCCCAGCAGGCCAATCACGCCGTTGAGAATGAAAATCAGCCCAATTGCCACGGCATAATAGTGCCAGTCGCGACGCATTTTTAAGCTCAGGGTTTTCGCAGTCATGGTGCCATCCATCAGGATAAAAAGAAGTTGGCGCATTGTCGCACAGCCTGCGAAAACTCACCGCACGTTAATAGACGTCAATCGACATAATGTTACAAGAATTTCATTTAAGTTACAGAATTGTGATTTAACGCAAAAAATGCAAATCCAGGAGGATTCCGGCGCGGAAATTACCAACAATCTGATATTGACAAACCTTATGACCTGCCAAACTTGCTGCAATTATCGGGCGGAAACCTGACTGGCGTTTCGGTTTTATGGGAGGTCAAAATGACTGATATCACTTTGTCGAAACACGTTGTCCCCGCAACGATTACCGTTTCCACAACCAAAACAGGCGGCGCGACGCTGAGCAATATCGCTTATGCGGTGTTCATTCTGTTTTGCTTCTGGGTCGGCAGCCAGATACTGAATTTACTGGTCCATGCCCCCGGCGTGCTGGAACATCTTGCGCAGAGCAACGATGCAACACGCCCGCGTATCGAAATGGGACTGGCCGTCAGCACCGTGTTCGGGCTGGTGCCTTTCCTGCTGGGCTGCCTGTTCCTTGGCATGATTGGGCTGGCGGTAAAATATCGTCACCGCCACTATTATTACTAAGACCGCAATATCGGATGGCGCTTCGCTTACCCGCCCTCCTTTTCAACAGCTTGTAGGGCAATAAGCGAAGCGCCATTCACCACCTTCCCACGTTTATCGTTTCATACAGGCCGCACGTCTGTCGTCAACGCGTTTAGCAAACCACGCCGTTGTCAGATTACGCGTGATTTTTGGGCTCTCCAGCGTAATTCCCGGCAGCATTTCACGCGGTAGTTTCTTGCCCGCTTTCTTGTCCGCTAGCGCATAAACCTGCTCGTACAAATCGGTTTTTTCAAAATCGATGCTGTCGCCCTTTTGCAGCGCCCGGTGGATCTGGCTGTCGCTCATCTCCATTTTGCTCGCCAGTTTTCTTACCGCCAGTTCTGTGCTGCCCGGCTTATCGGTGTTATAGAGGATCAGATCGCCATCCAGCGCCAGTTTGACACCTGCGGCTTTACTTACCGCATTCTGGAAAGCGGCATTACGGCTGGCGTACCATCCGGCGTTGAAGTCGGCAAAACGGTAAATTGGCCGGGTATAATTTGCCGGATAGTTCAATAAATGATAAGTACCGAACCACAGCCCGCCGCGGCGCGTGAATACCTCCTGACGGACGGTGCCTTCTATCTTCCATGGATAGCCGTCCATATGCTGTTCGGCAAAGGCGATGCTGACCTGCATCGGCCCGCCGGTGTGAACCGGATTGAGGCTACCGAACAGCTTCTGTCCCATCGGCACCATGTCGATAAAATCATCGAATATCGCGCTTAGCTGTCCTTCGGTTTTGACATTATCCAGCCGCTCGCTGTAGCGCCTGCCGTTGGGAGAGTTAATTAACAGCGCGGTGCGCACCAAAAACGCTGGTATATGGAGCTTTTCGGCACGGCGATCGATCTCTTGCCAGGCGATTTTACTCAGGTTTGGCACCGCCGGATCGGCGACCAGATTGGATTCCTGCTGGGCGACCGCCAGCACTGAACAAACGTTTTCTTCGCTCGGTGCGAGATGCTGGCTTTTAAACGTTGCTGCCAGATCCTTCGCCCAACCGTTGCGATCCTGCTGGCTGGCTGGCAGCTTCTGCTTCACGACAGTTTCTACATCCACCGGCTTTGTGGTTTCAGAAACCGGTGCGGTAGATTTAGTAGTACAGCCTGCCAGAACCAGAACCGCTCCCAGGCCGAGGGCGAAAAGTCCTCGTTGTCGGTTTTGCATTGCAGTCGTCATAGCTTTCCGTTGTGATTGTTTTGTAAGGCAAGGCGGGTATAAGCGAGCACCGCCCGCTGAATTTCATCCCGGCGGCTTAACAATAGCAATTCTGCGTCAAAGCTTTTATCAGAGATTGGCTGATAAACCATGTGAGGAATAGATGCGTATGGGTGAATCTGACATCAGCACCAAACATGTAATTGATAACCCGATGGTTACGTTTAACGCCGCGCAAAACAAAGCGATTGTGTAAACAAACGCGATGATTATCGGCCAGAACAGCAAGCTGGCGCTGGGTGGAATCTGCCATAACCGCTTTTATGACATGACAGAGAAACGCAACGGAGAGTGGAAAATTCTTCGTCGTCAGGTCGTTTACGGTTTCGGCACCTTTGATTTTCCATTCGGCGTGGTGGAAATCGATCGTGAAGTAGTGAACCGTTGCCCGATTGCCTACGCGCCGCTCGCCTATGCGCTGGAAAAATCAGCTTTTCCTGTACAGCGCGTATTTGCGACCAAAAGGTCCGGGCGCGGAACTAAAATGAAAGAAGAAGCTGAAATCTGGCTCGCTGCCTGACAAAACGTGCGTTTTCCTTGACACAACGTTGACAAATAAATGCCTGGTCAGTAATTTCATTTGTAATTACTGACCAGGCAAATACCATGCGCACCAATCCGGGCATTATCGATAACAAATTACATCTCGGTTTGCTAATCCATCTGGCAAACCAGTTTAAAGATCAGCTTATCAGCCACTATTTCTCCGGTGCTGATATCACCGCCGCACAGTTCAAAGTGCTTATCCATATCTATAAAGGCATTACCAGCCCGGTAGAAATTAGCAAAAATCTGGTGATGGATGCCGGTGCCATAAGCCGCATGGTCGATCGCATGGTTAAGCACAATCTCATCGTGCGTAACCCTAATCCCGTGGATAAACGCCAGGTGATTCTGGCGCTGACCGACAAAGGTCTGGTCATTTGCGATCGCTTTCAGAACGAGGCACTCAGCTCGATCCTTAGCGATCTCACAGCACGACTCACCCCCGATGAATCCCGTTTACTGGTAGAGCTGATAACAAAAATGCTGCCGGACGAGATCACCGCACCTCATCGCTAATGTCTTTATAAAGGTTGCCAACAAGATGGAAACTACATCTGCTGAACAAGTACAGCGCAGCAGCAAGCGCAAACGTAACTTCATTATTTTATTCATTATCCTGGTGCTTGCCGCAGCGGGCTTCCTTGCGTGGTATCTGTTGTATGCCCGCTATTACGAAACTACTGACGACGCCTACGTAAGCGGCAACCAGGTTACGCTCACGCCGCAAATAGGCGGAACGGTGACCCAGGTCACCGTGGACGAAGGGGATTTCGTACAAAAAGGCCAGCCGCTGGTGCTGCTCGACCCGAGCGATACAGAAATCGCTCTGCAACAGGCCGAAGCCAACCTGGCCAACACGGTTCGCCAGGTGCGCGGACTGTACAGCACGGCGGATAACTACCGTGCGCAGGTGGAAGCAAAACGGGTAGCGCTGCAAACGGCGCAAAGCGATTACGACCGCCGTCAGAAAATCTTCGCAACCGGCGCTATCGCCGCTGAGGATCTTTCCCATTACCGCGATGCGGTCACCAGCGCGAAAAGTGATTTAGCCGCCGCACAACAGGCGTTAAGCACCAATACCGCGATGGTGGATGACACGGTTATCGATAGCCATCCGGAAATCAAAAGCGCGGTCGCCACGCTGCGTCAGCGCTTTCTCGATAACGCGCGCAGCACCATCGTTGCGCCGGTAAGCGGCTTTGTCGCCAAACGCGCCGTGCAGCTTGGGATGCGGGTTGATTCAGGCATGACGCTGCTTGCCATCGTGCCGCTGGATCAGGTCTGGGTGGACGCTAACTTTAAAGAAAGTCAGATGAGCACCATGCGCCTGGGGCAAAAAGTGACGCTCAGCGCGGATCTCTACGGCGACGATGTGGAATATCACGGCACCATTGAAAGCCTGGGAATCGGCACCGGCAGCGCGTTCTCTCTGCTGCCTGCGCAGAACGCCAGCGGAAACTGGATCAAGATCGTTCAGCGCCTGCCGGTACGTATCACGCTTGACCCGCATGATATGCAAAAGCATCCGCTGCGCATCGGCCTGTCGATGAACGCCCGCGTGGATATTCGCAACACCGACGGTCATCTGCTGCCGCAGCAAACGGTTAGCGCCCCGCGTTTCACTACGGATGTGTATCAAAATCCGCTGGAAGAAGCGGACAAACTGGTGGCTAAAATCCTTCATGACAACAGCAAAACGGTAGCCGCAGGCACCCGTTAAGAGAGACGTTATGCAAGATAAGGCCGCGTTTACGCCGCCCAATATGTGGCTGGCGGTGCTCGCGCTGTCGCTGGCGACTTTTATGCAGGTGCTGGACTCCACCATCGCCAACGTCGCCCTGCCGACGATTGCCGGGAATCTCGGCGTAAGTGCGGACCAGGGCACCTGGGTTATCACCTCGTTTGCGGTGTGTAACGCCATCGCCCTGCCGCTTACCGGCTGGTTTACGCGCCGGTTTGGACAGCTCAAACTGTTTATCGGCTCGGTGGTGATGTTCACCTTCACTTCGTTTCTGTGCGGCTTCGCCCACAGCATGACGGAGCTGATTATCTTCCGTGCCATGCAGGGCTTCTTTGCCGGGCCGATGTTCCCGATGTGTCAGACGCTGCTGCTGGTTATTTTCCCCTCCAGTAAACGCAGTATGGCGCTCGCCCTGCTGTCAATGGTGACCGTGGTTGCGCCTATCGTCGGGCCGATTACCGGCGGCTGGATAACCGATAACTACTCCTGGCCGTGGATTTTTTACATCAACGTGCCGATTGGGATTTTTGCCGCCACCGTTGTCTGGACGCAGCTTCGCGAACGCGAAGAGACGACGACCCACGCGCCAATCGACTATATTGGCATCGCGCTTCTGGTGGCAGGCGTCGGGCTATTACAGGTCGTGCTGGATAAGGGTAACGATCTGGACTGGTTCGCCTCCACGGAAATTATCGTGATGTCGGTGATTTCTGCGATTTCGCTGGTATCGTTCGTTTTCTGGGAGCTGGGGGAACGTCACCCGATTGTTAACCTGCGCCTGTTCAAAGATCGCAATTTTGCCATCGGCACGCTTTCGCTGACGCTGGGCTATGCGGCATTCTTTGCCATCAATATTATCCTGCCGCAGTGGCTGCAAACGCAGATGGGATATACGGCGATTTGGGCCGGTCTGGCCGCAGCGCCCATGGGCGTACTGCCGCTGATGCTGACGCCGATAATCGGGCGCTATGCCGGTAAATTCGACCTGCGTATTCTGGCCTCGCTGTCGTTCCTGACGATGGGCTCGTCCTGCCTGATTCGCGCGCAGTTTAATACCGACGTGGATTTCCGCACTATTGCCGAAGTGCAGCTCTTTATGGGCATTGGCGTGGCGCTCTTCTTTATGCCGATCACTACTATAGTGCTGTCGAACCTGAGCGGCCCGGAGGTGGCGGAAGGCTCGGGCCTTGCGACCTTCTTCCGCGTGTTGGGCGGGTCGTTTGCCTCGTCGCTCACCACCTGGATCTGGTCCCGGCGGGAAGTGTTCCATCATGCCAACCTTACGGAAAGCGTATCTACGTATAATCCGGCATCGGCGGACTATCTCAACAAGCTGGGCGGCGCCACGCAGCAACATATGGCGACAATAGACAAAACCATCGAGCAGCAGGCCTACATGATGTCGACCATCGATTATTTCTGGATTTTAGGCTGGGGATTTATGGCGCTGATTGTGATTATCTGGTTTGCCCGCCCGCCGTTTATCCGCTCAGGCGCACCAGGCGCCCCTTCTGCGGGACACTAAGAGAGAAGCTGCCCAAAGGGCAGCTTTTAGATTGCTGACAAAGAAGGAAAAAGCGTGGTTTTTCCTTCTTTGTGATTATCAGCCGAAAATCAATCCCTTGATTTTCCTTATTTTTTATTCGGCGGTATAGGTTCAACCTGTGTTGGTTGAGAATTTGTCATCAGTCTGGAAGCTGCCCAAAGGGCAGCTTTTTTTACAGGGATTCGCCGGTGGCCGGCAGCGGAATATTGTGCAGCGTGCGCTCAAAACTGCGCAGACGTTTATAGATAGACATCAGTTCAACCAGCGTAGTCCAGGAGCTGATCAGATACTGGAATGAGCCGCGAACCTGCCCGAACGCGTTGGTGATTTGCTGCATCAATCCCAGGGTAATCACCCCGGCCGCAATGGACGGGAACAGCAAAAACAGGCCGAATACGTTATCTATCTGTAAATAGAGAATGCGGACAATATTGAAATAGGTGTAGTGAAAATAGAGGCGAAAATAGTTATGTCGTACGTCACCGAACAGCGCTTTTACCGTCGGCGGCGTGGCGCGGGAAGGATCGTCCTCACCATAAACCAGTTCTTTACGGTAAGCCGCTTCCACCTTCTGATTATTAAACTGCAAACCGGGCAGTTTGATCCCCACGGCCGCCAGCAAACCTGTACCCATAATTGACCAGACGATAGCGGCGATAACCAGACCATAAGGCACTTCACCGACAATGGGTAGCTCCTTCACGTGGGGAGAAAGCGCAACCAGGATCGGCAGAAAGGCAATAAGGGTCATTATCGATTGCAGCAGGCTGACGCCCATGTCTTCAAGCGTCGAGGCGAAGCGCATAGTGTCTTCCTGCACACGCTGAGCGGCACCTTCGATGTGACGAAGCATCTGCCAGTGCTCCATGTAGTAGTCGTTCATCGCGGTACGCCAGCGGAACACGTAATGGCTGATGAAGAAGCTGTTCAGCACGCCAACGGTGACATAAATCAGCGCGATGCCGAGGAACACCCCCGTTTCGCTGTAAAACTTATTAAGCGGGACTTTGTGCGGCGAGCTTAACGCGGTCTGGATCAGGTCAAAGAACGGCGCGTACCAGGCGTTGATCGCAACCCCCAGCTCCACCATAAACCAGGTGACGAAGACAATCAGCGCAGAGCCAAGAATCGACCAGTACTGCCAGCGGTGAGGACTATAGATAAACCAGAACAGCGCAAACAGGCCAACGCATCCCGCGTAGTAAACATAAAAGACCAGCGCTTTTAGCGTCCAGAAACGGCTGGCGTTAATGGGGATTTGCTGGCTTGCGCCAGCAAAGTTTTCCAGCCAGCGGCCTCCGCCAACCTGCCAGAAAATCACCGCCAACATTGCCCAAATAAAAGCCGACAGGAAAAACGCCGTCGGGCGCGGGAAAAATGACTTAAACATTACAACACTCCTGAACTCAGATTCTTGTTGTTATACCGGGGTTCGAACCGGTTAGTTATAGCGATCCCGGCACAATAAGGCTTGCGGAATGTTGTATCAAGTGATGTTGCCGGCTTACCAGGCGGCAAGAATATCAGCCGTGCTTTTTACCAGTAGGGTATTGCCCGGAATCGTAAAATTACGCCAGACATCGTTATAATGGGCAATCAGCGTTTCAGCGAGAGCCGCCGGACGGTTCGCCGTGGTGTGAGCATCCTCTGCCACGGTCATGGCATAGCCCCGACTCGCGCCATTTTTTATCGTCGAATCCACGCAGTAATCGGTGGCGCAACCGCAGACCACAAACTCGTCGATGCTGTTATCACGCAATACTTTTTCGAGATCGGTACGATAAAAAGCATCGCAGGCGGTTTTAGTGACGTACAGTGCGTCGGCGGGTTGGATCAGTTCAGGCAGGAGCTCAAACCCTTCGCTTCCCGGCTCAAGCCCTTCTTCGGCGTGCTGGATAAAAATAACTTTATCGGCGGCCTGAATAAGTTGGTTGATGCGGGAGGTGCAGGTTTCTCGGTTGATACGCGGGCTTGCAAATACCCCGTTTTGCATATCAATGACCATCAAAAAACGTGACGCGGACATGGCTTAACTCCTGATTAGAAAAACATTCAGAATGCTAGCATACCCGCGCGAATATTAAGCAGTGTAGAGTTTGTCCTTTCCAAAAGGACGCGTTTTGAAACGGCGATGCAGCCACAGATATTGCTCCGGCGCGCGCATGATCTCGTGTTCAATTTTACGGTTCATGTAGGCGGCGGCGGCCTGTTCATCATCGACCGGGTAATCTTCCAGTTCCGGTTCGATAACCAGTTGATAGCCCGAACCGTCGGCATTACGAATCAGGACGGTGGTAAGAATGACGGGTTTTGCCAGGCGGGCAATCGTGTAGGTGCCATTAGTCGTTGCGGCTTGTTGTACCGCGAAGAAAGGCGCGAACGAACTGCCTTTCGGGCCGTAATCCTGATCCGGGGCGAACCAGACGGCTTCACCGGATTTCAGCGCCTTCACCATGCCCTTCAGATTGCGTCTGTCGATCATCGCCTTATTCGAGCGTGAACGGCCCATGGTCTGCACAAATTCCATCACTTTATTATTGTGCGGGCGATACATGGCCATCATCGGGCGGCAAAGCCCCATTACGCGCCCGCCCAGTTCCAGCGACATAAAGTGCACGCCGATGACCATCACGCCGCGGCCTTTATCGCAGGCGGCGTTAAGGTTCTCAAGACCGCGCACATCAAACCATTTACGCACGCGTTCATCCGACCAGAACCACGCCATACCGGTTTCAATCAGGCCCATACCCAGAGAAGCAAAGTTTTGCTTCACAAGGATATCAATGTGGGCCTCGGAGTAATGGGGGAAGCAGAGCCTGAGGTTCTGACGGGTAATTGAGACGCGGCGCTTTAAAAAGCGCATTGAAAACTGGCCAATAAGACGGCCCATTTTCAGCAGTACGGGGTAAGGCAGTTGTACCCAGAGCCATAAAACGGCCAGACCAAACCAGGTTAGCCAATAACGTGGATGGAGCAAGGATTTGAAAAACAGGGGCTTAGTAGACATATATCAGCTTCTTAATGCGTGAATTGTGTGTATCGCATAAAGAACTGAATCATTAGCGGTACAGCAGAGTGCTTTTACTTAGACGCCAGCAGGCGTGGATAGTTGCAGCCAGGATGAAATTACCGTGATGATACGCACTTTCCGCCCGGTCTATACATAGGCCATGGCAGTTTTTTTACGTATTTCGCTTCATTGCGCGATTGAGGCTGACCAGGCCGGATGATGAGTACAAAAAACAGGCAATAAAACCCTGGTTTTGCTTTTTTTACACCCATACTTAGAGAGCTACCCTACACGTAACAGGAATCCTGAAAGATGAAAAAACTTACACTGGCTTTGCTCTCAACTACCCTTTTGTTTGCCAGCGCCAGCGCCCTGGCACAAAATCCGGCCAACAGTACCTCGACGCTGCAGGCTGAGAAGGAGCAGCTTAATAATCCGGACCACATTATTGATGACTGCCGCGCGCCTGGAAATGAGGATAAAAAAGGCTGCAAGTCAGGCCATGAGATGCACAAAGAGCATAAAGGCAATGAAAAAATGATTGAGAAAGGCGGCACTAAAGATGATGTGATGCAAAAAGATGTCCAGAAATCCGACTAATTTTATCTGCACCGTGGCCGCTGGCTGCGGTGCATTTGCCTCGGTGAAAGGCGCTGAAACGCCGCGTTACGCTTTTTCTTCTCACAATTCTTATTTTCAACGTTTGCGTAGCGCCCGAGCGTAGTATAAATACGGTGAATACCGCCCCACTTCGTTAAATGGATTACTCGCGTTGAAAATTCGACTCCCGCGCATCGCCGCGTTAGCCATCGTTGCGCTTCCCGTTTTAGGTTTTGCGCAAACCTCACCCGATCCCGTTTTCGCCTCTGAAATAGCTGAACGCTATGCTAACCATATTTTCTATGGCAGCGGTGCGACCGGCATGGCTATGGTTGTGATTGATGGCAATCAACGCGTCTTCCACAGCTTCGGTGAAACCCGCCCCGGCAATAACGTCAGACCACAGCTGGATTCGGTTATCCGTATTGCCTCCCTGACCAAGCTGATGACCAGCGAAATGCTGGTTAAAATGCTCGACCAGGGCAAAGTGCAGTTGAACGATCCGCTGAGTAAATATGCGCCAGCGGGGGCCCGCGTCCCGACGTTTAACGGGCAACCTATCACTCTCGTCAATCTGGCGACGCATACCAGCGCCCTTCCACGCGAGCAGCCTGGCGGCGCGGCCCATCGCACCGTATTTACCTGGCCTACGCGCGAACAGCGCTGGAACTGGCTTGCCAGTGCGACGTTAAAATATGCGCCCGGCGCAAATGCGTCCTATTCGAACCTTGCGTTTGACCTGCTGGCAGATGCGCTGGGGCGTGCGGCAGACAAACCTTACGCCACGTTGTTTGACGAGCAAATCACTCGTCCACTGGGCATGAAAGATACCACCTTTACTCCCTCCCCCGATCAGTGCAAGCGCCTGATGGTCGCGGAAAAAGGCGCCAGCCCCTGTGATAACACCCTTGCGGCAGTTGGCAGCGGCGGCGTTTACTCCACGCCGGATGACATGATGCGCTGGATGCAACAGTTCCTGAGCTCTGATTTCCACCAGCGCAACAGCCAGGCCGACCGCATGCAAACGCTGATTTATCAGCGTAAACAACTTCACCGGGTCATTGGCATGGATGTGCCCGGCAAAGCCGATGCGTTAGGCCTGGGCTGGGTCTATCTGGCGCCGAAAAATGGCCGCCCGGGCATCGTGCAAAAAACGGGCGGCGGCGGCGGATTCATTACCTATATGGCGATGGTGCCGCAAACTAACGTCGGCGTTTTTGTGGTGATAACCCGTTCGCCGCTAACGCGTTTCGTTAATATGAGCGATGGCGTAAACGACCTGGTCTCTGAGCTGAGCGGGTTTGCGCCACGGGTGACGCCGACTTCCTGATGTGGACAAGCAGGTCGCCGTTAACCGACCTGCTTAATTTTGCACCCGCTGGTGAACCGGCTTCTGCGCCCCGGCGTCAACGCGTTGATCGTTATTTACGTCTGCGAATATCCGGGGTTATCAAATCGCCGCGTAGCATATACGAATCCAGCACGCTTTTGGTTTTCCCATTAAGCCAGGAGACGATTCTTGTCGCCATCGCATCCATGGAGTACTCAATCGCCGGGATCGTTGGTATGCCGGGCAGATTCAGCGACCCCGCAAGGCTGAACACCATGATGTCCTGCGGAACAGATTTATTAAACGCCTGAAGTTGCGTAATTGTGCGCTGTGCCTCCTGCTCGTCCGCCACCAGTAACGCGTTGAAATTAAGCGTAGTGCTGTTATTGAGCAGCACCTGTAGCGCGACGGACGAAGTGGTGGAATCCATAAAGATCAGGTTGCGGTTAAACGGCAGGAAATTATTCTCCAGAGCATGCTTATACCCCAGCAGTACCTGATCCACCGCGCCGCTGGTTTCCGGCACTATCAGCGCAATCTGTCGCCTGCCTTGTTTAATCAGATAGTTACAGGCTGTTTCCGCGGCAAAAGCATGGTCGAACTGGATGCTGTGCGCGGTATCGCCATCCACGCAGTCCACCAGAATGACGTTTTCATGCGGGATATTTAGCGGGAAGCGAGCGCCAATAATCAGGACATCATCACACAAGCCGCAAGTTAGCTCTTCAAGAGCATGCATGACATCTGCCTTGTTATTGGCAAAGCGCAGCAGCAAGTGCTTTTGATGCTGGCTGAGGTGTTTCTCCAGCGCATACAGGTAACCGGTGGTCTGGTTAATGTTTTCCTGGGCGCAGATAACACCGATGCAGCCCGTGGACTGGCTTAATAAAGACTGAGCAATAACATTTGGGCGGTAATTTAACGCTTCCGCCGCCTTAAGTACCGCAACACGGCTGGCTTCCTTTACGCCGCGTGAACCGCTCAACACTCGAGAGACCGTGGCTTTTGAAACCCCGGCCAAACGCGATACGTCGTTGATTGTAGACATTATATCTCCCCTGCTGGCATAAAATCCTTGCCCGAAAATCCCTGATACCACCGTGGCTCATAAATGGCCATCTGCAGTATAGTCGTTTCCCTTTTTCGTGGAAACCGATTTTCCATATGCTATCCAAACGCCTTTTTACCCATCGTTTTTTGTGATGCCTATCCAGGAAGAATACCTCAATACATCCGGATATTGGACCAGCTTCACACTTCCACACCCTGCCGATGGAAAACGGTTTCCATACAGTATCAAATCGCATCCGCAATAACTTTTTACACTTTGAGGATAATTGTCGATGTTCAGAATTATGTTGTGTTGTTCCGCCGGGATGTCCACCAGCATGCTGGTGCGCAAAATGCTGGCTGTAGCAGAAGAAAGAGGGCTGCCGGTTGCGATAGAAGCTTACGGCGTGTCCGAATTTGACGTTCAGTTTCCACGCTACCAGGTCGTGCTGCTCGGGCCACAGGTGAAATACATGCTAAACACGCTTAGCGAAAAAGCGGCCGCCAAAGGCATTCCGGTTAAAGCCATCGATACGATGGATTACGGCATGCAGCGTGGCGATAAGGTGCTGGATTATGCTCTGTCGCTCATTGAAGCGGCTCACTAAAAGGGTATTTATATGAGTTCGCTATATCAGTCTATGGTTGCCGTTATTGAGCAAACCATTACCCCGCTGGCCGGGCGGCTCGGGCAGCAAAAGTACGTTATCGCCATTCGTGATGGCTTTACCGCAGCCCTGCCTTTTATGATCATCGGCTCGTTTATGCTGGTGTTTATCTTCCCGCCGTTCTCCGCAGATACCACGATCGGTTTTGCGCGTGCCTGGCTTGATTTCTCAGCAGCTTACCGCGAACAGCTAATGCTGCCTTTCAACCTCAGTATGGGCGTGATGACCTTCTTCATTTCCGTGGGCATTGGTGCGAGCCTTGGGCGACAGTTTAATCTCGATCCGGTGATGTCCGGCCTGCTGGCGTTTATGGCCTTCTTGCTGGTTGCAGCGCCCTATGCTGACGGGAAAATCTCCACCCAGTACCTGTCCGGGCAAGGGATCTTCACGGCGCTGATCACCGCCATGTATTCCACCCGTATGTACGCGTGGCTTAAGCAGAACAACATCACTATTCGCCTGCCAAAAGAGGTGCCGACCGGCGTTGCGCGCTCGTTTGAAATCCTTATTCCGGTGCTGGTGGTGATTGGAACGCTGCATCCGCTAAACCTGTTTATCGAAGCGCAAACCGGCATGATCATGCCGCAGGCGATTATGCACCTGCTGGAGCCGCTGGTTTCCGCGTCGGATTCACTGCCGGCGATCCTGCTTTCCGTACTGCTGTGCCAGATTTTCTGGTTTGCGGGCATCCACGGTTCGCTGATTGTTACCGGCATTATGAATCCGTTCTGGATGGCCAACCTGTCGGCAAACCAGGCGGCGTTGGCCGCGGGCGCGGCGCTCCCACATGTCTATCTGCAAGGCTTCTGGGATCACTATTTGCTGATTGGCGGCGTTGGCTCAACGTTACCGCTGGCCTTCCTGCTGCTGCGCAGCCGTGCCGCGCACCTGCGTACCATCGGCAAAATGGGCATAGTGCCAAGCTTCTTTAATATCAACGAACCGATTCTGTTCGGCGCGCCAATCATCATGAATCCGATGCTGTTTATCCCGTTCGTTTTCGTTCCCCTGATCAACGCCTGCCTTGCTTATGCCGCCACGAAACTCGGCTGGCTTGCACAGGTTGTTTCCCTGACGCCGTGGACGACGCCTGCGCCAATTGGTGCTTCATGGGCGGCAAACTGGGCGCTCAGTCCGGTAGTGATGTGCGTTATCTGTATGCTGATGTCGGCTCTGATGTATCTGCCGTTCCTGCGCGCTTACGAGCGTTCCCTGTTAAAGACAGAAGAGGAAAAAACGCAAAACCTGACAACGGCCGTCGTTGATGCCAACACATAACAACGGTAAATGTCGACTAACTCCGGGAAGCACGATGATTGATTTAGAAGAAGCGGTAATGGAAATAATTATGAATGCGGGCCAGGCCCGGAGCCTTTGTTTCGAGGCGCTCCAGACCGCACGCAAAGGCAGCCTGGAAGAGGCCAAAAGCTTGCTGCGCGAGGCGGGTGGTTATTCACGCCAGGCACATCTGATGCAAACGAAACTGATTGAGCAGGATGCTGGCGAAGCCAGACAGCCAATGACGTTAATTATGGTCCACGCCCAGGACCATTTAATGACTTCAATGCTGGCCCGTGAATTATGTGAAGAGATTATCCATCTTTACCAGCGTTAAAACCGGCTCATCAAATATAAAAGGGAGAACTGATTACGTAGATCTTTTTAATTAAATACTTTCCGATTACAGCACAGAAATAAACTCGTTTGGCGGCGCTATTAATATGCCCAGCCGGAACGGGATAGTCATTGTCTGAAAATATAACTAACTAAAGTTGAGATGATTATGAACATGTTTAAACGACTGCCGTTAACCATGGCGGTTATCGCCACCCTTTGCCCAATTTCTGTATTCGCTCAGGACTTTACTCAGGAACAAATCGATCAAATAGTGGCAAGAGCGGTAGATAAAGCGCTGGCCGATCGCGAAGCAAAAATGGATGCTGCACAGCTTAAAAAGACAGATCCGCTGGTGACGCCACAGGCCCCGGCCCCTGACACGCCGGATATGGCTATTCCTTACGGCGTGAAGTTTACCGGCTACGCTCGTTACGGCGCGCATTTCCAGGCGGGGGATCAGAAATATATCGGCGTTGATGGTTCCTATAACGGTTCATCAGCCATTGGCCGTCTGGGCAACGAAGGTAACGGCGGCGAATTCCAGCTAACAAAAGCCTTCAAAAGCGAGACCGGCGCTATCTGGGACGTGGGCGTCATGTTCGACCACTGGGGCGATGAAGTTAACCTCAAGAAGGCTTACGCTGGGGTAACGAACCTTTTTGAATCGCAGCCAAACGCTTATTTCTGGGCTGGCCGCGACTTCCACCAGCGTCCGCAACAGGGCATTAACGACTACTTCTTCATGAACCATGACGGCCAGGGTGCCGGGGTAAAAAACTTCGATCTTGGCTTTGCACAGCTAGACCTGGCCGCGGTTGCCTCGGTCGAATCCTGTAATCCTGAGCTGGTTGAAGATGGCGATAACCCATCGCGTATCTCCTGTACCGGCAGCTCCGGCACGGGCGACAAAGGCAACTATGCGGCAACCTCAAAACTGCACGGCATTAAAATGGGGCCGATCGACTTTGAGCTGTACGCCAACTATGGCTTTGATTCCAAAGCTATCGATAGCGAAGAAAGATCCAAAGCCTGGCAGGCTGCGGTGGTGCTTAGCCACACCGGTGAAAATAGCCTGAACAAAATTATCGCCCGCTATTCTGACCACTCGGATAACAGCGTTTATAACAAAACCAACGGGCTGCACACGGTTTATACCAGCTTCGAAGGCAGCTATAAATTTACGCCGCAGGCGCAGGTGGAATATTTACTGGCCTTCCACGATTACGATAATGATGAACAAACCCAGGACAATCGTCGCAACTACGGCGTTATCGTTCGTCCGATGTATTTCTGGAACGACGTGCATTCAACCTGGCTTGAAGCGGGTTATCAACGCGTGGATTACGAAAATGACGGCGACAATAAAGGCTGGAAGCTGACCCTTTCCCAGAATATCTCCATCGCCATGGGGCCTGAATTCCGTCCAATGCTGCGCTTCTATGTTACCGGCGGTCAGGTTGAAAATAACCATACCACACGCGTTGCGGGTGAAGAGGACAAACAGCTCGATTCGTTTAACGTAGGTGCAATGTGGGAAGCCTGGTTCTGATTATTTAACTGCTGTATTCAGGGATGGGTAACGTTATTCCCATCCCTGCTTATTAAGCTGTATTAACGTTCCTGAGACCTGATGTCGCGCACGGATATTAACCCTAATTCATTAGCGACGCGGATTTGCCAAATACCAGGCAGTTCTACCCTCACCTCTTTTCGGGCAGATCCGTTTTCTTCGAGCGTCATAATTATCTGACGCGTGATGCAACCCCGTAAAAATTAATGCTACCGGTTCCGCCTGGGCAGTTCTATGCTTAGGCCATGGAAAAAATAGCTGAATTAAAACGAACCAAGCGCCTTGCGCTTTCCCTGCTGCTGATTGCTGCGGCGATTTTTGTGACCACACTCTTTTTACCGCCGAATTTCTGGGTAAGCGGGCTGAAAGCCATTGCCGAAGCGGCGATGGTAGGCGCGCTCGCCGACTGGTTCGCCGTGGTGGCGCTGTTCCGTCGCGTGCCTATCCCGTTTATTGCACGCCATACGGCGATTATTCCACGTAATAAAGATCGTATCGGCGAGAATCTCGGCTATTTTGTACAGGAAAAATTCCTTGATACCCAGTCGCTTATTACGCTGATTCGTCGCCATGAACCGGTGCAGACGATCGGCGTCTGGTTCAGCAAGCCGGATAATGCCCGGCGCGTCGGGCAGCATCTCTTACAGGTGATGGGCGGTTTTCTGGATATGACGGACGATTCGCGAATTCAGGGATTGCTGCGTCGGGCGGTACATAAAGCGATTGATAAGGTCGATCTTAGCTACTCCAGCGCCCTGCTGCTGGAGAGCATGACGAAGCATAACCGTCATCAGGCCTTACTGGATTCGTTGATAGCCCAACTGTTAACGCTCCTCAACCGGGAAAGCACGCGGGAGCTTATCGCCCGCCAGATCGTGCGCTGGCTGGAAACGGAACATCCGCGTAAATCCAGAGTATTGCCAACGGAATGGCTGGGCGAGCACAGCGCCGAGATGGTTACCAGCGCGGTCAATTCCATGCTTGATGATATCAGCGAAGACCAGGGCCACCAGCTTCGCCTGGCGTTTGACCGCGCCACGTTCAAACTCATCGATAAGCTGAAAAGCGACCCGGAGATGATGGAAAAAGCGGAAAACATCAAAAGCTACCTGAAGGAAGACGAGGCTTTTAATCGTTACCTGGGCGAGCTGTGGGGCGATTTACGACGCTGGCTAAAAGAGGACATGAACAGCGAGGATTCGCGCATCAGGCAGCGTATTGCCGAAGCCGGACAGTGGTTTGGGGAAACGTTGACGGGAGACAGCGCGTTGCGCGCCTCGCTCAATGAACACCTTGAGCAAGCGGCCAGAAAAGTTGCGCCGGAGTTTGCGGCGTTTCTCACCAAACATATCAGCGATACGGTGAAAAGCTGGGACGCCCGCGATATGTCGCAGCAGATAGAGCTGAATATCGGTAAGGACTTACAGTTTATCCGCATCAACGGCACGCTGGTGGGCGGCTCGATTGGGCTGGTGCTCTATCTGCTGACCCAGATCCCCTCGCTGCTGAATTTTTAAGGCGGATGAGCCAGCGCGCATCCGCCTTAACCGTGCTTACAGCTGCGCTAAAGGAACGCGAACAATGCTGTCTGGTCCTTTGGTGGAATGATCTTTGTTAAAGCCCTGCTTCACCGTGACGTACAGGGTTTGTCCGTCAGCGGACAGCAGCAGGCTGTTCGGATGTGGCGGCAGGCTCAGCGCCTTCTTCACCGCGTAGGTGCTAGCGTCAAGAATCAATAGCTTGCCGGATTCACGCTGGGTGAGGTAAATCTCGTTACGTTTAGCATTAAACTTCACCGCTAACGTATCGCCCGTTTCCAGATTTTTCAGCAGCTTGCCGGTGTTGATATCCAGCACCAGCGTGGTTTTCGCTTTGCCGTTATCGGTCACGAACAGGCGGCCCGTTGCCGGATCTTCCGCAAGGTTAAGCAACAGGGCTTCTTTCTCGCCGAGCGGTTTCCAGCGCTTCTCAATACGGTTTGTTTTCGGGTTGATCACCAAAATTTCACCGCCGCCGTTGGCCGCGTAAATACGCTGCGTCCGCGCAGAATACAGCAGGCCGGTTACCCATTTGCCCGCGTTATTGATACGTTTTTTCAGCTGCAGCGTTTTCGCATCAACCACCCAGATCACCGCCGGATCGGCCACGCCGCCGATATACAGCAGGCCATCATGCAGGATGATTTCACGCGCGCCGTAAGGGAAGCCCTTCTCGTTACGTTCGCTGAACATCAGGCGGTTCAGCACTTTGCCGTCTTCAACGTTAATGGCGCTGATGCCGCCGTCCAGCGAGTTGGTCACGTATAAGGTTTTGCCCTGCGGGTCCATCACCGCGCCAAAGTTCTTCAGGTCGGTATGCGCCTGACCAATGGTTTTGAGCGAAATGGGGTCCAGCTTGTAAATCACGCCGCCCTGCACGTCTTTGAAGCCCTGCGCGGTGGCGACATACAGCGCGCCGTTCTGCTGGCTTAGCGCCATTTCATATACGCCTTCAGAGAGCTCGCGCTGCTCCACAGGACTTTTTTGTTCTGCCGCAGCAACCGGCGCTGGCTTTGCCGTTGTAGCCTGATGCGCGCTACATCCGGTCAGCGCCAGGGCAATTAGCGCTGCCAGCGCCGTTGTTCTTTTAGTCATTTTTTGATCCTTTCCCTTTGAATGAGGAGCTTACAGCTACGCAGCGAGCCGGACAGGGCTCTGCAAAAACTGCGCCCCCAAATGCAAATGAGAAACATAATCATTTATTAAGGCGATGTAAAACTATATTAATGAATAATCTTGCTCTGTCGTCACCGCCAGCCTCTCTCCTCAGGTAAAACCCTGCCCTTTTTAAGTACAATCATAACAATCGTTTACGCGAGATAGCCTTTTACCGCGCCCGGATAAGATCCGGCATTTATCGGTTATCGATTTGGAAAAAACGCTGGCTGTACGACCTGCTCGACCGGGTCTTCAAACTTATGGTTGAGGAAATTGAGCTGGCAGATCCGTTATGGAGCGAACATATCTCGCTGCGAACGCTCAATGCCGACAGTTTTACAGACGCCTGGTTTGCCGATCGCCATAAGCACGACCCTTTCCACTGGGCTGAAGCTAACCTTAATGAAGTTGAACACAATAAACGCGACAGGCGGACGGTGCCCTGGCGTTACGTTATCCTCCGGTTACACGAAGCCGTGCAGGAAATCGTCGCTTCTCTTGATGAAAAGGACCGTAAAAGGTTCGACTCAGGCCTTGCGCGCGTTTTTATCGATAACTATGCGGCAATCCCTTCACAATCAATTCGCAGGCTGCTGGCGTTACGCGAGGCCGGGATAATCAATATCCTCGCGCTCGGGCCAGATTATAAGATGGACGTTAAAGCGCGTCAGACCGTGCTTTCCGTTGGACAGAAAACGTATGAGTTCGATGTATTTATCGATGCGCGGGGACAAAAGCCGTTGCAGACGAAAGACCTGCCGTTTCCAGCGTTAAGGGAGCAACTCCAGGCCTGCGGGGACGATATTCCCGACGTGGGCAATGATTATACCCTTCTGTCTCCCGCCCACGCATCGCGTTTGGTGCATTGCCCTACCTTATGCATGACCAGCCGTTTGTGCAGGGCCTCGTCGTCTGTGCGGAGATTGGAGCGGCTATCGCAAAGGCGATGTTAAAACCAGCGTCCGGCCTGCGCAGGCGGCTACCTTTTGTGGATATGTGAGTGCGGACAGCGGCCTTGCGAGCGACGAGAATGCCTTTTTCAGATGCGCAAAAAACGCTGGCGCGGACTTAACAGCACTTTGTCGACGTCCGCCGGTGACAATTTCAACCGCAGCATTTCTTATATTTTTTACCGCTTCCGCACGGGCAGGGATCGTTACGCCCTGTGATAGCAGACTCTTTATTTTTTTCCTGGGCCAGCCACTGCATAATGGCCGGTATCGGGTAGCCCTGCTCCAGCAGCTCCCGCCACACGTTCATATAGCGTGTAATATGCCGGAAGAAATGTTTATAGCCTGCGCAGAGGTAATTATGTCCGGGATGGCCGGACGGCGAAACGGCAAAGCGATGTTTCGGACAGCCGCCGTGACAGACAAAACGGTAATCGCAGCGGCGACAGTCGGCGGTGAGCGTCTCCCGCTTCGCCTGGCCGAAAGCCATGGCCCGCTCGCTGTTATTTAACTCGCTGATGCTGTGCTGGTGAATATTGCCCAGCAAATGCTCCGGGTAAACAAAATGGTCGCAGTTATACAGATCGCCATTCGACTCCAGCGCAAACGCATGTCCGCAGGTTTCCGAATGGACACACAGCACTGGCGGCTGTTCGGTCCAGGCCGCCAGCGCCACGTCAAACATTTGCACGTAGACGCGATCCACATCCCGGCGGATCCAGATATCAAAAATCTGATTGAGAAACTCACCATACTGCCATGAAGGCACCGTCCACGGCGCAAGCGTCGCGGCGCTCTCGCCCGGCATCACCAGGTTCAGAACGGTTGATTCTTCCGTGCTCATCCGTTCAACCAGCGGGATAAACTGAATGTAGCGGGAGCCCGCCGCCAGCAGGAATTCATACACTTCCCGCGCATGGCCAACGTTGTGTTTCCCGACCACCGTCAGGGTGTTGAATTCAACCTTGTGCGCCGCCAGCAGCGCCATCGCCGCCGTTACCTGCTCATGTGTTCCCTTTCCGGCGCGGTTGACCCGATACTGATTATGCAGATGCGCCGGGCCGTCGATCGACAGACCAATCAGGAACCCGTGTTCCGCAAAAAAACTTGCCCACTCGTCGTTAAGCAAAATACCGTTCGTTTGCAGGGAATGGCCTATTTTCCTGCCGTTAGCATAGCGTGCGCACAGCTCGACGACCCGGCGGAAAAAAGGCAGGCCCATCATGGTCGGCTCGCCGCCCTGCCAGGCAAAGTTAACCTGGTCATTGCTTTGCGCGGCGATATGCTGGCGGATGAACTGCTCCAGCGTCTCATCCGACATGCGCCAGTTCTTGTTCCGCTCAGGGTACAGCGCCTCTTTTTCGAGGTAGAAGCAGTACGTACAGTCAATATTACAGACCGATCCGCTCGGCTTCGCCATTACGTGGCAACCCGTTACCGCCATGTCAGACACCTCCTTTACCAATCAAATTAAACAATGCCGGTAGCACAAGTGAGAGCGATACCAGGCACAGCACCGCGCTGATTAAACGCTTAGCCAGCACCGAAGATGGCGTCGTAGGTTCTGAATCGGCGACAATCGTTTTCTGCCGACGATAAGAGATGACTACCAGCATCAGCGCCAGTATTGCGCCGATGCCGCTTAGCATGCCAGAAACAATATCACCGCGGGAAAATGCGATGCGAATCGCCGCCAGCGAGAATATCAGGACGGTGAATACGGTTCTGTGCCAGGCGAGCGCGGTACGTTCCGGTTGCAGTCCCGGATCGCGGGGGCGTAGTTCTTCGCTCACAGGAGTATCAGCGTCGCCAGTGTCAGTAAAGTCGCCGCCGACAGACCGCAGCTCAGCCAGAGCAGCATTCGCGGGTAGGCCAGCTCGGCGTCATTACGCATGGCGCGTTCGTTGCGCGCCCAGCGTCGCCACGCTTGCCAGGCCAGCACCGCAGCCGTTATCCCCAGCGTGGCAACCAGCAGTTCACGAAACGCGGACGGAGCCAGATTAGGCGCAAGCTGATCGATACCGATAGCCGCGGCCATAAAGGCCAGCGCGGTGCGAATCCAGGCCAGAAAAGTACGTTCATTTGCCAGAGAGAAGCGATAATCCGGCGATTTCCCCTCTGTTCTCCAGCTCATCGGCTATTCTCGACGATGTACTGATAGCAGCTGGCAAGGTGCTTCGATACGCCAAACTCCACCAGTTCCCCACGATCGTTATAGCCCCGGCGGGTTTTCACCAGCACAGGTTCGGCAGGATTAATTGGGAGGATCTCGCAATCGGCCGCCGTTGGCAGCTCTGCGGTAATAATGTCCTGATAGCTATCGATATTTTCATTATGCTGTTCAAGCATACCGTACAGGCTCTCCTCAAACACCTCCAGCGTCAGCGGGCCAAGACGCGGCGTCAGCCAGATGTAGTTTATCTGCGCGGGATGCTCATTTTCCCGGAAAATGGTGCGAATAAGCCGTTGGATTTTAGTCTCGCCATCAAGCCCAAAAGCGCGGGCCACCTCTTCCGGAGGGGTAAGCAGCTCCAGCGTCAGATTGTTGCGTGAAATGGGGCGCAGCTGTTGGCCATCCACCAGCCGGATACGGGCCTTGATATCCTGTTTTTCCGAGGTACTGATAACCATCGTGCCGATACCGGCCTGTCGCTTAACCAGCCCTTTCGCCGCCAGTTCGGCCAGCGCCCGCCGCGCCGTAATGCGGCTGACGCCAAAGCGCTCTTCAAACTCAGCCTCGGTGGGCAAAACGTCGTTCTTTTTATATTCACCCGCTTTGAGGCGGGACAACAGGATGTCATATAGCTGCGCATATAACGGTTTCGCGCCGCGGGAATAATCCAGTTCTTCTTTCATTAAACTTCTACTCCTTTTCCCCGGCGGCGCCCGCCGCCGGGATACTGCTCAATCAAGTCGCATTTCTAGCGCCATCTTATAGTACACGCTCTGATGCTGCTCTTGCGGAACGTCGTTCTGCACGAAATCCCACAAATTTTCCTGATTCCAGCCCGGATGACAGCGTGCTTTAAGGCGCTGCGCCAGCTCTTGCTGGCCGCTGCCTTCAAGGTGCTGCAGTAACGCATACAGCCCGTAGCGAACCTTTGGCGAAAATTCAGCCAGTTCCGGCAGCAGGTGCGGATCCCGCCCCAGCAGTTCGCTCTGCGCGTCGTCAAGGCCGTAGCGGCCGTACAGCTCGCCGGGCGCGTCGCTCTGTTTCATCATGGCCACCATACGATCCCGCAGGCGCTGCGCCGCCCCGGCATCGTGGCTCTGGGTCTGCTGCGCAGGATCCGCCGCCAAATCGTATAAGCGGTGACCAAAACGATCGGCGTCGCGGGTCATGACGGATTCCGCAGGCACCTTCATCACCGGACAGCCTTTCGTAAAATCAAACCCCGAATGCAGCGAAATATTCTGCAGTTCCCCGGGCGTAAAGCGGCGGTTGATGCGCGTTGGCATCAGCGTGTACTCATACAACCCGTCAATGCCCTGAACGGTTGGCGAGCGCATATAAACGTAGCGACCATCGGTAATGTTGACGTGACAGCCATGGTAGCCAAACAGCGCATAGTCGCGCACCGGCGTATCATCGCGCAGCGCCGGAATTAACGATACGCCCTGCATATCCGCCGGTTTTTCCAGCCCGAAAGCGTCAAGCAGCGTCGCCGGAACATCAATGGTCTGCGCCAGCGCCTGCCGGGATTCTCCCGCACAGGGATAATTCGGGTGCCACATAAAGAAGGGGATATTCGCCACTTCGTTATACAGCGGCATAATATTTTTACCCCACCATTCATGCTCGCCCAGCAGGAAACCGTGATCGGTATTGACGATAAGCATCGTATCCTTCCACAGATCGTAGCGATCCATGTGATCCAGCACACGGCCCACGTAAGCGTCCACCATTGTCAGCAGGGCTTTGTAATATTTCTGAATGGTGCTTTTACGCTCTTCGCTTTCGGTCACAAAATAGTATGGCGCCCAGCCGTCAAACTGCGCCGGGTCGTCGATGCCGTACATTTTGAGATATTTTTCCGGCACAAAGAACGGCTCATGCGGATCGAAGCACTCCAGCTGTAAAAACCAGTTATCGCTGGCGTGGTTGGTATCAATAAACTCCAGGCCTTTGCCAATCGTCCTCGCCAGATGGTGATCTTCTTCGTTTTGCATAAACTGCACGTTGATCTGGTGCTGCACCCGGCTGGTCACGCGCCGCTGCTTAATCTCTTCCGGCTCGCCGGATTCATAACGGTATTCCGGCTTATCCACCACGCCTTTCCAGGCGTCCCCTTCCTGGCCGCGCACGAATTCATAAGTGCTATAGCGCGAGTGGTAGGTTGCCCCGCCGTCACGCCAGTAGTGTTTGTGGTCAGTTACCAGATGCGTATGGATGCCGTTTTTCTTCAGCAACTCCGGCATTGAGTCATCAAAAGGCTCCAGCGGCGACCAGCCGCGGTGCAAAAAATTGTAGCGCCCGGTATGCAGCTCGCGGCGGGCGGGCATGCACGGCATACTGCCGACATAAAAGTTATCAAACCGCGCCGTTTTCTCTTTCAGCCGCTGAAAGTTGGGCGTAATGGCGCTGTCGCTTCCGTAGGCGGAAAGCAGGCGTTTGTTCAGCGAATCAAACATCAGCATAATTGCTTTCATTTTTTATTCTCTCTTGTCATTCGTTATGCCGTCGCTTTGTCGTAGCCGCGCACTTTGCCAACAATCCAGGTCAGCACAAAAGCCGCCGTGCAGCCAACAAGCCATGAAAGGATGTATTGTAGATATTTACCGTCCGCGATGAGCGGTAATGCGGACAGCCCCGCCGCGCCAACGCCGTTGGTGGAAACGCCAAGCAGCACCACCATCATGCCGCCAAATCCTGCGCCGATAGAGCCGGTGATAAACGCAAAGCCCGCCGGGATATTAACGCCAAAAATTGTGGGCTCTCCGACCGCAAGGATGGACGTTGGAATTGCCCCTCTCGCGATTTTTTTCATCACCGGGTCGCGCGTCAGCAGCAGAACCGCCGTCGCGGCGCCAACCATCCCGGCGTTTGACATAATCTGGATGGCAAACAGCGGTGCGTGCCCGGTAGCGTTGATCATTTCAATATGAATCGGAAACAGGCCGTGATGCAGGCCAAGCGAGATCAAAAACGGGAACAGCGCCGAGAGCACGAAGCCCGCCGCAATACCGCCTTTCGCCAGCAGGCCATTAAGGCCGTGCAGAATACCGTCCGAAACGATGCCCGCCGCAGGCATAATCACAAACAGCAGCGCGCTGGTCATAATTAGCAGCACGATGGTCGGCGTTAACACCACGTCGAGAACGTCCGGCACCACTTTGCGCACCTGCTTTTCCACCAGACACATCAGCCAGACGCAGAAGATCACGCCAATCAGCCCGCCCTGCCCCGGCATCAGCCCAAGCTCGGGGAGCTGGGGCGCAATGGTGATAGCCCCAAGCAGACCGCCCATAATGATATTGCCGTCAAACTCGCGCGCCGCCGTTACGCCCGTGTAGATCGCCAGGAAGCCGAACAGCGATTTCGTTAAGATGTCCAGGAAGTGGCTCAAGCCCAGTAAATGACGCTGATCGAGCACAACCTGCGTGGGAGAAAAATCGCCAAGAGCGGCGATATGATTCGCCATCGCCCAGGAAGCCGCGGAATTCACCAGCACGTTGTTGAGCCCCATCAGGATCCCGGCGGCAATCAGCGCGGGCAGAATGGGTACAAATATATTGGCAATATGCTTCAGGATAACTTTGGTACGGGTCTGCTTTTTGGCTTTTTCCCGTGCCTGTTTCGCCTTTAGCTCAACGTCGCTAAGCGGTGTATCAGATGCAGGCTGCCCCTTAAGCAGATCGTTAATGATGGTTGCGACTTTGGACGATTTTCCCGGCCCGACAATCACCTGCAGCGTATCGTCTTCTACCACCCCCAGCAC
Organism: Cedecea colo; assembly: GCF_011808225.1. Classification (GTDB taxonomy): domain Bacteria; phylum Pseudomonadota; class Gammaproteobacteria; order Enterobacterales; family Enterobacteriaceae; genus Dryocola; species Dryocola colo. The sequence continues at coordinate 64,747 of NZ_SOYS01000005.1, read as the reverse complement.
GCCATCAATACCTTTGAGCGCCTGCATATCTACCTGCGTTTGGTCGGCTACCGTCATACGTACCCTGGTCATGCAGTTGGTGACATGGACAAAGTTTGCTAAGCCACCGCAGTGCTTAATAATGGCATTTCCCACCAGATTGTAATTCATACAGAGATCCTTTTTGTTATTGTCATCTCCATTTGTTATAACAATATAATGTTATCATGATTGTGAGCCATCTCATAAAAGCCTTTTTGATAGCTAAAAGCGTGTGAAAAAAGGGGTGAACGCCCAAAACGGTTCGCGAAAGCGTTTATTAGCGACGCGGATGCGGCGATCGGCGATGATGAAATCGCCATTCGGCACCTCAGCCATAACGGGCTGATAAGGGATAAGCCGGTGCTGGAAAAGACAAAAAAATCTGGCCCATCATCTGTAGCAACAGCAGTGAAACGACCTCTTTGTTACGACTTGCCTCATCCCGCTGCAACGCCGTACTGACCATCAACATTCGCTCTAACGTTTTCTTAGCAGGGCATAGCGCGCGCATGCGGTTAGTTTATTTGTGGCCTACAAATAAATTGTTTATAGATCAAAGGATCCATTTCAGGTTCAGGCTGCCCTCTTCGATAAAAACACATTGGCATTAGCAAACTGGAAAAGGTAACGCGGAATCTTTTGGTAGGTTTTATTTTGTTCTGCTTACCTTTCAGCAGAGCGCTGGCAGCCGGGTAGCTCATATCCTGGCGGTATCTGGATTAGCACAGGCATAAGAGCAGGTTATGAGGTAATAAGAAGAGAAGTGCTGGCTTTATTTTATTAAGCCAGCACTTCTCTTCTTTTTGATGAGGGTCGTCAAACTTCACTGTTGAAATATGGCGGCCATATTTATCGGGAAAGCCGCCTCATTATCTTAGAAGGTGATACGCACATTGCCGTAATAGCTGCGGCCATCTGCCGGATATACCGTGTCTTGATATCGAGCGTCAGCATTAAGCAGATTGTTAACGCCAATATTAACGCTGATATCAGACAGGCCAGGCGGGGTAATGCTAAATTTAAGGTTGGTTAGCGCGAAGCCTGCCAGCTTGTCTCCTTGTTGATTAATATAGCGGGAAGAATTCGCTTCAACAGAGGGGATAACGCTGAGCCAGGATAGCGGACGAATATCGGCGTACAGATTTCCTGAATGGCGAGGAACGTTGGTCAGGTGGTTGCCGGAGTCTTCCAGATCCCTGATATTGATCCAGGTATAGGCCGCACCGATTGACAGCAGGTCATTTACATAGCTGTTGACGCCGAGCTCAACGCCTTTACGCTCCACCACGCCCTTAACGTTGATGGCCTGCCGGACTGACTGTCCCGGGTAGTCCGGATAATCGCCTTTATTATAAATCTGCGACTCTATTTTATCGTCAATGCGGCTATAGAAAACGTTAGCCGTCAGTTGAGTGGCGTCAAGCACAAGCCCCTGATAACCCACCTCGTAATGTATGGCCTGTTCAGCCTTCAGACCCGGATTAGGAATAGCGACGCGATCGTCGGCCATGTGAACTGAAAAGCGCTCCTTAATAGAAGGCATACGTGACTTGCGCGCCAGGGTGGCGTGGAAATTATGCTCTTCGTTCAGTTTATAGAACACGCCGATTTGCGGGTTCCAGCTATCCATGGTTATCAGCGCTTCCTTCACCGTTTCCGCTTTTTTTGTTTCGCGGCGATCGTAGGACAACCCGAACTGTAAATCCCACTGGGAAGTGATGTGCCAGGTATCCTCCAGCCCAAAAGACAGGTTCCTGTCTGCATAGGTATAATCGTTGTATGTCTGGCCCGATTCCTTACGTTTCATCATCTCGCGGTGGTTATCAAACTTATAATGCGCCACGCCTTTCAGGCTGTTATCGGTGATAAGATTAGTGCCCAGTTCAAGGCTTCCTCCCCATGAGTAATCATCGTACTTACTGGCATCTCCGTTATAACGTGGAATAAGAAGGCTATTGTCAAATTTGTCATAAAACACGCGCGGCTTGATATAGGAAGCTTCACCAATACGGGTGCTGGAGACGGCGTAAAAGGTTTCTCTGTTCCACTTTGGCCAACGCCATGAGGTGCCGGAATAACCATCCGCATGAGGGTCGTAGCCTTTTTCTGCTTCCTGGCGCTGATAGCCGAAAGTATATTCGTCGGTATCATTAGGGGTATAGCCAAGTTTGGCGCTGACTTTCCAGTCTTCCACGCGATAGTTTCGTTTCTTTGTATTCTCGTAGCTTTTGGCCATCTTGTAATAATCACGTTCCAGCCGGGAAGCGCCTATCTGGGTATACCACTTGTCCTGACGTGCGCCAAGGTTGAAGCTGGCTTCCTTACCCTTACCGGTAAACGTACCAAGAGTCACGTCGCCCTCAAAAGGCGCTACGGGCTTGCGGGACAGAATATTAATCGCACCGCCGATGGCATTAGGGCCATAAAGCACCGAGCTGTAGCCTTTAGCCACGTGAATACTGGCAATATCTGCCGTTGTGAAACGTGATAAATCCAGGTTGCCATCGTAAGGAATGTATGCGGGCACGCCATCAATATAAACAGGCACGGCGAGGCTGCCAAAACCCCGCACCAGCGCGAAGGATTCATTACGCCCACCGGCTCCCGGAACAAAGGTAACACCCGGCGTCATAGACAATGCTTCGGCAACATTCTTTTTTTCCAGCAGCGTTATTGTTGAAGAATCAACCCGGCTCTCCAGCGCATCTGATGGTGAAGGCGCCTGGCCGTAGACAGTAATAGTCCCCAGCTGGAAAACGGAATTAGCGCTATCCTGTGCCTCTCTTTCTTCCCTTTCCTCCGTACTCTCTTTTTCTATTACCCTGCCATTTTTTTCCTGCGCGCCGGTCGCTAAAGGATATAAAGCCGCCGTCGACGCGATGAAAATTCCTAAAATAGCCGGGTGCCTGGTGGATATAGTATATTTTTGCAAGGTTCCCAGATTAGATTTCATAAGCTCTCCAGATATTTTTAAAGCCGCCATCCATATGGCATAAAATTATTTTTTCTTGAGAAACATTGAGAGAAATTCGGTGTATATTTACATATATAACGATGAGAGCGTAAAGAGTGTCATTCGGGATGTCAACAGCTTATAAATATAACCATTACTTAGTAGGCGGGCGCTGAAACGCTATTATGCCAAGCTTACCCGGCTATACCACTGCCCTGGACTTTTTGCTTTTTCATTAATTCCTTGTTTAAGATCAAGGATCTGTAGTGTTTTCTATCGCTATATAAAACAATATATTTCGATGCGTTTAAAGCTTGGAGCTCCATAAGTTGAGACGGCCGAAAAATGCTTTCAGCAATATATATAAATGCTGAATAGCCGGATTCAATCAGGATTGTGAACTGTTTGTTAAAAGTGAGTGTTATTTATGGAATATAATAAAGCAAGTAGGATCGACAGTTGGAAATTATTGCTTCTCGTTACCTGTTCACTGATATTTAATATTTATTCTCAGCCTGCCCGAGCGAATGAAAGTGACGATCGGGTTGTGGTGCTTACCAGCTACGCGGAGGAGGTTTCCACCCGCTTTCAGGCAGCTTTTGAACAAGCCTATCCCGGGAAACGGGTAGAGATTCTGTGGCGTCATGGCGAAGATGCGTATTATCACTTTATCCAGACCGGCGGTGAAGGCATTGACGTCTACTGGTCACCCGCACCGGGTAATTTCGCTATGCTGCGCCGGGAAAATCGCCTGGCCAGGCTTAATCTTGACCATAAGGCGCTACCGCGTGACATTGGCGGGATGCCGATTTCCGATCCTGATGACTACTATGCTGCTTTTGAGCTGGCTGGGTACGGTATCGCTTATAATCCCGACGCCGTAAAAGCACTGGGTTTGCAGCCCCCTAAAGAGTGGGCTGACCTGGCAGCGAATCCCTATGCAAATAAAGTGCAAATGCCCATTCCCGGTAGCGTAGGTTTTGCTCCTGTATTGTATGAAGCCATTTTACAAGCTTACGGTTGGGAAAAAGGCTGGGAGATACTTTCAGAAATAGCCGGTAACGTGGTCTTTAATCGAACCTCTCTTCCTGACGGTAAAGATCCTGTGGCTACAGGTGACATGGCCGCGCGTATGACGATGGATTTCTTTGTCTCTATCTCAACGGGAACGGACGGCAGCGGGAAAATCAGTTTTTCTTATCCCTCAAGGACGGTTTATAACCCGGCCCATATCGCTATTTTCGCCAAAGCGCCGCACCCGAAAACCGCCCGTGAATTTGTTGATTTTGCGCTCTCGGAAAAGGGGCAAAAATTACTTTTGCATCCTGATATTCATCGTCTTCCGGTGCGCCCCGCACTCTACAAAGCGCGGCCTGAGCTGGCTGTAAATCCTTTTACAAAGGACAGTTTCGGCTATAACGCCAGTTTTGGGCGCGAGCGCCATGGGCTGGTATCCGCTCTGTTCGATATTGCGCTGGTGCATTTTCACGATCGTCAAGTCACGCTATGGAAAACGTTACACGCAACAGAAAGCGCAGGGTTTGGTGCTGAGCCCGACGTAAAACGCGCCCGGCAACTCCTTACCACACCGCTGGTGAGCGATTCGGAGCAGAAAGATGTCTTCTTGCGCCATGCTTTTGCTTTTACCGAGAAAGCAGAGAAATCAGCCTCGCCCGCACGAATACAAATAGAGAAACAATGGGCTACGGACCTGACAGCCCGCATGGATGAAGCTCATCGGTTGCTGGAACGCTATAAAAGGCAGGTGACGCGGTGAAAAAAATAGCTTATTGGCTACTGTGCACGCTTGGTGGCAGCGTAGCCCAGGCCTGTGCTACAGATGAAAAAGCTGGCGGTGAATTCACCACGTTACGTCAGGATCGCGCTTCTTATGAAGAAATCGTCTGGGATAAGGTTGCAGATTCACAGCAAAGTGCCGTGACTGCCGGACGTGGTTTTGTGCGTCAGACATGGGTCGTTTCGCCTTCCCTTACTCCCGATGTCGCAGGACTTGGGCCAACGTATAACCGCCCTTCCTGCATTTCCTGCCATCCTCATAACGGGCGAGGGAAACCTCCTGAAGTGCAGGGTGAACCAATGCGCAGTATGCTGGTACGCCTTTCCGTGCCAGGCCTGGATAACGTCGGGGGCCCCAGACATGAGCCTGCTTATGGCGATCAGTTAAATGAGTTCGGTGTCCCCGGCGTGCCGGGCGAAGGCGAAGCCCGTATTGAATGGGTTAGCCTGAACAAAACATTACCGGATGGTGAAATTGTTGCGCTTCGCCAGCCGAAAGTTACCTTCCACAAGCTTGCCCACGGGCCGCTGGATAATTCAGCCATGTCGTCGCTTCGCGTCGCCAGCGTGATGTATGGGCTTGGCCTGCTGGAAGCGGTGCCCGAGAAGGATATCCAGGCTATAGCGGATGAACAACGTCGGGAGGGACGCGGCGTCGCAGGGACAGCAAATCGCGTATGGGATGTGGCAAAGCAGAGCAGTGTCCTGGGGCGATTCGGCTGGAAGGCTAATCAACCGACCGTACGCCAGCAGATTGCCGCTGCACTACTGGGAGATATGGGCATTACTACGCCGCTGTTCCCGAAACCTAACTGCCCGCCAGCCCAGACAGCCTGCATTGCCCAGAAAGCCGATACTCACCCTGAGCTGAATAATGAAACACTGGATCAAATGGCGCTGTATCACTATATGCTGGCGGTGCCTGCGCGGCGTGATGTAGATGCACTGGCAGTGAAACACGGCGAGAAATTATTTACTGAAATTGGCTGCTCAAGCTGCCATCGTTCTTCGTTAACGACCGGTGATTTTCCGGCACTCCCCGCCCTGGCAGGGCAGCTAATTCATCCTTATACCGATCTGCTGGTACATGATATGGGGGAAGGTCTGGCCGATGGACGACCTGATGGCATAGCCAGCGGTCGCCAGTGGCGTACTCCGCCTTTGTGGGGGACAGGATTACTGGAAAAAATCAACGAGCATACGACGTTGCTGCACGATGGCCGGGCAAGAGGTCCGCTGGAAGCCATTTTGTGGCACGATGGCGAAGCTGAGGATGCCCGAACTCATTTTGAGAACCTCAGCAGAGCGGATCGTGAAGCGGTTATCAGTTTTCTGAGGTCGCTGTAGATTATTGGGTAGCCTGCCGCCGGTTCGGGATCGGCATACTTCTTTTTTGCTGCATCCTTAATCGGCAGATAAATAACTTTCCGTACTGAGTCGTTAGACGGTACACCTTATATTTTTTATCGCCTTTCGGATCACACCGTTCAGATTTTTCCGGTGCGCTTTTTAGTTCCTTCAGCACGCTGAGCCGGAACTTCGCGCCTTCGTTTTCTGCCGATCGTATGCTCAACAGCGCTTTCTGGTACGACTAAGCTGACAATAATCATGCTGTAACCCTTCGGCTATCCCTTTTAAAATAAAGGGCATCATTTGCATTATTTAGCAAAAAACGAAGTGCTATTTCATTCCCGACATTGACGAGAAATATATGGCATTGCTTGTCATCAGTCCTGAAAAGAATAACGCCAGATGAAAAATTAAAAAACCAGACTGCATCCATCAAAGTATGTGGAGGTGCTGGTTTATATTATTTGATATTTATTTTTACTCCATAGAGTAATATCCAGACCTTTTCGTTCTTGCAACAGGAGCCGTTAGTTCTATTCAATGCGAAGGGTTATCACATTTATTGATATCTTAATCAGAAAATAAAAATTCTCATTTCTACATTTCGTAGGCATATTTATCCGGCCCTCATACACAAAGAGATAACAAAGGAATAATAATGAGTATCAAGATGACAGAGAAAACTCCTATTCTTACAGGCCTGAGAAAACTTATTCAGAAGAATATATATTCATTTCATGCACTTCCGGTTTCAAGCTACGGGAAAAGCGATATTGTAAATGATATCCACGAGGCAAATTTCGGCGGTTTTGAAGGCTCTGCAACTGGCGATTTGTTTGACAATTTCTTTTTCTCAAAAGGATTAATATCTGAATCGCAAAAAATGACAGCACGCCTCTATAATTCTGATGCTTCATTCTATATTACAGGCGGTACAAGCACAGCCAATCAGATAGCTATCTCTGCATTATATGTGAAAGGACAGCATATCCTGATTGACCGAAATTGCCATCAGTCAGTGCATTTTCATACGCAATCAATTGGGGCGGAGGTTGAATATCTTTATCCCGATTTGCAGACTGCAGAAGGAGAGATAAGCGCCTGGTCATACGAGCATCTTGAAAATACATTATTATCAATGCAACAGAATGGTAAAGGTTGCGATGTAGTTATCCTTACAGCCCAGTCCTACGAGGGAATCATTTACGATATTCCTCAGGTGCTGGGTCGCCTTCTTGCGGCGGGCGTGCAGACCCGTAAGTTTTTTATTGATGAGGCATGGGGCAGCCTGAATTACTTCAGTGATGATACGCGTCCGCTGACAGCGTTGAATGTCGGATCGTTGCTCAATGATTATCCCGATCTGGAAATAATCTGTACTCATTCAGCCCATAAATCTCTTTTCTGCTCACGGCAGGCCTCAATTATTCATTGCCGTGGCAAAAAGGAGCTGCCTGATAAAATCGAGACAGCCAGGTACAGAATCCATACAACCTCTCCCAGTTATCCTATTCTGGCCTCTCTGGACGCAGCACAAGCGACAATGTCTATGCACGGAAAAGCGCTTGCAGCACATTCAAGGGTGCTTGTTAACAAATTTATCAGTGGTGTTTCTGGTATTAAAGGTTTAGGTGAAAAAGCAATCTACCGGGAAATTTTCAAATCGTACTGGCATATTCACTACGACCCGACAAAAGTCATGATTAATGTCGTTGGCTTGGGTAAAGCTACGGAAATCAAAAACCTCCTTTGCGAGGAAAATATTTATATAAAACGATTTATTAATGACTCCCTGATTTTAAATTTCCACATCGGAATAAATAATGAAGCCGTTACGCACCTTCTTTCCTCACTAACGGATATAAGTGAAAAATTAGTTATAGACTCTGAATCAGAACATGAGATTTCTGATAAATTTATTATCCCTTATCCTCCCGGGGTCCCTCTTGTTTTTCCAGGGGAACCCATTGACAGGAAAATAAAAAGCAAAATACAGGAATATATAAAAAATGGTTTTCTGATTATCGCAGCCTGATACACATATTATTAAATAAATAAAGGAATAAAAAATGATTACTCTCAGCAGACTTACTGAGATTGCCCATTTACGGGGCGATGAAATCTGTATCACTGATAATAACGGTCAATATTCATGGAATGATATTATCCGCATCACTGAGTCCCGGGTGGTTTTTCTACACCGTGCATTTAATCAAGAGCAGTTGCGCTCTGTCTGCTATTTATCAAAAAACAACGCCGAGCTTATCTGTTGGCTGGCTGCTTTTACAACCCTGGGAATACCAGCCAACGGACTGGACTATTCGCTACCGGTTAAGACGCTAAGCACTCTGCTTAAACAAATTAACCCTGGTATGCTGTTAGTATCCTTCAACCTTTATACTGCAGATCAACTCAACCTCTTGAATGTTAATGGAATAACCATGTTGGCAGTGGATACTCCTACAGATTCGATTATCAACAGCATCGGTGAGCTTCATCATCCTGAGCTAGAAAACATAGTTTCTTCCTCTCCACCCGTATCACTTCGCGCTGTTTCCCTGACCTCCGGAACCAGCTCTGTACCTAAAATCGCATTGCGTTATCGTTCTTTTGATACGCGTCGCTTTGCCTGGTTTACCGAGCGCTTTGGCTTTACCCATCGCGATGGCTTCCTGCTTATCCTGCCCCTCTATCATGCTGCCGGGAATGGTTGGGCGCGGATGTTCATGGGGCTGGGAGCCCCCTTATACCTTATTGATCAGGATGACGAATCAGCTCTCGTTCAGATGCTAGCCATCAATACTGTAACAGCAACGGTAATGACACCAAATCTGGTACATCGACTAACAAATATAGCCAACAGGAAGACGATCCATCATCATTTACGCTGGGTTCTGGTCGGCGGCAGCTATTTCCCGATAAAAAGTAAACTAGCTGCCAGTGCTGCTTTGGGAAATATTTTTAACGAATACTATGGATGTACCGAAACTGGTGTGAATGTCCTGTCAGAAAGCGCAGATATGCTTACTTACCCAGGGAGTGTAGGCAGGGCTTTTGAAGGTAATACTATCATTATCGTTGCTGAAGATAATATTCCGCTTAAAACCGGTGATAAAGGAAGAGTAGCCATATCCAGCTATATGCTCATGGATGAATACGCTGACGGCAGTAAACCTTTCATTGAGATCGGCGGAGAACGTTATTTCCTGATGGCTGATTATGGTTATCTTGACGACGCCGGGAGACTATTTCTGATGAACCGTAATGGTGAAGTGCGCAGCAACCATGACATTTATCATATTGAGGAGAATATACGATCGCTACCCTGTATCAAAGATGTTGCCCTCACTTCCATCAATTTACAGGGGGAGATTCATATAAAATGTATTTTTAGCACTAGTCAAACTGACAAAGATATATCTCAACTTCTCGCCGGAAAAATAAAAGCGCAGGCAACTCAAGCTGGAATAATTAACTTCACGGCCCAGGCAGTAGAGAAAATACCCTATAGTCCAAGCGGAAAAGTACGCCTCAACGAGATCATACGTACTTTAGATGCCGCATAAAAAATCAGTATCAAAATTTCTGATAGCGTAATAAAAAATGACGACTAGTTATACGCATAACCATGTGGAAATATAACGCTACAACGTTTACGAATATCCCGGTAATTAAAGACAAGGTAATATTATGAATTCATATCTAAAAGGTTTAGTCTGTTGTTTGCTGGCTACGGTATCCTGGGGAATTATGTTCCCGGTCATGACGGATGCCCTGACTTATCTCGATCCGTTTAATTTTACCACTATCCGTTATGGTATTGCCGGCATTGCCTTTGCGGTACTGCTGCTGTTGCGCGAGGGAAGCAGTGCATTCAGCCTGCGGGGAGAGCGTTGGGGACTGGCCTGGTTGTTTGGTACGCTGGGCTTTGCCGGCTTTGGTTTCCTTGTATTCCTGGGACAACATCTGGCAGGTCCCGGAGGGGCTCTCACTGCATCTATCATGATGGCAACCATGCCAATGTTAGGACTTTTGACAGTTTGGGCGCTGAAAAAAGTACGTCCGCGCGTCAGTACTTTCGCCTTTATCCTGTTGTCCTTCAGCGGTGTCGTGTTGGTCATTACCAATGGTAACTTTTCAGCCGTGCTGAATTCACCTGTCAGTCTGACAGCAAACCTGCTGCTCATTGCCGGAGCTTTGTGCTGGGTTCTGTATACGATTGGCAGCAGCTATTTCGCGACCTGGAGTGCGCTGCGCTATACGACGCTGACGACGTTGCTGGGAATGGTCAGCGTAGCCACAATTGACGTATTTCTGATGGGTACAAAGACTATTCCCGTACCAGATATTGCTTCGGTGATAGCAGTAATTCCCCATTTACTTTACATGGCGCTGGTTGCAGGTCTGATGGCCGTACTGTGTTGGAACGTTGGTAACCGTATCATCACGCCAACCAACGGCGTACTCTTTATGGATGTTGTACCGGTAACTGCTTTTATTGTCTCCGCCCTGAATGGAGTAGTACCGACAAATATTCAGATCGCAGGTGCGGCGATCACGGCGACGGCACTTGTGCTAAATAATTTAAATCAGCGGAAATTAACTAAGCCAATTACGGGAGCTGCTACTGGTAGCCTGAAAACGTCTACCAGTCATAACTAAGAAATCTAATTTAGCCCTCTCCTTACAAGGCGAGGGCTCAGCTATGCACTAGTCGGGTATTTGCCAGATATCTTTTACCGTTTCGATCAATGCCGATACAACGGGGAAGTCTTCCTTTTCCCGGTCCCACAGAAAACAAAGCTGGCTTACTATTTTTTCTTTCGGCCAGATATAAACTTCCTCATTATCCTGTAGCACCAGCGCAATATCTTCTCTCATTAGGGTTATCCCCACTTCCATTGCTACCAATTCAGACAGCATTTTTTCCTGATCGGCTACAATAGCGGCTTCTACCTTCATGTTATGTTTTTCAAAGAAAGCCTGAGTTATAGCATTAAAAGAGCACTTTTCCGGGGTAGCTATCCACGGAAGCATCTGGAGCTGCTCCCATCCAGCTTGTTCAAGCCGAGTTTTCCAGGTCCACGGCCCCACAATACACAAGGTAACAGGAGAAACAGGAAGAACGCCCAGCCGGGGCTCATTCACTTCTCCGATAACAAAACCGGCGTCCAGTTCCCCTCGCAGAATTCCCTCGGTGATATAGCCAGAAATATTCTGTCTGATTGTCAGGCTGACATTCTCGTAACGTTGACGAAGTTGTGCGAGAACAGATGGCAGATTAAGGATCACAGGCATAGAAATAGTGCCTAATGAACAAGTGCCTGTAATATGAAATGCGCGGGCTTTGTTCACAAAATTATTTGCAGCTTCAAGCGCAAGACGTGCTTCATCTCTCATTACGAGACCCGCAGCGGTGAGTTCCATGCCCCGGGCGGTACGTCTGAAAAGTTTTACATTGAATTCAGTTTCGAGCAGTTTGATATGAGCACTCACTGCTGGCTGGCTAAGAAAAAGAAGGCTAGCCGCACGAGTAAGACTAGCAGTTTCTGCAACGGTAACAAACGTTTTGAGCTGGTTAAGATCCATCGTATTCCAAGCCTCATTCGATTGAACTATAGTAGATTAGTCGCGACGCTATCTGACATATACTATTGAAAGATAGAGAGTTACCGATTTGATGTGGGTATCGAATCCTTATACAAAACATGACGTAACTCTTTATGCCTTATACTAACAATCCCGTCATTAAACACAAAGCCAGTTTGCCTAATCTGGCCGAAGAACTCAGCAACGTGTCAAAAGGATGGCGGCCGTCGAACATATCGTCAATGCGGCACTGGCCAGGCTGGCATCGCCTTTTTGTCCCAGCAAGAATTTGGTTCACACATCAACAAAAGCCACCTGTTTCGCGTGATGGAGCCCCGGTATCAGCCATATCTCGGCTATAACCTGTATTACCGCAACCATCTCCGGCATTTTCGCTGGCGGTCGAGGCTTTACGTGTACATCGAAAACGGCAAAAGAACCGCGTAGTTAAATAAGAATGTGGGTTATTTGAGATAGCCCTGTGACGTTAGTCATCCCTGTGACTATTCAAAGCGCGCAGGCGCCAAAAGCCACTCGCATATCTTTTCCATTGAAACGATATTCCATACGCCAGACCAGTATCTGGAACCAGCAGGAACAATCTCAGGATACAACCTTGCGCCCTCGGACAGCTTACAGGCTTTTGTTAACCCGGAAGGAGTTTGAAATGGTGCGATAACAGGAACCAATAACTCAACATAACGTACTGATTTATATTGAGAACTTAAATTCGATAAATAAAACTATACACATCCCTATACACATCGGCGATAGCGTTCATTTTTTGAACCTGATTCTGGGTAAGAAAAAGTTTTTTTACACTTAACTGTTCACACTGTTCACCTCGATTATTTCTCATTTTATATCATATGGTTAGGTGGTGATGAGTTGGTGAATAGTAAACAGTCGACTCTTCACCATTGTGATTTTTTCTCGTTCTGGATGTGCCCGGTCAGGCGATGAGCGGGGGGAGGATAAAAAGTTTTTTCAGGTTTTACTGTTCACTCTGTTCACCTCTAGTTTTTTATCAATAATTTCATAGTGATACAGGGTGAATATACGGTGAAGGGTGAACAGTGGATTGTTCACCCTTCATGGCAGAAAAATATAAATGCAGGTAAGAAAGACTATTCTGACGCAGATGAGTTAGTGTTATGTTTTTATCTTAAGCAAAGCTTTCTCAATTTTGGCTAGATTTTCAGCAATCTTTTTCTCATTACTATTATCTGAGGCATCCACCCTAGCCAGTGATAACAATTCAATATAACTTTCATTAGTAATATTTCTTGCGAAAGGGTTCTTGCTATTAGCTTTACGGAAAGTTGTAGTTACTCTAATTTTTTGGTCACCTAAAATCTTCTTAGAATCATCGAAATTTCCAAGCCTCAATATCCTGCATGAACCTGGTGCAAGGAACGGTATGCCTGAAACCAATGCACCACCCGTTAACGCACCATACTCACAATTAGAAAGTGAATGCTTGAAGATATTTTCATTAAAACTGAAGGTTACATCCTTTGCAGCACTTTTACCTATATTCTTAATTACAATATTTAAAACAGTTTTAACTTCATTATTTTGTTCAAGGTAAACAATGACGTCCGGGTAGGTGCTTTCTTTGTAAACAAGGTAACTAATACATGATGAGCCAACGGCAACTAACATTGTTAATATATTTATTAATAGCCCACCGGTCTGAAAGTAATCCATTTTCTACCTCTCGAAAAATAGATGAAATATTCGACCATTATACACATCTCGTAAATCATTATGTCAGCAATTAAAGTAACAGACCGACTATTGCCGGTCTTAGGTTGGTTATGCCGCGGCGGGGTCGTCGCACTTCGGCAGCCAGTCGCCGTAGCTTTCCTCTTTCAGCGACAGATTGGTTTGTATCCCCTGCTTAGTGTGCCGCTTCTCATAATTCAGGCCGTACTCTTTGAGCATCATCGGCAGCCCCAGCCCGAACATTTTCAGGCTGAGCACGTTCCTGTATCCGTTAGCCTCCATATAGGCCAGATACGCGTGATACAGATATTTACGGTAATTACGCGGGACAATGCTGGCATTGCCCATAAACATCCCGCTGGTCTGCGGCAGCATTTCCAGATAGCCGCAAAAATCAAACGTCGGGTCAGCATCGCGCTTGATGCTGAGTGCCTCGTCGGAGTTCTGCTGCGACTGGAGCAGTGCGCGTGCAGTCATCGGGTCGCTGAATTTCTGCATAAGCTGGCGCACAATCACGGCCAGCTCGCGGGCGATTTTATCCCTGAGCTGCGGGTCGCGTTCCTCCGGCGCAACCTGCTCCGGGAAGTGAATAATCACCCGGCGACGTGACACCCCGCCGCTGCGGTCGGTGAAGCGCATCGGGTTGTTGTTCACGGCCAGAATCACCGCCGGAATATGTGTTGAGTACGGGTTCTGGTATTTCGGGTCAACTGAGACCGCATCGCCGCCGGTGATGGCCTTAAGCCCTGCGCCGTCACCACTCCATTTTTCCTGGTCAGGCAGTCGGATAAGCGAAAAGCCAATCAGGGAGGCACGCTTGCGCGGGTCTTCCAGTGTGTCGATATCGGCTGACGTGGCGTTATCTTCCCCGGCGAGCAGGGTCGCGATTTCAGCGAGAATACTTTTGCCACTCCCGCCGGGACCGGTCACTTCGAGAAAGAGCTGCCAGTCGTAACGGTTCGCCAGTACCATAAACAGCGCGGCCAGAATCACGTCGCGTTTTTGTGGATTTTTACCGGCCGCACGGTCGAGCCAGCGCCAGAAATTCGGCGCGTGGGTTTCCAGCGTTTCCCCCTCCACCGGCGGGGTAAAATCCACGTCGCACAGCGTGCGCAGCCAGTGCGATTTACTGTGCGGGCTGAAACGGATGAAGCTTGCCGCTGAACTGGCAGCCAAAAACCCTGAACAGGCGGAGGGCTGAATTATGTTTCACTGCCCGTTCTGCAAAAAGACCGCGCACGTCCGAACCAGCCGGTATCTGTCGGAAAACGTCAAACAACGTTATCACCTCCTCATGTGAGCGGATATAGCGACCGGCGGCCTGATTAATCTCCCATTTTTTCACGTCGATATTGTCGCGCAAATCCTGCATTCTGCGCGGGCTCTGCTCGTCACCGGCAAGAAGTTGTTCACGGTATTCCCGTTCAAGGTCGGCCAGTTCGGTTTTACGTTTCAGCCAGGTATTTTTGTTCGTCTGACAGGCCTCAAAAGCCTGCTGTATTGTCACAGTGGTCACGTGTCTCTCTCCTGATTAATGCCGGAACGGCGAGCTGTAGCAGCCCTGTACTTTACGCGACGGCGGTGGCGTCACCGGCGCGGGGTCGGGTTTCTCCGGTGCGGCACGTATCACACCGTCAACAGACTCGATGGTGCGGAAAGTGGCCGAGCATTCGATATTGGTACACTGGTGCAGCACATCAGCATCCGCAACCGGCTCCATGACTTTATGCAGCAGCACGGCGCGGAGCTGGCCGCCACGCTGGCGCCTGAACTTATGGGGTATAACGAACAGCTTCCCGCAGTAAAACAGAGCGCCATGCAGCACTCGGTTGATTATCTGCGTGAAGCCCTGTCGGTGTGGCTGGCCGCAGGTGAAAAAATTAATTATTCCGTGCAGGACAGCGATATTTTAACGGCCATCGGATTCAGGCCTGATGCGGCTTCGCGGGATGATAATCGCGAAAAATTCACCCCGGCACAGAACCTGATTTACACCCGCCGACGTGCAGAACTGGCCACACGGTAGCACGCGAAAAAATCCCCGAAAATTCCGCTATTTTTCCTGAAAAAAGCCATGCATCCATAAGGTGCATGGTTTTGCATGCAAAACCCCGTATTTTATTTTCCCCACCATGCCAGTACCGGCGCTGCCTGAGCCGGTTCATGCACCTGCATTATAAGTGACCTCTTAAGCGGGCAGGCGTGGCGGGGAGAGCATTGCGCGCAAAGTACAGTGCACTTATAATTTTTTAAACAAATTTTCCAAACCTGCGCGATTAAAAAACTGAGATGGTAATGCTGGGATTCTGTAGCCCTTCGAGCCAATGCGCTCTGTTGATGTTACTAATACAACAAATTTTTTGGCTCTTGTTAATGCAACATAATGTAAATTCAGACATTGCTTTTCATTTTTATAAATAACATCCCTACTGCCAACTGGATATTCTCTTTTAGGTAAAATATGGTCGTAAAGATCTAAATGATATACGCAATCAAACTCTAATCCTTTAGACTTATGAATATTCATAATCTGCACTTCGTTTTGATTAATCGGCAAGTAATTATTCCTTACTGCATCAACCTGAAGCACCTCATTAATTCCATCTACGTGTATTGACTCAAGATTATAATCACCTAAAAGAGTTAAGACTCCACGAATAGAAGCTATGAGGCTATTATCATCAATCTTTCTGACGAGATTAATTTCACGTCTCAATACTTTAATCTGTTGTTTTGTAATACCAGCTTCAGAATAATTATCTATAATATCTTGTGCTGTGTGATTATTATTATACCTATAGTGTAATAAATCTATAATCACCCTAGAACTATCAGTGCCTAGTTTTGATAATTTATCATCCACATAAGCTCTATTTTGAACTTTAAGACAGGAGGATATATATGAAACACTTTTATTGCTTACCGTAAGGATAGCAATTTGATTGTTATGTTTTATTTTAAAGGAATTTTTTATTGACTCTAATCCACTATCAATCCATGAGGCAATTTCTTCAAAATACCCTGGAATACAAGCTCGATAGACTTGTATATCATCACCTGCAATCAGAGTACATTCAGGCCTTATCAACCTTGAAGCATAATTAACAATAGAATAATGGCAACGATGGTTTATTGTTAATTCAAACGGTTCAAATTCATTATCGCCATTTTTGAGCTCGATCAAATATTTTGAGTTTTTCTTGGCGTATTCATGAATAGATTGATCAGCATCGCCTACTGCAACTGCTTTAATACCAAACATCGAAAGCAGTTTAAAAATCTCATGCTGTATAAAACCTGAATCTTGATACTCGTCTATGTATATAGATTTGTATTTCGCCTTGATATATCTTTGGCAAGCAGGTGAATACGTAAGAATAAAAAGAGACACTAGTGGAGCCAACTCAAGTACAAATACCCCATGAGAATAAAGGGTGTAGACTTCATTTAGCGCATTCACATCCTCTTTTAAAATAACATACCCATCAGATAACAAAAATAACATTCTTGTTTGTTGCTCAGGTAATAACTCATTAAATTTAATGATTTTTAATGATTTAGGCCTACATGCAAAATGACTCATAAAATTTAGAACAATTTCACGCAAAAAGAATTTATCAATCGTTCCAAAGAAACTAGATTTCACATCTACTATAAATTTTTTTGATCTTTTTAATAATTCGTCACTAGCTTTATTAGTATGAGATATTGCAATAACTCCTTGAAAGTTTTTCATCCCCCTCAAATCTATTGCTATTTTTTCAATTACTACAGTAGTTTTTCCACTGCCAGGGCACGCGGTTAAAACCATATTGCTAGGAAAATCTATGGCATTTTGCTGTTCCTCTGTGAATTGGATCATTAGATTTCCCCTTTAGCCAAAGAGATAGCCATATGCAATGGCCGAACGAGATCTCCAGTTGCAAGTTCAGTTAGATTTTCCCTCTTAAGGGCTATCAATTCACGCATGCGTGTTGCCTTTTTATCTCTCAAATAATTAGCAGCTTCATTTATATTTTTTTTACCGCTATATTCAAGAACATGCGCTGAAAACTCCTGACACAAATCTCCCTCAAGATCCGTAAATGATAGAAAAACTGCATTAGCATTTAAAATTGGTGACTGCGCAATCCACTGAGTGTTTAATTGAGATTGTTCTATTTTTGCTAATTCATTCTTTAACGGTGGAAGTCCGCATAAATGGCGGCCTCTATTGATCCCTGAATATTGATATTCATCTTTATGAGGGACCTTTCCAGCATCATTATCTGTCCTAACAACATATTTTATATTAAAAGATTTTAATATGTTTTTATAAACCTCAAATTGTACTCCATCAACTGATAAAATACTTATATTATAGAAGTCTAAATTATACCCTAAAGCTTTTGCCAGTTCGTTATAGAAAATCAGCTCGGAGGGACCTTCAACTAAAAAAACCACATCGGCAAAGAATGCTTCCGCAGGAATGATGCTTATGCGATAACCCATTTTATCCCAAGCCTGGCTCACACATTTTGAACATCCATTACTTGCTGCAAAAGAGGCTCCATTTCGAGAGTATATTTTTATAATTGAATCAGGCTGATAATTTACTGCTATTTGAGGGGAATGTGTTGTTACAATTGATTGTCCAGGTAATTTACTTGTAAGATACTCGGATAGTTTACGTTGTTGATGAGGGTATAAGTGCGCCTCCGGCTCCTCAATGCAATATATTACCACCTCACTATTTTCGTCATGTTCCCTGACACTTTTTGACTTCCAGAGAGCTAATAATATCTGATTATTCAATCCATCGCCTCCAAGAAGGAGTTTATGTCCGTTTGAGTTTGAACTTAACTCTAACTTTTCAATGAACTGATCAACACCTATTGCGCCTGAATCCAATTCGATATTTAAACGTTCATAGTTGTATGATAGTTTTTTTAACTCTGAATTCAATTCAGCTGTTGCCTGTTTGACATAGCTTATTTCCTTAACTTTAGAGTTAACATTTTCCAATAGAGTATTTAAATCTCTAAGGGATTGCTGATCAATATCAACTTGCGGTTGTTCTCTATTTTCTTGAGCAAGTCTTAGAAGATGCCTCTTTTCTATGCTAATATATTTATCCAAATCTCTTTGTGATTTAATATATCTCATACTAAGATACTTCAGATAGAATCTAGACGTTATTTCATCATAATTATCTTCATCATGCCCAATAAAGATCTTATATGATAAATCATTTCGATAAGCCACATATTTTATATATGTATTTTTCCCATCACTAACATACCCGTTTAGCTTTGATACGACAGCATCTTTATCGACATTTTTAAATTTTATTATTACTTGCAATTCATCAACAGTATCACCCTTGAGGTTTACATGAAAATCATTAGATTTTGGCTCTAAATCTAATTCAGAAATACTTTTATCAAGCAACATTCTTACCGCGTAAACTAGATTTGTTTTCCCAACATCATTTGCACCTATAATTAATGTGGAAGGTTCAAAATTTACAGTAGCGTCAGAATAGTTTCTGAATCCTTTAAGAGAAACCGTCTCAATATGCATTATTATTCCTTAAAATAAACGACGAGTAAAAATCTAACATTGTACGACGCTGAGAAATATACTGAGCATGATTATATGTTCCTCTAATAGAATTTTTATCAACATGCGCTAGCTGAAGTTCTATCCATTTAGAGTCATAATTGTTTTCATGAAGAATAGTTGACATCATATGCCTGAATCCATGACCAGTTACTTTCCCTCCATATCCAATCCGCTTAATAACTTGATTTATACTCGCTTCACTCATAGGTTTGTTCGGATCATTCCGCCCCGGAAAAACATAACGATAGTTCCCTGTCATGATCTTAAGTTCATTGAGTAAATCTAACGCTTGAGTCGACAAAGGTACAAGATGTGACCTGCGCATTTTCATCCTTTCTGCAGGAATTTCCCAAATAGCGTTATCAAGATCAAATTCTGACCATAATGCAGCACGTAATTCGATGGTTCTTACACCCGTAATCATTAGTAATTTCGTAGCAATCTGGACAAGCCGACTCCCTGTGTAACAGTCTAAAGCACACAGAAAATCAGGTACCTCATCAGCTTTCAGGAACGGGAAGTGATTTGATTGATGTACATCGAGGGCGCTTGAAAGATCCGCAGCAGGATTGAACTCAGCCCTTCCAGTAGCAATGGCATAGCGGAAAACTTCTGAGCATCGCTGCCGAACTTTGCGCATTTTTTCTAATGCACCTCGCTTTTCGATTTTACGCAGCACATTAAGCAGTTCTAGCGGTTTGATTTCGCCTACTGGTCTCGTACCCACGTAAGGAAAAATATCGTTCTGAAACGCTTCCATGATGTCAGAAGCATATCCTTCCGACCATTTGGCAGACTTCATTTGATGCCACTCTGTCGCTATCTTTTCGAACGCGCTTTCAGACTCGGTTTGCAAAGCAATCTTCTGCTCTTTTCGAACCTCACTCGGATTCTTTCCTTCGGCGACCAGTTTTCGGGCATCGTCACGACGGGAACGGGCATCTGCAAGTGTGATCGTCGGATACACACCCAGCGAGATCATTTTTGGTTTACCGGCAAAACGATAACGGAACCGCCAGCTCTTGCTTCCATTAGGTTCTATAAGCAATGACAGCCCTTGCCCATCTCCAAGTGTATAGGCTTTAGCTTCAGGCTTAGCGCGGCGAATCTGCATATCGTTTAAAGGCATGTGTATAGGAATCCAGACCGAACAGGAACATATACACAATCCTATACACATTCAGTACCGGATTCTACTGGATGGTTACGGACTACTATGGAATTAAAAGAATAAAAAACGTTATAAATCAGAGATGTTATGGACTAATACGGACGTTTGAGGAAGTTGAGATGGTGCCGATAATAGGAGTCGAACCTACGACCTTCGCATTACGAATGCGCTGCTCTACCAACTGAGCTATATCGGCTTTCAGGATGTAGCCACGAACGTGACTACGGCATAAGAGGTTAAGAAAAACGACTTTAAGCGTCAACCGCTTGTGCGCTCAGTTGCTTATTTTTACTCCACCAGAAAGGGAAACCCGCACAAATTGCATGCCTTACGTTCGCCCGATTTAGCCGTTAAGAATGCGCCAGTCATCACACTCACTGGCGGAATGAAGCATATATTCCTCGCTAAGCGGCTCCTTTCTTTTGTCATAAACTATCTTCAGTTACCCACCCTTAATAAAGACCCGGCAAATCGGGTCGATAATAAACTTGATAACAAGCCAGTCTTATAGACGGATACTCTGAGTAAACAGGCATGAAAAAACATTCTATTGAAGATAACATCACGAGTCCGGACGCTGACTATCGCACCACCGCCTCCTTTATCAAACGTGCGCTTCTGCTGATGGTATCGCTGCTGGCTATGTTATTTGTGGTGGCTATTTTTTCTCTGCTTTCCATCGCCCACAACATTAATCAGGATGCCGACGAGCGCAGCGGCAAGCTGCTGCAAAAAGCCCTGCATAATCGTGTCGATACCCTTTCTAACCACATCAAAGATTACGCCTGGTGGGGCGAAGCTTACGCACATCTGCACGCTACCGTCGATCCTGAATGGGCCTACACCCGGCAAAACATGGGTAGTTCGCTTTATCGCGATTTTGAATACGAAGGCATTTTCGTTCTGGATGGCGCAGAGCAAACCCGCTACAGCGTCATCAAAGGTCAGCTTTCATCCCGCAGCCTTACGGCATGGCTGGGCGCTAATCCTGTGCCCACGCTGTTGCAGTCGATGAACAGGCCCGATGCTTTACCGCTTGCCTATACGATGGTGCTTCTTGCGGGGCACCCTGCGCTGGTCGCAATGGCAAAAATCACCAACGGGGACGATGAACATGTCCCTCTCGTTCCCGGCTCGCCTTCCGCGCTGGTCTTTGTCGATGTGCTGGATGATAAAAAACTTGCGCGAATGGGTGAAGAATATGGCATCCATGAAGCCCGGGTGCAGGATAAAAATGCACCGCATCTGGAAGGCAAGCGCGGTACGCTGACGTTGCCTGTAAACGGTCAACTGCTTACGCTTGAATGGAAAAGCGAGGAGCCGGGCCGCCAGTTAATTCACTATATTCTGCCTCTGCTGATCCTGCTGGCTACCGGCTGTAGCACGCTCGCCTGGATGCAGAGTCGTAATCTGCTCAAAAAAGCCCGCATGTACGATGAGAATAGCTATTTGCTCGCCCAGAGCCGGCAGGCGTTAACCGCCAGCGAACGCCGCTTTCGGGACGTTGCCGAAGCCACAACGGACTGGATATGGGAAACAGACAGCGAGCTGCGCTTTACCTGGCTGTCAGACAGGTTTCCCGGCATTAGCGGACACAGCATTTCATCATGGCTTGGACAACCCGTTACCGCCTTTATGGAGGCCGATAATCTTTCGCTGGCGGAGTGGATAACCCAGCCCGGCCAGACAGGACACCGCCGCCTGCTTCATTGCAGGTATCGCTCTGCTATGGGCCATCAGCGCTACTGTCATATCGCCATCAAACCGGTTATCACCTCAGAAGGAATTACGGGTTATCGCGGTACCGCGACGGATGTCACCCTTGAGGTTGAAGCGCAGCAGCGCGTGCAGTATCTCTCAAGGCACGATGAGCTTACCGGCCTGCCAAACCGGGTGCGGATGCGCGAGTTTCTGGAGGGCAAGCTGCAGGCGCTGCCCACCCAGGCGCATCCGCTGGCGATGTTAAGCCTCGACCTGGATAAGTTTAAGCCGGTTAACGATCTGTTTGGTCACGGCGTAGGGGATAAGGTGCTGCATGAAGTTTCGGCGAGGCTGCGCCACTGTATCCGGGATAACGATCTGGTGGCGCGTCAGGGAGGCGACGAATTTATCTTAATTATCCCGGACATCGCCGATCGTCAGTACCTTGAAAGCTTATGCAAGAAAATCATCACCGAACTGCTGCTCCCGTTCACGATTAACGGCCATGAGATATTTATTGGCGCCAGTCTGGGCGTTGCGCTGGCGCCCCACGATGCGGTGGACGCCGGAGATCTGCTGCGCTATTCCGACATGGCGCTGTACAAGGCAAAAAACTCTGGCCGTAACAAATGGCTGTTCTATACGCCCGAAATGGCCCAGCAAATGGTGCAGCGTCGTGAAATGGAGAACAGCCTGCGCGACGCTATTAAATTGCAGCATTTCTGCCTGGTTTATCAGCCGCGCTACTGCCTGAATACGTCGCAAATTGTCGCCGCAGAGGCGCTGATCCGCTGGCAGCATCCGCAACTCGGCTTATTAATGCCGGACCAGTTTATAACCCTGGCAGAAGAAACCGGGCTTATCGCCGCCATCAGCGAATGGGTCCTGAAAACCGCCTGCCGTGATGCGCAGCAGTCGCTTGAAGGGCTTGCGGTTTCGGTCAATGTTTCTGCGGTGGAGTTTCAGTCATGGGGGATTGTCGATCGCGTAAGCGCTGCGCTGCGTGAATCGCAGCTCGACCCCGGCCGTCTGGAAATTGAAGTGACCGAAAACGCCACGCTATGGGATCCGGAAAACAGCCTGGAGCTGATGCAGGCGCTGAAAAATATCGGCGTACGTCTGCTGATGGATGACTTCGGCACCGGTTATTCATCCCTGAGCTATCTGCGTAATTTCCCGTTCGACGGTATCAAGCTCGATAAATCATTTATCTCCGGCATGCCGGAAAGCGAAAGCGCCAATACTATTGTGGAGAATATTATCGGGCTGGGGAAAGCGTTCTCGCTGAGTATTACCGCCGAAGGTGTGGAAACGCAGGGGCAGCTACAGAAATTAAAAATGCTTGAGTGTGATGAGACGCAGGGCTATTTAATCGGCAGACCGATGAATCTGAAAGCATTGCAGGAACGAAGAGCGGCGATTGATGCCGCAGCGCAACAGCGTCTGGAAGATACGGTGTAGCACAGAAAAAACGGTTGTCAGGCACCCGTTTTAATTTGCCTGCCACCATAAAAGATCAAGTTTAATCAAATAGTTAGAATCCTCATTAAACTGATTATTTGATAACGCAATAAGGCCAATCGTTAGATCGGCCTTATTGTTGTTCAGCGATGCTGACCTGCGATTAATCGTCGCAGACAACTCAGACGCTGGTCACCGGCTTTTGTTCACTCTTCACCCGGGCATTTTCCAGCATACGACGCACCGGAACGATAAGGACTATCAGCACCGCAGCACAGATCAGCAGTGCAATAGAGCAGCGTGCGAAGAGGTCCGGCAGCATATCCAGCCGATCGGCCTTCACATGACCACCGATCAGGCCCGCCGCCAGGTTACCCAGCGCGCTTGCACAGAACCAAAGCCCCATCATCTGGCCGCGCATTCTTTCCGGGGCCAGCAGCGTCATGGTCGCAAGGCCAATCGGGCTCAGGCACAGTTCGCCGAGCGTCAGCATCAGGATACTGCCCACCAGCCAGAAGGGAGATACGCCTGCCCCACCGCCGGTCAGGACATTCTGCGCAGCCAACATCATCAATCCAAAGCCCGCAGCGGCGCACAAAATGCCGATAACAAACTTCGTGATGCTGCCCGGACGCACGCCTTTACGCGCCAGCATCGGCCATGCCCAACTGAATATCGGCGCCAGCAAAATAATGAACAGCGCATTGATTGACTGGAACCATACGGCAGGAATTTCAAAATCGCCAATCATACGGTTGGTGTAGTCGTTCGCAAACAGGTTGAACGAGGTCGGCTTCTGCTCAAAGGCGGACCAGAAGAAAGCGGCGGACACCAGCAGGATGAAGCAGACCAGCAGCCTGGCGCGCTCTTTGCGGTTCAGGCCGGCAAACACAAACAGATAAATAAAGTACAGCGCCACCGAGGCGGCAATCACGTAGACCAGCACGCTGGCGACGGTAACGGGGTTAATGATAATCACGCCCAGGGCTATCAGCGTAACGACGATCGCCACACCAACCGCCAGCACCAGCAGCCATGCGCCAACGCCGTTTTTCTTCGCCACCGGCCTATTCCAGGTTGAATCCAGGCCAACTTCGCTGTCGTAGCGTTTCATCGACGGGACAGCAAACAGGCGGAAGATAACCAGCGCAACCAGCATTCCGATACCACCGATACCAAAGCCCCAGTGCCAGCCGTGGGTTTTTATCAGCCAGCCGGAGATCAGCGGTGCGATAAACGAGCCCATATTAATACCCATATAAAAC
This sequence comes from Cedecea colo, assembly GCF_011808225.1. Taxonomy (GTDB): domain Bacteria; phylum Pseudomonadota; class Gammaproteobacteria; order Enterobacterales; family Enterobacteriaceae; genus Dryocola; species Dryocola colo. The sequence continues at coordinate 40,107 of NZ_SOYS01000005.1, read as the reverse complement.
AGCGAGAAGCCGCCATCGCGTCGCGCATCGCCTTTTTTATACAGCGTTCCCACCATGACCGAAATACAGGTCTTGAACAGGCCGGAGCCGAGGACAATAAACAGCAGGCCGATAAAGAACAGGTTGTCGCCCATCAATGCGGAGAGCGCAATAGACAGATGACCGAGCGCGATAAGGATCGAACCGTACCAGACAGCCCTTTGCTGGCCGAGCCAGTTATCCGCCAGCCACCCGCCCGGCAGCGCGGCCAGGTACATGCTGCCGGCAAAGATCCCGACGATAGCCGAGGCGTTTTCACGCGCCAGCCCCATGCCGCCGTCGTAAACGGTCGCCGCCATAAACAGGATCAGTAAGGGGCGAATACCGTAAAACGAGAATCGCTCCCACATTTCAGTGAAGAACAGCGAGCCAAGCGGATAAGGATGGCCGAAGAAAGTCCGGCTTTCGTTGTTATTAACAGAGGAATGCATAAATTCTCCAGAGAGGTGTGTCGAAGTGCTTGCAGGCACCGAAATGCATGGCGGCTAGGGTGAATGGGCGCCGCTCTTTAACGTCCAGCAATTGTTATTTAACCATTTGATAACCGGTTACTGGTTTTGTCTAGTGCCAACCGCAGGACTTTAAGATGAAAAGTCGACTATTGTCTACTTTTACAGATTTTTTGTCGGTTGACGAGAGGAAGTGATTGACATTGGGCAGCTGGTGACAATAAATTGTATTTTTATTATAAAACAAAGAGTTAAATGAATTAAATGCTATTTTTGAGAGTCTTTAGGTTATTTTTGCGGAAGGAGCGGGAATGCGGTTGGTTGAGGCGAGGAAACGCTGGCGATCTGTGAAGGATTTATTTGAAATGGTTTCGCCGTACAGCATTTTTGGGAAGAACAGGATGCAAACCAAAAGCGCAAATACTTATAAAATTGCGAAACTCCTCGCAGCGTTGAATCAAAGATTTAAAGACTTCGATAAACTGATTGTCAACTGAAAACCGCCATGGTTATTCTAACGGCGCACCAGCAAATTCTGGTGTCGGGAGTGGAAAACCGAACAACATAACGGCGGCAATTGACCCTCAGCGCGTCTTTTTTATTGTCGCGGCACCAACACACCTTTATTCTGCACAATGGTGTCGCTGGTGAGGCAGCCTTCGGGCTGGCCGGTTTCCGTTGTGTCCGGTATTTCCACCCTCATTAGCGTCACCACCCAAAGCGTGGAAACTTCCGTGGTGACGATTATTCTCACACACGGAGATTTTCATGATGACAAACACCACATCAGCTATAACCTCTGCCGGCTCTTCCCCGGTCTATATGACGCTGGATTTATTCGAACTGCTGGACGCCTGCGAAACGCTGTCTGACGAATTAATAGAAAGCAATAATCAAACCCATCAACAAGCCTTACATCGCCGCCTCGCCAACTGCCTGGAAGCAATGGAAGCAGAGCTGGAAAAACCCTTACCGCCCTATCTGATGCAACATCTAACGGTAGAAAAATTAGTCGATACCCAGCCCCAACATCTCGCCGGAGATTCAGAGCTGCTGCGCCAGTACTGCTACGCATTAACGCAGGTATTAATCAGCCAAAAACAAGCGGCAGAAATAAATAGAACGCTAAACGCGCTGCTCTTTGAGCTGCTGAATATGCTGATTGAAGATTTGCTGCTGCCTCGTTTTGAAAAGAGTATCAAGGATTGAGGTAATACAAATAAAATGAGGGGGCAAATGCCTCCTTTATATAGCTATTTCTTAAGTTTCTTACTTGTGATTAATCATACAATCATTTCCCGACCTTTTCTGATTCAATCACCATTCGTGTGGTGAAATCTGGGACAGGTACAGGTTCCGCTTTTTAAATAGGCTTCATGAAAGAGGTAAAGCTGCATAACGAGTTTCTGTTCTGAAGCTTCCCCTTTCTACCTGGAGTTCTTTGAAAAAAAGCACTCATTAAACCTTCAGCCTCACCAGCGTCTAACTGCATGCCAGTGTCAAAGTCGGTTCTGCTATTAATAACCTTTGTTTCTTTATTGAACAAATAAGCACCGCGTAGCGCCTTGCCGGGGCATCAATACGCTGTTCGATGACGTCTACCATTGCTTATCGTTACTTAAGCTATGCGGTTGCCAGCGCGTATGGTGCGAAGGGCGATCTGCAAAACATCAGAAGCAAGAATAATCACACCGTTCAAAAGAATCGAACGGCCTACGAACGGGGCAACGTTATGCTCCTTCTCTTTAGCGCTAATTAACTCAAACTTGCACAACAATTATATTAATGAAGTTGTTACATCTGATCATTTACTCGCCAATTTCGATTAGGTACACTTTCCTTATGGATTTTTATAACAACATAAGGAAAAAGGAAAAATGGCTATTCCAGCGTATTTATGGCTCAGGGATGACGGCGGCGCGGATATTAAAGGATCTGTAGATGTACAGGATCGTGACGGCAGCATTGAGATCAACGGATTCTCCCATAACCTGAGCATTCCAACAGACCCAATGACGGGAAAGATCACCGGAACACGTAAGCACTCCGCGGTGATTATTCAAAAGGAGTTTGATAGCTCCAGCCCCTACCTTTACAAAGCCGTTGCCACTGGTCAAACCCTCAGCTCAGCCGAATTCAAGTGGTACAAAATCAATGATGCGGGTCAGGAAACGGAATACTTCAACATGCTGCTTGAAGGCGTGAAGATTGTCGGCGTTTCTCCAGTGATGCACGACACCAAAGATCCGACCAAAGAGAAGCATAACCATCTTGAGTGCGTAGAACTACGCTACGAGAAAATCACCTGGAAATACTGCGATGGTAACGTTCAGTTTACCGATGCATGGAACGAGAGAGCGCAAGCGTGAGGTATCCAACATTAGCGGCATCGCCTCACCCGCCGTATGATATATCCTCATTCGCTCCCCCTGACGTAAGCCTCGTAAATAACATGATGCTGGCAAGATTTCACAAGGGACCATCAGCACTAACTTACGCATGGTTTTATCAGCGGGTAAGAGGGCATGGCCCGTGGGATTATAAGCAGCGCGGGAGGCAGTTCGAAAGTTTTGGTAACTTCCATTACGGGGCTGTTGGTCATGCTGCCGGGATTCCCGACGAAATATTACTCAGGGGCGCAGGATGGGCGCAAAGTCAAGCAGGAACGACAGAGCCGGCTTTTGGTAATTGGTATGGCGCAACGCCTTTCGGTGATGATCCTAACGACCAGTACTGGATAAGAGCAGGTATCGACTATGCAAAACGCGCGGGTTTTTAAGAAGCGGTACATTCTCTTAATCCTGTCGGCTATTGTCGCCTTTGGGATTTACAAGGTGCTTCACTTCTCGCCATTTGAACAAGAAATTATCAAGAAGGTGAAAGTAAACAACCTGGCTAACCTGTACGTCACAGAAGCAAGCGCAGGAGCCACTACAGGCTTTTCGTACCGCTTATATCTCTATGATGCATCCAAAGACGATAAAGCGTTTATGGCAAGTCTGGAGGACGATAACGAGCCTTTCATAATAACCACGGACAAAGACGCATTAAAGAAGGTGAAGAACGACGCGATTTACCTTTCAGTGAAAGGAACCATCTACGCTTTTCACAATCAGGCGGCTTATAAAGTGCATGATTCGATCTACTCCATACCTGTCTATCTCACCGCCTCACCATTTTAATTAAGAGCATAGCCAGCTTTCATGCTGGCTCTTTCTTTATTTTTTAAAACATAGGGTTAGCCTCTCGGCCTAATCGGATTTCGTCGCGTCCTTCCTGCTTCTTAGCAAGCCAGGCTTTGCCCTCTAGTGCCGCCAGAAGCTTTCTTATGTGTATCTTGCGGTTGTGCGTTTTGTCGCTGCGCTTCCGGTGGCTTTAGGCATAGTATTGCCTCCGGCAAACCCTTTTGTTTCAGCCTGTTGCACCGTACCGCAGTTTGACAATACAGAGAAAGATATATTGGTGTGGGTAAAGGATGACCGTTACTTGCTGCGTTGGACACTTAAGAAAAAACGGGGTCTGGCGGCTGCCTCGGGTAGTATTATCTCTTTGCTGGAAGGATGAAGCCTTAGCACGTTTTCTTATCAGGCGATCGTGATACTCGGTGCTCAACGCCGTAGCAGAGCCGGATTCTTTCCCGATCCGGTGAGTTTTCCCAACATTACGCCCGTTTATTCTCTGCAACCTTTCACAAGTTATTGCAACATGGGGCGCCGCACGAAGCATAGGATATCAGATAAAGATTTAAGTATCTGTGTTTAGAAATTTTCGGTTAATGGCCGATACCAGGAGCCGAACCCCCGGCCTTTGCATTACGAATACGCAGCCCTGGCAACTGATCTATATTGGCTTTTAAGAAGGTAGCCACGGGCGTGACTACGGTGTAAAGAGGAATGTACCAGCCATCGCAAAAAAAGCGGGTGCCAGCCACCCGCTTTTTTATAGCGCTAAAACGGCAAAACATCGAACGCGTCAGGCAATACCCGTGGTGACGGTAAAAGTACGAGTTTGCTGCGGTTCTACCTGCATCAACGTGCCATTATGCTGCGCGGCAAGGAATCCTTCTGGCCGGCAGGTGGCGGGCAGAGCAAACGCGGCAACCTGCTGATCGCCGTTATACAGGATCCAGCGGGTGACGTAGTTCAGCTCAGAACTTGCGAAGCGGGTGACGAACGTGGTGCCATCCGGCGCGATCATGCTGAATTCAGGTTTATCCGTCCAGGCGTCAAGCTTGTCCGCAAAGAAAACAATTTCCGGGTCGTAAAAACCGGGCTCGCTTAACGCCGTCAGCGAGGCTTTTCCTTGCAGGATGCGCTGATTAAAGGCCAGCCACTGCTCGGTAGGCTTCACATGCGCCGGAACCGACTCACGCAGTTTCAACGCCTCATCCGGGATATTCTGGCTGAACGTGGCATTCGGCACATACGCATAGTTCATGTGGCACATGTACTGCAACGGTATCGCCACTGAAGCCAGGTTAGTGACCGCCATCTGAATGTCAAACAGCGCGCTCGCTTTGCGCATCACCACCGCAGGCTGCGCCTGATAATGATGGCCGAATCCCATCACATATTCGTAGCGCCCGGTAACGCGCAGGCTGCCGTCGTCCAGCTCCAGCCAGGCTTCATCCATTGCAGCGCAGGCCATTTCGCCATGCAGCGGATGAGTATCCTCCGGTGACGGACAGCCGTTGGCCAGCAGACCAGAGTGGAAGGCAAAGCAGCCGTAGGTCGCCACCACTTCCGTTGCGGGTTTCGGCTGGCTGAACATATTGCGCATGGTCAGATCCTGGCCGTCAAAGCAGGCGTCCCAAATCATCTGCCCCATCCAGGGCAGAATAACCAGCTGGCCGCGACTATTTTGTACCCGCAAACCCTCCACGCCGCTGGCGTAGCGAAACGCCGTTACCGTGAAATCGCCGTTTTCCAGCAGGGTACGTGGGTGTTCGCTAAAAAATTCCCGCCATAAACTGATACGCGTTGTCATAATGAATCCTCTCAGGATGCGATAGCTTCGGATACGTCGCCACGCACTTTGCTTTCACGCCAGAAGTAAACGCCAACGTAGATAAAGCACAGCATCGAGACCAGGAACGAAAGCTGTAGCGAGTGGAACATATCCGCCACATAGCCCTGAATCGCCGGGACAACCGCCGCGCCGACAATCGCCATCACAATCACCGCACCCGCCATCTCGGTATGTTCGTTATCAACCGTGTCCAACGTTCCGGCATAAATGGTCGCCCAGCAGGGGCCAAACAGCACGCTCACCAGCACCGCGACATATACCGCGCTAAAGCTTGGCGTCAGCGCCACGTATGCCAGAAACAGCGCGCCAATAATGGAGTAAAGAATCAGCACTTTTTCCGGGTTAAAACGCGTCATCAGAATATTGGCGATAAACTTGCCGATGAAGAAGCAGGCAAAGCTGTAGATCATAAAGTTCGAGGCCTCGCGCTCGTTGATATCGCCCATTTCCAGCGCCAGACGGATGGTGAACGACCAGACCGCCACCTGCATGCCAACGTAGAGGAACTGCGCCACAATACCGCGACGGAAGCGGGCATTGCTCGCCAGATAGCGCAGCGTATCCAACGCCGACGGGCGTTTATGACTCGCCGTTTGCGCCACTTTACAGGTCGGGAAGCGGGTCAGCAGGAACAGCACCATGACCACCACCAGCACCATAATCATGTATTTGTAGGGCGCGAGCGTGTTTTCCAGCATCAGCACTTTGAAGTTATGGACCTGCTCAGCGTTCATGCCCGCCATCTGTTTTTCAAGGCTTGCGCCCTCGGAAAAGACCAGATATTTACCCAGCAGAATACCGGAGGCCGCACCTATCGGATAAAAGGTCTGGCTGATATTCAGACGTAACGTAGCGTATGCTTTCGGGCCAATCATCGAACTGTAGGTATTCGCTGCCGTTTCCAGGAAGCTCAGGCCAATCGCAATGGCGAAAATAGCCGCGAGGAACATGGTGTAGGTTGCCATGTGCGACGCCGGGAAAAATAGCGTACAGCCGACGATATACAGCGTCAGGCCGGTTAATATCGCTACTTTATAAGTGGTTTTCTTAATAACAAGGGATGCCGGAATCGCTATCAAAAAATAACCGCCATAAAACGCGCTCTGTACTAATGCCGAGGCAAAATTACTGAGTGAGAACACACTTTTAAATTGTGTAATCAAAATATCATTTAATGCGGCTGCGCATCCCCATAACGGGAATAAACAGGATAACAAAATAAACTGGAACAGAGGAGTCTTATTCAGATACCCATCGGGCATCTGAATTATTTTTTTAGCGTTCATAGTGCTACCTTTTACAGTGCAGGGGGATTATTCGTTTAACGTCAGGAACTCGTTAAATTGTTCGATGCTCGGGTAAGATGATTGCGTGCCTTTCCCCGTGACGCTAAAAGCCGCGAAGAGGGCTGCTTTTTTCATGGCGGCTTCAACGCTACCGCTCTGGACATAATAATGGGTAAAACAACCAATGAAGGCGTCGCCTGCGCCGCTGGTATCAACCGCATTTACTTTAAAAGCCGGAACATGTACTTCCTGCTCGCGCGTCATCCATAACGCACCTTTTTCGCCCATCGTCACAATAATATTGTTCAGTCCTTTATCGACCAGGCTGCGGGCGGCAGCACGAATATGCTCATACGTATCAACCGGCATACCGGTTAATATTTCAAGTTCGGTTTCGTTAGGCACAAAGAAATCACATTTACAGGCATAAGACATATCAAATTCACGTAATGCAGGCGCCGGATTTAATAACACTTCAATGCCGTGCTTGTTTCCAAACTCAATGGCGTGATAAACCGTCTCCAGCTGAACTTCCAGTTGCAGGACTATAAGCTGACACTTTTTTAAATCGTCTGCCGCGCGGTCGATATCTTCCGGAGAGAGGAATTTATTCGCTCCTTTAATAATCAGAATACTGTTACTGGAGTTGGCGTTAACAAAGATAGGCGCCACGCCGCTGCTGGTGCACGGCACTTTTTCCACATAGGTAGTATTAATGCCCCAGGACTCAAGATTGCGAATGGTGTTATCCGCAAATATATCGTCCCCGACTTTCGTCAGCATCAGCACTTTTGAATTAAGCTTGGCAGCCGCCACGGCCTGGTTCGCCCCTTTACCGCCGCAGCCGATCTTAAAGGCTGGCGCTTCCAGGGTCTCTCCTTCCTTGGGCATCTGGTTGGTGTAGGTGATGAGATCCACCATATTAGAGCCGATAACCGCGATATCCATTTTACTACCTCTCAGAAACAATCACATAACAATGATATTTAAGTAACATTATCATGTTATTTTAGTATCATTTGTGACTAAGATCGCGATTAAAGGATCCTCTTATCGTTTGCATAATAATCACCGATGCATTCTTTGCCATGCACTAAAACCATAAACATCAGCACAATTTGATGAATTTAAAGAAATTATAATCGTAAAAACGCGAACAATGGCGCTTTTAATTCTCTATGTCCGGCAGTATAGTAATGCGACGATATGGTGTTCCTTGAGGGACAAATGTTACTACAGGAACATACGCAACAAGAATTGCGGAGAAGGCGAATGGAAACCAAGCAAAAAGAACGCATCCGGCGTCTGATGGAGCTGTTAAAGAAGACCGACCGGATCCATCTTAAAGAGGCCGCCCGCATGCTGGAAGTCTCTGTGATGACCATTCGCCGGGACCTCAGCCAGGAAGATGAACCGCTGCCGCTCACGCTGTTGGGCGGCTATATCGTGATGGTGAACAAACCGGCCTCTTCGCCGGCCAACGCGCCACGGCCAGGCGACAGGAGCCACCACCGGGATGATTTGCCCGTGGCGATTCTAACGGCCGGTATGGTGAGTGAAAACGATCTGGTGTTTTTTGATAACGGGCCGGAAATGCCGCTGGCGATCGGCATGATCCCGGATGACATTACCTTTACCGGCATTTGCTACTCGCACCGGGTGTTTTTAGCGCTGAATGAAAAGCCCAACGCCACTGCTGTTCTGTGCGGCGGCACCTATCGGGCAAAAAGCGATGCGTTTTACGATGCCAACAACCCGTCGCCGCTGGATTCGCTCAATCCGCGGAAAGTTTTTATTTCTGCCAGCGGCGTGCACGAACACTTTGGCGTTAGCTGGTTTAATCCGGACGATCTTGCCATTAAGCGCAAAGCTATGGAGCGCGGATTACGCAAGATCCTGCTAACGCGCCATGCGTTGTTTGATGAAGTCGCCCCCGCCAGTATTGGCCCGCTTTCGGCGTTTGACGTGTTGATTAGCGATCGCCCGATACCGGCAGATTATGCTGCACACTGTCGGAACGGCTTCGTCAAGGTCATCACCCCCGATTCAGAGAGCGAGTAACGACAGGCTCCGGAAGTGCGTCGTGAAGAGCGGTAAAAAATAAAAAGGCGGAGACCGGGCCGCTGCCTGGTATCCGCCTTTTCATTACTTATCAATCAGGTACGAATCGTATCGTCGCCGAAACCAATCCATTTATAGGTAGTGAGCGCTTCCAGGCCCATCGGACCGCGGGCGTGGAGTTTTTGCGTGCTCACCGCCACTTCTGCCCCAAGGCCAAACTGGGCGCCGTCGGTAAAGCGCGTGGAGGCATTTACGTACACCGCCGAGGAATCCACTTCGTTCACAAAGCGGTTCGCGTTGCGTAACGTGCGGGTCAGGATCGCATCGGAATGCTGTGTGCCATGCTCGCGAATGTGGCCGATGGCATCGTCCAGGTCCGCCACAACTTTCACATTCAAATGCAGCGACAGCCATTCGTCGTCGTACTCTTCCGCTTTGACCGCCAGCACTTCTGCCGGGCCATTTTGCAACAGCGGCAGGGATTTTTCGTCCGCGTGCAACGTAACGCCAGACTCCGCCATCTGCTTGCTGAGCGCGGGCAGGAAAGTTGCCGCGATGCCCTGATGTACCAGTAGCGTTTCCAGCGTGTTACAGGTGCTTGGGCGCTGAGTTTTGGCATTAACGATAATTTTCAGTGCCGGTTCGACTTCCGCCGTGTCATCCACAAAAGTATGGCAAACGCCAATCCCGCCGGTGATAACCGGAATGGTAGATTGTTCGCGGCAAAGTTTATGCAGCCCTGCGCCGCCGCGTGGGATCAGCATATCTACGTAGCGATCCATTTTCAGCAGCTCGTTGACCAGGGCGCGATCCGGGCTTTCAATTGCCTGCACCGCCGCGGCTGGCAAGCCGCATTCGACCAGCGCCTGCTGGATGACTTTTACGGTTGCCGCGTTAGTGCGCCACGTTTCTTTGCCGCCACGCAGAATAGCGGCGTTGCCGGTTTTCAGGCACAGGGAGGCAACGTCTACCGTCACGTTAGGGCGCGCTTCGTAGATCACACCGATCACGCCCAGCGGCACGCGGCGGCGCTCAAGGCGCAGGCCGCTGTCTAACAGGCCGCCGTCGATCACCTGCCCTACCGGATCGGCAAGATTGCACACCTGCCGCACGTCATCAGCGATGCTTTTCAGGCGCGCGGGCGTAAGTTGCAGGCGGTCAAGCATCGCTTCGCTCAGGCCGTTACGGCGAGCCTCCAGCACGTCCTGTTCGTTAGCGATGAGAATTTCTTCGGCCTGCGCTTCCAGGTAATCCGCCATGCGTTGCAGCACGCGATTTTTTTCCTGGCCTGAGAGCAGCGCCATTTTATAAGAAGCCGCTTTGGCGTCTTTGCCCATTTGTTCCAGCATTACCAGCTCCTTAGTTAACGATCATATCGTCCCGATGGACCGCAACCGGGCCATATTCATAGCCGAGGATCGCATCGATCTGTTGTGAGTGGTGGCCTGCGATAAGGCGTAGCGCATCGCTGTTATAGCGGCAGACGCCGTGGGCCACATCGCGCCCTTCAAGGCTGCGGATACGAATAACTTCACCGCGGGAGAAGTTGCCGTTCACGCTTTTAATGCCTTTTGGCAACAGCGAGCTACCGCGTTCGAGAATGGCGGACAAAGCGCCGTCATCAACGGTGATTTCTCCCGCAGGCGGCGCGCCGAAAATCCAACGCTTGCGATTTTCCAGCGGAGAAAGCTGCGCATGGAAACGCGTGCCGACCGGCGTGCCGGCCATCACATCGCCGATTACGCCAGGTTTGCTGCCAGCGGCGATAATCACATCGATGCCCGCACGGCAGGCTACATCCGCTGCCTGTAATTTGGTGCCCATACCGCCGGTTCCCAGGCCAGAGACGCTATCTCCTGCAACCGCACGCAACGCATCGTCTATGCCGTGAACTTCTTTGATAAGTTCTGCTGCCGGGTTATTGCGCGGGTCGGCGGTGTACAGTCCCAGTTGATCGGTCAGCAGCAAGAGTTTATCTGCTCCAGCCAGAATAGCGGCCAGCGCGGAGAGGTTATCGTTATCGCCGACTTTGATTTCTGCGGTTGCCACCGCATCGTTTTCGTTAATTATCGGCACGATATTGTTATCAAGCAGCGCCCGGAGCGTATCGCGGGCGTTCAGAAAGCGCTCGCGGTCTTCCATATCGGCGCGAGTAAGCAACATCTGCCCGACGTGAATACCATAAATAGAAAAGAGCTGTTCCCAAAGCTGAATCAAGCGGCTTTGGCCGACGGCCGCCAGCAGCTGTTTGGAAGCGATGGTTGCCGGAAGTTCGGGATAGCCCAAATGCTCACGCCCCGCAGCAATAGCCCCGGAGGTAACAATAACGATGCGATGCCCGCTCGCGTGAAGCTGCGCGCACTGGCGCACGAGCTCAACGATATGGGCGCGGTTCAGGCGGCGTGAGCCACCGGTTAATACGCTGGTGCCAAGTTTTACTACCAGCGTCTGGCTGTCACTCATGATTCTCTGCCGTTTCAACGAAATTAGAAAAATTAAAGGCCAGATGACGTTGTAGCAGGACTGGCACGGCTTGCCAACAGGCTCTACGGGAAAACACGCAACAAACCCAGGCGAACCGGCAAGCGTAGCGGTAAAATTTGACGTTTTTGTGACGAAAAAAATTTATTATCTTTATTTAAACTTTATCTTAAGTTGTCATAAATCTTTCATCTCCGAACGTTAAAACTTTCTGCGTTTTTTAACGGGATATCGCCCGATTAAATTTAGCGCGTAAACACATTGGGATGAAAAATGAAAACGACCACTCTGGCATTAATGGTAATGGGTATTGTTGCTTCAGCCACTTCTCAGGCTGCGGAAATTTATAATAAGGACGGCAACAAGCTTAATCTTTACGGCAAAGTCAAAGCGATGCATTACATCAGCGACGATTCCAGTAAAGACGGCGACCAGACCTATGTGCGTTTTGGTTTTAAAGGTGAAACTCAGATTAACGATCAATTGACCGGCTACGGCCAGTGGGAAGCTGAATTTTCCGGTAATAAAGACGAAAGTAATTCGACTACTAAAACACGTTACGCTTTCGCCGGTATTAAATATGCCAACTTTGGTTCTTTCGATTACGGCCGCAGCCTGGGCGCGTTGTATGACGTGGAAGCCTGGACCGATATGTTCCCGGAATTTGGCGGTGAATCATCAGCCAGAACCGATAACTTTATGACCAAGCGCGCTTCTGGTCTGGCAACGTTCCGCAGCACCGATTTCTTCGGCGTGGTCGACGGTCTGAACCTGACGCTGCAATATCAAGGTAAAAACGAAAGCCGCGATGTTTCTAAGCAGAACGGCGACGGCTTCGGTACGGCGTTAAATTATGACTTCGGCGGCAGCGACTTCCAGGTTGGCGGCGCTTACACCACCTCTGACCGTACCGATGCGCAGCAGCTACAGGCGCGTGGCGAAGGCGACAAAGCGGATGCCTGGGCCGCCGGCGTGAAATACGATGCGAATAACGTTTACATCGCTTCGATGTATTCCGAAACGCGTAATATGACCCCAATTTCCGGTGGCTTTGCTAATAAAACGCAGAGCTTTGAAGCCGTAGTGCAATATCAGTTTAATTTCGGTCTGCGCCCATCACTGGCTTATGTACAGCAGAAAGGAAAGGAAATCGAAGGCGTTGGCGATGCGGATCTGATGAAATATATTGATGTTGGCGCAACCTACTACTTCAATAAAAATATGTCAGCATTCGTCGATTACAAAATTAACCAGCTGGATAGCGATAATCCGCTCGGCATTAATAACGATGATATCGTTGCCTTAGGTATGGTCTATCAGTTCTAATCCATCCGGGAAGAAAAAGCCCTTCTCATTTTGAGAAGGGCTTTATAATTTATGCAGAAAGTTTGACTGGCTTATCTAAAAAGTCTTTGGCAGGAACCAGGTCCATATTTAACGTCTTTAACAGATCGCGTAAACGCTCGTGGAATCCGCGCAGCGTTTGTTCCAGTCTATCGTCCACTTCTTTATCTTTGGAGGCCTTCGTCGTCCAGTTACCGTCTTTGTCGAACAGACCAAAGTGATAAGTGTAGGTAAATTGCTTTTCCTGCGCTTCCAGTTCCATCCACCAGCCCCAGAACTCACGCACCTCCGGTGCAGGTTTCACGTTGACGCAAACCGCCAGGCAGTCGAAGAAGAAACGGTTGCCTTCGCACTGCTCTTCCCGGATATAGGGGCCAAGGGCGGCAAATTTTTTGATCAGTCTACCTTTCGGGTGTCCACTCGGTAACGTCATTACGATCTCCTTTTGTGAAGTCATTGTTTTACCAAACCGATAAAATTTAGCAAATTTTTAACGTAATCTTTGTTTGATCCAAACGGTGATTTCTTGCAGAGCCTTGTCAAAATTCTTATACACCGGGTCTGGAGAGATAGACAGTAGCCTGCCGTCGGCAGATGACGAAGTGATTAAACGCGACTCTTCCTGCGGACTAAATAGATCGTTGGCCCAGAAGCCCGACAGCATTGGCGTTGGGCAACGACGGCCCAGCAGCCCCTGCGTCTTTAACGAGTATCGATTTAACTCGACGCTTAGCGCGCTGTCCGACGCATCGTTCATGCCAAGGCGGCTTGCAAGAACGTCAATATACATTTCCGGGATCTGCACCTGGCGCTGCGGATCGTTTAGCAGGTTATGCACCACCGGACCAAGACAGGCGACAGCTTTAAGGCGCGGCGCTTCAAGGTAGGCGAGGCGGACCGCAACGTTTGCACCAAAGCGGAAACCAAACGCGGCAACGCGGGTATGATCGACCCATGGAACGTTCGGCAGCGCTTTTAACACATGCTGGTGAAGCAGGCTGGAATCTTGGGTGAGCTTCCATTTTGAAGAATATCCCACCGACGGCATATCGATGGTCAACATCGCGATGCCCTGTGGCGCGAGGTATTTTTCAAACAGGGTGTAATAGTCGCTTTGCAGGGCGTCCAGGCCACCGCACATCAGCACGGTCGGGAACGGCCCTTCCGCATTCTTTGGCATATGCAGAAAGCCGATAATCGGGCTGCCGCCGGTGACAGGGAATTCCAGTTCGCGCAGGTTCCCGGAAAGTCGTGGAGCCGCTTCTTCAAAAGCCCGGTTGGCAAGTACCTGCGCCTGTTCGGCCAGCACGTCACCCTTCAGATGCGGATACGCCGCAATACTGTAGAGGTTCGCCGCCTGGAGCCAGTATTTGCCGCTCAAAGCCTCGTCGGCTTCCTGACTGGCTTTTTGTTGCCACTGCATCGCCTGCTTCGACCACTCGTAAATCCAGTTACCGTTGCGATAGCCAACAACGGTGTCGTACAACTCATCGTTCGTGCGTTCTTCTTTACAACAGGCAATGCGCGCCTGCACATCGAGAATTTCACGCGGATCGACGCCACGCCAGACCCACATTAACCGGTTGACCATGCGATACCAGTGCGGAGCGGATTTGCCTTCCAGCGCGGATTGAATAGCAGGGGCAGCGTGGTGCAAAGAGCGACGAACTAACGTCGATGTCTCCGGATGTTTAAATCGGGGTTTAAAAAGAACTTCACTAAGGTTGGCCTGTGACATCGCTTTTCTGCCTCCATGAAAACGTCAGGAACGCAGTATTGTACTCTGTCGCTGGCTAAATAACACAAACGCCCGGCGGTGCCGGGCGTAAATCAGTGCAAATCTTCATACCTGCCCTATACCATTCGAGTTGCAGCCAACGCTCCTGCGGCTCGAAGGGTGACGGGTATTAGCGGCCTGCTAAAGGCGGCACGAACACCACGCCCATATCCCACGGCTGTTCAATCCAGGTGTTCTGCGGGATATCAATAACGTAATCATCCACCAGCGGCTGGCCTGCTGGCTTGGCAAAGATAGTGACGAAATGCGCTTTCGGGTACATCTCGCGAATCGCAACCGCGGTGCCGCCGGTATCAACCAGATCGTCGATAACGATGAAGCCTTCTCCGTCGCCTTCAGCACGTTTGATAACGTTCAGCTCGCGCTGGTTGTCATGGTCATAGCTGGAGATACATACGGTATCAACATGACGAATACCCAGTTCACGCGCCAGCAGCGCGCCTGGAACCAGACCACCACGACTAACGGCAATAATGCCTTTCCACTGTTCGGCAGGCAGCAGGCGGCTTGCCAGTTTGCGGGCGTGAATCTGCAACATGTCCCAGGTGACGACGTATTTTTCGCTCATGTGAAGTGTCCCGGCCTATTGTTAACGGCTTAAAAATATTCAAAGGGGTTTTGGTTGCGCGAGATTATAGAGATCTGACGCACTAAAAACCAGTGCTGTGGGCAAGCGCCGTTGGTTTTTAAGTGGATTGGGTCGTCATGCCTCAAGAGTTAGTGGTATTCTCAGACCATCGCGCAAGCCCTGCTTGTGGTGTATATCAAACAGGTCAATTCGTGGCCTGGGTGCCAAAAAATTCTTCGCCGAGTCGATGTCAAGGAGACCTAACGTGTCTGAATTGTCTCAATTATCTCCGCAGCCGCTGTGGGATATTTTTGCCAAAATCTGTTCTATTCCGCACCCTTCTTATCATGAAGAGCAACTGGCGGAACACATCCTGTCCTGGGCAAAAGAAAAAGGGTTACACGTCGAACGCGACCAGGTCGGTAACATCCTGATTCGCAAACCTGCCACCGCAGGCATGGAAAACCGCAAAGCGGTCGTGCTGCAGGCTCACCTCGATATGGTGCCGCAAAAAAACAACGATACCGTGCACGACTTTACCAAAGATCCAATCCAGCCTTACATTGATGGCGAGTGGGTAAAAGCTCGTGGCACCACGCTTGGTGCAGATAACGGCATCGGTATGGCCTCCGCGCTGGCTGTGCTTGCTGACGATAACGTCGCCCACGGCCCGCTGGAAGTGCTGCTGACCATGACCGAAGAAGCCGGTATGGACGGCGCGTTTGGCCTGCAGGCAGGCTGGCTACAGGCCGATATTCTGATTAACACCGACTCCGAAGAAGAAGGTGAAATCTATATGGGTTGCGCGGGCGGGATTGATTTTATCTCCACGCTGCCCGTGCAACGCGAAGCCGTTCCGGCTGGCTACGAAACCTTTAAGCTGACGATTAAGGGTCTGAAGGGCGGCCACTCAGGTGCAGAAATTCACCTGGGTTTAGGCAACGCCAATAAACTGCTGGCGCGTTTCCTGTTCGCTCACGCAGCAGAGCTGGATGCACGTCTTATCGACCTTAACGGCGGAACGCTGCGCAACGCTATCCCACGTGAGGGCTCAGCCATTCTGGCGGTTCCTGCTGATAAAGCAGCGCTTCTGAAAGAGCTGGCAGACAAGTTCCTGGCGATTCTGAAAAACGAACTGGGCGCGGTTGAAAAAAATACCACCGTACTGGTTGAAGCTACCAGCACAAGCCAGGCTGCGCTGACCGAAAAGAGCCGCGATACTTTCGTTAAATTGCTGAACGCCACGCCAAACGGCGTTATTCGTAATTCTGACGCAGTGAAAGGCGTGGTGGAAACCTCTCTTAACGTGGGCGTGGTTACCCTGCGCGAAGAGAGCGCTGAAATCATCTGCCTGATCCGCTCTCTTATCGATACCGGTAAAGATTATGTGGTTCACATGCTGGAAGCGCTGGGCCAGCTGGCTGGCGCGCAAACCGTCGCCAAAGGCAGCTACCCTGGCTGGCAGCCAGATGCGCACTCCCCGGTAATGGACCTGGTGCGTGAAACCTATCAGAAGCTGTTCAACAAGACGCCGAACATCATGGTTATCCATGCGGGTCTGGAGTGCGGCCTGTTCAAAAAACCTTATCCGGATATGGATATGGTTTCTATCGGGCCAACCATTACCGGTCCTCACTCCCCGGATGAGCAGGTGCATATCGAAAGCGTGGGCCAGTACTGGACGCTGCTGACCGAGCTGCTGAAAGCGATTCCAGCTAAGTAAGTTTTTCTTTATGTCGGGTGGATAAGCGCAAGCGACATCCACCGCTTAAAAGCTGGCGGGTGGCGCTACGTTCACCCGCCCTACATAGAGTTAATACGCCTCTCGTTGGAGAGGTTTTTTATAGCCCCAACAGAAGCTGCCGCTCCAGCTGCGGGTCCAGCAACGTGACATGTAGTCCCACCAGCCGTACGCCCCGCCCCTCCCGGCGTTCATGCCAGGTTTTCTTTGCCGTCGCTATTAAATCGGCTTTGTTTAGCTGAGGCCAGACATGCTCCTGCGTGGTTTGCTGGAAGTCGTTAAATTTAAGTTTCACGCCCTGGCGCGCGATCAGCAGATCGGGCTTTACCTTTTTCAGCCTTTTTTCCAGCTCCTGATAGAGCTGTTCGATGATGGCTTCACACGCTTCCCACTGGTGAATATCTTCCGCCAGCGTTTTTTCAACGCCGACGGATTTTCGCTGCCGATCGTTGCTTATCTGGCGTTCATCTATTCCCTGGCTGCGCTCCCAGATAACGCGGCCAAACTTTCCGAAGCGCTTTAACAACGAGGCCAGATCGGTTTTCTGTACATCGGCGCAGGTACGTAACCCAAGGCTTTCGAGCTTGCCTGCGGTAACTTTGCCAACGCCCGGAATTTTGCTCAGCGGCAGGGTTTCCAGAAAAGCAGGAATATCATCCGGCGTGATCACGTACTGCCCGTTTGGCTTGTTGAGATCGGAGGCGATTTTGGCGAGAAACTTAACCGGAGCAATGCCTGCTGAAGCCGTGAGGTTTAGCTCATCAGAAATCGCCTGACGAATCTCCCGCGCCATAAGCGTGGCGGAGCCGTAGCAGTGCGGGCTGTCGGAGACATCCAGATAGGCTTCATCCAGCGATAGCGGTTCGATTAAAGAGGTATAGCGCGAGAAGATTTCCCGGATATGCCGGGAGGCTTCTTTGTAGGCGTCGAAACGGCCGGGCAGTAAGGTGAGATGCGGGCAGAGTTTCAGCGCCATCGCCGTGGACATTGCGCTGTGTACGCCATATTTGCGCGCCGGATAGTTTGCGGTGCTGATAACGCCACGCCGCTGCGCGCTGCCGCCAATCGCCAGGGGAATATCGCGCAGGGTTGGATTATCACGCATCTCAACGGCGGCAAAGAAGCAGTCCATATCGACATGAATGACTTTACGCATACTCATCCAACCCGGTTATTTTACTGGATAAGTATACAGGCACTTTCAGGCGAGTGTGAAGAAAAAAGTCGGGTGAAGCTACGCTTACCCGACCTACAAAAACTCGGGGATTCCGGTGTGGATTGTCGAATAGCGCTTCGCTTACCCGACCTACAAAAACTCGGGGATTCCGGCGTGGGTTGTCGAATAGCGTTTCGCTTACCCGACCTACAAAAACTCGGGGATTCCAGCGTGGATTGTCGAATAGCGCTTCGCTTACCCGACCTACACGATCGCGATGAGATGAGCGTTTTGTAGGGTGGATAAGCGCCAGCGCCATCCACCGCTACCCGTCATAGAATGCGTAACTTCTGCCGTTTCGCCTCCCGCGCCATGCGTTTTTTACGCGCGTCGCAGGGTTCCGGGCAGTTACACACCTTTTCCATTCCTAATGCTGCAATGCCGCCGCAGCTGCCCTGGATTGATTTGCGCTTCACGATAAAGCCCAGCGACATGCCAAAAATGACCAGCAAAAAAATGGCAAAAGTAGCGATAAACACGGTCAACATAAGCGCTCCCGTCAGCCGCCAAAGTCGTCAAGCATGATATTTTCATCCTCCACGCCGAGATCTTTCAGCATTTTGATCACCGCGGCGTTCATCATCGGTGGCCCGCACATATAAAACTCGCAATCTTCAGGTGCCGGATGATTACGCAGGTAGTTTTCCAGCAATACGTTGTGGATAAAACCCGTATAGCCCGTCCAGCTATCTTCCGGCTGCGGATCGGAGAGCGCCACGTTGAAGGTGAAGTTCGGATTTTCACGCGCCAGTTGCGCAAATTCATCTTCATAGAACATTTCACGCAGCGAGCGCGCACCGTACCAGAAGCTGATTTTGCGGTTGCTTTGCAGGCGCTTGAGCTGATCGAAGATATGGGAGCGCATCGGCGCCATACCCGCGCCGCCGCCGATAAATATCATTTCAGCATCGGTATCTTTGGCGAAAAACTCGCCAAACGGCCCGGAAATCGTCACCTTATCGCCCGCTTTCAGCGACCAGATATAAGAGGACATGATTCCCGGCGGCGCATCCGGCACGCCAGGTGGCGGCGTGGCGATACGGACGTTGAGCATGATAATACCCTCTTCTTCCGGGTAGTTCGCCATCGAGTAAGCGCGCACGCACGGCTCTTTCACCACCGACTGGAAACGGAACAAATTGAATTTATTCCAGTCGCCGCGATACGCCTCCGGCACATCAAAATCTGCATAGTTGACCTGATGCGGCGGCGATTCAATCTGAATATAACCCCCGGCACGGAACGGCACTACGTCGCCATCCGGAATGCGCAGCTTCAGCTCTTTAATGAACGTCGCTTTGTTATCGTTAGAGATAACCTCACATTCCCATTTTTTGACGCCGAAGATCTCTTCCGGCAGTTCGATTTTCATGTCCTGCTTAACCGCAACCTGGCAGGCAAGACGGCAGCCTTCTTTGGCCTCGCGTTTGGTTATGTGCGAAAGCTCAGTCGGCAGAATATCCCCGCCGCCCTCTTTGATTTTTACGCGACATTGCCCACATGAACCGCCGCCGCCGCAGGCCGAGGAGATAAAGATCCCCTGGCTTGAGAGCGTATTAAGCAGTTTGTCGCCGGCTGGCGCGTGGAACCGTTTATCTGCGTCGTTGTTGACTTCAATCAGCACGTCACCGGCGTTCACCAGCTTTGATTTAGCGAACAAAATCAATAGCGCCAGCGCCAGAACGATCAGCGTGAACATCACCACGCCAAGAATAATTTCCATAACTTTCCGCCCTTATAGCTGCACGCCGGAGAAGGACATGAAGCCCAGCGCCATCAAACCGGTGGTAATAAAGGTAATCCCTAAGCCGCGCAGTCCTGCGGGCACGTTGGCGTATTTCATCTTCTCGCGAATGCCGGCCATAGCGACAATCGCCAGCATCCAGCCTATGCCGGAGCCAAAACCATACACGATGGATTCACCGAAGCCGTAGTCGCGCTGCACCATAAAGGACACGCCGCCAAAAATGGCGCAGTTCACGGTAATCAGCGGCAGGAAGATACCCAGCGCGTTATAGAGCGCCGGGAAGAAACGATCGAGGATCATTTCCAGGATTTGCACCAGGGCGGCGATTACGCCAATGAAGGTAATGAAGTTCAGGAAGCTGAGATCCACACCCTCCACCAGCGCGCCATCGCGTAGCACCAGGTTATACACCAGGTTGTTGGCCGGAACTGAAATTCCCAGCACGACCGTGACGGCCACGCCCAGGCCAAACGCCGTGGAGACTTTCTTCGACACGGCAAGGAAAGTACACATGCCGAGGAAGAAGGCGAGCGCCATGTTTTCAACAAACACCGCTCGCACAAACAGACTAATCATATGTTCCATCGTCTGTTAATCCTTTTCCTGTTGAGCCGGCTTCCACGTACGCAGCGCCCAGATCAACAATCCGATAATAAAGAACGCGCTTGGCGCCAGCAGGAACAGGCCGTTTGTCTGATACCAGCCGCCGTTTTGCACGGTTTCCAGAACGGTGACGCCAAACAGCTTACCGCTCCCAATAAGCTCGCGAATAAAACCAACCAGCAGCAGGATAACGCCATAGCCCAGGCCGTTGCCGATACCGTCCATAAAGCTCGCCAGCGGCGGCGCTTTCATGGCGTAGGCTTCAGCGCGCCCCATCACGATACAGTTAGTGATGATCAACCCAACAAATACGGAAAGCTGCTTTGAGATTTCATAGGCGTAAGCGCGCAGGATCTGATCGACAACAATCACCAGCGACGCGATGATCGCCATCTGCACGATGATACGCACGCTGTTGGGTATGTAGTTGCGGATCATCGAGATAAACATGCTGGAGAACGCGGTGACCAGCGTCACGGCAATCGTCATTACGAACGCCGTTTCCAGTTTGGTGGTTACCGCCAGCGCAGAACAAACCCCAAGGATTTGCAGCGCGATGGGGTTGTTATCTATCAGCGGGCTAACCAGTACCCGCTTAACTTCTTTCATGCCTGACATATCAGCCATTGCTAAGCGCTCCTTCACGAACCTGCTTCAGGAACGGGCCAAAACCCAGCTCGCCCATCCAGAAATCGAAAGTGTGTTGCACACCGGTTGCCGTCAGCGTCGCGCCCGACAAACCATCTACGCCATATTGATCGCCCTGACGCGCGCCGCCTTTTACGACTCGCAGCGCCGGCTGGCCGTTGTCATCAAGCAATTTCTTGCCGATCCACTTTGCTCGCCAGTTCGGGTTTTCAATTTCTCCACCCAGTCCCGGGGTTTCGCCCTGATCGTAATACGTGATGCCTTTTACGGTGCGCCCATCGGTTTGCAGCGCAACAAAGGCGTACATCATCGACCACAGGCCGTTGCCGTAAACCGGCAAAACGATCTCCTGCACTTTATTTTGTTCGTCCCGCACCAGGTAAATTTCTACGATGTTGGTGCGGCGTTTAATGCCGGCGCGGTCTTCGCCAGGCGAAAGGGCAACGCTTTGCGCCGGGTCGCGCAGCGCGGCGGCATGGTCAAAATTAGCCGGGTCTTTAGCAAGCATTTCCCCCGTTTTTAAATTCACCAGCCGCGGGGTGATGCGGGATTCAAAGATGCTTTTCACCTCTTCACCGCTCATCTTTGGCGTTGCCAGGCCAGCAACATCCAGAATATTGCGCTGTTTATCGAGCGCTTTTTGCTCCTGCTGGCGCGACTTCAGGCCCACGGCGGAACCCGCTACGATGATGGAGCACACCAGGCAAAGCACCAGCACCACCAACAGCGTTCTGCCGATGCTATCGTTACTTTTTACGTCAGCCACGCGATTTCCTCCGCTTGATATTGGCCTGCACCACTGCGTAATCGAACAGCGGCGCAAAGAGGTTGGCGAACAGAATCGCCAGCATCATCCCTTCCGGATAGGCCGGGTTAACCACCCGAATCAGCACGCACATCACGCCGATTAGCGCGCCGTACCACCACTTGCCTTTATTGGTAAAGGAGGCGGAAACCGGGTCGGTGGCCATAAACATCATGCCGAACGCAAAACCGCCCAGCACCAGATGCCAGTACCATGGCATGGCGAACAGCGGGTTAGTGTCTGAACCGATAAAGTTAAACAGGGCTGCCGTGGCAACCATGCCGATCATCACGCCGGCGACGATACGCCAGGAAGCCACGCGGCCAAACAGGATAATGGCGCCGCCGATGAGGATCATCAGCGTGGAAACTTCTCCGATTGAACCAGGAATATTACCGAGAAAGGCGTCCATCCAGCTAACCGGCTGGCCGGAGACAACGTTGACTACGGCCTCACCGCCGCCATGCGACCACTGTGAAAGCGGCGTTGCGCCGGAGAAGCCATCGGCCGCCGTCCACACCAGATCGCCAGAGATTTGTGCCGGATAAGCAAAGAAGAGAAACGCACGGCCTGCCAGCGCCGGGTTAAGGAAGTTACGCCCCGTTCCGCCAAAGATTTCTTTCGCGATGACGACGCCAAAGCTTATCCCCAGCGCGGCCTGCCAGAGCGGCATCGTTGGTGGAACCACCAGCGCAAACAGGATGGAGGTAACAAAGAAGCCTTCGTTGATTTCATGTTTGCGGATGATGGAAAACAGCACTTCCCAGAATCCACCCACTAAAAATACGGTGATATAGATTGGCAGGAAGAAAACCGCCCCCAGCGTCATCATGCTTAGCCAGCCCGCATCCGGCGCGAAGCTCACGCCCAGCCACTGCGCCACGGCATAGTGCCAGTTGGCCGCGATAACCTGGGGTAACTGTTCAGGCCCGTAGAGCTTGTGCAGCGCAGGGATGGTTTGCAGCCCGACGTTGTACATTCCCCAGAACATGGCCGGGAAGACGGCGAGCCACACCAGGATCATCATGCGTTTCAGGTCGATGGCGTCACGCACGTGCGACGCGCCCGGCGTAACCTGGCCTGGCGTATAGAACAACGTGACGGTGGCTTCATACAGCGGATAGTATTTTTCTAACTTGCCGCCTTTAATAAAGTGCGGCTCTACTTTTTCAAATAAGTGCTTCAGGCCCATGGGTTATCCTTCCTGCTCGATGCGGGTTAACACCTCGCGTAGCACCGGGCCGTATTCGTATTTCCCCGGGCAAACATAGGTACAAAGCGCCAGATCTTCTTCGTCCAGCTCCAGACAGCCCAGCGCCTGCGCGCTGTCGGTGTCGCCCGCCAGCAAATCGCGTAGCAACATGGTTGGCAGGATATCCAGCGGCATTACGCGTTCGTAGTTGCCGATTGGAACCATTGCGCGCTCGCCGCCGTTGGTGTCGGTTGAGAAGTTAAACAGTTTGCGTTTTAAGAAGTGCCCGAGCGTGGTGCGCGTAATGGAGAATTTATCAGCGCCCGGCATGATCCAGCCAAATAGCGCTTTCTCGCGCCCTTCTTTCAGCGCTGTAACCTGCAAATGGAAACGCCCAAGCCAGGCTCGCGGGCCAGCAGCCTGCACGCCGCTGAGCACAGAACCGGAAACGACACGGTTTTCACCTTCCAGTAATTCACCCTGCGTCAGCACATCGACAGACGCGCCCAGACGCGTGCGAATCAAACGGGGTTTTTTAACCTGCGGGCCAGCCAGTGAAATTACTCGCTCGCTCCATAATTCGCCTTCGATAAACAACTTGCCGATGGCAATAACATCCTGATAGTTGAGATGCCACACCTGTTTTTGCAGGTTAACCGGTTCAATGAAATGAATGTGAGTGCCCACCAACCCCGCAGGATGCGACCCGGCGAACTCATTAAACGTAATTTGCCCGACAGGATGGCCGCCCAGCTTACCGCCGCTGGTCTGGCAAACGTGGATTTTGCCGTCCGTCAGACGCGAAAGCAGCGTTAAACCTGCGTCGAACATCTGGCGATACGCGAGGATTATCGGCTGCGGATCTGCCGCCAGAGGATTGGTGTCCATAGCGGTAACAAAAATGGCGGCAGGGACCAGGCCCGGCTGCGGCGTTTTACTGAACGGGCGCGTACGCAACGCGGTCCAAAGACCAGAAGAAAGGAGCTGAGCCTGGACGATTTCACGCGGCAGAGCGGCTAATGCTTCAGGAGCATGACGCTCAAAAACAACCGCTTCGTCTCCCTGAACGTCAATAACGACGGATTGCAGCACCCGACGCTCGCCGCGATTGATGGCGCTAACGGTACCGCTGGCCGGAGCGGTAAACATCACGCCCGGGTTTCTTTTATCTTCAAAAAGGGGCTGCCCTTTCAGCACGTTATCGCCTTCTTTTACCAACATAGAAGGACGCATTCCCACGTACTCTTCTCCAGACAAAGCCACCTGAGGCATTGCCGGGCCATCATGAATTTGCTGCTCGGGCAGGCCGGCAATAGGCAAATCAAGACCTTTTCTGATTTTTATCATAAGGTTATCACGCATAAAATAGGCTATTAAAAACCGACAAAAACGCTAGCCGACAACGAACGGGCCGGGTCAATGTTCAACCGCAACGACGCGCCTGGCAGGTAAGAAAGAGAGGTTGTGCATCCGTTCGTCACGCCTGGTGGGGTAAGTCGCCTGGAGAGCCAGGTAAAGCTGACTTAGGGAAAGCGTCCTTTCTTATCCGCGGGTCATCATTCGGCGCGGATTTTAGCACTATTGGCGGCAGGGCGGGGATAAATCCGCGAAGTTAACCTCTGCAATGCGAGCTATTACGCAAAACAACAACTCTTTCGCTTTATAAGTGAAGTGGTTATTATCCATTTTCTGGAAACGCTCCAGTCTGCGCTTGCGAAATTTATTGATGATGCTAATGTGAGCGCACCGAATACAGATTAGTCTGATTTCAGCTCTCTTTGCCGTCCTGGCATTTGGTTACAGGTTTATCAAGGAATCAAGCAGTATGTCTAAAATCGCACTCATTATTGCGATGCTCGCGATGCCGTTCATGTCGTTTGCCAGCTTGCTTAATAGCAACGCCCCGGCCACCTCTGCCAGCAAAGACTTTAAACAGCAGTTAATGGGCTCCCCCGTTTATATTCAGATCTTTAAAGAAGAGCGTACGCTTGAGCTGTATGTCAAAATGGGCGAACAGTATCAACTGCTTGATAGTTACCGTATCTGTAACTATTCCGGCGGCCTGGGTCCGAAACAGCGCCAGGGTGATTTTAAAAGCCCTGAAGGGTTCTATAGCATTGAGCGCAGGCAGCTAAAACCTGACAGCCGCTTCTATAAAGCGATCAATATTGGCTTCCCGAACGAGTTCGATCGTGCCCATGGCTATCAGGGCCAGTATTTGATGATTCACGGTGCCTGCGTGTCCGTTGGCTGTTACGCCATGACCGACAGCAATATCGATGAGATTTTTCAGTTTGTGACCGGCGCGCTGGTGTTTGGGCAGCCGAAGGTGCAGGTGAGCATTTATCCGTTCCGCATGACGGACGCGAATATGCAGCGCCATAAGTATTCTTATTACATCAACTTCTGGAAACAGTTAAAGCCGGGTTATGACTACTTTATGGCGAATCATCAGCCGCCGGGCGTGTCTGTTATCAGCGGTAACTATGTGATTAGCAAGCCGGTTGTACCAACGGTACAACCTCAGCTAGCCTCAAACTACACGCTCTCCGAGGCAAAATAGCACCGACTCTCCTGGCGCAATTCTGTGCCAGGTTTCGTTGCCGGTCAGCGGCTGCGTAGCAATGACGGTGACCACATCGTTCGGTGTGGTCTCTTCCTGAAAGTCTATTTCCACATCCCTGTCCAACAGTTTTGCCACGCCAAAGGGTGCCCGCCGGGTTATCCAGTAGAGATTGGTGGAGCAGAATGCCATCACGTAACGCCCGTCAGAAAGCAGCATATTAAACACGCCCTTTTCCCGTAGCTGAACCGCAAGCTCTGCAATATAGCGGAAAACGGCCTGCATATGGCCGGGCCGACGCGGATAGCGCTGCGTCAGCTTGTGCAGCAGCCAGCAAAACGCCTGTTCGCTGTCGGTTTCACCAATCGGACGAAACGGCCCGGTATCAAGCAGGCGGTGGCCTTTAAGCTGACCGTTATGGGCATAAGTCCAGTTACGGCCCCAAAGTTCGCGGGTAAAAGGATGGGTGTTTTCCAGCGCGACTTTGCCACGGTTAGCCTGGCGAATATGCGCAATGACGGAGCAGGACTTGATGGGATAATCCTGCACCAGTCTGGCAATGAGAGAGTTAAAGCTCGGCTGGGGATCTTTAAACGTGCGACAGCCTTTGCCTTCATAGAAGGTAATGCCCCAGCCATCTTTATGGGGCCCTGTTCCGCCGCCACGCTGCACCAGACCGGTAAAACTAAAGCAGATATCCGTTGGCACGTTGGCGCTCATCCCGAGCAGTTCGCACATAATTCTCTCCCACTACTTTCGCCTGGCCACTTTTCGCTTTGCAGGGTTGATAAACGAAGCGCCATCCACCACTTGTTTATATTCAGCGGCGGATGGCGCAGGCTTATCCGCCCTACAGCGAAAACTAGTAATTAACGCTACGCCTTAACCATCTCTTTTTCGATCAGTTGAATCAGGATATGAATCACTTTAATGTGAATTTCCTGAATACGATCGGCATAACCGAAGTGCGGCACACGAATTTCAACATCCGCCGTACCGGCCATTTTGCCACCGTCTTTGCCCGTCAGGGTAATAACTTTCATGCCTTTAGCACGCGCGGCTTCGATGGCTTTAATTACGTTACCAGAATTGCCGGAAGTGGAAATCCCCAGCAGCACATCGCCCTCACGTCCTACCGCTTCGATATAGCGCGAGAAGATGTAGTCATAGCCAAAATCGTTGCTTACGCAGGAAATGTGGCTCACGTCTGAAATCGCAATGGCCGGATAGCCCGGACGGTTTTCGCGATAGCGGCCCGTCAGCTCTTCTGCAAAGTGCATTGCGTCGCAGTGAGAACCGCCGTTGCCGCAGGAGAGCACTTTACCACCCGCTTTAAAGCTATCCGCCAGCAGCACGGCCGCACGCTGAATCACGTGAATATTTGCGTCATCTTTCAGGAAGTTAGCCAGCGTTTCGGCGGCTTCATTTAATTCATTACGAATAAGATCCTGGTACATGATGATGTCCTTCAGTATTTATTGGTTAAGTAAACTCCAGCAGTTTACCGGATAGCGTGAGAAGCGCCATCACCGGATGCTTTTATGGATCCGTGCGGTAACAATGTGAGCAAGGTTGTAATTATTTTGTAAACACATTGATAAAAAACTATGCATACACTAAAACCAATACATCACAAGTGGTCAGACCTCCTACAAGCAAGGGAGCTTTCTTTATGTTGATTTTGAGTATCGTTGCAACCGTTATTCTGCTCGGCGTGCTGTTTTACCACCAGATCAATCTGCTGCTCAGCAGCGCGATCCTCCTGGCATGGACGGCAGCTTTAGGTTTTGCCGGTATCTGGTCTATCTGGGTACTTATTCCGCTCGCCATCATGCTGGTGCCGTTTGTCTTCCCGCCGATGCGTAAATCGCTGATTTCCTCACCGGTATTTAAAGGCTTCCGTAAAGTGATGCCGCCGATGTCGCGTACTGAAAAAGAGGCGATTGAAGCAGGCACTACCTGGTGGGAAGGCGATCTGTTCCGCGGTAAGCCAGACTGGGAAAAGCTGCATAATTATCCGCAGCCTAAGCTGAGCGCCGAAGAACAGGCTTTTATTGACGGCCCGGTTGAAGAAGCCTGCCGCATGGCCAATGATTATCAGATAACCCATGAACTGGCCGATCTGCCGCCGGAACTGTGGGCGTATCTGAAGGAGCATCGCTTCTTTGCGATGATCATTAAGAAAGAGTACGGCGGGCTGGAGTTCTCGGCTTACGCCCAGGCTCGCGTACTGCAAAAACTCGCTGGCGTTTCCGGCATTCTGGCGATTACCGTCGGCGTGCCTAACTCATTAGGCCCGGGCGAGCTGCTTCAGCATTACGGCACCGAAGAGCAAAAAGATCACTATTTGCCGCGTCTGGCTCGCGGGCAGGAGATTCCTTGCTTCGCACTGACTAGCCCGGAAGCAGGCTCCGATGCGGGCGCCATTCCTGATGTCGGCGTGGTTTGCATGGGCGACTGGCAGGGCCAGCAGGTGCTGGGCATGCGCCTGACCTGGAACAAACGCTACATTACGCTTGCGCCCATCGCGACCGTGCTCGGTCTTGCGTTCAAACTGTCTGACCCGGATCATCTGCTGGGCGACGAAGAAGACCTCGGCATCACCTGTGCGCTGATCCCAACGCACACGCCGGGCGTCGAAATCGGTAAACGCCACTTCCCGCTGAACGTGCCATTCCAGAACGGCCCGACGCGCGGGAAAGATATTTTCGTACCGATCGACTACATCATTGGCGGCCCGAAAATGGCCGGTCAGGGCTGGCGTATGCTGGTGGAGTGCCTGTCCGTTGGACGCGGTATTACCCTGCCGTCTAACTCAACGGGTAGCCTGAAATCTATTGCGATGGCAACCGGCGCGTATGCCCATATTCGCCGTCAGTTCCGCATCTCTATCGGTAAGATGGAAGGGATTGAAGAGCCGTTGGCGCGCATTGCGGGTAATGCTTATGTGATGGATGCCGCTGCGTCATTGATTACTTACGGCATTGTGCTCGGTGAAAAACCGGCGGTGCTGTCAGCGATTGTGAAATATCACTGTACCCACCGCGGCCAGCACGCCATCCTGGACGCTATGGACATTGTCGGCGGTAAAGGCATCATGCTTGGCGAGTCTAACTTTGTGGCTCGCGCCTATCAGGGCGCACCTATTGCTATCACGGTTGAAGGGGCGAATATCCTGACCCGCAGCATGATTATCTTTGGCCAGGGGGCGATTCGCTGTCACCCTTATGTGCTGGAAGAGATGGCGGCATCGCAAAACAACGACTTGCACGCTTTTGATAAACTGCTGTTCAAACATATCGGGCACGTCGGCAGCAATAAAATGCGCAGCCTGTGGCTGGGCCTGACCAATGGCTTAACCAGCGCCACACCAACCCGTGATGCGACCAGACGTTACTATCAGCACCTGAACCGTCTGAGCGCAAACCTGGCGCTGCTGGCAGATGTTTCTATGGCGGTGCTGGGCGGCAGCCTGAAACGTCGCGAGCGTATTTCTGCCCGCCTTGGCGATGTACTGAGCCAGCTGTATCTTGCCTCCGCCGTGCTCAAACGCTATGAAGATGAAGGCCGTAACGAGGCGGATCTGCCGCTGGTGCACTGGGGCGTGCAGGACGCGCTCTTCCAGGCGGAGCAGGCGATTGACGATCTGCTGCGTAACTTCCCGAATGGCTTTGTCGCAGGCGTATTACGTCTGGCAATTTTCCCGCTTGGCCGTCGCTACGATGCGCCTTCTGATAAGCTGGATCATAAGCTGGCGAAAATTATGCAGGTGCCGTCGGCCACGCGTTCACGCATTGGCCGCGGCCAGTACCTTACGCCAGACGAGTTTAACCCGGCGGGTCTGCTGGAGCAGGCTCTGCTGGATGTGATGGCCGCTGAGCCAATCCATCTGCGCATCTGCAAAGAGATTGGTCGCAATCTGCCCTTCACGCGTCTGGATGAACAGGCAAAGCTTTGGCTGGCGGAAGGTAAAATCAATGCGCAAGAAGCAGCGATTCTCACCAAAGCCGAAGCCAGCCGCCTGCGCAGCATCAACGTTGACGAGTTTGAACCGGAGGCGCTGGCAACTCAGCCGGTAAAGCTGCCGGAAAAGCACCGCAAAATTGAAGCCGCGTAAGCTGCCTTAAAGCTAAAACCCCGCCTCGCGGGGTTTTAGCTTGCTGACAAAGCAGGAAAAAACGTGGTTTTTCCTGCTTTGTGGTTATCAGATAAAAAAACAAGCTATTGATTTTCCATGTTTTTTATCTGGTGATATACGTTCAATCTGTGCAGGTTGAGAGTTTATCATCAGCCTGAAACCCCGCCTCGCGGGGTTTTTTATTGCCCAACAAAAGCCCGTGGACTCATGCTACAGTGAAAGGAATATCGTTATTCATGGAGTCGATGATGGTGTCTGGCTTAAAAGTTTCCCTGCTGCAACAGCCGCTGGTCTGGATGGATGGCGCGGCCAATCTGCGTCATTTTGATGTGCTGCTTGACGGCGTACACGGTCGCGATCTGATTATTCTGCCTGAGATGTTTACCACCGGTTTTGCGATGGAAGCAGCAAAACAGTCGCTGACGGAAGAAGAAGTCATCGACTGGATGCAGTTTAAAGCGCAGCAGACGCAGGCCATGATCGCCGGCAGCGCTGCGCTGCAAACCGGGCGCGGGCCAGTGAACCGTTTTCTGCTGGTGCAGCCAGACGGCAAGGTGCATTTCTACGACAAGCGGCACCTGTTCCGCATGGCGGATGAACATCACCATTATCAGGCCGGTGAGGAAAGGATCATCGTTGAATGGCGCGGCTGGCGTATTTTGCCGCTGGTCTGCTACGACCTGCGTTTTCCGGTGTGGTCGCGCAACCGTAACGATTACGATTTGGCGCTGTATGTTGCTAACTGGCCTGCGCCGCGCTCGCTTCACTGGCAAAGCCTGCTGGTTGCGCGCGCGATTGAAAACCAAGCTTATGTCGCAGGTTGCAATCGCGTGGGGACTGACGGCAACGGACACCACTATCGCGGCGACAGTAAAATTATCAGCCCGCAGGGTGAGATTCTGGCAAGTGCCGAAGCACACCAGGCCACGCGTCTGGATGCAGATTTGTCGTTAATTGCCCTTCAGGACTACCGGGAGAAATTTCCGGCATGGCAGGATGCAGATCCGTTTAGTTTGTAAGAGTAGCTCCTCTCTTGCAGGGAGGAGCGCTGACTGACGCCGTGAGGAAAAGCAGATTTATCGCCAACAGAAACGACAAAAGCCTGAATCATTGCTGATTCAGGCTTTTTAAATAGTGGCGGAACGGACGGGACTCGAACCCGCGACCCCCTGCGTGACAGGCAGGTATTCTAACCGACTGAACTACCGCTCCGCATTGTTCCCCGTCGGGAACGAAGCGGATATTACGGACTGCCCCGCATGGCGTCAACGGTTTTTCTTATAAAGTGAATCGTTTGCCGCAAAAATCATCTGAATGCTGTTTTTTAAGCCGTTAGCTTAGCTTTCGGCTCGCCACAGGCAGTTACCGCCCTTTTTCATGACCAGATCCAGACGAGATTCATGAGCGGCGATTTCCTCGTCGCTTGCCTGAATCACGCGTAAACCCGTAGCTCCTCGCACAACGCGCTGAATACCATCCCCGCCCTGCTTTTGCTGAATATCACCTTCCATGGAAAACTTCAGCGACGTCTGGCCGCCGGTCATCATCAGATAGACATCGGCCAGGATCTGGGCATCGAGCAATGCCCCGTGCAGCGTACGCTTGCTGTTATCTATTTCGTAGCGCGAGCAAAGGGCATCGAGGCTGTTACGTTTGCCCGGGAACATCTTACGGGCCAGCGCCAGACTATCGGTAATTTTGCAAAAGGTGTCAGTTTTAGGGATATCGCGTTTAAGCTTGCTAAACTCGTAATCCATAAAGCCAATATCAAACGATGCGTTGTGGATAACCAGTTCCGCACCGCGAATATAGTCCATGAATGAATCAGCCACCTGGTCGAAGGTAGGCTTATCCGCCAGGAATTCGTCCGCGATGCCGTGCACGCCAAACGCTTCCGGGTCCACCAGCCGGTCTGGCTTTAAGTAAACGTGGAAGTTATTGCCGGTCAGGCGTCGGTTAATCACCTCAACCGCACCGATTTCAATAATGCGATGGCCTTCGTAGTGAGCACCGAGCTGGTTCATACCGGTGGTTTCTGTATCGAGGACAATCTGTCTGGTGGTTGTAGAAATCATATAGCTGTGCTCACCGCGCTCGTTTATGTCAGACTTGGCTTTTTTAATCACAGGAAGTCTACCAGAGATGCGTAAACAGGTAGAAATTTTCACCGATGGATCTTGCCTCGGTAATCCCGGTCCGGGTGGATACGGCGCAATTTTACGGTACAAGCAGCATGAAAAAATTTTCAGCGTTGGCTACCGCTTAACCACCAACAACCGCATGGAGATGATGGCGGCTATCGTCGCACTTGAGGCGCTAATCGAGCCTTGCGACATTGTGCTTAGCACCGATAGCCAGTATGTGCGCCAGGGGATCACGCAGTGGATTCATAACTGGAAAAAACGCGGCTGGAAAACGGCTGATAAAAAGCCGGTGAAGAATGTCGATTTGTGGCAGCGCCTGGACGCGGCGCTTAGCGAGCATAATATCAGCTGGGAGTGGGTAAAAGGCCATGCCGGCCATCCTGAAAACGAACGCTGCGATGAACTGGCCCGCGTTGCAGCGTCGAATCCTACTCTTGAGGATGTCGGCTATCTGCCGGACGCGAAGGCTTAACCCCTTCATGGTACTGACGAGTGGCCCCCACCGCCGAGCGAATTGGCGATTTAGCTTTGCGATTTTTTTGCGGGTTTAACGTCAGCGGCAAGGTACGCTTACGCGCCACGATCACATGCATGCACCCTAAAGCCGGAAGGTGGGTGCTTAGCATTTTCCCGCCTTGTTTATGCCACGGCAAAACCTGAAAACCTCGCTGATACATCACTTCGAAATTGAGCAAAGCCAGCCAGTCGAACTGGCGCATCGGTGTGAACATACGGCTGCTGTAGGGAAGACGTTTACGCAAGAAGGGAACAGATTTCCCCAGACCCAGTAAACTTAGCGGATTAAAGCTGCTGATAATGAGCCAGCCATCGTCGATTAACACGCGATCGGCCTCACGCAGCAGGCCATGTGGATCCTGACACCAGGGCAGCGTATGGGCCAGCAGGCAGGCATCGACAGATTTTGCAGCAAAGGGTAAATGCAGCGGATCGGCATTGACCTGCAATAGCGGGCCTTGCAACGCGACGTTTACCTGATGTGAAATAGCGCAGGCGCTGGTATCGATTTCCGCGCTCAGATTGCCTATTTTCAACAGGTGAAAACCGAACATTTTGCCAAGCCACGGGCGCAGCTGATTTTCAAGCGCCTCGCGGTAATACTCCCCCCAGGGCAATTGTCCCCAATGATGCGGTGAAATGAAATTGTCAGGTATCCTTGCCGGTTTCATCACTACCTTCTGATCGCTTTGCCGAGAGGTTGAATTATGAATCTTAACAGTATTCCCGCCTTCCAGGATAACTACATCTGGGTTCTTACTGACGATGAGGGTAAATGTATCATCGTCGATCCCGGCGAAGCGGCTCCGGTGCTTAAAGCCATCGCTGAGAATCAATGGCATCCAGAAGCCATTTTGCTTACCCACCATCATCACGACCACGTTGGCGGCGTGAAAGAACTTGTGAAAAACTTCCCGGGGCTTGTGGTATACGGCCCGGCGGAAACGCAAGATAAGGGAACGAACCGGGTAGTAAATGAAGGAGATAAGATCAATATTTTAAAGTATGAATTTAGTGTAATTGCCACACCTGGTCACACTTTAGGACATATCTCTTATTTTAATTTCCCTTACCTTTTTTGCGGAGACACAATGTTTTCCGGCGGTTGCGGAAGGCTTTTTGAAGGCACACCAGAACAAATGTATCAGTCTTTTCAAAAGATTAACGCATTACCCGACGATACGTTAATTTGTTGCGCACATGAATACACTCTGTCTAATATAAAATTTTCCTTAAGTATTTTACCACAGGACGAGGACTTAACCGGATACTATCGAAAAGTTAAGGAGTTACGTGCAAAAAACCAATCAACCCTGCCAACTTCTTTACAAACTGAACGCAAAATTAATATTTTTTTAAGAACGCAATCTGCTGATTTAAAAGTACTAATAGCGAAAGAAACAAACTTGCAACAACCACAGCAGGTATTCGCCTGGTTACGGGCAAAGAAAGATAGCTTCTAAATTTTCTGGTTGTGTTGTTCTACGGTCAAATGTATCCTTGCTCGTCTTTTAAGCAACCATTGACACACACATGAAGGCAAAAGCGATATTATTCGCCACTGTCTTGCTTGTGGGATGCCAGGCGTCAAAGCATGACGCTAATGTCCAACAGCATGCGCAGAGTCTGTCTGCGGCTGGTCAAGGTGAAGCAGGAAAGTACACTGGTCGAGTGACCTCGGCGCGATGGATGGACGATGGGACGTTCCTCGCGCAAGATCAGAACCTGTGGAACTTCATCGGCGACGAGCTAAAGATGGGGATACCGGAGAATACCCGGATCCGCGAACAGAAACAGAAGTACCTACGTAATAAGAGCTATCTCCACGATGTAACATTACGGGCAGAGCCGTATATGTACTGGATTGCCGGGCAGGTTAAGAAACGTAACATGCCGATGGAACTGGTACTACTACCCATAGTGGAGAGCGCTTTTGACCCCCACGCGACGTCTGGCGCAAATGCAGCAGGCATTTGGCAGATTATTCCAAGTACGGGGCGCAATTATGGTCTGAAGCAGACCAAAGCGTACGATGCACGCCGTGATGTAGTGGCTTCCACCACTGCAGCACTGGACATGATGCAGCGTTTAAACAAAATGTTTGACGGCGATTGGTTACTCACCGTAGCAGCGTACAACAGCGGTGAAGGCCGTGTGATGAGCGCGATTAAAGCGAACAAAGCCCGTGGCAAAGCAACGGACTTCTGGTCGCTTTCTTTGCCACGAGAAACCAAAATTTATGTGCCAAAAATGCTGGCCCTGAGCGACATACTCAAGAACAGCCAAAAATACGGCGTTCGTTTGCCGACCACTGACGAAAGTCGTGCTCTGGCGCGGGTTGAAGTGCATAACCCGGTACAGCTAACACAGGTCGCGGAGATGGCAGGGATACCGCTCACTACGCTGAAAACGTTTAACGCCGGGGTTAAAACTTCGACCGTTGGCAAAAATCAGCGCTATGTGATGGTGCCTAAAAAACATGCCGATCGGCTAAAAGCTTCGCTGGCATCGGGTGAGATCGCGGCTGTACAACCAACGCTGATGGCGAATAACCTCAGCAACGCAGGCGGCAGCAAGTCTTACAAAGTTCGTTCGGGTGATACCCTTTCGAGCATCGCTTCACGCATGGGCGTGAGTACGAAAGATTTGCAAAGCTGGAACGGTATACGCGGCGCGCATATCAAGGTTGGTCAAACGCTGAGCATCAACAATGACAGCGAGCGTTTAGCCCAGAACGATAGCATTACCTATAAGGTGCGCAAGGGTGATTCCCTGTCGAGTATCGCAAAACATCACGGCGTGAATATTAAAGATGTTCTGCGCTGGAATGATGATACGGACAACCTGAAACCTGGCGATCGGTTGACGCTTTTTGTCAGCAACAACTCTGCACCTGATACATAATCGTTAAGCGAAGAAAAGGCACCCTTGCAGGTGCCTGAGACTGATGACAAATCTCATAGCTTACGAAGTTCTGAAAAATGCCATCCTAAAATTAGCAGCAAAATCAACTGATTGATTTTCGGCAAATAACCACAAAGAAGGAAGAACCACGCTTTTTCCTTCCTGGTCAGCAATCTGAGGCACCCTTGCAGGTGCCTTTTTATTGCCCTGCTAAGACCTGGCTGCCTCCAGCATAACGATATCGCTGCTAAACGAGCCGTCCTCCTGCAGTTCAAAATAATGCCGTACTTCATCAGATGCGCTTTGTTGATACGCGCGAATCGCATCCGCCAGCACGGCGGGAGTTCTCATCCTTGCAATCCAGCTCGAAAACTCCAGATTCAGCCGATCGCACAACAGATTTTGTGTGATAAGTCCCGCCTCATTAAACAAACACAGCCATTCTCCGCTGGAGTAATTGCGTACATGCGAGGTATCACGCAGCGCCTCAACCGTTTGCAGCCAGATATCCAGTACGGGGTGGCCCGGCGACATGACGTCCATAAAGATAACGATACCGCCCGGCTTCAGTACGCGTTTCACTTCGCGCAACGCTTTACCTACGTCATGCCAGTGATGGGCTGAATAGCGGCTAATGACGATATCAAAAGATTTATCATCAAAAGGCAAGGCTTCGGCATAACCCTGGCGGGTCATGAGATTAGAGATGCCACGGGTTTGCGCCGCATCGTTAACCACTGCCAGCATCTGTTCAGAAAGATCGTAAGCAACCACCTCTTTCACCTGACCTGCGGCAATAAAGCTGGCGTGCCCTGCCCCGCATCCCATATCAAGCAGCTTCGCATGAGGAAATGTAGCCAGACGAGCACCGAGACGCTCTAAATCGCGCCCGGAGGCGTGTACGGCGCTGCTCAGATAGGCGCTGGCCTGCGAACCGAACTGCCTTTCAACGTTGTCATGGTGAGATTGTGTTGTCATCGTATTGTCCTTGCGTTTGAGTGATAGAAAGGGCAGCTCACAGATCTGCCCAACGGCAGACCTGACTAACCTTACTTCAGCTCAGGCTTGCCGGGACGGAATTCAACTAGTAGAGGATTGTGATCGGAGGCACGGGTAACCAGTACAGAAGCTTCCGTGACGTTCAAACCACGATAAAAAACGAAGTCCAGCGGGCGCCCGAAAGCTTTACGGCGATGATCGTCGGTAAAACGGACTTCACGCAGCGTCATTTCGCGGGCAAACCGGTAAAGAGCATTCATGCGTGGGCGACTCCATGCGTTAAAGTCACCGGCCATAATCACCGGGCCATTATGGTGACCAATTTGATCGCCAATCGGGCCGAGCTGTTTGCTGTATACGTCCACACCCAGGCTGAAATTCACTGCGTGAATATTTACGACCATTAATAAGCGGCCATCCGGCAACGGATAGACCGTCACTAATGCGGATTTAGACAGACGCAGAATAGGTTCCCGCTCCCGCAGGGGACAACAATAAACGGGGTGCGCGGCGGAAAGGGTCATTACGCCAGAGGGATGCTGTGGCAAAACAAAGGCAGGAACCTGATCGGCAGCCAGATAATTACTGGTTGCGAATGCCACCAGCTCAGGCGTGGTCTGGGCTTCCTGCAGCAGAACAAGATGGGCATCTTTGCCAAAATTTTGCAGCACCGAAAGCCAGTCGGCTCGCTGCTGCTTAAAGATATTCCATACCAGCACACGTAACGCGCCTTTACCCGGCAGCGGTTCACCGGGTGGTAATGCCTGCCCTATGGTCGCAAAGGAGCCAGGCGGCAGAATGCGTTCTGCAGGCTGACCGGCGACATATCGCATGGCATAAGTATTTTTGCGCACGTTTGACTAAAGACCTCGGTAACTAAAGAGCCCTCTGTCAGAAGGCGGTCTTTCATTTATAGGGGCTTTATTGCAGAGTTTCAATGATCAATACAGGCTGTTGATGAATCAGAGCGTAACAAAATTTCACTTCTTACCCTTTTAACCGGACGGTGGCCGCTTCGGTTTACCTGTCGAAACGGCCGCTCAGGCCAGTCAACAGCAAGGCTCCCACGACAATAGCCGCGCCAATCCATGGAATTTGAGCCAGGCTAAAACGTTGCACGGTTTGAGCGCCAATGACGGAACCTAACGCGATACCGATATTAAACGCAGCGGTGTTCAGGCCAGAGGCGACATCTACGCATTCAGCGTCTACTCCTGGGCTTTCTGCCCGGCATAGCCTTGCGGGCCCGGCACGTTGGCGAAAGCAAAGCTTCCCATCGTCAACCAATGCGGTTAATCCTGGCGCACCAGCGGCTACGCCCAGGACATAGACAGAGATTCAGCAGCTCGGACGAGGCAGTGGAATAGAAAGCTGTTCAGCGATAGTTATCACCAGATCAACGATAAGAAACCTGGAGTGCCGATTGCGAACGCACTGATGATCAGCGCCAGTAATGCCAAAGGTATAATTTACTCCATAGCAGATGTCTTTTGATGACATGCAGTATGGCGCGATGGTTAAATAACTAAAATATGCAAAATACCGATATAATTTTGCTTCAGGAGCAATAATGAAAGCGACCTCTGAAGAACTGACGATCTTCGTCGCCGTCGTGGAAAGCGGCAGTTTTAGCCGGGCGGCAGAACAGCTAGGCCAGGCAAACTCAGCCGTGAGCCGCGCGGTAAAGAAACTTGAAATGAAACTGGGCGTGAGTCTGCTGAACCGCACCACCCGTCAATTAAGCCTGACGGAAGAAGGTGAACGCTATTTCCGCCGCGTACAGCAAATTCTTCAGGAAATGGCCGCAGCAGAAAATGAACTGATGGAAACGCGGCAGACGCCCAGCGGTCTCCTGCGTATCGATGCGGCAACGCCGGTTATGCTGCATCTGCTGATGCCGCTGATTAAACCCTTTCGTGAACGTTATCCTGAAATGACGCTGTCCCTCGTCTCCTCTGAAACATTCATCAACCTGATTGAACGTAAAGTGGATGTGGCGATCCGCGCCGGTAACCTTACAGATTCCAGCCTGCGCGCCAGACCTCTGTTTGCAAGCTATCGTAAAATTATCGCCTCGCCTGAGTACCTTTTACGGTACGGCACGCCTGAATGCGCTGAGGATCTAAAAGATCATATCTGTCTGGGATTCTCAGAAACCGCCAGCCTGAACCGCTGGCCAGTCGCACAGAGCGACGGGCAACTTTATGATATTACGCCGGGAATAACGTCTAACAGCGGTGAAACACTAAAACAGCTTTGTCTGAGGGGAAATGGAATTGCGTGCCTTTCTGACTATATGATTAATCAGGAACTTTCAGAAGGGAAAGTTATTGCGCTGCTGGCGGATAAGCTTTTGCCGGTAGAGATGCCTTTCAGTGCGGTGTATTACAGCGACCGGGCCGTCAGTACGCGCATCAGAGCCTTTATCGATTTTCTGAGTGAATATGTAAAACAGTTTCCGCAGGAACTGTAGAGAAGCCCACATAGCCCTAATATTTTAAGGCCCGTTTAATTTTATCAGTAAAAACAATGTATTACTTTCCTGGCTTATACTAAACAATCTAAACAGCCCCACAGGGGCTGTAGCAGGTAATTAATCCCACCGGCGAGCCAAGCCTTCCCCAGGCGGTCATTGCAAACCATAGCAGCCATATCTCCTCGCCAGGGAAATTAGAAATACCAATCTGACGCGTCAAACCTTCTTGCTTCACTTCCAGTAGCGCCTGCGTAAATTCTGCTACAGGTACAGCGTCATTGGGAGAAGGCCGGTAAATTAAAAGTAAATTGACATAGCCTGCACACAGCTTGCTCAGGCTTTCTTTCAGACTCGGTATGTTATTATTTTTACTGAGATTTTCGATTCATATCTTAATGGTGACAAAAAGATCTTTGCGCGATACCGCTCTCTTCA
Source organism: Cedecea colo (assembly GCF_011808225.1). Lineage (GTDB taxonomy): Bacteria > Pseudomonadota > Gammaproteobacteria > Enterobacterales > Enterobacteriaceae > Dryocola > Dryocola colo. The sequence goes on along the minus strand of NZ_SOYS01000005.1, from coordinate 926 downwards.
ATCGCCTGTCCAACAGCGGCTTCGTTATTATAGATTTGCGCGGTATTGATTGTTCGATAGCCCAGCGTCAGTGTCGTTTTTACCGATGCGATGACAATGACTTCTTTTAAAGAATAATTAGCTAAACCAAACGCAGAGGTTGTCATTATTTACCTCGTTGGGCTAAGTGTTTGTAATACGAGGATTATGGGGAAAAGACTAGAATAAAAAAGAGAGAGAAATGCAGAAGATATTTGCCATAGCGGTAATAATTGCGCTTTTTTCTGGATTGCAGACAAAGAAAAAAGCCCTGAGTCAAAGACTCAGGGCTTAATAAGTGGCGGAACGGACGGGACTCGAACCCGCGACCCCCTGCGTGACAGGCAGGTATTCTAACCGACTGAACTACCGCTCCACCGAATTTCTTACAGCCACCGGACTTAATCCGGCTTACTTCTGAATTTGGAGCCTGGCAGTTCCCTACTCTCGCATGGGGAGACCCCACACTACCATCGGCGCTACGGCGTTTCACTTCTGAGTTCGGCATGGGATCAGGTGGGACCACCGCGCTGTTGCCGCCAGGCATATTCTGTTTCATTAACCGTCACACCGCGTGACCGTTAATGTAAATCCGGAATGCAGCTGAAAATCGTCTCTCACCAAAACACCTTCGGTGTTGTAAGGTTAAGCCTCACGGATCATTAGTACTGGTTAGCTCAATGCATCGCTGCACTTACACACCCAGCCTATCAACGTCGTCGTCTTCAACGTTCCTTCAGGAGCCTTAAAGGCTCAGGGAGAACTCATCTCGGGGCAAGTTTCGCGCTTAGATGCTTTCAGCGCTTATCTTTTCCGCATTTAGCTACCGGGCAGTGCCATTGGCATGACAACCCGAACACCAGTGATGCGTCCACTCCGGTCCTCTCGTACTAGGAGCAGCCCCCCTC
>NZ_SOYS01000036.1 GCF_011808225.1 Cedecea colo | reverse complement strand
CGTTCTGTAAGCCGTCGAAGGTGGACTGTGAGGTCTGCTGGAGGTATCAGAAGTGCGAATGCTGACATAAGTAACGATAAAGCGGGTGAAAAGCCCGCTCGCCGGAAGACCAAGGGTTCCTGTCCAACGTTAATCGGGGCAGGGTGAGTCGACCCCTAAGGCGAGGCCGAAAGGCGTAGTCGATGGGAAACAGGTTAATATTCCTGTACCGGGTGTTACTGCGAAGGGGGGACGGAGAAGGCTATGTCGGCCGGGCGACGGTTGTCCCGGTTTAAGCGTGAAGGTGGGTGCTCCAGGCAAATCCGGAGCACCGTTAACACTGAGGCGTGATGACGAGGCACCACGGTGCTGAAGTGACAAATGCCCTGCTTCCAGGAAAAGCCTCTAAGCATCAGGTAACACCGGATCGTACCCCAAACCGACACAGGTGGTCAGGTAGAGAATACCAAGGCGCTTGAGAGAACTCGGGTGAAGGAACTAGGCAAAATGGTGCCGTAACTTCGGGAGAAGGCACGCTGGCGCGTAGGTGAAGCGGTTAACCCGTGGAGCTGAAGCCAGTCGAAGATACCAGCTGGCTGCAACTGTTTATTAAAAACACAGCACTGTGC
>NZ_SOYS01000035.1 GCF_011808225.1 Cedecea colo | reverse complement strand
GAAACGGTGGCTAATACCGCATAACGTCGCAAGACCAAAGAGGGGGACCTTCGGGCCTCTTGCCATCAGATGTGCCCAGATGGGATTAGCCAGTTGGTGAGGTAACGGCTCACCAAAGCGACGATCCCTAGCTGGTCTGAGAGGATGACCAGCCACACTGGAACTGAGACACGGTCCAGACTCCTACGGGAGGCAGCAGTGGGGAATATTGCACAATGGGCGCAAGCCTGATGCAGCCATGCCGCGTGTATGAAGAAGGCCTTCGGGTTGTAAAGTACTTTCAGCGGGGAGGAAGGCGAYACGGTTAATAAGCGTGTCGATTGACGTTACCCGCAGAAGAAGCACCGGCTAACTCCGTGCCAGCAGCCGCGGTAATACGGAGGGTGCAAGCGTTAATCGGAATTACTGGGCGTAAAGCGCACGCAGGCGGTCTGTCAAGTCGGATGTGAAATCCCCGGGCTCAACCTGGGAACTGCATCCGAAACTGGCAGGCTTGAGTCTTGTAGAGGGGGGTAGAATTCCAGGTGTAGCGGTGAAATGCGTAGAGATCTGGAGGAATACCGGTGGCGAAGGCGGCCCCCTGGACAAAGACTGACGCTCAGGTGCGAAAGC
>NZ_SOYS01000034.1 GCF_011808225.1 Cedecea colo | reverse complement strand
TTTTTGAGATTAGGGGCACGTCGGCTGCGGTTTATCAGTGCATCCACGCCGCCTTCATCGGCCAGCTCACGATAGCGATAAAATGTATCACGCGAGACGCCCATGATTTTACAGGCTTTCGACACATTGCTGAGTTCTTCAGCCAGATTGAGCAAACCAGTTTTGTGTTTGATGACGGGATTGGTAGTATGAAGCATGAGAGTTACCTCGTGTTTTGCATAAGGATTCGACACCCATATCAAAACCGGTAACTCTCAACCTTTCAAGGCCGTGTGTCAGATCAAGTCGCGACTAATACACTTAAGTATGTATCGCCATTATTTCGCCAATCATCTGGCAGCGGCTAACTTCCGCTTCTCGCTGTGAGTTCAACCGATGGATGCAACACATTGATTGAACCGCTCTGCGGGTGATTCATAGTCCAGCGTTTTTCTCGGCCTCTCGTTGAGCTGTCTGGCGACACTGTTTAGTCTTTGTTGGCTGTGCACTGATAAGTCAGTTCCTTTTGGAAAATACTGTCTGAGTAATCTGTTTGTATTTTCATTTGAGCCGCGTTGCCAGGGAGATTGAGGATCACAGAAATAAATCTGAATGTCTGTCGCTACAGTAAATCGGGTGTGGCTGGTCATTTCAGCCCCCCGATCCCATGTCAGTGTTT
>NZ_SOYS01000032.1 GCF_011808225.1 Cedecea colo | reverse complement strand
GCCACAGGTCATCCGCTAATTTTTCAACATTAGTCGGTTCGGTCCTCCAGTTAGTGTTACCCAACCTTCAACCTGCCCATGGCTAGATCACCGGGTTTCGGGTCTATACCCTGCAACTTAACGCCCAGTTAAGACTCGGTTTCCCTGCGGCTCCCCTATACGGTTAACCTTGCTACAGAATATAAGTCGCTGACCCATTATACAAAAGGTACGCAGTCACCCCATAAAAGAGGCTCCCACTGCTTGTACGTACACGGTTTCAGGTTCTGTTTCACTCCCCTCGCCGGGGTTCTTTTCGCCTTTCCCTCACGGTACTGGTTCACTATCGGTCAGTCAGGAGTATTTAGCCTTGGAGGATGGTCCCCCCATATTCAGACAGGATACCACGTGTCCCGCCCTACTCGTCGAACTCACAGAAGGTGTGCCTTTGTGTACGGGAGTATCACCCTGTACCCTGCGCCTTTCCAGACGCTTCCACTGACACACAAACTGATGCTGGTTCTGGGCTGTTCCCCGTTCGCTCGCCGCTACTGGGGGAATCTCGGTTGATTTCTTTTCCTCGGGGTACTTAGATGTTTCAGTTCCCCCGGTTCGCTTCGTTAAGTTATGTATTGGCTTAACGATAGTGCAACGGATTGCACTGGGTTTCCCCATTCGGAAATCGCCGGTTATAACGGTTCATATCACCTTACCGGCGCTTATCGCAGATTAGCACGTCCTTCATCGCCTCTGACTGCCAGGGCATCCACCGTGTACGCT
>NZ_SOYS01000031.1 GCF_011808225.1 Cedecea colo | reverse complement strand
CACTAAGGTTATTAACCTTAATGCCTTCCTCCCCGCTGAAAGTACTTTACAACCCGAAGGCCTTCTTCATACACGCGGCATGGCTGCATCAGGCTTGCGCCCATTGTGCAATATTCCCCACTGCTGCCTCCCGTAGGAGTCTGGACCGTGTCTCAGTTCCAGTGTGGCTGGTCATCCTCTCAGACCAGCTAGGGATCGTCGCTTTGGTGAGCCGTTACCTCACCAACTGGCTAATCCCATCTGGGCACATCTGATGGCAAGAGGCCCGAAGGTCCCCCTCTTTGGTCTTGCGACGTTATGCGGTATTAGCCACCGTTTCCAGTGGTTATCCCCCGCCATCAGGCAGTTTCCCAGACATTACTCACCCGTCCGCCACTCGTCAGCRAAGCAGCAAGCTGCTTCCTGTTACCGTCCGACTTGCATGTGTTAGGCCTGCCGCCAGCGTTCAATCTGAGCCATGATCAAACTCTTCAATTAAAAGTCTGATGTGCTGCAACTCGTGCAGCGGTGCTCAAAGATTACTTTCAAATAATTCACTTAAATGAATTACTGTCTGGTCACTCTTCAAGGCTTGATATTTTTTTGCACCCGAAGATGCTGAGATATCAATCCTGCGAGTGCCCACACAGATTGTCTGATAAATTGTTAAAGAGCGGTGCAATCAGCGGCTCAGCCTGCTGTTGCGAGGTGGCGTATATTACGCTTTCCTCTTTCAGAGTCAACCCCGAATTTCAGGATTTTTAACTCTCATCGCCGCCGTTACTCTGTGATGTTGTTCACATGTTCCGTGTCGATGGAGGCGCA
>NZ_SOYS01000004.1 GCF_011808225.1 Cedecea colo | reverse complement strand
CAATCTGGCTGAAGAACTCAGCAATGTGTCGAAAGCCTGTAAAATCATGGGCGTCTCGCGTGATACATTTTATCGCTATCGTGAGCTGGCCGATGAAGGCGGCGTGGATGCACTGATAAACCGCAGCCGACGTGCCCCTAATCTCAAAAACCGTACCGATGATACAACGGAACAGGCCGTTGTTGATTATGCCATCGCTTTCCCTGCGCATGGTCAGCACCGGACCAGCAACGAGTTGCGTAAACAGGGCGTTTTTATCTCAGGAAGCGGCGTCCGTTCTGTCTGGTTGCGACATGACCCTGAGAACTTCAGAAAACGCCTGAAGGCACTGGAAGGAAAAGTGGCTCGTGAGGGTATCCAACTGACCGAAGCACAGATAATTGCACTGGAGCGTAAAGCCAGTGATGACGAGGCCTGTGGCGAAATAGAAACCGCGCATCCGGGTTATCTGGGTTCGCAGGACACGTTCTACGTTGGCAACCTGAAAGGCGTCGGACGTATTTATCAGCAGACGTTCGTCGATACGTACTCAAAGGTCGCTCACTGCAAGCTGTATGTCACCAAAACGCCGATTACTGCGGCTGACCTGTTGAATGACCGTGTGCTGCCGTTTTATGAGTCTCAGGGGCTACCGGTGCTGAGAATACTGACCGACAGAGGAACAGAGTTCTGCGGTAAAGTGGAGCAACATGATTATCAGCTTTATCTGGCAATAAATGACATCGACCATACGAAGACCAAAGCGATGTCACCGCAGACCAACGGTATCTGCGAGCGGTTCCATAAAACGATACTGAACGAGTTTTATCAGGTAACGTTCCGCAAAAAACTGTATGGCGATCTCGATACGTTACAGTCGGATCTTGATGAATGGCTGGCTTATTATAATAATGAGCGAACTCATCAGGGGAAAATGTGCTGTGGCCGGACGCCAGTGGAAACATTACTTGATGGAAAGCGCATCTGGGCTGAGAAGAATTTAAGCCAGATGTAAACTGACAGATACCTGTATAAATAACCGGTAACTGTCAGATCAGGTCTGAGCTAATACAAATAAAGAGCTCAAGAAAACCTCCTCCTAAGACTACTGCAACTTTATTGGGAGACCAGTAGCTGCTCAAAAGAGCACCCTGTGCGTTCGTTTCTACAAAGTTGGTACTAATCACTCCCATCCCATCCAGTGTTTGCAATAAGGCGTATCCAGCGCTGTAGCAAAGCATTATGTAGGGATAAAAGAATAGGATCATAATTTACTCTCTTTTCTTGCTTTTTTCATCATTTTTATAGCATATTTAATTCGTTTTTTAATATGGCTAAAGTCGAACATTGTCAATTTTTCGTCCTATTTAGAACCAATAACAACTAAATCTGCCATCGTTGTTTTCTTTATAAATAGCGCCGTGCTGCCAAGTAGCTTAAGGCCTTCTTCATTAATTTTGCGTACTCTAAGCCCTGGTTGAACAATAACAACTTGGAATTTAAGAGGTGTGATTCTGGAGCGCTCTTTCATAGCAGCAAGGTCTTTTATAGTGCCTTTCAGAAAGCGAGAATGACCACGCGATCGCCACTGTTCCTCGCGACGCTTAATGTGGTGGTATAAATAGGAAAGATTCAGGTGTTTCCAACGAATGCATCTCTGTGCCTGCCCACATACTTCGTAAAGGTCTTTAAGTCTGGCTCCTGCTTCTTCTGAACCTGAATATTTGCAATGGATTAAGGAGAGAACAATGCAGTCATCTACTATTCTCAACCCCACTAAATCTGCTGACTCACCTTTCCCATCATCATTAATAATGACATCGTAATTATCTTTAATTTCACAGTACCAACGCCATTGGATGGATGATGGATCACGAGTATAGCCCATTGATTCCACTCGAACATCAGTTCCTTTCCAATCAAAAGCTACAATTTCGTCTTTGTCATAAAGGCCAATATTTTGGCTTACATGGACTATATGAGCGTTGTATGAAAATGAGCCATCGGAGTAATGAATCATTACTGGATCAATTTCCATATACTCTGATAGTGATACAGGTTCAGATTCACCACGCTGTACAAAAACTTCAGGGCCAGATATCAACTGATAGGCATAACCTTTTGCTGTAGCACTTCCCGTGAGACATAATTTATATTCAGATGATGTTTCATCTGTAGAGAAAATGAGTCGCACATTCCCATCTTCAAACTTTCCAGCAGTTCTAACCTCTACTAAATATAAATGAGCAGATACAGTATCAAAATGAAAAATAACTTTATCTTCGAACGCAGTAAGCAAATACTCATCCCATTGAGCTGATATTGGATATTCATTATAGGGTTCAAGTAATGGGACAGGACGCAAAAAGTTACGCGTAAGATTGTTTGGATCCGGTTCAGAACTAAAGATCTTGTCCCAGGCTTTCTTAACCCAGTTGCACCAATCAGCAATGCTGCCACCTTTTTGTGGTGACCAGACTTTACCTCTGCGTTGCGAGCATCCCCAGATTACACGGTTTCCGGATTCATAACCTAATGCAGCAATATTGCTTAAGCTTGATTGAGACGCTTCAATTAGTGATAGCCCCTCAGTGACATTTGGGCCAAAATATTGAGTAAAGCTGATTGCTCCAATTTGGGATGCGCCTAAATTTCTTGCCAAAGGATATTCAATACCATTAAATACATTAAAGACTTTTTCACCACTGACAACTTCAAATTTATCATCACAAATAGTACTGACTAGATTCTCAACTCGAAATGCTTTATAGTCATTTGAGAATACAAACAAGGCGGATCTGTCTTGATCCCAATGAGCAATCAGAATTTTATAATTGGTATCTTTAAGATCTTTGTAGCTTCCCCACCGGACTGAAGTTGCCTGGACAGCTAGCACAACAAGCAAATTCTCATCTTCTGCTATTGCATGCCAAGACTCATCGAATCTGGGCAGTTTTTCCTTGTATCTTTCAGGCTCCCAATTGTCACAGTATGTTTGAAATAACATGACAGAACAACTTGGCTCAAGATTCCATAGAGAAATCTGATCGTGTAAATCACCTTTCCTTTTTAAGGCATCCACGACCTCTTGCAACCTAATCTCTCTAGCAATTCGTCCTTCAGAGAGTCTCCTTAATACGTTATCCCAATCGGCATCTGTTGAATATAGATGCTGTAATTCACCTTCAACATTAGGGTCTGCAACATTCATGACTACACTGGCTTGACCTATTTTCTGTGCTTTATTGACACGAGTAAAACGGCCAATGAACTGCAAAGTTACTGCAAGAGACTTATGGTGATCATGCAAAGCGGCAATTTTCAGGTTGGGTAGATCATAGCCTTCTCCCAACATGTCTACGCAAATAACGATTCTTGATTGTCTTGATAATAATTTATCAAGACGTTTTTTTATTTCCGTTTTAGGATAATCAGAATGAACGACGATTGGATTAAAGTTCGGTACAATATTCTGATAAATAGTAAATATTTGTTCTGCTCGCTGCTTATTGCTAGTACGGGCCATAAGCAAATGATCAAGGCCATTATTTAAGTCTATACGCAGTTGACCAACGGCTGTATCTGCGATTGCGTGATCCATAAGGTCAGAGTAATACTCTTCTACAGGCAGCAAATTTACATTTGTAAAATAGCCTGCTCGTTGGGCTTCCCCCATCGTGTAGTTATAGATAATTTTCCCACCAAGGGACTTCTTATCATTCCTAAAGGGGGTAGCTGTAAACTGCACAACACGTTTGTCTTTAAATCGTTCGCGAATTGTCTGCCATGATGAGGCTGAGATATGATGAGCCTCATCAACAAAAAGATGGCTACATGACTCGCAAAGTGCATTTAATGCTGTTTCGGAGCAGGCAGACAAAACACTGGTCGTAGCAACCAAGACATTTGATTCACAAGTTAATTGCTTAGCTTCTTCCGCTACCTGAATTCCCTTCTTAATAATGGCGACATTAGGGAGTGCAATGTTGGGTGGAACGACTGTTAGCTCTGGCAAATATCCTAAATCTGTGAACTTTTTTGATATCTGTGTTCGGAGAGAATCAGATGGAACTATGAGCAAAATTCGCTCGCATCGCTGGTATATCATGGTAGCCAGCATTGTTTCCGTTTTTCCCGTTCCAGTGGGCAGTACGACGGTAGCAGGTTCTACCTGCAAATCAGTAGCGAAATAGCCTGCAATTGCATGAAGTGCACCCAGTTGGGGTTTTCTAAGACCAGGAGAATTGCGCTCTGGATCGTCCTCTCTAAACTGAAATTGATGATGCCATTGTTCATTAATTTCATCAGGTGAAGTACTAAATGCTTGCTCTGGAAATTGCTCCCAAATTAATTCAGTATCTTCTCGCCATTTTTCGAATGTAAATGGTTTCTTAGCTTTAAGAGAAGCTACACCATTTGCGCATTTCCCTCTGGAATTTGGATCTTTCAAATAGATATAATCTAGAGGAGGCTTTAGACCCGTAACAAGTTCAAAATATCCTGGGAAGCGTGCATTTCTGACTTGCGCCGTCACTGTCGTTGCTCGGCAAAGTATCTTATGAACAAAATTCCCACCCACTTTTTTTGCAGGGGCAGCCTTCGTGGGCAAGGTAAATTTAATTGTTAACAGGTCAAATAAGTCCATATGTACTTACCTCTTAAGATGTCCTGAAAAAGCTTGCTGACATAGCTTAGAAAATAGAGCATCACCACTAATGTTACATGTATCCATCTTATTTAAGCTATTATTTATCGTGGAAGCAATAGAATGATATTTATCCATAAGTTCCGAATTTGGAATCAAAACTTCAAAATTTTTAAGCTCAACTGGTGATATATGTGGCACAGTTGTTTCTGTTGGACGGCAATGTTTTTCGAAAGCTGGCGATTTAATACAACTGTAAATATAATTTGTGTAGGATTCGCAACGAGGACGCAATCTGGCTACACGCTGAACTAGGTATGTTTCTCGCTGATTTTCAGGAAATATGCATACTTTTAACCCGTTTGTTATCCACGGACGGTCCATAGCAAGGATAATATCACCCGCCTTAATTAAATAATTATCTAGCTTTTCTAGTTTGTTTTTTGGCCAGAATTTTGTATCACCCCAATCTAAATACCCTGTAAGTGTATTTGCCCCTCTACAAAGCCGTACTGATTCTGATGAATCACCAACGTAATCATTACTTTTGAATGCAAATCCGGTAATGATTTCAGTCAATTCTGTAATGGGCGCTTTTTCCAAATTTTTAGGGTTTACAACAGGGTCGCCAAACATGTCTAAAAATGTACTACGCAAAAAATCATCAGCCAGTTTGATGGCTTGATCGCGCTTTTTGCATATGACAGCTGCCTTATCAAGAATAGCAACTATACGTTTCTGATCATTTAAGGATGGTAGAGGTATAAGTAATTCTTTAAATCTTTCAAGATTTAAATTCGATATGTTAGTCGTTTTTTGTCCACAATTTCTTATTTTTACTTGAGTGTGCTCAAGTGTCAGCCAATAGTATAAATATTTTGGGATGACTTTTTCTTTTTTCGCTCTAATTATTGATATAAAACCACCAGCAGTAGAATTTGCCGGTAATTTTTCTATAAAGCTAATTTTCCCAACAAGCTCCCAACTATTAGCACTGGAAATAAGCATATCTTCAGAACATAAATACTGTTCAGCCCGCTTGATAAAACTATCAGGAATGGCAATTAAATCAGAAATATCTAACCCACTTCTTTGTACGTTTTTTGTTCTCATGACAATAGTTGAACCTTCACTTAATGGCTCAACCTGATCATTTGGCTTAAACGTTACGCCTCGAATGATCGATAAAACATCTCCTAACTTAACCATCGGCCAGCTCACAGCATGCCCTCCAGTTCATCTAGGTCCGCTAGAATCTCTTTTTCCAGATCTTTTAATCGTTTAAGTATCACCTTCGGAGCTTCATATACCTCAGCCTGATACACCATCTCTTTATAACGATTGATAGAGAGATCGTATTTCTGCGTTGCAATATCCCCTTTCGGTACTACAAACGCCGATTGAGTGCGGTCTTTAAAATCAACGCCAGCATCAACACCTTGTGGGTATTGCTGTTTCAGCAACAAGGCTAACTTCTCACCCATAAAGTTATCTACCGGTAAACCACGCAAAGCACGGTAGCACTTCCAGCTCGCCAGTAAATGAGGCAGATCGTTCTCTTTTATCGGGTTACGCTTGTCATCCAGGCTGTAGCCGTCATTTTGTAGATCGTAGAACCAGACCTCATCCGTCTGACCGCCTTTGGTAAAGATCAGGATCGCCGTTGCCACACCAGCATAAGGCTTAAATACGCCGGAAGGCAGATTGATCACCGCTTCCAGCTGGTTATCTTCCACCAGCGTTTTACGCAGCAACTGGTGTGCCTTGCTGGAGCCAAACAGCACGCCCTGCGGCACGATAGTGGCACTACGTCCGCCTACTTTCAGCATTTGTAGAATACGCGCCAGGAACAGCAGTTCGGTTTTTTTGGTTTTCACCATTGCCGACAGCGTGGAGTCGATATCTTCCTCGTCCAGTGAACCGGTAAACGGTGGGTTCGCCAGAATCAGGTTGAAAGCGTTTTTGCTGGCCTGCGGGAAATTGGTACTGAAACTCTGGCTCATGGTGTCCTGATAGTGAATATCCGGCGCTTCCACTCCGTGCATAATCAGGTTCATCGCGGCAATACGCAGCATGGTGGTATCAAAGTCGTAACCGTGGAACATATTGTTATCCACATGGTCACGCCAAGGCGTCAGCAGATCGCCGGTAAAGATCTTTTGCTCTTCTAGTTCGCCGCGTTCGTTGGTGCCAATCTCGCTATGAATGGACTCCAGTGAACTGTATTTCTCCAGCAGGTATTCATAACTGGTTGCCAGAAAACCACCCGTACCACAGGCCGGATCGCAGATCGTTTCACCGCGCGCCGGGTTCGGCTCCATCATTTCGACCATCGTGCGGATAATGTGGCGTGGCGTGCGGAACTGACCGTTGATCCCGGCGGTAGTTAGCTTGCTCAACAGGTATTCGTAGAGATCGCCTTTGGTATCGCCGCGATCGAGCGGCAGGTTTTTGATCACCTCCACGGCTTTAGTCAATAGCGAAGGTTTAACGATCTCCAGACGAGCATCTTTCATAAAGTTGCCCAGCAGCGTCACCTTCGACGCATCGGCCTGGCCGAGCTGACGGAAATGCTGGAAGACGCCGTCGCGCACGACTTCCATCATTTCATCCGAGCCGAGGTTACTATAGTGACTGAAGCGGAACTCCTGCTGTTCTGGCGCAAAACGCGGTTTAAAATCAATACCCGCGATTTGTTTACGCTTCTCGTCTCGTTGCTCTTGGGTGTCCAGCATCCGGGAGTACATCAGGTAAGTGATTTGCTCGATTACGGTCAGTGGGTTAGTGATGCCACCCACCCAGAAATCTTCCCATAGTCCGTCGATTTTACTTTTTAAGTCACCGGTAATCATTGTTAACGTCTATACCCTGTTATAAATACAAAAGCCCCGCTGCCGGGGCTTATCATGTGCGTATTATACCGTCGCTGCGTCGGTCACAACACCCAGCTCTTCGACTATCTTTTGCAACCGGGCGATCTGCTCGATATCCGGGAAAACGCCAGTAACGCCTTCGTTGTGGATATGCGTAAACGGCTGTTCAAAGAGCTGCCGCATTTCAATGGTGCCGTAATCGCGGATGTGGTTTTTTAGCAATGACAGGAAGCGCAGTTGCTGGCTGGTCAAGCTGTTGTCAGCGGCGAACTGGGCAAAGCGCACTTCCATTGCATCGCCGTCCATCCCGATGATGGTACGCAAAAGTTTATCCAGGCTGGCTGTTGCCTGCGGGTAGAACTCTTTCAGCGCCCGGATATCAACGTTAGGGTTCTGGATCAGCACCAGCTTCGCTAGTTCATCCAGCTCATTTTGCGTGACTGGCTCGCCGTTGCGGATTTTCTTCAGCACCGGATTTTGCTGGAACAGCGGCTCTAGCGCCCCCTGAACCTGCTGGCGATAGAGTTTGAAGTCAATCGAGCGGATATTGGTTTTACGGGTTTCCGTCTGGATCAGGTTCGCATCTTCGGTAATATCTACCTGTATCGAGCCGAATTGCGGCGTCGCATCTTTTTCCATCAGGTGCATGATGCCGCGCAGATGAATGCGGATATCTTCCAGTTCTTCCAGACTGGCCTGCTTCCACCAGCCCAAATCACGAAGCTGATTAATCCGCTGTCCCTGCTGTTGCACCTGCGCCAGATGCGGCGGCAGACGTTCCACTTTCTCGACGATGACCGGCCAGAGCACATCCAGTTCTTCCGGGTTGGTATAACGGGCAGTTTGCGCTGCCAGAATATCCATATCGAAACGCATGGCATCGCTTTGCCCGCGCACGTCCAGCCACTGCATCAGCGGGGCCAGAACGGATATTAAATCCTGCTGCGTTTTTGGGGAAAGCTGGCGCAGCACTTTTTCATCGCTGTACTGTGCTTTTTGCTGCCACTTTTCCTGTACGGCAATCGACTTTTCATCAAGCGCGTTGATCTGCTCGCGGAGCTGGTGAGCGACTAAATCCACCGCCTGTTTGTCGAACTTACGCTGCGCGGCAGCACCCAGCATAACCCACGCTTCGAAGCGTTTTTGCGCCAGCGATTTTGTCGCTGTCACTTCGGCCTCTTCGGTATGCAGCTCGTGATACTCAAAGTTGCCCCAGTGATCGAAGATGCGAAATTTCTGTTTATCCAGCGGTTTGCCGTTTTCATCGTTGCCGTATAGTCCCGAACAGAGGCGTGTACCACGGCCAATCATCTGCCAGAACTTCACTTTCGATTTAACCGGCTTGGCAAAGACTAGGTTCACAATTTCCGGAACATCAATGCCGGTATCGAGCATGTCAACGGAGATAGCGATGGTCAGCTCTTTGTTGGTGCTTTCATCAAGCCCTTTAAAATCGTCAATCAGTTGCTCGGCACGGGGATCGTAGTTGTCGATGACCTGGCAGAAGCGTCCTGCAAACTGCGGGTACATGTCGTCGAACAACTCATTCAACAGCAGCGCGTGTTTATGGTTACGGGCAAAAATGATGGTTTTACCGGGGAGTTGGCCGTCCCGATCTTTCAGGCCATTTTCCATCAGGTTACGCAGAATATAGCGGTTGGTGTCTTTGTTATAGATCGCCTCATCCAGCGCCTTGCCATCAAATTCCAGCGTATTGGGATCGATACCCTGTTCTTCCAGCTCACGGATTTGTGCGTCGCTTAATTTCTCCCGTTTGATGCCTTCGCGCAGGAATTCCGTGGTGTGTGTGACGACTTCATAAGGCACCAGATTGTTATCAGCGATGGCATCTTCCAGGCTGTAGTTGGCGGTAGGGATACGTCCTTCACAACCAAACAGGCCGAAAGTGGTTTTACTCACCATGTCGATAGGCGTGGCCGTCAGGCCAATTTGGAGCGCATCAAAATACTTAAACAGATCGCCGTAGACGTTGTAGATAGAGCGGTGGGATTCATCGGCGATGATCAGATCGAAATAACCAACATCAAAATGGTCCATGATTTTCATCATGCCAGGATAGGTAGCGATGTAGATCCTGGCATTCTGTCTGTCTGCTTTCTTCGATTTCCCGACCACATACAGCGGCTCATTGGTGAACTGATTGAAGGCATTCGCCGCCTGTTTACGCAGCTCTTTACGGTCGCAAAGAAACAGGACGCGTTTTACCCAGCGAGCATCAATCATCAGTTTGCTTAGTGCAATTGCCACGCGGGTTTTGCCTGTACCAGTGGCCTGTACAATTAACGATTGTCGGTACTTATTGGTAAACCGTTCGCTGACGCGGGCGATGGTTTCAAGCTGATACAAACGTCCGGCAACTGCCTTACCTTCGTTGTCTTTTACGTGCGGCACACTGTTCAGTGGCAGACGGGTTTCTCGCTGCTGAATAAGATATTGCAGGCTTTCCTTGCTGTAGAAACCAAATACTCGACGCGGGGGATAACCATGAGTTTTATGGTCGTCCCACAGCCAGATGTCGTAGCCGTTGGTGTAGAAAATGACCGGGCGCTGACCGTATTCTTTTTCCAGCCAGTCTGCATATAGCCGAGCCTGAATTCGTCCTTGCTCGGCATTGACGCTGGTTTTTTTTGCTTCCACCACCGCCAGCGGTTTATGCGCTTCATCCCACAAGGCATAATCCGCATAACCGTCGCCAGTTGCAGTAGGCTGTTCTTTAACAGGATGCTCCTGCGTAACCTGATCGGTATTTTTAAGTTCTTCGCCTACATTCCAGTCAGCAGCAAGCAGGCGGGAGTCAATCAGGCGGCGGCGGGTTTCCGCTTCGTCAATGGAGAGGATATCGGCAACATGCTGATTGCGCGCTCTGGCTTCATTCAGGCGCTGAGTAAGGTGTTCGGCCTTTTCCTGCTCTTGCTGTAGTGCGCGTTGTAGCGCCAGTTCGCGCTCACGGCTTTCATCTTGAGCCCTGATTGCATCTTCCAGACGTTTTTCATCTGCACGACCTGACGATTGTGTTAACGGAGGGAGAGAGAATTTGGGGCAGTCATCAACATTACCGTGGGCGTAGCGAACATACAGCCAAATTCCCAACAAATACGCTTCTTTGAGCAGCCAGTAGGTATCTTTAGCTTTGATACGTCCGCCGTGCGCGGCACGGTTGCCATGGATACGCAGCGCATCCATTTTCATGATTATGGCTTCCGGCATCATGCTAGTGAAGACATCGGCGTTCATTAAATCATACAGATTTGCTTTGATGCCTTCAGGTAGCCGTTCTTGACGATATAACCAACGCACCATCAATTCGGTGTAGTTGCGCAGCTTAACCAGACTGCTTTCCGGGTCGGTGTGAACGTAACGTTCCGCCATACACGCGAGTTCCGCCAGTTCCGGCCACTGGCTGCGCAACATTTCAAAATTGAGAGACTGCTCCATCAATCATCGCCTTGTGTCGTGGATACAACAGGATTTCTGGAAAGAATATCACACTATTTTGGCTGACGAGGTGAGCCGGATGGCATACGGTGGCTATGAATAAGCTGACGTAACAACTTTAAAGAGATCAAGCATCTATTAATTACAGTCAATAGCGTGATTTTTTTATACAGTGGGCACAGAATAGCCCTAAATACAGTAACGGTTCAGGAGCATTTCACCCTTATGACTACTCTCGTTTTTTCCTATTCTCATGCGGATGAAGCGCTGCGCAATGAGCTTGAGAAGCATCTTTCACCCCTGAAGCGCATGGGTAAGATTACGACATGGCACGATCGCCGTATTGTCCCAGGGCAAGAGTTTGAGAACCAAATAGACCACTACTTTTCGCAGGCAGATATCATCCTGTTGCTGATTAGCAGCGATTTTATCGCTTCTGATTATTGCTATCAGGTAGAAATGACCAACGCTCTGGAGCGGCATAAACGGGGCGAGGCGGTGGTCATTCCGGTGATCTTAAGAGAGTGTGCCTGGCATCAGCTACCGTTCGGCAGCATTATGGCGGCGACCGTTGATGGTAAACCCATAACCAAGTTTGCCAGCCATGATGAAGGATATGTTCAGGTCGTCGAAGCTGTCTCCCGAGCCATTGCCAATTTAGAAACTAAAAAGCCGCAGCAGATTGTGCACGCCCCAGCTCCGGCTAACCCAATGCTTCAGGCGACGGATACAGTTTTTACGCCGCGTTCCAGCAATCTTTCTCTACCAAAGAGTTTTACCGACCTTGATAAAGATCGGGCCCGTCGTGAGGGTTTTGAGTATGTAGCTCGTTATTTTGCAAACTCGCTGGAAGAACTCAAAAAGCGCCATGTAGGGTTAGACGTCGATTTCCATCGGCCTGATGCAGATTCTTTCACTTGTGCCGTGTATATCAACGGTAGCAAGGTTGGTCAGTGCGGAATCTGGTGTGGCAGTCGTAATATGGGATTCGGGGATATCTGCTACAGTCAAAGCGGTGTGACTCGCAATAGTTGCAATGAAAGTCTTAGTGTTGCGGATAATGGGCAAACACTTGGGTTCCGCACCTTGATGGGATTGGGTTACAACAATTCAAGGGATTTGTTGTTGACTAACGAAGGCATGGCAGAACATCTATGGGATATGTTCTTTAGCCCGATTCAACAGCGTAATCGATAAATGTAGTCCGTATCACTAAAACTGATACGGACGATGCTGATGATCAGCCAAAGCCTATCTCGGTTATATGGTCGTTTTACATCCTCAGCAACGGTGGGGTATTTATGGCCCCCGAGTCCGACAGTGATGAGACATGGCATCTGTTTAACTGCCTGAACGGCAACGATGCGCAAATGAGCGCACAGGCAGCAGGGCCTGATTGAATACAGCCATCACGCCTTCCGTATAGAGTGCGACGCAATGACCACGCACTATTATCGCCTGCGGGATTATGCCCTGCAGCATCCTGAAGCCTATGCCATTCTGCGTATCATCGAATGAACGGAGGACTAATGGATGAAACAGCTTTCCTTTTTACCCGGAGAGATGACGCAACAGGACTGACGTCTCGTTCAGCGGGCGCTCAGGGCTCTGGACCGTCATCTGCATGAACCCGGAGCGGTCTTCACCTCCACGCACGCCGTCCGTGAGTGGCTACGACTGCATATGGCCGCGCTTGAACGTGAAGAGTTCCGGGTGCTGTATCTGGATAACCAGAACCAGTTGCTTGCCCACGAAACGCTGTTTAGCGGCACCATCAGTCACACTGAGGTCCATTCCCGCGAGGTGGTAAAACGTGACCTGTACTTTAACGCGGCGGCGATGATATTTGCCCATAATCACCCGTCTGGAGAGGTGAACCCAAGCCAGGCGGACAAAGCCATCACTCAGCGACTGGTACAGGCGCTGATGCTGGTGGAAATCCGGGTGCCTGATCACCTGATTGTCGGAGGCAGGCAAATATTTTCCTTCGCTGAACATGGTCTTCTTTGAACAAGAATAAAATGATGAATAAAGACACTATCCAAGTCTGGGGTCTTAAACGAGATATTACACCGTGTTTCGGTGCGCGGCTGGTGCAGGAAGGTAATCAGTTGCATTTTCTGGCGGACCGGGCAGGGTTCAATGATTCGTTCAACGAGTTGCAGGCCCGACATCTGGATGAAGCCTTCCCGCATTTTGTCGCGCATCTGGAGCTGATGTTGTTCTCTGGCGAAATGAATCCCCGCTATGCACACAGCGTTACGCTGTACCGTAACGGGCTGATCTGTGAAGCCGATACGCTGGGCAGTCATGGGTATGTGTGTATCGCAATTTATCCCTCAAATCAGGTTGAAGACTGACTCTCAGCCCCACTATGGCCTTGTAATCATTCAAATCTTTCCTTACTCAAGAGACCCAACTCATGCAAATCTCATCTGTACCGACCACGGCGCCGGTTTCGTCACGCCTGTCGCCCGTACAGGTATGGCAGTAACTATTAACTTATCTGCTGGAACACCATTACGGCCTGACACTCAACGACACGCCATTCCATGAGGACGCGGCCATTCAGGAACATATCGAAGCGGGAATAACACTGGCTGATGCGGTGAATTTCCTGGTGGAACGTTATGAACTGATACGCACCGACCGCAAAGGGTTTACATGGCAGGAGCAGACGCCATTCCTGACCGCTACCGATATTCTCAGAGCAAGGCGAGCTACCGGATTAATGAATACTTAAATTCTTCGAGCCTCATTCCTGATTTTTACCTCTGCACTTCCCACCTTTTTTATTCGTCGCATAATGCGCTTGCCACTCCCGGCAGGCGTGTTTGCTTTTATGGACGGTTAACGATGCAAACAGAACCCGACGTGTTGACGGAACACAATGAACTCATCCTTTCGACCAGTATCGAACGTGTAGTCACTGGTCGCGATTCCGCACTTAAACAGATTGAACAACTCATTGAGCAGCTTGATGCCATTTCACGGCTAACTTCAGAAATTGGTGGTGGTACGGCGCAAGACTGGGCGATGAAGTCAGGGCACCGCTACGATAGTTGGCTGACCGAGAAGTTTGATAAAGCGATGCCTGCTATCACCCGTAATATCGACCGCTGTATCTGGCGTGACCTGATGCTGAAGTCTGGCATGATGGCCTTGATGGATGCTCAGGCCCGTGACCAGTGGCATAAGAATCTGGAGGAAGGGGATCTGCCAGCCATCAGTGAGGCGAATATCCTCAGCACCTTTGAGCAATTACATTTGAACAAGATGGATGTCTTCGAACGTGGCATCATCAACGTCTTCAAAGGGCTATCATGGGATTATAAGACCAATAGTCCCTGCAGCTTCGGTAAGAAAATCATCATTAACAATCTGGTTATGCATAACCGCTGGGGATTTAGTCTGAACTGGGGCTGGCGGCGGGATCAACTGGCGGACCTGGAGCGAATGCTGTTTCTACTGGCTGGTAAACCCCTCCCTGACAACCGGGGTGATATCTCTACCCGATTGATGGAACATATTCGTGATAATCCGGCTAAGGACGTTTACGAAGATGAGTTCTTCAGCATTCGTTACTATCAAAAAGGCACCGCACACTTGACCTTCAAGCGTCTGGAGTTGATTGAGCGTATGAACGACATCATCGCTAAACACTATCCGGGAATGCTGGCTTCGAGATGACGGGGGACTGATGTTGTCTTCGCCACAGGTAGTTACGCGAACACAAATATGCTATTTTAATAAGCGTTATTAACTTTTATTAAAAGGTGGCGGTCATGAGACAACTCGCGAAACAGACGATCAGCGCTCAGATCCCTGCAGAGCTTGCAACTGCGGTTGAAAACCTGGCTATTGAACTGGATAGATCCAAAAGCTGGGTGATTAAAGAAGCGTTAACCGCCATGATTGAAGAGAGAGAGCGGCGGCATCAGCAGATTTTGAAAGGGCTTGCTGATGTCGATGCGGGAAGGGTGGTTAGCCATGCGGATGTTGTTGACTTCGCTAATAAACTGAAAAAATCATAACCCATGGAAATACGTTGGACTCAAAAGGCTCAGGATGACCTGGAGCGTATTTATAGGTTTGCCTGCCAGTACAGTCGGCAACATGCTGACAGCGTATTAGAACGTTTGATCATCGGAACCTCAGGGCTCGCCGACCATCCAAGAATCGGTGCGCCTCAGACAAGATATGAACCACGAGAAGTGAGAAAAATCTTGTTTGATAATTACGACGTTCACTATGAAATTCAGCACGGTACTATTTATATTGTTGACCTTTGGCATACCCGAGAGGATCGCTGAAGTTCGTCATCTTCAAGCAAGAGAGGGAGGACAATATGACGACGAGAGATCGTATTCAGTCACTCCTGTCGGTTTTCGGCGAACGGCATTAGATATAGTTGATGCATAGCGCCAGAGATATGCTCTATTGTGAACCTCTTCGAGGTAGTCCTTGCCCCGATTCGAGTCACAAAATCAACGG
The DNA here is from genome assembly GCF_011808225.1 of Cedecea colo. Lineage (GTDB taxonomy): Bacteria > Pseudomonadota > Gammaproteobacteria > Enterobacterales > Enterobacteriaceae > Dryocola > Dryocola colo. Next base: position 337,100 of record NZ_SOYS01000004.1, on the reverse strand, counting down.
TTTAATGTGTTGGTATTGACCGTCCAGAAGGTGGACTCAGATCACAGGTGAATACAGGAGTCAGATATATCTATAATCACTTCGCCAGCGGTGCGACGTTCAAACATTCGGAATGGTTTGCACTATGGCGGGATGATTGGGGAATCGACGATTACACATGGGTAGAGAGCGTTAAGCGCGGTGATTTCCGTTTACACCCTGGCGTACTCTCAGAAGGTTGTATCACTCTTGCGCACGATTCAGATTTTGCCATGCTACGCAACGCCCTACTGCGAACTCAGAAAATAGATGTTCCCTGCATGAGAAAACTAAAAGCATACGGCACGATTGAGGCGATCGCCAATGGCAAAACATGCCCTTAGTTTGTTCATCAAGATAGCGCTGTTCGCTGTGGTTATGCCGATCGTTGCTAAGGTTATTCCCTATGATGGTTTAGTTGACTCTATAACGGGGCTATTCGATTTTCAAAGCGCACAAAAATTTATCCGTTTCATTTTGGGTGAGCCTGATTTAGAGGCCTGGGAATCGTTACATGATTACTTTGGCATCCTGATCAATGTCCTGATCAGCGTTCCTGTAATGGGTGCTGTTATCACAGCGTACAGAGGCATAACACACAGAGTCAGCCCAGCAGGTATTTCCAGAGATTGGGCCAGTTCTACGCTGCGGCGCTTCGCTAAAATCTTCGGTTTTACCTTCCTGTTTTGGGCATTGATCCGCTTTCTACCTTATCAATCTGTCTTCCCTGACGAACAAACGTATTTAGCTTTCACTATGGCGGCGATTGTAGGCTTTAACCTGCTACTAACGATGGCTTGCTACTGGTTTATCAAGAAGAAAATCACAACCAAAAGGAGTTTGTAACATGCCTATTCCGGCTTACATGTGGCTTAAAGACGATGGCGGCGCCGATATCAAAGGCTCTGTAGACGTTCAAGATCGTGAAGGAAGCATAGAAATTGTTGGTTTTAGTCATGGTCTGAACATTCCGGTAGACAGTGCCAACGGTAAGATCACTGGCAAGCGTTCACACTCTCCAATGATGATTGAAAAAGAGTTTGATAGCTCCAGCCCGTATCTATACAAAGCTGTTGCCACTGGTCAGACGCTGAAAAGCGCGGAAATACGCTGGTATCGCATCAATCATGCAGGGCAGGAAGAATGCTATTTTATTATGGCGATTGAGGGTGTGAAAATCACAGGCATTAACCCAGGAATGCCGAACGCTAAAATGTCGGGTAATTCGCAGATCAATCACATGGAATCAGTCTTCTTGATGTACGATAAAATCACCTGGCGTTATGTTGATGGCAACGTGCAGTATACAGACGACTGGAACGTGAGAGCGTAACCAATAGAAAGGGGCATTACGCCCCCTCGTATTAGCTGTATTAGCTCAGACCTGATCTGAAAGATACCTGTATAAATAACCGGTAATTGTCAGCTCAAGTCGCGGCTAATACATGTCAGTTCCTCCTTCCTTTTCACCGTATTGCAATGTTTTCAGGGAGAAGATCGGTTCCTTCAATCGTGAGCCGTAAATAAATCACATCCCTCTCACATTTTTCTCTTATAGATAAAAATATTCTCTTTTTTATTGTGACGCATATCACTCTGTTATTTTATTTCCATTAAATTTCAACGTATTGTTGAGATTTGAAAAAACTGGTATCGACCTGCCGTAGGAAAAAATTCTCTTTGCCATAAAAAATACCCACAAAAAAATAAAGTATTTCTCCATGTGCTTAGCTATATTGCCATCAAGGATGCTTATTCGTTATTTATGTTTATTAAGCGCACTATTTAATAAGCGAAAAACTAACCAAGAAAAATATGGCATGGTAGCTATGAAATTAGATTTGTTCTGTCTTCTGCAAAAGGAAATGATTCTTGCTTTAGGGTGTACTGAACCTGTGGCATTAGCTTACGCGGGAGCCGTTGTTAAAAAGCATCTTGGCGCTGAACCAGAAGGCATGATTATTCATTGCAGCCCCAATATTATTAAAAACGTTAAAAGCGTAATTGTTCCGCAAACTAATGGCATGAAGGGTATTGATGTTGCCTGCATCACCGGAGCCTGTTTTGGTGATGCGGAAAAAGGTCTTGAAGTCCTCTCCATGATGACTAAAGAACAAACTGCGCTATGCGCATCCAGGGCAGCATCCATTCCCTGTAAAATTAAAGTGCTGAAGAGCAAGTCGGCGTTGCACTTTATTGTTGAAGGTTATTATAAAAACACCCATGTTAGCGTAGAAGTAAAAGATGAACATACCCGGATCGTTCGCATTACCCGGAATAATAATATTATTTTTGCGGAAGAAAACGATAGTCCGCTACAGAGCAGCAATGATGATGTTGAGTCATATACTGTTAACGACATTATCCATTTTGCGCGCCATGTTGATTATGAGCCGTTGCGTGAACAATTAAGTCAGTCTATTGATTGTAATCTGGAGATTGCCCACGAAGGTCTACAGAAAGATTATGGTATTAATGTGGGGAAAACGCTCCTGATGACAGGGGATAATAATATCCGCAACCTGGCCAAAAGCTATGCGGCGGCGGCGTCCGACGCGCGCATGAGCGGATGCAGTTTACCGGTAATGATCAATTCCGGTAGCGGCAATCAGGGCATTACCGTTTCATTACCGGTAATTATGTATGCCCGTCACATTAATGCTACAGAAGATAATCTATTTCGCGCACTGATACTCAGTAACCTGATTGCGCTCTATGAAAAATCATTTATTGGTAAATTATCCGCCTATTGCGGTGTGGTATGCGCCTCCAGCGGAGCGGCGGCGGCAATAACTTTCCTTAAAGGCGGGAATGACTATCAAATTGAATCTGCCGTAATTAATACGCTCGGCACGCTCTCCGGCATAATCTGCGACGGTGCGAAACCCTCCTGCGCGGCCAAAATTGCCGGTTGCGTCGATACTGCATTCACCTGCGTTGAGATGGCGCTATGTCACCAGCGTATGTCTGATGGTGATGGCATTGTTAAAAATGGGCTGGATAAAATGGCACTGTCGGTTGGCAATCTGGCCTGTGACGGTATGCGTGTGACCGATCAGGTTATTTTAAAAATTATGTTGGAGCAGTAAGAAATGACGATGGCGAATATTACGCGTTTACGAAAAAATATTGAAACGCTAAAAGCTATTTCTGAACCATGTAACGGGGGCGTAACCCGTATCGGTTTTACGCCAAAATACCGCGAGGGGGTGGAATATATAAAATGCCAAATGCGTGAGGCAGGACTGGACGTTGTTGAGGACGATATCGGAAATATTTATGGTCGTCTGGCGGGTAAAAATCCGCAGCTACCGGCAATCCTCAGCGGCTCTCATTTGGATACGGTACGCAATGCAGGAGCGTTTGATGGTATTGCTGGCGTCATTGCTGCCCTGGAAGTTGCCAGGATGCTCAGGGAAAATAATATTCAGCTGGATCATACACTTGAAGTTGTCGGTTTTATTGAAGAAGAGGGAACCCAGTTTGGTATTGTTTTATTAGGCAGCCGTTTTATTACCGGTGAATTTACCGAGGAAGATTACGACAGAATAAGTAATGAAAGCGGCGAGACGCTACGTGATAGGCTGCAAGCCTATTCTTCCGATAATAAAGTTATTCCCGCAAGGCGGCAGCCCGGAACAATTAAAGCTTTTATTGAGCTTCATGATGAGCAGGGGCCGCTGTTAGAAAATACTCATAGCGATATTGGCATTGTGGATAACATTGTGGCTATCGGCCAAATGGTGGTCAACGTTCATGGTTTTGCCGGGCATGCAGGCACCGTTCCGATGACGATGCGTCAGGATGCGGGCGTGGCGGGAAATTTACTAGCAACGCGACTCACACAATATGTTATTGACCGTTACCCGGAAACAGCGACATTAACTATCGGTAAATTTCACCTTGAGCCGGGGTCAGCAAACTGTATTCCTTGCGAATGCCGCTTTACCCTGGATATCCGCTCCGGAAAAGCAGCCATTGTGCAGGAAATTATAAGCTATGTGCAGAGCGAAAGTATTGAGGTAGCCAGGCACTGTTCTGTCGCTATCGAAACAGAAGAAACCTCTTTTAAAGAACCCGTGGAAATGGACGGTACGCTGAAAGGTATTATCAAAAGCGCCTGCGAAGAGTGCAATTTGACCTGGCAACCGATGAGCAGCGGCGCAGGCCACGATGCCATGATCATGGCTGGGATTAGTCGCGCAGCGATGTTATTTGTTCCCTGTGTACAAGGAATTACGCATCATCCTGCGGAATGTATTCCCTGGGAAGATATGGGGAAAGGAACCGATGTACTTTACAACACCATACTAAAAATAGATCGCCTTTAATATTACCTATAAATAACTGGAAGATAAAAATGAACGAGAAAAAAATTGTTAGTAATAAAATTGCCGATGATCTACAGCCGGTATCAATGTATCAAATGTTTGCCCGCATGTTTGCCCATTTAGCAAAAGAGGTTGTAGACGAGTTTGGTGAAAAAGGGGCCGAGGCCATCAAGCGCGGCGTATGGAATTTTGGCGTCGAGCGCGGAGAAAGTGTTGCTAAACGCGCCTTCGCCCGCGGAAAACCTAACGACAGCGATAATTACCTGGTCAGCTATGACATGGATCGTAGTGATGAATTTGAAAGCACCGATAGTTATCATGAAGGATATGTTGAGCAGATTTTTTCACGCTGCGTGTTCGCCAGCGAATTCCAGAAAGCCGGCATGGAAAAATACGGCATCCTCTATTGTGAAATGATCGACCCCGCAATTGCCTACGGTTACAACCCTAACCTTAAATGTATTCATGATAAGCATTTCTTCACGGATAATATGTGTACTTTCTGTTTTAAAATGGAAAAATGCAAAGGAAGCGAGGAATGACGGAATATAATGAGATAGCCAATAGCCCGATATTATGGATGGCGGCAGCACCGGCGTTATGTTTTGTTTTTCTCCAGGCGTGGCTTTTTTTTCGTAAAAGCGTAAAGACCGCTGCTGAAATTGGTATTCCTGAGAAAGCGGTTCGCAGCGCGATCCGTGGGGCGTCGATTGCCTCCATCGGCCCCTGCTTTATGATGCTCTCCGGTATATTGACCCTGATGCTGTACGTTGGCGCGCCTATGGCGTGGATGCGCATTGACTTTATTGGCTCGGTGGCGGATGCGTTGATGGAGGCGGCCTTTACCGCAGACGGTATGGGTATCAAATTGGGTCAGGATACATTAACCGTTGATTATCTTTGCGCGGCGGCGATCGTTATGACTACCTGCGGCCTGCCTTTTTTATTGTTTGTCTCTTTCTTTGCCGACCGCATGGATAAGGTCAACCACTTTATGTCCGGGGGAAATACGCATCTGATCCCCGTTATCGGCAGCGGCGCGATGATTGGGAGTTTTGGTGCCCTGACCATGAATTTTGCTTATCCGTCAGGAGCCAGTACCATTGCGATTATTGCTTCGGCACTCTCGATGGCGGCAATTGTTTTGTATAACCGCAAAGCAAATATGCAGTGGCTGAAAGAGTGGGGGCTGACAATTTGTATGCTTATTGGAATGTGCGTGGCCGTGCTGGTTAAATAAAATAAGGATAAAAAATGGAACGGACAAAAGAAGAGATTTTCATTAAAGACTACATGCCTTATATCATCAACAGAGGGAAATGGTGTACCCGCCTGGTATTATTGGTTGCTTATTTACCCGTTTTAGTTCTGCTGTTTTATTTTGATGCCCATCCGACCACTGACAGTATTTTTACCGGCATGGTGTCAATGCTTTCAATATTATTACCGTGGTATATTGTTGACCCAATTTCTCTACAGTCTATTTTCGGCACCCCGGGGATGTATTTGTCATATATGGCGGGCAACACCAAAGAGGTGCGCGTTCCCGCTTCTACGCAAGCGCTCAATGCTTCCGGCTATCAGCTTGGGACGCAGGAAGGAACGCTCATTTCTGCCATAGGGATTGCAGTCTCTACCTTTATTAGCCTGGGGTTAATGACGTTTCTGGCGGTCGCCGGGCAGATGATTATTGAGTTTTTGCCCCAGCCTATTCTCGACGCATTACAGTTCCTGCTGCCGTCGTTATTCGGTGCGCTGTTTATCGATCGTCTACTCAATAGTCCGGTGAAACTATCGCTCAGCGCGTTGCCCGTAATTTTTATTGTTAAAGCGCTTGCAGTGCTGGGAATATTTGCGGTGCTGCCCTTTGGTGGCGGCTATGCCCCGATTATTATTTGCGTTATCGTCTGCATGCTATTAGCAAAGATCACCAGTAGTCCATAAAAGTAAAAAAGCCATTTGCTGGGGAGGATATGGCTGTTGAACGAGCCCTATAAAGGGCTCGTTGTGTAGCGGCATACTGAATTTGGCCACGGCCTCGCGAAGAACGTTGGTGGTCTGTTCGTCAGAAAAACGCTTCTTCATGAGGTGTCCTCACCTTGATAAAAACATGACTACTATCGTGATGTGTTAATCAATGGAGGAGCAGATCAAATAATAATGAAGCTATCATTTTGATAAACACTTTCTCTTTTTGATAATGGAAAACGACATGGAGGAATGTTGCTTTTGTTATTCCATAATGGTTTTTGAAGCGCCTCACATATCGACATTCAAAACTCTCCTTTCTGGATAAATGGCATATCCATTGCTTTGTTAGCTTATCTTACTTTACTGGTGGAGACGGAATGTCATGGATACATTGCTGGTTGGCAATGAAGTGCCCCGTGTGGATGGGCTCGCAAAGGTAACGGGTAAAGCGATTTACGGCGACGACATCAAAACGAAGGGCATGCTGTATGGGGTATGCCGCTATGTGGATATCGCCGCCGGGCGCATCGATTCTCTTGATCTCTCAGACGCTGAAAATGTCCCCGGTGTGGTACGCATCGCCACCTGGAATGATATTCCCGGACAGCGCAAACTTGGCGCAATTATTCCCGATCATCCTCCGATCATCGACAATGAAATCGCCTATCGTGGCGATGTGATTGCCGTCGTCGCCGCAGAGTCTTACGAAGCTGCCTGCATTGCGGTCGATAAGATTAAAGTGACATATACCCCCTGGGAGCCAATTACCTCCCCTGAAGAGGCATTGAAGCCCGGCGCCAGGCTTATTCACAGCGAACTGGACAGCAATATTATTAATCGTCACCACACGGTGAAAGGGGATATTAACGCCGGTTTTGCCGCCTCTGCTCATATTTTCGAACGTGAATACGAGGTGGGCTTTCAGGAGCATGGATATATTGAGCCGGAGTCGATCGTCGTGTATCTGGATGATAATGAGCAGATCATGACCATTGCCGGTTCAATTCAGAACGCACACCGTACTCGCGCCGTGGTCGCCAAATATCTCAATCTCCCGCAGGCCAGGGTCAACGTTAAGCGTTCGGTGCTTGGCGGTTCCTTTGGCGGTAAAGATGACATTATCGATAATATTTCCTGTCGTGCGGCATTGCTGGTACATCTCACCGGGCGTCCGGTGAAGATCTCCTACAATCGCGAGCAATCCATGCGCGAGAGCTATAAGCGCCATCCCTATAAGATGAAATACCGCATCGGGCTGGACGACGACGCGCGTATTCAGGCGATCAAAATCGAGATTATCGCCGATGGCGGCAGTTATTCCGGCCAGACCATGTTTGTTACCTGGCGCAGTTCGGTACAGGCGGCTGGTCCTTACAATATTCCTAACGTTCGTGTCGATCTCGTCGGCGTCTATACCAACAATAACTACACCTCGGCTTATCGCGGTTACGGTGCCCCGCAGGTCATTTTCGCCAATGAATCCCTGATGGATGAGGTGGCTGAGCTGATGGGCCTCTCGCCCGTTGAGCTGCGCCTGCGAAACGTCCTCAGGCAGGGCGATACCAGCATGGCCGGGCAGGTTTTTGATAACCATAAGGTTTCCGCTCAGGAGGTGCTGGAAAAGTCGCTGATAAAAGCGGAATACGAGGCCAAACAGGCGCACTATCAGCAGCTTAACGCGAAAGGCGGACCCATTCGCTACGGCATCGGCTTTGCGCTCAGCCACCGGGGCTGTTCGCTTGGGGCCGAAGGGCTGGATGCTTCCTCGGCGCTCATTCAGGTCAATGCGGATGGCAGTATCAACATTTCTACTTCCGTGTCTGAGAACGGTCAGGGATTGCAGACCACGATGTCCCTGCTGGCAGCAGAAGCTTTTGGGGTTGGACTTGAGCGGGTGATGTTCAGCGAACCGGCGACCGCCATGATCGCCGACGGGGGCTCAACCGTGGCCTCGCGCGGGACGCTGATGGGCGGGCAGGCGATTCTGAGCGCGGCGAATAAGATTAAAAAGCGTATGGCGGATGCCATCAAAGAGACGCTGAAGGCGGAGGGGATCGAGGATCTCGTCTGGCAGGAGGGAAAGGTTTTCAATGCTCACCGTCCCGAGCTAAGCCTGAGTTTCCAGCAGGTCGTCGATATGACGAAAGCCACCGGGGCAAATTTATCCTCTTACGGCTGGCACGTGGCGCCGAACATTCACTGGGATGAGGAGAAAGGCTGCGGTAGCCCCTATTTTACGTGGGTCTATGGCTGCCAGGTGGCCGACGTCGCGGTGGATATGCGCACCGGTAAAGTGACGGTCAACAACGTGGTGGCAACGCATGACGTGGGGAAAGTAATCAATCCGGTCGGGTTTACCGGGCAGGTTTACGGCGGCGTATTGCAGGGCATGATCGGCTACGGCATGCTGGAGGACTTCAACACCGAGCACGGTGTCGTCAAGTCAGAGAACTTCGATACCTATCTGCTGCCGACGATTAAAGATATGCCGCACATCGATGTCATCGCAGTGGAAAATCACGATAATGCCGGGCCGATGGGGGCGAAGGTCATTGGCGAACCCGTCCTTGAGCTGGGTGCCGCCGCCCTTAACAATGCGGTTAATTTTGCCATTGGCCGCCGCAACCGAACGCTGCCGTTGACCTTAGAGCAGGTTCGTCTTGGCTACAACCTCAAGAAGCCCGAACGTCAAAGTGAACAGATGATTGAATCGGGTGATAAAAAGCAGGTTCATCGCCTGAATTCGCTGTCGCTAAGCGTACCTCAAACCCTGTCACAGGCCTTAACGCTGCTGGCAGAAAAGGGCGCCGTGCCGATTGCCGGTGGCACCGACGTGCTGGTGCAGGCCAGGATGCAATCTGGCGATATACCGCTGGTGAATATTGCGGCCTTGCCGGAGCTGAAAGCGATTACTGATGTTGACGGCGGCATCTCGATCGGTGCGGGCGTCTGCTTTACCGACCTGATTAAACATCCCCTGATTCAGCAACGCTATCCGCTTCTGGTGACGGCCTGTAAAACCATAGGTTCTCTGCAACTGCGAAATCGCGCCACCGTTGGCGGCAATATCGTCAATGCAGCGCCCTGTGCGGACTCCATGCCGCCGCTGATCATCTATGACGCCGGGGTCGAACTGCGTAGCCTGCGCGGTATGCGCCAAATGCCGGTCAGCGAGTTTGTAATCGGTGGCTATCGCACCTGCCTGGAGCCTGATGAGCTGGTAACGCGGGTGATTATCCCTGCGCCAATGACATCGCCTTGTATAAATCGCTATCTGCAACTGGGGCGCCGTAATGCGCTGAATATCACCCGTCAGAGTTTAACGGGCCAGTTCATCGTCGATAACGCGAACGTTATCCGTCTGTGTCGGCTGGTTGACGGCGCGTTGATGAGCAAACCGCAGCGGCTGGTGGCGGTTGAGCAAGCGCTAACGGATAGGGTGCTCAACGCGGATACCGTTGAACAGGCCGCGCAGGTGCTCAACGGGCTGATTGAAAAAGCTATCGGTGGGCGCTGGTCAGCGCCTTACAAAATCCCCGTTTTTATCGAGATGTTCCGGCAGATGCTGCAGGACGTTTTAGCAGAGCTGAATAAATAAGGAGCCGTTACCATGAATCATATTGAGCTTAAAGTGAATGGCATCCGCATTGACCGTGATGTTGAAGACAACCTTCGCCTGATCGATTTTCTGCGCGATGAGTTACATCTGACCGGAACCAAAGAGGGGTGCTCCGTCGGGGAGTGCGGCGCCTGTACCGTTATCATGGACGGAAAGTCTGTCTGCTCCTGCCTGCTGCTTGCGGCACAGTGCAACGGAGCGGAAGTCACCACCGTCGAAGCGTTGCATCACGATCCCGTTGGCAAAAAGTTGCAGAACGCCTTTGTTCGCCACGGTGGCGTGCAGTGTGGCTTCTGCACTCCTGGCGTGCTGATGAGCACCAAAGCGCTACTGGATGTTAATCCCTCCCCGAGCGATGAGGAACTGAAGGAGGCGCTGGAGGGGAACCTCTGCCGTTGTACCGGATATCAACCGATTATTACCTCCATTAAAGCGGTGCTGAAGGCCTGATTGCCGATAAACGCCGCCGTCATAAGCGACGGCGGCGTTTACCGGTTCATGAAGAGTATCAAGGTGGAAAAAGCAATGGCAAAAACGTGCGTCATGTTGGCGGCAGGGCTCTCCAGCCGCATGGGAAAATGGAAAATGATGATGCCCTGGGGCGAGGGGACTATCCTTGATAGCGCCCTTGACAGCGCATTAGCGTTTTGCGACCGGGTGATTCTGGTGACGGGCTTTCGCGGCGATGAATTAGCGGCCTGGTATCAGGGGAATCCGGCCATTAAGGTGGTTTACAACCCCAACTATCAGGCCGGGATGTTCTCGTCTATTCAGTGCGGCGTTAGCCATATCAGGGCGCAGCGTTTTTTCCTGGCGCTGGGAGATATGCCGGAAGTGACGACCGACGTCTATCGCACGTTGTGGGCCCGCACCGGGCGGGATACCTGCTTTATCCCCGCGTACGAAAAGGGGAAAGGGCATCCGGTACTGCTTCCTCAGCGCGCGATCGGGTTTATCAACAATGCGCCGGACGGCTCGACTTTAAGGGATGTGATTAAACAGATGGAGACGCACATTGTGCCGGTGAGCGCGCAGGGTATTCACTGGGATGTTGATACCCCGGTGCAATATCAGCAGATTGCGCATTTGAGCCATAAGCACCTGATTGCATAAGGATAACGGCAGGCGTAAACAAGGTATCATATTGCCCCGGAGGACCGGCTCTTCCGGGGCAAATTTTTAACCTACCGCACTTTCACGCAGGCTGGCCTTCAGCTTGTTGTACTCATCAATCACATACTGCTCGGCGGCCCGCTGATCGCTGATGCGTTCAACGTTAACAGCACAGTATTTATACTCTGGCGTTTTGGTAATTGGACTCAGGTTCTCGGTCACCAGCTCGTTGCAGGCGCCAATCCACCACTGGTAGGTCATATAGACTGCCCCTACGTTTGGCCGATCGTTTACCTTCGCCCGGGTGATGACTCGCCCTTTACGCGAGTTAACCCACACCAGCTCCTCGTCCGCAATGCCTAAACGCTGTGCGTCAGCCGTGTTGATCTGCGCATAGCCCGGTTCGTCTGCCAGCTTCGCCAGCGCCGCACAGTTCCCGGTCATTGAGCGGCATGAGTAGTGGCCAACTTCACGCACCGTCGACAGCACCATGGGGTACTCGTCGCTGAGTTTATCGAGCGGCGCCTGCCATTCGCAGGTGAAGAACTGTGCCAGACCGTTTGGCGTCGAGAAGCGCTCTTCGAAAAGATAAGAGGTGCCCCGATCGGCGCTGGACTCATCCCAACATGGCCACTGCACATAGCCCAGCTCGCCCATTTTCTCGTAGGTCGCACCAAAAAAGTTAGGGCACAGATGACGCACTTCATCCCAAATCTGCTGGGTGTTGTCATAGTGCATCGGGTAACCCATCCGGGTGGCGATATCACAGATAATTTGCCAGTCGGTTTTCAGATCCCATTTTGGCTCTACCACTTTGAAAAAACGCTGGAAACCGCGATCCGCCGCGGTGTAAACCCCTTCGTGCTCGCCCCATGAGGTGGAGGGCAGTATGACATCCGCCGCCGCTGCTGTTTTGGTCATAAAAATATCCTGCACGATAACCAGCTCTAAACCTGCAAATGCCTTACGCACGGCGGAAAGTTCGGCATCCGTTTGTAGCGGGTCTTCGCCCATGATCCAGGCTGCGCGCACTTCGCCATGCTCCACGCGGTGTGGCAGTTCGCTAATGCGGTAGCCGGTGTGCTCAGGAAGGCTGTCAACGCCCCAGGCTTTGGCAAATTTTTCGCGGTTCTCCGGGATGCTGACGTACTGGTAGCCCGGATAGGTGTCCGGCAGCGCCCCCATATCGCAGGCGCCCTGCACGTTGTTCTGACCACGTACCGGATTAACCCCAACGTGCGGTTTACCCAGGTTGCCTGTCAGAATCGCCAGGCTGGTCAGCGCGCGAACGGTTTCCACGCCCTGCCAGAACTGGGTCACGCCCATTCCCCACAGAATAGTGGCCGTTCTGGCGGTGGCGTACATGCGTGCGCACTCACGGATCTGCCGGGCGCTAACCCCGGTAATCTCCTCTACCGACTCCGGCGTATAGCGTTCAGTTATGCTGCGCCAGGTTTCGAAGCCTTCTGAACGACTGGCGACGAAAGCCTTATCGTAAAGATCCTCTTTAATAATGGCGTGACCAATCGCGTTGAGCAGCGCGATATTGGATCCGTTTTTTAGCGCAAGATGCATATCGGCAATGCGCGCGGTTTCAATTTTACGCGGATCGCAGACGATGATTTTCGCCCCGTTTCGTTTGGCATTCAGGATATGGTTTGCCACGATGGGATGAGAGTCCGCCGGGTTATAGCCAAAAATAAACACCAGATCGGTATTATCGATCTCAGTGATGGCATTGCTCATGGCGCCGTTACCGACCGACTGGTGCAGACCTGCAACCGAAGGGCCGTGTCAGACGCGTGCGCAGCAGTCAACGTTATTCGTACCGATAACCGCCCGCGCGAATTTTTGCATGATGTAGTTCGTTTCGTTTCCGGGCCCGCGTGAAGAGCCCGTGGTCTGAATAGCGTCCGGACCATATTTTTCTTTGATGGCGCCCAGGCGCGTCGCGACGTAATCGAGCGCGGTTTCCCAGGAAACGGACTCCAGCTTGCTGGCGCGCTGGTGGCGAATCATCGGCGTTTTCAGGCGCGGGGTGAGGATCTGGGTATCGTTAATAAAATCCCAGCCGTAATAGCCTTTCAGGCACAGCGTGCCCTGGTTGTTTTTACCCATCGCCGCATCGGCGCGAATAATTTTTCCATTCTCCACCGTGAGCTGCATTTTGCAGCCTGAGGCGCAGTAAGGACAGACAGTGATAACCGTATTCATAATAATGCTCCTGATGAAACCGGGCTTAAAACAGCAGGCCATAACTGAAGCGGCTGTTAATGCCGAGTGCTATTGCCTGCTGCACGGCGGGTAGGGCCAGCAGCAGGAGTACAATCAGTGCAAAGCACAGACGAATAATCATGACTATCCCTCCTGGGCTTCACCTCGTTGTTCTTTCTGTACTTTGCGTAGCAGCAGCCACATTCTGACCGTTCTGACGGCCATATTGCGCGCGGCCGAACTTGGCGGAACCGGGTCCGGGACTGGGGCTTCATGAGTGATTCTGAAAGGCACGCTTCCATTAAGGGTCAGGTTGGCGACTATCGCCGTCAGCGTGCCGATAGTGATACCGCTATGCAGGAAGAGTTGTAACATGGGTGGGAACTGCGTAAACAGGTTCGGCACCATTACGGGCATCATGCCGAGGCCGAGAGTTAACGCCACCACCATGCCATTATTATTATTTCGATAATTGACCTGACCCAGCGTGCGAATGCCGGATACGGCGACCATACCGAACATCACGATGCCCGCGCCGCCGAGAATGGGTTTGGGTATCAGCACTACCAGCGCCGCCATTTTGGCGAACACGCCCATTAAAATCAGAATGACGCCAGACACCGAGACCACAAAGCGGCTGCGCACGCCGGTAAGCCCTATCAGGCCAACGTTTTGTGCAAAAGCGGCATAGGGGAACAGGTTAAAAAAGCCGCAGAGAGTAGTGGCAACCCCGCAGACGTTAAGGCCGTTGCGCAACATTTTCGCATCGACCTTCTTACCGACAATATCGCCCGTGGCTAAAATCGATGACATGGTTTCTACCATCACCACAACCATCACCATCGACAGTAGAGCAATGGGTATAATGTGAAATTCAGGCCCGGCAAACGGCATTAACGTCGGCAGGTGAAGCCACTGCGTCGCGTTGACAAGCTGGAAATCTAGCGGTTTAAAGAAACTCCAGAGTATCGTTCCGATGATAAGGCCTATCAGTACGGAGGTATTTTTAACGACGCCGGCAGCAAAAGTGTAAATATTAAGGATGATAACCAGGGTAATCGCCGCCATCAGCAGTGCGAAGGGGGAGCCAAAACCGTCCATCTCACTGGAACCGCCGCCGATCCAGCCGCCTGCTACCGGCATTATCGACATGCCGATAAGGGTAACGATGCTGCCCATTACCACCTTCGGAAAAAAGCGGATCAGTTTGCTTATCCATGGCGCGCAGCAGAGGATGAAAATACCGGCAATGATAACGGAGCCGGAAATCCCCCCGATGCCATATTCCTTACCAATAAGGACCATCGGAATAAGCGCCGCAAAGGTGCAGCCCTGAATAAGCGGCATTTTACAGCCCAGCCATGGCGTCACCCCCAGAGATTGCATAATGGTGGCGGCGCCGCAGATAAACAGATCGGCACTGATCAGCAATATAATATGTTCGGGCGGCAATCCTACCGCATTGCCAACGACTAACGGCACCGCTACTGCGCCAGCGTACATGACCAGCACATGTTGCAGACCATAAAGAATCATTTGCGTGATAGGTAAAACCTCATCAACAGGTGCGGTCCCTGCCGAATTTTGCGAGGCCGGAATGGCAATATCTTTCATGAAATTACTATCTCCTGTACGACTTCTCTCCGTAAACGTGTGAACAGAGCCGAAGTTACGATTCGAAGGCCGCGGCCTCCCTGAGCTGATGGCGTTATCAGAATGCTGCACGCACAGGTTTTGCTATGCGTAAGCTGTGCCAAATATAATGGCAGCGATGACGGAGAGATATATTTGTGAAATAAATCACACGCTAATAAGAATAATATTTGCCCGTGAATAGAGAATAGATGTGTACAGCTTTGCAATACATTAACGGTATCACATTGAGACAGCGTGAATATCATTTTGGTCTACATCAAGGATCGGTAAATTATCAATCTGATTCATCCAGAAGTGCCCAAAGTGGATGCGGCAGAATGGTTTTATTGAATGCGCTGGCGGATTAGCAATGATTTCTTGAGATGTCTCACAAAAATAATTTTTACAGCAATAAACTGTTAAAAAGCGTCTGATTATTGCATCGCTATCCCTGTGAGTTTAAGAATAATAAAGGGAAGCAAATGAATAAATTTATCGTTGCCGACGCCGCGAACTGCATTGGTTGCCACGCGTGTGAAGTGGTCTGCGTCACCTCTCATCATCAGGACGCCTGGCCGCAGCAGCGCAGTCACTTTCTTCCGCGTATTCACGTTTTTTTCCACCGTAACGTCAGCAGCGCCACGACCTGTCACCATTGTAATGACGCTCCCTGCGTCGCCTCCTGCCCGACGCAGGCGCTGCAATTTGCTAACGACAGCGTCCAGTTTAAAGAGACGCTCTGCATCGGCTGTAAGAACTGCGTCATCGCCTGCCCGTTTGGCGCAATAGAGATGGTCGCTAACGATGATGATGCGCCACAGCTGGCGCAAAAGTGCGATCTCTGTAGCCAGCATGCCTCCGGGCAGCCCGCCTGTGTGGCAAGCTGCCCCACCCAGGCGCTGCGTTTGATGGATGAAACCAGCATCAATCAGCTTCGTCGGGAGCGTCAGGTCCGCTCGGCTACAGGCCAGCCGGTGGCGGCAGTCCGCGGCGAACGGCGGCAGGCTATTCTGGATAAACCCCCGCGTGTTGGGGCGAAAAAAGTCGCAGCCGATAACCGCAAACAACATTTTGACGAAATTTACCGGCCGCTGGCCGAGTGCGATGCGGAATATGAAAGCGAGCGCTGTCTCTACTGCGCGCAGAAAGCGTGGTGCAACTGGACCTGCCCGCTGCACAACGCGATTCCCGATTTCATCCGTCTGGTAAAAGAGGGCAACATTATCGAGGCGGCTGAACTGTGTCACCAGAGCAGCTCCCTGCCGGAGATCTGCGGTCGCGTCTGTCCCCAGGACCGGCTCTGCGAAGGGGCGTGTACGCTAAAAAATGAGGGAGGATCGGTGGCCATCGGCAATCTGGAGCGCTATATCACCGACACCGCGTTGGCGATGGGCTGGCGGCCGACGATTAGCGAGATGACGCCGCGCAAAGAGCGAGTGGCGGTTATCGGCGCGGGGCCTGCCGGGCTGGGCTGCGCGGATATCCTGGCTCGCGCGGGCGTGCATGTTGATGTCTATGATCGTCATCCGGAAATCGGCGGGCTGCTTACCTTCGGTATTCCTCCTTTTAAGCTGGATAAACACCTGCTGGCAGTAAGACGTGAAATTTTCAGCGGTATGGGCATTCACTTTCATCTCAATCAGGAGGTCGGCCGGGACCTGGCCTTCAACGATCTGGTGGAAAACTATGACGCCGTATTTCTGGGCGTCGGCACCTACGGGCTGATGGCTGCGGGCCTTGAGGGTGAGGATGCGCCGGGGGTGATTCAGGCTTTACCGTTCCTGATAGCCAGCACCCGTGAGGTAATGGGCCTGGAGGTAAGCGCGGAATATCCGCTAACGGAGATCAAAGGCAAACGGGTTGTGGTTCTCGGCGGTGGCGATACGGCGATGGACTGCCTGCGTACCGCCGTTCGTCGTGGTGCCGCCAGCGTAACGTGCGCCTATCGCCGCGACGAAATGAGTATGCCTGGCTCGAAAAAAGAGGTGATCAACGCCCGTGAAGAGGGCGTTAATTTCGAGTTCAACGTCCAGCCGCAGCGCATCCAGCGCAACCGCAAAGGGCAGGTGAGCGCCGTGGGCATGATCCGCACGAAGATGGGGGAACCAGGGCCGGATGGTCGCCGCCGTCCGCAGCCCGTTGCGGGCTCTGAGTTTGAGTTGCAGGCCGATGTGTTGATTATGGCGTTTGGTTTCCAGCCTCATGATACGCCGTGGTTACGCGGTTACGGCATTAAACGGGATCGGTGGGGAAATATCGCCACCGGCGGAAAAGGACGCGGAACTACCCAGACCGGCCACGAGAAAATCTTCGCCGGTGGCGATGTGGTAACCGGCGCCGACCTGGTGGTGACCGCGATGGTGGCCGGACGCCAGGCGGCGACGGAGATGTTGACGCTATTCAGGCAGCAGGAGGGGTTATGACCAGTTTTATCGTCGCCAGTCCGCACGCGTGCATCGGCTGTCGAACCTGCGAGGTGGCCTGCGCGCTGGAGCATGTCACCGCAGGCGCAGAGTTTAATCCGCGTCTCAGAGTAATGCGCCTTGATAGTCTTAGCGTGCCCGTGATGTGTCATCAGTGTGAGAATGCGCCCTGTGTGGAAGCCTGCCCTTGCGGCGCGCTCGCGATGGGCTCAGCGCGGGTAGAGGCCGATGCCAGCCGCTGTATCGGCTGCCAGAGTTGCGTGGTGGCCTGTCCGTTTGGCGCCATCACCATCGAAACCCGCATCGGACAGGCTCCGGTGATTGTGAAGTGCGATCTTTGCGGCGAGCGGGAGCGCGGCCCGGCCTGCGTGGATGTCTGCCCGACGGCAGCATTAACTAAAATGACCGAACAGCATCTGACGGAATTGCAAAGGCAGCGCAACATCGCCACCGCCGCGCTGCTGAACCTGTAAACCTGCGGGTCGGTATTTTTCCGTAGACCAGCATCGTCAACGCTCCGCATCAGCGTCTACAGGCCGGATAAGCGTACCGTTATTCGGCAAAACACCTTCTAAATTTCACACCGCTCTCGAAGAAAAGCCCGGCTATGGACGGGCCGGGCCTGTTAGCGGGTTTTCGTTGTCTGTCAGGGCAGGGCATCCATGCGTCGCCACATTTTCTCTGCCACTTTCTGCGCTTCCCGGAAGATGGGCGCGGCGTCGAAGGCAAACTGGCGATCTTCATAGATCATCACCCCGTTTACCATCACGCTGTGTACGCTGTTTGAACCGAGACCAAAGGCAATATGCCCGGCGATGTTCTCTGCCATCAGCGGCGTGGGCGGTAGATAGTCGCAGATGGTGAGATCCGCTTTGCAGCCCGCCTCCAGGCGGCCAAAACGAGCGTTGAAGTTGCGGCTTAACAACGTGTTACCGTTATAGAGCGCATTTGCGAAACTGTCCGGCCACAGCGGGCCGCCGGCATCACGATGTTTAAAGAAGGCAAACTTCATCTCTTCAAACATATCTGAGCCGATACCGTCGGTGCCCAGCGCAAGGTTGCGGATTTCCGCCAGGCGAGGGTTATAGCCAACGTGATTATTCATATTGGAGCGGGCGTTATGGACCAGAAAAGCGTCCCGTGAATTGAGCACTTCGACGTCGGCATCAGAGATATACAGGCCATGGGCAATTAACGTTTTGCTGTCGATCAGGCCGAACTCATCCAGCCGCACCAGCAGGTCTTTACCGTAGTGATGGTGGCTATGTGAAACGTCGTAACTGTCTTCGGCGGCATGAATATGCAGCCCGCGACGGGTCGCTTTCAGCGCTTCGCTTAGCATCAATAGCCCTTCGTCAGGCACGGTGAAGGGAGCATGGGCACCGATATGCGCTTCCACCAGCCAGGGCTCATCGCCTTTTTGCCGGGCGGCGTCTATCTCGTTGGCGAAGCGGATATTCTCTTCCACGCCCGCCCGCAACTCCTTCAGACCGCCGTTTCGGTCGGTGGTTTCGAAGCAGGTCATTCCGCGCAGGCCCACCCTGAGAAAGGCGTTACGAAGCTGGCTTAAAGAGCCCGCGATATATTCAGGCGACGCGTGATGGTCAATAACCGCCGTACAACCGCTGCGCACCGCTTCCATGGCGCAGATAAGGCCGCTGTAGTAAAGCGATTCTTCGTCCAGCGCTCGGTCGAGACGCCACCAGAGATTTTTTAGCGTCGAGATAAAGTCCGGGCTGGGGGCAATCTTCGCCTGAATGCCGCGCGACAGGCCGGAGTAAAAATGGTTGTGGGAGCAGACCATACCGGGCATCACCAGCCGCCCGTGCATCTCTTTGATTTGCGCCTGCGGGTAGCGCTGGCTCAGCGCTGGCCCTACGTCGAGGATCTTGTCATTCTCAATGGCAATATCGACGTTTTCCCACACTTTCGCCGGGCAGAGCTGCGCGGCGGTGGCATTTTTCAGAATGACGATACTCATACTTCAACTCCTCCCAGCAGATAGCTGTGGTGCTGATGAACGTGGCTGATGATGCGGCACATGGCGTCAAGCTGTGCAGGAGCGGCGGTGAAGCGTCCGTCAGGGCTTATATTGAGCTGCCAGATCTCGCCGTCCTGGCGTATGCGCACCTTGCCGTTCTCAATGTAGAAGCCCGGATTGCTGCTATTGATAAAATCCTGCTCAAGGCTAAAGACGGTCACTTTGTCTTGATAAGGACGTCCCTGCCACGGGCAGAACTGGGCGCAGTTGCCGCATTCGTTGCAATAAGCATCAAGATGCAGCGTCTGGAAGCGGTTCTGGAAGCCCGGAACGGCGATGGAGACGTTGGCGCGATTCGGGCAGACGTCAACGCACTTGCTGCAAACATAGTTACACTCCAGGCAGCGGCTGGCTTCCTGCGCGACAAAGGCGTCCCGATCGTCCTTATCAACCTGGGTGATGGCGATGGCGCCTTTACGCTGATAGATCTCCGCCGGATCGACATTGTTCCAGCGTTTGTTGCCGTGATGGCTGGCGATGTTTTCCCGCGCCAGAATCTCGTCCGTGGCCCGACGGGCGTTGCCAATCGCGGAGACGATGGATGAGGGGCCGCGCTGAACGTCGCCAATCAGGAAGACGTTGTTTCTGCTGCTTTCACCTGCGGCGTTGACCAGCGGCCAGCCCTGCGGGTCCAGCGGAATGCCTATCGCCGACAGCGCCTCGCCATCCTGTTGCTCGCCGATAGCGGTAATAAGCGCGTCAGCCTGGAGGAGGCGGGTATCGTCCGTTTCAACCGGGCGGCGGCGCCCTTTTTCATCGGCATCGCCCAGCTTCATCATGCGTACCACGAGAGTGCCATCAGCGTTGAACTGTTCCGGGTTGCACAGCCATTCGAAATTAACCCCATCGTGCAGGGCCTCTTCGTACTCTTCACGCCAGGCAGGCATCTCCTGTCGGGAGCGACGATACAGGATAGTGGCGCTTTCTACGCCGGGCACCCGTAGCGCGGCGCGGGCGCAGTCCATGGCGGTGTTGCCTGCGCCCACAATGGCCACATGCTTGCCCAGCTGCAGCTTATCGCCACGGTTGAAGTCTCGCAGGAACGGCAGCGATTTATACACGTTCTGATTGTCGCCACGCAGCTTCACGCCGCTGTTTTTGTCGGTGCCGGTTCCCACCAGCACGTAGCGGAAGCCCTGTGCCCGGAGTTTGTCTATCGTCAGATGCGGATCGCAGCCGTAAATGATATTTACCCCATGACTCACCACGAAGTCGATATCATGGTGGATAAGCTCACCCGGAATGCGGAACTGCGGAATAATGTTCTGTACCACGCCGCCCGCATTCGCTTCCCGCTCAAACAGCGTGACCGGATATCCGGCGCGTGCGAGAAAGTAACCCGCAGCCAGACCAGCCGGACCTGCGCCAATCACCGCTACCGGATGCATCGATCCTGACCCGGCCGGTTTGTGCCAGCGCTTCTGGTATTCATCCCAGCCCTTTTCCAGCGCGACTTTTTTCAATTCGCGGATATTCAGCGCGCTGTCGTAATCCAGGCGGGTACAGTTGTACTGACACTGGTGATCGCAGATATGGCCGGTAATGGCTGGCAGCGCGTTACGCTGGTAGATAAGCTCCAGCGCGTCGGCATAGCGATGTTCGCCCAGCAGGCGGATATACTCCGGGATATCCTGCTTGATGGCACAGGCGGTGACGCAAGGGGCCACATAGCAGTCGATCGGCGGCAGCGGCTCACCAACGTCAATGCGGTCTTCCGGCTTCCACTGTTTCTGGGTCCAGGCCATGCTGACCGCTTTCTCTGCCAGCGCATTCAGACGGTCAACGTCAACCCGCGTCATAGTCCAGCCGTCGGCTTTCTCCAGCTCGCGCATACACTCGGCCAGACGGAGATAGCCGCCCGGTTTCAGCAGATCGGTGGCCATGGTTATCGGACGAATGCCGGTCTCGAAAATGTCGCGGATGTTGAGCTGGCTGGCGCCGCCGGAATAGGAGATGGGCAACGTGCCGTCAAACGCCCTGGAGAGCAGGGCAGCAACATTGATCGACAGCGGGAACAGCGCGCGCCCGGACATATACATCTCATCACCGGGAAGGGCGCCTTTATGATTAATGGTGCCCAGGGTGTTGGTCAGCTTAACGCCGAAGCCCAGATTATGCGTTTTAGCCAGCGCCATCAGGCGGGTGAGCATGCCGAGAGCCCGATCGAGCTTCAGATCGTGTTCGAATGAGGCTTCATTTAGTCCGATATAGTCAAAGCCGCAGGCGTCGAGGATTTCGCGCACGCGCGGATAGCCCAGCAGCGTCGGATTCAGCTTCACGAAGGTGCTGATATTTTTCTCTTCCAACATGTAGCGGCAGATGGCTTCTATTTCATCCGGCGGGCAGCCATGCATGGTCGAGAGGGTAACGCCACGTACCAGCGTGGCGGGAACGCGCTGCGCCAGCGTATCAAGCTCAGAAATACGGGTGCCTTGCGGGAGCCGGGCAATAAACGCTTTGTCATGTACCCAGCGGTTGAGCGTGTCGCGATAGCGCATGAATTTAGGATGGGAGGAAGCGTCCATCAGATTGTCGATAAATTCCTGCATCGGCGGCTGCTTAATGCCGTCAAGGTTGTAACCGACGCTCATATTGAAAATAAACGATTTGCCGCCGCTATTCGGCGTCAGCGGGAAAACCTGCTCCAGCAGATGAAGTACAAACCAGGCTTTGAGGTATTCATCCCAGGCTTTCTTAAGGGTGAATTCGGTGGACCATTCGGTATTAAAACATTCGTCTTCCGCATCGATACAGGGTTTCTCAAGCTCCAGCCGGTCGAGGATCTGGACGGTTTTAAGTTCGATAAACCGGCCGCCAGTGAGCCAGGCGGTAATGATATTCTGCGCCAGTTGCGTGTGCGGCCCGGCAGCGGGGCCGAGAGGCGTTGCGCAGCTTTCGCCAAATACCTGTAGCGGGTGATGTGTTTTCGGCGCATAGAATTGCTGCTCGGGAATGCCAAATATAGATTTTTGATTCTGATATTCATCGAAAATGCGCGTCAAAAGTTCCTCAAACGGGACGGGACGCATAATATCTCCCATAACCCTCTCCTTAGACTTATTTGTAAGATCGACATTGCCGGTAGAGTCATCATCCCGACGGGGTAATCGGAGCAGAGCAACAATCACACCAGTTATGAAGAGAGTGCCGTTGGGAATAATGATTTTGTGAGGTGGCTCGAAACTCAGCGTCGTGGTGTGCGTTATTTCACCGCAGCTTAATGCGAATTAAACTCACTCTTTTTTTTAGCGCGGTGTTATTTCTCAAAAATAGAGAGGAAATATCACAATGATAATTTGGTCGCGTATTCCGACTTTACTTTCAACGGGGCGACGAGAATAACGGGAGCCGGGCGTGAAGCGATTTAAACGTCCGCAGCGGCGTTGGGGTAATAATATGTGCGATGTCGCAACTTCTACTTGCATCACCTCCTGAAAATGCTCCGGCTCACGCTTTGAAAACAAAAGTCACAGATAAGCATGAACATTGCATTAATGGAAGGTGTGCCTCTCCCGGCGAATTCTCCTTGAGCGTGAACTTCTCAAACTGAGAAAGCATGAACCGAGCGAGGACAGGCATAAGAGCGACGCAGGGTGTGTCATGAAGCCGCAGACTACAGGTCAGAGAAATATCTGTTGAGGTTGGTATGAATATTTTCGAAGAAGCAGCGAGACTTGAAAAACAAAACCGTCCCTTCGCCCTGGCGCAGATCGTTGACAGCAGGGGATCGACCCCGAGGCACTCTGCCCAGATGTTAATTCGTGAAGAAGGATCGATTGTCGGCACCATCGGCGGCGGCATGGTCGAGCGTAAAGTCATTGCCGAGGCGCTTGAGGCCCTGAGCGAGAAAGCGTCGAGAATGTTTCATGGCCGGATGGCACGCAATGGCAGCGATGCGGTGGGATCTGACTGCGGCGGCGCGATGTCAGTCTATATCAGCGTTCACGGCCTGCGGCCAAAGCTGTGGCTTGTTGGTGCGGGCCATGTCAATCGCGCGGTGGCGCAGGGCGCAGCGCTGCTGGATTTTGATATTGGCGTTGGCGACATTTATCAGGAGAGCCTCAATCCAGACTATTTTCCCGCGTCGACGCATCTGATTCATGCGTCAAGTTTCGCTGGGGTTGTCGACGAAATGGTCATTCGCCCCGAGGATTTCGTATTAATTGCCACCAATAATCAGGACAGGGAGGCGCTGGATAGCCTGATTACCCGGCCGGTTGCCTGGCTGGGCCTGCTGGCCAGCCGCCGTAAGGTGCAGGTCTTTTTGCACCAGTTACGGGACAATGGCGTACCGGAGGCGGACATCAACCGCTTACGGGCGCCGGTAGGCTATGACATCGGCGCGGAGACGCCGAACGAGATTGCTATCAGCATACTGGCGGAACTCCTGCAGGTAAAAAACAGGGCGGCGGGCGGGCTGATGACCCAGGTGAAATCTTCTTCGCGGGCAGAAGAGCGGCTTCGTGAAGCGGAAAGCATTGACGCCTGAATGACTACCCGTGATGGATAATGCTGGCGGCCCGTGCTTTGCCGGGCCTGCTCTTTTATTCTGTTGCTCTGGCAATATCCGCTGCTGATTACTGGCTAATAAGGGTGCCGGTTTTACCTTCAATGCCCTCTTTTGCCTTGCTGAGCACCGTAATCAACGCCTTGCGGCCAGGGCGCGAGCGGGCAAATGCAGCGGCGGCCTCTACTTTCGGCAGCATTGAACCTTTAGCGAAATGGCCTTCGGCAATAAAGCGTTCTGCGTCGCTCAGCGACAGTTTATCCAGCCACTGCTCATTGGGCTTGCCGAAGTTGATGGCGACTTTTTCCACGGCCGTGAGAACGATCAGCATGTCTGCGTCAATTATCTCCGCCAGTTTTGCGCTGGCCCAATCCTTATCGATAACCGCACTGACGCCGCGCAGATGATTGCCTTCGCGAATGACCGGAATTCCCCCTCCGCCAACGGTAATCACCACGTGACAGGCTTCCATCAACGTTTTCACCGTCTGTTTTTCGATAATATCGACAGGCTTCGGCGAGGCCACCACGCGACGGTAGCCGCGACCGGCGTCCTCTTTCATCATGTAGCCCTGCTGAGTCAGCTTTTGCGCCTCTTCTTCGCTGAAAAAGGAGCCGATAGGTTTGTCCGGAGTGCGGAACGCCTCATCGTTTTTATCTACTTCCACCTGCGTAATCAGGGTCGCGACCGGGATATCCAGCTTGCGCGACACCAGCTCTTCGCGCAGCGCATTTTGCAGATCGTAGCCGATATAGCCCTGGCTTAACGCCACGCAGACTGACATCGGCAGCATTGGCGTATGCGCTTCCGTTTTGGCGGCGGCTTCAAAGGCAAGGTTGATCATGCCCACCTGCGGGCCGTTGCCGTGGGTGACGACCACCTGATGGCCCTGAGCGATTAAGTCGGCGATAGCCTGCGAGGTCTGTTTTACGGCCTGCATCTGTCCTGCAAGATCGTTGCCCAGCGCATTCCCGCCGAGGGCGAGAACAATTTTCTTACTCATAGATTCCTCTCTTTAATTCTCTGGTCCGCTGACGGGGAGGCAAGCGGTGGAAAAGGGGTTACGGCGTAAAAAGCGGCCCTGTCCGGCGTTACCGGTAAAGGTGCCGTTGTCAAAAATAACCCGGCCTCGGGAGAGCGTCTGGCGAATGGCGCCCTGGCAGATAAAGCCTTCCCAGGGAGAGTAGTCGGCATTGTCATGCAACATGCCGTGGCGGATGGTTGTGGTGCGCTTAGGATCGATGATCGCCACGTCGCCATCGGCCCCCGGTGCCAGCACGCCTTTTTGCGGCCAGAGGCCGAACAGTTTCGCCGGATTCGCGCTGGTCAGCGCCACGAAGCGTTCGGGCGAAATGCGTCCGCTCATTACCCCGTGAGAGAACAGCAGCAGCAGACGGTTCTCAACGCCCGGCAGGCCGTTCGGGCAGCGGCTAAAGTCTCCCCCGGAGATCTGCTGGCGCTGGGCCATGGAGAAAGTGCAGTGGTCGGTGGCCACCGTATCAATCGAACCGTCGCTAATACCGCACCACAGGGCGTCGTTATTGCTGGCGTTACGCAGCGGCGGGCTGAGCAAGTACTTCAGCGCATCCTCACGTTCATAGCAGCGGTCGTCGAGCAGTAAATATTGCGGACACGTTTCCACCCATACCGGCTGATGGCGGGCCTTAGCGAGGCGCAGGTAATCCAGCCCGAGGCCGTTAGAGAGATGAACGATATAAAGCGGCGCATTTCCGGCCAGTTTGGCGAGGTTAATCATCCTGGCAATGGCTTCCGCCTCGCACTCCAGTGGACGGCTCAGGGCGTGGTAGCGCGGAGCGGTCTTACCGGCGCTGATAAACTCCGCCCGCCGCTGGGCGATGACGGCATCATTCTCCGGGTGTACGGTGGTCAGCGCCCCGGCGCGATGCAGGTGGCGCATGGCCTGGAGTATGTCGCCGTCATTAAGTTTGTACTGGTAGGTCAGGTAGAGTTTAAAGCTGCTGATTCCCGCCTCAACCATGAGAGGGATCTCATCGAGAACGCCGTGGTTTACGTGCTGAATCACGCCGTGGAAGCTGTAGTCAATAACCGCTTTATAGGCGGCGTAGCCGTGATAAACCTCTAGCTGGTGGCGCAGATGACAGCCGGGCGGGCCGAAGCCCATATGATCGACGATGGTGGTGGTTCCGCCGCAGGCGGCAGCGCGGGTGCCCGTAAAAAAATCATCGCAACTGCGGGCGAGGCCGGTATCAATATTAAAGTGGGTATGAACATCAACGCCGCCGGGCATAACGTAGCAACCTTCGGCGTCGATCACTTCACAGGGTTGCTCAACCTCAATGGCGTCGGCAAGGTGCCTGACGAGGCCATCTTCGATCAGCAGGTCCTGTTTCATCTGTCCGTCGGCGTTAACGACGAGGCCATTTTTGATCAGTACACGCATAGAAACCTCAGAATCCCGCCGCTGAGCGCGGCGGAAAATATCATGGATTACTCCGTTGCCAGCCAGCTCAGCGGGATGGCCGCATACATCGCGGCGCAGGTCACCAGATGGGATTTCCAGGTTTTTTCGTTTGGCGCGTGGGCTTCTGGCTCTTTACCAGGGCCAAAGCCGATAACCGGAATACCGTGACGGCCCATGATGGAGACACCGTTGGTGGAGAAGGTCCATTTATCCACGACCGGCGCCTGTCCAAACAGGCCTTCATAGGCATTGCTCAGGGCGCGGACGGTAAAGTGGTTCTCTTCCACTTTCCAGGTCGGGAAATAGCACTCGGTCGGGTAGACCAGGCCGGTCCATGACGGGCGCTCATAGTTATACATAGAGACCACGGCATTCGCTTTTTGCACCGCAGGCAGGGCGCGGATCTCTTCCAGTGCCCCTTCCCAGGTTTCGCCCCAGGTCAGACGGCGATCGATAGAGACCGCGCAGCTATCCGCCACCGCGCAGCGGCTAGGTGAGGTGAAGAAAATCTCGGAAACGGTCAGGGTGCCTTTGCCCAGAAACGCGTCATAACCCAGTTTCTGCGAAAGTTGTTCCAGCTCGGTCAGGACCGGGGCCATTTTGAAAATCGCGTTATCGCCGCGCTCGGGCGCAGAGCCGTGACAGCTAACGCCCTGGACTTCGACGCGGATCTCCATACGTCCACGTTGGCCGCGGTAGATCTGGCAGTCTGTCGGTTCGGTGCTGACCACAAATTCAGGGCGAATGCCGGACTGCTCGATAATGTACTGCCAGCACAGGCCGTCGCAATCCTCTTCCTGAACGGTGCCGGTCACCAGCAGCGTATATTCATCTTCCAGCCCCAGGTCCTTGATGATTTTGCCTGCGTAAACCATTGCCGCCATGCCGCCTTCCTGGTCAGATGCGCCGCGCCCGCCGATCAGCTCATCCGTCTCCATTCCCTCGTACGGGTCGAAGTTCCAGTTCTTGATATTGCCAATACCAACGGTATCAATGTGTGCATCCATCGCCACCAGTCGCGGTCCGTGTCCGATATAGCCGAGCACGTTGCCCATCGGGTCAATGTCCACTTTGTCGAACCCGACCTTCTCCATCTCTTCTTTAATACGATGGATGACGCGCTTCTCATCGCAGCTCTCGCTGGGAATGGCGATCATATCGCGCAGGAAGCGCGTCATATCATTCTGATAGCGTTGTGCTTTTTCAACAATCTGTTTGAAAGGGATGTTCTTAGCCATGGATCTTTTCTCCAGTCCTTCGTGTTTCCCGCGTGGCGGGAGGAATGTAATACGGCCTGTTGTCCGTCACCGTGCTGCCGGGTGTTTGCCTTCCCAGACCACTTCCCGGTAATGCTGAATATCGGTATCGCCTTCGGTGCTGATCGTCAGCACGACGGAGTGGCCGTCGAGTTTCAGCTTGTGCATTAGCGCTTCGCGCTGCGGATGGAAATAAACGGCGGCAAGCACGCCGAGGCCGACCGCGCCGGATTCGCCGGAAATAACGCGTGGATCGTTACCGGGCGGGTTACCCAGCACACGCATACCCAGCGCGGCAACAGCGTCCTGGCAGGAGATAAACTGGGTGGCGCAGTTGCGCAGAATGTCCCAGCCCAGCGGGTTGGGTTCTCCGCAGGCGAGTCCCGCCATAATGGTGGCCATGCTGCCGCCGACGTTGACGATTTTTCCCTTTACACCCGAGCGATAGATGCAGTCTGCCAGTTCTGGCTCAACGATCGCCGAATGCAGGTTTCTGGCGCCGTAAACGTCCGCCAGATAGCCCAGCACGCCGCCCGCCATGGCGCCGACGCCCGCCTGCAAAAAGACGTGAGTCGGGCGGGCTATCCCCATGGCAGCCATCTGTTCGACGGCCTCATCCGCAAGGGTGGCGTAGCCTTGCATAATCCAGGTGGGGATTTTGGTGTAGCCCTCCCAGGCGGTATCCTGAACCACTTCCCACCCTTTTTCCTGCGCGGTTTGCATGGTGAAGCGGACGGTATCGTCGTAGTTCATGTCGGTGACGATACATTCAGCCCCGAGACGCAAAATGGCATCCACGCGCTCCTGCGCCGAACCTTTCGGCATATAAATAACGGCGTTTTGTCCCAGCTTCTGGGCGGCCCACGCAATGCCCCGGCCGTGGTTGCCATCGGTCGTGGTGGCAAAAGTCATCTTCTCTTTAATGCTGGATTTCAGCGTTTCGAATGAGAATTCGTTGATATCTAGCTGGTATTTTTCGCAAAGCAGCCGCGCGATGGCGTAAGCGCCGCCCAGCATTTTGAATGCGTTAAGGCCAAAGCGCTGAGACTCGTCTTTAACCAGAATTTTGTGCACGCCGAACAGGGCGGCCAGTTCGTTCATAGCAACCAGCGGTGTGGGTTGGTATCCGGCGATTTTTTGATGGAAGTGACGCGCCTGCTGCGCCTGCTGGCGGGAAAACAGCGGTGAGTTCTCCCCGTTGAAAAAGCGGTTTTCGGCAATATCCATTTTCAGTGAGAAAGCAGACATAATCGATCCTTATTCTTTTATGGCGAAAGGATGAGGCTGGCCCGCAGGCCAGACCGGGGTAGATTATTTGATGCGTTTTTGCGCTTCTTTAAGGAGTTGCTCCAGCGTCTGGCCTGGGGTGACGAATTTGCGGCACACGATCATTGCGGCGATGATGTACGGTTTCCAGCTCGCTTCTTTGTAAGTGGCAATGCGGTATTTTTCGAATACCTCTTTGGTCACTTCCCCCTCTTTACAGGAGACACCGGTGATGTCAGCGGGCAGGCAGTGCATATACAGCGCCTCGCCGTTACGGGTGTGCTTCATCATCTCTTCGGTGCAGTGCCAGTCTTTATGTTTGGCGTTTTGCGCCAGGCACGCTTTTTCCAGCGCGGCAAGTCCGTCGCGGTCATTAGCGCGCAGCAATTCGGTACGTTGCTCCATCACTTTGTACGGCGCCCAGGACTTCGGATAGACAATGTCGGCGTCTTTGAAGGCTTCTTCCATGCTGGTAACCTGGCGGAAGCTGCCGCCGGACGCGTTAGCGTTATTTTTTGCCACTTCGATAACATCAGGGATCAGGTCATAGCCTTCCGGATGCGCGAGCGTTACGTCCATACCAAAACGCGTCATCAGACCGATGATGCCCTGCGGTACAGAGAGGGGTTTACCGTAGCTCGGCGAGTAGGCCCAGGTCATGGCAATTTTCTTGCCTTTCAGGTTTTCCAGCGAACCGAAGTGCTCGCGCAGCCAGGCCAGGTCGGCCATCGCCTGGGTCGGGTGGTCAATATCACACTGCAGGTTGATCAGCGCCGGACGCTGCGGCAGCACGCCCTGCTTATAGCCATCATCCAGGGCATCACCCACTTCACGCATATAGGCGTTACCGGCGCCGAGATACATGTCATCGCGGATACCGATAGCGTCGGCGCAAAAGGAGATCATATTGGCGGTTTCACGCACCGTTTCTCCGTGAGCAATCTGCGATTTACCTTCATCGAGGTCCTGCTGGGCAAGGCCTAACAGGTTCAGCGCGGAGGCGTAGGAGAAGCGAGTACGGGTTGAGTTATCGCGGAAAACAGAGATGCCCAGCCCGCTGTTAAACACTTTCGTGGCAATATTTTCAGCACGTAGCATTTTCAGGGCGGCCGCAACATCCAGAACCTGCTTCAGCTCATCCGGAGATTGCTCCCATGTCAGCAGGAAATCTTTCTCGCTGAGATAAGAGTTGAGTTTGTTGATATCCGTAATCAGTTCATTAACTGTTTTCATATTTCTATCCTGGGCGTGAATGGCGGGCTTAACGTTTGCTGTGCGGTCGGATAGGTACAGTGCTGAAATGCCGACAGCCAGCGCTGTGTTGTTACTAACAATAAATGTGCCAGTTCCCGGATAAATAATATGAAGTACGACGAAAGAAGCGCGTTATGCGACCTCTGTCACGAAATTAAATTCTGCGCGCGGATATCGGCGCCAGGCGTATTTTCTGAGCGGTGAAATTAACAGGCAAGGTTGGACGTTGCCGGGGAAAATAGCCTGCTTAAGGTGATGATGCTATATCAATATGATAATTCCTGCGCCAAATTATCATGCTGATATAAATATGTGATAGCTATTGCATATTTTAGATAAGCCTCTCTGAGAAGCACTATCTATATCAATGAACGGATGGGAAGAGGGAGTAATATCATTCTGAAAGGTCAAGCCCAGGCCGTTACGTACCGGTGCGTATCTGATGAATAATGTAAAAAGGTCGACTATGATACCGTCCATACCACTTTCCATTTTGATGCAAATTCAGCCACAAATTCAACAATTTGCCAGCATGCTTTCCAGCGTACTCCAGCTTGAGGTTGAGATAATCGATAGTGCATTATATCGCGTAGCCGGAACCGGCTTGTTCAACAAAAAAATTGGGCAGAAGCTATCTACAGGCTCGCAACTTCTGCGTTACATTATTGAAACCCAAAAAGAGAAAGTCATTACCCATTCACGCTTTGATCCACTTTGTGAAAATTGCGGTAATAAAGAAGCGTGCCAGGAAAAAGCTTTTTTGGGTACGCCGATTATGTACCATCACCAATGCGTGGGCGTGATTAGTCTGGTCGCGCTCACTCACGAACAGCAGAAACGAATTAATGATAATATTCAGGAGTTCTCTGATTATGTTCGCCATGTTTCATCCATATTTGTTTCGCGTTTTTTATGCGATCGATCCTCCGGGGGGAATATTCATAAAATATTTTTAACGATGATGGAAAATATGGATCAGGGCGTGCTGGTAGTGGGTAACGATCAAAAAGTGAAATTCGCTAACCATACGGCATTGAAAATTATGGATGCCAGTCGGGGACAGATGATTGGTAAAACTATCCAGTTTCAGCCGCTGACTTTCGGAGATAATTTCAAACATGGGCATATGCAGCACGTCATCACTTTTGACGATCGTAAAGAGCTTATTATTGGGCAACTGCATATGGTGCAGGATCAATGGCTGTTTTTAATGGCCTTTCACCAGTCGCACTCGTCTGCGGATCTCAGCGCTGCGCAGGAGGGGCCGCAAATTGAAGCTATGGTAGGAGAGTGTCGTGCGATGCGCCAGCTTAAAAAGCTGATCGGCCGCGTTGCGCCAAGCCCTTCCAGCGTCATGATTGCCGGTGAGAGCGGCACCGGTAAAGAAGTGGTCGCCCGGGCAATCCATAAGCTCAGCGGCCGTCAGGCAAAGCCATTTATCGCCATTAACTGTGCGGCCATTCCTGAGCAACTGCTGGAGAGCGAGCTTTTTGGCTACGTTAAAGGCGCTTTCACCGGCGCGTCTGCAAACGGGAAAGTCGGGCTGATTCAGGCAGCCAATCAGGGCACACTGTTTCTTGATGAAATAGGGGATATGCCGCTTACCCTGCAAGCCAAGCTACTGCGGACCATTGAATCGCGTGAGATTCAGCCGGTCGGCGCCAGTTGTCCGGTCCCGGTGGATATTCGCATTATCTCCGCCACTCATCAGAATCTTGAGCAGTGCATCGCAAAAGGTAAATTTCGCGAAGATCTTTATTACCGGCTCAACGTGATCCCGCTGCGCCTGCCGCCGCTGCGTGAGCGCCGGGATGATATTGAACTCCTGATTCACTATTTCCTGAATTTGCATACGCACCGGCTTGGGCTGGTCTATCCCGGCGTGGCGCAGGAGGTGGTTGAGTTCCTAAAACGCTACGCCTGGCCGGGTAATATTCGCGAACTGAGCAATCTCATGGAGTATCTGGTAAACGTCGTGCCCTCGGGTGAGATAATTGATATGGCTCTGCTGCCGCCTAATCTGGTAAGCGGTAGCGGCAATGTTGAGCCCGAAGCGGAATTGCCCAGGACTATGACGACATTGTCGTTTCATGAAGAGGGAGGAACGGCGCTGGAGAAAATGGAGCGACAAATGATTAACGATGCGCTTGCACGCTACAGTAATAAAAAACAGGCGGCAGATGAGTTGGGTATTGGCATTGCTACGTTGTACCGCAAAATTAAGAAATATTCGTTGGCGGGAAGGGACGCCGAATAAGCCGGGAATTATTCCAGGTCGCTGGCCGTATAGCCGCAGGGTTTTAAGCAGAGAATGAAGAGTGCTTTTGCTCAGGCCCATCCGTTTACTGATGTCGGTGATTTTAAGCTTCGCCGCCTGGCCGTTAAACAGGTTGAGGATCCGTAACGCACGTTCAACAAGCTGAATAACAGGCATAATATAAGGCCGTCCAGCCAGGAATACGGGCGAGAACCTTCCCTTTTTTATGCTGGACAATCAATCGACTGGCGGAGGTTTAGCTCGGATCTGCAAGCCAGAACCCAGATCGTGCAAAAAATGTGGGTCCGCCAGAAAAGGCGCGCTGGCGCCTCACGACAATGCCCGCAATACAGCGGCAGCCATCAGATCTTCGGCACGCTCAGTAAGCCGTTAACCATATTCCTGAACGTGTCTGCAAACGCTGCGTGCCGGGCATTTTCCGCCGCTTCACTGTCCGACAAAATGCCGTAAGTGATGGCCAGCAGCATTCTGGCCGCGATCCCTTTATCGATATCCGCACCAATTTCCCCGCTCTTTTGCGCCTCCGTAAAGCGGGTAACAAGGGAGCCGGTAATGGTTTGATATTTGTTTTTCAGCATTTCCGCGACCAGCGGATTTCGCATCCCTTCGGCCATGATTTCCACCACCAATGCACGCTGCGCGTAATCTTCCTGGGTAACCTCAATCATCGAGTCCACCAGGTAATCCACCAGCCCTACGCCTTCCAGCGGATCGCGAAAATGGGTGAGGGCTCTTTCCTGATCCTCAAGGATAATCGCCTCAATCAAAGCATCTTTGGACGGAAAGTGGTGATACAGGGTGCCGGGGCTCATCCCGCAGGCCCCGCAGATCGTCTTCATTGAGGCGCTGTGAAAACCATTCTTCGCAAAGCACTGCCTTGCCGCGCGCAGGATCCTGATACGCGTCGGCAAGGGTTCGGTAAACATGTTATCCATGAAGGTGACCAGGTTTGGCGTTGAAAACAGCAGTGTAACCAGATGGACCGCGAACGCCTACTCTCCGTTCTTACCTTATTTGGTCAACCAATAAAATAAAGTTGTGGCTGTCGACTCTGTGCAGGCTCAGCGTGCAGGAAGACCGCTCTTTTTACGGCAAGCATTCGAATGAACGTTCGGTTGACTATTTTTTAGCATAAGTCAACGCGGATAAAACCGGTTACGTGACCGACGACACAAAAATTTCTCTGCAATCACCGGATCTTTGACCTGCCTTTCAGATCTCTTTTTTCTTCGTTCTCCCATCCGATCGCTCCGTGCTAACTATTTCTCCTCAGCTAACTGGTTAACTTGTCCTCGTTTTCTGGTTGACCAATAAGCGTTCACCTTGTTAAGGAGCCATAAAATGTTACGTTCTGTCGAAACCGCGACGCGAGAAATCAAAAAACTGGACGGCCTGTGGTCGTTTTGTATGGATAGCGAAGAGTGCGGCAACGCGCAGCAATGGTGGCGTCAACCGTTACCCCAAAGCCGCGCTATCGCCGTTCCGGGAAGCTATAACGATCAGTTTGCCGCTGCCGAGATCCGCAATTATGTTGGCAACGTCTGGTATCAGCGTGAGATACGCATCCCGAAAGGCTGGGATCGCCAGCGCATAGTGCTGCGCTTTGATGCGGTGACTCACTATGGAAAAGTTTGGGTCAATGACCAATTTTTAATGGAACATCAGGGCGGCTACACGCCGTTTGAAGCGGATATCAGCCACCTTATCTCCGCCGGGGAATCCGTGCGTATCACGGTATGCGTGAATAACGAGCTGAACTGGCAGACGATCCCGCCGGGCGTTGTGACCCAGGGCGTAAACGGTAAGAAGCAGCAAGCGTATTTCCATGATTTCTTTAACTACGCCGGTATTCATCGCAGCGTAATGCTGTACACCACGCCGAAAACTTTTGTGGAAGATATTACCGTCGTGACGCAGGTTGCTGACGATCTGGCTCAGGCTACCGTCGCCTGGCAGGTACGGGCGAATGGCGAAGTGCGTGTAGAGCTACGTGACGCGGAGCAACAGCTTGTCGCTTCGGGGCAAGGGGAAAAAGGTGAACTGCTGCTGGAAGGGCCGCGGCTGTGGCAGCCTGGCGAGGGCTATCTTTATGAACTGCGGGTCATCGCGCAGCATCAGGACGAGCAGGATGAATATCCGCTGCGCGTCGGTATTCGCTCGGTAGAAGTAAAAGGGGAGCAGTTCCTGATCAACCATAAGCCTTTCTATTTCACCGGGTTCGGACGTCATGAAGATGCCGATCTGCGCGGTAAGGGTTTTGATAACGTGCTGATGGTGCACGACCACGCGCTAATGGACTGGATCGGTGCGAACTCTTACCGTACCTCGCATTACCCTTATGCCGAAGAGATGCTCGACTGGGCGGACGAACATGGCATCGTCATCATTGATGAAACGGCCGCCGTCGGATTCAACCTGTCTTTAGGGATTAGCTTTGATGTCGGCGAAAAACCCAAAGAGCTCTACAGCGATGAGGCCGTGAACGATGAAACGCAGCGCGCGCACCTGCAGGCAATTAAGGAGCTGATTGCCCGCGATAAGAACCACCCAAGCGTCGTGATGTGGAGTATCGCCAACGAACCGGATACCCGCCCGAACGGCGCGCGCGAATACTTCGCTCCGCTGGCGCAGGCAACGCGCGAACTCGATCCTACACGTCCGATAACCTGCGTGAACGTGATGTTCTGCGATGCGGAAAGCGACACCATTACCGATCTCTTTGATGTCGTTTGCCTGAACCGCTACTACGGCTGGTATGTACAAAGCGGCGATCTGGAGAAGGCTGAGAAAGTGCTGGAGAAAGAGCTTCTGGCCTGGCAGGAGAAACTCCACCGCCCGATTATCATCACCGAATACGGCGTCGATACGCTTGCAGGCCTGCATTCCATGTACAACGATATGTGGAGCGAAGAGTACCAGTGCGCCTGGCTTGATATGTACCATCGCGTGTTTGATCGCGTCAGCGCCGTCGTCGGCGAGCAGGTATGGAACTTCGCCGACTTCGCCACTTCGCAGGGCATTATGCGCGTTGGCGGCAACAAAAAAGGTATATTCACCCGCGACAGAAAACCAAAATCGGCGGCCTTCCTGCTGCAAAAACGCTGGACCGGCATGGACTTTGGCGTGAAGCCCCAGCAGGGAGATAAATAATGAGTCAACAACTCTCCTGGCGTAGCATTGTGGGTTACAGCCTGGGTGACGTCGCTAACAACTTCGCCTTCGCTATGGGGGCGTTGTTTCTGTTGAGTTATTACACCGACGTTGCAGGCGTCGGTGCCGCCGCCGCCGGCACGATGCTGCTGTTAGTCCGCGTATTTGACGCCTTCGCCGACGTTGCGGCGGGGCGCATCGTCGATAGCGTCAATACCCGCTGGGGAAAATTCCGGCCTTTTTTGTTATTCGGGTCCGCCCCTTTAATGTTGTTTAGCGTGCTGGTGTTCTGCGTTCCAACGGAGTGGAGCCATAGCAGCAAGGTGATTTACGCCTACCTGACCTATATGGGGCTGGGGCTTTGCTACAGCATCGTCAATATTCCCTACGGGTCGCTGGCGACGGCCATGACCCGGCAACCCCAGTCGCGCGCGCGTCTGGGGGCTGCGCGCAGCATTGCGGCCTCGTTGACCTTTGTTTGCCTGGCGTTTCTGATCGGGCCGCGTATCACCAGCGCCAGCCCGTCGGAAATGGAGTCGGTATATCTCTTCTGGACCATCATCCTGGCGGTTGCCGGTATGGGACTTTATTTTCTCTGCTTTAAATCAACCCGCGAAAACGTTGTCCGTATCGTGGCGCAACCTTCGCTGAAAATTAGCCTGCAAACGCTGAAACGGAACCGGCCATTACTTATGCTGTGTTCGGGCGCGCTTTGCATTCTGATTTCCACTTTCGCCGTGAGCGCCTCGTCATTGTTCTACGTGCGTTATGTGCTGAACGATTCCGGGTTGTTCTCCGTGATTGTGCTGGTGCAAATGCTCATCGGTTCCGTAGCGTCGGCGCCGCTGGTGCCGCGTTTGGTCGCACGAGCAGGTAAAAAGAATACGTTCTTGCTCGGTGCGCTTATGGGAACCTGCGGTTATTTACTGTTCTTTTATATGTCTGTTCAGTCCGTACCTGTTGCGCTCACCGCGCTGGCAATTGCCTCTATTGGGCAGGGCATTACGATGACGGTGATGTGGGCGCTGGAAGCCGATACGGTGGAATATGGCGAGTATCTCACCGGCGTGCGTATTGAAGGGCTGACATATTCTCTGTTCTCTTTCACGCGTAAGTGCGGTCAGGCAATCGGCGGGTCTATTCCTGCCTTTATTTTGGGTCTCAGCGGTTATATTGCCAACCAGCCGCAAACTCCCGAGGTAATAACAGGGATCCGTATGGCAATTTCGCTAATACCGTGCGGCTTTATGTTGCTGGCATTTATCATTATCTGGTTTTATCCCCTTACCGACAAAAAATTCAAAGATATTATTCTGGAGATAGATAAACGAAAACAAGTACAACAGCAGTTAATTAAAGATTTCAATAAATAGCCTCGCCATAAAATAATTACAATACAGAAGGTTAAATAATGCAAAAGAGCGCGAAGATAGCGGCTATTTCGATAGCCGTGGCCGCGGCTTGTCCCTCTGCCTGGGCCATACAACTTTCAGATGATGAATCCGCATTACGATTTAGGTTGAAAAATGAATTACGAAGAGCTGATAAACCGAGCGCCGGAACGGGCCGGGATATTTATGCCTGGGTTCAGGGAGGACTGATCGATTTTAATAGCGAATATTACGCGCAATTTATTGGCGTAGAGGGCGGTGCATATTATGTCTATAAGCTTGGCGCGCATAATGACATGAGCACGCGATGGTATTTAGATGGACATGAAAGTTTTGGTTACGCCCTCGGCGCGATAAAAATTAAACCGACGGAAAATATTCGCTTAAAGCTCGGCCGTTTCGGCACCGATTATGGTTACGGCAGCCTGCCCTGGCGCATTCCGCTTATTGCCGGCAACTCGCAGCGCACATTGCCGACGGTTTCGGAAGGCGCGCTGGGATATATGGCGCTAACGCCGAATATTGAACTCTGGGCGATGTGGCGCAGCCGCGTGTTTCAATGGACCGACTCTGCTACCGGCATACGTGATGAAGGCGTCTACAACAGTGCGACGGGTAAATATGACAAGCACCGGCCCCGCACGTTTTTAGCCGCCAGCTGGCACGATGAAAACAGCCGCTATTCAGTTGGCGGCTCGGTACAAGACGATGTCTCGACCCAGGCGCAAAGTATTTTTGAAAAGCGTATTCCACTGACCAAAGATCACGCCCTGAAAGGCGAACTGCTGGGGTCTTACGTGAAGTTAGAAGGGCTAAGCCGCTCTTCATCACAGCCTGATGAAACCGGGCTGGTCAGCGGCCAGCTAAGCTGGTCTGCGCCGTGGGGCGGGCTGTTTGCAAGCGGGGGCTATTTGCAGCATGCCATGAGCGGCGCGGTTGTGGACACTGATATTGGCTATCCCTTCTCCCTGAGCCTCGATCGTAACCGGGAAGGGATGCAGTCCTGGCAGGCTGGGGTCAACTATCGCCTTACGCCACAGTTAACCATGACGCTGGCACCCATCGTCACCCGCGGCTATGAGTCCAGCCAGCGCGATGTGCAAATCAAGGGGATAGGGCTGCTAGGCGCGGTGAACTACAAGGTGGCAGAAGGGCCGTTACAGGGAATGAACGTTTTCCTCGCCGCCGATAAGGGGCGGGAAAAGCGCGACGGCAGTACGCTGGGCGATCGGCTGAACTACTGGGATGTAAAAATGAGCATTCAGTATGATTTCATGCTTAAGTGAAACGCAAACGGCCGCCTTGCGGTGGCCGTCAGAGACTGATGCCAAACCTCATGGCGTGCAAAACGCTGAAATATGCCTCTAATAAAATCAGATTTAAAATCAATTGCTTGATCCTGGGTCGTTAACCACAAAGAAGGAAAAACCACGCTTTTTCCTTCTTTGTCAGCCATCGCAAACGGCCACCTTCCGGTGGCCGTTAATGCAGGATGGGTGATTAGCTATGGGAGGTTAACGGCTGCGCCGTAGCCTGGGGATTATGCTTCGCCGGATCTTTAATCATCGCCCACAGAATGATGGCGCCGATAATATCGAACAGGCTAAGCGCAACAAAGAACGGGCCATAGCCGATCACCGCGACGAGCGCACCCATAAACAGGTTGAAGCTCAGCTGTCCCATCCATGCCGCAGAACCCGCCAGGCCTGCAACGGTCGCCACTTCGTTTTTCTTAAACAGGTCGGCACACATGGTGATAACCACCGTAGAAAGCGTCTGGTGAGCGAAACCGCCGATGCTCATCAGCGCAATAGCGACATACGGGTTTGTGGTGATGCTAACGAAGCCAATAGAAATCATCAGAATGGCGCCGATGGTAAAGCTTGTGCGGCGCGCATTGATGGTAGTCATGCTCATCTTTTCCATGAAGAACTTCGCCAGCAGGCCACCGGCAACGCAGCCAAAATCCGCCGCCAGGAACGGCAGCCAGGCGAACATAGCGATCTCTTTGAGCGGCAAATGCATCACGTTAATCAAGTACAGCGGCATCCAGAAGCTCAGGGTGCCCCATGCCGGATCGGCCAGGAAGCGGGCGATCGCCAGCGCCCAGAAATTACGCTTTTTGACGATCGCTTTTACGGCTGGCTTTTTATTATCGTCCTGAAGATAGCTTTCCTGGCCGTCTTCGATGTAGCGCAGTTCTTTATGGGTAATCCACGGATGCTTGTTCGGCGAGTTATAAATCAGGAACCAGGTGATGGCGAACAGCACGCCGATAGCGCCGGTAATGACAAACGCCATCTCGGTGCCAATGCCGCTATCCGCGAAGGTCAGCATTGCCCAGACCACCAACGGCGGGGCCAGCATGGCGCCAATAGACGTGCCGATGTTAAACAAGCCGCCCGCGATACCGCGTTCTTTGGTCGGGAACCATTCGGCGCTTGCTTTAATCCCCGCAGGAATGGCAGACGCTTCGGTCAACCCCATCAAACCACGCAGGAACGCAAGGCTTATCCAGCCGCCCGCCAGCGCGTGTGCCATGTTGATAAACGACCAGAGCAACGCGAAGATAAAGAAGCCGATTTTCAGCCCGATGACATCCATCAGATAGCCGGTAATCGGCTGCGCAATGGTATAGCAAAGCTGGAAGGCGCTCAC
Organism: Cedecea colo; assembly: GCF_011808225.1. GTDB lineage: Bacteria > Pseudomonadota > Gammaproteobacteria > Enterobacterales > Enterobacteriaceae > Dryocola > Dryocola colo. The sequence goes on along the minus strand of NZ_SOYS01000004.1, from coordinate 297,532 downwards.
GACCCAGGAGTACTGCTGTTCATCAAAATTGAGTTCTTTCATCATCGCCGGTGCCGCGACGCTGAGCGAGCTGCGGGACAGGTAGTTCACGATGGTCCCCACGCAGACCAAACCGATAATCCACCATCTTAATTTCGTTATCTTCATGATAAAGCCTCGTTAAAGATCAATGCCTCCACGCCCTCCGATCTTTGGCGTAGAAAACTGAAATCATGCGAATTGGTTGGCCACTTGCTGAATTTAAGGCAAGCGTTGCGCGAACCGCGCCGCAACTTTGGAAGTAATTCCTTACGGATACCTGCATAAAATCACATCAGAATGCATGGTGGATTTTTTTTGCACGCTAAAATTTGACGCGGATCAAATAAATAAGATTGGCTGACCAACAATGGCGATATTTGTGATTTGGTTAACCAATTTGCATGTGATGGTTGACATGGCACCGGGTTTGGCTGAACTTAATGCGTATAGCCCCGTTTTATTACGAACGTTCCGTTAGTGGGTATCGATTGGTCAACCACGGCAAAGTCATCGAAAGAAGAGGAAATTGAATATGAAACAAACCTGGCGCTGGTACGGTCCTGACGATCCGGTAACGCTGTCAGATATACGCCAGGCTGGCGCAACCGGCGTGGTGACGGCGTTACATCAGATCCCGAACGGTGAAGTCTGGCCAGTTGAAGAGATCCTTAAACGCAAAGCCATCATCGAAGAGGCGGGTCTGGTGTGGTCGGTAGTAGAAAGCGTCCCTATTCACGAAGACATCAAAACCCATACCGGGCAGTACGATCTGTGGATCAAAAATTACCAGCAAACCCTGCGTAACCTGGCGCAATGCGGCATCTACACCGTTTGCTACAACTTCATGCCGGTACTGGACTGGACCCGCACCGATCTTGAATATGTTCTGCCGGACGGTTCAAAAGCCCTGCGTTTTGACCAGATTGAGTTTGCCGCCTTTGAATTACATATCCTGAAGCGCCAGGGAGCAGAAGCCGATTACACGGCGGAAGAGATCGAGCAGGCTAACCAGCGTTTCGCCACGATGAGCGGCGCAGACAAAGGGCGTCTGACCCGCAATATCATCGCAGGTCTGCCGGGCGCTGAAGAAGGCTACACCCTGGATCAGTTCCGCAGCCATCTGGCGACCTACAAAGACATCGACAAAGCGAAACTGCGCGACAATTTCGCCTGTTTCCTGAAAGCCATTATTGCGGTCGCGGAAGAGGTTGGCGTACGTATGGCGGTTCATCCGGACGATCCGCCGCGTCCTATCCTCGGCCTGCCGCGCATTGTCTCTACCGTTGAAGATATGCAATGGATGGTGGACACCGTGAACAGTATGGCGAACGGCTTCACCATGTGCACCGGCTCTTATGGTGTGCGCGAGGACAACGATCTGGTCGATATGATCAAACAGTTCGGCCCACGCATTTACTTCACGCACCTGCGCTCCACGCTTCGCGAAGAAAACCCAAAAACGTTCCACGAAGCGGCGCATCTGTATGGCGATGTGGACATGTATGAAGTGGTGAAAGCCATCGCTGAAGAAGAGCACCGCCGCAAAGCGGAAGGCAATGAGGATCCGATCCCAATGCGTCCGGATCACGGCCACCAGATGCTGGACGATCTGAAAAAGAAAACCAACCCCGGCTACTCGGCGATTGGTCGACTGAAAGGCCTGGCGGAAGTTCGCGGCGTCGAACTTGCTATCCAGCGCGCTTTCTTTAGCAAGTAATCATCTTTCGCATGGCGCAACGCGTCATGCGATTTCCCTCTATTCAACGCAATAGCAACATTCTCGCCCCTTCATCCACGGGCGAAGACGTCGAACGACAGGAGTTTGCAATGGAACAGAATATTGCGACCGGCACGGTTACCGTCGCCCGTCCGAACTGGGACAGATCGCGTCTGGTATCGCGTATTGTTCATCTGGGCTGCGGCGCATTTCACCGCGCGCATCAGGCGCTGTTTACCCATCATTTGCTGGAAGAAAGCGACAGCGATTGGGGCATCTGCGAAGTCAACCTGATGCCGGGCAACGACGCGCGGCTGATTGAGAATCTGAAGGCGCAAAATCTGCTGTATACCGTTGCAGAGCGCGGCGCAGAAAGCACCGAGCTGAAAATAATCGGTTCGGTGAAAGAAGCGCTGCATCCGGAATTCGACGGCCATGACGGCATCCTGAAAGCGATGGCGCGCCCGGAAACCGCTATTGTTTCGCTTACCGTGACCGAAAAAGGCTATTGCACCGACGCCGCCTCCGGCGAGCTGGATTTGAACAATCCGCTGATTAAAAACGATCTTGCTCATCCGCAACAGCCAAAATCGGCTATCGGTTATATCGTTGAAGCGCTGAACATGCGCCGCGAGCAGGGGATGAAAGCCTTTACCGTACTTTCCTGCGATAACGTGCGCGAGAACGGTCACGTGGCGAAAGCCGCCGTCCTCGGGCTGGCAAAGGCGCGCGATGCGGGGCTGGCCGCATGGATCGCTGAAAATGTCACCTTTCCGTGCACCATGGTCGACCGTATCGTCCCGGCGGCGACGGCAGAAACTCTACGGCTTGTCGCCGATCTGCTGGGCGTCTATGACCCATGCGCCATCGCCTGCGAGCCGTTCCGTCAGTGGGTGATTGAAGATAACTTCGTCAACGGCCGCCCGGCCTGGGATAAGGTCGGCGCTCAGTTCGTGGCGGACGTCGTGCCGTTTGAAATGATGAAGCTGCGCATGCTCAACGGCAGCCACTCTTTCCTTGCTTATCTGGGCTATCTCGGCGGGTATGACACCATTGCGGATACCATGACCAATCCCGCCTACCGCAAAGCGGCGCTCGCGCTGATGCTTAAAGAGCAGGCGCCGACGCTTTCGATGCCGGAAGGCACCGATCTGGAAGGGTACGCGAACTTACTGATCGCACGCTTCACCAATCCGTCGCTCAGGCACCGCACCTGGCAGATAGCGATGGACGGCAGCCAGAAACTGCCGCAGCGCCTGTTGGACCCGGTTCGCCTGCATCTGCAGCAGGGCAATGATTATCGTCATCTGACGCTGGGCGTGGCGGGCTGGATGCGCTACGTTGGCGGCGTGGATGAACAAGGGAATGCCATCGATGTGGTTGATCCGCTGGCGGCACACTATCAGGCAATCCATCAGCAATATCAGACGCCGAAAGAACGCGTGCGTGGGCTGCTGACGATGGAATCCATCTTTGGTAGTGACCTGCCGGAGAATAGCGAGTTTGTGCAAGCCTTAACCGAGGCTTATCAGCGGCTGTTGCAGCACGGCGCGCGTGCAGCGGTTGAAGCTCTGAAAGATTAAGGAGAAAAGCAATGGCGGCATTTATGACGGAAGACTTTTTACTGAAAAACGAAATTGCCCGCACGCTGTACCATAAGTACGCCGCGGATATGCCGATTTATGATTTCCACTGCCATCTGAGCCCAAAAGAAATCGCGGAAGATCGCCGCTTTGATAACCTCGGGCAGATCTGGCTGGAAGGCGACCATTATAAATGGCGAGCGCTGCGAAGCGCGGGCGTGGAAGAGTCGCTGATTACCGGCAAAGAAACCAGCGACTATGAGAAATATATGGCGTGGGCCAACACGGTACCGAAAACGCTGGGTAACCCTCTTTATCACTGGACGCACCTTGAGCTGCGCCGTCCGTTTGGTATCACCAACACGCTGTTTGGGCCAGACACCGCCGAGCGTATCTGGACGCAGTGTAATGAAAAACTGTCCACGGCGGCGTTCTCCGCTCGCGGCATCATGCGCCAGATGAATGTGCGCATGGCAGGGACGACCGACGATCCGATTGATTCGCTGGAATATCATCGTCAAATTGCCGCCGACAGCAGCTTCGACATAGAAGTAGCGCCGAGCTGGCGTCCCGATAAGGTGTTTAAAATCGAGCTGGATGGTTTCGTTGATTACCTGAAAAAGCTCGAAGCGGCAGCGGATATCAGCATTACGCAATTTGACGAGCTGCGGCAGGCGCTCACCCGTCGTCTGGACCACTTTGCCGCGTGCGGCTGCCGCGCTTCCGATCACGGTATTGAAACGCTGCGCTTTGCGCCGGCTCCTGGCGATGCGCAGCTCGACGTCATCCTTGGCAAACGTCTGAAAGGAGAAGCGCTGAGCGAGCTTGAGATTGCCCAGTTCTCTACCGCCGTGCTGGTCTGGCTGGGCCGCCAGTATGCGGCGCGCGGCTGGGTGATGCAGCTGCACATCGGCGCGATTCGCAACAATAATACCCGCATGTTCCGCCTGCTGGGGCCGGATAGCGGTTTTGACTCCATTGGCGACAATAAAATCAGCTGGGCGCTTTCCCGCCTGCTCGACAGCATGGATATTACCGACGAACTGCCGAAGACTATTCTCTACTGCCTGAATCCGGGCGATAACGAAGTGCTGGCGACGATGATCGGCAACTTCCAGGGACCGGGCGTCGCCGGGAAAGTGCAATTCGGTTCCGGCTGGTGGTTCAACGATCAAAAAGACGGCATGCTGCGCCAGCTGGAACAGCTCTCGCAGATGGGTCTGCTTAGTCAGTTTGTCGGTATGCTGACCGACTCCCGCAGTTTCCTCTCTTATACGCGCCACGAATATTTCCGTCGTATTCTCTGTAACCTGATTGGCGAGTGGGCGCAGGAAGGAGAGATCCCGGATGATGAGGCGATGCTGAGCCGCATGGTGCAGGATATCTGCTTTAATAATGCGCAGCGTTACTTCACGATAAAATAAGTTTTACCGGGGCTTCACGTCTGGTCCAGCCTGGCGACAGAAGGGTTAAACAGCCATTCTGTCGCTGCTTCAGCTAAGAAAAAACATATAAATTAGCGGCTTAATTTATTCTACTTTCTTTCACTTAGCCTGGGGATTAATCACTATTGGATCTCTTATGGTATAGTCTGGATTGCCTCCGGTATGGCGGAGATAATCCAGAAAAGTGAATTAAAATCACCATGAAACAGGCCACATCCCAGCAGCGCCCCTATCAGGAAGTGGGCATGATGCTGCGCTCAATGATCGTTGATAAAAACTATGCCATGGGCGCGCGTCTTCCTCCGGAGCGTGAAATCGCAGATATGCTGGATGTCAGCAGAACCGTGGTGCGCGAAGCGCTGATTATGCTGGAAATCGAAGGTATCGTAGAAGTGCGCAGAGGCGCCGGTATTTTCGTGGTTCGCATTCCCGGAAATGAAGTGGAAAAAGAAGGCGAAAAAGAAGGCGAAGAGAGCAGCGTTAATCAATGCAACGACGCGGGCCCCTTCGAACTCCTGCAGGCTCGCCAGCTGCTGGAAAGTAACATCGCTGAATTTGCCGCTTTGCAGGCCACCCGCGACGACATTATTAAAATGCGCCGCGCGTTGCAGATTCAGGAGCAGGATCTGGTCTCCGACGAGCATGAAGTCGGCGATATGCAGTTTCACCTGGCTATTGCCGAAGCCACCCATAACAGCATGCTGGTGGAACTGTTTAAGCAATCCTGGGAGTGGCGCGTCAATAATCCAATGTGGATTCAGCTGCACCGTCATCTGAAAGATACCCAGTACCGCAAAGAGTGGCTCGGCGACCATAAGCAGATCCTCGCCGCGCTGATCAAAAAGGATGCCCGAGCCGCCAAGCTGGCGATGTGGCAGCATCTTGAAAACGTTAAGCTGCGGCTGCTGGAACTCTCTGACGTGGATGATATTAACTTCGACGGCTACCTGTTTGAGTCCTGGCCGTTACATGAAGCGAATACCTGAAGTAAGCCATCGGGGAAGGCGGATTAAATTAAGAAAAGGTCATCGGATGGATGGCCTTTTCTTATATTTGTGACCCATCCTGGTGGTTTAAACCAACCCTTTTCCCTTCGGATATCAACCTCTCAACGGCTTGTTGGTGCTGGCCTTTTTGCGCTTTCTGTATTCCCGTTCCCCAACTATTCTTCCCACAATTTTATCTAAGGATATAAAAGCATTAACGATAATTTTTAATTCTTTTATCTCATCGTCGCCATTGGAAATACTGCTCCCATCATTGAGACAGGGGCAAACACAACATGGCAATAATCCGACATTCTTTCTGGCTGGCAGCGCTGGCCTTAATCGCCACGCGGGCGTTCGCGGTGGACGTCACCGTGGCCTATCAGACATCCGCAGAACCCGCCAAAGTTGCGCAGGCCGATAACACCTTTGCCAAAGACAGCGGTGCAAAAGTTGCATGGCGCAAATTCGACAGCGGCGCGAGCGTGGTGCGCGCGCTGGCTTCTGGCGACGTGCAGATCGGCAATATCGGTTCCAGTTCGCTTGCGGTTGCGGCAAGCCAGAAGGTGCCGATTGAGGTGTTCCTGCTGGCATCAAAGCTCGGAAACTCTGAGGCGCTGGTGGTAAAAAAAGGCATAACCGATCCAAAGGATCTGATCGGTAAACGCATCGCCGTTCCTTTTATCTCCACCACGCATTACAGCCTGCTGGCGGCGCTGAAACACTGGGGCATCAAGCCCGGCCAGGTACAAATTCTTAATCTTCAGCCGCCGGCGATTATCGCTGCCTGGCAGCGCGGCGATATCGACGGCGCTTATGTCTGGGCACCGGCGGTGAACGAGCTGGAAAAAGACGGCACGGTGCTGACCGATTCCGCGCAGGTAGGCAAATGGGGCTCGCCAACGCTGGATGTCTGGGTCGTGCGTAAGGACTTCGCGCAGCAGCATCCTGACGTAGTGGAAGCCTTCGCCCGCAGCGCATTGCGGGCGCAAAAAGGCTATATCGATAATCCTGATGTCTGGCTGAAGCAGCCGGAGAACCTCAGCAAGCTTTCCCGCCTGAGCGGCGTGCCGGAAAGCGACGTGCCGGGGCTGGTGAAAGGCAATACCTATCTGACGCCGGGCCAGCAAAACGAGCAGCTCAGCGGCCCGGTAAATAAAGCGATTGTCGATACCGCACGGTTCCTGAAGGCGCAGGGCAAAGTCCCGGCGGTGGAAGCGGACTACAGCCAGTTCGTCACCGATCGCTTCGTGAAAACGCTGGCGCAGTAAGGAGGCAGGCCATGTTACAGGTTTCAGGACTCAGCGCCGATTACGGCGGAAAAACCGTTCTCAACGATATTAATCTGACGGTAGACGAAGGGGAGTTGCTGGTGGTGCTCGGCCCGTCAGGCTGCGGCAAAACGACGTTGCTGAACCTGATAGCTGGCTTTGTTCCGTATCACGCAGGCAGCATCACCTTGCAGGGGAAACAGGTGACGGGGCCGGGTGCCGAGCGTGGCGTGGTCTTTCAAAATGAAGGGCTGCTGCCGTGGCGAACGGTGCTGGATAACGTCGCCTTTGGCCTGCAACTGGCCGGGCAGCCGAAGCCGCAGCGCGAGGAAATCGCGCTCGATATGCTGCGCAAAGTTGGGCTGGAGGATAAGGCAAAACGGACCATCTGGCAGCTTTCTGGTGGTCAACGCCAGCGTGTAGGCATCGCCCGTGCGCTCGCCACGCAACCACAGCTTCTACTGCTTGATGAGCCCTTTGGCGCGCTCGATGCGTTTACCCGCGAACAAATGCAGACCCTGCTATTAAAGCTGTGGCATGAAAGTCGCCGTCAGGTGCTGCTTATCACCCATGACATTGAAGAGGCGGTGTTTCTGGCCACCGAATTAGTGCTGCTTTCGCCCGGCCCCGGGCGCGTTCTGGAACGATTACCGCTCGATTTTGGCCGCCGGTTTGCGGCGGGCGAGCCTTGCCGCAGCATTAAATCTGACCCCGAATTTATCGCCAGGCGCGAGTATGTGCTCGGCCGTGTATTTGAACAGCGGGAGGGCTTCCAGTGAGCATCGCAATCCCGGATAAACCGCGTCGCAGGCGCGTCGCCCTGCGCTGGCCGTTCTCGCGCCAGATTACGTTAAGCCTCGTGACCCTGACGACCATCGTCCTGCTGTGGTGGTGGGTGGCAGCCGAGCAGTGGATCAGCCCGCTTTTTTTGCCGCCGCCGGGGCAGGTGCTGAGCAAACTTATTAGCATCGCCGGGCCGGAAGGCTTTATGGATGCGACGCTCTGGCAGCATCTCGCCGCCAGCCTGCTGCGCATCCTGACCGCGCTGTTCGCCGCGGTGCTTATCGGTATCCCGGTGGGCATCGCGATGGGCTTAAGCCCGACGGTGCGCGGCATTCTCGATCCGCTGATTGAGCTTTACCGCCCGGTGCCGCCGCTGGCCTATCTGCCGCTGATGGTGATTTGGTTCGGCATCGGTGAAACCTCCAAAATCCTGCTGATTTATCTGGCGATTTTCGCCCCCGTCGCGATGTCCGCCATGGCCGGCGTGCGCAGCGTTCAGCAGGTTCGCGTTCGGGCCGCGCGTGCGCTGGGGGCAACCCGCGCGCAGGTTGTGTGGCATGTGATTTTACCCGGCGCGCTGCCGGAAATCCTCACCGGGTTCCGCATCGGTCTGGGCGTTGGCTGGTCAACTTTAGTGGCCGCGGAGCTTATCGCCGCCACCCGCGGGCTGGGCTTTATGGTGCAGTCCGCCGGTGAGTTTCTGGCAACCGATGTGGTGCTGGCGGGCATCGGCGTGATTGCCGTTATCGCGTTTTGTTTAGAGCTGGGTTTACGGGCATTACAGCGTCGGTTAACCCCATGGCATGGAGAAGGACAATGAGTGAAAAAGTGAATATTGTGCCGCTGGGGCCTTACATTGGCGGGCAGGTACAAGGCGTGGATCTGACGCGTGGGCTGAGCGACAACCAGTTCGAGCAAATTTATCATGCCCTGATCCGTCATCAGGTGTTGTTCTTCCGCGACCAGGCCATTACGCCTTCGCAGCAGCGTGCGCTGGCGATGCGGTTTGGCGACCTGCATATTCATCCGGTCTATCCACATGCGGAAGGCGTGGAAGAAATCATCGTGCTGGATACCCACAACGATAACCCGCCGGATAACGATAACTGGCATACCGATGTGACCTTTATCGACACGCCGCCTGCCGGAGCGATCCTCGCGGCGAAGCTGTTACCGGAAATGGGCGGCGACACGCTGTGGACCAGCGGTATTGCGGCATATGAGGCGCTTTCTGAGCCGTTTAAACGCCTGCTGTCTGGCCTTGAGGCGGAGCATGATTTTAGAAAGTCATTCCCGGAATATAAGCATGCTCGCAGCGAGGATGAACAGGCGCGCTGGCGTGAGGCCGTTGCCAAAAATCCGCCGCTGAATCATCCGGTGGTACGCACCCATCCGGTGAGCGGCAAGCAGGCGCTGTTTGTGAATGAAGGATTCACCACGCGTATTGTCGATCTTGCACAAAAAGAGAGCGACGCGCTGCTCGCCTTCCTGTTTGCGCATATCGCCAAACCCGAGTTCCAGGTCCGCTGGCGCTGGCAGGAAAACGATATCGCCATCTGGGATAACCGCGTCACGCAGCATTATGCGAATGCGGATTACCTGCCTGCGCGCCGTGTTATGCATCGCGCAACGATATTGGGAGATCGGCCTTTCTGGCGTGTGGCGCAGTAGGCAAAGCTATTGCTGGTCTTTCAGCTCTTCCCAACTCAGCCCAAACCGCGCCAGATATTTACGTAATCTGTCCGCGTCGTTGGGCTTTTTCTTCTGCATACGGGAAACGGCGAAAAGCTGGCGGCCCGCTTGCGAAAGCGAAACGGCGTTGCGGCACACTTCAATTACCGTCTCCAGCTGCCGCTTTTCAAAGAGATCGATATTTTCAGGGACGGCACTGAAAGATGCGATCGGCTGCTGATGCTGCCAGTTGGATTTCAATTGTTCTATCTCTTCTTCAACAAGGATTGTTGAAATACGGCCCTGTTCAGCAAGCGTTGCCATACGAGCAATTGATGCGCTCAATTCCCGAAAATTTCCACGCCAGGCTGCTTGTGTGGAACTGGCAAAGGTGGTGTAAAGCGTCCGTGCTTCTTTATCGAAGCGGACCTGGGTTTTCTTATTTCTGGCAAAACGTTGAAGTTCATAATCGATGTTGGGTTCGATGTCTTCACGGCGTTCGGCAAGGCCCGGCAGGCGGAACGTCCACATATTGATGCGGGCGTAAAGGTCTTCGCGAAAGCGTCCTTCGGCGATCCATTGCTGCATATCACGGTGCGTACCGGCAATAAGTTGGAAATCGCTGCCGATCTCTTTGTCGGATCCAAAAGGGAAAAACTTTTTCTCTTCAATGGCTTTTAGCAGCATCGCCTGTTCGTCCAGCCCCAGCTCGGCTATTTCATCCAGGAACAGGACGCCGCCATCGGCTTCCCTCAGTAAGCCTGCCCGTGGCCGTAGCGCGCCGGTGAAAGCGCCCTTTACATGGCCGAACAGCGTCGACATGGCGTTATCACCGCGCAGGGTGGCGCAGTTTACCGAGACAAAACGCCCGTTAATCAGATGCTTTGATTCACGCAGCTCATAGATTCGCCGCGCCAGAAAGGATTTGCCTGCGCCGGTAGGGCCGGTCAGCAAAATAGGGGCATCCGAACGCAGGGCTACACGTTCTATCCGATCGATTAAGGCATTAAATGTTTTATTGCGGGTTTCTATACCCGCTTTCAGGAAAGAAACCGAGTGCTGCCGATCCCGCAGGAAGCGGCTGGTCAGCGTGGCATAACGGCTCAGATCCAGATCGATTATCGAGTAGATCCCTTGTGGAGAAGGGCGATCCTTCTTTTCACCCGGTGCCGTTTGCAGCAGCCTGGCCGGGAGATAATGCGCTTCCGTCAGTAAAAACCAGCAGATTTGTGCCACGTGCGTGCCGGTCGTGATATGTACCAGATACTCTTCGTGTTCGGTATCGAAAGGGTAGCGGCTGGTAAAATCGAGCAGCGCGTTGTAAACCACTTCAAAATCCCACGGATCGCGCAGTTCAATCTCATGCAGTACAACCTGCGTGGCCGGAGAAACCTTTGCAATATCTTCGACAACCTGCAAAGCCATTCCTTTATCTTTGGGTTGATGCAAAAGCTCAATACGGTCGACCACCAGCCCTTGTTGCTGGCACAGACCAACCGTCGGACGCCACTTCGTCCAGCGGTTTTCACGTTTGCCTCGCTTATCAAGGGTAGTGCCCAACATGCCGATGACGACGGTATGCTTCATTTTATCTCCAAAGATAACTATTTATCCTGTGAGATAAGATAGCTGGCCGGAAGCTTAATGGCTATGTTTGGCATGCTAATTATTAATGATTGTTTTTCAAAGAGTTAAATATTTTTAGCGCAACGGATTTTACCTGGCATGCCTTTCGCAATATCTATAACAACAACTAACAGAGCGAGAACCTTGATGAAAAACGAAATGTATCAGTTGCTCAATCAAGCCAATAGCGCACCGATAAAAATGTGGACGCAGGGTGTGCCGGTTGAACCAGAGGCACGAGAACAGCTTCTGAATACGGCGAAAATGCCTTTTATTTTTAAGCATCTGGCGGTAATGCCGGATGTACATTTAGGTAAAGGATCGACCATCGGCAGCGTTATTCCAACCCATGGTGCAATTATTCCGGCGGCAGTGGGCGTTGATATCGGCTGCGGCATGATTGCCGTGCGTACTTCTCTGCTGGCAAGCGACCTGCCGGATAACCTGGCGGGGCTGCGAAGCGCTATTGAGCAAGCCGTGCCGCATGGCCGTACATCGACGCGTTCCAGAAGGGATCGTGGCGCATGGGAAAACCCGCCGCAGGAAGTGGATAAGCATTGGGCTGAGCTGGCCCCGCGCTTCAGGCGCCTGACGGACAAATACCCGCAGTTGCTGAAAACTAATAATCATCAGCATCTTGGAACCCTGGGCACCGGTAACCACTTTATTGAAGTTTGCCTGGACGAAGCGCAGCAGGTTTGGGTGATGCTCCACAGCGGTTCGCGTGGGGTAGGCAACGCCATCGGCTCGTTGTTTATCGCGCTTGCCCAGAAGGATATGCAGCTGCATATCGCTAATCTGCCGGATCGTAATCTTGCCTACTTTCAGGAAGGGAGCCGCCATTTTGAGGATTACATGGAAGCGGTTAGCTGGGCGCAAGATTTTGCTCGTCATAACCGTGAAGTAATGATGGCACGTACTCTGGCAGCGCTTTCACGCATCATCACGAAGCCGTTTACTACTCACCAGGAAGCGGTTAACTGCCATCACAATTATGTGCAGCAGGAGACGCATTTTGGCGAATCGGTGTTGATAACCCGCAAGGGTGCGGTATCGGCACAAAAAGGCCAGATGGGGATCATTCCCGGCTCTATGGGCGCAAAAAGCTTTATCGTGCGTGGATTAGGTAATGAAGAAAGCTTCTGTTCATGCAGCCACGGTGCGGGCCGTACCATGAGCAGAACAGCAGCGAAAAAGCGCTTTAGCGTGGAAGATCAAATTCGTGCGACGGCGCATGTTGAATGCCGGAAAGACAGCGATGTCATCGATGAAATACCAATGGCTTATAAAGACATCGATGCGGTAATGGCGGCCCAGTCTTCGCTGGTGGAAATTGTTCACACGCTGCGTCAGGTAGTCTGTGTAAAAGGATAAATAATGGAAACGGGATTGAACGGCGTAAATGCCGCTATGCGTAAAAGGGTCCACCTGGTTTTGCGTGACATAGAAAAACGTTATGGCGTACGAGTGTTGTACGCCTGCGAATCGGGCAGCCGCGGCTGGGGCTTCGCCTCACCGGACAGCGATTACGACGTGCGCTTTATCTATGTCCACGCCCCTGAATGGTATCTGCGAGTTGAGCCGCAGCGGGATGTTATTGAACTTCCGATAGACAATGAACTGGACGTTTGCGGCTGGGAATGGCGCAAAGCGCTGGGGTTATTAAAAGGCGCAAACCCAACGCTGCTGGAGTGGCTCGGTTCGCCGGTGGTTTATCAACAAGATAGCGAAACAATGGATGTACTGCGGGCGCTGGCGCCGGAGTGGTTTTCTGCACAGAAATCGCGCTGGCACTATTTCTCTATGGCGCGAAAAAACTTTCGAGGCTATTTGCAGGGTGATGAAGTAAGGCTCAAAAAATATTTTTATGTCCTGCGGCCTTTGCTGGCGGTGCAGTGGCTGGAAGCCGGGAAAGGTTTGCCTCCGGTACGTTTTGATGAACTGGTTGAAGGCACGGTTCAGGATCCTTTGCTATTGAATGAAATAAACGAGCTGCTTGCGATAAAACAAAATGCAGGCGAAGCAAAATACGGGCCGCGCAGGCCATTGCTTCATGACTTTATAAAACAAGAGCTGGCAGCAAATAGCGACCGCACGCCGCTTTCCGGGAGCCGGAAAAGAAACGCCGATGAACTGGATGCGCTGCTGTTCAGAACGGTGATGGGTCAAGCCAGCAACGGGTAAATGAGAGAAATAATTGGCTTATGCAGGTGAGAAGAGTCGTGCATAAGTCTCCAGCAGTTTATGAACCCGCAGGTTATTTACCTGACTTCTTTGATTCGTTAAAGAGGGGCGAGACGATCATCAGACGGAGAGAAAAAAGTTGTGGCCTCTCGCTAAAGGCCAGGCAAACTCAAAAAAACAACTGCTGCATTTATTGAAATGCATCCTGAATGACTTTTCACAGACAGGCTGTTTTTGCAGCGGTCACCGGCGTGATTTAGCGTCATCTGCCGATCTCTGGTGGGTGACGCTAACGTTTATCCGCCCTGGCAAAGCCTGGCCTTATAGGTCGGGTAAACAACGCGCCACCCGACGCATATTTATTTAGCCCGTACTTTCGTCGCCACCAACAATGCCGTCAGCAACATCAGGCTTCCGGATAACACCAGCGGTGAAAGCAGACCGAGGTTATCCAGCGCGTAGCCGCCGATTGCGGCGCCGCAGGTATTCGCAAGCTGAATGACCGCTACCTGAATAGAGCCAGCTTTTTCAGCCTGATCGGCAAGCGAGCGGGTGATCCACGTGGACCAACCGACCGGTATCAGCGCGAAAGCGAAGCCCCATATAATAGCGATGCCGGAGGCGACAATTTTATCCGTCCCCCATAGCACCAGCGTTAAAGCGCTAAGCGCCAGAATTAACGGTGCGACGGCCAGCGCGAGCTTCAGCGAACGCTTCAGAAACACCGCCGAGAGCGAGGTGCCCACAAAGCTTGCGATACCAAAACTCAGCAGCACCAGCGTAAGGCCGTCGACGTCAAAACCCGCCAGCGTCATATACACCGGACGGATATAAGTGAAGAACGCGAACTGTCCGGCGAAGGCCATAAAAATGGCCGCCATGCCAGCCAGTACGCCGGGGCGCTTAAGCAGGCCGAACATGTTTTGTTTGTGGCGGTTGGATTCGCCCGGCAGCGACGGCAGCGCTTTCCACACCCATATAATGCACGCTATGCCCATTAACGCCGCGCCGTTAAACACGTTGCGCCAGCCGATAATGCCGCCTAAAAAACTCCCCAGCGGAGCGGCGATAACCAGCGCGATGGACACCGCGCCAAAAATAACCGACAGCGCTTTTGGCACCGTTCTGGCAGGGACCAGACGCATGGTCAGCGAGGCCGACATCGCCCAGAAACCGCCCAGTGCAATTCCCAGGCAGGCTCGCCCCAACAGCAGCAGCGTGAAATTATTGGCAAAAGAAACCAGCAGGCAGGAGAGGGTGAGCAACACGGCGAAAAGGAAAACGACGTAGCGTCTGTCGGCTGAACGGATGACGCTTGTGACAAACAGGCTGGCAAACATCGCGACAAACGCCGTGACGGTGACCGATTGCCCGGCCACGCCTTCAGAAATACCCAGCTCTTGCGCCATCGGTGTCAGCAGGCTCACCGGTAAAAATTCCACGGTAATCAGACAGGCGACGCAAAACGCCACGGCAAAAACTGCCGACCAGTTGGGGCGGATCACCGCTCCCGGCTGGATTTTTTCTTCAATATGTTCACTCAATTTCGTCACCAGATACGTCTTTGCAATAAAGCCGCACAGTGTAGCATCACGATTGTGGCACATTTAACGTTTTTGCAACTTTACTTACCGCCAGCCTGGGTTATTCACGTCTTTTCTTAGGGATTATTAAGGCGTTGCTTAGGCTATATAAAGTTTTGACGGCTATTATTTGCCTCGCACTTGCATTAATTTATCCCTCGTCGCCAATGGCGTATTAAATATTTAATTAATTATCTCTGCGTTGAGCATTACCTGAGAGCACCGGCCTGCTAATCAGACCGTTAGGTGCTGCTCCGGCGATAAAGATCATTAATAAATACTGAAATATATATGCAGTTATACCCGGATATGCATTTTAATACTTAAAGGAATACTTATGAAATTATCCAAAGTTGCTTCTTCTTTGGTTGCTGGCATCGCATTGTTAAGTGGTTCGGCTTATGCAGCTGACCCGGTTTCGACGCCGGTTACCGTTAACGGCGGTACCGTTCACTTTAAGGGTGAGCTGGTTAACGCAGCTTGCTCCGTAAGCACTCAGTCCGACAGCCAGATTGTAAAACTGGGCCAGTATCGCACTGCCGCTTTCACCAAAGCTGGTGATACCTCAGCCCAGATTCCTTTCACTATCGTTCTGAACGACTGTGACAGCACCGTTGCCGCTACCGCTGCCGCTGCTTTCGCAGGCCAGGCTGATGCCATTGACCCAACCCTGCTGGCGGTTAACTCCAGTGATAACAGCACCACCGCAACGGGCGTTGGTATCCAGATCCTCGACCGCGCTTCTAAAGTACTTCCCCCGGACGGCGCGACTTTCTCTACCGCGCAAAATCTGAACGGCGGCGTTAACACCCTGCCGTTCACCGCTCGTTATAAAGCAACGGCGGCTAAAGCAACGGCGGGCCGGGCCAACGCTGATGCCACTTTCGTCATGAAATACGAGTAATCGACAGGCGCAAGGATGTGTCTGGCCTCAGGGAGGAGGCGGATTCCATATCAACCCTGCGAGGGTGAACATGAAAAGAAAATTCCTGTTCCTCATTGCGTTTGTGATTCGATTGATCGACTGCCTTCCCGACGTTACTGAGCAGACGGATATCGCTTTTCAGAAAGCAGTTTTCATCGCAGATCCGCAGGTATTTCTGGCTTTGACCAGCGTTAATGGCAATGACGCCAGCACCGGTATTGGGCTCGCAGTATTCGACAGCGAGCAGCCGTTCATTACTCCCAATACCGATCCGGGCTATTTTTCCATGATTAAAAACCAGCAAATGGCTTGATATTTTACCGCTTGTTACCGTTCGGTTACCGAACCTGTCTTGCCGGGAAATATGCATTCTCAAGTCTGGCGCACGCCGGTTTATTCCTGAGCCGAAATTATTCACAATTAATGGTATCTGTCGTGATGAATACATTATTTAAATCAGGCGTGGCCGCAGCGTTATGTTTGTTAATAAGTCTTTCTGCTCTGGCGGGCGGAGGAATTGGCCTCGGCGCCACGCGCGTTATTTATTCCGCCGATGCGAAGCAGGCTTCCCTGTCTATTAACAATAACGACAATAAAGAGCGTTATCTGGTCAATTCATGGATAGAGAATAATCTCGGTGAAAAAGATAAAAGTTTTATCGTTACGCCGCCGCTGTTTGCCAGCGAGGCAAAAAGCGAAAATACTCTGCGCATTATCTATGTTGGTCAGCCGCTGCCTGCCGATCGTGAGTCTATTTTCTGGATGAACGTGAAGGCCATTCCTTCGGTAGATAAAAATACCGTTGAAAATAATAACGTGCTGCAGCTGGCTATTTTGTCGCGCATTAAATTATTCGTACGGCCGGAAAATCTCCAGATGCAGCCGGAAGAAGCGGTCAGGCAGCTGCGTTTTTCCCGCAGCGGAGGCTACCTCAGCCTGCATAACCCTTCTCCTTACTATATCTCCACGGTCAACCTGAAGATCGGCAACGAAAAGCTGCCTAATACCATGGTCGCTCCTAAGAGCGTGGCGAAAGTTGCTGTGCCCGCAAAATTGTCAGGGCGAATCTCTTACCAGACCGTAAATGATTACGGCGCGGTGACGCCGGTCCAGGCCGGGGTCATGCAGTAATGCCGTGTGGCCAATTGGGAAGCAGGGAAATGATCAAAAAGTCGCTCACGCACCAGGCACTCACGCTTGCCCCTCTGGCAGCATGGGTAATGGCGACGCTCTGGCCGGGCGTAAGCCTTGCCGAAAGCTACTTTAACCCGGCGTTTTTATCCGAAGATGCCGCCTCCGTGGCGGATCTGTCGCGTTTTGAAAAAAGCAGTGGCCAGGCACCGGGCAAGTATCGCGTTGATATCTGGCGCAACGATGAGTTTATCGCCATCGAAGATCTCTCGTTTGTGGAGGCGGATAAAGCCCGCTCTGGAGCCGACGTTAAATCCGGCGGCCTCGTACCCTGCCTGGACGTAGGCTGGCTTAAACGCCTGGGGCTGAACATGCTCGCTTATCCTGAGCTGGCAAAATATAAAGCGGGTGAATGCGTGCCGGTGACCAAAGAGGTTCCCGGCGTGGAAATGACGTTTGATTTTGCCAGCCTGCGCCTGGATATCAGCCTGCCGCAGGCCTCAATGCTGAACGGCTCGCGCGGCTATATCCCGCCCGACCAGTGGGACGAGGGCATTCCGGCGGCGCTGGTGAACTACTCGTTTACCGGCAACCGCAGCAGCAATAACGACAGCTATTATCTCAGCCTGCAAAGCGGACTGAACTACGGCCCGTGGCGGCTGCGTAACAGCGGCGCATGGAGCTATACCCGCAGCGATAGCTATAACACCAATACCTGGAAGAACATCAGCACCTACGCGCAGCGGGCTATTATTCCGCTAAAAGGCGAGCTGGTGATGGGCGACAGCAATACCGGCACCGATGTGTTCGACAGCCTTGGCTTTCGCGGCGCGCGTCTTTATTCGTCGGACAGCATGTATCCGGATAGCCTCCAGGGCTACGCGCCAACGGTACGTGGTATCGCCCGTACCAGCGCCAAAGTGATTATTCGCCAGAACGGCTTCGTTATTTATCAAAGCTATGTATCGCCGGGCGCATTCGCTATCAGCGATTTGAATCCGACCTCTTCGAGCGGCGATCTTGAAGTCACGCTGGAAGAAAAAGACGGCAGCCAGCAAAAATACACCGTGCCGTACTCTACCGTGCCGCTGTTGCAGCGTGAAGGACGCCTGAAGTATGACCTGGTCGCCGGGGATTTACGCAGCGGCAACGGCCAACAGGACACGCTGTTCTTTACTCAGGGCACGCTGATTGCGGGCCTGCCGCAGGGCTATACGGTCTATGGCGGCACGCAGCTTGCGGAAAGCTACACCGCAGCGGCAATCGGGCTTGGAAAGAACCTCGGCGAGTGGGGCGCGATTTCTATGGATGTCACCCATGCGCGCAGCAAGCTTGCCGATGACAGCGAGCATCAGGGACAGTCGCTGCGTTTTCTGTATGCCAAATCCCTGAGCAGCTATGGCACCAACTTCCAGCTTCTGGGCTATCGCTACTCCACGAGCGGGTTCTACACGCTGGATGAAGTGGCGTACAAAAATATAGAAGGTTACGAGTACGAGCTTGAGGACGATGGAACACATCATAAGGTACGGAAGCCGCAAAGTTATCACAACCTGCGCTACAGCAAGCGTGGGCGTTTACAGGTCAACCTCTCCCAGTCGCTAGGCGATTACGGCTCGCTGTACGTTTCCGGCAGCCAGCAAACTTATTGGGGCACCGATCGGCACAACACCTCGTATCAGGCCGGCTACGCCAGCGGCTGGAAAGGGATCAGCTATTCCGTTTCCGCTTCGTGGAGCAAATCTGTCGGGCTTGCGAATAACAATCGCATCGTGGCGTTTAACCTTTCCGTTCCGTTCAGCACGCTGCTGGGTCACGGCTATTCACGAGATAAAGCTATCGACCACGCCTATACCACCTTTGCGGCCAGCAAAAACGCCGACGGGCAAAGCACGGTACAAACAGGCATTGGCGGCACGCTGCTTGAGGGCCGCAATTTAAACTACAGCGTGACCCAGGGCCGCAGCAGTTCCAGCGGCTATAGCGGCAGCGCCAGCGCTAACTGGCAGGCGACTTACGGCACGTTGGGTCTGGGCTATAACTACGACCGCAATCAGCGTGAGTTTAACTGGCAGGCTTCCGGCGGTGTGGTAGGACATGCCGACGGCATTACCTTCAGCCAGCCGCTTGGCGACACGAACGTATTGATTAAAGCGCCCGGCGCATCCGGCATCAGCGTGGAAAACCAGACCGGAGTGAAAACCGACTGGCGAGGCTATGCGGTGATGCCTTACGCCACGGTTTATCGCTACAACCGTATCGCGCTGGACACCAACTCGATGGATAACCATACCGATATTGAAAACAACGTCAGCAACGTGGCGCCCACACAGGGCGCGCTGGTAAGGGCGGCGTTTAATGCGCGCATTGGCGTGCGGGCAATCATTAACGTGAAAAGCGGCGACCGTGCGGTGCCGTTTGGTTCGGCAGTGCGTGAAGAGGGCAGCGGCGCGACCAGCATGGTGGGCGATGCCGGACAGATCTATTTAAGCGGCCTGCCGCTGGAAGGGAAGCTGCTAATTCAATGGGGCGACGGCGAAGGATCGCGCTGTTTTGCACCTTATTCACTGCCGGCGGAGAGCTTAAAACAGGCTGTCGTGGTGGCTAATGCCATCTGTTCATAGCGAAGCCGTAAGGCTCAGGAACCTAAAAATGAAAGCGAAGATGTATCTTGCCGTTGCCGTGCTGTTGGCCTGCGCGGCACCGGCTTATGCCACGGTTTGTGTCAATTCAAAAGGCGTGCCGACGGAAATCTCATACGACCTGTCAAACACCTTCAACCGCTCTAATAATCAGGTTGGACAGATCGTTGTGCTGGCGGAAAAATCCCAGTGGATCGGCGTTAATGCTATCTGCCCGGCGGGTACCACTGGCGACAGGACTATGCGTAGTTACGTCACCACGCTGCCGATAGAGGAAACGATAGATGGCTATAAGTATCTAAAAATTAATGACTACCTTGAAGGTGGCATGAAGATCACCGACAGTGAGGTGGGCGTGTTCCATCCGCCTGCCAACTATATCCAGATGGGCAAACATCCTAACGTCCCTAAGCGCAAGCCGTTTCCCGTCAAAGACTCGAATTTGGTCTTCCGGCTCAGAGTGGTGAAGCGCTTTATCAACATGGTGACCATCCCGAACCAGACCATGTTTATGGTGTACGTCACGACGCAAAACACCGATCCGCTGACTACGCCGGTTTATACCATCAGCTACAGCGGCAAAGTGGAAGTGCCGCAAACCTGCGAAATCAACGCCGGGCAAATCGTCGAGTTTGATTTTGGCGATATTGGCGCGGCGCTGTTTAGCCAGGCCGGGGCGGGTAATCGTCCGCAGAGCGTGACGCCACAAACCAAAACTATCGGCATCAAATGTACTAACGTCGAGGCGCAGGCCTATCTCTCACTGCGCCTGCAGGCGGAAAAGAGCTCCGGCAATATGATGGTTTCCGACAATCGCGACCTCGGTTTTATCGTAGCCGATGGCACAGGAACTCCGCTTACGCCTGGCAATATGGGCAGCAAAATTAATTTTCGCCTCGACGATGCCGCTACTTCAAGGGTTGATATCCGCGCCTGGCCGGTGAGCGTGACGGGGAATAAGCCTGCGGCAGGCCCGTTTACTTCACGCGGATATTTGAGGGTGGACTATGACTAACATACGCAAATATAGTTTTCTGGCGATGTCGCTGTCTGCGGAACTGTTAGCGGGCGCCGCGTGGGCGGATGCGCCGCTGGGCGAAATAAACATCAAGCTGCGCGGAAATGTGGTGGATTATAGTTGCTATGTAGAAGCGGGCTACGGTAACAAAACCGTCCATCTGGGCACATGGCCAACTAAGCAGCTACGCACCGCGGGGAGTACCACACAAAGCATTCCTTTCACGCTGAAGCTTAACGGCTGCCCGCCGGGATCGGCGTCGATTACTTTTTCAGGCAGGAAGGCGAACGGGAATCCGGCGCTGCTGGCGCTCAATGATACCAGTAGCGCCACTAACGTCGCGGTTGAGCTGCGCGACAAAGACAGAACCCCGCTGCCCCTGGATCAGGCGAGCCAGGATATAGCAGTAGATGCCAATGGCGATGTAACGCTAACTTTTTTTGCCAATTATAAAGCGCTGGCGGATAACCCGCAGCCGGGAAAAGCCAATGCCGATGCCACCTTTATGATTAATTATTACTGAGCATTCAATGTGTGCACTATGTCTGTAAGGGTGCTCTTATAATAATTCTTTCACTCGCGCATAGTCGATAAGTTCAACAATAGAAGTAACGTGTAGCTTAGAGAATATATTCGCCTTATGCGCGCTGATCGTTTTGTTGCTTAACAAAAGCTGCTCTGCAATTTCTTTATTAGATAATCCGTTCGCCAGATAGCGTAATACGGTGACCTCGCGATTAGAGAGCGGCATATCATCTACGGCACCCTTGCGCGAGTGGGATTGGCTAATAAAATGCAGGGTATTTGAAGGAAAGAATGAGTACCCGGACAGTAATATTTCTACCGCTTTAAATATATCATCCTGTTCTTTCCGCTTGCTGACAAAGCCGTTCGCACCCGCCTGAATCGCTCGCCCCGCATAGAATCTTTCTGATTTAGATGACAGAAAGAGGACTTTGGTATCTTCCTGTATGTTTTTTATTCTTTTAAGTAACGTAAACCCATCTATGCCGGGGAGCTCAATATCCAGGATGATGAGATCGACCGGATGAGCGCGCATATAATCGATGACTTCCTGGCCGTCATCGGTTTTCAGCACGACGCTGATAGCTTTATTTTTCTGGAGCAACACTTCTATCGACATTCGGACGATAGGATGTTCGTCCATAATAATTACGGATGCAGGTTTCATTTTTTTACCTCGGATTGTTTGAGGAAAACACCGCACTGGCGCAGGGCCACGGCAGCGATATATGAAATATTAACAGGCTAAGATGTCAAATACATGTGGTGGGTTCTCCATTTAAAATTAAACCTTCCGTTGGGTAGCGTATTTATGATTAGCGATGGGGGTTATAAAAAACGCCGATACATTTATGTATGGGTTTTTCTTATAGGCTATTCCGATGGGTCGATTATACATTCATATTATAAGAGAGAAAGGCTGCTGTTGCCGTCAGGCCGGTCTGGCATTATTTAGTTCTGCTTCGTGAGGGATGCATTTTTTATTTGAGAGATATTTCCAGACTAAACAAGATAATTAAACTAAAAGTTCTTTTTAAATATTAAAAATAGTATGAAATAGGGATTGTGAGTTTTTTGTTAAGTTTTTACAGGGTTACAATTAACCTTTTTCCCCTTCAGGCCGGGTAGCGAGGGCGATTTATCGATCCAGGAATAATTATAATTGTTAATGAATTGTTCTGTTTTAACAGTATTGAAACGTTAAAAATAAGTAATTTCTTAGCCGCAATGCGAAAACCAGCAGGTCAGCATTCACAGTTTCTCTCAGTCGGTACGACAGACAATTCGTGAAGTAAATAAATAAGCGTCTTCCTGTTATTCAAACCAATACGAACCGACACGCGGCCCAGGGTGTACACCACCGAATGATACGGCTTCTTTAAGGAGACCGCGATCGCTTTCAAAGAATGTCCGCTGGCAACTTCCATAAGAATGTTCCATTCACGCAGCGAGAGGACGTCGTTTTCGCGCGTATAGTTAGCCTGAACGGGCGCCGGGGAACAAGGCTGTAGCATCAATAAATATGCCATTATTCTGACGTCCAGCCGCCGTTCGATAACCCGACATGCTGCGGCCGCAACGATAAAACAGGCAGCTTCCGGTTTCCGACCGGCGGTGAGCAGCGTGACGTTGATGCCGGGCCTTTCTTTATGCCAGAGGCGAATAGCGGCGAGCACCTGGATGACGGGAATCGTTATACAGTCCAGATCGATAACGATACCCGGCAACGGCGTTTGTTTAAAAAAGCTCATGACTTCTTCGAGGGTTGCACAAATGTGGATGCGGGTTCGCTTGAAAAGGTGTTGCGTGAGCGCAAGCGAAAGGTATCTGTCATTACTGACAAGAAGCATATCTACCGGCGGTTGCAAGCGCAGCGCGCGAATTTGCTGCTGGAAATACTCAAGGCGGTCGAAGATCATCGGTATGCCTGAGCCTCTGGGGTGAAACGGCCCCTCGTTGCTAATACGGCGATGTCTTCTTTTACGGATGGTTAAATGCAAACGCTCACTCACAATCTAGATCGGCTATTTCTTTGCGGATAAAAAACGCTCCGATAATTGTTAGAATGCTAATAAATAATGCGTCATTAACTAAAATATTCATAATTATTTTTTTGCTAACCGTGACGTTCTGCGCTACAGACTCGTGGCGAAAGCGCATTTTGTTTATGTTGTACTGAAGATATTCTGACAGGAGAATATGCTGATAGATATTGGGCCTGGCTTAAATTTAGGCTGGAAATTTCTTAATCAGGCGCTTGATTTTACAGGCGCAGCTCCCTGAACAATAAATGGCTACTGGTTTCCGGCATGGATAGCCAGGAAGTTTAATCAAACAAAAAACCCAGGTTCATCTTTATAAATTTCATTAAACCTTGTTGATTGCTGATACGTAATTTTTTCATGATAGCCTGACGATGCTGCCGAGCTATCGGCGTATCGATGTTCATCAGATGGGCCGTGTCACACAGAGAATGTCCACAGGCAATGTGCTTAAGTAGTTCGCGTTCAGGAACGGTGAAATGACGGGTTGTACAGTATCTACAAACGCTTGCCGGCACGGCTCGAGTGTTTCTTCCTCGCCGATTCGGATCCATCCAGTGAGCGATTTTTTTGCTTATCTCGTCAATCTCATCCTCGCAAAAAATGACCGGCAGCATATACAGGCAGGGGCGAAACATTAATTTTTCATGTTCTGACTTTCGGCAAATAAGAATAATGCGCTGCACTTTTGTAATTTGAGGTATTTTATAACAGCTGGCGCTTACCCAGCCATCTTCCAGAGAGACAAAAACAATATCGGCTACGTCATGATGCTCCGCAGGTAAAATATGGAAAGCCTCACGCCGATGGCGGCATAGCTGTTCAATAATGATTTTTAGACCATGAACGAAGTGGCTGTTTTTCTCTCTTATAACAAGGGTAAGCATGGGAAGCCTTTGTGCAAAGTAAACAGAGGAAGGATCATAATAAAAATAAACGAGCGAACATATGTTCGCTGACTTAATTCATAAGCAGTCAGGGATGAGTTAACGCCAGGTGATTTCCTGGCCGGTTAAAAATAGGTCAAAATGCGTTCAAAATATATTGTTACTCTATTAGCCCCACACGACCATTTCAGCGCATCATTTTTCTGCGGCCGGTTCCCTGAATTGAACCTCCGCATTTCCATAAACGTACTGCTGGCGGGAGACAGGCGACCAATGCCTGGACAGTAAATGCCAGTATCGGTGGCGGGCAGTACTTCGCGCAGGGGCAGAGGCTGAAGATTGACGTTGTAACCCGGAAAATGCAGGCGCCTCCCGCCGGAACATAAGGCTTAGCGTCAATGGCTCGTTAAGACTTTCGACCCAATGCTACCGCCGCGGCGTCCTCTACACTCAGGGAAAACGCCGCTGGAGGTAGTTATGGCATGGCAACCCTTTCTCTATGTGATTGACGGATCGTTATCCGCTGAACTCCCGGCGCCTCAGGAGCGCACCAACGCGGCTGAGGCCGGAGAAATCAATGGCGCACCAGCGTCGCAAAGTAATACGCCAGCGGAATCGCCAGCAGATACAGCCCAGCAGGGATCTCACGCCACTTTCCGGCAATCACCTTAATGATGATGTAGAACAGCAGGCCGCCCGCAATGCCGGTGCCGAAGCTGTTGGCAATCAGCGTAATCATCACCATCATCAGTACCGGCAGGCCGTCGGTGAAGTTCGCTAAATCCACCCTGCGCAGCCCGCTGAACATATTCAGGCCGATGAGGATCAGCGCGGGGGCGGTAGCCTCCTTCGGAATCATCAGGGCAACCGGCGTGAACAGCAGCATCAGCAGGAACATGATGGCTGCGGCCAGCGCGGTTAGCCCGGTTTTACCGCCAGCCTCTGCGGCTGCGGAAGATTCGATCAGCGCGGTGGCCGCGGGGATCCCTACCCACGGGCCGAGTGCCGCAGCGATAGAGTCCACCATAAACGGGCGATTGATATGCGGCATATTGCCGTGCTCATCCAGCAGGCCTGCTTCGCCACCAACGGCAAGCGTGGTGCCCATGGTGGAGAAAAATTCAGAGGCGAAGAACACAAACAGATACGGCAGGAAGGCGATATTCAGCGCGCCAAACATGTCCACATGACCGAGTACCGGCGCGAGGGAGTGCGGCATAGCGATAAAGCTTTGCGGCAGATGCGTGACGCCAAACGGAATGCCGACAAGCGTGGCGAACAGAATAGCCCAGAGAATCGCGCCTGGAATGCGTCGCGCCTGCAAAGCAATGGCGAGGAACAGGCCGCACAGCGCAATCAGAGCGCCCGGCGCGGTGAAATCACCCAGCATTAGCGCATTAGTTTTGGCATTCGCCAGCACCAGCCCGGCGTTGCGAAAACCCAATATGGCAACAAACAGCCCGATGGAAGCCGTTAGCCCAAGCTTGATGGACTGCGGCACCGAGCGGGTGACCACTTCGCGCAGGCCAAGCCGGGTGAGGACGAAAAAGAGCATGCCGGACCAGCAGGCGATACCCAGTCCAGTCTGCCAGCCAATGCCTTCGCTGCCGGCGAGCGTAACGCCAACCAGTACCGATCCGCCAATGCCCGGGCCTACGATAAACGGCAGGTTGGCGTAAAAAGCCATCAGCAGGGTGCCCGCGACAAATACCAGAATCGTGCCGGTTGTGACAGCGCCTTTATCCATTCCACCCACGGCCAGCAGACCGGGGATCACTACCAGCAGATAAGCGGCGGCAAGAAAGCCCGTCACGCCGGCGAGACATTCGGTTTTCACCTTGCTTTGCCGCGAATAAAGCTGGAATCGCCGCTCCAGCCAGCTTCCTGAAGCGGCTGGATTTACTGAGTTTTCGACCATTGTGTAGCTCTCCTGTGCTATTTCAACGTGGTGTAGTTATTTCGCCGGCGTTTCCTGGCAGGCAATAAGCGGATTGACAATCTGACGCGTAGTGCCGTCCGTCAGTCCAAGATCGGTCAGGTGCGGCCCGGCGTTACACGCGAGGCACGTGCCTTCAATAGCTTTGAATACGCGGTATGGCGGCTCCCAGTCGGCCACTTTGTTGCTTAGTTCGCGCAGCTGGTGAAACTGCTGAGCAAGCTCTGCTGCGGGTAAATCGGAGAGCATTCCGGCAACTGGCATCGCAACGTGAGCAAGGATCTCACCGTTCTGGCTTAACGCCATGCCGCCACCGCTGGCGATTAATGCGTTCGCCGCCAGCGCCATATCCTGCGGGTCGCGTCCCAGCACGACCAGGTTGTGGGAATCGTGCGAATAGGTTGTGGCAATCGCGCCGCGCAGTTCACCCCAGCCTTCCAGCAGCGCTAATTGTGGTTTGGCTTCGTGGCGACCGTGACGATGCTGTACCCAAATCAGGCTGAAGCCTTCCGGGATCTGCACTTTGCCGTCGCGTACATTTACGCTGGTTTCGTTCCACTGGGTAAAGCGCGCGCCCTTGATGTGGCGCAGCGTGGCGGTGCCGTGAGCGACGGGAATATTGATGACGAAATCCGCGGGCGACAATGGTTTTAATCGCACGGTATCGCGCGGCGGCAATACGTCTGGCGCGTTGACCGGCTTGAGCAACTTGCCGTTTTGCGCTATATGCTGCCCGGCAACGTACACCGCTTTCGCCTGTAATCTTTCGAGCGAATCGAATACCACAAGATCTGCCGTGCGCCCGGCGGCAACCAGGCCTAAATCGTGGCGTTGCAGACGGATGGCGGCGTTGAGCGTAGCCAGGCGCAGCGCGTCGGTGGCCTTCATGCCATGTTCAATCAGCAGATTCAGCAGGGCAATAATGCCGCCTTTTTCCAGAAGTATGTCTGGCGGCACGTCGTCAGTACAGACCGTGACCTGTGAAGATAGATGAGGCAGAGCATTCAAGGCGGCCACGATTTCCGCCAGCAGATACGGATGGGAGCCACGGATTTCGATGGTCAGTCCGGCGCGGAGTTTTTCCAGCGCATCGGCGGCGGAGGTCAGTTCGTGATCCGAGGTGACGCCAGCGGCGAGATAAGCCTGAAGCTGCGCACCGCTCAGGCCGCGCGCGTGGCCCTCAATCAGCTTGCCGCTGTTCAGCCCGGCATTGAGAATTTCCAGCATGCGTTCGCTGCCGTTCAGCACGCCGTGCATATCCATCACTTCCGCAACGCCTGCTACTTCCGGCCACGCAAGCATGGTTTCCATCTCCCGGCCTGCGAAATCAGCCCCGGACATTTCCAGGCCCGGCGTCGAAGGTACGCTGGACGGCGCGGCACAGATCACGCGTAGCGGTAAATCGCGGCTCGCTTCAACAGCGTAGCGCACGCCTGCCACGCCGAGCACGTTCGCCAGCTCATGCGGGTCCCAGAAGATAGTCGTGGTGCCCTGAGCGACGACGACTTCAGCGTAGCGGGCAGGCGGCAGGTGCGAGCTTTCAACGTGAACGTGGGTGTCCATCAGGCCGGGGCTTACATAAGCGCCCGCCAGATCGTGAGTTTCAGCGGCTTCAGCCCAGGTGCCGCAAGGGTGGACGCTGGCGATAAGCGAGCCAACAATGCCGATATCGACCAGACGGATCTCGCCTGTCGCCATATCAATCAGATTGGCACTGGTCAGCAGCAGGTCGAAAGGCGCCTCGCCCAAAGCCGCTTTGACCGCCCGGCGGCGCAGGTCCGCATGCATGTATGAATTCATTATCTTACCGTCCGGCAGGAAATAATGGCAGGCTACTCCAGGCAGACGCGATTTACCCAGATGATTTAATTTATCGGCCGATAAGAAACGTTTATCCTGTCGCAAACGTTTTCCCCGGAACCCTGATACACCATGGCTGAACCCTGGCAGCGCCTGCCCGCGCTCTCCCTGAAACAAATTCAGTATTTTGTGACGCTGGCAAAACTGCGCCATTTTACCGATACCGCGAGCCGACTGGCGATTAGCCAACCGGCGTTGAGCAGCGCGTTACGGCAAATTGAGTCGGTGCTCGGCGGCAGGTTGGTGAATCGTACCGCTTCGGCAGTGACGTTAACCGAGCTGGGAGCGGCGATATTGCCCCATGCGGAGCGCGTGCTGTACGTGGCGCAGCGGTCGTTTGTTGATATGCAGCGCATTGTGCAGGAGGGAGGCGGCGGCACCTTGCGTATAGGTCTCGTGCCATCGGTGAGCAGCCTGCTGTTTCCGCAGGTTCCCGAGCTTCTGGCGCAGCATTTTCCGCGTCTGCGCGCTGAATTTCACGATCGGACTAACGATGCGCTGATCGCCCAGCTTGAGAACGGGCGGCTGGACTTTGGGATTGGCGCGCTGGACAGTTCCATCCCTGACACGCTTGAGATCCATCCGCTTCAGGAGGATCCGTTTGTGGCTGTTATGCACCGCGAAGATCCTCTGGCAACCTCCAGCCATATCCCGTGGCGGCATCTTGCTCGCCGCGACATTGGTGTATTTTCCAGGGGAAACACCAGCCGTCTGGTGGCCGCGATGGCGGAAAGCCAGCGTCTGAACATTACGGCGCGCTATCAGGTCGATTTTATCGAAACGCTTTACGGTCTGGTTCGATCGCGCCTTGCTATCGCCATTCTGCCGCAGCTTTACACCACGCACCTGCAGGATAAAGAGCTGAAGGTGGTGCATCTCCAGCAGCCATCCCTGAGCCGCACTATCGCCCTGATGCGCAGCAATCAGCAGGTTTTTCCGCCGCAGATTGAGGAGTGTTTTCAGTTAATCGCCAGGTCGTTGCAAAAGCACTGAATGCCGGCTGCTGGTTCTATGCTTCGGGCTCAGATTGCGTAAAAAGTTGCGCTATACCCGCTTTGGTAAATCTCTCTGACACAGGATGTGACTCTTTATGAAGAAAACTCTCCGCATTCTCTTTTTCCTGCTTATCGTCCTGCTGGTAGTCGTTACCGCCTGGCTGTTATCTATCCGCGCCAACAGCGATGCCCTGTGGAGGATTATCAGCGAGCAGTGCGTACCCAATCAGCAGCAGCGCCACGATCCCGCACCTTGTTTAACGGTCAATCTGGATAAGCGCTTTGTCGTATTTAAGGATGCCAAAGGGCCGCTGCATACGCTGGTGATGCCGACGGAAAAAATCACCGGTATAGAAGATCCTGAGATTCAGAAACCTGCCGCTGCGCATTTCTTTTACCACGCCTGGCAGGAGCGCGACAGGCTAAAGCAGATGGCGGACAAACCCATTAACGACCGCTATCTGGGCCTGGCGATAAACTCCTGGTACGGGCGTTCGCAAAATCAACTGCATATCCATCTCGCCTGTCTGCGGCCGGACGTTTATCAGACGCTTAACCGGCAGGAAGAACGCATCGGCAATAGCTGGCAGCCGCTCGGTGACAAGCTTAAAGGGCATGATTACCTGGCGATGAAAATTCCTGCCGGTATCTTTGAGCAGCAGAATCCCTTTAAGCTGTTGAATACCTATGTTCAGCAACGGGGCGATGACATTGCGAAATATGGCCTGGCGATGACCAGCAATAAGCATGGCGACGTTGTACTGCTGGCTAACCGGCTGAAAGTAATGGATTTGAACCTCGGTACGGCAGGCGAGATTCTGGATTATGGCTGTGCGCTGGGATACTGATTTTTAACGACCTTTGCTTCCTGCTTGTTTAAATGAGCCAGCATAATGATTTAATTCAATCATTATGCTTTTTTTCTTGTTCACCTTTTTCGCCTTTTTCGCCGCGCCATACGGGCCGCATTTCCCCTGCTGGTTATTCTGTGACCGCGATCGCTGTCTATCCTGGATTTGATTGATTATAATCATTTTGATTTTATTTAATCGGGGTGGGTGCAGGATGAACATTAAAAGAACAATCGAAAAAGTTCCCGGCGGCATGATGGTTGTCCCGCTGGTGCTGGGGGCGACGCTGAACACTTTCTTTCCGCAGGCGCTTGAGATTGGCGGGTTTACCACGGCGTTGTTCAAAAACGGCGCTGCGCCGTTAATCGGTGCTTTTTTGCTTTGCATGGGAGCAGGCATCAGCTTTAAGGCCGCTCCGCAGGCGTTATTGCAGGGCGGGAGCATTACCCTGACCAAACTGCTGGTGGCGGTAGCGCTGGGGCTTGGCGTGCAATACCTTTTCGGCGCCGAAGGGATCTTTGGCCTGAGCGGCGTGGCAATCATTGCGGCGATGAGCAATTCCAACGGCGGTCTCTACGCTGCGCTGGTCGGTGAGTTTGGCAACGAGCGTGACGTGGGCGCCATCTCCATCCTGTCTCTTAACGACGGGCCATTCTTTACCATGATTGCCCTTGGCGCGGCGGGGATGGCGAATATTCCTCTGATGGCGCTGGTGGCTATCCTTGTTCCACTCGTCGTGGGCATGCTGCTGGGGAATCTCGATGCGAATATGCGCGATTTTCTTACCAAAGGCGGCCCGTTGCTGATTCCTTTCTTCGCCTTTGCTTTAGGCGCCGGTATTAATCTGGAAATGCTGTTGCAGGGCGGTCTGGCCGGTATTCTGCTTGGCGTGTTGACCACCGTCGTGGGCGGATACTTTAACATCCGCGCCGATCGTTTAATGGGCGGCACAGGCGTTGCAGGCGCGGCAGCTTCCAGTACCGCAGGCAACGCCGTTGCTACGCCGCTGGCTATTGCGCAGGCGGACCCCTCTCTGGCGCAGGTAGCCGCGGCGGCGGCCCCGTTAATTGCAGCTTCGGTTATTACCACCGCGATCCTCACGCCGCTATTAACATCCTGGGTTGCAAAACGAAACGCGCAGCTTAAAGAGAAGGAGGCCGCATGAAGCTAATCGTGGTGGCGGATGATTTCACCGGAGCCAATGACACCGGAGTGCAACTGGCCAAAAAAGGGGCCAAAACGGAAGTGATGCTGAGCCAAAAGCAGAAGCCTTCCCGCCACGCTGACGTGCTCGTTATTAATACTGAAAGCCGCGCCAGTACGGCTTACGAGGCGACGCAAGCCGTTACCCGGGCTTTATGTCAATGGTGCCAGCCGGGGGAAGCTTCGCCGCTGGTGTATAAAAAAATCGACTCAACGTTTCGCGGCAACATAGGGGCCGAAGTCGAAGCAGCTATGCGGGCGACGGGGAAGCCGCTGGCGCTGATAGCTGGCGCTATTCCGGGAGCAGGGCGCACCACCGAACAAGGGGAGTGCCGGGTACATGGGGTGCCGCTGCTGGAAACGGAGTTTGCCAGCGATCCCCGCACGCCAATCATCTCTTCTCGTATCAGCACCTTGATTGCTCAGCAAAGTGAAATTCCGGTCTGCGAAATAAGCTTACCGCGCGTGAGAAGCGGCGAGCTTGTAAGCGCGTTAGAGCAGCTTGCCGGGCAGGGGAACACTATGGTTGTGGTGGATGCCGTGACCGATAACGATCTGGAGCTGATCGCCCGAGCGGCAATGTCACTGTCACAAACGCCTTTGCTGGTTGGCGCCGCAGGCCTTGCGAATGCGTTGCCCGTAAGCGCCTGGTTAACTGAGCGCCGGGCGCTGCCGGTGCTGGTTGTGGCCGGTTCGATGAGCGAAGTGACGCGACGCCAGGTTGAGCAGGCAAAATGCAGCAAGCGTGCAGAAATTGTCGATATTGACGTCGGTAAGCTATTGACCTCTCAGGCCGAAGATCACCGCGAGGCGGTACTGACGCAGGCCTGTCAGCTGCTGGAGAAGGGGCTGCACTGTATTTTGCGCACCAGCCGTGAAGCCGAAGATCGTTTTCAGATAGATGGGCTGTGTCAACGGCATAACCTTAGCCGTCAGCAGATTGGGGAGCAGATAAGCCGCCAGCTCGGCCTGCTGACGCTGGCAATTACCGGGCAGGCCCGTATTGGCGGTCTGTTCCTGACCGGCGGCGATATTGCCATTGCGGTTGCTAACGCTTTGGGGGCGGAAGGATATCGAATCGAAAGTGAAGTCGCGCCCTGTATCCCTTGTGGAACGTTTATTAACAGCGAGATTGACGATTTACCGGTGATCACCAAAGCCGGTGGGTTTGGTATGGAGAGCACGTTGTGCGATGCGCTCTATTTTATTGAGGAGATGTACGGTGACCACTAAAACAATCGCGGTAACGATGGGCGATCCGGCGGGAATTGGGCCGGAAATCATTATCAAAGCGCTGCTGGCGGATGAACTGCATGGCGCGCCGGCGGTGGTTATTGGCTGCCTGGAAACCCTGCGGCACGTTTGCCAGCAAGGCCTGGTTCCCGAGGTGGATTTACGCCCCATCACTCAGGTTTCGCAGGCGCGTTTTGCGCGTGGCGTTATCAACGTACTTGATGAGCCGCTCGAACGGCCGCAAGCCCTGGTGCCTGGCAAAGTGCAGGCGCAGGCGGGGGATCTGGCCTACCGTTGTGTGAAAAGAGCCACTGAGCTGGCGATGGCTGGCGAGGTGCACGCTATTGCTACGGCGCCGTTGAATAAGGAAGCTCTGCACACCGCGGGCCATATGTATCCGGGGCATACGGAACTGTTGGCGAAGCTGACCAACAGCAAAGACTACGCGATGGTGTTGTACACGGATAAACTCAAAGTGATCCATGTCTCCACCCATATTGCGCTGCGCAAGTTCCTCGATACGCTTAACCAGGCTCGCATTGAAACGGTCATCGGGATTGCCGATAAGTTTCTCAGGCGCGTGGGTTATGCCGCGCCGCGTATTGCCGTTGCGGGGGTAAATCCTCACGCCGGAGAAAACGGGCTGTTTGGGGATGAGGAAATTAATATCGTCACGCCCGCCATCAACGCGGCGAAAGCGCAGGGTTTAACGGTGTTCGGCCCTTGTCCTCCAGACACGGTCTTTTTGCAGACCTATGAAGGGCAGTACGACATGGTGGTCGCTATGTATCACGATCAGGGGCATATCCCGCTTAAGCTATTGGGCTTTTACGATGGCGTAAACATTACCGCCGGTCTGCCTTTTATCCGTACTTCGGCGGATCACGGCACCGCTTTTGATATTGCCTGGCAAGGAAAAGCTAAATCTGCGAGCATGGAGGTCTCGATTAAACTCGCAATGCAACTGGCGTAATCTCACCAAAAATGAAGAGTAATTATCGTCTTGACCAGATTATGGCGGTGTTGAAAAGCCATAATCTGGTGACAGTGGAGCAACTTGTTGAGGCGGTAGACGCTTCCCCGGCAACGATTCGTCGCGATTTGATAAAGCTGGACGAACAGGGCGTCATCAGCCGTAGCCACGGCGGCGTTGCGCTTAAACATTTTGTGCCCATCCAGCCCACCACCTTTGAAAAGCAGCAGCGTAATCTCAAACAAAAACAGGCGATTGCCCGTGAAGCCGCATCGCTCGTCTCTTCCGGGGATTCAGTTGTGCTGGACGCCGGGACGACGGCGCTGGAGCTGGCGCGTAGCCTGGTTCATCTTCCGCTGCGCGTGTTTACGGCGGATTTGCACATTGCGCTGTTCCTGTCTGAGTTTCGCCAGATTGAAGTGACCATTATCGGCGGACGCATCGATGACAGCAGCCAGTCCTGCGTGGGTGAACACGGCAGAAGTTTGCTGCGGGCTATTCATCCTGACGTGGCGTTTATGAGCTGTAACTCGTGGAGCCTGGAGAAGGGCGTTACGACCCCGACCGAAGAGAAAGCGGCGATCAAGCAGGATATTATCGCTAACGCCCGCAAAAAAATCCTTATTGCCGACAGTTCCAAATATCATCATCACTCGCTGTTCTGCATCGCGCCGCTTAGCGCCTTTACCCATATCGTCAGCGACAAAGCGTTGCCCGAACAGGACGTAAAGCGCCTGAGCGAACTGGGTATTCGCCTGCTGCTGGCGTAACCTTAATACCGGCAGCTTTTGTGCTGCCGCCCACAAAAGCAAAAATCCTTCCCGGCGTTATCGTCTGCGGTGCAGGCTTTCACGGCATCATAGGGCCTGCTGCGCCCACTGCTGTGAAAGGATTGCTTCATGCGTAAAGACGATTTGCTCACCTTCCTCATTAACCAGACCGACTTTTTCGATCCACACGACGTCAGCGAGATTTTTACCGCCAGCCATCTTGCGCAGCGCTTTGGCTTACAGCGAAATACCGCCAGCCATTACCTTAACCAGCTGGTGGCGCAGGGCGTGCTGATAAAAATCAATACTCGTCCCGTCTATTTCCTGCATAAGGCGAGCTTCGAACAGCAGTTCTACCGGCTTTCGCGCACGGAGTTTGCCAGCATTGATGAGCTACTGGCGGAAAATGACGGCGGCCGCGAGCAGCGGGACCATTTTTCATTGCTGATAGGCCATGAGGGCTCGCTGAAAAAGCCCATTGAGCAGCTTAAAACCGCGCTGTTTTATCCTGACGGCGGCCTGCCGCTGTTGATTACCGGCGACAGCGGCACCGGAAAAAGCTATCTGGCGCAGCTGATGCATGAATATGCCATTGCACACGGGCTGATTGACGCCGGCGCGCCGTTCGTCACCTTTAACTGCGCGCAGTACGCCAGCAACCCGGAATTGCTGGCGGGCAACCTGTTTGGCTATGTCAAAGGAGCATTTACCGGGGCCAGCACCGATAAAGCCGGGGCCTTCGAGGCGGCGGACGGCGGCATCTTATTTCTTGATGAGGTGCATCGCCTGCATGCCGAAGGGCAGGAAAAGCTCTTCACCTGGCTTGACCGGGGCGAAATCTACCGTCTGGGCGAAACCGCCAGCGGGCATCGGGTTTCCGTGCGGCTGATTTTCGCTACCACCGAGGATATTCACAGCACGTTTCTGACCACCTTTATCCGCCGTATTCCTATTCAGGTGATGCTGCCGGACCTGGAAAACCGCAGCCGCAAAGAGAAGGAAGCGCTGATCCTCCAGTTCTTCTGGCTGGAGGCAAAAAAGGTTGGCCTTGGGTTGAGCATCAGCCCGCGCCTGCTGTCGGTGCTTGCGCATTATGTTTTCCGCGGCAACGTGGGCGAGTTGAAAAACGTCGTTAAGTATGTGGTGGCTTCGGCGTATGCGAAGCAGGGCGGCGGGCGGACGCTGGGCGTGTCTATTCATGATTTACCGGAGCCGGTGGTGGCGCAGCTGCCCGCGCTCAACGACGCCGCGACTGAGCGTACCGAGGATATCGTGCTGGATGAAAATACCAGCCTGCCTTGGCTGCTGCAGGCTCAGGATGCGGCGAGGATGCTTATTCACGACGTTCAGCTCAACGTTCTGACGCTGTTTGAAAAGTACCGCAGCGCCCGGCATCCGTGGGATGACATCGAGCTGCGTATCGGCAATGAAATTGAAAACCTGTTTGACCGGCTTATTTTCGATAGTCAGGATAAGGCCAGTTCGCAGATGCTGCTGCTGGTGACAAGCCAGGTACGCGAAGAGTTTTACCGGCTGGAGAAAAGCTACGGCATTCAGTTTAACGGCAACTGTATTTACGCTATCGGGCATTATCTGGTGCACCGGTCAAACGTCGAGCCTTCACGGTTGAATGCAGAACTGTGCAAACAGCTGGACCGTTTTTTAGAGCAGAAATATCCGCTGCTTTCGCTGTTTTGCGAGGAGGTGCTGGCGTCGCTCATCCGCAGGCTGGATTTACGTATTCAGGCGATGGATCGCGTGCTGCTGCTGCTCTGGCTTAATAAAACCGGCGTACAGACCAGCCAGTTGGTCACCAAAGCTGTGATTCTGGCGCACGGTTACGCCACCGCCAGCAGTATTGCGAACGTGGCAAACCGGCTATTAAAGCAGACCGTCTATGAGTCATTTGATATGCCGCTGGACGTCACGCCTGAAGCCATCGCCCAGCAGGTGACGCAGTACGTGGAGCGTAACGCGCAGGCCAGCAGCCTGGTGATTCTGGTGGATATGGGCTCGCTTAACGATATCCATCAGTATTTCAGCCGTAAGGTCACGATGCCGGTGGTCATTATCAACAACGTTTCAACCCGCATGGCGCTTTACGTTGGGGAGCGCATTTTGCGGGGCGACTATCTGGAAACCATCGCCAGCGATATAGCCGCAGATTTGCCGGTGGAGCATAACATCGTCTGGCCTGAGCTGAACAAGCCGAAAGCGATTATCACAACCTGCGCCACCGGGATTGGCGCCGCCAGCAATTTGAGCAGCCTGTTGAAAGCAAGCATTCCTCAGGAGCTGGGCATTGAGGTGGTGGCCTATGAGTACGATACGCTGGCGGAAAACAAAAGGCGTGAGCCGATCTTTTCCCGTTTTGAGGTGCTGGCGCTGGTCGGGACGCTCGATCCCAATATACCCGACGTGCCTTATATTTCGCTGGATACGCTGATTTCCGGGCAGGGCAACGAAACGCTGCTGGCGCTGTTTGGGGCGATTACCACCGTCGGGAACGTAACGTTGATTAACGAGCGTATCGTGAAGAACTTCTCTTTGCGCCGGGTAATTGAGTCGGTCACTATTCTGGATACCAGCAAGGTGATTAATCAGGTGGAGCAGTTTCTGGCGCGCTATCAGCATCTGGCCGCCGTCACCGTGCCCAACGACCGTAAGGTTGCGCTTTACATCCACGTTAGTTGCCTGATTGAACGTCTGATCCGCCAGGCTGCTATCCAGCGCTATGCGGGGCGTCGCGCGCAGTGTCAACGAAAACACCTCGCCGCGCTGTGCGAGGCGTTTAGTGTCATTGAGGCCAGCTACAGTGTCAAAATCCCCGAAGCCGAGCTGTTTTATATTCACGATATTCTGCATTTAGAAACTGAATTTCTTCAATACGATCAAGAGTTTTAGCGCGTTCCCGCCCGTCTGACGCCCCTGCTTGCCGCTGTGCCACTATTTCTGGCATGGCGGTTGCAATTATTCCCTTAACAGGTGGAATTTATTGCGAGGTCAGGATGAAACGACACTATATATTTGCCAGCCACGGCACTTTCGCTATCGGGATCCTCAATTCGGTTGAGCTTATTCTGGGTAAGCAAAATAATATCCATGCCTTATGTGCTTATATTAATGAAGGTGAGGATTTAACCGAGCAGGTCAATAATCTCGTTGCTTCATTTTCGGTTCAGGATGAACTGGTGGTATTAACCGATATTTTTGCCGGCAGCGTGAATAACGAATTTATTCGTTTTATTAATCGCCCCGGCTTCCATCTTATTGCCGGTCTTAATCTCCCGCTGATCGTTGAAATGCTTATTGCGCCCCAGGATGAAGAGACGATATCGCTGATCAGCGACTCCCTGGCCAATGCCCGCGAGAGCATTCAGTACTGCAATCATACGCTTGATGCGGCGCTGGTTGCGGATAAAGACTTTTAACAGAGGATAATAAAAATGATAACGCTTCTGCGTGTTGACCATCGCTTACTTCACGGCCAGGTCGCTTTCTCCTGGACGCAGTACATCGGCGCCGACTGCATTTTGATCGCCAACGATGCGGTGATGGAGGATGAGCTGCGTAAAACCACTATCAAACTGGCCAAACCGCCAGCGGTAAAACTGGTTATGAAAAACATCGCTGATGCGATCGCCGCCATTAAGAGCGGGGTAACGGATAAATATAAATTATTTATCGTCGTGGAATCGGTTGAGGACGCCTGGCGGCTGGCCAGCGCTATCCCGGAAATAAAAAGTATTAATTTAGGCGGCATTAAAGCCAAAGAGGGGAGCCAGAATATTTCCAAAGCGATAAACGTCCTGCCTGAGGAAATCGCTTTGCTAAATGAACTGGTTAAAGCGGGTACGGAAGTGGAAATCCGGCAGGTGCCTAACGACAGGAAATTATTATTCACCGAGTGTGTTGAATAGTGAGGGACGCATTATGTTAGAAGCATTATTGCTTGGCCTGGTGGCGTTTATTGCCCAGTCCGAATATGCCTTAGGCACGTCGTTAATATCCCGCCCGATTGTCACCGGCTTTCTCACCGGGCTGGTATTAGGCGACGTGCAGACTGGCGTAGTGATGGGGGCGACCCTTGAACTGGCGTTTATCGGCTCGTTCTCCGTAGGCGCATCCATTCCTCCGGACGTGGTAACCGGCGGGATCCTCGGCGTGGCCTTTGCCATTACCTCGGGCGCAGGAACGGAAACCGCGCTGCTGCTGGGCTTACCGATAGCCACGCTGACGCTGGTGCTGAAGAACGTCTATCTGGGGCTGTTTATCCCGACGCTGAACCAGAAGGCGGATGCTTATGCCGAGCAGGCGGATACGCGCGGCATTGAGCGGATGCATTTACTTGCCGGTTTTGGCCTTTCGCTGATGCTGGCGACCGTAGTGACCGTTTCCTTTATGGTGGGCAGCGGCGCGGTGAAGAGCCTGCTGGACGCTATTCCGGAATTTATCAAGCACGGGCTGAGCGTGGCCACGGGCATCATTCCTGCGCTGGGCTTTGCCATGCTGGCTCGCCTGCTGATCAACAAGAAGGTCGCGCCTTACTTCTTCCTGGGATTCGTCCTGATGGCCTATCTGAAAATCCCGGTTACCGGTATCGCCATTTTGGGTGCCATTACGGCCGTCGTGATGGTGAACGTAACGCAATTTAATTCCCCCCGCCCGGCTGCGGCGCAAGGAGTCCAGCATGACGATGAAGATGATTTCTGAGGAAACTCAGGTGGTAGAGGACACCGCAAACAGCATCACGGATAAAGAGCTGCGGAGCGTGTTCTGGCGTTCTTTCCAGATGGAGTTTTCCTGGAACTACGAGCGGCAGATGAACCTGGCGTTTGTCTACGCCATGATCCCGGTGCTTAAAAAACTCTATACCCGCAAAGAGGATCTGGCCTGCGCGCTCAAGCGTCATCTGGTGTTCTTTAATACTACGCCGCATATCGTCACGCTGATCCTTGGCATTACCGCGGCGATGGAAGAGAAAAACAGCGGTTCGAAGGGCATGGATGCGGCGTCCGTCGACAGCGTGAAGGCATCGCTGATGGGGCCGCTGGCAGGGCTTGGGGACTCTTTCTTCTGGGGAACGTTGCGCCTGATTGCTACGGGCATTGGCACAAGCCTTGCGCTGAAAGGGAGTATTCTCGGACCGATCCTTTTCCTGCTGGTGTTTAACATTCCGCATCTGGCGGTGCGTTTTCTGTTTACCCGCTGGGGCTACGTGCTGGGGACCGGCGTCCTGCAACGTATTCAGAAGAGCGGGATGATGGAAAGCCTGACCTACGGCGCGTCGATAATCGGCCTGATGGTGGTGGGCGCCATGACCGCCTCGATGATTGATATCACTATTCCCGTCACCTTTGGGACGGGGGAGGCGAAAACCCATGTGCAGGACATCATCAACGACATTATGCCCGCGCTATTACCCCTGCTGAGCTTCGGTATCGTCTACTGGCTGCTGGGGAAAAAAGTGAAGCCGTTAGCCATTCTTGGCGGCATGGCCGTGGTGGGAATAGTCGGTTCATGGCTTGGGGTATTCTGAGGGAAAAATTATGTCAACCATGTTGGATTATATTGAGCAGGAGTCAGAGGCGCTGACGGTTATATTGCAGGAGTACCAGCAAAAGCTTGCGCCAGTTAAGGCTTATCTGGAAACCAGACCCGTAAATAAAATTATGATTCTGGCGACGGGTTCATCTTATAACGCAGCGCTGTGCGCCAGATATTATTTTGAAGAGCATTTTGGCATTCTGGTCGATATTAAAGAGCCGTATAATTTCACCTATTATGAACGAGTCGATCCGGCAACGGACATGGTGATTGCGGTAACCCAGAGCGGGAAAAGTTCGTCCACGCTGGCTGCCATGAAAAAGGTCCAGGCGCTGAGTATTCCGGTCTTTTGCCTGACTTCCAGCCCCGCAAGCCCGGCGGCTAAGCAGGCGGATGGCATACTGGATATTAATACCGGCCTTGAAAGCGTGGGTTACGTGACACGTGGCTTTAGCGCCACGGTGCTCAATCTGCTGTTAATCGCGCTGATGGTGGCCGAAAACCGCGGGCTGGTTACGCAGGCCGAACGGGCCGAATCGCTGGCAAGCCTGAAGGACGCGGCACAGGCGATACCGGGCGTCATCGATAAAACCAATGCGTTTATCATCCGTCATCGGCAGCATTTTATCCAGGCATCACGCTTTGTCGCCATTGGCTATGGAGCGCTGACAGGCGTGGCGAAGGAGTGCGAAACCAAATTTACGGAAACCGTTCGTCTGCCTTCAGGCGGCTTCGAGTTAGAGGCATATATGCATGGCCCGTATCTTGAAGCCAATGCAAGCCACACGCTGTTCTTTATTGAGGATCGGCCTCATGCGCGAAGCGCGGCATTACGCGATTATATGCGGCCTGCTGTTGATGCCGTTTTTACCGTCACCCTGGCGGCAGAGAATAACGATGAAAACACGCTGGCGTTAGATTTCCCGTTAACCCATAACTTTGCGCCTTTATTATTAATCGTTCCCTTCCAGTTGCTGGCCTTTAATATTTCCGCAGCGAAAGGAATAGATTTAAGCGTGCGTATTTTTGATGATTTCGACAAAGTGCTTAAAAGTAAAATTTAATTCCTTTTCAGGAGAATAGCTATGTTAGGTTTTAATCAGGACGAGTACCTGACCAGTGCTCGTGACATTATCTCTGCGCGTAATATCGCTGAACGGGTTGCGGAGAATATTTATTCCGAAGGTTTTAGTAATCTATTTTTCGCCTCCGTAGGCGGTTCTCTGGCGCCGATGATGGCGATACAGGAATTCGCTAAAGAGGTGACAGCGCTGCCGGTATATACCGAGCAGGCGGCAGAATTAATCTGCAAAGGCAATAAAAAGCTTAATCAAGACTCGGTGGTGATTACGCTTTCAAAATCGGGAGATACTAAAGAGTCTGTGGCTATTGCGCAGTGGTGTAAAGCGCAGGGCATTCGCGTGGTGGCTATCACTAAGAACGCCGATTCACCGCTGGCCGAAGCCGCGACCTGGCATATCCCTATGCAGCACAAAAACGGCGTGGAATATGAATACATGCTGCTTTACTGGCTGTTCTTCCGTCTGGTTGCGCTTAACGGCGAGTTCAGCGGTTACGATCGTTTTGCCAGCCAGCTTGAACTGCTGCCGGAAAATCTGCTACAGGCCAAACGCCAGTTTAACGATCGCGCCGATGAAATTGCCAGCCGCTACCATAGCGCGGATTACATGATGTGGATCGGCGGCGCGGAGATGTGGGGCGAAGTGTATCTGTTCTCGATGTGTATTCTGGAAGAGATGCAGTGGAAGCGCACTAAATCGGTGAGTTCGGCTGAGTTTTTCCACGGCACGCTGGAACTGCTGGAAAAGGACGTCCCGCTGTTTCTTATTAAAGGGGAAGGGAAGTGCCGCCAGCTCGACGATCGCGTTGAAGCCTTTGCCGGAAAAATAACGGATAACCTCGTGGTCATCGATCCTCGGGAGTTCGAGCTCAGCGGTATTGATGATGAGTTCCGCTGGATACTGGCGCCGTGCGTGGCTTCCACCCTGCTGGTGGACAGGCTTGCCGCGCACTTTGAGCACTATACGGGGCACAGTCTGGATATCCGGCGCTACTACCGTCAGTTTGATTATTAAGCGTCAGCAAGGCTGCCCGCTGCGGCAGCCTTTTTCATTCAGGAGATATAGTTTGCCGCTTGCTTGAGAACCAGATCGCAGGCTTTGGTTTTCACTTTTTCAGCCAGCGGCGAGCTGCCGATAGTGTTCAGATCCAACTGCTGGTCTTTACCGGTATTGAGCAAGCCCAACAGGCCCTGATTGTAGTCCGGTTGCTCGGCAGGTTTGGTGCTATCTTCTATACCCAGTTTGCTCATCAGCTGGCTTTTGATATTTTCGGTGCTGGTGACGGACGCCAGTTTGTTTTTGGCGCAGTACTCAATCACGCCCGCAGCGTTGGTCATGCTGTTGGAGCTCAGCGCCTGGTTGCCGCCGTTCAGCAGGCCGGTCAACGAGGAGAGAGAAAGACCGCCGCTGACCGTGTCGCTGGTCGTCGTGGTGTTGCTTTTACTGAGTTCGCTTGCCGCGCTGGAAAGTTGATCCTGCCAGCTTGCCGCAACGGCCTGGCCTGCAAAAACTGAGGTCGCCAGCGCCAGTGCGCATACCATACGATTGCTTGCTTTCATCTTGTCATACTCATGTTGATAACCTGCTTAGCAGGAGAAGTCGTTGCTGAGTATAACGCGTCGATACAGACCGCCGGAACAGCGACTGTTCTTAATCAACAGGGCATTCCTGCAACTTTTTCCGTCAGTAAGGGCTTGCTACGGCCCGATATAGCGCAGCACCACCTGCACCGCCATTTTACGATAGTGATCGGTGTACTCCGCCGGGTCGCGTCCTTCTTCAAACAGGTTGGAGAACGTGTAGCTGTTGGCGACATGGTAGAAGCTAAAGCTGCTGATCAGGCGATGCACGTCTTTGGCGGTTATCGCGGCGTTAAATAACTGCCTGGCCTGGCCGCGTGAGAGAATTTCTTCGAGCAAATCCAGCGCGCTGCGGTTGATCTCGCGCAGGAAGGAGGATTCCTTAATAAAGCGCCCGCGCTGCATGTTCTCCATGCAAATAATACGGATAAAATCCGGGTGCTGAGCGTGAAAATCGAACGTCCATTCAACGAGCTGTACCATGGCCTCCACGGGAGGCAGATCGGCGAGGTTAAGCTGACGCTCGGAGGTGCGGATTTGTGTATAAACATATTCCAGCACCTGCACGTAGAGCAGCTCTTTGCTCTTAAAGTGATACACCACCATGCGTTTGGTGGTGCCGGCTTTCTCGGCTATCTGCTCCATACGCGCGCCGTTCAGACCAAATTCAGCAAACAGGGTAAGAGCGCTAAAAAAGATTTTCTCTTTCAGG
This sequence comes from Cedecea colo, assembly GCF_011808225.1. Lineage (GTDB taxonomy): Bacteria > Pseudomonadota > Gammaproteobacteria > Enterobacterales > Enterobacteriaceae > Dryocola > Dryocola colo. Next base: position 254,750 of record NZ_SOYS01000004.1, on the reverse strand, counting down.
CTCGCCTCAGCGAAACGTTCCGGAAGAGAGATGTCTTGAGGTTCCACGCGGGCTCCTTAGGGTAATCAGGTAGATAGCATTATCCGGGCTTTTACCCGCCCGACAAAATCAATCTACACTCGCGGGCGCTTGCGATACAGCCATAAACCCGGCAACGACAGACCAATCGACAGGGCGCCGACGATAAACGATGCTTTCAGGAAGTTGGTTATCAGCTGCATCAGCAGCGCTTCGCTGTAGCCGAAATGGCTCATTTTCACGGCGGAAATCATTGCGGTGTAGGCAGAGATGCCGGGAAACATCGGGATTACCGCCGCCACGGTAAATATCTTCGGGTGGGCGAGATACCAGCGCGACCACTGGATACCGATCGTGCCCACCAGAATAGCGGCGATAAATGAACTCCATTCTATGTTGAAACCGGCGGCCATCATTGCCATGCGCGAGCCGTGTCCTGCTGCGCCAAGCAGCGCGCACCAGGGCAGCGCCCGGCGCGGTACGTTGAAGACCAGCGCAAAACCCGCGGCCGGAATTGCCGCCAGCGCCATGTCCTGTATCAGCGCGAGTACAAAATCGATTATGCCCATCCGCGCAGCCCCCAGATAACCATTGCCATCACCACGCCAATGCAGGTGGCGAGCGTTAACAGGCTTGCCATGGCCCAGCGCGCCAGGCCCGTATTGACGTGGCCTTTGAACATGTCCGCCACGGCGTTAATTAACGGAAAGCCCGGCACCAGCAGCAGCACGCTTGCCGCCATCGCTATGTTTGAGGTGCTGGCAAACGGCCCTTTGGTTATCAGCAGGCCGGAGACGGTAGTAGCGATAAAAGCGGTGATGCAAAAGTTAATTTGCGGATGCAAATGGCGCTGCGTCAGCACCTGACGGACGTACATCGCCATGGAACTGGCTACCAGGGCGACGAACGCGCCGTCCCAGCCGCCGTCGTTCAGCTTACAGAAGCAGCCGCAGGATAAGCCCACCATCAGCACCACTAACCAGCGCGGATAACGCAGGGGCTTGATATGCCCGAAGCGTTTTAGCACGTCATGATGATCCAGCAGGTTATGTTCAGCCATGATCACAATATGCTGCACTTCGGTGACCATGTGCATGTTGATGCCACGGTCGATGTTTTTACGAGTGGTGGTCAGGCACTGGTTATCTTTAATCGTGCTTAATACGATAGCGTTCGCTGAGATGGAGCTTTCCACGCTGTCCATTCCCAACGCGAGGCCTAAACGGGTGGAGAGTTCTTCAACCAACGCGCTTTCTGCGCCGTGTTGCAGCAAAAAAAGTGCGCACTGAATACATAAGCGGGTCACTTCCCGCTGTACGTTGTCGTCCGTCTGCATGCTTTATCCTGGACCATGAAATAGCGGCACGAGCCGCACAAATTAAACGTTGACCATTATTAGCACAGGTCCTCACCCGTACTCAGAGATGCCAGATCAACATTTATTCGGATAATTGCATGCTTTTATCATCAGACGCGGGCACAGCGTGAATGTTGATGAATCAGACGGCTTTCAGGTTCGCTTTATTTGGGTATTCAGAGACAAACATCAACCCATTTTGCGGCGGCCAGCTCGGCTAAACGCTCCGGGGCAATGCGTATAGCGCTGTGGATAGCGCCCGCTGCGGGAAGCACTTCGTCATATTGTTTAAGCGTAATATCGCAATAGACAGCCAGCGGATTCTCAAGTCCGAAGGGGCAAACGCCGCCGACGGGATGACCGGTCCAGGTAACGACTTCATCGCTGCTGAGCATGCGGGCTTTCGCGCCGAAGACGGCTTTGAGCTTTTTGTTATCCAGCCGGGCATCGCCTTTGGCGACGACAAGAATGATGTCATTTTTTACTTTCAATGTCAGCGTCTTGGCAATCTGGCCGGGTTCAACGTTATGCGCAACGGCGGCAAGGGCTACGGTGGCAGTACTTTGATTGAGTTCGATGATAGTGATATCGGGGGCGTGATCGGCAAAGAATTGCCGCACAGACTGCAGACTCATGTATTTCTCCTGATTTAACTGGAAATAATTTCGCATAAGGCCGTGCTTTCTGTAAACCGCTTATCATCAATAAAGCCGCTTTAATTCAGCGAATTCTCGATCTCCTTCACAATCACTGCAACCGGTTACAGTAACCGGTTGCGGTAATGTAAAGCGCGAGGAATACTGAATCTGTAACCACCCCCTGTACCCTCATTATAAGAGCAGTCTATGAAACGTATCCTTTTATGCTGTGCCGCAGGTATGTCTACCAGTATGGTCGTGAACAGGATGAAGCAAGCCGCTTTAGTGCAACAGATTGATGTAGAAATTAAAGCGGTTGGCATTGAAGAGTTCACCGACGTTATGCCCGGTTATGATTGTTGTTTACTCGGACCACAAATTAAATATCGTCTGGAGGATTTCAAAGCACAGGCAGCATCTGAACGGATCCCGGTCACGGTGATCAACTCTATGGATTACGGAATGATGCGCGGCGATAAAATTCTCGCTGACGCACTCGCGTTGATAGCCTGACTGGAGAACGACTATGTCTTCTAACCATGCCGCCTTTAATTTAATTTTTCGTTTTGTTGAAAACTATGTGAGTCCGGTAGCCGGGCGAATCTCGGCCCAACGACATGTCATGGCTATTCGCGACGGATTTATCTCCGCCATGCCGTTTATGATTGTCGGCTCGTTCCTGCTGGTCTTTGCTTATCCACCGTTCTCGCCAACCACCACCTGGGGCTTCGCCCGCGCGTGGCTCGATGCGGCGAAACACTTTGAAGGACAAATCCTTACGCCGTTCGATATGACAATGGGCATCATGTCCATCTATATATGTGCGGCTATCGCCTATAACTTGGGCAAGCACTATGTGAAATCGCACGGTCTGGACCCGTTCATGTGCGCCATGCTGTCGCTGATGGCGTTCCTGCTGGTGGCTGCGCCAAAAACCAAAGGCACACTGCCGGTAGACAGCCTTGGCGGTACGGGGATCTTTACCGCGATTCTGGTAGCCGTTTACTGCGTTGAAATGATGCGTTTTCTGAAGGCGCATAATATTGGTATTAAACTGCCGGACCAGGTGCCGCCGATGATCAAAAACTCCTTTGATCTGCTGATCCCGGTGCTGGTTGTGGTGCTGACGCTCTATCCGCTGAGCCTGTTCATTCAGTCGCAGTTCGATATGCTTATCCCGCAGGCCATTATGTCGCTGTTTAAACCGCTGGTTTCCGCGGCAGATTCTCTGCCGGCGATTCTGCTGGCGGTGCTGATTGGCCACCTGCTGTGGTTTGCAGGCATCCACGGGGCGGCGATTGTCTCGGGTATGCTGCAAATGTTCTGGCTGACTAACCTCGGGATGAACCAGAGCGCGCTGGCGCAGGGTGCGCCGTTGCCGCATATCTTTATGGAAGCTTTCTGGACGTTCTTTATCGTGGTCGGCGGTTCCGGTGCGACGATGGGGCTGGTGATTTGCTATCTGCGCAGTAAATCAGCCCACCTGCGTTCTATCGGTCGCCTGAGTATTGTGCCTACCTGTTTTAACATTAACGAACCGGTCATTTTTGGTACGCCAATCGTTATGAACCCGGTGTTCTTCATTCCGTTCCTGCTGGCGCCTTTGGTTAACGCCGTGCTGGCATGGGGCGCAATGAAGATGGATCTGATTGGGCGCGTAATTTCCGTTGTGCCGTGGACGGCACCGGCGCCTATCGGTGCGGCCTGGGCGCTGGGCTGGGATTTCCGTGCGGCGATTCTGGTCGTGCTGCTGGCCGTGGTGTCTGCCATCATTTACTTCCCGTTCTTTAAAGTGTACGAGAAGCAGCTGCTGGAGGCGGAAGCGGAAGAGGCCCTGAAAGCTTCTGATGAGACAAGCCAGCAGACTGCATAAGCCTTTGTGATGTGAAAACGGCGGGTTTCCCCGCCGTTTTTATTTTAAAGTGCAGTCACCGCAGCCCTGCACGCCCGGCAGCTTATAGCGCTGGCAGCAGGTGCGACGAACCAGTAATCCTTCACGCGGCACAACGGTGCGGTACAGCGGATTATCCCGGCCATCGGCAAGCTGTTTTTCGAAGAAGCAGGCGTGACGCAGCTCGGCCACGGTTTCATCGCTGAGCAGGTCTTTGAGCTCGCCCAGGAACCAATTGATGAGATAGCCGGTATTTGCCCAGATGAGCTTACCGTTGATATCACCGCTCTCTTCCAGCGCATCAACAACGGGTATCAGGCTTTTAACGATAAGTTTCTCTATGCGCAGGCGAAGCGGTAATACCGAAGCCTGCCTGTCCTCCTGCACGTCCAGCCAGAAAGTGGCTGCGCGGCCCGTTTCATGAAACTCAGCGCGGATCTGCGCCGGATCGATATCCAGCGCGCGCGGATGCGTAATCAGCGCCATTATCAGAGGCGGCACCAGCAAACCGAGATACCACTGAGCCCACAGGGATTTCAGAGGCTTGCTTTCACGCGGCAGCTGCGGCTTGTTGAGATAGATGTGATCTGCATAGCAGGCCATCAGGGAGGTTAAGGTTGCTGGCTGAGCCCACTGATAGAAGGTCAGCGCTTTATCAGGCGCAGGTTCATTGAGCTTAACGGTATCGTTAAACCAGGCGCGATGCGACGTGAAGTGGTCGCGCAATTCATCCGCAAGCGATGGCTCAGCGCGCCGAAAAGGCGTCTGCCATGCAGTGTCATCGATAACTTGTTGGGACTGAAACGCCATCGCCTGATACGACCGGTAATCTAAATGATAATGATTGCCAATCTTAACTATAGATAAAGCCGTTAGCAAGCTGAAATATTACCCCGTTTGGGAGAGCAGGAGGTAATCAAACACCTTATAGCATTTAAACATTGCGCGAATATCTTAAACGGGAAGTTATAGCTAAATCAATTGAAGATCTACATCACCATTCATGAGTTTCCAGAACTTTCATTTATTTCAATTACCCTCAATTAAATTATTGATATTCCATGTGCAGAGTACAATTCGTCATCCTTCACCCGTAATGTGTATTTTTTATAAAAACTTATCTATTTGACAATGTTATTATCTCGGGCGTAGAATCAAAAATAGGCTAGTAAATTTTAGCCTATATTCAAGCACTTTCTGGAATTTGTATCTAATAAAGGGAATAACCATGCCTGGATTTAATTATGGTGGTAAAGGTGATGGAACAAGCTGGAGCTCTGAAAGAGGTAGTGGCCCGGCCCCTGGTGGTGGTTCAACCGGAAATTCAGGAAACAGGGATCCAGGTGGTAATACTGGTGCTCCTCAATCAGTTCAAAAACAATTAGCTGCGATTCAGCATGATTCTTCCATTAGGCAGAAACTTACTAACCTTCTTGCCACAGCGAAAAAATAAGTCCGTATGCAAAGGTGACAATAGAAAGTATATCAAGTACGGGAGTAATGAGTCTTTCGGTTACGGAGCTAACGGCGGCACAGGCATCAAAAATTGGCCTAACTGGCTTGGTTATGGGATTTGATGTTGCAGGAAGCCCGCTTGCTATCGGTAATATTTCAACAGGGCATAAACGTACGGCGGATAAAACTGGTCCGGGAGGTCAGGGATTCCCACGTTCTGCAAATAGCTTTATAGAAAAAACAGAAGAACGGAGTTATGACCCAAAACAAGGCTCGTACTTTAAATCAAAATATTTTGGCCTTTTAACATCTATAAAGGCTAACACACCATTAAATTACACTATAGTTCTTCGTCCATTTCCTGGAAAACCTTTCCAGGTAACCGTAAATAATGGTGATCCAAATAATATTACAGTTCAATTTACAAACTGGAGGGGACCAAGAGATAAACATGAGAAAATAGTCAGGGGTATAGCTAGAGATTTTTTTAATGCAAAAAAAATGGAAGAAAGAGAGCTCCTTACAAAGGCCAGTGAGCTTTCTGCTTCTGTCGGAGAAGGCGTAAGTAAACATCTTGGTGCTAAATATCGAGCTTTATCGAATGAGATAGCAGCTAACATCAAGAACTTCCAGGGCAAAAAAATTCGCACTTATAATGATGCGATGAGGTCATTAAAGAAAGTCCTTACGAATCCGGGAGTAAAAATTAACAAGGGAGATAAAGACGCAATTGTTAATGCCTGGAAACATCTAAACGCAAAAGATATGGCAAACAAACCAGGCTATCTCGGGAAATCATTCAAAGCTGCAGATATTGCACTAAAAGTTGAAAAGGTTCGTGAGAAAAGCATTATTGGCTATGAAACGGGCAACTGGGGTCCACTGCTACTGGAAGTTGAGTCATGGGTGTTAAGTGGTCTTGCTGCTGGTTTGGCGATGGGCATTCTTGCAACAATTGCACCAATTATTGCGACAACCGTCGGGTTACCTGTGTCTGCGATAGTGATTATGGGCATCATCGCTATAAGCATAGTAGCCTCGTTTATCGATGATAAACTTGTTGATCGAATAAATAATGAATTAGTACGCCCGGCGTATTAATTGTTAGGCAGGTGGTTAGACTGCCTGCCATATTTTTATTCATCTGTTCCTTGTCAATTTTACTACTGCATAAACAAAACTGAAATAATAGACGGAAAGCACATAACAAGCAGAATATACACAGATGAAGAATAGCGTTAGAAGATAATCATTGCTTGATAAAAACCGCAGAAGCGCCCCGTATTCGTTGAGCACACTGCTATGTAACAATAAATAATAAATTATTATAAAGTATAGTATAGTAAAGGCGAGTAACGTTTTAATTAATACTCTTAACCCCTGGGTCTTCTGTATGATGAGATACTGACGGGCAAAAAGAAAGAAGGCCAATGCTAATATTGGAGCCGACTTGCAATACATATCTAAAATCTTACTTAACTGCGGATTGATAGATGACAGGTTTGAAGGTATAACATTTGTATTCTTAATTATGACCTCAAACAATGGTTGTTCTGGAGTATTGATAAAAAAGCCTGCTATTATTAGCAACGTCGCAATTGCTATGGCTAAAAGCGAGAGCATTTTTATCGTTAAACTATGAGCCGTACTATTAACTTTCATTTGATGATTATTCTCCCTTCTGCTGTCTTCTGGTTTCGACTTATCCATGTTGAGCTAACGTCTGAGTTTTTTACACAACGGTTCATTATTGCATAGGTATAAGTTCAAAAATAGTCGCTTAAGAAGTCTAACTGGAAACAATATCTCCGATATAATATTACATGAGGCTTTATCTTTATAGCCTGTAACTTACCTGATATATAACTCCTTAAGACATACGTTTAAGCCTCAGGCGGCTGCCAACGGACCGATATAGGCGGTATTTGCCCAGATAAGCTTACCGTTGATATCACCGCTCTCTTCCAGCGCATCAACAACGGGTATCAGGCTTTTAACGATAAGTTTCTCTATGCGCAGGCGAAGCGGTAATACCGAAGCCTGCCTGTCCTCCTGCACGTCCAGCCAGAAAGTGGCGGCGCGGCCCGTTTCATGAAACTCAGCGCGGATTTGCGCCGGATCGATATCCAGCGCGCGCGGATGCGTAATCAGCGCCATTATCAGAGGCGGCACCAGTAAATCGAGATACCACTGAGCCCACAGGGACTTCAGCGGCTTGCCTTCGCGCGGCAATCCGGGCTGGTTGAGATAGATGTGATCGGCATAGCAGGCCATCAGAGAGGTTAAGGTTGCTGGCTGAGCTCACTGATAGAAGGTCAGCGCTTTATCAGGCGCAGGTTCATTGAGCTTAACGGTATCGTTAAACCAGGCGCGATGCGACGTGAAGTGGTCGCGCAATTCGTCCGCAAGCGATGGCTCAGCGCGCCGAAAAGGCGTCTGCCATGCAGTGTCATCGATAAACTGTTGGGACTGAAACGCCATCGCCTGATACGACCGGTAATCTAAATGATAATGATTGCCAATCCTAACTATAGGCAAGGCCGTTAGCAAGCTGAAAATGTGCGCGCTGAAGGGGATTTCTGCAAAAGAGCGGCGTTATTTACGCCGCCTGTAGTGCGTCGCTGGTGAGGATGCTATTACGCCCCTGGTTCTTGGCGCGGTAAAGCGCCTTATCAGCCAGCCTTAAGGCTTCTTCTATGCCGTCATCTTTGAGTGGCGCAAGGCCAATACTGATAGTGACATTGGTGGCTACCTGTTCGTTAAACAGATGTAGGATCTTCAAATCGTAAACACGTTGCCGGATGCGCTCAGCGGTTTGCAGGGCGATGTTAGCTTCAATATTAGTCAGCAGAACCATAAACTCTTCGCCGCCGTAGCGCGTGACGATGTCCCGTGAGCGTACCGCATCGCGGACGGCAGCAGAAACGCGAATTAACGCCTGGTCGCCCATGCTGTGACCGTAGTTATCGTTGTAAGCTTTGAAATGATCGATATCAAGCAGCAGCACATAGTGGTTGCCGCTGCCGGCCGCCAGGACATTCTCAAGACGGTTTTGAAAGCCACGGCGATTGTACAGGCCCGTAAGCGGGTCGACCATGCTCAGGTCGCTCAGCGTCTTTTTCTCTTTCAGCAGCTTGTCCATCAGCCGTTGAGTGAACTTATCATTACGTCGCTGAATGATATGTTGGATGGTGATGCCGATGCCGGGGAGTGCGATAGAGTAAAGCACGCGCAGCCAGTGCTCGCCCTGATCGAGCCACAGAACGGTTAAAGTAACCGGCAGGCAATGTAGGGTGAACGCCCGTAAGTTATTGATAAAAGAGATAGAACCAATAAACAGGATAGTCAGCAGAACGATTATTAAAAACGAGGCATCGTTATTGGGAACGTCGCTATTTTTAATGACGATATGCCAGGCCCATAATACGCCCAGTAACAGCGACACTAAATTAATGCTGATTAATCTTTTTTTATCAAGCGCTTGCCAGAGCAAAAGAGCGGTGCTGGATAGCAGTACCAGAATGACGGGTACGGTGATAGTTATGGCGTGATGGGTCGGGCTCGCGATGTTGAAACAGGCAGATATTGCGTTCAGTAATAGAAATAAACGTAAAGAGAGCTGATGCTTTTCTTTAATTAATGCCCGCCAGGTCTTTGCGCTCATAGCTAAATTAATTCTTTCGGTCGGATGTGGGAGATGCGAATTTGCATTGCTTTAACGTTACGTTTGCGGATAGATGATTGACGTTATTTGTTTTGTACGAGTAAATTTTATTAACGTTGCTGTTAAATCTATCACTTTCATGAATACCTGTCATCTGATGTTGCGCAAGGCTCAGGTTCAGCCTGAAAACGTTGCCGTGGAGGCTGACAACTGAGAAAGTCTATCATATGATATTGGTTATCATTACCAATTGATGGAATAGCCAATATGTTGCAACGACAGCTTGAAAGCGTCTGGGGAGCGCTCGTGCCGGGTCCGATCGTCGCGGGACTGGTGTATATGGATTTGTCCTTTAGCCAGTGGCGAGCGTTGATGGTGCTGGGATTAGTCGCGTCTACAACAATGCTGTTCCACAGGCGGCTACGGCATTATGTGCTGTTACCATCAGGGATTGTTTTTGCCAGCGGGCTTGCGTTGGTGATGCTGAATACGGGAATGGGATAAAAGATGCAGGAAAAAACCGAGGAAGGACTGAAAAACTTCTGGGAAACAACAAAGAAGTGGTGCGAAGAGAGGGACTTGAACCCTCACGTCCGTTAGGACACTAACACCTGAAGCTAGCGCGTCTACCAATTCCGCCACCTTCGCACTGGTATTTTTGATATCGCCTTCGCATTGGTGCGAAGAGAGGGACTTGAACCCTCACGTCCGTAAGAACACTAACACCTGAAGCTAGCGCGTCTACCCATTCCGCCACCTTCGCGCAGTGCGAACGATATCTTGCGTGGTTGTTGGTGGTGCGAAGAGAGGGACTTGAACCCTCACGTCCGTAAGAACACTAACACCTGAAGCTAGCGCGTCTACCAATTCCGCCACCTTCGCATACCTGTAATACCGAAGTATCACAACCACGGAGGCGCATTCTAGATGTTTTCTGGACTTCGTCAACAGTTAATTTGGCGCAGCTTCCGCAATTGCTGCAAAAAGCGGCGCCGCTGTGGTATCAGCGCTTTTTAGCGCCGCGCCCCAGGACCGCACGGTAAACCTTAAAGCGACCCGTCTGGGCGATCACTTCATGGTTGCCAAAAGCTTCGTCGAGGATGTTCGGATAGGCCAGGAAGGCGTTGGCGACGATTCTTAGCTCACCGCCCGTGCTCAGGTGGCGTACCGCACCGCGAATTAGCTGGTGGGCGGCATCCAGGCTGGTTTGCATCCCGTCGTGGAACGGCGGGTTGGAGATAATCATGTCGAAACGGCCATTAATTTCGGAATAGACGTTGCTGGCGATGACTTCACCTTCAATCCCGTTCGCAGCAAGCGTTGCGCGACTGGCCTCCACTGCCGGGGCGCTAACGTCGCATAGCGTCAGGCGAACTTTTGGAGAATGGCTTGCGAGCGTAATGGCGAGCACGCCCGCGCCGCAGCCAACGTCCAGCACTTTACCTTTGGTGTGCGGCGTCAGCGTGGAAAGCAGCAGCTTGCTGCCGGTATCCAGCCCGTCGCGGCTAAAGACGCCCGGCAGGGTTTTCACCGTCATGCCTTCGTGTGGATATTCATCCCACCAGGCGTGTTCATCGAACTGCGGCTGCGTTTCGAGTCGGCCATGATACAGGCCGCAACGACGCGCGCTGTCGATTTTGGTCAACGGGCAATAATCTTCAAGCATTTGCTCGGCGCTTCGCACGCCGCTACGGTTTTCGCCCACGACGAACACATCGCAGCCAACCGGCAGCAGGGAGAGGATATTCATCAACTGGAAGTGTGCTTCCGGCTTGTTCTTCGGCCAGTAGTAAATCAGCGTATTGCTGTCGCTAATGGTGTCGGCACCCGCAACCAGGCCATACTGCGCGTTTTCGCCCATCTGGGCGCTTAGTGCCTGCCAGTGATGGAACTGCTGGGTGTGGACGCGGCTTGCCGCGGTCTCAAAACGGGCGGGTAAATCGTCTTGTAAGTCACCGGCAAACAGTACGCGGCTCTCGGTAAAATCATCGCTGTGGCGCAGCAGCACTTCGCTTGCCGGGGTTAACGCAGACATCAGAACACTCCTTTTAAACAGAGCGGCGATTATACACGTCTTACCTGAAGTTGCAGCGGCGTTAACTGCACTCGCTTACCCGAATCACTTATCCAGGAGTAAGCTCATCGGGATAGGCTTCCTGCTCGCCTTGCTGCGATTCCAGCTAATGAGTGTAGAAAGAGGTTTAATGGCGCGCATTCGATGTATTTGCTATATTTGCGCCCCAATTGGCACTCTGCAAAGGTTTCGCTATGAGCTTGCGACGCGACTGGCTGTTAGGGCAACTGGGGATCACCCAGTGGGAGCTGCGGCGACCGTTGGTGTTGCAGGGCGAAATTGCCGTTTCGCTGTCGGCAGATACCCGGCTGGTTATGGTGGCGGAAACGCTTCCGGCACTGGACGACCCGCTGGTCAACGACGTGCTGCGCAGCCTGGCGCTGACGCCGCAGCAGGTATTGCAGCTCACGCCGGATCGCGCGGCGATGCTGCCAGCCGATACCCGCTGCAACAGCTGGCGGCTGGGCGTTGATGAACCGCTGCCCCTTCCCGGCACGCAGTTGACGACCCCCGCTTTAGACGAGCTTTATCACAATGGCAATGCGCGACAGGCGCTGTGGCAGCAAATTTGCGAACATGAACACGATCTATTCCCTGAAGCCGAGTGATTTAGCGGCGGCTTACGCCATCGAGCAGCGCAGCCATGCCTTTCCATGGAGCGAAAAAACCTTTGCCAGCAATCAGGGCGAACGCTATTTCAATTTGCGGCTTGATGTCGATGGCGAGATGGCCGCATTTGCCGTGACGCAGGTTGTCCTCGACGAGGCCACATTATTCAATATTGCGGTCGATCCCGCTTATCAACGCAAAGGATTAGGCCGCCAGCTGCTGGAATATTTAATCAGCGAGCTGGAAAAGCGAGAAGTCTTCACCCTGTGGCTTGAAGTGCGCGCCTCGAATAGTGCGGCTATCGCGCTTTACGAGAGCCTGGGCTTTAACGAGGCGACGATTCGCCGCAACTACTACCCGACGAAAGAGGGCAGGGAAGACGCCATTATCATGGCGTTACCGCTGGGCTAAAATACCCGGATTATTCAGGGTAGCAATTGATAAAAGGTGTATTGATGAACTGGGACTGGATTTTATTTGATGCCGACGAAACGTTATTTACCTTTGACGCTTTCGGCGGCTTACAGCGGATGTTTCTCGACTATAGCGTGACGTTCACCGCTGAAGATTTCCAGGATTACCAGGCAATTAATAAACCTTTATGGGTGGATTACCAGAACGGCGCTATCAATGCCCTGCAGCTTCAGCACCAGCGTTTTCAGGGCTGGTCTGACAGGCTGAGCGTACCCGCAGGCGATTTGAACGCCGCGTTTTTAAATGCGATGGCTGAAATCTGCGCGCCGCTGCCGGGCGCCATCTCGCTTCTCGACGCGCTTAAAGGCAAGGTTAAGCTCGGCATCATTACCAACGGCTTTACTGCGCTACAGCAAATTCGCCTGGAGCGTACCGGCCTGCGGGACTTTTTCGATCTGCTGGTGATTTCCGAGCAGGTCGGCATCGCCAAACCGGACCGCAGAATTTTCGATTATGCTGTCGAGCAAATGGGCAACCCGCCGCGCGATCGCGTGATGATGGTGGGCGATACTGCTGAATCGGACATTCTGGGCGGGATGAACGCCGGTCTTGCGACCTGCTGGTTAAATGCCCACGGACGCAGCCTGCCGGAAGGCATTCATCCGACGTGGCAGGTCACCTCACTCAGTGAGCTGGAGCAACTGTTGTGTAAGCCATGATTGAGGTTATTAACAAAACAGGGAAAAACATGGTTTTCCCTTTTTGTTAAAGAGCAGATGAAAGTCAATGCGTTGATTTTCCTTGTTAATATTCCAGTGAGATCTTCTCGGTTCGCAATCGTATAAAGTTTGTCATCCTTCGAATGATTGTTGATTGTTAAACCCGTACTGATGGGTAAAATAACCGCCAGAATACGTTCACTAGCCGCGTGGCCCAGGGCCGCGCGCATTCACAGAAGATAGAATTATGACTTTGTCTCCTTATCTGCAAGAGGTGTCGAAACGCCGCACCTTTGCGATCATTTCCCACCCGGATGCCGGTAAAACAACTATCACTGAAAAAGTGCTGCTGTTCGGACAGGCGATCCAGACCGCCGGCACCGTAAAAGGCCGCGGCTCCAGCCAGCATGCAAAATCCGACTGGATGGAGATGGAAAAACAGCGCGGCATTTCCATCACCACTTCCGTTATGCAGTTCCCTTATCGCGACAGCCTGGTCAACCTGCTTGATACTCCGGGGCATGAAGACTTCTCCGAAGATACCTACCGCACGCTGACGGCGGTGGACTGCTGCCTGATGGTTATCGATGCTGCGAAAGGCGTTGAAGACAGGACGCGTAAACTGATGGAAGTGACCCGTCTGCGCGATACGCCGATCCTCACCTTTATGAACAAACTGGACCGCGATATCCGTGATCCGATGGAAGTGCTGGACGAAGTCGAGCGCGAGTTGAAAATCGCCTGTTCGCCGATCACCTGGCCTATCGGCTGCGGCAAGCTGTTCAAAGGCGTTTATCACTTATATAAAGACGAAACCTATCTCTACCAGACCGGTAAAGGCCATACCATTCAGGAAGTACGCATCGTTAAAGGGCTGGATAATCCCGAGCTTGATGTCGCCGTGGGTGAAGAGCTGGCCGCGCAGCTTCGCGATGAGCTGGAGCTGGTGCAGGGCGCGTCTCACGAGTTCGATCGTGACCTGTTCCTTGAAGGGGAGCTGACGCCGGTCTTCTTCGGTACCGCGCTGGGCAACTTCGGCGTTGACCATATGCTTGATGGCCTTGTTGAGTGGGCGCCTGCGCCAATGTCGCGTAAAACCGACACCCGTGAAGTGGAAGCAGCGGAAGATAAATTTACCGGTTTCGTGTTTAAGATTCAGGCCAATATGGATCCGAAACATCGCGACCGCGTAGCCTTTATGCGCGTGGTTTCCGGTAAATATGAAAAGGGCATGAAGCTGCGCCAGGTGCGTACCGGCAAAGACGTGGTGATTTCCGATGCGCTGACCTTTATGGCCGGCGACCGTTCGCACGTTGAAGAAGCGTACCCGGGCGACATCATCGGCCTGCACAACCACGGCACCATTCAGATTGGAGACACCTTTACCCAGGGCGAAATGATGAAGTTCACCGGTATTCCGAACTTCGCACCGGAACTGTTCCGCCGCATTCGCCTGCGCGATCCGCTCAAGCAGAAGCAGCTGCTTAAAGGCCTGGTCCAGCTTTCTGAAGAAGGCGCGGTGCAGGTGTTCCGTCCCATTACCAACAACGACCTTATTGTGGGTGCGGTGGGCGTGCTGCAGTTTGACGTGGTGGTTGCAAGGCTTAAAAGCGAATATAACGTTGAGGCGATTTACGAATCCGTTAACGTATCGACGGCCCGCTGGGTAGAAAGCACCGACGTGAAAAAGTTTGAAGAGTTCAAGCGTAAAAACGAAGTACAGCTGGCGCTCGATGGCGGGGATAACCTGGCGTATATCGCGCCAACCATGGTTAACCTTAACCTGACGCAGGATCGTTATCCGGATGTGGTGTTCCGTAAAACCCGCGAGCATTAATCCCCTCGCAGGGCGCGGCAGCCGCCGTGTCCTGCTACTTTTCCTGTCTTTTTAACCCCTTACGGATTGTTCTTAATTTCCTGTTATTCCTCTGCATTCGCCCATTTTTCAACCGCCGCCACCATGCAATTTTGCGATTGTGATCTATATTTAACAAAGTAATGACAACGCGAACGGATAAATATCCCATTCATTCACGGATTTACGGGATGTTTTTAAGTGAAAACTTGTTATCGCAATATTAATAACTGCTTTAACTCATGAAGGGCGTGATATCGGACAGGGCGAACAGCCATTAGCTTTGGTTATCACGGAAGTCACAGACTGAGAGCAAGCTTAGGCTTTTGCCTTTTCAGCAAAGCTGCCACGTTGTGGCCCGGCGCTCAAATTCTGCGCAAACTTACAGGAATAAATCGATGACTACGACTAAGATTTCGAAAACTCTGCTGGCGGTGGTTCTGGGTTCGGTTCTGGCAAGCGGTTCTGCCCTTGCGGAAGACACCATGCTGAACAAGACTGAATCAACGGCTCACTCCGCAGGGGAAAAAATCGATAGCTCTATGAATAAAGTCGGTAATTTCATGGACGATAGCTCCATCACCGCGAAAGTAAAAGCCGCGCTGGTGGACGATGAAAATATTAAAAGCACCGATATCTCGGTGAAAACCGATAAAAAAGTTGTGACGCTGAGCGGTTTTGTTGAAAGCCAGGCTCAGGCGGAGCAAGCGGTATCCGTTGCTAAAGGCGTTAAAGGCGTCTCCTCCGTAAGCGATAAGCTTCACGTGCGTGATGGGAAAGAGAAATCGGTAAGCGGTTATGCCGGTGATGCTGCCACCACCAGCGAAATCAAGGCTAAACTATTAGCAGATGACATCGTTCCGTCACGCAATGTCAAAGTGGAAACCACCGACGGCGTCGTCCAGCTTTCAGGGCACGTGAAGAACAATGCTCAATCTGAACGTGCAGAAAGCATCGCTAAAGCCGTAGACGGCGTGAAAAGCGTTAAGAACGACCTGAAAGTTCAGTAATTGCAGCATACCGAAACTCATTCCTCCGGGTTGGCCGGGGGAATCAGTCAGCACTACCGCTACTCATATATCGCCAGTGAGCAGCCTGAAGGCACTCATTAAGAAGCGATTCGAGTTCACTATGGTTAAGGAGAGGCTTATGTTTCGTTGGGGCATTATTTTTCTGGTTATCGCGTTGATTGCAGCAGCTTTAGGCTTTGGTGGCCTGGCTGGTACCGCAGCGGGTGCTGCAAAAATCGTCTTCGTGGTAGGTATTATTCTGTTCCTGGTCAGCCTGTTTATGGGCCGTAGACGTCCATAGCGTGCTATAACAGTAAGAGACCGACCCCAGAGCCAGTCATTTATGACTGGCTCTCGCGTTTGTAATCCCCCGCTTTGGGTGGATAGCCGACAAAAATAACTTAGCTTCAGGAAAGCAGTGTGGGACAACGTATACCCGTAACGCTTGGCAACATTGCGCCGCTTGCCGTTAAACCGTTTCATCCCGGTAAACTCGCTATTATTTGCGAAGGTGGCGGACAGCGCGGGATTTTCACCGCCGGGGTGCTGGACGAATTCATGCGCGCCGAATTTAACCCTTTCGATCTGTTCCTGGGCACTTCGGCCGGCGCGCAAAACCTTTCAGCTTACGTTTGTAATCAACCGGGCTACGCGCGACGCGTGATTACTCGCTTTACGACAACCCGCGACTTCTTCGATCCGCTGCGCTTTGTGCGCGGCGGAAACCTGATTGACCTCGACTGGCTTGTTGAATCAACGGCCGCAAAACTTCCGCTCTCTATGTCCCATGCAGACCAGCTTTTCGAGACGGGTAAACGGTTTTATATGTGCGCGTGCCGCAGCGATGACTATTCGCCGGGCTACTTCTCGCCGACCAGCGATACGTGGCTGAACATCATCAAGGCTTCAAGCGCTATTCCAGGATTTTATCGTACCGGCGTGGATATCGAAGGGATTAGCTATCAGGATGGTGGCATAAGCGACGCTATTCCGGTTCGCGAAGCCGCGCGCCTCGGCGCCGATACGCTGGTGGTGATCCGCACCGTTCCTTCGCAAATGTATTACACGCCGGAGTGGTTTAAGCGCATGGAACGCTGGCTGGGCGACAGCAGTCTGCAACCGTTACTCAACCTTGTGCAGCATCATGAGGCAAGTTACCGCGATATTCAGGGCTTTATTGAAAAACCGCCGGGTAAGCTGCGCATCTTTGAAATTTATCCCCCTAAGCCGCTGATGAGCATTGCGCTGGGCAGCCGTCTGCCGTCGCTGAATGCCGACTACAAAACGGGACGCCTGTGCGGGCGCTACTTCCTCGCCACGATTGGCAGACAGCTGGTGGCGAAGCCGCCAATCAAACGCCACCGTCCAGGTATTATTACGCCCGGGCCGCTGGTTGTGCCGCCTGCGGTCGTGGCTAATGAACCTTTGATCAAAACCGTGGTGGAAGCGCCGGAAGCCAACGATGCCTCTTTTAATAATGAGGACACGGCGTGATGGCTAAATTTTACGATACGCACTGCCACTTTGATTTTGCGCCCTTTACCGGCAATGAAACCGATAGCCTCGCATTAGCGCAGCAGGCGGGCGTGGAGAAAATTATCGTCCCGGCGATCGAAGCGGAGCGCTTTGCTACCGTGCTGGCGCTGGCGGAACAGCATTCTGTCCTGTATGCCGCGATTGGCCTGCATCCGATTGTTATTTATAAGCATCAGGACGCTTCCCTGGCCTTGCTGGAACATCATCTCAAGCAGCGTGCGGATAAACTGGTGGCGATCGGCGAGATCGGCCTCGATCTCTATATGAACGATCCAATGTTTGCGCGACAAGAAGCGCTTCTTGATGCGCAGCTTAAACTGGCGAAGCGCTACGCGCTGCCGGTGATCCTTCATTCACGCCGCACCCATGACAAACTGGCCATGCATCTTAAACGCCACGATTTACCGCGCACCGGCGTAGTACACGCGTTTGCCGGCAGCCTGCAACAGGCCGAGCGGTTTGTCGAGCTGGGATATTTCCTTGGCGTTGGGGGCACCATCACTTATCCCCGGGCCAGCAAAACCCGCGATGTCATAGCGCGCCTTCCTCTTTCTTCATTGCTGCTGGAAACGGATGCGCCGGATATGCCGCTTAACGGCTCGCAGGGGCGGCCAAACCGCCCGGAACGCGTTGCAGATGTCTTCAGAACGCTGTGTGAGCTTCGCCCGGAACCCGCGCAAGAGATTGCCAGCGCGTTGATTTACAACGCAAACAAATTATTCCGCTGGTAATGACATAATAAAATAATGTGATGTGCATCGCTTTATAAGATAAACGTTTCTCTGAATTTGTAGAACTAAGTGATAGCGATAGCAGTTTGTCCGACACCTACGGCTATAATCCGCGCGTTGGGCGAAAGCCGTTGCGCTTTTCTGTTTCTATATAAATACACAGGGAAAATGTATGCAAATCCTCATGGGACTGGTCGGCATGATAGTACTGCTGCTGATCGCCGTTTTACTCTCCAGTAACCGCAAAGCTATTAATTTACGTACCGTGCTGGGCGCGTGGCTGATTCAGGTCGGCATTGGCGCGTTAATTCTTTATGTCCCGGTCGGACGCAAAGTATTGCTCGCTATGTCAGAAGGAGTCGCAAACGTGATTGCCTACGGCAATGCGGGGATCTCGTTCCTGTTCGGCGGGCTGGTTTCAGATAAAATGTTCGAAGTGTTCGGCGGCGGCGGCTTTGTATTCGCGCTGCGCGTATTGCCGATTATCGTCTTCTTCTCCTCGCTAATTGCCGTGCTTTATTACCTCGGCATTATGCAGCTTGTTATCCGTATTCTGGGTGGCGGCCTGCGTAAGATGCTGAAGACTTCCCGTACTGAATCCCTTTCAGCCACGGCGAATATTTTCGTTGGACAAACCGAAGCGCCGCTGGTGGTTCGTCCTTACATCGCAACCATGACCCGTTCCGAGCTGTTCGCGGTAATGTGCGGCGGTCTGGCGTCCGTTGCCGGTTCCGTGCTGGCAGGGTATGCGCAAATGGGCGTGCCGCTGGAATATCTGATTGCCGCGTCGTTTATGGCAGCGCCTGGCGGCCTGCTGTTCGCCAAACTGATCCTGCCGGAAACCGAAGTGCCGAATGATGCGCCTGACCTGGAATCGATGAAAAACGATCCGGATCGCCCGGCAAACGTGCTGGATGCCGCCGCCTCCGGCGCCGCGTCTGGTATGCAGCTTGCGCTGAACGTGGGTGCAATGCTACTGGCGTTTGTGGCCCTGATCGCATTGCTCAACGGCATGCTCTCCGGTGTTGGCGGCTGGTTTAACTATCCGCAGCTTTCAATGGAGCTGATCCTGGGCTGGGTATTCTCGCCGCTGGCGTGGATTGTCGGCGTGCCGTGGAGCGAAGCGAATGTGGCCGGTTCGTTTATCGGGCAGAAGCTTATCATCAACGAATTCGTGGCTTACCTGAACTTCGGCGAATACCTTAAAGATGATGCGACCGTTGCGGCTGCTGGATTGCAGGTGCTTTCTGACCACACGAAAGCAATTATTTCCTTCGCACTGTGTGGGTTTGCTAACCTTTCTTCTATAGCGATTCTGATAGGCGGCCTCGGCAGCATGGCGCCAAACCGTCGTCACGATATTGCCCAGCTTGGCCTGAAGGCGGTGGCGGCAGGGACGCTCTCGAACCTGATGAGCGCAACTATCGCAGGCGTCTTCCTCGCGCTGTAGCAATTCAGCGGTAATGTTAGAATTATAACATTACGCGGAAAGCGGTGGCTGGCGCTTTGCCAGCCATTTCCCGCGCTGACCAGGCATTTTATCAGGTTATTTTGTCTGTTAAATCACTTATACTATGGAAAGTATGTAATTCCGCCTTTGGCTTTTGTGAAGCAATACACAAATTGCCGTGGTAGTGAGTGTTAGAATTATAACATTGCTACCGGCAATGTGCGGTGAGAAGGATCTCAACGTGATGGCGACCCGGGTTGCCTCTCCTCTTCATGGAACCAAGTCCGCTCCAACGTGTTGAGTTTCGCAAGCCCGAGACTTCTGTATCTTCTGTTGGAGAACGTTATGACCGATTTAACTGCAAGCAGCCTGCGCGCGCTGAAACTGATGGACCTGACCACCCTGAACGATGATGACACTAATGAAAAAGTCATCGCGCTGTGCCATCAGGCGAAAACCGCAGTAGGCAACACCGCAGCGATTTGCATCTACCCGCGTTTTATTCCGCTTGCGCGTAAAACTCTTAAAGAGCAGGGCACGCCGGATATCCGTATCGCCACCGTCACCAACTTCCCGCACGGCAACGACGATATCGACATCGCCCTGGCCGAAACCCGTGCTGCTATCGCTTATGGCGCAGACGAAGTGGACGTTGTGTTCCCATATCGCGCGCTGATTGCCGGCAATGAGCAGGTTGGTTTTGACCTGGTTAAAGCCTGTAAAGAAGCCTGTGCCGCGGCGAACGTGTGGCTGAAAGTCATCATCGAAACCGGTGAGCTGAAAGAGGAGCGGCTTATTCGTAAAGCCTCTGAAATATCTATCAAAGCGGGTGCCGATTTCATCAAAACGTCTACCGGTAAAGTGCCGGTGAATGCGACGCCAGAAAGCGCGCGCATCATGATGGAAGTTATTCGTGATATGGGCGTGGAAAAAACCGTTGGCTTCAAACCTGCGGGCGGCGTGCGTAGCGCAGAAGATGCAGCGCTGTTCCTGTCCATCGCTGATGACCTCTTTGGCGCTGACTGGGCTGACTCCCGTCACTACCGTTTTGGCGCATCCAGCCTGCTTGCCAGCCTGTTAAAAGCGCTGGGCCACGGCGACGGCAAAAGCGCCAGCAGCTACTAATCTCTCCGGCGGCGGGTTCACCGCCGCATTTACCTGATTAACTCAGGGGGTTACCTTGTTTCTCGCTCAAGAAATTATTCGTAAAAAACGTGATGGCCTGCCGTTAAGCGACAAAGAGATTCGTTTCTTTATTAACGGCATTCGCGACAATACCGTTTCCGAAGGACAGATTGCCGCGCTGGCGATGACCATCTTCTTCCATGATATGACCATGCCGGAACGCGTGTCGCTGACGATGGCGATGCGAGATTCAGGTAGCGTTCTGGACTGGAAACGCCTTAATCTCAACGGCCCTATTGTGGATAAGCATTCCACCGGCGGCGTAGGTGATGTGACTTCACTGATGCTCGGCCCGATGGTGGCGGCGTGCGGCGGTTATATCCCGATGATCTCTGGTCGTGGGCTTGGCCACACCGGCGGCACGCTCGATAAACTCGAAGCGATCCCGGGCTTTGATATTTTCCCGGACGATAACCGTTTCCGCGACATCATTAAAAATGTCGGCGTGGCGATTATCGGCCAGACCAACTCGCTGGCCCCTGCGGATAAACGCTTCTACGCCACGCGTGACATTACCGCAACCGTAGATTCTATTCCGCTTATCACCGGTTCTATTCTGGCGAAGAAACTGGCCGAAGGGCTGGACGCGCTGGTAATGGACGTAAAAGTGGGCAGCGGCGCATTTATGCCAACTTACGAGCTGTCTGCCGAGCTGGCGGAAGCGATTGTTGGGGTTGCCAACGGCGCTGGCGTCAAAACCACCGCGCTGCTGACCGACATGAACCAGGTGCTGGCTTCCAGCGCGGGTAACGCGGTTGAAGTGCGCGAAGCGGTGCAATTCCTCACCGGCGAATACCGTAATCCGCGCCTGCTGGAAGTGACCATGGCGCTTTGCGTGGAAATGCTGCTTTCCGGCAAACTTGCCAAAGACGAAGCGGAAGCGCGCGCTAAGCTTCAGGCCGTGCTGGACAACGGCAAAGCGGCGGAAGTGTTTGGCCGCATGGTTGCGGCGCAAAAAGGCCCGGCTGACTTCGTTGAAAACTATGCGAAATACCTGCCAACCGCCGTTCTGAGCAAAGCGGTTTACGCTGACCGCACCGGTTTTGTGAGCGAAATGGATACCCGGGCGCTGGGCATGGCCGTAGTTTCGATGGGCGGCGGCCGCCGTCAGGCTTCCGACACAATCGACTACAGCGTGGGCTTCACCGATATGGCTCGCCTGGGCGACGCCGTTGACGCCTCGCGCCCGCTGGCCGTTATTCACGCTAAAGATGAATCAAGCTGGCAGGAAGCGGCGAAGGCGGTGAAAGCGGCAATTACGCTTGACGATAAAGCGCCGCAGGAAACGCCGACGGTCTATCGCCGAATCACCGAATAACGGTATACTGATCCGATCGCTTTTTTATAGCGCACAAGATATGGAGAACATATGAAACGTGCATTTATTATGGTGCTGGACTCCTTCGGCATCGGTGCTACAGAAGACGCTGACCGCTTCGGCGACGTCGGTGCTGATACGTTAGGCCACATTGCCGAGGCCTGCGCAAAGGGTGAAGCGGATAACGGCCGTAAAGGCCCGCTGACCCTGCCAAATCTGACTCGCCTGGGGCTGGTGAAAGCCCATGAAGGCTCGACTGGTAAAGTTGCGGCGGGTATGGACGGCGACGCCGAAGTGATTGGCGCTTACGGCTGGGCTCACGAGCTTTCATCCGGTAAAGACACCCCGTCCGGTCACTGGGAAATCGCAGGCGTGCCTGTGCTGTTCGACTGGGGCTACTTCTCTGATACGCAAAACAGTTTCCCGCAGGAACTGCTGGATAAACTGGTCGAGCGCGCGAATCTGCCAGGCTACCTGGGCAACTGCCACTCTTCCGGGACCGTGATTCTGGACGAGCTGGGCGAAGAGCATATGAAAACCGGTAAGCCGATTTTCTACACCTCCGCGGACTCCGTGTTCCAGATTGCCTGCCATGAGGAAACTTACGGCCTGGATAAACTCTACGAACTGTGCGAGATCGCGCGTGTTGAGTTGACCGAAGGCGGCTACAACATCGGTCGCGTTATCGCTCGTCCGTTTATCGGCGACAAACCGGGTAACTTCCAGCGTACCGGTAACCGTCACGACCTGGCCGTTGAGCCGCCAGCGCCAACCGTGCTGAAAAAACTGGTCGAAGAGAAAAACGGCCAGGTGGTTTCCGTGGGTAAAATCGCAGATATCTATGCGCACGTAGGTATCACTAAAAAAGTGAAAGCGACCGGCCTGGATGCGCTATTTGATGCCACCATCAAAGAGATGAAAGAAGCAGGCGACGACACTATTGTGTTTACCAACTTCGTTGATTTCGACTCTTCATGGGGCCACCGCCGCGACGTAGCGGGCTATGCCGCCGGTCTGGAACTGTTTGACCGCCGTCTGCCGGAACTGATGAACCTGCTCAAAGAGGACGATATTTTAATCCTCACCGCTGACCACGGATGCGACCCAACCTGGAAAGGTACCGACCACACTCGTGAGCATATCCCGGTGCTGGTTTACGGCCAGAAAGTGAAAGCCGGCTCCCTTGATCACCGTGAAAGCTTTGCGGACATCGGCCAGACCGTAGCGAAATACTTCGGTCTTTCCGACATGGAATACGGTAAAAACATGCTGTGATTTCGTCGGGCGGATAGCTTCCGCCCGCACTGAACCTTTTCAAATCAAGGAATATAAAGATGGCAACGCCACACATTAACGCGCAGATGGGTGATTTCGCAGACGTCGTGCTGATGCCCGGCGACCCGCTGCGCGCGAAACACATCGCTGAAACGTTCTTCGAAGAGGTGCGTGAAGTGAACAACGTGCGCGGCATGTTGGGATACACCGGGACTTATAAAGGCCGTAAAGTGTCCGTTATGGGTCACGGCATGGGTATCCCATCCTGCTCTATCTACACCAAAGAGCTGATCACCGATTTCGGCGTGAAGAAAATCATTCGTGTGGGTTCCTGCGGCGCGGTTCGTGCTGACGTGAAACTGCGTGACGTAGTTATCGGCATGGGCGCATGTACCGATTCCAAAGTGAACCGCCTGCGTTTCAAAGATCACGATTTCGCGGCCATTGCGGACTTCGATATGGTCCGTAACGCGGTTGATGCGGCTAAAGCGCTGGGCGTTGAAGCTCGCGTAGGCAACATTTTCTCCGCCGATCTTTTCTATACTCCGGACCCACAAATGTTCGACGTGATGGAAAAATACGGCATTCTGGGCGTGGAAATGGAAGCGGCTGGTATCTACGGCGTAGCAGCAGAATACGGCGCGAAAGCCCTGACCATCTGCACCGTATCCGACCATATCCGTACCCATGAGCAAACCACCGCGGCGGAACGCCAGACCACCTTCACCGATATGATCAAGATCGCTCTTGAATCCGTATTATTGGGTGACAAAGAGTAATCCGGAAGGGCGCTATAAAGCGCCCTTTTTTCTTTTCGCTATCTATTCATCATCCTTCCGTTTTTATTCCCCACGGCTTTACCCTTCAGCCGCTTAGCGCTATAAATCTATTCAAGTATCTATTCACGAATTTATTCACATGAGCGCATTAACGGATTTACTGCTGCACGGGCCACGGCCTGCAAACCCGCTGCGTCAGCGTTTGGGCGTCAGCCAGGCGACGTTCTCACGTCTTGTGAATGCTGAACACAACGTCATCAAAGCAGGGCAGGCCAGAGCGACGCGCTATGCGTTAATAAGACCCGTACGCCAGATTCGTCAGTTTCCTTTGTGGCAAATAGACAATGAGGGAAAAGCGTGGCGTTTTGGCGAACTCTATCCAATCTGGCCGCAGGGCAGCTGTCTTGTGATGCTGAACAACGGTACTGCGCAGTGGTTTGATGGGTTGCCATGGTATTTAACCGATCTGCGTCCGCAGGGTTTTTTGGGGCGAACATGGGGACGTCGGCTAGCGCAGCAGTCAGGCCTGCCGGAAGATATCCGCCTATGGCAGGAAGGGGACGTTTTGCTGGCGCTTTCCCAGCAGGTGCCGGAAAATCTGGGCGGCTGGTTGGTGGGCGAGGAAAGCTATCGTCGCTGGTTTGAAGCACCGGCGCCGCAGGCAATTTCTGAGCCAGACAAGCGTTTTGCCTATGGTGAAATGGCAAACGGCGCTTTAGCCGGGGATATAGCGGGATCGTCTGCGGGTGGCGAGCAGCCAAAATTCACCTGCTATGCGCAAACTGAAGCGGGTCCCGTTCACGTCATCGTTAAATTTACCCCGCCGGTAAACAATGAAAACAGTCAGCGCTGGGCTGATTTGCTTCATGCCGAGGCGCTGGCGCTGAACATATTAAATCAGGCTGCTGTTACAGCCTCCCGGGCTTTTGTGCAGGTGAACCAACAGGGACAAGCCTTTCTGGAAGTTATCCGCTTTGACTGTACCGGCATGCGCGGTCGTCAGGGGATCGTTTCTCTTGAAGCTGTGCAGGGTGAATTTGCAAGCGGGCCGCTGCACTGGCCAGCGGCAATGGCTGAATTACTGGCGCGAAAAGTCATCGAAACCTCAACGCTGCGTTTGGTCCAAAAGGTCTGGGCGTTTGGCCGACTGATTGCCAATAGCGATATGCATGCGGGAAATCTCTCTTTCTTTCTCTCCGATATGCCGCTTCGTTTAGCCCCTGTCTATGACATGTTGCCGATGGCTTTTGCTCCCAACAGCGCCGGGAGCATGCGCAGAGAAGCCGTCACACCGCAAATAGATCCCACCGTGCCGCGCGATATCTGGCAGGAAATGTTGCCGTTGGCCCGTCAATTCTGGCTTGCAGCAGGCCAGAATCAAGGCATTAGCGAAGAGTTTCGTGAGCTGAGCGGGAAAATGGCACGCCAGCTTGATGCCGTTGAGGCAGATATCCAGCGTCTTGCTTAACGCACGGTTTGCACAATCCACGCGCTAACTTCCCGCAGCTCCATTTCCTGTTCCGGAAAGTCAGCAATTAGCGTTTCACACTGCTGTTGCAGCATATCGCTACGATACAGGCAGCCCTGAAGGCGGGCGGCGAGCGCTTCGAGCGGTGCGGGATTCAGACTGTCGGTAAAAAGCTGCGCGCGGGTAATATGTCCTTTCTCAACGTCGAAATGCAGCTCGATACCGCCCCAGGTGAAGCGTTGCTCCAGCAGATGACTGAAGGCGGGCGCCTGGCCGAAATTCCACTCCCAGCTGCTCTGGCGGGCAAAGGTTTCGGCGAAGGCAGGTAAATCTGGCAGGGCATCCGGCGAGATATGCTCGGCTGCAACGCGCTCGCCGTAGTAGTCAAAGAAGGCTTCGCGTACCGCCGCAAAAATATCTTCATAAGTCAGGCCCGGCAGCAGGTCGCTCAGGTTGGTAACTCGGCCACGGACGGAGGTGATGCCTTTTGCCTGGAGTTTTTTAAGGTCCGGATTAAGATAGTTCGCCAGGCGGCTTAAGTCTGCATTCAGCAGCAGCGTGCCGTGATGGAAGCCGCGATCCATTGTCTCTTTATAGGCCGAGCCTGAAACTTTGCGCGCGCCTTGTGCGGTTAACACTTCCAGATCGTTTCGTCCGGACGCCCTGGCATTGATGCCCAGCGAATTCAGAGCGTTGACGACAATAGCCGTCGACACGCTTTTATCGTATTCCGGTTTTCCCGCCATAAAGGTGAAGCAGGTATTGCCCAGATCGTGAAACACCGCGCCGCCGCCGCTGCTGCGCCTTGCCAGCCGCACGTTGTCTTCTTCCATGCGCCGGGTATTGCATTCTTTCCACGGGTTTTGCGCCCGGCCGATGACCACGGTATCGGCATTGCGCCATAAAAAGAGCACGCGCTGTGTGGCAGGCATCTGGCGGAAAATACACTCTTCCACCGCCAGGTTGAACCAGGGATCGTGCGAGTCAGAAATAAGCAGGCGTAAATCGGTCATATCAGGCGTCCTTTTCTTCATCTTCTTTCACCTCGGTATTGGCGGTAAGAAGAAAGGGTGACTGCTGCCAGCGGGTGCGTTTGCCCTGCAACAGCGTGCGGGTCAGAACGATGCCAATCGCCAGCGCCAGCAGCATCATCAGGCGCAGAAGGTTGGTAGTGTTATCCACCTGTTTGGCTTCCGTGGGCAGGCTATGGGTATCAAGCGTGATGCGCAGGTAGCCGATGGGGCTGTCTTTGTCGATAATGGGTTCGACAATCTGCTGGTTAAAATAGCTGCCTGCTTTTTTGCCATCTAATGCCAGGCGGTCGCGCACATCAATGCCTTCACCAGCCCGGGAAACCCGATCGCCTTCGTCATTATAGACGCCTGCATCCAGGATTCGGCTGTCACGGGTGAGCAAAGTCAGTATTGCGTTGATGCGTTTTTCATCCGGGTTTTCTGATTTCATCAAGGGAATCAGGCTGGAACTGACCTGCCGTGCCAGCGTGCGGGCCAGCTCTTCAAGCTGGACGTTACGGGCCTGTTGATGTCCCTGGCTGAACCATGATGCGCCCTGCATCAGCGCCACCAAAAGTGCAAGACAGATAAGGACAATCACTGCACGATGAAGCCTGAATTTCATTTTTGCTTGAGCCATAATGCGCCTCAGGAAAATTGCTTACTTTAATGTTGCCAGAAGCGGCCCGGACAAGGTAGCCTCATGCGTTCTTTTGTCCCGGATACCCTTTATCCTTCACATTGCAGAGGCGTTGGCTGCACTCACTTATTCCAGTCACTTGCTCAGGTAAACTCCCTTGCCGCCTGGCTGGAATTCGAATGCTAAAGGGTATCTTAAATTTTTTTCAGGAGCTGTAATGCCAAATAGTTTGACCTGGTGCGACTTGCCCAACGACGTTGCCCTCTGGCCTGGATTGCCGCTATCGTTAAGCGGTGACGAAGTCATGCCGCTGGATTACCGGGCGGGCCGCAGCGGCTGGCTCCTGTATGGCCGGAATCTCGATAAAGCCTGTCTTAATCGCTATCAACGTAAACTGGGCGCAGCGATGGTTATCGTGGCCGCCTGGTGCGTGGAAGATTATCAGGTTATTCGCCTCGCGGGTTCATTAACGCCCGTTGCGACGAAGCTTGCTCATGATGCCGGGCTGGACGTCGCCCCGCTGGGTAAAATTCCGCACCTGCGCACGCCGGGCCTGCTGGTGATGGATATGGACTCCACCGCGATTCAAATCGAATGTATCGATGAGATAGCTAAACTCGCCGGTACGGGTGAGCTGGTGTCTGAAGTGACCGAACGAGCGATGCGCGGCGAGCTGGATTTTACCGCCAGCCTGAAGCTGCGCGTAGGCACCCTGAAAGGGGCGGACGCGTCGATTTTATGCCAGGTGCGTGATGAGCTGCCGTTGATGCCGGGCCTGATGTCGCTGGTGCTAAAGCTTGAGTCTCTCGGCTGGAAAGTTGCCATCGCCTCCGGCGGATTCACCTTCTTTGCAGAATATCTGCGCGATAAACTGCATCTCACCGCCGTAGTGGCAAATGAACTTGAAATCTGCGACGGTAGGCTGACCGGCGAAGTGGTTGGTCAGATTGTCGATGCGCAGTTTAAAGCCGAGACGCTAAAGCGCCTGGCAATCAAATATGACATTCCCGTCGAGCAGACCGTTGCCATTGGCGATGGGGCTAACGATTTACCGATGATTCAGGCCGCCGGGCTGGGTATTGCTTACCATGCCAAGCCGAAGGTTAATGAAAAGACAGAAGTGACTATCCGCCATGCCGATTTGATGGGCGTCTTCTGTATTTTATCCGGCAGCCTGATTCAGGAAGAGCGTTAAGCGGTAGTCGCCTGCTGCAAAGCAGGAAAAACATGGTTTTACCCGCTTTGTGCTTGAGCTGGCGGATATCAACCCGTTGATTTGGTTTATTTATTTTTTTCGACACGCTGACCTTCCGCAATAGCATGAGGTTTGTCATCAGTCTGGAGGTAAAAAGGTGGCGAAAGCACCAAAACGCGCATTTGTCTGTAATGAATGTGGTGCGGATTATCCGCGCTGGCAGGGGCAGTGCAGCGCCTGTCATGCGTGGAATACCATCACCGAAGTGCGCATCGCCGCCTCGCCAACCGTTGCGCGCAACGAGCGTTTGTCCGGCTATGCGGGCAGCGCGGGCGCAAGCCGGGTACAAAAACTTTCTGATATCAGCCTGGAAGAGCTTCCACGTTTCTCAACCGGCTTCAAAGAGTTTGACCGCGTGCTGGGCGGCGGCGTGGTGCCGGGCAGCGCCATTCTGATTGGCGGTAACCCGGGCGCCGGTAAATCGACGCTCTTATTGCAAACGTTGTGCAAACTCAGCGCGCAGATGAAAACGCTGTACGTCACCGGCGAAGAGTCTTTGCAGCAGGTCGCTATGCGCGCCCATCGTCTGGGTCTGCCAACGGCTAACCTGAATATGCTTTCGGAAACCGGCATCGAGCAAATCTGCATGATTGCCGAAGAGGAAGCGCCGAAGCTGATGGTTATCGACTCCATCCAGGTGATGCATATGGCGGACGTACAGTCTTCTCCGGGTAGCGTAGCGCAGGTGCGCGAATCCGCCGCTTACCTTACGCGCTTTGCCAAGACCCGCGGCGTGGCGATTATTATGGTCGGCCACGTAACCAAAGACGGTTCGCTCGCCGGGCCAAAAGTGCTTGAGCACTGTATCGACTGTTCGGTGATGTTAGATGGCGATGCCGATTCCCGTTTCCGCACGCTGCGCAGCCACAAAAACCGCTTTGGCGCGGTCAACGAGCTGGGCGTGTTTGCGATGACGGAACAGGGTCTGCGCGAAGTCAGCAACCCTTCGGCCATCTTCTTAAGCCGTGGCGATGAAATCACGCCGGGAAGCTCGGTCATGGTCGTCTGGGAAGGCACGCGCCCGCTGCTGGTAGAGATCCAGGCGCTGGTGGACCAGTCAATGATGTCCAACCCACGCCGCGTTGCCGTTGGCCTGGAGCAAAACCGTCTCGCTATTCTGCTTGCCGTGCTGCACCGTCATGGCGGCCTGCAAATGGCGGATCAGGATGTGTTCGTAAACGTAGTAGGCGGCGTGAAGGTCACCGAAACCAGCGCCGATCTGGCATTGCTGCTGGCGATGGTTTCCAGCCTGCGAAACAGAGCGCTGCCGCAGGATTTAGTGGTCTTCGGCGAAGTCGGGCTGGCAGGGGAAATCCGTCCGGTGCCGAGCGGCCAGGAGCGCATTTCAGAAGCGGCAAAACACGGCTTTAAGCGTGCGATTGTCCCGCAGGCTAACGTGCCGAAAAAAATACCGGAAGGAATGCAGGTCTTCGGCGTGAAAAAACTCGCGGATGCGCTCTCGGTATTTGACGACTTATAATTGATTATTCGCCCATTTTGCAGGAGGCAGGCAGCATGTCGTCTTTCGAATATCTGAAGACCGCTATTCGGCAGCAGAGCGTTACGCTACAGCAGGTCGCAGAAGCCTGCGGCATGACCAAGGGCTATCTTAGCCAGTTGCTGAATGCCAAAATCAAAAGCCCGAGCGCCCAGAAGCTGGAAGCGCTGCACCGTTTTCTTGGCCTGGAATTCCCAAGGCGTGAGAAAAAAGTGGGCGTGGTGTTCGGGAAGTTTTATCCGCTGCATACCGGCCATATCTACTTAATTCAGCGCGCTGCAAGCCAGGTTGATGAGCTGCATATCATCATGGGCTATGACGAAACCCGCGACCGCCTGCTGTTTGAAGACAGCGCCATGTCCCAGCAGCCCACCACCGGAGACCGCCTGCGCTGGCTGTTACAGACGTTCAAGTACCAGAAAAATATCCGCATCCATTCGTTCAATGAAGAAGGCATGGAGCCGTATCCGCACGGCTGGGATGTCTGGAGCCGCGGTATTAAAGCGTTTATGGAAAGCAAAGGCATCAACGCCGACCGAATCTACACTTCGGAAGAGAGCGATGCGCCGAGGTTTACGGAACAGCTTGGCATTGAAACGGTGCTTATCGATCCGCAGCGTACCTTTATGAATATCAGCGGCGGGCAGATCCGCGAAAACCCGTTTCGCTACTGGGAATATATTCCGACAGAGGTCAAACCATTTTTTGTCAGAACCGTGGCTATTTTGGGTGGCGAATCAAGCGGTAAGTCATGGATGGTGAATAAGCTCGCCAATATCTTCAATACCACCAGCGCCTGGGAGTACGGGCGGGATTATGTCTTTTCGCATCTGGGCGGCGATGAGATGGCGCTCCAGTATTCCGACTACGACAAAATCGCTATCGGACACGCCCAGTACGTGGATTTTGCGGTGAAGTACGCTAACAAAGTGGCCTTTATCGATACCGATTTTGTCACGACCCAGGCGTTCTGCAAAAAGTATGAAGGGCGGGAACATCCGTTCGTGCAGGCGCTGATTGATGAATACCGTTTCGACTTGGTTATCCTGCTGGAAAACAATACGCCGTGGGTAGCCGACGGCCTGCGAAGCCTGGGCAGCGATACGGACAGAAAGTCTTTCCAGGATCTTCTGCTATCAATGCTTGAAGAAAACAATATCAGCTACGTTCACGTTGAAGAATCTGATTACGATTCCCGTTTCCTGCGCTGCGTTGAGCTGGTGAAGGATATGATTGGCGAGCAGGGATAAAGGCTGCTTGCTTAAAAAAACGGGGCGCACAAGGCGCCCCGTTTTTATTACTTAGTAATACGCTTGTACTTGATACGCTTAGGCTCCAGCGCATCCGCACCCAGGGTACGTTTTTTGTACTCTTCGTATTCGGTAAAGTTACCTTCGAAGAATTCAACTTTGCCTTCATCCTGGTAATCCAGAATATGGGTCGCGATACGGTCAAGGAACCAGCGGTCGTGGGAGATAACCATTGCGCAGCCCGGGAACTCCAGCAGGGCGTTTTCTAACGCGCGCAGGGTTTCGATATCCAGGTCGTTGGTCGGTTCATCGAGCAGCAGCATGTTGCCGCCAACCTGTAGCAGCTTCGCCAGGTGCAGACGACCGCGCTCACCGCCGGACAGCTCGCCGACGCGTTTACCCTGGTCAACGCCTTTAAAGTTAAAGCGGCCAACGTAAGCACGGCTTGGCATCTCGGTGTTGCCGATACGCATGATATCCTGGCCGCCGGAGACTTCTTCCCAGACGGTTTTGCTGTTGTCCATCGCGTCACGGAACTGATCGACGGAAGCCAGCTTCACGGTTTCGCCCAGTTCGATAGTGCCGCTGTCAGGTTGTTCCTGGCCGGACATCATACGGAACAGGGTAGATTTACCCGCGCCGTTCGGACCGATGATGCCGACGATCGCGCCTTTCGGTACGGAGAAGGAAAGATCTTCAATCAGCAGGCGGTCGCCGTAGGATTTACGCAGATTGGTAACCTCAACGACTTTATCGCCCAGACGTGGACCCGGTGGGATAAACAGTTCGTTGGTTTCGTTACGTTTCTGATATTCAGCGCTGTTAAGCTCTTCAAAGCGAGCCAGACGCGCTTTGCCTTTCGACTGACGGCCTTTCGCGCCCTGACGGACCCATTCCAGCTCTTTCTCAATGGATTTACGGCGGGCCGCTTCCTGGGAGGCTTCCTGCGCCAGACGCTGATCTTTTTGCTCAAGCCATGAAGAGTAGTTGCCTTCCCACGGAATACCTTCGCCGCGGTCCAGCTCCAGGATCCAGCCCGCTACGTTGTCGAGGAAGTAACGGTCGTGGGTAATCGCCACAACGGTGCCTTCGAAGTCGTGCAGGAAGCGTTCCAGCCAGGCCACGGACTCGGCGTCCAGGTGGTTGGTTGGTTCGTCGAGCAGCAGCATGTCTGGCTTTTCAAGCAGCAGGCGGCACAGCGCCACGCGACGGCGCTCACCACCGGACAGGTTTTCGATTCTTGCATCCCAGTCTGGCAGACGCAGGGCGTCGGCTGCGCGCTCAAGCTGAACGTTCAGGTTATGGCCGTCGTGCGCCTGAATGGTTTCTTCAAACTTGCCCTGCTGTGCGGCGAGCTTATCGAAGTCAGCATCCGGTTCGGCGTACAGCGCGTACACTTCATCCAGACCTTTCAGCGCGTTAACAACCTCGGAAACAGCTTCTTCAACGGACTCACGAACCGTATGCTCCAGGTTGAGCTTAGGTTCCTGAGGCAGATAACCAATTTTCAGACCAGGCTGAGGACGGGCTTCGCCTTCAATCTCCGTATCAATGCCCGCCATTATGCGCAGCAGAGTGGATTTACCGGCACCGTTCAGACCCAGCACGCCGATCTTGGCGCCAGGGAAGAAACTGAGCGAGATATTTTTCAGAATATGACGTTTCGGCGGAACAACTTTGCCGACACGATGCATGGTATAAACGAATTGAGCCACAGTGCGACTTCGCCTCTTTTTCGTGATTTAAGATGGTTCATATCAATGGCGAAGTGTAGCCGTTTTCACCCGGTAATCCCAGCAGGGTACGCCGGTTGTGTTAGCCAAAACGGGCTTAAGGCGTTTATTGGCAAAATATCCTTATCTGGCGTGGCGCATCCGGCTCCCCCTGGTTAGCATGAAGATAACGTGGCGGCATGATGCCGCCCTGAGATTGCCGACAAATCAGTAAAAACGTGGTTTTTCCTGCTTTGGGGTTGATCCGCCGAAAATCAATAAATTGATTTTTCCGTTCATTTTTTGGGTGACATCTTTCAGAACTTCGCAAGCCATGAGGTTTGTCATCAGTCTGCGCGGCGGCACGATGCCGCCCTGACACATATGAGGAGAACTTGTGGGGCAATTCAGTCAAGTTGTATGGCGTATGCTGGCCGCAGGCGTTTGCCTGGCAACGTTCGCCGGTGTGGCCCGGGCCGATTCGCTCGACGAACAACGCAACCGTTATGCGCAAATCAAACAGGCGTGGGATAACAGGCAAATGGATGTGGTGCAGCAGATGCTGCCCGGTTTGCAGAATTATCCGCTCTATCCTTATTTGCAATATCGCCTGCTCACCGATGATTTAATGAATGAGCCGGCGGTCTCCGTCAGCCGGTTTATCCAGGCGAATCCAACTTTACCTCCGGCGCGCTCGCTGAAATCCCGCTTTGTAAACGAACTGGCGCGTCGTGAAGACTGGCGAGGATTGCTGGCTTTTAGCCCGGAACCACCGGGCACGACAGAATCAAAATGTAACTATTACTACGCGAAGTGGAATACCGGACAAGCCGATGCCGCGTGGAGCGGGGCAAAGGAACTGTGGCTGAGCGGTAAGAATTTACCTTCGAGCTGCGATCGTCTGTTCTCGGCCTGGCGTTCATCCGGGACGCAGGATCCCCTTGCGTATCTGGAACGTATCCGCCTGGCGATGAAAGAAGGCAATACCTCTCTGGTGACGAGCCTGGCAAGTCAGATGCCAGCAGATTACCAGACCATTGCCAGCTCGCTTGTCAGCCTGCAAAACGACCCTGATACCGTGCTTACTTTTGCCCGTACCGTTGGCGCAACAGATTTTACCCGTCAGGCGGCTGCGGTAGCCTTCACCCGCATTGCACGTCAGGATGCGGAAAACGCACGCCTGATGATCCCATCTCTGGTGCAGGCCCAGCAGTTGAATGAGGATCGGGCCCAGGAGCTGAAAGAGACCGTAGCCTGGCGTCTGATGGGCAACGATATTACCTCTGAGCAGGCCAGCTGGCGCGACGATGTGATCATGCGCTCGCAGTCTACCTCGTTGATTGAGCGCCGCGTGCGCATGGCGCTGGGCTCAGGCGATCGCGCGGGGCTGAATACCTGGCTTGCGCGCCTGCCGATGGATGCCAAAGAAAAAGATGAATGGCGCTACTGGCAGGCGGATTTGCTGCTTGAGCGGGGGCGTGAAGCTGAAGCCAAAGAGATCCTTCATTCATTGATGCAACAGCGTGGTTTTTATCCGATGATCGCCGCCCAGCGTTTAGGTGAAGATTATCCTTTGCGCGTGGATAAAGCCGCCCCGGCGAATCAGGCGCTGGTGCAGGGCCCGGAAATGGCGCGCGTGCGTGAACTGATGTACTGGAATATGGATAACACCGCCCGCAGCGAATGGGCGAATTTAATCACCAGCCGCAGTAAACCAGAGCAGGAAGGGCTGGCGCGTTACGCCTTCGATCAAAACTGGTGGGATCTGAGCGTTCAGGCGACGATCGCCGGCAAGCTGTGGGATCATCTCGAAGAGCGCTTCCCGCTGGCCTACAAAAATACTTTCGCCCGCTATGTCAGCGGCAAAGACATTTCGCAAAGCTACGCGATGGCTATCGCCCGTCAGGAGAGTGCCTGGAACCCAAAAGTGCGCTCGCCGGTGGGGGCCAGCGGTCTGATGCAGGTTATGCCTGCTACCGCGGCGCATACCGTGAGTAAGTTCGGTCTCGCAGGTTACAGCAGCCCGAATCAGCTGCTGGATGCGGATACCAATATCAATATTGGCACTACCTATCTGGAGTCCGTATATCAACAGTTTGAGAACAACCGTATTTTCTCATCGGCGGCGTATAACGCCGGGCCCGGACGGGTCAGAACCTGGCTTGGCAACAGCGCAGGGCGCATTGACGCCGTCGCTTTTGTGGAAAGCATTCCGTTCTCCGAAACGCGCGGCTATGTGAAAAATGTGCTGGCTTATGACGCTTACTATAAGTATTTCATGGGCAAATCGGCGCCGTTGTTAACGGACGCCGAATGGCAACGCCGTTATTGAGTTGCGGGAGTTTATGTTATGCTGCTGTACTAGTTAAATAGTATGGTGGCATGATATGACTCAGCTCTCTCAATATTCGGCGGAGCAGGCCGAGCAAAGCAATCAGGAGTGGCTTCGCTTTGTGGATTTGCTGCAAAAATCGTTTGATAAGCAACTCCATCTGCCGCTGTTAGCGCTATTACTTACGCCAGATGAGCGCGCCGCTTTAGGCACTCGCGTGAGAATCATCGAAGAGTTACTGAAGGGTGAAATGAGCCAGCGCGAGCTGAAAAACGAGCTTGGCGCTGGTATCGCGACGATTACTCGCGGCTCGAACAGCCTGAAATCCGCACCGCCAGAACTCTGTCTTTGGCTGGAACAGGAGCTGTTACGCAGCGGAAGCTAACGGTAAATTTCATTGTGGAATGGACTCAGCGCCAGCACGACCGCCTGGTGGTAAACGCTGCTTCGCGTGAGCTTCCCGGCGGTAAATACGCCAATTGCGCCTTCCTTGCGGCCGATTTTGTCGATGCCGGTATAGGCCGACATTACCGGGCCAAGCGCTTCGCCCGCTTTCACCTTTTCCAGAATGACCGCCGGTAACGGCAGCGTTGCCGAACGCGATTCGCCACGCGTGCTGTGGTTTTCGATAACCACCCAGCTAAACGTGCTGCCTTCGTCAATTCCCGCTTCTATGGCCACCCAAAAATCTGCCGCAGGCCGGAGCTTGCGCGCGTTTATTACCCGGCATCGTGCGCCCGTTCGCGTTTCAACGTTTCCAAAGGGTTGTTCTGGTACGCCACTCTCGACGGCAACGGACTCAATATGGCAGGATCCTTCACCACAGATTTCGTCAAATGCCTGCAGAATAGCCTGAATTTTAGAAGGATTGGTTGTGGCGCAGACGACATGGTACATAATCACTGAAACTCTAAAGATTTTTTGTTGCAGCAGTATAACGGATAAAACGCATGTTACAGGTATACCTTGTTCGCCATGGTGAAACGCAGTGGAATGCGGAGCGCCGCATTCAGGGCCAGTCAGACAGCGCGCTGACTGAAAAAGGGGAGCGTCAGGCATGGCAAGTGGCTGAACGTGTCAAAGCATTGGGCATTACTCACGTTATTGCCAGTGATTTGGGCCGCACGCGTCGAACAGCAGAGATAATCGCGCAAGGATGTGGGTGCGATGTAACGCTTGACGCACGTCTGCGCGAGCTGGATATGGGCGTGCTTGAACGCCGACATCTGGATACGCTAAGCGAAGAAGAAGAGGGCTGGCGTCGTCTGCTGGTCAACGGGACGCCGGATGGCCGCATTCCCGAAGGGGAGTCGATGCTGGAAATGAGCAGCCGTATGCACGCGGCGCTCAATGCCTGCCGTGATTTGCCCATCGGGAGCCGTCCGCTGCTGGTGAGCCACGGCATGGCGCTGGGCTGCCTGGTCAGTACGATTCTGGGCTTGCCGGCCTGGGCGGAGCGCCGCTTACGTTTGCGAAACTGTTCTATCTCGCGTGTGGATCACCAGGAAAGCCCGTGGCTTGCGCCAGGCTGGGTGGTTGAAACGGCAGGGGATATCTCACACTTAGATGCCCCTGCGTTAGACGAACTGCAGCGTTAACGGCGCACCGGAATCAGGTATTCACAGCGGATTTGCAGCGGTCTGTTTTCAACCCGCGTTTCTTCCTGCGGGAAGAAGCGCTCAATATCCTGACCCTTACGGCGGGTCAGGTTCAGCGACGGCATACAGGTGCTGTAAACGGTCAGAATGAAGTCCTGAAGCCCTGTGCTCGGCCCCTCATAGTTAAACTGAACGTAATCGCCGCCTTCCAGCGTGACCGGATGAGAATCCGGCAGGAAGCCGTTGGCCATTTCCAGCGTCAGAGCCGTGGTATAAAACACTTCCTGTTCGTCGTCTTTCTCAATACTTGGGCGCGGCTCGTGCAAACCGTACAGCACACGAGGGAGGCTCGGGGCATTGTTAAGGAACTGTGCCCAGAACTGGATGCGCATTTCATTGCGGAAATCTGAAATCTGTTCAAGCGTACAGCTATAACTCTGCGTGACGCCAACCAGATGCATTTCCGGCAGGGTGACAAAATGAGCCTGGGGCGGGGTAAACTCGCCCAAACGCAGCGGCGGGCACATACCAAAAGCGCTCCAGTCCGGAGAACGACGATATAATGCTGGCGTCTGTGCGAACTGCTTTTTAAAGGCGCGGGTAAACGTCTGTTGTGAGTCAAAGCGGTACTGAAGCGCAATATCAAGAATAGGACGAGCGGTGAGGCGCAGCGCTACGGCGGATTTTGATAAGCGACGCGCACGAATGTAGGCGCCGATAGCGTTTCCC
Source organism: Cedecea colo (assembly GCF_011808225.1). Classification (GTDB taxonomy): domain Bacteria; phylum Pseudomonadota; class Gammaproteobacteria; order Enterobacterales; family Enterobacteriaceae; genus Dryocola; species Dryocola colo. Next base: position 217,277 of record NZ_SOYS01000004.1, on the reverse strand, counting down.
GTAACGTCTTTGAACATCCTTTGTAAATGCCACTTAGAGTAGCCCGCCTTTGCCGCCACATTATCCAGCGCAAGGGGTTGATCCAGATGGCGTTCTAGCCAGGTAAGCAGATCGCGAATGATCGCAGCCTGATCCATAAAATATCCTCATCCTGACAGAGCAGTGCCGTAATTATGGCCGGATAATAGCATTTTTTATTCTCAGAGCCGGCAGAGTTTTTTATAACAAGTTGTGCCAAATTCAATTTTTCTTATGGATAAGTTGATTAATAAAGTGATATTAAACAACTTTTTCCTCAAGCCTGTTTAGTCAATCGGGGTCACCTTTATTAACGGTAATAATATGAAATATAAAGAGTTAGCCGCAGCGGGTGCGTTGCTGATGTTGTCCCAGAGCGTTTTTGCTGAACAGATCGGTTCGGTAGACACGGTGTTTAAGGTCTTTGGGCCGGATCATAAAATTGTCGTAGAAGCTTTTGACGATCCGGATGTGAAGAACGTTACCTGTTATATCAGCCGGGCCAAAACCGGTGGTATTAAGGGCGGTCTGGGCCTTGCGGAAGATACTTCCGATGCGGCGATTTCCTGTCAGCAGGTCGGGCCGGTAGAACTCAGCGAGAAGATTAAAGCCGGCAAATCGCAGGGAGAAGTGGTGTTTCAGAAACGCACTTCTTTAGTGTTTAAAAAGCTTCAGGTCGTGCGTTTTTACGACGCGAAGCGTAACACGCTGGCGTATCTGGCTTACTCGGATAAAGTGGTTGAGGGTTCGCCAAAGAACGCGCTGAGCGCCGTGCCAATCATGCCGTGGAAATAACAGCAAAAAGAAAAGGGCGGAAATCCGCCCTTTCGTAATGCTAACCGCTATACCTGAATTATTCCTGCAGGTCGCCGCAGAAACGGTAGCCTTCGCCGTGAATAGTGGCGATGATTTCAGGCGTGTCCGGCGTGGATTCGAAGTGTTTACGAATACGGCGGATGGTGACGTCAACGGTACGATCGTGCGGCTTAAGCTCGCGCCCGGTCATTTTTTTCAGCAGTTCGGCGCGCGACTGAATTTTGCCAGGGTTTTCACAGAAGTGCAGCATGGCGCGAAACTCACTGCGCGGCAGCTTATACTGTTCGCCATTCGGGCTAACCAGAGAACGACTGTTGATATCCAGTTCCCAGCCGTTAAATTTGTAGCTTTCAACCGAACGGCGTTCTTCGCTAATGGCGCCTAAATTCATGGTGCGCGACAGCAGGTTACGGGCACGAATAGTCAGTTCACGCGGGTTGAATGGCTTAGTGATGTAGTCATCTGCGCCGATTTCCAGACCGAGGATCTTGTCTACTTCGTTATCGCGGCCGGTGAGGAACATCAGCGCCACGTTGGCTTGCTCACGCAGTTCACGCGCCAGCAGCAGGCCATTTTTGCCCGGCAGGTTGATATCCATAATGACCAGGTTGATGTCATTATCTGAAAGGATTTGATGCATCTCTGCGCCATCAGTCGCTTCAAAGACATCGTAGCCTTCAGCTTCAAAAATGCTTTTTAACGTGTTGCGTGTTACTAGCTCGTCTTCGACGATAAGAATGTGCGGGGTCTGCATGTTCGCTACCTAAATTGCCAACTAAATCGAAACAGGAAGTACAAAAGTCCCTGACCTGCCAGGTACATGCCATAAATTAACATGTCGGGCTAAACGTGACTAAAGTACGTAATTGCGTTCTTGATGCACTTTCCATCAACGTCAACAACATCATTAGCTTGGTCGTGGGCGCTTTTCCCTCTGGACCCGACGGTGTCAAAAACGGCTATTATCCTAACCATTTTAACAGCAACATAACAGGCAGGACCGCTTCAGACATCTGATAAAACTACGCTTCGTTGACATATATCAATTCCAATTGTAGCACGTTAACAGTTTGATGAAATCATCGTCGCGTATTGCTAGCCTGCGTCACATTTTTTTAATAATCAACGCAGTGACGCCCTGGATACAATAAATCTGGTAAAGCGGTTTTACTTAGGGTAATAAACGCTTTTTACCTATAATAACCAGCAGGATGTAACCAGTTTTACCGGGATTATTCAGCGATTTGCATCTAAAGCTTATGCGCTTCATGTTTGTCTTTATAACTTATTATCGCCTGTGCGAATGTTGCATTAAAGTAAATTTGTGACGCGCATTATCATTTTAGCGCCGGTTTTTTCCCGGGTTTGACGATTTTTAAGAGAGTTTTGATGCGTTTACCAATCATCCTGGTTTCCCCTGCCAGAGCCGAGAATGTCGGTGCCGCCGCTCGTGCTATGAAGACCATGGGCTTTACGGCATTGCGTATAGTGGCAAGCGATGCTCACCTTAAGCCAGAAGCGCGTTGGGTGGCGCATGGCGCAGGCGATATCCTTGATAATGCACAGCATTTTGCAACGCTTGCCGATGCGCTGCACGATGTTAATTTTACCGTCGCGACCACCGCCCGCAGCCGGGCCAAATTTCATTACTACGCGACGCCGCAAGAACTGGTGCCGCTGCTGGAAGAGAAACGTGAATGGGTTGGCACCGCCGCGCTGGTCTTTGGACGCGAGGATTCGGGCCTGACCAATGAAGAACTGGAGCTGGCTGACGTGCTCACCGGCGTGCCGATGGTGGCGGATTATCCATCGCTAAATTTAGGGCAGGCGGTGATGGTTTATTGCTACCAGCTTTCTTCCCTTATGCAGTTGCCCGCAGCACAGAAGCAGGAGGCGGATGCTCAACAATTGAGCGCCTTACGCCTGCGTATAACGGCGCTGACCGCTCGCCTTGATGTTGCGGACGACCAGAAAATGGCCGACTGGCTACAGCAGCGTTTAGGGCTTTTAACGCAGCGAGATACCGCAATGCTGCATCGATTGCTGCACGATATCGAAATAAATCTGCCAGTGGATAATATTGTGCAGAAAGCTTCTGGCAGTGATAACGCCGAGTGATATCCGCAGTTACGCAGCGTAAACATGTCATTTCCGCCCTGTTTGTTAGCGAACCGGGGAAACGTAAGCCTGGGTAGCAAAACTAAAAATAAATTGACTTCATCTGACGGATACTTTAACCAATACAGGTAAATCAGATTAAGAGCACACAACATCCATGATCCGCATCAGCCCGATGACCACAATTATTACAACCACCATTACCACAGGTAACGGTGCGGGCTGACGCATACAGGAAAAACGAAAAAAGCCCGCACCTGAACAGTGCGGGCTTTTTTTTCGACTAAAAATCAAGGGGTAATATCCAATGCGAGTGTTGAAATTCGGTGGTACATCAGTGGCGAACGCGGAACGTTTTCTCCGTGTTGCCGATATCCTGGAAAGCAATGCCAAACAGGGGCAGGTGGCGACCGTGCTGTCTGCCCCGGCAAAAATTACCAATCACCTGGTGGCGATGATTGAAAAAACCATCGGTGGACAGGATGCACTACCGAATATCAGCGACGCCGAGCGCATTTTTAACGAATTGCTTACCGGGCTTGCCGAAGCGCAACCCGGCTTCCCGCTCGCGAAACTTAAAGCCTTTGTTGAGCAAGAATTTGCCCAGCTTAAACACGTCCTGCACGGCATCAGCCTGTTAGGGCAGTGTCCGGACAGCATCAACGCGGCTATTATTTGTCGTGGTGAAAAGCTTTCCATCGCCATCATGGCAGCGTTGCTTGAAGCCCGCGGTCACAACGTTACCGTTATCGATCCGGTCGAAAAATTACTCGCCGTTGGGCATTATCTCGAATCCACCGTTGATATCGCTGAATCCACCCGGCGCATCGCCGCCAGCCGCATCCCGTCTGACCATATGGTGTTAATGGCGGGCTTTACTGCCGGTAACGATAAGGGGGAGCTAGTTGTACTTGGCCGTAACGGTTCCGATTACTCCGCTGCCGTGCTGGCCGCGTGTTTACGCGCCGATTGTTGTGAAATCTGGACTGACGTTGATGGTGTTTATACCTGCGATCCGCGTCAGGTACCCGACGCCAGGCTGTTAAAGTCGATGTCGTATCAGGAAGCCATGGAGCTATCCTACTTCGGCGCCAAAGTTCTTCACCCCCGCACCATTACCCCCATCGCCCAGTTCCAGATCCCATGCCTTATCAAAAACACCGGTAATCCTCAGGCGCCCGGCACGTTGATTGGCGCTGAAAGCGATAAAGACGCGCTGCCGGTTAAGGGCATTACTAACCTGAATAACATGGCGATGTTTAACGTCTCAGGGCCGGGCATGAAAGGCATGGTGGGCATGGCAGCGCGCGTTTTCGCTGCGATGTCCGGCGCGGGCATTTCCGTGGTGCTGATTACGCAATCTTCCTCCGAATACAGCATCAGCTTCTGCGTGCCGCAGGGTGATTGCGGCCGCGCGCGCCGCGCTATGGAAGGAGAGTTTTATCTGGAGCTGAAAGAAGGCCTGCTTGAGCCGCTGGCGATTATGGAGCACCTGGCGATCGTCTCCGTAGTGGGTGACGGTATGCGCACGCTGCGCGGCATCTCCGCTAAGTTCTTTGCGGCGCTTGCTCGCGCAAACATAAATATTGTGGCGATCGCACAGGGATCTTCCGAGCGTTCTATTTCCGTTGTGGTCAGCAACGACGATGCGACCACCGGCGTGCGCGTGACGCATCAGATGCTGTTCAATACCGATCAGGTTATTGAGCTGTTCCTGATTGGCGTCGGCGGCGTGGGTTCCGCGCTGCTTGAGCAGGTGAAGCGCCAGCAAAACTGGCTGAAAAAGAAGCATATCGATCTGCGCGTCTGCGGCGTGGCAAATTCAAAAGCTTTGCTGACCAACGTCCATGGCCTGGACCTTGAAAACTGGCAGGCGGAACTGGCCGAAGCCAAAGAGCCGTTTAACCTGGGCCGCCTTATCCGTCTGGCAAAAGAGTATCATCTGCTGAATCCGGTCATCGTCGACTGTACTTCAAGCCAGGCGGTGGCGGATCAGTATGCCGATTTCCTCGGCGAAGGTTTCCACGTGGTGACGCCAAATAAAAAGGCGAACACCTCGACTATGAATTACTACCATCAGATGCGTAACGCCGCGGCGAAATCGCGGCGTAAATTCCTCTATGATACCAACGTTGGCGCGGGGCTGCCGGTTATCGAAAACCTGCAAAACCTGCTGAATGCGGGCGATGAGCTGCGCCGTTTCTCCGGCATCCTTTCCGGTTCTTTGTCGTTCATCTTTGGCAAGCTTGATGAAGGGATGAGCCTGTCGGAAGCGACGCGCGTCGCGCGTGAAATGGGCTACACCGAACCCGATCCGCGTGACGATCTTTCCGGCATGGACGTGGCGCGCAAGCTGTTGATTCTGGCTCGCGAAACGGGCAGCAATCTCGAACTTTCCGATATCGTTATCGAACCTGTTTTACCTGAGTCCTTCGATTCCAGCGGGGACGTCGAGTCGTTTATGGCGCGCTTGCCGCAGCTGGATGACGATTTTTCAGCTCGCGTGGCGAAAGCGCGCGATGAAGGTAAAGTGCTGCGTTTTGTGGGTGCGATCGAAGAAGACGGTAGCTGCAAAGTTAAAATTGACGCCGTGGACGGTAACGATCCACTGTATAAGGTCAAAAACGGCGAAAACGCTCTGGCTTTTTATAGCCACTATTATCAGCCGCTGCCTCTTGTGCTGCGCGGTTACGGTGCGGGCAACGATGTTACGGCTGCCGGTGTCTTTGCGGACTTATTGCGCACCCTGTCATGGAAGTTAGGAGTTTAAGATGGTTAAAGTATACGCCCCGGCAAGCAGTGCCAATATGAGCGTCGGGTTTGATGTGCTGGGGGCGGCGGTTTCGCCAATAGATGGTTCGCTGCTGGGAGACTACGTTACGGTCGAAGCGGCGGAATCGTTCAGTCTGAACAATATCGGGCGCTTTGCCAGTAAATTACCGTCCGAGCCGCGTGAGAACATTGTTTATCAATGCTGGGAACGCTTCTGCCAGGAAATCGGCAAAAACGTTCCCGTCGCGATGACGCTGGAAAAAAGTATGCCGATTGGCTCAGGCCTTGGCTCCAGCGCCTGCTCCGTCGTCGCGGGGTTAATGGCGATGAACGAATATTGCGGCAGGCCGCTCAGCGAGGCCCGTTTGCTTAGCCTGATGGGCGAGCTGGAAGGCCGTATTTCGGGCAGCGTTCACTACGATAACGTCGCACCGTGCTACCTTGGCGGTATGCAGTTGATGATCGAAGAAAACGGCATTATTAGCCAGTCGGTGCCGGGCTTTGACGAGTGGCTGTGGGTGCTGGCCTATCCGGGGATTAAAGTCTCCACCGCCGAAGCGCGTGCGATCCTGCCCGCACAGTATCGCCGCCAGGATTGCATCAGCCATGGTCGCCATCTGGCGGGCTTTATTCACGCCTGTCATACCCGCCAGCCACAGCTTGCAGCAAAGCTGATGCGTGATGTCATTGCCGAGCCGTATCGTGCCAAATTACTGCCGCGCTTTAACGAAGCGCGTCAGGCTGCGGCGGATATTGGCGCGTTGGCGAGCGGCATTTCTGGCTCCGGCCCGACCTTATTTGCGCTGTGCGATAACACCGATACCGCACAGCGCGTGGCTGACTGGCTAAGCCTTCATTATTTGCAGAACCAGGAAGGTTTTGTACATATTTGCCGTCTGGATACGGCTGGCGCACGAGTTCTGGGATAACGCATGAAACTGTATAACCTTAAAGATCATAACGAGCAGGTCAATTTTGCCCAGGCGATTACGCAGGGCCTGGGCAAACAGCAGGGGCTATTTTTCCCGCACGACCTGCCCGAGTTCGAACTGACCGAAATCGACGAAATGCTGAAGATGGATTTCGTCACGCGCAGCAGCAAGATCCTGTCCGCGTTTATCGGCGATGAAATTCCTCAGGAACAGCTTGAGGCGTGCGTGCGTGCGGCCTTTGCTTTCCCTGCTCCGGTTAAAAGCGTCGAGCCGGATATTGGCTGTCTTGAACTGTTCCACGGCCCGACGCTGGCATTTAAAGATTTCGGCGGGCGCTTTATGGCCCAGATGCTGACCCATATCAGCGGCGATAAACCGGTAACGATTTTAACGGCGACTTCCGGCGACACCGGCGCGGCCGTGGCGCATGCATTCTACGGGCTGGAAAACGTCCGCGTAGTGATCCTTTATCCGCGTGGCAAAATCAGTCCGCTGCAGGAAAAATTGTTCTGTACCCTTGGCGGCAATATTGAAACCGTAGCCATTGATGGCGATTTTGATGCCTGTCAGGCGCTGGTCAAACAGGCATTCGATGATGAAGAGCTAAAGGCCGCGCTGGGGTTAAATTCCGCAAACTCTATCAACATCAGCCGCCTGCTGGCACAGATTTGCTACTACTTCGAAGCCGTGGCGCAGCTTCCGCAGGCGTCCCGTAATCAGCTGGTTATTTCCGTGCCTAGCGGTAACTTTGGCGATCTGACCGCTGGCCTGCTGGCGAAATCGCTCGGTTTACCGGTTAAACGCTTTATCGCCGCCACCAACGCCAACGACACCGTTCCGCGCTTCCTGGCAGACGGTAAATGGTCGCCAAACACCACCGTTGCCACGCTTTCTAACGCGATGGACGTCAGCCAGCCAAACAACTGGCCGCGCGTGGAAGAGCTGTTCCGCCGTAAAATCTGGCGGCTGGCCGATCTGGGCTATGCCGCGCTGAGCGACGAAGAGACGAAGCAGGCGATGCGTGAGCTGCGGGCGAAGGGGTATGTTTCCGAACCACACGCGGCGATTGCCTGGCGCGCGCTGCGCGACCAGCTACAGCCGGGCGAATACGGCCTGTTCCTGGGAACGGCACACCCGGCGAAATTCAAAGAGAGCGTTGAAGAAATCCTTGATGAGACGCTGCCGTTGCCGGAAGAACTGGCATCGCGTGCTGATTTGCCGCTGCTCTCTCACAATTTGCCAGCGGATTTTGCTGCGCTGCGTAAATTAATGATGGCGAAAGCCTGGTAACTGGCAGGGCCGCAAACGAACCACCCTTTTGGGTGGTTTAGATTGCTGACAAAGAAGGAAAAAACGTGGCTTTTCCTTCTTTGTAGTTATCAGCTGAAAAGCAATGCATTGATTTTACTTATTTTTTATTCGACGGTATACGTTCAACCTGTGCTGATTGAGAGTTTGTTATCAGTCTGAACACCTTTTCGGGTGGTTTTGGGCCTGATTATGGAGAAAATAAGCAGGAATCAAGGAGGAAAAAAGTAGAAATTCCCATAAAATGCGGACACTTAGATATTAGGATTGCGCAGGATAACAACCGGGCGCCATTCGGCATAAGCTCTCCTTAACGACCCATACGGGCATGAATGTGTTAAGGAGTACTTATGTTGAAACCTATCGTTCTGGCGTTATCGATTCTGGCGGTGACTCCTCTGGCCGTGCAGGCCGCTGAAATAACCCTGGTTCCGGCGGTGAAGCTGCAAATCGGCGATCGGGATGATCATGGTAACTACTGGGATGGCGGCCACTGGCGCGACCATGGCTGGTGGGGTAATCATTATGAGTGGCGCGATAACCACTGGCGTCCGCATGGCGGCCCCGATCGCCATTACGATCGTCACGACTATCGTGATAATGACCACGATAACGGCCACCGGAACCATCACTAAAGAAACGCCAGCGTAAAGCTGGCGTCAGGTTGCTGACAAAGAAGGAAAAAGCGTGATTCTTCCTTCTTTGTGATTAATGGCCGAAAATCAATGGATTGATTTTGCTGTTAATTTTAGGTTGACATTTTTCAGAACTTCGTAAGCTATAAAATTTGTCATCGGTCTGACGCCAGCGTAAAGCTGGCGTTTTGTTTTACTGCTCGTGACGCTTAAACACCAGTTCGTTTTTAGCCGATGCCGCTTCATCAAAGAAGTAGCCATCGATATTAAAGGCGCTTAGCTGTTCAGGCCGGGTGAGCCGGTTTTCAATGATGTAACGGCTCATCAGCCCACGCGCTTTCTTGGCGTAGAAGCTGATAACTTTAAATTTGCCGTTCTTCTCATCGAGGAAGACAGGCTTAATAATTTCAGCCTGCAATTTCTTCGGTTTTATCGCTTTAAAATATTCGTCTGAAGCCAGGTTTATCAGAATATTATCGCCCTGATCTGCCAGCGTCTGGTTCAGCTTCTCGGTAAGGGTATCACCCCAGAAATGGTAAAGGTCTTTGCCCTGCGGATTCTCCAGGCGAATTCCCATCTCCAGACGGTAAGGCTGCATCAGATCCAGCGGACGTAGCACGCCATACAATCCCGACAGCATACGTAAATGCTGTTGGGCAAAGTCAAAATCAGCATCGCTAAATTTTTCAGCCTGTAAGCCGGTGTACACATCGCCCTTAAAAGCCAGAATAGCCTGGCGCGCGTTCTGCGGCGTGAAATCCGGGTGCCATTCGTGGAAGCGGGTTTCGTTGAGGGAGGCCAGTTTGTCGCTGATGCTCATAAGCGAGGCAATTTGCGGCGCGCTGAGCTTGCGGGCAATACCGATTAACTGCTGCGAATGCTCCAGCAGTTCCGGTTGAGTGTAGCGATCGGTTGGCAGAAGGCTTTGGTAATCAAGCGTTTTAGCGGGTGAAATAACAATCAGCATGTTCGCTCCTTGCAAATTATGCCGCCTACTTTAACAAATTTCCCGAAAGTATCCGCCAATGGATGCGATTAGCGCCGGTTTTTAGTGACGCTAATGTCGTTGCACACGCCCGAAGCCAGCTGGTTTTTGATTTCGGGAAACGATCAGGATCAAGAGTGAAGACGAGCAGAAAGATGAAAAAAGCGATAATTCCCGTCGGCATCGCCTGGCCTGACGTAAACGCCAGCAACTCTGAAGCCGCTTCCTGCCAGCAGGATACCCACCCAGGTTTTCGGCACGGCAAAGGCATGGCTTGCCGCATTGGCAATGAAGTTTGCCTGTATGGCGTTTATAGAGCTGCGCTAGGGAACATTCTGCAAAGGAAGTCACCATGCCGATGAGGGCCACTACCCACCTCCAGAAAATCGCGCCGGGGCCGCCCATCGTTAGCGCCAGCGCAACGCCTGCGATATTGCCGCTGCCGACGCGTGCGGCAAGGCTTGTACAAAGCGCCCGGAAGGGGGAAATCCCCGCGCTGTCGTGAGAGGGCTGTGTCCTGATAAACGAGCGAAACTGGATAAAATAGCGGAACTGGACAAAACCACAGCGAAAAGTAAACCAGATGCCCGCGCCGGTAAGCGGGTAGAGCAGCAATGATCTTCACAATATGTTGTTGATAAATTGCAGAAAATGGATAGTTAACGTACCTTTTGTCAAAGCTTGACAGGACCGGGCGGATAGCGTCGTTAACGCGCAATTCATAATAACGCTTGCAAATATTTCAGGCGGTTTATCATATTTGCGTCAGCCTCCTGGCGGCGTGTTGCTACGGTTGCACCTGACTTGCGTCGTGATATCATCAGGCAAGACCGGTTACATCTCCCTAACAAGCTACACCTGACGAGAAACACTATCATGACGGATAAATTGACCTCCCTGCGTCAGCTAACCACAGTGGTTGCTGATACCGGAGATATCGCGGCAATGAAGCTCTACCAGCCGCAGGATGCTACGACTAACCCTTCCCTGATTCTGAACGCAGCGCAAATCCCTGAATACCGCAAACTGATTGACGATGCGGTGGCGTGGGCGCGTGAGCAGAGCAGCAACCGTGAACAGCAGGTTGTGGACGCCACCGACAAGCTGGCGGTAAACATTGGTCTGGAAATCCTGAAACTGATCCCGGGCCGCATTTCTACAGAAGTTGACGCTCGTCTGTCCTATGACACTGAAGCCAGCATCGCGAAAGCAAAACGTCTGATTAAGCTCTACAACGACGAGGGCATCAGCAACGATCGTATCCTGATCAAACTGGCTTCTACCTGGCAGGGCATCCGCGCTGCTGAGCAGCTGGAAAAAGAAGGCATCAACTGTAACCTGACCCTGCTGTTCTCCTTTGCTCAGGCGCGTGCTTGCGCAGAAGCAGGCGTGTTCCTGATCTCTCCGTTCGTTGGCCGTATCCTCGACTGGTACAAAGCTAACACCGATAAGAAAGAGTACGCGGCTTCTGAAGATCCGGGCGTGGTGTCCGTAGCTGAAATCTATCAGTACTACAAACAGCACGGCTACGAGACCGTGGTGATGGGCGCAAGCTTCCGTAACCTTGGCGAAATTCTTGAGCTGGCCGGCTGCGACCGTCTGACCATCGCTCCAGCGCTGCTTAAAGAACTAGCAGAAAGCGAAGGCGCGGTTGAGCGTAAACTGGCGTACAGCGGCGAGGTGAAGGCCCGTCCTGAGCGTATCACCGAATCCCAGTTCCTGTGGCAGCACAACCAGGATCCAATGGCCGTTGATAAACTGGCTGACGGTATCCGCAAGTTTGCAATCGACCAGGAAAAACTGGAAAAAACGATCGGCGATCTGCTGTAATCATTGACGTGGCCGGGGTTCCCGGTCACGCTTTTTAGCGTTATCCCCTGTCTGCAATTCCCTTCGCCGTGTATCATTCCGCCTAAGATTTGACTCCCAGGGAATGATATGAATAACTTACGCATTGGTTTAGTTTCCGTCTCTGACCGCGCCTCAAGCGGCGTCTATCAGGATAAAGGCATTCCGGCACTGGCTGCCTGGCTTGAGCGTACGCTTACCATACCTTTTCAGATTGAAACTCGCCTGATTCCAGACGAACAGTCGATAATCGAACAAACGCTTTGCGAACTCGTCGATGAAATGACCTGCCACCTCGTGCTGACGACCGGCGGAACCGGCCCGGCTCGCCGCGACGTTACCCCGGATGCAACGCTTGCGATTGCCGACCGCATAATGCCCGGCTTTGGCGAGCAGATGCGGCAAATAAGCCTGCATTTTGTGCCGACGGCAATCCTTTCTCGCCAGGTGGGAGTGATTCGTAAACAGGCGCTGATCCTCAATCTGCCGGGCCAGCCGAAATCCATTCAGGAAACGCTTGAAGGCGTGAAAGATGAGAGCGGTAAAGTAATTGTGCCCGGTATTTTTGCCAGTGTACCTTATTGTGTACAGCTGCTGGACGGGCCATATATTGAAACCGATCCGACAGTAGTAGCAGCTTTTCGTCCCAAGAGCGCTATACGCGAGACAAAATCCTAAAGTTATGGCGTTTATGACATAAGATGCAGTGCCTGTGGAGTGCCGATATTTAACCGTTATAGTAATGTTTGCTTTACAGCTAAACGGCAATAATTATCACACTCCTCTTTGACGCGCGGTTCCTTATGGCCATACAAAAAGCAACGACATCACCAGCAAGACCTCTGAACCGTCAGGATTACAAAACCCTGACTCTCGCCGCCCTCGGCGGCGCGCTCGAATTCTACGATTTTATTATTTTTGTTTTTTTCGCCACGGTCGTCGGCGCGCTCTTTTTCCCGGCGGATATTCCGGAATGGCTGCGCCAGGTGCAAACCTTCGGGATTTTTGCCGCTGGTTATCTGGCTCGACCGCTGGGCGGCATCGTGATGGCTCACTTTGGCGATCTTGTCGGGCGCAAGAAAATGTTCACGCTGAGCATTCTGCTGATGGCCCTGCCGACGTTGGCGATTGGCTTGCTGCCGACCTACGCCACGCTTGGCATTGCGGCTCCGCTGTTACTGCTTCTGATGCGTGTCCTTCAGGGCGCTGCGATCGGCGGTGAAGTGCCTGGCGCATGGGTATTCGTTGCCGAGCACGTGCCTTATAAACGTATCGGTATCGCCTGTGGAACGCTTACGGCCGGGTTAACCGTCGGCATTTTGCTGGGATCTGTCGTCGCAACGCTTATCAATACCTCCATGACACAGGACGCTATCCACGACGGCGGCTGGCGTATTCCGTTCTTCCTCGGCGGTATCTTCGGGCTGGTGGCGATGTATCTGCGTCGCTGGCTGCAGGAAACGCCCGTCTTTATTGAGATGCAAAAACGCAAAGCGTTGGCCGAAGAGCTGCCGCTCAAATCCGTTGTGGTTAAACATAAGAAAGCGGTGGTGGTTTCAATGCTCCTGACCTGGCTGCTTTCAGCGGGTATTGTGGTGGTTATTTTAATGTCGCCGACCTGGCTGCAAAAGCAGGTGGGTATTGCGCCTGCGCTGACGCTTCAGGCGAATAGTATCGCCACCGTTATGCTGTGCATCGGCTGTATTGCGGCGGGCCTGTTTGTCGACCGTATCGGTGCGAGCAAAACTTTTATTATAGGCGGCCTGCTGCTGGCCGTGTGTAGCTGGATGTTCTATCACCTTACCCCTGTTTATCCTGAATACCTGTTTATGCTGTACGGCCTGGTAGGGCTGAGCGTTGGGGTAGTCGGTGCGGTACCCTTTGTGATGGTGCGGGCATTCCCGGCAGAAGTGCGGTTTACCGGCATCTCTTTTTCTTACAATGTGTCGTACGCCATCTTCGGCGGCCTTACGCCAATCTTTGTTACCATGCTGATGGGCGTTTCCCCAATGGCGCCGGCCTGGTACGTGCTGGCGTTGGCGCTGGTTGGATTCGCACTGGGGATCTGGCTGCGCCAGGATTTGAATTACGAAGATGTGGTGGTGGAAAGGCCGCTGCAACATTCATAAAAAAAGCGGAGCCAGGCTCCGCTTGTCTTTTGCGGCTCAGGACAGGAATTAGCGCTTTTCACCGATTGGCAGCACGGTGCGGCCAAACTGCTCGTTGAGCATTTCGCCCATTGCCAGGTAAATAGCGCTTGCGCCACAAACCAGGCCGACCCAGCCCGCAACGTGAATAATGCTTTCGTTATTTACAAAGTGGCCGATGGAGAGCAGGGCAAACAGCACGGTCAGACTTGCAAATACGAACTGCAGCATACGTGCAGCCTGCAACGTGCCAAAGAACATGAACAGCGTAAATACGCCCCACGTGCCCAGGTATGCGCCCATGAAATTAGCATCGGCAGCTTCACCCGCGCCCATTTTCGGCAGCAGGATGATAGCGACCAGCGTCAGCCAGAAAGCGCCATATGAAGTGAATGCGGTCAGACCGAAAGTGTTCCCTTTTTTAAACTCCAGCAGGCCCGCGAAAATCTGTGCGATTCCACCGTAGAAGATTCCCATGGCGAGAATAATAACGTCAAAACCAAAAAAGCCTGCGTTGTGCAGGTTGAGCAAAATGGTGGTCATGCCAAAGCCCATTAAGCCCAGGGGAGCGGGATTAGCCAACTTAGTGTTGCCCATAGTTCCTCTGAAAATTCATCTGAAACGTAATATGAATAAAGACCACGCGGCCATTAGAGGGCTGCGGGGCGCGGCATCATAATCAGATGGCAGGCCGGAAACTATGATCTAAACGGGTATGAGGACGAAAATTTTTTTTGCTTTGCCCCTTGATGGCGGACAAGCCGACCCCATCTTGTATCCAACCGCAGTTGGCGGACCTGAAAAAAACGTGTTTGGGCAGTTGAAACGCACTTGTTTGCCCGCATAACAGGTTCACAACCACATGACGAACAAATTTTAAGTGGAGACGTTTAGATGGGTAAAATTATTGGTATCGACTTGGGTACAACCAACTCTTGTGTAGCAATCATGGATGGCAACACGGCACGCGTGCTGGAAAACGCCGAGGGCGATCGCACCACGCCTTCCATCATCGCATATACCCAGGATGGCGAAACTCTGGTTGGTCAGCCGGCTAAACGTCAGGCAGTGACTAACCCGCAGAACACCCTGTTTGCGATCAAGCGCCTGATTGGCCGTCGTTTCCAGGATGAAGAAGTACAGCGTGATGAAGCCATCATGCCGTACAAAATCATCGGCGCTGATAACGGCGACGCATGGATCGACGTTAAAGGCCAAAAAATGGCGCCTCCGCAGATCTCTGCTGAAGTGCTGAAAAAAATGAAGAAAACGGCTGAAGATTACCTGGGCGAGCCGGTAACGGAAGCGGTTATCACCGTTCCTGCCTACTTCAACGATGCGCAGCGTCAGGCAACCAAAGACGCCGGTCGTATCGCAGGTCTGGAAGTAAAACGTATCATCAACGAACCGACCGCAGCGGCACTAGCTTACGGTCTGGATAAAGAAGTTGGCAACCGTACTATTGCGGTTTACGACCTGGGCGGCGGTACGTTCGATATCTCTATTATCGAAATCGATGAAGTTGATGGCGAGAAAACCTTCGAAGTTCTGGCAACCAACGGTGATACTCACCTGGGCGGCGAAGACTTCGACAGCCGTCTGATCAACTACCTGGTGGAAGAGTTCAAGAAAGATCAGGGTATCGATCTGCGTAACGATCCGCTGGCAATGCAGCGTCTGAAAGAAGCTGCGGAAAAAGCGAAAATCGAACTCTCTTCTGCACAGCAGACCGACGTGAACCTGCCGTACATCACCGCAGACGCGACCGGTCCAAAACACATGAACATCAAAGTGACTCGCGCGAAGCTGGAATCCCTGGTCGAAGACCTGGTAAACCGTTCTATCGAGCCGCTGAAAGTTGCATTGCAGGATGCTGGCCTGTCCGTATCCGACATCCAGGACGTTATCCTGGTCGGCGGTCAGACCCGTATGCCAATGGTGCAGAAAAAAGTTGCTGAGTTCTTCGGTAAAGAACCACGTAAAGACGTTAACCCGGACGAAGCCGTGGCAATCGGCGCTGCCGTTCAGGGTGGTGTTCTGACGGGTGAAGTGAAAGACGTACTGCTGCTGGACGTTACCCCGCTCTCTTTGGGTATCGAAACCATGGGCGGCGTGATGACTGCGCTCATCAACAAAAACACCACCATCCCGACCAAGCACAGCCAGGTGTTCTCTACCGCTGAAGACAACCAGTCCGCGGTAACCATCCATGTGATTCAGGGTGAACGTAAGCGTGCGTCTGATAACAAATCTCTGGGTCAGTTCAACCTGGATGGTATCAGCCCGGCACCGCGCGGCATGCCGCAGATCGAAGTGACTTTCGATATCGATGCCGATGGTATCCTGCACGTTTCCGCGAAAGACAAAAATAGCGGCAAAGAGCAGAAGATCACTATCAAAGCTTCTTCTGGTCTGAACGAAGAAGAAATCCAGAAAATGGTCCGTGACGCGGAAGCTAACGCCGAATCTGACCGTAAGTTCGAAGAGCTGGTGCAGACCCGCAACCAGGGCGACCATCTGCTGCACAGCACCCGTAAGCAAGTTGAAGAAGCGGGCGACAAACTGCCGGCTGACGACAAAACTGCTATCGAGTCTGCGCTGACCGCGCTGGAAACTTCTCTGAAAGGCGAAGACAAAGCCGATATCGAAGCGAAAATGCAGGCGCTGGCGCAGGTTTCCCAGAAGCTGATGGAACTGGCTCAGCAGCAACACGCTGAACAGCAGGCGGGCAACGCGGCAGACGCGACTAACGCCGGCAAAGACGACGACGTTGTTGACGCTGAGTTCGAAGAAGTTAAAGACAAGAAATAATCGCCCTTTGAGCGGTTGAAACACTGGCACGGGCGTAGGAGTTTTCTCCACGCCCGTGCACGCATGTTAGGGGCAGAACAAAAAGATGGCGAAGAAAGACTATTACGAGGTTTTAGGCGTTCCGAAGTCTGCGGACGAACGTGAAATCAAAAAAGCTTACAAACGCCTGGCGATGAAATTCCACCCGGATCGTAATCAGGGTGACAAAGAGGCCGAAGGTAAGTTTAAAGAGATCAAAGAAGCCTACGAAATCCTGACCGACGAGCAAAAGCGTGCTGCGTATGACCAGTATGGCCACGCTGCGTTTGAGCAAGGCGGCATGGGCGGCGGCGGGTTTGGCGGCGGCGGTGCCGACTTCAGCGATATCTTTGGCGACGTATTCGGTGACATCTTTGGCGGCGGGCGCCGTCAGCGCGCCGCACGCGGTGCCGATTTGCGCTATAACATGGATTTAACGCTGGAAGAAGCGGTTCGCGGCGTGACCAAAGAGATCCGCATTCCAACGCTTGAAGAGTGTGACGTTTGCCACGGCAGCGGTGCGAAAGCTGGCTCCAAACCGCAGACTTGTCCAACCTGTCACGGCCAGGGCCAGGTGCAAATGCGCCAGGGATTCTTTACCGTGCAGCAGAGCTGTCCGCACTGTCAGGGCCGCGGCACCATTATTAAAGATCCGTGCAACACCTGTCATGGCCATGGCCGTGTAGAAAAAACCAAAACCCTGTCGGTGAAAATCCCGGCTGGCGTGGATACCGGCGATCGTATTCGCCTGGCAGGCGAAGGTGAAGCAGGCGAACATGGCGCGCCGTCAGGCGACCTGTATGTTCAGGTGCAGGTTAAGCAGCATCCAATCTTCGAGCGTGAAGGCAACAACCTTTACTGCGAAGTACCGATCAACTTTGCTATGGCAGCGCTGGGCGGTGAGATTGAAGTGCCGACGCTGGATGGCCGCGTAAATCTGAAAGTGCCGAGCGAAACGCAAACGGGTAAGCTGTTCAGAATGCGCGGCAAAGGTGTGAAATCCGTACGGGGTGGTGCACAGGGCGATCTGCTGTGCCGCGTCGTAGTGGAAACGCCTGTCAGCCTGAATGATAAACAAAAGCAGCTTTTACGCGATCTGGAAGAGAGCTTTGGTGGACCAAGCGGCGAGAAAAACAGCCCGCGCTCTAAGAGCTTCTTTGACGGTGTGAAAAGATTTTTTGATGATTTAACTAAATAAATCAGCGCATTGTGCAATAAAAATAAAAACCTGAATCGACAGCCTCGGTTCAGGTTTTTTTATTCGCGGCAGGTCGTTAAGCCTGTGGCGCTTTTAATTCGTTTTTACCGATCTGTTTCTGCCATATAAACTACTTTTATCGAAATATTTTGGCTGTTATTTTGGCGACCTGGTATCGGCTTAACCGCGTGTATACAGGATGAAAGAATGACGAAAATTCTACAACGCTTTTTCCATGGCGATGCCGCAAGCGGCATCCTGCTGATCTTTGCCGCCGTTATGGCGATGATTCTGGCTAACTTCGAATTCACCAGCGGCTTTTATCAGGCGTTTTTAGCCACGCCTGTTGAAGTGCGCATTGGTTCTCTGGATATCAGTAAAAATCTGCTGCTGTGGGTGAACGACGCTTTGATGGCCATCTTCTTTTTGATGATTGGTCTGGAAGTAAAACGTGAAATGGTTGAAGGCTCCCTGGCAAACCGCCGTCAGGCCGCTTTCCCGATGATTGCAGCGCTTGGGGGCATGATTGTTCCCGCCGCTATCTATTTAATTTTCAACTATCAGGATCCTATTACCCGTGAAGGATGGGCCATTCCGGCCGCGACGGATATCGCCTTCGCGCTGGGTATTCTGGCGCTGCTGGGCAACCGCGTGCCTGCCGCTTTAAAGGTATTCCTGATGGCGCTGGCCATTATCGATGACCTTGGCGCCATCATTATTATCGCCCTGTTTTATACCAGCGATCTCTCTTTACTGTCGCTGGCGGTGGCCGCAGGAGCGATTGCGGTGCTGGCTTTGCTGAACGTCTGTAACGTCCGCCGCACGGGCCTGTATATTCTGGTGGGCATTGTGCTGTGGACGGCGGTGCTGAAGTCTGGCGTTCACGCAACGCTTGCCGGGGTGATTATAGGTTTCTTTATTCCGCTGAAAGAAAAAGAAGGCCGATCGCCTGCGCGTGAGCTGGAACATGTACTGCATCCGTGGGTGGCATTCTTAATACTGCCGCTGTTCGCGTTTGCCAACGCAGGCGTCTCCTTAAACGGCGTGACGTTTGAAGGATTAACGTCGCTGCTGCCGATGGGCATTATTGCTGGCCTGTTTATTGGTAAACCGCTGGGCATCAGCCTGTTCTGCTGGGCTGCATTAAAGCTCAGGCTGGCGAGCCTGCCGGAGGGAACAACGGGAAAAGACATTATGGCCGTGGGCGTGCTGTGCGGGATCGGCTTTACTATGTCGATCTTCATCGCTTCACTTGCCTTTGGCAGCGTTGATCCGGAGCTTATTACCTGGGCTAAACTCGGTATTCTTCTGGGGTCGCTGCTTTCCGCCGTGGTGGGCTACAGTATGTTAAGAAGCCGTTTTTCAGCGTGATTTTCACGCTGACGGCGGGTTGCCGTCTGCTAGTGGATATTTCTCAGGGAGTGAAAGCCGCGTGTCGCATATCAATTACAACCATCTCTACTATTTCTGGCACGTCTGCAAAGAAGGGTCCGTGGTGGGTGCGGCGGATGCGCTTTATCTGACGCCACAAACGATCACCGGCCAGATAAAAGCGCTGGAAGAGCGGCTGGACGGTAAGCTGTTTAAGCGCAAAGGACGCGGGCTGGAGCCTTCCGAACTGGGGCAGCTGGTATTTCGTTACGCGGACCGTATGTTCACCCTAAGCCAGGAAATGCTGGATATCGTTAACTACCGCAAAGAGTCCAGCCTGCTGTTTGACGTTGGCGTTGCTGACGCGCTTTCCAAACGGCTGGTGAGCGGCGTGCTGGATGCGGCGGTGGTGGAGGATGAACAAATTCATCTGCGCTGTTTTGAATCCACTCACGAAATGCTGCTGGAGCAGCTCAGCCAGCACAAGCTGGATATGATTATTTCCGACTGCCCGATTGATTCGACGCAGCAGGAAGGGCTGTTCTCGGTCAAAATTGGCGAGTGCGGTATCAGCTTCTGGTGCCAGAATCCGCTGCCGGATTTACCTTTCCCGGCCTGTCTTGAAACGAGACGTTTATTGATACCTGGCCGACGATCAATGCTCGGACGTAAAATCCTTAACTGGATTAACGGGCAGGGTCTGAAGGTGGAAATACTCGGTGAGTTTGACGATGCCGCGCTGATGAAAGCATTTGGTGCCGCGCATAACGCCATTTTCGTTGCGCCCACGCTTTATAGAAAAGATATTTATAACGACGACAGCATCGTTGAGGTCGGGCGGATTGAGAATGTGATGGAAGAATATCACGCTATTTTTGCAGAGCGCATGATTCAGCACCCGGCGGTGCAGCGCGTCTGTAAAAGGGATTACTCGGCGCTTTTTAAGTAAGCGCTAAATTTCAGGCATAAAAAAACCGGCGCGAGCCGGTTTTTTTCAAGCTGACAACACAAAGGCGATTAAGCCAGTTTGTTGATTTGCGCAGTAAGGTTAGCCTTATGACGCGCAGCTTTGTTTTTGTGGATCAGACCTTTGCTAGCCTGACGATCCACGATTGGTTGCATTTCGTTAAATGCTTTCTGTGCAGCAGCTTTGTCGCCAGTTTCAATCGCTGCGTATACTTTCTTGATGAAAGTACGCATCATAGAGCGACGGCTTGCGTTGTGCTTACGAGCCTTTTCAGACTGTACGGCACGTTTCTTAGCTGATTTGATATTAGCCAAGGTCCAACTCCCAAATATGATCTATGTGGACAATTCAAAGGCCGAGGAATATGCCCGGTTAGCCTTCTTTTGTCAATGGATTTGTGCAAATAAGCGCCGTTAAACTTACGACACCTCTTACGTTGTGATGGCGCGGATTCTACCAGCTTCATGGCTATGAATACAGCCTTTCGCTAACAAAATTCGTTCAATGGCGCGCTTGAATGCTGAAACTCTCCTTCAGCGCAATGAAATCCTTAAAGCTTTATGCCAAAGGGGGCAATCGTTGGTTAACGTTCATCGCGGTAGTTGGTATAATCCGCCGATTTCCACTGTTTTGAGCCAGCCATGAAGCTGATACGCGGCATACATAATTTGCGCCAGAATCACCACGGGTGTGTCCTCACCATTGGTAATTTTGATGGCGTGCATCGAGGCCACAAGTCTCTGCTACAAGGGCTGTGTGCCCAGGGGCGTGCGCGCAATCTTCCGGTGATGGTCATGATCTTCGAGCCACAACCGCTTGAGCTTTTTGCTGCTGGAAAATCCCCCGCGCGCCTGACAAGGCTGCGCGAAAAGCTACGTTACCTGGCCGAATGCGGCGTGGACTACGTGCTTTGTGTTCGGTTCGATCGTCGCTTTGCCGCCCTGACGGCGCAAAATTTTGTCAGCGATCTGCTGGTTGACCGCCTCGGGGTAAAGTTTCTCGCCGTCGGGGACGATTTCCGCTTTGGCGCTGGTCGCCAGGGGGATTTCTTGTTATTACAGAAGGCTGGCCAGGAATACGGTTTTGACGTCACCAGTACGCAAACCTTTTGCGAAGATGGCGTGCGCATCAGCAGCACGGCGGTTCGCCAGGCGCTGGCGGATGACAACCTTGAACTGGCCCAGAGCCTGCTAGGGCATCCGTTTATCATCTCCGGGCGCGTCGTTCACGGTGATGAATTAGGCCGTACCATCGGCTTCCCGACGGCGAATTTACCGCTGCGTCGTCAGGTTTCCCCGGTTAAAGGGGTCTTTGCGGTAGAAGTAGCGGGCCTCGGCGATAAGCTGTTGCCTGGCGTGGCCAATATCGGCACCCGCCCAACGGTTGCGGGGATGCGCCAGCAGTTAGAAGTCCATTTGCTGGACGTTGCAATGGACCTGTATGGGCACCATATAGATGTGGTGCTGCGTAAAAAAATACGCAATGAACAGCGGTTTGCCTCGCTTGATGAACTCAAGGCGCAAATCGCAAAAGACGTGGTAACAGCCCGCGAGTTTTTCGGGTCAAAAGCCTGAGCAGACTTTCCTCAACACCGAAATACGGAACCGAGAATCTAATGAGTGACTTTAAATCTACCCTGAACCTGCCGGAAACAGGGTTCCCGATGCGCGGCGATCTCGCCAAACGCGAACCGGGCATGCTGGCGCGCTGGAATGGTGATGACCTGTACGGCATCATCCGTAATGCAAAAAAAGGCAAAAAATCCTTTATCCTGCATGATGGCCCTCCCTACGCGAACGGCAGCATTCATATTGGTCACTCGGTTAACAAGATTCTGAAAGACATTATCGTGAAGTCCAAAGGGCTTTCCGGTTTTGATTCTCCGTACGTTCCGGGCTGGGACTGCCACGGTCTGCCAATCGAGCTGAAAGTAGAACAGCTTATCGGCAAGCCGGGCGAGAAAGTCTCTGCGGCGGAGTTTCGTGCAGAATGCCGTAAATACGCGGCAGAGCAGGTTGATGGTCAGCGCGCGGACTTCATCCGTCTGGGCGTGCTGGGCGACTGGTCACGTCCGTATCTGACCATGGATTTCAACACCGAAGCGAACATCATCCGTGCGCTCGGTAAAATCATCGGTAACGGCCATCTGCATAAAGGGGCGAAGCCGGTGCACTGGTGTGTCGACTGCCGCTCAGCGCTGGCTGAAGCGGAAGTGGAGTACTACGACAAAACTTCCCCGTCTATCTTCGTTAACTTCCAGGCAGTTGATGCCGAAGCGGTAAAAGCCAAATTTGGTGCGACGCAGGTTAACGGTCCGGTTTCGATGGTTATCTGGACCACCACGCCGTGGACGCTGCCGGCTAACCGTGCCGTTTCCCTGCATGCTGAATTCGAGTACGTGCTGGTGCAGGTTGATGGCCAGGCGCTGATCGTGGCGAAAGATTTGCTCGAAAGCGTGATGAAAAGTGCGGCTATCAGCGACTGGCAGGTGCTGGGCACCGCGAAGGGCGCAGAGCTGGAGCTGATGCGCTTTAAGCATCCGTTCCTGGATTTCGACGTGCCGGTAATTCTGGGCGAGCACGTTACGCTGGAAGCCGGTACCGGTGCGGTTCATACCGCCGGTGGCCACGGCCCGGACGACTACGTGATCAGCCAGAAATACGGCCTGGAAATTGCTAACCCGGTTGGTCCGGACGGTTGCTATCTGCCGGGGACTTACGAAGGGCTGGACGGCATTCAGGTGTTTAAAGCCAACGATCTGATCGTTAATATTCTGCGTGATAAAGGCGTTCTGCTGCACGTTGAAAAACTGCTGCACAGCTACCCGCACTGCTGGCGTCACAAAACGCCGATCATCTTCCGTGCAACGCCGCAGTGGTTCATCAGCATGGATCAAAAAGGCCTGCGCGAGCAGTCTCTGAAAGAGATCAAGAGCGTGCAGTGGATCCCTGAATGGGGCCAGGCGCGTATCGAGTCCATGGTGGCGAACCGCCCGGACTGGTGTATCTCTCGTCAGCGTACCTGGGGCGTACCGATGTCTCTGTTCGTACATAAAGAGACCGAAGAGCTGCATCCGCGCACGCTGGAGCTGATGGAAGAAGTCGCTAAGCGCGTAGAACAAGATGGCATCCAGGCGTGGTGGGATCTCGACCCGCGCGACATCATGGGTGACGACGCCGACAATTACACCAAAGTGCCGGATACCCTGGACGTCTGGTTTGATTCCGGTTCAACGCACTCATCCGTTGTTGATGTGCGCCCGGAATTCAACGGCCACGCGGCGGATATGTATCTGGAAGGGTCGGATCAGCATCGCGGCTGGTTCATGTCTTCCCTGATGATTTCCACCGCCATGAAAGGCAAAGCGCCATACCGTCAGGTATTAACGCACGGCTTTACCGTGGATGGTCAGGGCCGCAAAATGTCCAAATCCATCGGTAACACCGTTTCTCCGCAGGATGTGATGAACAAACTGGGCGCGGATATCCTGCGTCTGTGGGTGGCCTCTACCGATTACACCGGCGAAATGGCGGTTTCTGACGAAATCCTCAAACGTGCCGCTGATTCCTATCGCCGTATCCGTAACACCGCGCGTTTCCTGCTGGCGAACCTGAACGGGTTTAATCCAGAAACCGACATGGTGAAACCGGAAGATATGGTTCGGCTCGATCGTTGGGCCGTTGGCTGCGCGCAAGAAGCGCAGGCCGATATCCTGGCTTCCTACGAAAAGTATGACTTCCACGAAGTGGTGCAGCGCCTGATGCGTTTCTGCTCCATTGAAATGGGTTCGTTCTATCTCGACATTATCAAGGATCGCCAGTACACCGCGAAAGCGGAAAGCCGGGCGCGCCGCAGCTGCCAGACCGCGCTGTTCCATATCGCAGAAGCGCTGGTTCGCTGGATGGCGCCAATCATGTCCTTCACCGCAGACGAAATCTGGGGTTACCTGCCGGGTAAACGCGAGCAATACGTCTTTACCGGCGAGTGGTACGAAGGCCTGTTCGGTCTTGCCGACAGCGAAGCGATGAACAATGACTTCTGGGACACGCTATTAACGGTGCGTGGCGAAGTGAACAAAGTCATTGAACAGGCGCGTGCTGATAAGCGCGTTGGCGGTTCTCTGGAAGCGGCGGTAACGCTGTATGCAGACAGCGAACTGGCGGCGAAGCTGAACAGCCTCGGCGAAGAATTACGATTTGTCCTGTTGACCTCCGAAGCCGAAGTTGCGGATTATGCGCAGGCGGGTGACGACGCGCAACAGAGTGAAATCGTTAAGGGTCTGAAAGTCGCCTTGCGTAAAGCCGACGGTGAGAAGTGCCCGCGCTGCTGGCACTACACCAAAGATGCCGGTCAGGTAGCGGAACACGCAGAAATCTGCGGCCGCTGTGTCAGCAACGTAGCCGGTGACGGCGAAAAGCGTAAATTTGCCTGATGAGTAAACCGATTCTTTCTACCGGCCTGCGCTGGCTGTGGCTGGTGGTCGCGGTGCTGATCGTCGATCTGGGCAGCAAGTATCTTATTCTCCAGCATTTTATGCTGGGGGATACCGTATCGCTGTTCCCGTCGCTGAATCTGCACTACGCCCGTAACTACGGCGCGGCATTTAGCTTCCTTGCCGATAAAGGCGGCTGGCAGCGCTGGTTCTTCGCGGGTATCGCTATTGGTATCAGCGTGGTGCTGGCAGTGCTAATGTATCGCGCCAAAGCGAGCCAGAAGCTCAATAATATCGCCTATGCTTTAATTATCGGCGGCGCACTGGGCAACCTGTTTGACAGGCTCTGGCATGGTTTTGTGGTCGATATGATCGACTTCTATGTTGGCGACTGGCACTTTGCCACCTTCAATCTGGCCGATACGGCAATCTGTATCGGCGCGGCGCTGATTGTGCTGGAGGGATTTTTTGTCTCCTCCAACAAGCCCGCAAAGCAAAAAGGGTAACCAATGGCTGATTCCATACAGGCCAACAGCCGGGTTCTGGTGCATTTCACGCTGAAACTCGAAGACGGCTCCACCGCTGAGTCCACCCGTAACAACGGTAAGCCGGCGCTCTTTACGCTTGGCGATGAAACCCTGTCGCCGGGCATGGAAGATCAGCTTGTCGGTCTGAAGGCCGGCGATAAAAAAGCCTTTTCTCTGGCGCCAGAATCCGCGTTTGGTATACCCAGCCCGGACATGATCCAGTATTTCTCGCGTCGCGAATTTGTCGACGCGGGCGAGCCGGAGCCGGGTGCGATTATGCTTTTCACCGCAATGGATGGCAGCGAGATGCCGGGCGTCGTGCGTGAAGTCAACGGTGATTCCATCACCGTTGACTTTAATCACCCGCTCGCCGGGCAAACCATCCATTTTGATATCGAAGTACTGGAAGTTAACCCGGTACTGGAGGCGTTGAATGCAGATCCTGTTGGCTAACCCACGCGGCTTTTGTGCCGGGGTCGACCGCGCTATCAGCATTGTGGAAAACGCGCTGGCCCTGTACGGCGCGCCAATTTATGTTCGTCACGAAGTGGTACATAACCGCTATGTAGTGGATAGCCTTCGCACGCGCGGGGCGATTTTCATCGAGCAAATCAGCGAAGTGCCGGACGGTGCGATTCTGATTTTCTCCGCGCATGGGGTTTCCCAGGCGGTACGCAACGAAGCCAAAGGCCGTGATTTAACGGTGTTTGATGCCACCTGCCCGCTGGTCACCAAGGTGCATATGGAAGTGGCGCGCGCCAGCCGTCGTGGCGAAGAATCCATTCTGATTGGCCATGCAGGCCATCCGGAAGTGGAGGGCACCATGGGCCAGTACAGCAACCCGAAAGGGGGAATGTACCTGGTTGAATCACCGGAAGATGTCAGCAAGCTGGATGTGAAAGATGAGGCCCGGCTTTCGTTTATGACGCAGACCACGCTCTCCGTGGATGATACTTCCGATGTGATTGACGCGCTGCGTCACCGCTTCCCGAAAATTATCGGTCCCCGTAAAGACGATATTTGCTACGCCACCACCAACCGTCAGGAAGCGGTGCGTGCGCTGGCTGATGAAGCGGATGTGGTGCTGGTGGTTGGCTCGAAAAACTCGTCCAATTCCAATCGTCTGGCCGAGCTTGCGCAACGTATGGGTAAAGCGGCATATCTGATTGACGATGCGGCGGATATTCAGGAAGGCTGGGTAACGGCCGCGAAATGTGTCGGCGTTACCGCTGGCGCCTCCGCGCCTGATATCCTGGTGCAAAACGTGCTTGCCCGCCTGCGTGAACTGGGCGGCAGCGAAACCCGCGAGCTGACAGGGCGCGAAGAGAACATCGTTTTTGAAGTGCCGCGTGAGCTGCGTATGGATGTTCGTGAAGTAGAGTAACGCAGGCCGCTAACAAAAATGCGAAGATGCCGGATGATGAAAATCGTCTGGCATTTTTTATGGAGGAAAGCATGAGCAGAACCCCAATCATTCTTGATACCGATCCCGGTATCGACGACGCGGTGGCGATTGCCGCCGCGCTCTTTGCGCCGCAGCTTGATGTAAAGCTTATCACCACCGTTGCCGGCAATGTCTCGGTAGAAAAAACCACGCGTAACGCGCTGCAACTTATGCATTTCTGGCAGAAAGATATCCCTGTCGCACAGGGTGCTGCCACGCCGCTGGTGCGTAAGCTGCGCGATGCCGCTTATGTGCATGGCGAATCCGGCATGGAAGGCTACGCTTTCGTTGAGCATTCACGTAAGCCGCTCGACATGCCCGCTTTCGAGGCGATTTACCGGTGCCTTTATAGCAGCGACGAGCCCGTTACGCTGGTCACCATCGGCCCGCTGACCAACATCGCGCTGTTGTTAATGCAATACCCTGACAGCAAGACAAAAATCAAACGGCTGGTAATGATGGGCGGTTCCGCCGGACGGGGCAACTTCACCCCAACCGCCGAATTTAATATCGCCATTGACCCGGAAGCCGCCGCGCGCGTATTTGATAGCGGGCTGGATATCGTTATGTGCGGGCTGGACGTGACTAATCAGGCGATGCTTAGCCCTGACTATCTGCAACAGCTTCCACAGCTTAATCGGACCGCAAAAATGCTCCATGCGTTATTTAGTCACTATCGTAGCGGCAGCATGGCAACTGGTTTGCGCATGCACGATCTGTGCGCGATTGCCTGGTTAATTAAGCCGGAGCTGTTCCGCATGCAACCCTGTTTTGTGGCGGTGGAAACGCATGGTGAATATACGGCGGGCACAACGGTTGTGGATATTGAAAACCGCTACCAGCAACAGGCCAATGCGCAGGTTGCGCTGGATTTAGACGTACCGGCATTCCGCGCCTGGGTAGCCGACGTGCTGGCGCTGGCGCCGTAATTTTTAAACGCGACAGGGATCGCTGTTTTCCGTTCCGGGCGTTGGGTTAATCGTTTAACCTATTATACTGGTCAGGCAGTTCTCCTTGGGCCGGAGAAAAACGATGAACATTCCTTCAAGCATGCCACCGGGCGTGGCGTTCCTGTCCGGCCAGTTCACGGCTGAAAATGGTATTAAAAAAATCACGCGCTGCGGCGATCTGAGCGGCGTCTTTTACGATCGGGCCGCATGGCAAGCGATCCCTGTCGATACGCCTGTTTACCGGGTCGAAATGCTACGTTCTCCGCAGGGCGAAGGTGAACTGTTTGTAGGCATCACGCACCTGCAGCCGGGCCGTGTAGGCGACGAGTTTTATATGACCCGCGGTCATTTCCATCAGCGTCGCGAGCAGGGTGAGGTCTATTTTGGGCTGCGCGGTACGGGTCTGCTGCTTTTGCAAAACGAACAGGGCGTAGCGCGCCTCGAACAGATATCGCCTGGCTCCGTCCACATCATTCCCGGCTTTACCGCTCATCGCCTGATTAACACCGGCAGCGAGGTGCTTTCCGCACTTGCCGTCTGGCCGAGCGTTGCCGGGCACGACTACGCAGCGCTGGCGCACGGCTTTGCGTTACGAGTGATTGAGCAGGACGGCAAAATTCAGGCGAAAGAGGTGCAGCATGGCTGAACAACGCTTTAATTTTGGTCTCGATATGACAATCCATCATTCGCCGATGGGATTCAGCTATGGCGAAGAGACGATCGGCCCGCTGCCGGAGATCCGCAAGCTCAATCAGATCCGCGCTTCGCTTCGCGATCCGCAATGCGCCGGCCCTGAGGACGTTTATGCCATCGTTATGGATGTCTCCCGGCTTAAGGATCGCGAAGAGCTCAAAAAGCGTATGCTGCTGTTTGGTGTGGTGACGTATGCAAGCGGGCGGCTGGGCGATGAGCCCATTCGTAGCCAGGGCCATATCCACCGCATCAGCGCGCACAGCGGCTGGTCGCCGCCGGAGCTGTATGAAATCTGGCAGGGTAAGGCGATTATCTATATGCAGGAATACGTTGCCGACGATCCTGGCCGCTGCTTCGCCGTCTGTGCCGGGCCTGGCGAAAAGGTGCTGGTGCCGCCGGGTTGGGCGCATGCGACCATTTCCGCCTCGCCGGACGAACCGCTGACGTTTGGTGCCTGGTGTGACCGAGAATACGGGTTTGAATACGATGCGGTGCGGGCATACAAAGGGCTGGCGTGGTATCCGCTCTTGCAGGATGAACATATTGCCTGGCAGCATAACCGGCATTATATGCCGGGCCGATTACAGGTGGTTTCACCGCGTAGCTACGCTGAATTTGGTATAACCGATGAGCCGCTGTATCAGCAGTTTATTGCGGACCCGGCACGCTTCCAGTTTATTTCGAAGCCGGGGATCGCCACGCAGAAATGGGTGAATTTTCATCCTTAACGATTAATGGGTGGCGCGAAGCCACCCATTAAATTCATTAAGCAAACAGCCCTGCCGCCACACCCGCTGCGGCGAGCACCAGCAACAGCAGCATTGCCTTCACCGGTGAGAGACCGCGTTTCGCCATCAGATACCAGCTGCCAATCACCACGAGAAGCGGCAGAAGCTGCGGGAATATTCCATCCAGCATCTGCTGCAAATGAATGTTCACGCCGTCTTTGGTGACGAATTCCAGCCCGGTGCCAAGCTTCACGTAGCTTGCCGCCACGCCGCCCATCACGAAGACGCCAAGCAGCGATAGCGCTTCACGCAGGCGTGTTGATTTGCTGCTGACCAGCATCTCAACGGAGGTCGAGCCCATGCGGTAGCCCTTCAAAAACAGGAACCACGAGCCGGGGATGATAATGGCAAGCCAGGCAACGCAGTAAAACAGCGGCCCGAGAATATTGCCGCCCGCCGCCAGCGCCATGCCGATACTCAGCAAAATAGGGATCAGCATGCCGGGGATCATCGAATCACCGATACCGGCAACCGGACCCATCAGGCCCACTTTCAGGGTGTTGATGGTTTCGCCGTCTATCGGTTCTCCGTTCGCGCGCTTCTCTTCAAGCCCCAGCACCATGCCATTTACAATCGCGCCTAGCTGCGGCTCGGTATTGTAGAATGACGCGTGGCGCCTGAGCATATCTTTGCGCTCCTGCTCGTCGGGATAGAGCTTTTTCGCCACCGGCAGCATGCTCAGACAAAAACCAAAGGACTCAAGGCGTTCAAAGCTCATGGACGAGAGGTTGTACATCATCCAGCTACGCCAGCAGCGCCTGAGATCCTGGCGGGTGAGTTTACGTTCTGCCATCAGAATTCATCCTCGTCGTCAGCCGGTCTGACCGCGCCTGCCGCGTGCGGTTCCGGTTTGTAGTTATAATGGATAAGCGCCAGCAGCGCCCCGACAATCACCAGCGCCACCATATTGAGCTTCAGGAAGACAATGCAGATGAAGCCCACCAGGAAGTAAATCAGCATGCTGTAATTTTTGATTATCTGCTTAAGCAGGATAGCGATACCTACCGCAGGCAAAATGCCGCCGAGCACGTTCATTGTCGACAGCACGATATGCGGCAGGCTGTCCATAAAGGCGCTGATGTACTGCGCGCCGAAATAGACGGCGATAAACGTCGGAATAAAGCGCATCAGGAAGTTGGTGACCTGCGGCCAGATAGCGCTGTTGAGGTAAATACCGCGCTCGTCGCCTTTTTCCAGCGCGACGTCTGCCCGGTGGTTCCACCACGAATTAAGAACCAGCATGGCGTTGAACAACACGGTGCCCGCAATGCCGATGGTTGCCGCCAGGGCGACAGCCACTTCCGGCCCTTTGTCAGATAAAATGCCCAGCGCGATTGCCGGAAAAGCGACAAAGTTAAGATCGGCGGGCATGGAGCCTCCGGGGGTTACCATCGCGATGTAGACCGCCTGCACGGCCACGCCGATGATAATCCCGGTTTGTACATCGCCGAGAATAAACCCGACTAACATTCCTGAAACCAGCGGGCGGGTAATTAAATACCAGCCTCCGGTAAGGCCCAGCAGCCATGGGCTGCTAAGCGCACCGAGGTAACAAAGAATGCCGATTAATGCAGCTTCAAAAGCCATAATGCATCCCTCTATTTAATTTTAAGACGCGCGTCCTGCCAGCTATAGCTGCTGGCGTCCGGCACCAGGCGAAACTCAACCTGATGGCCGCGTTGCGACAGAAAATCAAACGCTGCCGCCTCTTCCGGGCTTACTGACTGATTAGGTCCGATGGTGGTAGTCCCGGCGCGGGCGCTCATCGGCCCGACGTTAATTTTGCGATTGGCGTTTTGCAGGCTGACGCCCGCTTCTTCGATGCGTTTGAGCGTGACGGGCGATTTGCCTATCACGAAATAACGCTTTTCGCTGGCAATGATTTTCGGCAGCTTTTCGATAGCCGTGGCGGTATCAAACAGCCAGACTTTGATATCCTGCACCGCGCCCTTCATTACCGAAGAGAGCAGCGGGTCGGCGGCAACCGCGTCATCGATGGCAACGATGCCGTCGCACGGTAACTCTTTCGCCCAGCGGGTGACGAGCTGGCCGTGAATTACCCGGTCGTCAATGCGTACAAAGGAAATGCTCATCGTTCCCCCTTAAAAATCATCGGATTGTGTTGTTTCAACCAGGCGGGCCTGCACCACTGCGTCTTTAGCCTGTTCGAGTAGTTCAGCAGCGGCTTGCCTGACGTCCTGGAAATCTTTTATATCGTCGCTTAACAGCAGCATTGGGAAATTGACGCCGCCAAGCACCGCCACCGGCGGCGTGGTATCAGGATCGAAGGCATGGTGGCAGGCTACGTTCCAGGGCGTACCGCTTTGCAGGTCGCACAGCACCAGCACGCCGTCGGCCTTTTTGCTGGCCTGATGAAGCACCGCTGCGAACTCATCGCGGAAACTGTTAATCCCTTTTGTTTCACTCAGCATGACCGGAAAGACGTGCGGCAGTTCGCCATACACCATACGGGCGCTGGCGAGCATGCCTTCCGCCAGCGGGCCGTGCGTAGCAAGAATTACGTTGATCATATCTATCCCCTTACCCAGGCTTTCATAGTGGCGAGCTGCTGTCCGACGCTTGCGCCATGAGGTGAAATACGGTATTCGCCCACCGCCGCAGGAACGATAAAGGTTTCGGCGTAGTGCACGACAAAAGGTTCGAAGGCGTTTTCCGGGCTTTCTACCAGCGCTTCGCTGCCTTCCACGAGGTTAAGCACGTTGACGCCGCCCTGCGTGTGGTGAAGAACCGGTTTGCTGAACCAGTGGCGGCGGGTTTCGATAAACTCGCGTTCGTGCAGACCGGTACGCTCTTCGCGCCAGCCGTCCCCTGCGGCGATCGGCTCAAAATGATTGACCAGATGCTCCGTTACCCATTGGGTATCGCGCTGCCAGTCGATAACTTCCGCCCCGTGCTCCAGATGCACCGGACGCGGCAGGCCATCCAGGCCCAGACGCCCCCAGTCCCACAGTTTGAACGTGAAAATATACGGTGTGGCGCTGATTTCCAGCACCATCGCGCCGGTGCCGGAACAGTGCACCGTGCCTGCCGGGATGAGGAAATGATCGTGCTTGCGGGCCGGGAAACGGTTAACGAATTTTTCATCATCAAAGGCTTTTTCTCCGCGCTGGGCACTCGCCAGATCGTCGAGCATTTCCTGCGGATTAATACCCGTTTTGGTGCCCAGATACACTTCTGCACCCGGTTCGGCTTCCAGCAGGTAATAGCTTTCGTCTTGGGTGTAATGCATGCCAAAGTGCTGCTGGATATATTCGGTAAGAGGATGAACCTGGAAGCTAAGATTCTGCCCGCCGATGGTATCGAGGAAATCAAAACGGATCGGGAATTCTGCGCCAAAGCGCGCATGGACCTTTTCGCCCAGCAGCGGGCGCGGATGGAGCAGTACCAGATCCTGCGAGGGGATCTCGATCCGCACATCACCAAAACGCAGTAACAGGCTGTTCTCCTCGGGCACACAGTCAAAACACCATGCGTAGTTTGGCTTTGAGGGATCGAGAGTAAACTTGTCTTTCATCCATTGTCCGCCCCAGACGCCCGGGTCGAAGAACGGCACCACGCGGAACGGCCGCTGCGTGGTTTTTTGTAAGGCGTGACGCAACGCTTCCCCGCTGACCATGGCCGGGGCGTTCGCCGTATTGGTATCAAGCAGGAAATCGGCACGTTTAAGCAGCGGCGTTTTATGACGGTCAAACACGCGCCACTCAATGAAAAAAGCACGCTTATAGCGACGCAGAATATCTTCGCTTTCGTTGTTGGCGCCCCAGTTGCCCAGTTCACCGCTGCGGAAGCGCTGCTGGATTTCCCAGCGTGCCAGATCGGCATAAATAAGAATATCGCCCTCATGAACAAGCGCCGCTCCCGGACCGTAAACCACCACCAGGCCTTCCGTGACGTTATCGACCTCACGCCGTGCCTGTGCAAGTTTGTCAGGACAGAAAAATTCATTGAGCTGATGGCAGGAAAGGACGCCGAATACCCGATCATCCGTGAGATTCTGCGCCAGTAACTCATGCAGATGCTGTTCGCTAAGGCGTGCGGTTTCGGCATTGATAAGCAGCGCAGGGCTAAGATGCGTTATTAAGTGTTCGTACAGTTCTTCATGGCGCACGCCGGGGTAGCATTCTATCACCAGCACGGTTTTACCCTGGCCGGGCAAACGCCGTTGCACGGCTTGCGCTATATCGTTCCAGCTTTGCCAGGCCTGGTGCTCGAATCCCGCGATGCGTACTTCAGGATATTTATCGTATGACGCGTGTTGCATAAATGTCTCCTGGAGTTGATAGCTAAAGATTAATCGATTAACCGTCTATGAACACGGTGGTAAACGCGATTAACCTGCCACTTTTAGCAATCAAGGCGCGAAGGAGCCATTATCTGTGACGGCTTTCACAAGTAAAAATGCATCTTTTGGGTTATTCGATTAATCTCTTTGCATTCGTTTCGTTTGAGGAAAGAAAATGAGCACCGTTACTCTCGCCCAGGTTGCAAAGCGCGCTTCCGTCTCAACGGCTACTGTCTCGATGGTGCTGCGCAACCGTGGGCGCATTTCCGATGCCACGCGAAATCGCGTGATGCAGGCGCTTAATGAGCTGGGATATGTCTATAACCAGACCGCAGCTAATCTTCGCAACCGCACCAGCAATCAGGTTGGATTGCTGCTGCATGATATTACTAACCCGTTTTATGGCGAGATGACGGCGGGGTTAAGTCAGGAGATGGAGCGCCACGATCTGCTACTGTTTCTGGCAAACAGCGAAGAGTCAGGGGAGCGACAACAGAAGTTTGTTGATTCCCTGATGCGCAATAATGCCTGCGGTATGGTGCTATGCGCCGCACGTGAAACGCCACCGCTGTTTTTTGAAACGCTCAAGCGTCGCAATATCCCGGCGATAATGGTGGTGCGTCCGCTGGATGACGTAGATTTTGATTTTGTAGGTACGGATAATTTTCTCGGAACGCAGCTGGCGACCCAGCACCTGCTGCGTCTGGGGCACCGCCATATCGCTTTTATCGGCGGCAGCGAAAACTCCATGACCCGGGCACAGCGCATCGGCGGCTACAGCAGCAAGCTGCTGGAAAATCGCCTGCAGCCCAATAGCGAGTGGGTCGTCTCCTCGGCGGCCAGCCAGAGCGACGGCGCAAGGGTGGCTGAGGCGTTGCTCCATCGCTATCCGGAAATTACCGCCGCAGTTTGTTATCAGGATATTGTGGCGCTTGGCGTTATGCAGACCTTACGCAAAATGGGACGCACGCCGGGTAAGGATTTTGCGCTGGTAGGCTTTGACGATGTCACCGAGGCTGCGCTGGTACAGCCCGCGCTGACCACGGTTTCGGTCGCGGCCAAAGAGATTGGCCGTAAAGCGGGAGAGCTATTATTCAGTCGTATACAGGGGAATGACGAGCCGCCAAAGCGTATTATCCTGCCGCCAACGCTTGTGGTACGCGAGTCGTGCGGGTTTAAGTAGCCCCTGTTTTTACCAGGGAAATAACGGCTTTTACTGATAACTGCGGCGGTTTGACATAAATTTCTAATTATTGGTGTTTTCGGCTGGCGGCCTTTCACGGGGCTGGGTAACCTGAGAATGTTTTGTAAGCAGATTAATGAAGAGAGTGGATATGATTGAAGCACAGATCCGCGTCGCGATTGCGGGCGCGGGCGGTCGTATGGGACGACAACTTATTCAGGCAGCTTTACAGCTGGACGGCGTGCAGCTTGGTGCGGCGCTTGAGCGTTCCGGCTCATCTTTAGTCGGCAGCGATGCGGGTGAGCTGGCTGGCGTCGCGAAAACGGGCGTCACCGTCAGCGACAGCCTGGATAAAGTAGTCAACGATTTTGACGTGTTTATCGATTTCACTCGTCCGGAAGGCACGCTGAGCCATCTCGCATTCTGCCGCCAGCACGGTAAAGGTATGGTCATTGGCACCACTGGCTTTGACGAAGCTGGCAAGCAGGCGATCGTTGATGCTTCGGCGACGATCCCCATCGTCTTTGCGGCGAACTTCAGCGTGGGCGTGAACGTCATGCTTAAGCTGCTGGAAAAAGCGGCCAAAGTGATGGGCGACTATACCGATATCGAAATTATCGAAGCTCACCACCGGCATAAAGTGGATGCGCCTTCAGGCACCGCTCTGGCGATGGGAGAAGCCATCGCCCAGGCCATGGACAAAGACTTAAAAGAATGCGCCGTCTACTCCCGCGAGGGTTATACCGGCGAGCGGGTGCCTGGAACTATTGGTTTTGCGACCGTGCGCGCCGGGGACATTGTCGGTGAGCATACCGCGATGTTTGCTGATACTGGCGAACGCATTGAAATCAGCCACAAGGCTTCAAGCCGCATGACTTTTGCAAATGGGGCAGTTCGATCTGCTTTATGGTTGAACGGCAAGAAAAATGGTCTTTTTGATATGCGTGATGTGCTTGATCTCAACAGGTTGTAAACGTTATTACCCATCGTGATGTGGTTATTACAATCATAATTATTTGATTGACAGGGCAATAATTTATTGCCCTTTTTTATTTTGAGCACTATTCAATGTTTTTTATCTCAAGTCGGCATAAACTACAATTATCTCTGTTTTTTTGTGGTTGTAACGTTAATTTTGACCATTCGGTCCACTTTCTCCGACGCGTAAAGATAAATTTCTATTCTTCCTGCTTCGCAAACGATTACCTTTCCTGAGTTAGCTGCACGTTTTGCCTGCCAGTGCCGATATTTTTAACCAGAGCGGCAAAATAACGATAAAAAGTTCGGGATCGGGTAGACTTTTATTCATCCTGTCCTTAGAATGCCGCCGTTTGTCAAAAATCCGAATGACAGGCTGTTTTGCATTTGATTCAGACATGAGTTTTGAATTAATATGCGAATAAATTGAATGTTTATTCCCCTGGAGGACGTTTTGATTAAGTCAGCAATATTGGTTCTGGAAGACGGAACCCAATTCCACGGTCGGGCCATTGGGGCATCGGGTCAGGCAGTGGGAGAAGTCGTTTTCAACACTTCTATGACCGGTTATCAAGAAATCCTCACTGATCCTTCCTACTCCCGCCAGATAGTCACCCTTACTTATCCTCATATCGGCAATGTCGGCACCAATGCCGCCGACGAAGAATCCTCTCAGGTACATGCGCAAGGCCTCGTCATTCGTGACCTGCCGCTGATTGCCAGCAACTACCGCAATACCGAGGATCTTTCTTCTTACTTAAAGCGCCATAACATCGTGGCGATTGCCGACATCGATACCCGTAAGCTGACGCGCCTGCTGCGTGAGAAAGGCGCTCAGAACGGCTGCATTATCGCTGGCGATAACGTTGACGCGGCGCTGGCGCTTGAGAAAGCCAAAGCGTTCCCGGGTCTGAACGGTATGGATCTGGCAAAAGAAGTAACTACCAAAGAATCTTACGCCTGGCAGCAGGGGAGCTGGACGCTTGAAGGCGAGCTGCCGGAAGCGGCAAAAGAAGAAGATTTACCGTTCCACGTGGTGGCCTATGACTACGGCGTGAAGCGCAACATCCTGCGCATGCTGGTTGACCGCGGCTGCCGCCTGACGGTGGTTCCGGCTCAGACGTCAGCGCAGGAAGT
Organism: Cedecea colo; assembly: GCF_011808225.1. Lineage (GTDB taxonomy): Bacteria > Pseudomonadota > Gammaproteobacteria > Enterobacterales > Enterobacteriaceae > Dryocola > Dryocola colo. The sequence continues at coordinate 180,898 of NZ_SOYS01000004.1, read as the reverse complement.
CCTGAAGCTGAACCCGGACGGCATTTTCCTTTCCAACGGCCCGGGCGACCCGGCGCCTTGCGATTACGCGATTAGCGCCATCAAATCCTTCCTGGAAACCGACGTGCCGGTATTCGGTATCTGCCTTGGCCACCAGTTACTGGCTCTGGCAAGCGGCGCCAAAACCGTGAAGATGAAGTTTGGTCACCACGGCGGCAACCACCCGGTTAAAGATCTCGACCGCGACTGCGTGATGATTACCGCTCAGAACCACGGCTTTGCAGTAGATGAAGATACGCTGCCGTCAAATCTGCGCGTAACGCACAACTCGCTGTTCGATAAAACATTACAGGGCATCCATCGTACCGATAAGCCAGCGTTCAGCTTCCAGGGTCACCCGGAGGCGAGCCCTGGTCCGCACGATGCCGCACCGCTGTTCGACCACTTTATCGACTTGATTAAGCACTACCGTTCGATCGCCAAATAATCAGGAGCCATAAAAAATGCCAAAACGTACAGATATTAAAAGCATCCTGATCCTTGGTGCAGGCCCGATTGTCATCGGCCAGGCGTGTGAGTTTGACTACTCCGGCGCGCAGGCGTGTAAAGCGCTGCGCGAAGAGGGTTACCGCGTCATTCTGGTGAACTCTAACCCGGCCACCATTATGACCGACCCGGAAATGGCCGATGCGACCTACATCGAGCCGATTCACTGGGAAGTGGTACGCAAAATCATTGAAAAAGAGCGTCCGGACGCGGTGCTGCCAACCATGGGCGGCCAGACGGCGCTGAACTGTGCGCTGGAACTTGAGCGTCAGGGCGTGCTTGCCGAATTCGGCGTCACCATGATTGGCGCCACTGCCGACGCAATTGATAAAGCAGAAGACCGCCGTCGTTTTGACGTGGCGATGAAAAAAATTGGCCTCGACACCGCGCGTTCCGGCATCGCCCACACCATGGAAGAAGCGCTGGCGGTTGCGGCAGACGTGGGCTATCCGTGCATCATTCGTCCGTCATTCACCATGGGCGGCACCGGCGGCGGTATCGCCTATAACCGCGAAGAGTTCGAAGAAATCTGCGAGCGCGGTCTGGACCTTTCCCCAACCAAAGAGCTGCTGATTGACGAGTCGCTCATCGGCTGGAAAGAGTACGAGATGGAAGTGGTGCGTGATAAAAACGACAACTGCATCATCGTCTGCTCTATCGAAAACTTCGACCCGATGGGCATCCACACCGGCGACTCTATCACCGTCGCGCCAGCCCAGACGCTGACCGACAAAGAATATCAAATCATGCGTAACGCCTCGATGGCGGTGCTGCGTGAAATCGGCGTTGAAACCGGCGGCTCCAACGTGCAGTTCTCGGTGAACCCGAAGACTGGCCGCCTGATCGTTATCGAGATGAATCCGCGCGTATCCCGCTCCTCCGCGCTGGCCTCTAAAGCAACCGGCTTCCCGATTGCTAAAGTTGCCGCGAAGCTGGCGGTGGGTTACACCCTCGATGAGCTGATGAACGATATCACCGGCGGCAAAACGCCTGCCTCGTTCGAACCGTCTATCGACTACGTTGTGACCAAAATCCCTCGCTTTAACTTCGAGAAGTTTGTTGGCGCCAACGACCGTCTGACTACGCAGATGAAATCCGTCGGCGAAGTGATGGCGATTGGCCGCACCCAGCAGGAATCGCTGCAAAAAGCGCTGCGCGGTCTGGAAGTGGGCGCCACCGGTCTGGATCCGAAAGTGAATCTGGAAGACCCGGAAGCGCTGACCAAAATCCGTCGCGAGTTAAAAGACGCCGGTGCCGAACGTATCTGGTATGTCGCCGACGCGTTCCGCGCAGGTTTGTCTGTCGATGGCATATTCAACCTGACCAATATCGACCGCTGGTTCCTGGTGCAGATTGAAGAGCTGGTGCGTCTGGAAGAGAAAGTGGAAGAGGTGGGCATCACCGGCCTGGACTACGATTTCCTGCGCGTGCTCAAGCGCAAAGGCTTTGCCGATGCGCGCCTGGCAAAACTGGCTGGCGTCCGCGAATCCGAAATCCGCAAGCTGCGTGAACAGCACAAGCTGCACCCGGTCTATAAACGCGTTGATACCTGTGCGGCGGAATTCTCCACCGACACCGCGTACATGTATTCCACATATGAAGACGAGTGCGAAGCTAACCCGAACAACGACCGTGACAAAATCATGGTGCTGGGCGGCGGACCGAACCGTATCGGCCAAGGTATTGAGTTTGACTACTGCTGCGTACACGCCTCTCTGGCGCTGCGTGAAGATGGTTATGAAACCATCATGGTTAACTGCAACCCGGAAACCGTTTCTACCGACTACGACACCTCTGACCGTCTGTACTTCGAACCGGTAACCTTCGAAGACGTGCTGGAAATCGTCCGCGTTGAGAAGCCTAAAGGCGTTATCGTACAGTACGGCGGCCAGACTCCGCTGAAACTGGCGCGTGAACTGGAAGCCGCTGGCGTGCCAATCATCGGCACCAGCCCGGATGCGATTGACCGCGCCGAGGACCGTGAGCGCTTCCAGCATGCGGTTGACCGTCTGAAGCTGAAACAGCCTGCTAACGCCACGGTAACGGCTATCGAAATGGCCGTAGAGAAAGCGGCGCAAATCGGCTATCCGCTGGTGGTTCGTCCTTCTTATGTTCTTGGCGGACGCGCGATGGAAATCGTTTATGACGAAGCCGACCTCAGACGCTACTTCCAGACGGCGGTCAGCGTATCCAACGATGCGCCGGTGCTGCTGGACCGCTTCCTCGACGACGCGGTAGAAGTGGATGTGGACGCAATCTGCGACGGCGAAACCGTGCTGATTGGCGGCATCATGGAGCATATCGAACAGGCGGGCGTACACTCCGGCGACTCCGCATGTTCGCTGCCGGCTTATACCCTCAGTCAGGAAATTCAGGACGTAATGCGCCAGCAGGTGCAGAAACTGGCTTTCGAACTGCAGGTGCGCGGGCTGATGAACGTGCAGTTTGCGGTGAAAGACAACGAAGTTTATCTGATTGAAGTGAACCCGCGTGCCGCACGTACCGTGCCGTTTGTCTCCAAGGCAACCGGTGTGGCGCTGGCGAAGGTTGCCGCGCGCGTGATGGTTGGCAAAACGCTGGTTGAGCAGGGCGTAACAAAAGAAATTATCCCGCCTTACTACTCCGTGAAAGAAGTGGTGCTGCCGTTCAACAAGTTCCCGGGCGTGGACCCGCTGTTGGGGCCAGAAATGCGCTCTACCGGCGAGGTGATGGGCGTCGGCCGCACCTTTGCAGAAGCTTTCTCGAAAGCGATGCTGGGCAGCCAGTCCACGATGCGTAAACCGGGCCGCGCGCTGCTCTCCGTCCGCGAAGGCGATAAAGAGCGCGTGGTGGATCTCGCCGCCAAGCTGCTGAAACAGGGCTTTGAGCTGGACGCGACCCACGGTACGGCTATCGTACTGGGCGAAGCGGGTATCAACCCACGCTTGGTGAACAAGGTGCATGAAGGTCGTCCGCATATTCAGGACCGTATCAAGAATGGCGAATACACTTACATCATCAACACTACTGCGGGCCGCCAGGCGATTGAGGATTCCAAACTTATCCGCCGCAGCGCGCTGCAATACAAGGTGCATTACGACACCACGCTGAACGGCGGTTTCGCCACGGCCATGGCGCTGAACGCGGATGCCACCGAGAAGGTGATTTCGGTGCAGGAAATGCACGCGCAAATCACCGGGTAATTTCCCGGATTGATCCCAAAACCCGCTCACTGAGCGGGTTTTTTTATGAGCCTTCACCACCGGCTTTAGCGATTGCAGGCGCGCTTCGGAGAGTTCTGCATTTTCCGCTGAAGCTGCAAGGCTCTGCTAATGTTTTGAGTCAGATAATGAAAAATGGCTACAAACAGGGAGAGCAACATGCAAAACAAAATTCTGATGGCTTCCGTATTTGCCGCCGCGACGCTGTTTACCGTAGCTGGCTGTTCATCTAACCAGGCGGTAAAAACCACCGATGGCAAAACCATCGTTACCGACGGCAAACCGCAGGTAGATGACGATACCGGCCTGGTATCTTATAAAAATGCGGAAACCGGCCAGACCGAACAGATCAATCGCGATCGGGTTAAGACGATGAACGAACTGGATAACTGATTCAGTTTTACTCCATTAGCCCGCCAGGAATATTGACTATTAGCCTGTTGAATTACTGCCTACACTCTTGTGGTAAAAGAAAGCGGTAAACGACAGGCTAATTCATGATCTTAATTATTTATGCGCACCCCTATCCGCAGCATTCACACGCCAATCGTAAAATGATAGAGCGGGCCACCATGCTGCCCGACGTAGAAGTCCGCCCGTTGTACGATCTCTATCCCGATTTCAATATTGATATCGCCGCCGAGCAGGAAGCGTTAAGCCGGGCCGATCTCGTTGTCTGGCAGCACCCGATGCAGTGGTACAGCATGCCGCCGTTAATGAAGCTGTGGATCGACAAGGTGCTTTCTCACGGCTGGGCTTACGGTCAAGGCGGTACGGCGCTGCAAGGAAAAAATGTGATGTGGGCCGTGACGACCGGCGGCGGCGAAAGGCATTTCGAACTGGGCGATCATCCTGGCTTCGACGTGCTGGCGCAGCCTTTACAGGCGACCGCGCTTTACTGTGGTATGGAATGGCTACCGGGTTTTGCCATTCATTTCACTTTTGTTTGCGATGAGCACACGCTTGACGTACAGGCGGAGCTTTACAAACAGCGTTTGGCTGGCTGGCAGGAGATGAATCATGGACAGTCATAGCATGATCCAGGCATTGATCTACCTTGGTTCCGCCGCGCTGATTGTGCCTGTTGCGGTACGTCTGGGATTAGGTTCGGTACTCGGCTATCTGATCGCCGGCTGTATTATCGGGCCCTGGGGATTACGGCTGGTAACGGACGCCGGCACGATTCTGCATTTCGCTGAAATTGGCGTGGTGTTGATGCTGTTTGTTATCGGCCTTGAGCTGGACCCGCGTCGGCTGTGGACGCTGCGCGCTTCGGTGTTTGGCGGCGGTATGCTGCAAATGGCGGCGTGCGGTCTGTTCCTCGGTTTGTTCTGCATGCTGATGGGGCTCGGCTTACAGGTGGCTGTATTGATCGGCTTAACGCTTGCGCTCTCTTCCACGGCGATAGCCATGCAGGCCATGAACGAGCGTAACCTGTCGATTTCACCGATGGGCCGCAGCGCATTTGCCGTGCTGTTGTTCCAGGACATCGCCGCCATTCCACTGGTGGCGATGATCCCGCTGCTGGCGAGCAGCGGTAGCGCGACAACTTTCGCAGCCTTTACTATTTCTGCACTGAAAGTAGCTGGCGCGCTGGCGTTGGTTGTGTTGCTTGGTCGGTACGTTACTCGTCCAGTGCTGCGATTCGTTGCCCGCTCCGGCCTGCGGGAAGTCTTCAGCGCCGTGGCGTTATTCCTTGTCTTCGGCTTTGGACTGCTGCTTGAAGAAGCCGGTTTATCCATGGCGATGGGCGCGTTTCTGGCAGGCGTATTGCTGGCAAGCTCGGAATATCGCCACGCGCTGGAAAGCGATATCGAACCGTTTAAAGGTTTGCTGCTTGGGCTGTTCTTTATCGGTGTCGGCATGTCGATAGACTTCGGCACGCTGGTGGAAAATCCGCTGCGCATTATCGTGCTGCTGGCTGGTTTCCTGGTGATTAAAACGCTGATGCTGTGGATCGTCGCCAGGGCGCTGAAAGTACCGCGTAAACAGCAGCGCTGGTTTGCTGTTTTATTAGGGCAGGGCAGTGAATTCGCGTTTGTTATTTTCGGTACGGCGAGGATGGCTGACGTGCTTGATGACGGCTGGGCAAAATCCCTGACGCTTGTCGTCGCGCTTTCCATGGCCGCAACGCCGTTGCTGTTAGTGCTGCTTAGCCGCCTGGAAAAATCAGCCAAAGAGCAGGCGCGCGAGGCAGATGAAATCGATGAACAACAGCCGAGGGTCATCATTGCGGGCTTTGGCCGTTTCGGGCAAATCGCCGGGCGTTTGCTGCTGACCAGCGGGGTGAAAATGGTGGTGCTCGATCACGATCCGGACCATATCGAAACGCTGCGTAAATTTGGCACCAAAGTATTCTACGGTGACGCCACGCGCGTGGATTTACTCGCATCTGCCGGAGCGGCGAAAGCCGAAGTGCTGATCAACGCCATCGACGATCCGGATGCGAATATACAGCTCTCCGAACTGGCGCAGGCGCATTTCCCGAATTTGCAGGTTATCGCCAGAGCGCGCGATCTCGATCACTTTATCCGCCTGCGGCAGGCGGGCGTTGAACAGCCGGAACGTGAAACGTTTGAAAGCTCGTTAAAAGTAGGACGCCGGGCGCTGGAAATACTGGGCGTAGGTAGCTATGAAGCGCGTGAGCGTGCCGATCATTTCCGTCGTTTCAATATGCAAATGGTAGAAGAGATGGTTGCCGCAGCGGATATGCCCGCGCGCGCGGATGTTCTTAAACGTACCAGCGCGATGCTGACCGAGGTGATTAACGAAGACCGCGCGCATCTGAACGTCATCCAACGGCACGGCTGGCAGGGCACGGAGGAAGGGAAGCATACTGGTAAGCTGACGGATGAACCGCCAGCGAAGCCTGCGCAATGAGTGACAAATGCTCCCGGCTGGGAGCGTTTTTTAGCTCAGCGCGACTTTAATCCCCAGCGCAACCAGCATACCGCCCAGCAGTTTATCCACAATTTTTTGCGCTTTTGCCAGACCAAGGCGCACCGGCGCGCTCTGGATTAACACCACCAGCAGCGGCCACCAGATGACAGACAGTGTCAGGATCACGCCGGCATACCACAGCTTATCCAGCGTGTCTGAATTAACGCTCAATACCTGTGTGAAGATCGACAGGAAAAATAGCGTCGCTTTTGGATTCAGCAAATTGCACAGATAGCCCTGCAGAAATGCTTTCCCGAGCGTGGTTTCCTGACGGGCAATCTGGCTGACATCCATTTTGCTGCCGCCACGGGCAAACAGCGCGTGCAGGCCGACCCAGACCAGGTACGCCGCACCGGCGTATTTCAGCAGGCCGAACAGCCATGGCGTGGTGGTGATAACGACGGCAAGACCGGCAACGCAATAGGTCATGTGAGTTGCTACGCCGCTTATCACCCCAAGGGAAGTCATCATTGCCGCCGAGCGCGTGTAGCGCGCTGCGTTCTTTATAACCAGAAAGAAGTCGGGGCCGGGAGAAAGCATGCCCAGCGTGGCAATGGTGGCGACGAAGAGGGTGGTTTCCAGCATAAAGGTGTCCAGCGCAGAGAGATAAAAATAAACTATAACTCAGCCATCGCATAAACTTACAGTGACGTTCGCGATGAATAAGCATTTTTTAAGCGAATGTCATGGGATTTTTCGCTAACTCCTTGTTCGGGTTAGCGCTGGTGAGGAGGCGCTTTCTGCCTTGCTCAGCAGAACAAAAATAATTTTTGTCGCGAAGGGTAAGGGCAGTCGACGAAAGAATGCGCTTTACGTATAGTGGCGGCAATTTTTTCACCAGCCCTGGATTAACAGAATGATCAGTCTGATTGCTGCATTAGCGGTAGATCGCGTTATTGGCATGGAAAACGCCATGCCCTGGAATTTACCTGCCGATCTGGCCTGGTTTAAACGTAATACGTTAAATAAACCGGTCGTGATGGGACGTTTGACATGGGAATCTATTGGCCGCCCGTTACCTGGCCGCAAGAATATTGTTATCAGCAGCAAACCGGGCACTGACGATCGCGTTGAGTGGGTCGGTTCCGTTGATGAAGCAATCCGCGCCTGCGGCGATGCGGAAGAGATCATGGTGATTGGCGGCGGACGCGTCTACGAACAGTTCCTGCCAAAAGCGCAGCGCCTGTATCTGACGCATATTGATGCGGAAGTGGAAGGCGACACGCATTTCCCGGATTACGACCCGGACGAATGGCAGTCAACGTTCAGCGAATTCCACGACGCCGACGAGAGCAACTCGCACGGTTACTGCTTCGAGGTTCTGGAGCGTCGCTAAAATTAAAAACCCGGTTATTCACCGGGTTTCAGAATGATGACAAACTCTCAACCAACACAGGTTGAACGTATGCCGCCGAATAAAAATCAAGTAAAATCAAAGGGTTGATTTTCGGCTGATAACCACAAAGAAGGAAAAACCACGCTTTTTCCTTCTTTGTCAGCAATAAAAAACCCGGTTATTCACCGGGTTTTTTTTATAATGCTATGGCCGTGTCGCCGTCGCCGGTATCGACCTTACGGTTCGACGGCTGCACAAAATACGTTTTATCTTCCCAGCGCAAACAGGTTAAATCCCCGCCCCAGCAGCAGCCGGTATCCAGACCGTAGATGCCAGGCGGTGTCCCTTTGCCTTCAAGCGACGCCCAGTGACCAAAGATGACCGAATATGCATCCGTTACCGGGCCAGGGATGGCAAACCACGGTTTTAGCGGCGCAGGCGCGCTTTCAGGCGTGTCTTTGCAGTACATATCCAGCTGACCGTTCGGGAAGCAGTAGCGCATACGCGTGAGCGCGTTGGTAATGAAGCGCAGACGGGCGAGACCGGTAAGATCCTGCGACCAGTTGTTTGGCATATCGCCATACATCGCGTCGAGGAACAGCGGGTAGCTGTCGCTTGAAAGCACCGCTTCGACATCACGAGCGCAGGCGATAGCCGTAGCGATATCCCACTGCGGGGTGATCCCGGCGTGCGCCATGACCAGTTTTTTCTCTTCATCGAGCTGGAGCAATGGCTGACGACGCAGCCAGTTGAGCAACTCGTCAGCATCCGGCGCTTCAAGCAGCTGTGAGACGCGATCTTTGGGCTTATTACGGCTAATGCCTGCGTAAACCGCCAGCAGATGCAAATCGTGATTACCGAGCACCATACGCGCGCTGTCACCCAGACTGCGGACATAGCGCAACACTTCAAGTGAGCCCGGACCTCGCGCGACGAGATCGCCCGTGAGCCATAAAGTATCTTTGCCAGGCGTAAACTCAACCTGTTGCAGCAGGGCGATCAGTTCATCGTAGCAGCCGTGAACATCGCCAATCAGGTATGTAGACATCGTATCAATGAATGAAGGCTGGAATGGCCAGACGGAAGACGGGAATGGCGACGCGGAAAGCCTCGCCCTGAGAATCGACCATTTCGTAATGGCCTTGCATGGTGCCCAGCGGCGTTTCAAGCACCGCGCCGCTGGTGTAACTGTATTCATTGCCCGGTTCGATGTGGGGCTGGACGCCGATGACGCCTTCGCCCTGCACTTCGGTTTCATGGCCGTTTCCGTTGGTAATGAGCCAGTAACGGCCAAGCAGTTGCACCGGCGTTCGCCCCAGATTTCGGATGGTTACGGTATAAGCAAAAACGAAACGTTCATTTTCCGGGGAGGATTGAGATTCGATATAAACGCTTTGTACCTGAACACATACGCGGGGCGAATTTAACATCGTTAACTCTCCTTCGGCTGCGGGTGCTCAGCCAGATAGTTTGCCAGTTGGCAATACTGGGCAACTGAAATGTTCTCAGCGCGCAGGGTCGCATCGATACCCAGTTCCGCCATGACCTCTGCACTGAACAGATGGCCGAGGCTGTTGCGAATCGTTTTACGGCGCTTGTTAAACGCTTCAGTGGTAATGCGGCTTAACACGCGCAGCTCTTTTACCGGGTGTGGGATCGTCGCATGAGGCACCAGACGTACCACTGCTGAATCCACTTTCGGCGCAGGCGTAAAGGCCGTTGGCGGCACTTCGAGCACCGGGATAACGTTGCAATAATATTGCGCCATCACTGATAAACGACCATACGCTTTACTGTTTGGGCCTGCAACCAGACGGTTGACGACCTCTTTTTGCAGCATAAAATGCATGTCCGCAATGGCATCAGTATAGCTAAAGAGATGGAACATCAACGGCGTAGAGATGTTATACGGCAGGTTGCCAAACACGCGCAGCGGCTGGCCGATTTTTTTTGCCAGCTCGCCAAAATCCATCGTCATGGCGTCCTGCTGGTAAATCGTAAGCTTGGGCGCCAGAAAAGGATGCGTCTGCAGACGAGCGGCCAGATCGCGGTCGAGCTCGATGACGGTCATTTCGTCCAGTCGCTCACCCACAGGTTCGGTTAATGCGCCGAGGCCCGGACCGATTTCTACCATCGCCTGGCCTTTCTGCGGGTTAATAGCGGAGACAATACTGTCGATAACGAACTGGTCATTAAGGAAGTTTTGTCCAAAACGTTTACGGGCAAGATGGCCCTGGTGGACGCGAGTATTCATTGAGTATTTGTAATCATTTTGATGGCGAGATTAAGCGCCGTAATAAAACTGCCGACATCGGCTTTTCCCCGGCCTGCAAGTTCAAGAGCAGTCCCGTGGTCGACGGATGTGCGGATAAAAGGTAAGCCCAGGGTGATATTCACCGCGCGACCAAAGCCCTGGTATTTTAACACCGGTAGCCCCTGGTCGTGATACATCGCCAGCACCGCATCGGCGTGGTCGAGATACTTCGGCTGAAAGAGCGTATCGGCCGGAAGTGGACCTGAAAGGTTCATTCCGCGGGCGCGCATCTCGTTGAGCACCGGCACTATTGTATCAATCTCTTCTGTGCCCATATGGCCGCCTTCGCCCGCATGAGGATTCAGGCCGCACACCAGCACATGAGGTTGCGCAATACCAAACTTGGTTTGCAGGTCATGATACAGGATGGAGATTATCTGGCGTAATAAATCTGGCGTGATGGCATCGCTAATCGCTTTTAACGGCAGATGCGTGGTCGCCAGGGCAACCCGTAGTTCCTCGGTTGCCAGCATCATCACGACTTTTTCGCTTTGCGAACGTTCTTCGAAAAACTCTGTATGGCCGATAAACGGGATGCCGGCATCGTTGATAATGCCTTTGTGTACCGGCCCGGTAATCAGCGCGGCAAACTCACCGTTAAGACAGCCGTCGCAGGCGCGAGCCAGCGTTTCAACGACATAGGCACTGTTACGCACGTCCAGCTGGCCGGGCACTACCGCAGCATGCAGCGCGACAGGCAAAATAGTCAGCGTTCCTGTAGCCTGAGGCGTGGCCGGAAGTCCGGGTTGATAAGGCTGGAGCGTGAGCGGCAGGCCAAGCAGGGCTGCTCGTTCAAGCAGTAATTCGGGGGCTGCGCAGACGACCAGTTCAACGGGCCAGTCGCGTTGCGCGAGTGCGACGACCAGGTCGGGACCAATCCCGGCGGGTTCGCCGGGAGTGAGGGTCACGCGAGAGACGTTAGCCATTGCTGCCGGTAATCTTCACGTAAGCACTGGCGCGTTGTTCCTGCATCCAGGTCTGCGCTTCTTCAGAGAACTTACGGTTAAACAGCATACGGTACGCACGATCTTTCTGCGCCGCGTCAGTCTTGTCGACTTTGCGGGTATCCAGCAGCTCGATCAAATGCCAGCCGAAGGAAGAGTGAACGGGCTCGCTGGTCTGGCCTTTGTTCAGTTTCATGATCGCATCACGGAAGGCCGGATCGTAGATATCCGCGGAAGCCCAGCCCAGATCGCCGCCCTGGTTGGCAGAACCTGGATCGTCAGAAAACGCTTTCGCGGCTTTGTCAAAGGTGGTTTTGCCACTCTTGATATCTGCGGCGATTTGCTCAAGCTTCAGACGCGCCTGTTGATCGGTCATGATAGGCGATGGTTTAAGCAGAATATGACGCGCATGTACTTCGGTCACAGAAATACTCTGGGACTGGCCACGCAGATCGTTCACTTTCAGGATGTGGAAGCCAACGCCGGAACGCACCGGGCCGATGACGTCGCCTTTTTTCGCGGTGGTCAACGCCTGGGCGAAAATTGACGGCAGTTCCTGGATACGACCCCAGCCCATCTGTCCGCCTTTCAGCGCCTGCTGGTCAGCAGAATAAGTGATGGCCAGCTTGCCGAAATCCGCGCCGTTTTGCGCCTGGGAAACGATATCACGCGCTTGCTTTTCCGCATCGTCAACCTGAGCGGACGTTGGGTTTTCTGGCAGAGGGATCAGGATATGGCTCAGATTCAGCTCGGTGCTGCTGTCGTTTTGACTACCGACCTGCTGTGCCAGCGAATCAACTTCCTGCGGCAGAATGGTAACGCGGCGACGCACTTCGTTATTGCGCACTTCAGAGATAGTCATCTCTTTGCGGATTTGAGCACGGTACGTATTGTAATTGATACCGTCATAGGCCAGACGGCTGCGCATCTGATCCATGCTCATTTTGTTCTGCGCGGCGATGTCAGCAATAGCTTTATCCAGCTGCTCGTCGGTGATTTTCACGCCCATCTTCTGGCCCATCTGCAGGACAATTTGGTCCATGATCAGACGTTCCAGAATCTGGTGGCGCAGCGTACTGTCATCCGGCAGCTGCTGACCCGCTTGCTGAGCGTTTAACTTCACCGATTGCATCAGGCCATCGACGTCGCTTTCAAGGACTACACCGTTGTTTACTACGGCTGCTACTTTGTCGACCACTTGTGGCGCCGCGAAGGTGGTATTCGCCACCAGAGCGATACCGAGAAGCAGCGTTCTCCAGTTCTTCATACTTTTCCCAATTTTACCAGCCGCGAAGCGGATTACGTTTTCAAGTCTTAGTGAATTACATCGAGCTTTGATACGGCAGAATATTAGAACGCAACATCTGCTGTGTGCCCAGGCCATAGTTTGAACTCAGGCCGCGTAACTCGATGTTAAAGCCGAATACGTTATCGTATTTGCTTTGATCGTTTTCCCAGCCGTTAATTTTACGCTCGTAACCAACACGAATCGCATAACAGCATGAGCTGTACTGCACGGCAAGCATAGAGTCTGCCACTTGTTGCGCCTTAGTGTCGTAGTAGTACGCACCGACAACCGACCAACGATCGACAACCGGCCAGCTTGCCGTTACACCCACCTGAGAAACCCCATCTTTGTACTGATCGGCATTGGTATTAATGCCTGGTATCGTTGCACTGATGTACTCCGGGCTTGCATAGCGATAATTCAACTGCACAAGACGGTCAGCATCGCGACGGTATTCGATTGCACCGTTGCCGGTAGCCACGTTATCCAGGCGTGTATCATATTGCACACCACCTCGTAAGCCCCAGCGATCGGTCATGCGCCAGTAGGTATCACCAGCCCATACGACAGATCCGGTTTCATTACCTTTCTCGCTGCTAATCGTTTCATCGCCGGTTCGCGATTTTGTGAAGTAGTAGATTTGACCCACGGAAACGTTAAAACGTTCAATAGCGGCATCATCATAAATACGTGAGGTTAAACCGGTAGTGACCTGGTTGGCGGAAGCAATACGGTCCAGACCGCCATAGGTTCTGTCACGGAACAGACCCGTATAATCTGACTGAAGCAGGGCGGAGTCGTAGTTATTGATATTGCTTTGATCTTTATAAGGAACATAAAGATATTGCACGCGGGGTTCCAGCGTTTGCGTCCAGCCTTCGGCAGAATTCATATTTCTGTCGAAAATCAGCTTACCGTCCATTTTAAACTGCGGCAGGGTACGGTTAACCGTTTCGTCCAGTTTGTTCGCAGAAGCAAGGTTTGTTGGGCTATTTCTGACGGAATAACGGTACTCATCCAGGTTGCGCTGCTGATAGTGGGTCGCCATGACCTTCGCTTCGGTATTCAGGCTCGCCCAGCCGTTGGAAAGCGGCAGGCTGATTACCGGTTCGATATGCAGACGCGTGGCTTCCGGCAGGTTTTCATTCACGTTTGTAAAGTGAACGGCCTGGCCATAAATACGGGTATCGAAAGGACCTACATCATTCTGGTAATAGTTAACGTCCAGCTGCGGCTCGGCGCGGTACGAATTACGCGTGCGCTGGGAATCAAAGACCTGGAACTGTTTAGTGGCGAGCGTTGCGTTAAAGTTTTCCACCGCATAGCCGACGCTAAATTTTTGCGTCGCATAGCCATCGGTGCTGGAACCGTACTGTGAACTAAAGTCGTTAAAATACTTTTCATCGCTGACTTTGGTGTAATCGACGTTGAAACGCCAGACCTGATCCATTACGCCGCCGTGACGCCAGTAGAATAACCAGCGGTGTGCGCTGTCGTCTGGATTTACGCCCGTTTCATTTTTGTATTCGTCGTCAGAACCCAGATAGTCAAACTCCATCAGACCCGAGCCCGCTACGGTCAGGTAGCGGAATTCGTTCTGCCATTGCGTCCCACGTTTTTCCATATAGTGCGGGGTAATGGTGGCATCAAAGTTTGGTGCGATGTTCCAGTAATACGGCAGGGTAAATTCCAGGCCGTTATTGGTGCTGTATTTCGCATTCGGGATCAGGAAACCAGAACGGCGTTTGTCGCCGATCGGCAACTGCAAATAAGGACTGTAGAACACCGGCACCGGGCCAAGCTTAAAGCGAGCGTTCCAGATTTCGGCAACCTGTTCCTCGCGGTCCTGAATCACTTCGCTCCCTACAACGCTCCAGGTATTTGAACCGGGCAGGCAGGAGGTAAAAGTTCCGTTATCAAGGATGGTGTAGCGGTTATTGCCACGCTGCTTCATTACGTCGGCCTTGCCGCGTCCCTGACGGTCAACCATCTGGTAGTCGCCTTCCCAGACGTTAGTATCTTTTGTATTTAAATTTGACCAGGCTTTAGGACCTTTCAGGATGACCTGATTATCGTCGTAGTGCACATTACCCAGCGCGTCTACCGTGCGGACGGGATCGGGCTGTCCGTCAACCTGTTTCTGATGCAGTTGAACTTCATCGGATTGCAGGCGGCTGTTACCTTGCTGTATATCCACATTACCGGTAAAGACCGCGTTGTCAGGATAATCTCCTTTCGCATGGTCGGCGTTAATCGTCACCGGCAGGTTATTGGTATCGCCTTTGATCAAAGGACGGGTGTAGCTGGGGACGCCCAGCATACATTGCGAGGCAAGATCGGCAGCCATACCTTGTTGGCTATAAAGCGCTGAGCCAATCAGGGTGGCCAGCAAGGTGGGAATACGTTTTTTCATACGTGTTATTCGTTGTTCCATCATCAATGGCTTAGCGTCGGCAAACGGTCAGAGACTAACTTACTCATCACCACAGCGCTAGTGTTAATCCCGCCCGTTCAGCAGCCTGCCGTTAGGCACCGCTATCAATGACGGGTATGATAAAGCAAATTCTAGCCGACAGCATGACGATTTGGGGAGTATATGCAGTATTGGGGAAAAGTACTCGGTGTCGCAATAGCGCTTATCATGGGCGGTGGCTTCTGGGGCGTGGTGGCAGGACTGCTGATTGGCCATGCAATCGACAAGATGCGTAGCCGTCGTAGCGCCTGGTTTTCTAACCAACAGCAGCGACAGTCGCTATTTTTTAGCACCACCTTTGAAGTGATGGGGCATCTGACCAAATCTAAAGGACGCGTTACCGAGGCGGATATTCAGATAGCCTCTTTGCTAATGGACCGAATGCAGTTGCATGGCGACGCCCGAAGCGCGGCGCAGCACGCTTTTCGCGTCGGTAAAGAGAACGGTTATCCGCTGCGCGAGAAAATGCGTCAGCTGCGCAGCGTCTGTTTTGGCCGTTTTGATTTGATTAGGATGTTTCTGGAAATCCAGATTCAGGCCGCTTTCGCCGATGGTTCGTTGCATCCCAACGAACGTCAGGTGCTGTATGTGATTGCGGAAGAACTCGGTATTTCACGTCTTCAGTTCGATCGGTTCCTGCGCATGATGGAAGGCGGTCAGCAGTTTGGCGGCGGTTACAGCCAGCAGCAGGGCGGTGGTTTCCAGCAGCAACAGCGTGGCCCAACGCTTGAAGATGCCTGCAATGTGCTGGGCGTGAAGAGCAGCGATGATCCAACGACCATAAAGCGCGCCTACCGCAAGCTCATGAGCGAGCATCACCCGGACAAACTGGTCGCCAAAGGGCTGCCGCCGGAGATGATGCAGATGGCGAAGCAGAAAGCGCAGGAAATCCAGAAAGCCTATGATTTGATAAAAACGGCGAAAGGGTTCAAATAGAGAAAAGCTTCTCTGTTAACGTTGGGTGGCTTCGGATAATTAAGTCCCGTCAGGCGCTGACGACGGCTTTATTATCCGCCAGTACCCGCTGGCTGGCCATATTCCATTTCACTTTGGATTTGTTTAGTGATTTTTGAACCCAGGCCACTTCTTTATATTAATGTCCAAAAGGGTTCACCATTTCTTTACTTTATTCAGAAATGGCGAACCTGAGGACTAATTGATTATTTCATCAGAACCGATAACCAACACCGACGTTGAAGCCATTGATGGAATGGTTGCCATCAGCTTTGATTTGGGTACCTTCATATCCGACGTTAATGGAAAACTTGTCTACAGGGTTAATAATTATCCCAAAGCCGTAAGCGAAATCGGTCGACTTTTCGGAAATCCCTTCCTGGCCGACATAATCATAGTCGCTCTCTGTCCAGCGAGTCTTTCCCGAAGCTTTTACGTGAGCTAAACCACCCAGAGCATACAGAGAAACATAGTCATTAATGCGATAAGCTGGCCCAGCCAGCAGGGAGTAATATTTTATGTCAAAACGGTTATTAACGGCATCCCCGGAAAGCAAATAATTTTGCTCGTTATCCCCTTTCATGTAACTTAAAGAAGCCAGAAGGCTTAGCGGAGAATTAGTCTCATAACGATATTGTATATTTACGCCATGAATGTTTTTGAAATCCTGCACTTTACTTTGTGCATAACCGACTGAGGCTGTGTGATTATCTGCAACCGCTATACCACTTACCATTGTGGTTGCCAGTAGTACTGCCAGAGAAGTTTTTTTCATATTGAATATCCTTATTAAATAAATTTAAAATTTTACTTGTTTTTTATTACCATACGTACATCGAAAGCTATTCATAGCGACTGTGAGCATGTTGTTACCCCTGAGCTCATATGTGTAAATTATTATTTATATGCCCATTGAAAAACAATAGCTTTATACCTTAAATACCCATGAAAAATCTTAAATTTGGATGCTCCCAAATGGCGGGGAAATTATTTCTGGTTCACAAGGCAATTCACAAATGCGGCGATAGCATGGATTTGTTGCGCTATCTTCCCTTCATTATTACTTGTTGCTGACTTGTTAAATTGGCTATTAAGAATTTTTGTAACTGCACATACCTGATGCATTACCTGCCATACCAGGCAATGGATTTATTGGCATAGGTTTCGCTATACCCATCCCGACATCAGTCCAGATCCAGTCTTTCCATGGTTTCATTGGATTAAAACGATCTCGGTCTCAACAGCCGAGATCTTCTCAGTGAAAATTAAAAGCCTTTCACTTTAAATATACGGAGTAACACTATTCCTGCTCCCAATATGGCCCCTCCGACACCACCGATTTTTACTCCTCGTAAAAATTCATTCCATGTCAATTCAAACTCATCTGTTAAAACCCATAATATTGTGGCAAAAAAGAATTTGACCAATAACCCAGCGATAATTACGGATAGTATGCAGGTAAAAAATATGCAAAAACTTACAATGCATTCTCTTTTTAAAACAACAGAATGGAGGTTCATTTGCTGACCTCATCAATAATCTTCTGGGCCTCAGAACTGCCATATTCGGAACTTAAGGAACCGGCGACGTTTCCTATCGCTCCAGGAATCATACTTGGCAACATCTCCTTAGAGATCCCCAACTGTCCCTTAATCTCAGCGTATTTAAGTAGATCAGAATTAAACTTAGGATCCCAGCCTCCAGTAATCAACTTACCTGCCATATTTGCAGTAGGTTTCACGATATAGTTACCAACTCCATATCCGCGTTTGTTGCCGTTTTACCCGGATGGGCTTTCTCCCATTCATCCTTCGCCGCATCTCGTTCGTCCTGCGATGCGTTATCGCGTTTTTCACTGGCCTGTCGTGCTACCGCAATGGCATCTTCCGTCCTCGCGATATCTGACGCCTGCGTACCGATGTCGCTGATAAGCTGTGATTCCTATATCGTCAGGTTACGGGCAACATTGTAATTCCTGATGTCCGTCACTTTTGCTTGATATCCGAAGATGAGGAATTCCTAAGTTTTATTTTATCTATTATATTAAAGACTATTGCAGCTAATGTTATGGCTGAACCGGCAATAATACTTTTAAAAAAGTTCGTCACAACCTCTTCATATGGCAAATAAAAAGTGTTCAAATAAATAAAACCAAGAACAACTTTTATAACCAAACCTAACAAGAAAAAACCAGCAGTAAAATAACCCCCAAGGGCTATATATTTGAGAGTGATTTTTATCATTTTGCTCCCTCCTATTTTTGGGTAATATTTTTTCTTACTTCTGTTGCGGTTTCTGAGACAAAAGCTCCGCCAATGTCATAAATAAATTCTGGCAATTCTTTTCCTGTTATCGAATAAACGATTCCCGGAGCATATTCCCCAAACTTTCCGCCAGCCCATGCCCCGGCAGCGCTACTGCCAGCAGAACCAATATCCGGCCCGTCACTGAATATTGCACCTCCTGCCGCGATACCCACGTTTTGCCATACCCCGCGGCCCGGAGCCAGAGCTCCTGTAATGCCTGCGACGAGGGTTGCCAGCGAACTGACCGTCTGCCTCTCTGTTTCGCTCAGTTCACTGGCTTGCTTACCGTACATTTCCAGGGCGATCATGCCGGCCAGTTGACCGATGGCCGCGCCTGCCAGTGCATTCTGGCCCTGCATTGAGGCCAGCACGGCATTGGCCACCGCATGGGTTGCCAGTTTAATCATGCCTTCAAGGCCGGACTGGTGACCAATCACTTCCGCCATATACGGGGCGGCGGCACCGGCGATGGCGGCGTTCAGGTTGCCTCCGGCCACGCCCTGAACTGCTGCCGTCACGGCCTGAATGGCCTGCTGGGTACGGCTGCCGGTGCCGTGGCTGGCCGCTTTCATCGCATCCGCATACGCGTTCTGGTAAATCACCTCGCCGATATCCGCGTTTGTTGCCGTTTTATCCGGATGGACTTTCTCCCATTCATCCTTCGCCGCATCTCGTTCGTCCTGCGATGCGCTATCGCGTTTTTCACTGGCCTGTCGTGCTGCCGCAATGGCATCTTCCGTCCTCGCGATATCTGACGCCTGGCGCTATGCTTTCAGTATCTTCTACCACTCAATTTTCTTATCAAATATTGGCCACAGGAACCGTGGTTTTTATGAATTTTAGTCAGGATCTGTCGGTGGTTTTTTTCGAAAATTAAACTTGTCGATCAGATTAAAAACTATTGTGGCTGAAGTTATCGCTGTGCCTGCGATACAGCCGAATACAAGCACTCTCTTCACATGATAGATAGGGAAAAATAAATATCCTTTCGTTAAATAAATAAATAATGTACCAAATCCTATAAGCAGGAAACCAAGTGTGATACAAAAAAAACATGCATATATAAATAGCTTAAAATAAGCAATCATTTCCCCCCCTCCATCTGTTCTCTGGAAGGCAATTGTTTACCATTTACACCATCTTTGGTATATCCACCTAAAATTTCACTATCAAAAGAACCTGTAGCATCAAATAGAAATCCTGGCAATTCTTTTCCTGTTACTGAGCTTACAATTCCCGGTGCATATTCCCCAAACTTTCCACCGGCCCAGGCACCTGCCGCAGCACCTCCGATAGAACCAATATCTGGTCCATCCGTAAATATCGCACCTCCTGCCGCGATACTCACGTTTTGCCATACCCCGCGCCCCGGAGCCAGCGCCCCTGTCATGCCTGCTGAAATACTTCCCCGATATCCGCGTCCGTTGCCGTTTTACCCGGATGGGCTTTCTCCCATTCATCCTTCGCCGCATCTCGTTCGTCCTGCGATGCGCTATCGCGTTTTTCACTGGCCTGTCGCAATGGCATCTTCCGTCCGTGCGATATCTGACGCCTGCGTACCGATGTCGCTGATAAGCTGTGATTCCTGGATTTTCTGCTGATCTTTTTCCCTGTCGAATATCTGTCCGATGCTCTGTTGCTCAACCTTACTTTTCCCTGCAGCCTTAGCCGATATCCACGGCACGCTACCGCCCTGCATGATGAAAAATCTGCCACGCTTGATATTACTAAGTTTGTATCTGCTAACGGCAGGTGGAGGAGTTTATACAGGTGATCACCGCCCCGAAGATACGAGCTAACATATAAAGTAAAATCCCGGCTCGTTGGCTGGGATCAGTAATTAATATCAAAAGCCTTTAACTTTAAAAAAACGTAGCGCTGTAATCCCAAAGCCCAAAATCCCCCCGCCTGCTATGCCCATTTTCAGGAGTCTTTCAAACTGATAAATCTCTAAAGTTATAGGGATACTTCCATAAAAATAAAAGAATATCTCTATACCTATGTAGAAAATGGATCCGATAATGAACAAACCCAAAGTTGAAGCACTCACGAGAATAATTAAAAAAAAGAACCACCTCATTTTTCACCAACCATTTGTTTCACTTTATCCTGAATGATCGAGCTTCCAAATTCGGATGAAAAACTTCCTCCTGTATTTCCTGCAACACCCGGAACTTTACTCGGCAGCATTTCCTTGGATATCCCCAACCGTCCCTGTATTTCTGTATATTTCAGTAAACCAGGATCAAATTTTGGATCCCAACCTCCTGTTAACCACTTACCCGCCATATTTGCAGTAGGTTTCACGATATAGTTACCAACTCCATATCCAAACCATGCACCTGCTCCCGTAGTTATCGCTCCGGTAAGCGGATTATCACCGTTTATCTGATTGGTCAGTGCACCACCGGCAGCATTCCAGGCTACTGTCCCTTTCCAGCCCTGGCCTATGGTGATTACATTTATCCAGCCCGCAACCACTGAGTTCACAAGATTAACTTCGCCCTCGTTTACATATTGCATACCAGCATTTGCTCCAGCTCCCAGTCCCCACATAGCTTGTGCGCCACCCGGCAGTAGCGCCACCCCCCCCGTTGCCAGTGCTCCGGCATAGGCTTTATTTTCGGCTAGCCCACGCTTGCAGGCTTCACCGGAAGGATTGCCATCGCATGACAGCACATCCGCACCATGCTCTTTGGCTTTTTCAGTCTGGCTCCATTCATTTCCACCAAACAGATTATTTTCCACAACAACTTTATCCGGTGCGAAGTCTGCCGACGAACCCGGCTTTTCCCTGTACTTTCCGTCTGTTACAGGTGATTTTCCCTGCTGCACTTCCGGGGCCGTAACTTTTTGCCCCGACGCGCTTTTTTCGCCCGTGCACGCTACCGCCCCGGCGAACACCACCGCGCATAAAGACCCCACCACCTGAGCCGGAGATTATGCACACGCTTAAAAAGGTCTGTAAGCTCTCCGCCCGCAAGCAGCGCCAGGTGACCGAGTTGATTGAGGTGATCAGCAAGCCACAGAGGTAAGACGGTAACTGACTGGCATATAAAGTAAAACCCCAGCCGCAAGGGCTGGGATTTTTGTTCTATCTGTTTCGGTTTTTTCTGTAGTGCTGGTAGTAAATCCACCAACAGCCAGTACCAGCAAGTACTCCGCAGAATAAGCCAGCTTTTATTGCTTTCATGAAATCAATATTTGAAAAACTAAACTCACCAGCATAGTACAATGAGTAAAAGAACTCAGTCCCAATCTGGACGAGCATAAACCACAGCGGGAAAACAAACATTAGCGCTAAGTTAAGGTACAGATAAGCAAACAACCACCTAAATTTGCTCTTTCTCATTTCTTAATCTCCGAATGATCTTTAACCCATTTACCTATCCGTACGCGCATTTATCTGTCAGCACTGGGGTAGCCCCGTCTGCGGAGGGGACAGTAACTTCCACGCCTGGAATTCATCTCGCGGGACATGATTACCCCGGAAGGTTTTGATGCAGGGACGTATGGTTTCTCCCCGGTGCCAGAGAAATCTGGCGCGGGAATGAGGCAGGATCTCTTCACGCAACAGACGGCTCATGGCGCGGGCATGGCCAAAAGGCGCAATAAAATCCCGGAACCACATCCTTTCACCGCTGCACCAGTCCTCATCCCTTATCATCACCGTGGCCTCCGTGAGATAACGCTGTTCGGCATCCTCGTTAAGCCACATCCAGCTCAGAAAAAATATTGGCCGCTCCCCTTCGGAAACCAGCACGTACTGGCGGCGCTTGATAATGGGTAACAGAACCGTAGGCAGCGCGAGCAGCGGCGCATCGCGGTGCATCGGTGAATGCATCCACAGCCAGACCGAGGCGCCCAGCACTTCTGCTTCGCAAACCTGCCCGCCGAGGATAAGGGGGGCCTGTACATTAAAATCTCCGTAGCGCATTCAGATATCCATATTCAGGCTAAAACCAAAGGTGGCCGGACTGGTTTTAAAACCGTCAGGACGAGAGAACGGTACGCCCGCAAACAGGTCATAGCCCATTTTCCATACGCTGCCGCGCACGCCTGCCGCCCCGCCTGCAAGGTGATTTCCCACCAGATATTCAGTGCCTTTACCGCTCACTTCGCCGTAGTCTGCCGCCAGATAAAATTCAGCGCCCGGCAGCGGCATGCGCCATGAGAAATCGTTCCGTACGGACCAGCCCCTGTCCGCGTTCAGAGTGCGTTCACCGTCAAAGCCGCGCACGGTATAACGCCCGCCGATGGAGAACCGATCCTGTGAGGTGAGGAGGGTATTACTGGTCTGGCGTTGCCAGGCTACGTCATAGCGGAAGTTTTGCCCGGCGAGTTCATACGGCAGGCTCAGGCGGGCATCCGTGCGCAGAATGCGGACAAGCGCTGTGGCCTCGTTAAACCACTCTTCGGGCGCGGGCTGAGCGCCAAACCAGCGGGTGCCCCGCTGGTAGCTGATGCCCGCGTCCAGCGTGGCCTGGCCGATATAATGCCGGTGTTGAAGACCCGCTTTCCATGAGGAGACATGGCGGCGCTGCACCTCTATTTCAGTGTCATTGATGTAATTGCGGGTGGTACGGGACTGAACGTCCAGGGCTGCGGTCGTTTTTTGCGCGCTGCTGCGGTGCAGTACCCTGCTCAGCTGTGCGTTGAGGCTCTGGCTTTTGCCGCTGTAACGGTAGTCTTCAACGTACCCGGCGATGGTCTGGTGATAATGGTAGTCGCTGCCGGTCAGCGAGAACGCCCAGTACCCCACGGGAACGGACCAGTGCGCGCTGAGGTTCTGGTTACCTTTGTCCCGCCCGGTCTGTAAATCGTGGCTGACGGAGAACCAGAACAGGTCGCTCAGCGCCAGCGGGTTATCCAGAGAAAGCGTTACGCCTCCCTGATAGCGCCCGGTGGAGGTGGAACCTGAATCGTCCAGAGACATCCCCAGCCGCCAGAACTTACTTTGCTGGCGGGAAATAATAATATCGCTTTCACCGGGCTGCTGCGCCGGAACGATTTCCATCCCGGCCTGTACCGTGGGCAGGCGCTGAAGATTTTCCAGGCCCTGCTCGATATTGCGCAAATCCAGCAGGTCGCCATCATGGGCTGGAAACGCGCTGTATAGCCAGAACCAGCGGCTGCTGTCCGGGGTTAACTCCACATGGCGAATTTTACCAGGGAAAACGATGAGTTGCAGGCGGCCGCTTTTTAAATCCTGCGCCGGCGCCAGCACTCTGGAGGTGGTCCAGCCGTGTGAAATTATCCTGTTCTGAAGCGTGCTCATCAGCAGATTAATGCCCTGCGATCCCAGGCATTTTCCCGCCGCCTGATTGGCCAGTCTTTGCAGCGGTAGCCAGTGGGGAAGACTGTCATGTCCGGATAGCTCGACGTGCTGAACTGGAAAGCAGGGCGTTTCGGCAGGGAGGGTTAGTTTTCCGGAAGCAACGTCGGACGTGGATAAACGAATATCAGGTGTCGACGGGGTCAGCTGTTCTTCCAGAGCCTGCTGGCGCTGGTTCTGTAAAATAAACTGCTCATCGCCAGGGACGGCGCCTGCGGAAAACGGAGCACATAAAGCGGCTATCACCGGACAGGCAATAGAAAAAATGAGCATTCCCCTGCGTGACAAGCTTCGAATATCCATTTCGATATACTTCCTTACACTGAGACGCGTTTCCTGCGTACAGATATTTTTCATAATGAAAAATAATCGGCATCAATATACGGGAGTGTCTGAGCATATTTCCATCAAAAATTGGTCAAGAAACATCTGAAAGCTAACGAAGGCGCGCAAGAAAACCGGCAGAATGCGCTCTGCCGGCGTGTTAGATTGAATCTGAAGGGTGGATTTTAGAAATCAGCCGCTGCCCGGAAGGTCATCGGCGTGCCGTAAGCTGGGTGGGTAATGGTCAGCTTTTCGGCGTGAAGCTGCAAACGCGATGCTAACGCCCGCGCTTCAGGCGTTGCGTAGAAACGATCCCCAAGAATAGGATGCCCCAACGCCTGCATATGCACGCGGAGCTGGTGCGAGCGTCCGGTAATCGGTTTTAGCAGCACGCGGGCCGTATTATCCGCCGCATACTCCAGCACCTGATATTCCGTCTGCGCAGATTTCCCCGTTTCATAACACACTTTTTGCATTGGCCGGTTCGGCCAGTCGCAAATCAGCGGTAAGTCCACCAGACCCTCTTCGGGCTGTGGATGCGCCCACACCCGCGCTATATATTGCTTTTTCGGTTCGCGTTCCCGGAACTGACGCTTCAGCTCGCGCTCGCTGTCTTTGGTCAGCGCCACCGCAATCACGCCGCTGGTGGCCATATCCAGACGATGCACCGATTCCGCCAGCGGGAAGTCACGTTGGATACGTGTCATCACGCTGTCTTTATGCTCATCAAGACGCCCGGGCACGGACAACAGGCCTGAAGGCTTGTTGACCACCATAATATGCGCATCCTGATAAAGGATGACCAGCCAGGGATCCTGCGGCGGGTTGTAGGGTTCCATAATCATTACTGGTGCGTCACCACGATCAGACGCAACGCATCCAGCCGCCAGTTAGCCTGCGCGAGGCTCTCAAGCACCTGCTGACGGTTGTTTTCAATAGCTTCCAGCTCGTCATCACGAATGTTTGGGTTAACGGCTTTCAGCGCCTCGAGGCGGGACAGCTCTGCGCTGAGCTTCTCGTCCGCTTCTTCACGCGCCGTTTTAATCAACTCCTGCGCGGCCGCTTCCACTTTCACTTCCGCTAACTGCAAAATAGCGTGCACATCCTGCTGTACCGCATTCACCAGCTTGCTGCCGGTGTGACGATTCACCGCGCTCAGCTGACGGTTGAAGCTTTCAAACTCCACCTGGCCTGCGAGGTTTGTGCCGTTTTTATCCACCAGCATACGAACCGGCGTTGGCGGCAGGAAGCGGTTGAGCTGTAGCTGCTTCGGCGCTTTCGCTTCCACGACGTACATCAGCTCCAGCAGCAGCGTGCCCACCGGCAGCGCTTTATTTTTCAGCAACGAAAGGGCGCAGCTACCGGTATCGCCGGAAAGAATCAGATCCAGGCCGTTGCGAATGATCGGGTGCTCCCAGGTCACAAACTGCGCGTCTTCACGGGACAGCGCCACATCACGTTCAAAGGTGATTGTGCAGCCATCTTCCGGCAGGCCCGGGAAGTCGGGAACCAGCATGTGATCGGAAGGCGTCAGCACGACCATATTGTCGCCGCGGTCGTCCT
This sequence comes from Cedecea colo, assembly GCF_011808225.1. GTDB lineage: Bacteria > Pseudomonadota > Gammaproteobacteria > Enterobacterales > Enterobacteriaceae > Dryocola > Dryocola colo. The sequence continues at coordinate 155,396 of NZ_SOYS01000004.1, read as the reverse complement.
GGTTAATGCCAACGATATCAAACAGATTGAGGGCGAAGTTCACCAGACCGGTGTCGCTGTCCTGCGCTGAAATCGCTTCGGCCAGCGCCTGGGATTTTTCGCCGCCGTTGGAGTGGATTTCCAGCAGGCGGTCGCGGCCTTGTTCAAGCTGAAGCTTCAGCGCGTCGTGCTGCTCGCGGCACTGTTTGATTAACGCGTCGAAACCGTCGGTATTCTCCGGCGCGGCAAGGTATTCAATTAGCTGCTTATAAACGTTGTCGTAAATCGCGCGGCCCGTCGGGCAGGTATGCTCAAAGGCGTCCAGACCTTCGTGATACCAACGTACAAGCACCGACTGCGCGGTTTTCTCGAGGTATGGCACGTGGATCTGAATGTCATGCGCCTGGCCGATACGGTCCAGACGCCCGATACGCTGCTCCAGCAGGTCCGGGTTAAAGGGCAGATCGAACATCACCAGCTGGCTTGCAAACTGGAAGTTGCGGCCTTCGGAGCCGATTTCAGAGCACAGCAGCACCTGCGCGCCGGTATCTTCTTCTGCAAACCAGGCGGCGGCGCGGTCACGCTCAATAATCGACATGCCTTCGTGGAACACGGCTGCGCGAATGCCTTCGCGCTCGCGCAGGACCTGCTCCAGTTGCAGCGCGGTGGCGGCTTTCGCACAAATCACCAGCACCTTTTGCGAGCGGTGGCTGGTCAGGTAGCCCATCAGCCATTCAACGCGCGGGTCAAAGTTCCACCACGTACCGCTATCGCCTTCGAACTCCTGATAAATCTGCTCCGGGTACAGCATGTCGCGAGCGCGATCTTCGACGGATTTACGCGCGCTCATAATCCCGGAGACTTTAATTGCCGTCTGGTACTGCGTCGGCAGCGGCAGACGAATAGTGTGCAGTTCGCGTTTCGGGAAGCCTTTCACGCCGTTACGGGTGTTACGGAACAGCACGCGGCTGGTGCCATGGCGGTCCATCAGCATGGAAATCAGCTCCTGACGCGCGGCCTCGCTGCCTTCGCGATCGCTGTTGGCAGTTTGCAGCAGCGGCTCGATATCCTGCTCGCCGATAAGCTCGCCCATAGCGTTCAGCTGTTCGTTGGTCAGGTGATTGCCTGCCAGAAGCAGCGCTACAGCATCCGCTACCGGACGGTAGTTTTGCTGCTCTTCAACGAACTGTTCGAAATCGTGGAAACGGTCCGGGTCCAGCAGGCGCAAACGAGCGAAGTGGCTTTCCATTCCCAGCTGTTCAGGCGTTGCGGTTAACAGCAGGACGCCGGGCACACGTTCGGCAAGCTGTTCAATCGCCAGATATTCACGGCTTGGCGCCTCTTCGCTCCACACCAGGTGGTGCGCTTCATCGACGACCATTAAATCCCACTCGGCGTCGCACAGATGTTCAAGGCGTTGCTTGCTGCGGCGCACAAAATCAAGGGAGCAGATAACCAGCTGTTCGGTTTCGAACGGGTTATCGCTGTCGTGCTGGGCTTCCGCATAGCGCTCGTCGTCAAACAGCGCGAAACGCAGGTTAAAGCGACGCAGCATTTCAACCAGCCACTGGTGCTGTAGGGTTTCTGGCACCACGATCAGCACGCGCTCGGCGCTCCCGGCCAGCAGCTGCTGGTGCAGGATCATCCCGGCTTCGATGGTTTTACCCAGCCCTACTTCGTCCGCCAGCAGAACGCGTGGCGCATGACGACGACCCACGTCGTGGGCGATATTCAACTGGTGTGGGATCAGGCTGGTGCGCATGCCGCGCAGGCCGCTCCACGGCTGACGATACTGCTCGCTCTGATATTTTCTGGCACGAAAACGCAGGGCAAAGCGGTCCATGCGGTCGATTTGACCGGCAAACAGACGATCCTGCGGCTTGCTGAAGACCAGCTTGCTGTCGAGGAAAACTTCGCGCAGCAGCGTGCCCGCTTCTTCGGTGTCCAGACGGGTGCCAATATAGGCGAGCAAGCCGTTTTCTTCTTTAACTTCATCAACTTTGAGTTGCCAGCCTTCATGGCTGGTGACGGTATCGCCCGGGTTAAACATCACGCGGGTGATAGGCGAGTCATTTCTGGCATACAGACGATTTTCACCAGTGGCAGGGAAAAGCAGGGTTACCATCCTTGGGTCTATTGCAACGACGGTTCCCAGTCCCAGTTCGCTTTCGGTATCGCTGATCCAACGTTGACCAAGTGTAAAAGGCATAAGATTTCGGCTCTATTATCAGTTACTAAGATTTGCAGGCAATAGCATAACAACCGCGCGCAAAAGTGGGCGGTGGTTGGGTAGTAGATGTATGGATGTTTCAGGAGGGCGCTATGGTACTGGAAGCAAACGCGTTCGTCACCGTCAAATTCGTCACCTTCAAAATAGCCCTAATTGCCCTGTCATCAGTGTAGCAAAGTCATCCTCAAGGAAAGGTAAAATTCCTTCTGCTACCGGCTGGAGCTGCCGGGTGAGGTAGTGATCGTAATCAAGCGGGGAGCGCTGGTAATCCACCGGTTCCGGACCGCTTAACGTCATTACGTAATTGATTGTGCCGCGGTTTTGGTACTGGGCTGGCCGCCCCAGGCGCTGATTATGCTCATCGGCCAGGCGTGCGGCACGCACGTGTGGAGGCACATTTTTTTGATATTCGCTAAGCGGACGACGCAGCCTTTTACGATACACCAGCTGGTCATCAAGTTCGCCTGCCATCAGGCTGGCGATCGTTTCACGAATGTAATCCTGATACGGCTCCTTGCGGAATACCCGCAGATAAAGCGTTTGCTGAAACCGCTGGGCGAGGGGAGTCCAGTCTGTGCGCACTGTCTCCAGTCCTTTAAACACCATGCGCTGCTTCTCGCCTTCCTGAATCATCCCCGCGTAACGCTTTTTGCTGCCTTCTACCGTGCCGCGAATAGTGGGCATCAGGAAGCGGCAGAAATGGGATTCGAACTCGATTTCAAGCGCGCTGGTTAGCCGTTGCGTCTCCTGCAAGTGCCGTGTCCACCATGCATTCACATAGTTGACCAGCTGCCTGCCAATGCGTGCGGCATCTTCCTCCGAATGGGCTTTTTTCAGCCAGACAAAGGTGGAATCGGTGTCGCCGTAAATTACGTCAAAGCCCTGGGATTCGATCAATTCTTTGGTTTTGCGCATGATCTGATGCCCACGCATGGTGATCGACGATGCAAGGCGCGGATCAAAGAAACGGCAGGCGCTGGTGCCCAGTACGCCATAAAAAGCGTTCATGATTATCTTCAACGCCTGGGAGAGCGGCTTATTCCCGTGCCGTTTCGCCTCGTCGCGGCCATGCCAGATTTGGCCGACAATTTCCGGCAGGCAGTGCGTGGTTCTGGAGAAATGGGCGCCAAGAAAACCTTCCACAGCCTGTTCAGGTTCGGGATGCGCCATACCCTCAATCAGGCCAACCGGATCGATAAGAAAGGTGCGAATGATCGACGGATACAGGCTCTTGTAATCAAGCACCAGCACCGAATCATAAAGGCCGGGGCGGGAATCCATAACGTAGCCGCCAGGGCTTGCCTGCGGAGGGATTGCGCCCAGATTCGGGGCGACATAACCGGCACGGTGCATGCGCGGAATATAAAGATGGCTAAAAGCGGCGACAGAACCGCCGTGCTTGTCCAGCGGCAGGCCGTTAACCGTGGCGCGCTCCAGCAGAAAAGGCATAAGCTCGGTTTTGTGGAAAATCCTTGTTACCAGTTCGCAATCTTTGAGGTTGTACTTCGCCAGCGCGGGCTTATCTTCCGCGAAGCGGCGGTTGATTTCGTCCATTCTGTCCCAGGGATTATCAATCGACTTGCCTTCGCCGAGCAGCTCCTGGGAAACGGCCTCAAGTGAAAAGGAAGAGAAATTCCAGAAAGCCGACTTCAGCCCGTCGATACCGTCAATAATTGCCCGTCCGGGCAATTGTGCAAAAAACACGCCTTGCTTAAAGCCGTGCTCGCGCCACTCCAGCACGCTGTTTCCACGCCCGAGGCGCAGCGGCGTCTGATAACGGTCAGCCAGTTTTTGCAGCATACGCAGGTCAAACTGCACCACGTTCCAGCCTATCAGCACATCGGGGTCGTGTCGGGCAAACCAGGCGTTGAGTTTTTCAATTAACAGCGGACGGCTGGCAACATACTCAAGGGTAAAATCCAGTCCGCTGGCGTCGCCGTTTTCCGGGCCGAGCATATAGACGATTCGCTGCCCGCAGCCTTCCAGGCCGATGCAGTACAGCTCGCCGTGGCGGTTGGTTTCAATATCCAGCGAAACGCATTTCAGCGGAGGACGATAATCGGGGGCTGGCTTAAGACGCGTTTCGGTTATCTCGCCATTGCGCTCCTCGCCGCTAAACCAGACCGGGGCGGTGATAAAACGCTCCATTAAAAAGCGTTCCGGCGGGCGGATATCGGCTTCATAAACCTTTACGCCGCCGTCGCGCAGCAGCTTTTCCAGGCGCATTAACTGGCGATGCTGGCGGCAGTACAGGCCGCAGACGGGCTGGCGATGGAAATCTTTTAAGGGAAGCGGGGTAAGACGTGACTCGCTTTCACCGGCGAGCAGACGTGCGGCTTCGCTTTGCTGCGACTGAGGAATAAACGCCACGGATTCCTGATACGGCAGGCGTACTTTAACCGGGCCATCATCCGTTGCCAGCCAGAAATCCACCTCTGTACCACGCGGGGTATCGCGCCAGTGACGCGTTAATAAAAACCCCTGCCGAGCTTGCGACACGCTGTATTCTCGTTAAAAGAAAAGTGGTCTGATTATAGACCACTTTGCCGGAGTTTACTGCTTTTATATACAGTGCTTACTGCCCGTAATAAGCCTTTGCGCCGTGCTTACGCAGATAGTGTTTATCTAACAACGTTTGCTGCATATCCGGTAATTCTGGCGCCAGTTGGCGACAGAAAATGCCCATATAGGCCACCTCTTCCAGCACAATCGCGTTATGCACGGCATCCAGCGGATCTTTGCCCCAGGCGAACGGGCCGTGGGAATGCACCAGCACGCCGGGCATTTGCAGCGCATCTATTCCACGTTCGGCAAAGGTTTTTACGATCACTTCGCCAGTTTGCCATTCGTAATCGCCGTTAATCTCTTCATCGGTCATTTTACGCGTGCATGGAATCGTGCCGTAGAAGTAATCGGCGTGGGTGGTGCCGGTGGCCGGAATAGATTGCCCGGCCTGCGCCCAGATGGTGGCGTGGCGCGAGTGGGTGTGAACGATGCCGCCGATATGCGGGAAATGCTGATACAGCAGGCGGTGGGTTGGGGTATCGGAAGAGGGCTTTTTGTCGCCTTCTACCACTTCACCCGTTTCCAGGCTTACCACAACCATGTCTTCGGCGGTCATTATGCTGTAATCCACGCCTGACGGTTTGATTATCAGCACGCCGCGCTCGCGATCGACCGCGCTGACGTTGCCCCAGGTCAGCGTCACCAGATTGTGCTGCGGTAAAGCCAGGTTGGCTGCCAGCACCTGGCGTTTAAGATCTTCTAACATATAGAGTCCTGCTTTACGTAGGGTGGATAAGCAAGGCGTCATCCACCGCTTTCACCTGTTCGGCGGGTGATGCTGCGCTTACCCGCCCTACAAAAACGGCCGGCGAGTATTATCGTCTGGAGCCGTAATAAACCTCGTTCCAGCGCAGAGCATCTTTGAACGCGGGCAGGCGAGTCTCGTTGTCGATAACGGTAAGCTCGATGCCGTGTAGCTCAGAGAACAGGCGCAGGTCGTCCAGCGTTAGCGCCTGGCTGAATACGGTGTGGTGCGCGCCGCCCGCCAGGATCCAGGCTTCGGATGCGGTCGGCAGATCCGGCTGCGCTTTCCACAAAGCGTTGGCGACCGGCAGTTTTGGCAGTTGATGCGGAGTTTCCAGCGCGTCCACGCAGTTCACCAGCAGGCGGAAACGATCGCCCAGATCGATAAGGCTGGCGTTTACCGCCGGGCCTGTTTGGGTAGAGAAGATCAGGCGCGCCGGATCGGCCTTGCCGCCGATGCCGAGGTGCTGCACATCAAGAATTGGTTTTTCCGCAAGCGCAATAGAGGGGCAAACTTCCAGCATGTGCGAGCCGAGCACCATGTCGTTGCCGTTTTCGAAGTTGTAGGTGTAGTCCTCCATAAAGGAGGTGCCGCCCTCCAGGCCAGCGGACATCACTTTCATAATGCGAAGCAGGGCGGCCGTTTTCCAGTCGCCTTCGCCCGCGAAGCCGTAGCCCTGCTGCATCAGACGCTGAACGGCAAGGCCCGGCAGCTGTTTAAGGCCGTGCAGATCTTCAAAAGTGGTGGTGAAGGCGTGGAACCCGCCTTCTTCGAGGAAGCGTTTCATCCCCAGCTCAATGCGGGCGGCGTCCAGCACGTTCTGGCGTTTTTCGCCGTTCAGCTGTGCGGCAGGCGTCAGGCGATAGCTGCTTTCGTATTCGTCTACCAGCGCGTTCACATCGCCATCGCTGACGGCATTAACCACCGCCACCAGGTCACCGACCGCCCAGGTATTGACCGAGAAACCGAACTTCATCTGGGCGGCAACCTTGTCGCCATCGGTAACCGCAACTTCGCGCATATTGTCGCCAAAACGCGCCACTTTCAGTTGACGGGTATCTTGTTTAGAGACGGCCTGACGCATCCAGGCGCCGATACGTTTGTGCGCCTGCGGATCCTGCCAGTGACCGGTGACAACGGTGTGCTGCTGGCGCATGCGCGCGCCGATAAAACCGAACTCGCGGCCGCCGTGTGCGGTCTGGTTCAGGTTCATAAAGTCCATATCAATGCTGTCCCATGGGATCTGCGCATTAAACTGGGTGTGGAACTGCAGCAGCGGCTTGGTGAGGATGCTCAGGCCGTTAATCCACATTTTTGCCGGAGAGAAGGTGTGCAGCCATACCACCATGCCGGCGCATTTATCGTTGTAGCTGGCGTCGCGGCAAATCGCGGTGATTTCATCCGGCGTGGTGCCGAGCGGTTTAAGCACCAGTTTGCACGGCAGCTTAGCTTCTTTATTCAGCGCATTTACGACGTGCTCAGCGTTCTGCGTTACCTGGCGCAGCGTTTCCGGGCCATAGAGATGCTGGCTACCAATGACAAACCACACTTCATACTGTTCAAAAATGTTCATCGTTATGTCCTTAAAGAGTCGTCGCTGCCTGCTTGACGGTTGGAACCGCAGCAGGGGCTGAAGGGAGATAGTGCTGTTCCGCGCTGATGGCCCACTGCTGATAGCGGCGGTAAAGCTGCTCAAAACGCTCGGCGCGTTGTCCAATGGGTTGGAGAGTACTTTCGACCGGGCTCGCCATGGCCTGCTGCGCCTGCGAGATATCCGCATGCTTGCCTGCGGCGACGGCGGCAAATATCGCCGCGCCAAGGGCGCAGCACTGGTCGGAGGCGACAATCTGCAGCGGGCGATTCAGCACGTCACAGCACGCCTGCATAATGACCGGGGATTTACGGGCAATGCCGCCCAGCGCCATCACGTTGTTGACCGGGATGCCCTGTTCGGTGAAGCATTCCATAATGGCGCGCGCGCCAAATGCCGTGGCGGCAATCAATCCGCCAAACAGCGCCGGGGCGTCGGTCGCCAGATTCAAATCGGTAATCACACCCTTCAGGCGCTGGTTGGCGTTCGGGGTGCGGCGGCCGTTAAACCAGTCGAGAATAACCGGCAGATGTTCCAGAGAAGGATTTTTTGCCCAGGCTTCGGTCAACGCGGGCAGCAGCCGTTCTTTGCTGGCATCGATTTGGCCGCGTAGTTCAGGATGCTGTTGCGCCAGCTGTTCCAGCGGCCAGCCGAGCACGCGACCGAACCAGGCATAGATATCGCCAAAGGCGGACTGCCCGGCTTCCAGACCGATAAAGTCGGGCACCACGCTGCCGTTCACTTGCCCACAAATTCCTTTTACGGCACGCTCGCCCACGGTTGGTTTGTCGGCAATCAGAATGTCGCAGGTGGAGGTGCCGATGACTTTCACCAGCGTGTTCGGCTGCGCGCCTGCGCCAACGGCGCCCATATGGCAGTCAAAAGCGCCGCCGGAAATTACCACGCTTTGCGGCAGGCCAAGGCGCTCAGCCCATTGGGCGCAGAGATTGCCCACGGGAATATCGGCAGTCCAGGTCTCGGTGAACATCGGGTAAGCGAGGTTCTGGTTAATTATTGGGTCAAGGTCATCAAAGAAGCTGGCGGGAGGCAGGCCGCCCCAGTCTTCATGCCAGAGAGATTTGTGGCCCGCGCTGCAGCGCCCGCGACGTATATCCTGCGGGCGTGTGGTGCCGGAAAGCAGGGCAGGCACCCAGTCGCAAAGTTCAATCCACGAAGCCGCAGCCTGAGCGACCCGGCTGTCCGCGCGGGTCACATGCAGAATTTTGGCCCAGAACCATTCGCTGGAATAAACACCGCCGATATAGCGCGAGTAATCAGTTTTTCCGGCGGTATGACACAGGCGGGTAATCGCTTCGGCTTCGTCGACCGAGGTGTGATCTTTCCACAGCACGAACATGGCGTTCGGGTTGTCGGCGAATTCCGGGGTCAGCGCCAGCACGTTGCCGCTGGCGTCTATCGGGGCAGGGGTTGAGCCGGTGCTGTCCACGCCGATACCGCAAATGGCTTCGCGCTGCTCGGCCGTCAGCTCTTTTAGCACCGCTTTTAGCGCCCGCTCCATTGATTCAATATAATCCTGCGGATGGTGACGGAACTGGTTGCTGGCGGCATCGCAGTAGAGGCCTTCCTGCCAGCGGGGATACCACTCTACGCTGGTGGCCAGTTCGGCTCCGTTTTCACAATCCACTGCTAAGACGCGTACTGAATCGCTGCCAAAATCAAGGCCCAGCGCAATCGACATTTTTTCACTCCAGAAGGTCAAACACTCATGCAATGAACAGTAGGTTTTGTAGCAAAAAAGGGACAGGTCTTAATCGCTGTAGTTATGGATAAAATAGCTATGGGCGCGCAAAATGTGACGCCCCGCAAATATTCCATGTGGACTTTTCTGTCACGGTTATAGACACTTTGGCTGTCTTCATAAAAGCATGTGATGACCCGTTAAAAAGCATAGGTGCTTGCAGATCGTGGCTTTATGATAAAAATCAGCCTGTTTGTTGAAATGCTGCCGGGGACGATGAGGCGTTAAGCATGGATATGGACAAATTGTTTCTATTATTCTGACTTAAAAGCGAGCTTCATCATGCCTGAATTGCAAAACGACCCCCTGTTGCCCGGCTACTCTTTTAATGCGCATCTGGTGGCAGGATTAACGCCTATCGAAGCGCTGGGGCCGCTGGATTTTTTTATTGACCGGCCGCTGGGCATGAAAGGTTATATCCTCAACCTCACCGTGCAGGGCGAAGGGGTTATTAACAATCAGGGAAAGAATTACGTTTGTCGCCCCGGTGATATGCTGCTGTTCCCGCCCGGTGAAGTGCATCACTACGGCCGCGCGCCGGACAGCAAAGAGTGGTATCACCAGTGGGTCTACTTCCGCCCGCGCGCCTACTGGCAGGAGTGGCTGAACTGGGAACCCATTTTTGCCCATACGGGTTTTTATCGCCCCGACGATGCGCATCAGGAAGGATTTTCACAGCTTTTTCAGCAAATTATTGACGCGGGACAGGCTGAAGGGCGCTATGCGGAACTGCTGGCGATCAATCTTCTTGAACAGCTCTTGCTGCGGCGCATGGAAGTGCTGAGCGCCTCTCTCAACCCGCCGCTGGATAACCGCGTGCGCGATGCCTGCCAGTATATTAGCGACCATCTTGCCGACAGCAATTTTGATATCGCAAGCGTGGCGCAGCACGTCTGTTTATCTCCTTCCCGGCTCTCGCATCTTTTTCGCCAGCAGCTTGGCGTCAGCGTTTTAAGCTGGCGCGAGGATCAGCGCATCAGCCAGGCGAAGCTGCTGCTCAGCACTACGCGAATGCCGATTGCAAGCGTCGGGCGCAACGTGGGTTTCGAGGACCAGCTCTATTTTTCACGCGTATTCAAAAAGTGTACCGGGGCAAGCCCAAGTGAATTCCGTGCAGGCTGTGAATAGTCGCTATGCGATTGTTGGTAAAGAAAGAAAAAGCGTGTTTTTTCCTTCTTTGTGGTTATAGGGCGAAAATTAATGCCTTGATTTTACTGGTAATTTTTTGGGAAAACTCTTTGCGAACTTCACCGGCACGAGATTTGTCTCCGATCCGTATTATTTATTCATACAATTGATGGCTTGACGCTGAAGTAATCACTCAGGAGAATCGCCCACTCGTTTCTCGACGGATGCTTTATGGAAGCTTTGCTGGAACACTTTATTACACAGTCGGTGGCGTATTCGCTTATCGCGGTGATGCTGGTGGCCTTTCTGGAGTCGCTGGCGCTGGTGGGGTTAATTTTACCGGGCACGGTGATGATGGCGGGGCTTGGCGCGCTGATTGGCGGTGGAGAAGTTAACTTCTATCATGCCTGGCCGGCGGGAATTGTGGGCTGCCTGTTGGGCGACTGGCTTTCGTTCTGGCTGGGCGGACGTTTTAAAGGGCCGCTGCATCGCTGGTCGTTTATGAAGAAAAATAAGGCATTGCTCGATAAAACCGAGCATGCGCTGCATCAGCACAGCATGTTTACCATTCTGATTGGCCGGTTTATTGGCCCGACGCGCCCGCTGGTGCCAATGGTGGCGGGGATGCTGGATCTGCCCGTTTCGAAATTTATCCTGCCTAATATCATCGGCTGCATCTTCTGGCCGCCGCTTTATTTTATGCCGGGCATTCTGGCCGGTGCGGCCATTGATATCCCTGCGGATATGCAAAGCAGCAGCTTCAAATGGCTATTGCTGGCCGTGGCATTGCTGGTCTGGCTGGCGGCATGGCTTTGCTGGCGCTGGTGGCGCAGCGGAAAGTCTGGCACCGACAAATTAACGCGTTATCTGCCGCGCACGCGTTTGCACTGGCTTGCGCCCGCCACGTTGGTGCTGGCGATTGGCAGTGTTGTGGCGCTACAAATGCATCCGCTGATGCCTGTCTATCTTAAAATTCTCTCGAAAGTGCTTACGGGTCAGTCCTGACCCGCGAAGAGAGTGACATGGTGCTGCACAACGGAAGTTTTTTATCGTTGCCTGTAGAATCAAAGGATTATGTTCGCTGGTTTATCTCAAATACCTGAAAACCACGTTTTCAGGCGTTTGCCACAAATCTTACGGGTCAGTCCTGACCCGCGAAGAGAGTGATATGATGCTGCACAACGGAAGTTTTTTATCGTTGCCTGTAGAAACAAAGGGTTATGTCCGCTGGTTTATCTCAAGCACCTGAAAACCACGTTTTCAGGCGTTTGCCACAAATCTAACGGATCAGGCCTGACCCGCGAAGAGAGTGATATGGTGCTGCACCACGGAAGTTTTTTATCGTTGCCTATAGAATCAAAGGATTATGTCCGCTGGTTTATCTCAAACACCTGAAAACCGCGTTTTCAGGCGTTTGCCACAAATCTTACGGGTCAGCCCTGACGCGCTATTCCCAGCAGCGATGAAGCGCTCGCTTCGCCGCTCAGTAACGTTGCCGTGTCGCCATCCCAGGCTATGCGGCCATCCACCACCACCAGACTTCTTTCGGCGATGCGTGCCGCGTCTTCAATGCTGTGGGAAACCATCAGCAGGGTAAGCTGTTGCTGCTGGCACACTTCATCCAGCAGTTGCAGCATTTCCAGACGCAGCGCCGGATCGAGAGCGGAAAAGGGTTCATCGAGCAGCAAAATGGGCTGTTTACGCACCAGACAGCGGGCAAGGGCTACGCGCTGACGCTGGCCGCCGGAAAGCTGCGAAGGTAAGCGATCCAGCAAATCGCCGATCGCCATTTGTTCGGCAATCTTTCCAAGCCGCTCGCGTTGTTCCAGATTGAGCTTCAGCCCGGGATTGATGCCCAGCCCGATGTTTTCCCGCACGCTTAAGTGGCTGAAAAGATTGTTTTCCTGAAACAGCATAGAAACAGGACGTTGGGCGGGTGCGGTTCGGGTATGATTTTCACCGCACAAATTTATTTCCCCGCTTGCGGGCGTCAGAAAACCAGCAATCAAACTCAACAGGGTGCTTTTCCCGGCGCCGCTTGGCCCCAGCACCGCGACGCGTTCTCCCGCCGCCACGTTAAGTGAAAAGCGCATCGGTAAATGGCGATAAAGCCAGGTTACATTAGTCAGCGTTAGCATGGCGTCCCGGAAGTTTTTCAATCAGGGTGAATAAAGCAAAGCACAGCATCAACAGGATAAACGCGGTCACGGCGCCAGCCTCGCTGCGGTAGGAACCGATTTGCTGGTAAAGATAGAACGGCAGCGTGCGGAAATCTTCATTGCCAAACAGCGCCACTACCCCAAAATCGCCAATCGACAGCACGCAGGCAAAGGCCAGCGCCTGTGCCAGCGGAATTTTCAGCGCCCGGAGTTCAATGAAGCGCAGGCGATGAAAGCCTTTAATATCCAGCGACTGACAGAGTTTTCCGTAGCGCCCGGCTACGTCCAGCATCGGATTTTCCAGCACTTTTAACGCGTAGGGGATAGCCATCAGCGCGTTGGTAAAAATCACGATGCCATCAGCTGACTGCGGCAGGCCGACCGTATTATTCAGCAGCAGGAAGAAGCCGGTTGCCAGAACGATGCCCGGCATAGCGAGGATTAACATACCGCTCAGCTCCAGAGCCTGCCCGGAAAAAGCGCGGTTACGCAGACGCAGCTCTCGCGAACTCCAGAGCAGCATCAGGGTGATTATCACGCACAGCAGCCCGGCGGCAACGGCTATTCTCAGCGAGGTTTCGAGCGCCTGCCAGAGGATTGGCTGCGACAGCACCGCGCTGAAGCCGCTATTGATGCCATCAATTATCACCGCCAGCAAAGGCGGCAGCAGCAGCGCCAGCGCCAGGGCGATTAGCGCCCCATCGCACAGCCTGCGGCGCAGGTTATCCTGCGGATCGCGCCAGCCCTGCACGTGGCTGCTGCCTGCGGGAATGGCTTTGCTGAGCCGCTGGCTTAACAGCACCAGGCCCAGACAGCAAATCATCTGCACCAGCGCGAGCAGCGCCGCACGAGCGGGATCGTAGTCGTAGCTTAGCGCCTGGAAAATCGCGAGTTCGATGGTGGTCGCCTGCGGCCCGCCGCCAAGCGAAAGCACGGTAGCAAAACTGGCAAAGCAGAGCATAAAAATAAGCGCGCTCGCGGGCAGGATCTGGCGACGTAACCACGGCCACTCTACAAAGCGGAAGAAATTCCAGCCCTGCATGCCAAGCTGTGCGGCGAGCTGTCGCTGTTCACCGGGAATATTCTCCAGCGCCTGTAACAGAAGCCGCGTCGCCATCGGCAGATTAAAGAAGACGTGCGCCAGCAGGATTCCCTGCAAACCATACGGCGAGAACGTCCACTGTATGCCCAGCCACGCACAAAGCGAGGCCAGCCAGCCGACGCGCCCGTAAACGGTCAGGATGCCAAATACGGCCACCAGCACCGGCAGCACCAGCGTCATGGCGCATAAGCGCAGCAGAGCCAGACGGCCCGGGAAGCGACGGCGGTAGAGCGCGCGCGCAAGGAAAATCGCCGGAAACACTGAAAGTACGGCAGAGAGAAAAGCCTGCCAGAACGAGAAGCGCAGAACGTGCCACAGATAGCTGTCCTGCGTAAGCCCCCGGATATCGCTTTGCGGTGCGTTAAACCACAGCGCCAGAAAAGCCGCAAGGGCCACCACTACCACCAGCGCGGCAGCGAATAGCCCTGGAAGCAGCCAGCCGGGGATCAGCGGCTGACGGCGCGAAGCCATGCACTAATCCAGCTTGCGCGAAGCTCAGAAACTTCTTTAGGCGTGAATTCCAGCGAGGTTTGTGGTTTTTTGATGCTGCTGAAACCCTCGGGTAATTTCACATCGGTGACCGGATACATCCAGTTGCCGGTTGGGATAGTGTTCTGGAAGCCAGGCTGGGTGATGAATTGCATGAATTTTTTCGCCAGTTCAGGCTGTTTGCTGGCGGCCAGGCGGCCCGCTACTTCCACCTGCAAATAATGCCCTTCGCTAAAATCTGCGGCGGCGTAGTTATTTTTTTTCTCTTCAATGATGTGATAAGCCGGGGACGTGGTGTAGCTCAGCACCAGGTCGCCTTCGCCTTTTAAGAACAGGCCATAGGCCTCAGACCAGCCTTTGGTGACGGTAACGGTTTTGCTGGCAAGCTTCGCCCAGGCTGCAGGCGCTTTGTCGCCATAAACTTTTTGCATCCACAGCAGCAGGCCCAGGCCCGGCGTGCTGGTGCGCGGATCCTGATAAATCACCTTCCATTTCTGGTCGCTTTCTACCAGTTCTTTCAGGCTCTTCGGCGGGTTTTTCAGTTTGTTTTTATCGTAGACAAAAGCGAAGTAGCCGTAATCGAACGGAACGAATGTGTCGTTTTTCCAGCCGCCTGGGATGCTCAGAGCGCTGGTGTCGATATTGCTCGGGGCAAAGAGTTTGGTTTGCGAAGCCGCTTCAATCAGATTGTTGTCCAGGCCCAGCACCACGTCGGCTTTGCTGTTTTTGCCTTCCATACGCAGACGGTTGAGCAGCGACACGCCGTCTTCAAGGGCAACGAATTTCAGCTCGCAGTTACAGTCGGCTTCAAAAGCTTTTTTTACCGCCGGCCCCGGACCCCAGTCAGCGGCAAAGGAGTCGTAGGTATAAACGGTGAGCAGGGGTTTAGCGAAAACAGGAGCGGCGACGAGTATGAGCAGCGGCAATAATTTTTTGAACACTTTGCACCTCTTAAAATAGGGGTGGCAAAGGACTTTGAGCGATAAGCCTCAAATCCCTTCGCCGGCGTTATCCGGATCAGGTTCGACGGGTATTATCTCAGCTCGGACAATGGTCCTTGCACCCCGTTGAGAACGCGCCATTGTAATGATTCTGCGCACTTTCCGAAAGGGCTAGGGTTCCGGCGGGGCAAACCAGGCGGATTTAAAATCAAACCAGCCGAGCGTGTTCATCCTTACGCCGCGCATGCTGCGCTGGCCTTCAATGCGTAGCCAGTGGTGAATGAGCGGCAAAATATCATTTTGCTCAACGCGTTGCTGGCACCATACCGGGAGGTTTAGCTCACCCTTATGCCATTTGCCGGTGTCGGTGGCCCAGTCAATGTCGATGCACTTTTGTATCAGCGGCACTTCATAGAGGTGGGAAAAGAGCGAAAACTCCAGCGGCAGGGTAAAATTGGCGCTGTTAAGCCAGATATCGCTGACAATTTCGCCCTGATGCCACGCCTCATAGCTCACCTCCTGCACTTCAAGGCGGACGCCATGTGCGGCGAGAAGCTTCACCATAATATTGCTGATGACGCGATGTTCAGCGTGGTCGCGATAGAAGGTCAGAGTGAGGGTTTCAAGCCCTGCGGGCTTCTCTTCCACAGGCCGTGGGCGCGTATGGTGCCAACGTGGAAGCAGGCCGTAAGCCGGAAACCAGTACTGCTGATTTTGTTCGCCTGCGTTATACAGCAAATGAACAGGTGCCAGCAGGCGGCTTACCCATGTCCGCACGCCGTCATGGCTGCCGCGTGAAGAACGGCTATCAAACAGCAGGTAGTAGCAGCCTTCTTCCAGCCGACTTTCGACGGCTTTTTCGCTATCCGGCATGCCCTGAAGCTGCACGGCACAGCTGACCTCTTCGCCAATATCCGGCAGCACCCAGAAATTCACCTCGTCGATAAGCGCGCGATAACCAAAGTAGTCATCCCAGGCCTGAATCTTGAGCTGATTAGTATTGTTGCGCACCACGGAGTAGGGACCGGTGCCCACGGGCTGGCGGGAAAAATTATCTAAAGTTTGCCACTCGCGCGGCAGGATCATCGCGTTCACGCTGCCGAGCAGCCACGGAAGCCAGCGGTCCGGCTGCGAGAGATAAATATCCAGCGTCCAGGCCGTTGGCGTGCTGATTTGATTAATATGTACATAAAGCGGCAGGCTGTTAATGCGCTGCAGGGAAATCATCACGTCCAGCATGTCCAGCTCGCGGCCATGGTGGAAATGGATACCGGGGCGAAGATAAAAGCGCCAGTGTAAAGGGGAAATCTGCTGCCAGTGATGGGCAATGTCCGCTTCCAGTTCCCCATTTTCCTCATTTATTCGCGTCAGGCCGCTGAATATCTGACGGACGATGTGCGTCTCTGAACGACGCAATGCGGAGCCGGGAAGCAGGTTCAGCAGCGGGCGATAATAGAGCACCCGAAGTATATGGCGGCCCTGGCGAAAGCTCCTGCCGAGATGTGAGATCAGCATCTGCCGAACGGCGGCTTTATCTCCCACGATCTGCACAAGCTGATCGATGCGATCCTGCTCAAGAAGATCCTCGGCCCGCTGCTGCTGGAGCGCAAGGCCAGTGTACAGAAACTCAAGCTGCGATCGTTTGCCGCGCCCCGCTTCAGCCTTCCAGCTTAGCCAGCCTTTTTCCTGCATCGCATTCAATAGCGTACGCATATGGCGGCGCGAGCAATTCAGCAGCTCCGCCAGGTCGTTGAGCGTGGTTTCTTGCGGTTTGCCGTCGCAGCATTGCCACAGACGGATGAACTGTTGTTGCAGACGACCCGAGGACATAAAAGGGGAACTCCAGACAGAAACTCATCAATTTACCTTTCCCTATATTATGCCAATAATCATCAACGATGAAAGCGAGGAGGACATATGAAACGGTCATCACCTGTTGAGTTTTATCGATATTACTTTGCCGCGACACAACGTGTCGGGTCTGGATGGCTGGCTCGCCTGACAGCAGGGCAACGTCTGAGGATGCTCAAAGACTTAATGCAGTGGGAGGTTACAACCCCGGTGGCCGCGAAGCGCTGAATTGTTTTCATCAAGTGCAACTGAGTATTGGTGCTTTTCACCAGCCAGCAGGTTAACTGCTGGCTTTTTTAGTTTATGATTTATCCGTCATTCTGAAAGCTGCTTCTGCGTTGGCTACGGCCTGTTGCAACTTCACTTATCCGGGATAAGAACACTTAACGCCCGCGTTTAAAAGGACCCCTGTACATGGCCTGGTTTCTCACCAAAGGACGACGTATTAACCCGGTGTACGCCGCTTTTATGGT
This sequence comes from Cedecea colo, assembly GCF_011808225.1. Lineage (GTDB taxonomy): Bacteria > Pseudomonadota > Gammaproteobacteria > Enterobacterales > Enterobacteriaceae > Dryocola > Dryocola colo. Next base: position 138,384 of record NZ_SOYS01000004.1, on the reverse strand, counting down.
AGTAGCTTTTATGATAGGCATTGCTGGGGCGCTGCAGGCGCCAACTCTCAGCCTGTTTTTATCGCGTGAGGTGGAAGCTCGTCCCTTCTGGGTTGGCCTGTTTTATACCGTTAATGCCGTGGCCGGTATTCTGGTCAGCCTGCTGCTTGCTAAGCGCTCCGATAACCGGGGCGACAGGCGCAAATTAATCATGTTTTGCTGCGCCATGGCGGTGGCGAACTGCGTGCTGTTTGCTTTTAACCGCCATTACCTGACGTTAATCACTATCGGCGTGATGTTCGCTGCCATCGCAAGTACTGCTATGCCGCAGATTTTTGCCCTCGCGCGCGAATATGCGGACAGCTCCGCGCGTGAAGTGGTGATGTTCAGCTCGGTAATGCGTGCTCAGCTCTCGCTTGCCTGGGTTATCGGCCCGCCGCTCTCCTTTATGCTGGCGCTGAACTACGGCTTTACCACCATGTTCCTTATTGCGGCGGGAATTTTTGTTATCTCGCTGGCGCTGATTTTCTTTGCCTTACCTTCCGTCGCAAGAATAGAGCAGTCCGCCGACGTGGCGCTCACGCAGGTTAGCGGCTGGAAAGATAAAAATGTGCGCATGCTGTTTATCGCCTCGATGCTGATGTGGACCTGCAATACCATGTATATCATCGATATGCCGCTGTGGATCAGCAGTGATTTAGGTCTGCCTGAATCTCTTGCCGGTCTGTTGATGGGAACGGCGGCAGGCCTGGAAATTCCGGCGATGATTCTGGCGGGCTATTACGTGAAGCGTTTCGGGAAGCGACGCATGATGGTGATTGCCGTGGCCGCTGGCATGTTGTTCTACATTGGGTTAATTATGTTTCACAGCCGGGCCGCGTTATTGATTTTGCAGCTTTTCAACGCGGTATTTATCGGTATTGTGGCCGGTATCGGCATGCTTTGGTTTCAGGATTTAATGCCGGGACGGCCAGGTTCTGCAACGACGCTTTTTACGAACAGCATTTCGACCGGGGTAATTTTGGCGGGTGTATTACAGGGCGCGCTGGCAGAAAGTTTTGGTCACTATGCTGTATACTGGTTGATTGCCGGGCTTTCGGTGGTGGCTTTGGTTTTGACTGGTCGGGTAAAGAATATCTAACACCGCTCTCACCCCGATCCTTTCCCCCAGGGAGAGGGAACGGATCGGTGTTTTCCCTCTCCCGAGGGAGAGGGTTGGGGTGAGGGCGTAACTATTACCGCATAAACGCCGGCTGTTTGCGCTCATAAGACGAAATAGCGCTTTCGTGCTGCAGCGTCAGGCCAATGCTGTCCAGCCCTTCTAACATGCAGTGGCGGCGGAACGTATCGATATTAAAGGCATACGTTTTTTCACCCGCCTTCACGGTTTGCGCTTCCAGATCGACCACGAATTTAATGCCCGGATTTGCCGCGACCAGCTTAAACATCTCATCGACTTCTTCTTCGCTCAGCGTGACCGGCAGAAGCTGGTTGTTGAACGAGTTGCCGTAGAAGATATCCGCAAAGCTCGGTGCGATAACGACCTTAAAGCCGTAATCCGTCAGCGCCCACGGCGCGTGCTCACGGGACGAACCGCAGCCGAAGTTTTCACGTGCCAGCAGGATGGATGCGCCTTTGAACTCCGGGAAATTCAGCACGAATTCCGGGTTAGGCTGCTGGCCTGCGTCGTCCAGAAAACGCCAGTCGTTAAACAGGTGCGCGCCAAAGCCGGTGCGGGTGACCTTCTGCAAAAACTGCTTCGGGATAATTGCGTCGGTATCAACGTTTGCAGCATCCAGCGGAACGACCAGGCCGGTATGTTGGGTAAATTTCTCTGCCATGGTGTTTTCCCTTATTTCAACGTGCGGATATCAGCAAAATGACCGGCAACAGCCGCTGCCGCCGCCATTGCCGGGCTAACCAGATGGGTGCGCCCGCCGCGGCCCTGACGGCCTTCAAAGTTACGGTTACTGGTGGAGGCGCAGCGTTCGCCCGGCTCCAGGCGATCGTTATTCATCGCCAGGCACATCGAGCAGCCCGGCAGACGCCATTCAAAACCAGCTTCGATGAAGATCTTATCCAGACCTTCTTCTTCCGCCTGCGCTTTTACCGGGCCTGAACCCGGCACGACCAGTGCCTGCACGCCTGGCGCGACTTTACGGCCTTTAGCGATTTGCGCCGCAGCGCGTAAATCTTCAATGCGTGAGTTGGTGCAGGAGCCGATAAATACTTTGTCGATAGCCACTTCAGTCAACGGGATGCCCGGTTTCAGGCCCATATAAGCCAGCGCTTTTTCGGCAGAAGCACGTTCGACCGGATCGGCGAAGGATTCTGGATTCGGAATGTTGTCATTAACGGAAATCACCTGGCCCGGATTGGTGCCCCAGGTTACCTGCGGAGCGATATCGGCTGCGTCCAGCGTGACAACGCTATCGAACTGCGCGCCTTCGTCGGTGCTGAAGGTTTTCCAGTACGCAACCGCATCGTCCCAGTCTGCCGCTTTTGGCGCGTGCAGGCGGCCTTTTACGTAGCTGAAGGTGGTTTCATCCGGCGCAACGATGCCAGCTTTGGCGCCCATTTCGATGGCCATATTGCACAGCGTCATGCGGCCTTCCATGCTCAGGGCCTGGATGGCGCTGCCGCAGAACTCCACTACGTGACCGGTGCCGCCGGCGCTGCCGGTTTTACCGATGATCGCCAGCACGATGTCTTTTGCCGTGATCCCCGGCGCGGCGTCGCCGGTGACTTCAATCTTCATGGTTTTAGCGCGGCCCTGTTTCAGGGTTTGCGTGGCCAGCACGTGCTCAACTTCTGAGGTGCCGATACCAAATGCCAGCGCGCCAAATGCGCCGTGGGTTGCGGTGTGGGAATCGCCGCACACGATGGTCATACCCGGCAGCGTAATGCCTTGTTCCGGCCCCATTACGTGGACGATGCCCTGATACGGATGATTCAGGTCATACAGCTCAACGCCGAATTCTTTGCAGTTTTTTATCAATTCCTGCATCTGAATGCGGGCCATTTCACCCGAGGCGTTGATGTCTTTTGTCTGCGTGGAAACGTTGTGATCCATGGTCGCAAAGGTTTTACCCGGCTGACGCACCGGGCGATGGTGCGCGCGCAGGCCATCAAACGCCTGCGGAGAGGTAACTTCATGCACCAGATGACGGTCGATATACAGCAGCGGGGTTTCATCCACCGCTTCATAAACGACGTGGGCATCGTACAGCTTTTGATATAATGTCTTCGCCATGATTATTTCCCCTGAGCCACGAAGCGGGCAATGGTATCGCCCATTTCGTCGGTGCTGATTGCTTTGCCATCGCAAGCCAGATCGTAGGTCATGAAGCCTTCTTCCAGCGCGAGGTTAATCGCGTTTTCGACGGCCACGGCGGCCTCTTCAGCGTCCAGGCTGTAGCGCAGCAACAGAGCCAGAGACAGGATCTGCGCAATTGGGTTTGCGATATTTTTGCCGGCGATATCCGGCGCGGAGCCGCCTGCAGGTTCGTACAGACCAAAGCCTTGTTCATTCAGGCTGGCGGAAGGCAGCATGCCCATAGAGCCGGTGATCATCGCGCATTCGTCGGACAAAATGTCGCCGAACAGGTTGGAGCACAGCAGCACGTCGAACTGAGAGGGATCTTTAATCAGCTGCATGGTGGCGTTGTCGATATACATATGCGACAGCGTGACGTCCGGGTACTCGTTAGCAATTTCGTTGACGATTTCACGCCACATAACGGAAGTTTGCAGTACGTTCGCTTTATCAATAGAGGTAACTTTGCTGCGGCGTTTACGCGCTGACTCAAAGGCAATGCGGGCGATACGCTCAATTTCAAAACGATGATAAACCTCGGTATCGAACGCTTTTTCGTGCATGCCGGCGCCATCGCGGCCCTTCGGCTGGCCGAAATAAATACCGCCGGTCAGTTCACGCACGCACAAAATGTCGAAGCCTTTTGCAGCGATATCGGCACGCAGGGGACAAAACTCTTCCAGACCCTGATACAAACGCGCCGGGCGCAGATTGCTGAACAGTTTGAAATGTTTACGCAGCGGCAGCAGCGCGCCGCGCTCCGGCTGTTGCGTCGGCGGCAGATGTTCCCATTTTGGACCGCCAACCGAGCCAAACAGAATGGCGTCAGCCTGCTCGCAGCCTTCAACGGTAACCGGAGGCAGAGGATTGCCATAGCGGTCGATGGCGATGCCGCCGACGTCATAAGAGCTGGTGGTGATGCGCATATCGAAGCGCGTACGAACGGCATCCAGCACCTTCAGCGCCTGCGCCATGACTTCCGGGCCGATGCCGTCACCCGGCAATACTGCTATATGATGAGTTTTTGACATGTCACACGGTTTCCTGGTTTGTTTCTTCCAATTGCTGACAATAACCAGAAAAACGTGGTTTTCTGGTTATTGTGCTTAAAGTCAGAAAATCAATGAATTGATTTTCAAAAAACTTAATCCATCGAAGGTTCAGTTATGTGTTTTGTGCAGGCTTTGCGTTGCAATTCTTTTTCTACTTCGCCGGCACGCCAGATGTTATTCAGCACGTTAATCATCGCTTTCGCTGAGGATTCCACGATATCGGTCGCCAGACCTACGCCGTGGAAGCGGCGGCCTTTATGGGTAACAACGATGTCCACCTGGCCCAAAGCGTCTTTGCCCTGGCCTTTTGCGGACAGCTGGTACTTCACCAGTTCAACATCGTAATTTGTAATGCGGTTAATCGCCTGGTAAACGGCGTCAACCGGGCCGTTACCGGTAGCGGCTTCAGAATGCGTTTCTGTGCCGCAGTGCAACTGGACGGAAGCGGTAGAGATGACGCTTGAACCAGACTGCACGTTGAAGTATTCCAGGCTGAAATGCTCCGGCTCTTCCTGTTGCTTATCGATGAATGCCAGCGCTTCCAGATCGTAATCAAAGACCTGGCCTTTTTTGTCGGCCAGCTTCAGGAAGGCGTCGTACAGCGAGTCCAGGTTGTAGTCGGTTTCTTTATAACCCATTTCATCCATGCGATGTTTCACTGCGGCACGGCCGGAGCGGGAGGTCAGGTTCAGTTGAACCTGATTCAGGCCGATGGATTCCGGGGTCATGATTTCGTAGTTTTCGCGGTTCTTCAGCACGCCATCCTGGTGGATACCCGAAGAGTGGGCGAAAGCGCCAGTGCCGACGATGGCCTTATTTGCCGGAAGCGGCATGTTACAGATTTGGCTGACCATCTGGCTGGTGCGCCAGATTTCATGGTGATTGATGTTGGTGTGCAAGTTCATAATATCTTTGCGCACCTTGATGCCCATGATCACTTCTTCCAGAGAACAGTTGCCGGCACGCTCACCGATACCGTTCATTGCGCCTTCAACCTGGCGCGCGCCAGCATGCACGGCCGCCATGGCGTTACCCACAGCCAGGCCTAAGTCGTCATGGGTGTGTACGGAGATGATAGCTTTATCGATATTCGGTACGCGTTCATACAGACCGTTAATAATTGAAGCGAATTCGAAAGGCAGGGTGTAACCGACGGTGTCAGGAATATTGATGGTGGTTGCGCCTGCGTTAATGGCGGCTTCTACCACACGTGCCAGGTCGGCAATCGGCGTTCGTCCCGCATCCTCACAGGAAAACTCAACGTCGTCGGTGTAATTGCGGGCGCGTTTCACCATATAGACCGAGCGCTCAATGACTTCATCCAGCGTACTGCGCAGCTTGGTCGCGATATGCATTGGGGAGGTGGCGATAAAGGTATGAATGCGGAATGCTTCTGCGACCTTCAATGATTCAGCCGCGACATCAATATCTTTTTCTACGCAGCGGGCCAGCGCACAAACACGGCTGTTTTTGATACTGCGGGCGATAGTTTGTACGGATTCAAAGTCGCCAGGTGAGGAAACCGGGAAACCGACCTCCATAACATCGACCCCCATACGTTCCAGTGCCAACGCGATCTGCAGCTTCTCTTTAACACTCAGGCTGGCCTGCAGCGCTTGCTCGCCATCACGTAAGGTCGTATCAAAAATTATGACTTGCTGGCTCATGCTATGGTCCTTATTTTGTTTTAGCGCCGATGCTGGGGGCATAAAAAAACCCGCGCAGCGGCGCGGGTTTTTTCAGTCTGATGGCTTGAATCAACGCTTGATGTCGCCCACCAGTCTACCGCGCAAATAAAATGCGTTTAGTAGGAGAACTAGTAGGCGATGGATGCGAATCATGTTTCAGGCCTCAAGCGTTTGCGATATGTATTTATTGGTACTTGATCTGCTTTGCTGTGTCAACCCTCAGCGGTTAAGGAAAACTAATGCGATCGTATTCAGCGGGTTACTGAGGCAGGTTATTATGCTAAAAAAATCAAAAACTCAAAAATATACTAATGGCGCATAGTGAGTCCTTTGATCACCGGGTAAGTTATGAAAGCAGTGGCCACGTTAATTTTTGATTAAGAAAAGTTTTATTATGGGTGCTTTTAATTCCTGTGTTTTTGCCAGCGCTCTTTTGCTTCCATTGAAAGTAAAGTTATTTTTATGCGTTATATTCCTAAAATACCGTAAAACTCATTTAAATAATTTATCAATCAAAAGGAATTTATTCACTATGTGAATAATTGTACATTGGGTCGTTTTATGATGTTATTACCCGTCTGTAAACCACGTTGGAAGCATACGGATTGATCGAGGCATTGAAAGGGATTTGTTGCAGCAATAACGCACACCTTTGTGACAGCCATGACCTGGCAGGATGGCAGGGCTTAACTCAGTAAATCCGTTTGTTTTGCTACCAGTATATTTTGAAAGGTTGAAAGGAATTGTGTATTGCACCTTCTGTGCAGAAGGAATTGCCCTGTTACTGGAGTAAAGTTATGCCTGATAATTATATAAAAAGCACGCCCGTTAGCGACGGGAATAAATACCAGCTACGAACAGTGGATTTAAATTTGCTGACTGTTTTTGATGCGGTGATGCAGGTTCAGAACATCACAAAGGCGGCTCAATTGCTGGGGATGTCACAACCTGCGGTCAGCAATGCAGTGGCGCGCCTGAAGGTTATGTTTAACGATGAACTGTTTGTACGCTATGGACGTGGCATACAGCCAACGGCCCGAGCTTTTCAACTGTTTGGCGTGGTGCGCCAGGCCTTGCACCTTGTGCAAAATGAGCTGCCGGGCACGGGTTTTGACCCCGCTGAGAGCAAGCGGATTTTTCATCTTTGCGTCAGCAGTCCTCTCGATAATTTATTGACCCCCATCATTTTTTATAATGTCAGAAAGGCGGCGCCCAATATTCAGTTGTCGTTTAAGTCCTGCTTAAATAAAGATATCGAACAACAGTTACGCTATCAGGAAACAGAATTTGTTATCAGCTATGATGAGTTCCTTCGTCCGGATTTTTCCTGTCTACCGCTGTTTGAAGACGAAATGGTGCTGGTGGCCAGCCAAAAACATCCTCGACTGATAACAATGTTAAGGGCGAGGGATATTTATAAAGAGCAACACGCGGTGGTTTCACTGGATCGTTTTGCCTCCTTTAGCGCACCCTGGTATCAGTCGCCGCAAAGACAGTCCTGTATTTCTTATCAAGGTATGGCGCTGACAAGCGTGCTGAATGTAGTATCGCAGACGCAGTTAGTGGCAATAGCGCCTCGCTGGTTAGCCGAAGAATTTTCTGAAAGTCTACAGCTAAAAATATTTGCTCTTCCTCTTAGGGAAAATAAGCGCACCTGTTATCTGTCCTGGCATGAATCTGCGGACAGAGACAGAGGCCACCAGTGGATGGCAGAAATACTTACCGCCGTTTGTTGCAGGTAATCCCCGATTGCTTTGGATGAACCGGCGCGCATAAACAGGTCGGTTTTCCTTATTGTGGCCTGGAAAGCAGCATTTTATGCTATCGCACTTTATGCGTGCCGTCTCGCTACGCATGAAATTCCTGTCGTTAATTAGATTCTGCCTGTAATTCCTCAATTCATAACATATTCAACAATAATATTTGCTTATGATTAGGGCTTAACTCCGCCATGTCGGCATATTGTAGTGGCGAAGTTAAAAACGATGATGTGGTTACATCGCCGTGCGATTGATTGCCTGATTTTCAACGGTTATGTTAGGAAGGAACACGTAAAATAAACAGTCAGGCAGAACGTAAATTCTGCCTTAATGACCGAGCGGAAATGAGTTCTGCCGTCAGTCAAAAATGTGAGCCTGGAGGCAAACCATGGAGATGTTGTCAGGAGCCGAGATGGTCGTCCGATCGTTAATCGATCAGGGCGTTAAGCATGTATTCGGTTATCCGGGAGGCGCCGTACTCGATATTTACGATGCGCTCCATACCATTGGTGGAATTGATCATGTGCTGGTACGCCATGAACAAGCTGCCGTACATATGGCTGATGGACTGGCACGAGCAACCGGAGAAGTCGGGGTTGTGCTGGTGACTTCAGGACCCGGCGCAACAAATGCCATTACCGGTATCGCTACCGCTTATATGGACTCCATTCCTCTGGTGGTGCTGTCAGGCCAGGTCGCTACGTCCCTTATCGGCTACGATGCTTTCCAGGAATGCGACATGGTAGGGATCTCGCGCCCGGTGGTGAAACATAGCTTCCTGGTTAAGCAGGCAGAAGATATTCCAGGCATTATCAAAAAAGCATTCTGGCTGGCCGCCAGCGGTCGTCCGGGGCCGGTGGTGGTGGATTTGCCGAAGGATATTATGAGTCCGGCAAATAAGTTTCCTTATAGTTATCCGGCGACGGTGAGCATGCGTTCGTATAACCCGACTACGCAGGGACATAAGGGACAGATAAAACGCGCCCTGCAAACCTTACTGGGCGCGAAAAAGCCGGTGCTGTATGTGGGAGGCGGCGCGATAACCTCAGCCTGCCATGCAGAGCTGCGTGAAATTGCCGAGAAGCTGAACATTCCCGTCGTCTCTTCTTTAATGGGACTGGGCGCATTTCCGGGCACGCATCGGCAAGCGCTGGGCATGTTAGGCATGCACGGGACCTATGAAGCCAATATGGTCATGCATAACTCGGATGTGATTTTTGGTGTAGGCGTAAGGTTTGATGACCGCACAACCAATAACCTGGCAAAATACTGTCCGCATGCCACCGTATTGCACATCGATATCGATCCAACTTCCATTTCGAAAACGGTTGGCGCAGATATTCCTGTCGTCGGCGATGCCCGCCAGGTGCTGCAACAGATGCTTGAACTGCTTAGCCAGGAAGAGACTTCCCAGCCCTGCGATGATATCCGCGACTGGTGGCAACAGATTGAAAGCTGGCGTGCAAGGCAGTGTCTGGAATTCGACCGCGAAAGCGGAAAAATTAAGCCTCAGGCGGTTATCGAGACTATCTATAAACTCACCAACGGCGAAGCATACGTGACTTCCGACGTTGGTCAACATCAGATGTTTGCGGCCCTCTATTATACCTTTGACGCACCTCGCCGTTGGATAAATTCCGGCGGGCTTGGCACTATGGGCTTCGGATTGCCGGCAGCGCTCGGCGTGAAGCTTGCGCTGCCTGAAGAAACCGTGGTGTGCGTGACCGGAGACGGCAGTATTCAGATGAATATTCAGGAACTCTCCACCGCGCTTCAGTACGGCTTGCCGGTGCTGGTATTAAATCTTAACAACCGCTATCTCGGCATGGTTAAGCAGTGGCAGGACATGATTTATTCTGGCCGCCATTCCCAGTCTTATATGGAATCGCTGCCTGATTTTGTTCGCCTGGCGGAAGCTTACGGGCACGTTGGTATCAGTATTACTCAGCCCGACGAGCTGAAAAGCAAGCTGGCGGAAGCGCTGGAAGCGGTAAAAAATCAGCGACTGGTATTTGTGGATGTCACGGTTGATGGGACAGAGCACGTTTACCCGATGCAGATCCGCGGCGGGGGAATGGACGAAATGTGGTTAAGCAAAACGGAGAGAACCTGATATGCGCCGGATATTATCTGTCTTACTGGAAAACGAATCCGGGGCGCTCTCCCGGGTTATCGGCCTGTTCTCTCAACGTGGCTATAACATCGAAAGCCTGACCGTTGCGCCAACGGACGATCCCACCCTGTCACGCATGACTATACAGACCGTCGGCGACGAAAAAGTGCTTGAGCAGATCGAGAAACAACTCCATAAGCTGGTAGATGTTTTGCGCGTAAGCGAGCTGGGGCAGGGCGCACACGTCGAGCGTGAAATCATGCTGGTAAAAGTTCAGGCCAGCGGATACGGACGTGAAGAGGTGAAACGCAATGCGGAGATCTTCCGCGGGCAAATCATTGATGTCACGCCAACGCTGTATACGGTTCAACTTGCCGGCACCAGCGATAAGCTTGATGCTTTTCTGAACGCTATCCGTGAAGTAGCGAAAATCGTTGAGGTCGCGCGCTCGGGTATCGTTGGCGTTTCACGCGGCGATAAAATAATGCGCTAGCCATTAAATGTGATCTGATTCACACGCCCGGTAATCACTGCCGGGCTTTTTTTTGCAACTTCCCAATAACTGCCTGCAAAAGCGGTTGCCGGAGTTATTATTCTGCGCTTAGATGTCAACGTTGTAACCATGACCAGGGTATGGTTATGGATAACTTTTTGATTAAGGGGCTACTGTGAAATTGGATGAAATCGCGCGCCTGGCCGGAGTTTCGCGCACCACGGCGAGCTACGTCATCAACGGTAAAGCAAAGCAGTACCGTGTCAGTGACAAAACCGTTGAGAAAGTCATGGCAGTTGTACGCGAACATAACTACCACCCAAACGCGGTGGCGGCGGGTTTACGAGCGGGGCGCACGCGCTCTATTGGCCTCGTTATCCCGGATCTGGAAAACACCAGTTATACCCGAATTGCGAACTATCTTGAACGACAGGCTCGCCAGCGCGGCTATCAGTTGCTTATCGCCTGCTCGGAAGATCAACCTGATAACGAGATGCGCTGTATTGAGCATCTTCTGCAGCGCCAGGTTGATGCCATAATCGTTTCGACGTCCCTCCCGCCGGAGCATCCTTTCTATCAACGCTGGGCGAACGATTCGTTCCCAATTATCGCCCTCGATCGCGCATTGGATCGTGAACATTTTACAAGCGTGGTGGGTGCCGATCAGGAAGACGCTGAAATGCTCGCGCAAGAGCTGCGCAAATTTCCGGGCGACACGATTCTTTATCTCGGCGCGCTGCCCGAATTATCCGTCAGCTATCTGCGTGAACAGGGATTTCGTAAGGCCTGGGAAGGCGATCCTCGCGAAGTCCATTTCCTGTATGCAAACAGTTACGAACGCGAAGCCGCAGCCCAGCTGTTCGAAAAATGGCTGGAAACGCATCCGATGCCGCAAGCGCTATACACCACTTCGTTTGCTCTGCTTCAGGGTGTGATGGACGTCACCTTGCGACGCGAAGGGCGTCTGCCGTCTGAACTCGCTATCGCTACCTTTGGCGATCATGAGCTGCTTGATTTCTTACAATGCCCGGTACTGGCGGTGGCGCAACGCCATCGTGACGTTGCTGAGCGAGTGCTGGAGCTGGTGCTGGCAAGCCTTGATGAACCGCGAAAACCTAAACCAGGCCTTACCAGAATTCGCCGCAATCTTTATCGTCGTGGCAGCTTAAGCCGCCATTAAGCAGAAAAGGCAGTTTCGGCTGCCTTGGTTAATTAAGATTTTTCTTCTTTTAAATTCCCTTATTATTTCTGGTAATTAAATCTTTAAGCTTGAATGTAAAGAAACGAATCTTTTAAAAGTTTAATTCGGCCTGCTGTATTATTTTGTTACATACGTAGAGTTAAAAAATGTCGGTTAATTAAACGATAGCTCTCCTCTTATCCCCGGACCCGCCCCTGTCCTGCATTCCGCCTGTATCTGGCGCTGTTATCCTGTAGGGAAATACCTTAAAATGCCGACCGCGTCGCAAACTGAGTACTTAATATTTTTATGCTCAGGTTTTCAGTGGATTTAACGAACTGCATGTTTATTCGTCTCTTTTCTTTCAAATATTCATACTGTTAATTTTGCTTCGCGCTTGCAGTGCTTTTCACGCCAGCCATTAATCAACCGCTTAGCCAGGGAAATTTATTTCCCCGTGCTGCGAGGCTTGCTTGACAAGCTTTTCCTCCGCTCCGTAAACTCCTTTGGGTGGGAATTTGTGGGGTAAAGTGGTGGAAAGGATTAGTTTAGGATGAGGCTGGCATGTTCCGTGGAGCAACGTTAGTCAATCTCGACAGCAAAGGGCGGCTTGCCGTGCCAACCCGATATCGGGAAAAGCTGGTCGGCATCTCTGAAGGTCAGATGGTATGCACCATCGACATCCATCATCCCTGCCTGCTGCTTTATACCCTTCCCGAGTGGGAAATTATTGAACAAAAGCTAGCCCGTTTGTCGAGCATGAACCCGGTAGAGCGTCGCGTGCAGCGGCTTTTACTTGGCCATGCCAGTGAGTGTCAGATGGATAGTGCCGGGCGATTACTGGTGGCGCCTGTTTTACGCCAGCACGCCGGGTTGACCAAAGAAGTCATGCTGGTTGGGCAGTTCAATAAGTTTGAACTGTGGGATGAAGCGACCTGGCATCAACAGATCAAGGAAGACATCGACGCTGAGCAGGAAACGACAACCGGTTTGTCGGAACGCCTGCAGGACTTGTCACTATAAATAATGATGGAAAATTTTAAACACACGACGGTGCTGCTTGATGAGGCCGTGAACGGCCTTAATATTCGTCACGATGGCATTTACATTGATGGTACTTTTGGCCGCGGCGGCCATTCACGACTGATCCTCTCACAGCTGGGCGCAGAAGGCCGCCTGCTGGCTATCGATCGCGATCCGCAGGCTATTGCTGCGGCTCAAGCCATTGACGATCCGCGTTTCGCCATCGTTCATGGCCCTTTCTCCGAGCTGGCGGATTACGTACGCGAACGTGGCCTGCAGGGTAAAATCGACGGCATTTTGCTCGATCTTGGCGTTTCCTCACCGCAGCTTGACGACGCAGAGCGCGGCTTCTCGTTTATGCGTGACGGTCCGCTGGATATGCGTATGGATCCAACCCGCGGGCAATCCGCCGCGCAGTGGTTGCTTACCGCAGACGAAGCCGACATCGCCTGGGTCATTAAAACCTATGGTGAAGAGAAATTTGGCAAACGCATCGCGCGCGCCATCGTTGAGCGTAATCGCGAACAGCCAATGACTCGCACCAAAGAACTGGCGGCAGTTGTGGCTGCGGCGATGCCGGTCAAAGATAAGTTCAAACATCCGGCAACGCGCACCTTCCAGGCAATACGTATCTGGATCAACAGCGAATTAGAAGAGATCGAAAAGGCGCTGAAAGGATCTATCGAAGCGCTGGCTCCGGGCGGCCGTTTGTCCATCATCAGCTTTCACTCGCTTGAAGATCGTATTGTGAAACGCTTTATGCGTGAAAACAGTCGTGGCCCGCAGGTTCCGGCTGGTTTACCAATGACGGAAGCGCAGCTGAATAAACTCGGCGGCCGCTATCTGAAATCGCTGGGCAAAATGATGCCGGGCGAAGATGAGGTCGCGGAAAATACTCGCGCGCGCAGTTCGGTGCTGCGCATTGCCGAGAGGACTAACGCATGATCAACGCAGTGACAGAAGCCCTCGGGAAAGTGACCCAGCTTGGTAGCAATGAACGCCACGCGCTGCCAACGGTGATTGGCGGGGATCTCTTACGCCACGGCAAACTGCCACTGTGTCTGTTCGTCGCCATTATTTTTACCGCCATTTCAGTTGTAACCACCGCGCACCATACCCGTTTACTTACGGCTCAACGTGAGCAAATGGTGGTGGAGCGTGATGCTCTGGATATCGAATGGCGTAACCTGATTTTAGAAGAAAACGCACTCGGCGATCATAGCCGGGTGGAACGGATCGCCACGGAAAAGCTGCAGTTGCAGCATGTCGATCCTTCGCAGGAAAATATCGTAGTTCAGCAATAATAAGGAATCGCGCGACAGATGAGAGCAGCGGCAAAAACGCTTAAACCAAAACGCCAGGAAGAGCAGGCCAACTTTATCGGTTGGCGTTTTGCGTTGCTTTGCGGTTGTATCTTACTGGCGCTGGCTTTTCTGTTAGGCCGCGTTGCCTGGCTGCAAATTATCGCCCCGGATATGCTGGTACGCCAGGGTGACATGCGTTCCCTGCGCGTGCAGGAAGTGTCCACCTCTCGTGGAATGATCAGCGACCGTGCGGGTCGCCCGCTGGCAGTGAGCGTACCGGTGAAAGCCATTTGGGCAGATCCGAAGGAACTGCATGAAGCCGGCGGCATCACTCTCGATAACCGCTGGAAAGCGTTGGCCGACGCGCTAAAAATTCCACTCGATCAACTCGCCTCCCGCGTGAACAGCAACCCGAAAGGGCGCTTTATCTATCTGGCGCGCCAGGTTAACCCGGATATCGGCGATTACATTAAGAAGCTGAAGCTGCCGGGGATTCACTTACGTGAAGAGTCCCGCCGCTACTATCCTTCTGGCGAAGTCACCGCTCACCTTATTGGTTTTACCAACGTTGACAGTCAGGGTATTGAAGGCGTCGAGAAAAGCTTTGATAAATGGCTTACCGGGCAGCCCGGCGAGCGTATTGTGCGTAAAGATCGCTACGGCCGCGTTATCGAAGATATCTCCTCAACGGACAGCCAGGCCGCCCATAACCTGGCGTTGAGCATTGATGAACGCCTGCAGGCGCTGGTTTACCGCGAGCTCAATAACGCCGTGGCCTTTAACAAAGCGGAGTCGGGCAGCGCCGTGCTGGTGGATGTGAATACGGGCGAAGTTCTGGCGATGGCCAATAGCCCGTCTTATAACCCGAATAACCTGACCGGCACGCCGAAAGATATTATGCGTAACCGCACCATCACCGACGTGTTTGAACCGGGCTCAACCGTTAAGCCGATGGTCGTGATGACCGCGCTTCAGCGCGGCGTGGTGCAGGAAAACACCGTACTGAATACCATACCGTACCGCATCAATGGTCATGAGATTAAAGATGTGGCGCGCTACAGCGAATTGACCCTTACCGGGGTACTTCAGAAGTCGAGTAACGTCGGGGTTTCCAAACTGGCGTTAGCGATGCCCTCCTCAGCGTTAGTAGATACTTACTCACGTTTTGGACTGGGAAAAGCGACCAATTTGGGGTTGGTCGGGGAACGCAGTGGCTTATATCCTCAAAAACAACGGTGGTCTGACATAGAGAGGGCCACCTTCTCTTTCGGCTACGGGCTAATGGTAACGCCGTTACAGTTAGCGCGAGTCTACGCAACCATTGGCAGCTACGGGGTTTACCGTCCGCTGTCGATAACCAAAGTTGACCCGCCGGTGCCCGGCGAGCGTATCTTCCCGGAATCTACCGTTCGCACCGTCGTTCATATGATGGAAAGCGTGGCCCTGCCAGGCGGCGGGGGCGTGAAGGCGGCTATTAAAGGCTACCGCATTGCGATTAAAACCGGTACGGCGAAGAAAGTCGGGCCGGACGGGAAATATATCAATAAATACATTGCCTACACGGCGGGCGTTGCACCAGCCAGTAATCCGCGCTTTGCGTTGGTGGTGGTGATTAACGATCCGCAGGCGGGTAAATATTACGGTGGTGCCGTCTCTGCACCTGTGTTCGGAGCCATTATGGGCGGCGTGTTACGCACCATGAACATCGAACCAGACGCGCTGGCAACCGGTGAAAAAAGCGAATTTGTAATTAATCAGAAAGAGGGATCAGGTGGCAGATCGTAATTTGCGCGACCTTCTCGCTCCTTGGGTGCCATTGGCCCCGGAGAGAGCACTGCGAGAGATGACACTCGATAGCCGCGTGGCGGCTTCGGGCGATCTTTTTGTGGCGGTGGTCGGTCATCAGGCGGACGGGCGTCGATATATCCCGCAGGCGATTGCGCAAGGCGTAGCGGCCGTCGTTGCAGAGGCACAAGGCCAGGCAAGCGACGGTGAAATCCGTGAAATGCACGGTGTGCCGGTGATTTACCTCAGCCAGCTGCATCAACGACTCTCCGCGCTCGCGGGGCGTTTTTATCACGAACCTTCCAGCGCGCTGCGTCTGGTTGGCGTGACCGGTACCAACGGCAAAACCACGACCACGCAGCTTCTCGCGCAGTGGGCTCAACGACTGGGTGAAACCAGTGCGGTAATGGGAACCGTGGGGAACGGTTTGCTCAATCAGGTCATCCCAACCGAGAATACCACCGGCTCGGCTGTTGATGTGCAGCAAGCGCTTGCTAACCTGCATCAGCAGGGCGCAACGTTTACGGCAATGGAAGTCTCTTCCCATGGCCTGGTGCAGCATCGCGTGGCGGCACTGAAATTCGCGGCCTCTGTGTTTACCAATCTCAGCCGCGACCACCTTGATTATCACGGCGATATGGCTGGCTACGAAGCCGCCAAATGGCTGCTGTTTTCCGAACATGATGCCGGGCAAGCCATTATTAACGCGGACGATGAAGTGGGCCGTAAGTGGCTGGCGCGTCTGCCGGATGCGGTGGCGGTGTCCATGGAAAATAATCTTCAGCCAGACTGCCATGGTCGCTGGCTGAAAGCGACAAATGTCCACTATCACGATGGCGGAGCCACCATCCGGTTCAGTTCTTCCTGGGGAGATGGCGAAGTCGAAAGCCGTCTGATGGGCGCCTTTAACGTCAGCAATCTGTTACTGGCTCTGGCGACGCTTCTGGCGCTGGGTTACGGGCTGGCGGATCTGTTGAAAACCGCTGAACGTTTGCAGCCAGTTTGCGGCCGTATGGAAGTGTTCACCGCGCCGGGTAAAACCACCGTAGTGGTGGATTACGCCCATACGCCGGATGCGCTGGAAAAAGCGCTACAGGCCGCGCGCCTGCACTGTACCGGCAAATTATGGTGCGTGTTTGGCTGCGGTGGCGACCGCGACAAAGGCAAACGCCCGATAATGGGGGCCATTGCGGAACAGTATGCTGACGTGGTCGTGGTCACTGACGACAACCCGCGCACGGAAGAACCAAAAGCTATCGTCAATGATATCCTGGCTGGCATGCTGGATGCGGGCCGCGCATATGTCGTGCCGGGACGTGCAGAAGCCGTCACCAACGCGATCATGCAGGCTAAAGAAAACGATGTTGTGCTGGTCGCGGGCAAAGGCCATGAAGATTATCAGATCGTTGGCAATCGCCGTCTCGACTATTCAGATCGCGTGACCGCAGCTCGTTTACTGGGAGTGGTGGCATGATCCGCGTTTCACTGAGCCAACTCGCCGGGATCCTGGCCGGGCAGCTGCACGGCGCCGATGCGGATATCGTTGATGTCACAACGGACACGCGAAAATTAACGCCGGGCTGCCTGTTCGTCGCGCTTAAAGGCGAACGGTTTGACGCGCATGGCTTCGCGGAAGAGGCCGTTAAAGGCGGAGCGGGCGCGCTGCTGGTTAGCCGTAAGCTGCCGATTGACGTTCCGCAACTGGTGGTTGCAGACACGCGTCTTGCCTTTGGCCAGCTCGGCGCCTGGGTTCGCCAGCAGGTTCCCACTCGCGTGGTTGCGCTGACCGGTTCATCCGGTAAGACATCCGTAAAAGAAATGACCGCAGCAATCCTGCGCCAGTGCGGCAACACGCTTTATACCGCCGGTAACCTGAATAACGATATCGGCGTGCCCATGACGCTCCTGCGTCTGACGCCGGAATATGACTATGCGGTGATTGAACTCGGGGCGAACCATCAGGGTGAAATAGCCTGGACGGTAAGCCTGACCCGCCCGGAAGCCGCGCTTGTAAATAACCTCGCCGCCGCGCATCTGGAAGGGTTCGGATCGCTTGCCGGCGTGGCGAAAGCCAAAGGGGAAATTTTTGCCGGCCTGCCTGCTAACGGCATCGCCATTATGAATGCCGATAATAACGACTGGCTGAACTGGCAGGAGGTGATTGGCGCTCGTAAAACCTGGCGTTTCTCGCCCGACGCGGCAGACGGCGATTTCACGGCCACTAACGTGCATATTACCTCTCACGGCACCGAATTTACTCTGCAAACCCCAACGGGCGATATAGAAGTAACTATGCCGCTGCCGGGCCGCCATAATATTGCGAATGCGTTGGCTGCAACCGCGCTGGCAATGGCCGTCGGCGCGCCGGCTGAAGCCATAAAAACAGGGCTGGCGGAGCTTAAGGCCGTGCCGGGGCGCCTGTATCCGATTCAGCTTGCACAAACACAGCTTCTGCTCGACGACAGCTACAACGCCAACGTGGGATCAATGATTGCCGCCGCTCAGGTGCTTTCTGAAATGCCTGGTTTCCGCGTAATGGTGGTTGGCGATATGGCCGAGCTGGGCGCGGAGACGCAGGATTGCCATCGCCAGGTTGGGGAAGCCGCGAAAGCTGCCGGTATCGACTGCGTGTTAAGCGTTGGCGCGCTGAGCGAAATTATCAGCCAGGCCGCTGAAGCGGGCGAACATTTTACCGATAAAAAAGCCGTGATAGCGCGTCTGCATGCGCTAATCGCGGAGCATTCAATTATCACCATTTTAGTGAAGGGTTCACGTAGTGCCGCCATGGAAGAGGTGGTACGCGCATTACAGGAGAAAGGAACATGTTAGTTTGGCTGGCCGAGCATTTGGTCAAATATTATTCTGGCTTTAACGTCTTCTCTTATCTGACGTTTCGCGCCATCGTCAGCCTGTTGACCGCGCTGTTCATCTCTTTGTGGATGGGCCCGCGTATGATTGCACGTTTACAGCAACTCTCTTTCGGTCAGGTCGTACGTAACGACGGCCCCGAATCGCACTTCAGCAAACGCGGCACGCCGACGATGGGCGGGATTATGATCCTGACATCTATCGTGATTTCCGTGTTGCTGTGGGCCTATCCGGCCAACCCATACGTCTGGTGCGTGCTGTTTGTGCTGGTGGGGTACGGGGCAATAGGTTTTGTCGACGATTACCGCAAAGTCGTACGCAAAGACACTAAAGGGCTTATCGCGCGCTGGAAATATTTCTGGATGTCCGTTATCGCCCTCGCCGTGGCTTTCACTATGTATATCGCCGGGAAAGGAACGCCAGCCACCGAGCTGGTTGTGCCGTTCTTTAAGGATGTAATGCCGCAGCTTGGCCTGTTCTACGTTCTGCTGGCCTACTTCGTGATTGTTGGCACCGGCAATGCGGTGAACCTGACCGACGGGCTGGACGGCCTGGCTATCATGCCTACCGTGCTGGTTGCAGGCGGCTTCGCGCTGGTGGCATGGGCGACCGGTAACATGAATTTTGCCGGGTACCTGCATATACCTTATCTGCGTCATGCGGGTGAGCTGGTTATCGTCTGTACGGCGATCGTTGGTGCAGGGTTAGGCTTCCTGTGGTTTAACACCTATCCGGCTCAGGTCTTTATGGGGGACGTTGGTTCCCTGGCTCTGGGCGGCGCGCTTGGCACCATCGCGGTTCTGCTGCGTCAGGAATTCCTGCTGGTAATCATGGGCGGCGTGTTCGTGGTCGAAACGCTTTCCGTTATTCTGCAGGTGGGTTCCTTTAAGCTACGCGGACAGCGTATTTTCCGCATGGCGCCAATCCATCACCACTATGAACTGAAAGGCTGGCCGGAACCGCGCGTTATCGTGCGCTTCTGGATTATCTCGCTGATGCTGGTCCTGATTGGCCTGGCTACGCTGAAGGTGCGTTAATCATGGCTGATTACCAGGGTAAGAACGTCGTCATTATTGGGTTGGGCTTAACCGGCCTGTCCTGCGTGGATTTCTTTCTTGCGCGTGGCGTTACGCCGCGCGTGATGGACAGCCGTATCTCCCCACCGGGCCTGGATAAACTGCCGGAAGCGGTAGAGCGTCATCTCGGTTCCCTGAATGAAAGCTGGCTGCTGGCGGCAGATTTAATCGTTGCCAGCCCTGGTATCGCGCTGGCGCAACCGGCGCTAAGCAACGCGGCCGATCACGGCGTGGAAATCGTCGGCGATATCGAGCTGTTTTGCCGTGAGGCGCAGGCGCCGATTGTGGCGATTACCGGCTCGAACGGGAAAAGCACGGTGACCAGCCTCGTGGGCGAAATGGCGAAAGCCGCTGGCATAAACGTTGGCGTGGGCGGCAACATCGGCCTGCCAGCGCTGATGCTGCTTGAGCCGAATCGCGAACTGTACGTGCTGGAGCTTTCCAGCTTCCAGTTAGAAACCACGTACGGTCTGCAAGCGGCAGCCGCCACGATCCTTAACGTCACTGAAGATCATATGGACAGATATCCGTTCGGTCTGCAGCAGTACCGTGCGGCCAAACTGCGTGTCTATGAAAATGCGGCAGTTTGCGTTGTGAATGCGGATGACGCCCTGACCATGCCGGTGCGCGGTGCCGATGAGCGCTGCGTGAGCTTTGGCGTGGACGTGGGTGATTATCACCTTAATCGCCAGCAGGGAGATACCTGGCTGCGCGTGAAGGGTGAGAAAGTGCTGAGCACCAAAGAGATGAAGCTGGTAGGTCAGCATAACTACACCAACGCCCTGGCGGCGCTTGCTCTGGCTGATGCGGTGAAGCTGCCGCGCTCCAGCAGCCTGAAGGCGCTAACGACATTCGACGGCCTGGCGCACCGTTTCCAGCTGGCCTGGGAACACAACGGCGTGCGCTGGATTAACGACTCAAAAGCGACCAACGTCGGCAGCACCGAAGCCGCGCTTAACGGCCTGCACGTGGACGGCACGCTGCATCTGCTGCTGGGCGGAGACGGTAAATCCGCCGATTTTTCACCGCTTGCACACTATCTGCAAGGGCCGAATGTTCGCCTGTACTGCTTTGGCCGCGACGGTGCTGAGCTTGCTGAACTGCGTCCGGAAGTGGCAGAGCAGACAGAAACCATGACGCAAGCGATGGAACTTATCGCCCCGCGTGTTAAGCCGGGAGATATGGTGCTGTTATCGCCGGCCTGTGCAAGCCTCGATCAGTTCAAAAACTTTGAACAGCGTGGGGATCTCTTTACCCGTCTTGCAAAGGAGCTAGGTTGATGCGTTTATCACTCCCTCGCCTGCGTATGCCGCGTATTCCGGGATTTGGTATCCTGGCATGGGTGTCCGATGCGCTAAAAGGCTGGGTGATGGGTTCCCGTGAAGCCGACTCAAACAGCATGGTGCTTTACGATCGCACCTTGCTGTGGTTAACGTTTGGCCTGGCCGCCATAGGTTTTATCATGGTGACCTCGGCATCAATGCCGGTTGGGCAACGCCTGGCAAACGATCCGTTCCTGTTTGCCAAACGTGATGGGCTGTATATCGTTCTGGCGTTTGTTCTGGCGTTGATAACGCTGCGTCTGCCTATGGAATTCTGGCAGCGCCACAGTACCGCGATGCTGCTGCTTTCAATAGCCATGCTGCTGGTCGTGCTGGTGGTGGGCAGCTCGGTTAACGGCGCATCGCGCTGGATTGCCTTCGGCCCGCTGCGTATTCAGCCTGCCGAATTCACCAAGCTGTCGCTGTTCTGCTACCTCGCCAACTATCTTGTGCGCAAGGTTGATGAGGTGCGTAATAACCTGCGCGGCTTCCTTAAACCGATGGGCGTGATTCTGGTGATGGCCGTGCTTTTGCTGGCCCAGCCTGACCTCGGTACGGTCGTCGTGCTTTTCGTCACTACGCTTGCGATGCTGTTCCTCGCGGGGGCAAAGCTCTGGCAGTTCATCGCCATTATCGGCATGGGTATTTCAGCGGTCGTGTTGCTGATTCTGGCCGAACCCTATCGTATCCGCCGCGTAACCTCCTTCTGGAATCCATGGGAGGATCCCTTCGGCAGCGGCTACCAGCTTACGCAGTCGCTAATGGCATTTGGCCGCGGTGAATTATGGGGCCAGGGCTTAGGAAATTCCGTACAAAAACTGGAGTATCTGCCGGAAGCGCACACTGACTTTATCTTCTCCATTATTGGCGAAGAGCTGGGATATATCGGTGTGGCACTGGCTTTATTGATGGTATTCTTCGTCGCTTTTCGTGCGATGTCCATCGGCAAACGCGCCCTTGAACTGGATCAGCGTTTTGCGGGCTTTCTCGCCTGTTCAATCGGAATCTGGTTCAGTTTCCAGGCGCTGGTTAACGTAGGCGCGGCGGCAGGTATGTTGCCGACGAAAGGCCTGACGTTGCCGCTTATCAGTTACGGTGGCTCCAGCTTATTGATTATGTCTACGGCAATCATAATGTTGCTGCGTATTGATTATGAAACGCGTCTGGCGAAAGCCCAGGCGTTTACACGGAGCGTACGATGAGCAATCAATCCCGGCGGTTAATGGTGATGGCGGGCGGCACGGGCGGACACGTTTTCCCGGGGCTTGCGGTGGCCCATCATCTGATGGCTGAGGGTTGGCAGGTGCGCTGGCTTGGCACCGCCGATCGTATGGAAGCTGACCTTGTTCCGAAGCACGGCATTGAAATCGACTTTATCCGTATTTCGGGGCTGCGCGGGAAGGGGGTAAAAGCACTGCTGCTGGCGCCGGTACGTATCTTTAACGCCTGGCGTCAGGCGAGGGCGATCATGAAAGCATATCGTCCGGACGTTGTGCTGGGAATGGGCGGCTATGTTTCTGGCCCTGGCGGGCTGGCCGCGTGGTCGCTTGGCATTCCCGTTGTTTTGCACGAGCAAAACGGTATTGCGGGCCTGACCAATAAGTGGCTGGCAAAAATTGCTAAAAAGGTGATGCAGGCGTTTCCCGGCGCATTCCCAAATGCGGACGTGGTCGGCAATCCGGTGCGCACGGATGTATTAGCGCTGCCTTTGCCTCAGGAACGGTTTTCCGATCGTGAGGGGCCGGTTCGCGTACTGGTGGTCGGTGGCTCTCAGGGCGCTCGCGTGCTGAACCAGATTATGCCGCAGGTTGCGGGTCGCCTCGGTGATACCGTGACTATCTGGCATCAATGCGGCAAGGGCGGGCAGGCTATCGTCCAGCAGGCCTATGCAGAAGCCGCGCAGCCTCAGCATAAAGTGACTGAATTTATTGACGATATGGCCGCTGCTTACGCATGGGCAGATGTTGTGGTATGCCGCTCAGGTGCGTTAACCGTGAGCGAAATTGCCGCCGCAGGATTGCCCGCGCTGTTCGTTCCCTTCCAGCATAAAGACCGGCAGCAATACTGGAACGCGCTGCCGCTGGAAAAGGCCGGAGCCGCCAGAATACTGGAACAACCGCAGTTTACCGTGGATGCCGTTACCGAAACGCTCAGCGGATGGGACAGAGCAACGTTGCTGGCGATGGCCGAACGTGCACGCGCTGCCTCCATTCCAGATGCAACTGAGCGGGTAGCCAAAGAAGTAAGCGCTGCAGCACTGGCGTAATGATTTAAAGGTTGTGGGTGACGATTTTCACCCGTGAATTTTTTGATGTAATGGCGCAAAGCGCCGCAGGTTAGAGAATGAATACACAACAGCTGGCGAAACTGCGTTCTATCGTGCCCGAGATGCGTCGCGTCCGGCACATTCACTTTGTTGGCATCGGCGGCGCCGGTATGGGCGGTATTGCCGAAGTTTTGGCTAACGAAGGCTATCAGATTAGCGGATCCGATCTGGCGCCGAACCCGGTCACGCAGCAGTTGTCGGCACTGGGTGCCACTATTTACTTTAATCACCGCCCGGAAAACGTGCTGGATGCCAGCGTGGTGGTGGTATCGACCGCGATTTCTGCGGACAACCCGGAAATTGTCGCCGCTCATGAAGCGCGCATTCCGGTTATTCGTCGCGCCGAAATGCTGGCTGAATTAATGCGTTTTCGTCATGGCATCGCCATCGCGGGAACCCACGGAAAAACAACGACCACGGCGATGGTATCCAGCATCTACGCGGAAGCGGGTCTGGATCCGACGTTCGTTAACGGTGGCCTGGTGAAGGCGGCGGGAACGCATGCGCGTCTGGGCCACAGCCGCTATTTGATTGCGGAAGCCGATGAGAGCGATGCGTCATTCCTCCATCTGCAACCTATGGTCTCCGTGGTGACCAACATCGAAGCCGACCATATGGATACCTACCAGGGCGATTTCGAAAATCTAAAGCAGACGTTTATTAACTTCCTGCACAATTTGCCTTTTTATGGTCGTGCCGTGATGTGCGTAGACGATCCGGTGATTCGTGAGCTGTTGCCGCGCGTGGGTCGTCAAACCACCACCTACGGTTTTAGCGACGATGCGGATATTCGTATTGAAAACTATCAGCAGAAAGGGCCGCAGGGGCATTTCACTATCGTGCGTCTGGATAAACCGGAGCTGTGCGTCACGCTGAATGCGCCTGGCCGTCACAACGCCCTGAACGCTGCGGCAGCGGTCGCTGTTGCCACGGAAGAAGGCATTGAAGACGACGCTATCCTGCGTGCGCTGGAGAGCTTCCAGGGCACCGGTCGCCGCTTTGATTTCCTGGGCGAGTATCCGCTGGCGCCGGTAAATGGCAAAACAGGTAGCGCAATGCTGGTGGACGACTACGGCCATCACCCGACGGAGGTGGACGCGACAATCAAAGCCGCCCGCGCAGGCTGGCCGGATAAAAATCTGGTGATGATTTTCCAGCCGCACCGTTTTACGCGTACCCGCGATCTGTATGACGATTTTGCCGGCGTGCTGTCGCAGGTGGATTCTTTGCTGATGCTGGATGTTTATGCTGCCGGTGAAGCGCCTATCCCGGGAGCGGATAGCCGTTCGCTGTGTCGTACCATTCGCGGTCGTGGCAAAGTTGATCCGATTCTGGTGCCGGAAGCGGGCCAGATTATGGATATCCTTGCGCCGGTATTGACAGGAAATGATTTGATCCTGGTGCAGGGCGCGGGAAACGTTGGCAAGATCGCAAAAAAACTGGCTGAAAGTAAATTACGGCCCCAGGCTAAAGAGGAAGACCGCCATGGCTGATAAAATAGCTGTTCTGCTGGGTGGGAATTCCGCGGAGCGTGACGTGTCGTTGCAGTCAGGAAGCGCCGTGCTGGCGGGCCTGAAAGAAGCGGGCATCGACGCTCATGGCGTTGATCCGCAAGAAACCGCGGTAACCGAACTTAAGCTTAAAGGGTTCGACAAAATTTTCATCGCGCTGCATGGCCGCGGTGGTGAAGATGGTACGCTGCAAGGACTGTTGGAATTCCTGGATCTTCCGTACACCGGCAGCGGCGTGATGGCCTCGGCTATCAGCATGGATAAAATGCGTACCAAGCTGCTGTGGCAGGGTGCAGGTTTACCGGTTGCGCCCTGGGTGGCGTTGACTCGTCAGGATGCACAAGCAGGCATTACTGCTGCAACGGTGGAACGTATCACCCAACTGGGCCTGCCGGTTATCGTTAAGCCAAGCCGTGAAGGCTCAAGCGTGGGGATGTCGAAAGTCGATGACGCTGCGGCACTGTCGGCCGCGCTGGAATTAGCTTTCAGACACGATGAAGAGGTGCTGATCGAAAAATGGTTGAGCGGGCCTGAGTACACGGTAGCCATCCTCGGTGAAGAAATATTACCGTCAATTCGTATCCAGCCGGCTGGAACCTTCTATGATTATGACGCGAAGTATCTCTCTGATGAAACTCAATATTTTTGTCCGGGTGGTTTAAGCGAACAGCGCGAGCAGGATTTGCGTGCGCTGGTGCTGCAAGCCTGGCAGATTTTAGGCTGCAGCGGCTGGGGCCGGGTGGATGTCATGCAAGACAGCGACGGGCAGTTTTATCTGCTGGAAGTGAACACGTCGCCGGGCATGACCAGCCATAGCCTGGTGCCGATGGCGGCGCGTCAGGCGGGGATGACTTTCTCACAACTGGTAGTACGTATTCTGGAGTTGGCGGACTGATATGTCGCAAGCAGCCCTCAATGCGCGTAATCGCCAGGAAGAACCTGGCAGTACCCGTCGTAGCAACGGGGGGCGACTGGCAGGAATTATCTTCCTGAGTGCGGTGCTGTTTACGGTGTTTATCGGCGGCTGGATTGTGGTCGGCTGGATGGAAGATGCTCAGCGCCTGCCGCTTTCCAGGCTAGTGGTAACCGGCGATCGGCATTACACGCGCAACGATGATATTCGCCAGTCTATTCTGGCGCTTGGGCCTCCGGGCACCTTTATGACGCAGGATGTAAATATCATCCAGCAGCAGATTGAACGTTTGCCCTGGATCAAGCAGGCGAGCGTAAGAAAGCAGTGGCCGGACGAATTGAAGATTCATCTGGTTGAATATGTGCCCATAGCGCGTTGGAATGATCAGCACATGATCGACGCCGAAGGCAACGCCTTCAGCGTGCCGGCAGAACGTACCGGAAAGCAGACTTTACCGATGTTATCCGGCCCTGAAGGGAGCGAAGGTGAAGTTTTACAGGGCTATCGCGCGATGGGGCAGGTGCTGGCAAAGGATAAATTCACGTTAAAAGAAGCGGCAATGACCGCTCGTCGTTCCTGGCAGTTGACGTTAAACAACGGCATTAAGCTCAATCTGGGCCGGGGCGATACGATGAAACGCCTGAGTCGCTTTGTGGAGCTGTATCCGGTTCTGCAACAGCAGGGGCAAGCGGACAGCAAAGTGGTTAGCTATGTCGACTTGCGATATGACTCAGGCGCGGCAGTAGGCTGGCAGCCCGCTCCCGAACAGGAACCTAATCAGCAACAGAATCAGGCACAGGCAGAACAACAATGATCAAGGCGACGGACAGAAAACTGGTAGTTGGACTGGAGATCGGGACCGCGAAGGTCGCCGCTTTAGTAGGGGAAGTTCTGCCCGACGGTATGGTCAATATTATCGGCGTGGGTAGCTGCCCGTCCCGTGGGATGGACAAAGGCGGCGTTAACGACCTTGAATCGGTCGTAAAATGCGTTCAGCGGGCGATTGACCAGGCCGAGCTGATGGCAGATTGCCAGATCTCTTCGGTCTACCTGGCGCTATCCGGCAAGCATATTAGCTGCCAGAACGAGATTGGTATGGTGCCTATCTCTGAAGAAGAGGTAACGCAGGAGGACGTGGAAAACGTCGTTCATACCGCAAAATCAGTGCGCGTTCGTGACGAACATCGCGTTCTGCACGTTATCCCGCAAGAATATGCCATCGACTATCAGGAAGGGATTAAAAATCCGGTAGGGTTATCTGGTGTGCGTATGCAGGCTAAGGTGCATTTAATCACCTGCCACAACGATATGGCCAAAAACATTGTGAAAGCCGTTGAACGTTGTGGTTTGAAAGTTGACCAACTTATCTTTGCCGGTCTGGCCGCAAGCTACGCCGTTTTAACCGAAGACGAACGTGAACTGGGCGTCTGCGTAGTTGATATCGGTGGTGGTACAATGGATATCGCGGTATACACTGGCGGCGCGTTGCGCCACACCAAGGTTATCCCTTATGCGGGGAACGTGGTGACCAGCGATATCGCCTATGCCTTCGGCACGCCGCCAAGCGATGCAGAAGCCATTAAAGTACGCCACGGCTGTGCGCTGGGCTCCATTGTAGGCAAAGATGAAAACGTTGAGGTACCGAGCGTGGGTGGCCGTCCACCGCGTAGCCTGCAGCGTCAGACGCTGGCTGAGGTTATTGAGCCGCGTTATACCGAGCTGCTCAACCTGGTCAATGAAGAGATTTTGCAGTTACAGGAACAACTCCGCCTGCAGGGTGTGAAGCACCACCTGGCCGCGGGGATTGTGTTAACCGGTGGCGCGGCGCAAATTGAAGGCCTGGCGGCCTGTGCTCAGCGCGTGTTCCATACGCAGGTGCGTATCGGACAGCCGTTAAATATTACTGGCCTGACTGATTATGCCCAGGAGTCGTACTATTCGACTGCCGTCGGCTTGCTGCACTACGGGAAGGAGTCTCATCTCAGTGGTGAAGCAGAAGTGGAAAAACGGACCTCTGTCGGCTCATGGTTTAAGCGAATCAACAGCTGGCTGAGAAAAGAGTTTTAATTTTTATAAGAGACCGGACAAAATTAGCGGTCTCAGGCGACAGGCACAAAACGGAGAGAAACTATGTTTGAACCTATGGAACTGACCAACGACGCGGTGATTAAAGTCATCGGCGTCGGTGGCGGCGGCGGTAATGCCGTTGAACACATGGTGCGCGAGCGCATCGAAGGCGTTGATTTCTTCGCGGTGAATACCGACGCGCAGGCGTTGCGTAAAACTGCGGTAGGCCAGACAATCCAGATTGGTAATGGTATTACCAAAGGTCTGGGTGCTGGAGCAAACCCTGAAGTGGGTCGTTCCGCAGCCGATGAAGATCGGGACGCGTTACGTGCCGCGCTTGAAGGCGCAGACATGGTGTTTATCGCCGCAGGTATGGGCGGTGGCACGGGCACGGGT
Source organism: Cedecea colo (assembly GCF_011808225.1). GTDB lineage: Bacteria > Pseudomonadota > Gammaproteobacteria > Enterobacterales > Enterobacteriaceae > Dryocola > Dryocola colo. The sequence goes on along the minus strand of NZ_SOYS01000004.1, from coordinate 110,212 downwards.
GCAGCACCCGTTGTTGCGGAGGTTGCTAAAGACCTCGGTATCCTCACCGTTGCCGTCGTCACTAAGCCTTTCAATTTTGAAGGCAAAAAGCGTATGGCATTTGCGGAGCAGGGCATCGCCGAGCTGTCAAAACACGTTGACTCCCTGATCACTATTCCAAACGACAAGCTGCTGAAAGTGCTTGGTCGCGGTATCTCTTTGCTCGACGCATTTGGCGCGGCGAACGATGTGCTGAAAGGCGCCGTGCAGGGTATCGCTGAACTGATTACCCGTCCGGGTCTGATGAACGTCGACTTTGCTGACGTGCGTACCGTGATGTCCGAAATGGGTTATGCCATGATGGGCTCCGGCGTGGCAAGCGGCGAAGACCGTGCGGAAGAAGCGGCAGAAATGGCGATCTCCAGCCCGCTGCTGGAAGATATCGATCTGTCAGGTGCGCGTGGCGTGCTGGTTAACATCACCGCTGGCTTCGATCTGCGTCTGGATGAGTTCGAAACCGTGGGTAACACCATCCGTGCGTTCGCTTCGGATAACGCGACCGTGGTTATCGGGACCTCTCTGGACCCAGAGATGAACGACGAACTGCGTGTTACCGTTGTTGCTACCGGTATCGGCATGGATAAACGTCCTGAAATTACCCTGGTTACCAATAAACAGCAGACTCAGCAGCCCGTTATGGATCGCTACCAGCAGCACGGTATGGCGCCTTTGACTCAGGAACAGAAGCCGGCCGCTAAGGTTGTTAATGACAACACGCCACAGGCTGCGAAAGAACCTGATTACCTGGATATTCCGGCATTTTTGCGTAAGCAGGCTGATTAAGAATAAACCGGAAGTTGGGCATCTCCGCTCTTTGTGCTAAACTGGCCTGCCGATTGTGAGATACACTTCGGTTGGATGAGTAATTTGGCGAGATTATACGATGATCAAACAAAGGACACTTAAACGTATCGTTCAGGCGACCGGCGTCGGTTTACATACCGGCAAAAAGGTCACACTGACGTTGCGCCCTGCGCCGGCCAATACCGGGGTCATCTATCGTCGTACCGACTTGAATCCTCCGGTAGACTTTCCGGCAGATGCCAAATCTGTGCGTGATACCATGCTCTGTACTTGCCTGGTGAACGAGCACGATGTGCGGATATCTACCGTTGAGCACCTTAACGCTGCCCTCGCGGGGCTGGGCATCGACAACATTATTGTTGAAGTCGATGCGCCAGAAATCCCGATCATGGACGGCAGCGCGGCGCCGTTTGTCTACCTGCTCCTTGATGCCGGTATCGACGAGTTGAACAGCGCGAAGAAATTTGTGCGCGTCAAAGAGACGGTTCGTGTTGAAGATGGCGATAAATGGGCTGAATTCAGGCCGTATAATGGTTTTTCGTTGGACTTTACCATCGATTTTAACCATCCGGCGATTGATGCCAGCACCCAGCGTTACAGCATGAACTTCTCTGCAGAAGCCTTTATGCGCCAGATCAGCCGCGCCCGTACTTTCGGCTTTATGCGTGATATCGAATATTTGCAGTCCCGCGGCCTGTGCCTGGGCGGCAGCTTCGATTGTGCCATCGTTGTTGACGATTATCGCGTACTGAACGAAGACGGCCTGCGTTTTGAAGATGAATTCGTTCGTCACAAAATGCTGGATGCTATCGGTGACCTGTTCATGTGTGGCCACAATATTATCGGCGCGTTTACCGCCTATAAATCGGGTCATGCGCTGAACAATAAACTGCTGCAGGCGGTTCTGGCGAAGCAGGAAGCCTGGGAATGGGCAACCTTTGAAGACGACGCAGAACTTCCGCTGGCATTCAAAGCACCAACCATGGTGCTGGCGTAACCTAAGCTCTCGATTACGACTGGTTTTTGTTGGTACTCTCTCCGGCCAACGAAGCCAGTCGTTCTATTGCCGCTCTAAGTTTCTCCGGGCTACGTTTAGCCACCTCCCGTAACGCTTCCGCGCTCTGCTCGCTTAATTCCCGATTGACCTCAAATTGCCCGCTCTGTGTTTGAGTGCTGGTTTCTTGTACGGAATCCCTGCCAATTGCTGCAAGCGTTGGATTAATCCTGATGTCGATTGACGTCAATGATGGTAGTATTTGTGCGCGCAATGCACTCAGCAGCGTGGCTTGTTCGTAGCGTAACCGCATCAGCCAGCTGGCATTCGCCGTTTCAAGTACGAGGATCCCCTGGCGGAAGTTCGCGACCCGGCACCAGGGATGCAGTTGAGCAGGCAGGATGCTTCTCACTGCCCGGTTGAGCCGTAGTAAGGCTGTCGCGCGCTGTTGCACGTTTTGCAACACGCTCTGAGCACCGGCATCGTCGAACAGATTATCTAAGGATTGCGGGCGACTATCGCGCATACTATAAGCTCCGGCGGAAAAAGTGATTAGTATTCTAAATCGTTGGCGACAATTTGGCAGACGTTATTTCTGGCCGCATCTCTTGTTAGGGATGGTCGCGGCGAGTTTTGGCATGCCTGCGCTAAGCGGAAATACCGGTCATAATGCGCCTGCGGAAACCTCTGCCAGCAGTCAGGACTATCTTAACCAGGCTAGCTTCGATAGCCTGGCATTATTGCAGGAAAGCACCCGCCGCCCGTCCTTTACCGTGGATTACTGGCATCAGCATGCCATCCGTACCGTAATCCGCCATCTTTCTTTCGCTATGGCACCACAAGCGCTGCCGGTAGCACAAGAGAATATACCGCTTCAGGCGCAGCACCTCGCTTTACTGGATACGCTCAACGCGTTATTAACCCACGAAAGCAAGCCTCCCGTTATTGTTCGCCATATCTCACTCTGGCAGCGTCCTGCTGTTGCGGTATTCAGTACCGCAATGTGGGTAGGCCAGGTGCAGGGCATCCGCGCCGGACCCCAACGTCTCAGCTAAAAAAATCTCTTTAAATTATAACATTATCTGTAGATCTGCTCTGATGCAGGCGTTTGAGAATTTATTATGCTAACCAAACTATTAACTAAAGTCTTTGGCAGTCGTAACGATCGTTCATTGCGCCGTATGCGCAAAGTGGTGTCCATGATCAACGGCGTGGAACCGGAAATGGAAAAGCTCTCTGACGATGAGCTGAAAGCTAAAACCAATGAGTTCCGCGCCCGTCTGGAAAAAGGCGCGGTGCTGGAAACGTTAATACCTGAAGCTTTCGCCGTGGTGCGTGAAGCAAGTAAGCGCGTATTCGGTATGCGTCACTTTGACGTACAGCTGCTCGGCGGTATGGTGCTCAACGATCGCTGCATCGCAGAAATGCGTACCGGTGAAGGTAAAACGCTGACGGCGACGTTGCCTGCTTACCTGAACGCACTGAGCGGTAAAGGCGTTCACGTAGTCACCGTCAACGACTATCTGGCCCAGCGTGATGCGGAAAACAACCGTCCGCTGTTCGAATACCTTGGCCTGAGCGTGGGTATCAACCTGCCGGGGATGCCAGCGCCCGCTAAGCGTGAGGCTTATGCTGCTGATATCACCTACGGTACTAACAACGAATACGGCTTTGATTACCTGCGCGACAACATGGCGTTCAGCCCTGAAGAACGCGTCCAGCGTAAGCTGCACTATGCGCTGGTGGATGAAGTTGACTCCATCCTGATTGATGAGGCTCGTACTCCGCTTATTATTTCCGGGCCGGCCGAAGACAGCTCCGAGCTGTACAAAAAAGTAAATACCATCATTCCCGAGCTGATCCGTCAGGAAAAAGAAGATTCCGACACTTTCCAGGGCGAAGGTCACTTCTCCGTGGACGAGAAATCACGCCAGGTAAATATTACCGAACGCGGTCTGGTGCTGGTTGAAGAACTGCTGGTACGTGAAGGCATCATGGAAGAAGGTGAGTCCCTTTATTCTCCAGCCAACATCATGTTGATGCACCACGTTACGGCAGCGCTGCGTGCGCACGCGCTGTTTACTCGCGACGTTGACTACATCGTTAAGGATGGCGAAGTCATCATCGTGGATGAACACACGGGCCGTACTATGCAGGGCCGTCGCTGGTCTGATGGTCTGCATCAGGCTGTGGAAGCAAAAGAAGGGGTGGATATTCAGAACGAGAACCAGACGCTGGCTTCCATTACTTTCCAGAACTATTTCCGTCTGTATGAGAAACTGGCCGGTATGACCGGTACCGCAGATACCGAAGCGTTCGAATTCAGTTCTATCTACAAACTCGATACCATCGTGGTCCCGACCAACCGTCCAATGATCCGTAAGGACATGCCGGATCTCGTCTACATGACCGAAATGGACAAAATCGGCGCTATCATTGAGGACATTAAAGAGCGGACGGCGAACGGCCAGCCGGTCCTCGTGGGGACCATCTCTATCGAGAAATCCGAAGTGGTTTCTGCTGAGCTGGCCAAAGCGGGTATTAAGCACAACGTCCTGAACGCCAAGTTCCACGCCAACGAAGCGGGCATTGTTGCTCAGGCGGGCTATCCTGCCGCCGTAACCATCGCAACCAATATGGCGGGTCGTGGTACGGATATCGTGTTGGGCGGTAGCTGGCAGGCGGAAGTGGCCGAGCTTGTCGATCCGACGTCCGAGCAAATCGCGCAGATCAAAGCTGACTGGCAGGTGCGTCACGAAGCGGTGCTGGCATCCGGCGGTTTACATATCATCGGTACCGAACGTCACGAATCACGCCGTATCGATAACCAGCTGCGAGGCCGTTCTGGTCGTCAGGGCGATGCCGGTTCTTCCCGTTTCTACCTGTCTATGGAAGATGCCCTGATGCGTATTTTCGCCTCAGACCGCGTGTCTAATATGATGCGTAAACTGGGTATGAAGCCAGGTGAGGCGATTGAACACCCGTGGGTAACCAAAGCCATCGCCAACGCACAGCGTAAGGTGGAAAGCCGGAACTTCGATATTCGTAAGCAGCTGCTGGAATACGATGACGTTGCCAACGACCAGCGCCGTGCTATCTATACCCAGCGTAACGAACTGCTGGACGTAAGCGACGTAAGCGAAACCATCAGCAGCATCCGCGAAGACGTGTTCAAAACCACGATTGATGCGCATATCCCACCGCAGTCTCTGGAAGAAATGTGGGATGTGACCGGCCTTGTCGATCGTCTGAAAAACGACTTCGACCTTGAGATGCCGATTAAAGAGTGGCTGGACAAAGAGCCTGAGCTGCATGAAGAGACGCTGCGTGAGCGTATTTTGCAAAATGCTATCGAAGTTTATCAGCGCAAAGAAGAAGTGGTTGGCGCCGAGATGATGCGTCACTTCGAGAAAGGCGTGATGCTGCAAACGCTGGATTCGCTGTGGAAAGAGCACCTGGCCGCAATGGACTACCTGCGTCAGGGCATTCACCTGCGTGGCTACGCGCAAAAAGATCCTAAGCAGGAATACAAACGTGAATCTTTCGCCATGTTTGCCGCCATGCTTGAATCACTGAAATATGAAGTAATCAGCACCCTGAGCAAAGTTCAGGTGCGGATGCCGGAAGAGGTTGAAGCAATGGAGCAACAGCGCCGTGAAGAAGCTGAGCGCCTGGCTCAAATGCAGCAACTGAGCCACGTCGATGACGATACTCAGGCGGCCATTGCTTTAGCAGCGGAAACTGGCGAGCGTAAAGTAGGCCGCAACGATCCGTGTCCTTGCGGTTCCGGTAAAAAATTCAAACAGTGCCATGGCCGTCTGAGCTAAGCACGATAGTATTAAAAAGGCGCAGCTTGCTGCGCCTTTTCTTTATGGAGCACCTGAACAAAAATGAAACAACTGCAAATTGCCGTCGGGATCGTTCGCAATCCACAAGGCGAGATATTTATTACCCGACGTGCGGCCGATGCTCACATGGCGAATAAACTTGAGTTTCCCGGTGGGAAGATTGAAGCAGGCGAAACGCCCGCGCAGGCGCTGGTTCGTGAGCTACAGGAAGAGACGGGAATCACCGCGACGCGTTATACCCAGTTCGAGACGCTGGCATATCAGTTCCCGGACAGGCACATCACGCTATGGTTTTTCCTGGTAGAAAGCTGGGAAGGCGAGCCGTGGGGCAAAGAAGGGCAGCCAGGAGAATGGATTGCACAGCACGAACTTGTGGCGGCAGATTTTCCGCCCGCGAACGAACCCGTTATCCAAAAACTACAGCAGCCTTAAGACCGCTTACTCGCTACAGGCCCCGGAAAAGGTGATTTCTGGGGCCTGAGCACAACAGAAGGCGCCGGTACGAGAATGTATCTGGCAGCCCTTAAGGCTACCGATCCTCGCTCCAGCCGTCGCTATCGGAAAGATCGCTGCTGCTTGGGATTCGCTTCTCTTCTGCGGCCCATTCGCCTAAATCGATAAGCTGGCAGCGTTTGCTGCAAAACGGGCGGTATGGGCTGGTTTCGTTCCAGATAACGGCTTTGCCACAGGTTGGGCAATTGACAATGGTAGTCTCAGACATCTTCTCTCCTTAACAGCACGCCAGTTCAAAATCGAGGCGTTCAGGGATAGCTCCACGCTCGCTGTCCAGCGGCAGGAAGCGGATCGCGAAGCGGCTTTTATGGCCGGAAATTTGCGGATAGAGCTGCCAGGCCAGATCTAACTGCAGACGCAGTAAATCGGCATCATCACCGTTATCCTGATAAAAGCCATTCAGGCTGGTTTGTTTACGGAACGGGGCTGAGTTACGAATGATATCAAGCAGCAACTCCAGCGACCGTGTCAGGGGTTGCAGGCTTGCCAGCCAGAAGCTTACCTGTTCATCCCGTTGCGCCTGCGGCAGATGCAGCCAGATATGCAGCGTCGGCAGATCGAAACTACAGCAGCCGCCGGGAATACTTAAGCGCTGACGAACAAGGGCAATTAGGCGGTCTTCACGTAAAGCCTGACCAATACGTGGCGCGGACATCAGCACGCTGCCATGTTCTTTTAGCTGACTACGCAGAGAATCAATGCGTTGCCTGTCCACACCCGGTACTTCAGACCAGGTCAGCAATTTACGTTGTTGGCGCTCAAGCTCTTTAAGAATATCCGTGCGAATTTCTCCGCGCTCAAAGACATCCAGCAGATCGCCGATATTGCGGAAGAAATGCAGCGCGCTGGAGCTTCCATCTATCGGCAAAGAAGCCTGCAGCTGCTGGATGAGAAACTCAATACGCAGCCACGTACGCATTTTTTCATTCAGTGGGTGCTCAAAAAGGATTTGAGTGCTCATTATTCTTTATCCTGTTGTGCGGCCTGCCTCGCCAGTTCCAGATACTGGCGGTGCAGACGATCAACATGCGCGGCTACCCTCTCGGGGGAACCGTCGTTATTAATGACATCATCAGCAACGGCCAGCCGCTCTTCGCGGGTCGCCTGAGCAGCAAGGATTTGCTCCGCATGCTGTCGGCTGACATTATCGCGCTCAATGGTACGTGCGATTTGTATTTCTGGCGAGACATCAACAACCAGAACGCGATCCGCTTTCTGCTGCAGTTGGTTTTCAACCAATAGCGGAACTACCCATAACACGTAAGGAGAAAGGGCATTGCCGATCTCAGTTTGGGTGCGGTGATGAATCAGCGGGTGTAAAAGACTATTCAGCCACCGTTTTTCCGCAGGGAAAGAAAAGATCTTTTCGCGCAGTATTCTTCGGTTAAGAGAACCATCCGGAAGGAGGATTTCTTTGCCAAAACGTTCAGAAATCGCGTTCAGGGCAGCCTGGCCGGGTTCAACAACCTGGCGGGCAATGACGTCGGCATCGACGACGGTGACGCCTAATCGGGAAAAACTGTTGGCGACGGTGCTTTTTCCGCTGCCAATCCCGCCCGTTAATGCCACCGTATAAACCATAAGCGCCGAACCTTAAATCTCGTTTAATCAGCCAGATAAATCATCTTTCATCCTGAGTTTATAAACAGAAAGAACGGGGCAGAAAGAGCAGTGTTTCCTGCCTGCGTATTATTTCAGCGTTTCTCAGGTAAATTTAAACGATTGTAGCGTAAAAAAGACTGTTTTCGCAGTCTTGCAGAGCCATTATTAGTGCGTATGATAGCGTCACTGGAGTTGGCAGTTGCACGCTTGTCATTCTTCAAGCTGCAGGTGCGTTGGCTGCATTCCCTCACCCCGATCACTTATTGAAATAAGCTTCCGGGGATTTATGAATTTGCCGCCTTCCTGCAGTTCGAATTATTTAGAGCTGTCGCCGATAACGTTCCCGCGTCCATCGCCATTTACCAGGAATCTGCAATATGCGTATTGAAGAAGATTTGAAGTTAGGTTTTAAAGACGTTCTTATCCGCCCGAAACGTTCCACTCTGAAAAGCCGCTCCGACGTAGAGCTTGAGCGCCAGTTTACTTTCAAACATTCCGCTATTGCATGGTCTGGCGTGCCGATCATCGCGGCTAACATGGATACAGTGGGTACCTTCGGCATGGCGCAAGCGCTGGCTTCCTTTGATATCCTCACTGCGGTTCATAAGCATTACTCTGTTGAACAGTGGAGCGAGTTTGTTAAATCCTCTTCTGAGAGTGTACTGCGCCACGTGATGGTTTCAACCGGCACCTCCGACGCTGACTTCACTAAAACAAAGCAGATTCTGGCGTTGCATGCTGGCCTGAATTTCATTTGTATCGATGTGGCAAACGGTTATTCCGAACACTTCGCCCAGTTTGTCAGCAAAGCCCGTGAAGCCTGGCCGGACAAAACTATCTGTGCCGGTAACGTGGTGACAGGCGAAATGTGCGAAGAGCTGATCCTGTCTGGTGCGGATATCGTTAAAGTGGGCATTGGCCCGGGCTCCGTATGCACCACCCGAGTGAAAACCGGCGTTGGCTATCCGCAGCTTTCTGCCGTCATTGAATGCGCTGATGCGGCTCATGGCCTTGGCGGCCAGATCGTCAGCGACGGTGGTTGCACCGTGCCTGGCGACGTTGCTAAAGCTTTCGGCGGCGGCGCAGACTTTGTCATGCTGGGCGGTATGCTGGCAGGCCATGAAGAAAGCGGCGGCACCCTGGTTGAAGAGAACGGCGAGAAATTTATGCTGTTTTACGGCATGAGTTCTGAGTCAGCAATGACTCGCCACGTCGGCGGCGTTGCTCAGTACCGTGCGGCAGAAGGTAAAACCGTTAAGCTGCCACTTCGTGGGCCGGTTGAGAACACCGCGCGAGATATCCTCGGCGGTCTGCGTTCTGCCTGTACTTATGTAGGCGCTTCTCGTTTGAAAGAGCTGACCAAACGCACCACTTTTATCCGCGTAGCGGAGCAAGAAAACCGCGTTTTTAACAGTCTTTAAGCTGTCTGTGGCGCAGCGCCCGCTGCGCCATTATCCCGCGCTCATCGCATCCCCTAACTGAAAAATCGGTAAGTACATGGCAAGGACCAGCGTACCGATGATTATCCCTATTGTTATCATCATGACAGGTTCAAGTGCAGCCGCGAGCGTGTCCGCCAGTTCCTGGGTGTGATCGTGATGCCAGATAGCCAGCCTTTCCAGCATCAGATCCAGCGCTCCTGATTCTTCGCCGATACGTATCAACTGGGAACATAAAGGTGTAAAGCAACCGGCGCTATCTACGGCGTGCCAGAAGGGTGTACCTTGTGCTACCTGAGAGGCTAAACGGGTAAGCACCTTTTTCCACAGCAGGGGCGTTAACGTTTGTTCGACCGCAGTCAGTCCTTGCAGCAGTGGAATGCCGGCCTGTTGCGAGAGCGACAGGGTGGTATAAATTTGGCTAAGTATTTGCCCTTGCCATAGCGGGGCGACAAGAGGGATTTTAAGCAGAAGCTTTTGTTCATACTCTTTCCAGCGTGGATGATTTTTGCGCAACGTGAGCCAGAAAGCCGTAGCGATAACAGCCACAAGTAGCCACCATCCGCCTTGGGTCGTCACCCAGTCTGAAACCGCCATAACCGCAAGCGTGATAGCTGGCAATGATGCATTGAAGGAGCGGTAAATGGCGGCGAATTCGGGCAGAACAAACCCCATCATGCCAGCAGTGACCGCTAAAGCAACGGCCAGGATAAACAACGGATAACGCAGCGCTTTCATCACTTTTTTATGCAGACAATAAAGCTGCTCCTGCTGGTCCGCCAGCCTGCGGCTGCATTCATCAAGCTTTCCCGTGAGTTCCCCTATATGAATAAGCGAGATAAAGAGCGGTGGGAAGATCCCTGGCCACTGACGAAGCGCGTCCGAAAAAGAAACGCCCTGTGAAACCTGTTGTTCAATGCGCAGAAGTAAAGCACGCCATTCCCGATACTGATGCTGTTTTGCCATCAGCACCAGCCCGTCAGCGAGGGGGATGCCTGCCTGAAGAAGGGTCGCCAGCTGACGAAATAGCTGTATTTTTTGCTGGATATGCCAGCATCCACTGCGGCTGCCGGTATGCTTACGGGCGCTGAGTAACTGTAACTGCTGCGCAAAAAGCTGCGCTTCTACGGACGAGCGATTATCCGCGAGCATCGAACCCTCGCTGAGTTGCCCCAGCGGATCTATGGCTTGCCAGCTCCAGACCAAAAATTTAGCCATGGGGCACTCCCAGCACACGGTAGATCTCTTTGAGCGTGGTCAGCCCCTTTGATACCGCCCGGCAGCCGCTTTCAAACAGCGTGACCATACCTTGCTCGCGGGCAAGCCGTTCCATCTCTGCGGTATGGGTTCCCGAGGCGATTGCCGCCCGGACGGTGTTTTCAATCGGCAGGATTTCAAACAGCGCAGCGCGTCCGTAATACCCGCCATAGCAGCGTTCACAGCCGACGGGCTGCCAGTCCGGTAGCGGCTCGGGACAAATCTGCGCGGGCAAAGAGAGCTTTTCGTGCTTCTGCTTTTTGCAATGAGGACATAGCTTGCGAACCAGACGCTGCGCGACCACCATCTTAAGCGCTGAAGCCAGCATCCAGCGCGCAACGCCCATTTGCTCAAGACGAATTACGGTTTCAATGGTTGAGTTAGTATGCAGCGTGGATAACACCAGATGCCCCGTCTGGGCTGCTTTAATGGCAATTTCCGCTGTTTCGCTATCCCTGATTTCACCGACCATGATCACATCTGGATCCTGTCGTAACAGCGCGCGAAGCACGCCCTGAAAGGACAGCCCGGCCTTGATATTCACCTGCGTCTGATTCAGGCCCGGCAACGGTATTTCAATCGGATCCTCAACGCTGCATACGTTGGTGCCCGGCTGATTCAGCGTGTTAAGAGCGCTATATAGGGTGAGGGTTTTCCCACTTCCGGTAGGACCGGTAACCAGAATCATGCCCTGCGGATGAGCCAGCGCGGCCTCGAAAAAGCGGTGGTTTTCGCAGGACATCCCAAGGGCGGCAAGCTCCAGCGGCTGTTCGCTTTGCTGGAGCAAACGCAGAACCACCTTTTCCCCGTACCGTACGGGAAGAGTGGAAATCCTGAATGAGACCTTGCCGTTGGCGGTGTCCACGTCCATTTGCCCATCCTGAGGCAGACGACGCTCCGCAATATCGAGATTGCCTAATACCTTTAGCCGCGCCGTTAGCGGAGCAGCAAGGCTTGCGGAAAGTAGGGGCTGTAGCTGTAGCACGCCGTCGATACGTAATCTGACCTTGTAATGTTCCTCCGCAGGTTCGAAATGGATATCTGAGGCTCGTAGCTGAATGGCTTTTTGCAGGGTTTCGCTTAGTAGCGTAACGACAGAGTGCCCGTTCTCCTGGTCCTCCTCAGAACGGGGGGAGAAGGAGAGATGCTTGACCTTCTCCAGACGCTCGGCGGACCAGTATTCAACGTCGATATTTTTATCGCAGATAAAGCGTAATGATTCGAATAACTGTATCGGTGGGTTAGGCGCCACGGCAATGCGCAACCGATGACTCTCTTCTTCAAGCAGTACGGCATGATATTGGGCACACAAGGCGAGGAGCTGCTGATGGCTGGACATGGTTATTCTTCCTCGGTAGAGGTTTCACTCTCAAAGCGAAAAACCTCTTCGCATGCCTGTTTGAGGGAGCCGCCGGCCGCTACGCGGCAGTTGCGCTTCCAGTTCTCAACGCCTTCCGCATCTTTCCATACCGGCGTTAACGCCACGGTTAACCCATTGAGCGTTTCCTGGCCGATAAGCGTTACCACGCCTTTTTCAATTTGCATGCTGCTGATGTAACGGCTGTTTTTTTCTGAGGGAATACCGTTATCCCCCGCGTTGCACGCAGCGACTCCGCCTTTGTCTATGGCGCAGAGTTCAATTGCCGTTCGGTAGGGTACAAAGGTTTGCAGCATATCGGTGAGCGCCGCTTTGCGCAGATAGCCCTGATAGGAAGGAATGCCGATAGCGCTCAGAATTGCGATGATGCCAATCACTACCATCAGCTCAATGAGGGTAAATCCTTTTTGCCTGTTCATAGGTCGCTCCTTAGGAAAGTGGCGACACTTTGTCAGGCCGGGTCACGGCTTGCGAGAAGTAAAAAGTGGATCGGGAAGAGACTTTCCGGAATGTTTAATTAGCTTGCAAAAGCGGATAGTAATGACGCGAGCAGCTTCGCAAAACAGAGGAAAGATGGGTCTTTTGACCCATCTTAAAAGAAAGGCTTAGCGGAAACGCATAGAAAGGTCGAGGGCGCGGACATGCTTGGTGAGCGCGCCTACAGAGATAAAATCGACCCCCGTTTCAGCAAATTTACGTAGCGTTTCTTTCGTGACGTTACCGGAAACTTCCAGCCGTGCTTTGCCTGCGGTCAGCGCAACAGCCTGGCGCATTTGCTCAACGTTGAAGTTATCAAGCATGATGATATCCGCACCGGCTTTGAGCGCCTGTTCCAGTTCATCCAGAGATTCCACTTCTACTTCTACCGGTACGTCCGGATGTAGCCAGAAAGCTTTTTCTACCGCCTGGCGAATCGAGCCGGAGGAAATTATATGGTTTTCTTTTATCAGAAACGCATCGGATAACCCTAAACGGTGGTTGCTGCCGCCACCGCAAAGAACGGCGTATTTCAGGGCCGTGCGCAATCCCGGTAAGGTTTTACGCGTATCCAGCAGTTGCGTGTTTGTTCCCGCCAGCAGATCGGCACAGGTACGAACTTCACTTGCTACACCAGAGAGGGTTTGCACGAAGTTGAGCGCGGTACGTTCGCCGGTTAACAGCACGCGGGATGGGCCATCAAGCTCGAAAAGCGGCTGGTTTGCGGTTACCGCCTGGCCATCTTCCACATGCCATTTCACCTGAACATCTTTGCCTAGCTGGATAAAGACCTCTTCAACCCAACGTTTACCGCAAAAAACGCCATCTTCACGGGTAATAACCACCGCATGAGAAGTATGATTTTCTGGCAACAATTGAGCGGTAATGTCTTTGTCAGGGTCGACTTCACCACCGAGATCTTCACGCAGGGCGAGGGAGACGGCCTGCGGAATATCAAGGCTGATGCGTTCGAGAAGCTCGTCACGTCGGCGGTCTGGGTTATAACGGCGGGGCGGCATGATAAAACTCCGAAATGGCTAAGTTAATGTCGAAACATGCTACTCTGATGCGACGTCGAGTACCACTATTGAGGAGAACCACGCATGCGGCTTTTAGACGGCTGGCTGGCGGGCGTGAAGCATGTCCCTTCCCCACATTTCGATTGCCGACCGGCAGACGAAAACCCTTCTTTATTGGTGGTGCATAACATCAGTCTGCCGCCGGGTGAATTTGGCGGTCCCTGGATTGATGCATTATTTACCGGTCAGCTTGATCCTGACGCTCATCCTTATTTTGCTGACATCGCCCATTTGCGAGTTTCCGCGCATTGTTTGATCCGCCGCGACGGTGAAATTGTCCAGTACGTTCCTTTTGATAAACGCGCCTGGCATGCGGGGGTGTCGGTTTATCAGGAAAGAGAGCGCTGCAACGATTTTTCCATCGGTATTGAGCTGGAAGGTACAGATACCTTGTCCTACACTGACGAGCAATATCAGCAGCTAACCGCGCTTACCTGCTTGTTAATTAAGCAATATCCTTCAATTGCCGATAACATGACAGGCCATTGCGATATCGCGCCTGTGCGTAAAACCGATCCTGGACCTTCTTTCGACTGGCGTCGTTTTCGGCAGTCCGTGGAGTCTATGTCGAATAAGGAGATGACATGACGCTTTTTACACTCTTACTGGTCACGCTCTGGGAGCGCCTGTTTAAGATGGGCGAGCACTGGCAGTTCGATCACCGTCTGGAGGTTATTTTCCGGCGGGTAAAACACTTTTCTATGCTGCGCACGATTTTGATGACGGCGCTTTGCATGCTGGTTGTTTTCCTTTGCGTGCGCGCTTTGCAGGGGCTGTTCTTTAATATTCCGCTGTTGGTGTTCTGGATTGCGCTTGGCGTGTTGTGTATCGGGGCAGGGCAGGTTCGTCTGCATTATCACGCTTATTTGCAGGCCGCAAGTCACGACGATCTTCACGCGCGCGATGCGATGGCTAGCGAACTGACGCTTATCCACGGCGTGCCGCCTGACTGCGACGAGCGCGAATATCTTAAAGAGCTACAAAATGCGCTGCTGTGGATTAACTTCCGCTTCTATCTTGCGCCGATTTTCTGGTTTATCGTCGGAGGAGCGTGGGGGCCGGTTACGCTTGCTGGATATGCCTTCCTGCGCGCGTGGCAAAGCTGGCTTGCGCGTCACCATACGCCGCATCAGCGTTTGCTCTCGGGTATCGACGCTATTTTACATGTGCTTGACTGGGTGCCGGTACGTTTAGTTGGCGTGGCTTACGCCTTGCTTGGACACGGAGAGAAAGCCTTGCCGGCATGGTTTGCAACGCTTGCAGACCGTCACTCTTCTCAATACCAGGTGCTGACCCAGCTTGCGCAATATTCGCTGGCGCGCGAGCCGCACCACGACAAAATTAAAACGCCAAAAGCCGCTGTTTCTATGGCCAAGAAGACATCGCTGGCGATCGTGGTCGTGGTGGCGTTGCTGACGATTTACGGCACTCTGGTTTGAGGCCAGAGGCCGCCTGTCATTAAGGATAGTCAGCGGGCGGGATGCCAAACACGGGCATTCCGTCTTCATCCCAAATAATTTTCTTCAGCCGGGTATGACGATTAGGATCGTAAAGCGGATCGCCTTCAATTTCCGTGTAGTTTCGAGCGTGATAAACCAGCACATCCTCACCTTCTTTCGTTCTGGTAAAGCTGTTGTGGCCCGGCCCGTACTGCTTGTTTTCATAGCTGGTAATAAATACCGGCTGCGGTGATTTGTGCCAGTGTTCTACTTTTGTTGGATTAGCTGCCAGGTCAATCCACAGCAGTCCTATGCAGTAATTCTCATCCGTGGCGCTCGCTGAATAGCTAACAAACAGCCTTTCGCCGTGCGTTATCACCGCAGGCCCTTCATTAACCATAAAACCGCGGCATTCCCACTCAAATTCCGGTTTGCTCAGCATGACCGGTTCGCCTTTGATTGACCAGGGCGTCTCCATTTCAGCGAGATAGATATTCGAGTTGCCCGGAATGTTCGGATCTTTTTGCGCCCACAAATACCACTGCTTATCCTGATGAGAAAAAGTCGTAGCATCAAGACAGAAAGAATCGAACTGCGTTTTAATCTGGCCCTTTTCGATCCACTTACCGGTCAGCGGGTCCGCATCGGCACACTCCAGCACAAACATACGATGCTGGAACATATTGAGCTTATCCAGATCCTGCGTATGGGCTGCGGCAAAGTAGATGTACCATTTCCCGTTCACATGATGCAGTTCAGGAGCCCAGATGAGTTTGCTCATCGGGCCATGTTCAGGCTTGCGCCAGACAACGGCTGGCGTAGCGTGCGGCAGCGCTTCGAGCGTGGCAGAACAACGCAGCTCCAGCCTGTCATATTCTGGTACGGAAGCGATGAAGTAATACCTATCTTCATGCAGCAAAATAAAGGGATCGGCGCGTTGCTCGATAAAGGGGTTTAGCCAGTTATTCATTACACTTTCCTTAATGTATCAGTCGCTTGCAGCTCGGAGGGAACGTGTAATTCCTGATAGCTGGTACGGCGTTTATCCAGATCGGCCTGGATTTGTATCATCATTTTGCGGTCGACTTTCAGCAGGCGCACCACGCCTGCAGTGATCAGGTAGCCGATGCCAGGAATAACGGTGAACAACAACACAATACCCTGGGTGGCATTGGCGCTTTGCTGCTGGGCGCTGGCGTCGTAACCGTACCATGACAGCAGGAAGCCAACCATCGCGCCAGCCACCGCCAGACCGCATTTCAGGAAGAATAAATTGCCGGAGAAGCTGATGCCGGTGATGCGTTTACCCGTTTTCCATTCGCCATAGTCATCGACATCGGCCATTAATGACCAGTGAAGCGGGGAAGGGAGCTGATGCAGAATATTAAGCCCAAAATAGGCAATCAAAATCAGCGTGGTGGCGTGCGGATTGAGGAAATAGAAGCCGCAGGAGAAAAGGGTGAGAGCGATGTTGGTCCAGAAAAATACTTTAAGTTTGCAATACTTATCGGTCAGGGGTTTGGCCAACGCGCTGCCGATCATCATGCCCACTACGCCGAGGCTAATGAACATGCTGGCGAAGGAAGCGGATTTTTCCATTACCCAGGTGACGTAATACATGGTTGCCGCCATACGAATAAATCCAGGACAAACGTTGCAGAAAGTGAGCAGCAGAATGCGCACCCATTGATCGTTTTTCCAGATATCTTTCAGATCGGATTTCAGGGCATGTTTTGATGGCCTGGCGGGCTTAATACGCTCTTTTACCGTGCTAAAGCAGAACAGGAACATGAATAACGCGATAATAGCCATAACGCCCATCGACATTTGATAGCCTTTGGCTTTGTCTGCTCCGCCAAACCAGTCAGCCATAGGTAACAACGTCGAGGAGAGAATAAGCGTCGCAATACCAACCATAAAGAAGCGGTAGGACTGGCAGGCTACACGTTCATGCGGGTCGGCGGTAATCACGCCGCCAAGTGAGCAATAGGGAATATTAATAGCTGTATAGGTCAGTGACATCAGGAAATAAGTCACGAAGGCATAGACAACCTTGCTATTGTAGCTCCAGTCCGGCGTGGTAAACATCAATACGCTAAACAGGACATACGGGACGCAGACCCACAATAAATAGGGACGAAATCTTCCCCAACGGGTAGTGGTACGGTCGGCAATTGCACCCATTATCGGATCGGTTACGGCATCAATCACGCGGACAGAAAGGAGAAGTACGCCGACTAATGCTGGCGCAAGGCCGAATACATCAGTATAAAAATAATTTAAAAACAGCATGATGGCACCGCCGATCATGTTACAGCCGGCATCACCCATCCCGTAGCCGATTTTTTCTTTGATAGATAATTTATTATTTGCCATCGACAACACTCCTGAATTTAATATGGACAAGATTATTGGCCCGATGAGTCGAGAATGCGCAGCAGGAAACCGTCGAAGGGATGGACAATTGTGTCGTAGGAAGAAAAGTGTGAGGCAGATAACAAAGCGCCCGCTTCAGGAGCAGGCGCTTTAAAACAAGGTATAAGGCTTAAGCTTTAACTGACTTCGCGCTACGCTGCGTTTTAATCCAGTAGCCGATACCCAGGATCAGCACCCAGGCTGGAATCAGCCATACGGAAATCGCCATGCCGGGCGTAATCACCATAATCACCAGAATCGCCACCATAAAGAGCAGGCAGATCCAGTTGCCCAGCGGATAGAACAGAGCCGGGAAGCGAGTCTTCACGCCCTGTCGATCTTTCTTACGGCGGAATTTAATGTGCGCAAGGCTAATCATCGCCCAGTTGATAACCAGTGCAGAAACGACCAGTGCCATCAGTAAGCCGAAGGCTTCGCCGGGCATGATGTAGTTAATGAGTACGCACAGCGCTGTCGTGATGGCTGAAACCAGGATAGTACCCACCGGAACACCGCGTTTATCAACCTTAAGCAGCGCCTTAGGCGCGTTACCTTGTTGAGCAAGGCCGAACAGCATGCGGCTGTTACAGTAAACGCAGCTATTGTAGACCGACAGGGCCGCCGTCAGGATCACCACATTCAGCGCGTTAGCGACCAGAGAATCCCCCAGCTCATGGAAGATGAGTACGAACGGGCTGGTATCTGCGGTGACGCGTGTCCATGGCATCAGTGAAAGCAACACTGCCAGTGAACCCACATAGAAAATCAGAATGCGGTAGATAACCTGGTTGGTCGCTTTAGGAATGCTGATCTCCGGGTTGTCCGCTTCAGCCGCAGTGATGCCTACCAGTTCCAGACCGCCGAACGAGAACATAATGATTGCCATCATCATCACCAGCCCCGTCATACCGTGCGGCAGGAAACCGCCTTGTTCCCAAAGGTTACGCACCGTTGCCTGCGGACCAGCGCTGTCGCTAAACAGCAACCAGCCGCCGAAGAGGATCATGGCCACCACGGCGACAACCTTGATGATGGCGAACCAGAATTCCATTTCCCCGAACACCTTGACGTTGGTGAGGTTGATGGCATTGATGAGCACAAAGAAAACGGCTGCGGAAATCCAGGTTGGGATTTCAGGCCACCAGAACTGAACGTATTTCCCGACGGCGGTCAGTTCCGCCATCGCAACCAGAACATACAGAACCCAGTAGTTCCAGCCGGAAGCAAAACCGGCAAATCCGCCCCAGTATTTATAGGCAAAATGGCTGAATGAACCGGCGACCGGCTCCTCAACAACCATTTCGCCTAGCTGGCGCATAATTAAAAATGCGATAAATCCTGCGATAGCGTAGCCGAGAATAATGCCCGGGCCCGCGGACTGAATGACGGAGGCGCTGCCCAGAAACAGGCCCGTCCCGATAGCGCCACCCAGCGCGATAAGCTGAATATGGCGGTTTTTAAGGCCGCGCTTTAGCGTGTCGCCGCCTTGCTGTTGACCATCCATCGTTAAACCTCGTGATTGTGGTTGTTTTTATACGCTCATAACGGCGTGTGTAATTTTGTAATTCCGTAAGGTGTAGTCTTTATTTTACGGTTGTTAATTCCATAATTTTGCGTTGTGGACTACCGCAGCGCCAAGAATAGTGGTAAGCGCCAACGTTTGCACCTGCTTTCGCTTGCTGCCGTGACGAGTTGGATAAAAAGGAATCAAAGGTAAATAAACTCCTTCGCTGCTTTACCACCCGCTTATTTCCCGATGCCGGGCGGCGTTTATGAATTTATATTCATATATAAAGGAGTTGAATCGGTTCAGATTGTCCGGGAGATGAAAACTGACGCTTTTATAAAAGTTAAAACTGCCACTTAGGGAGTAAACATAAGATTTGCACAAGGTTACATCTTTGAAACGCTATATTCGTAATATTGTTAAAAAGTGCCCGCTTTACTGATTTCAGGCAAACCCAATATGGACAGAAGGTGAATACTTTGTTACTTTACCGTCACGAATGTGAAATTGGTCATACCAATTGACTCCGGGCTAATGGCAGAGAAAAGGAAGAATGGCCTACAGCAAAATTCGCCAACCTAAATTATCCGACGTGATAGAGCAGCAGTTGGAGTTTCTTATCCTTGAGGGAACTTTGCGTCCCGGCGAAAAACTCCCACCCGAGCGCGAACTGGCGCGTCAGTTTGACGTTTCTCGTCCTTCACTGCGCGAGGCCATACAGCGTCTCGAAGCGAAAGGATTACTGCTTCGTCGACAGGGTGGCGGCACTTTTGTCCAGAACAGCCTCTGGCAGAGCTTAAGCGACCCGCTTATAGAACTGCTGTCTGACCATCCAGAATCCCAGTTTGACCTGCTTGAATCCCGCCATGCCCTGGAAGGGATCGCCGCCTATTACGCCGCATTGCGCGGTACGGACGAAGATCTCAAACGCATTGGCGATTGCCACGTTGCTATTGAGCAGGCACAGGAGTCCGGCGATTTGGATGCCGAATCCGACGCCGTTATGCAGTATCAAATTGCAGTGACTGAAGCCGCACACAACGTTGTGCTACTACACTTGTTGCGTTGCATGGGACCTATGCTCGAACAAAACGTTCGTCAGAATTTTGAATTGCTCTACGCGCGTCGCGAAATGCTGGCGCAAGTGAGCAGCCATCGCGCCAGCATTTTTGCAGCGATTATGGCTCGCCAGCCGGAGCAGGCGCGTGAAGCGTCGCATCGTCACCTGGCATTTATCGAGGAAATATTGCTGGATCGCAGCCGCGAAGAGAGTCGTCGTGAACGGTCTCTGCGGCGCTTACAGCAACGAAAGGAATAGGGCCAGTTTTCAGGCTCGCAAGCGCCAAACTTAGAGCGCGGCAACTAAACGCAGAACCTGTCTTATTGTGTTTTTTCCAGAAAAGCACAATGGGACAGGTTCCAGATAATCAACGTATTAGACACAGATAAGGAATACCACCCATGTCAGAACGTTTCCCAAATGACGTGGATCCGATCGAAACTCGCGACTGGCAACAGGCGATCGAATCGGTCATCCGTGAAGAAGGTGTTGAGCGTGCTCAGTATCTCATCGACCAGTTATTGTCCGAAGCTCGCAAAGGCGGCGTTAAAGTGGCTGCTGGCACTGGTGTAGCCAACTACGTAAACACTATTGCCGTTGAAGATGAGCCGGAGTATCCGGGCAATCTGGATCTGGAACGCCGCATTCGTTCTGCCATCCGCTGGAACGCCATCATGACCGTTCTGCGCGCGTCCAAGAAAGATCTGGAGCTTGGCGGCCATATGGCTTCCTTCCAGTCTTCTGCGACCATCTACGAAGTGTGCTTTAACCACTTCTTCCGTGCGCGCAGCGAAAAAGACGGCGGCGATCTGGTGTACTTCCAGGGCCACATCTCTCCGGGCGTGTACGCACGTGCGTTCCTGGAAGGCCGTCTGACCGAAGAGCAGATGAACAATTTCCGTCAGGAAGTTCACGGCAAAGGCCTCTCTTCTTACCCACACCCGAAACTGATGCCGGAATTCTGGCAGTTCCCGACCGTTTCTATGGGCCTGGGCCCGATTGGCGCTATCTACCAGGCTAAGTTCCTGAAATATCTGGAACACCGTGGTCTGAAAGACACCTCCGAGCAAACCGTTTACGCCTTCCTGGGCGACGGCGAGATGGATGAGCCAGAATCTAAGGGCGCTATCACCATCGCGACCCGTGAGAAGCTGGACAACCTGTGCTTCATCATCAACTGTAACCTGCAGCGTCTGGATGGTCCGGTAACCGGCAACGGCAAGATCATCAACGAACTGGAAGGCATCTTCAGCGGTGCCGGCTGGAACGTCATCAAAGTGATGTGGGGCAGTCGTTGGGACGAGCTGCTGCGTAAAGACACCAGCGGTAAACTGATCCAGCTGATGAACGAAACCGTTGACGGCGACTATCAGACCTTCAAATCCAAAAACGGTGCCTACGTGCGCGAGCACTTCTTCGGTAAATATCCGGAAACCGCAGCGCTGGTTGCAGACTGGACTGACGAGCAGATCTGGGCGCTGAACCGCGGCGGTCACGATCCGAAGAAAGTCTATGCTGCACTGAAAAAAGCGCAGGAAACCAAAGGTAAAGCGACTGTAATCCTGGCCCATACCATTAAAGGTTACGGCATGGGTGATACCGCAGAAGGTAAAAACATCGCGCACCAGGTTAAGAAAATGAACATGGACGGCGTGCGTTATATCCGCGACCGTTTCAACGTTCCTGTTACCGATGAGCAGGTTGAAAAACTCTCTTACATCACCTTCCCGGAAGGTTCTGAGGAGCATAAGTACCTGCACGAACGTCGTCAGGCGCTGAAAGGCTACCTGCCTGCTCGTCAGCCTAAATTCTCCGAGAAGCTGGAACTGCCGGCGCTGGAAGATTTCTCTCAGCTGCTGGAAGAGCAGAACAAAGAGATCTCCACTACTATTGCCTTCGTTCGTGCCCTGAACGTGATGCTGAAGAACAAGTCGATCAAAGATCGTCTGGTTCCGATTATCGCTGACGAAGCGCGTACTTTCGGCATGGAAGGTCTGTTCCGTCAGATCGGTATTTACAGCCCGAACGGCCAGCAGTACACCCCGCAGGACCGTGAGCAGGTTGCGTACTACAAAGAAGACGAGAAAGGTCAGATTTTGCAGGAAGGGATCAACGAGCTGGGCGCAGGCGCATCCTGGCTGGCTGCTGCGACCTCTTACAGCACCAACAACCTGCCGATGATCCCGTTCTACATCTACTACTCCATGTTCGGTTTCCAGCGTATCGGCGATCTGTGCTGGCAGGCAGGCGACCAGCAGGCTCGCGGCTTCCTGGTCGGGGGTACTTCCGGTCGTACTACGCTTAACGGCGAAGGTCTGCAGCACGAAGATGGCCACAGCCACATTCAGTCTCTGACTATCCCGAACTGTATCTCTTACGATCCATCTTACGCGTACGAAGTCGCTGTGATCATGCACGATGGTCTGGAGCGTATGTACGGTGAGAAACAAGAGAACGTTTACTACTACATCACCACGCTGAACGAAAACTACCACATGCCGGCGATGCCGAAAGGCGCTGAGGAAGGTATCCGTAAAGGTATCTACAAACTCGAAACCCTCGAAGGCAGCAAAGGTAAAGTTCAGCTTCTGGGCTCCGGTTCTATCCTGCGTCACGTTCGTGAAGCGGCAGAGATCCTGGCGAAAGACTACGGCGTAGGTTCTGACGTTTACAGCGTTACCTCCTTCACTGAACTGGCGCGCGATGGCCAGGATTGTGAGCGCTGGAACATGCTGCACCCGATGGATACTCCACGCGTACCTTACATCGCCCAGGTGATGAACGACGCACCGGCTGTAGCATCTACTGACTATATGAAACTGTTCGCCGAGCAGGTCCGTACTTACGTTCCGGCTGATGACTATCGCGTGCTGGGTACCGACGGTTTCGGTCGCTCTGACAGCCGTGAGAACCTGCGTCACCACTTCGAAGTTGATGCTTCCTACGTGGTTGTAGCAGCGCTGGGCGAACTGGCTAAACGTGGCGAAATCGATAAGAAAGTGGTTGCGGAAGCAATTACTAAATTCAACATCGATGCAGAAAAAGTTAACCCGCGTCTGGCGTAAGAGGTAAAAAATAATGGCTATCGAAATCAATGTGCCGGACATCGGGGCTGATGAAGTTGAAATCACCGAGATCCTGGTCAAAGTGGGCGACAAAGTTGAAGCTGAGCAGTCGCTGATCGTCGTAGAGGGCGATAAAGCCTCTATGGAAGTCCCGTCTCCGCAGGCTGGCGTCGTTAAAGAGATCAAAGTCTCCGTCGGCGACAAAACCGAGACCGGTAAACTGATCATGATTTTCGATTCCGCCGACGGTGCAGCAGCAGCTGCACCTGCTCAGGCAGAAGAGAAGAAAGAAGCAGCGCCTGCAGCCGCACCAGCCGCCGCGAGCGCGAAAGAAGTGAACGTGCCTGACATCGGCGGCGACGAAGTTGAAGTCACCGAGATCATGGTCAAAGTCGGCGACAAAGTTGAAGCAGAGCAGTCGCTGATCGTCGTTGAAGGTGACAAAGCTTCTATGGAAGTCCCGGCGCCGTTCGCGGGTGTGGTAAAAGAAATCAAAATCAGCACCGGCGACAAAGTGTCTACCGGCTCCCTGATTATGGTCTTCGAAGTGGCGGGTGCCGCACCTGCTGCCACAGAAACCAAAGCTGAAGCCGCTCCGGCTGCAGCGCCAGCAGCGTCTGGTTCTAAAGAAGTTAACGTACCGGACATCGGCGGTGACGAAGTAGAAGTGACCGAAGTGATGGTGAAAGTGGGCGACAAAGTTGCCGCTGAACAGTCGCTGATTACCGTAGAAGGCGACAAGGCTTCTATGGAAGTCCCGGCACCGTTTGCTGGTACCGTTAAAGAAATCAAAATCAGCACCGGCGATAAAGTATCTACCGGCTCCCTGATTATGGTCTTCGAAGTTGAAGGCGCAGCGCCTGCACCGGCCGCTAAACAAGAAGCAGCGGCCCCGGCTCCTGCGGCGAAAGCTGAAAAACCAGCGAGCGCACCGGCGAAAGCCGAAGGCAAATCTGAATTCGCTGAAAACGACGCTTACGTCCACGCTACCCCGCTGATTCGCCGTCTGGCGCGCGAATTCGGTGTGAACCTGGCGAAAGTGAAAGGCACCGGTCGTAAAGGCCGTATTCTGCGTGAAGACGTTCAGGCTTACGTAAAAGATGCCGTTAAACGTGCGGAAGCTGCACCAGCGGCTGCTGCGGGTGGCGGTCTGCCTGGCATGCTGCCATGGCCGAAGGTTGACTTCAGCAAGTTCGGCGAAATCGAAGAAGTGGAACTGGGCCGTATCCAGAAAATCTCAGGTGCAAACCTGAGCCGTAACTGGGTGATGATCCCGCACGTTACGCACTTCGACAAAACCGATATCACCGATCTGGAAGCGTTCCGCAAGCAGCAGAACGAAGAAGCCGCTAAGCGTAAGCTGGACGTGAAGTTCACCCCTGTGGTGTTCATCATGAAAGCCGTTGCGGCAGCGCTCGAGCAGATGCCACGTTTCAACAGCTCCCTGTCCGAAGACGCTCAGAAACTGACGCTGAAAAAATACATCAATATCGGTGTGGCGGTTGATACGCCAAACGGCCTGGTGGTTCCGGTCTTTAAAGACGTGAACAAGAAGAGCATCACTGAACTGTCTCGCGAACTGATGGCTATCTCTAAGAAAGCTCGTGATGGCAAGCTGACCGCAGGCGAAATGCAGGGCGGTTGCTTCACCATCTCAAGCCTGGGCGGTATCGGGACGACTCACTTCGCGCCTATCGTTAACGCGCCGGAAGTTGCTATCCTGGGCGTGTCCAAGTCAGCGATGGAGCCAGTCTGGAACGGTAAAGAGTTCACGCCGCGCCTGATGATGCCAATGTCGCTCTCCTTCGACCACCGCGTGATTGACGGTGCTGACGGTGCGCGCTTCATTACCATCATCAACAACATGCTGGCAGATATTCGCCGCCTGGTGATGTAATCGAAAAAGCCGGCCAGTCGGCCGGCTTTTTTCTGATAATCGCATGATGCTGCTTGAGATTAGCGGCTGCATAACATAAATCGTTTGCCGTTTGTTGTTTCAAATTTGTTAACAATTTTGTAAACTGCGGGCGGATAGAACGTCCCGGTGGATGATGGGCGTTAAGACATAAAAATGACGTCAGACCCGCCGGAAATAAATTAAGAGGTCATGATGAGTACTGAAATCAAAACTCAGGTCGTGGTACTTGGGGCTGGTCCTGCAGGATACTCCGCTGCTTTCCGTTGCGCTGATTTAGGTCTGGAGACCATCATTATAGAACGTTACAGCACCCTCGGTGGTGTCTGCCTGAACGTTGGCTGTATCCCTTCTAAAGCCCTGCTGCACGTTGCTAAAGTTATCGAAGAAGCGAAAGCTTTGGCTGAACACGGCATCGTTTTCGGCGAGCCAAAAACCGACATCGACAAAATTCGCACCTGGAAAGAGAAGGTTATCAACCAGTTGACCGGTGGCCTGTCCGGTATGGCGAAAGGTCGTAAAGTTAAAGTTGTTAACGGCCTGGGTAAATTCACCGGCGCTAACACTCTGGTTGTCGAAGGTGAAAACGGCCCGACGACTATTACCTTCGATAACGCGATTATTGCGGCGGGTTCCCGTCCGATTCAGTTGCCGTTCATTCCGCATGAAGACCCACGCGTATGGGATTCCACCGACGCGCTGGAACTGAAATCCGTACCAAAACGTATGCTGGTTATGGGTGGGGGTATCATCGGTCTGGAAATGGGTACCGTTTACCATGCGCTGGGTTCAGAGATTGATGTGGTTGAGATGTTCGACCAGGTTATCCCGGCTGCCGACAAAGACGTGGTAAAAGTATTCACTAAACGCATCAGCAAGCAGTTCAACCTGATGCTGGAAACCAAAGTGACGGCGGTTGAAGCCAAAGAAGACGGCATCTACGTCACTATGGAAGGCAAAAAAGCCCCGGCGGAAGCGCAGCGTTACGACGCGGTGCTGGTTGCTATCGGCCGCGTGCCTAACGGTAAAACGCTGGATGCAGGCGCTGCTGGCGTTGAAGTTGACGATCGTGGCTTTATCCGTACCGATAAGCAAATGCGCACTAACGTGCCGCACATCTATGCTATCGGCGACATCGTTGGTCAGCCAATGCTGGCCCACAAAGGCGTTCACGAAGGTCACGTTGCCGCTGAAGTTATCGCTGGCATGAAGCATTACTTTGACCCGAAAGTGATCCCATCTATCGCTTATACCGAACCAGAAGTTGCCTGGGTTGGCCTGACCGAGAAAGAAGCGAAAGAGAAAGGCATCAGCTATGAAACCGCCACTTTCCCGTGGGCTGCTTCTGGCCGTGCTATCGCTTCCGACTGCGCAGACGGCATAACCAAACTGATTTTCGACAAAGAAACTCACCGCGTTATCGGTGGTGCGATTGTCGGGACCAACGGCGGCGAGCTGCTGGGCGAAATCGGTCTGGCTATCGAAATGGGTTGTGACGCTGAAGATATCGCGCTCACTATCCACGCACACCCGACTCTGCACGAGTCTGTGGGTCTTGCCGCTGAGATCTTCGAAGGCAGCATCACCGATCTGCCAAACGCGAAAGCGAAGAAAAAGTAACTTTCAGCGTTTGACCAAACGGCCCTGCGGGGCCGTTCAAACCGGTGACAACGCTCATGGCGTGCAAAGATCTGAAATAGGTCTTAGATTAAATTTACAAGAAAATCAATGAGTTGATTTTCAGCTGCTAACCATAAAAAAGGAAAAACCACGCTTTTTCCTTCTTTGTTAGTAATCTCAACGGCCCTGCGGGGCCGTTTTTTTATGTCTGCTAAAAGGCCGCCCTTGCGAGCGGCCAGTAGCGTAATTGCCCGGGTTCAGCACCAACAGAACCGTGATGTCAGAAATAGTCCAGCCACCGTGGCTAAGTGCAATTGCCGAACCGAACACAAGCATAAGCGCGTACAGCAGACGCATTTCCAGTGCGTAATTCCATATTAACTACGGAGGTTCCTTCTCTACCGGGAAAGGCAGAACCGGGCAAGCGTGTTGGGCTTGCCACGTAGAGCGAGTGAACTGCTCCCGGACCCGGTGACCGGCTGCTACACCAGCGAAGCAGGCCGTCGTTGAATGTAGAGCAAATATAAGCGCCAGAAAATGAATATATAGCTTTTGCATAGGGTTACATTCATTTTCCAATAGCAGTACGCAAAATAAGCAACTGGTCTTGCATCGAAAAAAATTCAGGGCAATATCTTTCTCGTGTTGGGCTTGCCACATACTTCTCCTCATCGTGTGCTACCACTTTGAAGAGACAAAGGAACCGCCGGAAGGCGGTTTTTTTGCTCTTAGAGGTCATATCGAAAAGTAATATTTCGCCCTTAACGATTCAGCAAGGATTTAATGTTGCTTTTTTGTAAACGGATTAACACCCCCCTAAAATCCTGCTATGCTGCCGACGCGGATCCGGGCATTTACCCTACAAACTGCTGTCTCACAGGAGCGTGAAGAGATTTAGCCTGGCGCCATAATGACAATGAGAGCGAGGAGAACCGTCGTGCTAGAAGAATACCGTAAGCACGTAGCTGAACGTGCTGCTGAAGGGATTGTTGCTAAACCCTTAGATGCTACCCAAATGGCTGCGCTGGTTGAATTGCTGAAAACCCCACCGGTGGGTGAAGAAGAATTCCTGTTAGATCTGATTACCAATCGTGTTCCACCAGGCGTTGATGAAGCCGCCTACGTTAAAGCCGGGTTCCTGGCTGCCCTCGCCAAAGGCGATGCTACCTCCCCATTAATCTCCCCTGAAAAAGCGGTTGAACTGCTTGGTACCATGCAAGGTGGTTATAACATTCATCCGCTGATTGATGCCCTGGATAACGAAAAGCTGGCACCCATTGCCGCTAAAGCGCTGTCCCATACGCTGCTGATGTTCGATAACTTCTACGATGTGGAAGAGAAAGCGAAAGCGGGTAATACCCATGCGCAACAGGTACTGAAATCCTGGGCCGATGCCGAGTGGTTCCTGAGCCGTCCTAAGCTTGCGGATAAAATTACCGTTACCGTGTTTAAAGTGACTGGTGAAACCAACACCGACGACCTGTCTCCGGCCCCGGACGCCTGGTCGCGCCCGGATATCCCTCTGCACGCGCTGGCGATGCTAAAAAATGCCCGTGAAGGTATTGAGCCGGACCAGCCGGGAAGCGTTGGCCCGATCAAACAGATTGAAGCATTAAATCAAAAAGGTTTCCCGCTGGCTTACGTTGGTGACGTCGTCGGCACGGGGTCATCCCGTAAATCCGCGACTAACTCCGTGCTGTGGTTCATGGGCGACGACATTCCTAACGTGCCGAACAAGCGCGGCGGCGGCGTGGTGCTCGGCGGTAAAATCGCGCCAATCTTCTTTAACACTATGGAAGATGCCGGTGCGCTGCCAATCGAAGTGGACGTTAACGGCCTGAGCATGGGCGATGTTATCGACATCTATCCCTATAAAGGCGAAGTGCGTCATCACGAAACCAACGAGCTGATTGCCAGCTTCGAGCTGAAAACAGACGTGCTGCTGGATGAAGTGCGCGCCGGTGGCCGTATCCCGCTGATCATCGGGCGCGGTCTGACTACCAAAGCACGCGAAGCGCTGAATCTGCCGCACAGCGAAGTTTTCGTACAGGCGAAAGACGTGGCCGCCAGCACGCGTGGCTTCTCGCTGGCGCAGAAAATGGTTGGCCGTGCCTGCGGCGTTGAAGGTATTCGTCCGAACCAGTACTGCGAACCAAAAATGACGTCCGTTGGTTCTCAGGACACCACCGGTCCAATGACCCGTGATGAACTGAAAGACCTGGCGTGCCTGGGCTTCTCCGCCGATCTGGTTATGCAGTCCTTCTGCCATACGGCGGCCTATCCTAAGCCTGTAGACGTGACGACTCACCACACGCTGCCGGACTTCATCATGAACCGTGGCGGCGTGTCGCTGCGTCCTGGCGACGGCGTCATTCACTCCTGGCTGAACCGTATGCTGCTGCCGGATACCGTGGGCACAGGCGGTGACTCCCATACTCGTTTCCCAATCGGCATTTCTTTCCCTGCGGGTTCCGGTCTGGTGGCGTTTGCTGCCGCAACGGGCGTAATGCCGCTGGATATGCCTGAATCGGTGCTGGTGCGCTTCAAAGGTAAAATGCAGCCGGGTATCACCCTGCGCGACCTGGTTCACGCAATCCCGCTGTACGCCATCAAACAGGGTTTGCTGACCGTTGAGAAGAAAGGGAAGAAAAACATCTTCTCTGGCCGCATCCTGGAAATCGAAGGCCTGCCGACGCTGAAAGTTGAACAGGCGTTTGAGCTGACCGATGCCTCCGCGGAACGTTCCGCCGCCGGTTGCACCATCAAGCTGGACCGCGAGCCGATTGAAGAGTATCTGAACTCCAACATCGTGCTGCTGAAGTGGATGATCGCGGAAGGTTACGGCGATCGTCGTACGCTTGAGCGCCGTATCCAGGGCATGGAAAAATGGCTGGCAGATCCGCAACTGATGGAAGCTGACGCGGACGCAGAATATGCGGCGGTGATTGAAATCGATCTGAACGATATCAAAGAGCCGATCCTGTGTGCGCCAAACGACCCGGATGACGCGCGTCTGCTGTCTGACGTTGCCGGCGAGAAAATCGATGAGGTATTTATCGGTTCCTGCATGACCAACATCGGCCACTTCCGTGCCGCTGGTAAGCTGTTAGATAACCACCAGGGCCAGTTGCCAACTCGCCTGTGGGTTGCGCCGCCAACGCGTATGGATGCCGCACAGCTCACTGAAGAAGGCTATTACAGCGTCTTTGGCAAGAGCGGGGCGCGTATCGAAATCCCTGGCTGTTCACTGTGCATGGGTAACCAGGCGCGTGTAGCCGATGGCGCGACGGTGGTTTCCACGTCCACCCGTAACTTCCCGAACCGTCTGGGGACCGGGGCTAACGTCTTCCTGGCTTCTGCAGAACTGGCCGCTGTAGCTTCGCTGCTGGGCAA
Organism: Cedecea colo; assembly: GCF_011808225.1. GTDB lineage: Bacteria > Pseudomonadota > Gammaproteobacteria > Enterobacterales > Enterobacteriaceae > Dryocola > Dryocola colo. The sequence goes on along the minus strand of NZ_SOYS01000004.1, from coordinate 80,368 downwards.
ACTGCCGACGCCGGACGAATACCAGACCTTTATGGCGCAGGTCGATAAAACGGCGGTAGACACTTACCGTTACCTGAACTTCGACCAGCTTTCCCAGTACACCGAGAAAGCCGACGGCGTTATCTTCCAGACTGCGGTCTAGTAAATCCTATCCTCTCCCTGTGGGAGAGGAACCGGGGGTGAGGGCATCATGCTCCACCCCTTTTTTATTTCTCATCCTTCTTCGCACCGCGCTGTTTTTCACCGACTTTGCTGCGATAATTACGCTATACGCGAAGGGGTGCTGGCTTTCCCTCGCCCTGTAGAGGAAAACACCATGGAATATGAATTTTTGCGCGATGTCACTGGTCTGGTGAAGGTGCGTATGTCGATGGGCCACGAAGTGGTGGGACATTGGTTTAACGAAGAAGTAAAAGATAACCTGGCGTTACTGGATGAGGTGGAGCAGGCGGCCTTGTCGGTAAAAGGCAGCGAACGTCAGTGGCAACGTACCGGGCATGAATATACACTCTGGCTTGACGGTGAAGAGGTGATTATCCGGGCCAATCAGTTAGAAATTTCCGGCGATGAGATAGAAGAAGGAATGAGTTATTACGACGAAGAGAGCCTTTCATTCTGCGGCGTGGAGGATTTTCTCCAGGTGGTGCACGCTTACCGGGAGTTTGTGAACCACCGCTAACCGTTATTTTACAGGGCGGGTAAGCAAAGCCTCACCCGCCGCAAGCGCATCAAATGTGTGGGATATTGCGCCCGTAATAAATCTCGCGCATCTCTTTCCAGAGTAAATCCGTGATCGTTCTGCGTTCCGCTTCGCTCAGGTCCTCCGGACGGGTGTGGAACATGTAATGCTTCAGATCGAACTCTTTTAATAACATCTTGGTATGGAAGATGTTTTCCTGATAAACGTTCACGTCCACCATGTCGTACAGCGCTTTCATGTCATCGGACATAAAGTTCTGAATCGAATTGATTTCATGATCGATAAAATGCTTCATGCCGTTCACGTCGCGGGTAAAGCCGCGCACGCGATAATCAACGGTGACGATATCGGATTCAAGCTGGTGGATGAGGTAGTTCAGCGCCTTAAGCGGTGAAATAACGCCGCAGGTCGATACTTCTATGTCGGCCCTGAAAGTACACAGGCCGCCTTCCGGGTGGCTTTCCGGATAGGTGTGCACGCAAATATGGCTTTTATCAAGGTGGGCGACGATGACGTCCGGCAGCGGACCGGGATGTTCGGACTTGTCGATGCTTTGCGGATCGACAGGCTCTTCGCTGACCAGAATAGTGACGCTGGCGCCCTGCGGTTCGTAGTCCTGGCGGGCGATATTCAAAATATTCGCACCAATAATAGAACAGGTCTCGCTGAGGATCTCCGTCAGACGGTTCGCGTTATACAGCTCATCAATATACGCAATATAACCATCACGCTCTTCGGCGGTTTTGGCATAGCAAATATCGTAAATACAAAAACTCAGGCTTTTCGTCAGGTTGTTAAAGCCGTGTAGTTTCAGCTTTTTCAATTTTTATCACCTCCTTAGGATGACTGACAGGCCAGCGCATCTTGCAAATATTGCGGCAAAGCGAATGCCGCCGTGTGGATTGCCGGATTGTAATAGCGGCAGGTAATACCGGCCTTCTGGAATCGTGCCTGGATGATTTCGGTGCCGGGATGGCGCAGGGCGGGATTGTCCGTTGCCCATGCAAAGGTCATGATGCCGCCGAAATAGGTCGGGATCGCCGCCTGGTAAAAGCTGACGTCTGCAAAGTAATGGCCGAGCTTGCGGTGGCTATCGATGGCTTCATCCTGTTGCAGGAAGCAGACACCGTTTTGCGCGACGAAAATACCGCCCGGGTTCAGGCAGCGTTTGCAGCCTTCGTAAAACGCGGAAGTAAACAGGCTTTCGCCCGGCCCGATTGGGTCGGTACAGTCGGAAATAATCACGTCAAACTTTTGCGTGGTCTGGGTAACAAAGTTGACGCCGTCGTCGATAACCAGCCTAAAGCGCGGATCGTCGTAGCTGCCGGCATTGTGATTCGGCAGATACTGGCGGCAAAAAGACACTACGCCTGCATCGATTTCTACCATGGTGATGCTTTCAACGTTCTTATGACGCGTGACCTCACGCAGCATCGCGCCATCGCCGCCGCCGATAATCAGCACCTGTTTCGCCTGACCATGAGCCAGCAGCGGAACGTGCGTCATCATTTCATGGTAAATAAACTCATCGCGCTCGGTGGTTTGCACCACGCCGTCTAACGCCATCACGCGCCCAAAAGCGGCGTTCTCGAAGATGACCAGATCCTGGTGTTCCGTCTTCTCGTGATAGAGCACATTGTCGATGGCAAAGTACTGGCCAAAATTTTCATGCAGCGTTTCGCGCCACACTTTTTTATCGGTCATGGTCCTGGGCCTCTTCATTCACACCCTTGAAAAATGGGCGCAACATAATAGTCAACAATAGCCGCGTATGCACGGCTACTATTTCAGCAGAAATCCTGGGGAGGGCGGGTTACTTAACGTAGGCGAGCAGGCTTAAAGAGTCACGGGCCAACGATTTACATTTGTTTGCCGTCGGGATAGCGATGCCGCTCAGATCGCGATAGCTGTCCTCACCCAGTGCCTTCATGTTGAAGCTATCGTAGTTGCTTAAATCCCACTGGTTTTGCTGAGCAAAAAAGACCAGCGCGCGACGAATCTGTCCGTTAGGGAGGTTCTGGTAGCCACAATCATTTTTCAAAAATACAAACACCGCAGTCAGATCGGCCATATCTTCCGCTTCGGATTCGCTAAGTGCCTGACTGCTGGTAGAAAAGGCCAGCAAAACACCCAACATTAACGCCCTAACTCCCATCTTCATCACGTCTACCACTTTTTATCAGATGCGAAACGTTATCACAGTTAATTGGACCACGACGAGATTTATTATCTGCCGCAAACTTGACCTTCCCGCTGGGGAAAGGTTTATGCTCACAGGCACGCCTGCTGACTTAAAGGAACTGAATATGCATCGCCGTGATTTTCTGAAACATTCCGCCGCCTTTGGCGCTTTTAGCGCGCTGCCGCTCTGGAGCCGTGCGGCGTTAGCGATGGACCAGCCCGTCTTACCGATACCCGCTTTACTCGCGCCGGATGCTAAAAACAGCATTCGCTTAACCGTTCAATCCGGCAAAATTGCTTTTGGGGCAAAATCAGCCACCACCTGGGGTTACAATGGCAATCTGCTTGGTCCTGCCTTACAACTTACCCGGGACGAAACTGTCACCGTAAATATTTATAATAGCCTGGCTGAAGAAACTACGGTGCACTGGCATGGTCTGGAAGTGCCGGGCGAGGTTGACGGCGGCCCGCAAGGCGTGATTGCCGCAGGTGGAAAACGCAGCGTGACTTTCACCCCGCAGCAACGCGCGGCGACGTGCTGGTTCCATCCTCATCAGCACGGTAAAACCGGGCATCAGGTTGCAATGGGGCTTGCGGGTCTGGTGTTAATTGAAGATACGCCAGGCCGCCAGCTAATGTTGCCAAAGCAGTGGGGCATCGACGATGTTCCGCTGATTATTCAGGATAAAAATTTTTCCGCAGACGGACAGATTGATTACAGGCTGGACGTAATGCGCGCTGCGGTAGGCTGGTTCGGCGATACCTTGCTGTGCAATGGCGTAAGCTATCCGCAGCATTCCAATCCACGCGGCTGGCTGCGTCTGCGTTTGCTGAACGGCTGTAACGCCCGTTCCCTGAACATTGCCGCCAGCGACAACCGTCCTCTGTACGTGATTGCCAGCGACGGCGGTTTTCTGGCCGAACCGGTGAAGGTTACCGAACTGTCGATGCTGACGGGCGAGCGTTTCGAAGTGCTGGTGGATACCCTCGACGGCAAACCTTTTGATATTGTCACGCTGCCTGTCAAACAAATAGGCATGACCGTGGCGCCGTTTGATAAACCGGTGCCGGTCGCACGTATTCAGCCGCTGCGTATTGCCGCTTCGGGAACGCTACCGGATAAGCTGGTGGACGTGCCGGCGTTGCCTGCGCTCGCAGGGCTAACCGAACGCTGGCTGCAACTGATGATGGACCCGATGCTCGACATGATGGGCATGCAGGCGCTGACGGAGAAATATGGCGACCGTGCGCTGGCTGGTATAAATCACGGCGGCATGAACCACGGCCAGATGAATCACGGGCAGATGGGGCACGATTTTGACTTCCATAATGCCAACAAGATCAACGGCAAAGCTTTCGATATGCATGCGCCCGCTTTTGCCTCCGTTAAGGGAAAATATGAGAAGTGGACGATCTCAGGTGAAGGCGACATGATGCTGCACCCGTTCCATATTCACGGCACGCAGTTCCGCATTCTGAGCGAGAACGGTCAGCCGGTCGCGGCGCATCGTCAGGGCTGGAAGGATACGGTTCACGTAGAAGGCGGACGCAGCGAGGTGCTGGTGCGCTTTAATCATCAGGCATCTGCAGAACATGCGTATATGGCGCACTGTCATCTGCTTGAACATGAAGATACGGGCATGATGCTTGGCTTTACCGTGGCGTAAAAAAATGCCCACACCGTAAGGTGCGGGCATTTTCAATTATGTCTCTCTCCAGAAGAGAGCAATGAAGGTTTACTTAGCGTCGTCCGGTAAAGCGTAAGCGACGATGTAATCGCCCATCGTCGTGCCGAAGGAGCCGTGGCCACCTGCGGAAATTACGACGTACTGCTTACCGTTCACTTCATAAGTCATCGGCGTTGCCTGGCCACCGGCCGGCAGACGAGCCTGCCACAGTTTTTCACCGTTGCTCATGTTATACGCGCGCAGATAGTTATCTGCGGTTGCACCAATGAACAGGACGTTGCCCGCCGTGGAAATTGGGCCGCCCAGCATCGGCATGCCCATTTTAAACGGCAGCGGAAGCGGCGAGCTGTCGCGCACGGTACCGATACGTTTTTTCCACACCACTTCGTTGGTTTTCAGATCCAACGCAGAGATGTAGCCCCACGCCGGTTGCTTACAAGGTAAGCCGAACGGAGAGAGGAACGGATTGAGCGTTACGCCATAAGGCACACCGTACTGCGGCTGAATACCTACCTCAGAACCGGTGCCCTGTCCGTCTGCAGGCGGTTCCATTGGGTTGCCCGGGCCACGCGGCATCAGTTTAGAGACAAACGGCAACGCCATTGGGTTGGCAATCGCTACCTGACGATTAGGATCGACAGAAATACCGCCCCATTCGAACATGCCCAGGTTACCAGGGAATACCAGCGTGCCTTGCTCAGATGGCGGAGTGAAGATGCCTTCATAACGCAGCTTGTGGAAGATTACGCGGCAGACCAGCTGATCATAGATGGTCGCGCCCCACATATCCGCACCGCTCAGATTTTTCTTCGGACGGAAGCTCAGATCGGAGAACGGTTGGGTAGGTGAGACATGGTCGCCTTTCGCCGCGCCTTGTGGTACAGGTTTTTCCGGAGCCGGAACCACCAGCTTGCCGTCACGGCGATCCAAAACAAAGATGTTGCCGGTTTTTCCCGGTGCGTAGATTACCGGAACGGTGTTGCCGCTCTTATCGGTGATATCCGCAAGCGTTGGCTGAGCGGGAATATCCATATCCCACAGATCGTGGTGCACGGTTTGATAGGACCAGGCCAGTTTACCGGTCGTGGCGTTCAGCGCCAGAATACTGCTGGCGTAGCGCTCCTGTTCCGGCGTGCGGTTGCCGCCCCAGATATCCGGCGTGGTCACGCCCATTGGCAGATACACCAGATCCAGTTTGGCATCGTAAGCTGCCGGCGCCCAGGAGTTCGGTGAGTTGATGGAGAAGTGATGCTCATCGCCTGGAATAGCATTCGGCTCCTTCGCACCCGGATCGAACACCCACAGCAGTTTTCCGCTGTTCACATCAAACCCACGAATCACGCCAGATGGCTCACGGGTGGAGTAGTTATCCGTTACCGCACCCGCAACAACGATAACTTTATCAGTGACGATTGGCGGTGAAGTCGGCTCATACATGCCAGGCGTCGTTACCGGCATATTGGTTTGCAGATTCAGAATGCCTTTGTTAGCAAAGCTTTCGCATAGCTGACCGTTATCAGCGTTCACGGCAAACATGCGGCCATCATTCACCGGAAGAAGAATGCGGCGCGGGCAGTCTGAAACCGCGTCCGGGCTGGCGTTATCCGCTGTAGCTTCATGATAAGAAACGCCACGGCAGGTCACGTGCTGGAACGTAGGGTTAGTATCCATACGCGGATCAAATTTCCACTTCTGTTTACCCGTTGCGGCATCCAGCGCGAAAAGCTGCTGGTGTGCGGTACACAGGTAAAGCGTGTCACGGATTTTGATCGGGGTAACTTCGTTAGTGATTTCGCCCGGATCGGTTGGGCGTTTCACATCGCCAGTCTGGAACGACCAGGCTTCCTTCAGCTGACCAACGTTTTTATCGTTGATCTGTTTTAAAGGAGAATAGCGCTGGCCTTCCTGATTACGGCCATAAGCAGGCCAGTCGGCATCAGGAATTGTGGAAGCCGGCGCGGCAGAAGCGGTTGCGTCTGTATTAAGCGTGCCGTTAATTTCCTGCGGATCGTTAAATACCGCCCAGATCAGAGCCACAACCGTGATAGCCAGAACGGCACCTAACGCCGGTGCGGCGCCTGCGGTGGGCAGAATGAACTGGCGATAGACAAAAGGTAACAACAACCATACGCCAAAGAAGAAGAGCACGTCTAAACGCGGCGTCAGCGCCCAGAAATCGAAACCGACTTCCCAGACGGCCCATGCCAGGGTGCAAAGCAGCAATGCGGCATAAATCCACAAGGCCAGCGCTTTGCGTTGCCACAGTAACCATGCGGTGACAAGCATCACCACCCCTGCAATTGGATAGTAATATGACCCACCAATTGCCACTAACCATATTCCGCCAATAAGTAAATACAACCCGGTAAGCACCGCAAACAGGGCTGATAAGGCCGCGAGAACACGCGATCCTGAGTTATTTATTTTCACAATTATCACGCTCTTAAAAGTTTGATAGCAATTGATTATAGTTATTAACATGTGTGATCTGCATCACATAAATAGCTTTTTATTGAAAATGCCTGCAATTGTGATTTGCTGTTATACTGCTGGCCTGAATATTTTGTGTTGGATTAAACTGAACCGGCGCTGGATTATTTGATTTTAAAATCATTTGGTTATAGATATGAAACATAGTGTAGAAGTCATGATTCCGGAAACGGAAATCAAAGCCCGCATCGCTGAACTTGGCCGCCTGATAAGTGAACATTATTGCGACAGCGGCAGTGATATGGTGCTGGTGGGGTTGTTGCGCGGTTCGTTTATGTTTATGGCGGACCTGTGCCGTGAAGTGCAGGTGCCCCATGAAGTCGATTTCATGACCGCCTCCAGCTACGGCAGCGGCATGTCCACCACCCGCGATGTGAAAATCCTCAAAGACCTGGACGAAGATATCCGCGGCAAAGACGTGCTGATTGTGGAAGACATCATCGATTCCGGCAACACGTTAAGCAAAGTGCGTGAAATTCTCAGCCTGCGCCAGCCAAAATCCCTCGCTATCTGCACGCTGCTGGATAAACCAGAGCGCCGCGAAGTGGACGTCAACGTTGAGTGGGTTGGTTTTTCCATTCCCGACGAATTTGTGGTGGGTTACGGTATTGATTACGCTCAGCGCTATCGTCATCTGCCCTACGTTGGCAAAGTAGTGCTGCTGGACGAATAACTTAACAATCAGCGACTTAACGAGCAGAAAAGCAAAGGGCCTTCAGGCCCTTGAGACTGATGACAAACCTCATAGCTTACGAAGTTCTGGAAGATGCCAGCCTAAAATTAACAGCAAAATCAATTCATGATTTTCGGCAAATAACCACAAAGAAGGAAAAACCACGCTTTTTCCTTCTTTGTCAGTAATCTAAAGGGCCTTCAGGGCCCTTTTTGCTATCTGCATTATTCCGCAGTTACTCTATTCTTATGGCTGCTATGGGACTGTCGCAGGTTTGAAATCCCGCTACGGTAACCCTGTTCAAGCGATTCGCGGCTGGTTGCCGTCACTTCCAGATCGCGCAGACGACCATCGTGTATGCCGTAGGCCCAGCCGTGTACGGTGACTTTTTGCCCGCGCTTCCATGCGGATTGCATAATCGTGGAGTGGCCCAGGTTATACACCTGTTCCATAACGTTCAGCTCACATAAGGTATCAAGGCGCTGTTCCTGCGGAAGCTCTCCCAGCAGCGAACTATGCTTGAACCAGATATCACGAATGTGCAGCAGCCAGTTGTTGATAAGCCCTAAATCCGGGTTTTCAACCGCCGCCTGTACGCCGCCGCATCCGTAGTGCCCGCAAATAATGATGTGTTCAACTTCAAGCACATCTACCGCGTATTGCACGACAGAAAGGCAGTTTAAGTCGGTGTGGATAACCAGGTTCGCCACGTTACGGTGAACAAACAGTTCACCGGGTTCAAGGCCGGTCAGACGTTCAGCCGGTACGCGGCTATCCGAGCAGCCAATCCACAGAAAACGGGGTTTCTGTGCCAAAGCCAGGCGTTCGAAAAAGCCCGGATCTTCATCTTCCATCAGTTTTGACCACATCTGGTTATTGCTGATGAGCGTATCTATATCTTTCATGGAGGTTAACAACCTGTAACCGAATAAGTGCGTTGAGGTAATATAGGGCAACTCGATAAATTTTAAAACTGCTTAACAAATTTGCATCATGAAAGGTAATCCCAAACAATGACCATTGCATTAGAACTATCTAAGCTCACGAAAACCTATCCCGGCGGCGTACAGGCGCTGCGCGGCATAGATCTTCGCGTCGAAGCGGGGGATTTTTATGCTTTACTTGGCCCGAACGGCGCAGGCAAATCCACCACCATCGGAATAATCAGCTCGCTGGTGAATAAAACTTCTGGCCGCGTGCGGGTGTTTGGTTACGACCTGCAGATGGATGTGGTAAATGCAAAGCGCCAGCTTGGTCTGGTCCCACAGGAATTTAACTTCAACCCGTTTGAGACGGTGCAGCAGATCGTTGTACATCAGGCTGGCTACTACGGCGTTGAGCGTGGCGAAGCGATAGCGCGCAGCGAAAAGTATTTAAAACAGCTCGATCTGTGGGAAAAACGCAACGAACGTGCGCGCATGCTATCAGGCGGCATGAAACGTCGCTTAATGATCGCCCGCGCCCTGATGCACGAGCCTAAGCTGTTGATTCTTGATGAACCAACCGCAGGCGTGGATATCGAACTTCGGCGTTCCATGTGGGGCTTCTTAAAGGATCTGAACGACAAAGGCACCACCATCATTCTGACCACGCACTATCTGGAAGAAGCGGAGATGCTGTGCCGCAATATCGGCATTATTCAGAGCGGCGAACTGGTAGAAAACACCTCGATGAAATCGCTACTTTCCAAGCTCAAGTCCGAAACTTTTATTCTCGATCTGGCGCCAAAAAGCCCGCTGCCGAAGCTTGACGGCTATCAGTATCGTCTGGTCGATACCGCAACGCTTGAAGTAGAAGTCCTGCGTGAACAGGGAGTTAACAGCGTCTTTAGCCAGTTAAGCGCGCAAGGGATTCAGGTATTAAGTATGCGTAACAAAGCCAACCGTCTGGAAGAGCTATTCGTCACGCTGGTAACGAAAAAAGGAGACCAGGCATGATGCATCTTTATTGGGTGGCATTAAAAAGCATCTGGACCAAAGAGATCCACCGCTTCACCCGCATCTGGATCCAGACGTTAGTACCGCCTGTCATCACCATGACGCTGTACTTTATTATTTTCGGTAACCTGATTGGCTCGCGCATCGGCGAAATGCACGGCTTTACCTATATGCAATTTATCGTGCCGGGTTTGATCATGATGGCGGTGATCACCAACGCTTATGCAAACGTCGCCTCATCGTTCTTCAGCGCGAAGTTCCAGCGTAATATTGAAGAGCTGCTGGTGGCCCCGGTGCCAACGCATGTGATCATCGCTGGTTACGTTGGCGGCGGCGTGGCGCGTGGCCTGTGTGTCGGCGTGCTGGTGACGGCGATTTCGCTGTTTTTCGTGCCGTTCCAGGTACACTCATGGCTGTTCGTAGCCCTGACCCTGGTGCTGACCGCGATTCTGTTTTCACTGGCGGGATTACTTAACGCCGTGTTCGCCAGAACCTTTGATGATATCAGCCTGATCCCCACGTTTGTGCTGACGCCGCTGACCTATCTGGGCGGCGTATTCTACTCGCTGACGCTGCTGCCGCCGTTCTGGCAGGCGCTGTCGCACCTGAATCCAATCGTCTATATGATCAGCGGCTTCCGCTTTGGCTTCCTCGGCATCAGCGATGTGCCGTTACTCTTCACCGTAGTGGTGCTGGTGGCCTTTATCGCCGCGTTCTATCTGCTGTGCTGGTATCTGATCCAGCGTGGTCGAGGCTTGCGCAGCTAGCCGTACAGGCTTCCCCTGCGGGGGAAGTCCGTCAGGTTTTCCCGTCGAAGATTGACTGACATCACGCCGCCCGACATCCATTCTGGCAAACTGGCATTTCGCTAACGGGAGAGGCGATATGTTGGGATGGGTGCTCGCAGGTCACGACTACTTTGCACAGAATATGCTGGACGTTATGGAAAAACGCTTTGGTCCGCAACCTCAGTGCTACGCCGTCAATTTCTGGCAGGGACTAAGTACGAATATGCTCAGCCGCATGCTGTGCGATGCGATTTACAAATGTGATTCCGGAGACGGCGTCATCTTCCTGACGGATAAAACGGGCGCAGCGCCTTACCGTACAGCCGCGCAGCTGAGCCATAAACACCCTCATTGCGAAGTTATCTCCGGCGTCACGCTACCGCTGCTTTTCGCCATGCGCTATCATCGCGATACGCTCTCAAGCGCTGCTTTCCGCCAGTTCATCGTGGAGCAGGGGGGCAAAGAGGTCACCAGCCTCTGGCATCAGCAGCAAAAATATCCACCCTTTGTCCCGGCATCATTATCGACTTGAAAGGTTGGTATCGGGCGGGTTTTTGTTAGAATAAGCCCTCCTTCCCGTCGTTATGCAAAAAGTGTCATCAAATCCGTTATGCTAACTCGCTTTTTCTTCTGCCTGTTGATGCTGTTCTGTGTCGGTACGGCTAACGCCAGCCTGCTCAGCAGCCATGCAACCCCCGCGCAATATATGCAAACTACCGAGGATGCCGATATCTGGGCGCAGGTGGGGAATAAGGTCATCTCGGTTGGCACAATACAGGAAGGACAGATTCTCGCGGTGGTGCCTGCTGCTGCGGATTACTATGAATTCAGGTTTGGTTTCGGCACCGGCTTTATCGATAAAACGCATCTCGGGCCGGTGGCAGGCAAGCAGCGTGTTGAAGACCGCCTGGGCGATTTAAACAAGCCGCTCAGCAATCAAAATCTTGTCACCTTTCGCGATGTGCAAATCTATAACGCCCCGAGCGCCGGCAGCGCGCCTTTTGGAACGCTGGCAAAAAATTTGCGTTACCCTGTTATTGCCCGCCTGAAAGATCGCCTCAACCAGACCTGGTTTCAAATCCGCATCGGCAACCGTCTGGGCTATGTAAGCGGCCTGGATGCGCAGCAGGATAACGGCATTCCGGTGCTGACTTACCATCACATCCTGCGTGACGAAGAAAACACCCGCTTCCGCCATACTTCAACAACCACTTCCGTGGTGGCTTTCAGCAACCAAATGACCTGGCTGCGCGATATGGGCTATACCACGCTGACCATGTATCAGCTCGAAGGTTACGTGCGTAATCGTATGAATTTGCCGGCGCGTTCGGTGGCGATCACCTTTGATGACGGGCTAAAATCAGTTTATCGCTACGCTTACCCAATTCTTAAAGAGTATGGCTTTAAAGCGACCTCGTTTATTATCTCGTCACGTATCAAGCGTCGCCCGCAGCCGTGGAATCCGCAAGCATTGCAGTTTATGAGCGTCCAGGAATTGCAGGCCAGCCAGGACGTCTTTGACGTGCAGTCCCACACGCATTTCCTGCACCGGGTTGACGGTTATCGTCACCCAATCTTACTAAGCCGCAGCTATCATAATGTTCTGTTTGATTTTGAACGCTCAAGACGCGCGCTGGCGCAGTTCAATCCACACGTGCTGTATCTGTCTTATCCATTCGGCGGCTATGACGACAAGGCGGTAAAGGCCGCGAATAACGCGGGATTTCATATGGCGGTGACAACGGTGAGGGGCAAGGTGAAGCCGGGAGATAATCCGTTCTTGCTAAAACGGCTTTATATTTTGCGGACGGATTCGCTGGAGACCATGTCGAGATTGATCACCAATCAGCCCGGATCTTAGGAAAAAAAAGACCCGCTTTAAGCGGTCTCAGCTTGCTGACAAACTTTCAACCAACACAGGTTGAACGTATGCCTTCGAATAAAAAATAAGGAAAATCAACGGATTGATTTTCGGCTGATAAACACAAAGAAGGAAAAACCACGCTTTTTCTTTCTTTGTCGGCTATATAAGACCCGCTTTAAGCGGGCCTTTTTCTGCTCAGAACCTTAAGCTACCTGAACCGGCACGGCTTTTGCCAGGCGCTTCATCTCGTTCTCGCCGTCAAAATAGGCGACTTTGGGCTGCCAGCTGCGGGCCTGCTCGTCCGGCATCGTCACGTAAGTGGCGATAATCAGAATGTCGCCCACGTCGGCGCAGTGCGCCGCTGCACCGTTGACGGAGATAATTTTAGAACCGCGCTCACCGGCGATGGCGTAAGTGGAAAAACGCTTGCCGTTGGTCACATTGTAAATATCGATGGCTTCATATTCCAGAATGCCTGCCGCCTCCAGGAAGTCCTGATCGATGGCGCAGGAGCCTTCATAGTGCAAGTCCGCCTGGGTCACTTTCACGCGGTGTAACTTGCCTTGCAGCATGGTGCGAATCATAAATTAAACCTTAGTTACTGGGCCGAAACGGCATCGAAAAATATCGATCCCATGAATATATCGCAGCAGTATTGCCCGTTTTTCAGACAGTGTCTACTGCGCTAAATCAACCTGAATATTATCAATCAGACGCGCCTGACCAAGCCATGCGGCCATCAGAATCACCGCGCGTTTACTCTCCGAACCCAGCTCCAGCAGCGTGTCCGCATCGCGAATTTGCAGATCGTCAGCACGGAAGCCTTGTGCGTTCAGCTCGGTTGCTGCAATGGCCAGCATTTCCTGGATATCACGCTCGCCCGCACGCAGTTTATCGGCCAGCGAGTTCATAACCCTGGAAAGGCCTGGGGCGATTTTGCGCTGCTCGGCGCTCAGGTAACCGTTGCGGGAACTTAGCGCCAGACCGTCTTTAGCGCGCACCGTTGGCACGCCGATAATCTCGATGTCGTAGCCCATATCGGCAACCATTTTGCGGATAAGCGCCAGCTGCTGGTAATCCTTTTCGCCAAAGCAGGCGACATCAGGCTGAACCAGGTTAAATAGTTTGCTGACGATAGTGGATACGCCGCGGAAATGACCCGGACGGCTCGCGCCTTCAAGGATGGTGGAGATTCCCGGCACATCGACGAAGGTCTGAGTATCCATGCCCTGCGGATACACGTCTGACGGGGCAGGGGCAAATACCAGATCGACTTTACGGCGATTCAGTTTCTCGCAGTCTTCCTGCAAAGTGCGCGGGTAGCGCGCCAGATCTTCCGGGCGGTCGAACTGCATTGGATTCACAAAAATGCTCACCACCACGACATCGGCCACGGCTTTCGCTTCTTCAACCAGCGTCATGTGCCCGTCGTGCAGATTGCCCATGGTCGGTACCAGCGCGATGCGTTTACCTTCCTGGCGCCAGCGGCGAATTTGCAGGCGGAGCTGCGGTAACGTTTCGATAATCAACACGCCTTTTCTCCTGTCAGTGGAAACTGTGTTCTTCGCCCGGATAGGCGCCGGACTCAACTTCAGCGGCATACTGGCGCACGGCTGCGCGCATATCGCCTGCCTCGGTCAGAAAGTTTTTCGCAAATTTCGGAATATGACCGCCGGTAATGCCGAAGGCATCGTGCATCACCAGAATCTGGCCGTCAGTAACGTTGCCGGCACCGATGCCAATCACCGGAATGGTCAGTGCATCGGTAATACGTTTAGCCAGCGCGACCGGCACACACTCCAGCACCAATAGCTGAATGCCCGCGGCTTCGAGCGCTACGGCATCGTCAAACAATGTTTGCGCGGCCGCTTCATCGCGCCCCTGAATCTTGTAGCCGCCGAAGATATTCACCGACTGCGGCGTCAGCCCCAGGTGGCCGCAAACGGGTACGGCTCGCTCGGTTAACATTTTGACGGTTTCAACCAGCCAGCGTCCGCCTTCAATTTTCACCATGTTGGCCTCGGCGCGCATCACTGCCGCTGAATTGGCAAAAGCCTGCTCTGGCGTGGCGTAAGCCATGAACGGAAGGTCTGCAAGCAGCAGGCAATGCGGCGCGCCGCGGCGAACGGCGCGCGTGTGGTAAGCGATATCCTCTACGGTTACCGGCAGCGTAGAGTCGTGCCCCTGAACGGTCATCCCTAATGAATCGCCAACCAGCATCACACCGATGCCTTCTTCGGCAAACAGTTTGGCGAAGCTGAAGTCATACGCGGTGATGGTGGCGAATTTACGTTGAGCCTGTTTCCATTGGCGCAACTGAGACATTGTGGTTGGTTTCATGGCAATCCCTGGATTGGAATAGTGAGGGAGTGTAATCGATTGCTATTTTAACAAAGGAACAGATTCGGTGTTACCAGTAAGTAATGCCCGCGCGGGAAAGCTTTTCGAGCACATCGGCGACGCGCTGTCCGTCCGGGAAGGTGCAGTCAGGCGCAATTTCTGACAGCGGAACCAGCATAAACGCCCGGTTCCTCATATCGTAATGAGGCACGGTCAGACGCGGCGTGGAAAGGATTAAATCGCCGAACAGCATGATGTCGAGATCAAGCGTGCGTGGCCCCCAGCGTTCAGCTTTACGCACGCGACCCTGCTCAAGTTCGATACGCTGAGTATGGTCAAGCAGTGCTTCCGGGGAGAGGGCTGTTTCCAGCGCCACGGCGGCATTCAGATAATCTGGTTGATCCTGCGGGCCGAGCGGTGGGGTGCGATAAAAAGAGGACGTGGCGACCACCCGACTGTGCGGAATGGCCGCTATGGCGTTAAGCGCTGAGGCAACCTGCTCCAGCGGCGACGCCTGATTGCTGCCCAGCGCGATATACGCCAGCGTCATGCAGCTCCACCGCTGCGCGGCGCACGCTTGCGCGGACGGCGATGGCGGCGACGTGCTGCGGGTTCATCACCCAACTCGTTGAGCATGTCTTTTTGTGCCGGAGGCGCTGCGACCTGGAACTCGCCCCACCATTTGGTCAGACGCAGCAGCTCCTGGTTGTTTTCCACTTCGGCACGTAAGGCCAGAAGATCGTAGGCGGCGCGGAATTTAGGATGCTCCATCAGTTTCCAGGCGCGTTTGCCCTGGCGGCGTGACAGACGCAGCTGAAGGGACCAAATGTCACGCACAAGGGTCGTGATACGTTTTGGGATCGCCAGCGCACGGCAGGCTTCGTCCAGCACTTCGTTCATCGCCAGGGCGAACGCGTCCATATAGGCGAGGCCGCTTTCCTGGGTCAGCTTCTGTGCCATCTCAAGCTGTGGGTACCAGAACATGGCGGAGAACAAGAAGGCCGGATTAACGCGCATATCATTTTGAATGCGGTTATCGGTGTTCTTCAGCACCCGGGCAACCATGTGCTCCATCGGGCTGTCGCCCTGCTCGGTAAAGTTGCGGGTGATAATCGGGAACAGCGGCTGGAACAACTGATATTCACGCAGCAGTTCGTAAGTTGCGTAGCCGTGTCCAGCCTGCAACAGCTTGAGGGATTCCTCGAACAGGCGAGCGGGCGGCACGTCGTTAATCAACGTAGCGAGACGTGGAATCGGTTCGCCGGTTTCCGGGCTGATGGACATATTCAGCTTGGCTGCAAAGCGTACCGCACGCAGCATACGTACCGGATCTTCACGGTAGCGCGTTTCCGGATCGCCAATCAGGCGAATCACGCCGTTGCGTAAATCACGCAGGCCGCCGACGTAATCACGGACGGAAAAATCCGCCACGCTGTAATAAAGACTGTTAATCGTGAAGTCGCGGCGCTGGGCATCTTCTTCAATGGAGCCGAAGATATTATCGCGCAGCAGCATGCCGTTTTGTCCGGTTTGCGAGGTCTGGCGATCGGCTTTTTGTTCTTCGTGGTGCCCGCGGAAGGTGGCGACCTCGATAATTTCCGGCCCAAACATCACGTGGGCGAGGCGGAAGCGACGGCCTACCAGGCGGCAGTTGCGGAACAGTTTACGCACCTGATCCGGCGTGGCGCTGGTCGTTACGTCAAAATCTTTCGGTTTTTTGCCCAGCAGAAGGTCGCGAACGCCGCCGCCAACGAGATATGCCTCGTAGCCCGCTTTGTTCAGTCGATAGAGCACCTTGAGGGCATTTTCACTGATATCTTTGCGGGAAATAGCGTGCTGGTCACGCGGGATGACCGTGATTTGCGGGAGATCTTCGCTCTCCTGCGCCACAACATCATCGCGGTTGAGCACCTTGCGGCAAAAATTAGCGACTCGGGTAAAAATGGTCCACCTCGGCAGTGTCAATCATAGGGACAAAAAAAACAGCGGCTAATCATAGCTCAGTGTGGGGCATTTGAGAATGCTGTATTCATGGATGCATGTAATGGAACGTTGGCCAGCGCCCACTTTTCCACCGCTTCGCTTAGCAGATCCTCAAGGGTAAGATCCCGCCAGTGGGAAATAACCGGCTGGTTTAAGAAGGTTAAAGCGGCAGCCAATACCGGGCGTGGATCGCCCTGCGGCAGCGCGGGCGCATGGTTTTGCTTGGATAATTTATTCCCCTGACCGTTTAGCGCTAAAGGCAGATGAACGTAATCCGGTACCCGAAAGCCAAGCTGCTGATAAAGCGAAATTTGTCTTACGGTCGGTTCGATTAAATCGGCGCCGCGCACGATTTCGGTCACGCCCTGGTAATTATCATCAACCACCACGGCGAGGTTATAGGCAAACAGCCCGTCGCGGCGGTGGATAATAAAATCTTCCCGCGCAAGATGCTCGTCGGCCACTAACCTGCCGCGCAGGCGATCCTCAAAACTTAATACCGGATGCTGTTGCACCAGGCGCATCGCCGCGTTGTCTGGCCCCTGGTTTAACGTCCGACAATGGCCGTCGTAAAAACCGCCGATCTGCTGAATGCGGCTGCGGGTACAGGTGCAGTAATAGCTTAAGCCGTGCTGACGCAGCCAGGCCAGCGCTTCGCGGTAGGCTTCATGGCGCGCGGACTGCCACAGCACTTCGCCATCCCAGCGCAGGCCGTAATGGTCAAGCTGACGCAAAATCGTCTCAGCGGCGCCGGGTACTTCGCGGGGAGGATCGATATCTTCGATGCGGACCAGCCACTGGCCCTGATTCGCACGTGCCTGCAAATAGCTGCCAAGGGCGGCAATCAGCGAGCCGAAATGGAGCTCGCCGGAAGGCGAGGGGGCAAAGCGCCCGATGTAGTGAGGAGCTGTCATGAGCCTACAAATAAGTAAGGCGGGAGAGTCTCCCGCCTTTGAAAGTGGTGAAATTGCGGGCCGTTTAGCCGGCCATCTGTTTTTCGCGAATTTCTGCCAACGTTTTGCAGTCGATACACAAATCAGCCGTCGGACGAGCTTCAAGGCGACGAATACCAATTTCAACGCCGCAAGATTCGCAGTAGCCGAAATCTTCGTCTTCTACTTTCTTAAGCGTCTTCTCGATCTTCTTGATCAGCTTACGTTCGCGATCGCGGTTGCGCAGCTCCAGGCTGAACTCTTCTTCCTGGGCGGCACGGTCTACCGGGTCCGGGAAGTTAGCAGCTTCATCCTGCATATGCGTGACGGTGCGATCAACTTCGTCCATAAGTTGGTTACGCCAGGCTTCAAGTATACGCCTGAAGTGCGACAGCTGGGCTTCGTTCATGTATTCTTCGCCCGCTTTCTCCTGGTATGGCTCCACCCCAGCGATGGCGAGGATACTCAGGGACGATGTTTTACGCTTTTGCCCTTCTTGCATGTTGCTTCTCCTTAACACGCACTATCGGTCCCCTGTCGGGGGAAAATCAGGCCGCTATAAATAGCAGATGCTTTTCAGGATGGCAATTATATAAATTCCTCTCTTGACAACCCTGTGAAGAAAAGCGTATTTACGCGAGCGACCGGAACACAAAACATACAATACGTTAACTGCTCTTTATAAATGAAACGTTATAAACAGACAGGCAACGGCGAAGTTAGAGTCAGCCCTGCGGCAGAAAGTTCTGCCCGCCAGGCAATTATTTCTACTCCGCATTCCTGCGCCTCGCATAAAAGTTGCGCATATTTTGCGTCGATGTGGCGTGCCGGTGAGACACGAGTGATGGCGGAGTGTAATACCGCAAACAGCAGCACTGCGCGCTCTCCTTGCATAACCACGCTCATCAATTCCCGCAGATGCTTCTGCCCGCGAAGGCTGACGGCATCCGGGAAAAAGCCGCTTCCCTGTTCGGATAACGTGACTGATTTCACTTCAATATAGCAGTTAACTTTGTTATCCGCCTGTAGCATAAAGTCGATGCGGCTGCGTTCTGCCCCGTACTTCACTTCGCTGAGGATTTTTGTGTAACCGCTTAATTCCGGCAGCAGATTTTCCCTCAGCGCCTCCTTCACAACGTTATTTGCCTGCAACGTATTCACACAAATAAAGTCGCCGCCTGGCGTCTGCGTTAATTCCCACGTATGGGCATATTTACGCTTTAAATTTGCCGACGTTGAATACCAGACGGTATCGCCAGGCGTTGCGCATCCGGTCATAGCGCCGGTATTTGGACAGTGAAGCGTCAGTAGTTCACCCGTGGGGGTGATGACATCGGCCAGAAAGCGTTTGTAACGCTTAACCAGCGTGGCGGGCTGTAGCGCCGGGGAAAATTCCATCTACTCTTCCTTATTATTTAGTTGCCAGCGCTCCAGCGGCCGGTAGCGGGTACGTCCCTGGGCGAAAACGGACTCGTAAAGCACAAACGCTTCGACTTTAAACTGCCAGCGAAAGTTGGGCGGTGGGATGGCGACGGACTGGATCACGTTGCGATAGAGCGTGACATGCGGATGATAAGGCTGTGGGCTTTGGTAACAGCCATTTCGCGCCGCCTGGGCGCGCAACATATTGGCCAGTTGGATCAGACCGAGCGACGCATGGCGCGGGCCAAGCCAGACAACGCGTGAACGAACCCAAAGCCCCGCATCATCCAGCGTCAGCGTAAAACCGGGCTGCTGAATACGTCCGGCAAGCTGGCTGAGCGCTTTTTGCTTTTCGGCGCTCACGTCGCCCAGAAAGGCGAGCGTCAGATGCAGATTAGCCGCCGCGATGGGCCGACCGGCATCGGCAGGAAAATTTTCGGCGCGCCAGTGAATAATCTGCTGCTGCACCTCGGTAGGCATATCGAGGGCAAAGAACAGTCGGCGAGTGTCGGCCATAGTTGTCTCTCGGTTAAGGTTTTGCGGGATGCTACAATGCGCGACTGCGTATGTTAACTCTTTGGAGCTGTTTGTGTCGTCATTACCGGTCGCTGCGGTGTTACCCGATGTTCTTCACGCGCTTAAACACTCGCCGCAAGTGCTGCTCAACGCGCCTACCGGTGCGGGCAAATCCACCTGGCTGCCGCTGCAGATTTTTAAATCCGGTGTGATAAACGGGCGCATTTTGCTGCTGGAACCGCGTCGCCTTGCGGCGCGTAACGTCGCGCAGAGGCTGGCAGAATTACTCGGTGAGCAAACCGGAGAAACCGTTGGCTATCGCATGCGCGCCGAAACCTGCGTCGGGCCGGATACCCGGCTTGAGGTGGTGACCGAAGGGATCCTGACTCGTATGATTCAGCAGGATCCCGAACTTAACGGCATTGCGCTGGTGATCCTCGATGAATTCCATGAGCGCAGCCTGCAGGCCGATCTGGCTTTAGCGCTGCTGCTCGATGTACAGCAGGGATTGCGTGACGATCTTAAGCTGCTGATCATGTCGGCAACGCTTGATAATCAGCGCCTGCAACGGTGCCTCCCCGATGCGCCGGTGATTAGCTCGCAAGGACGAGCTTATCCGGTGGAACGCCGCTACAGCCCGCTTGCCGCACACCAGCGTTTCGACGAAGCCGTTGCCATTGCCGTGGCGAACCTGCTGCGCGAAGAAACAGGCTCGCTGCTTTTGTTCCTGCCGGGCGTGGGAGAAATTCAGCGCGTGCAGGAACAGCTTCTGGAACGTGTAGCGAGCGACGTGCAGCTTTGCCCGTTATACGGCGCTTTGTCGCTCAGCGAGCAGCGTAAAGCCATTCTCCCGGCAGCGAACGGCACACGTAAAGTGGTGCTGGCGACCAATATCGCCGAGACGAGCCTGACGATTGAAGGCATCCGGCTGGTCGTTGACTGCGCGCTTGAGCGTGTGGCGCGTTTTGACGTGCGATCCGGGCTGACGCGGCTGGTCACGCAGCGTATCAGCCAGGCTTCCATGACCCAGCGCGCCGGGCGTGCCGGGCGTCTTGAGCCGGGTATTTGTTTACATCTGACCAGCAGTGAACAGGCTGAACGTGCAGCCGCGCAGAGCGAACCCGAAATCCTGCAAAGCGATCTTTCCGGCCTGTGGCTTGAGCTTTTACAGTGGGGTTGTCAGGAGCCGAATCAGCTGACCTGGCTGGATGCGCCGCCAGCGGCTACGCTTCACGCGGCGCAACGGCTTCTGCGGCAGCTCAACGCGCTGGATGAACAACATCGCCTGACGCCAACGGGACAAAAAATGGCGCGGCTCGGCAACGATCCGCGTTTTGCCGCCATGCTGGTTGCGGCCAGAACGCCAGATGAGCAGGCAACGGCGGCGCGCCTTGTCGCCATCCTGGAAGAGCCGCCGCGTGGGCAGGAGAGCGATTTGCGCAGTGCGTTTGGCCGTCGTCATGAAAACTGGCAGCAGCGCGCAAACCAGCTTCTTAAACGTCTGAACAGCCGGGGCGGGCAGGTTGATATCAGCCTAGCCGGCCCGCTGCTTGCGCAGGCTTTTGCCGATCGCATCGCCCGCCGGCGCGGGCAGGATGGGCGCTACCAGCTGGCGAACGGCATGGGCGCAATGTTAAACCAGGACGATGCGCTGACCCGCTATGAATGGCTATTAGCGCCGCTGCTTTTGCAAGGCGGCCAGACGCCTGATGCGCGTATGCTTCAGGCGCTGCCGCTGGATATCGATGCGTTGGTAACAAGCGTGCCTGGTCTGCTGACTCAAAGCGACTCCGTAGAATGGGACGAAGCGCAGGGAACGCTAAAAGCGTTTCGCCGCACGCAGATTGGACAACTGGTGCTAAAGGTCCAGCCGCTGGCAAAGCCTTCTGAAGATGAACTGCACCAGGCGATGCTAAACGGTATTCGCGACCGTGGACTGGGCGTGCTGAACTGGTCTACCCAGGCGCAGCAATTACGTATTCGTCTGGCATGCGCGGCAAAATGGCTGCCTGAACATAACTGGCCAGAGGTGAGTGACGAAGCGCTGCTGCGGGATCTGAATAGCTGGCTGCTGCCGGAAATGGCTGGCGTACACTCGCTGCGCGCGCTGAAAAATATCGATATCAACCGGGCGTTACAGAATCTGCTGGCGTGGAGCATGCGTCAACGTCTGGATAGTGCGCTGCCAACTCATTACACTGTGCCGACCGGAAGCCAGATTGCTATCCGCTACGACGAAGACAATCCGCCCGTGTTGGCGGTGCGCATGCAGGAAATGTTTGGTGAAGCGCAGACCCCGGCAATTGCCGAGGGACGCGTGCCGTTAGTGCTTGAACTGCTCTCTCCGGCCCAGCGTCCGTTACAGATTACGCGCGATTTAACCGCCTTCTGGAACGGGGCGTACCGGGAGGTGCAAAAAGAGATGAAGGGACGTTATCCGAAGCATGTCTGGCCGGACTCGCCGGCAACGGCGCTGCCGACGCGGCGTACCAAAAAGTATCAGTGACTTTGAGAGATTTCTTCTTCCGTCATCGGCGGAAGAAAGGAGAATCAGGCCGTGCGCCTCATTTTTGGTGGAGAAAGCAATGGCGGGGAATGACCGCGAACCTATTGGACGTAAAGGAAAACCTAAACGTCCCACACAAGCGAAGGTAAGCCGTCGTCGGCTCAGGGAAGAAGAGTATGACGACGAGTACGCTGATGACTACGATGACGAGGAACCGATGCCGCCACGTAAAGGGAAGGGGGGCGGTAACGGCCGTCCGCCGCGTAAGAAACGCCGCTGGCTATGGATTTTAGTGAAGCTGTTTGTCGTCTTTGTGGTGCTGTTTGTGATTTACGGCGTCTACCTGGACCAGCAGATTCGCAGCCGTATCGACGGCAAAGTCTGGCAGCTTCCGGCGGCGGTGTATGGCCGCATGGTGAACCTTGAGCCGGACATGCCGTACAGCAAAAAAGAGATGATTAATCTGCTGGAAGCCACGCAGTATCGCCAGGTCACGCGCATGACGCGCCCGGGCGAGTTTACCGTGCAGGCCAACAGCATCGAGATGATCCGTCGGCCGTTTGATTTCCCGGACAGCAAGGAAGGGCAGATCCGCGCCCGCCTGGTGTTTGATGGCGGGAGTCTGGAATCGATCCAGAACATGGACAACAACCGCAGCTTCGGTTTCTTCCGCCTGGATCCACGTCTGATAACCATGCTGTCATCGCCAAACGGCGAGCAGCGTCTGTTTGTGCCGCGTACGGGCTTCCCGGATTTGTTGGTCGACACGCTGATCGCCACCGAAGACCGTCACTTCTATGAACACGACGGGATCAGCCTCTACTCCATTGGCCGCGCGATGCTGGCGAACCTCACCGCAGGACGCACGGTGCAGGGCGCGAGTACGCTGACACAGCAGTTGGTGAAGAACCTGTTCCTTTCCAGTAAAAGAACCTACTGGCGTAAAGCGAACGAAGCGTACATGGCGCTGATCATGGATGCCCGCTACGGCAAAGATCGCATTCTGGAGTTGTACCTGAACGAGGTATATCTCGGCCAGAGCGGTGACAATGAAATCCGCGGTTTCCCGCTGGCGAGCCTGTACTACTTTGGCCGTCCGGTAGAGGAACTGAGCCTCGATCAGCAGGCGCTGCTGGTGGGCATGGTGAAAGGGGCGTCGATCTATAACCCGTGGCGCAACCCGAAACTGGCCCTTGAACGTCGTAACCTGGTGCTGCGCCTGCTGCAAGAACAGAAGGTTATCGATCAGGAACTGTACGATATGCTGAGCGCTCGTCCTCTTGGCGTGCAGCCACGTGGCGGAGTGATTACACCGCAGCCTGCGTTCATGCAGATGGTGCGCAACGAGCTACAGGCGAAACTGGGCGATAAGGTAAAAGATCTCTCCGGCGTGAAGATCTTCACCACCTTCGACTCGGTTTCGCAGGATGCGGCGGAAAAAGCGGTTAGTGAAGGCGTACCGGTATTGCGCGCCTCACGTAAGCTGAAAGATCTTGAAGCGGCAATGGTGATTGTCGACAGGTATACCGGCGAAGTGCGCGCGATGGTCGGCGGAGCGGAAACGCAGTTTGCTGGTTTCAACCGTGCGATGCAGGCGCGTCGTTCAATCGGTTCCCTGGCGAAGCCTGCGACCTACCTGACGGCGTTAAGCCAGCCGGACAGCTATCGCCTGAATACCTGGATTGCGGATGCGC
The DNA here is from genome assembly GCF_011808225.1 of Cedecea colo. Classification (GTDB taxonomy): domain Bacteria; phylum Pseudomonadota; class Gammaproteobacteria; order Enterobacterales; family Enterobacteriaceae; genus Dryocola; species Dryocola colo. The sequence continues at coordinate 56,654 of NZ_SOYS01000004.1, read as the reverse complement.
CGATCTCTCTGCGCCAGCCGAACGGCCAGGTCTGGTCACCGCAAAACGACGATCGCCGCTTTAGCGGCCAGGTCATGCTGGTAGATGCGCTAACCCGTTCTATGAACGTGCCAACCGTAAACCTGGGGATGGCGCTTGGCCTGCCGGCCGTGACGGAAACCTGGACGAAACTGGGCGTGCCGAGAGATCAGCTTAACCCGGTACCGGCAATGATTCTGGGCGCGCTGAACCTGACGCCGATTCAGGTCGCGCAGGCGTTCCAGACTATCGCCAGCGGCGGTAACCGCGCCACGCTTTCTGCGCTGCGCTCGGTGATTGCAGAAGACGGCACCGTGCTGTATCAGAGCTATCCGCAGGCGGAGCAGGCTGTGCCTGCGCAGGCGGCGTACATGACGCTCTACACCATGCAGCAGGTAATAAACCGTGGTACCGGGCGAGCGCTGGGCAGCAAATATCCTAACCTGCACCTGGCCGGTAAAACGGGGACCACGAACAACAACGTGGATACCTGGTTTGCGGGCATTGATGGTAAAGAAGTGACCATCACCTGGGTAGGTCGCGATAACAACCAGCCGACCAAACTGTACGGTGCGAGCGGGGCAATGGCCCTTTATCAGCGTTATCTGGCAAACCAGACGCCAATTCCGCTGACGTTAACAACCCCGGAAGATATCGTCGATATGGGTATTGATGATGCGGGCAACTTCCAATGCGCCGGTGGCGCAACGCGTACTCTGCCGGTCTGGACGACTAACCCGGATGCGTTGTGCCAGCAAAGCTTGCAGCAACAGCAGATGAATAATCCGTTCGATCAGTCGTCCGGCGAGCCTCAGCAGCCGCCACAACAACAACAGCAACAGCAGCCTGAGCAGCAAGAGAAGAGCGACGGCGTGGCAGGCTGGATTAAGGACATGTTCGGCAGCAAATAATCTGCGTTGTTGGTTACGTAAAACCCCCGGATGTATGAGCTGCACCCAAAAAGTTGGACATTCAACTAAGTAAGGTGGAGTTCATGTAACGGGGGTTTTTCTTTTGTGTTAAGCCCCGAAAGGCCCTCTGGTTAATTATCATCCCTTAGCCCCGTAGGGGTTGTGATCCGCTTGCTATGCTGATTCCGTTTCGTCTAAAATCCTGCGGGCATAATAATAATTATCGTTTACGTTATCATTCATCATTCCAGCAGAGAATCCACTATGGCGCGTTCATATCAAGGCCTGCCAGCCAATATCTCCCTTTGCAAACTTGCCCTGTTTGTTGCCGCCGCCGTGAACGGCGTTAGCGGTACGGCATTTGCAGCTGACGGCACCAGCACTAAAGAAGATACTATTACCGTTTCTGCCGCAGCTCCTCAGGAAAGCGCATGGGGACCGGCTCCGACGATTGCGGCCAAACGGACCGCCACCGCAACCAAAACTGATACGCCAATTGAAAAGACGCCGCAGTCTGTTTCTGTGGTTACGCGTGAAGAGATGGATACGCACCAACCAGAGTCCGTGAAGGAAGCTCTGGGCTACACGCCGGGTATTACGGTTTCAACTCGCGGTGCATCCAATACCTATGACGCGGTTAAAATTCGTGGTTTCGGTTCTGTTAACCAGAACAACTATCTGGATGGGCTGAAGTTACAGGGTGATTTTTACAACGAAGTTCTTATCGATCCTTATATGCTGGAACGCGTCGAATTGATGCGTGGCCCGACCTCCGTACTGTACGGGAAAAGCAGCCCTGGTGGCATTATCACCATGGTCAGCAAACGCCCGACTACCGAGCCGCTGCGTGAAGTACAGTTCAAAATGGGCACCGACAATCTGTACCAGACGGGCTTCGACTTTAGCGATGCGCTGGATGACGCTGGCGTTTATTCTTATCGTTTGACCGGCGTGGCCCGCTCCAGCGATGAGCAACAGCGAATCTCTAAACAGAAACGCTACGCGATTGCGCCATCTTTCTCATGGCGTCCTGATGATAAGACTAACTTCACCTTCCTGGCCAATCTGCAGGATACGCCAGAAACCGGCTATTATGGCTGGCTGCCGAAAGAAGGGACCGTAGAGCCGCTGCCAAACGGCAAGCGTCTGGGAACCGACTTCAACGAAGGCGCCAATAATAACACCTATTCCCTGTCCCATAAGCTGGTTGGATATAGTTTCGAACACGGCTTTAATGACACTTTTACCGTGCGTCAAAATCTGCGTTATGTTGAGTCTAAAACCTCGCAGAAAAGCGTTTATGGCGTAGGCGTCGATCCTGCTAACGGCTATATGCTCAAACGTAGCACCGTAGTCGATAACGAAAAGCTGCATAACTTTGCTGTTGATACACAATTAGAAAGCAAATTTGCGACCTCTGCGGTTGAACATACGCTGTTGACCGGCGTTGATTTCCAGCAGATGCGCAACGATGTGAACGCTAGTTTTGGTTACCAGGCGGCTGAGGATCTGAATCTTTATGATCCGGTGTACGGCGATTATGATTTCGGCAGCGCCGCTCCGTATCAGCAAAACAAACAGAAACAAACCGGTCTCTATGTTCAGGACCAGGCCGAGTGGAATAAGTTCGTGCTGACTCTTGGCGGCCGTTATGACTGGTTGACACAGTCAACCCGTTCTTATCAGCAGGTGAACTACACCGAGCGTGACGATCATCAATTCACCGGTCGTGCCGGTCTGAACTACCTGTTTGATAACGGTGTATCGCCATATATCAGCTATAGCGAATCTTTCGAACCTAACTCCGGTGCGGATTTTTACGGCAACACTTTCAAGCCGTCCAAAGGACGTCAATATGAAGCTGGCGTAAAATATGTGCCGAAGGACATGCCTGTTGTTATTACTGGTGCGGTTTATCAGTTAACGAAAAGCGACAACTTAATGTCCGATCCAGACGCTTCGCATAATTTTGCATCAATGCAGGGCGGCGAAATTCGCGCCCGTGGCGTAGAACTGGAAGCAAAAGCGGCCCTTAACGCCAATATCAACGTAACCGCTTCTTACACCTATACCGATGCGGAATACACCAAAGACACCACGCTGAAAGGCAACACGCCAGAGCAGGTGCCAGAGCATATGGCTTCCCTGTGGGGTGATTACACCTTTAACGAAGGTGCGCTGAGCGGTCTGACGCTGGGCACGGGTGGTCGTTTCATTGGCAAAAGCTATGGCGATCCGGTGAACTCCTTCGAAGTCGGCAGCGCTGCTGTGATGGACGCCGTGGTCAAGTATGACCTGGGTCGTTTCGGTCTGAACGGTTCCAGCATTGCGGTAAACGTCAACAACCTGCTCGATCGTGAATATGTTGCCAGTTGCTTCCAGACCTACGGTTGTTTCTGGGGCGCAGAACGACAGGTGGTTGCCACCGCAACCTTCCGCTTCTAACCTTATGCGAAAATCAGGAAAATCAACCTGTTGATTTTCGGCTGGTAACCACAAAGAAGGAAAAACGACGCTTTTTTCTTCTTTGTCAGTAAATTTCGGGCACGGTTCGCCGTGCTCTTCAACAAGTTGGGCTACCATGCACGACAAACACTCCCATCCAGACGCCACCTTTAGCCTCACTGATGTCACCTTTCGTGTGCCTGGCCGTACGTTACTCCATCCGCTGTCATTTACCTTTCCGGTCGGCAAAGTTACTGGCCTGATTGGTCATAATGGCTCGGGGAAATCCACGCTGCTGAAAATGCTGGGGCGGCATCAGAAACCGTCGGAGGGTGAGATTCGCTTAAACGAGCAGCCGCTTGATAGCTGGAGCAGCAAGGCGTTTGCTCGTCAGGTTGCCTATCTACCGCAACAGATCCCGGCAGCCGAAGGAATGACGGTACGCGAGCTGGTAGCCATTGGCCGCTATCCGTGGCACGGCGCGTTGGGGCGTTTTGGCGTGGCGGACAGGGAGCGGGTGGAGGATGCAATTACGCAGGTTGGCCTGAAGCCCTTTGCCCATCGTCTGGTAGACAGTCTTTCCGGCGGCGAGCGGCAACGCGTATGGATTGCCATGCTGGTGGCGCAGGACAGCCGCTGCCTGCTGCTGGACGAACCGACTTCCGCGCTGGATATCGCCCATCAGGTTGACGTGCTGGCGCTAATCCATCGTCTGAGCCAGGAGCGCGGCTTAACGGTGATTGCCGTTCTGCACGATATCAATATGGCCGCCCGCTATTGTGACCATCTGGTGGCGTTGCGCGGGGGCGAAATGATTGCGCAGGGCAGCCCGGCGGAGATGATGCGAAGCGAAACGTTGGAGCAAATTTACGGTATCCCGATGGGCATCCTGCCGCATCCGGCGGGTGCTGCGCCAGTGAGCTTTGTTTACTGATGCCTGAGCTAATTAACCCGTCAATCAGCCGTCGTCAGCTTTTGACGGCGCTGGCATTATCGCCGCTCTTATTCAGAATGGGCAGCGCTCGCGCGGCGTCCATCGATCCCCATCGTATCGTCGCTCTCGAATGGTTGCCCGCTGAGCTGATGCTTGCGCTTGGCGTTACGCCAATGGCGGTAGCGGACATGGATAACTATCGCGCCTGGGTAGGTGAGCCTGAACTGCCTGCAAGCGTAATTGACGTTGGTCTGCGCACTGAACCTAATCTGGAACTGCTTACGCAGCTTAAACCGTCGCTGATCCTTTACTCTGCGGGTTACGGGCCGTCGCCCGAAAAAATGACCCGTATCGCGCCGGGACTGGGTTTTAACTTTAATGATGGCTCAGGTAAACCGCTGTCCGTGGCGCGCCATTCGCTTACTGAGCTTGGCGACAAGCTGGGCATGCAGCAGGCAGCGAAAGATCATCTGGCCCATTTTGATCGCTTCATTGCGGAAATGAAGCCGCGCTTTATTCCGCGAGGCGATCGTCCGGTGCTACTGATAACGCTGCTCGATCCGCGTCACGCGTTAATCGTTGGGCAAAATAGCCTGTTCCAGGAGGTGCTGGACCTGCTGGGCGTGAAAAATGCCTGGCACGGCGAAACAAACTTCTGGGGCACGGCGGTGGTTGGCCTTGAGCGCCTTGCGGCGGTTAAAGACGCGGATGTGATTTGTTTTGACCACAACAACGATGCCGAAATGGCAAAAGTAATGGCGACGCCGCTATGGCAAGCAATGCCGTTTATTCGCCAGAACCGTTTCCAGCGCGTGCCTGCCGTGTGGCTGTACGGCGCGACTATCTCCGCCATGAACTTCACTAAAATGCTGGCGAAAGCCGTAGGGAGCGCGGCGTGAGGCGTCATTATGTTCTGTTTCCAGCCGCGCTGCTGGCATTGCTGTTTAGCGTTGCCTGCGCGCTGACGCTTCACAACCTGCATGCACAACTGCCTTCGACGCAGTGGGCTAAGGCCTGGTGGCAGCCCAATATCGACGACATCAATCAGATGCTGTTCCATTACAGCCTGCTGCCACGGCTGGCGATTTCACTGCTGGTTGGCGCGGGGCTGGGGCTGGTCGGCGTGTTATTCCAGCAGGTGCTGCGAAATCCTCTGGCTGAACCCACCACGCTGGGCGTGGCGAGCGGCGCTCAGCTGGGTGTGACCGTCGCGACATTATGGGCGCTTCCGGGTGGCTTTGAGACGCAACAATTTGCTGCGCTGATCGGCGCGGGCGTCGTTGGCCTGCTGGTATTTGGCGTGGCGTGGGGCAAGCGATTGTCGCCGGTTACGCTTATTCTGGCGGGTTTAGTGCTCAGCCTGTACTGCGGCGCCGTAAACCAGCTGTTGGCCATCTTCCATCACGATCAGTTGCAGAATATGTTCCTGTGGAGCACGGGCGCGTTGAACCAGCAGGACTGGAGCATCGTTAACGGCCTGTGGCCGCGCCTGGCCGGCGGGCTGCTGCTGACCCTGCTGTTATTGCGTCCGTTGACGCTGATGGGCCTTGACGATGGCGTTGCCCGAAATCTTGGTCTTGCGCTGTCCCTGGTGCGCCTCGCGACGTTAATTCTCGCCATCGCCATTAGCGCATTGCTGGTGAATGCGGTGGGGATCATCGGCTTTATCGGCCTGTTTGCGCCTTTGCTGGCGAAGATGCTGGGTGCCCGGCGTCTGGTGACTCGCCTGTTCCTCGCGCCGCTTATTGGTGCGCTGATCCTCTGGCTCTCGGATCAGGCTGTTATCTGGCTGACAGGCGCATGGCGTGAAATTTCGACCGGTACCGTCACCGCGCTGATCGGCGCGCCGTTGCTGCTGTGGCTGCTGCCTCGCCTGCGCACCGTGGGCACGCCTGCCATGAATGCGGGCGATAACGTGCCTGCCGAGCGTCAGCATCCTGGCTGGTGGGTGCTGGTTGCAAGCGGCCTGCTGGCGTTAGTGATAATTACCGCCCTGACGCTGGGACGCGATGCGCACGGCTGGAGCTGGGTCACCGGTGAAATGTTCCACGATCTGCTGCCGTGGCGCTGGCCGCGCATGCTGGCAGCGCTGACCGCCGGGATGATGCTGGCGGTGGCAGGTAGCGTAATCCAGCGCCTGACGGGTAACGCGATGGCAAGCCCTGAAGTGCTGGGAATCAGCTCCGGCGCCGCATTTGGTGTGGTCATCATGCTGTTTATCGTGCCGGGTGACGCCTTCGGCTGGCTGTTCCCGGCGGGGAGTCTCGGCGCGGCGGTTACTCTGCTGATTATTATGCTGGCGGCAGGGCGCGGGGGTTTTTCTCCTCAGCGCATGTTGCTGGCGGGTATGGCGCTCAGCACCGCTTTTACCATGCTGCTGATGCTTCTGATGGCAAGCGGCGATCCGCGCATGGCGGGTATTCTCACCTGGATTTCCGGTTCAACCTATAGCGTGACGGGCGATCAGGCGGTGAAAACGTTGGTTCTGATGGTCGTGCTGTTTGCTCTGACTCCGCTGTGCCGCCGCTGGCTGATGATCCTGCCGCTGGGTGGCGCAACCGCTCGTGCGGTAGGAATGGCGCTTACGCCTTCACGCTTTGCGCTGCTGTTGCTGGCTGCTACCTTGACCGCCGCTGCGACGCTAACCGTTGGGCCGCTGAGCTTTGTCGGACTGATGGCTCCGCATATCGCACGCATGCTCGGTTTCCGTCGCGCGATGCCGCAATTGATTATGGCTGCGCTGCTGGGCGGAATGCTGATGGTGGCTGCGGACTGGTGCGGAAGGATGCTGATGTTCCCGGATCAGGTGCCTGCCGGGCTGCTGGCTACGTTTATCGGCGCGCCTTATTTTGTGTATTTGCTGCGTAAGCAGAGCCGCTGATATTTAAAATTACCCTCTCCCTGAAAGGAAGAGGGTAACGATCGAGTGCCAGGTTTTCTCCCTTGTCCCTTTGGGAAGAGGGGCAAGCGAGTTACAGCTTCGCAAACACCCGGCGTGCAGCGTCGATAGTTTTCTGAATATCTTCCTTTGAGTGCGCAACGGACATAAAGCCTGCTTCAAACGTGGACGGTGCCAGATACACGCCTTCTTCCAGCATCAGGTGGAAGAACTTCTTAAAGCGCTCAACGTCACACGCCATCACATCTTTATAGTTGGTCACCGTTGGCGCATCGGTAAAGAACAGGCCAAACATGCCGCCAACGTTGTTAACGACCAGCGGAATATTTTCTTCTTTTGCCGCCCGTAACAGGCCATCGGCCAACATTTCCGTCAGTTCGGTTAACGTCTGGTGAATACCCGGCTGGGAAACCGCTGTCAGGCAGGCGTAGCCCGCAGCCATGGCGATTGGGTTACCGGAAAGCGTACCTGCCTGATAAACCGGCCCGCCAGGCGCCAGCGCGTCCATGATTTCACGACGGCCGCCAAATGCGCCCACCGGCATACCGCCGCCGATGATTTTGCCAAGGCAGGTCAAATCCGGCTCAACGCCGTAATAAGCCTGCGCGCCAGCAAGCGCCACGCGGAAGCCGGTCATCACTTCGTCGATAATCAGCAGAGCGCCAAACTCATCGCACAGCGTGCGCAGGCCCGGCAGGAAGTCATCGTTTGGTGGAATGCAGTTCATGTTGCCCGCGACCGGCTCAACAATGATGCACGCCACGTCCTGCGGGTAGAGTTCAAACGCTTCACGTACGGAGGCAAGATCGTTATAGGTGCAGGTTAAAGTGTGTTTCGCGAAATCCGCAGGTACGCCCGGAGAGTTCGGCTGGCCCAGCGTCAGCGCGCCGGAACCGGCCTTCACCAGCAGGCAGTCGGCGTGGCCGTGATAGCAGCCTTCGAATTTGATAATTTTGTCGCGGCCGGTAAAGCCACGAGCCAGGCGGATGGCGCTCATGGTGGCTTCTGTACCGGAATTCACCATACGGACCATGTCCATCGTCGGAACCAGCTCTGTGACCAGCTCCGCCATTTTTACTTCCATTTCGGTTGGCGCGCCAAAGCTCAGGCCGCGCTCCACGGCTTCAATAACCGCGTTGCGGATAGCCGGATGGTTATGACCGAGGATCATCGGGCCCCACGAACCCACGTAATCGATATAGGCTTTGCCGTCGGCATCAAACAGGTAAGCCCCGTCCGCGCGTTCAACAAACAGCGGTACGCCGCCGACGCCGGTAAAAGCCCGTACCGGCGAGTTCACCCCGCCCGGGATGACTTTGCGGGCGGCAGCGTACAGATTTTGTGACTTACTCATGAAACGGCTCCTGGTGCGTGGAAAGAGTGGCAACGGGCTATTCTAAGGGAAACTTCCGGCGTTATGAAAGTTTTGCCCGCGGGGTTGGAACAGGTAGAATGCCTGCTCAATTTGTATTACTTATAAATGATTATACCAATGAATCCCTTCCATCCTTCTTTTGCAGCACAGCAGGCCGTACGATTGCGCAGGGGCGATATGGTGCGTCGCCTGATACGCCGCGACAAAACGCCGGTGGCGATTCTGTTTATGGCGGCTATCGTCGGGACGCTGGCCGGACTTGTTGGCGTTGCTTTCGAAAAGTCCGTTAACTGGGTGCAGCAAAACCGCCTGGCGATGCTGGCGCATGTGGCGGATTATTCTCTGATTGTCTGGCCGCTGGCGTTTATCAGTTCGGTGCTGTTAGCGATGGTTGGCTACTATCTGGTGCGCCGCTTTGCGCCAGAAGCGGGCGGGTCCGGCATACCTGAGATTGAAGGCGCGCTGGAAGAGCTGCGCCCGGTGCGCTGGTGGCGGGTGATTCCGGTGAAATTTATCGGCGGCATGGGCACGCTCGGTGCGGGAATGGTGCTGGGCCGCGAAGGCCCAACGGTGCAGCTGGGCGGAAATATTGGTCGCATGGTGCTGGATATTTTTCGGCTGCGCGGGGCGGAAGCACGCCATTCGCTACTGGCCACGGGCGCCGCTGCCGGCCTTTCTGCGGCATTTAACGCACCGCTTGCGGGCATCTTGTTTATCATCGAAGAGATGCGCCCGCAGTTTCGCTATAACCTGATTTCGATTAAAGCGGTGTTCATCGGCGTGATTATGTCGAGCGTGGTGTTTCGCGTTTTTAATGGCGAAGGCGCGGTAATCGCAGTAGGCAAACTTTCTAACGCTCCCGTTAATACGCTTTGGCTGTATCTGGTATTAGGCATGGTGTTCGGTGTGGTAGGCGTGCTGTTCAACGCGCTGGTGTTCTGGACGCAGGATATGTTTCAGCGTATCCACGGCGGTGAGATTAAAAAATGGGTGCTGATTGGCGGCCTGTTAGGCGGGATTAGCGGTGTGTTAGGGCTTATTCAGCCTGCGGCGGCGGGCGGTGGTTTTAACCTGATCCCGATTGCCGCTGCGGGAAATTACACCGTCGGCATGCTGCTGTTTATTTTTATCACGCGCATTATTACTACGCTTTTATGCTTTTCTTCAGGCGCGCCGGGGGGAATTTTTGCACCTATGCTGGCGCTGGGCACCTTGCTTGGCACGGCATTTGGCATGGCGTGCGCCGTCTGGTTCCCGGCTTATCATCTTGATATGGGGACGTTTGCTATCGCTGGGATGGGCGCGTTATTTGCCGCATCGGTGCGCGCCCCGCTGACCGGCATTGTGCTGGTTCTGGAAATGACCGACAATTATCAGCTCATTTTGCCAATGATTATTACCTGCCTTGGCGCGACGCTTCTGGCACAATTTATGGGCGGGAAACCGCTATACTCCTCGATACTTGCGCGAACGCTTGCGAAGCAGGAAGCCGAGAAACAGGCTAAAACACAGCAGATCCCGGCCGGGGAGAATACTTGAACGATTTGACCACGTATTAGATAATGGCCCTAAAGATCGGGTTAAAATTTACCCGGTTTGTTATTTCGTTGGGAGCAAAAAATGAGTGATGACGTAGCGCTGCCGCTGCAATTTACCGAAGCAGCAGCCAGTAAAGTTAAAAGCCTGATCGCAGATGAAGAGAATCCGAATCTGAAACTGCGTGTTTACATCACCGGCGGCGGTTGCAGCGGCTTCCAGTATGGTTTCACCTTTGACGACCAGATCAACGATGGCGACATGACCATCGAGAAGCAAGGTGTCGCGCTGGTGGTTGACCCGATGAGCCTGCAATATCTGGTAGGCGGCGCGGTGGATTATACTGAAGGCCTGGAAGGTTCGCGCTTCGTGGTAACTAACCCGAATGCGAAAAGCACCTGCGGGTGTGGTTCTTCCTTCAGCGTTTGATTGCTGGCAGGAAAGAAAAAGCCGTGTTGCGAAACACGGCTTTTTTATGGCTTATTGTTTATCTTCAAGGGCAAAGGTTGGCAGTTTCAGGTGCCAGCGGATCGCCGCCAGGCGTATCGTGAGCGTGACCACCATACCAATCATACTTGCCTGCTCTAACGGTACTTTGAAGGTGTAGAAAGCCGTAGCATGCACGATACCGCCAATAATGCAGGCGGTGGCGTAAATCTCCGTCCGCAGGATCATCGGGATTTCACGCGCCAGCACGTCGCGAATAATCCCGCCGCCGACGCCGGTCAGCACGCCCATGCAGATGGCAATCAGCGGGCTGGTACCCGCCAGAAAGGCTTTATTCACCCCGATACCCACAAATACCGCAAGCCCGACGGCATCCAGTACCGGCAGGATCCATTTCGGCAGGCGGCGCGGCTGGCGCACCAGCAGGATGGTCAGCAGGCAGGTGACCATCGCCACCACCAGGTCTGTCGGATCTTTTACCCAGAATACCGGGCCATGCGCCAGCGCCATATCACGTATTGTTCCCCCGCCGACGGCTGTCACCACGCCCAGCACCAGCACGCCAAACGGATCCATACGGAGTTTGCCGGCAAGCAGTACGCCGGAGATAGCAAAAACGGCTGTGCCAATAATATCCAGCCAGTAAACCAGCATTTATTACCCTCAGATCAAGACGCTATTATTTTGCCAGCTCCCTACAGAGCTGTTTTGCGGCGAGGATAATACGCGGGCCTGAGCGGCTAAACCAGTCATCATTTATCGCAATAACCGGAATGGCTAGCTGGGCCTGCCAGAATTGCCGCACCGGTGGGATATTGCTTTCATCGCCGGTGATGATAATAGCCTGTGGTTTACGGGTAAGCACCTGCTCACGGCTGACCTGCGGCCAGGGAACGCGGCTATCGGCAAAAATATTTTCTCCGCCGCACAGCGTCAGGATTTCGTTTTGAATCGACTCTTTTCCGGAGGTGAAAAGGGGATGCTGACCAAACTGGAGAAATACTTTTTTCTTCGCCGTTTGCGCATAGCGAGATTTCAACGTGTTGAAGTCGGCGGCCAGTTTATCGGCGGCTTTATTCGCGGTTTCAGGCGTTGGGCTGTATTCACCGAGCTGGCGCAGGGCTGCAATCACGCCTTCAACGGTTGTGGGATCTAACCAGACGATTTTTATCCCAAGCGCCGCCAACTGATTAACCTGACGCTCCGCATTACCGGCGCGCCATGCCAGAACTACGTCCGGCTTTAGCGCCACGATGCGTTCAAGGTTCATGCCCTGCCAGTTTGCCACCTGCTCAAGCTTTTTGGCTTCTTGCGGATAGTCTGACCAGGCGCTCACCGCCACCGGCGTAATACCCGCCGCGAAGGCAAGCTCGGTATTAGCGGGCGACAGGGAAATAACCCGCGGCGCGGCGCACAGCAGGAAAGGTACGCAAAACAGAATGGCGCTTATCCCGCGCCAGAGCGTTCTGTTAACCACGAGCCAGTTTCTGCACCAGAGTTTCAACCATCAGCGTGGACTGTTTAGCCGCTACCGCCAGGAACTCGTCGAAGCTCAGGTGAGACTGCTGATCGGCCACGTCAGAAATAGCGCGCACCACCACGAACGGCGTTGAGAAGTTGTGGCAAACGTGCGCCACGGCGGTGGCTTCCATTTCTACCGCAACGGCCTGCGGGAAATTATGGCGGATTTTTGCCAGCGCGACGGAACCGTTAATAAAGGCATCGCCGCTGACGACCAGGCCGCGCACCGCGTTCAGGTTCAGCTCGCTGATGCACGCCTCGGCTGCGGCAATCAGTTTTTCATCGGCAGCGAAACCCGCCGGGCAGCCGGGCAATTGACCAATCTCATAACCAAACGCGGTGACGTCGGCGTCGTGATAGCGCACTTCGTCGGATACCACGATATCACCCACGTTAAGCGTTGGGGCCAGACCGCCTGCGGAACCGGTATTGATGACTACGTCAGGCTTGAAATGCTCCAGCAATAAGGTTGCGCCCAGCGCTGCCGCGACTTTACCGATGCCGGATTTTAAGAGCGCCACTTCCACGCCGTTCAGGGTGCCGGTATAAATTTCACAGCCCGCAACGTTCAGCGTTTGACGGTTTTCGATTTTGTCACGCAGCAGCGTAACTTCTTCTTCCATTGCACCAATAATGCCTGCTTTCATAGAGATACTCGCAATCGGGTTAGTTAGGATGCATAGTCTATCATGGCAAGCATCAAGGAATTAATCCGCTCTTGATTTGGGCGAAGGAGAGGGCATGAGCGAACTAGATTTCCGCAAGAAAATTAACTGGCACCGCCGTTTCCGATCGCCTGAAGGGGTCAAAAATGAACATGAAATTCTGCGCATTTTTGAGAGCGATCGCGGCAGGATCATAAACTCCCCGGCAATCCGCCGCCTGCAGCAAAAAACGCAGGTCTTTCCTCTCGAGCGGAACGCTTCCGTGCGTACACGCCTGACGCACTCTATGGAGGTCCAGCAGGTTGGGCGCTATATTGCCAAAGAAGTTCTCAGCCGCCTTAAAGAACAGCAGTCTCTCGAAAAGTATGGCCTTAACGAGCTGACCGGCCCCTTTGAAAGCATTGTCGAAATGGCCTGTCTGATGCACGACATTGGTAATCCGCCCTTCGGGCATTTTGGTGAGTCGGCCATTAATGACTGGTTTCGCCAGCGGCTCTTTCCCACAGATGCCGGGAGCCAGCCGCGTAGCGACGATCGTTGTAAGGTAAACGCGTTGCAGCTGCGGGAAGGGGAAGAGAGCCTGAACGAGCTGCGCCGTAATGTGCGTCAGGATCTTTGTCAGTTTGAAGGTAATGCGCAGGGCATTCGCCTGGTTCACAGCCTGCTGCGTATGAATCTGACCTGGGCGCAGGTGGGCTGCATCCTGAAATATACCCGTCCTGCGTGGTTTGTCGGCAAGCCGCCAGAAAGCCACGCCTATTTGATGAAGAAACCCGGTTTTTATCTTTCAGAAGAGAGCTATATCAAGCGCCTGCGTGCCGAGCTACAGCTAGGTGAGTTCAGCCGCTTTCCGCTTACGTGGATTATGGAGGCGGCGGATGATATCTCTTACTGCGTGGCGGATCTGGAAGACGCCGTTGAGAAAAATATATTCAGCGTCGAACAGCTCTATCAGCATCTTTGCGTCGCCTGGGGCGAACGCAAACAGGGCGATCTGTTTGAAAAAGTGGTTAACGACGCGTGGCGAAAATCCAGCACTAACCAGATGCGCCGCAGCACTGAAGATCAGTTTTTTATGTATTTACGGGTGAATACGTTAAACCAGCTTGTCCCGTATGCGGCGCAGCGGTTTATCGACAATCTTCCTGAGATTTATACGGGCGAGTTTAATCATGCCCTGCTGGAGGACGGCAGCGCGTTCGCGCGCCTGCTCGAACTCTATAAGCAAGTAGCGATACAGCAGGTCTTTAGCCATCCTGAAGTAGAACAACTGGAACTGCAGGGCTATCGGGTTATCAGCGGCTTACTTGAAATTTACAGCCCGCTCCTCAATATGTCTGGTGAGGATTTTGCTGAACTGGTGGAAAAAGAAAGCCTGCGTCGTTTGCCTATTGAGACGCGGCTTTACCATAAATTATCTACCAAACACCGGCTTGCTTATATCGAAGCCGTGAGCGACCTACCGCCTGCAGGCGCCGAGTTTGCTGTCCGGGAGTATTATTACCGTTGTCGCCTGATTCAGGATTACATCAGCGGCATGACGGATTTATACGCCTGGGATGAGTACCGGCGCCTGATGGCTGTGGAATAGCGTCGCGTTGAGTTTTGTAAAGATGAACAATAATTTTTTACTTTTTCCAGTGAGTTAAGGGCGGAACTAAGCGCTATAACACCACTCTATATAGACCTGCACAGCAATTACGCGTGACTTATAACTTGAGATTGAAGACATGAAAAAAACCACTTTAGCAATGAGTGCGCTGGCTCTGAGTCTGGGTTTGGCGCTGGGACCCGTGTCCGCCACCGCCGCTGAGACGGCTTCTTCTGCATCTTCCACGCAACAGCTCCCAAGCCTTGCGCCAATGCTTGAAAAAGTAATGCCGTCAGTGGTGAGTATTAACGTTGAAGGCAGCACTACGGTAAATACGCCGCGTATGGGGCGCAACTTCCAGCAGTTCTTCGGTGACAACTCGCCATTCTGCCAGGAAGGCTCACCGTTCCAGAGCTCTCCTTTCTGTCAGGGTGGCCCGGACGGCGGGGCTGACAGTGGCTCGCAGCAGCAGAAATTTGCCGCTCTTGGTTCAGGTGTCATCATTGACGCCGCTAAGGGCTACGTCGTTACTAATAACCACGTCGTTGATAACGCCACTAAAATCCAGGTTTCCCTGAGCGATGGCCGCAAGTTTGAGGCAAAAGTCGTGGGCAAAGACCCACGTTCCGATATCGCGCTGCTGCAATTACAGGACCCGAAAAACCTGACGGCGATTAAAATGGCCGATTCTGACGCCCTGCGTGTAGGCGATTACACCGTGGCGATTGGTAACCCATACGGTCTGGGCGAAACCGTGACCTCCGGGATTGTCTCGGCGCTGGGCCGTAGCGGTCTGAATATTGAAAACTATGAAAACTTCATCCAGACGGATGCGGCGATTAACCGCGGTAACTCCGGCGGCGCGTTGGTTAACCTGAACGGCGAACTGATCGGCATTAATACCGCAATCCTCGCCCCGGACGGTGGAAATATCGGTATCGGCTTTGCTATCCCAAGCAATATGGTGAAAAACCTGACCGCACAGATGGTGCAGTACGGCCAGGTTAAGCGCGGCGAGCTGGGCATCATGGGTACCGAGCTGAACTCTGAGCTGGCAAAAGCCATGAAGGTGGACGCTCAGCGCGGCGCGTTTGTAAGCCAGGTTATGGCCAACTCTTCCGCAGCGAAAGCGGGCGTGAAAGCCGGTGACGTAGTGGTTTCCATGAACGGTAAAGCTATCAGCAGCTTTGCAGCGTTGCGCGCAGAGGTTGGCTCTATGCCGGTTGGCAGCAAAATCACTCTCGGCCTGTTGCGCGATGGCAAGCCGGTTTCTGTGAATCTGGAACTGCAGCAGAGCAGCCAGACGCAGGTAGATTCCTCAACCATCTTTACCGGCATCGAAGGTGCTGAAATGAGCAACCGCAGCGGTAAAGATGAAAAAGGTGTAATCGTTAATTCCGTGAAAGGCAACACGCCGGCTGCACGTATCGGCCTGAAAAAGGGCGATATTATTATCGGCGTTAACCAGCAACCGGTGAACAATATTGCTGAATTACGTAAAATCCTCGACACCAAACCGTCGGTGATGGCGCTTAATATTCAGCGCGGCGATTCCACTATCTATCTGTTGATGCAGTAATCCTCTGCGGATAACTTCTTCCATCTAGCCAGGGCCGCTTTTGCGGCCCTTTTTTGTGAACCCTTCCACAACTCCACGTTATTACATGATGCTTAGGGCGTTTGCACAATGCCGAGGCTATTCGTCTCGCCTATGCTAAGCCATCAGCACGACCAGGAGAGGAAGCAATGGCTGGCTGGCATCTTGATACTAAAATGGCGCAGGATATTGTGGCGCGCACCATGACCATCATCGATACCAATATCAACGTGATGGATGCCCGGGGACGCATTATCGGCAGCGGTGATAAAGAACGTATTGGCGAGCTACACGAAGGAGCCTTGCTGGTGCTTTCGCAGGGGCGCGTGGTGGACATTGATGTCGCCGTTGCCCGGCATCTGCACGGCGTGCGGCAGGGAATCAATCTGCCGCTGCGTATCGAAGGCGAAATCGTCGGCGTAATTGGCCTGACGGGTGAGCCGGGTTCGTTGCGTAAATACGGTGAGCTGGTCTGTATGACCGCAGAAATGATGCTTGAGCAGTCCCGCCTGTTGCACCTGCTGGCCCAGGACAGCCGCCTGCGCGAAGAACTGGTCATGAACCTGATTCAGGCAGAAGAGCACTCTCCGGCGCTGGCAGAATGGGCGCAGAGGCTGGGCATCGATCTCAATCAGCCTCGCGTTGCGGCGGTTGTGGAAGTAGACAGCGGCCAGCTTAGCGTAGACAGCGCCATGGAAGAGCTCCAGCAGCTACAAAACGCGCTGACCACGCCCGAGCGCAACAACCTGATCGCCATCGTTTCTTTAACGGAAATGGTGGTGCTAAAGCCTGCGCTGAATCAGTTTGGACGCTGGGATGCTGAAGATCACCGCAAGCGTGTAGAACAGCTTATCAGCCGTATGAAAGAGAACGGTCAGTTACGTTTTCGCGTCGCGCTCGGTAACTATTTTACCGGATCCGGCAGTATTGCCCGCTCATATCGTACTGCGCATACAACGATGATGGTCGGCAAGCAGCGCATGCCGGAGAGCCGCAGCTATTTTTATCAGGATCTGATGTTACCCGTTCTGCTCGACAGCCTGCGCGGCGGCTGGCAGGCGAATGAGCTGGCGCGTCCGCTTGTTCGTTTAAAAGCTATGGATAATAACGGCTTGCTGCGCAGAACCTTAAGCGCATGGTTTCGGCATAACGTGCAGCCGCTGGCAACCTCCAGGGCGCTATTTATCCACCGGAACACCCTTGAGTACCGGCTTAACCGTATCTCTGAGCTTACCGGGCTGAATCTGGGGAATTTCGACGATCGTCTGCTGTTGTATGTCGCTTTGCAGTTGGATGAGCAACAGTAAGAAAGGGCCGGGGAACCGGCCCTTCAGACAGATGATAAAGCTCATGGTCTGCAAGATCCTGAACCTGGCTTCCAAAAACCAGCGGGAAAATCAATTCGTTGATTTTCGGCAAATCGGTAACAAAGAAGGAGAAACCACGCTTTTTCCTTCTTTGGCAGAGCAATATCAAGGGCCGGGGATCCGGCCCTTACAGGACTATTTATTGCGGGTGAGCTTTTCCAGATCGGCTTCAATTTCTGCGATCTTATTGGTCACTACCGATTCCAGATGACGCAAATCGTCAAGGATCTTACGTTTCAGATCCACCTCGGTGCGATCTCGCTGACAGAGCTGATCTAATTCGTCAATCACATAGCGCAGGTTAGGGCTTATCTCCTGCACTTCTTTGTAACCCTGCCCTACGCCATCGGCGATAATGGTCTTGCGCTGGCGCGGATATTTAAACTTCACGCTTTTGGCAAAGAACTCGCCCTTATCCTTCTGGAAATAGATTTTCAGGATATCGTTGTTGGCTTCCTGCCGGAGGCTGTAACGATCGATTTCATCAGGATTGGTAATACCCAGACTTTTCAGGTTATCGTACATAGCGTTACCTTTTCGATATCATTAACCTATAGATAATCAACGGAAAATTCCTTTTCCGCCAGTCCTGAATGTCAAAAAGGCGGAGTAACCCGCCTTTTGAACATTTATTTTAGTCGATGGTACGAAGCAGTTCGTTAATACCCACTTTTCCACGCGTTTTAGCGTCTACTTTTTTCACGATAACCGCACAGTACAGGCTGTATTTGCCGTCTTTGGACGGCAGGTTACCGGAAACGACTACGGAGCCCGCCGGTACGCGGCCATAATGCACCTCGCCGGTTTCACGATCGTAAATACGGGTGCTCTGGCCGATGTATACGCCCATGGAGATAACGGAACCTTCTTCAACGATAACGCCTTCCACAACTTCTGAACGCGCGCCGATGAAGCAGTTGTCTTCGATGATGGTTGGGTTTGCCTGCAGCGGCTCCAGAACGCCGCCGATGCCTACGCCGCCGGACAGGTGCACGTTTTTACCGATCTGCGCACAAGAACCGACGGTTGCCCATGTATCAACCATGGAGCCTTCATCAACGTATGCGCCGATGTTCACATAAGAAGGCATCAGCACGGTGTTGCGGGCGATGAATGCGCCCTGGCGTACTGCCGCTGGCGGCACAACGCGGAAACCCTCTTTCTGGAAGCGCGCTTCGTCGTAGTCGGTGAATTTCATCGGCACCTTATCAAAGTAGCGGCTTTCTGCGCCTTCCATGACCTGGTTGTCATTAATACGGAAGGAAAGCAGTACGGCTTTTTTTAGCCACTGGTGGGTTACCCACTGACCATCAATCTTTTCAGCAACGCGCAGCGCACCGCTGTCGAGCAGGGAGATAACCTGGTTTACCGCAACGCGTGTCACGGTATCTACGTTTGCCGGAGTGATATCGGCGCGGCGCTCGAAAGCGGACTCAATTACATTTTGTAGCTGCTGCATTGTTAACGTTTTCCTGATTGTGACATTACCCTTTATCCTTCAGGCTGCCGGGATGTTGGCTGCAATGCGAATGCTAAAGGGTAAAATTAAAAAGATTGTTATTTATCGTTTGGATTAAGGGCCGCTGTCAACCGTTGCTGCACCTCTTGTTGCAGCTCATTATTAAGCGCACGCCGGTCGGCGGTGGCGATTATAAATAAATCTTCTACTCGCTCGCCAATCGTCGTAATTCTCGCCCCGTGCAGCGAAATCCCCAGATCGGCAAACACTTCCCCGACGCGCGCCAGTAATCCTGGCTGATCGAGCGCAATCAGCTCCAGGAAGGTGCGCCTGTCGGTATGTGTTGGCAGGAAATTCACCTCGGTATCAACGGTAAAGTGGCGCAGTTTCGCCGACTGGCGGCGTGGCTGCGGCGGCTGCCAGCTGCTTTGGGTGATCGCCTGTTCCAGACTCTGACGAATTAATTCGTGGCGATCGCCGGAGAGCGGGCTGCCGTCCGGCTCCAGTACGATAAAGGAGTCCATCGCCATACCGTCGCGGGTGGTAAAGATCTGCGCATCGTGAACGCTCAGGTTACGCCTGTCCAGTTCAGCGCAAACGGCGGCAAACAGGTAAGGGCGGTCCGGACTCCAGATAAATATCTCCGTTCCGCCGCGCGTTGCCTGCGGGCTTAGCAGGATCATCGGCTGCTCAAGGTCGTGCTGTAGCAGGTGGCGTGCATGCCAGGCCAGTTGGTTCGGCGTATGGCGAACAAAGTAGTTGGCCCGGCAGCGTCGCCAGATGTTATGCAGCGCCTCTTCGTTGATATTGTCCATTCTCAGCAGTGCGAGCGCCTGAAGCTGATGGTGGCGCACGCGCGCACGCATGTCCGGGCTGTTTTGCATTCCCCGACGCAGCTGTTTTTCGGTGGCGAAGTACAGCTCGCGCAGCAGGCTTTGTTTCCAGCTATTCCACAGGGTTTCGTTGGTGGCGCAGATATCCGCCACCGTCAGGCAAACCAGATAGCGCAGGCGGTTTTCCGTTTGAACTTCTTTAGCGAACTGCTTGATGACTTCCGGGTCCTGAATATCACGGCGCTGGGCGGTAACGGACATCAGCAGATGCTGACGAACAAGCCAGGCGACAAGCTGAGTTTCTCTTGAGTTCAGGCCGTGCAGCTCGGCAAATTTTAATATGTCCTGCGCGCCCAGCACCGAGTGATCGCCACCTCGCCCTTTGGCGATATCGTGGAACAGGGCGGCAATCAGAATAAGTTCCGGATGGGCGAGGCGTGGCCAGAGATCGACACACAGCGGGTGCTGCTGGCGCGTTTCTTCTTTCGAGAAGCTTTCGAGCTTTTGCAGCACACGAATGGTGTGCTCATCAACGGTGTAGGCGTGAAACAGATCGAATTGCATCTGGCCGACGATATGCGACCACTGCGGCATGTACGCCCACAGCACGCTGTGACGATGCATAGGTACAAGCGCGCGGCTTACGGCTCCCGGATGGCGCAGTATCGCAAGAAACAGCCCACGCGCCTCGGGGATATAACATAAAGGCTGGTTTAAATGACGGCGGGCGTGGCGCAGATGACGCAAGGATGTGGAGTAAATACCGGTGATGTCGCGGTTGCGCACCATCATATAAAACATACGCAGGATGGCCTGCGGCTCGCGCATAAACAGCGTTTCGTCGCGCAGATCGATAAGCGTGCCGCGTAGCTGAAAATCATCGTCCAGCGGGCGCGGTTTTTCGCTGGCATCAAGCGCGAGAATCGCTTCGTCGAAAAGCTGCAACAGCATCTGATTAAGCTCGCCAACGCGGCGTGTGACGCGGTAGAAGTCTTTCATCATGTGCTCAACCGGCTCGTTGCCTTCGCCACTGTAGTTCAGGCGCTGAGCGACGCTGAGCTGCCGGTCAAACAGCAGGCGGTTATCGTAGCGGTTCATTTCTAAATGCAGAGCGAAGCGAATGCGCCAGAGCAGATGCTGACACTCGTCCAGCTCTTTGCGTTCGGCCTCGGTTAAAAAGCCGAAGCCGACCATTTCGCTCATCGACGTCGCCCCGAAATGGCGGCGGGCGACCCATTGCAGCGTGTGGATGTCGCGCAGGCCGCCGGGGCTGCTTTTAATGTCCGGCTCCAGATTATAGCTGGTGCCGTGATAGCGTCGGTGGCGTTCTTCCTGCTCGTCGATCTTGGCGGCAAAAAACTTAGCCGACGGCCAGAAGCCGTCGCTGAAGATATGTTTTTGTAGCTCGAGGAACAGGGCAACATCGCCAATCAGCAGGCGAGTTTCGATAAGGTTGGTGGCGACGGTTAAATCTGAAAGCCCTTCCAGCAGGCACTCTTCGAGCGTGCGCACGCTGTGGCCGACTTCGAGCTTTATGTCCCACAGCAGCGTAAGCAGCTCGCCGATTTTTTGCGCCTGGGGGTCGGTCAAACGTTTACGGCTGAGGATTAATAAATCGATATCCGAAAGCGGATGTAGTTCACCCCGTCCGTAACCGCCGACGGCAACCAGCGCGGCTTCCGGCACTTCGCCAAAGCCGTAGAACAGCCAGAGCCGCTGCAGCAGCTGGTCAATAAATTCTGTGCGGGCATCGATTAGCTGCTCGGCGGAAATGCCGTTATCGAAAGCCTCGCCAAGCCAGCGCTGAAATTTGTCGATATGCGTTTTGATCTGGCCGCAGGTGAGCTCGGTCTCAGGCCAGCTTGCGGGATAATCAGGTTGCCCGGAAATCTCAGGAAGCACGGCGTTGGCATACTGCTCGGGTAAACTCTGGGTCATGTTCCGACATCCATAAAAAAAGCCGGCACTGGCCGGCTCAGACCATTAACAAAGCTCGCTGTATTTAAAAGTTCTGCCCGCAGTTCTGATAAAAACAAAGAATAATGTCTTCTGGTTTACCCACCGCACCGAAAACCATCTTTTTCGGTGCGGTGTCGCTAAATTAAGCCGGCTTTGATTGCTGACTTGCGCCAGGAGAATCAGTCGTTATGCGAAATGACGTTCGGGATGGTGTCATCCTTGCGCAACGTCAGAATTTCGCAGCCGTTATCCGTCACCACAATAGTATGCTCGTATTGTGCAGACAAGCTGCGATCTTTGGTTTTCACCGTCCAGCCGTCTTTCATGGTGCGGATGCGGTAATCGCCCGCGTTGACCATCGGTTCAATGGTGAAGGTCATGCCTGGTTGCAGTACCACGCCGCCGTCATCCGCATCGTAATGCAAAACCTGCGGCTCTTCGTGGAAGACGCGCCCAATGCCGTGACCGCAGTATTCGCGCACGACGGAGAAGCCTTCCGCTTCAACGAATTTCTGAATTGCCGCGCCCAGGGTGCGCAGACGAATGCCCGGCTTGACCATACGCAGCGCCAGATAGAGGCTTTCCTGAGTGATACGGCACAGGCGCTCGCCCAGAATCGTCGGTTTGCCGACGATGAACATTTTAGAGGTGTCGCCGTGATACTCGTCTTTGATAACGGTCACGTCGATATTGACGATATCGCCATCTTTCAGGACTTTTTCGTCGTCCGGAATACCGTGACAAACCACCTCGTTAATAGAGATGCACACGGACTTCGGGAAGCCGTGATAGCCCAGACATGCGGAGACCGCATGCTGTTTATTTACAATGTAATCATCACAGATACGGTCAAGTTCGCCGGTGGTCACGCCAGGCTTGACGTGCGCTTCGATCATTTCCAGCACTTCAGCGGCAAGCGCGCCCGCGACGCGCATTTTTTCGATTTCTTCAGGTGTTTTAATTGAAATAGCCATTAATTTGGTCCGCAAGCGTCGACTTTTCGACAATAATTGAGCAGGTGTACGTTAATGGTATCAGGGCGTACGATCGCTGCCAAATTGAGAATGGACAGTCGCCGCGTCTGCTAACAACTATTGGAGTCAGAGTCTCTTTTGTGGTATAAAGCGCGCCGGACTGTTCTGCCGATTTTCGGTGTACGGCCAACACTCTCACTTTGTGTAAATAACACACACGTATCGGCACATATTCCGGGGTGCCCTCAGGGGTCGGTAATATGGGATACGTGGAGGCTTAACCCCAATCACTATATAGAGGTTTTAAACATGGCAACTGTTTCCATGCGCGACATGCTCAAGGCTGGTGTTCACTTTGGTCACCAGACCCGTTACTGGAACCCGAAAATGAAGCCTTTCATCTTCGGCGCACGTAACAAAGTTCACATCATCAACCTTGAGAAAACCGTTCCAATGTTCAACGAAGCCCTGGCTGAGCTGAGCAAGATTTCTTCTCGTAAAGGTAAAATCCTTTTCGTTGGTACTAAGCGCGCTGCAAGCGAACCAGTAAAAGAAGCTGCTCTGAGCTGCGATCAGTTCTTCGTGAACCATCGCTGGTTGGGCGGTATGCTGACTAACTGGAAAACCGTTCGTCAGTCCATCAAACGTCTGAAAGATCTGGAAACTCAGTCTCAGGACGGTACCTTCGACAAACTGACCAAGAAAGAAGCGCTGATGCGCACCCGTGAACTGGACAAGCTGGAAAACAGCCTGGGCGGTATCAAAGACATGGGCGGCCTGCCGGATGCTCTGTTCGTCATCGATGCCGATCACGAACACATTGCTATCAAAGAAGCTAACAACCTGGGTATCCCAGTGTTCTCTATCGTTGATACCAACTCCGATCCAGATGGCGTTGATTTCGTAATCCCAGGTAACGACGACGCAATCCGCGCTGTTACTCTGTACCTGGGTGCTGTTGCAGCTACCGTGCGTGAAGGCCGTTCTCAGGATCTGGCTGCTCAGGCAGAAGAAAGCTTCGTAGAAGCTGAATAATAAGGTTCGCTCTTTCGAGCCCTTATTAACCAGGTATTGCATAGTTTGGTTAGGGGGCCTGTCTCAGGCCCCCTTTTTATTTTGAGCCAGGGTTCGCCAACACGTGAACCAGGGCTTATCTCTCTTCACGAGATAACCGAGGATTAAAGAATGGCTGAAATTACCGCTGCTCTGGTAAAAGAACTGCGTGAGCGTACTGGCGCAGGCATGATGGATTGCAAAAAAGCGCTGACTGAAGCTAACGGCGACATCGAGCTGGCAATCGAAAACATGCGTAAATCTGGCGCTATCAAAGCTGCTAAGAAAGCAGGCAACGTAGCTGCTGACGGCGTGATCAAAACCAAAATCGAAGGCAACTACGGCGTGATTCTGGAAGTTAACTGCCAGACCGACTTCGTTGCTAAAGATAGCGGTTTCCAGGCGTTCGCTGACAAAGTGCTGGATGCGGCCGTTGCTGGCAAAATCACCGACGTTGAAGTGCTGAAAGCCCAGTTCGAAGAAGAGCGTGTAGCGCTGGTCGCCAAGATCGGTGAAAACATCAACATTCGCCGCGTTGCTTCTCTTGAAGGCGAAGTGCTGGGTAGCTACCTGCACGGCGCACGTATCGGCGTTCTGATTGCAGCTAAAGGCGCAAGCGAAGATCTGGTTAAGCAAATTGCAATGCACGTTGCAGCGAGCAAGCCTGAATTCGTTAAGCCTGAAGATGTGTCTGCTGAAGTGGTAGAGAAAGAGTACCAGGTTCAACTGGACATCGCCATGCAGTCCGGCAAGCCAAAAGAAATCGCAGAGAAAATGGTTGAAGGCCGCATGAAGAAATTCACCGGCGAAGTTTCTCTGACCGGCCAGCCTTTCGTTATTGACCCAAGCAAAACCGTGGGTCAGTTCCTGAAAGAGCACAATGCCGACGTAACTAACTTCATCCGCTTTGAAGTGGGCGAAGGCATCCAGAAAGTTGAGACTGACTTCGCAGCAGAAGTTGCTGCAATGTCCAAGCAGTCTTAATGTTAAAAAAGGAGCCGCCAGTTGGCGGTTCCTTTTTATCCAGCCTTAAATATCAGTCTGATCTGATACAGTTCTTGCTGATATGCGACACAATGTCGCCAGAATTCTCCATCCCCAAACGTTTACTGTTCTCAGGAAAGAAACATGGCTACCAACGCAAAACCCGTCTATAAACGCATTCTACTTAAGCTGAGCGGCGAGGCCCTGCAGGGCACCGAAGGTTTTGGGATTGATGCGAGCATACTGGACCGTATGGCTCAGGAAATTAAAGAGCTGGTTGAACTGGGTATTCAGGTCGGGGTGGTAATTGGCGGTGGCAACTTATTCCGCGGAGCGGGCCTGGCGAAAGCCGGCATGAACCGTGTTGTGGGCGACCACATGGGCATGCTGGCGACCGTGATGAACGGCCTGGCGATGCGCGACGCGCTCCATCGCGCCTATGTGAACGCCCGCCTGATGTCCGCTATCCCGTTAAACGGCGTGTGCGATAACTACAGCTGGGCCGAAGCAATCAGCCTGCTGCGTAATAACCGCGTAGTGATTCTGGCTGCCGGTACCGGTAACCCATTCTTTACCACGGATTCTGCCGCTTGCCTGCGCGGCATTGAAATCGAAGCGGATGTCGTGTTGAAAGCTACCAAAGTAGACGGCGTGTTCACAGCCGATCCGGTAAAAGATCCTACAGCAACCCTTTATGAGCAACTGACCTATACGGAAGTGCTGGATAAAGAGCTGAAAGTGATGGATCTGGCCGCCTTTACCCTGGCTCGTGATCATAAATTGCCGATTCGTGTGTTCAATATGAATAAGCCGGGCGCGCTGCGCCGCGTGGTTATGGGTGAAAAAGAAGGCACTCTGATTACCGAGTAATTTCGCTCGCAGCTTAATCAGGGTAAGATTTGGTTTTAACACCAGCTAAGAATAAACAGGGCTATACTTAGCTCGCAGCACGAGTGCTGCGGTGGTAAGCGTGGTCTGCCTTAAACCAGTTTTCAAGGATTCGTAACGTGATTAGCGATATCAGAAAAGATGCTGAAGTGCGCATGGAAAAATGCGTTGAAGCGTTCAAAACCCAAATTAGCAAAGTGCGTACTGGCCGTGCTTCCCCAAGCCTGCTGGATGGCATCGTAGTGGAATACTACGGCACGCCAACCCCGCTGCGCCAGTTGGCAAGCGTAACGGTTGAAGATTCCCGTACGCTGAAAATCAACGTCTTCGACCGCTCCATGAGCCCGGCCGTTGAGAAAGCCATCATGACCTCCGACCTTGGTCTGAATCCAAGCTCCGCCGGCAGCGATATTCGTGTTCCACTGCCAGCGCTTACGGAAGAACGTCGTAAAGACCTGATCAAAGTTGTTCGTGGTGAAGCTGAAGGCGCTCGCGTTGCGGTACGTAACGTGCGTCGCGACGCTAACGACAAAGTGAAAACGCTGCTCAAAGATAAAGATATCAGTGAAGATGACGATCGTCGCTCGCAGGACGACGTGCAGAAAATGACTGACGCCGCTATCAAGAAAATCGATGCGGCTCTGAGCGATAAAGAAACTGAGCTGATGCAGTTCTAATCGTCACCGTGACAAATTAAACGCCGTACGCAGGCCGTGATTCGCTTCACGGGTTTTGTTTACGGCGTTTTGCTTTTAGCTCAAAGGCATAGACAAGCCTTATTTGCCGCCGCACACTTGCCCTTATTACTACAACCATTCAGAGTCCTTCATGAAGCAGCTAACCATCCTCGGTTCCACCGGTTCTATCGGTACCAGCACCCTTAGCGTTGTCCGTCATAATCCCGAGCAGTTTTCCGTTACGGCGCTGGTCGCCGGGAAGAATGTCGCGTGCATGGCTGAGCAGTGTCTGGAATTCCGACCGAAATGGGCGGTGATGGATGATGAGGCGTCGGCTAAACAGCTGCGCGAAATTCTGCGCGAGCAGGGCAGTGCAACTCAGGTGCTGGCGGGGCAGAAAGCCGCCTGTGAAATGGCCGCGCTGGATGAAGTCGATCAGGTGATGGCGGCGATCGTGGGCGCCGCTGGTTTGCTGCCAACCCTTGCGGCTATCGCTGCGGGAAAGCAAGTTCTGCTGGCAAATAAAGAATCGCTGGTGACCTGTGGGCGTCTGTTTATGGATGCCGTACAGCGTAGCGGGGCACAATTATTGCCGATCGACAGCGAACATAACGCGATTTTTCAGAGTTTACCGGAAACAATTCAACAAAACCTGGGATACGCTGGTCTGGAAGACAATGGCGTTTCGTCCATTATCCTCACCGGGTCTGGTGGCCCGTTTCGTGAAACGCCAATTGGCGAGCTGGCGGCAATGTCGCCGGACCAGGCATGTAGCCATCCGAACTGGTCGATGGGGCGTAAAATCTCCGTCGACTCTGCCACCATGATGAACAAAGGTCTCGAGTATATTGAAGCCCGCTGGCTATTTAATGCTCACGCCGAACAAATGGAAGTGCTGATCCACCCGCAGTCAGTTATCCACTCAATGGTGCGTTACCGTGACGGTAGCGTGCTGGCACAGCTGGGCGCACCAGATATGCGCACGCCTATCGCCCATGCGATGGCGTTTCCGGAACGTGTAGTTTCGGGCGTTGAGCCGCTGGATTTCTGCAAAATTGGCACCCTTACCTTTATGGCGCCAGATTATCACCGCTATCCTTGTCTTAAGCTTGCGATTGAAGCTTTTGAGCAGGGGCAGGCGGCGACGACCGTACTTAACGCGGCGAATGAAATTGTGGTGGATGCCTTCCTGCACCATCGCCTGCGGTTTACGGATATCGCGGCACTTAACCGCGCGGTGCTGGAACAAGTTGACCTGACGGAGCCACAAAGCGTCGACGAGGTGCAGGCGGTGGATGCATCCGCACGTGAAGTCGCCAGAAATCTGGTGACGCGTGTCGCTAACCGGTGATAATTCAATCGGCTGGCGTCCCGCCATTTGTTAGCGTTGTGCTTCAGTGATATAGTCTGCGCCACCTTTCCATCGGATATGGCTGATAGAAGGGTGGGAAGCCGTGTCATAGCACGGCTTTTTTGTGTGAAGACCGAAGCCATTCTCGAGTACCGCTTAATCCTTATCAGGAAATTATTACGCGTTATGTTGTCAGCAAACCAACAATTAAGCGAAACCGCATCCGCACATGGCGCACGCCATGTTGCCATTATTATGGATGGCAATGGTCGTTGGGCTAAACGACAAGGAAAAATGAGGGTCTTTGGTCATAAAGCGGGAGCGAAATCCGTCCGTAGGGCCGTTAGTTTTGCGGCAAATAACGGTATCGAGGCGCTCACGCTTTATGCCTTTAGCAGTGAAAACTGGAATCGCCCGGCGCAGGAAGTGAGCGCGTTGATGGAGCTGTTTGTGTGGGCTTTAGACAGCGAAGTCAAGAGCTTACATCGTCACAACGTCCGCCTGCGGATTATTGGCGACACCGGACGATTTAACTCGCGCCTGCAGGAACGTATTAACAAAGCCGAAGCGCTGACCAGTCAAAATACTGGCTTGACGCTTAACATCGCCGCGAATTATGGCGGTCGTTGGGATATTATTCAGGGAGTTCGGTATCTCGCCGAGCAGGTGCAGGAAGGTTTATTGCGCCCGGACCAGATTGATGAAGAGATGCTCAGTCAGCAGATCTGCATGAATGAACTGGCCCCCGTGGATTTAGTAATTAGGACAGGAGGAGAGCACCGCATCAGTAATTTTCTGATTTGGCAGATAGCCTATGCAGAGCTTTACTTTACGGATGTTCTTTGGCCTGATTTCGATGAACAAGACTTTGAAGGTGCGCTAAATGCTTTTGCGAATCGAGAGCGTCGTTTTGGCGGCACTGCACCTGGTGGCGAATAAGCCTGTTGGGGGTCACTTTTGCTGAAGTATCGCCTGATTTCTGCGTTTATTTTAATACCTGTTGTCATTGCCGCGCTGTTTCTGCTTCCGCCGGTCGGTTTTGCTATCACCACCCTTGTCGTGTGTATGTTAAGCGCGTGGGAATGGGGACAACTGGCTGGATTTAAAGCGCGATCCCAGCGGGTATGGTTGGCGGTACTTTGTGGGCTGCTGCTGGCGGCGATGCTTTTTGCATTACCCGAATACCGCCGCACGGTACATATCCCATTGATTGAATTTTCTCTTTGGGCATCGCTTGTCTGGTGGAGTGCGGCATTGCTGCTGGTGCTGTTTTATCCAGCTTCTGCGGCTTTCTGGCGTAACTCCAGAACGCTGCGGTTGATCTTCGGTTTGTTGACTATCGTGCCGTTCTTCTGGGGCATGATTGCGCTGCGCAGCTGGCATTACGACATCAACCACTATACGGGTGCAATGTGGCTGCTGTACGTTATGATCCTCGTTTGGGGGGCTGACTCCGGCGCTTACCTCTTCGGTAAAATGTTCGGTAAACATAAGCTGGCGCCAAAAGTTTCTCCGGGTAAAACCTGGCAAGGTTTTATCGGCGGGCTGTTTACTTCTGCGGTCATCTCATTGATGTTCGGCATGTGGGCGAATCTGGACGTTGCACCATCTATCCTGCTGGTGTGCTCCGTTATCGCAGCGCTTGCATCCGTACTGGGTGATTTAACCGAAAGTATGTTCAAACGTGAAGCAGGGATTAAAGATAGCGGTCACATGATCCCCGGACATGGTGGTATTCTGGATCGCATTGACAGTCTGACGGCGGCGGTGCCGGTATTTGCCTGTCTGCTTTTGCTCGTTTTCAGGACGATTTAACGGAAGGTTTTATGCTGAGCATACTCTGGAATCTGGCAGCATTTATCGTTGCACTGGGTATTTTGATCACCGTGCACGAGTTTGGCCATTTCTGGGTTGCCCGCAGTATGGGCGTGCGCGTTGAACGCTTTTCCATTGGCTTTGGTAAAGCGCTCTGGCGTCGTCTGGATAGCCATGGCACCGAGTTTGTTATCGCTCTTATTCCGCTGGGCGGCTATGTCAAAATGCTTGATGAGCGTGTTGAGCCGGTTAGCCCGGAGCTACGCCATTACGCCTTCAACAACAAAACCGTATCCCAGCGCGCGGCTATTATCGCCGCCGGGCCGGTTGCCAACTTTATCTTCGCGGTATTTGCTTACTGGCTGGTGTTTATCATCGGCGTCCCTGCCGTGCGTCCGGTTGTTGGTGAAATTGTACCCAACTCGATAGCGGCGAGCGCACAAATTGCGCCAGGCACGGAACTTAAAGCGATAGATGGTATCGAAACGCCTGATTGGGATGCTGTTCGCCTTGCTCTGGTGGCGAAGATTGGCGATGAAAACGCGCGCGTTAGCCTGGCGCCTTTTGGCACCAGTCAGACCAGCGAGAAAACTCTCGATTTGCGAAACTGGCAGTTTGAACCAGACAGAGAAGACCCTGTAGTCTCGTTAGGTATCAAACCGCGCGGCCCGCAAATTGAGACGGTGCTCGCAGAAGTTCAACCTGAATCAGCTGCCAATAAGGCAGGTTTGCAAGCCGGAGACAGGATCGTTAAAGTCAACGGTGCGGTTATCGCCCAGTGGACGGATTTTGTCAGCCTGGTGCGTGATAATCCAGGCCAGTCTCTGGCTGTTGAAGTAGAAAGACAGGGACAGCCCTTGTCTTTAACGCTGATACCGGATACAAAACCGGGTAAAGCGAAGGCTGAAGGGTTTGCGGGTGTAGTACCAAAGGTTATCCCGCTGCCGGATGAGTACAAGACAGTGCGCCAGTATGGGCCGTTTGTCGCGATAGCAGAAGCCACGGGTAAAACCTGGCAACTGATGAAGCTGACGGTCAACATGTTGGGGAAATTAATAACCGGTGACGTAAAACTGAACAACCTCAGTGGGCCAATCTCCATAGCTCAAGGGGCAGGTATGTCAGCGGAATTCGGGTTGATTTACTATCTGATGTTCCTGGCGCTTATCAGCGTCAATTTAGGGATTATCAACCTGTTTCCGCTCCCCGTTCTGGACGGCGGGCATCTGCTCTTTTTGGCGATTGAAAAACTGAAGGGCGGACCGGTTTCCGAGCGAGTTCAAGACTTTAGTTACCGCATCGGCTCTATTTTGCTGATGATGTTAATGGGGCTTGCACTTTTCAATGATTTCTCTCGGTTTTAGAGAGAATTAGGTTAGGAAGAACGCATAACAACGATGGCGATGAAAAAGTTGCTCATAGCGTCGCTGCTGTTTAGCAGCGCCACCGTATACGGTGCAGACGGGTTCGTAGTGAAAGACATTCATTTCGAAGGCCTGCAGCGAGTCGCCGTCGGTGCGGCCCTCCTCAGCATGCCGGTTCGCCCAGGCGATACCGTCTCTGACGAGGATATCAGTAATACTATCCGTTCACTGTTTGCTACCGGGAACTTCGAAGATGTCCGGGTACTGCGTGATGGCGATACGCTGGTCGTTCAGGTAAAAGAACGCCCAACCATCGCGAGTATTACTTTCTCCGGTAACAAGTCCGTGAAGGACGACATGCTTAAGCAGAACCTTGAGGCTTCTGGCGTACGTGTCGGTGAATCACTGGACCGCACCACCCTCTCGGATATCGAGAAAGGGCTGGAAGATTTCTACTACAGCGTTGGTAAGTACAGTGCCAGCGTTAAAGCCGTGGTTACGCCGCTGCCGCGTAACCGTGTCGATCTGAAACTGGTATTCCAGGAAGGCGTTTCCGCCAAAATTCAGCAAATCAACATCGTCGGCAACCACGCATTTTCTACCGAGGAGTTAATCTCGCACTTCCAGCTGCGCGATGAAGTGCCGTGGTGGAACGTCGTTGGCGATCGTAAATACCAGAAACAGAAACTAGCGGGCGACCTCGAAACGTTGCGTAGCTACTATCTGGATCGTGGCTATGCGCGTTTTAACATCGATTCTACTCAGGTTAGCCTGACGCCGGACAAGAAAAGCATTTACGTGACGGTTAACGTCACCGAAGGCGATCAGTACAAGATTGCTGGCGTGACGGTGAACGGCAATCTGGCAGGCCACTCGGCAGAAATTGAGAGCCTGACTAAGCTGAAGCCGGGCGAGCTGTATAACGGCACCAAAGTCACCAAAATGGAAGACGACATCAAGAAACTTTTGGGTCGTTATGGTTATGCCTATCCACGCGTGCAGACCCAGCCTGAAATCAACGATGCAGACAAGACCGTAAAACTGCACGTCAGCGTTGATTCCGGTAACCGTTTCTACGTGCGTAAGATCCGTTTTGAAGGTAACGACACCAGTAAAGACTCCGTTCTGCGTCGCGAAATGCGCCAGATGGAAGGGGCCTGGCTTGGCAGCGACATGGTTGACGCCGGTAAAGAGCGCCTGAATCGTCTTGGTTACTTTGAAACCGTTGACGTAGATACCCAGCGCGTGTCCGGCAGCCCGGATCAGGTAGACGTTGTCTATAAAGTGAAAGAACGTAACACCGGCAGCTTCAACTTCGGTGTGGGTTACGGAACTGAAAGCGGCGTGAGCTTCCAGGTGGGCGTGCAGCAGGATAACTGGTTAGGTACCGGTTATTCCGTTGGCATCAACGGCACCAAGAACGACTATCAGACCTACGCTGAACTGTCCGTTACTGACCCGTACTTCACCGTTGATGGCGTGAGCCTCGGTGGTCGACTGTTCTATAACGACTTTAAAGCGGATGATGCGGATCTGTCCGACTATACCAACAAAAGTTATGGTGTAGACGGCACGCTCGGCTTCCCGGTTAATGAATATAACACCCTGCGTCTGGGTTTAGGTTATGTTCATAACGATCTGTCCAATATGCAGCCGCAGGTAGCCATGTGGCGCTATCTGGATTCTGTGGACCAGAGCACATCTCGATCGTCTGATGACAACGGTTTTGCTGCTGATGACTTCACTCTGAACTATGGTTGGACATACAACAAACTGGATCGCGGTTTCTTCCCGACGGACGGTTCGCGTGTCAACCTGAACGGTAAAGTCACCATCCCAGGCTCGGATAACGAATTCTATAAAGTAACGCTGGATACCGCGAGCTACTTCCCAATCAACGAAGACCATACCTGGGTCGTGTTGGGCCGTACCCGTTGGGGTTACGGTGATGGATTCGGCGGCAAAGAACTGCCGTTCTATGAAAACTTCTACGCCGGTGGTTCCAGTACGGTACGTGGTTTCCAGTCTAATAACATCGGTCCGAAAGCCGTGTACTACGGCGGTAACGATACGGATAACTGTAATAAATCTTCATCCAATGAAGTATGTGATTCTGACGATGCGGTAGGTGGTAACGCTATGGGCGTGGCAAGCCTTGAGCTGATCACCCCGACGCCGTTCCTGAGCGAGAAGTATGCCAACTCGGTCCGTACGTCCCTGTTCATGGATGCCGGTACCGTCTGGGATACCAACTGGGAAAATACCGCGCAGATGAAAGACGCTGGAGTACCGGATTACAGTGACCCAGCCAATATTCGTATGTCTGCGGGTATAGCATTGCAATGGATGTCACCATTGGGGCCGCTGGTATTCTCCTATGCTCAGCCGTTCAAGAAATACGATGGCGACAAAGCAGAACAGTTCCAGTTTAACATTGGTAAAACTTGGTAATTGTTTTGCGCGAAGGAACGCAATAAGCAGTGACGCGCTGATACCGGTCCGGCAAACGCTGGGCTGGTGCACGCAAAAGACAGTGTCCTCGGACACATATGGGATGGTAAGGAGTTTATTGTGAAAAAGTGGTTATTTGCCGCAGGTCTTGGCATCGCTATGGCTGCATCAGCCAGCGTTCAGGCAGCTGAAAGTATCGCCGTTGTAAACATGGGCAACCTGTTCCAGCAAGTTGCACAGAACACGGGTGTCTCCAAAACCCTGGAAAACGAGTTCAAAGGCCGTGCCAGCGAACTTCAGGGTATGGAAAACGATCTGCAATCCAAAATGCAACGTCTGCAGCGCGATGGCTCCACCATGAAAGCCAGCGAGCGCAGCAAGCTGGAAAAAGACGTAATGGCTCAGCGCCAGACCTTCTCTACTAAAGCGCAGGCTTTTGAACAGGATCGTCAACGTCGTTCCGGTGAAGAACGCGGCAAACTGGTTACTCGTATCCAGAGTGCGGTGAAGAAAGTTGCTGACGACAAAGGCTACGATGTAGTGCTGGACACTAACACCGTTGCCTACGCTGGTAGCGGCGTAAAAGACATCACTGCAGATGTACTGAAACAGGTTAAATAAGTAATGTCTTCAATTCGACTGGCTGAATTAGCCCAGCAGTTGGATGCAGAATTGCACGGTGATGGCGATATCGTCATCACCGGCGTTGCATCCATGCATTCGGCGCAGGCAGGCCATATCACGTTCATCGTTAACCCGCGTTATCATGAACAACTGGCGACTTGCCAGGCTTCTGCCGTCGTAATGACCCAGGCCGACCTGCCTTTCGCCAAAAGCGCGGCGCTGGTAGTGAAGAATCCCTACCTGACCTATGCCCGCATGGCGCAACTTCTTGATTCCACGCCGCAGCCAGCACAGAACATTGCGCCGAGCGCAGTGGTTGATGCGGCTGCGACGTTAGGCAACAACGTGGCGATTGGCGCCAATGCGGTTATCGAATCTGGCGTTGTGCTGGGTGATAACGTCGTTATTGGTCCCGGCTGTTTTGTTGGCAAAAATACCAAAATCGGCGCGGGTTCTCGCCTGTGGGCGAACGTATCTGTCTACCACGAAGTCCAGATTGGTGAGCATTGCTTAATCCAGTCGGGCACGGTTATCGGTGCGGATGGCTTTGGTTACGCCAACGATCGTGGAAACTGGGTGAAGATCCCCCAGCTTGGCCGCGTGATCGTGGGCGATCGCGTTGAAATTGGCGCCTGTACCACCATTGACCGTGGCGCGCTGGACGATACCATTATTGGTAATGGTGTTATCATTGATAACCAGTGCCAGATTGCACATAACGTTGTGATTGGCGACAATACCGCCGTCGCGGGCGGCGTTATCATGGCCGGCAGCCTCAAAATTGGGCGCTACTGCATGATTGGCGGCGCCAGCGTGATTAACGGTCATATGGAAATCTGCGATAAGGTCACCGTGACCGGTATGGGCATGGTAATGCGCCCGATAACCGAACCCGGAGTCTATTCGTCAGGTATTCCGTTACAACCGAATAAAGCATGGCGTAAAACCGCCGCCCTGGTGATGAATATCGATGAAATGAGCAAACGCTTAAAAGCCATCGAGCGTAAGGTCAATCAACAAAGCTAATCAACACCAGCCCTTGACGCATCTTGTAGATACTCTAAATAATTCGAGTTGCAGGTAGGCGGCCAGGGAGCTTATCCCGATGAGCTTACTTAAGTAAGTGATACGGGTAAGTGAGCGCAGCTAACACCCCTGCTGCTCGAAGTATGACGAGTAGACTGATTTGCGGCCTGCAAGCTATCTCCTGATAGCCGCAGGCCGTGTTATTATTGTCATTTAGTATATTTGGACAGGAAGAGTATTTTGACTACCGACACTCATACTCTGCACATTGAAGAGATTTTAGAGCTTTTGCCGCACCGTTATCCGTTCTTGCTGGTTGACCGTGTTCTGGATTTTGAAGAAGGTCGTTTTCTACGCGCAGTAAAAAATGTCTCTGTAAACGAGCCATTTTTCCAGGGGCACTTCCCTGGCAAACCCATTTTCCCGGGCGTTTTGATCCTTGAAGCAATGGCGCAGGCCACCGGTATTCTGGCGTTCAAAAGCGTAGGGAAACTGGAGCCTGGCGAACTTTATTACTTTGCCGGTATCGACGAAGCGCGTTTCAAGCGCCCGGTTGTGCCTGGTGACCAGATGGTCATGGAAGTAACTTTCGAAAAAACCCGCCGTGGTCTGACGCGCTTTAAAGGCGTGGCTACCGTTGACGGTAAAATTGTCTGCGAAGCAACTATGATGTGTGCCCGCAGCCGGGAGAGCTAATACGTGATTGATAAATCCGCCTTTATTCATCCATCATCCATTGTGGAAGAGGGCGCCGTTATTGGTGCTAACGTCCATATTGGCCCGTTTTGCGTAGTTGGCCCGCATGTTGAGATCGGTGAGGGAACCGTTCTGAAATCTCATGTTGTGGTAAATGGTCATACGATCATTGGCCGTGATAACGAGATTTACCAGTTCGCCTCCATTGGTGAAGTTAACCAGGATCTTAAATATGCAGGTGAACCCACTCGCGTGGAGATTGGCGATCGCAACCGCATTCGCGAGAGCGTCACCATCCATCGTGGAACAGAACAGGGCGGTGGCTTGACGAAGGTGGGCAGCGATAACCTGCTGATGATCAACGCCCATGTGGCGCACGATTGTACCGTCGGGAATCGCTGTATCCTCGCGAATAACGCAACGCTTGCAGGCCACGTTTCTGTCGATGATTTTGCGATCATCGGCGGCATGACTGCGGTGCACCAGTTCTGCATTATTGGTGCGCACGTGATGGTTGGCGGCTGCTCCGGCGTAGCACAGGACGTTCCGCCGTACGTTATTGCGCAGGGCAACCACGCGACGCCGTTTGGCGTCAATTTTGAAGGGTTAAAAC
The DNA here is from genome assembly GCF_011808225.1 of Cedecea colo. Lineage (GTDB taxonomy): Bacteria > Pseudomonadota > Gammaproteobacteria > Enterobacterales > Enterobacteriaceae > Dryocola > Dryocola colo. The sequence continues at coordinate 20,581 of NZ_SOYS01000004.1, read as the reverse complement.
GCCGTGGTTTCAGCAAAGAAGCGCTGCACGCTATTCGCAACGCTTACAAGCTGCTGTACCGCAGTGGTAAAACCCTCGACGAGGCAAAACCGGAAATCGCTGAGCTTGCTAAACAGCATCCGGAAGTTAACGCATTTGTTGAATTCTTTTCGCGCTCCACGCGCGGTCTGATCCGTTAAATGAAGCCTGGTCGTCCCCTGACAATTGCCCTGGTCGCCGGAGAAACTTCCGGCGATATTCTTGGTGCAGGTTTAATCCGCGCTCTGAAAGCGCAGCACCCGGATGCCCGCTTTGTGGGTGTTGCGGGTCCGCGCATGCAGGCTGAAGGCTGTGAAGCCTGGTATGAAATGGAAGAGCTGGCGGTAATGGGCATTGTGGAAGTGCTTGGCCGCCTGCGCCGTTTGTTGCATATTCGCGCTGATTTAACCCGCCGTTTTACTGAGTTGCAGCCAGATGTGTTCGTCGGTATCGACGCGCCTGATTTTAATATCACCCTGGAAGGCAATCTCAAAAAGCAGGGCATTCGCACGATTCATTACGTCAGCCCTTCCGTCTGGGCATGGCGCCAGAAACGCGTTTTCAAAATTGGTAGAGCCACCGATCTGGTGCTCGCCTTCCTGCCTTTTGAAAAAGCGTTTTATGACAGGTTTAACGTTCCCTGCCGTTTTATCGGTCATACCATGGCCGATGCCATGCCGCTTGATCCTGACAAAAACGCCGCCCGCGCAACGCTTGGCATATCCCCTGATGTGAAATGTCTGGCATTGCTGCCCGGCAGCCGCGGTGCTGAAGTTGAGATGCTAAGCGCCGATTTCCTGCGAACCGCGCAGCTTCTTCGGCGTCGCTTCCCGGATCTTGAAATTGTCGTGCCGCTGGTGAACGCCAAAAGACGCGAACAGTTTGAGCAAATTAAAGCCGAAATCGCACCCGAGCTGAACGTGCATTTGCTGGACGGAATGGGGCGCGAGGCGATGGTCGCAAGCGACGCTGCGTTGCTGGCTTCCGGCACTGCGGCGCTTGAGTGCATGCTGGCGAAATGCCCGATGGTGGTCGGTTATCGCATGAAGCCGTTCACCTTCTGGCTGGCGAAGCGCCTGGTGAAAACCGATTATGTGTCTCTGCCTAACCTCCTCGCCAGTCGCGAGCTTGTAAAAGAGCTGCTGCAGGAAGAGTGTGAACCAGTCGCGCTGGCGGCCGCCCTGGAACCGCTGCTTGAAGACGGTGCGCAGAGTCATCAAATGCACGACACCTTCCGCGCCCTGCATGAACAAATTCGCTGTAATGCGGACGTTCAGGCGGCTGACGCCGTGCTGGAGTTAGCCCAATGATAGAATTTATTTATCCGCACGCGCATCTGGTTGCGGGTGTGGATGAAGTGGGCCGCGGCCCGCTGGTTGGCGCTGTCGTCACCGCCGCCGTTATCCTCGATCCGACAAAACCTGTTATCGGTCTTGCAGATTCAAAGAAACTTTCGGAAAAAAGACGTAATGCGCTCTACGATGAAATCATTGAAAAAGCGCTCGCCTGGAGCCTTGGGCGCGCCGAACCGGAAGAAATCGACAGGCTAAATATTTTGCACGCAACCATGCTTGCTATGCAGCGTGCCGTTGCGGGCCTGGCCATTACGCCGGAATACGTACTCATCGATGGAAATCGCTGCCCTGCATTGCCCATGCCTTCGCTGGCAGTAGTAAAAGGAGATAGCCGGGTTGCTGAGATAAGCGCCGCGTCAATACTTGCCAAAGTCACGCGCGACCGCGAAATGGCGACCCTGGATTTGAATTTTCCACAGTACGGTTTTGCCCAGCATAAGGGCTACCCAACGGCTTTTCACCTCGAAAAGCTGGCAAAGCACGGTGCCACTGAGCACCATCGTCGCAGTTTTGCTCCGGTCAAACGGGCCCTTGGGCTGGCGTCCTGATCTACGGGTATCTGGTACATATTTAAGCGGAATGAAAAATGGCTGAACCACGTTTCGTTCACCTGCGGGTGCACAGTGATTATTCCATGATTGATGGGCTGGCAAAAATCGGCCCGCTGATGAAAAAAGCCGCGGCGCTGAATATGCCGGCTTTAGCTATTACCGATTTTACCAACCTGTGTGGCCTGGTGAAGTTTTATGGCGGTGCCCATGGCGCCGGCATCAAACCCATTATTGGCGCCGATTTTAACGTCGCCAATGAATTGCTGGGCGATGAGCTTAGCCATCTTACCGTGCTTGCCGCGAACAATGTCGGCTACCAGAACCTGACGTTACTCATTTCTAAAGCCTATCAGCGTGGCTACGGCGCCGCGGGGCCGGTTATCGATCGCGGCTGGCTTGCGGAGCTGAACGAAGGGCTGATCCTGATTTCCGGCGGGCGGATGGGGGATATTGGCAAAAACTTGTTGCGTGGAAATCATGTTCAGGTCGATCAGTGCCTGGAATTCTACCAGCAGCATTTTGCCGATCGCTTCTATCTGGAACTGATCCGTACGGGCCGTGCCGATGAAGAAAATTATCTGCATGCCGCGGTTGCCCTTGCCGAAGAGCGCGGCCTGCCGGTTGTGGCGACTAACGACGTCCGTTTTATTGACGCCACCGACTTCGATGCACACGAAATCCGCGTTGCCATCCACGATGGCTTTACGCTCGACGATCCAAAACGCCCGCGCAACTATTCCACGCAGCAATACATGCGTAGCGAAGAAGAGATGTGCGAGCTGTTCTCGGATATCCCGGAAGCATTAGAAAACAGCGTTGAGATTGCCCGCCGCTGTAACGTCACCGTCAGGCTGGGTGAATACTTCCTGCCGCAGTTCCCGACCGGAAATATGACCACCGAAGATTTCCTGGTTGTAAAATCCAAAGAAGGGCTGGAAGAACGGCTGGAATTCTTGTTCCCGGACCCGGCTGAACGCGCCGAAAAGCGCCCACCGTATGACGAACGTCTGGATATTGAACTTCAGGTTATCAACCAGATGGGTTTCCCTGGCTACTTCCTGATCGTGATGGAGTTTATCCAGTGGTCGAAGGATAACGGCGTTCCCGTAGGCCCGGGCCGTGGTTCTGGTGCGGGCTCGCTTGTGGCTTATGCGCTAAAAATCACCGATCTGGATCCGCTGGAGTTTGACCTGCTGTTCGAACGTTTCCTCAACCCGGAACGTGTGTCGATGCCGGACTTCGACATCGACTTCTGCATGGAAAAACGCGATCGGGTTATCGATCACGTTGCCGAAATGTACGGTCGCGATGCGGTATCGCAGATTATTACCTTTGGTACCATGGCGGCGAAAGCGGTTATCCGCGACGTGGGCCGCGTGCTGGGCCATCCGTACGGATTTGTCGATCGCATTTCTAAGCTGATCCCGCCCGATCCGGGCATGACGCTTGCGAAGGCCTTCGAAGCCGAACCCCAGCTGCCTGAGATCTACGACGCGGACGAAGAAGTCAAAGCGCTGATTGACATGGCGCGCAAGCTGGAAGGTGTGACGCGTAACGCCGGTAAACACGCCGGTGGCGTAGTTATCGCCCCGACTAAAATCACCGATTTCGCTCCGCTTTATTGTGACGACCAAGGGCAAAACCCGGTCACCCAGTTCGATAAAAACGACGTGGAATACGCGGGCCTGGTGAAGTTTGACTTCCTTGGTTTGCGTACGCTCACTATCATCGACTGGGCGTTGAAAATGATTAACCCGCGTCGGGCAAAACAGGGGCTTGAGCCGATTGATATCGCGGCTATCCCGCTCGACGATAAGAAAAGCTTCGACATGCTGCAACGCTCGGAAACCACCGCGGTATTCCAGCTTGAATCTCGCGGCATGAAGGATCTGATCAAGCGCCTGCAGCCTGACTGCTTTGAGGATATGATCGCACTGGTGGCCCTGTTCCGTCCGGGTCCGTTGCAGTCCGGCATGGTAGATAACTTTATCGACCGTAAGCACGGGCGCGAAGCGATTTCCTATCCTGATATTCAGTGGCAGCACGAAAGCCTGAAGCCGGTGCTGGAGCCGACCTACGGCATTATCCTGTATCAGGAACAGGTTATGCAGATAGCCCAGGTGCTCTCCGGTTATACCCTCGGCGGCGCGGATATGCTGCGTCGTGCGATGGGGAAAAAGAAACCGGAGGAGATGGCCAAGCAGCGGTCGAGCTTCGAGGACGGCGCCAAAGCCAACGGTATTGACGGCGAGCTGGCGATAAAAATATTCGACCTGGTGGAAAAATTCGCCGGTTACGGGTTTAACAAATCCCACTCCGCTGCCTATGCGTTGGTTTCCTACCAGACGCTGTGGCTTAAGGCGCACTATCCGGCAGAGTTTATGGCGGCGGTAATGACCGCCGATATGGATAACACCGAGAAGGTTGTAGGCCTGGTGGATGAATGCTGGCGGATGGGGCTCAAAATTCTGCCGCCGGACATTAATTCCGGCTTGTACCATTTCCACGTTAACGACGACGGCGAAATTGTTTACGGCATCGGCGCGATTAAAGGCGTGGGTGAAGGCCCAATAGAAGCGATACTGGAAGCCCGTAACGCAGACGGCTATTTCCGCGAGCTGTTCGATCTCTGTGCCCGTACAGATACGAAGAAGCTGAACCGGCGCGTGCTGGAAAAACTGATTATGTCCGGTGCGTTCGACAGGCTTGGGCCGCATCGCGCCGCGCTGATGAATGCGCTTGGCGATGCGCTGAAAGCCGCCGATCAGCATGCGAAAGCAGAAGCGATTGGCCAGGCGGATATGTTTGGCGTGCTGGCCGAAGAGCCGGAGCAAATTGAGCAATCCTATGCCAGCGTAATTCCGTGGCCAGAACACACGGTGCTGGAAGGCGAGCGCGAAACGCTGGGGCTGTACCTTACCGGTCACCCTATCAACCAGTATCTGAAAGAAATTGAGCGCTATGTCGGCGGCATGCGCCTGAAAGAGATGCACCCGACAGAACGTGGTAAAATGACCACGGCTGCGGGTCTGGTGATTGCTTCGCGGGTAATGATTACCAAGCGCGGCAATCGCATTGGCATCTGTACTCTCGACGATCGTTCCGGTCGTCTGGAAGTGATGTTATTCACAGATGCGTTAGAAAAGTACCAGCATCTGCTGGAAAAAGACCGTATCCTGATCGTCAGCGGACAGGTCAGCTTTGATGATTTCAGCGGCGGCCTTAAAATGACCGCTCGCGAATTGATGGACATTGATGAAGCCCGTGAAAAGTATGCTCGTGGGCTTGCTATCTCGCTGACGGACAGGCAAATTGATGACCAGCTTTTAAACCGTCTCCGTCAGTCTCTGGAACCCCACCGTTCGGGGACAATTCCGGTACATCTCTACTATCAGCGGGAAGATGCACGTGCGCGGTTGCGCTTTGGCGCAGCATGGCGTGTCTCACCCAGCGATCGTTTACTTAACGATTTGCGTAGTCTGATAGGGTCAGAGCAGGTGGAACTGGAATTTGATTGATGTTCTTCCGGCTCTAAGCGTCTGAACTGGAAGCTGAGAACGCTGCCAGGTTCGGAGCAGGTGGAATGGTACTGGGGTGTGATTGATGTTCTTCCGGCTCTAAACGACTGAACTGGAAGCTGAGAACGCTGCCAGAGTCAGAGCAGGTGGAACTGGAGTTTGACTAAAACAGGAATACTATGAGTCTGAATTTCCTTGATTTCGAACAGCCGATTGCAGAGCTGGAAGCGAAAATCGATTCCCTGACCGCCGTTAGCCGTCAGGATGAAAAATTGGATATTAATCTGGACGAAGAAGTGCAGCGTCTGCGTGAAAAAAGCGTAGAACTGACACGTAAAATCTTCGCAGATTTAGGAGCATGGCAAATTGCTCAACTGGCGCGCCATCCACAGCGCCCGTATACATTCGATTACCTTCGTCTCGCTTTTGAAGAGTTTGACGAACTGGCGGGCGACCGCGCCTACGCTGACGATAAAGCTATCGTCGGTGGCATTGCGCGTCTTGATGGCCGTCCGGTAATGATCATTGGCCACCAGAAAGGGCGTGAAACCAAAGAGAAAATCCGCCGTAACTTTGGGATGCCGGCACCGGAAGGCTACCGTAAAGCGCTGCGCCTGATGGAGATGGCTGAGCGTTTCAATATGCCAATCATTACCTTCATCGACACCCCCGGCGCCTATCCGGGCGTGGGCGCGGAAGAGCGTGGCCAGTCCGAAGCCATCGCCCGCAACCTGCGTGAAATGTCTCGCCTGAAAGTGCCGGTCATCTGTACGGTAATTGGCGAAGGCGGTTCCGGTGGTGCGCTGGCGATTGGCGTTGGCGATAAGGTGAATATGCTGCAGTACAGCACCTATTCCGTTATCTCCCCGGAAGGCTGTGCTTCCATTCTGTGGAAGAGCGCTGATAAAGCCCCTCTTGCCGCAGAAGCGATGGGCATTATCGCCCCGCGTCTGAAAGAGCTGAAGCTTGTCGATACCGTTATCCCTGAACCACTGGGCGGCGCGCATCGTAATCCTGAAGTGATGGCCGCGTCGTTGAAAGCGCAGCTGCTGGCGGATCTCGCCGATCTGGATGTACTGAACAAAGACGAACTGCTTAACCGCCGTTATCAGCGTTTGATGAGCTACGGCTACGCCTGATTGCTTGCTCCAGTTTGACCTTAAGGGCCGGATTTTCCGGCCCTTTTTGCGTCTGGCGTCTCCCGCAAAAGCGCATTGCGCTATGCTTACCTGAGACTTTTGCCAGGAGGTAAGCTGTGAATATCATCGCCATCATGGGGCCGCAGGGCGTTTTTTATAAAGACGAGCCGATCAAAGAGCTGCATCAGCAGCTGGAGAAACAGGGATTCCAGCTCATCTATCCGACCAACAGCACCGATCTGCTGAAACTCATCGAGCACAACCCAAGAATTTGCGGGGTGATTTTCGACTGGGATGAATACAGCCTCGATTTGTGCAGCGAAATTAATTTGCTTAACGAGTACCTGCCGCTTTACGCCTTTATCAATACTCACTCGTCGCTGGATGTCAGCGTCAACGAGATGCGCATGGCGCTGTGGTTCTTTGAATATGCTCTCAGCGCTGCGGACGATATCGCCGTGCGTATCAGGCAATATACCGATGAGTATCTCGATAACATCACGCCGCCCTTAACCAAAGCGCTGTTCACCTACGTTAAAGAAGGCAAGTATACGTTCTGTACGCCGGGGCATATGGCGGGAACGGCCTATCAGAAAAGCCCGGTGGGCTGCCTGTTCTACGACTTCTTTGGTGGAAATATCTTAAAAGCAGATGTGTCTATTTCAGTAACCGAGCTGGGTTCATTGCTCGACCATACCGGCCCGCATCTGGAAGCCGAAGAGTATATTGCCCGCACCTTTGGGGCGGAGCAAAGCTATATGGTGACCAACGGCACATCCACCTCGAACAAAATTGTCGGGATGTACGCCGCGCCTTCTGGCAGCACCGTTTTAATTGACCGCAACTGCCATAAATCGCTGACGCATCTGCTGATGATGACCGACCTGGTGCCCATCTGGCTCAAGCCCACGCGTAACGCTTTGGGTATTCTGGGCGGCATTCCGAAACGCGAATTCCTGCGCGAGAGCATTGAAGAGAAAGTGGCCGCCACGAAAGATGCCCGCTGGCCGGTACATGCCGTCATCACCAATTCGACTTATGACGGCCTGCTCTACAACACCGAATTTATTAAGCATACGCTGGACGTTCCTTCAATCCACTTTGATTCCGCCTGGGTTCCCTATACCAATTTTCATCCGATTTATCAGGGCAAAAGCGGCATGAGCGGCGAACGAGTAGCGGGCAAAGTTTTCTATGAAACGCAGTCCACTCACAAATTACTGGCGGCGCTTTCGCAGGCTTCTCTGATTCACATTAAAGGCGATTATGACGAGCAAACCTTTAATGAAGCCTACATGATGCACACCACCACTTCGCCGAGCTATCCGCTGGTGGCATCCATAGAAACGGCAGCCGCCATGCTACGCGGCAATCCCGGCAAGCGTTTGATTAACCGCTCCGTGGAGCGTGCGCTGCATTTTCGCCGTGAGGTTCAGCGCCTGCGTGAAGAGTCGGAGGATTGGTTCTTCGATATCTGGCAGCCGGAATACATCGACGAAGCCGCCTGCTGGCCAATCTCACCCGGTGAAGAAGACTGGCATGGCTTTAAAGATGCCGATGACGATCATATGTATCTCGATCCGATTAAAGTCACTATTCTTACGCCCGGTATGAACGAGCTGGGTAGCATGGCTGAGGAAGGCATTCCGGCAGCGCTGGTGGCGAAGTTTCTCGACGAGCGCGGCGTGGTGGTGGAAAAGACCGGGCCATACAACCTGCTGTTCCTCTTTAGCATCGGTATCGATAAAACCAAAGCGCTTAGCCTGCTACGCGGCCTGACCGAATTTAAACGCGCCTACGATCTCAATCTGCGGGTCAGAAATATGCTGCCGGATCTCTATGCCGAAGATCCTGACTTCTACCGCAATATGCGTATTCAGGACCTTGCCCAGGGGATTCATAAGCTCATCAAACAGCATAATTTGCCGGACTTAATGCTGCGGGCGTTTGACGTCCTGCCTGAGATGAAGCTAACGCCGCATCAGGCTTATCAACAGCAGGTAAAAGGTAACGTGGAAACGGTCGAGATCGAGGAGTTGCTCAACCGGGTTTCTGCCAACATGATACTGCCTTATCCGCCGGGCGTGCCGGTCGTGATGCCGGGTGAGATGATCACCAACGAAAGCCGTGCGGTGCTGGATTTTCTGCTAATGCTCTGTTCGGTAGGCGAGCATTATCCCGGCTTTGAAACCGATATTCATGGCGCGACGCTTGGAGAGGATGGCATATACCGGGTACGAGTCTTAAAAGCGGTATAGCGCCTTGATTTGCCGTGGCATGGTGGTTACCGTGCAACAAAGACAAAGGAGTATATATGCTGGGTTTAAAGCAGGTTCATCACATCGCCATTATCGCTTCGGATTATCAAAGCAGTAAGCAGTTTTACTGCGATATTCTGGGCTTTACGCTGCAGGCGGAAGCGTACCGCGAGGAGCGGGATTCCTGGAAAGGCGATCTGGCGTTAAACGGCCAGTATGTCATCGAGCTTTTTTCCTTCCCGTTCCCACCTGCGCGCCCAAGCCGCCCGGAAGCATGTGGTCTGCGCCATCTGGCATTTAGCGTTGCAGATCTCGATCAGGCAATTGCGCATCTGGAAAAGCATGGCGTAACCTGCGAACCCGTTCGCATCGATCCCTTTACCGATAAGCGATTCACCTTTTTTGCCGATCCTGACGGCCTGCCGCTGGAACTTTACCAGCAGTAACGCTTGCCTCTCTCGTCGTTGCCCGGTAACGTGCCGGGCAAACCCTCACGTAAATTACTGATTATGGATCTCCACCCATTACTGTCACTACTTCATCCGCACCGCAATCTGCTGGTGGCGTTTAGCGGTGGGCTGGACTCCACGGTTTTGCTGCATCAGCTGGTTACGCTGCGTGAAACTGTCACCCCCGATCTGCAACTGCGCGCCATGCATATTCATCATGGGATCAGTCCTCATGCTAATGAATGGGTGAGCCACTGCGAGCGGCTTTGCGCGCAGTGGAACGTTCCTCTTGAAGTGGCTTATGTGCATCTGGCGGATGACGGAAAAGGTATTGAAGCGCAGGCGCGTGCGGCCCGCTATCAGGCGTTAACTGCTGAACTGCGGCCGGGCGAAGCGCTGTTAACTGCCCAGCACCTTGACGATCAGTGCGAAACGTTTTTGCTGGCGCTTAAACGCGGCAGCGGCCCGGCTGGTCTTGCGGCAATGCCGACAAAGCTTGGTTTTGCGGGAACGACGCTGTTGCGCCCGCTGCTTGGTAAGAGCCGCGCAGCGTTAGAAGAATGGGCAAAAACTCATCAGCTAACGTGGATTGAGGATGAGAGCAATCAGGACGACGCTTACGACAGAAACTTCCTGCGGCTGCGCGTTGTGCCTGTTTTACAGCAGCGCTGGCCGCATTTTACCCGCAGCGTAGCCCGCAGCGCCGAGCTTTGCGGCGAGCAGGAGGCGCTGCTGGATGAACTGCTGGCGGAGCAGCTTTCCGCACTGTTGCAGGACGATGGCGCTTTGCGTATCGCACCGTTAACCGGCCTGAGCGAAGCTCGCCGGGCAGCGCTTCTGCGACGCTGGTTTGCTTTTCATAAAGCGGCCATGCCTTCACGGGCCGCCTTACAGCGCGTCTGGGATGAGGTTGCGTCCAGCCGCGAGGATGCGAATCCTCGCCTGAAGTTTGGCCATTACGAAGTCCGTCGTTTTCAGGAAGCGCTTTACTGGGTGCCATTGCTGGACGGGCAGGGCGATGCTGTAGTGCACTGGTTGGCGCCTTACGCTCCGCTGCACCTTCCTGCGGGCCTTGGCACGTTGAAACTTAGCGCTGACGGGCAGGCTGTTCGAGCCCCTGGTCATGACGAAGCGGTCACTATCCGTTTTAAAGCAAGCGGTAATCACCATATCGTCGGGCGCGAACGTGGCAGAAACCTGAAGAAAATCTGGCAGGAGTTGCAGATCCCTTCATGGCAGCGCAATATCACCCCGCTGGTATTTTATGGCGAGCAGTTAATTACCGCTCCGGGCATTTTTGTCACCCGCGAGGGGCAGGCAACGGATCGATCATGCTGGCATATAGACTGGCAAAAGGAGAAACAGCAGTGAAACGAGCGATTACCCTGATTGGGCTGATGATGTGTAGTTTACCCGCGCTTGCAAACGGCGATGCGCAAGCGGGCGAGCAAAAAGCCGTGATGTGCGTGGCCTGTCACGGCGCGAACGGTAAGGCTTCCGTGCCTGTGTACCCGAACCTTGCCGGACAAAACGAAAAATACCTTGAGCATGCGCTTCAGGCATACAAGAAAGGCGAGCGTAGCGGCGGGCAGGCGGAAATCATGAAGGCCTACATCAGCGGCCTGTCCGACGAGGATATCAGCAACCTTGCCGCGTATTATTCTTCCATGAAACCATAAAAAAACGGGCAGCCGGTGGCTGCCCATTTGCATCTATCGCGTCAGGATCATTCTTCGCTAACGACGACGGTTCCAATTTCAGGGTGACTGAAGCTGGTGATTTTATCGAGCCGAACTTCACGCGTGCTACCCGCATCATCAATAATCAAATATTCGACGTTTTTACGAGACACCAGGTCGCTTGCTTTCGCCTTTAAAACCTCTCCGCTCTTCAGTTCCAGCGTCAGTAACAGGTGATGCTGGCAGGCGAGTTCGAGATTGTCATAGTCATCACAATTGATGGGTTGATAGGTATCATTCAAAGACATAATCGCTCACCAGTAAGTTCGCGGCAGCATACGCCGCCTGTTCCCTGATAGATTCTGGCTGTGCTTCGTTACAGGCCACTTCATCCAGTACCTTAAGGACGCAGCCTAATGCATCCGGAATGTAACCTAAATCACCGCTTGCGATCTCCGCATAGCGCTGTCGAACCAGTTCACAATACTTTTCCACACGCCCTCCTGTCAGAGTCTCGACTTCAGACTTAATCGTGGATGGAACTTAAGCCTACGAAGATAAACTCTGTTTAGCAAGGTGACTATACCACAGGCATGAAACCGATATCAGCAGCGTAAATACCTGCGCTGATGAATAGATAACAGCGTTTTAGCGGGGTTTTCGCTACAATGAACGCCAAATAAATCTGGAGAAGTGTGATGGCGTTAAAAGCGACAATCTACAAAGCGATGGTGAACGTTGCCGATCTCGATCGCAACAAGTTCCTGGATAGCAACCTGACGCTGGCGCGCCATCCATCTGAAACGCAAGAACGCATGATGCTACGCCTGCTGGCGTGGATTAAATATGCGGACGAGCGTCTGCAATTTTCCCGTGGTTTAAGTGCGGAAGAAGAGCCTGAGATTTGGCAGCACAACGATCATTTGGGTATCGATCTGTGGATTGAGCTGGGTCTGCCGGAAGAGCGGCGGGTGAAAAAAGCCTGCAGCCAGTCGGCGGAAGTGGCGCTGTTTACCTACAATAGTCGTGCGGCTGAAATATGGTGGCAGCAAAATCAGAACAAACTGAGCCAGTTTAAAAACCTCAGCATCTGGTATCTGGACGATGAGCAACTGGCGAAGTTAAGCGAGTTCGGCACGCGCAGCATGAATTTGCAGGCGACCATCCAGGATGGCGCAATTTGGCTGTCGGATGCCGAAAACAACGTTGAAATACACTTTACCGCATGGCTTCGCCATTAATGATTAGCGTTTCCCGAACGGTTGAAATACCCGATCAAGAAGTAACGATTACGGCTATCCGGGCGCAGGGGGCGGGCGGTCAGCATGTGAATAAAACCTCAACGGCTATTCATCTGCGTTTTGACATCCGGGCTTCCAGCTTGCCGGAGTATTACAAAGAACGGCTGCTGGCGGCGAGCCACCATCTGATCACGCCCGATGGCGTGGTAGTGATCAAGGCGCAGGAATATCGCAGCCAGGAGATGAACCGTGAAGCCGCCGTTGCCCGCCTGGTCTCCTTGATCAAGGAATTAACCGCCGAGCAAAAAAGCCGTCGGGCAACCAGGCCGACGCGGGCTTCAAAAGAGCGGCGTCTGGCATCTAAAGCACAAAAATCAACCACGAAATCGCTGCGCGGCAAAGTTCGTCGCCCCGAGTGAAAAGGGGCCAGAGATAACCAGCATAAGGAATAGATGGTGAAAAAACTTTTATTATCAGCGGCGGCAGTCTGTAGCCTTTTTGCCCTCTTTGGCTGTAACAATCGTGCCGAAGTGCAGACGCTGCAACCCACGCAGGCCGCCGAATTAAAACCGATGCAGCAGAGCTATAAGGGCCTGCTACCCTGTGCAGATTGCGAAGGTATCGAAACCTCATTATTTCTTGAGAAGGACGGCAGTTGGGTAATGAACCAGCGTTATCAGGGCGCAAAATCACCTGCGGTATTTGCCTCTTATGGTAGCTGGGCGCGCACGGCGGATAAGCTGGTGCTGACAGAAAGCGACGGCGAAAAGCTCTATTTTCGTCCGCAGGCCGACGGCCTGGAGATGCTCGGCCGCGAGGGGAATCCCATTGCGTCACAGTTTGACTACACGCTGAAACCAACAAACGACGCTTTGCCCGCTACGCCAATGGCGATGAAAGGGATGTATAAATACATGGCTGACGCGGCGATTTTCCAGGATTGCGCCACAGGACGCACCTTTGCGGTGGCCAGCAATGCGGAACTTGAACGCGGTTACGCTGCGGCCCGCGGCAAAGATATGCAGCCGGTGCTGTTAAAGATTGAAGCGCACTTTACGCTTCAGGCGTCGCCGGACAGCGGCGAGCTGCAAAAAACGCTGGTGGCGGATAAATCGGCCAGGTTCGAAGCTGGTAAAAATTGTGCCGACTAATAAAAAACGCCCTGCAAAAGCAGGGCATTTCAGACTGATGACAAACTCTCAACCAGCACAGGCTGAACGTATGCCACCGAATAAAAAATAAGCAAAATCAAGGCATTGATTTCCGGCTGGTAACCACAAAGAAGGAAAAGTTACGCTTTCTCCTTCTTTATCAGCACTCTAAAATGCCCTGCAAAAGCAGGGCATTTTTATGGGCAAGAGAAAGCTCAGCGTTGGATCTGACCCAGCAGGAAATCAATGATTTCGCCGGTTTTGATCATCTGCTTCTCACCGACGCGGCGGTTTTTGTATTCAACTTCTTCGCTGTCGAGATTGCGGTCACCGATAACCACGGTATGTGGAATACCGATCAGTTCCATATCCGCAAACATTACGCCCGGGCGCTCTTTACGGTCGTCCATCAGCACGTCAATGCCTTTAGCGCGCAGGGTGGAATAAAGTTCTTCCGCCAGCTCTTTCACGCGGAAAGACTTATGCATGTTCATTGGCAGGATAGCGACCTGGAACGGTGCGATGGCGTCCGGCCACAGAATGCCGCGCTCGTCGTTGTTCTGCTCGATGGCGGCAGCGACAACGCGCGTCACGCCGATACCGTAGCAGCCCATGGTCAGCGTCTGGTTACGGCCATCTTCGCCCTGCACGGACGCTTTCATCGCTTCGGAATACTTGCTGCCGAGCTGGAAGATATGTCCCACTTCGATACCGCGTTTAATCAGCAGAGTGCCTTTGCCGTCCGGGCTTGGATCGCCTTCCACCACGTTACGGATATCCGCAACCTGCGGCAGAGCTACGTCGCGCTCCCAGTTAATGCCCACGAAGTGTTTGCCGTCGATGTTTGCGCCAGCGGCGAAATCGCTCATCGCGGCTACGGTGCGGTCAATCACTACCGGAATCGGCAGATTTACCGGACCAAGAGAACCCGGACCCGCGTTAGCCACGGCGCGGATTTCTGCTTCAGTGGCGAAGGTCAGCGGGCTTGCTACCTGCGGCAGTTTTTCTGCTTTCACTTCGTTCAGCTCATGATCGCCGCGAACCAACAGCGCGACCAGGGGATAAGCGCTGCCTTCGGTCGCTTTGACCAGCAGCGTTTTTACGGTTTTCTCAACCGGCAGATTGAACTGCTCAACCAGGTCCGCGATGGTTTTCGCATTCGGAGTATCGATCTGCGTCATTTCTACCGTTGGCGCTGCACGGCCGCCAGCAGGCGCCACCGCTTCTGCAAATTCGATGTTGGCGGCGTAATCGGATTCTGTAGAGAAGATAACGTCATCTTCGCCGCTCTGCGCCAGCACCTGGAACTCATGAGATGCGCTGCCGCCGATGGAACCGGTATCCGCTTCCACAGCGCGGAAATCCAGACCCATGCGGGTAAAGATTTTGCTGTAGGCCTGGTACATCGCATCGTAAGTTTCCTGCAAAGATTCCTGCGTAGTATGGAAAGAGTAAGCATCTTTCATCAGGAATTCGCGGGAGCGCATGACGCCGAAGCGTGGGCGCACTTCGTCACGGAACTTGGTCTGGATCTGGAAGAAGTTCAGCGGTAGCTGTTTGTAAGAGCTCAGCTCGTTACGAATCAGGTCGGTGATGACTTCTTCGTGCGTTGGGCCGAGCACAAACGGACGATCGCCACGATCGACAAAACGCAGCAGTTCCGGGCCGTACTGTTCCCAACGACCGCTCTCCTGCCACAGATCGGCGGGTTGAACAACGGGCATGCACATCTCGATGGCACCGGCGTTGTTCATCTCTTCACGCACGATATTTTCGACTTTTTTCAGGACGCGCAAACCGGTCGGCAACCAGGTATATAAGCCGGAGGCGAGTTTGCGGATCATCCCGGCGCGCAGCATCAGCTGATGACTGATGACTTCGGCGTCGGCAGGTGTCTCCTTCAGAGTGGAGAGCAGATATTGGCTAGTACGCATGTTGTTACGGTTCCATTTGAACGGCTGTTAACCGGCTGCAAAGCAGCCTGCTTCAAAAAAGTGGTTTAGTTTACCAGTGTGGCAGGGATGTCAAAAGAGAGGGGCGATAAATTAGCGTTCTTCAACGGCAAACACTTCAAAACCCCGCTCCGTCACGCGCCAGCGCACATTGAAATCAAGCAGCAGTACGGCATAGATTTTACCCGCGTCTTCGCCCTTACGATAAGCTGGACGAGGATCCTGGGCCAATACCTGTTGAATAAAGCGCGTAATATTCGGCCAGATATTATCCAGCCTGGCTAATTGTTGCTGCACATCGGTGGTGAAATAAACCGGCATATCCGCAACGGGTGCGGCCTGGGCATAGCCCGCAACGGCCTGAGGTAATGCTTCGGCAAACGGCAGATAGGGCTTGATATCGACTATCGGCGTGCCATCAACTAAATCCAGGCTGCCGAGGTCCAGAATCAGCTGGTTTTTCTCACAGCGAATGCCTTTCAGCTCTACCAGCGACATGCCAATAGGATTAGGGCGGAAGGTTGAGCGCGTAGCAAAGACGCCCATACGCGCATTGCCGCCAAGACGGGGTGGGCGCACGGTGGGACGCCATCCGCCTTCCATCGTCTGGTGGAAGACAAATAACAACCATAGATGGCTAAAGCCTTCCAGGCCGCGCACGGCATCGGCCAGATTGAAAGGTGGCAGCAAATGGAGTTCGCCGCCTCCGTCCGCAACCAGGCCTGGCTGGCGCGGAACGGCAAACTTCTCTTTGTACGGGGAGCGGATTACGCCAATCTGTTCAAAGGCGAATGCTGTCATTTCGCCGAAACATTCAGCGCAGAACCAACGCAAACCGCCTGGCGATAGCAGCCTGGCGTACCGCTGGTAACGTCGCAGCTGTGCAACAGTACCGCGTTCGCTTTCATTTTTGATGCGTTAATTTGCAGACGCTTACGTGCGGTTGGGATATTCGGCGGGGAGTCCTGATTGCTTGCCTGGCAGGATTCTCCGCTGACTTCGCCCAGATCGCGGAATGGCTTACCGACCAAATCTTCTGCATTGGTATAAATTTTTACCGGAGCCGGGCGCGGCGCTTTAGGCTTAGCAGGCTCAGCTTTCGCTGGTGTTGCAGTGCTTTGAACGGGTTCAACGGGGGATCTGTTTAGCATAGAACAGCCGCTCAGTATGACTGCTAATAAACAGATCGGTAAAGCACGCATAATTTTTCCTCAATGAATGATAAATCGGGAATATTGAATCAAGCTCTTGCAAAAATAACAAGACGGGCATGAGCCCGTCTTAGATTATTTACGTAAAAAGAGTGAAAGGGAAATTTACCAGCCTTTAACCGCACCGCCGTTGAAGATTTTATTTGCCGCTTCATAAACTTCGTCAGACTGGTAAGCCTCAACGAATTTTTTCACGTTTTCTGCGTCTTTGTTGTCTTCGCGAGCCACCACCAGATTCACATATGGAGAATCTTTATCTTCCACAAAGATACCGTCTTTCGCTGGAGTCAGGCCAATCTGGCTTGCATAAGTGGTGTTGATAACCGCCAGCGCAATCTGGGCATCGTCAAGGGAACGTGGCAGCTGAGGCGCTTCCAGCTCAACCAGCTTCACATTTTTTGGATTCTCGGTGACGTCCAGTACGGTTGGCAGCAGACCCACGCCGTCTTTCAGCTTAATCAGCCCTTGTTTTTGCAGCAGCAGCAGGGAACGGCCAAGGTTAGTTGGGTCGTTTGGCAAGGCTACCTGTGCGCCGTTTTGCAGTTCATCCAGGGATTTGATTTTTTTGGAGTAGCCGGCAATCGGGTAAACGAAAGTATTGCCAACGGGCACCAGCTTGTAGCCGCGATCTTTGATCTGCTGATCGAGGTATGGTTTGTGCTGGAAGGCGTTAGCGTCGATATCGCCTTTGCTCAGCGCTTCGTTTGGCAGCACGTAATCGTTGAAGGTCACCAGCTCAACGTCGAGACCATACTTCTCTTTGGCAACTTTCTGCGCCACTTCAGCAACCTGCTGTTCAGCACCCACAATAACGCCAACTTTAATATGGTTTGGATCTTTTTCATCCTGACCACAACCCACCAGAGCCAGTGAACCAATCAAAGCACCAACCGCCGCAAAGGTTTTAAATTTAAAAGACATATCCCTTCCTTACTTGAGTAAAAACGATGTTGTGTTGAACGTCTTATTTGTGAGTAACAGTCCGGACGATACGATCGCCAGATAGCTGAATTAAATACACTAATACCACCAGTAACACTAATACCGTATTCATCACGGTAGCGTTATAACCGATATAACCATACTGATAACCAATCTGGCCTAAGCCGCCGGCGCCAACCGCACCGCCCATAGCAGAGTAACCTACCAGCGTAATCAAGGTGATAGTGGCCGCATTGACCAGGCCCGGCAGCGCTTCAGGCAGCAGAACTTTGCGGATAATCTGCATAGGCGTCGCCCCCATAGCGCGGGATGCTTCAATCAGGCCCGATGGAATTTCCAGCAGCGCATTCTCCACCATACGTGCGATGAAAGGCGCAGCGCCCACGGTCAGCGGCACAATAGCAGCCTGCAGGCCGATGGAAGTCCCGACTATCGCGCGGGTAAAAGGAATCATCCATACCAGCAAGATGATGAAAGGAATGGAGCGGAAGATATTCACCAGCGCTGACATAGCGCGGTAGAGTTTCACGTTCGCGCTAATCTGTCCCGGACGCGTAATATAAAGCAGCACGCCTACCGGCAGGCCGATAACAAAACCAAAGAAGCCGGACACAAAGGTCATCGCCAGCGTTTCATAGACGCCTTTAAGAAGTAACCACATCATTGGCTCAGACATAACCCAGCACCTCTACTTTTACATGTTGTTCCTGCAGCCAGGCGATGGCGGCTTCCGTGTTGTGATGTTCACCATGCATTTCGCACAGCATGATGCCGAACTTCACGCCACCGGCATAATCCATCTGCGCACTAATAATGTTGCTGTTTACATTGAAGGTGCGGGCTGTCTCGGAAAGTAAAGGTGCATCAACCGACTGACCGGTAAATTCCAGACGCAATAAGGGAACAGTTTTATCGCGCTTTTCTGCGCTCAGGCGTTGAGCATAATCTTCCGGAATATCCAGGTGGAGGGTGGACTGAATAAACTGCTGCGCCAGCGGGGTCTTCGGATGAGAGAACACTTCGCTTACGGTATCCTGCTCTATTAGCTCGCCGTCGCTGATAACGGCTACGCAGTCACAGATACGCTTCACCACGTCCATTTCGTGGGTGATAAGCAGGATGGTTATGCCAAGACGACGATTAATGTCTTTCAGTAATTCGAGAATGGAACGGGTAGTGGCAGGGTCAAGCGCGCTGGTGGCTTCATCGCACAGCAACACTTTAGGATTGCTGGCCAGCGCACGCGCGATGGCTACACGCTGTTTTTGCCCGCCAGAAAGGTTAGCCGGATAGACGTCATGCTTTTCGCTTAAGCCGACGAGATCCAAAAGCTCGGTAACGCGACGCTTAACTTCTTCGCGCGGCGTATTGTCGAGCTCCAGCGGTAAGGCTACGTTGCCGAAAACTGTGCGGGACGAGAGTAAGTTAAAGTGCTGGAAGATCATGCCAATCTGGCGGCGAGCTTTCGTCAGTTGACCTTCAGACAGCGTCGTCAGCTCCTGGCCATCAACCAGTACGGAGCCTTGCGTTGGACGCTCCAGCAGGTTCACGCAACGGATCAAGGTACTCTTACCCGCGCCGGATGCGCCAATCACGCCATAAATTTGTCCAGCAGGAACGTGCAGACTGACGTTATTCAACGCCTGTATGGTGCGGTTCCCTTGCTGAAACACTTTGGTGATGTTTGAAAGTTTAATCATTAGGTTATTTATTATCGTATAAGAGTTAGCCGTGGCATTTTCTACTGCCGATAACGGGTAATGTTCGTCATCGATATGGATGTTAAGGCATCCAGACGTCTAAATCAATCAGGGTGTGATGCTCTATTCTCACCCGTCCTCTAAATCATGCGATACTAAGGGCAATAATCCCGTATCAGGAGTTTCCAGGTGGCACAGTCCGTACCCGCTATTTTTCTCGACCGCGATGGCACTATTAATGTCGATCATGGTTACGTCCATGAAGTCGACCAGTTTGAATTTATCGATGGCGTGATCGACGCTATGCGTGAATTAAAAGAAATGGGCTATGCGTTGGTGCTGGTCACCAACCAGTCGGGCATCGCCCGCGGCATGTTCACGGAAGATGCTTTTGAAAATCTGACCGAATGGATGGACTGGTCTTTGGCTGACCGTGGAGTGGATCTCGATGGTATCTATTATTGCCCGCACCATCCGGAAGCAGTAATAGAAGAGTTTCGTCAGTCCTGCGACTGCCGCAAACCGCAACCGGGCATGCTGTTGTCCGCCGCTGAGTATCTTCACATCGATATGGCCTCTTCTTATATGGTGGGCGACAAAGTTGAAGACATGCAGGCGGCAGCCGCTGCGCAGGTAGGAACAAAAGTGCTGGTACGTAGCGGCAAGCCGGTAACTGAAGAAGGTGAGTCCGCGGCGGATTTTGTCATTAATAGCCTTGCTGACCTGCCAGAAGCGATTAAAACGCGTCAAAAATCGGCGTAACGATTAAAAAATGCGCGATTGAAAATTATTTTGAAAATAGGGGTTGTCACGTTCCGAAAAATCCCTATACTGCGCCTCCACTGACACGGCACAACGGCTTACAAACCGGCCCGTCAGGCAGACGAAAGCGAAAATAAACGCTTGACTCTGAAAGAGGAAAGCGTAATATACGCCACCTCGCAACAGCAGGCTGAGCCGCTGATTGCACCGCTCTTTAACAATTTATCAGACAATCTGTGTGGGCACTCGCAGGGTTGATATCTCAGCATCTTCGGGTGCAAAAAAATATCAAGCCTTGAAGAGTGACCAGACAGTAATTCATTTAAGTGAATTATTTGAAAGTAATCTTTGAGCATCGCTGCACGAGTTGCAGCACATCAGACTTTTAATTGAAGAGTTTGATCATGGCTCAGATTGAACGCTGGCGGCAGGCCTAACACATGCAAGTCGGACGGTAACAGGAAGCAGCTTGCTGCTTTGCTGACGAGTGGCGGACGGGTGAGTAATGTCTGGGAAACTGCCTGATGGCGGGGGATAACCACTGGAAACGGTGGCTAATACCGCATAACGTCGCAAGACCAAAGAGGGGGACCTTCGGGCCTCTTGCCATCAGATGTGCCCAGATGGGATTAGCCAGTTGGTGAGGTAACGGCTC
>NZ_SOYS01000030.1 GCF_011808225.1 Cedecea colo | reverse complement strand
TAACGATAGTGCAACGGATTGCACTGGGTTTCCCCATTCGGAAATCGCCGGTTATAACGGTTCATATCACCTTACCGGCGCTTATCGCAGATTAGCACGTCCTTCATCGCCTCTGACTGCCAGGGCATCCACCGTGTACGCTTGGTCGCTTAACCTCACAACCCGAAGATGTCTCGTAAGACMGTTCGCGTTGCGAAAATTTGAGAGACTCTGACACACCGYMTYTTCCTTTCTTATTACGGAGAAAGGAAACGGCGTGTCGTTTCAATTTTCAGCTTGTTCCGGATTTTTAAAGAGCACATATCTCAAACGTGATTCCTGAGAATCAGTTTTGAGATATATCGGCACGCAACTTTCACTCACATACCAGCAAGTGGCGTCCCCTAGGGGATTCGAACCCCTGTTACCGCCGTGAAAGGGCGGTGTCCTGGGCCTCTAGACGAAGGGGACACTGAAGTCTCAATCGCAAGACGCCTTGCTTCTTTACATCTATCAGACAATCTGTGTGGGCACTGCGCGGGTTCGTATCTTTAAGGTAAGGAGGTGATCCAACCGCAGGTTCCCCTACGGTTACCTTGTTACGACTTCACCCCAGTCATGAATCACAAAGTGGTAAGCGCCCTCCCGGAGGTTAAGCTACCTACTTCTTTTGCAACCCACTCCCATGGTGTGACGGGCGGTGTGTACAAGGCCCGGGAACGTATTCACCGTGGCATTCTGATCCACGATTACTAGCGATTCCGACTTCACGGAGTCGAGTTGCAGACTCCGATCCGGACTACGACGCACTTTATGAGGTCCGCTTGCTCTCGCGAGGT
>NZ_SOYS01000029.1 GCF_011808225.1 Cedecea colo | reverse complement strand
AGTAGCTGGAAAAAACTTTCTGCAACTGCGTTGTCATGGCAGTTACCACGACGGCTCATACTGCCCTCCAGTCCATGTGATTTCAGGAACGACTGCCACTCGTGGCTTGTGTACTGACTGCCTTGATCAGAATGAACCAGCACCTGTTTTTGAGGATTGCGTCTCCACACGGCCATCAGAAGCGCATTCAGGACAATATCTTTTGTCATCCGGGATTGCATTGACCAGCCAATAACTTTGCGCGAGAACAGGTCAACAACCACGGCCAGATACAGCCAGCCTTCGTGAGTTCGGATGTAGTTATGTCCGTTACCCRACGTTCATCCGGTGCATCTGGATTGAACTGTCGCTGGAGCCTGTCGGGKGTAACTATACTGGCTTCTCCTTTGCGTGCCCGTGGGCTTCGGTACCCGACCTGAGCCTTTATTCCGGCACGCTTCATCAGCCGCCAGACCCGRTTAATCCCGCATTGTTGCCCGCTATCTCGCAGGCCGAGATGGATCTTGCGATAGCCATAAACGCAACCGGACWCCAGCCAGAACTGTTTGATTTGTCCTGTTAGCCTCAAATCCGCCTGATGCCGTGGTGAATACGGCTGCTGAAGCCAGGCGTAAAACCCACCCGGATGAACATCCAGCACCCGACAGAGCAGACGAACAGGCCAGCAACAGATGTTGTCACGGATAAAGGCGTACCTCAGTCGGACAGCTTTGCGAAGTACGCCGCGGCTTTTTTTAATATATCCCGTTCGTCAGTAACCCGCTTCAGTTCCTTCTGGAGTCGGCGGATCTCAGCCTGAGCATCTGACTGTTCTTTGTGGATGGAAGAGT
>NZ_SOYS01000028.1 GCF_011808225.1 Cedecea colo | reverse complement strand
CCGGATGAGAGCGCAGTGGATTTCATGCTTTTGTCTTTGCTTTTAATCGTAATGGCAAGGCAGGCACCGGCTTCGGCAATGTTATGAGCCAGCGATGCAGGCAGATATAACGTCTCGCGTCCGAACTGACCCATGGCAGCTACGGCATAGGGCAGCAAAGGCTTGTGCATCCCGGCTGCCACGATAAAAGGCAGAGCACCGGCAAGCACTGCTGTGGCAACAAAACCGAATTTGCCATACAGCCAGAGGATCGCTGTCGCGAGTGCTGATCCCAGCTCGTAACCTAACGGCCCGAGAAAAAGCAATGTGACCGGTACCGTCACCAGCAGCGACATCATCGGCGCCAGAAAAGTTTTCAGCGCACTGGGTGAGTARCGGTTRAAGAACTTTTCCGTTTGCGCATAAAAGAGTACGCAAAGAATGGCCGGAAATACCTGCGTGGCATAAGGGATGTTCTGGATGTCAAACATCAGGAACGTTGTGCCTTTGGTCATCATTGCTGTCAGAGAAGGCAGGATCAGCACTGATACCGCAGACACGGCCAGGAGGACATTGACTTTAAGCTTCGTCGCCGTGGTGATGGCAACAAGCAGAGGCAGAAAGTAAATCGGCGCGGTGCCGATGCTGTCCAGCACTTTATATGTGGAAGTGTCTTTGCTTAACCATCCCACCATATCGAGGATAATCAGCAATGATTTCAGGACCCCGCCTCCGGCAATCGCAGGAACGAGCGGCTGGAAAACGCTAATCACGAAATCGACAATGACCGCTCCCCATTTCTTCCTGGTGGGGAGCCGATCGCCGGTAGTCTGTTTACCGGCAACAAGCTTTTTAAGCGCATTGCAGACGTCTGCGACTTCTTTGCCGATAATGATTTGGCACTGCACATTGACTCTGACGCCAAT
>NZ_SOYS01000027.1 GCF_011808225.1 Cedecea colo | reverse complement strand
ACCTCGCGAGAGCAAGCGGACCTCATAAAGTGCGTCGTAGTCCGGATCGGAGTCTGCAACTCGACTCCGTGAAGTCGGAATCGCTAGTAATCGTGGATCAGAATGCCACGGTGAATACGTTCCCGGGCCTTGTACACACCGCCCGTCACACCATGGGAGTGGGTTGCAAAAGAAGTAGGTAGCTTAACCTCCGGGAGGGCGCTTACCACTTTGTGATTCATGACTGGGGTGAAGTCGTAACAAGGTAACCGTAGGGGAACCTGCGGTTGGATCACCTCCTTACCTTAAAGATACGARCCTGCGCAGTGTCCACACAGATTGTCTGATAGAAAACGAGCAGTAAAACCTTATAGGCTTGTAGCTCAGGTGGTTAGAGCGCACCCCTGATAAGGGTGAGGTCGGTGGTTCAAGTCCACTCAGGCCTACCAAATTCGTCGCTATCCTGCGTTACAGCACCATTCACATACTTAAGTATGCTTCATGGCGCTGCGCCTTGACCAGCGCCGAATTCATGGTGAATTAATAAGGTTTTACGAAATCGATGGGGCTATAGCTCAGCTGGGAGAGCGCCTGCCTTGCACGCAGGAGGTCAGCGGTTCGATCCCGCTTAGCTCCACCATCATTTCATGCTCATATGATACGTCCGAGTGTACTGGCTGACAGTGTACTGCGACGTATTTGCTCTTTAAAAATCCGGAACAAGCTGAAAATTGAAACGACACGCCGTTTCCTTTCTCCGTAATAAGAAAGGAAAATGCGGTGTGTCAGAGTCTCTCAAATTTTCGCAACGCGAACTGTCTTACGAGACATCTTCGGGTTGTGAGGTTAAGCGACCAAGCGTACACGGTGGATGCCCTGGCAGTCAGAGGCGATGAAGGACGTGCTAATCTGCGATAAGCGCCGGTAAGGTGATATGAACCGTTATAACCGGCGATTTCCGAATGGGGAAACCCAGTGCAATCCGTTGCACTATCGTTA
>NZ_SOYS01000026.1 GCF_011808225.1 Cedecea colo | reverse complement strand
TGGGCTGTTCCCCGTTCGCTCGCCGCTACTGGGGGAATCTCGGTTGATTTCTTTTCCTCGGGGTACTTAGATGTTTCAGTTCCCCCGGTTCGCTTCGTTAAGTTATGTATTGGCTTAACGATAGTGCAACGGATTGCACTGGGTTTCCCCATTCGGAAATCGCCGGTTATAACGGTTCATATCACCTTACCGGCGCTTATCGCAGATTAGCACGTCCTTCATCGCCTCTGACTGCCAGGGCATCCACCGTGTACGCTTGGTCGCTTAACCTCACAACCCGAAGRTGTCTCGTAAGACMGYTCGCGTTGCGAAAATTTGAGAGACTCTGACACACCGTCTCTTCCTTTCTTATTACGGAGAAAGGAAACGGCGTGTCGTTTCAATTTTCAGCTTGTTCCGGATTTTTAAAGAGCACATATCTCAAACGTGATTCCTGAGAATCAGTTTTGAGATATATCGGCACGCAACTTTCACTCACATACCAGCAAGTGGCGTCCCCTAGGGGATTCGAACCCCTGTTACCGCCGTGAAAGGGCGGTGTCCTGGGCCTCTAGACGAAGGGGACACAAAAATTGCTTATCACCCACCGGGTGATATTTTTGTGTAAGGCGACGTTTCCTTAACAGAAACGGAGCGGCAATATCTGCCAAGCCTCTTCACTATAGTAAGACCTTGCTTCTTTACATCTATCAGACAATCTGTGTGGACACTGCGCAGGTTCGTATCTTTAAGGTAAGGAGGTGATCCAACCGCAGGTTCCCCTACGGTTACCTTGTTACGACTTCACCCCAGTCATGAATCACAAAGTGGTAAGCGCCCTCCCGAAGGTTAAGCTACCTACTTCTTTTGCAACCCACTCCCATGGTGTGACGGGCGGTGTGTACAAGGCCCGGGAACGTATTCACCGTGGCATTCTGATCCACGATTACTAGCGATTCCGACTTCACGGAGTCGAGTTGCAGACTCCGATCCGGACTACGACGC
>NZ_SOYS01000024.1 GCF_011808225.1 Cedecea colo | reverse complement strand
TGGTCCCCCCATATTCAGACAGGATACCACGTGTCCCGCCCTACTCGTCGAACTCACAGAAGGTGTGCCTTTGTGTACGGGAGTATCACCCTGTACCCTGCGCCTTTCCAGACGCTTCCACTGACACACAAACTGATGCTGGTTCTGGGCTGTTCCCCGTTCGCTCGCCGCTACTGGGGGAATCTCGGTTGATTTCTTTTCCTCGGGGTACTTAGATGTTTCAGTTCCCCCGGTTCGCTTCGTTAAGTTATGTATTGGCTTAACGATAGTGCAACGRATTGCACTGGGTTTCCCCATTCGGAAATCGCCGGTTATAACGGTTCATATCACCTTACCGGCGCTTATCGCAGATTAGCACGTCCTTCATCGCCTCTGACTGCCAGGGCATCCACCGTGTACGCTTGGTCGCTTAACCTCACAACCCGAAGATGTCTCGTAAGACAGTTCGCGTTGCGAAAATTTGAGAGACTCTGACACACCGYMTYTTCCTTTCTTAATTACGGAGAAAGGAAACGGCGTGTCGTTTCAATTTTCAGCTTGTTCCGGATTTTTAAAGAGCAAATACGTCGCAGTACACTGTCAGCCAGTACACTCGGACGTATCATATGAGCATGAAATGATGGTGGAGCTAAGCGGGATCGAACCGCTGACCTCCTGCGTGCAAGGCAGGCGCTCTCCCAGCTGAGCTATAGCCCCATCGATTTCGTAAAACCCTTGATTACCACTCACGCTGAGGCCTTTCCTTTTTCCTGCGAAAAAGAAAATGCAATTCGTGCTGAGACAAGGCATGGAATGACGAAGCATACTAAAGTATGTGAGTTATTTCATAACGCAGTATCAGGGAGAATTTGGTAGGCCTGAGTGGACTTGAACCACCGACCTCACCCTTATCAGGGGTGCGCTCTAACCACCTGAGCTACAAGCCTATAAGGTTTTACTGCTCGTTTTCTATCAGACAATCTGTGTGGACACTGCGCAGGYTCGTATCTTTAAGGTAAGGAGGTGATCCAACCGCAGGTTCCCCTACGGTTACCTTGTTACGACTTCACCCCAGTCATGAATCACAAAGTGGTAAGCGCCCTCCCGAAGGTTAAGCTACCTACTTCTTTTGCAACCCACTCCCATGGTGTGACGGGCGGTGTGTACAAGGCCCGGGAACGTATTCACCGTGGCATTCTGATCCACGATTACTAGCGATTCCGACTTCACGGAGTCGAGTTGCAGACTCCGATCCGGACTACGACGC
>NZ_SOYS01000023.1 GCF_011808225.1 Cedecea colo | reverse complement strand
GCACAGTGCTGTGTTTTTAATAAACAGTTGCAGCCAGCTGGTATCTTCGACTGGCTTCAGCTCCACGGGTTAACCGCTTCACCTACGCGCCAGCGTGCCTTCTCCCGAAGTTACGGCACCATTTTGCCTAGTTCCTTCACCCGAGTTCTCTCAAGCGCCTTGGTATTCTCTACCTGACCACCTGTGTCGGTTTGGGGTACGATCCGGTGTTACCTGATGCTTAGAGGCTTTTCCTGGAAGCAGGGCATTTGTCACTTCAGCACCGTRGTGCCTCGTCATCACGCCTCAGTGTTAACGGTACTCCGGATTTGCCTGGAGYACCCACCTTCACGCTTAAACCGGGACAACCGTCGCCCGGCCGACATAGCCTTCTCCGTCCCCCCTTCGCAGTAACACCCGGTACAGGAATATTAACCTGTTTCCCATCGACTACGCCTTTCGGCCTCGCCTTAGGGGTCGACTCACCCTGCCCCGATTAACGTTGGACAGGAACCCTTGGTCTTCCGGCGAGCGGGCTTTTCACCCGCTTTATCGTTACTTATGTCAGCATTCGCACTTCTGATACCTCCAGCAGACCTCACAGTCCACCTTCGACGGCTTACAGAACGCTCCCCTACCCAACGAACGTATCCTTAAAACGCCTCGTCTGTCAGCACRCAGGCCAACTCAACGTTTGTGTGSCYTGAACGTGCCGGCTCTGCCGTCACGTTAAGCGTTTTAAGTGATACGTTCGCTGCCGCAGCTTCGGTGCATGGTTTAGCCCCGTTACATCTTCCGCGCAGGCCGACTCGACCAGTGAGCTATTACGCTTTCTTTAAATGATGGCTGCTTCTAAGCCAACATCCTGGCTGTCTGTGCCTTCCCACATCGTTTCCCACTTAACCATGACTTTGGGACCTTAGCTGGCGGTCTGGGTTGTTTCCCTCTTCACGACGGACGTTAGCACCCGCCGTGTGTCTCCCGTGATAACATTCTCCGGTATTCGCAGTTTGCATCGGGTTGGTAAGCCGGGATGGCCCCCTAGCCGAAACAGTGCTCTACCCCCGGAGATGARTTCACGAGGCGCTACCTAAATAGCTTTCGGGGAGAACCAGCTATCTCCCGGTTTGATTGGCCTTTCACCCCCAGCCACAGGTCATCCGCTAATTTTTCAACATTAGTCGGTTCGGTCCTCCAGTTAGTGTTACCCAACCTTCAACCTGCCCATGGCTAGATCACCGGGTTTCGGGTCTATACCCTGCAACTTAACGCCCAGTTAAGACTCGGTTTCCCTGCGGCTCCCCTATACGGTTAACCTTGCTACAGAATATAAGTCGCTGACCCATTATACAAAAGGTACGCAGTCACCCCATAAAGAGGCTCCCACTGCTTGTACGTACACGGTTTCAGGTTCTGTTTCACTCCCCTCGCCGGGGTTCTTTTCGCCTTTCCCTCACGGTACTGGTTCACTATCGGTCAGTCAGGAGTATTTAGCCTTGGAGGATGGTCCCCCCATATTCAGACAGGATACCACGTGTCCCGCCCTACTCGTCGAACTCACAGAAGGTGTGCCTTTGTGTACGGGAGTATCACCCTGTACCCTGCGACTTTCCAGACGCTTCCACTGACACACAAACTGATGCTGGTTCTGGGCTGTTCCCCGTTCGCTCGCCGCTACTGGGGGAATCTCGGTTGATTTCTTTTCCTCGGGGTACTTAGATGTTTCAGTTCCCCCGGTTCGCTTCGTTAAGTTATGTATTGGCTTAACGATAGTGCAACGGATTGCACTGGGTTTCCCCATTCGGAAATCGCCGGTTATAACGGTTCATATCACCTTACCGGCGCTTATCGCAGATTAGCACGTCCTTCATCGCCTCTGACTGCCAGGGCATCCACCGTGTACGCT
>NZ_SOYS01000022.1 GCF_011808225.1 Cedecea colo | reverse complement strand
TGATACTGAGTTTTGCTACCAGTCCTCTGGATATCTCCTCTCTTTCATCAAGCGAAAGCGCTAATCGGTGCCGCTTTCGCACGGAAGGACGGTAGCCGCCTGTCTGGTGGATAGTGGGCATAATAGATGAATGATATCTGTCGAACATTCTGGCGATATCATGCAGGGAATCGCCTTGCTTATATCTGTCCCAGATAATCGCCTTCTGCTCTGGCGTGTAGTTAATCCGAGTTCTTCGTTTCATGGCAACGTCCCCCTTGATTAAGGATAGCGTTGCATCGACCCATTGAACTCACAGCACAAAGCCGACTGTCAGATCGTAATTGAGCCAAACACTTTATAAGTTAATAAATCGTGAGAAAAATCATCGTATAATGACAGTCAGAAACCTTGAGCAATTTATTCAAATAATCAGTTGTCACCCTTGCATTCAGCATTGTACCTGTACATGTTATAGGCCCCTTCAGCTCAGCCAGACGTGTGGTCCAGCACGCCCTGTACGTCGTAGATTATGCGGCATCCAATGATGGTATACAAAAATGAGTACAGCTATGAGTACATTCAATTTGTGTATTTTTATAAAAACAATAAATTCAACAAGTTAATGAAAAAATCACAATTTAACGTCTAAATAAAATCTGCTGTCTCATGAGGTTTCATTGAATCTTATGATGATTGCGAACCCCATAAAATCCACGCAATTGCGTGGATTTTTCTTTTTATAGTGTCTCCCATTGCCTTATTAACATGGTCTGGGGAATTCCCTTCGATTGAATGTAGTTTTTGTAGTCCCGAATAAAGGGAATGATTAACTGACCTGTGAGCGCATGAATATTGCTTATAATTTTTTTACCAGAATAAAAGAAATTAATACTGAAGTGGACGGCATAGCTAGGATCTGCGCCTAATTTCCAGATTAAAAGTAGTGTTAGGCCTAGCTCTTTTCTGGGATCTTCTGGCCAGTCAAGAGTTGCACTTCCGACCATAGAACTCGCAGATTGCGCACTCTTTTCAAGAAAACTCTCTAAGTCAAGATCTGCAACTAAGTCTTTATTGTAAGGCTCAAGATCAGGATGTTTCAGAAGTTGAGCTAGCTTTTTTAAAGGACGTTCATAGGTTTGTACCTGTGAAGCCTGTAAGTCCAGAACGACATTATTAATTTCTACAAATATATCTTTTGACATCAATTTTCCTCGTTATTTTTAATTCTGAACTCTGTAGCTTTTTGGATTAAATTTTCACGATATGCTTGCTTCATTTGCTCGGCCAATGGACCAATAATCGAATTGGATGAGTATTGAGAGACTCGTTCGTCAACTATTTGATTTATTTTTTGAATTGCATTTTCAATACTGGCTGGATCTTGGGGGGCAAAATGCACAGCACCTAGATTTCCATCCAATTCACTCAGTGCCAACTGGGCCACTTTCAACTCTTTTTGTAGCTTGTCTAAACCGGTAATTTTTAACATGGTTGCAACCTACTGTTTTATTGACAATTTAGAGGTATTCAAGATTATACCTCGGGCTGGAAGATTATTCACACTGGAGTGGTCGACAAAATTTGGTCACGACATGAGAGATTTCTAGAAACGCTAAAAGTCCGCTGTTGGCTGTGAGTTCAATGGGTCGATGCAACGCTATCCTTAATCAAGGGGGACGTTGCCATGAAACGAAGAACTCGGATTAACTACACGCCAGAGCAGAAGGCGATTATCTGGGACAGATATAAGCAAGGCGATTCCCTGCATGATATCGCCAGAATGTTCGACAGATATCATTCATCTATTATGCCCACTATCCACCAGACAGGCGGCTACCGTCCTTCCGTGCGAAAGCGGCACCGATTAGCGCTTTCGCTTGATGAAAGAGAGGAGATATCCAGAGGACTGGTAGCAAAACTCAGTATCA
>NZ_SOYS01000021.1 GCF_011808225.1 Cedecea colo | reverse complement strand
ACCGGCATACTTTCCATGCCCTGGCGTTTATCGTCGCGGTCAGCATCGAATTTCACGCGGTACATCCCCGATGCATCCTGCCAGGCGTAAATGTCGTTATCCCTGGCGCTGGTCACGCGCGCCATCAAAGTGCCGCTGACCACCGGGCGCTTTTTAGCTGCAGGACGCCAGCAGCGGTTCTCGTAATAAGGCATCCCCTCCCACATCACTGTCAGGGCATCTTTACGGCTGGCAATATAGCCCGTGCGGGTAATGATTATGCCGTTGTCTGTTTCTGATGGCAGTGTCGGCGGCACCGCACGTTCACTGATGGTCAGCACCTGGGCCGGAGAAAGCAGGGCATCATTGCTGCACCCGCTGATAGCTGTCTGTCCGGACAGGAAACGCTCATGCTCAAGGCGAGCCCAGAAGTTGGCCGTTTCCGCTGAGGGTGTGATTTTGTCGCCACGTTCAAGATGACGCGGCAGGTAGTGGTAAACCTCTCCGTAGGTAACACCGTCACCGTCGCCGCGGGTCATGTCCGCCGGTACAGAGGTCAGGACATTCTGGGCTTCACGGTGATTGTAATCGCTGGCGGTGACAGAGCGCTCAACCACGTTCTGTCGGACGTTAATCCCCCATACCGAGTCCGCTGCATTATCACTCATTCCCGATGGGCTGCTGAGCGGCAGAGACTTACCGAACGTCCATGCGCTCTGCTTGTCTGCGAAATGCACCACTTCGGTCTGGGTGTCGGGCTGAAGGGTGAAGAAGTAGAAAATTCCCACTTCGGCCAGCAGACGCTCAATGAAGGCGAGGTCGTTTTCCTTGTACTGGTTAATCTGTTCACGCTTCGGATAGTCGGCTTTGAGGGTGAAATCATACTCCCAGCCTTTCAGGCCATGCTCCTGCAATACTTCGGCGACGACTTCCGGTACCGACTTATTGACAAAAAAGCGGTGGGTACGGAATTGCTTGCGCAGCAAAGACAGGAACGGCTCAATAATAATCTGGTACGTTGCCTGGTCACGTGAGCCACTGATACGCTTAAAATGCGTCACCACACCATGCACCACTTTCTGACCGGTCAGCCCCATCAGAGGCCCGGTTCCCATGGTCAGCGTGGCAGGCCTGGTCAACAGTTGCGTTGAACTGATATTCTGATCGCCGCTGGTAAAGATAACTTCGTAGTAATAAAGCTCACTCATGAACTCCTTACCGCTGAAATTCTCCACATCGATATCTGCCGTGCAGGACGGAATATCCAGACGGTAGCGGTTCAGCCCGCCTTCAGTTAGCGCAGACAGGGTATTCTTAAGCGTATCTGTCAGACTCATGATATTGGCTCCATGGGATAACCTGCCGTCCATGACTTTATTGCCTAAGGGCAAATAGCAGGTTTTATCAGGGGTACTCAGTGAGTACGGAAAAGAGTGATTAGGGCTCCAGCCCCGAGGGCGCAGGCGAGGATTTTCATCAGCAACACGGTCATGTCAAAATTATCCATCGCGTATTCGCCATCGCCACTGATGGGGGTAAAGCGCTTAACGAATGTGTAAAAATACGCATCAGGCAGAAATAAAAATCCGGCGATAATGAGCAGGATGAAGATACAAATGTTCACTGAGTCAGCCACCGCGATTATTAGTGGTCAATCGGAAGTTACAGATTGAGCTTCAAAATGGCTGGTCAGTAACAGAAGTCGCGGCACGTCTGATGCCTCGGATTTCACTATAGCATCGGAGGTCACGCCTGAAGGTAACAGAATGCTGCTGCCAGACACCGTCAGATAACGCCCTGCCCAGGCTTCCCACTGTTGCTGTCCGTATTCAGCTTCCTTCTGCAAAAACTGATGTTCATTGACGGTTCTGCCCCACAGCCACCCCCGCAAACAAAACAGGAAAAACCAGCCAAGAATCGGGCTGGATGCCAGCCACCAGATATTGAATGCAGCCAGTGCCTTAACCATGCCTGACGCATACAGAATAAACAGCAAAATACCCACAACCGCGGCAACAGCACCAGCCAACAGCCATCCCGTAAAAGATGGTTCAGGAGGCAACTCCATCGTTGTTGCTTTCGTCCTTTCCCAGCCCATTGATTATCCTACGGTGCTGTTCTGAGCACTTGAAATTACAGTACAACCGCACTGACATTT
>NZ_SOYS01000003.1 GCF_011808225.1 Cedecea colo | reverse complement strand
CGAAGTACGCCGCGGCTTTTTTTAATATATCCCGTTCGTCAGTAACCCGCTTCAGTTCCTTCTGGAGTCGGCGGATCTCAGCCTGAGCATCTGACTGTTCTTTGTGGATGGAAGAGTCCGGCCCGTACTTCTTTATCCAGGCGTAAAGACTGTGGGTAGTGATATCGAGACGTGTTGCAACGCTGGAAACAGAATGGCCACGCTCAATAACCTGTTTGACTGCTTCAATTTTAAACGCTTCAGGATAACGCTTACTGCTCATGTCCACCTCTTTTTAAGCCATTTTAAATGACTCAGAGGTGTCTGTTAAACCCGTGGCGATTCAATTTCATCTCCTTCTTTCCAATACAACGGCGACTTAAAAACGAATGTTGATTTATCTATCAACTGCGCTTCAAGCTGCTTATTTTTCTGTTCAGAATCAAACAGCAACGTCTGCATTGTCACGGCTTCTATCTTGGCGTTAGCAAGTTCAACCATCAGATTAGCCAACTCAAGTTTGAGCGTAGCCTTGTCCAGTTCATCACTGTTATTCGCCAGCTTCTGAGTGATACTCACCGCTTTATCAAGGATTCCAACCGCAGCCGCCGTACTTGCCAATACACCTGCCATAACATCCCCTAACTGAAATTTACCGAAGACCAATTCCCACAATTTTACCGGATAACCTTCTGTTACGAAACGAAGTTTCACTTAGGTCTAATACTTGTTGCTCATGTGGTCATTGTTTGTAAAATAGCCACAGAAATTATTTCCATATCAAGTAGAGGGACTTATGAAGCAGTACACCAACGAACTTACACCAGAAATGCTGGCAGCTTTTGACGAATCACCATTTACAGCCGAACAACTCGCCGGAATGAACGATGAAGCCCGTTCTCTCATCGAAAAACAAAACGCCTACAATCTCGCTCATCCAGTTACAGCAGCTTATCTGATCGCTACAGAGGGCAGCTTGACACGTAATGGTGGGAAAGTTTTCAGTGAATATAACGGACGGCAGATCAAACTTGATGAGGGCACAGTGCTAAACGTGTCTCGTGTTGGCGATGAAGTGCGTTACCCAGATGGAACGTCCGCGAAGATCACCAATGGTGCGGGAAACACACCAGGCGAATCTATCGCCCTTGTTGGTAGCTCGCTTGATAACGGCGATGAAATTATTAGCTGCCCACAAAATGCCGGAAGAAGAGTAGTCCGGGCAGGGGAATCGTTGCCAGAAAACTTTCTGAAATAAGGCGGTCACTATGGCATCGGTTAACAGAGGCTGCACAGTTCACGGTAAGAACGTTGGTCTACACGGAGATAAAACATCTACAGGCGCACAATGTATTGCCGCCCGCCCCGGTATGTCTGTCATGGGCAAGTGGAAACTCTATATCGGCGATAAGACCACCCCTTGCCCTAAATGCGGGGAAGGGGGGGTGATAGTGAGCGGTGATCCTCGCTGCTCAAATAGCGCCGCAGTCGCGGTGGACGGTGCAGAAATCCACTGCGGTTGTCCACAGGGTACTAATTTTCTTATCGCGCCTGGCACAGTTGAGGTGAATACCCCTTCTTGGGCGATAGCGCCTGTAGAGCCAGTGCAGCACGCACAGGCAGCGAAGAAGCAAAACAGCTTTGCTGACACCTGCAAGCCAGAAGATAACCAGTTATTGAACGGCGTTTACATCTGGACAGAAATCACCGATGCAGGACACGCTTTCGTTTCAGTGCATGAAAATAACTCGATCTACGTATACACCTACGGGCGCTTTGGTAGGAAAGGCCCCGCTACATTAACGGGCGATGGGATTCTTAACTTCCTAACTGGCGATGATGCTCGTCTTTACTACCGCGAAGAACTCTACAAATACCAAGCGAGAGTATTCCAGATCGAAGACGTCACACCTGAGGAAACCCGCAGGATTTTTGAATCTCTATGGAACTCCGGTAAAACACCAGTTTTCACGGATGCGATGGGAGATCGTACTAAACGACGCGGAAAGGTGATCGACGTTTACGATCTGACTGGCAGCAACTGCACAACTCACACAGTGCAAGTGATCAGAGAGGCAGGGACTAAAATCTTCGATACCAGTTACACATCAACAACAACGCAACTTCGTATCGAAAATGAAGAAGATTTCACTATTCCCGTATCTTTACAGCGTTATTTGACGGAGAAGAGTGGCGCTCTGTCCTCAATGAACGTTTTGGAGGTAACCAGCGCGTTTAGAGAACAGTATCCGAACATCGAACACTTCAAACCAAGCTCTGAAAGCCTCACAGGGCAAGTGGAGGAAGGGCTTGCTAACAGTGCGTCAGCGGTTGGATCATCTTCGGGTTATTCTGGTGGCACAATTGGCGGCGTTTTAGGTGGTTCGTATGACATTGACGAATAAAGCAAAGGCTATCCTTCGATGGGGAGGCATTGCTTTAGTATTCGCCATCTACTCTATCGCCTTGATGATACCAGTGCTTGATTTTGGGCTAACCCGGAAATACAACGGCCCCCCTTCAACAGGTCAGATGGAAGCCCGTTTATGTGAAGCGATCATAGATGACTTATCGCGGTCAATGGATAACCTCTTAATCATTGCATTTGTCGGGAGCGCCATTTGCCTTGTTTTGGCCTTGCTTATCTTCAAGAAAGTGAGATGACCGCCAAAGGCTGGAGAGATCCAGCCTTCCCCCTTTTCCCTGATTTTAGACAATAGAAGCCATAAAGCCCCGTTGGTGATACAGCAACAAGCGGAGCGTAGCGACTTCATCAGATTGTCAGAGGGATCACACCTTATCAGGATAACCGTGTACCCTTGCGGGAGCGTGGCTGAAACGCTGATAGAGCCTACATGTCGTTTGTAGGTACGTTATCGCCATAAACCTGTTTACGTGGCTCACAGAGCCGCACATCGGGCTTGAATGCGTGTGATCAGTCTGCTGTAAGAGACAATGCCCGGATCAGGCTTTTCCTTCACGTTGTGCTATCGCGGTGTGAGGGCTATAACTGCCGCCGCCGAATAGTTATACTCTTACTTCCATAGTAACTATCCGTGACAACTAACAGTGTACCTCTTGTTGGTAAATTGTCGTTCAATGGTAGAACGATCACAGACAACTTATGTTAAGTAACTTGTTGATAGCGAAACACATTAAGCCAGTAACTGGCGGTGTTTTGCAACAAGGGGAGAGATCTGGA
Source organism: Cedecea colo (assembly GCF_011808225.1). Taxonomy (GTDB): domain Bacteria; phylum Pseudomonadota; class Gammaproteobacteria; order Enterobacterales; family Enterobacteriaceae; genus Dryocola; species Dryocola colo. The sequence goes on along the minus strand of NZ_SOYS01000003.1, from coordinate 443,240 downwards.
GCGGGTGAAGGGAATCGAACCCTCGTATGCAGCTTGGGAAGCTGCCGTTCTACCATTGAACTACACCCGCTTTTTGAGAAGCACCGGCATTATAACCCTCCGGCGTAAGGTGACAAGAGGGAATGCCGCTAAGTGATGGTATTTTAAACGGTTGTCTGGCTGTCGCTAGCAGGATGGCCTGCTGCCCTGCGGCGGTAAATATCGCTGCGGATCCAGTGCCGTAGCGCGGTAACGGATCTGGAAATGCAGATTCACCAAATCTGAGCCGCTGCTGCCCATCGTGGCAATTTTCTGCCCTGCACTCACCTTTTGCCCGTTATTCACAAGCGTGGTGTCGTTATGGGCATAAGCGGTGATGTAGTCTTCGCTGTGTTTAATCATCACCAGGTTGCCGTAGCCCCTTAGCTGATTGCCAACGTAAACCACCGTACCTGCTGCGGATGCATAGATCGGTTGCCCGCGAGCGCCGGCAATATCAATCCCTTTGTTCCCACCATCGCTGCTGGAGAACGGCTCGATAATTTTGCCGCTGGCTGGCCAGCGCCAGCATCTTGCACCTACCGGAGGAGCCGCGACTTTTGCCACGCTTGTGTTGCTGGACGAAGAACGAGGTTTTGCGGATTTCGCAACGGCTGTTTTTTTCTTTGCGGTGCTGCCGCCGCTGCGTTTTACACGGATTTTTTGGCCGATCTCAAGCGTATAAGGCGCGGATATACCGTTAAGACTTGCCAGTGCGCCGACGCTTGAGCCGGTCATACGCGAGATGCGATAAAGCGTGTCACCCCGTTTAACGGTATAAACCGATCCGCTGTAGCTGCCTGCTTTAGAAGTGCTGGCTTTATTGGATGAGCAGGCGGCAAGTAACAGGCCCAGAAGCAGGACGATGACATTACGTTTCCATTTACTGACGATGCTTTCCTTGCGCAAACCAGGCCTCTGAAACAAACACACAGGAGATATATTCCTCCCCGAAGGGAGGAACAAAAGCAGCTTACTTAACCGGACGCAGCGCAGGGAACAGGATAACGTCACGGATGGTGTGGCTGTTGGTGAACAGCATAACCATGCGGTCGATTCCTATGCCCAGACCGGCCGTAGGCGGCAGGCCGTGCTCCAGCGCAGTCACGTAATCTTCGTCGAAGAACATCGCTTCGTCGTCGCCTGCGTCTTTTGCAGAAACCTGGTCAGCAAAGCGCTGCGCCTGGTCTTCCGCATCATTCAGCTCCGAGAAGCCGTTACCGATTTCACGGCCGCCGATAAAGAACTCGAAGCGATCGGTGATCTCTGGGTTCTCGTCGTTACGACGCGCCAGCGGAGATACTTCTGCCGGATATTCAGTAATAAAGGTCGGCTGAATCAGATGGCTTTCTGCCACTTCTTCGAAGATTTCGGTCACTACGCGGCCCAGGCCCCAGCTTTTCTCAACTTTGATGCCGATGGAAGCCGCGATCTCCAGCGCTTTGCCCATATCATCCAGATCCGCAATGTCGGTTTCCGGACGGTATTTTTTGATTGCTTCGCGCATGGTGAGCTTCGCGAACGGCTGGTCGAAGTCAAAAATCTCTTCGCCGTATTGCACCTGCGCGGTACCAAGCACTTCATGCGCGAGCGTACGGAACAGGGATTCGGTCAGCTCAATCAGATCTTTGTAATCCGCATACGCCATATAGAGTTCCATCATGGTGAACTCTGGGTTATGACGCGGGGAAATACCTTCGTTACGGAAGTTACGGTTAATTTCGAATACGCGCTCGAAGCCGCCCACAACCAGGCGCTTAAGATAGAGCTCTGGCGCGATACGCAGGTACATGTCGATATCCAGCGCATTGTGATGGGTGATGAAAGGGCGAGCGGACGCGCCGCCTGGGATCACCTGCATCATTGGCGTTTCGACTTCCATAAAGCCGCGTTCAACCATGAAGTTACGAATGCCCGACATGATCCGCGAACGCACTTTAAAGGTGTTACGGGATTCGTCGTTGGAGATCAAATCCAGATAACGCTGGCGATAACGAGCTTCCTGATCCTGCAGGCCGTGGAATTTATCTGGCAGCGGACGCAGGGCTTTGGTCAGCAGGCGCAGCTCGGTACAGTGAACAGACAGCTCGCCGGTTTTAGTTTTAAACAGCTTGCCGCGCGCGCCGAGGATATCGCCGAGATCCCATTTTTTGAACTGCTCGTTGTAGATGCCTTCTGGCAAATCGTCACGGGCAACGTACAGTTGAATACGACCGCCAACGTCCTGCAACGTCACGAAAGATGCTTTACCCATGATACGACGAGTCATCATACGGCCAGCAACGGTCACTTCGATGTTGAGATCTTCGAGTTCTTCGTTTTCTTTACCGTCAAAGTCTGCATGCAGAAGGTCAGAGGTATGTTCACGACGGAAGTCGTTCGGGAAGGCAATGCCCTGCTCGCGCAGGCCAGCCAGCTTCTCGCGGCGAGCTTTGAGTTCATTATTAAGATCGACTGCCGCTTCGGTGCCCTGTGCTTGTTGTTCAGACATGTTGGTTCCTCATAACCCTGCTTTCAAACTTGCTTCGATAAATTTGTCCAGATCGCCATCCAGTACCGCCTGCGTGTTGCGGGTTTCAACCCCGGTACGCAAGTCTTTGATACGGGAGTCGTCAAGGACGTAAGAACGAATCTGGCTGCCCCAGCCGATATCCGATTTGTTATCTTCCGCCGCCTGCTTCTCAGCATTTTTCTTCTGCATTTCCAGCTCGTATAGCTTCGCTTTCATCTGCTTCATGGCCTGATCTTTGTTCTTATGCTGCGAACGGTCGTTCTGGCACTGGGTCACGGTGTTGGTCGGAATGTGGGTAATACGCACCGCAGATTCTGTACGGTTAACGTGCTGACCGCCCGCACCTGACGCACGGTATACGTCGATGCGCAGGTCGGCCGGGTTGATTTCGATATCAATGTCGTCATCCACTTCCGGATAGACAAAGGCGGAGCTAAAGGAGGTATGGCGACGGCCGCCGGAGTCAAACGGACTCTTACGCACCAGACGGTGCACCCCGGTTTCGGTACGCAGCCAGCCAAAAGCGTATTCGCCCTGAATACGAATAGTCACGGACTTGATGCCCGCGACTTCGCCTTCGGACTCTTCGATGATTTCGGTCTTAAACCCGCGCGCTTCGGCCCAGCGTAGGTACATACGCATAAGCATGCTTGCCCAGTCCTGCGCTTCGGTACCGCCGGAGCCTGCCTGGATATCGATATAGCAGTCGGCGCTGTCGTAATCGCCTGAGAACATGCGACGAAACTCAAGCTGCGCCAGTTTGGCTTCTAACTGATCCAGCTCGACAACGGCTTCGTTAAAGGTTTCTTCGTCGTCGGCTTCAATGGCCAGCTCCAGCAAACCGGAAACGTCATCCAGCCCCTGGGTCATTTGATCTAAGGTTTCGACAATCGCTTCCAGTGCAGAACGCTCTTTACCCAGCGCCTGCGCGCGTTCAGGTTCGTTCCACACATCAGGCTGTTCCAGCTCTGCGTTTACTTCTTCCAGGCGCTCTTTCTTGGCATCGTAGTCAAAGATACCCCCTAAGAACGTCGCTGCGCTCGGTGAGATCCTGGATGCGGTTTTTTACCGGGTTAATTTCAAACATGCTTAATTTCTTATGTTGATGTCAGAAGACGGAATGCGATCGTAAACCGGAAAGTTTACCGGAATTACGCTGCACTTTGTAGCACTGGTTGGCGTTAAATCGGCCAGAGGTGGTCTATCAAAAGCTGCACTGTTCTGTTGCCGCGAAACTCATTTACATCGAGCTTATAGGCCAGTTCCACTTCGCGCACGCTGTTGTCCGGCCAGCAGGTGGTATCGACGTTAAACGCGATGCCGTCCAGCAGCGGACCGCCGCCCAAAGGTTCAACCATCACCTTAAGGTGACGTTCCCCTACCAGGCGCTGCTGCAACAGACGGAATTTACCGTCGAATAACGGTTCCGGGAACATCTGTCCCCATGGCCCGGCATCGCGCAGCATTTCGGCAACGTCAAGCGTCATCTCCTGTGGCGCAAGCGACCCGTCGGACCAGATTTCACCCTGCAGCAGGGCAGGATCGAGCCATTCGCCCACCAGCTCACCGAAGCGCTGGCTGAACGCTTCGAAGTGCTTTTCTTCCAGCGATAATCCCGCAGCCATGGCATGACCGCCGAATTTTAATATCAGGCCGGGATTCAGCGTATCCAGCCGCTCCAGGGCATCGCGCATATGCAGCCCCTGAATCGAGCGTCCGGACCCTTTAAGGGTGCCGTCGCCAGCCGGTGCAAAAGCGATAACGGGACGGTGGAAACGTTCTTTAATACGCGATGCGAGAATACCAACCACGCCCTGATGCCATTCGGGATGATACATCGCGAGGCCATAGGGCAGCGCTTCATTGCTGCGCTCAAGCTTTTCACACAGGGTCAACGCTTCAATCTGCATGCCCTGCTCTATCTCTTTGCGCGTCTGATTGAGCGCATCAAGTTCGTTAGCGAGCATGCGCGCCTCGCCGATGTTGTCGCTTAGCAGAAGCGCCACGCCAACGGACATATCGTCCAGACGCCCCGCCGCGTTCAGGCGCGGCCCCAGGGCAAAGCCCAGATCGCTGGCCGCCAGTTTATGCGGCTCACGATTGGCAACTTCGAGCAGCGCCTTAATGCCCGGACGGCAAATTCCTGCGCGGATACGGCTCAGACCTTGCCAGGTGAGGATACGGTTGTTGGCGTCCAGCGGAACCACGTCAGCCACGGTGCCAAGCGCGACGAGATCGAGAAACTCAGCCAGGTTGGGCATTGCCAGCCTCTGCTGCTCAAACCAGCCGCAGCCGCGCAAATGTGCACGCAGCGCGAGCATCAAATAAAACGCAACGCCTACGCCCGCGAGTGATTTGGACGGAAATTCGCAGTCAACCAGGTTCGGGTTAATGATGGCTTCCGCTGCCGGGAGCTCCGTGCCGGGCAGGTGATGATCGGTTACGATCACCGGAATGCCCAGCTCGTGCGCACGTTCAACGCCGCTATGGGATGAAATGCCGTTATCAACCGTCAGAATCAATTGCGCGCCGCGGGCATGGGCCTGATCCACCACTTCCGGGCTTAAACCATAGCCATCATCAAAACGGTTCGGCACCAGATAGCCCACGTTTGTACCGCCGAGGCTACGTAATGCCAGCACGCTTAACGCCGTGCTGGTTGCGCCATCCGCATCGAAATCACCAACGACGATAATGCGCCGCCCTTCACGGAAAGCGTTGTGCAGGATTTCAACGGCCTGTTCCATGCCGTTGAGCTGCTGCCAGGGCAGCATTCCTTTTACGCTGCGTTCCAGGTCCTGTTCGCCACGCACTCCGCGGCTGGCGTAGAGGCGTTTTAACAGCGGAGGTAAACCCGCCGGTAAGACCGCCGTGTCATCCACGACCCGGCGGCGAAGTTGCGTTTGTTTTTTCACCAGTTATTAACCACTTACTTTGCTCAACTGCTGGTGCGCATCCAGCATTTGTTTCATCTCTTTCGGTCCCTGATAACCGGGAATCACCGTTCCGTTGCTCAGCACGATAGCTGGCGTACCCTGCACGCCAAACTGCACGCCGAGGTTGTAGTGATTAGCGATGTTGGTTGCACAGCTCGCAGCAGGCACCGCATCGCCTTTCATCGCGGCATCAAACGCTTTATTGCGGTCTTTTGCACACCAGATGGATTTCATGTCGCTTTCGGCCTGGCTTTGCAGCCCCTGGCGCGGGAAGGCGAGATAACGCACGGTAATGCCCAGCGCGTTATAGTCTTTCATCTCTTCATGCAGCTTGTGGCAATAGCCGCAGGTGATGTCGGTGAATACGGTGATAACGTGTTTTTCCTGCGGCGCCTTATAAACGATCATCTCTTTTTCAAGCGAGTTCAGTTTGCCTGTCAGCAGTTGATTGGTGACGTTTACCGGCTGTGCGCCGCTGACATCGTAAAGCGGGCCCTGAATAATATGCTTGCCGTCTTCTGTCACGTACAGCACGCCGCTGTCGGTCAATACAGTTTTCATTCCGCCAACGGGAGCAGCCTGAATATCCGCGCTCTGCACGCCCAACTTCGCCAGCGATTGTTTGATTGCCGCATCGTCAGCGTGAGCAAAACCGGAGACAGACGCCGCCAACAGCGAGAGCAGCAAGAGACTTTTTTTCATCATGATTCCTTTATCCTGGCACTCACGCCCGCGGGTGGTGCTGTTGATGTAGCTGACGTAAACGTTCGGTCGCTACATGAGTATAAATCTGTGTAGTGGACAAATCGCTGTGTCCAAGAAGCATCTGTACGACACGTAAATCCGCGCCGTGGTTCAGCAAATGCGTGGCAAAAGCGTGGCGCAGGACATGAGGAGAAAGCTTTTCGCTATCAATTCCTGCAATTACCGCGTAATGCTTGATGCGGTGCCAGAACGTTTGTCTGGTCATCTGCTGCGCCCGCTGGCTGGGGAACAGAACGTCGAGAGATTGCCCATTTAACAGCCACGGACGTCCGTGTTCAAGATAGCTTTCCAGCCAGTAGACCGCCTCTTCGCCCAGCGGCACCAGACGTTCTTTATTCCCTTTACCAATAACCCGCACCACGCCCTGACGCAGGCTGATATCGCTCATCGACAGGCCCACCAGCTCAGACACGCGCAGGCCGGTAGCATACAATAATTCCAGCATCGCTTTATCGCGTAACTCGATGGGCTGGTCGAGGCAAGGTGCCTGAAGCAGACGTTCAACCTGTGCTTCGCTGAGATCTTTCGGTAAACGCTGCGGTAATTTAGGTGAAGAAAGCAAAGCGCTCGGATCGTCATCGCGTGCTTTTTCACGGTAGAGATACTGAAACAAACGCCGAATAGCGCTTAACATACGTGCAGAGCTTGTGGCTTTATAGCCCCCTTCCAGACGCTCGGCAAACAGGGACTGGAGATCGCCCGCCTGCACCGACAACAACGTTAAGCTATGGCGCTCTAACCATTCCGCAACCATTTTCAAATCGCGGCGATACGAGGTTAGCGTGTTCTCAGCCAGATTTTTTTCGAGCCAAAGCGCATCAAGAAATTGTTCAATACGGGCCAGATCCTGTTCCACTGGAGCCTCACTTAAGCCTGAGTTGCGTCCATTATGCATGATGCGTAATGGGATCTGGTACACTTGCCAGCCTGCACGTTATTAAATGAGTTGTTATCGCTATGAACATTGGCCTTTTTTATGGCTCCAGCACCTGCTATACCGAAATGGCTGCCGAAAAGATTCGTGACATCATCGGCCCGGAGCTGGTGACGCTGCATAATTTAAAAGATGACTCCCCCGCGCAAATGGAACAGTACGATGTGCTGATCCTCGGCATCCCGACCTGGGATTTCGGCGAGCTGCAGGAAGACTGGGAAGCCGTCTGGGCGCAGTTAGATAACCTGAATCTGGCAGGCAAACTCGTCGCCCTGTACGGAATGGGCGACCAGCTAGGCTACGGCGAATGGTTCCTCGACGCGCTGGGTATGCTGCATGACAAACTGCTTCCCCGTGGCGCGCAGTTTATCGGTTACTGGCCAACCGAAGGCTATGAATTTACAAGCGCTAAACCTGTTATCGCCGACGGGCAACTGTTTGTTGGCCTCGCACTGGATGAAACCAACCAGTACGATCTGAGCGATGAACGCATTCAGAGCTGGTGCGAGCAAATTTTAAGTGAAATGGCTGACAGATTCGCCTGACGGAGGCCTAAGCCTGGCCGCTGCCGCTCGCCTGCTGTTGCAAAAGCAGGCGGCGTAAATCCCGCCACTCACCGCTATCCATGCTGTCGGCTGCCAGCCACAAATGCTGGCAACGGGTTTTGCGCGTCTGGCGGATTCGCAACATCATGCCGCTGCGTAACATCCACGGCGTGCCGACGATTTCCCACTCTTTATCCTGCCACTTCAGGTGATAATTGGTCAGCAGTTTGATCTCGCCCTGAGTCGCATGAATCCGACGCTGGCTGCGCACGCTGTCAAAAACAACCAGAGAAAGTAAAAGCATCCAGATAAGCGTATAGCTCATCGGCCACGGCAGAAGCAGCACAACCAGCGCCAGCAGCCCGTGGGCTAACAGGGATAACCACTGCGCCCGCCAGGAGACACGAAGATCAGATTGCCACAGGACCACGTTCTCTATTCCGTGTTTGGATAAGCTTCACCATACGCTGCAACGCTGAGTCTGCCGGTTCACCATAATTCATCAACCAGTTGAAAAGGTCAGGATCGTCGCATTCCAGAAGACGGATAAATAGCTGCTTATCCTCGTCGCTTAACGTGTCATATTCATGCTCAAAGAACGGCATAATCGAAATATCGAGCTCGCGCATTCCGCGGCGGCATGCCCAGTGAATGCGGGCTTTGTTATTGATATCCATCTGCTCTTTCCTGCTTAGACTTATGTGTAAAATACGAGTGATAGTGTAACGTGTTTTCTTCACGCGTATTACCTGAATGTTGCCATCTGCGCACTTTCTCTGAAGAAATAACCGCAACCGGCTCTCGTTACATTTACACTGCGAGCCAGCCCGAAACGGCACAATTCGCGCCATCAAACCGCTTGCATTAGCGGGCGGCTCTTTTACCATTAAACTCAAACATCTGTTGATTAACCCAGGAAAAATTATGGCTTTCAACCCGTTTCCTCCCCGTCAGCCCACGGCCGCGGCTCGCCTGCCGCTGACGCTGATGACCCTTGATGACTGGGCGCTCGTAAACGTGACTGGCGCAGATGCTGAAAAGTACCTGCAGGGACAGGTCACCGCCGACGTAGCAAACCTGGGCTCCAGCCAGCATCTGCTTTGCGCCCATTGCGACGCCAAAGGCAAAATGTGGAGCAACCTGCGCCTGTTCCATCGCGGCGAAGGTTTCGCCTTTATCGAACGTCGTAACCTTCAGGAAGCACAGCTGGCGGAACTGAAAAAATACGCCGTGTTCTCAAAGGTGACGATGACGCCAGACAACGAAAGCGTACTGCTGGGGCTTGCTGGTTTCCAGGCTCGCGCAGCGCTGGCGAATCTTTTTGCAGCCCTGCCGGATAAAGAAAATCCTGTCGTCCAGGACGGCGTTACTACCCTGCTGTGGTTCAACCTGCCTGCCGAACGGTTCATGTTGGTCACAGATGCCGCCACAGCGCAGACGCTAGTCGAAAAACTACGCGGCGAAGCACAGCTTAATGACAGCCAACAGTGGCTGGCGCTGGATATTGAAGGCGGTCTGGCGGTGATTGATAGCGCCAACAGCGCGCAGTTTATCCCACAGGCGACAAACCTTCAGGCGCTGGGCGGCATCAGCTTTAAAAAAGGGTGTTATACCGGCCAGGAAATGGTAGCACGCGCGAAGTTTCGCGGGGCTAACAAACGAGCGCTTTGGTATCTCGCAGGCAGCGCTTCCCGCCAGCCGGAAGCTGGCGAAGATCTGGAGATGAAAATGGGCGATAACTGGCGTCGTACCGGCACAGTGCTTGCTGCAAGCCAGCTGGACGATGGCCGCGTGCTTATTCAGGCCGTTATGAATAACGATCTCGAACCGGACACCGTTTTCCGCGTACGGGAAGACAACGGCAGCGAACTGGCTATTGAGCCGCTGCCTTATTCACTGGAAGAGCGTTAAAATCCTGGCCAATGCCCCTGTATCCCAGGGGCATTACGTATCAGCGAAGGTATAAATAGATAGCGAGGAAGTGGCATAGGCTGCCGCCCAGCACGAAACCGTGCCAGATAGCGTGATTGTAAGGGATACGCTTGCAGACATAGAAAATAACGCCCAGCGAGTAAATCACCCCGCCCGCGGCCAGCAACGTTACGCTGCCTGCATCAAGCTTCATCGCCAGTTGATAAACCACCGCAAGCGACAGCCAGCCCATCAGCAAATAGGTCACCAGCGACAGCATCTTGAAGCGGTGCGCAATGGTCAGCTTGAAGAGAATACCTGCCAGCGCGAGCCCCCAGATAACCACCATCATGCCGTGGGCAAAAGGTGAATCCAGCCCGACGAGCAAGAACGGGGTATAGGTACCGGCGATAAGCAGGTAGATGGCGCAATGGTCAAATTTCTTAAGCCAGCGTTTCGCACGCTGATGGGGAACGGCATGATAAAGCGTGGAGGCGAGGAACAGCAAAACCATGCTGCCGCCGTAAAGGCTATAGCTGGTGATTGCCATGGCGCTGGCGTTAGCGGCGATAGCCTGAACCAGCAACAGCACCAGCCCGACAATTCCGAACACCAGCCCGATACCGTGAGTGACACTGTTGGCTATTTCCTCAGCCAGTGAATATCCAGGTGCTTTGATTGGTTTGTCAGCCATAAGGCTACTCCAGGTGAGACTTAAGATGAAAAATGCAGCACGGCCAGCATAGCTGAGAATGATTCCAGTAAACACGTGTACGCTAAAATAAATCTGTCAGCGGCGTGAGGCACACCTGTACAATTGCCCTGGCTGCTTAAAATATCTGGAGAATAGCTATGTCCCCTCTCACCTTTGGCACGATGAGCGATGTTATTGCTTTTCTGATGGAAATCGACAAGCTCAAGCTTGTTGAGCGTCGGACAAAAATTATCGGCCATCGCCGTCAGGAAAATTCCGCCGAGCATAGCTGGCATTTTGCCGTTGCGGCGATGAGCCTTGCTCCTTTTGCGCCTGCGGAAGTCAATATTTCGCGGGTGGTACAAATGGCGCTGTTGCATGACATTGTGGAAATCGATGTGGGTGATGTTCTGGTTTATGATGTGGCCGCACGCGCAGCCGTAGCCGAAAAGGAAGCGGCGGCAGCGACGCGCCTGTTTGGTTTATTACCCGAGCCGCAAAGCCGTGAATTTCTCACGCTCTGGCTGGAATACGAGGCGGGTATAAGTGCCGATGCCCGCTTTGCCGGCGCGCTGGATCGCATTTTGCCTGTATTACAGAATCTGTATAATGAGGGGCAAAGCTGGCGCGAAAATAATATCTCTCTTGAGCAGGTGTTAACCCGTAATGCACAGGTGGGCGAAAGCTGGCCGGAATTATGGCAACATGTCGTCAGCCATTTATATGTTGCGCAGAAAAAAGGCTGGCTGCGCTAAACTTTCTTACCGGCTCACGGCTGTAACTTCAGGAAGATGTACGATGTTTACTCACGCGGCGATTGCTAATCTCAACGGCCTGGAAATGATGGTCTACAACTATGTCATTAAAAATCGTGACAAAGTAATGTACATGACCATTCGCGAACTGGCCGACGGCGCGGGCGTTTCCACCACTACCGTGCTGCGCTTTTGCCGTAAGCTGAACTGTGACGGTTATTCCGAGTTTCGCGTACGCTTTAAATTATATCTGGAACAAAACGATGAGCCGTTGACGAATTTTGGCCCCAGCGAAATAATTAGCTTTTTCAAAAGTACCAATAATGAAGAATTCGATAATTTAATCGCCCTTGCGGTTGATATTATTTGCTCATCTGAAAGGATTATATTTGTCGGCGCGGGGACCTCCGGTGCTTTAGCCAAATATGGCGCACGTTTCTTTTCAAACGTGGGTAAATTCAGCAACCATATTGACGATCCTTATTTCCCGGTCACCAATGATATGGCAAAAAATGCGCTGGCGATCGTGCTTTCTGTTTCAGGCGAGACGGAAGAGATCCTGCGCTTTGCCAGCCAGTTCAGCCTTCACAACTGTAAGGTGATGTCGATTACCAGCCACGAAAACTCAGCGCTGGCGAAGCTCGCTGATTTTAATATCTCCTGGCATATTCCGCTGACGCGAGTCGCTGGCGTCTATGACATTACCACGCAGATCCCCGTTATTTATATCTTAGAGACCATTGGCCGTAAACTGGCGAAAAAAATGGCGTAAAAAAACAGGCTGTTTTTTATATGTAACAAATCACGAAACGGATAATTTGTTATATCGTGACAATTACCTCTCCTTTGTTAGACTCCAGAGCAGGATTTATTAACGTAACGCCAGCTTGTGATGTATCGCACATTATTATTGGCGCTAACAACGGGATAAAAAATATGAAAAAATTGACCTTGCCAAAAGACTTTTTGTGGGGCGGCGCGGTTGCCGCGCATCAGGTAGAAGGCGGCTGGAATAAAGAAGGTAAAGGCCCAAGCATTTGTGACGTGCTGACAGGCGGCGCGCACGGGGTTCCTCGCGAAATCACACAGGAAGTTATTCCCGGTAAATATTACCCGAACCATGAAGCTATCGACTTCCACGGGCGTTACAAAGAAGACATTAAACTGTTTGCCGAAATGGGCTTTAAGTGTTTTCGTACCTCCATTGCCTGGACGCGTATTTTCCCTAAAGGCGACGAGCAGCAGCCAAACGAAGAGGGCCTGAAATTCTACGACGATATGTTTGACGAGCTGTTAAAGCACAATATCGAGCCGGTGATCACCCTCTCCCACTTCGAGATGCCTCATCACCTGGTCACGGAATACGGCGGCTGGACCAACCGTAAAGTCGTTGATTTCTTTGTTCGCTTTGCTGAGGCGGTGTTCGAGCGCTACAGGAGCAAAGTGAAATACTGGATGACCTTTAACGAGATCAATAACCAGCGTAACTGGCGCGCTCCCCTGTTCGGCTACTGCTGCTCCGGCGTGGTTTATACCGAACACGACAATCCGGAAGAGGTGATGTATCAGGTTCTGCATCACCAGTTCGTGGCAAGCGCCATGGCGGTGAAAATCGGCCATCGCATTAACCCGGAGATGCAAATCGGCTGCATGCTGGCGATGGTGCCGCTATACCCATTCTCCTGCAAGCCAGAAGATGTGATGTACGCCCAGGAATCCATGCGCGAGCGTTATGTCTTTACCGACGTTCAGCTGCGCGGCTACTACCCGTCTTACGTACTGAACGAGTGGGAACGCCGCGAGTTCAACATCAAAATGGAAGCGGGCGATGAGCAAATCCTGCGTGAAGGCGTGTGCGATTATCTCGGTTTCAGCTATTACATGACTAACGCCGTGAAGGCAGAAGGCGGGTCGGGCGATGCGCTGTCTGGTTTCCAGGGGAGCGTACCAAACCCGCACGTTAAAGCCTCCGACTGGGGCTGGCAGATTGACCCGGTTGGCCTGCGTTACGCGCTGTGTGAACTGTACGAACGCTACCAGAAGCCGCTGTTTATCGTCGAGAACGGCTTCGGCGCTTACGATAAAGTCGAGGAAGACGGTGCTATCAACGACGATTACCGCATCGATTATCTGAAAGCGCACGTTGCAGAGATGATAAAAGCGGTCACTTATGACGGCGTTGATCTGATGGGCTACACCCCGTGGGGCTGCATCGACTGCGTTTCTTTCACCACCGGCCAGTACAGCAAACGCTACGGCTTTATTTATGTTAACAAGCACGACGATGGCACCGGCGATATGTCCCGCTCGCGTAAGAAAAGCTTTAACTGGTACAAAGAAGTCATCGCCAGCAACGGCGAGAATCTGTAGGCAAGATGTAGCAGATCGCACCGCCACGTTGGCGAGCGGAGTAAACGGTGGATGGCGCCTGCGCCTATCCACCCTACGCAATCTTTCCTGATGCCTGGAAAGCGTCTCCACAACTTGCTAATCAGTTCGTAGGTCGGGTAGTACGCGCCAGCGCCGCCCGATCGACTCAAACCGGCAGCGCAAAGCGGAAACAGGCACCGTTATCTGGTTTCTCTACCAGCGTAATGTCGCTGCCGTGAAGCTGCAGCATCTGGCGCACAATCATCAACCCCAGCCCACCGACCCGCAACCGTGACTGGCTGGCGATAGACGGGCGAACGAAAAGCCCATCTTTTAATTCCTGCGGAATGCCGGGCCCGTTATCACTCACCTGCACCAGCACTTTCCCGCCCTCTTTCCACAAACGCACAGCTATGATGCCGCCTTCCGGCGCGTGGCGAATAGCATTGTCCAGCAGGTTGGTCAGCACGCGTTCGATCATCGCCAGATCGGCATCTATCAGCGGCAGAGCGGGCTGAATGTCGGCCAGCAGTTGCTGCCGCCGGGTTTGCGCCGCCAGTTCAAATTTTTGAAACACGTCCTGTAAAAGCTCGCCCAGAGAAAAATGTTCTTTTTGCGGTTTCACCACGCCATATTCCAGGCGCGCCAGTTCAAACAGCGACTGCGCAAGCGCCCCGACTTTCTGGCTCTGCCCAAGCGCGATGTCCAGATAGCGTTTTTTATCCGCTTCGGAAAGCGTCGCCGACATTACGGATAAACTTTCCAGATAGCCGTGCAGGGAAGTGAGCGGCGTACGTAAGTCATGGGAAATATTGGCGATAAACTCACGGCGCAGTTGATCCTGTTGCGATAAACGATGCCACTGTTCGGCAATGCGCCGTGCCATGGTGATAACACCCTGGCGCAGAAGGCTAATCTCATCGTTGCCTTTTCCTTGATGCAGCGGCAGCGCAGCCATCGTCCGCATCTCTTCCATGCCGCCGGTTTCCAGGGCGCGGACCTGATGAGAAAGCTCGCGCAGCGGACGGGTTATCCACCGAAAAGCCAGCCCGCCCACAATCAGCCCCAGCAGGGCAACCAGGCTGATGGAAAGCAGAACAATTTTCAGCAGGGCGGTAAATTGCGCATCGCTGTTTAACGCGCTGTAATTCTCACCCAGCAGAATAACGTACAGATAACCTTTGACCTGCCCGTTCTGGCGCATCGGTGCCACGCTAAAAACTTTCCTGCCTTCAAGGCTGCGCGGATCGTCGCCGTAAATGGGATACTGACGGCTGCTTAACGCCGTTTGTATCGGCTGTAAATCGACACGCTCGCGCTTCAGGTGCCCAACCGGCGCGCCGTCGCCAACGATATTACCTTGATTATCCAGCAGGTAAACTTCAACGCTGGGGTTTACGGCCATCAGGTGATCGAACAGTCTGCGCACTGATTCCTTATTAAGTCCATCCTGTCCGAGCAGCGGATAACTTTGGTTGATGTGCTGCGCCAGATCGCCAGAAAGCTGCTGGATAACCGCCTGGCTGTACTGCGTGCTGGTACGCACCTGTAACCAGCCCAGCAGCGCGCACGACGTCAGGAGCAAAAGCGCAAAAATCAGCGTCAGGCGTTGTGAAAGGGTAAGAGTTCGCATGGTTTACTCGTGCGGCTGTGCGGTGAATTTATAGCCTTTTCCCCAGACGGTACGAATAAAACTCGGCTCCGCCGGGTTGTCTTCAATCTTGATGCGCAGGCGATTGATATGCGTATTAACCGTATGTTCGTAACCTTCGTGTTCATATCCCCACACCTGGTTAAGCAAGTTGAGGCGGGAGAAAACTTTGTCCGGATTTCTGGCAAAGAAATAAAGAAGATCGAATTCGCGTGGCGTAAGTTCAACCGAAAGATGGTTAAGCTGCACGTCACGGGCCAGCGGATCGATAGTGAGCGCGCCGAAAGTGAGCGTGCCCGCATCAAGGCGCAGGTTGTGGCTCATGGCTTCCTGGCGGCGAAACAGCGCTTTGACACGCGCCACCAGTTCCAGCATGGAAAAGGGCTTAGCAAGGTAGTCATCCGCGCCAAGTTCAAGGCCGAGCACCCTGTGCGTTTCGCTGGAGCGGGCGCTGATCATAATGATTGGCGTATAGCGCGTCATGGTGCGGGCGTAGCGGCAAATTTCCAGACCATCCACGCCGGGCAGCATCAGGTCGAGGATTAACGCGTCCCATCCTCCCTGCTTAAGCTTTTCCAGACCGACATTACCGTCTGCGGCATGGGTTATTTCAAAACCCTCTTCCCGCAGATGCAATTGCAAAAGCTCAGCAATGTTCTCATCGTCTTCCACGATAAGTAGCTTTTTGTCCTGCTTCACTTATTAACTCCCACACGCGCCGCATAGTGAAAGTCTACACAACAAGCAGCCGGGAAGTTGTCACATTTTATTTAACTTTGCGTGAGGCATTGGGGAATAAATCTGGCCAATACTGGCTTCATCGCATCGTCAGCAAGCAGCGCGATAAGCCTGTATTGCATATTCGACCGGCCGTTATCCGCCTGCTATGGCTGCGCTTAACGCCCGGCTGAGTGGTAGTTAAAATTCCTCACCCATCAAAAGGTAAATAACATGAAAAAACTCTACGCTGTTTTTATGTGCTCCACGCTGGCTTTGGGAATGGCGGGCGCAAATGCTGCCGACACAATGAGCAAAGATAATATGTCGAAAGACAAAATGGGTATGTCCCACGATTGCAATAAAGACGGCATGAAAAAAGATTGTATGAAGAAAGGGTCAGTGCCGGAGCAGGACATGCATAAAGGCAGTATGTCGAAGGACGCCATGTCTAAAGATACTATGAAGAAAAACTAATATAACAGCAGCCTGGACAACGCTCCCCTGGCTTTGCTGGCGCTATCCAGGCTGTTTCTTTATTTTCCACCGGCCAAATCGATAAAGCTGCCGGTGACATAAGAGGCTTTTTGGCTGAGCAACCAGGCAATGGCCTCGGCAACTTCTTCCGGCTGCCCGCCACGCTGCATCGGCAGGGAAAACTTCACGCGATCGACCCGCCCGGCTTCGCCGCCCGATGCGTGCATATCGGTATAGATAAACCCAGGACGCACGCCGTTAACGCGAATGCCCTGCGCCGCAACTTCCAGCGAAAGCCCGGTGGTCAGCGTGTCTATCGCCCCTTTTGAGGCAGCGTAATCGACGTATTCGCCCGGCGAACCCAGGCGTGCCGCAGCGGAAGAAACGTTAACAATTGCACCGCCTTCTCCGCCGTGGCGATAAGCCATGCGCTTGACCGCTTCACGGCAACAAAGAAAATAGCCCGTAACGTTAGTTGCCAGCACGCGGTTGATACGATCCGCCGTCAGGCTTTCGATGGTGGATTGCTGGAAGAGAATGCCCGCGTTATTGACCAGGGCGGTGAGCGGGCCAAAAGCATGGTCGATTTCAGCAAACATCGCCAGCACCTGCAGTTCATCGGCGATATCGGCTTTGATAGCCATCGCTTCGCCGCCCGCATCGCGAATAGCATTGACTACTTCATCTGCGGCCTGCTTGTTACGCAGATAGTTAACGACGACCTTATAGCCGGAGCGCGCCAGCAGGATAGCGGTTGCTCTGCCGATGCCGCGGCTGCCGCCGGTGACGAGTGCGATTTGCATATTTCCCCCAGTTCACCAGATAAAACAAAGGGCACCGACGTGCCCTTAGATTGCTGACAAAGAAGGAAAAAGCGTGGTTTTTCCTTCTTTGTGGTTATCAGACGAAAATCAATCCATTGATTTTCCTTATTTTTTATTCGGTGGTATATGTTCAACCTGTGCTGGTTGAGAGTTTGTCATCAGTCTGAGGGCACCGACGTGCCCCTTATTTATATCTTATTGATAGCCTTTACTGATATTCGCTCATCGGCACGCAGGAGCAGAACAGGTTACGGTCGCCATACACATCGTCCAGACGCTTAACGGTCGGCCAGTATTTATTGCTGTGGCCCGTCGGGAAAACGGCCAGTTCGCGGGTGTATGGGTGCGCCCACTCAGAGACAATTTCATCCTGCGTGTGCGGTGCATTCACCAGCGGATTGTCTTCCAGCGGCCATTCTCCACGCGCTACGCGGTCGATTTCGGTACGAATAGTTAACATCGCGTCGATAAAGCGGTCCAGCTCCAGCTTGCTTTCAGATTCTGTTGGCTCAACCATCAGCGTCCCCGCAACCGGGAAGGACATGGTCGGCGCATGGAATCCGAAATCAATCAGGCGCTTAGCAATATCCAACTCGCTAATGCCGGTTTCTTCTTTCAGCGGACGAATATCGAGAATACATTCGTGCGCCACGCGGCCATTCGCGCCAGCGTAGAGAATCGGGAAGGCGGACTGCAGGCGGCTGGCGATGTAGTTGGCGTTCAGAATCGCCACCTGACTTGCTTTCTTCAGGCCTTCCGCGCCCATCATACGAATGTACATCCAGCTGATTGGCAGGATCGAAGCGCTGCCGAACGGTGCGGCAGAAACCGCGCCCTGCTGGGTCAGCATCTCTTCAATTTGCACCACGCTGTGGCCCGGCACAAACGGCGCCAGATGCGCTTTCACGCCGATTGGCCCCATGCCCGGCCCGCCGCCGCCGTGTGGAATGCAGAAAGTTTTGTGCAGGTTGAGGTGTGAAACGTCCGCGCCGATATGGCCCGGCGAAGTAATGCCCACCTGAGCGTTCATGTTCGCGCCGTCCAGGTAAACCTGGCCGCCTGCCTGGTGAACAATCTCGCAGACTTCGCGGATGGTTTCTTCGTAAACGCCATGGGTGGACGGATAAGTCACCATGATGCAGGAAAGCGCAGCGCCCGCCTGCTCCGCTTTCGCACGCAGATCCTGAAGATCGATGTTGCCCTGCTTGTCGCAGGCGACAACGATCACTTCCATGCCCGCCATTTGTGCAGAGGCCGGATTGGTGCCGTGTGCAGAGCTGGGGATCAGGCAGATATTACGCCCGGCTTCGTTGCGGCTTTCGTGGTAACGGCGAATCGCCAGCAGGCCAGCATATTCACCCTGCGCGCCAGAGTTTGGCTGCATGCAAAGCGCGTCGTAACCGGTCAGTTTCACCAGCCAGTCAGACAGCTGGGAAATCATCTGGTGATAGCCTTCCGCCTGGTTTGCCGGGCAGAACGGATGCAGTTCGGCAAATTCCGGCCAGGTGATGGGGATCATTTCCGCCGCGGCGTTAAGCTTCATGGTGCAGGAGCCGAGCGGGATCATCGCCTGGTTGAGCGCCAGATCTTTGCGCTCCAGAGAGTGCATGTAGCGCATCATCTCGGTTTCGCTGTGGTAGCGATTGAATACCGGATGAGCCAGAATTTCGTCTTCGCGCAGCATTGCCGCCGGGATAGACAGGCTGTCGCCAGCCACGTCCTGGTCCAGTTTGTCGATATCCAGACCGTGGTTATCGCCCAGCAGCACGTTGAACAGCGCCTGCACGTCTTCGCGAGTGGTCGCTTCGTCAAGCGTAATGCCTACCGCGCCCAGAATGTCGCTGCGCAGGTTGATTTCGTTTGCTTCGGCACGCGCCAGGACGGCGACTTTATCTGCCACTTCCACGCACAGCGTGTCGAACCAGTGTTTGTGGCGCAGCACCAGGCCTTTCTTTTGCAGGCCAGCGGCAAGGATATCGGTCAGGCGGTGAATGCGGCCTGCAATGCGCTTAAGCCCGGCCGGACCGTGGAACACCGCGTACAGGCTGGCGATATTGGCCAGCAGCACCTGAGAAGTACAGATGTTGGAGTTCGCTTTCTCGCGGCGGATATGCTGCTCACGAGTCTGCATCGCCATACGCAGCGCGGTGCGGCCCGAAGCGTCGCGAGAAACGCCGATAATACGGCCTGGCATGGAGCGTTTAAATTCATCACGCGCGGCGAAGAATGCCGCATGCGGGCCGCCGTAGCCCATCGGCACGCCAAAGCGCTGTGCGGAGCCGAAGACGATGTCTGCGCCCTGCTTACCCGGCGCGGTCAGCAGCACCAGCGACATAAAATCAGCGGCGACGCTTACCACAACTTTGCGTTGTTTTAATGCTTCAATGAGCGCGCTGTAATCGTGCACTTCTCCCGTGGTGCCAACCTGTTGCAGCAGCACGCCGAATACGTCCTGATGATCCAGCACTTTTGCTGCCTCATCGACGATCACGTCAAAACCAAAGGTTTCCGCGCGGGTACGCACCACGTCCAGCGTCTGCGGATGGATGTCAGCCGCCACGAAGAAACGGTTGGCGTTCTTCAGTTTGCTTACGCGCTTTGCCATCGCCATTGCTTCTGCGGCGGCGGTTGCTTCATCAAGCAGCGAGGCGGAGGCGATATCCAGACCGGTCAGGTCCAGCGTTACCTGCTGGAAGTTCAGCAGCGCTTCGAGACGGCCCTGAGAAACTTCTGGCTGATAAGGCGTATACGCGGTGTACCAGCCCGGGTTTTCCAGCATGTTACGCAGAATTACCGGCGGCGTTTGTACCGCGGTGTAGCCCATCCCAATGTAGGTTTTGAAGCGCTTATTGCGGCCAGCAATGGCTTTGAGTTCAGCCAGTGCGGCAAATTCTGTTGCCGCTTCGCCCACCTGCGGCGGCTGTGCGAGCTGAATATCAGCCGGAACAATGGTGGAAATCAGTTCATTTAAAGAACCCGCGCCCACGGTTTCCAGCATTTCGTGCTGCTGCCGGGCGCAGGGGCCAATGTGGCGGTCAATAAACGCTTCGTGGTTCTCAAGGCTACGTAAGGACTGGGTCATGAGCGGTGATTCCTGAAAAACATGCAGAACTTTAGCGGTGGATGGCGCGACGCTTATCCACCCTACAAAACAAGTCTTGGTGAACATCGTAGGGCGGGTAAGCAGAGCGTCACCCGCCAGATACAGTATTACTCGTTTTCCAACAGGGCTTCGTACGCGGCGGCGTCCAGCAGAGCGTCTAACTCAGATTCGTCGCTGGCTTTGATTTTAAAGATCCAGCCGCCGGTGTACGGCTCGCTGTTTACCAGCTCCGGCGCGCCTTCCAGTTCGTTGTTCACGGCGAGGATTTCGCCGCTGACTGGCGCATAAATATCGGATGCGGCTTTCACGGATTCCGCAACGGCGCAGTCGTCACCGGCGCTGACGGCGGTGCCCACTTCTGGCAGATCCACGAACACCATATCGCCCAGCAGCTCTTGCGCATGCTCGGTGATGCCTACGGTCCAGGAGCCATCCGCTTCTTTACGCAGCCATTCATGTTCTTTGCTGTATTTCAGTTCATTAGGCACATTGCTCATCGTTCTTTCCCTCTATCAAAATTTACTGTGCGACGGGCTTACCGGCGCGAACAAAAACAGGTTTAGTGACTTTTACCGGCATTTCGCGGTTGCGGATCTGGACGATGGCGGTGTCGCCGATGCCTGCCGGTACGCGCGCCAGAGCAATGCTGTAGCCAAGCGTTGGCGAGAAGGTGCCGCTGGTGATAATCCCTTCGCAGACGTTGCCGGATTCGTCGGTGAAACGAACGGGCAGCTCGTTACGTAATACGCCTTTCTCGGTCATGATCAAGCCGACCAGCTTCCCGGTGCCTTTTGCGCGCTGTGCTTCAAGCGCTTCGCGGCCGATAAAATCGCGGTCGGCAGGTTCCCAGGCCACGGTCCAGCCCATGTTTGCCGCCAGCGGAGAAACGCCTTCGTCCATTTCCTGGCCGTAGAGGTTCATGCCCGCTTCCAGACGCAGCGTATCGCGCGCGCCGAGGCCGCAGGGCTTAACGCCCGCTTCAACAAGCTGCGCCCAGAATTCTGCGGCTTTCTCGTTTGGCATGGCAATTTCATAGCCTGCTTCGCCGGTGTAGCCGGTGGTGGCGATAAACAAATCTCCCGCCTGCACGCCAAAGAATGGCTTCATGCCTGCTACCGCGTTGCGTTGCTCTTCGGTAAACAGTTTGGCGGCTTTTGCCTGGGCATTGGGGCCCTGCACGGCAATCAGAGCCAGATCGTCCCGCACGGTCAATTCAACGGCGAACGGCTCCGCGTGCTGGCTGATCCACTCAAGGTCTTTTTCACGGGTGGCGGAGTTCACCACCAGGCGGAAATAGTCTTCAGTAAAGAAATAGATAATGAGATCGTCGATAACGCCGCCGGACGCGTTCAGCATGCCGGTATAAAGGGCTTTGCCCGGCTGGGTCAGTTTGGCAACGTCGTTGGCGACCAGGTAGCGCAGAAATTCACGGGTGCGGCTGCCGTGTAAATCGACAATGGTCATGTGGGAAACGTCGAACATGCCCGCATCGGTACGTACCGCGTGGTGTTCGTCAATCTGCGAGCCGTAGTGCAGCGGCATCATCCAGCCATGGAAATCCACCATGCGCGCGCCGCAGAGATTATGTTGTTCAAACAAAGGAGTCTGTTGAGCCATCTTTTCCTCTTTAACCGACTGGTTAGCAGGCGTTTTTACGCTTTGCTTTTCGTCAGACGAAACCCGGCATCGCCACCGTTCCCGATAGCGACGCAAACGTTACCTTTACTCTGAACTTACCACCGAAAGGCGACGTAAACCATAAGGGTAAAACGGCCATTACATTAGCTTATGGCTAAAACGGGCGAGGCAACATGCAGAGTATTCGTCTGCAAAAATGCGAGGAAGCACGCATAAATCGGAAGCATTAAGCGCAGAAGTTAGAGTTAGCTAACATTTACGACCATTTCAGAAACCATTTCACTGCATCCCTGAAAAGGCCGCATTAAAAAATGTAATCCGAAATTGGCGGTGAGATTAGAATATTTCAAATGAGGGAGAGGTTCCCCTTCCCGGCTGGCGGAAAGGGAAGTGTGACGGAGTTAACGTTATGCTTTAACGTAGCCAGGAAGGTAAATCTTGCAGACCCATCGCCTGGCGGATCAATTTCTGCTTCACGCCGGGCAGCCTGTCCGCAAGCTTCAGGCCGATATCACGCAGCAGTTTTTTCGCCGGATTGCTGCCTGCGAATAAATCGCGGAAGCCCTGCATGCTCGCCAGCATCATTGCCGCGCTGTGCTTGCGGCTACGCTCGTAGCGCCGCAGATATAAATATTGCCCGATATCTTTGCCCTGGCGATGCGCACGACGAATTTCATCGATCAGTTCTGCGGCATCCATAAAGCCAAGGTTGACACCCTGCCCGGCCAGCGGATGGATGGTATGCGCCGCATCACCCACCAGCGCGAGGCGATGAGCCGCGAAATTACGCGCGTAGCGGCCCGTTAGCGGGAAGACCTGGCGCTCGCTTTCGAGGCTGCATAGCCCCAGCCGCATATCAAAGGCCACGGAAAGCGCCTGATTAAACGCTTCGGGCGTGGCATTTTGCATACGCTCCGCTTCCCGTTGCGGCAGCGACCAGACAATCGAGCACAGATGCGGATCGGAAAGCGGCAGGAAAGCCAGAATGCCCTCGCCGTGGAAAACCTGCCGTGCAACGGCCTGATGCGGCCGTGCGGTACGGATGGTGGCGACAAGCGCGTGCTGGTGATAATCCCAGAACGTGAGCGGGATATCGGCCTGATTCCGCAGCCAGGAGTTTGCGCCGTCAGCTCCCACGACCAGGCGGGCCGTCAGCATCGCGCCATCTTTCAGGGTGATAAACGCTTCGTTTTCTCCCCAGGCGACCTGTTGCAGTTCAGCCGGGGCCATAAGCGTAATATCCGGGTTCTGCTCCGCGCGCTGCCAGAGCGCATGATGGATTACCGTATTTTCGATGATGTGTCCCAGGTGGCTGAAACCATAGGTTTTATCATCAAAGGTAATTCGCCCGAAGCTGTCGCGATCCCAGACTTCCATGCCGTGATAGATGCTGGCGCGCCGGGCGATGATAGTTGGCCAGACGCCAAGATGAGCCAGCAGCTTTTCGCTGGCAGCGTTTATGGCCGAAACCCGCAGCGCCGGAGGAGCATCAGGAGCCTGCGGCTGCGGAGGCTGACTCTCCAGCACCGCCACGCGAAGACCGCTCCCCTGCAGGCCACAGGCGACCGCCAGACCCACCATGCCGCCACCAACAATCGCCACATCAACGCTTTGCAAATTGACTCTCCTTTAACGCGCCACCCAACCAAGGGTGCGCTGTGCCAGCACATCGCGTGCCGGAGTAAAATGTTCCATCGCCATCAGACCAAGGTTGCGCCCTGCCACCAGCGGCGCCCAGCGGTTGGCAAATAAATGCACCAGACCATCTGTTACGCCAATGGTGGCGGCTTTATCCATCGCCCGACGTTGTTGATATGCTGCCAGTACCGGATAACTGCCCGGATCCTGCTGCGCCTGCCAGGCGGCCGTCAGCGATTCCGCAAGCGATATAACGTCGCGCAAACCGAGGTTAAAACCCTGCCCGGCAATCGGATGCAGGGTTTGCGCCGCATTACCAACGAGCGCCACGCGGTGCGAAATCGTCTGTGAAGCGGTAGTCAGCGCCAGCGGGTAGATATTACGGGCGCCTGCCTGGGTAATACGCCCAAGCCGCCAGCCAAAAGCACGCTGCAATTCATTGCAGAATCGCGCCTCATCCCAGCTTTTCACCTCTGCCAGCGCATCCTGCGGATGACACCAGACCAGCGAACAGCGTCCGCCGGACATTGGTAACATCGCCAGCGGGCCATACTGAGTGAAACGCTCGAACGCACGGCCGTTGTGCGGCAGCGCGGTAGTAACGTTCGCAATGGCGCCGATCTGCCGGTAATCCTCTTGCTGCCAGGTAATACCGCACTGCGCCGCAAGCTGCGAGCGTGAACCATCTGCCGCGATCAGCAGCTTGCCTTCCAGCACGGAGCCGTTATCAAGCGTAACGCTAACGCGATTTTCTTCACGAGTGAAGGAAGCTACGCGCTGCGGGCAATGTAATGTGACGCCAGGGGCTTTACGCAACAGCGCAAACAGCCGCTGGCCGACATCATGCAGCTCAACCACCTGCCCCAACGCGCTAATTTGATAATCTTCCGCCTGCAGAGTGACAAAACCGGCGTGGCCTCGATCGCTCACGTGCACGGAAGTGATTGCGGTTGCGCAAGGCGAAATCGCAGGCCAGACGCCGATGTTAGTCAGCTGCTGGCAGGTGCCCTGCGCCAGCGCAATCGCACGCGCGTCAAAGCCGGGATGCGCAGCCGTCTCGGGCGCGGTCGCTTCTACCAGATGTACCGGCAGCTTGCCGCCCGTCATATGCGAGATGGCCAGCGCAAGCGTTGCGCCAGTCATGCCGCCACCGACAATTATCACGCTCATAGCTGACGCGCCGCGGTCATTAAGGCTTCGATTTCATCGGCAGATTTCACCACGCTCGCCGTCAGGTTTTCATTGCCTTCGGCAGTTATCACAATATCGTCTTCGATACGAATACCGATGCCCCGATACTCCGCAGGAACATCTGCATCCGGGGCGATGTACAAACCCGGTTCAACGGTGATAACCATGCCCGGCTCAAGCAGCCGGGAACGATCCGGACCATACGCGCCGACGTCGTGTACATCCAGCCCCAGCCAGTGGCTCAGGCCATGCATGAAGAATGAGCGATGCGCGTTATCGGCGATCAGTTGGTCAACGTCGCCATTGAGAATGCCGAGTTTCACCAGCCCGCTAACCATAATGCGAATAACCTCACCGGTGACGTCCTGCACGGAAGTACCGGGGCGATAAAGCTTCAGCGCGGTTTCCAGAGATTCGAGAACGATGTCATAAATCGCCCGCTGCGGCGCGGTAAATTTACCGTTCACCGGGAAAGTGCGGGTAATGTCGCCTGCATAACCTTTGTATTCGCAACCTGCGTCAATCAACACCAGATCGCCGTCGCGCATTTCGCTTTCGTTTTCGGTGTAATGCAAAATACAGCCGTTTTCACCGCTGCCAACGATAGTATTGTAGGACGGGAAGCGTGCGCCGTGGCGGTTAAACTCATGCAGAATTTCGCCCTCAAGCTGATATTCGAACATACCCGGGCAACATTTTATCATGGCACGCGTATGGGCCAGCGCGGTGATTTCCCCTGCGCGGCGCAGTACGGCAATCTCTTCTTCGGATTTGAATAGCCGCATCTCATGCAACCACGGACGCCAGTCGGTAAGCGTTGCCGGAGCGCAGAGATTCTGGCGAGAACCGCGACGCAGTTTATCCAGCGCGGTAAAGAGGATGCTGTCCGCATAAGCGTATTCACCCTGAGCGTGATAGACGACATCCAGACCGTTCAATAACTGATACAACTGCTCGTCGATTTCAGAAAAAGCTAAGGCCCTGTCCACCGCCAGTTTTTCCGGCGCGGCTTCCTGCCCCAGACGACGGCCAAACCAGATTTCGGCGGTTTTATCGCGCAGCCGGTTGAACAGCACGCTGTGGTTGTGATGTTCATCGCTTTTGATAAGAACCAGCACGGCTTCAGGTTCGTTGAAACCGGTGAGATACCAGAAGTCGCTGTTCTGGCGGTACGGGTATTCGCTATCCGCACTGCGCGTGGCCTCGGGAGCCGCAAAAATTAGCGCGGCGCTGGCCGGGGCCATTTTCGCCAGTAACGCCTGGCGGCGACGGAGAAATTCCTGCTGGGTCATTACACCTCCTGAAGCTTATTATCCTTAGTGAAGCGTAGGCTTACGCACTTCCGGCGCGGTTGGCACCGGGCGAGTAAAGGTGTCGTGGCAGAGCAACGCGGCAACGCGCACATACTCAACGATCTCTTCCAGCGACATTTCGAGCTCTTCCTGATCTTCGTCTTCGTCATAGCCAAGCTGGGCGATATTGCGCAGGTCGTCAATCGCCTCGCCGGTTTCGCCGGTGACTTTATCAAGCTTAGGCTGGGTGACGCCGAGACCAAGCAGGAAGTGATTCACCCAACCGGCCAGCGCGTCCGCACGGTCGAATACCGTGGTTTCGTCGCCGTCTGGCAGATAAAGCTGGAACAGGAAGCCGTCGTCTTCCAGCGCATCGCCGGTTGCAGCATGCATATCGCGCAGGGTATCGGCCAGGTTCTGGCTAAACGCCAGACCTTCATTCGTCAGGTCATGCAGCAGCGGTTGCCAGCTGCTGTCTTGATTACCGCCGCACAGCATGCCGCTGATTAATCCGTGCATTTCCGCAGGAGTAAGCCCCACGCCCTGTTCGTTCAAAAGTTGGCTTACGGCGTCGTAGCCTGGCATAGCGTTCTGTATAGACATGCGCATTCGTCATCGTTGGCAGGGATAGTTCATGTTATGCTACCACCAGGGACTCCGGGGCACCAGAAAAGGGCTTGTATCTTCATAACGGGGTAGCTATAGTGACGCCCCTTTCGTGACCTGCTAAAGGGTTACGACAGGCAGGCGAGTTAACAGCAGGAAGGTGGCATGTCTGCACAACCAGTCGATATCCAAATTTTCGGTCGTTCATTGCGCGTGAATTGTCCGCCTGAACAACAGGATGCGCTGAATCAGGCTGCGGTTGAGCTGGATCAGCGGTTGCAAGATTTAAAAGTTCGCACTAGAGTCACAAATACTGAGCAGTTAGTTTTCATCGCAGCACTGAATATTTGCTACGAATTAGCTCAGGAAAAATCGAAAACCCGTGACTACGCTGCTAACATGGAGCAGCGGATCAAAATGTTACAGCAGACCATTGAACAGGCACTCCTTGAACAAGGTCGCATAACAGACAGACAGGGTCCAAACTTTGAATAACGCTTCACAGTTGTCTATGGTAGAGTAACTGCGAAGGACAAATTTCTCTGAGATGTTTGCAAGCGGGCCAGTCCCCTGAGCCGATATTTCATACCACAAGAATGTGGCGCTCCACCGTCGGTGAGCATGCTCGGTCCGTCCGAGAAGCCTGAAGACAGTGACGCTGCATTCACCTTGAACCAAGGGTTCAAGGGTTACAGCCTGCGGCGGCATCTCGGAGATTCCCTCTTTCTACCCGGTCATCATGCATGACACACATATCGCAAATTCCACCCCCACATATTGTTTCAACGCTGCGCACAGAAATCCGCCAGACCATTCGGCAACGACGCCGCTCCCTCACCGATACCGAACAGCAAATCTTTGCCCAACAGGCTGCCGTGCGCATGCTGGCTTATCCGCCGGTGATGGATGCTGTCAGCGTCGCGGTGTTTTTGTCTTTCGATGGCGAGCTGGATACGCGTCCGCTGATTCGCGCGCTATGGCAGGCGGGAAAGGCCGTTTATCTTCCGGTGCTTCATCCTTTCAGTAAAGGCAGCCTGCTATTTTTACGCTACGACAAAAACAGCCATCTGGTCATGAACCGCCTGAAGATCCTTGAACCTAAGCTCGACGTGCGCAACGTTTTAGCGCTGGATAATCTGGATGTGTTGATTACGCCGCTGGTTGCCTTTGATGAGCAAGGACAACGTCTGGGCATGGGCGGTGGATTCTACGACCGTACTTTGCAAAACTGGCGGCAGCATGGTTTGCAGCCCGTTGGGCTGGCGCATGATTGCCAGCTAGTGCCGACATTGCCTGCCGAACAGTGGGATATTCCATTGCCCGCGGTGGTAACGCCCTCGCGGCTTTGGCAGTGGTAACGCCGGTGGATGGCGCATTCGCTTATCCACCCTGCGAAACGCAAATTGTAGGGCGGGTAAGCGTCGCGCCACCCGCCGTAAACCAACCTAGTAAAGCAGACGGGCGCGGATAGTGCCTGGAATGGCCTTCATTGATTTTAATGCGGCCTCAGCGACATCTTCCTCAGCATCAATATCTATCACCACATAACCCATTTTCGATGTTGTTTGCAGATACTGTGCGGCGATGTTGATCCCCTCCTCGGCAAAAATTTGGTTCAGCGCGGTCAGAATGCCAGGACGGTTTTCATGGATATGCAGCAGGCGGCTCGTGGTGCCGCTGTGCAGCGGCAGGGAAACTTCCGGGAAGTTCACCGCAGAAAGCGTTGAGCCGTTATCGGAATATTTAGCCAGTTTACCCGCTACTTCGAGGCCGATATTTTCCTGCGCTTCCTGGGTCGAACCGCCGATATGCGGGGTCAGGATCACGTTATCGAATTCGCACAGCGGAGAAGTGAACGGATCGCTGTTGGTTGCGGGCTCGGTCGGGAATACGTCGATTGCCGCACCGGCCAGATGCTTGCGGGCCAGCGCATCGCACAGCGCAGGGATATCGACCACGGTTCCGCGAGCATCGTTAATTAACAGCGCGCCCGGCTTCATCAGCGCCAGTTCGTTGGCGCCAATCATATTCTTAGTGGAGGCGTTCTCCGGTACGTGCAGGCTGACCACATCGCTCATATTGAGCAGATCTGACAGATGCTGCACCTGCGTGGCGTTACCCAGCGGCAGCTTGCTTTCAATATCGTAGAAAAAGACGTTCATGCCCAGCGCTTCTGCCAGAATACCAAGCTGAGTCCCGATGTGGCCGTAACCGATAATACCGAGCTTTTTGCCACGGGCCTCAAAGGAGCCCACGGCCAGTTTATTCCACACGCCACGGTGCGCCTTCGCGTTCGCTTCCGGTATGCCGCGCAGCAGAAGTAATAGCTGGCCAATAACCAGTTCGGCCACCGAGCGAGTGTTGGAAAAAGGCGCGTTAAAGACCGGAACGCCGCGTTTTGCCGCCGCATCCAGATCGACCTGGTTAGTACCGATACAGAAGCAGCCGATCGCGACCAGTTTTTCTGCCGCAGCCAGAACGTCTTCAGTTAAATGAGTGCGGGAACGTAAACCGATGAAATGGGCATCACGGATGGAGGCTTTGAGCGCATCGCTATCAAGCGCGCCTTTGTGATACTCGATGTTGGTATAGCCTGCCGCACGAAGGTTCTCGACCGCTTTCTGGTGTACACCTTCCACCAGCAGGAATTTAATTTTGTCTTTCTCCAGTGATACTTTTGCCATTTCCCGACCCTATTTTTCTGTGCTGTTGTGGTACTGCCTGTAAGTTACCCTGCCGTCAAAATATCAAAATCTACGCCTTCGGCAATATAAACGATTGCGTTGGGAGGATGTCGAAAAGGAATAAGAGGCGAGGAGTTAGCACAAAATGCTGGTCGTGAAGGCGTTCCAGGAAGGAATCACAGGTGTTTGGCAAAGATGTGACATATGTCACTAAATTTGCCGTTAAAATAATTTGTCATTTTTTATACGGATTGTTGGGACGCATGATGCGCCCCGGTCCGATCATTTTACGATGGTTTTCACGCCGTCAGCCGTACCGATCAGTGCGACATCGGCGCCACGGTTGGCAAACAGACCAACGGTTACCACGCCCGGCAGGCCGTTAATCGCGTTTTCCAGCGCCACAGGATCGATAATGCTCAGGCCGTAGACATCAAGGATGATGTTGCCGTTATCCGTTACCACGCCCTGACGGTACTCAGGGCGGCCGCCCAGCTTGACCAGCTTGCGAGCCACGCAGCTACGCGCCATTGGGATCACTTCTACCGGCAGAGGGAAATCCCCCAGGATATCGACCTGCTTGGATGCATCCGCAATACAGATAAACTTATCGGCCACCGACGCAATGATCTTCTCGCGGGTAAGCGCTGCGCCGCCGCCTTTGATCATCTGCATTTGTCCGTTGATCTCATCTGCGCCGTCAACGTAGATCCCAAGGGAATCCACTTCGTTCAGATCGTATACGGTAATACCGAGACTTTTCAGTTTGGCGGTGGAAGCGTCGGAGCTGGATACCGCGCCATCAATCTGGTGTTTGATGGTGCCCAGCGCATCAATAAAGTGCGCGGCAGTGGAGCCTGTACCCACGCCAACGATAGTGCCCGGCTGCACGTACTGGAGCGCTGCCCATCCGACTGCTTTTTTCAGTTCATCCTGCGTCATGGTTATTTGCCTGTGCTGTGAAAACTGACGCGCATTATAGAGCAAGCGCCGGGAGATTGTCCTTGCGAATGGCCGAACTCATCCGATCTTTGTGGATTTGGTCTGGATCGGTCACAAATTTATGTCATAGTGCTGGCACAACGAAAACAGGAGTCAGCTACAACAATGAAACGTCCGGACTACAGAACGCTACAGGCGCTGGATGCGGTTATTCGTGAACGCGGATTTGAGCGCGCGGCGCAGAAGCTCTGCATTACTCAATCAGCGGTTTCACAACGTATCAAGCAACTGGAAAATATGTTCGGCCAGCCATTGTTAGTGCGCACCGTGCCACCACGTCCCACAGAGCAGGGACAGAAACTGCTGGCGCTGTTGCGTCAGGTAGAGCTGCTGGAAGAAGAGTGGCTGGGCGATGAGCAAACCGGTTCAACGCCGCTGCTGCTTTCGCTGGCGGTAAATGCCGACAGCCTGGCAACCTGGTTACTACCGGCGCTTGCCCCGGTGCTGGCCGACTCCCCTATTCGCCTGAATCTTCAGGTAGAAGATGAAACCCGAACTCAGGAACGCCTGCGTCGTGGCGAGGTTGTTGGCGCGGTATCAATTCAGCCGCAGCCGCTGCCAAGCTGCCTGGTCGATCGTTTAGGCGCGCTGGACTATCTGTTTGTCGGCTCCAGAGACTTTGCCGCACGCTATTTCCCGAACGGCGTTACGCGCTCTGCGCTGCTGAAAGCGCCCGCGGTGGCGTTTGACCATCTGGATGATATGCACCAGGCTTTTTTGCAGCAGAACTTCGATCTTTCGCCCGGTAGCGTGCCGTGCCATATCGTTAACTCGTCAGAAGCCTTCGTGCAGCTGGCGCGCCAGGGCACTACGTGCTGCATGATCCCGCATCTGCAAATCGAAAGAGAAATAAACAGCGGCGAGCTAATCGATCTGACGCCAGGCCTGATGCAAAGACGCATGCTGTACTGGCACAGGTTTGCGCCGGAAAGCCGTATGATGCGCAACGTGACGGACGCCCTGCTGGAATATGGACATCGTGTACTGCGTCAGGATGCTGAATAAAAAAAATCCCGCTGTCAAAGGCGGGATTTTTTGTCCTGTCGGATGATGCTGGCGCTTATCCGACCTGCGATTTTGCAGTTTAACGGTTTTGTAGGATGGATAAGCGCAGGCGCCATCCACCACTCATTATCACTGCTGTTGCGCAGGCTGGCTCTGGGCGCGTTCCAGCTCAAACACCACGTCTACCTGATCGTCGAACTGAATGGTTTGCCGATCGTAAGTGTCTTGTGCAGAAACCGGTGCCGCAGCATCGGCTTTCATCATTCGCACCATAGGCGCTGGCTGATAATTCGAAACATGATAACGCACGCTGTACACCGGCCCCAGCTTGCTCTCAAAGCCTTCGGCTAACAGCTTCGCCTGATGGATTGCATCGTCGATGGCCGCCTTACGCGCTTTGTCTTTGTAGGCTTCCGGATGCGCTACGCCCAGCGAGACAGAACGAATTTCATTGAGGCCAGCTTTCAACGCGCCGTCCAGCAGCTCGTTCATTTTGTCGAGCTTACGCAGGGTCACTTCAACCTGGCGCACGGCACGATAGCCTTTCAGCTGGGTTTTGCCGTCTTTCAGGTAGTCATACTCAGGCTGCGTGCGCAAATTCGCGGCGTTAATGTCTTTTTTCTCAACGCCGCTTTGCTGCAGGAACGTCAGATATTGCGCAACGCGATCGTCAGCCTGCTTTTTGGCCGATGCCGCATCTTTAGCAGAGACGTTTACTTCAATGGCGAGCGTGGCAATATCAGGAACGGCGTCCACGCTTGCGGTGCCGGAAGTCACGACGTGCGGGCCATTTGGCAACTCATCCGCCAGCGCCGGAACCGAACCAAGCCCTACTAATGCAGCTAATGCCAGGGTTTTAAACTTCACTGTAATTCCTCCATGCTACGTTCCACTGTCATCACGTCTGGCTAAGAACGTGGACATCTTGGCAGCAAGCTTAGCCTGGAATGAAAACTTGTCTATCGGATAAAGGTGAATTAACCCGCCAGCGCTTTGAGGTGCTCAACGCCATCCCACGCCAGCTGCGAGGCGATAAACCACATCACCAGCCCTACCACAGCGTTAATGATCCGCTGGGCTTTCGCGGTCCGCAAACGCGGCGCCAGCCATGCGGCGAGGATCGCCAGGCCGTAGAACCACAGAATCGAAGCGCTGATGGTGCCCAGCGCAAACCAGCGTTTTGGTTCTTCAGCAAGCTGTCCGCCCAGGCTGCCCAGCACGACAAAGGTATCCAGGTAGACGTGTGGATTGAGCCAGGTCACGGCCAGCATGGTGGCGATGATGCGCCAGCGCCCCTGCTTCATAACTTCCGCCGAAGCCAGCTCCACGCTGCTGCTCATCGCCGTACGCAGCGCGCCCCAGCCGTACCACAGCAGAAACGCCACGCCGCCCCAGGTTACCATCGCCAGCAGCCAGGGCGATTTCATCAGGACAGCGCTGCCACCAAATATTCCGCCGCAAATCAGCACCAGATCGCTTAGCGCACAAAGCGAGGCAATCATCAGGTGATACTGGCGACGAATCCCCTGATTCATAACAAAGGCATTTTGCGGGCCAAGCGGAAGGATCATGGCGGCGCCTAAAGCAAGCCCTTGAAAATAGTAAAGTATCATGATGATGACTCTTCAATATGCGGTTACTGAAGAGCAGTGTACCCGGGAAGGAATATTAGCGGAAATGGATAATTTTAATGATTAATCAGTGGAGCTAATGATAAAAAAGGCCAGCCGGAGCCGGCCATAAGTCGTCACTGCTGCTCAGGCTCTTTAACACGCTTGAAGTTCACGTCCATCTGCGGATACGGAATGCCGATACCCTCGGCATCCAGCGCCTTCTTGACGCGCTCCAGCACGTCCCAATAGACGTTTTGCAGATCGCCGCTGTTGCTCCAGACGCGGATTACGAAGTTAACCGAAGAGGGGCCCAGCTCGTTCATGCGCACGGCCATCTCACGATCTTTCAGGATACGGTCGTCGCTGTTAATGATATCGGTAAGGATCTGACGCACCCTGTCGATATCTGCGTCGTAGGGCACGCCAATGATGAACTCGTTACGACGCACCGGCTCACGAGAAAAGTTCGTGATATTCCCGTCGATAATTTTCTTATTGGGCACCACGACAATTTTGCCGTCCGCGGAGCGCAGCGTGGTGGAGAAAATCTGCACGCTAACTACGGTACCGGCGGTGCCTCCGAGATCAACATACTCACCGGCACGGAAAGGACGGAAGGTTACCAGCAGGACGCCTGCTGCCAGGTTCGAAAGCGAGCCCTGTAGCGCCAGACCAATTGCTAAACCCGCAGCACCCAGTACGGCAATCACCGATGCGGTTTGTACGCCAACCCGGCCAAGAGCGGCAATCAGCGTGAAGGCGATAATGCCGTAGCGTACCAGGGCGGAAAGAAAGCCGGCTACCGTGGCGTCGATATGGCGCTTCAACATCAGGCGATTCACCGTGCCGGAAACGGCGCGGGCAACGATCATACCTACAATAATGATGGCAATAGCCGCGACAATGTTGACCGCATAGCTCAGCAGTAACGCCTGGTTGCGCACCAGCCAACCTCCGGCATTATGCACGCGCTCTACTACGTTGAGATCTTCCATTTACGGTTCCTTGTTCTTACCGAAAAATTGCGCCCGACAGGCACAGCTAAGACTTTAAAGGGTAAGTAAAAAGCGGTAAATGTGCCAGGTTGGTCACAAAAATGGCCGTTCAACGCAAAAAAATCGACAAAAAAGCCCGCTCGAGGCGGGCTTGATACAGCTATAAAGCGCTTTAAATTACAGAACGTCGACCGCGTTCAGCTCTTTGAAAGCCTGCTCCAGACGAACGATCATCGAAGACTGCGCAGCGCGCAGCCATACGCGTGGATCGTAGTATTTCTTGTTCGGCTGGTCAGCGCCTTTCGGGTTGCCCAACTGGCCCTGCAGGTAAGCTTCGTTTTCTTTGTAATAGTTCAGGATACCTTCCCATGTCGCCCACTGGGTGTCGGTATCGATATTCATTTTGATAACGCCGTAGCTCACGGAATCTTTAATTTCCTGAGCAGAAGAACCGGAACCGCCGTGGAAAACGAAGTTCAGGGAGTTGTGCGGCAGGTTGTGTTTCTTAGAAACGTATTCCTGTGAATCGCGCAGAATAGTCGGGGTCAGGACTACGTTGCCTGGCTTGTAAACGCCGTGCACGTTACCGAAAGAAGCAGCAATGGTGAAGCGCGGGCTGATTGCGTTCAGTTTGGTGTAAGCGTAATCAACGTCTTCTGGCTGGGTGTACAGCGCAGATGCGTCCATATGGCTGTTATCTACGCCATCTTCTTCACCGCCGGTGCAGCCCAGTTCGATTTCCAGGGTCATGCCGATTTTGGACATGCGGGCCAGGTACTTAGAACTGATCTCGATGTTTTCTTCCAGAGGCTCTTCAGACAGGTCAATCATATGGGAAGAGAACAGAGGTTTGCCGGTCGCTGCGAAGTGTTTTTCACCCGCGTCTAACAGGCCATCGATCCACGGCAGCAGTTTTTTGGCACAGTGGTCGGTGTGCAGGATTACCGGCACGCCATAATGTTCAGCCATCTGGTGCACGTGATGCGCGCCAGAGATTGCGCCCAGGATTGCTGCACCCTGAGGAACGTCAGTTTTCACGCCTTTACCCGCGATGAAAGCAGCGCCGCCGTTAGAGAACTGAACGATTACCGGTGCTTTAACTTTCGCAGCGGTTTCCAGTACGGCGTTGATAGAGTCGGTGCCTACGCAGTTAACCGCTGGCAGAGCAAAATTATTCTCTTTTGCTACCTGGAAAACTTTCTGTACGTCATCACCCGTGATAACGCCTGGTTTTACGAAGTCAAAAATCTTAGACATGGTTGTTTGTCCTGTATCGTCGAAACGTTTATGCCGCCTGAAATCTACGGGCGACAAGAAATCAACGGGCAGGATACCCTGCCCGTAATCATTACTTCTTAGCGCGCTCTTCGAGCATGGCTACCGCTGGCAGAACCTTGCCTTCCACGAATTCGAGGAATGCGCCGCCGCCGGTAGAGATGTAGGAGATTTTGTCTGAAATACCGAACAGGTCGATAGCAGCCAGCGTATCGCCGCCGCCTGCGATGGAGAACGCTTCGCTGTCGGCGATAGCGTTAGCAACGATTTCAGTGCCTTTACGGAAGTTCGGAAATTCGAATACGCCAACCGGGCCGTTCCACAGAATGGTTTTCGCGTTTTTCAGAATATCAGCCAGTTTCTGTGCAGAAACGTCACCCAGGTCCAGAATCTGCTCTTCATCTTTGATGTCGTTTACGGATTTCAGCGTAGCCGGTGCGGTTTCAGAGAATTCGGTCGCTACGCGCACGTCGGTTGGCACCGGGATATCGCAGGTCGTCAGCAGGCGTTTTGCTTCATCAACCAGATCTGCTTCGTACAGGGATTTGCCAACGTTGTGGCCTTGAGCGGCAACGAAGGTGTTGGCGATACCGCCGCCAACGATCAGCTGGTCAGCGATTTTGGAGAGAGAATCCAGCACGGTCAGTTTAGTGGAAACTTTAGAACCACCAACGATGGCAACCATCGGGCGAGCCGGATTGCCCAGGGCTTTGCCCAGCGCGTCCAGTTCTGCTGCCAGCAGCGGGCCTGCGCAGGCGATGTCGGCAAATTTGCCAACGCCGTGGGTGGAAGCCTGCGCGCGGTGAGCGGTACCAAACGCATCCATTACGAATACGTCACACAGCGCGGCATATTTTTTAGACAGCGTTTCGTCGTCTTTCTTTTCGCCTTTGTTGAAGCGAACGTTTTCCAGCACGACCAGTTCACCGTCGGCAACTTCAACGCCGTCCAGATAATCTTTAGCCAGACGAACATTCGCACCCAGCTTGTCTTTCAGGTAGTTAACAACCGGCAACAGAGAGAATTCTTCGTTGTACTCGCCTTCGGTCGGACGACCCAGGTGAGAAGTCACCATCACTTTCGCACCCTGTTTCAGCGCCAGTTCGATGGTCGGCAGAGATGCACGGATACGTGCGTCAGATGTCACTTTCCCTTCTTTAACCGGTACGTTCAAATCTGCACGGATCAGAACACGCTTACCAGCCAGATCCAGATCGGTCATCTTAATTACAGACATGGTGAATCCTCTCGTTGATTCTTAAAGTTTTGCGAACGCTTACGCGCCTTACCTGAAATCACTTGCGGCCATGACTAACGTCGTGTCGAGCA
The DNA here is from genome assembly GCF_011808225.1 of Cedecea colo. Taxonomy (GTDB): domain Bacteria; phylum Pseudomonadota; class Gammaproteobacteria; order Enterobacterales; family Enterobacteriaceae; genus Dryocola; species Dryocola colo. The sequence goes on along the minus strand of NZ_SOYS01000003.1, from coordinate 406,760 downwards.
TTCGGTTAGCAAAGCCCCATTCGTTATCGCACCAGACTAAAGTTTTAATCAGATGTTGCCCACTGACCCGGGTTTGCGTGCCGTCAACAATGGCGCTGTGCGGATCGTGGTTAAAATCAGTCGAGACCAACGGTAATTCCGTATAGTCAACTATACCATGAAATGTATCCTGTGCCGCTTTTTGCAGCAACAGGTTGACTTCACTGGCATTTACTGCATCCCTCACCGTCACGCTTAAATCGATGGCGGTGACGTTTATCGTTGGCACACGAACCGCAATCGCCTCAAAACGGTCATTAAATTGCGGGAAAATACGTGTGATGCCAGCGGCAAGGCGCGTATCAACCGGAATGATCGATTGACTGGCGGCGCGAGTACGCCTGAGGTCAGGATGATAGGCGTCAATAACCTGCTGATCGTGCATGGCGGAATGGATGGTGGTCACGGTGCCCCACTCAATGCCGAATGCATCATCAAGCAATTTAATAATTGGAATTATGCAATTCGTGGTGCAGGAAGCGTTCGAGACGATGCGATGTTCGGCTTTCACCTCTTTATGATTAACACCGAAAACTACGGTCGCGTCGAGATCGTTGCCGCCGGGATGGGAGAAGAGAACCTTTTTGGCGCCCGCTGCCAGATGGGCTTCGCCGTCTGCGCGAGTTCCAAAGACGCCGGTACAGTCCAGCACAATATCTACGTCCAGTTCGCGCCACGGCAGTGCTGCAATGGCAGGCTCATGAAGCAGGCGGATGGCGTCGCCCCCGACCCACAGCACATCGCGTTCCTGACGCACATCCCAGGCAAAACGCCCGTGGCTGGTGTCGTATTTCAACAGATGCGCCATTCCCGCAGCATCAGCCAGTTCGTTGATTGCTACAACGGTGATTTCCGCACGGCGACCGGATTCGTACAAAGCACGTACCACGTTGCGCCCAATGCGACCGAAGCCATTAATTGCGATGCGAACGGTCATATCTCTCCTGCCAGAATCCCTGAAACTAAGTGGCTGACAGAGTAATCCAGCAACAGCCTGAGGGGAATCCTCGCGCTCATGAAACTGCGAATGATTGCTTAATTGTCGAACGCTTAATCGACTGAAACGCTTCAGCTATGGTAAGCGAAACGCGGAATAAAAGGAACGCTGACGCGGAGCAGGCAGCCGTTCTTCTGACACAGGTCACATTTTTGGTGGAATAAATGAAACGGATAAGGGGACAGGGACGAATAATGAGCAAAAAAAACGGGCCGCCTGGGCGACCCGTTTACAGAGCATGCCTTACAGTACGGCTTTAGCCTGTTTCACCACGTTTTCAACGGTGAAGCCGAACGCTTCGAACAGAAGCTCTGCCGGAGCAGATTCACCGAAGGTGGTCATGCCCACAACCGCGCCGTTCAGGCCAACGTATTTGTACCAGTAGTCAGCGATGCTGGCTTCGATAGCAACGCGTGCCGCAACGGCTTTTGGCAGCACGGCTTCACGGTAAGCCGCGTCCTGCTTGTCGAACGCATCGGTAGACGGCATGGAAACCACGCGCGCTTTAATACCTTCGGCAGACAGTTGATCCCAGGCCGCCACGGCCAGCTCAACTTCGGAACCGGTGGCGATCAGAATCAGTTCAGGCTGGCCTGCACAATCTTTCAGGATGTACGCGCCGCGGGCGATATCCGCCAGCTGCTGCTCATTACGATCCTGCTGCGCCAGATTCTGGCGAGAGAAGATCAGCGCGGTCGGACCGTCATGACGTTCAACCGCGTATTTCCACGCAACCGCAGATTCAACCTGGTCACACGGACGCCATGTGCTCATATTTGGCGTCACGCGCAGGGCGGCAAGCTGCTCTACCGGCTGGTGAGTCGGGCCATCTTCGCCCAGACCGATGGAGTCGTGGGTGTAGACCATCACCTGGCGTTGCTTCATCAGCGCCGCCATACGCACCGCGTTACGGGCATATTCCACGAACATCAGGAAGGTGGAGGTGTACGGCAGGAAACCGCCGTGCAGCGCGATACCGTTGGCAATCGCGGTCATACCGAATTCACGTACGCCGTAATGGATGTAGTTACCGGCCTGGTCTTCGTTGATTGCTTTAGAGCCGGACCAGATGGTCAGGTTGGATGGCGCCAGGTCAGCGGAACCACCGAGGAATTCCGGCAGCAGATGTCCGAAAGCTTCGATAGTATTCTGGGATGCTTTACGGCTGGCGATTTTCGCCGGATTAGCCTGCAGACTGGCGATGAATTCCTGCGCCTTCGCAGCAAACTCAGCGGGCATATCACCTTTCATACGGCGGGTAAATTCAGCGGCTTCCTGCGGGAAGGCTTTGGCGTAGGCGGCGAATTTTTCGTTCCAGGCGGATTCTTTTGCCAGGCCAACTTCTTTCGCATCCCACTGCGCGTAAATTTCAGACGGGATTTCAAACGGCGCGTGGTTCCAGCCTAACTGCTCACGGGTCAGGGCGATTTCTGCGTCGCCCAGAGGAGCTCCGTGGGAATCGTGCGTGCCCGCTTTGTTTGGCGAACCGAAACCGATGATGGTTTTGCACATCAGCAGGGAAGGTTTGTCGCTAACCGCTTTGGCTTCTTCAACAGCGCGTTTGATGGCGTCGGCATCGTGACCGTCCACGCCGCGCACGACGTGCCAGCCGTAGGCTTCAAAGCGTTTTGCGGTGTCGTCGGTGAACCAGCCTTCAACGTGGCCGTCAATGGAGATGCCGTTGTCGTCGTAAAACGCCACCAGTTTACCCAGACCCAGCGTACCCGCCAGCGAGCAGACTTCGTGAGAGATGCCTTCCATCATGCAGCCGTCACCCATAAATACATAGGTGAAGTGGTCGACAATGTCGTGACCTGGACGGTTGAACTGCGCCGCCATAGTACGTTCAGCAATCGCCATACCTACCGCGTTCGCCACGCCCTGTCCCAGCGGACCGGTAGTGGTTTCCACACCGGCGGTGTAGCCCACTTCCGGGTGGCCCGGCGTTTTAGAATGTAGCTGACGGAAGTTTTTCAGCTCTTCAATCGGCAGATCGTAACCGCTGAGGTGCAGCAGGCTGTAAATCAGCATGGAGCCGTGGCCGTTAGAAAGGACGAAACGGTCGCGGTCAGCCCAGGCCGGGTTCTGCGGGTTATGGTTCAGGAAATCACGCCACAGGACTTCGGCAATATCGGCCATCCCCATAGGGGCACCCGGGTGACCGGATTTGGCTTTCTGTACTGCGTCCATGCTGAGCGCACGAATAGCGTTGGCAAGCTCTTTACGAGAGGACATTTTCACTCCAGATCGGATGGTTGAAGGTCACGCCTTGTTTTACGACTTGACTACTAAGCGTTATGGGCTACGCCCGAAAAGTGCCAACAATGTACCGCAAGCCGTGGGCCATGTACATGGAGCATCCTTTTGTCCCGGTAAGAAATCTCCGGGAAATGCTTGCATGTTGCGCAAGCGGCTGCGCTCGGTTAATTTTCTTCTTTATACTGTGCTTTCTCCACCGCCAGAACAGGCGTTGAGTTTGCCCCTGGGCCTAAGAAACTAATAAAGGAAGACCGGCCATGAAGATGCGCCCTATTTTGCTAAGCCTGTCGCTCGCCACCGCGCTGAGCGGCTGTCAGAACATGGACTCCAACGGTTTATTAACCTCCGGTGCCGAAGCCTTTCAGGCCTACACGCTCAGCGATGCGCAGGTAAAAGAGCTAAGCGATAAGTCTTGTACGGAACTGGACAGCAAAGCCACTCTTGCCCCCGCGGGCAGCGACTATGCCAACCGCCTGACAAAAATTGCCGGCGCGCTGGGCGATAACATCAACGGCATGCCGGTGAACTACAAGGTTTACGTCACTAAAGACATCAATGCATTTGCCATGGCGAACGGCTGTATCCGCGTTTACAGCGGCCTGCTGGACATGATGAACGATAACGAAGTCGAAGCGGTTATCGGCCACGAAATGGGCCACGTCGCGCTTGGCCACGTGAAGAAAGGGATGCAGGTTGCGCTGGGCACTAATGCCGCGCGGGTTGCGGCAGCGTCAGCCGGCGGCATGATTGGCAGCCTGTCGCAATCGCAGCTGGGCGATTTGGGAGAGAAACTGGTGAACGCGCAGTTCTCCCAGCGCCAGGAATCTGAAGCCGATGATTACTCCTACGACCTGCTGACAAAACGCGGAATTAACCCGATTGGCCTTGCGACAAGCTTTGAGAAGCTGGCCAAACAGGAAGAAGGTCGTCAGAGCTCAATGCTTGACGACCACCCCGCCTCCGCCGAACGTGCTCAGCATATTCGCGATCGCATGAGTGCGGATGGAATTAAATAATTAACTAACAGGAGGTGATATGGCCTCCTTTTTATCAACGCTTATACCGCACCAATTGTTAATTTAAGCGCACGGAACGTTAATTTATTACGCTTAGCGCAAAACCGCTATTTGCTCTTTTAATTAGCGGCAGACGAATGTTTTATTTTTATATTTTTCTCTATATTAAAACCTTTCATAGGTTAACTTCCCCGAATAATCCATAACGCCCTACGGCAACACCTCCGCGCACAGGTTGCGCCGCCTGAAATGTTCGGACGCATAATGTTTGCAATCAATAATAATTCAGGTAACTATCAATGGCGCAGTAATACAATTTAATATAATCCAGACAGAGATGCTCCCTCAGTGAAAAAAGAATATTCGTTAATTGCTTTAAGCCTGCTCATCGCAACACCTGCCTTCGCCAGTCAACAATACGACAGCAACGGTTTTATCGACGATAGTCATTTAAATCTCTTTTTACGCAATGCCTATATTAACCGCGACTATCGTGGCGGTGCGCAGGATAAAGCCGAATGGGGACAGGGTATTATCGCGACCTTTGAATCTGGTTTTACCGAAGGGCCGGTCGGTTTCGGCATTGATGGCATTGCCCAGTATGGTATACGCCTGGATGGCGGACGTGGTCGCAGCGGTGCGGGCGGTATCGACTTTTTCAAACAAGATGATGATGGTCGTGCGAAATCCGATCTGGCGAAATTTGGCGCTACCGCCAAAATGCGTATTTCGCATACCGTCCTGAGCTACGGTAATCAGCGTCCGGCACTGCCGATTGTTTACGCCGATGATTCACGGCTGCTGTATGAAAGCTTCACCGGCACGATGCTGACCTCAAAAGAGATCGACGGGCTGGAAATCAATGCGGGCTATCTGACCGATGAACAGCGCAAAAGCGACGATCGCCACGACAGCGGCCTGAAGAGTCTCTCTTTTGGTGGCGCGAGCTACCGGTTTAATGACCAGTTTAGCGGGGCACTGTACGCCTCTCACGTCGAAGAGGTTCTGAATAAACAGTACCTTGGATTTAACTTTAAACAGCCTTTCAGTAACGGACAGCAACTGGCGCTGGACTTCAACGGCTACAACTCCCGTCTGGACTCTGGCTATGCCGAGAGCCTTGATACCGGGCGCAGCAACACAATCTGGAGCCTGGCGGCAAGCTACGTCCGGGATATTCATACCTTTAAAGTGGCATATCAACAAAGCAGCGGCAGTACGAGCTATCAATACGGAAGCTATCGCGATCGGGGTGGTGTCGGAGATGGCGGTAACACAATCTGGCTGGCGAACTCATACTGGTCAGATTTTGACGGCGAAGACGAACGTTCCTGGCAGGCCTCTTACGGGCTAGATTTTTCCGGCCTTGGTCTACCGGGTCTGAGCTGGACTACCGCTTATGTCCGGGGCGATAACATCAAAACGTCGGCGTCCAGCAATGGAAAAGAACACGAGTGGTTCAACCAGGTGCAGTACCAGGTTCAGAGTGGCCCGGCAAAAGATCTGAAAATGAGGCTGCGTTACTCGGTATTGCGTGTTTCCGACAACGCCAGCGACTATAACGTCGGCGGCAACGAAATCCGCGCTTACGTAGAATATCCGCTTAATGTGTTCTGACAAAGCGAGCGATAGCTGACAGAAATAATGCTGCTGCGCATGCATCGCGCAGCAGCAGTGGACATATAAGGCTTACTCGCCTTTTTTCGCCGCCTGGATGTAGAGCATTTCCAGCGCAAGCGTAGCGCCGGCAAGCGCGGTGATTTCAGACTGGTCGTAGGCCGGAGCGACTTCAACCAGGTCCATCCCAACGATGTTCAGATCCTTCAGGCCGCGTACCAGCTTCAGGGCGCGATCAGAAGTCAGGCCGCCGATAACCGGTGTGCCGGTGCCCGGTGCAAAAGCAGGATCCAGACAGTCGATATCGAAGGTCAGATAAACCGGCATATCGCCAACAATCTGCTTAACCTGCGCCAGCACGTCATCAACGGTACGGTCGTTAACCTGGCCCGCATCCAGCACGGTAAAACCGTTATCTTTGTCAAACTCGGTGCGAATACCAATCTGCACCGAATGGTTAGGATCGATCAGGCCCTCAAGCGGTGCAGTATAGAACATGGTGCCGTGGTCGAACTCGCAGCCGTTAGAGTAGGTGTCGGTATGCGCATCGAAATGCACCAGCGCCATTTTGCCGAAGTGCTTAGCGTGCGCGCGCAGCAGCGGCAGAGTCACAAAGTGATCGCCGCCGAAAGAGAGCATACGCTTGCCTGCGGCCAGCAGTTTCTCAGCATGAGCCTGTAGGCGCTCGCTCATATCACGCGAATCGCCAAAGGCATACACCAGATCGCCACAGTCCACGACGTTCAGGCGCTCGCGCATATCGAAATTCCATGGGAAGCGGTTGCCTTCCCAGGCAAGGTTTGTGGAAACCTGACGGATAGCCGCAGGGCCATGACGACCACCCGCGCGACCAGAGGTAGCCGCATCAAAAGGAACGCCGGTGATCACCCAGTCGGCATCGCTGTCGTACGGCTGGAAGTTTAACGGGAAACGTAAAAAACCAAAGGCGTTAGAGACAAGGGAATTATCGTATTGATGGCCCAGGGTGTTCATTGTCTGACCTCTCGGTGAGTGAATTTATGTCAAAAAAAAGTCCCCTCCGCGTCGTTAAACCCGACGAGGAAGGGACTGGATACGTTTCGAAACTGCTTGTTGGCGCGGATTATCGCCGTAATTTCATCCGGGTTCAATAGTGCGTAATTCATACGCACAGTATAGAACAGACTTCGGGATTACTCGTCTTCCAGGTAAGTGTACCCGTACAGGCCCGCCTCGAACTCTTCCAGGAACTGCTGCTGCAAAGCGGCATCCAGATCGGTCTGTTTCACCTGATCGCGGAAGTGGGTCAGCAGGGTATTCGGGTCAAGCTGCACGTATTGCAGCATGTCCGCCACGGTATCCCCTTCATCAGAAAGCTCGACTTCCACGTTGCCGTCAGGGAACACGAATACGTCCACCGCTTCAGTATCACCGAAGAGGTTATGCATATTGCCCAGGATCTCCTGATATGCGCCAACCATAAAGAAGCCCAGCGGCGGCGGACTCTCCGGGTCGTATTCCGGCATCGGCATGGTGGTGGCTATACCGTCGCCATCGATGTAATGATCGATAGCGCCATCAGAGTCACAGGTAATGTCCAGCAGCACAGCGCGACGTTCAGGCGCCTGGTTTAGGCCTTCAAGCGGCAGCACCGGGAACAGTTGATCGATACCCCAGGCGTCCGGCATGGACTGGAACAGCGAGAAGTTGACGTAAATCTTGTCCGCCATACGCTCCTGCAGTTCGTCGATGATCGGGCGGTGCGCGCGGTTGCTCGGATCCAGCAGGCGCTGGATTTCATGGCACATGCTCAGATAAAGCTGCTCCGCCCAGGCACGCTCCTGCAAAGAATAGCTTCCCGCCGCGTAACCGGTGTGGATATCGTGCAGATCCATCTGGCTGTCGTGCAGCCATTCACGCAGCGAGCGGCGGTTGTTCGGCTCGTGCATTTCGCCCCAGGTTTCCCACATGCTTTGCAGCGCGCGCGGGGCGTCTGCCGCAGGCGCGGTTGGCGTAGTGTATTCGTTACGCTCGACGCCGATAATGTTCGACACCAGCACGGTATGGTGCGCGGTAACCGCACGGCCGGATTCGGTAATTACCGTAGGATGTGGCAGGCCGTGTTCTTCGCACGCGTCGCCAATCGCCCAGATAATGTTATTGGCATATTCGTTCAGGCCGTAGTTAACCGAACAATCCGACTGCGAACGCGTCCCTTCGTAGTCCACGCCCAGACCGCCGCCCACGTCGAAGCACTCGATGTTCACGCCCATCTTATGCAGCTCAACGTAGAAGCGCGCAGATTCACGCACGCCGGTAGCGATATCGCGAATGTTCGCCATCTGCGAACCGAGGTGGAAGTGCAACAGCTGCAGGCTGTCGATACGACCGGCTTCACGCAACATTTCAACCAGTTGCAGAACCTGCGTCGCCGCCAGACCAAATTTGGATTTTTCACCGCCGGAAGACTGCCATTTGCCGGAGCCTTGCGATGCCAGACGCGCACGCACGCCAAGGCGCGGCACCACGTTCAGACGTTCGGCTTCTTCCAGCACGATACGGATCTCTGACATCTTCTCGATAACCAGATAAACCTTGTGGCCCATTTTCTCGCCGATCAGCGCCAGGCGAATATATTCGCGGTCTTTATAGCCGTTGCAGACAATCACCGAACGCGTCATACCGGCGTGCGCCAGAACCGCCATCAGCTCGGCTTTAGAGCCCGCTTCCAGACCCAGCGGCTCGCCGGAATGTATCAATGATTCAATAACGCGACGGTGCTGGTTTACCTTGATTGGGTAAACGAGAAAATAGTTGCCGTTATAGCCGTAAGATTCGCGCGCACGTTTGAACGCCGCATTAATAGAGCGCAGGCGATGCTGTAGGATCTGCGGGAAACAGAACAGTGCAGGCAGGCGCTGCCCTTGCGCTTCACGGGCCTTGACCAGCTCAGCCAGATCGACTCGTGCCTCAGGGACATCCGGGTCCGGGCATACGGTAATATGACCCAGTTCGTTGACGTCGTAATAGTTATTGCCCCACCAGGCAATATTGTAAGTACGCAGCATCTTGCTGGCTTCCTGGGAACTCATGGCAACCTCCTGCATGGAGCGGTGTACATTCTGCTCGCCCACTGACGAACCCAAAACAGAAGAGATTTTGTCAGACATGGCGAACCTCAAATTTAAACGAATGTGCAAAACAGTTAACTACTATCGCAGGGGTATCCTGCAATAACAACCCATTAACAGCGCGTAACGGCAGCATAAGACGCTGACAGAAAAACTGTGCGACCGGTTTCTTTTTCATATCATTGTAAAACACGTAACCGAACTCCGTGGCACGGGTCGGCGAAACCAAGAGAAAACCCTTATCAAAGACAAGAGCGCCCAGGTACTGAAATTACAGGCGTGCGTTACCTGCCCTGGCGTCCTGAGAAGCACCGGGTCTGGTATAACATCGGCTGGGATGGAGCAAAGAAATGCAGTTTGCGAGGGGCAGTTGCACACAAGGGTTGTGCGTCAGATTCTGCGAATTACAGCGGTTCATCAATCGTATCACCTCCACGCATACGGTTTGGGTATGCGACAAGCCAAAGCTAAGAAAATTGCTCAGACTGATGACAACTCTCATCTGGGTAAGGCCCTGAAAGATGTCACCCCAAAAATTAACAGGAAAATCAATTTATTGATTTTCGCCTGATAACCATAAACAAGGAAAAACCACGCTTTTCCCTTGTTTATCAGCAATCTCAGCTAAGAAAATTGCTCAACCCGGCTGGAAGTGGGCAACACAAAACATGTGTGCTTATGAATGAGCCGCGCGCGCCGCTTTATACCCACAACGGGTGGAAAAAGCAAAAGATAAATCTATGCTTTGCCGGCGCCGTCAGGAAAAATTGCCGGGCCGTTTTATCCATAAGTGTGCTGAGTGAGAAAAATCACTGGCAATATGATTAAGGGTTAACCTAAAATGGCCGTCCAGATGTTAATCCATCTATACTGATTAACTGTTAGACTGCCTGTCGTTCAATCTGCGGCAATCCTCCCTAACATCAGCATATCGCACTGATGCGGGCGCCATTCAGCAGCAGTCTGTACTATACGAATTATTTTAGGGTGAAGAAAACATGGCTAAACACCTTTTTACGTCCGAGTCTGTATCAGAAGGGCATCCCGACAAAATCGCTGACCAAATCTCCGACGCGGTACTTGATGCGATCCTGGAACAGGATCCGAAAGCGCGCGTAGCCTGTGAGACGTACGTGAAGACCGGCATGGTGCTGGTTGGCGGCGAAATTACTACCAGTGCATGGGTTGATATCGAAGAGATCACCCGTAAAACGGTTCGTGAAATCGGCTACGTGCATTCTGATATGGGCTTTGATGCCAATTCCTGTGCCGTGCTGAGCGCCATCGGCAAACAGTCTCCGGATATCAACCAGGGCGTTGACCGTACCGATCCGCTGGAACAGGGCGCGGGCGACCAGGGCCTGATGTTTGGCTATGCAACCAACGAAACCGACGTGTTGATGCCAGCGCCTATCACTTACGCACACCGTCTGGTTCAGCGCCAGGCTGAAGTACGTAAAAACGGCATGCTGCCATGGCTGCGTCCGGACGCGAAAAGCCAGATAACCTTCCAGTATGACGACGGCAAAATTGTCGGTATCGATGCGGTCGTGCTCTCCACCCAGCATTCCGAAGATATTGAGCTGAAAACCCTGCAAGAAGCGGTGATGGAAGAGATTATCAAGCCGGTACTGCCTGCGGAATGGCTTAATGCATCCACCAAATATCATATCAACCCAACCGGTCGTTTTGTTATCGGCGGCCCAATGGGTGACTGCGGCCTGACCGGCCGTAAAATTATCGTTGATACCTACGGCGGCATGGCTCGTCACGGTGGCGGCGCGTTCTCCGGTAAAGATCCTTCTAAAGTGGACCGTTCTGCTGCGTACGCCGCGCGTTACGTGGCAAAAAACATCGTGGCCGCGGGTCTTGCAGACCGTTGTGAGATTCAGGTTTCTTACGCCATCGGCGTTGCTGAACCGACTTCCATCATGGTTGAAACCTTCGGCACCGAGAAAATCTCCACCGAGCAATTGACCCTGCTGGTGCGCGAGTTCTTCGACCTGCGTCCATACGGTCTGATCCAGATGCTGGATCTGCTGCACCCAATCTACAAAGAAACCGCTGCATACGGTCACTTTGGTCGTGAACATTTCCCGTGGGAAAAAACCGACAAAGCCGCCCTACTGCGTGAAGCCGCTGGCCTGAAATAATCCGCCACGGTTTTTCCTCTCAAAGGCCAGCTCCGCTGGCCTTTTGTTTTTGCACCTGCCGAAAAGCCCGTTTTTACCTGCCTCGTCTATACTTTCTTTCCAACGGACAAAACAGACTCAATGAAAGCGATTACATCGCGATAGCTAAGCTTTTCAATCGGATTACTCCCTCTAATTTTATCGGCTGCTGCATTTGTTACAACTCGTTTCGGTTTAGTCTGAAAAGGCAGCAAACAGCTTGCCGACAGCCTCCTTAATGCTATGTTTTAACTAGCTAAATAATACATACGGTTCTTGACGCTAGTGTAACCGATTACACTAGCGTGATTAGCATCACACTATTTTGCGCGACACTCGCCTACCCTTAACCACGAAAAAATTGATAATTCAACCGGAGGGCTTTATGCCTGACACTAAAAAACACGGGCGCTCTAATAAGAGCATGACGTTTTTCGTCTGCTTTCTTGCGGCGCTGGCAGGTTTACTGTTTGGCCTGGATATCGGCGTTATCGCAGGTGCCTTGCCGTTTATTGCTAACGATTTCCAGATAAGCTCACACACGCAAGAATGGGTTGTTAGCTCCATGATGTTTGGTGCCGCAGTAGGCGCCGTCGGCAGCGGCTGGCTTTCCTTCCGTCTTGGGCGTAAATACAGCCTGATGATCGGCGCCGTGCTGTTTGTGGCCGGTTCGCTGTGTTCCGCTTTTGCGCCGAACGTGGAAGTGTTAATTATCTCCCGCGTGCTGCTGGGTCTGGCCGTAGGCGTGGCGTCTTATACCGCTCCGCTTTACCTGTCTGAGATTGCCCCGGAAAAAATTCGCGGCAGTATGATTTCGATGTATCAGTTGATGATCACCATCGGTATTCTGGGTGCGTATCTTTCCGATACCGCCTTTAGCTACTCAGGTTCGTGGCGCTGGATGCTCGGCATCATCACCCTCCCGGCCCTGTTGCTGCTGGTTGGCGTGTTCTTCCTGCCGGACAGCCCGCGCTGGTTCGCCGCTAAACGCCGCTTCCACGACGCCGAACGCGTGCTGTTACGCCTGCGTGATACCAGCGCCGAAGCAAAACGTGAACTCGAAGAAATTCGTGAAAGCCTGCAGGTAAAACAAAGCGGCTGGTCGCTGTTCAAAGACAACAGCAACTTCCGTCGTGCGGTATTCCTTGGCGTTCTGCTTCAGGTCATGCAGCAGTTCACCGGTATGAACGTCATTATGTATTACGCGCCAAAAATCTTCGAAATCGCTGGCTTCACCAATACCACGCAGCAAATGTGGGGTACGGTTATCGTCGGCCTGATTAACGTGCTGGCGACCTTTATCGCCATCGGCCTCGTGGATCGCTGGGGACGCAAACCAACGCTGGTGCTGGGCTTCCTGGTTATGGCAACGGGTATGGGCGTGCTGGGCACCATGCTGCATGTCGGCATCCATTCCCAGGGCGCGCAGTACTTCGCCGTGGCTATGCTGTTGATGTTTATTATTGGTTTTGCAATGAGCGCCGGGCCGCTGATTTGGGTGCTGTGTTCTGAAATCCAGCCGCTGAAAGGCCGTGATTTTGGTATCACCTGCTCCACCGCCACTAACTGGATAGCCAACATGATCGTCGGAGCAACCTTCCTGACCATGCTCAACACGCTGGGCAACGCGAACACCTTCTGGGTCTATGCCGGTCTGAATATCTTCTTTATCGTTCTGACGCTGTGGCTGGTTCCGGAAACCAAACACGTATCGCTGGAACATATCGAACGTAACCTGATGAAAGGCCGTCCGTTACGTGAGATTGGCGCTCACGACTAAGCGAAAATAGCCCTTCTCCGTAAGGAGAGGGGCTTGCGCCTCGCCCCGCCCCATTTTATTCTCTGCCGTTATGAAATCCCCACGACTCCCTATTGCTGTCCAGCAGGCCGTTATGCGTTGCCTGCGGGAAAAACTACAGCAGGCAAATCTGCACTTAGGCCATGCCTACCCGGAACCGAAACTGGTGTATCAGCAACGAGGCACCGCCGCGGGCACCGCGTGGATGGAAAGCTATGAAATCCGTTTGAATCCCGTATTGCTGATGGAAAATCAGCAGGCTTTTATCGACGAGGTAGTGCCGCACGAGCTGGCCCATCTTCTGGTCTGGAAACATTTTGGCCGCGTGGCTCCCCACGGCAAAGAATGGAAATGGATGATGGAAACCGTGCTCGGCGTTCCCGCGCGCCGAACGCACCAGTTTGAAGTGCAGTCCGTTCGCAAGAATACCTTCCCCTATCGCTGCCGCTGCCAGCTGCATCAGCTTACCGTGCGCCGCCACAATAAAGTGCTGCGCGGCGAATCTGAATACCGCTGCGTGCAGTGCGGCGACCTGTTAAAACCAGAGCTTACGCCTCCCCGTAATTAAAAAATTAAGCGGAAAGTTTCCCAATCCTGCTGATTGAAACCGGATAAATCCTCAGGTAGGGTGCGGGCAGGTTTTAGTAAGGATTCTGGAAATGTCTCGCAAATATTTTTGGGCTGTTGCAGCTGTTGCAGCCCTTTCCTCTTTTTCCGCCTTCAGCACCGGTATTAACAGTTTCTCGCAGGCCAAAACCGCTGGCGTCAAAGTGAATGCCGACGCACCGGGCGATTTTTACTGCGGGTGCAAAATTAACTGGCACGGAAAGAAAGGCATTCCCGATCTCAAATCGTGCGGCTATAAGGTACGTAAAAACGAAAACCGCGCCACACGCATCGAATGGGAACACGTGGTTCCGGCCTGGCAGTTCGGCCACCAGCGTCAGTGCTGGCAGAATGGTGGAAGAAAAAACTGCGGCAAAGATCCTCTCTATCGCAAAATAGAGAGCGATATGCACAACCTGCAGCCCGCGGTCGGAGAAGTGAATGCCGACCGCAATAACTTTATGTATAGCCAGTGGAACGGTGGCGAAGGTCAGTACGGCCAGTGCGCAATGAAGGTCGACTTTAAAGATAAGATTGCGGAGCCGCCTGCCCGCGCACGCGGCGCCATCGCGCGCACTTACTTCTATATGCGCGATCGGTATCAACTGAAGCTATCCCGCCAGCAAACACAGCTTTTCGAAGCCTGGAACAAGCTATACCCGGTAAGCGCCTGGGAGTGCGAGCGAGACGAACGTATCGCTAAAGTTCAGGGCAATCATAACCCTTATGTGCTGCGGGCTTGCCAGGCACAAAACAGCTAACCTACACTAGCGGCAATTGTTAATTCTGTGTCGTGCTTTTACTCCTTCCTGAGGAGAGGATTAGGTTGAGGGTGTCAATATTGCCCCCAACCCGGCCCTCTTTCCGGCGAGAAGGGGAAAAGAGCCAGACCTTCTTAATCGGACTTAAATTTCCATGCGCATACCCCGCATTCATCACCCTGATCTACTTACTCCCGGCCAGGACGTGGCGCTCAGCGAAGATGCCGCAAACCACGTGGGCCGCGTATTACGCATGGGCGCCGGACAGGCGCTGCAGCTTTTTGACGGCAGCAACCAGGTCTTTGAGGCTGAAATTGTGCAGGCTGATAAGAAAAGCGTGCGGGTCAGAGTGCTTAGTGCAACCGCCGATGATCGGGAATCACCGCTGCACCTGCATCTTGGCCAGGTAATGTCACGCGGTGAAAAAATGGAATTTACTATTCAAAAAGCCGTTGAGCTGGGCGTGAACGTGATTACGCCGCTGTTTTCCGAGCGCTGTGGCGTGAAACTGGACGCCGAACGCCTGAATAAAAAGCTCGCCCAGTGGCGCAAAATCGCCGTTGCCGCTTGCGAACAATGTGGCCGCAACCGGGTACCGGAAATTCGCCCGGCGATAGATCTCGAAGCCTGGTGCGCGGAGCTTGATGAAAGCCTGAAGCTCAACCTTCATCCTCGTGCCAGCGCCAGCATTAATACCTTGCCGCAGCCAGTCGAACGCGTGCGTTTGTTGATTGGTCCGGAAGGTGGTTTAACGGCGGACGAAATTGCCATGACCGCACGTCACCAGTTTACTGATATCTTGTTAGGACCACGCGTTCTGCGCACTGAGACTACCGCGCTCACCGCCATCACCGCGCTTCAGGTGCGTTTTGGCGATCTGGGCTAAAGGAGAAGAAAAATGATCAAGCTCGGCATCGTGATGGACCCCATCGCACACATCAATATCAAGAAAGACTCAAGCTTTGCCATGCTGCTCGAAGCGCAACGCCGCGGTTATGAGATCCATTACATGGAAATGGCGGATCTATACCTGATTAACGGCGAAGCGCGCGCGCGTACCCGTCTGGTTTCCGTCGCGCAGAACTACGACAAATGGTATGACTTTGGCAGCGAGCAGGATATTGCGCTGGCCGACCTTAACGTCGTGCTGATGCGTAAAGATCCGCCGTTTGATACCGAATTCATCTACGCCACCTATATCCTTGAACGCGTCGAAGAACTAGGCACGCTAATCGTCAACAAACCGCAGAGCCTGCGCGACTGTAACGAGAAGCTGTTCACCGCCTGGTTTGCGGACTTAACGCCGGAGACGCTGGTGACGCGCAACAAAGCGCAGCTTAAAGCGTTCTGGCAAAAGCATGGCGATATCATTATGAAGCCGCTGGACGGCATGGGCGGCACATCCATTTTCCGCGTTAAGGAAGGCGATCCTAACCTCGGCGTGATTGCAGAAACCCTGACCCTGCTCGGCAACCGCTACTGCATGGCGCAAAACTATCTGCCTGCTATCGTCGATGGCGACAAGCGTGTGCTGATCGTTGACGGCGAGCCGGTTCCGTACTGCCTGGCTCGCATTCCACAGGGCGGCGAAACGCGTGGTAACCTGGCTGCCGGTGGCCGTGGCGAACCGCGCCCGCTGACTGAAAGCGACTGGGAAATTGCACGCCGCGTGGGCCCAACGCTGAAAGCCAAAGGGCTGATTTTCGTAGGCCTCGATATTATCGGCGATCGCCTGACCGAGATTAACGTCACCAGCCCTACCTGCATCCGCGAAATCGAAGCCGCGTTCCCGATTTCTATCACCGGTATGCTGTTTGACGCCATCGAAAAGCGCATCGCTGAGTGATTTTTAAACGGCGGTAGGGAAACCGCCAGTAGTGACAGCTAGCCGCTTTCCCCGCATACTGGACGCTGTCGCTTTTTCAACCGGGATCAGAACCTCTGACAATGAATTTACAGCATCACTTTCTTATTGCCATGCCGGCTCTCCAGGACCCTCTTTTTAAGCGCGCCGTAGTTTATATCTGCGAATACAACGAAGATGGCGCGATGGGGATCATTATCAATAAACCTCTCGAAAATCTTCAGGTTGATGGCGTACTGGAAAAGTTAAAGATCGTACCCGATCCTCGCGACCCTGCTATTCGTCTTGATAAGCCGGTGTTTATCGGCGGCCCGCTGGCCGAAGATCGTGGTTTTATCCTGCACAGCCCACCGGATCTGTTCGCTTCGAGTATTCGTATTTCTGACGACACGGTAATTACCACTTCCAGGGACGTGCTGGAAACCATCGGAACCCCAAACCAGCCGAAAGAGGTGATGGTGGCGCTGGGCTACTCCTCTTGGGAAAAAGGCCAGCTCGAACAGGAGATCCTCGAAAACGCATGGCTTACCGCTCCGGCAGATGCCGCCATTCTGTTTAATACGCCGATTGCCGAACGCTGGCGCGAAGCGGCGAAGCTGATTGGCGTTGATATCCATACTATGCCAGGCGAAGCGGGGCACGCGTAATGAGCAGTGGAACACTTTTAGCGTTTGATTTTGGCACCAAAAGCATTGGCGTAGCGATTGGCCAACGCATTACCGGCACCGCCCGCCCGCTCACCGCGCTAAAGGCGCAGGAAGGTTCGCCGGACTGGAACGCCGTGGAAAAAATTCTTAAAGAGTGGCAGCCAGACGAAGTCATCGTTGGCCTGCCGCTGAACATGGACGGCACGGAACAACCGCTGACCGCCCGCGCCCGTAAATTTGCTAACCGTCTGCACGGCCGCTTTGGTGTGAAGGTTTCCTTACAGGACGAGCGCCTCAGCACCGTTGAAGCCCGTGCAGGCCTGTTTGAACATGGTGGTTTCCGGGCGCTTAACAAAGGCAGCATTGATTCCGCTTCTGCCGTCGTTATCCTGGAAAGCTGGTTTGAATATCATCCCTGACTGGTTTTGCCGCAGGGCGTATCGGTAGCTGCGCTCTGCAGCTCATGCCTTGCCGCTACGGCCAAAAAGTGGCTGCGGTCCCGGTAACCTGATGCAGGTTTTTTCACTCGGAAATCAATGCGCTGTAACAGGGCATCCGGAAGCGTTATATTTATCCGCTGCTGCTTTCCTTCAAGGGCAGACAAGTCTACATCGACCATTAGCCATTGATTACAGTGGGCATATTCAGGGCTTGCTGCATAAGTAAATGACCCGGCATCTTTAAGCCGGGTGATATCCTTTCCACGTTCAACCATCAGATCGACAATCGACAAAATCGCTTCCTGAACCATAGATGCAATCTCATCCTGGTTATCTGCCGCAGAAACACAGCCAAAATCATCACTGCACAGCGCAGGCACAATCAGGCCATACGCTTCATTCTCATGTGCGGGCATTTCCACAGCAACAGAAAAAAACATGTTCAATCTCCGGTAACTGCGAATTAAATTCCCGCTATTTTACGAATGGGTCTGACCGTACCGATGGACAGATCTTTTCTCGGATGCGTTACCGGGAAAGTTTCCCTGTGTTTGGCGGCCCCGATATCCAGTGGCTGCCTCCAGAACTGCGGGCGGGTTCGCATCCTGCGGCCTTCAGTTCCTTTATTAAGTCAGCGGATGTCATAGACTCCTCCTGACCAACCCACAAAATGCGCATGTATACACACGAAAACAATAACCCTGATCATAATGTATCCTCCCTGAGCGTATCGGCAGCCTCTTCGCCTCCATCGATTTTCCCTTCACGTACCCGCAGAGCCTCACTCTGTTCAAAATTTTGCATCCCATGCTGTTGCCCCGTCTGTAGCAGACCGGGCAACTGATGCGTCTTGCCTTCGCGAATCAGATTCGCTACCGCCGTGGTGTTCACCAGCAGTTCATACAGCGCCACTCGTCCGCCTTTCTTTGCCGGCAACAGCTTTTGTGCCAGCACGGCTTTCAGACTGCCTGCAAGCTGGCTACGAATGTGGCTTTTTTCTTCTGCCGGAAACACATCCACCAGCCTTTCCACCGCCTGCGCCGCGCCGCGTGTATGCAGCGTCGCCAGAACCAGATGACCTGTTTCCGCCGCGGTTAACGCCAGGCGTATGGTTTCGCTGTCTCGTAACTCGCCCAGCAGGATCACATCAGGATCTTCACGCAGCGCGGCTTTTAGCCCGGCGGCGAATGAATGACAATGCACGCCCGGCTCCCTTTGCTGAATCAGGCATCGCCCGGAGTGGTGCACAAACTCCACAGGATCTTCAAGGGTAAGGATATGCCCATCCAGATGATGATTGAGATGATCGACCATTGCCGCAAGCGTGGTGGTTTTACCGCTGCCGGTAGCGCCCGTTATCAGAATCAGGCCATCGGGCATTTGCAGCAACGACGGTATTATCGGCGGAGCGCCTAATGCCTCTAACTTCGGGCAGTGCGATGCAAGCAAACGTAACGCGAGAGAATAGCCCCGGCGCTGACGAAAAGCGTTGACGCGCAGCCGAATATCAGCTGCAAGCGTCACGGCAAAATCTACCTGCCCTTTGTTTTCCAGCTCTTCTCGTTGCTCCTCCGCAAGCCAGCCCGCAAGCAGGAATTCGGGTTCTGGCCCCGTTTCAGGAAAGGGCTCAAGCCGCCCTTGCCTGCGCCAACGTATAGATTGCCCCGTGCACAGGTGTAGATCGGAAGCGTTATGCTTTACACTAAGGGCCACAATTTCTTCGATATCCATATCACTTTCCAACGTATGAACGAGATAGCACACAATCTGGCACAGGTTCACCACAAAATCTCAGCGGCTGCATTACGCTGCGGGCGTGCTTCCGAAGAAGTTACTTTGCTTGCGGTCAGCAAAACAAAACCTGCGAGCGCCATCGAAGAAGCGGTTGCCGCCGGGCAGCGCGCTTTCGGTGAGAACTACGTCCAGGAAGGCGTGGATAAAATTCGCTACTTCGCCGAAAACGGCGTTGAGCACCTTGAATGGCACTTTATTGGTCCTTTGCAGTCGAACAAAAGTCGTCTGGTTGCCGGGCATTTTGACTGGTGCCATACGGTAGACAGGCTGCGCATCGCCACTCGTCTGAGCGAGCAGCGTCCGGCAGATATGCCGCCGCTTAACGTTTTGATTCAGGTTAATATTAGCGATGAACATAGCAAATCCGGGATCGCGCTTAGCGAGCTTGAAACCCTGGCGTCTGAAGTCGCCGCGCTGCCGGGTTTGCTGTTACGGGGTTTAATGGCGATTCCTGCGCCTGAACCCGATTATCAGCGTCAGTTCGCCGTTTGCAGCCAGATGGCTGCGGCATTCGAGACGCTTAAAAACCGTTATTCGACGGTTGATACATTATCTCTGGGCATGACCGATGACATGGACGCCGCGATTGCCGCAGGCAGCACCATGGTGCGCATTGGAACCGCTATTTTTGGCGCGCGGAACTATCCCGCTCGCTAATCACTAAATTTTGAGGAACACCATGCAGATGTTGACCTTCCTGATTTCCACCGTCATTGAACTGTATGTCATGGTGCTGTTATTGCGCATCTGGATGCAGTGGGCGCGTACGGATTTCTACAACCCGTTTTCGCAGTTTGTAGTGAAAGCGACCCAGCCGGTAATCAGCCCTTTACGACGCTTTATTCCGTCGATGGGGCCTGTCGACAGCGCTTCGCTGCTTGTCGCTTTTCTGCTGTGTCTACTGAAAGCGATGGTGCTTTTCCAGGCTGTCAGCTTCGCGCCGATCATCTGGATTGCCGCCCTGCTGGTGCTGCTGAAAACCTCCGGCCTGCTGTTCTTCTGGGTGATGATTATTCGATCGCTGATGAGCTGGGTAAGCCAGGGACGCAGCCCGGTTGAATTCGTGCTGATGCAGCTAACCGAACCCTTTATGGCTCCGGTGCGCCGCATTTTGCCCGCGATGGGCGGCATCGACTTCTCCGGTATGATCGTGATTCTGGCGCTTTACGCGCTGAATATCGGCGTTGCCGAGCTGCTGGCGCTTTCCGGCAACATGCTGTTACCGGGCCTGTGGATGGCGCTTTGAGCGCAGCAAGTCAAACCTCCGACGGGCTGGTTTTACGGCTGTATATTCAGCCTAAAGCCAGCCGGGATTGTATTATCGGGCCGCATGGCGATGAGCTAAAAGTCGCCATCACCGCCCCGCCGGTAGACGGCAAGGCCAACGCCCATCTGATAAAATATCTGGCTAAACGGTTCCGCGTCGCCAAAGGCCAGGTGCTGGTCGAGAAAGGTGAACTGGGCCGCCATAAACAAATTAAGATTATCGACCCGCAACAAATCCCGACGGAAGTCGCGGCATTGCTCGAATAATTACCCAAAACTCACAGGATCCCGATATGCAAAAAGTTGTCCTCGCTACCGGTAACGCCGGTAAAGTGCGTGAGCTCGCCGATTTACTGCGCGACTTTGGTCTGGACGTGGTGGCGCAAACCGAGCTGGGCGTTGAGTCCGCCGAAGAAACCGGGCTGACTTTTATCGAGAACGCCATTCTCAAAGCCCGCCACGCGGCGCAGATAACGGGCCTGCCGGCGATTGCCGATGATTCTGGCCTCGCGGTTGACGTTCTTGGCGGCGCACCGGGAATTTATTCCGCGCGTTACGCCGGTGAAGATGCTACCGACCAACAAAACCTTGAGAAGCTGCTTGCTACGCTCAAAGATGTGCCTGATGAGCAGCGCAAAGCCCAGTTCCACTGTGTGCTGGTCTATATGCGCCATGCAGAAGATCCCACCCCGCTTGTATTCCACGGCAGCTGGGCAGGCGAAATCACCCGCGAGGCTGCGGGCGCTGGTGGTTTTGGCTACGATCCAATATTCTTTGTTCCGGGCGAAGGCAAAACCGCCGCGGAGCTGACCCGCGACGAAAAACGCGCTATCTCCCATCGTGGACAGGCTTTGAAACTGTTACTGGAAGCAATGAAAAATGGCTAACCTGCCACCCCTGAGTCTTTATATTCACATTCCATGGTGCGTGCAGAAGTGCCCCTACTGTGACTTCAACTCTCATGCACTCAAAGGCGACGTACCGCACGACGAGTACGTCAGCCATCTGCTGCGCGATCTGGATAACGATGCGCCAATGGCACAAGGACGTGAAATAAAGACCATCTTTATTGGTGGCGGTACGCCAAGCTTGCTTTCAAGCGAGGCGATGCAAAATCTACTCGACGGCGTGCGCGCGCGCCTGCCGCTGGCAGCAGATGCAGAAATTACCATGGAAGCGAACCCCGGCACGGTCGAGGCCGATCGTTTCAAAGGTTACCAGCGCGCCGGCGTGAACCGTATTTCAATCGGCGTGCAGAGCTTCAGCGAGCCAAAGCTAAAGCGCCTGGGCCGTATTCACGATGCTGGCGAAGCGAAACGTGCGGCGAATCTGGCAAGCGGCCTTGGGCTTCGCAGCTTTAATCTCGACCTGATGCACGGCTTACCGGACCAGTCGCTGGAAGAAGCGCTGGACGATTTGCGCCAGGCAATCGCGCTTAACCCACCGCACCTTTCCTGGTATCAACTGACTATTGAGCCCAACACGCTGTTTGCTTCTCGTCCGCCAAAGCTGCCGGATGACGACGCGCTGTGGGATATTTTCGAACAGGGCGACAAGCTGCTCACCGCCGCAGGTTATCAGCAGTACGAAACGTCCGCCTACGCCAGACCAGGCTACCAGTGCCAGCACAATCTGAACTACTGGCGCTTTGGAGATTATCTGGGTATCGGCTGTGGCGCACACGGCAAAATCACGTTTGCGGACGGGCGTATTTTGCGAACCGCCAAAACACGTCACCCGCGCGGCTATATGGAAGGGAAATACCTCGACCGCCAGCACGATGTGGAGCAGGCCGATAAACCGTTCGAGTTCTTTATGAACCGCTTCCGCCTGCTGGAAGCCGCGCCGCGCAATGAATTCGAGCTATATACCGGGCTTGATGAAGCCGTTATCCGTCCGCAGTTAAATGAAGCCATTGCGAAAGATTACCTGGTGGAGACAGCGGAACACTGGCAGATAACCGAGCACGGCAAGCTGTTTTTAAATTCACTGCTGGAGATTTTTCTGGCGGAGTGATCGGAATCTGGCGGATGGCGCGTTGCTTATCCGCCCTACAATTTTTTATCGTGTTTCGTAGGGCGGATAAGCGTAGCGCCATCCGCCGTTTACAGCTACTTCAGCGTCTCAACCAGCCCTTTACGCTGGCCTTCCAGCGTTACCACTTTGCTGCATACATCGCGGCCAAACTGTTCGAAATCTTTTTCCTGATTTTTCCACTCGTTCTGAATCGAGGTTTGCAGGCCGCCCAGGCTACCCAGTACGCCCTGTAATGGATTACCGCCGCCTTTGAGCACCGCTTTTGCACCCATCTCGTTGATGCTGTCCTGCAGGATACCGCCCATCGCCTGATTCACCAGGGTCTGGCCGTCGGCGCGTACCTGATCGATAGCTTTATAATGGAAGGTTAATCCGTCCTGACGATGTTCAATGATGCGGTTCATCTGCTCTTTAAGCTGCGCGTCCAGTTTGGTCAGGCGACCACGCATATTGCTGCTCTCGCCCACTTCCTGCGCGATGATTTTATCCAGCGCTACGCGGCCTTTTTCAACGCGGCTACGTGCGCCTGCGTCAACCCACGGCAGATCGATACGCAATGCCTGCTGGTAGTTAATCGCCAGCTGGCGCTGCGTTGCATTTAAGGTGTGCGGTTTGCCGTTAAACTGCAGGCTGCCGTCCGGTGCGATAACTAAATTGCCGTTCTCGCCAACCACCTGCACAGACTGCGGGTTAATGACCACGTCATCGCGCGGGTTCACGCTGCACTTATAATCGGCCTGCGCCTGCATAGCGGTAAGCAACAGAACGCCCGTCAAAGCCTTACGAATCATAGCTACTCCTGAAAAAAAGGCCGGTTTACACCGGCCTGTTTCTGTAACAATCAATCCCACCAGACGTCGAACAGATCGCTTGTGCGAACGTCTTCGAGCTTGTGCTCTTCAAGCCATTTACGCACCAGAGCCTGATGCTCTTCGGTGCATTTGCCGATTTCCTGCATGCAGATGAGACCATCCCATGTCAGATGACCACCGCCGTCAAAAGCGAGGCCGTTTTTATCGATGACGTCATTAATAAACGCATCAACGGTTTTATCAATATGTTCTTCCGAGGTGCCTTCCGGGAAACGCCATGCAACGGAGAACCCCAGCTCCTGGAATTCGTCGATATGCATTTTTTTACGCAGACGACGGCTACGATTTTTTGCCATTATTTTACCCTCTCGAACATTAAGTCCCATACGCCGTGGCCAAGACGATGGCCACGCTGTTCAAATTTGGTTACCGGACGTGAATCCGGGCGCGGTACGTAGTCGTTACTCTCCGACAGGTTCTGATAACCGTCGATAGAAGACATCACTTCGAGCATGTGTTCAGCATAAGGTTCCCAGTCGGTTGCCATATGGAACACGCCGCCCAGTTTCAGTTTGCGCTTCACCAGCTCCGCAAAAGGAACCTGAACGATACGGCGTTTATTATGACGCGCTTTATGCCATGGATCAGGGAAAAAGAGCTGAACCATGTTTAAGGAATTGTCAGGAATCATGTTTTCCAGCACTTCTACCGCGTCGTGGCACATGACGCGCAGGTTATCGACGCCTGCTTCATGTGCGGTGCCCAGACAGGCACCCACGCCCGGCGAATGTACTTCGATGCCAAGAAAGTTCTGCTCAGGCAAAGCCTGCGCCATAGCCACAAGCGATGAGCCCATTCCAAAACCGATTTCCAGCGTGACCGGCGCTTCACGGCCAAACAGTGCGGCAAAATCGGCAGGCGCGCCTTCATATTCAACGCCCATCACCGGCCAGTAATTTTCCAGCGCATGCTGCTGGCCTTTGGTCAGGCGGCCCTGGCGGCGGACAAAGCTGCGAATCCGGCGCAGCGCGCGACCTTCTTCATTAAATTCCGGTGAGATGACGTCATTCTTCATGGGTTTTAGCTACGCGTTAGTGTTCGGGAAACGGGCATTATCCAAAGTTAGTGGTCAGTTGCAAGAACAAGCACCGGAAAGTTCCGGTTTACAGCCCTCCGTGGTCTGTGCTGGAATCGGCACCCTGATTTAACCCTTTGCCGGATGCCCCGCGTTGACGATACAAGCGCCCCAATTCGCCCGCCAGGTCCTTGACTGGTACCACTTATACGGGCGTAAAACCCTGCCCTGGCAGCAAGAGAAGACGCCTTACAAAGTATGGCTCTCAGAAGTGATGTTGCAACAAACGCAGGTCACGACCGTTATTCCTTATTTTGAACGCTTCATGGCGCGCTTCCCCACCGTGACGGATCTCGCCAATGCGCCGCTCGATGAGGTTCTGCATCTGTGGACCGGCCTTGGTTACTATGCGCGTGCGCGCAATCTTCATAAAGCTGCGCAGATGGTCGCAAACCAGCACGGCGGCGTCTTCCCGGAAACTTTTGCAGAGGTTGCGGCGTTGCCAGGCGTCGGGCGTTCTACGGCTGGCGCGATTTTGTCGCTGTCGCTCGGCAAACACTTCCCAATCCTGGACGGAAACGTAAAACGTGTTCTTGCGCGTTGCTACGCGGTTGGAGGCTGGCCGGGCAAAAAAGACGTGGAAAAGCGCCTGTGGGCCATAGCCGAACAGGTTACGCCCGCGGAGGGCGTTAGCCAGTTTAACCAGGCGATGATGGACCTGGGCGCAATGGTTTGTACCCGTTCGAAGCCTAAATGCGAGCTCTGTCCGTTAAACAACGGCTGTGTGGCTTACGCCAGCCACAGTTGGGCAAGCTATCCGGGGAAAAAACCGAAGGTCACGCTTCCGCAACGCACAGGCTACATGCTGATGATGCAGCAGGCCGATGAGGTGTTTCTCGCACAGCGTCCCGCCGTTGGCTTATGGGGAGGCTTATACTGTTTCCCACAGTTCACCACCGAAGCAGAACTACGCGAGTGGCTGGCGCAACGACACATAACGGCCGATAATCTCACTCAATTAACCGCCTTCCGCCATACATTTAGCCATTTCCACCTGGATATTGTGCCAATGTGGCTTCCCGTGCATTCATTCGCGGGGTGCATGGATGAAGGAACCGCTCTCTGGTATAACTTAGCGCAGCCGCCTTCCGTTGGACTGGCCGCTCCCGTGGAGCGCCTGTTACAACAATTACATGCAGAGCCGGTAGTGATTAACGCTGCCCGGGCTCTTGAAGAGGAATGATTATGAGCAGAACCATTTTTTGTACCTACCTGCAACGCGAGGCCGAAGGCCAGGACTTTCAGCTCTATCCTGGCGAACTGGGCAAGCGCATCTATAACGAGATTTCCAAAGAAGCCTGGGCGCAGTGGCAGACCAAACAAACCATGCTTATTAACGAACGCAAAATGAGCATGATGAACCCGGAACACCGCAAAGAGCTGGAAGCCGAAATGGTGAATTTCCTGTTCGAAGGCAAAGAAGTCCACATTGAAGGCTTCACGCCGCCAGAAAAATAATAAAAAGGCCATTGCCCTTTAAGTCTGCTGACAAGGTCCTGAGATGTTAAAAGTTGCTTTGCCGATGCTTTTAAAAACAAAGGATGAGGCCTTCTGATTTGCCTCAAACATCCGAAAGTCGCGCTTTTTGGGTGTTTGTCATCACTCTGAAAGGGCCGTTGGCCCTTTTTTGCTAACCACAACACGCCGACACATACATGGAATGATGAAAAAATTTCTCGCGCTAGCTTTGGTCGTCCCGCTGCTCATCTCATGTTCGAGCAAAAAAGAAGACGCCTATAACGAAGCTTTTGTTAAGGACACTAACGGATTTGATATTTTGATGGGGCAATTTGCCCATAACATCGAAAATATCTGGGGCATGAAAGAGGTTCTGATCGCCGGTCCTAAGGACTACGTCAAATATACCGATCGGTATCTGACCCGCAGCCACATCAACTTTGACGACGGTACTATTACCGTTGAAACCATCGCTGGCACCGATCCCGCCGCGCACCTGCGCCAGGCGATCATCACTACGTTGTTGATGGGTGACGATCCCGGTTCAATCGATCTCTATTCCGATACCAACGACGTGCTGATTTCGAAGATGCCGTTCCTGTATGGGCAGGTCGTCGATAACACCGGCCAGCCGATCCGCTGGGAAGGCCGCGCTGCAAAATTCGCGGACTATTTGCTGCAAACGCACCTGAAAAGCCGTAAAACAGGGTTAAAAATCGTTTACAGCGTGACGATTAACCTTGTGCCGAACCACCTTGATAAACGTGCTCATAAGTACATCGGTATGGTGCGGAAAGCCTCGAAAAAATATGGCGTGGACGAGTCGTTGATCCTGGCGATTATGCAAACCGAATCGAGCTTTAACCCCTACGCGGTAAGCCATGCGGATGCGCTCGGCCTGATGCAGGTTGTGCAACACAGCGCGGGCGTGGACGTGTTTAAAGCCCAGGGGAAATGGGGCAAACCAAGCCGCAGCTACCTGTTCGACCCGGAAAGCAATATCGATACCGGCACCGCATATCTGGCGATTTTGCAGGACAGCTATCTGGGCGGCATTGATAACCCAACCTCACGTCGCTATGCCGTCATTACCGCGTACAACGGCGGTGCGGGCAGCGTGCTACGCGTGTTTAACAGCGATAAACAACGCGCCTTCAGCATTATTAATAGCATGGGTGCGGACGATGTTTATCAGACGTTAACCACGCGCCATCCTTCTTCTGAATCGCGCCGTTATCTGTATAAAGTGAATACCGCGCAGAAGAGCTATCGGCGGCGGTAAAGCTAATCGCCCCTCGCAGGAGGGGCGATATTTATTCATTTCACCATATACCCGTACAAACGCTTAATCCCGTCCGCATCCGTTTCGCTGTAAACCCCCTGCAACTCCGGTGAGAAACCCGGCAGCATATTCACGCCCTCTTCAAGCGCCAGGAAATAACGCAGCGCTGCGCTTCCCCAGACTTCACCCGGCACCACGCAAAGCACGCCCGGTGGATAGGGCAGCGCGCCTTCGGCGGCAATGCGCCCTTCCGCCTGGCTTAAGCGCACCAGCTCCACGTTGCCACGAATAAACTCGCTATGAGCATCCTGCGGGTTCATCGCCGCCACGGGCAGGCTGGCTTTGCGGAACATCGATTTTTGCAGATCTTTGACTTCAAAGCTGACGTACAGATCGTGCATCTCCTGGCAGAGTTGACGCAGCGTGTAGCCTTTATAGCGTACGGAATATTTCTGATAGATAGTCGGCAGCACGTCGGCAAGCGGCGTATCGTCTTCAATATGCTGTTCAAACTGCGCAAGCCACGCCACCAGTTGCGCCATTTTTTCCGCGCTTTCCGCAGGCGTCAGCAGGAACAAAATCGAGTTGAGATCCGCTTTTTCCGGCACCACACCGTTTTCACGCAGGTAATTTGCCAGGATCGCAGCCGGAATACCGAATTCAGCGTAACGACCAGTTTGTGGATCGATACCCGGCGTGGTCAACAGCAGCTTGCAGGGATCGACAAAATATTCATCTTTTTCATAGCCTTCAAAGCCGTGCCAGTTTTCACCGGGTTCAAAACTAAAGAAACGACGTTCCTGAGCGATGATATCGGTAGGATGATCCTGCCACGGCCTGCCCGCTACAACCGGCGGGATAAACGGTTTGATCATTTTGCAATTGGCGACGATCGCTTTGCGCGCTTCGATCCCCAGCGCCACGCAGTCTGCCCACAGGCGGCGACCGCTTTCCCCTTCATGGATTTTGGCGTTTACGTCCAGCGCCGCAAAAAGTGGGTAAAACGGACTGGTAGAAGCGTGCAGCATGAAAGCATTGTTCAGACGCTTATGCGGGCAAAAACGCGCCTGGCCGCGGATATGGTTATCTTTTTTGTGGATCTGCGAAGTCTGCGAAAATCCGGCCTGCTGTTTATGAACCGATTGTGTAACAAAAATCCCCGGATCGTTTTCATTAAGATCCAGCAGCAACGGCGAACAGTCTGCCATCATCGGGATGAACTGTTCGTAGCCGACCCAGGCGGAGTCAAAAAGGATGTAATCGCAAAGATGGCCGATCTTATCCACTACCTGACGTGCGTTATAAATAGTGCCGTCGTAGGTGCCGAGCTGGATCACCGCCAGGCGGAACGGACGTTTATCCTGCGCACGATCCGGCGCCACCTCGCGGATTAAATCCCGCAAATATGCATCGTCAAAACAGTGCGCATCAATACCGCCGATAAAGCCAAAGGGATTGCGCGCCGCTTCAAGATAGACCGGCGTAGCGCCAGCCTGAATCAACGCGCCGTGGTGGTTTGATTTATGGTTATTACGGTCGAACAGCACGAGGTCGCCGCGAGTCAGCAGCGCATTAGTAACCACTTTATTAGCGGCAGATGTGCCGTTCAGTACGAAATAAGTTTTGTCCGCATGGAATACTTTAGCGGCAAACTTCTGGGCATGCTTTGCCGATCCTTCATGGATCAGCAAATCGCCGAGCTTTACGTCCGCATTGCACATATCAGCGCGGAAGACGTTCTCGCCGAAGAAATCATAGAACTGACGCCCGGCAGGATGCTTCCTGAAGAACTCGCCGTGCTGATGGCCCGGACATGCAAAGGTACTGTTCTCCATCGCGACATATCTGGTCAGCGTGTCGAAGAAAGGCGGCAGCAGGCATTCCTCATATTCGACAGCAGCAGTTTCCAGCTCCAGATAATCCTGCGCTTTGCCGGTGATAATTCCCGTAAAATCAGCCTGTTCGTCCGGCTGGATTGGGGAAACTAAAAAGACCGGGAGGTTAAAGCCCGTGCGTTTGAGTAACGCCAGAATGCCGCTGCGGCTGTCTGCAACAGACAGCACGACTGCCGCAACGTCGGTAAAATCGGTAGCGTCGAGCGCGACCACTTCACGATAGGTGGAAAGCGTGGCAACCACGTCGTGGCTGGCGGCAATTTTCAATGATTTCATGTGCACAAATCCCAACAGCTTAAGGATGAGTGAGTGCCAGAAGGCACGGCAAAGGGATCAACTCCCCGGCGAATGCGTCTTGCGGAACTTTTGGAGGTAACCACTCCGGCCGCCAGACATCAGTAAAACCAGGCAGGCCACCTGATTTTACTGTTGTCCTGCAGTGAGCGAACGTTGCCTTCACCGCATAATAGGCGAGGGTCTTCGGGAGAGTGCGGAAAGGTGAACGAGCGCCATCAAGAGATGTCGGTGAGTACTGATTATGAACATCAATAAGCGCCCCGTAATGCATAAAATTTCGCGCAATCATGGCACCTTCTTCCCCGGGGTTCAAGGCGCACGGCGTAACGTGGATACAACATAGCGCACATTATTCATGCAAACACATGCCCTTCCCCTACAAAATCATTGACGAAGAAAAGGGTTTACGGTTTAATGCGCCCCGTTGCCCGGATAGCTCAGTCGGTAGAGCAGGGGATTGAAAATCCCCGTGTCCTTGGTTCGATTCCGAGTCCGGGCACCAAAATTTAGTTTCATGATGTCCCTATACGTCCTGAAACGTTATAAAATCAGGCAGTTAAAGAAACCTGATGGTGCTGAAAAGTTCCGTCAGGTTTTTTGACATCCAGATTTTTTGGGGGCTTAATTGGGGGCCTGTTGGTTCGATAAACTCTGGAGCCCCCGCTATGCCACTCACCGATACCGCCATCCGTAACGCCAAACCCATCGACAAATCTTACAAACTCAGCGATGCGCAGGGCCTGTACCTGCTGATTAAACCCAACGGTTCTAAACTCTGGCAACTCAAGTACCGCTTTGGCGGCAAGGAGAAGAAGCTGGCGTTTGGCGCTTACCCGACCGTGACGCTGGCGAATGCGCGTAAGCTGCGTGAAGAAGCCAGAGCCGTACTCAGCGCGGGCGACGATCCGGGGGTGAAAAAGCAGCAGGAGAAGCAGGCGAAGAAAAGCGGCAATACGTTTGAAGAGGTAGCCCGTAAGTGGCTGGCAGGCAATATCCGCTGGACGGAGCATCATGCGGCGAAAATCCTGCGTTCGCTGGAGCTGCACGTTTTCCCGCTGATCGGCAAATTCCCCGTCGCTGACCTGAAAACCGCCGATCTGCTGATCCCGCTGCGGGTAGCGGAGAGAAAAGGTAATCTGGAGACCGCCGCACGCATTCAGCAGCGCACCACGGCGATCATGCGCTATGCGGTGCAGGAGAGTCTGATCGCCAGCAATCCGGCCAACGATCTTACCGGAGCCATCGCACCGCCGCCGAAAAACCACTACCCCGCCCTGCCACTGGAAAAGATGCCGGAGCTACTGGAGAGGCTGGAAAGCTATTCCGGCAGATTACTGACCCGTCTGGCGGTACAGCTTAACCTGCTGATCTTCATTCGCTCCAGTGAACTGCGCTTTGCCCGCTGGACGGAGATCGATCTGGATGGCGCAATGTGGACTATCCCCGCACAGCGTGAACCGATCCCCGGCGTGCGCTATTCAGAGCGCGGAGCGAAGATGAAAACGCCACATCTGGTGCCGCTGTCAAAACAGGCGGTGACGGTGCTGAAACAGCTAAAGCTGCTGTCCGGCAACAGTGAGCTGCTGTTTCCCGGCGACCACGATCCGCGCAAGCCGATGAGCGAAAACACCATCGACAAGGCGCTGCGGGTGATGGGCTACGACACGCAGGTAGACGTCTGCGGTCACGGCTTTCGCACGATGGCCTGTAGCGCGCTGATTGAATCCGGGCGCTGGGCGAAAGACGCCGTGGAGCGGCAAATGAGCCATCAGGAGCGTAACAACGTTCGCGCCGCCTATATCCACAAGGCAGAGCACCTCGACGAGCGCACGCAGATGATGCAGTGGTGGTCGGATTATCTCGATTCCTGTCGGCAGAAATTTGTTGCGCCGTATCGCTATGACAGGCAGGTTCAGGTGGCCTGAGCCAGTTAACGCGCCACGCCGGAAAGCAGATCTCGCGGATCTGCTTTTTATTTGCACTTACTTTGGTCCTTTTCAATCTGATGTGATTCAGCGCTTCCCCTTTTATGGTGGCGACTGATAACATGCTCAGCGTCACTCTACCTGCTTTTTACTTCCTGTTTTTCCTTTCTAACAAAACTTCTTATTCTATTTTTATTGGAGAATTTTATGTCAAACCTCCAGCAGCGTATTGTTATTACCGGCGGACCAGGTTCCGGTAAAAGCACACTCATTGACGCTTTAATTACTAAAGGTTATATGTGCTTGCCTGAAGCTGGCAGAGGCGTTATTCAGGCTCAGGTTTCCATCAATGGAAATGCGCTTCCATGGAGCGACAGAATGGCTTTTGCAGAATGGATGCTATGCTGGGAAATGCGTTCATGGCATGCCGTTGAAGGATGCAATGAGATCTGTTTTTTTGATCGAGGAATTCCTGATATTGCAGGCTATCTCAACTTATGTCATTTGCCTGCACCAGCCCATTTAGATAAAGCCATTCAGACATTTCGTTACAGTAAACAAGTTTTTATTGCGCCTCCATGGCCAGAAATTTACACACAGGATTCGGAGCGAAAACAGTCGATTGAGGAGGCCGAACTGACATATCTCGCAATGGTGACCACTTATCAAAAATACGGTTACCAGCTACTTGAATTACCTCGTACCTCAGTGGAGAAACGGGCTGAGTTTGTCATTTCTAATATAGCCAATAAGGGAAAAAACTGAACCAACATATTTTGCAGGTTTTTAAAAGTTGCTGCGGTTCTGCTTTTTATTTGCACCAGTATCAAAATCCATTTCGCTGCGCCAGATCCCCCCAGTTAAATGTCGAACTGCGCCAGTTCCGGCCTTTTAAGCCCTTTGGCCTTTTCCGGTCTGGCGCTGTTACCCTTAGCTTTCCTTTACCCTTCGGCCTTTTGCTTTTCATGATTGCACCAGAACAGGAAGTTATTCCTCTTCATGCCGCCCGTAGACCTGCACCACATATCGCCCTCGCCCGTCGCCGTGGCCCAAATCCATTGAGGTCAGCGCCAGCGCTTCTTTGTCGCTGAATCCCTGCGCCAGATAATGGTGCATCGCATCCTGCGCCCACGCATAGCGCAGTGAGTGCGGGGTATAATTCCCCGTCAGTCCGGCTTCAGCGAGCGCTCCCCGCCAGTAATTCATGGCTTTCTGGAGATTCGGCTGTTCGATCAGCCTACCGTCACGTTGCTCTGCGACAGATAAGGCATTATCCAGCGCTTTTTTGACTGCGCCAGCATCAAGAATAACGGTTTCGCGCGGACGATGGCCTTTGGTGCCAAACACCACGGTTAAGCGGGTTTCGCCGCGCTCCAGCGCCTGTTTCCACATTTTCAGTGACTGACAGCACTGAACCGCTTCCTGCGAGCGCAACCCCATCAGCCTTGCCAGTTCCAGCGTTGCCGACAGCCCGACGTCTTTGTCGCGCACGGCTGCCAGCACCTGCTGATAATGCTCCGACGTGATAGCCCGGTTGGTGCCGTTGCGGGATGCGCCAGCCAGCCCTAATGCCTTATTGGTCAGTCGGTCATGCTGCGCCACCTGCTTACGTCCGGCATGTTGCAGCACAGCACGCAGCGCGGACATTTCATTTTGCAACGTCCGTTTGCCGATTTGCTGCGCCAGACGCGCCTGAATGTAGCATTCAATATGACGTACCTTGATCTGCTCCACCCGCTGGATCTGGATATTCAGCGAGCGTAAATAGCGACCGAACCGCTGCACAATGTGAATGCGGTCATCCACCGTTTTGAAACTGCCGCCGGCTTTTTTCGCCAGCGCCTTCATTTCACCACCTAATTTGCCCATAGCTACCCCTTGCCGCTCAATAAAAAGCACAATCTGGCCCCGGCGTATGCTGTGTGGCTGCGCCAGAACGATACCTTCACGCCAGGGTGGCAGGTTGTTGAGGTGTAGGGAGTTTCAGACTGTACGCGGTACAGGCTGCCTGCGTGAGCAGGAAATTCTCCGGGGCGTCATGCCCCCCGCGGTATCGATCTTTTTCTCCTTTTCTGAACCGACAGCGGCCTGAAATCGGCGTGTCAGTGTGGGGGATTGAGGGCGCAAGCCAGATTTTCCGTGGCCTGCGTCGGCGTGGTGGAACGGCGTCACTTGCGCCCGTAATACGGAACTCAAGTAACGCCCGGTCAGGTTTCGTGCTTTGAAAGAACACATTCTGGTGCAGGTTTACGGTCACGCGGCAGCAAATGCCTTACGGCAATGCAGGCCGCAGCCCGTAATGTAAAGGGCGCTGGTGTGGCAGCAGGTGCAGGATTTACCGGAAAGTTTCCGGCACGGTGAAGCATCGACCAGAGATCTGGCGCAGGTAAAAGGCGCTGAAATTCAGCAGGTGTAAGTGAGGCGTGAAATCGGGTGATTTCCGGTTGTGTGGAATGACAGCCGATGAACTGGCGCAGTTAAAGAATGCATCGTGTATGAACTTCGGGCCTCCGCCGCGATGTTCTGCGACCCGGTGTTTGCAGAGGTCTGCACCGGTAAAGGGATTAACCGTCCTGATAACAGGTGCTTCTTTCAGGTTGTGAAGCAAAGGGCGCTGTCGACGACAGCATAGTGCAGGAGGGAGATTACACCCGGTTTTCGCGGATGAAAAGGGGAAACCTTTTTTCTGGGAATTGAGTTGTTTGTGGATTTTTTCGTTATTTTGTGAATGGCGATCTGCCGCGCTTCGCTTGCCTTCTCCCGATCTTCTGACAGCAAAGCCATCAGAAGACCGGGAGAGTCTGTTTTAACGTGGTCTGAGGTAACGGGAAGGCCAGATTTGCTCTGGTGCAACGCCCAGCGCTTCGGCAATCAGTCTTTCACCTTTGGGCCAGTGCCTTATTAGCGCGTTTGCCAGCGTGGAGGACGCCAGACCTGAGTCGCGGGAAACGGCGGACAGCGACGTTCCGCGCTTTTTCAGCGCCGCGATGATGTCGGCAGAATGCCAGTCCGGTTGCATCATGCCGCCACCCCGTCAATAAACTTTACGCCATCAGGAGTGCGCAGCCAGCGCGGGGCTTTCATTTCCGCTGCGAAGTAATTGATCAGGTCATACAGCAGCCAGCTAAGGAATTTCTCCGTTTCAGAGGAAAATCCCTGCCCCGCCAGCGTCTGCGTCAGGGCAAGGCAGTAGTTGCAAAGTTCGGTACATTCCGGCCCAAACTGAGGGGTATTTGCCGGGAGGGTATCAACGGTCAGGCTTTCAACAAGATGGGGCGGGACAGGTTCTAACAGAGTGGGCTGGAGCAGTGTCAGAGCGGCGTTGAGTCTGCCACAGAGCGCCATTTTTAACGCGATATCTTTACTTTCAATCAGGGTTTCGGCGAAGTTTTCGCAGTGGCTGGCAAGGACGGTAAAGTCCGTGGCGGCATTGAAGGGAACAGCAAGTAACGGGTGTGTTTGGATTGGGGTAGTAGCCATAAGGCAACCTCCGGTATGTGAATTTAAATTCCACCACCGAAGAGACCAATCTTCCGGGTGGTGGACTGAACGGAGTTGGTCTTACCGGCCATACCTACACCGGCGCACCTTGCGGTGCCCCCGCCCAGCCCACCATAGAGGTATAGCCGAACGCACGACATAAAAAAGACGCTAACGCGCCATATGTCGCAGGTATGATATTCGGGAGACCAATCCCGGCACCTGAATTTGCAGGCGCCGGGAAAAGATACCGCTATTGGTAACAGACGGCAAGAAATTTTTAGCCCCTTATTTAATTATTCTCCACCCGCCTACATTATTATTCTTTAAAGTATAAATCCCATATATCTCCAGCCATTTATCGCCATCGAGATCAATAGGACGCATTGAGTGAATATTCTTTTCACCGGTAACAACCCAAACTATATTCAATTCATTTTTTAATAAAAATTGCTCTAGTTTATCTTTATCAACAATGAGTGCTGATTTATTTTCATAGTGAATAGACGGATCCAAAAATGTAACATCTCCATCACTATCCAACCATTCCCCTGTATTTTCAGAATAATTCAACTTCATACCATGATACATAAATTCGCAAGGTGCCAGATATGATAGTTCATTATCACCGGACGAATCAGACTCCCAATGATGACTTTCAGATGTCAGACAAATCGTCGCAATGGGTTTTCCCTGTTTTTGCCAATCAGTATAAATATTCTGCCATCCCTTATCTCCGTAGTGCGGGTCGTCAAAATATTGATATGCAGGCGACCAGTAATACTCTCGGCTAAAGACTCGGTATTGATCATGCGATTCTGGTAAATTTCGGATTAATGACAGATCTTTATTCAAATTGGATATTAGCGTTGGTAATTCACCTTCTTTTACTAAATAACTTCTAATATGATACCAAAGGTGTTTTTTTGCATAGCCATATTCGTCCTCACCAAGAGGAAGTGGCTCATCCCATGTAAAAAAGCCATCAAGTAATAAATATTTTTTATCATCGGCAGACAGAACTGATATCAGTTCAAGTGGATCAGGTAAATTAGCCTCTCTCTTCAACCAATCATTAATAGTGCCATCCCAGTCATTATATGGATTTTCATTATTCCAGAAGCTTTTTTGTCTTATAATCTCTTTGCTATAAGATGGCGTGGTTGGATCTATTTTTCTGACAAACAACTCCCAGGGTCCCTGAAACCAGACATAATTTTTCGACTCTGACCAGCGACTGCCCCCTTCGGCCACCTGATGATTGTCCGCAATACGCGCCAAAACCTCATACAATGCAATCCATTGGTATTTTTTACCTATTCTTTCTTTTTTGTTCCTGCTTCTATCCCCCTCACTGGCGTATCGATCAAACTGTCCATGCTTCTCAACATCATAGCCATATTTCTCAAAAATCAGTTTACAGGCATAGTTACTTAGTTCATTAGGGTCAAAATCACACCATCCAGATAATGCACTCTGAAAAGTATAACGCCCGAAATCACCATAGCTACAGATCCCCCGTCCATACTCAGTAACCATTGAGCTTAATATTGCATTTTGTCCCCAATAGTAATCTTTAAAATCCGCAGCATTATAATCATATTTATACGCATCAATTTCCTCATTGGTTGGGAAAGTCGTTGGAAAATCACTTCGATATGGAGGCCGAATAATATCAACATTATCCATTTGATATACTTTTTTATATAAAGCATATTCTATTATATTTCTGGCATAATCCCTGACAAGAACATTAGGATATACTTCTTCAGCTTCAAAAATAGTGGCAACAATATTTTCAGACAGTTTATCTAAATCATCCAGAGTAACAGAATTTAAAACCGCGCCATAAGAGGCCGCCAGGACCCGATCTAGTACGTAAGGATCATTAACATCTTTAAAGCTGTCTATGAGCGCCGTAATCGTTTTAATACTATTTTCCAATAAATTGGCTAACGATTTCGTTGCGCTATCTCGTAATTTGATATTCGTGCTCGTCAGTAGCCATGACAGCGCCTTAGCAGCCAGTAATCTTGAGTCATCCGATAAATAAAACTTATCCTCTTCCGCGCCAGCCCAGTCAATTAAACGCTGCATCGAAGAAGTTTCGTAATAATCTAAATTATGGAGATACTTCGTCCAGAATGAATCTCTGATTGCCATTGAATGTTTTGAAAGAAATTTGTGTAACTTGTCTGCGTTATAAATATGTTCGGGGTCGGAGGATACGGTATAAACCATTTGCATAAAGGCATCAAAGCCGTTATCAAATGGAATGATATATTTATTAATATATTCAAGCGTCTTTTCCTCAATATTATCAGGCTTACGCCAGATAAGACTTGAGATAAATGCACGAATAATACCATCATGTTTTTTATACTCAACTTCAACCAATTCATAAAGCTCTTTGCCAAATTTCTCAGGCAACTGAATAGAAAGTGATTCAATTATACCCTGATAAAAATAGCTCGATTTTATATATTTATATAACTCACCATTCTCTTTAAAAAAAGAATCTAGTGCATCATTATTATTTATTGAATATTTATCTAAAAGAAAAGATACTGTCAGATGGTCTTCAAATCGTTCATAAGCCAGATATACCCCTTCATCATAATTATCTTTCGAATTCCAATAGATATTCTTTGACAATATCCCTTCTGAAATTAATTCATCGAGAAAACGACGTCGATCACTATATCGACCAATGATTTTCTCTGCAATATCAAATGCCGCTTCATACGGAATAAAACTCAAGTCATTATTTAGCTTATATTCTATTAATTCATTAATGGTTTTCTCTATAAGCTTAAAATTTTCAGGGTAATTGAAAGAGGAAGGTCTCGATAACTTAGCCTCAATACTGTTTATGAAAAATGAAATGATATTACTTATCCCAGAATATCCTTTCGGAATTTTATTTAATCCAGAACGATATAGACCTTCGCAAAAAATTTTAAGAAAAAGTGGATTACTGAATTCAGGATGTAATATCGGGACTCCCGGTTGCTCTATACCATATTGAGAAAAGAAGAACTTAGATGCCTGATATTCGACACTCCCAAAACCAGAATGAGCAATTCGTGTTATTTTATTTTCATCGAAAAAGTCTTTGGGGACAATTAATTTTTCATATGAGCTTCTGATACTCAAAACAAGCCCAAGCCAAGGATATTTAGAGAACTGATTTATCATGCCGACTATATAATCGGGCCAAAAATACCGTCCTTTCCCTTCATTGATTGCATCAATAATAAATAGCAGACGTTCTCCCTGAGCCTCAGCTCTGGCATTCAATGCCCCTAATAAGACATTTTCCTTACCATCAACACGCAGAATATTTCTTAGTATTTGTGTCCATGGTGACTCTTCTGATACAAAGTTTTGCCCCAGAAGTAATAGGCAAGGAATCCTACTTTTTATTCGATGGTTTGCTATATCCGCTAATAAATGAGATTTTCCAATCCCGGCCTCCCCTGACAGAATCATTAGAGGGCTATTTGCCAATTTCAACATTGGGCCCTTGATAAAGTCTGAAAAGTCAGAAATTGCCTGCCATGCATTATTAACCTGATACCTCAGATCGTCATTTTTCTTTTCACTATTATCAATAAATTCATGTTCAAAATCAGATAAGTACTTACTAATATTATCTATGTGGCTCAACAATAAATTTATATCAAACTGTTCCAATGCACGGTCTTCGGGAACAAAGCTGTCTTTAACATCAGAAATCCAGCGTTTAAATTGTTCGGATGTGTTATTACCAGAATAATGAATGGCTCTATCTGTAAACTTGTTAAGTTTTGCAATAAAATCATGAAAATATTTATGTGTTACCTTATAAAAACCACTATTTCTGCTAATTGCATCAAAATTTCTGGCAATATCCAGTTCGACATTCAGTTCTGGAGTATATCGCTTGCCAAGGTTTTTAGTACTCTCTTCTATCTGTTCGCTAAACCAACGAGTGGTAAACTCTTCCGCTGAGAACCAAAAATGTAACCGGCCAGCATTATTCTCTTGTGATAACCGATGGGTTAGTTCCGAGCTTCCCCAATACTCAATACTGATATTTCTTCCTAGCCCCTTAGCGTATTGCGTCCATTCTGCAACCTTTTTATTCCATTTATCCATAAACCAATCCTGATCCTTTCTACGAGGATCCTGTCGATCTAACGGAATACAGATATAATATTTGGTAAGATTTGGATGTGTTTTTAAAGCAGTTTCAAATGATTCTTTTAACTGTTTCCACTGAGCATCACCCATACTAAAAAAATACTTTGCCTGCCAGCCATATTCAGTTCCATCATCAAGTACACAATAGGCTTCGACGCCACCATCTGGCGCTGCCACACGGCGAAAATCTATTTTGTTAATAATAGGTTCTTCTCTTGCTAACTGACAAATCAGTTCTTCAAAAGCATTATTTTGAGAATTGTTGAACGTCCTGATGCTTTCCCATCTTATCGACATATTATTTCCTTACGATGTGCGTTCAAACCAAACGACACGAGGCGCACGTTTATTGAATATCGCAACCAGATATAGCATTAAACAGCACTATACCCCTGCTTCGGGTCATTCTTATACTGCGGAAACGCCAGCTTCAGTTCCCCTTGCTCTACCAGCGGTTTTAAGTACTGCTGACGCAGCGCATTAGGGTTACGGCTAAGGATCTGCCCCAGCGCTGCAACGGAAATATACTGCCCCTGGCACACATTCAGGATCACACTCTTCATCAGCGCTTTATCCCCCAGACGCAGCCTTTCACGTGGAACCGCAGCCAAAGCAAATAGCGAATCCCGGAAAGCATCAGTAAGATTTTCAACATCATCAATATAAGGTCTGTCGATAAAGCGATTAAGCAAACGTCCATACTCATCCCGGGACGCAGGTTGATCGTCCCCGGCGTTATGTGTGGACCTCTTCTCGTTATATGTGGAGTTCCCCTCGTTATGTGTGGACCTCTGCTCGTTATGTGTGGACCTCTGCTCGTTATATGTGGAGTTCCCCTCGTTATGTGTGGAGCTCACAACCGCGCCTAACGAGAAAACCTCATCCGGTGTCATGACCGATACGCCGGGCAAGGTGTAATATTTGCTTTTCTGCTCCCCCCCTGCGACCAGAAAACCTTTACTTTCCAGACGAGGAAGCGTCAACGTGACTTCGCGGGAATGACGGGTTGTTAACTGGCAGGCGCGTTCATGATTGACCCAACCTTCAATCGCTGCGGTTGCAACAATCACCTGTTCAAAATCATCAAGCTGATCGAAAGTCTCGCCAAATCGTTGATGCAAATCATCCAGAACATGCTGCGGGATCAGGCTGGCGGTTGGTAACTCCAGTATTGTCTGTGCCGGGAAGGGATTTTCTCTCAGTCTCGGCATGCGCCAGTTGGTCGTTCGCCAGCCGCTAAAAATCTTCGGCATTCCTGAACCTGCACGTTCACCCAAACCAATCAGCAAAAACATCTGGTGTAGCAACCTGTTGCGGCAATCACTGACGCCGCCTGCAATCACATCCTCCAACGGCAGGCGCATCAAGCCGGGATTGCGAAAGCCAAACATATCGGGGCGTTTGACGATCAGAATAGAAACCCGGTCGGTAAAATCAGCATGGACCAGCGTGTTAACCAGCGCTTCACGCAGCGCGATATGTACTGGCGTATCCGTTTTGCGCTGACCCTCTTCAAGGGTAAACGGGACTTTCAGATCGGCGACCAGCTTTTGGTATACCTTGCGATAAAAATCAAACAAGTTCCCTGACCATGTACCGTCCGGACATACCCGATCCACCCAACGTAGCTCCGTTTTAGCCTCGGGCCGTTCCTGATAGTCCACCATGTAGTTGGGCGCTGCGGCAATAATTGCATCCCATTGACCAAACATGAGAACGCCAGCCAGCGTTATGCCCTCTTTTCCGGTTTCCCTGTCTTTACGCCATCCACCAACCATTTTAAATAGTTCAAACGGCTCACAGGCCAGATAAGGATGTTGCGGGTTATTTGCCGATAACAGATTGCGATAGACTTTCAGGCTGTCCAGATCGATATCGTCCTGAAAGGTATAGTGTTCGGAAAGAACTTCATTATCGCGGCTGTCGTGGATCTGCTCTGCAAGCATCCGCTTGACGGTCATATCATCACAAACGCGATCGCCTTCGTGCAGACGTTGATAGGTGTTACCAAATGGAGACTTTTTCAGGTGCACCGGCTTTTGTTTGCGCATTGCCTGTGGAATATGGATCGCCAGAACGTCCATTCCCTGCAAAGAGACCTGTTGCACATCATTTTCTGATCTCAGCACATTCGCACTGACCCGATCGCGATCGTTTAACTGATTAAACAGATCGGTCTTAATCTTTTCGGGATCAGCAATACCAACTGGTGTAAATTTTCCAGCCTGTTCTTTTACACCGAGAACTACCCAACCGCCCCGACCATTTGCCATTGCGGAATAGGTGGGCCAGAAGTCTTTCGGTAACTCGCCTTTGCCGTCTTTTCCCCCTGCCAGCTTGAACTCTACCTGTTCCGATTCAACAAGGGTTTGCAGATCTATAATGTCTTTTATTTGCAAAGGCATAGAGGTTCCTCTGGCTGAAAAATATTCGGCTATATGATACCGCATCTACCGAATATCCGGTAGGTTGCTAAGGGTACTGACGGATCTTTCAACCTTATTTATAATCCTTTCCGCCACATGACCAGCGCCTCTTCAACTATCCCCGCAGGCAAAAATTCCTGCTCCAGACGACCACGCGGTAAGCAGGTTAAGTAGCGATAAAAATCGATCTCTTCATTAAGCAAGCCATCAGGGATTGCTTGCTGCGCTTTTACCGGTTCAGAAACGGCGCTATGGCTGGCATAGTGCTCAAACAACCCACGGTTCATAAGCAGAACATCAAGCGTCGGGCGACAGCGCCTGGCTCTCGCCAACATCAGTAGCCCCCAGCTATCCATGTCCCCCCAATAGGCAACGCGTTTTTCATCCAGAACAGAGCTGGATAACCATTGCACATCAAGGCCACACCCTAAAATCGCGATAGTGTCAGATAACGCTGGAAGTTGATGCAGACACTGTTCATTTTCAATCACCAGAATACGCGACGCGGGCAATGTCGTTTCCGCCAGTTCCGCCGTCGTCACCCGGCATTTTTTAAAAGGGAGCAATCCGGGCGATAATGGCACAACCAGAACCCAGTGGCTGGACTCATCGAAAGCGTCAAGAAAGGTGGTTAATCCCTGCTCGCTGGCTTCGCCGGAAAAACGCACATCCAGCAGTCGGGTTAATAACGAAATATTATTCTCGATAAATTTAGTATCCACCCCTTGCCCGGAAAGCAGCCTTAACGGTAGCCCTTTTGCGCAGCCTGGCTCTAATCGGCAGGCCAGCCTGGCTGCGCTGATGATGTCTTGTGGGTCTTTGTGCCGCCAGAGAGAACGATGGCTGACCAACAGCGGATGAAAAATGGCATCAACCTGCTCAATAATTCTCTCCAGCAAGCGAAATTCCCGACTCACCACCGGATCCGCCGCTGCGTTGATCCAGTCAGAAGGGCCATTCAGTATCCAGCGTAACGGCATTAATACTGGCGTGCCGCTAGCCCGATAACTCACCTCTTCCCAATCCACACGCCCAACCGTTACTTGCCGCCATAACTGTACGTGCTGCAAAACGTACTGCGTTTGCTCTGCGAACATTCTGGCGGAAGGTTTGCCAATGGGCAGGCAGAGCGGCCAGCTACCTGGGGGAAGTAAGCGCTCAGCCCGAAGCTTTGCATTATCCCACTGCCGGGCTAGTTTTTTACGCAGTTCCTCAGGAGAATACATTTTACGCGTTCTCCCGCCGCTGGTAGTGTTGTTCCAGTTCTTCCCAGCTCAGCGAGGCCATATTCGAATCCTGACCGCGCCGGTGGACGACAATCGCCGAGCGAGTATGGTCGCGCAACAGGCGCATCTCTTTATTTGGGGTGATAAATACCGCATGTAAACCAAACTCTCTAAGCGCGGCAATGATCCTGCCCGCCACGGCATGAGAGCTACGGGAGAAAGCTTCATCAAGGACAATAGTGCCAAACAGCGGATAACGACTCCCCGCAGGGCATAGCGCGTAGCTAAGTGATGCGGTCAGCACGTAAGACGCGATAATCTCTTTTTCTCCGCCGCTACCGCCCTGCGAGCCGGTACGTGACTCAATCACATTACCACTCTGGCGATCCATCACCGATACGGCGAACTCCAGACGAAAACGGGGATCCAGCAGCGCCTTCGCCCCCAGGGTACGGTTTCGTTCACAGGCATCCCGCAGTTGCGCCACCAGCACCTGTAAGGCCTTATAATGGCTCTCGCCATTATCATCAACAAACCGGGCGGCATTTAGCTGACGCTGCGCTTTTTCAAGCGTGCGCAGGCTTTCATGAACAACTTTTTTGGTATCCAGACGCAGGTAGCGATCCGGCTGAAAATCAACCCTGAACATGGTTTCATTGAGTTCGCTGAGTCGCGCTTCAATCACCAGCACCTCATGATCGATATGGCTGAGCAGTTGCGTTACGCCGTCGTCAGATGAACGATTCAGATAGTCAAGAAAGCGATTGAGCTTTTCCGGCAGGGCTTCTTCGGTCAGTTCCTGCAAACGCTGTAAATAGACAGGAATATCGTCTAAATCAGCCCCTGCCTCAACGAGCGCCCCGGTATCCACACGTTTGGCTTCAGACATACGTTTGGTCAGTTCAATGTTCAGTCGATGCAGTTCACCTTTAACACCCTCAATTTCTTGCTGAATTCCCCGCTCATGTTGACGTTCCAGATCGCGAATGTCGGGCAGCTGCTCCAGAGTCACCGCAGGAAAATGTAACGCGCACAACTCTCGCTCTTCATCCTGCATAGCTTGTTGCGCGGTTTGCTGGGCCTTACGTTCTGCGGCCCGGGCTGAGGTGAGTTCTGTATCCAGCCCGTTAGTGACTTTATTGGCGGCTCTGAGCTGCGTATCAAGTTCAGATTCAACCGTTTGAGCTTCATCAAGCTTTGCTTTCGCTACGCTGGCGTCAGAATCCGGGCGGATTAGATTCTCCAGCCGTTCCTTGAGCGCTTCCAGTTGGCCCTTTGCGCCGGGAACATCGATGCTATCGTAATCAATTTGTTGTATTTTCTGGAATGAAATGGCCTGATTTTGCAAAAGCCCCACCTCGCCTTTCGCAAACTCAAGTGCCTTGTTTGCGGCTTTAACCTGCTCCTGAAGCGCGGCAATTTCTTTTGCAAGGAAATTCAGGCGATCGCGGTTATCGAATCCCGTTAGCCAGTCTTCATCAAGGCGTTTCTGATCCTGCTTGTCATAAAAACGCTGTTTACCGGACATTAATCCCTGCATCGTCATGGCATGAGGCATGTCGCGCAACTGTTCAGGGCTGTCAACACAATGCCTGTCGCTTTCCGCCAGTAAGGCTTTGACGGCTTCCCGCCACGGATGCTCTTTCCACAACAGCTTGCGGGTAAAGCCATCGTCGAAAAACCGGGCGGGAGAGTGCGGCAATTTGACTTCCA
This sequence comes from Cedecea colo, assembly GCF_011808225.1. Lineage (GTDB taxonomy): Bacteria > Pseudomonadota > Gammaproteobacteria > Enterobacterales > Enterobacteriaceae > Dryocola > Dryocola colo. The sequence continues at coordinate 362,504 of NZ_SOYS01000003.1, read as the reverse complement.
GCAGCCGCACATGCAGACGGTTGTTGCGCTGATTTACCCAGCGCAGCGCTTCCGGTGCAGATTCTGGTGAAACCAGAATACGCAGCCGGTTACTGCCAACGGCACGTTCAATCGCACCGCGCCATTGCGCCTCTTCCGGTTTAACCTGAATCAGTTCGGCGACGAAAGGCAGTTCAGACTCTTCAACGTTCAGCGCTTTTGCCAGCTCGCTGCGAAACGCCTGATAATGTACGGGAAGGTTAGAATCCGGACGACGCGCGATCTCGGCGCGTTCAGTTTCCCGCTCACGCAGTTCTTCGGTAATGCGATGACTGAGCGCGCCTTTTTGATACGCCTCCTCCTGTTTTAACTTTATATCATCGGCGAGCTGTTCACGTCGGGCCTCGGCTTCATGCTGATTCGCTTCCAGCTGTGGCTGGCTCAGGTCAGGCGGCAATCCAAGATTGCGGGTCAGCTGTTGATACTGGTGCGCCAGAGTTTCTCGACTACCGAGCGTTTTTTGCCAGTCATTGATGCGCTCGTTCAGTTCATCAATATTGGCGCCGCCGACCTGGAGATAGCGCTGCATACAGTCGCTAACCACCTTTTTTTGCAGTTCGAGCCGTGACTGGATCTGTTCTTCGTGAGTTTGTGCCTCACCAAGCTCAGCGTTAAGGAGGCTAATCTTTTCCCGCCAGAGCTGACTCGCCTGTTGGGCAAACCAGATAGGTAACAACGATTCCTGCATCTTCCTGTCAGCAAGTTGTCGCTCTTGCTTCTGGTACTTGTCCCAACTCAGAGCAACAGGTTGCAAGGACTGCTGCTGTTTACGCGCCGTTTCGAGTTCCTGATGAATCTCAGTCAGACCATCAAAACTATTGGCCACTTCTGTTGCGCGATCGAAGGCGGAATGGTCGTCCAGCACCAGCTCGCGGAAAATCTCATCAATACTGTTGAGCTGTTTTAACCCTGCCGCCCGGTTTAACAACGTAAACGCGTTTTCCCCCACTTCGAAGAAATCCCGCAGGCGAGCCAAGTACTGCTTTTTATTCGGGTATGTCCAGATGCCGGTCGCTTCCTTTTCCATTTGCCGCAGCAAACGTGTGCCGCCGTCATGGTAAACGTTCAACCAGTGCTCCAGTGTCTGCCCGGGGTTATCGCTGAACAGCCAAAGCCTTTTCATATCCGTCACGCTGGAGCTGGTGGAATCAAACCACAACAGCGCCCCCAGACGTACCTGTTGTCCTTCGCGCTCCAGCGTAGCGGCAATACCGGTCACGGTTTTACCCGGTCTGGCAATATGCGATTGGCCTTCTCCTCCATCACCGGGGCCGGATACGCCGCGCACGTAGGAGATAAGATCTCTGTCACTTTCATGACCGCCGGTTGAGGCCAGGTTGTAACGGGGATTGGCGCAGAGTAGCGTCATCAGGGCATCGACCAGCGTGGTTTTTCCGCTCCCGGTTGGGCCAATAACGGCAGTGCCTTCATGATGGATTGCGGCCTGATGCAATCCATGAAAACCGCCCCAGTTGAACAACTCGATGTGGGTAAGAATGAAAGATTCCTTCCCAGTCAGACGAACCATCTGATTCATACGTCCTCCTCACTGCTATCCTTTTCTGACGCGTTATCCGGGGAGGTTTGCCGGGCAATCTGTTCCCGCAGCCATGCCAGTAATGCCTGAAGATTCATCGGATCGGCAAGATGAGCAATAATCGGACGAATCACGATCCGCTCATGCGCATCCGGCGACGTGACCAGCCCATGACCCTTTAATTGATCCAACAGGGTAAGCAACCGGGTACGTTCTTTTGATTCACTCCCCGGATCGCCAAGGTAAATCTGGAGCTGAGGGAGAAGATCGTCGATAGCGATCTGCGCCTGGCTGGCGCCGGTTCCACTTTCTTGCTCCCAGGCAACAAAATGCTGACGCAATATGGCGACCAATAATGATTGTTCCAGATTAAGCCGTTGCCGTCTCACCAGAGGGTGTGACCATTCATCCTGTTCTGGCGTTTCGTCAAGCCTGACTTTGACATACAGCAGACCGCGGATCTCATCAATGCCAATATCCAGATCGAGAGGTTCCAGAATGCGAGTAACCTCTTCAGGGTGAGTCAGTACCACGCGGTACAGATTGGGTTTACTGGCCTCTTCCAGCAGGCCATATTTGAGCAATTCCTGAGTCGCTTCGCGTATTTTTTTCAGTGTTCGCGTTTCGCTACTGGTTGCATTTTCCTCAACCAATGCTTCGGCAACTTCTTCATCCAACGATTCTGATTCACTGCCTGTATTTGCAGTAACGCTCCGGTTAATCAGTTTGTCAAAAAAGCCCGCCATGCCAACTACTCCCAATCAATATCCATTAATGCCTGACTTTCCAGACCGGTAATGGGCAGATTAAATCGCCAGCGACGATCTTCCCCATCACTAAGTTCAGCAAATTCGCGCTGTGAATCAATAACCTCAATGCCCGCTTCTCTCGCCATGCCAATCCAGACGGCGAACGTTTCGAGATCGTGAGCCGGGGGCAACAATGCCGCCAACTCAGCCAGACCAACGGGACGATTTTCTTTTGCCAGAAGCTGCAACGTTTGCTGAATCAACGCCTCACGATCGAGACCGTTGAAAGCATCCCAGAAATCATCACCAATCTGCGTTAAATCCGCCGCATGATTACTGAGATCCAACGTTTGTTCCGCTTCATCGTCCACTTCTTTAAAACGCAAGCGCTCAATAGCAGGGACACCCGTTACTGCCACACCAATGGCAGGAAGCGGAACCTCTTGTTTGCGAATAACCTGGCGCTGCCAGTCGAGTTTTAATGCCAGATTCAGAAATTCGTTAAGCAGATGGCCAACACGGTGATGTTCAGCCGCAAGACCCGTTTTCATAAAACCGCGAACATCGCGCTCGCTACGGGCGCGAGCCTGAAGTACGGTTTGCGATTCATCGACCAGGCGTTTAACCAGCCAGCGCAAATCATGACGCTGTAGACGGTTGAGCGCATCAGAAGCAGAAGGATGGCCAAGGATTACGCGCAGTCGCTCGCTCATTGCAGTCAGTTCAGCTGACTGGCGTAGCTGTTGCTGAAAACTGTCGAAGACTCTTCCCTCCGGCGTATTAAGCAGCGCGTCCTGATCGTTTAACAGGCGTTCTACTATATCGCCACGGTGATATTGCTCACCGATAATGGATTGCCGAAGCGCACGGTCTGCCTCACGCCAGGAATCTTCAACGCGACGAAAGTCAGCCCTCAGGCTGGAAGCTAAATTGAAGACCTCACGAATATGTTCGACCGCCTGATACGTTTCCAGTACCTCAATATGTCCGGCTTCTGCCTCCTGTAATTCACGTTCCAGCTCGGCAATACGACGACGTAAGGTTGAAACCCGGTTTGCCGGGTTAGGATTAAGCCGGGTTTCCAGATTTTCAATTTCTCGCTGTACGGTGGACAGACGGGAAGCCGTAGAGGTCATGAAACGATTATCCAACGACTCAACAAACGTAATCGCGACCTCAAGCGCATCGGTGGCGAAGATACGCCCATCCCGTTCGACAATTAAACGCCGTTTTATCCATTCTCGTAGTTCACGGCTGGCCTGAAAAGACGGATTTTCCTGATTAATATCATACTGTTCCTGACTCACACGCTCGACAAGAATACCGGTAAGGGACTGAATCGCGTCCTCAAGAGAGATACCATCATTTGATTTTTCAAACAGCGTTTTCAGGCAACTCAGTATCAGCGGGGAACGACGGGTAGCAAGAAGTATCCAGGCAGGATGCTGGTTTTTTGCTGAAATATAATTTTCCGTACGCTGCCTTGTGTTTTCTTCCATGTAGCAGAGCCTTCAAAATACTGGTTGAGGTACACAGACTACGATAATTCGCCGTTGCAGATTTTTTCTCCAGTAGCCTGCCTTACTTTGTGATTTTTATCACAATATTTTCCCCAGTGACTTTTCTCCATTATCAGAAAAAATCCCGGAATCTGTATGCGATAAGTTCGGGCTAACGCATGAACTGATAACGTCTAGTAATAACTTTACAAGACAGGATGCTGAAAGGCGTGGTGGAAAAATGCGGAAATGGTGTTAACTCCCTACGATAAAAAACAACAACTCTGCTTCATAACAATGGTGAGTTTTATGGTATGGAACAAATCGCGTGTCGTAAGAGTGGGAGTAGGGAGTGGGTCAATTAAACACCAATTTTTCGTGACAACCCTCACAAAAACAAAGTGATTTTTTATGGGGGCCTTAGTGGGGGCGCTATTTACGAGAAATACCAACAAAACCAATAACAAACAGCACCTTAATCGTGGATATGATTCCGAGTCCGGCACCACTCATTCAGAAACGGACGCCCTTTGGCGTCCGCTTTGCTTTATAAAGTCAACATATTACCCGTTCTTCATGTTCACTACTGTTCATTAAAATACACTGGCAGCCACCCCTTTTTGTTGGTAAAAAAGTTGGTAAACTCAGTTCGATGAGTTTTTTACCAACATTTACCGCACTGGAGGCTCGCCATGCGCTTAACTGATATTGCAGTAAAAAACGCCAAGCCTTCCGAAAAACCAACCAAAATTTCCGATGGCAAAGGGCTGTATCTGCTTGTGCATCCGAATGGGTCAAAGTATTGGCAAGCGGCTTATCGTTTCGATGGTAAGCAAAAAGTCTACTCAATTGGCCCCTACCCTGCTGTATCACTCGCAGAAGCTCGTACAAGCCTCTTGGAGATGAAATTTCTGTTAGCCAGTGGTATCGACCCACTTCAACAGAAAAAAGCTGTAAAGGCAGAAGAGCATGGAGATTTTACGTTTGAAGCCGTAGCGCGTGATTGGCACAAAAAATGTCTGTTAGCGAGCGGTGGATACCTCAACACAGCGAACGGATTCTAAACAGTCTCATCAATCATCTTTTCCCGGCTCTTGGTTCAAAAGATATTACGAAACTAACCACTCGTGATCTATTTCTTCCTCTGCGTAAAATTGAGGCCAAAGGCCAGCACGAAACAGCTTCACGTCTGAAACAGCGTATTACCGCTATCATGCGTTATGCTGTTCAGGAAGATATGATTGCTCAAAACTCAGCTAATGATACCTTATGACTATCGCAAATTACATAATGATCGATTAAAGCAATTGATTGGACGATCGATAACGCGCCATTGATATATTTTAACTATCAAGTTGATGATATCGATCTATATAACCAATTAAAAAAGGGGGGTATAAAATACCTGATATTTATAAATATTTTCTGTTAGGCTTGATACCCACTTATTAGTTGATAAAAAAGCCCTCGATGAACGAGGGCAATGTTTATCAGTTGGTGTTGAAATATGTGATTAGGCTGTCGGTCGTTCGTTCCATGCATCGGTATATTGGATGTTTCCATCCTTATACAGCCACGTAATTTTTTCATAGCGCAGTTGCACGTTTTCCATATGTCCCGTCCCCGGACAGTCTCTTGTATCATGCATAACAGGAGTTACTGAAATTACCTTCACCCCCTCCATTAGAATATTGAAATACTCAACCTCTTGCCCTGCATCATTAATATGGTAGAACTTTAGTTCAGCACTCTGCAATGTTTGTCCTGTGGCAACGGCTTTATAGAGATATGGGGATGATGAATCAATAGCCTTTGTCAAACTAAAAGCTGAATGTTTACGCGTCCCCGTTAATTTTCCTGTAGCCCCGTCTGTAGGAATGCTAAGATTATGAATTAAGTCTCTAAGTTCAATACTTCCTTCACGGTCTTGAACATCACTACCACCACGGATAACGGCTCCGCCATCATCTTTCAAAAATAAGTGTACTGGTACAGCCATTTTTTAAGCTCCTTGCTGTTAGTCTCTGGTGCCATTGGCAATGAGATTGATGACGGGCATAATTGCTATCCCGTCTGAATAGAATAGATCTGAGTTGGTAAAGCTGTAAATCTTGCCCGTCACTTTTATGTTTACAGTGTTCCCATAAGCTGTAGCAATAACATCTTTAGTCTTAGCTTCCATAAAAGGATTCCGGTGCTTGAGAGCTTCCATAACATCACCGGAGCCATCATCTTTATCAAGATAGAAGCGGTAGAAATCAGCAACTGTAGCATTACCTTCGTCATACTTCGTGACATACAACCAAACGGTATTAGATAATTTTTGTTTGCTAACAAAAACATCATTAGGTTGTGTGTTAAAAAAGTATTGATAAAAGCAATAACCACCTACTAGTAAAAGCAGGACGGCTGTAAGCATACCGTGAAGGATTTTAATAACCGACTTTCTTCGCATAATCTATGCCTTGTTTAATCCAAAATTGGTCGTGTGGATCATCACCGTAGGGCGGTAGTTGATACCAATGACCCCACTGTTTTTCACTTGTTCCAGCATGTTCCTGAGCAAATCCAGCACCCATTAGCAATATTTTTTCTGGTATTCCGGCTGCATAGCCGATAGCGCCGTAGTGAAAATTACCGAAATTTTGCAATCCTGGATGATGTTGTTTGTAATCCCACGGGCCACGATTTCTAACTTTATAGTAGAACCATGTGTAAGTAAGAGGTGTTGCCATGTCTCTGGACATGCCGTGAGCACGAGCAATCCTCATGTGGTCTAAAACAAGTGATATTCCCTGCGAGGGAAGTAAAGGTATAACTGCCATGTCAATCCCTTCTTATCTATTTGGTTAACAATCATACACCTATAATCACCTATTATGGGAAGTGATGTTTCCGGGAATACTCCTAAAATAAACGGGTAGTTAACAATTACTTTAGAGTGATAATACTCACAACTTTTTATTCCATGGTATTTCACTGCCTTTTATCAAAAAGCATAGAAAAGATTTAAGTTATATACAACTGTTTTTCTTCCATATAAAAACACCAAATAAGCACACAATATCTGATATGGTTAATTAAGTCACTTAACAAAAATATAAAATATATTATTGATTTGTTTATGGGCATAAATATAAAAACAAAGCTCCTGTTTTGATAGTCGGCAAACCATTACAAAAAGGAATATTTAAAGGAAGGTGAAAATGTTGTTTGAAGATAAAATATATAATATGGAAAACTATAAAAGTCAAATGCATAAATACGTATTATGCTGCGATGACTTCAATGATGGTGTGTATAGAAGCCCAAAAGAAAGGGCCTTATTAAAAAAATACATAGGGTTTAATAACAGATCGTTTGTGAATGGTTTTGTTTTCGACATAGAGCATGATAATGGCGCGATTGCATGGGATCTTATAAGCTTACCGAAGCCTAACACGATAATACAGAATACAAAAAATGGTCATGCACACTTGCTCTATGCCCTAAAGAGTCCAGTTCTGAAAACAGATTCGGCAAGAATAAAACCTTTAAAGCTGGTATCTATTATTCAAAGCGGGTTTACGGAAAGGTTAAATGCTGACAAATCCTATGCTGATATTCTAACGAAGACCCCATTAAATATTAACGAATGGCGTACAACGTGGACAGATACCACAGCATATGACTTAAGCTATTTAGCTGATTTTGTTCCTGATATTGTTAAGATAAAAATCTCAAAAAAGATCAGTTATATGGATTAGGCCGTAATATTAATTTATTTGAAGATCTGAGAAAATAGCATACAAAGATGTTTTGAAATACAAAGCGATTAAAACATACAATGATTTTTATCACGCGATGTTTTCAACGGCTATCATGTTAAACAATCATTGTAATCAAGTTAACCCATTACCTTCTGGCGTTGATATGCACAGGTCTATTCATTTTCATTTTCTTCCGCACCAGCGTATCAATGCTGCGAGCGTGGATTTCAATTGTTATAGGGTCATTGATAGACGTACAGTGGAAAGCGGGGAGTTTTCGATCAACGGTAAGGCAGAACTGAATGTCGTATTACCCAAGATGAGCCCCTGAACCCACAATACCTGACCAAAAAAAACGCGTTTTTCAGAAAATCGCCGCGTTCGTTGAAAATTTTAAAGGTGTTGGCGAATACATATAATTTCTTGATCTCACTGGCGCTTCCATAAATTTCGTACCACTGGTTTCCTGCCCACGAAGCCTGGTCCGGCATCGCCGTGCGGCAGGTTTTCCCCTGCTTCTTTATCAGTTTCCGGCCCTGCCCGTTATGTATTTATCCTTAACTATTTTTTCAGTCATCAAGATAGCTATCCGTAATCAGCTCTTTAATCTGCGTTTTTATAACTGTGATTGCCTGCTTTGCCAGCATCGGAAGAGGTTCATTTTTACGATAAGACAGATAATACGTTGCCATCGGTAACAAAAAATCCACTTTCATCTGTGCCAGTTTATTATTCCAGCCAGAATTTTCAATAAATGATACCGGTAAAATGCCCAGTAAATCAGTTTTATCAAGTATCGCCGGCACACCAAACATATTATTAATATGAACAGGGATGAAAGGGTTCATATTATTAGCCTTAAGAAAATCGGTAATAACGCTGTGATAACCTGCTCTCACCGGAGGCATGATCCAGCGCTGGTTATGCAATTCCCGTACGGAGGTGGAATGTCGCAACGGATTATTTCCTGACATAAAAATACCAAACCGGAGTTTGAGTAGTTCTTCTGTCATGAACCTGGGGTCCGTCATATGCGGTGATACGGTTGTAATACAAAAATCCAGCTCCCGCTCCAGAAGTTTCTGCATCAGAATATCAGTCTGTTCTTCACAGACATTCAGCGTGATATTATGGCGGCAAAGTGAATTAATCACTTCAGGCAAAAGCATATTCAGGCTGCAGCCAGTCCCGACAGAAATACCGTCCGCTTCATGTTTTGAAAGTAAATCCTCTTCCATTTCATCAAACGCGCTGAGGATATTTTTTGCATGTCCAAAAAAATGTTTTCCTGCATCCGTCAGCGAAACCCCGTCATTAGCACGGATAACCAGAGGCAGTCCCGTGATTGTTTCCAGCTCTTTCAGTGTCCGGCTGAGTGACGGCTGAGATAATCCCAGAACCTTACCGGCTGCCCGAATTTTCCTCAGTTCAGCTATACGGACAAAGGCAACCAGGTGATGTCTTTTTATTTTTTTAGTATCCACCATTCATTCCCCTGTATAAATACCCGACTCCGTAATACCACCGGAGCCGGGACGTCAAATAATCAGAACTGGTAAATCATGCCCGCAGCCAGGACATTATCAGTGCTGATCCCGGTTGCTTTAATGACACGACTGTCGTCATCCAGCAGGTTGATTTTCCAGTCTGCATGAGCAGAAAAATTCTTGTTAAAGAAGTAACGTATGGAAATATCAGCATATTTAACGATATTGCCTGAAATCCCGTTATAATCCATTCTTGACTGCAGATAAGCAACGGACGGGCGGAAACCGTTATCAAACTGATAATGAGCCGCCACTTCAATGTTTCGGGTACGATCCGTTACTGCTCCCCATTTTCCATAGCCCGCGTCACCCAGCGTCCAGTCACTTCCGCCAGCCCAGATCATATTACGGGTTTCCGCATATACCGACCCAATCAGGAATTTACCGGTATCATACTTAATCCCGGCATTCAAAGATTCTGCCCGCCCCGCATTATTCCCTGATTTTTGCTGTTGCGCATCCGTGCGATTGGACCCCGCATAGGCTGTTCCCAGACTCAGACCATAGTCACTTTGCCAGACAAGAGAAGCCCCCACACCATCGCCATTCTGGTTACGGACGGCTCTGGAAGAATCCTCGTTTTTTCCCTGGTACTGGATCGCAAGATTAAGTCCTTCAACAAGCCCAAAAAAATCATAGCCGCGCCACGTCAGAACCCCTCCGGCCCGTAGCTGCATAAATGTATCCGGGCGGGTATAGGTATCGGCACCAAACACGGGCAGAATATCAGTAAACGACTCCACATCATAAATCACACCATAATTACGCCCGTAATCCAGACTTCCCAGCGAAGCATGTTTCAGTCCGGCAAATGCCAGTCGGGTGCGCGAATGATTCCCTTCCTGGCCTTCAGCGACGTTACCCGAAATCTGGTATTCCCACTGACCAAATCCCTGGAGCGTATCATTAATGGTCGTCAGTCCTTTAAACCCGATTCGGGCATATGTTTTATCACCGTCAGCCGAAACTGTGTCGCTGAACTGATGACGGGCAACAAGGCGACCATAAAAATCCAGTTTATTGCTGTCTTTATTATAAATCTCGGCGGCTTGAGTGAAGCCATAAAAAGGGACCAGAAGCAAAGGCATATATTTTAATTTCATCACAATTTCCCTATTAATATTTCAGCATTTCCGACAGTGAATAAGTCCTATAAAGGAATGATGTGAACCATCCCCTGAATCTGGAAAAATAAAAGACACACACCGGTTATGAGTTTTTTATGTCTGGATTAAATAAACCCGGTAATAATTACTCCAACCACGACAGATACGCTGAGTGAGACCACGCCCGGCAGCCAGAAACGGTATTTTCGGGTTGTCCCGGTGGTGTCAATCTCTTCAGCAAATAACAGCGTCGGTTGTGCCGGAATGAAATAGTTTACGTTGACAGCCTGAACCATCGCCGCCATGAAAGCAGGCGGAACCCCGAGCCCCAGTGCCAGTGGATAGACAATAGTGATAATGGCGGTCTGGGACATCACGAAAGTCGCCACAAGGCCACAAACAATCACCACAATCCACGGCCACGCAGTGATAATGTCTCCCAGCCCTTCCTTCAGTGCGGCCGCATTTTCCGGAGCCATAAAAATAGTATTTCCCAGCCAGCCCGGACCAAGCACCGCAACGGCCGCAGAGATTGCCGCAGTAAAAATGCGGGTTTTAAATACCGTATTCGCGCTGATTCGGGTCGCAATGAGAATAGCGCCAGCAGCCACAAACATGAAAAGGATCACCAGCTGTGCCGGTGGGATATATTTACCGTTTGCCAGTGGCGTGGTGATGGCCTGCAATAGCGGCTCACATAACCCCAGCGTAAGAATACAGGCAATCGCCCCCATAAATACGCTGACGGATGCGACCTGCTGACGGGTGAATTCTGGTTTTTTCTCATCAGAAGTACCGTCATTCAGTTCACCGGAAGCCAGCAGTTCCTGGAATTTCGGTTCGTCTTCCAGTTTTTTGCCCCTGAAACACATGAACAAGGAGAGGGCCACAGTGGCAATCAGACCAGAGGGGAGCACCACCGCCATATACTGACCGATGGAGAAATCATGCCCCCCAAGGATGGCGATAGCGGTCAACGCAGAGCTTGCTGCCGGAGAGGCCAGCAGCCCCATATTGGCCGCAGTTACCGCCGCAACCAGTGGACGTTCAGGACGGACGCGGGCACGTAGCGCTGTCCGGGCAATGACGGGCTCCAGCGCCAGCGCGATATTGGCTGTACCGACACCAAACACGAAAAAGAAAATCACCAGAGGGGCAACGAACGTGATGGCAGCGGGTTTTGCCTGAATGAGACGCCCGGCATAATATACCAGCCAGTCCAGACCACCGGATGCTTCAAGCAACCCTCCGGCAATACCGATAGCAAGGATAATGATGATGGCCGTCCACGGAATACCACCGGCAGGAAGACCGAAAACAAAAATCATCACGGCCAGCGCCAGCATGGAGAAAATTCCCACCCCCATTGCGCCACCTATTTTTAGCCCGTAAATAACGAACACGGCCATAATTGCGACCTGAATTAACAGCATCAGCATAACAAACGTCCTTATTTTATTTGAGATACAACTCTGTCAGAGCCGTCCAGTAACTGGCCCCATGAATAATCAGTTCATCATTAAAGTCATAAGCCGGGTTATGGCAGTTCGGCGTGTCTCCGTTATTCAGGAAACAGTAGGCAGAAGGCACACGAGAGGAGAATTCGGTAAAATCCTCGCTGTTCATCAGCGGCTGATAAGAAGACGGGCACATTTCTTCCCCGAAAACACTGATGGCAGCGGTACGCGCAAGCGTCGCGGCCCGTGCATCATTGATGACCGCGGCCGCCAGTGCCTGATGCGCTATCTCAGCGGTCGCGCCATAGGCCCGGCAGACATCTTCAGTAATTCGGTGGATATTATTGACCGTGGTTTCCCGTACAGCAGGATCCATTGTGCGTACACTCAGTAACAGTTTCGCTGTTTGCGGGATGATGTTATAGGAGCCTTCACCACCGGCAATGAAAGAGGCGACCGTCACCACTGCACGATCTTTGGGGTGGATATTACGGGCAACAATGCTCTGAAGTGCCTGCACCACGGCACTGCCGGCGATGACCGGATCGATTGTGTTCTGGGGTTCAGCGCCGTGACCACCGCGCCCTTTGACAACAATCGTAAAACGGTCTGATGAGGCAAGCTGCGGGCCTGGCTGGCAGTAATACAGTTTGTTGCCTTCGGTGTTTGGAATACTGTGCGCCGCAAAGAGATAGTCACAGGGAAAACGCTCAATGACACCCTCTTTCACCATCGCGGCAGCACCGCCCTGACCTTCTTCCGCTGGCTGGAAAATCAGGTTCAGCGTGCCATTAAAGTTTTTACGATGTGCAATGAGGCGGGCGGCGGCAAGCAGCATGGTTGTATTGCCATCGTGTCCACACGCATGCGCCTTTCCTTCCACAGTACTTTTATACGGCCGCTCTCCCAGCTCCTGCATAGGTAACGCATCCATGTCCGCACGGATCCCCATGCTTTTTTTGCTGTCCCCCAATTTGAGCTGTGCCACAAGGCCGGTTTTGCCAATATTGCGGGTAACCTGATAACCGTAACGAATGAGCTGGTCAGCAACAATATCGCTGGTTCTGTGAACATCAAATCCAACTTCCGGGTGAGCATGAAGATCATGCCTCACATCACAAAAATCCCCAAACCATGTCTTTAATTCCGGGTACATAAATGACTCCTCCTGTTATCAAATAAACAGGAGAATTCTTAACAAACGCGTGCGCATTATAAAGCCGTCAAAAAAAACATCACGATACCTTTATCTGATAGCCGAATATTTTTAATCCCCTATAAAACAACAACTCACCTATAAATGATTATCACTATCATGAAAAGATGCCTGATTCAGTGAGATAACACCAACCGTTAAACTTATTTCATGTTGTATAAGATTGATTAAAATCAACTTCCACATTCCCCTGACGCCCGTTTCTGTGAACTCTGACAGACAGACGTGCACATTCCTTTTTATTCTGAAAAACCAGAGGCGCGGTGGAACTGAAGCATACAGACCACAGAAATAAAAAAATTTAAGCAATATTTTTTTGCTTACCGGAAGCTGATACGGAAGATAAAACAGAGAAAATACGCGGGGAGAAAATAACGAAGGGTATACACGGGCTTAGCACTTCGACAATTACAGCGGTGAAACCGCCTTTACCTATTAGTGAGGTAAAAGCATTTTTTTAAAAAGAGGAAAAACGCATGATAGGAGGTATCAACATTGTGTAATATGAATCAGGCGTTTTATGGTCGCCAGTTTATACAGGCGGCCACGATCCGCGTAAGCTGCTGAGCGAAAACACAATCAACAAAGCACTGGATACGATGGACTATGACACGAAGGCGGACTTTTGCGGACACGGCTTCCGCACAATTGCCTGTAGTGTGCTGATCGAGTCCGGGCGCAGATCAAAAATGCGGTTGAGCGGCAGATGAGCCATCAGGAGCGTAACAACGTGCGGGCAGCGTATATCCACAAAGCGGAGCACCCCGATAAACGCACGCAGATGATGCAGTGGCGATCGGATTATCTCGACGCCTGTTGGCAGAAGTTTATTTCACCTTATCGTCATGAGCAGCAATTCAGAGCGATCGGAGTCTATTAATGAATGACGCTAAAATGCAGCGCTTCCGATATGAAGCAGATCTGCTTTTTTATTGCTCCACTGTCGAGAGCTGCCCACCAGCATTAATTTCACGTAGCCGAAAATCTCAACGTCATATCAGGCCATTTGCCCTTTAGGGTAAGACTTTTGCCCTTACCCTTTAGCCCATCAGCAGAAATCTGACGCCTTCAGTAATAGCGCATAATATTCAGCATCAGGCATCGCTGCCCGGCAGGTGATGATGGATATTACTTTAGCCACGGGCAAGAATGTTGAGTAAACCAGGGAAAGCCTTTTCGATTTCATCCCGCCTCAGCCGGGCTAACAGCAGATTTCCCCGGTCAACCAGAGAGACAAGGCCCGCTTCACGCAGGACTTTAAAATGATGCGATCTTGTCGCCCGGGCTACGTCAGCCAGACCGCTGAACGATGTACAGTGCCTTTCTGCTCCGATCTCATCATTGATTAGTTCCTGGATGATTCTTAACCGTGTCGGGTCGTTTAAAGCTTTCAGTACAGTAGCCAAAACCAAGGGATGATCCTGTCTTAGCACACCATTCATTTCGTCGCTCCCAGTTTAAGCCATTGATAAAATAGTAAATATTCTCTACAGAGAAAAGATGACTTGCATTAAATTGACATTTAGTTACTTTTTGCACATAGTGTGTTCGATAAACATCGAACGTTCGGTTTAAATGATACGTTCGATGCTTATCGAATATACCATTACAGCCAGAATGTGTCACTCACTACACATGCAATGGAGAATGTACATATGGATTATGTATATCAGTCTCAGGAAAATAAGTTATCTTTTGATGGCTCGCTTGACAGAAGATATGTTCACCGACAGGCTATCAATGAGGTTTTCATTACAGACTCACAACAGGTAGATAGTAACCATTTTATCTTTTCCGCCATGTTGCCAAAGTCGCATATGTATTTTAATGATCTCCCCGAACTCACTGATGGGCATCGATGTTATGACGCAATGCTACTGTTAGAAGTTTTCCGCCAGATATCTATTTACGTGACACATAAATACTATGACGTTCCCCTCAGTGCAAAATTTATTTTTAATAATGCCGAGTTTAAAATCCTTAATTACCCTCTTCTGGAAGTAATGCAGAAGCCATTACAGCCGGTAATCAAGGTCACAATCACCAACCGCAAATATCGTAAAAAGATCCTCGCAGGTTATACATTAGAAATGACCCTTCTGATTAATAATGCCGCCTGCGCTCAGAAAAAAATGGGTATTGGCTGGATGGATGATACCGTCTGGAAAAAAATAAGAGCAAAAAATGAGAGCCAGCCATCATTAAATTATAACGATATTAAACCAGCAGATTGTGCATCTGTTGGGCGGATCTTTCCACGTAATGTCGTTATTGGTGATGCGCGGGCAAAAGATAACATTTTCTCAGCCACGCTAATTGTCGATCAATCTTATTCATCCATTTTTGACCACCCGTTAGACCATATTCCGGGTATGTTTATTATCGAGGCCTGCCGACAAACGGCCCTGCTGGCCGTCAGGGCATGTAAAGCTTTACCGGCAAACCAACTGCTACTCTATAATTGCAATATGTCTTTCCAGCAATTTTGTGAATTAAGCAGCCCAGCTAAATGCATCGTCAGTCTGCGTGAAATCACGCTCACTGGCACTCTGATTCATGTACCAATTTCTGTTTTACAAAACGATATTATAAATACCGTTGGTACTATTACGCTTAAAGTCGTAAATGCTACTGAGCGCGGCCATAAAGAAAAAACTGACTTCTACTGGTTCGACTTTGGCGGTGTATTATCCCCGCCTATTTCTTCGTTATTCGATCTTTATTATGAAAAAACCGGTATTCCGGTTAGTCAGCTACAGGCCGCAATGAAGTCTGTCGCTGATGATATGAACCTGCCCATGCTGGCCCCTATTGAAAATGCCATATTAACCGAGCAGGAATGGGGTTCGCGTCTTCGGGAAACAATGGCGCGCCTTTTTCCTGAAACAGATACCCGCCGGGCACAATTAGAACATTTCGGGCAGCAATGGTTTGCGCATGTTACCGCCAACGCGGCAATGGTAAAGCAGATCACAGATATGCGGGACGCTGGTTATCGGGTTGGCATCCTCACGAACAATGTGATCGAGTGGCGATCTTACTGGCAGTCCATGGTTGGTCTCAACGACGTAGTCGAACATATTGTTGATTCCTGTGAAGCCCGCTGTCGGAAACCGGACCCTTCGTTTTTTGCGCTTGCGGAACAGGTTGCCGGGGTTACGCCTGAGCAGTGTGTACTCATTGATGATCTGGCCGAAAACTGCCTCGCTGCTGAAAAACGTGGCTGGCGGGCGATCCAGTTTCTCAACAATGACGACTGTTTAAACAAACTACACGCCTTAACCTACGGAGAGGAATAATAATGGACAACAGAACATATCGTATAACGGATATACCTCATTACGATCCCCGGATGGGCTATGAAGTTATAAAGGCCGCCACTTATAAGGAGATGGGAATTATTCGTCTGTTGAGTGGGCACGAGGCGTTTCATGTCATCAATTATCAGGACGTCAAAAGAATCCTGATGGATAAAACCTGCATCCGTCGCCCCTCTAACGAAGTGGGCGGGCCCAGCGTGCTGCCAACGTTAACGCCAAAAGAATTATTGCTAAATCTGGATTTTCCCGACCACACCCGCGTAAAACAATTTGTCGCCCGAGACTACAGCAGAAGCAGGTTGAAATGGTTGGAGCCCGTGATTACGCGCCTGGTACAGGAATATGCGGAAAAGATGGCGCAAAAAAAACAGCCTGACCTGTTTACTGACCTGCTGGATCACGTTGCAGCTGACACAAACTGTATCCTGCTGGGGCTTCCCTTTGAAGATCAGCACTATTTTCGTCCGCTGAGCCATATTGTGCAGGTGGCGGATCCTGATGATGTCGAAGAGCTGGTTCATCGATTTGAATCACTTTACGGCTATGTCATGGAGCATGTTCAGGGCAAAAGGCACCATGACAAAGACGGCCTGATTGCCAGATTTGTGCAAAACAGGGAGAACTGCCAGCCACCACTTAATGATGCAGAGTTAACGGCCATCCTGCTGGGTTCAGTACTGGGAGGCGATCAAAACACGCTGACTGTTATGACCAAAATCATCTATGGCCTGCTTTGTATGCCTGGAGTATGGCGGCAGTTACACGACGAACCGACGCTCATTCCTGCGATGATTGAAGAAATGCTGCGGTTAACCAACCTGGGAAGCACGTCGACCTTTCCCCGCATTGCCACACAGGATCTCCAACTAGACACCGGCGTTATCCCGGAAGGCGCAGCGATTCATGCCGATGTATTTCTGGCAAACCGTGACCCTGCGGTGTATGACGACCCTGTGTTAATAAACCCTTATCGCGAAAATAACCAGCACTTGCAGTTCGGTTACGGTATGCATCACTGCATGGGGCAAGAGCTTGCTCGCCTGGAAATCAACGCTGTCATTACCCTGCTGACCCGCCAGTATCCGCAAATGAGACTACATCATGACAAACTAAACGACCTGCCATGGTGTGAAGGTATCGTGCTACGCCGTCCTAATGCACTGCCCGTTATTTTTTAATCATCAGGAGCCACTATGTCTCACACTACGTCTCAGCCAGGCAGCAGGTTACTTTTATTTGTGATTTTGCTGGCGGTCTTTGTTGTTCCTGGCTCAATTTCCGGAACGGCAATTGCGTTGCCATTCATTAGCGCAGATATGAACGCCAGCCTGTCGGCGTTACAGTGGGTGGTCAACGCCTTTAACTTAACGTTTGCCTGTTTTACCTTATTCTGGGGAACGCTGGCTGATGCCTGTGGGCGGAAGAAAGCCTTTTTATCCGGAACCGCAATTTATGCCGTGGCTTCGGTGATGTCGGCACTCTCTCCCGGTACCCTGTATCTTGACATTGCCCGTGCTCTGGCCGGGATCGGAGGTGCCGCCATTTTTTCGTGTGGCAGCGCTATTCTGATCGCTCAGTTTGAAGGCAGTCAGCGGACTCAGGCTTTTGCCCTCTTCGGCACGACTGCCGGGATCGGTATTACTTTTGGCCCGACAATTTCAGGCTTTATTCTTGATCTTATCAACTGGCGCGCCATTTTTGCCGTTCACGCCATCGCGCTGGCCGTTGTTTTGATTCTGGCTAAAGCCATTCCCGGGGATATCGCGACTGATAAACGGTTCCGTTTTGATATTGCCGGAACCATGCTCTTTATCGCCGCCCTCCTGCTGTTCATGCTGGCTATGGTGCAGGGTGCTCAGTGGGGCTGGACAGACATCAGAACGCTGTCATTACTGGCGCTGGCCGCCGTGATAACTATCGGCTTTTATCTCTATGAAAACCGTATTGATAATCCAATGCTGAATTTTAACCTGCTGAAGAATCGCACCTTCGTCGGACTGATCCTGATCCCGGTGGTTGCCAGCGTCATCTTTGTTACGCTGCTGACGTATTACCCCAGCTATTTGACCGGTGTGATACAGCTAACACCGTCAAAAGCAGGACTCATGATGATCGCGCTCACCCTACCCGTTCTCTTCTGCCCGGTAATCGCAGGCAGGCTGGTTTCAGGTGGAGCGTCAGCCCGCCTGATTCTGTATATCAGTCTGGCTGCATTTATCGCTGGCGGCATTACTTTAACCCTTTTCAGCCAGCCAGGCCGTGAACTATGGCTACTGGCCATACCATTATTGTTGATTGGTACGGGGATGGGATTATCTGCCGGACTGGTCGATGGCTTAGCATTGGGTTGCGTGGATCCTGTGCAGGCTGGTATGGCCGCCGGATTGCTTAATACGCTCAGGCTGGGTAGTGAAGCGCTGGCGGTTGCATTATATGCTTCATTACTGACCTCTCATCTGACAGGATCTTTGCCCGGCATTTTTATGCAGTTCAGTCTCTCAACGAACCAGTTGACGGAGTGGATTAACGCTGTCGCCTCAGGCAATCTTACAGCCCCGCTGAAACACGCTTCTGACAGCAATCTGTTAACATTGATGATTGCCCAGTATCATGCTGCATTTATTTACGTTGTAGATATCCTTAATATCATGACCGTTGTTCTGAGCCTCTGTATCCTCAGGTTACTGATGAATAAGCGGGCCACGATCGGATAAAAAATACAGCTGAAAGAATAGGCGTTTCTGGCTGAGTATAATTAACGATCTGCGGAGTCATACTCAGCCTTTATTGTATGGAAATAATCATTCCCGGACAGATAGATTACCTGGCGTTGTAGCGGGATTCGGTAACGTTATCCCGCAGGCCATAACGGTCCTGTCTGTATTAGGCTGAAAACATTATTGTACTCTTCCCTGGGCATACGCCAGACGGATACGCTGCTCGCGATTGTTTCCATGCCCCACGTCCATTGCCGTCTGCGCCAGGACTTCCTTCTCGCTGAAGCCCTGCGTCAGATAATGTTGCGCCCAGGCGTAGCGCAGGGAGCGCGGAAAATATGCGCCAGTTAACCCGATACGTAATGCCTGGCCGTGCCGGTATTTCATGGCCGTTTTCAGGTCATGTTTATTAATCAGCCTGCCGTTACGGCTTTCTGCCACCGCAATGGCAATATCCAGCGCCTTTCTGACTGCGCCAGTATGCAGAATCCGAGTTTCCTGGGCCTTCCATCTTTGGTAACGAAAATAACGTGATTCCGGGGTTCGTCCTTTAAAAAACCCAGCCTTATGGCCGGATTTTTACTTTTATTTCCTCGCTATAATCTGCACGTTACTAACGTTTCAGTTCCACAACCTCCATACCACAGCGGCAATCTGAATCCTCTTCGGCCTTAAGACATTTATCCCCTGAAGTGCTGTAATAAGCCGCCGTTTAACAGACCAATGACAATCGCCAGACGCCAGGCCTAACGCAATCTTGCGCTGTTGATAAATTTACGGGTGGTTTTGCCAAATTCCGCGTTGAATAGCCGATTCAACTGGCTTCTGCCAATTCAGTAATAGCGCATAAATTTTCACCGTAATAAATGGATAAACGATGGCTGGCTACAGCAGCGATTTAAACGCCTGAGCGCAGGTGAACAGGCATCGTTGCGAGCGAGATCGGCACTTCTCCTTCGCCAATAAAACGTAGCCTTATTCAGCATAAACCTGCGGAACACGTTCCTGAATTCGTCACGATGAACAGAGGCCCGGCGCACATTGAGCATTTCCACCGTAGCCAGCACAAAACTACCGGAACCTATGCCAATTAACGGGATCCGAGCCCGGCTTGCATGCTTAAGGTAATCTCTGACACCGCAGTAGTCTCGATTCAGGTAGTGTAAATTTTCTCCGGGCACGGCAATATAATTA
Source organism: Cedecea colo (assembly GCF_011808225.1). Classification (GTDB taxonomy): domain Bacteria; phylum Pseudomonadota; class Gammaproteobacteria; order Enterobacterales; family Enterobacteriaceae; genus Dryocola; species Dryocola colo. The sequence goes on along the minus strand of NZ_SOYS01000003.1, from coordinate 342,374 downwards.
AAAGGTTGCGGAACAAAACGCCATGCTTGATGAATAACGTTCATATCGGCGCTGTTGATTAGCGGAATATCAGATTTTCGCTTATCAGGCTGAGCCTGTAGGATATTTTTCGGCTTCGTTTCTGTGTTTTTATCGCGTAATTAAGGACTTCTATCAGACAAATAGCATCAAACGTAACCATAAATAGCAAAGCTTTCAATTACAAGGCCGTCTTAAAATATGCGAAGGAGTTAATTAACTTACCGCATCGCTTCAATTTTTTATTTTTACACTAACGACTACATACATAGGCTGGCAGAGTGGCAAATGTAAAGTGATAGTTACCTTTCTGCTGCTCGCCAATACGAATATAGATACTTTTGTCTGGGTAAACAAAAAAATCAGGTTCGTATTTTTCCAGCCAGCTATCATTCACATTATCATCAGGAAACCTTATGTTTTTCTGCGAATGAAAATGATAAATGCTGTTATGTTTCCGCACGCTAAAAAATATTTTCCTGTTAATTTTTTTGCTCGGATCATTCTGCACGTGACCATTCATACTGAGCATCCCACGCCCTCCGCTAACACTATAATTCAGCCAGAGATTAAGCGTTTCATTCGGATGATGCTGTACTAAAGTCGCATGACAAGAAAATTCACGGGCGTAAAAACGCTGCCACAAAAAATAACCAGCCAGCGCCGCGATCAGGGCCAGACCAAAACAGAGCATAGAGAACAGCGGGTAATGACGCGTCATGCTAACGATCCTCAATAAAATAATCAGAAATACAATGATTGCGTTCTGCCATCTCCCGGTCACAGCGTATGACTGAAGCCCTTGGCAACATGGCGTATCTGTTGATATATACCCACGGGTAATTTTTGCAGTTGGCTTTAAATCGCTTTCCATAGCTCAGCGCCTCAGCTTGTTCATCGTCTGTTTGAATATTCGTGCTTACAAAAAAACGACAATCATCTGCGGTCATCACAAAGCGATAGCGGTCAAGATATCGATCGTCGCGGGCAGCCTGTGGACTCATAATCCCCATGCCAGCAAGCAAAACAGCGGCGAGGACGGCCATCAGCAGAAACCAGCGCTTGTGGCCATTTACAACGGGAGCTTTCTGGTCAGAGCACTCGACGATATCCAGCGGCGCTGAGCTCGTATCATCAACATCACAAGGAGACTGTATGCTATCTGATTGCGGTTCTGGTACGGGCTCAGGCATTAATAGCGGACCGTTATCCTCTGTCGCATCGTCAACGATTTTCGCTAATGATATGCAGGGAATTTCATTGGTCTTTATCCGCGTGTTGCTTGCCAGGGTTAAACCAATACGCGGAATGGTAACAATCGGGTCATTAATAAAACCAATTCTTCTCAATCCCTTTCGGAGGATGGAAATGTTCTGGTAGTAAGTATTGGGTGAAACCAGCATTCCGCGTTGCTGCCAGACGATATCCATAAATTCTTGTTGGGTAACGATGGTGCCAGCCCTTTCAATTAATAACAATAAACAACGACCTGCGGGAGAGTTTAATACCACTACATGCTCTGGGTTGTTAAGATTGCGCAACTTGCTGGTAACGGGATGAAATTCGACAATCCCGTTAATAACGTAATGTTTATGCATAAGGCCTGCTAAAAACCTCCGAGATAAAAGCCTGTATATGAGTTTCCCTTCCCATCCAGGCAGCGATGAAAGCAAAGATATTTAAATAACTGCCATTTAATGTGACCGATCTCGTTAACGCTGTACATGTCGGCAGGTAGCGAAAATTCTTATTTTCTCTCATCTCCTTGTAACTTAGCAGTAGAGGAGTAATTAATTGTCAGCAGGACGTCCGAACCTGCTTCTATCCACAACGGTATTCCCCTTTAACTTTCTTGCCCTTTTTATACAGAGCCTGATTTTGTGTCTAAGGTCACATAAATCATATAAAAATTATAAAAAAATTTAAGTATTAGTAAGTCATGATAATTACCTTCTCTGGCCTTACTTCTTGCTTACAAAAATCGACACATACAGCATCGAATACCATGGCCAGACGTGTCTGAAACGTACTGGACACTTAATAATCAATCGCCTGTCGTTATCACAGCGGAATAGAGCTACATTCTGGATGTACCAGCTACCTGCTAAAGAAGCGATCGGCAAGAAGTAAACTTAACCATGCGGAAAATGTTAACCCTTATCAGCTCCCGGTAACGTCTGCAGGCATAACCTGACCGGCTTCTGTAAAAGCTTCCTTAAAAATTCATCCATGAAGAAAACGCTGCTTATTTACAGAAAAATAAGCAGCGTTAACGGCTAAAGCAATTATTTAAAAACCGTCGATAGAATAATGGGGCTTCTTCCGGTAATAAGCTGCAAAAGAAATCTTTTCGTAACTTTCCCAAATGGTGGTACAAACTACCCGTAGAGCGCCAATGCGCAGCGCTTGAGTAACGTGCCTATATGTAGGGTTAATATAACTTAAGATTATTTCACATTACCGATCTATTGCCGCGTGTATAGTGATTCAACGCAACACCTTACTTAATTACTTCGTGCATACTGATTGATATCGTTAATTTTTTCAAAACTTCTATATACCACTATGGAATAAGGGATTTAAATGGCTAACGGACTTGCGATTAAAACTTATTTAGATATTGCGTTGACGGGCACCAATCATTATGCCCGACAGGGTATAGCTTCATTATTAGCATTAATAGACCCCACTATAAATATAAAGATATCGGTAAGCGACTGCCAACGTCTTGATACGGCTTCTGGTGAGAAAATAGACATTTTATTTCTGTCAGCAACGGAAAGATACACCACAAGTTTAGACTGCTTAGAATTGATTACCAAAATTAAAAACAATCACCCAGAATTGGTTATCTGCATGTATTCAACACATGCCAACTCATTGTTGTGGGTGCGGGGCGATATTGATGCCTACGTATCCTTGCAGGAGCCAATTTACTACTGGCGCGCCAGTTTATTGAAAATGGTAGATAGCCGCTACCGGCCAAAGAAGAAGCCGTTGGCATTATCGCTAACGCCAAGCGAATGGAGGGTATTGAAGGAATTGAAGAAAGGGCTGAATATAAAGTATATCGCTGAAATTGAACATCTTTCCTATCGCCGCGTCAGCGCTTTAAAAAACTCAGCGACCAGAAAGCTAGGGCTCAGGAACAAGACCGACTTGCTGGTTTTTTTAACCAGCTAAGCCTGCCGGTTACCGGTAAACGCACCATATCAAATAGACGGCATTAATAGTATTCCCTTTACGTTATGGACTTTCGCCCTCAAGGTGGAGGGCGATCGAATCTCTACATCGCTACGTCAGTTAAACCGCCCAGCATACAGATTTAATCTTAATAATTTTTTCCATGCACCCGGCCCTCTGCCAGCCTGATACGATTCATTACTGATAGACTTTTCGCGGTAATAGTAGGTGCTGTTGTATCAAATGCTATTGTTATACAGCAGCGAAATCCAGATTTAAACGAGTTAACAATGACTATAATTAATGGCCAGCCATGTCGATTTCTTTACATGAAAAAAAGGGTATGGTTTCAATAAAAAAAAGATCGTTGCCATTTTTCTGGCGAATGATATTTACATACAGTTCTTGACCGACCTTTGTATAAAACTCTGATAGATTTTCCTCAACCTCCTCCTCGGATACATTATCGCCAGGATATTTTAAAAGCTTTTGATTCATCAGCGGATAAAACCCTCCGTCATGATGATAAGTAAAATATATTTTCCTGTTGAAAACGCTAACCGAGCCGCCGGGCATTTTCGACTGTCCGTTCAGGGCAACGGTTCCATAATTATTTTTAAACATAAAGTTAAAGGCTAACTTTAAGGAGTGACCATTTTTATATTGTGTCAAAGTAGCTCGGCATGAAAACGGTTGATGGGTTCTTTTTTGGTAAACTGATTGCCATGCAATACTAAGAGCAAACGCTATAAGTACGACACATGCACTAATTCCTGCGATTTTTAATTTCATGATGTTACTCGATAAAATATTCTGAAATGCAAGATGTAGAATGCTCAAAGGGTTTGTCGCATCGGATAACCGATGTACGAGAAAGATGTGGGATCTTCGTAACATAGATCCAGGGATAGTCCTGGCAGTCTTCTATAAAACGCTCACCGAAGCCCTGAGCATATTCCTGATATGACCTGGCAGGAAGCGGCTGTGACAATAATATTTTACAGCCTTTTATCGACTTAACGGCTACATAATCAGAAAAAAAATTAGATGTCGTTTTAGTGGCGTACCAGGCGATAAAAATGATTGCTATTATAACAACGGCCAAAATCAATGAGTATCGACTAAGTTTTGTCGCTAGCGATTTTTTATCATCGATTAATATCTTTTTTTGCGGGTGCTCTTCATTGGCAAGCGATATCTCAACGGATCTTCCAGCGGTCAGTTCGCTGGAGTCGCTCTTCGGCTCTTCAGGCGTAAGGGCATTAACGTCAATAAAATGTGCATTTTCATGGTCGATTTCAACTAGGGGTTCAGTAGTGAGTTTCCTGATACGCGTTCCTGTCGCCAATGTCAGACCAATTCGGGGAATAGTCACAATAATATCTTCTCCCAAACCTATACGTTTCAACCCCTTACGCAACACAGATATGTTTTGATAATAAGCGTTAGATGTCACCCTCATACCGCTCTGTTTCCAGACAATATCCATAAACTCCTGTTGCGTTACGATGGCTCCCACTCGGGAGATTAACAAAAGTAAGCAACGCCCGGCAGGAGAGTTGAGTGCTACCACTACGTCTGGATTATGAAGATCATGTAATGTGCTGGTCGCAGGATGAAACTCCACGGCTTCGTTAATAATATAATGGTTGTGCATAACTTTTTTTGGTAAACCCCGGTTTTAAATTTTATATTATGATGTGAAAATTTACTTCACAGCATAGTTAATTCTGTGCGGATAACTTATGTTACGAATGGCACGTTATCCGATCAGGCTGATTATACATAAGGCATTAAAAGGGAAAAATCTTAAAACCCAGTTATACGCCTGAATAAACAACTAGCCAAGATATCCCAGATAAAGATCAGGAAATTAGATAAAAGATCATATATTTTTATTTTATGAAAGATACAGAGCAGATAAAACAATACAATATGTGCCCCGTATATATTTCTTCCCTCACGCTTCGCATAACGCCTTTGCTCGTCTGTAAATATGCTTGCGCTCTATTTTTGGCACAACGGAAAAATAAACTCCTAAGTTAATCGTAATAACGCATCTTATTTTTTATAAAATTTCTGGTTATCCTTCAGCTTACCTCGCTCAAAAAAATGATTTTAAATCAGATGAAAACTCCCGCTAATAGTTTACTGTTTATGCCGTAAAGCAAGAAATATTTTGTGGCAATGCTCAAATCGAAGCAAACATCAGGGATACATTACGTTAATAACAAAAAGGAGTGAGGAGGATGAAATATAAAGATAGCCAAAAGGTTGCCTTACTGAGTCGCAATTATTTTGCGCGTTTGGGTGTAGAAATACTAATAAAACAAACTCACGATCGGGTTAACGTTGCCGCTTCTGTTAGCAATTATATCGATCTGGATCGGGTTCTTAAAACTCAAGCAATTGAATTGGTTATCCTGGTCGAATGCAATCAGGATATGGCTGGGGTGAACTGGTTCAGATATATTACCGCGCTAAAGAAAAAGTACCCTCGCCTGCGCTTATGTATGTGTTCTGCTCAGGCAACCTCGTTACCGTTGATCAAAGGTTATATAGATGCATACCTTTGCCTTGATCAGTCAATGATGAACTGGCAGTTACATATTAATCAGCTCCTGGCTTCTGACAGCAGGCCGCCGGAGACCAGCAAACAATATTTAGACCTGTCGGAGATTGAATGGATGATATTGAAGGAGCTAAAGGAAGGTAAAAAAATGCAGCACATTGCCGAAAGAAACCATCTCACCTATCGGAAAGTGAGCGCACTGAAGAATGCGGCGATAAGAAAACTTGGCCTGCGGAATAAAACAGACCTGTTGGTCTTTCTGACCAGATAGTCCCCTTATAGCTACCCTGTGGCCCAGTAGCGGCTAAGTATTCACTGCTGGCCCTCCCATCAAAGATAGCCAACGCTACCGATACCGTAGCAACCTGCTCCCTGAGCTTTCCCGGCTCGCTAACCCCGCTGAAAACCCGCAACTGCCGCATCAAGGAAACCCATACCTTCAGGTAAATTTCTGCCTGCATTATTTTTACCTGTAACGTACAAAAATTACTTCAAAATTTATCAGCAACAGGAAAATTATATTACCGGCAGCGGCCACTATTGTCGTCAATACAGCCCACCAGCAAATAAATCGGCAATTAGAAAAATTAAAGTTTAATAAAAATAACTGAGAGAACGTGAGTTTGCATAATATGTCATTGGCGTTACAGTTTTCCTCGCTGACAAGGAAGTAATTTTGCAATGACACTATTGTATTTCACATTATATCTCTGTACGCATCTGCGTATCAGAGATAGTGATAATGGCTAATAGATATAAGGATGTTTATGTCCTTGCAAATATTCGGAAAACTTTATTAATCATCAAGGATAAAATATGAAGACGTTAAACTTTAGCACGCTGGGTTGTGTAATTGCGCTGGCATTCTCTTCGGTATCTGCCGCGCACGCAGCAGACGGTACTGTTAATTTTACAGGTACTATTACCGATGCGGGCTGCAATGCTTTTGTCAATGGTTCTGGTGCAAAGACCGCTGATGTTAATCTGGGTAAGGTATTAAAAAGCGCCTTTAAAGGTGTGGGTTCAACTGTAGATGGCGCCGCCAGCACCACCGGATTTACTATTGAACTGAACGATTGTCCAACCACCGTCACTTCTGCCACCTTTAAGTTCGACGGCGAAAACGTTAACGGCGATGATAAAATCCTTGCCTTAACCGCTGCTGAAGGCGCTGCAACTGGCGTAGGCATTCAGCTTTATGATAAAAATCGCTCCATCCTCCAGTTAGCTAAAGCTTCTGCTGCTTACCCTATCGTTAATAAAGGTACAGGCACCAGTAACGTCCTGCCATTCTATGCCAAATATATTCAGACGCTGGGAACCGTGACCACGGGCCCGGCTAATGCAGTAGCAACCTTTACTGTTAACTACTAATTGTTTGCGGCCCAATCCCGTACGGGAATGGGCCTCTTTCATAAAGGCTGTAAACATGATCAGGAAATTTTTAGTCGTATTCACCTTTCTTTTCTGGTGCATATCTGCTGAGGCTGGCGTCGTACTGGGAGGCACTCGCGTTATTTACGAAGAGGGAAAAAAAGAAGCTTCTATTAGCATCGAAAATAAAGGCGATGTGCCCTATCTCATTCAGTCATGGATTGAGAATGACCGGGCCGGAAAAAGTAACGCCTTCTTAATCACGCCTCCCCTGTTCCGTCTGGATGGCGATAAAAAAAATGCGCTCCGCATTTTTAAATTAGAGGATGTATTACCAGGCGATCGAGAGTCCTTATTCTTCCTCAACGTAAAATCAATTCCAGGCGGCACGCTCGACAGCAATACATTACAAATTGCTATTCGTAATCGTTTAAAACTTATCTATCGCCCCACGCTTTTGCAAAAAAATTCCCCGGAGTCACAGACTCAACAATTGAAATGGGTTCTGTCGGGCAGCCAGTTACAGGTTAAAAACCCCACGCCATATTATCAAAACTTTATGTTCGTTAATCTCGATGGGAAAGACGTTGACTTAAAAGAAAAAAATTTCGTTGCTCCTTTTTCAAACGCTCACTTTGACGTGCCCGCCGCTAGCGGAAAGAAAGTTAGCTGGAAAATTATCAGTGATTACGGATCTATCGGCCCTCTACATACGGTTAATTTTTGATTGGAAACAGGAGGTTAATATGAAAAAGATTGGCTATTTTTCCCACGCCAACCGCAAGCGTGGGTTGAGGCTGTTAAAGTATTTCACGATTCTTTCGTTTTTTTTTTCCGAAAGCGCGGCGGCTAAGAGTTTTTTTAACCCGGCATTTTTGAAAAATAGCGACGAGCAAAATAAAGTTAGCGATCTTTCTTACTTCGATGCTGGTTTGCTGCAGATGCCGGGCATCTACCGCGTTGATTTATGGCTGAACGGCAAATCATTTGAAACCGTCGATATAGAGTTCAAAGCCGAAAAGCAGCGGGACAATGACGAACTTAAATTAGTACCCTGCTTCAGTCTGGAAAAGGTCCTTTCCCTGGGGTTAAAAGAAAGCTATATAAAACAGCCTACTGCATTAACCGAAGAACAAAAACGCTGTAACATCCTTTCTTTTATCCCGGACGCTTCCGCCCAATATGATATTGAACTACAGCGGCTTGACGTAAGCATTCCACAGGCCGCACTGGTCCATAAAAACAGCAGTTTTGTTTCTCCGGAAGCCTTTAATCAGGGGGTTTCGGCTTTTTTGCTGAACTACAAATTTTTGGGCAGCCATACAGCCTATGACCAAAGCTCCGCGCAGCAGGAGAGCTATAATTTAAACCTGCGTCCTGGAATAAACCTCGGCCCCTGGCGGTTACGCCATTACTCGAACTGGTCTAAAACAGCGGGCAGAGACGGTCATAACGAATCCTGGGACAATATTTATACCTACCTGCAACGCGATATTATTCCGCTGCGCAGCTTTCTCCTCATCGGCCAGGGCTCCTCTACCGGCGATATCTTTGATAGCGTCGGTTTTAGCGGCGCGCAGCTCGCTTCTGAAGAGATGATGGCACCTGAGAATGCTACCGGCTACGCCCCGGTAGTTCGCGGTATAGCCAAAAGCAACGCAAAAGTTATCATCATGCAGAATGGCTATCAAATCTATGAAAGCTATGTCTCCCCGGGGGCGTTTGAAATTACCGATTTATATCAAACGGGATCTAACGGAGATTTAAAAGTCATAGTAAAGGAATCAGATGGCAGCGAGCAGCAGTTCATTGTGCCCTATGCCTCTCTTCCGGTGCTGCGTCGTGAAGGTAGTCTGAAATACAGCCTCACTTCCGGGCTGTATCGCACCTATGACAAACATATCGATAAAACACCTTTTTCTCAGCTTAGCGCCAGTTACGGTTTGCCTTTTAATTCGACCCTCTATGGCGGCACGCAGTTAGCGTCAAAATACCAGGCCATTGCTACCGGTATTGGTAAAAATATGGGCTGGATTGGCGCAGTGTCGGCAGATGTGACCCAAGCCTGGTCGAAACAGCAAGGCGACAAAAAGACCGATGGCCGCTCTTATCGTATTCGTTACAGCAAAAATGTTACCCAGACGGGAACTAACTTTGCGATCGCAGGTTATCGCTACTCGACATCGGGTTTTTACACCATGTCGGATGTGCTTAATAGCTACCGCGATGATAAGCAACGGCACGAATCTTATCGCGTCAGAAACCGTACCGAAATGAATCTGAGTCAGAATATTGGCGATCGCCTGGGCAACCTTTCGCTGGGCGGAATGATTGAGGATTATTGGGATAACCACAGGCGAAATAAAACTATTAGCGCCAGTTACAGTAATAGCTGGCAGGGCATAAGTTACAGCATGGGTTACAGCTATGTAAAAACTATCCAGAACAGTGGTCGCGCCAAAAGTAGCGAGAACGACCAGCTATTCAGCCTGATGGTGAGCGTTCCGTTCGATCGCTGGATGAAGTCGAACAGCTCCGTGCATGGTTTTTACAATATGAATACCGCAAGGCCCGGCGAGACGAATCACATGGCAGGATTAACGGGTTCCACTCTGGAACACAATAATCTGAACTGGAGCGTTCAGCAGGGCTACGGAACTCAATCAAAAGCAAGCGGAAACGTCGATCTTGACTATCAGGGCACCTATGGCGAGCTGATGACTTCCTATGGTTATAACAAGCACTCGCGCAGGGTGAGTTATGGAATATCGGGCGGGGCAGTCATTCATGAGAACGGCCTGACGTTGAGCCAGCCGTTAGGTGAAAGTATCGCCCTGGTCGAAACGCCTGCCGCGAAAGGAACCAGCGTGATGAATCATGCCGGTGTGCGAGCCGATTTTCGCGGTTATACCGTTGTTCCTTATGTAACACCGTATCGTCTGAATGACATTGTACTGAACAGTGAAACCTTGCCTGATAACGTTGAGCTGGAAAGCAATACCGTCACCGTCGTGCCGACGCGTGGCGCCGTGGTACGTTCCGTATTTAATGGCAAAGTGGGTATTAAAGGGTTTATCCGGCTTATCGATAAATCAGGCAAAGCGCTACCTTTTGGCACCACGGTCACCCTTGTGGAGGAGCAGCCTGCTTCATCAAACTTCATAGGGGAGGACGGCAGAGTTTATTTAACCGGACTTAAGGATAACGGTTCGCTCCTTGCAAAGTGGGGGAATGAGCATGATAAACAATGCAAGGCCGCCTATGACTTCAGCAATATTCCTGCGCCATCAACGGGTATTCGCCAAATTCAGGCTCGATGCCTGTAAAAACTTCAGAAAGGTTAAGAAATGAAGAATTATATTTTTACAGCATCAGTCCTGTTCATGTCGGTTTTTTATACGGCTACGGTCCATGCTGCGGGATGCGCGGCGCTGGCTTCAGGCAGCGGCGTAGAGGGCAATAAATTAGATTATCAACTGCGAAGCCCAATAGTCGCTATTGACCTTGATGCGCCTATAGGGAGTATCTTATGGACCCGAAATATTAATACCGCCGGGATGAAGTGGATATGTCAATCCACCGCTCAACGTCAATACCGATCGACTATAGGGCCGGCATTTTCAAAAATCACCGGTTCCAATTTGCGCGGCAATATTTATGCGACCGGTATTGAAGGGCTGGGGATACAAATTACTGATTTATATCAACCGAATAAGGCAGTGCCAAATATCGCCTACCCTACGGCTCAGCAAACGTTCACCTGGTCAAATACGGGGTATACACGTATCGACTTCATTAAAGTGGGCCCGATAGGAGCGGGGAATTTGAATAATGGCCTGCTTGCCACCTATTCATTTGATGGTGTGACGGTCATGACGGTTTCAATCCTTGGTTCAAGGCTGAAGCATAAAAGTTGCACCATCGATGGTCAGCATAATCGCACCATCCCGTTAGGAACATTTAAAACCACTGACATTGTAAATAAGTCCAAAGACGTTCCCTTCGAATTAAAATTAAAATGCCAGGCTGATGCCGTACCGGTTTACGTTCAGTTTGACGCGCTGAACGGAAGCAGCGGCGATGGTTTATTGAATCTGGATACCACCGTCGAAGATCCTGCCAGCGGTGTAGCTGTCGAAATTATTGACGTCAGCGATAACATGCCGTTAAAACTGGGCAGGGAAATAAAATACCATATGAATCAGGAAACTTTAGTCAGCATTCCGCTTATTGCGCACTATAAAAAAACGGGTGCGGTAATTACCGGGGGCAAGGCAAACGCTGGAATGACGGTGACTATAAACGAGCGCTAATAACATGTACCACATATGCTTTGGCGCTTAAAAGCACGCGATTACTTCTATTTAATTAGAATCTTAATTTTTATTTACTTGTGAATCAGAGGAATTTCACAAAACTAAAGTTGTTTTTCACGCCCGTAGTCCTGAAAATGCCGATCCATCAGCACACACGCTGCTGATGATTCAATTTTTCGCAATATATAGTCGTACCAATGTTAAAATGTAACTTACAGCTTATTAAGGAATGATGATGAAAGTACTTTCTTTTGAAGAAATGAATAACGTCTCTGGTGCTTATTCCTGGGGAAACACATGGGATATCTTCAGTAACATTGGCGAGGCCATTGCTAGTGCGGCGCTTGGCGCCTCTCTGGGCTTTATGGGCGGTGCTATCATTGGCGGTAAACATGGCGGTGACGGTGGCGGTTTACTTGGCATTGGTTCTATTGGGCAAGGTGTTGGCATGATTGGCGCCGGCATAATCGGCGCAATCGGCTGCGGCGTTGCCGCAACTGTAGTCGGTTTCGACAGCTCCTGGGAATATGCACGGAAAGCAATGGATGGCATTTTCAACGGCACCTGGGTTTTGTAAGCGGGATTTAACATGACTACTGGCCCGACAAGTCGGGCCTTTTTATAAATCCAGGTAAGATACCAATGAGTCAAAGATTATTCAGACAGGAAGCCGTAGATCATCAGAGAAGCTACTGGAAAGGAAAGGTCATTTTACTAAGAGGCGTCTCGCCCCTGATAGTATCTGCATGTTGTGTCGCTTTCCTGATTCTCATCATTATCATGCTTTACTTCTTTAAATTTACACAACGAATCGATGTCACCGGAGAAGTTATTACTCTGCCTCACCCGTTAAATATTTCTTCGCCGCAGGCAGGCTCGGTATCACAACAGTTTGTACGAGTTGGCGATAAAGTTAAAAAGGGCAGCGTGCTGTTTGAACTCGACGTATCAAAAAATACCAACACGGGCAACGTTACCGATACAAATATTTCAATAATAAAAGCTAAAATCGCTAATGCTGAAGAAATTATCAATAAGCTAAAAAAGAATAAAGAAGATTTTATTGCGACGACACGCCGCCAGATACAGCGTTATGAGCACTCACTCGATGAAACGGATGGCCTGCTTGCCACAGCGAAGCAGGGGCTCTTAAGGATGGGGAAATCGCTGCAAAACTATAATAATTATCTGGATCGCGGATTGATAAATAAAGATCAACACAATAATCAACATTCGCTTTTTGTACAACAACAGAACGCTTTTCAGTCGCTCTCAACGCAAAAGATGCAAATAGAATTACAGCTGACGCAGGCGCGAAGTGATTTAACGGTAAAGCCAGCAGAAATCGATAATCAGATAACATCACAATATAACCAGCTTAGTGATTACCAGACTCAGCTTATTGAGAATAACGCTAACGGTAAGATTTTAATAAAATCAACCATAGACGGCAGAGTAGAATCGATCGCCGTGACTCGCGGTCAAATGATTGAGGCGGGTAGCAGCTTAGCACAGATAAAGCAGACGGAAGAGGTGGATTATTATTTATTACTGTGGTTACCCGACAGGAGCTTGCCGTATGTCAAAATCGGCGACACGGTAAATATACGGTACGATGCCTTTCCTTCGGATAAATTTGGTCAGTTTTCTGGCAAGTTAATGTCTATATCATCAATGCCCGTGACGCGTAGAGAGTTAGCTGATTATAACAATAGCGCAGCAGGTTCTGCTTCACCGCCCACTTTATATAAAGCCATTATTAATATTAAAGACAAAGAAATCATTTATAAAAACAAAAAATTATTATTATCGAACGGTCTTAAGGCAAAAAGCATTGTGTTTATGGAAGAAAGACCGCTTTATCAGTGGCTGTTCTCGCCAGCATATAAGATAGTACAGAGCCTTAAAGGACCGAATGATGAATAAAGAAGTTCTTGATAGTATTTTTAAAAGAATCAACTTTTCAATTAGAAACAAAGTACCGGTGATTATTCAGTCTGAATCAACTGAGTGCGGTAATGCATGCTTATCAATGATCTGTGGATTCTATGGTAAAGACATCGATCTGTTCAATTTTCGCAACCTTTATGGATCGTCTTCCCAGGGAGCCACATTAAATGTTCTGAACACCATCGCCCAGAAAGCAGGCCTAAAAACCCGCGCCCTGTCACTCGATATTGACGAAATAAAAGAGCTGCGCTTGCCTTGCATAATGCATTGGTCAATGAATCATTTTGTTGTCCTTGTGGCCATCAAGCGCAACCGCTTTGTTATTAACGATCCAGCGCTGGGCAGACGCACTGTTCATAAGAAAGAGTTGTCAGAAAACTTTAGCGGCATTGCGCTTGAAGTCTGGCCCGATAGCGATTTCAGGCAAGAAAAACGGCGCTCCCGTCTCAGGCTGTTGGATTTGATGCGCAATATCGTTGGCCTGAAGTCAGCGCTGACCAAAATTTTCATGTTATCCATCGTGATTGAAATGGTGAATCTTCTTTTGCCTATGGGAACCCAACTTGTTACCGATCACGTCATAGCGGCACATGATGAAAACTTGTTATTGGTAATCTGCGCAGGTTTAACTTTTTTTACCATCTTTAAAACCTATGTCAGCATGATCCGCGCGTGGGTGTCTCTTAAGCTGAATACTCTGACCGATGTTCAATGGAAAACCAGCTTTTTTGACCACTTGCTTAGCCTGCCGCTGGCCTTTTTTGAGAAGCGGCAATTGGGAGACATACAATCACGGTTTTCCTCATTAGACACTATCCGCTCGACGTTCACTAACAGCATTGTAATGGGCATTATTGACTCGATAATGATTGTGGGCCTGCTCATCATGTTGAGCCTGTACGGTAGCTGGCTAGTTTGGGTCGTGCTGGGATTCACCCTCTGCTACGCAGCGATGCGAATCGTTACCTATAAGTTTTATCGCACCATTAGCGAGGAATTGATTGTTAAACGCGCACGTTCAGGTTCCCACTTTATGGAGTCCTTGTACGGTATCGCAACAATAAAATCGCTTAACTTAAAAAGCCGACGTTCGCAGCACTGGCTTAACACTAATATTGATGTCAGCAACGCCGGTCTGAAACAGACGCGTTTTGATATGTTATTCGGCGGCATCAATACCTTTATTAACTCACTCGACCAGGTCGTAATTTTGTGGCTGGGTGCGTTGATGGTGATCGATAATAACATGACTATCGGTATGTTTATGGCGTTCAACGCCTACCGCGGGCAATTCGCGCAACGCGCCACATCGCTTATCGATCTGGCGATGCAGCTGAAAATGCTGTCACTGCATAACGAGCGTATCTCAGAGATTGTCTACAGCGAACCAGAAACGGAGTTGCCCGCCAGAAAGATCTTTGAAGATAACGTTGGCGTTTCCTTGCAGGTTCAGGATTTGGCATACCGGTATGATGCGCTTGCCAGGCCCATCTTCTCAAATGTGAATATTACCATTGCGGCAGGCGAATCCGTAGCCCTGGTTGGCGCATCCGGGATCGGCAAAACCACCTTATTAAAGGTTATGTCAGGCCTGCTAACGCCGGAGCGCGGCGAGATTTTCATCGGCGGGTTCGATAGCAAAAAAATCGGCGTTAATAATTTCAGGAGCAGTACCGCCTGCGTATTACAGGAGGACCGCCTGTTTTCCGGTTCCATTGCGGATAATATTTCTGGCTTTGACGACAACGTTGATCAACAGCTGATTATTGAATGCGCGATGAAATGCAATATTCATGAAGAGATTCTACGCATGCCGATGGGTTATGAAACCCTTATCGGCGAGTTAGGCTCGGGCATTTCAGGTGGCCAGAAACAGCGTTTGCTGATCGCGCGGGCTTTATATCAAAAACCCAATATTTTGTTTATGGATGAAGCAACAAGCCACCTTGATGTCAACAACGAAAAAATGATTAATGCATCGATCGAGTCATTAAATATAACCCGAATTATTGTGGCCCACCGCCCTTCAACCATTGCCTGTGCGGACCGGGTAATTGATTTATCACAAATTCCTTCTTCACCATCTTCGATTATTAAGGAGACTTTTTGATGGGTGTATTAACAGGGATCAACACCGGGATTATTAAATCGCCAAAAGGCGTGCTGGCGATTGTGCTTAAGGCTTCGAGCACGCCAGCTATTGAACATCTGCTGTATTTGCCGCCCGATCGATTGCAAGAGCTGATGTTTGCGACCTGTAGTTGTTACAGGTCGCTGCAAATGATGCATCAGCATGAACCTGAGCGTATAAAAAATAAGGTTGTGGCCGATACGCAGGCGTTGAGTAATAATATTCCTGGCGTCACGCTTGATGAGATACACAATCCGCTAATTGAACGTCGCGTAACGAGCTTTATAATGAAGCATCGACAGGATAACGTGCGCTTCTTATTCTTCTTGCAGAACGATGAAGTAGTCACTCTGGAATTGACATTAACCCAGATGGAATATGTACTAACCATGCTATTAAGCACGGTGCGGAATGCGGAGGATGCCTGGTTGACTTCCGTATGTTTAGACGCTAATGATTTCACGCCTTTTTATACCGTAGATTTCAGTAATGCACAGCATGCAGGAATTAAGTACCAGCAGTTTGACGTGCCAGACTGGAAATCCGCGGTTTTTGAGCATTATTATTCTATCATTGCTACCCAGCACGACGGTAATATAACATGCGGTGCAATTATCAAAGCCGGACCCGCACTCGATAACAGCCGTGCCGGGAAGATTGGTCAATTTTTATTACAAAACAATTCATTATTATTGCCATATCAAAAAGAAATAGCAAAGTTTGATTGTATGATGCTTAACGTGCCCGGAAACGAAGGAGATCTGGATCGTTTACTACGCGCGCATCTGGAGCACCGAACCATGAAGCTGAATTAAACTTCTTTATTTATCGAATGATTAACGGCCCAGGCAAGAAATAAATAGTATTTGCAAACAGACCGCTTTGAAAAATTCAAATGACAGCGGGCTACTCCATCACCGTCTTTCCAGAAAATAGTTCAGGGATGACGGTAAATAAAAAAACAAATGCCGCCTCTGTTGGCGGCATTTCTCAGACTGATGATAAGCTCTTAACCAGCACAGGTTGAACCTATACCACCGAATGAAAAAATAAGTAAAATCAACGGGTTGATTTTCGTCTGATAGCCACAAAGAAGAAAGAATCACGCTTTTTCCTTCTTTGTCAGCAAGCGAATAAATGCCGCCTCTGTTGGCGGCATTTGTTTTCAAGTATCAACTCAAGGTTGAAGACGGCGTAGTCAATTTTTCGCTTTTTGGCGCTGCCGCGCACCACAGTTCATCATAGTTGTAACCGGTAAGGTCCTCCACGATATGGCGCGTTTCTGGCGTCACATCCTGCTTAAGTCCATCTGCTTTCAGCCGCTCAATCTCGCTCACAAAAATCATATGTGTACGCTTATTCAGATGGAAGGTCAGCGCCTGCCAAAGCGCAATCAGCAGCAGCCCTGCGGTACCAACAAACAACAGCATCGCAATAGTGGTAATCGCTTCCTGCGGCTGAACCTGGCTGCCCTTAACGAAGCCACCGCTTTGCAGCAGCAGACCGACAGCAAAGGTTGCAATAGCTACCGTTGTTTTCCGGGAGAACGTCATAACCGCAGCAAACAGCCCTTCGCGGCGCTGGCGGGTAATCATTTCGTCGATATCCGGAATAAACGGGAAGACGTTCCATGGGGTAAATTCCAGAACGCAGCGCCCAACCTGATATATCCCGGCGAGGATCACCAGCAGCATTATTTTGTTGTCTGTCGGGAACTGGTAAACCAGGAAGAAGCCGCCCAGGCAAAGCATCATTAAACTATAAGCGAATATATAGAGGCGGGACGGGCCAAACTTAATGATCGCCATCCCTGCCAGCAGCGTCACCGGCAGTCCGACAATACTCATCGACAGCAGCGTTCCCGCAAGCGAAGATGAAACGTTCAGGCAGTAAACGCAGAAGAAGACGAATACTGTGTTGTAGACATCCTTTGCGGTGAAGGAGAAAAGATAGATTGCCAGGTGCTTGCGGAATGCACGAACTTTCAGCGTAGAAGCGTACTCCTTAAACAGGTTGCCGACGGCTACAAGCTTCTCGCCGGCGCTCGTGTTTGTGCGTTCTTTTTCTATCTCAGCCAACATTTCCGGCGTCAGCTCCCGCTCCCAGGTCACTTTCCAGGAAATAAAGACACAGAGCATGAACATCACGGCAAAAACCACGCCGTTGATCAGATAAGCATCGGCATTATTTTCACCGAGCTGGCCGATCAGCACGCCCGGAATAAAGGTAGCGAGGAACGTGCCGGAAGCAGAAAGGAACATGCGGCAGGTTGACAGTTTGGTACGGTCATTGAAGTTTTTCGTCATCTCAGAAGGTAAAGTTTCCCAGGGAATCAATACCACTGCGGCGATAATCTCAAACGCCAGATAGACGGAAAGATAGAACCAGAAGTTCATGCCGTTTAGCCACAGCAGGATATAAACCAGCATTAGCGGCGCACCGATCAACAGGAAGAAACGGCGGCGGCCAAACTTCTTGCCCAGGTAATTCTTATAAAAATGGTCGGTGATGCTGCCCATAAACAGGCTAACCACCGCATCAACAATACGGGCGACGGCAACGATGGATGCAGCTTCAACCGGCGATAAGCCAACGAAAGTGGTGTAAAAGAAAAGCAGCCATGCACCAATAACGGTAAATGCTCCGCCGCCCATTATGTCCGTCATACCGTAACCGATACTGACGGGAATTGTGACTTTTCTGCTCTTACGGGTCATAGTTTATCCCTGTATCAGGCCTGTCAAAAACGAAAGTAGCGGCGGGCGTTTTCCACGCAAATGCCGCGAATCATGGATTCAAGGATCCCGTTATCTTCCGGCACTTCCCCTCTTTCCACCCAGCCGCCGATCAGATCGCAGAGGATGCGGCGGAAATAATCGTGTCGGGTATAGGAAACAAAGCTGCGTGAATCGGTGAGCATGCCAATAAAGTTTGCCAGTAAGCCCTGATCGGCAAGCGTATTGAGCTGATTAACCATGCCGCGTCGCGTATCGTTAAACCACCAGCCGGATCCGAATTGCAGCGGGGATTTCACCCCGTCTTCACCGCTCTGGAAGTTTGCAATAGCGGAAGCGATAACGTCGTTATAGCTGGCGTTGAGGTTATAAAGAATGGTTTTTGGCAAACCGCCATTTCCGGCCATCGCGCTCAGCAATGCATTCAAACTTGCCGCCAGATGCGTTTGATCGCCAATGGAATCGAAACCGCTATTTATCCCGACCTGGGCGAACATTAGCGCGTTATTGTTGCGAATGGCGCCAAAGTGGATCTGCATCGCCCAGCCGCGCTGTTTGTACATTTTGGCTAAGGCGACAAAAATAGCGCTGTCCCAGGCCCGCAGCTCATCATCATTCAGCGCTTCACCCGTCAGACGTCGCTGAAACAGTGCAGTCTGCCCTGCTTCATCAAGCTTGTGGAAACGTAGTTCCAGCGGGCCGTGATCGGAAATCCGACAGCCGATACCGTGGAAAAAATCCACGCGCGCTTCGAGCGCTGCCAGCAATTCGCGGTGAGACGTAATCGCTATGCCGGTTTTCTGTGACAGGCGGGAAATAAAGGTAAGGAAACGATCCGGATTGGTTTCGAACAGTTCATCCGGCCGGAAGGTTGGCAGCACGCGAGTCGAAAAGTCTGCTTTCTTTGCCAATAACTGATGGTATTCCAGATCGTCCAGCGGGCCATCCGTTGTGCAGAGCGTCTCCACGTTTGAACGTTGAATCAATGCCTGAGGTAAAAAATCATCGCGGCGCAGTTGTTCATTGCAACGTTCCATAATGCTACGCCAGTTTTTGCTGCTTAACGTTTCGTCGATATGAAAGTAATTTTTTAGCTCAAGGTGAGTCCAGTGATATAACGGGTTGCCAAAACTGGCCTCAACGGTTTGCGCCCATGCCTCAAACTTCTCTTCTGCCGGAGCGTTCCCGGTGATCTTCCGCTCCGGGATCCCGTTTGCGCGCATAGCGCGCCATTTGTAGTGGTCGCCTTCCAGCCAGAGTTGGGTAATGTCCTTAAACGTTTTGTTTTCCCAGATGGCTTTGGCTTCCAGATGGCAGTGGTAATCAATAACAGGCAGCGCTTTTGCCACTTCAGAATACAACCGCCGTCCCGGTTCGTTATTTATCATGAAACAGTTATTAATCAGCGTCATCTTAACTCCACATGAGGATTATTTTTCGGTAAACCATGCCCTTCTGGTGCTGAAATTTTTATGCAAAAGTTTTTTGTGGCGCTCACGTTACACCGGTCATTCTTTTTAAGTCTACTACCATACAAGAATGAATAGAGAAATTGTGACTCAAGTCATACTATCCTGCCGAGGGTAAAAATAAGGAATTACCTTAAAGCAAATTAATATAATTCGAAGCGCTAAAGGCGTTGAATCAAAGCTGGAAAATTAATTAAAACAAAAAATTCGATATATTTTAACAATTTTAGAAAATGGCAAATAAATTATCTGGCTATAAAATTTTGCGTCGAAAAAAGGACGCTTTTTTCAGCTTTATTTCACTAATTTTTCACAAGAGGGTTGATCGAAGCGTAATTACTGCATACCCTAGAAAAAAGATACTAGTATGGTACTGTTTCAGCAGAACATAACGTGATGAATAAGGTGGATGCAAGATGCAGATGACAATGCGCTGGTTTGGACCACAGGAAGATAAAATCCCTCTGGAGCACATCCGGCAGGTTCCGGGGGTGGAAGGCGTTGTGGGGGCGCTGTATGACGTCCCGCCAGGAGAAGTCTGGCCGGTTGAAAAAATTAAAGCGCTGGTCGAGCAGGCGCATGCCGCTGGCCTGAAAATGGAAGTCATTGAAAGCGTCAATATTCACGACGATATCAAGATTGGCACGCCAGAACGCGACCGCTACATTGAAAACTATAAACAAACCATCCGTAATCTCGCCGGCTTCGGCATAAAAGTCATTTGTTATAATTTCATGCCGGTATTTGACTGGATGAAAACGGATATGAACTACGTTCTGCCAGATGGTTCGTTGACCATGGCTTTTGAAAAGCACGGGATTGATAAGTCGCTGGAAGAAGTTGTAAAAGAAGTGCTGGATAACGCTAATGGCTTCGCATTACCGGGCTGGGAACCTGAGCGTCTGGCAAAAGTGCAGGAATTATTCGCCCGCTATAGCGATGTGGATGACGATAAGCTACGGGAAAATCTGTTTTATTTCCTGCGTGAAGTTATTCCCGTCTGTGAAGAAGTCGGTGTGAAGATGGCGATTCATCCGGACGATCCGCCGTATTCTATTTTCGGGCTTCCGCGTATTGTAAAAAATCATGCCGATCTGACAATGATTTGCGATACCGTAGATTCGCCCGCTAACGGCATCACGCTATGTACAGGATCTATTGCTGAGGATCCGAACAACAATGTGTATGAGATCCTTGCCGAATTTACCCGCCGTAAGCGTATTCACTTTGCCCACGTCCGCAATATTAAGCTGATTAAGGATAAAGACTTCTACGAATCAGCGCACCCGTCACAGTACGGTTCTCTGGATATGTATCGCGTTATGCAGGCCCTTTATGACAACGGCTTTGACGGCTATATTCGCCCGGATCATGGTCGTTTCATTTGGGGCGAAACGGGTCGCCCGGGATACGGTCTTTACGATCGCGCTTTGGGCGCAACCTATTTACTGGGGCTCTGGGAAGCGCTGAGCAAAAAAGAACGGTAATAAACGCGACAGGATGTTGCCCTGCTTCTACTAAAAAACCAGCCATGCTGGCTGGTTTCAGACTGATGGCAAACTTTTAACCAGCGCAGGTTGAACCTATACCGCCGAATAAAAATAAGGAAAATCAACGGATTGATTTTCGGCTGATAACCACAAAGAAGGAAAAACCACGCTTTTTCCTTCTTTGTCAGCAACCTAAAAGCAGCCATGCTGGCTGGTTTTAATCTTATCCAGATACGTGAATGTTAACTCTTAGCCGTATTCACCACCTGCCCAAAACCTTTGCCATCCAGCTGCGCTTCCGGTGCGGCAAAGAAATCGATATTGAAATAGGTGTCATCGGTCAGTAACTCAATGCGATGCCAGTACTGCGGCGGACTTACGCCAAAACAGCCTTCGTTAATCACTATCTCAATTTCTGGCGTGGTGTCATTTTCGTTTTTAAAACCGATGTATTTTACCGCCCCAACCATAACGGACAGGCGGCCATACACATCTTTTTTAGTGTTGTGATGAGTTAGCAGCGCTTTCGGTACGGAGTCTTTATTCCAGAAAGGCGTGGAACGAGTGTGTTGATAATCTGCCGGGATGCGATGTGCCATGAGGTTCTCCACAGTGTAAATGAAATCTATTCTTATCTAAGCAATACACATGCCAGAAATTCAACTCTTTGTTTATTATTAGAATAAAGCTAATTTCATTCAGCGGATAAGTCATAACGACTCTATTAAAATAGTCGGATTGACTCAATGATGTCATTTTGACTCTGTGCTGAGAAGTAGGATACAGCATGCTCTGCTGGCGGATGTGCTACGCCTGTGAAGGGGCAGCTTGCGCAGCCTTAAGCGTAGCTCATGGTAATACAGGCAACCAGCAAAGAGGCTCGCCAGCATTAGGCTTTCTTTTTTATCACAATGTGATCCACATTCATCATTGAGCCTCTTCGCCTGGGGTTAATCGGCTGAACGGAGTAAAGTGGAACAATGTTTCAAACTCCCCTTAATTCGCTAAGGAGTCATCATGCCTTATCAGGCTTCCCCTTCCCGTTATGAAACCATGCAGTATCGCCGTTGCGGCCTCAGCGGTCTGAAATTGCCCGCCCTTTCCCTTGGCCTGTGGCACAATTTTGGTCATATCAGCAACCTGGAATCACAGCGTGCGCTGCTGCAAAAAGCGTTTGATTCAGGCATTACCCATTTCGATTTAGCCAATAATTACGGACCTCCTCCCGGTTCGGCTGAAGAAAACTTTGGCCGCCTGCTGCGCCAGGATTTTGCGGCTTATCGCGATGAACTCATTATCTCGACCAAGGCCGGTTACGATATGTGGCCGGGCCCGTATGGCTCAGGCGGCTCGCGTAAATATCTGCTGGCAAGCCTCGATCAAAGCCTGCAACGCATGGGGCTCGACTATGTCGATATCTTCTATTCGCACCGCGTTGATGAAAATACGCCGATGGAAGAAACCGCTTCGGCGTTAGCTCAGGCCGTACAAAGCGGTAAGGCGCTATATGTCGGCATATCTTCTTACTCACCAGAACGCACTCAGCAAATAACCGGGATGCTACGCGAGTGGAAAATTCCGTTACTTATTCACCAGCCCTCCTACAACCTGTTAAACCGCTGGGTTGATAAGAGCGGCCTGCTGGATACGCTTGAGCAAAACGGTACGGGCTGTATTGCCTTTACGCCGCTGGCCCAGGGCCTGTTGACCGGGAAATACCTGAACGGTATTCCAGACGGCTCGCGTATGCAGGCCGAAGGAAAAAAAGCACGCGGGCTGACGGAAACTATGCTTTCCGAGGCAAATCTTAATAGCCTGCGCTTGCTTAATGAAATGGCGCAACAACGCGGGCAAACCATGGCGCAAATGGCGCTTAGCTGGCTGCTGAAAGATGAAAGGGTGACGTCAGTATTGATTGGCGCAAGCCGTCCGGAGCAGCTGGAAGAGAACGTGAAGGCTCTGGAAAACCTGCATTTCAGCGCCGAAGAACTCAGCGCTATAGACAGACATGTGGTGGATGGCGAGCTGAATCTCTGGCAGGCCTCTTCAGATAAGTAACCTCCCGGCGGGTAAGGCTTTGCTTATCCGCCTCCGCATCTCAGCGCTTCGCTATACGTCGGCCAGGTCTATGGCAGGACGCTGGTAGTGCGGCCAGACCAGAGCCACCAGAGCGGGATACGCCTCGTGGCTTAATTCATTAAAGCACTGCCGTAAATTGAGCACTTCTATATCTGCGAGAGAAACATGCTCTCCCTCAGCACAGCGCTTTTTGATATTGTCGTAATATTTATAGACTGCTGAATTCAAATCGCTGCAGCGACGCTGTGCATTAAATAATTCTGGCCGGGTAGTCAGTTCATCAATGCGCATTCTTTTTATCGTCGCATAGGTAAAATCGATATATTCGCTATTCACGCGCCAGAAGTAATCCGGCGTAATGCGGGACATCAGCATTGAGAAATAGTCTTCACGCTCTTCCGCGCTGCTGGTAGAAAACGCTTTTAATTTCCCCGAAGGCGTGCTTTCCTGCTCGGGCGACATTTCTTTCATTAACAGCAGTACGATACATAACAACATCAGCAAGGTCACAATGAAATAAAAAACGCTGTGCATCAGAAACTCCTGTTTTTTTATTATGGAATTGAGGCATCATAATATTGACATTCCGCCCCGATACGCGTCCAGCAGTCTATTGATATTAAAGGACACTACTCAATGTTGCCCAACAGTTTTCTACCGTGGCGCTTTCAGGCTTTTGCCGTGAAAGATGACAGCGACAGCGCAAGAAATAATGAGTTGCACGGCCACGTTCAGGCGAAACTTTCAGCGCTTGAAAAAACCATACTTAGCGGCAAACATTATGCCGGAGTTGCAAAAAACTCGCTACTGGAAGAAACGGATAAGCATATTAAAGAGCGTCTGCTTTGTGCCGCAAAAATTGCAGCCCTGACCGCCGTCATCAACGAAATATGCGAGCAAGAAAAGCTCAGCCCGGCCGATCTGCACATGTTAATAGAGGACAAAACGTCCGCTATCCGGCTAAAAGAAGATCGGATCTGGCTAAACCAACTCACCCAGGAAAAAAACTGGCCGTTATTTTATTCTTTCGAGGATTAACGGATATGTCAGAAGAAAACCAATCCCCGCGGCCAGAAAGTAATACTGAGGATAGTGAAAACAGCGCTGAATTTGCCTTAAATGAAAATATCAACGCGCTGGTTGCTTTAAGGAATGAAAATATTGCCCGCTACACCCAGGAAAATACGGATATCACTGCCGCGCTGGTGGATCTTAAGTGGAAAAACCGCCGCGAGATGTATCCGATGAGGTGTAAAGAAGAAATTTACGGCGCGGTATTAAGTGAAATTATCGCCAGCCAACCGCATTTAAAGCAGACGATAATAGCGCGGCTGGAGGAAAAGTATCAGCAGATCCGGGCTGACGAAGCACAGACTTTATCTATCACGCGCGGGTTGATTGAAGGGACTTACAAGACACCGAATCTATAGCGGATGAGCTATCGCTTATCCGCTCTGCAGCGCGGAATCACTGATAATTTCAGTGACTTCCGCCATCTCGCCAATTCTGACCTCACCCGCCCGCTCAAGTTTGCTTTTGTCGATTAGCAGTAAGGACTGGGCGGCCCGCCGAAGCAGGATCGTTTTGTACTCCGCGTTCCAGCTTCGCGTGTCCCATAGCGTGCCGTTAACATCCACCCCTTCGCAGGAAAAGACGAACAGATCGATATCCATATTTTTAAGCAGCGGGGCCAGCGGAGCATCAACATAACAGGCGTATTTACGCTGCAATATGCCGCCGGTGCTGACGAGCTGAATATGCTTGCGCTTCGCCAAAAGCTGGCAAATACGCTCGCTATTGGTAAACACGGTGAGAGGTATATCCGGCAGTAAGCGGGCCAGATACCAGCAGGTCGAGCTGGCGTCCAGCGCTATTACCATACCCTCACTCACCCAGGCTAGCGCGTGGCGGGCAATAGTAGCTTTACTGTGGAGATGGCTTTTCTGACGCTCGATAAACGGGTCGCCGCTGTCGCCGGTACCACGGCTAATATGCCTGGCTCGCCCGTGCTGACGGATAATTTTACCTTGTTTTTGCAGGCAATCCAGATCGCGCCGTACCGTTTCAAGACTTACTTCCAGGAGGCGCGCCAGTTGCTGTGTGGTCAGATTTTCGTATTGTTCAAGGAGTTGAATCAGCTCCTCGTGACGTGCGGTTTTCATTCATCTTCCTCTGCGTGGCGAACGCCGCCGCTTTTACCATAGGGGAATTCTAACCGGCCAGTAAACGTTTTAATGCCTTGTCATCAACTCACGTATTTAATTTGAGTTGAACCAGCAAGCCGCCCATCTTTCCCCTGAACCGTCCGCGCCGGGAATAAACGGGAACGGTTAGACATTTCAGCAAAAACAACCAGGCTTTAAGGATGTGAAACAAAACGGAGAACGACTAATGGCAAATCACCAGTCTGAAATACAGGATCCGCGCAACCAATACCACACCGGCGAGTATCCGCAGCAGAAGCAACCGGCTCCGGGAGTGCAGTCGAAAATGGACCCGGTCCCCGACTGTGGCGAAAGCAGCTATGTCGGAAGCGGGCGACTGAAGGGACGCAAAGCGCTGGTGACCGGCGGTGATTCAGGCATTGGCCGTGCAGCCGCCATTGCTTACGCGCGTGAAGGTGCGGACGTTGTGATTAACTACCTTCCCGCTGAGCAGGAAGATGCCGAGCAGGTGAAAGTTTTAATCGAAGAGGCGGGCCGCAAAGCGGTGCTGATCCCGGGCGATTTGAGCGATGAAAAATTCGCCCGTTCCCTGGTGCAGCAGGCCATTAAGGAACTTGGCGGGCTGGATATTCTGGCGCTCGTGGCAGGCAGGCAAACGGCGGTGGAAAAGATTGCCGAACTGACCAGCGAGCAGTTCCAGAAGACTTATGCGGTGAACGTTTTTGCTCTTTTCTGGATAACTCAGGAAGCCCTGCCCCATCTGCAACCCGGTGCGAGCATCATTACCACATCGTCAATCCAGGCTTATCAGCCAAGCCCGCATCTGCTGGACTACGCATCAACCAAGGCTGCAATCCTGACCTACAGCCGTGGACTGGCCAAACAGGTTGCGGAGAAAGGTATACGCGTAAACGTCGTGGCGCCGGGGCCAATCTGGACCGCATTACAAATTTCCGGCGGCCAGACGCAGGAGAAAATACCGAAGTTCGGCCAGCAGACGCCGATGAAACGCGCAGGGCAGCCAGCAGAGCTTGCGCCAGTGTATGTTTATCTGGCAAGTCAGGAGTCGAGCTATGTGACTGCGGAAGTGCACGGCGTGTGCGGCGGCGAACATTTAAGCTAAAAAAATGGCGTGGTTTTTACCACGCCATTTTTTATGCAGCGCGTTTTTACTGAGCTTTTGTAACTTCCTGCCCAACCAGCCCAATCTTCAGATACCCTGCCTGATGCAGCGTATCCATCACGCTCATCATCGTCTCGTAATCAACCGTTTTATCCGCGCGGAAGAAAATCGTGGTGTCTTTCTTACCCGCAGTGGCGGCGGTAAGCACGTTGATCATGCTGTCTTTCGTCACTTCGTCATTACCCACAAACATAGTGTTATCGGCTTTAACGGAGAGATAAACAGGTTTTTCCGGACGCGGCTGCGGCTGGCTGGAAGAAGCCGGAAGGTTTACCTTCACGTCCACGGTCGCCAGCGGCGCTGCCACCATAAAGATGATCAGCAGAACCAGCATTACGTCGATAAACGGCGTAACGTTGATTTCATGCATTTCACCATTATCGTCGAGATTTTCGTTAAGTCGCATCGCCATCGAGGATTAACCTACACGCAGTTTCTGAGCCGGACGAACAGGACGCGCCTGTGAGCTGGCTTCCAGGTCCAGATCGCGGCTTTGTAGCAGCAGAACCTGTGCCGCAACGTCACCCAGCGACGCTTTGTGACCGCCGATCATACGAGCAAAAATATTATAAATAACAACCGCAGGGATAGCCGCAATCAGGCCAATCGCCGTCGCCAGCAGAGCTTCTGCGATGCCGGGCGCCACGACCGCGAGGTTAGTCGTTTGCGTCTGCGCAATGCCGATAAAGCTGTTCATGATGCCCCATACCGTACCAAACAGGCCGACGAACGGGGAGATAGCGCCGATGGTGGCAAGGAAACCATTACCGCGGCCCATATGACGACCAAAGGCGGCGACGCGGCGTTCCAGACGGAACCCCGTACGCTCCTTAATACCTTCGTTGTCTTCGCTGCCTGCGGAAAGTTCCAGTTCATTGCGGGCTTCGTTAATTAACACCGTGCTGAGGCTTTTAGGGCCGAAAGCCGTTGCCATTTCGCAGGCTTCATCCAGCGAGCGGGCGTTTGCTAACTGCTGCTGTTCACGCTTGATGCGGCGCTTTTGCGCTAACAGCTCAACGCTTTTGCTAAAGAAGATAGCCCAGGTGACGACGGAGGCCAGAATCAGGCCGATCATCACAATTTTTACCACGATGTCAGCATGCTGATACATGCCCCAGACGGAAAGGTCCGTCTGCATCAAATTATTCGTCACACTAATCTCCACCGCGAAAATAATACAAAATCTGAGCGTAATAATATCAAAACGACATCGAATTGATAGTAGTTCTCATTAGTATTTGCAGAGTGCCTGAAATTGTCTATGCATTCCTTGCGTTTACGCAGTAAAACCGGGCAGCCGCCGGATTTTTAGCTTTTTTTGTCAACTTTAAGGAACGGTATGAGATGTGCCTTGTAAAGCATGATAAGTTATGTTTAGACATCCAGACGGTTAAACGGAGTAGCAGAAAATGGCAGCGAAGCACATTGAAACGGCGTTGATAAATGCCGGACGCGATAAAAAATTCACCCAGGGTTCGGTCAACAGCGTCATTCAGCGCGCTTCATCTTTAGTCTTTGAAACTGTGGAAGCCAAAAGGCAGGCCACGGCTAATCGGGCAAAGGGCGAGTTATTTTACGGGCGTCGCGGCACCCTCACCCATTTTTCTTTACAGGAAGCGATGTGCGAACTGGAAGGCGGCGCAGGCTGTGCGCTTTACCCTTGCGGTGCCGCCGCCGTGGCAAACGCTATTCTGGCCTTCGTGGAACAAGGCGATAACGTGCTGATGACCGGCACGGCCTACGAACCAAGCCAGGATTTCTGCACTAAAATCCTCGCCAGGCTTGGCGTGACCACGACCTGGTTCGATCCTTTAATTGGCGCAGGCATCGCGGAGTTGGTGCAGCCCACTACCAAAGTCGTTTTCCTTGAATCCCCGGGCTCCATCACCATGGAAGTTCACGACATACCGGCGATGGTGAAGGCGGTTCGCAGCGTAGCGCCTGAAGCCGTCATCATGATAGATAACACCTGGTCGGCGGGCATTTTATTTAAAGCGCTGGATTTCGGTATCGATATTTCTATCCAGGCGGGCACCAAATACCTGATTGGGCATTCCGACGCGATGGTTGGCACCGCGGTTTCCAACGCCCGCTGTTGGGATCGGCTGCGTGAGAACTCTTATCTGATGGGCCAGATGCTGGATGCCGACACGGCGTATATGACCAGCCGCGGCCTGCGTACGCTGAGCGTGCGTTTACGCCAGCACCAGGAAAGCAGTTTAAAAATCGCCGCATGGCTGGCTGAACATCCGTTAGTCGAACGCGTGAATCATCCGGCGCTCCCCGGCAGCAGAGGCCACGAGTTCTGGAAACGTGACTTTACAGGCAGCAGCGGACTGTTCTCATTCGTGCTGAAAAAGCGCTTAAACGATCGACAGCTTCAGCGGTATCTCGACCATTTCCGCTATTTCAGCATGGCTTATTCCTGGGGAGGCTACGAATCGCTTATTCTTGCCAGTCAGCCGGAGGAAGTGGCGGAAATTCGCCCGGCAGGCGGGATAGATTTTTCAGGAACGCTAGTTCGTGTCCATATCGGACTGGAAAACGTAGCGGATCTTCAGGCCGATCTGGATGCGGGTTTCCAGCGCATAGCCTGAAATTGCCAGATTTGGACACCTGAAAAGACAAGAAATTGATTGCCGCTGTGATTTGTTGAGCCCGCGATCAAGGTGCGGCGGGCTTTTTAGCGTTACACTGTATTTAAAATAAGGCTCGCCTTACTACAGGCGAACTGTCTAAGCGGTTCCACAGGATTTTCCATGGCTGTAATACAAAATATCGTCCAGGCGCTTTGGCAACATGATTTTGCCGCCCTGACAAACCCTCATGTAATCGGTGTTGTCTATTGCGTTATGTTTGCGACGCTGTTTCTGGAAAATGGGTTGCTGCCGGCCTCTTTCCTGCCGGGAGACAGCCTGCTGCTGCTGGCGGGCGCGCTGGTGGCCAAAGGGGTAATGGATTTCGTGCCGACAATGTTGATTCTGACCACGGCGGCGAGCCTCGGCTGCTGGCTGAGCTATTTGCAGGGCCGCTGGCTGGGTAACACCAAAACGGTGAGAAACTGGCTGGGACAGCTACCCATCCAGTATCACCAGAAAGCCACGCATATGTTCGACAAACATGGGCTACTGGCGCTGCTTGCCGGGCGTTTCCTGGCGTTTGTGCGTACCCTGCTGCCAACCATGGCGGGTATTTCCGGCCTCAGCAACCGCCGTTTCCAGTTCTTTAACTGGCTAAGCGCGCTGCTGTGGGTTGGCGTGGTGACAAGTTTTGGCTATGCGCTGAGCATGATCCCTTTTGTGAAACGCCATGAAGATCAGGTGATGACCTTCCTGATGATCCTGCCTGTCGCCCTGCTGGTCGCCGGTTTGATCGGCACGTTGTTCATCGTGCTCAAAAAAAAAGTTAGGCTCGCGTAGATAGTTTCCCGGCCCCGGCCATTCGTGCCGGGGTTTTTACATCGTGCGCATACGCGCCACATCCTCGCCCGGCGTTACGCCAAAGTAGCGCTTAAACTCGCGGCTAAACTGCGAGGCGCTTTCATATCCCACCCGCACCGCTGCGGTGCTGGCTTTCAGCCCGTCGTGTAAAATCAGCATTCGCGCCTTATGCAGTCGATAGCTTTTCAGGTATTGCAGCGGCGAAGTGCTGGTTACCGATTTAAAGTTATGGTGAAACGCCGAGACGCTCATGTTTGCCTCAGCGGCAAGCTGGTCAACGGACAGGTTCTCGGTGTACTGCGTTTCGATGCGCCGGAGCACGCGGCTTATCAGGCTGAAGTGCGTCTGACGGCTGACCAGCGCCAGCAACGCCCCGCCTCGTGGTCCGGTGAGAATATGATAGAGAATTTCGCGAATAATTTGTTTGCCAAGAATACGCGCATCCAGCGGACGTTCGAGCACATCCAGCAGGCGCTCTACCGCACAAAGAATTTCCTCCGAAAGTTTGGCGGAGTTAATCCCCGTAGAGCAAGCCTGCGGATGGAAGAGATCGTCTTCGCCAATATCCATCAGCAGATCCTGAAGCTGCAAAATATCGACGTTAATACGCATTCCAGCCAGCGGTACCTCCGGCGTCGCGAAAGTTTCACATTCGAAGGGTAAAGGTACGGTGAGCAGAAGATATTCATTGGCGTCGTAGCGAAACACGCGATCGTTTATATATCCCGTTTTATGGCCGGAAAAGAGAATTACGATCCCCGGCTCGTACATGACCGGCGTTCTGGCACCGGGCTTTGTGCCGTACAGCAGCCGTACACCAGGCAGTGCCTGAAGCGCATCATTTTCATTTTGTATCAAACAATTAATTTTTTGCGTCAGCTGCTGGCAAATCGTTTTCCGGTTCATCTTCATCCGCTCCACAAGGATTTTTAGCGATGACAGTGTGCGACGAGTGAGCTTTTTTCTCCAGTCTTCTGGAGAAATGGGCAAGACAAAGACAGGAATATGTATTGAGCGATAGCGCCCGTAAGTCGACAATGAACGTCATCAAAAAGCGACAGACAGTATCTTTTTTCATCCACTTAACGGGAATCTGATAATGAACAACTTTACTCTACATACTCCAACCCGCATCCTGTTCGGTAAAGGCGCAATCGCTGAATTACGCGACCAGATCCCTGCGAAAGCCCGCGTGCTTATCACCTACGGCGGCGGCAGCGTAAAGAAAAATGGCGTGCTGGATCAGGTCTATGCCGCGCTTGAAGGCCTGGACGTGCTGGCGTTCAGCGGCATTGAGCCAAACCCAACCTACGAAACGCTGATGAAAGCGGTAGAAATAGTGCGTAAAGAGAACGTGACCTTTCTGCTGGCGGTAGGCGGCGGTTCCGTTCTGGACGGCACCAAATTCATTGCCGCTGCGGCGAACTACCCGCAGGAAAAAGATCCGTGGAATATCCTGCTGACTCACGGTAAAGACGTTGAAAGCGCCATCCCTATGGGCTCAGTGCTGACGCTGCCGGCAACAGGTTCTGAATCGAATAAAGGCGCCGTGGTTTCTCGCCGTGCTACCGGTGACAAACAGGCGTTTATGTCTGAACACGTTCAGCCCGTCTTCGCTGTTCTCGATCCGGTTTACACCTATACCCTGCCTCCACGTCAGGTTGCAAACGGCGTAGTAGATGCGTTCGTGCACACCGTTGAGCAGTACATTACCCGGCCGGTAAACGCTAAAATCCAGGACCGCTTTGCAGAAGGCATCTTATTAACGCTGATTGAAGATGGCCCGATTGCGCTCAAGGAGCCAGAAAACTACGACGCGCGTGCCAACGTCATGTGGGCCGCAACGATGGCGCTGAACGGTCTGATTGGGGCAGGCGTACCGCAGGACTGGGCGACACACATGCTGGGTCATGAGCTGACCGCAATGCACGGCCTGGATCACGCGCAAACGCTGGCGGTTGTGTTACCTTCCCTGCTGAACGAAAAACGTGCCCAGAAGCACGCCAAACTGCTGCAGTATGCGCAGCGCGTATGGAACATTACCAACGGTTGCGAAGAAGAACGTATCGACGCGGCCATCGAAGCAACGCGTAATTTCTTCGAGCAAATGGGCGCGCCAACGCGGCTTTCCGCTTACGATCTGGACGGCAGCACTATCCCGGCGCTGCTGGTCAAACTTGAAGAGAAAGGCATGACGCAGCTCGGTGAGAACCAGGATATTACCCTTGACGTGAGCCGTCGTATCTACGAAGCGGCACGCTAAGTAATTTAGCCATTTGGTTTTCGTTTTCGGGTATTTGGTCCAGAATTAAATGCAATTGTTACACCGGAGCCTGGCCCCGGTGTTATCGCTCATTAAGGAGAAACGCATGGCAAGTTCAACAGTAATCAAGCTCCAGGACGGGAACGTGATGCCTCAGTTGGGCCTCGGCGTATGGCAAGCCAGCAACGATCAGGTTCTGCTCGCCATTGATAAGGCTCTGGAGGTCGGTTATCGCTCAATTGATACTGCCGCAGCGTACAAAAATGAAGACGGCGTGGGCAATGCCCTGAAAAATGCAGGCCTGCCGCGCGATGAGTTATTCATCACCACAAAACTGTGGAATGAAGATCAGCAGCGTCCGCGCCAGGCGCTGGAAGAGAGCCTGCAAAAACTGCAGCTTGATAGCGTCGATCTCTACCTGATGCACTGGCCCGTACCGAGTAAAGACCACTATGTTGAAGCCTGGAAAGGGATGATTGAACTGCAAAAGCAGGGGCTGGCGAAAAGCATCGGCGTCTGTAATTTCCAGGTTAACCATCTGCAAAGGCTGATTGATGAAACAGGCGTTACGCCGGTTATCAACCAGATTGAACTGCATCCCCTGCTGCAGCAACGTCAGCTTCACTCCTGGAACGCTACCCACAAGATTCAGACCGAGTCATGGAGCCCGCTGGCGCAGGGCGGTGAAGGCGTTTTCGATCAAAAAGTCATTCGCGATCTGGCGGATAAATATGGCAAAACGCCCGCGCAGATTGTTATTCGCTGGCACCTGGACAGCGGCCTGGTGGTGATCCCGAAATCGGTTACGCCGTCGCGCATCGTTGAGAACTTTAACGTGTTTGATTTCCGTCTCGATAAAGATGAACTAGGAGAGATTGCGAAGCTGGACAGCAACAAGCGTCTGGGGCCTGACCCGGATGTGTTTGGGGACTAAGCAAAACCATCCTCGCCCCGGCCCTCTTCCTGAGGGAGAAGAAGAAAAGAAAAATGCCCTCTCAAGGAGGGCTCGGGTCTTAGCCTTATTCCCTCTCCCGGCGGAGAGGGTTAGGGTAAAGGCGTACCTTGCTTTCAGCGTGCGCTAACCGGCTTTTTCTTCGCACCAGTTTTAACGCCAGCCTTTTGAGCAGTCACGGGCTTAGCGCCACTGGCTGCTGGACGACGCTGGTGCGCAATCGGCGTGTGTTTCGTCAGCGCCGGCTTTGAATTACGGTTATAACGACGCGCTTCACGCATCTCTTCTAACGTTGGCGACGGTACCAGGCACTCGCGACGGCCACCAATCAGGTGTTTTTTACCCATCGCTTCCAGCGCCTCACGGATCATCGGCCAGTTCGCCGGATCGTGATAGCGCAGCAACGCCTTGTGCAGACGACGCTGGCGATCGCCCTTCGGCACCACGACCTCTTCACTTTTGTAGCTTATCTTGCCCAGCGGGTTCTTACCGGTGTAATACATGGTGGTAGAGTTCGCGAGCGGAGACGGATAAAAGTTCTGCACCTGATCCAGACGGAAACGATTCTTCTTCAGCCACAGCGCAAGGTTCACCATATCCTCATCACGCGTACCCGGATGCGCGGAGATGAAATAGGGGATCAGATATTGCTCTTTCCCTGCCTGCTTCGAATAGGTGTCAAAGAGCTCTTTAAAGCGCTGATAGCTGCCCATTCCCGGCTTCATCATCTTCGACAACGGCCCTTCTTCGGTATGTTCCGGGGCAATTTTCAGATAGCCACCCACGTGGTGCGTCGCCAGCTCTTTGATATAACGTGGATCTTCTACCGCGATGTCATAACGCACACCGGATGCGATAAGAATTTTTTTAATCCCCGGCAGCTCACGGGCACGACGGTAAAGATTGATGGTCGGCTCGTGGTCGGTGTCCATGTGCGGACAAATGTCCGGGTAAACGCAGGACAAACGGCGACAGGTTTGCTCAGCACGCGGCGATTTACAGCGCAGCATATACATGTTTGCCGTCGGGCCGCCAAGGTCGGAAACCACGCCGGTAAAGCCCGGAACCGTGTCGCGCATCGCTTCGATTTCATTGATGATCGAATCTTCGGAACGACTCTGAATGATGCGCCCTTCGTGCTCGGTGATTGAGCAGAATGAACAGCCGCCGAAGCAGCCGCGCATGATATTGACCGAGAAGCGAATCATTTCATAGGCGGGAATACGGGCTTTGCCATAAGACGGATGCGGCACGCGCTTATACGGCAGAGCAAACACGCCGTCCATCTCTTCGGTGGAAAGCGGAATGGCCGGTGGGTTAATCCAGATATAGCGATCGCCATGCTTTTGCATCAGCGCACGCGCGCAGCCCGGGTTGGTTTCATGGTGCAAAATACGCGAGGCGTGTGCATAGAGCACTTTGTCGTTTTTCACTTTTTCAAACGACGGCAGCAGCACGTAAGTTTTTTCCCACGGCTTAGGACGCGGCGGCTGAACGACAACGGCTTTTGGCTCCTGTACAAGCGGGCCATCAGGTTTGCCCGTTTCAGCACAGGGTAAATCTTCGCCGTACGGATGGGGAATAGGATCGATGCGCCCCGGCGTATCCAGACGCGTGGAATCCACGCCGGTCCAGCCCGGCATTGCTTCTTTACGCATCATCGCGGTGTTGCGCACATCGCTTATCGCTTCAATTTTCTCACCCATCGCCAGACGATGAGCCACCTCCACCAGCGGACGCTCGCCGTTGCCGAAGATCA
The DNA here is from genome assembly GCF_011808225.1 of Cedecea colo. Taxonomy (GTDB): domain Bacteria; phylum Pseudomonadota; class Gammaproteobacteria; order Enterobacterales; family Enterobacteriaceae; genus Dryocola; species Dryocola colo. The sequence goes on along the minus strand of NZ_SOYS01000003.1, from coordinate 307,295 downwards.
GCATGTCGGCTTTGGCATCCACCAGAATGGAGCGACGAACGGTGTCGGACCAGTAGTCGTAGTGCGCGGTGCGCCTGAGGCTCGCTTCGATCCCGCCAAGGATCACCGGCACATCGCGCCAGGCTTCTTTACAGCGCTGGGTGTAGACCAGCGACGCACGGTCAGGACGCTTGCCCGCGACGTTACCCGCCGTATAAGCGTCGTCGTGGCGCAGTTTGCGGTCGGCGGTGTAGCGGTTGATCATGGAATCCATGTTGCCTGCGGTCACGCCGAAGAACAGGTTCGGCTTGCCCAGCTGCATAAAGTCTTCTTTGCTGTTCCAGTCCGGCTGGGCGATTATTCCCACGCGGAAGCCCTGAGCCTCCAGCATGCGGCCACAGATCGCCATGCCAAAGCTTGGATGGTCAACGTACGCATCCCCGGTGACCAGAATGATGTCGCAGCTGTCCCAGCCTAATTCATCCATCTCCTTGCGCGACATGGGTAAAAACGGTGCCGGGCCGAAACAGGCCGCCCAGTACTGAGGCCACGAAAAGAGTCCGCGATCGGGCTGGATCAGGCTTATAGAGCTCATAGTGCTTTCCGAAAAATGATGTAAAAGTAGCCAAAGCCGGCGATTATACGCAGGTTCCAGCTAATAAATGAAGGGTTAATGTAATGTTATATTTGCCCTCACGATAAAGTAAGGGCCAGCGTGACATATTAAGGCGCAGGGTTTACCAGAAGCTGGCCAATCGAGCCCCTGTCCGCCATTTCCAGCGTCTGGCTGGAATAAAGAAACGGGAAGTGTTCCCAGGATGGCTGGCCGAAATAAACCAGTAGCTCAACCTGACCATCGACCCAGACCGTATCCTTCCAGCCGCGATCTTCGCCAAAAGGTGCTGCGCCATTAACATTTTTAATCAGGAAGCTCACGCCTTCAATATGGAAGGACTGCGGCATATCCGAACGCACGGTCCAGCGCTCCCATGTGCCCTGCTGTGTCTGAATATCGATACGTTTGATATCCCATAGCTGGCCGTTAATACCGGGTTCATCGCCAAGCGTAATATCCCGGCTGCGTGCCGGGCTGCCGTTGATAATTTCATCCGGCAGCAGGCGCATAGGCAGGCTATCCGTAACCAGCGGCAACAGGCCAGTTGGACGCAGCGTTAACACCAGCGTAGAAATAAGAATGCCGGAAGGCTCAAAGAAGCCGCGAATGCGATCCATAATGCCCGCCGCTTCACCGCAGGTAATGGAAACCTCTTTTCCTTCGGTCATATCAACCAGAATTTCGCGTCGCTCGCCGGGCGCCAGGGAAAGCTGTTTGACCGAAACGGGAGCCGGTAAAAAACCCTGATCGCCTGATATAACGTGCATCGGGCGGTTATCGCTCATTTGCAGCAAATAGCGACGCGCGTTAGATGCGTTGAGCAAACGCAGGCGCACCCAGCCACGAGAAACTTCAACATACGGCCCCTGCACGCCGTTAACCAGCAGGGTATCGCCAACAAAGCCGCCGCTGCCCGGTTCGACGTACTCTGGCGTGCCGAAGTTGTCCAGGCGCTTGTCCTGAATAATGACCGGAAAATCATCAACGCCATAATGGCTGGGGATGGGCAAGGATTTGCTGACTTCATCTTCAATAAGCCACATGCCTGCCAGGCCGTTATACACCTGCTGGGCGGAACGGTTTGGCGTGTTCGCGCGATACCAAAGCGTGGCGGCCTGCTGGCGAATTGGCAGCACGGGCGCCCAGTCAACGTTCGGCGACATCATGCGCGGCGCACCGCCCATTAAAGGCCCCGGCACCTGAAGGCCGGCGATCGTCATGCCGATATTTTCCTGCAGGCGATTGCTGTAAATCATCTTCACATCGTCGCCGTTCCAGACGCGGATAGTCGGCCCCAGATAGCGGCCGTTTAGCCCCCAGACCTGCGCCTTCGCGCCGCCGGTAAATGACCAGTGCGCCCGTTGCAGCGTCAGAAAAAGAGGCTGACCACGGCGGGATTCAAGCAAAGGGGGAACGGGTAAAGGTAACTGCTGCCCTGCCGCATTTGCCCTCAGTGGCAACGCACCCGCACAAAGTGCAACTCCCGATGCCTGCATAAACTGACGCCGACTGAGTGACATAATTGCTCCATGTAAGATAAAACGTGGGGGGCGGTACAAACCGTACCGTCAGAGGGAAAACCCCCGTCATAAAGCGATCAGTTCGCCTGTTTTTTTTCTACCGTGTCGGATGCTTCGCGCTCCGCCACTTCTTTATTTAACGCTTCGATTTTCGCCATCATAATTTCGCGGCAGTGCGTTGCCAGTTTACGCACCTGCTCTTTACCATACTGGCTGGTATCTATCGGCGGCAGCATTTCGACAATCACCAGGCCGTTATTCCACCGGTTTAATTTAATTTTATTACTGGTGTTGGAAACGCACACCGGAATTACCGGTACGCCGGCAGCAATAGCGGCATGAAAGGCGCCGGTTTTAAACGGCAGCAATCCGCGCCCACGACTGCGGGTTCCCTCCGGGAACATCCACACGGATATGTTGCGTTTCTGCATTTGCGACACAACCTGTGAGATAGTGCTGTGCGCTTTGGCTCGGTTATCCCTGTCGATCAACAGGTTGCCGGCTAACCAGTATAACTGCCCAAAGAAAGGGATCCACAGCAGGCTTTTCTTGCCCACGGTGACCGTTGGCGGCTGCACAATGTTCGCAGCGGTAACCATATCGAAATTATTCTGGTGGTTACCGATATAAATTGCGGTCGGGTGGTTTTCAGCGCCTGCGGGTAAACGGGTTTCTACCTTCAGGCCAAATACCGGCGCAAGACGCCCAAAGAGATGGCCGAAAGTCGCCACATGGCGCGGATTACGCGGGCTAAATAAGCAGTAGATGCAGCCTAAAATGCATACCAGGATGCAATAAATCACAACAATAATAAAACGAACGATGGATAGCATAACGACCTCTGAAACCTGAACCGCTAACAAGTATGACCTGCTTTAGCGCAAAACACACCGTTCGGGCGACAATACTGCCGCCCGACATCGGCTACTCTTCGCTGTCGCCAACGCCTGCGCGAACCGGCGAATCAACTTCCACACGATCAATGCGTTGCAGGCCGCGCATCAGCGTACCGCGACGTCCACGCTCGCCGGTAATTTTCTGAAGTTCTTCCGGACGCAGTTTAATCTTACGTTTGCCCACGTGCAGCGTAACGGTGCTGAGTGGCGGCAGAATAAACAGATGCGCCAGCTTATCTTCCCCTTTCGCCGCTTCTGCGGATGGAATGGAGATAATTTTATTGCCTTTCCCCTTCGACAGCTGCGGCAGATCGCTCACCGGGAACATCAGCATACGCCCAACGGCGGTGATCGCCATCAGCATATCGTCTTCACTGGTGATTTCCATTGGCGGCAACACCCGTGCGTTCTCCGGCAAGGAAATCAGCAGCTTACCTGCACGGTTACGCGAAACCAGATCGTTGAAAGTACAAACGAAGCCATAGCCCGCGTCGGAAGCCATCAGCAGTTTCTGCTCGTCCGGGGCCATCATCACATGCTCTACGGTAGCGCCCGGCGGCGGCGTGAGCTTGCCTGTTAACGGTTCGCCCTGCCCACGCGCCGAAGGCAGCGTGATCGGGTCAAGCGCATAGCTGCGCCCTGTTGAATCGATAAACGCTACCGGCTGGTTGCTCTTGCCCTTCGCGGAAGCCAGATAGCTATCGCCCGCTTTGTAGTTAAGCCCCTGCGCGTCAATGTCATGCCCTTTGGCGCTGCGCACCCAGCCCATTTGCGATAACACAATCGTCACCGGCTCGGATGGCGTCATATCATGTTCGCTCATCGCTTTAGCTTCTCCGCGCTCGTGCAGCGGGGAACGACGATCGTCGCCATAGGCATCGGAATCGGCCTGTAGCTCTTTCTTCAGCAGCGTGTTCATTTTGCGCTCGGAGGCCAGGATGCTCTGCAGCTGGTCGCGCTCTTTTTCCAGCTCGCTCTGCTCGCCGCGGATTTTCATCTCTTCGAGCCTGGCAAGATGGCGTAATTTCAACTCAAGGATAGATTCAGCCTGCGTTTCGCTCAGCGCAAACCGCTCTATCAGCACCGGCTTCGGCTCATCCTCGGTACGGATGATATGAATCACTTCATCAATATTGAGGAATGCCTTCAGCAAACCTTCAAGGATATGCAGGCGCTTGAGCACTTTTTCGAGACGGTAATTCAGGCGACGACGCACCGTATCGCGACGGTAAACCAGCCACTCGCTGAGAATTTCGAGCAGATTTTTCACCGACGGACGATTATCCAGACCGATCATATTGAGGTTAACGCGATAGCTCTTCTCAAGGTCGGTGGTGGCGAACAGGTGGTTCATCACCTGATCCATGTCCACGCGGTTTGAACGCGGCACAATCACCAGACGCGTCGGGTTTTCATGATCGGATTCGTCGCGCAGGTCTTCAACCATCGGCAACTTTTTGGCGCGCATCTGGCTGGCGATTTGCTCCAGCACGCGAGCGCCAGAAACCTGATGCGGCAGCGCGCTGATCACCACGTCGCCTTCTTCTTTTTTCCATACGGCGCGCATACGCACAGAACCACGGCCGTTCTGGTAAATTTTACGGATTTCAGCACGCGGCGTGATGATTTCGGCTTCGGTCGGGTAATCCGGGCCATGAACGATATCCAGCAGCTCATCGAGAGTTGTTTTTGGCCGATCGATAAGCGTAATGGCGGCTTTCGCCACTTCCCGCAGGTTGTGCGGTGGAATATCCGTCGCCATCCCGACCGCAATACCGGTGGTGCCGTTCAGCAGAATGTTTGGCAGACGCGCAGGCAGCGTTTTTGGCTCCTGGAGCGTGCCGTCAAAGTTCGGCGTATAGTCAACGGTGCCCTGGCCCAGCTCACCCAGCAGCACTTCTGCGTATTTAGACAGGCGCGATTCGGTATAACGCATCGCCGCGAAGGATTTCGGGTCGTCCGGCGCGCCCCAGTTCCCCTGCCCGTCCACCAGCGGATAGCGATAAGAGAAAGGCTGCGCCATCAGCACCATTGCTTCGTAGCAGGCACTGTCGCCGTGCGGATGGTATTTACCCAGCACGTCGCCTACGGTGCGGGCAGATTTTTTGAATTTAGCGCTGGCGCTGAGTCCCAACTCCGACATGGCATAGACGATACGGCGCTGCACGGGCTTAAGCCCATCGCCAATAAACGGCAACGCGCGGTCCATGATGACGTACATGGAATAGTTGAGATAGGCATTTTCCGTGAATTCGTGCAGCGCAAGGCGCTCTGCACCATCATGAGTTAAATCACTCATTAATTATTCATCCTCAAACTGACGAGCCGAGTGTGGCCACAAACGGCATAATTGCCGCCGATAGTACCTTATCTGGCCTGCCGAGTCACAGGAAGGAATAGCTTTGCACGGAGGTTTAACGCCGGTGAATAAAAGAGAGCGAGCCGCACCAGACGGCTCGTTGCAGACTGATGATAAACGCTCAACCAGCACAGGTTGAACCTATACCACCGAATAAAAAATAAGGAAAATCAACGGATTGATTTTCGGCTGATAACCACAAAGAAGGAAAAACCACGCTTTTTCCTTCTTTGTCAGCCATCTAAAGCGAGCCGCATCAGACGGCTCGTTGCGACTTTACTTCATTATGGTGATTTGCTTGACGTCAATTTCAACAGAATTCTGGTCTTTGTCCACTTCGCCCTGGATCTCCACGGTATCCTTTGGAGTAATGGTCTGCCCGTTCCAGCGCTTGTTATCGATGTCCACATTTACCGTGCCGGAAGCATCCCGGAAGACGTAGTGATCCCCGCCTATACGCTGTTCAATCTTGCCGCGCAGCGTAACCCGGGTGTCGTCAGAAAACGTTTTGGCTTTTTCTGCCGTGGTTACCGTACCCGTTGGGCCAACAAACCCACCAGATGCAGGCGCCTGCTGCGCTGTAGCTGGCGCGTTCGGATCCACAAAACCACCTTGGTTCGCAGCTATTGCAGGTGCGGCGGAAATAGCGAGTACGGTCAGTATAGCGGCTATTTTTTTCATCCTTTATTTCCCTCATCGGTATGTCGTAAAACACAAAGATCTTAATACGATCTTAACCTCGATACGTAAAAACGCTTTTTTTATTGAATCGCACCAGGCACGTTGAAGCGCTCTGGCAGCGGCTGCGGATAACCCAGCAGTCGGAAGATTATTGCTCGTCTGGCAAAAGACTTTGCACATTCTGACCATTCTAAGGTGATGACGTTCGCGTTAGACTCCGAGCCAAACGCAATGATTCGAGGAACGACGATGAGCAATATCCTGATTATCAACGGCGCGAAAAAATTCGCCCACTCTAACGGCCAGCTAAACGATACCCTGACCGAAGTCGCGGAAAGCTATTTGCGCGATCTCGGACACGACGTTCAGGTTACCCGCACGGACGGCGAGTACGACGCAAAAGCCGAGGTCGAAAAATACCTTTGGGCCGACACCGTAATTTACCAGATGCCCGGCTGGTGGATGGGCGCCCCCTGGACCATGAAGAAGTACATTGATGATGTCTTCACCGAAGGTCACGGCTCGCTGTATGCCAGCGATGGCCGCACCCGCTCTGATGCTGAAAAGAAATACGGTTCCGGCGGCCTGATTCAGGGCAAAACCTATCTGCTTTCCCTGACCTGGAACGCGCCGCTACAGGCCTTTGAAGATAAAGAGCAATTTTTCCACGGCGTCGGCGTTGACGGTGTGTACCTGCCGTTCCATAAAGCCAACGAATTTCTGGGTATGAAAGGCCTGCCAACCTTTATTGCTAACGACGTCATGAAGGTGCCGGACGTTCCACGCTTTGTTGCAGAATATCGCAAGCATCTCGGCGAAATTTTTGCTTAACTGTTGGCCTGCTTACAAAAAGGAGTTAGCCATGTTGACAGTGATAGCTGAAATTCGTACCCGCCCGGGCCAGCACCATCGTAAGAACGTTGTGGATGCGTTTGCGAAAATTATTCCGACCGTGCTCGAAGAAGAAGGTTGCTACGGCTATGCGCCCCTGGTCGATCATAATGCACAGGTCGCGTTCCAGACTACCGCCCCGGATTCCATCTTTATGCTGGAGAAGTGGGAAAGCGTTGCCCATCTGGAAGCGCATCTCGCCACGCCGCACATGAAAAACCACAGTGCCGCAGTGAAAGATGACGTGCTGGATACCCACATCCACATTCTGCAAGACGCGATAAAGTAATATTGCGCTTCGCAAACAAAAAGGGAGAAGACAGATGACAAACCTCATAGCTTACGAAGTTCTGAAAAATGTCACCCTTAAATTAACAGCAAAATCAATTCGTTGATTTTCGGCAAATAACTACAAAGAAGGAGAAACCACGCTTTTTCCTTCTTTGTCAGCAATCTGAAGGGAGCCGGTTTTTATACCGACTTCCTTGTTCTGATTCGCGTATCGCTACACGTCCAGCTCGGCCATATCGCCTTTTTCCTGTAACCAGTTACGCCGGTCTTCGGAACGTTTTTTGGCGAGCAGCATATCCATTATTGCCAACGTCTTATCGCTGTCTTCGTCGTTGATGGTGAGCTGCACCAGACGACGCGTATTCGGATCGAGCGTGGTTTCGCGCAGCTGCAGCGGGTTCATTTCACCCAAACCTTTAAAGCGCTGTACGTTCGGCTTGCCCTTCTTACGCTTAAGCTGTTCCAGCACACCAGCTTTCTCTTCTTCATCGAGCGCGTAGTACACTTCTTTACCCAGATCGATACGGTACAACGGCGGCATCGCCACGTAAACGTGACCGTCTCTGACCAGCGAGCGAAAGTGGCGCACAAACAGCGCGCACAGCAGCGTAGCGATATGCAGGCCATCGGAGTCCGCATCCGCGAGGATACAGATCTTACCGTAGCGTAGCTGGCTTAAATCTTCGCTGTCAGGATCGATACCGATCGCCACAGAAATGTCGTGCACCTCCTGCGAGGCCAGCACTTCATCAGAAGAGACTTCCCACGTGTTCAGGATCTTACCTTTCAGCGGCATGATCGCCTGATATTCACGATCGCGTGCCTGTTTTGCCGAGCCGCCTGCGGAATCCCCTTCGACAAGAAAGAGTTCGGTGCGGCTGAGATCCTGCGCGGTACAGTCGGCCAGTTTGCCGGGCAACGCCGGGCCGCTGGTTAACTTTTTACGCACCACTTTTTTGGCCGCGCGCATACGACGCTGGGCGCTGGAAATCGCCAGCTCCGCCAGCTGCTCCGCAGCCTGAACGTTCTGGTTCAGCCACAGGCTAAATGCATCTTTCACCACGCCGGAGACAAAAGCGGCGCACTGGCGGGATGAGAGGCGTTCCTTGGTCTGGCCGGCAAACTGCGGATCCTGCATTTTTACAGAAAGCACGTAGGCGCAGCGTTCCCAGATATCATCCGCCGAGAGTTTGACCCCACGCGGCAGGATATTGCGGTATTCGCAAAATTCACGCATCGCGTCAAGCAGGCCCTGGCGCAGGCCGTTGACGTGCGTACCGCCCTGCATGGTTGGGATCAGGTTAACGTAGCTTTCGGTCAGCAGTTCACCGCCTTCCGGCAGCCACAGCAGCGCCCAGTCAACTTCTTCAGTATCGCCTGCAAAGTTGCCGATAAACGGCGCCTCCGGCAGCGTAATAAGCCCGTTTACCGCTTCGCTCAGATAATCCTTCAGCCCGGCTTCGTAGCACCAGCGCTGTTCGGTATTATTAACTTTATCGGTAAAGGTAATTTCAACGCCCGGACAGAGCACCGCTTTAGCTTTCAACAGGTGGCTTAAGCGTGAAACGGAGAAGCGCGGGCTGTCGAAGAATTTTTCATCCGGCCAGAAGTGAACGCTGGTGCCGGTATTGCGTTTGCCGCAGGTGCCGACAACTTTCAAATCCTGCACTTTGTCGCCGTTTTCAAAGGCGATACTGTAGACCTGGGCATCGCGGCGCACGGTAACTTCCACACGTCTGGACAGGGCGTTAACGACGGAAATCCCTACCCCGTGCAGACCGCCGGAGAACTGATAGTTTTTGTTGGAGAATTTTCCCCCCGCGTGCAGGCGGCAGAGGATCAGTTCGACCGCGGGCACGCCTTCTTCGGGGTGAATATCCACCGGCATACCGCGTCCGTCATCGATAACCTCTAATGACTGGTCAGCATGAAGAATGACATCAACACGCTTAGCATGGCCTGCCAGCGCTTCATCCACGCTGTTATCAATGACTTCCTGGCCCAAATGGTTTGGACGTGAGGTGTCGGTGTACATCCCCGGACGGCGGCGAACCGGCTCAAGCCCGGTGAGAACCTCAATGGCATCGGCGTTATAACTGGATTGCGTCATGGTTTATTCGTTCAGATAGCGAAACAGGGAATCGGCCGACCCGGCCTCAATGCAGACCGAGGAAGTCGACAAGCTGTGTGAAATAATCTTCGAAGCCCACAAAGGCGTGATTGCCGCCGGATTCAACCGTCTGGCGACAGGAGGTGTAGTAAGCCACCGCCTGGCGGTAATCAAGCACTTCGTCACCCGTCTGTTGCAGCAGCCAGATGAGATCGGGCGCTTCAAGCGGGTCAACCTGCATGACTTTAAGATCGTAAATATGGCGAGACTCTAGCACATATTGCTGGCCGGTGTAGGGGTTCTCGTTGGTGCCGAGATAATCCGCCAGCAGTTCAAAGGGCCTTACCGCCGGGTTTACCACTACGGCGGGCAGCATAAAACATTGCGACAGCCAGGTGGCGTAGTACCCGCCTAATGAAGAACCTACCACGCCAAGCGGCTCGCCGCCGTGCTCAAGCACCAGCGATTCCAGCAGATCTGCCGCATCGGCAGGGTATGGCGGTAGCTGAGGCACTATCATCTCTATATGCGGATAGCAGTCCGCAAGCCACGCCTGCAGGCTGGTCGCCTTTGCTGAACGCGGAGAACTGTTGAAGCCGTGCAGGTAGAGTAATGCTGACATCAGTACCCTTCTGAAGCGGTATCAGGGTTAAATACTGCGCCTTTCAGACGGCATACCTCGGTGGTAACGACGCCGTCCGGATGCAGTTCCACCCAGCGCCAGCCTGGCTCAATGGTGTCCAGCATGAAGTTGGCGCTGTGGGGCTTAAACTGCACGCAGGTAGAAGGCGTGGCCAGCATACGACGACCGTTCCAGTCGAGGTCTAATTCCTGATGAATGTGCCCGCACAGCAAGGTCTTAACCCGAGGGAAATTGACCAGCACGTTATCCAGCTCTTGCGCGTTACGCAGGCTGTGTTGATCGAGCCAGCTACATCCAGCCGGCACCGGATGATGATGAAGCAATAAGAGCGTGTGACGTTCAGGCGCGGCGGCTAGTTTACGTTCCAGCCATTCAAGCTGATAATCGCTCAGCTCGCCATGAGGTACGCCAAAGACCTGGCTGTCCAACAGGACGACTTGCCAGCTATCGCCGATATAGACAAGTTTCGAGGGAGAGATCCCCGCATCCTGTAGCGCGCCGTACATGGCCGGTTGAAAGTCATGATTGCCCGGCAGCCAGACGCAGGGCGCAGCGATTCGTGCAACTCCCTCAGCAAAGTGCTGATAGGCTTGCGCGCTATGATCCTGGGCAAGATCCCCGGTGGCGACAATCAGATCGCAATGCTGCGCCTGCTCGAGGATAGCGGCGAGCACCGCCTGATAACTCTCCCAGGTGTTGATGCCAAGCAGCGTTTCATCCTTTCCAGAGAATAGGTGGGTATCGGTAATTTGCAGTATCCTGATACGGCCCCCACCGGCCACAGGAAGATTTAACAGGCTTTCCAAATGGTGTCCTTAGGTTTCACTCTCTCTAACAAACCGGAACCGCCATCGCTCCATGCGCTAAACAGTAGCGCAGCCAATCAGCAAGAAACTGGTTAATTTGATGCTTTTCGTCGCGCTGATGCAACTTTTTATTAGGATAATCATAACGTGCTTTGAAGCGGAAGATCTGCTGGCTTGAACACACTTCCGCGACCATCGCGTCATGGTAAAGCCTAACGGACATGGATGGCAGGCTCCAGTAGCTCACGCTGGGCGCGGTCTGTTCTATTTCAACAAGCGTAGTGTAGCGGGTGGACTCAAGGACGGTCAGCCGATATCGGGCGCTATTAACCTGATAGGTTACGTTTTCACCTGGCGCATCGTTACGCGGCAGCAGGCGGCGCAGCTGGGCGAAATTGGTTTCGCACAGGCGCATCATTTCAGGAAAGTCAGGCGTATAGCGCTTCATAGTTAGTCGTTCCACTCATTTCGCAGTTTCTCATAATGCAGTTGCAGCCATTGCAAAGCGATGACTGAAGCAGCATTGTCAATGTACCCCTCTTCTACTAGCTGGTAAGCCTTTTCCCGGCTCACCACATGAACACGAATATCTTCGTTTTCATCCACCAGACCGTGAATACCTTCAGCGGTGGTGGCATCCACTTCGCCCACGAGTATGGAGGAGCGCTCGCTGGTTCCTCCGGGGCTTGCCAGGTAGCTGAGCACGGCTTTTGTGCGCCCAACCAGTAATCCTGCTTCTTCTACGGCTTCCCGTCGCGCCACATCCTCGACGCTTTCGCCTTCTTCAATCATGCCGGCAATTAACTCAAGCAGCCATGGCGTGTCGCTTGTGTCGTAAGCGGCAATGCGAATCTGCTCGATCAGCACCACTTCATCACGCACAGGGTCATAGGGTAGCAGCACTGCGGCGTGCCCGCGTTCAAAAATTTCACGCCGAACTTCACCGCTCATTTCGCCGTTGAATAAACGATGACGGAACCGATAAAGATCCAGTGAAAAAAAGCCGCGATAAAGCGTTTCCCGTGCAATAATTTCCACATCGTTTTTGGCTAACGTGACCAGCTTATTTTTAGGCTTACACATAATGGTGTCCTGATGGCTTATGGTAACGAAATGAGCAATTTCAACCCCGATTAACTACCGTTTCCTTATCGATGTGATAGATTGTTGGAAATTCCGGACGGATGGCACTTTACGCCAACCAACCCCGTTGGCGGACTCTGCTAGAATCGGCAAATATTTCGCCTCAAACAGCGCTAACAAAAACAATTTTGCTTCACAACAAGGAATGCACATGAAGAAACTGCTCCCAATCCTTATCGGTCTGAGCCTAACGGGTTTCAGCGCCATGAGCCAGGCGGAAAACCTGATGCAGGTTTATCAGCAGGCGCGTCTTAGCAACCCGGACTTACGTAGATCCGCTGCAGACCGTGACGCCGCATTCGAAAAAATTAACGAAGCACGCAGCCCGTTATTACCGCAGCTCGGCCTTGGTGCAGATTATACCTACAGCAACGGCTATCGCGATGCGAATGGCGTAAACTCCAACGCCACCAGCGCCTCTTTGTCTTTGTCACAAACCATTTTTGATATGTCGAAATGGCGTGCGCTGACCCTGCAGGAAAAATCTGCTGGTATCCAGGATGTCACCTACCAGACCGACCAGCAAACGCTGATCCTGAACACCGCGACGGCCTATTTTAACGTGCTGAGCGCCATTGATGCACTCTCCTATACCGAAGCGCAGAAACAGGCGATTTACCGTCAGTTAGATCAGACGACCCAGCGCTTTAACGTAGGCCTTGTAGCCATTACCGATGTACAGAACGCCCGCTCGCAGTACGATAACGTGCTGGCAAACGAAGTGACCGCGCGTAACAACCTGGATAACGCGGTAGAAAATCTGCGTCAGGTTACCGGCAACTACTATCCTTCCCTGGCTTCTTTGAACGTTGATGGTTTTAAAACCAACAAGCCGGATGCGGTAAATAACCTGCTGCAGGAAGCTGAAAAACGTAACCTGTCGCTGCTGCAGGCCCGCCTTTCTCAGGATCTGGCTCGTGAACAAATTCGCTATGCGCAAACAGGCCATATGCCAACCGTCGGTCTGACCGCGTCCACCGGTGTGTCTGACACCAGCTACAGCGGCTCAAGAACCAATGGCACCCAATACGACGACAGCAATATGGGCCAGAATAAAATCGGCCTGAACTTCTCCCTGCCGTTGTACAGCGGTGGCTCGGTGACCTCACAGGTTAAACAAGCGCAGTACAGCTTTGTCGGCGCCAGCGAGCAGCTTGAAAGCGCGCACCGTAGCGTTGTGCAAACCGTTCGATCTTCCTTTAACAACGTGAACGCCTCTATCAGCACCATCAATGCTTACAAACAGGCCGTTGTGTCTGCGCAAAGCTCTTTCGATGCGATGGAAGCAGGTTATTCCGTGGGCACGCGCACCATTGTTGATGTGCTGGACGCCACCACGACGCTGTATAATGCGAAGCAACAGCTTTCCAGCGCACGCTATAACTACCTGATCAACCAGCTTAATATTAAGCAAGCTCTGGGTACGCTTAACGAGCAAGACCTGGTTGCGCTTAACGCTACGCTGGGTCAGCCAGTGCCCACCACGCCAGAAAGCGTGGCGCCAGAAACGCCGGAACAGAATGCCCGCGTGGATAATTTCAGTGCGGATAACGCTGCAACCGGTACTGAAGCATCCGCTCAGTCCGCTCCTGCTGCGCAGCCTGTAAAAGCGACCGGCAGCAATTCTCGTAATCCATTCGGGAAGTAGTCACACTAAAAGGGGTATGCCAGCATACCCCTGTCACAACTTGCGCTCCTGAACGTAAGGCAACGTAAAGATCCCCCCGCAATCGCTCGCAATCATCCGCCATCGCTTTAATTTCAACCATTCATCCCCTATCCTAAGCACAACATTCGCTATTCCTTTGGGCTCAGGACTGATAAATGAAACGGACAAAAACTATAAACCACGCGTCGTTCCGTAAAAGCTGGAACGCCAGACATTTAACGCCGGTTGCGCTAGCCGTTACCGCCGTATTTATGCTTGCGGGCTGTGAACAGAACGACGAAACAGTCTCCATGTACCAGAACGCGGATGACTGTGCCCAGGCAAACCCTGGCAAGAGCGCGGAATGCACCACCTCCTACAATAACGCCTTAAAAGAAGCAGAGCGCACCGCGCCTAAATACGCTTCCCGTGAAGAATGTATCGCTGAGTTTGGTGAAGGACAGTGCCAGCCGGCACCTGCCCAGGCCAGTATGGCGGGTGAAAATCAGGCGCAGACTCAACAGAGCGGCAGCTTCTGGATGCCGTTGATGGCCGGTTACATGATGGGCCGTCTGATGGGCGGTGGCGCGGGCTTTGCCCAGCAGCCTCTGTTCTCGTCCAAAAACCCGGCCAGCCCGGCTTACGGTAAATATGCCGATGCCAGCGGTAAGAGCTACGGCGCGGCAACGCCTGGCCGTACCGCTACCGTTCCGAAAACCGCGCTGGCGCCGAAACCTGCCACCACCAGCACGGTCACGCGCGGCGGCTTTGGCGAATCTGTCGCGAAGCAGACTTCAATGCAGCGCAGCAGCGCTACCGGTTCCTCCCGTTCAATGGGCGGCTAAGGATTATGGAAAGAATCACCATTAGCGAACGCCCGGACTGGCGCGAAAAAGCCACGGAATATGGTTTTAACTTCCATACCATGTACGGCGAGCCGTACTGGTGTGAAGACGCTTATTACAAACTAACGCTCCCGCAGGTCGAACGCCTGGAAGATGTCACGGCAGAGCTGCACCAGATGTGTCTGCAGGTTGTTGAAAAAGTGGTAAGCAGCGACGAGCTGTTGGCTAAGTTCCGCATCCCGAAACACACCTGGGAGTTTGTGCGTCAGTCCTGGCGTACCCAGCAGCCTTCGCTTTATTCCCGCCTCGATCTGGCGTGGGATGGCGTGGGTGAACCTAAGCTGCTGGAAAACAATGCCGACACGCCAACTTCCCTTTACGAAGCCGCGTTCTTCCAGTGGATCTGGCTCGAGGATCAGACGCAGGCAGGAAATCTGCCAGCGGATAGCGATCAGTTCAACAGCCTGCAAGAAAAGATCATCGAACGCTTTGCCGAGTTGAAACAGCTGCACGGCTTCAACCTGGTGCATTTCGCCTGCTGCCAGGACACGGTAGAAGATCGCGGTACCGTACAGTACCTGCAGGATTGCGCCGCTGAAGCCGATGTAGCCAGCGAGTTCGTCTATATGGAGGAGATAGGCCTGGGCGAAAAAGGCCAGTTTACCGACCTGCAGGATCGGGTTATCAGCAATCTCTTCAAGCTCTATCCGTGGGAATACATGCTGCGCGAGATGTTCTCCACCAAGCTTGAAGATGCTGGCGTACGCTGGCTGGAACCTGCCTGGAAAAGCATTATCTCCAACAAAGCGCTGCTGCCGATGCTGTGGGAAATGTTCCCGGATCACCCTAATCTGCTGCCAGCTTACTTTGCAGAAGATGACTATCCGGCAATGGATAAATACGTCGTTAAACCTATTTTCTCCCGCGAAGGGGCAAACGTGAAAATCATCGAGAACGGTCAGGAAGTTGCCCGCGTCGATGGCCCTTACGGCGAAGAAGGTATGATCGTCCAGCAATTTTACCAACTGCCAAAATTTGGCGATAGCTACACGCTTATCGGTAGCTGGCTTATCAACGATCAACCTGCCGGGATCGGCATTCGTGAAGACCGCGAGCTTATCACGCAGGATCTTTCACGCTTCTACCCGCATGTGTTTGTAGAGTAAGAAAAAGGCGCGTTTATCCGCGCCTTCAGATTGCTGACAAAGAAGGAAAAGCGTGGTTTTCCCTCCTTTGTGGTTATCAGCCGAAAATCAATGAATTGATTTTGCTTATTTTTAAATGACGACACCCTTTAGTCTTGTGAACCTGGAAGGTTCGTCATCAGTCTCAAGGCGCGTTTATCGCGCCTTTTTTATCAACCAATCTGCACCGAAAGCATACTCAACGATCCCATATCAATGCCGTCCACCGGGATCGTAACAGGCTCTTCCCCGTCCCACGCGCCAAGCACATACAGCAAAGGCAGGTAATGTTCTGGCGTCGGGTTCGATAGCGATCCACCCTCATGTTGCAGATAGTTCACCAGCGGATGCTCTGCCGCTGGCCCCTGCCAGGTGAGATTATCTTTCACATACTGATTGAAAGCGCTGGCCCACGGATAAGGCGTGTTTTCACCATGCCAGCGAGCGGTACGCAGGTTATGCACCACGTTGCCGCTGGCAACCAGCATCACTCCCTGCTCACGCAGCGCAGCCAGTTTTCGACCAGCCTCATAATGCCAGACAACCGGCTTCGTGCTGTCGATACTTAACTGCACCATCGGGATATCCGCTTTCGGGTACATTTTTATCAGCACGCCCCATGAGCCATGGTCGAATCCCCAGGCTCCTTTATCCAGCGTGACAGGATTCGGTGCCAGCAGATCGACAAGCTGCTGCGCCAGTTCCGGAGAACCCGGCGCCGGATAATGCGTGTCATACAACGCCTGCGGGAACCCGCCAAAATCATGGATGGTTTTTGGCGCTTCCATCGCGGTTACGCCGGTACCACGCGTGAACCAGTGTGCAGATATCACCACAATCGCTTTCGGACGTGGCAGTGTTTCTCCCAAATGACGCCAGGTCTGGGTATAGTGGTTATCTTCCAGCACGTTCATCGGGCTTCCGTGACCAAGGAATAGCGCGGGCATACGTTGGGCAGTCATCGTCGTGTCCTTAAGCGGATAAAATCTGATGGCACAACATTACGCCCAATCGGCATGGGAAGAACTCAGATAAGCATGATGAAGATCGTCAGAAAATTTGAATGTTGCGATGAGGAACCGTAAATGTCCGTACCCTTGATCCTGACCCTGTTAGCCGGAGGGGCCACTTTTATCGGCGCCGTTTTGGGTGTAATCGGCCAGAAGCCGTCGAATCGGGTACTGGCTTTTTCGCTCGGATTTGCCGCCGGAATTATGCTGCTTATTTCACTAATGGAAATGCTGCCGGCGGCGCTGCATACCGCAGGCATGTCCCCCGTGTTGGGTTACGGCATGTTTGTTCTCGGGCTAATGGGCTATTTTGCGCTCGACCGTAGCCTGCCCCACGCACATCCACAGGATCTGGCGGACGGCACGTTACAGACAGGTAATCTGCGCCGCACCGCGCTTCTGCTAACGCTCGGTATTAGCTTGCACAACTTCCCGGAAGGTATTGCGACCTTTGTAACAGCCAGTTCCAATCTCGAACTCGGGATGGGGATTGCCCTCGCTGTCGCATTACATAACATTCCTGAAGGCCTGGCGGTCGCAGGTCCGGTTTATGCCGCTACGGGGTCGAAGCATAAAGCGATTATCTGGGCGGGCGTTTCAGGGCTTGCGGAAATTTTTGGCGGCGTGCTGGCCTGGCTGGTTCTTGGCACGATGATCTCGCCGGTAGTAATGGCCTCAATCATGGCGGCCGTCGCAGGGATTATGGTGGCGCTGTCGGTGGATGAACTGATGCCGCTGGCAAAAGAGATCGATCCGCATAACAACCCAAGCTACGGCGTGCTTTGCGGTATGGCGGTGATGGGGCTGAGCCTGACCTTACTGCAAACGAGCGGAATAGGTTAATAAAAAACCCGGCAGTTAACCGGGTTTTTTTATGTCATTTAGCTGGCTTTACGCTCGTGCGTCTGGCGGTATGCCACCAGATCCTCAATGGTCACGACGGCCATGTTATGCTGACGGGCAAAGGTGATGCATTCTGGCGCTCGCGCCATGGTGCCATCGTCGTTGGTCAGCTCACACAGCACGCCGGCTGGTTTGAAACCTGCAAGCGTAACCAAATCAATGGTCGCTTCAGTATGACCGCCACGGGTTAACACGCCGCCTGGCTGAGCACGCAGTGGGAATACATGTCCCGGGCGGTTCAAATCGCCTGGTTTAGCGTTGTCGGCGATAGCGGCACGCACGGTTGTCAAACGGTCAGCCGCAGAAACGCCGGTAGTTACGCCGTGCGCCGCTTCAATGGTGACGGTAAAACCGGTGCCGTAAGCGCTGGTGTTATTATCAACCATCATCGGCAGATCGAGCTGTTTACGACGTTCATCGGTCAGGCACAGGCAGACAATGCCGCTGCCGTGACGAATGGTCAGCGCCATTTGCTCAACGGTCATGGTTTCGGCAGGGAAAATCATGTCACCTTCGTTCTCGCGATCTTCATCATCGAGAACCATCACGCCGCGGCCTTCGCGCAATGCAGCAAGTGCATGTTCTACGCGCTGAGTCGGGGTGCCAAATGCAGAAAGTAGCGTCTGATTCATGGTAAAAAAACCTCATTAAAATTATGGTTACCAGAATCAGGGCAGTCTTAGGAGCTATAAAAAATAACGTGGGCAGGCCGGGGCCTGTCTTTGTCGTTACTCTCTCCCATCCGGACTTTAACCGTCGGCCCCGGAATTACACCGGATCTGCTGACCTCCGAAGCGTTTCGGAGCGCTCGCGGGCTTTCAGCGTACGCTGATTTACCGCCGGTGGGGAGTTTCACCCCGCCCTGAGAATAAGCAGACTTACTATAGCGCCGATGATTTTCTCTGGCAACGCCATTTGAGGTTTATCACCCGGCAATCAGGTATTACAATTAAGCTATTCACGCAGGTTAAATGGAAACCATTATGATTGACCCGAAAAAAATTGAGCAGATCGCCCGTCAGGTTCATGAATCGATGCCGAAAGGGATTCGTGAGTTCGGGGATGATGTCGAAAAGAAAATTCGTCAGGTTTTGCAGGCACAGTTAACGCGCCTGGATCTGGTGAGCCGTGAAGAGTTTGACGTGCAGACGCAGGTGCTGCTGCGTACCCGGGAAAAAATGGCGTTGCTGGAGCAGCGTTTAAGCGAGCTGGAAAATCGCCCGGCAGCCGCACCGGTGCCGGCTGTAGTTCCACCAACAGAACCACAGATGTAAAAATCGCCCCGCCAGGGGCGTTTAGGTTGCTGACAAAGAAGGAAAAAGCGTGCTTTTTCCTTCTTTGTGGTTATCAGCCGGAAATCAATCCGTTGATTTTCCTTATTTTTTTACTCTTCGGTAGACGTTCAACCTGTGTTGGTTGAGAGTTTGTCATCAGTCTGAACGCCCCCGCCAGGGGCGTTTTTTTATGCTTCATGGCTTTGGATTTTTTTAATGATATTGGTGGTTGAACACCCGTCTTCAAAATTCAGAACCATGACTTCGCCGCCGTTCGCCCACACTTCTTTACTGCCGGCGATATCGTCAGGCTTGTAGTCGCCGCCTTTCACCAGCAGATCCGGCAGGATCTCACCGATCAGGCGCTGCGGGGTATCTTCCTCAAACAGCACAACCCAGTCCACCGCTTCCAGCGCGGACAGCACGATCATACGCTGATCCTGCGGATTTACCGGGCGGGTTTCCCCTTTCAGACGTTTGGTTGAAGCATCGCTGTTTACGGCCACAATCAGACGGTCGCCAAGTTTGCGCGCGTTCGCCAGATAAGAAACGTGGCCCGCATGCAGAATGTCGAACACGCCATTGGTCATGACGACTTTCTCGCCGCGTTTACGCGCGCTGGCAACGGCAACTTTCAGTTCTGCTTCGGTCATCACGCCAAAACCGGTATCAGCCCGGCCACGTACCGCGTTTTCCAGTTCAATCGGGGAAACGGTCGACGTACCGAGTTTGCCGACGACCACACCCGCCGCCGCATTAGCAAAGTAGCAGGCTTCTTCCAGAGAGTTACCCGCCGCAAGCGTTGCCGCCAGTACGCCGATTACCGTATCGCCTGCACCGGTCACATCGTATACTTCCTGCGCCAGAGTCGGCAGATGAACCGGCTCAAGGCCGGGCTGCAACAGCGTCATACCCTGCTCTGAACGCGTCACCAGCAGCGCGGACAGATCGTAATCCGTAATTAACTGCATGCCGCGCTCCACCAGTTCAGCTTCGCTTTTGCATTTACCCACCACCGCTTCAAACTCAGAAAGATTAGGTGTCAAAAGCGTTGCGCCGCGGTAGCGCTCGAAATCGGTCCCTTTGGGATCGATAAGCACCGGTACGTTGGCCGCGCGAGCAAGGCTAATCATCTGGCGAATACTTGCCAGCGCCCCTTTCGCGTAATCAGAAAGCACCAGCGCGCCAATGTGCGGCAAGGCCTGATTAATGCGTTCGTGCAGCGGCTCAGGATCAACGCCTTCAAAACCTTCTTCAAAGTCCAGACGGATCAGCTGCTGGTTGCGGGAAAGCACGCGCAGCTTGGTAATCGTGGGATGAGTCGGAACTGAAACAAAGTCGCATTTGACGTTCACACCCGCCAGCGTCTGGCTTAACGCGCGCGCGGCGTCATCGATGCCGGTCAGCCCAACCAGGCGGGAATTCGCGCCGAGCGAAGCGATATTCATCGCCACGTTGGCAGCGCCGCCAGGGCGTTCTTCAATGGTTTCCACTTTCACCACCGGCACCGGGGCTTCCGGGGAAATACGGCTGGTTGGGCCATACCAGTAGCGATCGAGCATTACATCACCAACCACCATGACGCCTGCACGGCTGTATTCGGGCAGCGTTACTTTCATTCCTGACTCTCCAGAGAGGGAAAAAATTTTGCGCGAGATAATATCACAATTACGTCTGCGCGCGCGTTTGCGCCTCGTCCAGCCACGCTTGCCAGCTGCGCTCAACCTGCTCGCGCTCGGCGGTAAACGCATCTGGCGCCACATTACCCGGCAGTTCCTGCAAGGCCAGATGGTGTAGCTCATCGCGCAACGTGACGTAAGCATGGGTCAGCGCTCGCGCTTCGTCATCACTCATAATGTCGTTTTGCGCCATTAATTCCAGAATGCGTACGTTATCGGACCAGCGCGTTAACTTTGGAGCCTGTGCCGCATAACGCAAAACCAGATACTGCGTGATAAATTCAATGTCGGTGATCCCACCCCGATCCGCTTTAATATCAAAGCGTCCACGGTGTTTATCCCCCAGGTGGGCGCGCATTTTTTCGCGCATTTCACGCACTTCTGTTTGTAGTTTTTCACCTTCACGCGGGCGGGACAAAATTTCACGGCGGATGGCATCAAACTCACGGTTCAAAAGCGGATCGCCGTAAACGATACGGGCGCGAACCAGAGCCTGATGCTCCCACGTCCAGGCCTCATGTTGCTGATAGTCAGCAAAGGCCTCCGCCGTTGTGACAAGCATCCCTGCCGCGCCAGATGGACGAAGGCGGGCATCCACCTCATACAGAATGCCGGACGAGGTGCGGGTACTGAATAAGTGGATAACGCGCTGGGCCAGACGGAGATAAAACTGGCGTCCGTCGATTTCGCGCTCGCCGTCGGTCATCACATCTGCCGGGCAGTCGTGCAGGAAAACTAAATCCAGATCGGAACTGTAGCCAAGCTCCCAGCCGCCAAGCTTGCCGTAGCCGATGACGGCAAACCCGCGCCCTTCCCGCTCACGCAGATGTTTTGGCTGGCCGAAGCGCGCCACCATTTGCGCCCACGCCTGCTGAACTACCGCATCGATAATCGCCTCGGCAAGCCACGTCAGATGATCGCTAACCTTCATGACCGGCAGCGTTCCGGTGATATCGGCCGCAGCCACGCGCAAAAGCTGAGCCTGTTTAAACTGGCGCAACGCTTCAAGCTGCTGCTCTTCGTCATCATCCGGAACGCGCAGGAGATACTGGCGTAGCTCGTCTTTATAAGCATCCGTCGCCGTTGGCTGATAGAGCGTGTTCGGATCAAGCAGTTCGTCCAGCAGCAGCGGATAACGCGCCAGCTGCCCCGCAATCATTGGCGACGCGGCACAGAGCGTTATCAGATGTTTAAGCGCGCCCGAATATTCCGTCAGCAGTTCGAGATAGGTTGTACGGGTAACAATGCCCAGCAGCAGCGGGAGCAGTCGCGATAGCGGTAGCGAAGCATCGCTGCGTGAACAGGCCTCGCTCAGCAGCCGCGGCATAAGCTGATCCAGCACCTGACGGCCACGCGGACCGATAGTACGTTTATCCGTATCCTGACGAAACTCGCCGACCAGCCGCAGCACTTCGCCACGCGCTTCCGGCGTCAGGTGGCTGAGTACGGCTGTGGTATCGTCCGCATCGAGCGCATCCTGCCACAGCTCACGCCAGGCCTCGGCAATTTTATCTTCGCCCGCCTCTGGCTCATCATCACCGATCAAATCGTTGAATACCTGACGCACGTCATCCATATGCGCCTGCAACGTTTGTTGTAGCGCATCCCAGCCATCTTCATTCATCGCCCAGGCAAGACGAGCACGGTTAAGCTCATCGCCAGGCAGCGTCTGGGTCTGTTCATCGTTGATACTTTGCAGCAGATTCTCCAGGCGACGCAGGTAGAGATAGGCTTCGCGCAGTCGCTGTGCGTTGCCTTCCGGCAGCAGATGCAACTGCTGGATAGCCTCAAGCGTAGGCAGCAGCGAGCGGGACTGGAGCGACGGCTCGCGGCCGCCGCGAATAAGCTGGAAGACCTGCACGATAAACTCGGTTTCGCGAATGCCGCCGGCGCCAAGTTTGATATTGTCCTTCAGGCCACGGCGGCGCACTTCACGGGCGATCATGCCTTTCATGTTACGCAGCGACTGAATGACGCTGAAATCAATGTAGCGGCGGAAGACGAACGGACGCAGCATCTTGCGCAGGTCCTGGCTCCATGCGTCGTCTGTGTCGCCCATAATCCGCGCCTTGACCATCGCGTAGCGCTCCCAGTCGCGTCCCTGTTCCTGATAATAATCTTCCAGCGCAGCAAAGCTCAGCACCAGCGGGCCGCTGTCGCCAAACGGGCGCAGACGCATATCCACGCGGTAGACAAAACCGTCCTGCGTAGGCTGGTCGAGCACTTTGATAAGTTTCTGTCCCAGACGCGTAAAGAACTGCGCGTTATCTAATTCGCGCCGCCCGCCCTGGGTCGAGCCATTTTCAGGCCAGGCAAAAATAAGGTCGATGTCGGAGGAAAAATTCAGCTCGCCGCCGCCGAGTTTCCCCATACCGAGGATCATCAGCGGCTGTGGAACGCCATCCCGATTACACGGCGTTCCCCATTCTCGGCAACATGCGGCATAAAGCCAGTCACGTGCGGCGATAATTAGCGTTTCCGCCAGCACGCTCAACTGTTGCAGTGAGGTTTCCGTAGGCACCTGTTGCAGCGTTTGCGCCCAGGCGATACGGACCATGATGCGACGGCGAAACAGACGTAGCGCTTTCATCAACGCCGCCTCGTCTTGTACGTCCTGCAGCTTACTTTGCAGCCAGGCGGCATAATGCTGCCACTCTTTTGCCTCAGGAGGACGCTGCTCCAGCTCCAGCAGCCAGGCCGGGTGCGCCACCATGCTGTCGCAGACAAAATCACTGAATGTCAGTACGGCCTGCGCCTGGGCGCTTAACCCTGGGCTATCGATCTCTTGTGGCAGACGCGGTAATACCGCCTGCAGGTGCTGCTGTAAAAGGAGCGAGTGCGGCATCATGTTATCCCGACAGTATGGTTATTTCCCGCTGTGCAGCCAGAATGGCGCCTGCGAGATGGCTTCATTACGATAGTGTTCGATTTCCACCTGCTGGCGCGTGGTGATGGCATGGCGCAGCCCCTGCCAGTTATCAAGCCAGGGCAGCGTTACCGCATCGTCATAAACGCCGGCTAACAGGCGGACAGAATCAGTTTCGCGCACAAGGCGTGGGAGCCGATCGCCATAGGCGTCGCCAAGCGGACGCTGGAAAGTATTGCGCAGTTCCGCCGCGTGACGAGAAAGATGCGTATCGGCAAAACGCTTAAAGGAGCCCGCCAGTCTGGCGCGGTCTTTTTCATCGACAAACTTTTGCCACTGGCGATTCACCAGCCAGTCGGTCAGCGCAAGTTTCGCCTGGCTGCTTTCCGGGCTGTAAGCCAGTTCTTCTGCCTGCAGGTTCTGTGCCAGCAGCGCTTCATAGGTCATCAACAACTCACGTAAGTGAGTGCTCGCTTTACGCGGTACGATGCCGCCAAATAACGCCAGCGCATGGCGAACAAGCCCAACGCCGTTCAACACGGCGTTTTTCGCCGCTTTGCTGCCGCGGACCCAAAGTTCTTCATGGTATTGCCAGTGCGCCAGCGCCATTTCCAGCGCGCCTTCCAGGCCCTGCTCAACCGTTGCTTTTGGCGCAACGTGCAGTACGCCCAGCGGCTTGATTTCACGAGGCGCATCTCCTGCCGCCAGGTGATAGCCGCGAGCGGCTTTACTCAGATTTCCCTGACGCAGTCCCGGCTGCGTCACCAGCTGTTGCGCCAGTTCAAGCACCGCAGCCGTTTCGCCTGCCAGCAGCTCAAGCTCCAGCTCGCACAGCGGCTCGCTGACTTCACCGGCTTTCACTTCACCCAGGTCCAGCGCAAGCTCAATCTTGCTGCCACGGTAAGTAACCACCCACTTTTCACGGGAGAAGTCCGTGCTGAACAACGGTTTCAATTGGTCCTGCAATACCGCAGGCGTTACGCCTTCCGGCCAGACTTCAGCGGGCAGCAACGCAAGTTCAAGCTCCGGCTTGCTGAGGTCAACGTTGTATTCAGGACGCTGATGAAGCCCGCCCGTCACACGACCGGCCACCTTCATGGTCATTTCATAGCGGCCATCTGCGCCGCGAATACGCAACCCCATATCGTGTCTACGCAGCGTATTATCCGCTGTTTCGTAATAAATATTAAGCAGTTGGCGAGCTTCGCTATGTTCGCTTTCAAGGGAATTCAGGACATTGCGCAGGTCATCCAGCGCCGCTGGGTTAACGATAAATTTGAGTTCGATTTCTTGAGGCATCGTCTTTTTACTTTTGGTTGCGGTCACACGGGATAACATCCCGGCGAACTAAATAGCTGGTTGCTGGTCAGTAGATAATATTTTGCCGTAAATTGCCACGCATCGCGCGCAATTTGACGAGCGGATTTTCATCTGAAAAAGGGCTAATGCCTTGTACAAGTAGCGGAATTCACACCAGGATGATTCCCATTCAGGTTTACGAATTGCACCGTCAGACTGATGCCACTACTATCGTTCCACACTTTATGACAATAATGACGAAATAATGCAGAAATTACGCCTGATTTGCCTTACTTTGCTCTCTCTTAGCGTTACCGTTGTGGCTCATGCCGATGAAAAACGTTATGTCTCCGATGAATTAAACACCTGGGTTCGTAGCGGCCCGGGTGATAACTATCGCCTGCTGGGTACGGTAAACGCCGGCGAAGAAGTTACCCTTCTGCAAAGTAACGAAGAAACCAAATACGGCCAGGTGCGCGACAGCAACGGCCGCACCTCCTGGATCCCTCTGTCGCAGTTGAGCACCAATCCAAGCCTGCGTACTCGCGTGCCCGCTCTGGAACAACAGGTCAAAGACCTGACGGATAAGCTCACCAATATCGATACCACATGGAATCAGCGCACGGCAGAAATGCAGCAAAAGGTCGCCCAGAGTGACGGCGTGATAAGCGGCCTTAAAGAAGAAAATCAGCAGCTTAAAAATCAGCTTATCGTTGCGCAGAAGAAAGTAAATGCCGCCAACGTCCAGCTTGATGACAAGCAGCGCGCCATTATCATGCAGTGGTTTATGTATGGCGGCGGCGTGCTGGGCGTCGGCCTGCTGTTTGGCCTGCTGCTGCCGCATATGATCCCAAGCCGCAAGAAGAAAGACCGCTGGATGAATTGATCCGCAACCCTGTATCCTACAATTACGTATTATTCGTAATTTTTAGCAGATGCAGGGGTGTAAAGAGTGAAGATTTATCTGGTCGGTGGCGCCGTTCGTGATGGGTTGTTAAAACTACCGGTCAAAGATAAAGATTGGGTCGTGATCGGCGCTACCCCGCAAGAGATGCTGGACGCTGGTTTCCAGCAGGTCGGGAAAGATTTCCCGGTATTTCTGCATCCAAAATCTCGCGAAGAATATGCGCTAGCGCGCACCGAGCGTAAAGCCGGGCAGGGTTATACAGGCTTCACCTGTTATGCCGCGCCGGACGTTACGCTTGAACAGGATTTAATGCGCCGCGATCTCACTATTAACGCTATCGCGCAAGACGAACGCGGCAAGCTTGTCGATCCGTACAACGGGCTGGCCGACATAGAAAAACGCCTGCTGCGCCACGTCTCCCCGGCATTTAATGAAGATCCCCTACGTGTTCTGCGCGTGGCGCGATTTGCCGCACGTTACGCCCATCTCAATTTCCAGATAGCCCCGGAAACCATGACGCTGATGCAAAACATGACCGCAGGCGGCGAGCTGACGCATCTGACACCCGAGCGCGTCTGGAAAGAAACTGAAAATGCGCTGACCAGCCGGAATCCTCAGGTTTACTTTGATGTGCTGCGTAAATGCGGGGCGCTGGCCGTGCTTTTCCCGGAAATCGACGCGCTGTTTGGCGTACCTGCCCCGGCTAAATGGCACCCGGAGATCGACACCGGCATTCATGTGTTGATGACGCTCGCTATTGCAGCCCAGCTCAGCCCCGAAGTGGACGTGCGGTTTGCGACGCTGTGCCACGATCTTGGCAAGGGGCTAACCCCGAAAGCGCTCTGGCCCCGACACCACGGCCACGGCCCGGCGGGCGTTAAGCTGGTGGAGAATATCTGCCAGAGAATGCGCGTGCCAAACGAGATCCGCGATCTGGCGAAGCTGGTGGCGGAGTATCACGACCTTATCCACACCTTCCCTGGTCTGCAGCCGAAAACGGTGGTGAAGCTGTTTGACGCTATCGACGCCTGGCGCAAGCCGCACCGCGTTGAACAAATCGCATTAACCAGCGAGGCTGATGCACGCGGGCGCACGGGTTTTGAAGGCAGCGATTATCCACAGGGAAGATTGCTGCGCGCAGCCTGGGAGGCGGCTCAGCGGGTGACCAATAAAGAAGTGATTGAAGCAGGTTTCAGCGGTCCGGCGATTCGGGAGGAGCTGACTAAACGCCGGGTTGCGGCCGTTGCAAAGTGGAAAGAAGAACATTGCCCCCAGCCGCAAGGCTGAGGGCGCGGTATTTACATGAAGACAAAATAAACCGCTGCCGCTACAAAGAGGCGGTAGATAGCAAACGGGATAAACGATATGCGTTTGATAACCTGCAGGAAGGTTTTGATCGCAAGCAGGGCGACGACAAACGCGGTGACGAAGCCTACGGCAAACATCGGCAGATCGGCCATGGTCAGGAAGCCGATGCTCTTATAAACGTCCAGCGCCGTTGCGCCCAACATCATAGGTACCGCCAGCAGGAAAGAAAATTCAGACGCGGCATAGCGGCTCACGCCCATCAACATGCCGCCGGAGATGGTAGCCCCGGAACGAGAGAAACCCGGCCAGAGCGCCAGACACTGGAAGCAGCCAATAATGAAAGCCTGACGCCAGGTCATATCGTCCACCCCAACGGCGCGCGGCTCCTTTGGTTTTAGCAGCTCAGCGGCAATCAGCAACACGCCGCCAACAACCAGGGCATACATAACGTTAATCGGGTTAAACAGCGATTTAATCGTGTCGTGGAAGATAAGTCCCAGCACCACGGCTGGGAACATACCCAACAGAATATGAATTAACGACAGGCGACCTTTGCCCGCGCCTTCATGAGGCGGATGACCAAAGTGAATGCCAATCAGACCAAACAGGCGACGCCAGAACATCACTACCACAGCGAGGATCGAACCGAGCTGAATCACCACTTCAAATGTTTCGGCGGTATCACCATCAAATCCCAGCAGGTGTCCGACAATAATCATATGCCCGGTGGATGAGACAGGTAAAAACTCCGTTAGCCCCTCAACAACACCGAGAATCGCGGCAATCGCCAGCGAGTGAATATCGCTCATTAATAAATCCTCATGCCCCTAAAAAAAATCATAAAAAAACGACGGGCGAGATGCGACCGCCGTAAAAGGTTACTGGCTATGACCAGCTTAGACACGTTTGGTTTAACAATTATGCACTTATTTTGTTTGTTTTCAGATTATTGCCACGCTCAATGATGACCCCGACATTGGCTGCCTGCGCAACGGCTCCAGGCTTGCTGACTTTCAGGCGTACCCAGGGTGAATTAAAACGCGCCAGCAGCAGCTGGGCCACCTCTTCCGCCACGCGTTCAACCAGTGCGAAACGGCCGCCGGAAACATGCGTGATAACCGCTTCGCTGACATCCGCATAGCTCAGACAATCGTTTACATCGTCGCTAGCGGCGGCGGCGTGGTTGTCCCACGCCATTTCGATATCGAATATCAGCTTCTGATCGATGGTCTGTTCCCAGTCGTACACACCAATGGTGGTGATTACCGTAAGTTGCTCTATAAATACAATGTCCATCATGCCCTGCCTGGTTTTTAGTTGCGCCAGATACCACTTCCGGCGAAATATGCGTATTATCCACAGATGCGAAGAATACAACGACATTTTCAACATGGAACAGCGTTATGAGTGCAATCGCGCCTGGCATGATTCTCCTCGCGTATCTTTGCGGCTCAATTTCCAGCGCCATTCTGGTTTGCCGACTCGCGGGTCTCCCGGACCCAAGAGAGAACGGTTCAGGTAATCCAGGAGCGACAAACGTCTTACGTATTGGCGGCAAAGGCGCAGCCGTAGCGGTACTTATTTTTGATATCTTAAAAGGCATGCTGCCGGTCTGGGCGGCCTATGCATTAGGCGTAACGCCATTCTGGCTCGGGCTAATTGCTATTGCCGCCTGCCTGGGGCATATCTGGCCCGTCTTCTTCAGATTTCGCGGTGGTAAAGGCGTGGCAACCGCGTTCGGCGCCATTGCGCCTATCGGCTTTGATTTAACCGGCGTTATGGCCGGCACCTGGCTGTTAAGCGTGCTGCTTAGCGGCTATTCGTCGCTGGGGGCGATTATCAGCGCTTTGATAGCGCCCTTCTACGTCTGGTGGTTCAAGCCGCAGTTCACTTTCCCGGTCGCCATGCTCTCCTGCCTGATTCTGATGCGCCATCATGACAATATTCAACGTTTATGGCGCGGGCAGGAAACCAAAATCTGGAAGAAGCTGCGCAGAAATAAGGACAAAAAAAAGGAGTGATTTCTCACTCCTTTTCTCTTACAGCCAGCTTTTACGCCGCAGGTAATTCTGCCAGCGGCCAGCGCGGACGAACGGTCACGCTCAGTTCACCCGCCGTTCCCGCTTGCAGACGAATCATGCCCGCATAGGCAATCATCGCGCCGTTATCAGTGCAGAATTCCGGACGGGCGTAGAACACTTCGCCGCGGCGTTTGGTCATCAGCTCTTCCATACGGGCTCGCAGCGTGCGGTTGGCGCTTACGCCACCGGCCATCACCAGGCGTTTGAAACCGGTCTGATCCAACGCGCGTTTGCATTTAATCATCAGCGTATCAACAACCGCATCTTCAAATGCACGGGCGATATCGGCGCGGGTCCGATCGTCTGATTCATTACCGCGAATGGTGTTTGCGGCAAAAGTTTTCAGGCCGGAAAAGCTGAAATCAAGGCCGGGACGGTCGGTCATGGGACGAGGGAAAACAAAGCGCCCTTCCGTTCCCTGCGCCGCCATTTTTGACAACATCGGACCGCCCGGATAATCCAGACCCAGCAGTTTGGCCGTTTTATCAAAGGCTTCGCCTGCGGCATCGTCAATGGACTCACCAAGCAACTCATATTGGCCAATGCCCGTAACGCTAATGAGCTGCGTGTGACCGCCGGAAACCAGCAACGCGACAAACGGAAACGCCGGAGGATTATCTTCAAGCATTGGCGCCAGTAAATGCCCTTCCATATGATGCACCGGTACGGCAGGCACGTCCCAGGCAAACGCCAGCGCGCGGCCGATCGTTGCGCCCACCAGCAGCGCGCCAACCAGGCCAGGACCGGCGGTATAGGCCACGCCATCGATATCCTGAGCGGTTAAACCTGCCTCTTTCAGTGCGGCCTGAATCAACGGCACGGTTTTACGCACGTGGTCGCGGGAAGCCAGCTCCGGCACCACGCCGCCGTAGTCAGCGTGCAATTTCACCTGACTATACAATTGATTGGCTAACAGCCCTTTCTCATCGTCATAAATGGCGATGCCGGTTTCATCACAGGAAGTCTCTATACCCAGTACACGCATGGCTTTCTCTACCTCAAAGTCTTGGGGCGAAGTTTATGCTGCCGGGCTTGCGTTGTATACCCTATAGCATTTGAGTTACAGCAAGGCGGCAAGGGAGTGAATCCTCGGGAGCTTACTAAAGTAAGTGACTGAGGTGAGGGAGCGCAGTCAACGCCGCTGTAGCTCAAAGGA
The DNA here is from genome assembly GCF_011808225.1 of Cedecea colo. Taxonomy (GTDB): domain Bacteria; phylum Pseudomonadota; class Gammaproteobacteria; order Enterobacterales; family Enterobacteriaceae; genus Dryocola; species Dryocola colo. The sequence goes on along the minus strand of NZ_SOYS01000003.1, from coordinate 277,200 downwards.
TGACGGGTATTAAAACTTTGCTCACCTATTGTGCTCAGGTGGTGTATAATCCGCACCCCTGGAAGATTCCGGCCTTAAAAGCCAGGTTTCTGGTTGTCCGGTGCTTTACAAAGCAGCAAGAGTTGCAGTAAAATTCCGCACCATTTTGAAATAGCTGGCGCATCAGTCAGCGGCAAACCGAATTTATCAAAGGTGAGAGTTAATGCCGGTAATTAAAGTACGTGAAAACGAGCCATTCGACGTAGCACTGCGTCGCTTCAAGCGTTCTTGTGAGAAAGCAGGTGTTCTGGCGGAAGTTCGTCGTCGTGAGTTCTATGAAAAACCGACTACCGAACGCAAACGCGCTAAAGCTTCTGCTGTAAAACGTCACGCGAAGAAACTGGCTCGCGAAAACGCACGCCGCACTCGTCTGTACTAATTTCTTGAGGATTCAGTCCTCAAACTCAGACAAGTAGTAGTTGTAAAGGCCGTGCTTCCGAAAGGAATGCGCGGCTTATTTTCGTTTATGAACTGACCTGCCCTACAGGTTTCTGGCGCCGCTTTTAGCCCGACAGATAAACTTACGGGGTCAAACGGGGCCTATGGCTGGACGAATCCCACGCGTTTTCATCAATGACTTGCTGGCTCGCACCGACATCATCGATCTTGTCGATGCGCGCGTGAAGCTCAAAAAGCAGGGCAAGAACTACCATGCGTGCTGTCCGTTCCATAACGAAAAAACCCCTTCTTTCACCGTAAACGGTGATAAACAGTTTTACCACTGCTTCGGTTGTGGCGCGCACGGCAACGCGCTGGATTTTTTAATGAACTACGACAAGCTTGAGTTTGTCGAAAGCGTTGAAGAATTAGCGGCCATGCACAACCTTGAAGTGCCGTACGAAGCGGGTAACGGGCCAAGCCAGATCGAGCGCCATCAGCGGCAGAATCTTTATCAGTTGATGGATGGCCTGAACGCCTTTTATCAGCAATCCCTGGCGCAACACAACGCGGAACCTGCCCGTCAGTATCTGGCAAGCCGCGGATTAAGCGCAGAAGTCATCAAGCATTTTGCTATAGGTTACGCGCCTCCCGGTTGGGATAACGCGTTAAAGCGTTTTGGCGGCAATGCCGAAAACCGTCAGTCTCTGACGGACGCGGGCATGCTGGTGACGAACGACAAGGGTCGCAGTTACGATCGCTTTCGTGAACGGGTGATGTTCCCCATCCGCGACAAGCGAGGCCGGGTAATTGGTTTTGGTGGCCGCGTGTTGGGCGATGCCCTGCCGAAGTACCTGAACTCCCCGGAAACCGATATTTTTCATAAAGGCCGCCAGCTCTATGGCCTGTATGAAGCCCAGCAGAGCCAGGCTGAACCGGCGCGCCTGCTGGTGGTTGAAGGCTATATGGATGTGGTGGCCCTGGCGCAGTACGGCATTTCTTACGCCGTCGCCTCGCTTGGCACCTCAACCACCGCCGATCATATCCAGCTGCTGTTTCGGGTCACCGATAACGTTGTCTGCTGTTATGACGGCGATCGCGCCGGAAGGGACGCCGCATGGCGCGCGTTGGAAACTGCGCTACCTTATATGACGGACGGCCGTCAGCTACGCTTTATGTTCCTGCCGGACGGTGAAGATCCGGATACGCTAGTCCGTAAAGAAGGAAAAGAAGCTTTTGAAGCGCGCATGGAACATGCTCAGCCGCTTTCGACGTTTCTGTTTAACAGCCTGATGCCACAGGTTGATTTAAGTTCGCCGGATGGCCGTGCACGGCTTAGCACACTGGCATTACCCCTGATTAGTCAGGTGCCTGGTGAGACATTACGCATTTATTTGCGCCAGGAACTGGGCAACAAACTCGGTATTCTTGACGACAGCCAGCTTGAAAAGCTCATGCCAAAGCTCGTGCAAAGCGGTACGCCGCGTCCGGCGCCTCAGCTAAAACGCACAACCATGCGTATACTGATAGGATTGCTGGTCCAGAATCCGGAGCTGGCACCTTCTGTTCCACCTCTGAGCGGTCTGGAGCAGGCTAAGCTGCCGGGGCTGAACTTATTTATCGATCTGGTCAACACCTGTCTGGCCCAGCCAGGACTGACTACAGGGCAGCTTTTAGAGCTGTATCGCGGCACGAATGAGGCCGCCACCCTTGAAAAACTGTCAGCCTGGGACGATATAGCTGATAAGGATATTGCAGAAAAAACGTTCACCGACGCGCTCGAACATATGTTTGATTCCGTGCTGGAGCTGAGATTTGAAGAATTAATGGCACGCTCCAGAACGGAAGGGTTAACGCCGGCGGAGCGTGAAGAAGTGCGCGTGATAACAGAATCACGCACGAAAAAATAAATAATTGCGGCTTAACTGCCGAACATTGATCGGGTCAAACCCGAACGCCGCACGGACGGGCTGCGGCATAAAAAATAAGTCAGCCCTCGTTACGTTATTGTTGGCGGCAACGCCTACCGACACAACCCTAATACTGAAGTGTGGATACCGTCTTATGGAGCAAAACCCGCAGTCACAGCTTAAACTTCTTGTCCAACGTGGTAAGGAGCAAGGCTATCTGACCTATGCTGAGGTCAATGACCATCTGCCGGAAGATATCGTCGACTCCGATCAGATCGAAGACATCATCCAAATGATCAATGACATGGGCATTCAGGTGATGGAAGAAGCACCTGACGCCGATGACCTGTTGCTTGCTGAAAACTCAAACAACACGGATGAAGATGCGGAGGAAGCCGCCGCTCAGGTTCTCTCCAGCGTAGAATCTGAAATCGGGCGCACCACCGATCCGGTGCGCATGTACATGCGTGAAATGGGAACCGTTGAACTGTTAACCCGCGAGGGTGAAATCGATATCGCTAAGCGTATCGAAGACGGTATCAATCAGGTTCAGTGCTCCGTTGCTGAATATCCGGAAGCTATCACTTACCTGCTCGAACAGTACGATCGCGTTGAAGCAGAAGAAGTACGTCTGACGGATCTGATCACCGGTTTCGTTGATCCCAACGCAGAAGAAGATCTTGCCCCTACCGCCACCCACATCGGTTCTGAGCTGACCAGCGAAGAAAACAGTGATGATGACGATGAGGAAGAAGATGACGACGATGCGGAAGATGACAACAGCATCGATCCGGAGCTGGCGCGTGAGAAATTTGGTGAGCTGCGTACCCAATACGAGATCACCCGCGACACCATCAAAGCGAAAGGTCGTGCTCACGCTGACTCCGCCGCTGAGATCCTGCAGCTGTCTGAAGTCTTCAAACAGTTCCGCCTGGTGCCGAAGCAGTTCGACTACCTGGTAAACAGCATGCGCGTCATGATGGACCGCGTTCGTACGCAAGAACGTATCATCATGAAGCTGTGCGTAGAGCTGTGCAAGATGCCGAAGAAAAACTTCATCACGCTGTTCACCGGCAACGAAACCAGCGAAACCTGGTTCAACGCCGCTATCGCGATGAATAAGCCATGGTCTGAAAAACTGCGTGACGTGTCTGAAGATGTGCATCGCAGCCTGCAGAAACTGCAGCAGATTGAAGAAGAGACCGGCCTGACCATCGAGCAGGTTAAGGACATCAACCGTCGTATGTCTATCGGTGAAGCGAAAGCCCGCCGTGCGAAGAAAGAGATGGTGGAAGCGAACCTGCGTCTGGTTATTTCTATCGCCAAGAAATACACCAACCGCGGTCTGCAATTCCTTGATTTGATTCAGGAAGGCAACATCGGCCTAATGAAAGCCGTTGATAAGTTTGAATATCGCCGTGGCTATAAGTTTTCAACTTATGCGACCTGGTGGATCCGTCAGGCTATCACCCGCTCCATCGCCGACCAGGCGCGCACTATCCGTATTCCGGTGCATATGATTGAGACCATCAACAAACTCAACCGTATTTCGCGCCAGATGCTGCAGGAGATGGGCCGCGAGCCAACGCCGGAAGAGCTGGCTGAACGCATGCTGATGCCGGAAGACAAAATCCGCAAGGTATTGAAAATTGCTAAAGAGCCAATCTCCATGGAAACGCCAATCGGCGACGATGAAGATTCGCATCTGGGCGATTTCATCGAGGATACCACCCTCGAGCTGCCGCTGGATTCCGCAACCTCTGAAAGCCTGCGCTCTGCCACCCACGATGTACTGGCTGGCCTGACCGCGCGTGAAGCGAAAGTGCTACGTATGCGTTTCGGTATCGATATGAACACCGACCACACGCTGGAGGAAGTGGGTAAACAGTTTGACGTTACCCGCGAACGTATCCGCCAGATTGAAGCGAAGGCCCTGCGTAAACTGCGCCATCCAAGCCGCTCTGAAGTACTGCGTAGCTTCCTGGACGATTAATTTTATTACGCTTTCAAAAACCCTCCTTGCGAGGGTTTTTTTATTGCCTGGCTAGCGGCCTCGCGCCATTAACGACTGTTCCAGCTCGCGGTAAGACTCGACAAGCTTATCCAGCGTCGCACGGTTCAGACCGCTGGGATTTGGCAAAATCCATACTTCGGTATCCCCAATGGTCATATTCTGCCTGCCCCACTTCGCCCCACGCTGGCTAAACGCCTGTTCAAAAGCCTGCTTGCCCAGTACGGCCAGCGCCATCGGCTGGTAATCCTGCATTTTTGTCACCAGTTCGCGCCCGCCTGCACGTAGCTCATGCAGAGCAATCTCGCTTGCCTGGACCGTTGGCCGTTCAACCAGCATGGTAATCCCGCAGCGGGTATCCAGCAGGTGTCGCTCCTCTTCGGGCTTCAGTTGACGTTCGGTAAAGCCTGCGAGATGAATAACCTTCCAGAAGCGATTGCCAGGATGCGCAAAATGAAAACCGGTATGCGCCGAAGACTTGCCGGGATTAATACCGCAGAACGCCACCCGCAGCCCGGGCTGTAGAATATCGCTAATCATGACCCTTCCCGTCGTTATAGGTGTTGAGCTAAGTATAAGAGATTGATAAGGCATTGATTATAAAACCAGCATACGTCACGCAACTACTGGATTGACGCCCCAAGTTCCATTATAATCCAGCGCCACGGCCCCTTAGCTCAGTGGTTAGAGCAGGCGACTCATAATCGCTTGGTCGTTGGTTCAAACCCAACAGGGGCCACCAGATAAAACAAGGAGTTAGATGAGAAATCATCTGACTCCTTTTTCGTTTTATACGAATCGGGTCAGGTAATGGGTCAGGTAAGGAATTGCCTCCCTGCCCTCTTCATCTCGCTGCCAGCATCCCCGGATAGTGCTTCGCCACGATATCATTCATCTTTTCTGTCAGGTCGATACGTTTAAAAGTGATGTGCGCGGTTCCTTTCTGGAAGTAACGTATACTGAAAAAATCATCTTCGTAAACATCCTTCGAAGGGTTATCCCGAATATGTTCCATCAATCGAGTAGTAACATCACCACGGTTATCGGGTATCGGTTTACCATCCAGCAGAAATAACATTCGTTCCAGGTCCGCTAGTTGATCCCGTCGCCAACCCCAGTTCAAACTAAATCCCCAGCGGTTATGCGTCACCAAATTGTTGACGATGATCTTTTTACCAAAGCTGCAGGGACTATTGGTTTTGTAATCCCACGACAGCCCTTTGAAGACATTGATAATGCCACGCTCAAATACATCCATTTTGTTCAGATGTAGCTGCTCAAAAGTACTCAGGATATTCGCCTCGCTGATGGCAGGCAGATCCCCCTCCTCCAGGTTCTTATGCCACTGGTCACGGGCCTGAGCATCCATCAAGGCCATCATGCCAGACTTCAACATCAAATCGCGCCAGATACTACGGTCAATATTGCGGGTAACGGCAGGCAGTGCTTTATCGACCTTTTCGGTCATCCAGCTATCGTAACGATGCCCGGCTTTCATCGCCCAGTCTTGCGCTGTACCACCGCCAATTTCTGAGGTTAGCTGTGAAATGGCATCAAGTTGCTGGATGAGTTGCTCGATCTGTTTTAGTGCTGTATCGCGGCCTGTCACTATGCGTTCAATACTGGTCGAGCAAATTAGCTCGCTATGATCGGTTAATACTTCAGCTTTAGTTTGCATGACATTTTGTCCTTAAAAAGCAAACGCGCCCGCCGGGTAATGGCAGGCGCATTATGCAATATGTAAACAAGGGAGAAAGCTCAGAAATTTAAATCAGGAAGGTTGTACGCAATATTCACCGTACTACGTTGTTACGGCTTTGCCGCAACAAGCCAGTTGCCTGCCGTGCTCGCAGAATATCTACAGCCCGAAGATAAGGTGATTGTTCCTGCCAACTAAACCTTCTGCGATCGATACGAACAAACTCGTATTTTTCCACCAGAAAGTTAACGGCATTGGCCAGCGTGATACCTGCATCGATATGTTCCTGTATAACGGATTCATCCCTGAACGGCGTGTCGTTCAGAGTCAAGCCATAGTGTTGTTCCAGCAGGCGTGTCAGTAGAATTTGCCAGATAGCCACGGGGGACAGGCAGGGTTTTACCGCCCGCGAAGTTGCTGCAGATTGAGGTTTCATGCTTGCTCTCGTGAAAGTAATTAGCGCTTAGTGGGATAAATGGCGATGTATACGTAGCCGCAACTGCCGAGGGTGTCGGCTTCGCAGGTAAAACCGGTGTGGTACAGGGTGACGCAATGGACGTGTAGGGGATTCAGTTCACCGGTGGTCAGCATCGATTCCATCTGGCTGATAAAGTGCGGGAATGTTTCATCCAGCTTCTGGCATTCGGCGTCACTGAACTTACCGGTGATACTGGCCCGGTCAGCTAGGTAGTGCAGCCGGTTGCCCTCCTGCACCAGACGTGTTCCCAGGCGCGGCATGATATCGCGCTGCAAGCCCCAAGTGATGTTGCTCATTACAGTTCTCCACTATTGTCAGTTCAGGGTGATGCTCATCAGGCAGGCATAAGGCCCGTTGCGGTCCTGGCGGCGTTCGGCGTACACAGCCAGGACTCCTGTGATATCCGGAACGTCCCTGCCGGTGTAATGGCAGACGCTACCGTGCCACTGATATTTTCCGGTGCAGTAGCGAAAGATTCGGGACTCCGGATGCTGGCGGTATATCGTCATTGCCCGGCGCTTACTGATAATTTTCATGTAATTCCTCACAGCAGACCGTGTTCTGCGAACGAATAGATTTGTCTGCCGCCGACAATCAGATGGTCAGGGACGCGGATATCCATCAGCTGAAGTGTCTGTATCAGGCGCTGCGTGAGAGCTTTATCAGCCTGGCTGGGCGTCGTCTCGCCGGAAGGATGGTTATGCGCCAGTATCACCGCTGCGGCATTGAAATAAAGGGCGCGCTTGACGACCTCCCGGGGATACACCTCGGTACGGTTAATCGTGCCGCTAAAGAGCGTCTCATGGGCAATAAGCTGATTCTGGTTGTCCAGATACAACACCCGGAACTCTTCCCGCTCAAGCGCGGCCATATGCAGTCGCAGCCATTTACGTACGGCGTGTGTGGAGGTGAAGGCTACCCCGGGCTCATGCAGATGCCGGTCCAGAATCCTGAGGGCGCGCTGGATGAGACGCCGGTCCTGTGGCGTTATCTCGCCGGGTAAAAAGGAAAGCTGTTTCATCCGTTGTTCCTCCAGTCAGTCGATGATACGCAGAATGGCGTGGGCTTCTGGATGCTGCAGGGCATAGTCCCGCAGGCGGTAATAGTGCTCCGTCATGACATCGCATTCGTTACGACAGGCATGATGGCTGTATTCAATCAGGCTGACAGCGATACCGGCAGCTTCTGCACTCATATCAGCATCATTACCGTTCATACTGTTGAACAGACGCCATTTATCGTCACTGTCAGCATCAGGGGCCATAAACGCGCCGCCATTGCTGAGCGTGTAAAAGGACCAGATACCACCGCTGTACTCATCACAGAAGCGATCCATCCAGGCGAAAATGCGGGGTTCCAGCGTTATCCATTGTGGGATAGAGCCAAAGTGCTGTGGCCAGAAATCGAGACGCTGTTCGTCGGGAACCTGCGTTACTGTGAGTTTGAAATCGGATTCGTTAGCGGGTACAAGGTCGTACTGTGTCGCTGTTGTCATGTAAATGTCTCCGTCAATAAAAAGTGCCAGCCGCGATGGCTGGCGTGTGGGTTAATAAAGGATGGTCCGGGAGATGTGTCTGTCGGGAATGGGGTTTGTCAGTCGGTGAGTAACGACCTGCGGATGCCATAAGCGCCGGATATATGGGGTAAGTTCTGCACCGGCATCGGGCTCAAAATTCCAGGCACGCCAGACCATGCCGCCATCATCGTCGCGCACAACCAGACGAAAATGCGTGGTCTGGTCATCTTCGATGGTGACGTTGTGGTAACGACTGATAATGGCTTCGGCCTGCTGCCGGGTGAAAGAACCGGGCGGTAGTAACGGGGATTCAGGCATGATGATGACCTCAAAAAGCAAAAAACCCTGTTGCACATGTGCAACAGGGCTGGTCGAATGACTTAAGTGAAAAGGCGTCAGGGTTGATCGAGACAATCCTGCCAGGTGATATCTTTCAGCGCGTCGTGAAGACCACGGGCACTGAACGGTTTCGATTCCCCTGACTGAAAGGCGGTGAAAGCCAGTATGTCTTTTGCTCCTGTGTGCTTCAGTGCTTCAAAAGCCACCTGAGCCGGAACAGCCTCACCCGGAAGCAGAGTTTCATTCTCAAGCGAGTATTTTTCATCGTTTATCAGAAGATACACTTCGCTCATTCCTTCATCAGAGGTGGCGCGGTAATCCTCCTTCGGGAGCTGCCAGGCCACAACCATCTTTTTATTGCTGCAACTGATGGTCAGCTTCTCTCCGGCCCGATTGTCGCTGCTGAGTGCAAACTCCATACCGCCCGTATTGCCGTACCATTCACCCCACTGCTGTTCGGTCACTGTTGCATGAGTGAAGGCAGGGGCCAGAAGAGACAGCAGGACAGGTAAACAGGGTTTAATTTTCATACTGTTATCCTTTTCAGTTCATTAGCGCTGGTTTAGTTTTTCTTTATACGCGTCTATCTGTGCCTTTAGTTGTGCCAGCGCAGCTGGTGCTATATCGGCGTCAATACGGATAAAATCCTCCTGAATCACTCTGAACGTCACCGGGAGCTTAAATTTGCTCGCACCTGGCCCGCGCAGAATGGCTGTTCCTGTTTGAGTGCTATCACTGACCGGCTGTGCATTCTCAATCATCAGGCACGACACATCTTCATGAATGGAATCCCATACTTTTTGACCAATGGCCCTGCAGGCGGCTGAGTGATATTGAGTAAGATTCAGATGTGCCTTTTTCGCTTTGTCGAACCCGCTCTCTTTCTGTGGGTGGGCTTTATAATAATCGAGCTTTTTCTGTAACTGCTCTTCCCGGCGCTTTTGCGCCTGCTGCTGATTGAGCTTATCAATCTCATCCGTGTCCGGACGTGCCGTAATGACACCGTCACTGAGGGTCATGCGGACCGGGTAGATATTGCCATTAGTCAGGTTAGCAATCGCCAGATAACGGCCTTCAGATAAGGTACTGGTGATATCGACTGAAACACAGGACTCCCGCGAATTGAGGTTCTCAAGCATATCGTTTACCGCCAGACAGCCTGATGCTTTGACCGTACTCTCCGGTGATGCAGCAAAGCTGGAGCCAGCAACCATTGCCAGCAGAGGTAATAATTTAATCAGTTTCATTTTTTTCCTTACTGAAGTCAGATGAATAGTTTTTGTGAATACATAAATGCCCCGGATGATACCCACCGGTACATCAGTGGGCAGTGTCAGGGTAAGGAGTCGGCTGAATACCCCGATTTTTGACGATACTGGCGATAACAGCATCGGGCTCCTCTTTGCTGCCTGGTGGATAAAAAACTGCACTATTCCGGCCTGTTATCAGCCGGAACGAACGCAAGCAGTGACTGCTGAATAAATCGAAAATGGGGTAAGGCCTGAATGAATACCGGGGCTTCAGCCAGACGACATAAACTATCGTTACGCCGGAAAGACTCCTGCAGGGGTTGAACCAGATGAATTTCATCCAGCGTGAACACGGCAAGATGTCCGTTATGCTCGGCAATCAGATACCAGGTCTGCTGGTGGATGAGTAACCGGCACGGAGCCAGTCGTTCGCAGCTCTGCCCGTCAGCAAGCAGCGTGACTTTTCTGCAGTCAGTAATTGCCTGAACCAGTCGCCAGAATGATAGAGGCACTGACGTTGAGGATGCCGGACTGGCAGGTGGTATAACGCAGGGGGCTTCATCACACATCAACAACGCATTCACCAGTCGGCGGTCAAGGCCCGGAAAAAGCCCGGCCAGCCCGCTGCGGTGAGCAAAGATAAGCACATCCGGCACCATCTGCATCTCACTGCCAGCGGTGCGCAGGCGGCAGTAGCCGGACTGATACTCAAGGTCCAGGTACATCAGACGCTCACGAAAATCACGCCGCAGCGTGCGTACCGATACGCCAAACTCTGCCGCCAGTTTACGCACGCTCAGCGTTTCCCCGGCAACCAGGCGGCTGATTATCAGCGACAGCCTGACCGCCAGCCGGTCATGGCGGCGTTCTGCCTGTGTCATGAGAGGTTCTCCAGGAAAGTTAACTGACTGAAAATGATGTGATTACTTTAAAGAGGGGGGCGGACAGGGTATGGACAACGCAGAAACTATTTTTTATTTTCGCAAAAGCCAGATGTAACGGGGGTTACAGGCTATTACCGGGAGATTGAGGCACACGAGCACGTAGCAATTCGGACAGGTGGTGTCCGATAATAACAATGTGGCAACATGAAACGTCTACTGCAGTTGCGTGAGCAGTGTTTCCGCCATCACCCACAGTGCCCGGTTGAGCTTCACGTCCCCGTCAATGCCACGCACAGCACGGGTATGCGACCGTCCGCCTTTGGCATTACGGGCACTAAGCCCACCTTTAATCAGGTTTTCCTGAATCCGCTGATAGGTTGTCCACAGGTCGTTGCTTTCATCCTGCCAGCGGCGCGGGGAGAGTATCTGCGATTCAGTAACTGGCTGGTGGTCCTCACCAAAGCGATATATAAGCGCGGCTTTTGCCAGTGCCTGCTGCGCAGGTGGCGGTAACAGCAACGACTGCATGGCATCCCGCTTTTCTTCCACATGGTCAAAAATCCCCAGTACTTCATACGCTCCCTCAATCACCTGACTCACCACATCTCCTTTGTGTGGCACCCGCACCTCGCCAAACGACTCACCGCAGACAAGGCCGTTTTGACACACAGCCCTGAACAGGCCAGGTAACATCTGGTACGAGCTGGTGCCATCATGGGAGTTGAGCAGGATAATTTCCGGCACCTGTTTACCGGTAATCTGTCCCTCCCGGCGCAGGCGTAGCATGTGCTTCGTATGTTCCCGACGACCAGGATCACGCACTCGGGTCTGACAGGCAAAGAACGGCTGGAAACCTTCCCGCTGCAGACTGTCGAGCAGGGAGATAGTGGGTATATACGTGTAGCGGTCACTACGGGATTCGTGTTTGTCCTCGCTGAATACGCTGGGTACCACGCGAAACAGCTCTTCACGGGTTAACGGACGGTCACGACGGATAAGATTTGCAGCGCCAAAGCGCGAAGCCAGACGGGTCATAAACAAACTCCTCATAATGGGGAAAACAAATAAAAGAAAGCCCTGTCGCATGAAGGCGACAGGGCTCGGAAAACTACTGGCAGGATTAAATATTCAGAAGAAGAAGTTCCAGACGGTACGGGCAACCGACACCACGGTATCGCGCACCGCGCGTATGACTGCCCTCACCGGAGCCGGTATCAACGGCAGGGCACTTACCGCATCCAGCGCCGTGCCGATCGTTTCACCAAAATCGTCACGCGCTTTTTTCTGGACTGTCGGTGTGCGAAAGGAGGGCTTCAGTTGCGACACCACCGGGCTGCTGGCCTCACGCGGCAGGCACTTAATCATCCGCTCGGCCATCACCCGCAGTCCCCACTTAGCCCGAACTGAAATGGCACATACCGGATGTACAGGTTGGAACAGCTCATGCAGCAGACAGATTTTGCGGCCGATGTTTTGTTTCTGCTCTATAGACAGCTTTTCACCACCGCAGGTGGGTTCAACCTTGTCCGACTGGCTAATAACAAATAGCACCTTATGCCGGTATGACTCACCAATTACCTGATGATAAAAATGCTCATCCACCGCCAGCGCCCGATCATCGGCCTTGATCAGCCACAATACCAGGTCAAGTCGGGGAAGTTGCTGACGGTAAAGTGCAGTGTATTCAGCATCGCGTGAACTACTTTCCCCCACACCGGGCAGGTCCACCAATGTCATATAGTGCTCTCCCACCTGCAGGCGAAAACGCAGCGGATTACGGGTGCAGGCCGCTACGTCGCTGACCGGTGAGACTTCTCCGGTGAACAAGGCATTGCACAGCGACGATTTTCCGGCACCGGTTTTGCCCATAATGCCGATCACTGGTTCGTAGTTTGTTAGTTGATGAATTTTTTGCATGACTCGTTCTGATACCCATTCTGGTAAGCCTGTGAGTGAGCTCTGCAACGAATACATACCTTCCTGATTTCTCATGACATCTCCTGGGATAATGAAAACAAAAACGGCGAACCTTTATGGATTCGCCGTAATGATGTTGCGTTCAGGAAAATGATATATGTCTGAAAAATCTTAGAATGCAGGTGTCTTATTAACAAAGTTAGTGCTGAAACCGACCATGAGCGTAGTACTTTTCGTCAATTACTGTCCGTATAAAATTTATGCTAATCCAGATCGTGCGCTCCTAAAATTACCGACGCTGGGAATAAATTTTGCCCAACGATTGCCGATTGAGCTACGGCAACATCGGGAACAAAGATGACAACAGCCAAGTCTTTCAGTGCACGAGAGCAACATACATAAAAAAGGCGACGAGTGCGGTCGAGAACTGACTCTTTACCCTCTTCAAGATTGGCTAGATCATTGTCGGATATGGGAATGTACTGAAAATATTTCCCATACGAATATTGGCTGAAGCGAGCCTCTTCATCATCAATAACAACCAATACACGCTCGAATTGTGCGCCTTTTACACCATGGTGAGTGGCAAAAGGTGATTCCTCTGAAAGGTAGCGTCGGTACGCCCAAAGTTCGTGGGCATTGCATCTTAGATAGTTCTGAACATTTTCGAAGTCATCATTACCATCATTCACAGGTTCATCACTTAAATGATTATCAAAACGATCATCAAGACGTAGCAGTTCACAGTCTCTAATGTGTAGCAATATATCCCGAACTGTTGCTTGCGATCCTTCTTCCAACAGTGCAAGCAGGCCATTGATGCCTTGTTGTAGTTCATTTAAAACTGCCACTATAGCTTGACCATGCAGTCGTGATGGCTCCAGCTTTGGGCACTCGTTACGCATAATCGACATAATCTGAAATTGATCGCTTGCCTGAGCCGCAGCAAAAATTGGAAGGATATGCTGGACAAATGGGCGAAGCGGCCAAGCTGACCCATCGTTCACCCCTTCACTCAAGCTCATCGGTGCTTTATCAGTGAGAGCAGCAAATAAATTAGGGAATCCCAGTCGATTAGCTGCCATACGATGTACCAAAACAAGAAGACGAACATCACTTTCGCGTGTATCACTTAGCCATTGTTCATCGCTAGTTTCATTTGCAAGGTAACGTCTGACAGATGTGAGATAGGCACTTCGTTCCACATTTGAAGGTAAGATGAAAAGATTCACTGTGCCTGATACCGTCTGTTCAACACCATCTACGGTAGTTGTTCGACCACGAATTTGTTGGAGGCCATCCCCAGAAGCACGAATCGAATTGATAACACCAAGTACAGACGTCGGACATCTGAAATTTTCTGGTTTTGTAATTTCAGACCATCCATCACTTAATGGAATGGCACCAGCTCCGCTCATATAGATTTTCTGCATCGGATCACCAAAAAATCCTATGCACATGTCAGGATTGTCATTAGCAATAGTTCGAAGCGCAGAGATCACATCAGGATCGGTATCCTGACTTTCATCGACAAAAACAAATGGAAAGCGCTTGGCTACAATCCTTCTCAAAAGTGGATGAGCCTTAATACAAGTGGGTACGAGTTTAAGAATATCATCGTGCCCTAAAATACCCTTTGCATAGTTACTTCCTGTCCCGTAGATAAATTTATCAACATCATCAATGCACTCAAGTTGAGCAGAGAGATAGGCAATTTCATCTTCAAGGCGGGATTTTGTTTTAGCTTGTGTTCTGGGTCTATCATAACGGGCTTGCTTTTCAGCTATTTTTTCATGTATTCGCGCTACGACCCACTTTGCGATATCTAAATGAAAAGGGCGGATGACCGACCAAAGAAAGCTATGGAAGGTGCGAACAAGTTCCTGATATGAGATCATCATATTCATCCGGAGCGCATCCCAGAGGGACATCATGAGCCATCAACTCACCTTCGCCGATAGTGAATTCAGCACTAAGCGCCGTCAGACCCGAAAAGAGATTTTCCTCTCCCGCATGGAGCAGATTCTGCCATGGCAGAATATGACCGCTGTCATCGAGCCGTTTTATCCCAAGGCGGGCAATGGCCGACGGCCCTATCCGCTGGAGACCATGCTGCGTATTCACTGCATGCAGCATTGGTACAACCTGAGCGACGGTGCCATGGAAGATGCCCTGTACGAAATCGCCTCCATGCGCCTGTTTGCCCGATTATCCCTGGATAGCGCCCTGCCGGATCGCACCACCATCATGAATTTCCGCCACCTGCTCGAGCAGCATCAACTGGCCCGTCAATTGTTCAAGACCATCAATCGCTGGCTGGCCGAAGCAGGCGTCATGATGACCCAAGGCACTTTGGTGGATGCCACCATCATTGAGGCACCCAGCTCTACCAAGAACAAAGAGCAGCAACGCGATCCGGAGATGCATCAGACCAAGAAAGGCAATCAGTGGCACTTTGGCATGAAGGCCCACATTGGTGTCGATGCCAAGAGTGGCCTGACCCACAGCCTAGTCACCACCGCGGCCAACGAGCATGACCTCAATCAGCTGGGTAATCTGCTTCATGGAGAGGAGCAATTTGTCTCAGCCGATGCCGGCTACCAAGGAGCGCCACAGCGCGAGGAGCTGGCCGAGGTGGATGTGGACTGGCTGATCGCCGAGCGTCCCGGCAGGGTAAAAACCTTGAAGCAGCATCCGCGCAAGAACAAAACGGCCATCAACATCGAATACATGAAAGCCAGCATCCGTGCCAGGGGGGAGCACCCGTTTCGCATCATCAAGCGGCAGTTCGGCTTCGTGAAAGCCAGATACAAGGGGCTGCTGAAAAACGATAACCAACTGGCGATGTTATTCACCCTGGCCAACCTGTTTCGGGTGGACCAAATGATACGTCAGTGGGAGAGATCTCAGTAAAAACCGGAAATAACGCCAGAAATGGTGGAAAAAATAGCCTAAATAGGCTGATTCGATGTGTTTGCGGGAAAAAAATCGGCCCAGATCCGCGAAATTTTAATCAGCGAGTCAGCTTGGGAAGAAATGACCTGCTTATTCGCACCTTCCCTAAATAAATAACTTTAATTCAATATTAAGGGGCGGATGCCGATAACACTTTAGACCGTTTTATATCTGAGGTAGTTATGTCGTTGAAAAAGTCGTCCCTTGCCATTCTGCTCGCTTTGCTGTTTTTCTTTGTTGCCAGTGCCGCAACCAATGTCTGGCTGGCCATTAAAAGCAATGATTCACTGGATAACGTGAATAAAGAGATCCAGGTGGTGTTATCCATTATCGATCCCATTAACCACAGCCGTACCCTGCGCGTGCGGGTCATGGAGTACATGAAGCAGGCGGAGAGCGGAGATACCGCCGGTCTTGCGGAGAAGCTGGACTCGGTAAAGCTGGCGCTGACCAAGGCCGATGGCGCGTTTGCCGCCTTTAATGCCGCGCCGCGTCTGGCGGATGAAGCTCCGTTAGTGAAAAATTACGACGACGCCTGGCTTGCCTACCGTAATCAGGGACTGGCACCGCTGATTGATGCGGCCTCGGCGCATGACGCGGCAAAATTTGATGCCCTGATCCCGCAGATCTCCCGTCTCGACCGCCAGTACGAAATCGTCCTCGACCAGGTGCTCTCCGTGCACCAGAAATACGCGAAACAGCTGAATGACGATGCGCGATCCCACTTTGCCTCTGGCTTAACCATTATTGCCGCCTTTGCTGCGCTGTTTGTGGTGGTGATTATCGGCGTGAGCGTACTGATGAAGCGGTTTGTCTTTGCCCCGATTAACCTGGCGCGGGCGCACTGCAGCCAGATCGCTGCCGGTCAGCTGACGGAAGCGGTGCCGCAAAAAGCGGGCTCGAACAACGAAATCGATCTGCTGATGGGCTCGATGGAGCAGATGCGTCTGGCCCTGCTGGAGACTATCTCTCAGGTGCGTGAAGCCTGCCGTACCGTCAATTACGCTTCGCAGGAAATTGCCTCCGGCAACATCGATCTGGCCTCGCGTACCGAGCAGCAGGCGTCAGCCCTGACGGAAACCGCCGCCAGCATGGAGCAGCTGAGCGCTACCGTCGCCAATAATACCGACAATGTGTATCAGGCCGGGAAGCTGGTGCAGGATGCGGTGAATAACGCCCGCACGGGGGAGGCCGTGACCCGCGAGGTGATCGAGACCATGAACACCATCGCCGCTAACTCCCAGCGTATCGAAGATATTACCAGCGTGATTAACAGCATCGCCTTCCAGACCAATATTCTGGCGTTGAACGCCGCGGTTGAAGCCGCCCGCGCCGGCACCCAGGGACGGGGATTTGCGGTGGTGGCAACGGAAGTCCGTACCCTGGCGCAGAAGAGCGCCGTGGCGGCGAAGGATATCGAAAACCTGATCGCCCAGTCGGTCTCCAGCGTGAAAAACGGTTCTCAGCTGGTGAATCGCTCGGGGGAGGTGATCCATGCCATTATCAATTCGGTCAATAAGGTGAACGCGCTGATGGAGCAGATCTCGGTGGCGTCGGAAGAGCAGAGCCGTGGCATCGGCCAGGTCGGCCAGGCGGTAACCGAGATGGACGGCGTCACCCAGCAAAACGCCGCCCTGGTGCAGGAGTCCGCGGCCGCGGCCGCCTCGCTGGAAGAGCAGGCGAAACACCTGACCCAGAGCATCGCCAGCTTCAGACTGCCGGAACCGGCATAATTCCTCCCTGTAGCCCTTAATGCCCGGCGGCGCTGCGCTTGCACGGGCCTACGTTTCTGTAGGCCGGGTAAGGCGTAGCCGCTACCCGGTAATAGGGGTCCGCTTGGAAAACGGAAAAAATCCCACGCTAAGGTGATTTATTGTTCATTGTATGGTGCTGCCTTACTTATCAGTACCCTATCGTTAAACTTTTTCTTTTCACAACAAAGATGAAATTTTGCCCGTATTGCTCCGACTCCGTTGTTCCTGTTATCTACCAATGAAGAATTAACACTAAACGAATTCGATATAACATATATGTTTTTGACTTCCTGGTTTAGAAGCGCGACACTATTCATTCAACGCAGGAGGTCACGATGTCATCAATTTCACCCCTACAACTCTTTAAAAGCCTGTCCGATGAAACCCGTCTGGGTATCGTCCTTCTCCTCAAAGAGATGGGTGAACTATGCGTATGCGATCTCTGCACGGCGCTGGAACAGTCGCAGCCTAAGATCTCCCGTCATCTGGCAATGCTACGTGAAAGCGGATTGTTGCTGGATCGCAAGAATGGGAAATGGGTTCACTACCGCTTATCTCCGCATATTCCTTCATGGGCTGCTCAGGTTATTGAGCAGGCCTGGTTAAGCCAACAGGACGACGTACAGGCTATCGCCCATAAGCTGGCATCAGCTAACTGCTCTGGTAGCGGCAAGGCTGTCTGCATCTAAAAAATTTGCCTGAACATATATGATTTTTCAAATGTGAGGTGTTCATGATGAAAACGTTAACGGTGTTTGACCCGGCTATGTGTTGCAGTACCGGCGTCTGCGGTACAGATATTGATCAGGTTCTGGTTGATTTTTCTGCGGATGTACAGTGGCTAAAACAGCGTGAAATTCAGGTTGATCGTTATAACCTGGCACAGCAACCCATGAGCTTTGTACAGAACGAAAAAGCCAAAGCATTCCTTGAGGCATCCGGGGCTGAAGGGCTTCCATTGTTGTTGCTGGACGGCGAAATGGTGATGGCGGGGCGTTATCCGAAACGTGCAGAGCTGGCCCGCTGGTTCGGAATACCGCTGGATAAAGTAGGATTAGCATCTAAAAGCTGCTGCGGTGGTAATACTTCTTGTTGCTGAAATGTCAGGAGGACATATGAAATTCTTACAGAATATCCCACCTTACCTGTTTTTTACCGGTAAAGGGGGCGTCGGTAAAACCTCTATTTCCTGTGCCACCGCTATCAGCCTGGCGGAACAAGGCAAGCGGGTTTTGCTTGTCAGCACCGATCCGGCTTCAAACGTAGGCCAGGTGTTCAGCCAGACTATTGGCAATACCATTCTGCCGGTGGCCTCTGTACCGGGTCTTTCAGCGCTGGAAATTGATCCTCAGGCCGCCGCCCAGGAATATCGGGCCAGAATCGTTGATCCTATCAAAGGCATTCTGCCGGATGATGTCGTTAACAGTATTAACGAACAGCTCTCTGGTGCATGTACCACCGAAATTGCAGCTTTTGATGAATTTACCGGTCTGTTGACTGACGCATCATTATTGACCCGCTTTGACCATATTATCTTTGATACCGCGCCAACCGGTCACACTATTCGTCTTCTCCAGTTGCCCGGTGCGTGGAGTAGCTTCATTGAGAGCAATCCTGATGGTGCTTCCTGTCTTGGCCCGATGGCAGGGCTGGAGAAACAGCGTGAGCAGTATTCACACGCCGTCCAGGCATTGTCTGATCCGGATCGTACGAGGCTGGTTTTAGTGGCTCGACTGCAAAAATCAACGCTTCAGGAAGTCGCCCGTACTCATGATGAGCTTGCGGCGATAGGTCTCAAAAATCAGTATCTGGTCATCAACGGCGTGTTACCTGAGACAGAAGCAGTCAACGATACTCTGGCGGCTGCAATATGGGGCCGGGAGCAGGAGGCGCTGGCAAGTCTTCCCGCTGGTCTGGACGCTCTCCCTACTGACACATTATTCCTTCAACCAGTGAATATGGTCGGTGTGTCTGCTTTAAGGGGACTTCTCACCTCCCAACCTGAGACGGCTTCATTTGCTGAAGTGTCCGCCCTGCAAAAACCAGCGATATCGTCGTTGTCTGCTCTGGTTGATGAGATTGCCCTTAATGAACACGGCCTGATTATGCTGATGGGTAAAGGTGGCGTGGGTAAAACAACCATGGCTGCGGCCATTGCAGTCAGACTGGCCGAAATGGGATTTGATGTGCATCTCACGACGTCAGATCCTGCTGCACACCTGAGCACAACCCTCAATGGAAGCCTCAATAACCTGCAGGTCAGCAGAATCGACCCTCATGATGAAACAGAACGTTATCGCCAGCATGTCCTTGAAACGAAAGGACGTGACCTGGATGAAGCAGGGAAACATCTGCTGGAAGAGGATTTACGCTCTCCGTGTACCGAAGAGATTGCTGTGTTCCAGGCCTTCTCACGGGTGATCCGTGAAGCGGGTAAACGGTTTGTCGTCATGGATACGGCACCGACAGGACATACATTGTTGCTGCTTGATGCTACCGGGGCATACCACCGGGAGATAGCAAAGAAAATGGGAGATAAAGGCCATTTCTCTACGCCAATGATGCAGCTTCAGGATCCGGAAAGAACAAAAGTATTACTGGTCACTCTGCCGGAAACGACCCCCGTTCTTGAGGCTGCAAATTTACAAGCCGATCTTGAACGTGCCGGGATTCATCCATGGGGCTGGATTATCAATAACAGTCTTTCCATCGCTGAAACCCGTTCACCGCTGCTTCGTCAGCGCTCGCAGCAGGAACTGCCTCAAATCGAGGCTGTAAAGAACCAGCATGCTACCCGTGTTGCACTGGTTCCTGTTCTTGCGGCAGAGCCAACCGGTATAGACAAACTCAAACAGCTCGCAGGTTAATTTTTACTATATACAGGGCAGTCATGCTGCCCTGTCAGGAGGTTTTATGTTACTGGCAGGAGCAATTTTCATCCTGACCATCGTGTTGGTTATCTGGCAGCCGAAGGGGTTAGGGATTGGCTGGAGCGCCATATTTGGCGCAATACTGGCACTCATATCTGGTGTAGTACACATTACCGACATTCTGGTGGTATGGAATATCGTCTGGAACGCCACAGCAACCTTTATTGCCGTGATTATCATCAGTTTGCTGCTGGATGAGTCTGGCTTTTTTGAATGGGCAGCATTGCATGTTTCCCGCTGGGGAAATGGCCGGGGTCGCCTGCTGTTTACTTATATCGTTCTGCTCGGTGCTGCGGTAGCAGCGCTATTTGCCAATGATGGTGCAGCTCTCATCCTGACGCCGATCGTTATTGCCATGTTGCTGGCTCTGGGATTCAGTAAAAGCGCTACGCTGGCATTTGTAATGGCTGCAGGGTTTATTGCCGATACCGCCAGCCTGCCGCTGATTGTGTCGAACCTGGTCAATATTGTTTCTGCTGACTTCTTCCATCTGGGATTCACGGAATATGCCTCCGTGATGGTGCCTGTGGATATTGCCGCCATTATTGCCACGCTGGTGATGCTGCATCTGTTTTTCCGCAAAGATATCCCACCGACCTATGATCTGAACCGACTGAAAGAACCGGCTCTTGCTATCAAAGACCCGGCGACGTTCAGAACTGGCTGGATTGTATTAATCCTTCTGCTGGTAGGTTTTTTTGTGCTTGAGCCGCTGGGTATTCCTGTCAGCGCTATTGCGGCTGTGGGTGCTGCTATCCTCTTTTTCGTGGCTAAAAAAGGTCATGCCATTAACACCGGTAAAGTCCTGCGTGGTGCACCGTGGCAGATTGTGATTTTCTCACTGGGAATGTATCTGGTTGTTTATGGGTTGCGTAATGCCGGGCTGACAGAATACCTCTCTGGCGTATTGAATTTATTTGCAGACAAAGGACTTTGGGCTGCCACATTTGGCACGGGATTCCTGACAGCATTCCTGTCATCCATCATGAACAACATGCCTACTGTATTGATTGGCGCATTGTCGATCGATGGCAGCACCGCATCGGGTGTCATCAAAGAAGCAATGATTTATGCCAATGTCATCGGTTGCGATCTGGGACCTAAAATTACGCCTATTGGTAGCCTGGCAACGCTACTCTGGCTGCATGTACTTTCACAGAAGAACATGACAATCACCTGGGGATACTATTTCCGCACCGGGATTATCATGACTCTGCCTGTGCTGTTTGTAACGCTGGCCGCGCTGGCGCTACGTCTCTCTTTCACTTTGTAATTAGATACTGATATGAGCAACATTACCATTTATCACAACCCAGCCTGCGGCACCTCTCGCAACACGCTTGAGATGATCCGTAACAGCGGTACAGAGCCGACCGTTATTCATTATCTTGAGACACCACCATCACGCGATGAACTGGTTAAACTTATTGCGGATATGGGGATCACAGTACGAGCGCTGCTGCGTAAGAATGTCGAGCCTTTTGAAGCATTAGGGCTGGCGGAAGATCGCTTTACTGACGATCAGTTAATCGACTTTATGTTACAGCATCCTATTCTGATTAACCGCCCGATTGTGGTGACGCCACTGGGGACCCGGCTGTGTCGTCCTTCAGAAGTGGTGCTGGATATTCTTCCGGATGCACAAAAACACGCGTTCACCAAAGAAGATGGTGAAAAAGTCGTTGATGATGCAGGTAAACGACTGAAATAAATCCTAAGGGGCATTTGCCCCTTTATATTTTACTTTGCCAGCCACCCTTGATGATGCTTTCCATAGCGACATTATTCTGCTTTTTATGAGTCACGTGCAAAAAGGAATGATGCCTGCACAGGGTAAGCGTGCAGCGAGAACCGTATTGACGGGGATGTGTTATTCAGTTGGCAGTGCTACGCGCCAGGGGAGTAGTTCGCTGACCCGGTTTATCGGCCAGTCAGCTATAACATCAAGCACATGGCGAAGGTAGCTTTCTGGCTCCACTCCGTTCAGTTTGCATGTCCCGATCAGGCTGTACAGCAGCGCTCCCCGCTCTCCTCCATGATCCGAACCGAAGAACAGGTAGTTTTTGCGGCCCAGGCTGACCATCCGTAGCGCATTCTCAGCTATGTTGTTATCTGCCTCGGCCCAGCCGTCGTCAGTATAGTAAGCCAGCGCCGGCCACTGGTTCAGTACGTACGTGAACGCTTTCGCCAGTTCTGAGTGTCGCGACAGCGTTTTCACCTTTTCACGCAGCCAGCTTTCCAGGGATTTCAGCCGCGGTTTAGCTTTTTGCTGACGTTCTGCAAGGCGTCGCTTCGCCGGCATCCCCCTTATTTCCGCCTCGATGGCATATAACTCACCGATCCGTTTCAGGGCTTCCTCCGTCAGCGCTGACGGGGTGCGAACGTGCACATCGTGGATCTTGCGGCGGGCATGAGCCCAGCAGGCAGCTTCCGTTATCTGTCCATTGCGGTACAGTTCGTTGAACCCGGCGTACGCATCCGCCTGCAGAACACCGCTGAAGCCAGCGAGATGGCTCTGCGGGTGGATACCTTTTCTGTCCGGGCTGTAAGCGAACCACACTGCCGGCGCCAGCTCTGACCCGGCGTTACGGTCGTCACGAACGTACGTCCACAACCGCCCGGTCTTCGTTTTCTTATTACCTGGCAACAGCACCGGGACAGGCGTGTCATCAGCATGGAGCTTACCGTCAGTCAGCACATAGTCCTGAAGCGCCCCTTCCAGCGGTGACAGTAGCCGGCAACACGCATCCACCCAGCCCGACAGCAGTGAGCGGCTCAGCTCCACACCCTGGCGGCCGTATATTTCAGACTGGCGGTACAGCGGGGTGTGCTCTGCATACTTTGAACTCAGCACGCGGGCCAGCAGCCCCGGTCCTGCGATACCCCGCTCGATGGGCCGTGAAGGCGCGGGGGCCTGCACGATGGCATCGCACTGAGTACAGGCATGCTTTTCACGTACTGTCCGGATAACCCGGAAGGCGCTGCGCATCAGCTCCAGCTGTTCGGCGGCATCTTCACCCAGGTAACTCAGCGCACCACCACATTCCGGGCAGCATGACGCTGCCGGCAGCAGCCGTTTTTCGTCACGGGGAAGTGATTCAGGGAACGGTTTGCGGGTACGGGTCTGCCGCAGCGGGCGCTGCACGGCCGGGTCATCCACCCGGCCGGTAAGGGTATCGCTTTCTTTCTGCAACTGCTTAAGGTCGGCTTCCATCTTCGCGATACGGCGGGAGACTTTTTCGGAGCGGCTGCCGAAGTTCATCCGGCGCAGCTTATCCAGTTGCGCCTGCAGGTGATCTATTTCGCGTTCACGCTCGTTCAGCTTTTCCAGAAGGGCACGGTTCAGCGCCTCCTGTTCGGCAAGGAGACGTTTCAGTTCATCGATATCGTCAGGAAGTAAGCTGTTCATACCGGGTATATTACCAGGCTCATTCAGCGTCGACCAGGATAAAGAGGCCTACAACATAGTCAGTGACGTAAGCAGTCTTTTAGGCTGCCGCCAGTCGATACCTTCAAGGAGCATCGCCAGCTGTGCCGGTGTGAGGAACACTTTGCCATCCCGGGCTGACGGCCAGGCGAAGCGGCCGCGCTCCAGCCGTTTGGTCAGCAGACACAGTCCATCGCCGGTAGACCAGAGGAGCTTTACCTGACTGCCATTACGCCCACGGAAGATAAAAACGTGACCTGACATCGGATCGTCTTTCAGCATCGTCTGCACCTTTGCCGCCAGGCCGTTGAAGCCGTTTCTCATATCGGTGATGCCAGCGACCAGCCAGATCTTTGTCCCTGATGGTAATGGGATCAACGTTTGAGCTCCCGTATCAGCAGGTTCAGGATATTTTCGCTGATGGCACCATTCAGACGGAGTGATCCGTGCCGGAACGTCACTTCACAGCTGATATTGAGTGATTCAGGTGCCGCAGCAGCTACAGGTTGTGACCGGGGGGAGGTTGCAGGGACAACATCTTCGGCATCAAGTGTTATCGGGAGCAGCTCAGGCACGTTGTTTTCTGTTGTTGAAGGAGGACGTAGTTTTCCTTCGCGCCAGTACTGGCGCCACTTGAACAGCAAATTATCGTTGATCCCATGCTCACGAGCGAGTTGCGCTACGGAGATTTCTGGTCGATGCGAGAGTTCAACCATTTTGATTTTGAACTCAACGGGATAATTAGGGCTTTTTTTACGCACTGCGGTTAATGATTTCATGGATAGCGTCCACCATATTTGGTGTCCATTATCCTCTCAGGAATTTCAGGATCTGCCAGACGGTGCTGAGACGACGCTTACGGTTGAAATATGAAATAACTGTGAGTTACCAACGTCAGCGGCAATCTCACCAACAGCTACTTCTGTATACGTTATACAGGATATTTTTTGCCCGGCACGACGTAAAGCAGAACCACGGGTATCAGCCAAATGTGCCAGGGCTTTAATGAGAGATGTTGTTTTACCTGAACCAGCACCAGCCACCATGACAAATGAACGTGGTGGCGAGCTATCCAGGCAAGTACGAACATCAATATCTGCCTGTGTATCAGGGCTGCCAATGCGACTGGTCATGCAACCCTCCCACCATCTGTTTCAGCCAGAACTACGGACATATCTTCAACATCCTCTTCCTGACCTTCTGCAACTTCTAGTTCCGGCGGGGCTATTTCAGCTTCGAGCCATTTTAATCCTTCAGCAATGTATGTTGGGACAGACCATTCATCCGGTTTTTTAAGAAGTAAATTCAGGGCAAAATCAGTTTTACTGAAGCTTTTTGATTGCACGCGCTTGTGAATGCGCTGGGCCAGTTGCAGTAGATCCATACTTACAGCTCTGGCAATGCGTAGCTTGAGTGGCTTACAGCTCACATCCTGACACCAGGACAGATTTTCAAGTGCAAAAGCCTCCTCTAAAGTACGACCAGCAAGCGCCAGTGTTTCCTCTTTCCATGTAACATCTGTCTGGCACTGGTAAGCAACACGAACCAAAGCGTCGCACTCAGCTGTGCGGCTTTGTATTTTCATTTCCTCAGTTGCTTCCCATAAAGCGGCAACGGTGTCACATTTCGGTAACCACTGCCGAAGTGTTTGATTAGAGGTCATAGCTCCAGGATGACTGGCAATACAAGCCTTTCCTGGTGTTTCTGTATTGGCCTGTTCTTCCTCATCATCATCAGGTTCCTCGCCATCATCATTTGCAGCCGGATTTTCTGCAAGAGCATCTAACTCATCTGCTCGAGCTTCTGTTGCATCTTGTACCGGAGGGGTACAGTACACACTATCCAGATCAGTAATAATGAGTGTAGTAAGCCCAAGATATTCAATTAGTTTTTGGAATCGATAGCCAAAAGCACCGCCAATCTCAAGGACTGTTAGGTAAGAGGATTTTAATCTAGGTGCGGCGGTAGCAATCATTTGCGGGAGCAGTAGCCGCTCAACATTGCCTTCTACAAGTACAGCCCCGTCGGCAAAAAACAAGTCACAATGGGTCAGCTTCAAGTAACGCTCAAGAAAGTCTCGAATTTCAGGATCAGTATTATCATAAAAAACAGAGAGATTGAGCACATCTGTTGCCGACATATTTGATGAACGCTTCCGCCGAAAGTAACGGATCGGCCGAAAACCACGTTCGTAAAGAATATGAGTTGAATGAGAAGTCACCACCACTTGAGTGGTGTAGTGCATAAGCTCCTGACTCTCCATGGCAAGAAGGTCCATTATCTTGCGTATAAAAGCCTGCTGTAACTGTGCGTGGAGATGAGCTTCCGGCTCTTCAATAAAAATCAGGTGAACCGGTGGTCGATTCTCTTCTATTGCTAACCATTGGTTGTGGATGTCGAGTAATTCAACAACCATAAAGATCAGATTCTTAAATCCAAGCCCGTTATAACTATCGGGTAGTGTTGGTGGGGTAGGATTACCGTCATCCTCCCCCAGCGCGTAATGTATTACGGCCCCATTTTGGTTGTTCATGATCTGCGCCGGGTCTAAGGCCGAACGAATCATCATGCGTGGGTTTGAAAGTCCGGGGTATCCGAGTTTCGCCAGACTTTTCAGCGTAGGTGCAAAAACACGTTCAAGATGCTGATTGAAAGCTGATTCAGACGCAGCTAAAGCAATTAATGCTTCGTAATCTTCACCTTTTTGTTCAAGATTTCGTCCGTAAAAACGGCTGAGAACACGAGAAAGATCTTCCGAACGGGAACCTCCGGAACCATCTGAAAGATGACGCTGAGCATTCAAAAAGTTGATTTGGATAAGGCTGTTCAGTATTTCGCGACCACTTCGATCACGCCCTGTGAGCGGAGTAGGCTCATAGCCTTCCTCGGATATCATTTCCGCATTGAAACGTGCGGGATCAAGAACAAAATAGCGAAGTTCATATTCGTCATTGAGTCTATCGCGAAGATATTCCCAAAGATTACGAGGTGAAGGATCGTATTTGGGAGTTCCATTTTCATCTTTAGGTGTGGCATCGATAGCAAGCTGACGTACTGCGAGGAAACGCGAACGGATTTCTTCAGGATTGATGGGGGAAAAAGCAACGCGCATTCCAACCAGAGAACCTGACCACGATAGGCTGGGGAGAAGATCGACTACACGATGAACATCATTCGGTGTTACTTCAAACCAAATATCAAGTTCCAGTGAAGGTAGCGACGCAGCATCCGTCCCTTCTCCAAATGTGACAATGTCAGTCCAACATTCAGCATTGAAGTCATGAATATTGAATCGGCTTTTACCGGTGAATAGTTGAAGTGCATGACCGACAGAAGTCTTACCACTGTTATTCGCCCCTACGAAAATTGAAATGTCTGACGCAAGATCGATAACAACATCGTGCAGCCTTCTGAAATTACGGACTGCCAGCTTTCTCAAATGCATTCTCATTATCCTTTAATGAAAGACTGCCTTGCCAATAAAAATCATTAATTTCAATAACATTTACATTTGACATCAGCAAGCCATTTAAGGTTCTCATGCTTTAAAACTTGAAGTTATGAATGATTTTTTTAGTGTTCAACCTGATATCTGAGCACTATATAACGCTATTCTTACCAGAAAAAATTTGATCACGAGCACATGTAATAAATTTAAATTACTTGATTTAATCTATTCGGCATGAGTATGCTACACCGCACAAAGCACATGTAATTTATCTTTATTCGGAGTTTGAATGCTGCTCACCTACAAGGAAATAGCTACGTTTACGGCAGGCTCGCACATCAGCCGTATCCAGCAAAGTGCAGATGGGCTCGCATTTCGTTTCTATGCAACCGAGCAGTTTCTGGTAGATGACTGGCAGTCAGGTCTTGTGTCCGCGGAGAAAGAGCAGTGGGTTAAAACACATCAGGATGTTGTGATTACGCAGAAAGGAGATGTTGTCATCAGCCTGATTCATGGCAAGGTTGTTCGTGTGAGTGCCGACAATGCCGGGCGTATTTTAGGTAATAACTACGTCAAAGTGGATGTTGATACCAGTCGGATTGATGCCGCGTGGTTCCTCTGGCATTTCAATGAAAGCCCGGAGGGACGACGTCAGCGGATTCAGACCACCCAGGGTTCTACCGTCGTACAGCGTATCGCGGTTAATGAACTGAAAAATTTTACCGTTACCCTCCCGCCACTCGCACAGCAAAAAGCGATGGGAGGGCTCTATCTGGCGGCGCGAGAAAAACGCTTTTATCAGCAGCGAATTGCCGCCCTGAGTGAACAACAGATCCTGAGCCTGCTCAGTGGTATGATTTGACTCATTACGTCATCCCTTTGTGACGAAGAAAAACAACAGGAAGAACTATGTCTCCCCAGATTGAAGCGCAAAATTTAAGTGAACTGCAAGGCCGCCTGTGGAATATCGCCGATACCCTGCGCGGTAAAATGAATGCCGATGAATTCCGCGACTACTGCCTAGGTTTTATCTTCTACAAATACCTGTCAGAAAAATTTGTCGCGTATGCGAACAAAATTCTGGCGGAAGATGGCATTCAGTACAATGAACTGACTGCGGAACATCCGGCGTATCAGGATATCGTTGATGCGGTAAAAGAGGACAGTATCCAAACTTTAGGCTATTTCCTACCGCCAACGGATTTGTTCCACACCATGGCAGAACGTGTGGCTAAAGACCCCAAAGGCACAGGTACTGGCTTTATTCTGGAAGACCTCGCCACTACCTTACGCAACATTGAACAGAGCACGCTGGGTACCGACTCTGCGGATGACTTCAGCAACCTGTTTGAAGATCTCGATTTAGGTTCCAGCAAGCTCGGCAACACTGCGAAAGCAAAAAACGAATTGATTGGCAAAGTCGTCACTGAACTTGACAAACTGAGCTTTAACCTGAGCGAAGCAAGTTCAGACATTCTGGGTGATGCCTACGAGTATCTGATCGGCCAGTTCGCCTCAGGCGCAGGTAAGAAAGCCGGGGAGTTCTATACCCCGCAGCCGGTTTCCACTCTGTTGGCTAAAATCGTCACCACCCACAAGCTGAAGCTCAAAAATGTGTATGACCCGACCTGTGGCTCTGGCTCATTATTATTGCGCGTGAAACGTGAAGCCTCGTCGGTGGGTAAAATCTACGGTCAGGAGATGAACCGTACCACCTATAACCTGGCGCGTATGAACATGATCCTGCACGGGGTTCACTATGCAGATTTTGAGATCGTTCAGGAAGATACGCTGGAGCACCCGCAGCATACGCATCTGAAATTTGATGCCATCGTCGCCAACCCACCGTTTTCTGCCAAGTGGAGCGCCAGCCCGCTATTTATGAACGATGACCGCTTTGCCCAGTACGGCAAACTGGCACCTTCCAGCAAAGCAGATATGGCGTTTGTGCAGCATATGTTCCACCATCTGGAAGATGACGGCACGATGGCGGTGGTTTTGCCTCATGGAGTCTTGTTCCGTGGTGCAGCGGAAGGCCATATCCGTCAGTTTATGATTGAGAAGCTGAACTGCATTGATGCGGTGATCGGCCTACCTGCCAATATCTTCTACGGCACCAGCATTCCGACCTGTGTGTTGGTACTGCGTAAATGCCGCAAGCACAACGACAGCATTCTGTTTATCGACGCCAGCAATGACTTTGAAAAGGTGAAAACTCAGAACCGCCTGTTGCCGGAACATATCGATAAGATTGCCGATACTTATAACGACTGGAAAGCGATTGAGAAATACAGTCATATCGCAACGCTGGAAGAGATCCGTAACAACGATTACAACCTCAATATCCCGCGCTATGTCGATACTTTTGAAGCTGAAGAAGAGATTGATCTCAACGCTGTGGCGCAGGAAATTCGCGATCTGGAAGAGAAAGTGGCAGAGATTGATAAGACCATTGCCGGGTTCTGTAAGGAGCTGGGGATTGACACGCCGTTTGCAGTGGTGGAGGGAGATAAGTGATGGTGCCGAAGCTACGTTTCGAAGGATTCAATAAAAACTGGGCGGTAAAAAAATTAGATAGTATTTTTTCATTTAAGAATGGACTTAATGCCAGCAAGGAAATGTATGGTAAAGGTGTTAAGTTTATCAATGTACTGGATATTATCAATAACGATAAAATAACTTATGATGTTATTAATGAAAGCGTGGGCGCAACTGATGATCAAATATCATCTTATCAAGTAATGCAAGGGGACATTCTTTTTCAAAGAAGTTCAGAAACTAGAGATGAAGTTGGGCAAACTAACGTCTACGCTGACTCCAAAACTGTTTTGTTTGGAGGTTTTGTGATAAGAGGCAGACCGTTAATTAACATAAATAGCACTTTTTTAAATTTTCAGTTGAAGACTGATGCGTTAAGAAAAGATATAACTCAGAGAAGTGGTGGTAGTACAAGGTATAACATTGGACAGGATTCTCTTGGGAAGGTCACTGCATTTTTTCCTGAGATTAGAGAGCAAGAAAAAATTGCTAATTTCTTATCCTCTGTTGATGAAAAAATGGCGCTACTGAACAAGCAGTACAACCTGCTATGCCAGTACAAAAAAGCAATGATGCAGAAGATTTTTAGTCAGGAAGTGCGGTTTAAGGATGAAAATGGGGAGGGTTACCCAGAATGGAAATATGTAGATTTAAAAGAAATAGCTTCTAAAGTTAATATTAAAAATAGAGAGGGTTTGGTCAACGTAGTACTAACTAACTCTGCGACACAAGGCATAGTTAGACAAGATAGTTACTTTGAAAGAGAGATTGTAACTGAAAGCAACTTACAAGGATATTATGTAGTTAGTGTTGGTGATTTTATATACAACCCAAGAATATCTGCAACAGCTCCGGTTGGCCCTATAAAAATGAATGAATTAATCCAGGGCGTGATGTCTCCTTTGTATACGGTATTTCGTTTTAAAAAAGGATTATTGAAGTTTTACCAATATTTTTTTGAAAGTTCAGTTTGGCATGACTATATGAAAAGTGTCGCTAATAGTGGTGCCAGACATGACCGTATGAATATTTCTGGAGCAGACTTTTTTGCCCTTCCAGTATCTCAACCTATTGAGGCAGAACAAAGCAAAATAGCCAACTTCCTTTCTGCTATCGATGAAAAAATATCCGCAAAAAAAGCGGAACTAGATAAATTAAAAAATTGGAAGCAAGGCTTGCTCCAGCAAATGTTTATATAATAATCGTGCAGCCCGACCGACTCCGGGCCTGCACAATAACTAAAGGCACTACACACTGATGGCAACGCAAAACGAATACGAGTTAGAAACGCAGCTGGTGGAACAGCTGGTAGGCATGCACTACGAACGGGTGAATGTCACTGACGAAACCAGTATGAAAGCCAACCTGCGCAAGCAGATTGAAATCCATAACCGACTGGAATCAGCCCCACTAACGGACAGCGAATTTAACCGTATTTTCTTGCACCTGACAAAAGGTAATGAAGTCATCGATCGCGCCAAAATTCTGCGTGATCGCTACCAGTTATTGCGTGATGACGGCACCGAGAAGTGGCTCAGCTTTATCAATAAAGAGGAGTGGTGCCAGAACGAATTTCAGGTGGCGAGCCAGGTGAAGCAGTTCAACGCCGAGCAAAACACGCGTAAAACCCGCTTCGACGTCACGCTGCTGATCAACGGCCTGCCGCTGGTGCAGATCGAACTTAAGCGTCGCGGTCTGGGACTGAAAGAGGCCTTCAACCAGATCGATCGCTACCATCGGGATGCGTTCTGGGTCGGCAGCGGCCTGTTCCAGTATGTGCAGATCTTTATTATCAGCAATGGCGTGGATACCAAATACTACGCTAACAATCGTGCTAACCACTTCGAACAGACCTTCTTCTGGAGCGATGAAAAGAATAACCCGCTCAAAGCGCTGGAAAAATTCACAGATGCATTTCTGAAGGTCTGTCACATCGCAAAAATGATCACCCACTACACGGTGCTGAACGAAACCCGTAAGTGCCTGATGGTGATGCGCCCGTACCAGTTTTATGCCTGTGAGGCGATGATCCGCCATGTGAAAGAGAATCTCCACAAGCAAGGGCGGCCGGAGAACGGCTATATCTGGCATACCACCGGCTCCGGTAAAACGCTGACATCATTTAAAGCCAGCCAAGTGATCATGGAGATGCCGGAAGTGGATCGGGTCATTTTTGTGGTCGATCGCCGGGATCTGGATTATCAGACGGCGAAAGAGTTCAACGGCTTTGCGAAAGACAGCGTGGATACCACCAACAACACCAGTACGCTGATAAAACATCTCAAGCAAAGCAGCACCAAACTGACGCTGACCACCATTCAGAAGCTGAATAATGCCATCACCCATGAAGGGTATAAAGCGCAGCTTGCACATCTGCGAAAAGAACGCATCGTTTTTATCTTCGATGAATGCCACCGCAGCCAGTTCGGTGATACGCATAAAGCGATCGTGAACTTCTTCGAGAACGCACAGCTGTTTGGTTTTACCGGGACGCCAATCTTTGCCGATAACGTCAATATCACCAACGGTGTCAAACAGACCACCGAACTGTTGTTCGATAAATGCTTGCATAAATACGTGATTGTCGACGCCATCCGGGATGAAAACGTACTGCGCTTTGCCGTGGAATATGTCGGTACTTACAAGCGTAAAGAGAGCAGCAATGAGATCGATATTGATGTTGAGGATATCGACACCAAAGAGGTGATGGAAAGCGATATCCGGTTGGGCAAAATCACTGACTATATCCTTGCTCATCATAACGCCAAGACCCGCAATCGCGAGTTCACCGCGATGTTCTGCGTCGGGTCAGTCGATATGCTGATCACCTACTACAAACTCTTTAAAGACAAGCAGGCCGCACTGCAGGCGGCGGATGCTAACTACAAGCCGTTAAAAATTGCCACTATCTTCACATACGCCGCCAATGAAGCGGACAAAAGTGATAAAGAGGCGGTAAACGGTCTGCTGGATGAAGAGGATATTAGCCTGCCGCAAGGGGCTAAAGTTGACACCTCAAGTCGTGATCATCTGGATAGTTTTATCGAGGATTATAACGAGCTGTATGGCACCAGCTACTCGGCCAATGACTCAAAAAGCTTTTACAATTACTACAAAAATATTGCCCAGCGCACCAAAGAGAAAGGCATCGATATTCTGCTGGTGGTGAATATGTTCCTCACCGGTTTCGACAGCCCGGCGCTGAACACGCTGTACGTCGATAAAAACCTGCGTTTTCACGGCCTGGTACAGGCGTTTTCCCGCACCAACCGCATTCTCAACGAGAAGAAAAGCCACGGGAATATCGTCTGCTTCCGCAATCTGAAGAAAGCCACCGACGATGCTATTGCCTTGTTCTCGAATAAAGATGCCTCTTCTACGGTGCTGGTCAAACCCTTTGAGGAGTACTTCGGGGATTATCAGAACGCTGTCGATCGCTTGTTAACGCTGACGCCAACGGTGGAAAGCGTGGACGATTTGCCAGATGAGGAAGCACAGCTGGCATTTGTAACGGCATTCCGTGATGTGATGCGTTTGAAAAACATCCTCGAAAGCTTTGCCGATTTTGACGATGCGGCTAAACCGCTGTCGGACCAGACGCTGGCCGATTTCACCAGTAAATACCTCGATATCCACGACAAGGTGAAAAAGCACTCCAGCAAAGAGAAAGTCTCGATTCTTGAAGACGTAGATTTTGAAGTCTCGCTGATTCATCGCGACGAAATTAACGTCGGCTACATTCTGCGTCTGCTGGCGGGCATCCAGGCGATGCCGCCAAAAGAGCAGCAGGAGCAGAAGAAAAAGATCATGGATATTGTCGACAGCGACGTCACGCTGCGTAGTAAACGCGAGCTTATTGATAACTTTATCGAAAAAAGCCTGCTGCATGCCGAGCATGACGAAGATATTACTCAGGTATTTGAAGCCTATGTCGAACAGGAAAAAGGTAAGGCGCTGGCTACGCTGTGCAGCGAAGAGCGACTTGATTCCATTAAGCTGAATGGCTTACTGGACAACTACCTCTTTACCGACGTGATGCCGCGAGAAGATGAAGTGGCGGAAACGCTGACCTGGACACCAAAGATTCTGGAACGTAAAAGCGTGCGAGCTCGGGTATACGACCGTGTTCAGAATGTGATTGAAACGTTTATTAATGGAATGCGCGGGTTTTAAAAACTGTATGGCCTCTAACGGGGCCTTTAGCATAATTTTTATGAGGTATGTTTTATGTCGGTGGTGGTAGCAAGTTGTAATTTAGCCCAGCTGTTATCTGGCGAGGTGATTACACCAACGGAAGGAGAACTAATTACAGGGAGCTTAGCTATTCCAGAATACCAGCGCCCCTATTGTTGGGGAGAGTTACAACTGGATAAGTTGTGGAAAGACTATCTTCATTATAAAAAAAATCATCAAGAGAATGCCTGGTATCTTGGCAGTCTAATACTGCATAAAGATCCTTCCGGAATATTAAATATTATTGATGGCCAGCAACGACTAACCTCATTAACACTGATTAATGCGATATTGAACCCCCACCAAATATCAAAATATGTAAATAATGTATCCTACCATTCTCCACAGTCTCAACATCAAATCAGAAGCAATTTTAAATGGTTGTTGAAAACTCTTAAACAGTCATCAGAGCCAACATTTTCAGCCACTGACGTAAACTTTACTCTGGTAGTGACTGATTCAGAAGATGAGGCATATCGATTTTTTGAGACGCAGAATACCGGAGGGGTTCGCCTTACAGGCTCAGATATTATAAAAGCACATCATTTACGTAGTATTGAACGCCAACAACAAAATCATTACGCCCGGCGCTGGGAAATATTGGGAGATCTCAACCCTATAATTAACTCCTTACTTCGGGGAAGATTTTGTAATACGTTGCACAAGCGTGATGTACCAAGCCATCGAAAACCTTTGCTTGTGCGAAATGCGGTAGTAACAGAATTTGGGGAAATGACAACTATAGGGCCAGATATTGCATATGGACGTTCTGTAAGTCATCGAAAAAATAAGCATAGCCAAGGCCGCTATTTAGTTGAACAAACACTAGAAGGTTATGAATTACGGCAACCCCTAAACACAGGGATTAATACTATTCACTACCTAGCCTACTTTCAGGGGATTCAAAACCATTTTATGTCTCCTGAGATGGATCCAGAACTTGCCATTACACCAGAGCATCAAAATTTCCTTCAATGCTACCAGGAACTAATTATACCTCTCGAAGGCTGCCAATACTTAAAAGAGTTACTTGATACTGCCTTAATGTTATACATCAGCCAATTTGGCGAAAAAAATTTAACCACGGCATTAAAGAAATTATTTATGGTGATATATTCACCACGAGTAACCAATGAAAAAACAGTTAAAGAGTCAACATTAAACACATTATTAGATAGGGCCCCTGTACTGGACTGGATTGCTACTAGCTATACCCCTGAGATGTGTTTTCAATGGTTGAATAACTATACTTTTGACATTGACATTAAGAATATAGGGCCTGATGATAATAGTGTCAAAAAACGATTTATTTACCAAGTGTTGCGTTACTTTGATATTAAAGTAAGTCATGACGCCCCCGCACAATCATTGGCTAATGAATATCAATATACTCTGCAAAATAAAATAATAAACTTGTCACATCAGGATTGAGAAAAATGACAAATCTACAAAAAGTTAACTCTGAATTGATGACATTACAAAATATAGCAGACAAGAATTATCAGTTTGTTATCCCTAGCTATCAACGACCGTATGTCTGGCCAGACAGCGATGTACTCAAACTATTTGAGGATATTGAGAAAGCCTGGCAAGCAAAGGAGCGGTTATACTTTATTGGCACTATATTGACCGCCGAGCAAAACCCCACAGAAAACACCCGAATCCTTGAGTTAATTGATGGGCAGCAAAGAACCACCACACTGGTACTAATTGCTTTGGCATTCCGTAAAGTTGGTATCAATGCTCCATTAAGTAATATAGCAGTACTTGGTAAACAACCACGTCTACAGTTTACTATCCGACACCAGGTTCAGAACCTTTTAGGGGGACTTGCAGGCTTAGAACAGTATCAACTCCCTTCAGCTAACGACATAAAGAATGATCCCTATCTAACCCATTTGGATGCAGCCTTATCTGTTCTTATAAAAAAAGTCGATGCGTTAAAATGCCAAGTAACTGAACTTGCTGATTATATATTCAATAATGTTCAGTGGGTTAATAACTGCGTCCCTCGGACAATGGATTTAAATCTCCTTTTTTCGACAATGAACACGGCGGGTGTTCAGTTGGAAGCATCTGATATTTTAAAATCACGGCTTTTAAAAAAAATAAAATCTAACAAAAGTTTTTATGATGCTATCTGGCAAACCTGCCAGCACCTAGAAAATTTTTTTGAGAGAAACGCCAGGCAGACTTTCACTGAAGCTGACTGGGATTCCATCACGGATGAACAATTGGCAGTTGTACCACCTACGCTAAACGTTTACGCAAAAGAAGAAACTCACTCAGTTGTAGCGGTGAATATCAGCGAACTATTTTCTCAGGTCCATGAAGAGTTCGAAACAGAAAAACAGGAGTTATCTCTTCAAAACAAGGATGGTGTGTATTGCCGTTCAATAATTTCATTTCCGTTATTGCTGATCCATGTCTATCGAATTCATCTTGCCAGGCATGGACAATCCGATATTTCTACCCGGCTACATACCGATAAGCTGTTAGAAATTTTCTCTCATCTCTGCTCTGCCGAAGAACAAGAAATTAAGAGCTTTTTTGAGTTGTTGTGGAAAACTCGTTATCAGTTCGACCGCTGGGTCATCAAGTGGATGGAGCAAGATAAGGAAAATGAAGAGCTTCGACTAACATATGTGTCACGTAGCCGTTCCGGTAATCATTGGTATATCAATCGCTCTCAGAAAGAGATAAATGCATTAACTCTGCTACAGAGTGTACGCCTGTTTACCGGTGAGCGAAGCGCGCAATATTGGCTAACTCCCTTCCTCGGGAAGCTATTAGAACAACCCGGTGATAACGAACAACAGGTTCTAGCCCTTTTAGAAAGGATTGACAACGAGTTGTCTATGGCCGCTGATAATGAAACGCAGAAAAGTGTAAGTTTTAAACAGGCAAAATCGGAAAATGCGTCACTGAGAAAATGGGCAGAAATACGCATGTATTTTTCTGAAAATCATGGCACGCGTTTTGAACATTATTGGTTCCAAAAATTAGAGTTTCTTCTATGGAAAAAATACCAATCAGTGTGGAAAGATAATCCCAAGTTTAAAAAATACCGTATTACCGCAAAAAATTCGGTTGAGCATGTTTATCCGCAGCAAGAAGAGTACCAGCGCTATTTAGATAAAGAGAGTCTGGATAGTTTTGGAAATCTTGTGCTTTTAAGCCCAGGTGAAAACTCTGCTTACAGTAACCAAGCTGTCGGCAAGAAAAAAATCGATTTTGATGCTAAGCCGGTGTTTGATTCACTGAAGCTCAAAGCTATTTTTGAGGCTCGCCAGGCTGCCGACGAAGCTTGGGGAGAAGAACAAATATCTCAACACCAGCAAGAGATGTTAAAGGTATTCGATGCACATTACATCGAGTAGAGGGGTTGTTAAACTTCCACAAGCTAGTTTGACACTATGCCCACTATCGTGGATTCTTTTTGCATATCTGATAATCTGATGGAGCATCCAACCAATGGATTTCCCTGGCTATATTTGCACAAACTCGCTATCAATATCGCTCAATATAGAGCAGAGTAAGGCGCTCACAGCGATCAATGAATGGTTCTGTGATAGCGCCTGTCCGGTCTTCGCCCTTACAGGCGCATATAGCACAGGAAAAAGTAAGGTGCTGCAGGCGCTGCTGAAGCAAATGCCGAAAACTATAACCACTCGGCGTTATTTGGCTCCTAACGCTCGAACTGCCAGACTGCACGTTACCGGTCAGATAGAAGAAGTTACTAGTATCTATAGCTGGCTCTACAGCCAACACCCTCAGGATATAAAAGAAGATAAGCCGTGGTACCCGATAAACTGTCAGGATCATGAAGTTTTTAACGCACCACAAGAGTCTTTGTTAGTCATTTTCGATGCACATTTGCTCGGTAATGATTTTTTTGCCTCAGATACTGCACTTTACGGTAGTGGTTATATTCTCAGCGATTTTTTGTTGCTGCTGAAAGGCAAAATGCAGGATGCTCAGCCGCAATCACTACCTAAAATTCTGTTACTTGGCGACCCTTATCAGCTAAGGCGTGGTGCCAAAGAGAAAAGTCTGCTGGAAGGCCTGATATTCCAACAGCAACAGATCCCTTTCCTTACAGTTGAGTTGAATTCACAGGATCGTGATTTGGAATCACGGAATGAACAGCTCGATTTTCAGCGCGAATTGGTTGGTCAACTCGCTACACAAAAATTCATTCAATTACCCATCTGCCAGCAGCTAGCGCTCCGTACTATAACCAAGGGAGAACAAACAGCTCAGATTGCCGAAGACCTTATCTCTCCGGGCTGTGAGTGTATTTATCTCTGTGCAACTAACGAACGGGCTCAAGCAGTAAACTTTGGTATCCGAAGCAGGTATTTACAAGCACGAGTGCCGGGTCATTTAGTAGAAGGTGACCGTATTGAAATTTACAACAAAACCTATAGTTTTGAACATGATGGTGATGCGCTGAATGAACATATACCGCTACATGCGGGACAATTCGTAAGAGTCACTCAGGCGGCCAGAGGTTTCTTCAGTAAGAGTATTGAGCTTAAAGGTCGAGATAAACCCACAACCGTTGAGTTTGCCCATGTCACTCTCAAAAGTATTGATACCTGTGTCACCATACTCTACCTCCCGGAATTTCTGACTTCACTTAAACCTGAACTTGATACTGAAAAGCTGCTCGCACTACGTATTTGGGCACGTGAAGAAGCAGATGAGCAGCTTAGGGACTGGAAATCCTCCCTGGAAGGGATGGATAAAAAAAGCTCGGAATACAAGGCAGCACGCGAAGAGTATCAAAAGAAACATAGTCAGTTGATTCTCAATAGTAAATTTACCTACGCCGCTCGACTTCGCTACGCCTGGGCACTCACTGTGCATCGGGCGCAGTCACATCCTCCATTTAACAGGGTGATTCTGGACGCGAGTGCTGCCCACGATACTGACAACCCGGCTACCGATAGTTATTTCCGTTGGCTTTATACCGCCACAACACGAACCATGCATACGCTGGATATACTTAACTATCCTACGCTTAACCCGCTATCAAAAACTGAATGGCATTTATCCTCTCTCAGAACAGTGCCATTGGTTGTAAAGCAGCGTTTTCACTTTGCTAAAAACAGAATACCTACAGAGAGTGAATTAAATTTAGTACTACCTACTGGGTTCAACCCCGAGACACCTGCGTTATTTGCGCTGCTGTTGACGATAAGTGACGCACTTCATCATAGTGCGTGGCGTATCAGTTCAATACACCAGCATCCCTATAAAGAACGCTATTTCCTTAATAACGAATGCGTTGAAGCAACACTAGACTTCGATTATAACGGTAAATTTGAGGTAACTATTGGGAAATGTCAGGGGCTAAGTGGCAATGCTCAACTGGAACAAGAGTTAAGACAACTGCTCAATACACCAGTAGTTTGGCTCGATGATAACATCCGTATAGCTATGCATTTTATCGATACCCTAATTGCCAAAAAAGGATGGCGAATAATTGACATCGATGAGAAACCATACAAGGTTTTCGCTATTGCAGAGCATTCCACAGGCAAATTAAAACTGGATATTAATATACCTTCCGCGAGTAGCATTTCTCGAAAAGGCGTTATCAGTAGTATTCATCTGGTCCAAGCTGATTCTAAAGCTGTAAGCACACAATTTAAGGTGGATTTCATCAATGGCTGAGCAAGTTTTCCAACAAATCAACCGTTTGAGGAAAAGTGGTGAACTGGATGCAGCCTGGGAACTAGGTTGTACAACAGTGCAGCAAAACCCAAGTGATAGCTTTCTTAAAGGGGCTTTCTTCTGGGTATGTTATGCATATTTAAAAGATGTACGGGATACTATTAAAGCGCGAGCCGCAGCAGGGAAAAGTGAGTTTACACCTACGCGACAAGAAGCCGAACGAATCGACTTTTTATTGGACTGGATAATCTGGCTTGATTTACCGGACAGTGGTTTCGAGTATCGCAGCCTGCTACTTATCTTTCAGGCTAATTTGGAGCACTTCCCCAAATTGATGCTGCTACTGGCCAAACATGCGAAAACCCTATTCAGTCCGGAAGACAAACAGCCGTTTATTACGGAGAAAGGCGAATCTCCTAGCTTGATGCTGAAATTTACCCGCAAGCTTGCGAAAACCTGGAGTAGCCAGACTACATTGCGTCATCTATCTGTGGATGACCTGATCACTTTGCTGACACTAACGCGCCATGAAGTTAAAGATACCCAACAATTAATCTGGCTTGATTATGACGAAGCGCGATGCCTTATTGTTGCAAAACGCTACGAAGAGGCGCGAAAACGAATACTGGCAGTGCTGCGTAAAAAACAGAATGAAGCCTGGGCGTGGGGGGCACTAGCGACCACTTACCGCCAGAAAGATCCTCAAGCTGCTATTACCTTGTTTGCTAAAGCTTTGAGTTGTGCCCACGATGATGCTCTGGCGCTTCCGACTCTAAAGGGATTCGCTGTACTGTTAGCAGCTGAAGGTCTTCATAACGAAGCATCAATCTGTGTGCATAGGGCTGTTAATTGTTATTTGCATAACGGTTGGCAGATAAAAACTGATCTTGAACAACTACTCAACCAACCCTGGTATAATCACCAGGTAAATACTGAGCTACTTACCTCATTTATACTGCAGCGTTCTCAGAATGCGGCAGATTATCTTTTTGGTGAACGCGTCCAGAAGCTGGCTTTAGTTCAGAATATCCATGCTGGTAATCGTGGTTTCCATGCTTGGGTGAGCAGAAATCAAAGTCTGTCAGTCAGAATGAAACTTTGGTCTGATAAATTACCACTCTCACCTGGTGATTACGTTCAACTGACAATTGCTGAAGAGGATCAGTCAGTTGTTGCCGTCGCGCCGGCTCAAGCGCAGCCTCTTACAGACGCCGGTGAAATAGAAGATATACTACGTGTGACAGAAAAAGGTTTTGCTTTTGTGGGTGATACTTTTGTTCCAAAAGATCTCGTGCCTGCGGGAATGGATGGCCAAAAAGTACACGTTGTACGTGTTGTTGAACTCGATAAAACCAAAAATCGTTATGGCTGGAGAGCATTAAAAGTAATCATTTCCTGATGATTACATATTGAACACTGAAAAATCAGGCCTTTCCATTCATAAGAAAGGCCATTGCCGTAAAAAAATAATCACCCTCGACTACAACCGAAGTTCCGATCTCCATCGCCAAATATCTTAGTATCAAGCTTGGCTAAGTAATCCAAACGATTTAGTAAATTGTTAAACTCCCCTTTAAAGTTAAGATCATTGACATCTAATATATAACGACAGTTTTCAGGATAATGAACTAATCCCGGATAATCATCCAGTTCCAACCCCAGTGCACTGTACCATGCCCTTACAATCATCATCCGTAAATTGCTTTCAGCCTCATAATCACCTAAATGGTAATAAGCATCTTTGTTAAAAAAAAGACCAAGATGAAAGTGGCATTTTCCCTCTTCGGAAAACTCACGTACCCAAACGTGACGAACACGGTTTGGATAGATTCGTTTACCATTAGCTGCTCTGGCTTTCTCATTGGCCTCCAGCATTGCATTTAACGCATTACGGAAACGGGATATCGCTCCAGGCTCCAGATTTGGGAAACAGCAAACTGTATCTCCTCTATCTAAAATAGGGGGATAATGGGCATCAATACGTAATGCCATTGTTCTAGGGAATTCACTTACAGCATCATTGACGACTCGTTCAATATGCTTTTTATAGGCGAGTACATGCTCACCATGCGATCCTGGGTATGAATTCATAGATTAAATCCTTATGTATATTCCTACAATAATATTTACTTTTAATGATTTAAATAGATACAAGCATTACTTGATTGTAGGATAGATGTAATATTAAAGATGATAGCAATATAATATATTACCTATCCAACACTAAATTCATCAAAAAAGTTACATTGCGTAACGCCAATGCTTTACCAATCCACTCTGCAATTAATTTAACTATAAATATTAAATTCTATATTAGCGGGTGCTATAAATACTGTTTTTCCTTTTTTAGCAGCGAGTATCCTTTTTTGAGAATATAGTGCACCTAACAACTCATTCACTTTATTACGATTTCGAAACCTACTGGGTCCATATTGCAGTATAGTGTTTTTCCTGATGTAGGGCACAAAGCACCGACAGCAATACTCTTTAATCCAGAAGTAAAGTTCATCCGCTTCTGAATTAACCAGTGTAAATCTCGGGGGATTAGAAACAAGTCGAATATACTCATCTACATACCAGGTACTGATCTCCACAGCCGCCTCCGTAGTCAGAAGAGATATATCACCTTCATCACCATTAAAGTAATGCAATAATGCCGCAATTCTTGCCATATTTTCAGCCATTTTAGAGGCATAATCTTTAAAATTAGACAGTGCTCCAAGAATCCCCATTTCCGACTCAACTTTATTATAAAATTCGAGCCAGCGTTTTTCAGCCTCAGGGGAGAAGTACATACACTGACGTTCATTTTCATCATTTCTGGTAATACTCTCGTTAACGATCCCCATCAGTCGTAGATGAAATACCGGTAGATGCTCGCTTGAGACAACCGGGCTGGTAATTTGCCGGTAGCCCTGTGTTGAACCAGGCTGACACATCAAGCACCGTGCGAAGAATCCGATCCCTTTCGCTGTATCGCCTTTTCGTTCCAGATATCCTTTTTTAAGCACATCAGGCTGGACCATCAGTGCCAGCGTCATTCTGGCATCTTTGATTAATTTATCTGGTTCGCTTTTTCTTTCCACGGGAAACATTGCGCCATCCCACATTTTATTGATGAAAGGCAGTTCATTCAGCGCATAGCCGTTAAAAATGGTGCCAGCTTCATCAGACATAAGACCGATAGACCGCCAGCGCCCACTGAGATAGTCTTTTATCGCCGCAGGTGTGGCATCATTGAATATCTGTCTGAACCTGACCGGTGCTTTCGGGTATGTTGCCAACAGCGCTTTCAGTCGTTCATTCGTTGTGGAATGTTCTTTGTTACGGGAAATCTCTGATTTTAGTTTTGACATCAAGGCTTTCTTTTCAACATTAAAAGCCGTTTCCTCATTCCGCCAGATAATCAGATCCTGGGTATATTTTTCAAACCATTCATCTTCCAGCTGATACAATGGCTTCATTAGCAGTTTGTCCACCGTACTTTTGCGTTCACCCGATTCCGCCAGTGTCAGTAAAAAAAGCGATACCGGGCTGCGCAGATTATTCAGTCTGCACACATCAATCCGGTTCTGGCAGGCAAGAGAAATAACCCCTAGTAC
This sequence comes from Cedecea colo, assembly GCF_011808225.1. GTDB lineage: Bacteria > Pseudomonadota > Gammaproteobacteria > Enterobacterales > Enterobacteriaceae > Dryocola > Dryocola colo. Next base: position 234,210 of record NZ_SOYS01000003.1, on the reverse strand, counting down.
TGATGCGGCAATCAAAGCCTGAGGAGCCTGCGTATGCTGTTCTACTTCGTAAACTGCATTTCTGATGATCTGTGGGAACACATGTACAGGAAAAGGACGACCACACAGCATAGATACCTCTCATTCAGTTAACGTTTAAAACGATTTCACTCATATTGCTATTCCGCTATTAATAGTAGAAATAGCAGGATGAACTCGGGTCATCCAAAAAATAAATGCAAAAAACACCTGATGTTAACGCTCACTGATCCAATACAGCAGGTCACTTAACAGCCACCCGCAGGATTTCAGACCAATAGACTTACGCAGTGGAAACTGACCGACTTGCTCTAGTTTCCAGGCCGTTGAACGGGATACAGATGTAATGTGCTGACGCTCTTTTTCACGTACAAGGCGATCATGAGGTTCGCCATTGTTGCGTAATACCTGTAAGCGTTCTTCTGATGTTGGACTGTTGAATTTTGCTTTCATACTGCCTCCTTTGTTTCGATGGATGCAGCATGGCTCAAGCAGGCGTTAATATAAAAGAAGTTGACGGCTTATTAAGGTGCACATTGCTTATTGTGGTGCTTACAGTGGCTTGATGTGGTTTTTACGGTGGCTTAATGTGGTTTTTACGGTGGCTTAATGTGGGAGTTTTAAGATACATTTGAGGCTTCTTAAATAGAATATTCGATGTGTTTACCGTTTTTCCTTTGCGTCATTACGTTTCTAGTAAAACCTGAAACATAAATATTGAAAAGGTTAAAAGGGATATTCATTAAGAGATATGTATTAATCATGCAACTCACAATAATGAAAAAATCTCATAAATACATTTTTCTCAATATTAACTTTTCCATTTATGGCTATACTCTATATTAGCTTTGCATAATTAAGGATTAGTCAACAAAAAAATTTATTATAACTTTCCCAACATAGATTGCTGAGAATGATAAATATTAGAACTTATGAATAATGCTAACAAGTTTTTATATTTGCCATAAAATAATAAATTACTTGAAGTATCATTGAATTGATTTCAACCAGCGGCGAATAGTTTCCGGGCTGAATTCTCGTCCAGGTAATATATCCTTGGCATCCGAATTCAACATATTCGCGATTGGTGCAGCCTCAAGTTTACCATTTTTACTTTTATAGTGCTTACTTAACATTATAAATATAGCATCCCGTTCTGCCTTAGATACCCTTTCTTTAGCCCCTTTAACAATTTCTTTAGCGTTCACATTTTGATCAACGTTACTTTCTGCTCCGGGAACTACTGACTTTATATTTTGAGGTGAAACCTCAACTGTACCTTCGGTAAATAAAGACTCATCTAAAACAGCTTCAATGTCAGGTCCAACAAAGAAGTCTTCTTTGAAAATCACAAAAGAATGATTAAAAAATAAAATATGATCACTTACATTGCCATTAATAATTACTGCCCCGGGAGTATTAATAATAGCATTACGTGAGGTTCCATTTGCAATATGATACCCTTCATTTGCAAAACGAGTTATTTTAGTTGGTTTTACTTCCCAAAAGCCATATGCCAGACCTTGGTAAGAAATATAAGATGAAACAATTTCATTTTGATCTTTATTTTTTTCAATTTCACATTCTTGTGGATTTAGAGGAATAAAGACCCTGTAAGCCGTTGAACCAAAAACGCTTTGGTACTCATCAGAACCTGAAGTAATATTTTCTATTTCCGAATTGTCATCCCCTTCGAATGTTCTTTTCAAGCAACATGGAACAGCATCTAATTTTACAAATAGCTTCCTCGAAAAATTCAACCAATCGCTTATAACTTTCGTAATAGATATATTTTCCCGTTCACATATGTCAGTGATTGAAAGGAAAATGCCAGTCTCGACTGCATTATTATTTTTGTTATCTAAAGTAAACAAACATCCCCCCACTAATTATATAATAAAGATAGCGCTTTTAACTATTACGTTTATCATACATGATTTCTATTAAGAGAAACATAAAAATACATCGTTTTTAGAATCAAAAAAAACAAATTCATTAATGTGAATTAAATCACAAACTGTATAAATTAATCTAAAAAAAATAGACGTGTATCATATGGTGGCAATTCAAGAATCACGCAACAGTCAAAAAATTCAGATGACTAGAAAACTCTTTGCCTTCTGCAGCGAATGGAGAATAAAGAACCAGAATTTTGGGCAAGACAAGCATACGCCGCCCTTCTATCTATTAATGATAACCTTGCTAGCATTCTCCTTCCGAACTAGAATCAGTGCAGTAAAAAGGGATCTCACATGACAAAAAAAACATCACATACTCAGATCACCAGGACTCAAATCTACCGTGCCGTCGCCAGCTCAACCGCGATCGAAACCGGTGTCTCTGTGCAAAAAATTGAGCAGCAACTCAAACAAAATCAGGCACAGGCAAAAGCCGTTGGCCTCGCCCGTTAATCTGGCAAGATGTCGCTCACCAGTTGCATCATAGGGCTGTAGTTCCCTGAGACACCCGCCTGTATTGCCTTGAAGTAAAACGCCTTGTGCTCATCCCACAGGCTGTAATCAAGTAAGCCCTTCCCTGCCAGAACCGACAGCACATCGCAAAGTAGCCGCGACAGACGCCCGTTACCTTCTCTGAATGGGTGGATCAAAATAAACTCCACATGGCATTCAGCCAGATAACTTACCAGCTCCAGACGAGCCAGGGATTTGAGTTCACCAGACCGAGAAAGAAACTGCTTCTCGAAGCCATCAAGCAGCAGCGGAATCCTGTCGGCAGCCGCAAACTGAAAGCCATCCTTAGTTAGGTTGGCATTACGCAGCCTCCCCGCCCAGTCGTACACATTCCCCAGCCATTGGCGATGCCACCTGCTGATGTGCTCAAAAGCCAGCGCCTCAGGCGGCTGGCCCTCAATAAATAGCTGCTCATACAGCATCAGCAGCAAGCCAGACTCCAGCGCCTCCATTTCCTGTTCATCAATAAATCCCAGCTTATTAGCCAGCACTAAGTCTCCAGAGCCCGGCTGATAGCGTTCCTCTGCAGAATTAAGCTCATATTTTGACAAGCTTTTACCTCCGCCCAAACAAGTTCACAACGTTGTTTTCCTGCTGCCGTTGATAGTTATTAACTCGGTCTTCCCAGATCTCAAGCGCCCTGCGCTTTTCAGTCAGGTAATCATAACGGTCATAGTGTTTCGAGCTGACATCATTCAGAGCATGATTCTGAATACGGTCGCGGATCTCTTTGCTGATCCCCGCCTCCCCCATCAGAGTCTTACAGGTCCTACGTAAATCTCGCGCTGTGAAAACTTTAAACTCAGGATTAAAAGCCCGGAAATACATGATGGAACGCGCCAGACTATCAGTACGTACCGGTCGATCTCCATTGGTCGAGAGTGGGAAGATATAGGGACTGTTGCTTTCCTTAGTCAGTTCTTTCACTGAGGCTAATTCACTCAATGCCGATTCAGTCAGCGGGATCAGATGTTCACGTTTGTTTTTCGATACATCGGCAATGACTAGTAACGTCTTTTGCTGCCAGTCAATCGCGCTCCACTGGCTGGCAATCATTTCGAAAGGACGTTGCCCACCAGCATAAACGCAGAAGCGGATTAAATGCTGCATCAGCGGCCCAACGTTGGTTGCCTCTGCGAATTGCTCTATGACAACATGCAGCTCTTCCAACGTTAACCATGTATCACCCACTTTTTCCGCCGAAGACTGCTTCGGTATGGCCGATACCGGGTTAACTTCAAGGCCGAACGTAATACCCACGCTGGTATTCATCGGATCGTTATCAGCCTTCAGACCGTAGTTAAATGCCGCCATCAGGTAGGAACGAATTCGGTTCGCATGGACCACCGCATCACGCTGGATAATGCCTGAGAGAATGGTTTTGATCTGCAGAGACGTCACGTCCTTCGCTTTGGTATCACGAGGAATAACCGAGTAGCACTCTCTTTCCATGCGCTTCAATACATCAGCCCACGTCCGCTTATTGTCGAGCTTCATCTTGTTAACGTAGCCATGCACCAGTTCTTCAAATGATCCTTGAGAACGATGGATCTGCATGATGTGCTGTTCGGCCAGGCGCTGTTGCTCAAGCTCTTGCTGGGGCTCTTTTCCTTCAACAAGCCAGGCACCATACTTTTTCGCCAGCTCATTGGCCTTCACCAGTTTCATCTCAGGCCAGATGCCCAATTGGATGAACTTCTCTTTTTTCCCTTTATCAACGTAGTAACGGAAATAAAAAACCTTGCTGCCTGAAGGCTGAACCTTAACGCCAAGCCTGCCGGTACCACGTTGAGCACTGTTGCTCCACACGTAGTACGCCGTGCTTTTTGTCTTCAATCCACGTATAGCAGTCTCGGTAAGATTAGCGGCCATGAGTTTACCTTTATGAGAATAAGCGTTACCTGACCCGATGCCCATTTCGGGTCAGGTAATGGGTCAGGTAAGGATAGTACAATGAGGAAATAAGAGAACCAATCAGAAACAAAAATAACTTCATAACCGATTGATTATAGACAATTAAAAATACAAACAGAGACAATGGCGAACATTTAAAAACATGCCGATTTTATGACTCATAATCGCTTGGTCGCTGGTTCAAGTCCAGCAGGGGCCACCAAATTTTAGCTTTAAAATCAAACAATTAAGCCACTCTAGCGAGTGGCTTTTTTGTTGTCTCGTTTTTGAGTGGCGATAAAATGGCAGCAGTGGATCAACGAAAAAACCACCGAAGCGGGCTATTTTAGAAATGCATATGCCCTTCATCTTCCCTGTCAGCATTCCCGGATAGCTTTCGCCACAATATGATCCATCTTTTCTCCGCTTAAAAGTGGTTTGCACGGTTCCCAATGGATTACATTCTGTTTTATAACGGCTGGCGACGTCATTCCCGTCGAGGAAGTATCAGTCCGGATGAATATGAATATTGCCTGACAGGTGATTCAGAAAAGTTGTCAGGTTTTGTTTGACCGTTACACCTGTTGGCGGCGGACATCACATAGTGTTTGGAAAATAAAATGATCAGACGGGAGAAAAATCGGCGACGGCAGTACAGTCGCCGGAGGATCAGCGGCGATATACTCTGATGGAAAAGAGTAGCCAGGTCATAAAGACCACCAGGAAAGCCAGTAGACTCATTGATTCCGGCAAACGGGCATGGTCAAACAGTACGCCAACGGCCGCACATAATATCGCCACGCCCAGTAAGATCAGCAGTGTCTGACGGTGGCTGAAGCCGCATTTCATGACGATGTGGTGAATATGTCCGCGATCCGGGCGGAACGGACTCGCGCCACTGAGTATCCGGCGCAACGAGACCGCACATAGATCGGTCAGTGGAAGAGCAATCAGCCACAGCGCGGTTACCGGAGCAACCACGGCATCATCGGACTGGGTCGCAACCACCAGCAGCCAGATAGCGGCAAAACCGATAACCGTGCTGCCCGCATCACCCATGAACACTTTGCGTTTACTGCCACCGAAAAAGCCAAGATTCGCGGCCATGTATGGCAATATCGACAGCACCAGCGCCAGGCACCATTGCCAGGCGCCGCTGTTGTCGTGCAGATAAAAAAGTAACCCCAGCGCGCCAAATGTGACGCAAGAAATAGCACCGAGTAATCCATCAATACCATCAATCATATTAAAGGCATTAATTGAGGCCCAAATGGCAATCAGCGTGAGCAGATACCCTATGACACCTAACGTCACTACATAACCGGGAATAATTTCCCCCAGCGAATCCAGCCACAGTCCCGATCGCATCATGATGACCGCCGCGATAGCCTGCGCAACCACGCGCGGCAGCACCGGCAGATTGAAGCGGTCATCCAGCACGCCGATAATCAGCAGCATGGAGATACAGAACCAGAATTCGCTTTGATGCGGCAACCAGCCGGGATTAATGAATTGCAAGGCGCTCATGGCTACCCACAGTGAAATGCCGCCTACCAGCGGAATATGGCCTTCATGTGTTTTACGAGCGTCAGGTTTATCAACCAGACCGAACACCGGTGCCCCAAAACGGGCAATTGCTAGCCCGCCCAACGCACAAAGCAAAACTATCAAAAAATCCATCTTAGCTTCCTGTTGTTACATGTCAGCCAGGCGGGAGATCGGTTCCGGTTATGCGCCAGCGACATCGTTATAAGAGAAGTCCCCCGCGTCGCCGCGGAGGATAAGACTAGTTTTTCTCAGAGTAGCTGTAGCCGTAATGGTGGTAGCCGTAGCCATAGTAGCTGCTGGCGCGTTTGATAACGCCGTTGAGGATAGCCCCTTTGATATTAACGCCCGCTAGCTCCAGGCGCTGGACGCACACTGTCATTTCTTTCACGCTGTTCATACCAAACCGCGCTACCACAAGACTAGTGCCAGCGCTGCGTCCGATCACAGCCGCATCGGTCACGGCCAGAATAGGCGGTGTATCGATGATCACCATATCGTAATGCTCGCTCGCCCACTCCATCAGCTGGCGGAAGCGATCGTGCATTAACAGTTCTGCCGGGTTTGGCGGCACTTGCCCACGAGTAATGACATCCAGGCCCGCTTTCTTGTAAGTCTGAATGACTTCAGTAACGATTTTCTTACCGGACAACACTGAGGACAACCCATCGTTGTTGCTGATGTTAAACAAGTCGTGAACATAACCGCGACGCATATCGGCATCGATAAACAACACCTTCTGATCTCCCTGCCTTACGATCGCCGCCAGCATGCTGCTGATGAAAGTTTTACCGCTGTCTGGCGTCGCGCCGGAAATCATCAGAATATTATTAGACGACTCCATCATTGCGAAATGCAGGCTGGTACGCAGACCGCGAATCGCTTCTACCGCCAGGTCTATTGGATTATCAACGGCCAGGAACGGCACATCTTTGGTTTTATGTCGCAGCTGCGACGAGAAGAGTTTTTTGCCACGCAGGTAAGTTTTTTTCACCAGCCATTCCGACATCGGCACCGTGGCATACACATTGATACCCTGCTCTTCCAGCTGTTCCGGCGATTCAATGCCTTTACGCAATATCGTACGCATCAGCACCAGGCCGACAGCCGCAAACAACCCGAGGAACAGGCCTAACGCTACTATCAGCGCTTTCTTCGGTTTGATCGGCTTCGGCTGCGTCACCGCCGGGTCGATAATGCGCACGTTACCGATAGCGCTCGATTGAGCAATGCCCAACTCCTGCTGCCGGTTCAGTAATTGCAAATAAACCACACGACCAGACTCCACGTCACGGCTTAACCGTAATACTTCTTGTTGGGTGGTCGGCATAGACGAAACGCGCTTATTCAAACGCGATTTTTCCTGCTCAAGCGTCTGGCGTTTTTCGATCAACGCCCGGTACGTTGGATGATCCTTTTTATACAGCTGCGAGATCTCCGCTTCGCGGAAGGTCAGTTCGTTTAACTGATTATCCGCATTCACAATTTGATCCAGCACCGCTTTCGCTTCGAGATTCAGATCCACAGAGTTGCGCTGTTTGCGATAGACGTTCAGCTTGTCTTCTGCCTGATCCAGCTCGCTGCGCACCTGCGGTAACTGCCGGTTGAGGAATTCCAGACTTTTAGAATCCTGCGCCGCCTGGCGTGCGATGTTCTGCTGTAAGTAGTTGTCGGCGATGCTGGTGAGCACGCGGGCAATTTCCTCGGGCTCGTCACCGGTCATGGCCAATGCCAGCATGCCGCTGTCTTTACCTTTTTCCGTGACGCTAAAGCGCGTCTGCAAATCGTTGATGGCTTCCAGTTCCGTCAGCTTTTTTAGCTTAAAACGCGTACCCGGCGCGGCGGCGATATCGCTGACTTTCAGCACGATACCGTTTTTCTCCAGCGTTTCACCGACTCGACCTTCAGCAGTCAGCGCCTCACCTTCTATCTGATACTGTCCGTTTTCGCCCACCGTGAGGGTCAGCACCGGATCTTCCCCTACGCGACGCGGGATATTGAGCAACGAGACCGCGAGAGTTGGCCTCGCCTGGCCCTTCAATCGTGCCCAGCCACGGCCCAGCAGCGGGAAATATTCTGGCTCCGTGACGTTACGCAGCCCCAGATCGTCAATAGTTTTCCCGAGTATCATACGAGATTGTAGTAACTGGATTTCCGGCGCAGACTCCAGTGACGTAGTCGGCATTATCTGGCTTAAACTGCTGAGGAGCGCGTTACCCTGCTTCTGCTCCACCTGAACCAGCGCATCGGCCTGGTACACCGGCGTGGTAAACAGGGCATAAATCAGTGCCGCGCCCGTGAACAGTGCTGTCACGCCTAAAATCAGCTTTCGATGATCAATCAGATTGCCCAGCAGGCGGCCTAAATCCAGTTCCATGTCGCCCGCCGGGGCGCCCGAAGCCTGAGTGATTTTTGTCGACATAAAGAATCAATACCCTGTTTATGATTTTCTGAGCCGCTTGGCCCATTCCTGACTGGATTGCTCCAGCAGGCGATAAATATGTTCAAACGCTTCCGGACTTTTACGGTACGGGTCAGGGATCTCTTTTTTCCCTAACCACTGTCCGAAAAGCATGGTTTTGCCTCTTGCTTCCGGCGCGATGGCCGTGACTTGTTCGATATGTTCCGGCTCCATCACCATGAGCAGGTCATATTCCCGCGCCATGGCAGGTGTTAATTTGCGCGCCAGGTGATTGTCCAGCGACAGGCCATGCGCCGCAGCCACTTCCGCCGCCGTAACGTCCGCAGGATGGCCGGCCAACCCGTAGGTACCGGCAGAATCAATTTTCATGTCCGGGATGATCTTTCGCAGCAGTCGTTCTCCGGTCGGCGAACGGCAAATGTTTCCGGTACAAATAACCAGGATTGAATTAAACATTAGTTTGGCCAGTTGTTGATATAACGTGCGGTTTCAGTAAGGTCATGTATGCCGGTAATGGTCGGCACCAGTTGCGAGATAACGCGGTTCCAGCGCACCAGCGGCGCGGTAGTGACATAAACGATATCGTACGGCTCCAGCTGGAACTCAGTACCCAGCACCATCGCAGTGGCGTCATTCGCATTGAGCTGATAGACGTTGGCGATCTTGCCGTTTTGTTTGTTTTTCATCGCCCGGATAACGAAGATCCCGGTGGCATCGGACATCTCCTGCTTAAGCCCTTCGGCGGTGCCCAGCGCTTCGGCAAGCGTCATGCCGCTGCGGTCCATTTTCAGGGTGCTTTGCTTGCCGACTTCGCCCATGACGAAAATTTTCAGATCGTCATTGCGCGGCACGAACAGGATGTCACCTGGATATAACAGTTTGTTCTGGGTCAGATCACCGCGCTGCATCAGCGCGTACAGGGAAATGCGGGAATCTTTGCCGTTGTGCGTTAGCACCACGTTGCGCCAGTCCGCGTCGGCCGATAAGCCGCCTGCGGTATTGATCGCATCCATCACAGTCAGCGGGATGTTGGTGATCGGCTGCTGCCCTGATTTCTCCACTTCGCCGGTGACATAGGCTTTTTGAGAGCGGAATGCCGCAATGCTGACATCCACCTGTGGACTTTCAATGACCGAATCGAGGCGCGCGGTGATATCTTCACGCACCTGAGCTATCGTTTTCCCGGCCACTTTCAGCTTCCCGATATACGGATAGAAAATGGTCCCGTCAGAATTGACCCAGTTCCCCGTATCGCTGGCGCTGCGGTACTGCCCGGCCGGAGTTGTCAGCTCCGGATGATCCCATACCGTGACCATCAGGACATCGCCAATACCAATACGGTATTCGTAATTATTGAGTTGGGCGTCCAGTTCCGGGTTGGCGCGCGATGCCGCCACATGCGGGCTTAACTGGTCAATCAGCCCCGGCGTGACCGGGAAAACGTTGACCATTTTGTCGATGTCATAATTGCTGTCAGGTAATTCAATGACATCTTTTCCACGGGTGCTTAATCCCTGGCCCGGTACGATCGTACAACCGGTTAACATCCCGATCGTTAACGCCACAACAGAAAATTTAAAGATACGCTTTTTCATTGGGTGGTCATCATCAAGTTATTCAAAAAAGTAAGCCAACTCACGGTCGTTACTGGCCGACGCGTCCGTTGTCGGGGCGTCGGCGCAGCATGGCGCCGTGGACTCAGGCTAAAAGGAGCATTACTGCCCAACCGGCATTTCGCGCTCGGCGGTCATGCCATACAATTGGTATTTACGGCCCAGCATCTGGCCGCCGTCACGGGTCAGCGGCGACCAGGTAATCAACGAATGATTGCGGTTGGGCGAAATGGTCATCAGATCGAATGGAATCGAAATATAGAACCCTTTACTGAAGCCGCCTTCACCGTAATCGTCTTTAGATACGTTAGTAACGGCCGCCCAGATCCCAACGGTCATACCGCTGTCAAAGCGTTTCGCCACATCAAGGGTCGCCCCCTTGTCTTTTGCGAGGTACTGCCCGACGCTAAGTTTCATCAACACGCTATTTAGCTGCGGTGGATTCCAGTACGCCGTCAGGAAGCCGGTCGGCGCGGAATAGTCGGTAAAGCGCATCATGTTGTTCCAGTCGCGCTGTTTGACGTAGTTCGCATCCACGCCGAGCGCCCAACTGGCATCCAGCGGGCGATACAGCACTTCAGCACCCACACCGCCGTACATCGTTTCAAGGTAACCGCCATACATTTGACCGTAGAACCCGTTGCCGAGATAGCCGACGTAGTTCCCCTGTAAGTTGTTGACGTAGTTGTCGTTCTCAACGTAATCCCGCACATGCGTGCGCACGCGCGGCAGCGTGGAGTCCGCCGGCAACGCCGACGATTTAAACTTGTCGTAATTGTTCTTCACATTGAAAAACAGGCCGCCATCCAACAGCAGGTTGTCGGTCAGCCAGTAGTTGGCGCTTGCCAGCACACCCAGTTGATACATGTAGAAATCTTCCGGACCGCCCAGCGACTGGGCGAGGGTCGGCGAAAACGAGTAGCTGAAACGGTCAGGCCGGATGCGGTAACCGTGGCCCCATCCGGACGTATCGACCGGATCGACGCGGCGCTGGATCACAGTCGCCGTCTGCCCCAGCGGCACACCTTCCTGCTCGCGGCGCAGGCTAGCCACATCGGTTTCGGTCGTCACCTGTGGCAGGTGATTGCGGATTTGGGTAACGCTGAGGGTATCAATATTGTCCGGCAGCGCATTTAACAGAATTGTATTCGCACGAGTTACCCCTTCGCGTGAATCGCGATAACGGTACTGCTCGCCGTGCATGTATAGCGTGCGGCCACGCTGCTGGATTTCCGGCTCGGCAAATCCGGCGTTGTATTTCAGTTCGGTCAGGGCGGTAGCGGCGGCGGTGTATTGCAGCGTATCGCCTTTCGCCGATCCGCGGTACGCCGGGCGCGGATTGTCACGCAGCGCCGGACGCAAATCATTAAAGTTGGTGCGCAGAGTCACGCCGAACATCAGGGTATTGCCACGTTCGTAGCTCAGGTTCACATCCGCCCAGTCGGCTGCACGGTAAATCGCGCCCACATTCACGTGGCTGGACTGCGTAACGGGCCCGGAAAATTCATCTTGGTAATCGTTGCCGTCATACTCAATCTTCAGGCGCAGCGGCTGCCATGGCGTCTGGTATTCCATTCCGGCATACAGTGCCGCTGGGCCGCGGAACATATCGGAAAAACTGATATCCCCGGCATCGTGCGACTGCGCGCGGGTACAGTATTTATCGCTGGCACGGCAGAACGGGTTGGTGACGTTTCCGCTGTTGCCTGAGTAACCCCAGGCCATCCCGACCGTGAAATCAAGAGGTCCTGTTTGTTTACTGGCGGCCAGATATTCGCTGTCAAATAGCCCGGTTCCGGCAATGTCCCGTTTACCGAACGCCACCTGCGGCAGCCAGTAGCCTTCTTCCCAGAGCCGGACTTTAAAATCGAAGGATTTGTCTTTGTAGGTCTGGTCACCGCTGAAATCGGTGTTTCCACTGTATTTGCGGGTGCGAACATCAGTGTAACGAATCGTCCCTTCCAGCCATGGAAATAATGCAATAGAAGTGGAGTAAAAACGATACTGATCGTTGTCGCGGTAGTTGAGGCTGAACTCCCCTTCACGAGCGATACGGGCTGTCGGCATCTGCAGCAGCCCGGTACCACCGAAGTCAGACTGCGACGGACCAATCGGATCCGGGTACGTCAGCACGTCGGCGTGACAGACGCTGGAAATCGCGGCAGCGAGGCAGCTTAAAATAAAGGTTTTACGCATCAGTCAGGGATCCGGCGGGTCAAAACAGAAATCAGATGTTCATTGAGTGACGCAAATTCACGCGGCAACGCCCAGGAGGAAAAACCCACCCAGATAAGGCTGCCGGGTTCAGCCTCGATATGGCGCGAGTTCCAGTACGCGACCGGAGCTGTCTGCGTGCTGCCGTCCGGACGAATCACCACCGCAACGTTCTTATCTGCGCCCGCCAGCCGCGCATGACCTTGCAAATACTGTCGTATTGATTTACCCGCTTGCCACGGTTGCGGTCCGGCACCGTCCAGCGCGCCCATCACGGTGACGGTATCGGGACGCCCGCCGACCCACAGCGTGTAATCACCCGTCAGTTGCAGATTATGAGCGGCGTTCAGCCGGACGACATCGGGGTCAAGACTGACAAACTGCCGCCCCGCTACACGCACCGTGCGCATCTGCGCTTCCACCGCCGCAATAGTGGCGGCCTGCTGCGGAACGGCCTGAGCTTTCCACGCCGCCAGCTGCTTCATCGCCGCCTGATATTGCGCCTGGGCCTGCATCGATGCCGACGGCATCGCAATCAGAGCTCCAGGCCACCAGACACTGTCTATTAGCGACGGTTCGGTGACGAGCTGCGCCAGCGTCTGCGCTTGCTTAATGAACCGTTCATGGCCGTTGCGGGTGTCGTGTACGGTGACTATGCTGTCCGCCAGGGCATGGCCACTGAACGCAAGCATAACGGCGCTCAGCAGAATATATTTCAGGCTTTTCATGGGGCTGGTTTCAGGGTTGTGAATTCCACAGGAAAGACTCCTGCTCCAAGCATTTGTTGGCTCTGCCTTACCTGGCTGGTGCGGGTATCGATCCAAAAGGTGTTACGCCAGGATCTTGCCGGAGCGGTGCTTTCAACGTTTTCATGCCACACCTGGCAGGGTACTGCCTGTCCGGCGATGTTCAGCACCTCGCTGCCTGCCGGTTCAAAGCTTGACTTCAGCGTAGCGGCGCGGTAGTGACCCTCTTCGGTCCATTGAATTACCCGCTGCCAGGTCGTTCCTGCCGTCAGGGAATTTGCGTGCAGTAAGGGATCCGGTGTCGTCGCAGTTATGTTCAGCAGGTTGTAATGAAGGTTGACGGTTTTCATCAAACGTCCGTTACGGGTTACCACCATCGCACCGTCCTGGGACAACCATTTGCTTTGGTCCTGCCCGATGTAGCCCAGCACGACGAAAATTCGCTGGCCGCCGTTCAGACGCAAATACATCGTCGAGTACGGTAGCGCCGCAATCTGCGCATCTGGCACCGTAATGTCCCGATCGCCGGTAACGACCGTGCTGAAGGTATCCACCATACTCTGCTGGCCTGGAGTACACCCTTGCAGGAGCAGGCCGGCCAACATCGCGATCGCGGTACGCGTCAGAAATCCCTTACGCATAATCAACTTACCACTGAAATAAAGTCATTGCGGCGACGTCAGGTCAGGCCGCGATTTCAAAATCTAAATACCCGGGGCAAACATCGCCACCGGGTTTGAACTACTTCGCCCTGTAGGGCAGCATGCCTGAGACGGCGTCCCGGCCAGACATTAGCGGGTCACTGTGGTGGTTGTGGTACCGGTTCCACTTTTAGAACCATCGCCATTATCGTTAGCAGCAGCTACCGCCAGAGCAGCGAGGCCGGCAACCGCCGCCACGCTGACTACAGTAGCGGCACCAATCGCACCCGTTGCTGCACCACCGGTAGTAATGGCGCTGGCGCCGGTACCGGTTGCTGCCGGTGCGGCGAAAGCCGGATTAATTCCGACCAACGTCAGCGCAGCGAGAACTGCACAAAGCGTCTTTTTCATTTACGTTCCTCATTCAATGAATGGACTAGAAGATCACCTGTAATACAGGTAATGACAGTGGGCGTTATGCCCTGGCTGAATCCCGGGCCAGAGCCCGGGAAATCATCGCGCTACCGCAGCTTCATCGTCTTTCAGAAAGGCGCGCCGACCCGTCTGGCCCCGCCCCCGCGTAAAACGCGCCGTCTCATTAACGGTGATTGAAAGTACGCGACGGGTATTCAGTCACAAACAGCGAATATTACTGCTGTTACCGCCTTTGTATGATGCAGTCAATTCGCTGCTGAATGACGGATTATTCAAAATGATTCACGTTAATAATGCCGGGCTTATTAATATGTGATGGTAATTTAGCCAGACAAAAAGGATATAAAGAGGACGCGTAAAATACACGTCTGGCAAGAATTACATATCCCTATGTACAACGCTGGCATAACCATTCTTTGCGGGGTAGGATAAATCCTAAAAGCAGAAAAGACAACGTTATTTAACTAAAAACGACACAATTTTTAACCATAAAACCCATAAGGATAATAGGCCAATTTAATTCGTAACTCATTGATATAAATATATTAATATAAAGAAACAGATTATAAACGCTTATTTTTTGTCCAAATGTGGATAAAAAAAGTACACGCATGATATAAGCGGATAGCGAGATGGGAAAGCACAAGGTAGAGAATATCCATGGATATTGTTCCTAAGAACGTTACTGGTCCCAACATACTTTTTTAGCATTTCGTGGCATTTCCGATAATATTGCTTTTATCCCTTCTGTTCTGCTTCTGACTCTGCTATTCGTAACGGGAAAAGAGAGTGGGGTCGTCTGTTAACAACGGTCGGTTATCTGAATTCGGAATACCATGACAGATATAGTTCATGTGGCAAGAAGAAATATAACAATCTCCATTTCATGCTAACAGCCGTAGCCATTAAATGCGCATGTTCGTTTCTGCATTAAGCATTATTTATTGCTATTTCAATACAAAATGCTTTCTTCAACCGAAGGCACTTTTAACAGATTAAAAAACAACCAGAGAGGCGAAATAATTAACGCAAATAGAGAGAGGAACAAAATGACGATGAGAGACGGCGACAGCATCCGCCTGGTTAACCTTGCTCGGTGCTAATCACCAATGACGATCAATTAAAAGCATGCCATTTTATGACCCGTAATCGCCTGGCCCTGGTTCAAGCCCAGCAGGGACCGCCAAATTTTAGCTTTAAGATCGTATGATTAAGCCACTTTTAACGAAGTGGCTTTTTTGGTTTCAGCTCCTCAGTATCTCTGCTGGGTCGGTTAACAATCTCACCTCATTTTGCTATTCTCAGGCACCATTAAAAGATTCTTCTTTTCATAAAAATACATATAAAACAAAGGATAAGGTAAGCCTGTGACTATCCAGAATGAAACGTTTAAAAAACAGATTGCGTGGTCCTGCCGCCATATGGTTCGTACTTTGAAGCAGATTGAGGCACTCCCCGACCTGAGCCACGTGCGTCTGGCCTGCAACATGCACCTCGATCTGAAGATGATTCCTCTGGTGGAAGGCCTGCTGAAGAAAAATGCCAAAGTCTTTCTCACCACCTGTAATCCGACTACCGTGCAGGATGATGTTGTCACTTACCTGATCGCGGCGGGAGCCGAAGCCTGCGCATGGCGCAATATGGGCGATGCCGACTGGCGAGATTCATGGGAACAAGCGATTGCCTGGCGTCCCACGCACCTGTGTGAAATGGGGGCAGATATCACCACTTTGTTGCATCAGCGCGGTGAGTTCGGTGATGTCGTTGCCTGCCTCGAAGCAACCGGTTCTGGCGTAAATCGTCTTGCCGATCTGCGCCCTGGCTACCCTATTTTTAACTGGGATGATTTGCCGGTAAAAGAAGGGCTACACAACCGCCATATGGTAGGGCTGACCGCCTGGCAGACCTTCTTCCAGACCACTCACCTGACGCTGCATGAAAAGAAAGTGCTGGTGATTGGCTACGGCCTGGTAGGCCAGGGCGTTGCCGCTGCGGCAAAAGCCTATGGCGGACAGGTAATGGTTGCGGAACTCGATCCCGCTCGCCGCCTGCAGGCCGCCTACGATGGCTGGCACCTGGTCGATATTCATGAAGCCATTGCCACGACGGATGTTATCGCTACCGCAACCGGCGCGAAGAAAGTTGTTAGCGCGGCCGTGCTGGATAACGCGAAGGACGGTGTGTTTGTGCTCAACGTAGGCCATGTCGCTGAAGAGATCGACTGTGAATACCTGAAGCAATATCCGCATGAAGAAGTAATGCCGTTTATTAACGCCTACCGGCTAAATGGCAAGACTCTTTATTTGATGGCAAACGGCTCCATGCTGAATCTGACCGCCGGATTCGGCGACAGCCTGAACGCCTTTGATGTCACCCTGGCCGTAATGGCAAGCGGTATCAAACATATTGTGACCGCCGGGCAGGAAGCAGAGAAAGCCGTCTATTTATTGCCGAAACACGTCTGGGAAAAGGCGCTGTAAACTCCCGGACTTACAATATGCCGGCGGGACGCATGACTGGTCCTGATACAGGTTGACACTTTTCAGGACGGGCCATTGCGGAATAACGTTTTTACCTGAACCCATACGGCAGCCTGCCTGCCGTATGCTATGTTTCACCGGCCGCAGCGAGAGCGTCGTTAATCCGCAGGCAGCCATGATAACGGGTCGGCTGTCGCTATCCTCGTCGGCCCGGATGCCGGATACAACGCGGGCGTCGTTCTGGATATAAGCGCTGGCTGGCAATGGTGTCGGTGCAAATACCGCTTTCATTACCAGCTGTGTTGCTGCTACTTCTTACCCTAAATCCGCCCCGTTACTTGCAATAACCTTCTTATACCACCAGAACGATTTCTTACGGGTGCGCTCCAGCGAGCCATTCCCCTGGTCGTCGCGGTCAACGTAGACAAAACCGTAGCGCTTGCTCATCTCGCCAGTCGAAGCGGAAACCAGATCGATACAGCCCCACGAGGTATAGCCGATAACCGGAACACCGTCTTCTATTGCTTCACTCATCGCTAAAATATGTTCGCGCAGGTAGCTGATACGGTAATCATCTTCAATTTCGCCCTGCTCGTTAATTTCGTCTTTCGCGCCCAGGCCATTTTCCACAAGGAACAGCGGCTTCTGGTAGCGGTCGTACATCATATTCATGGTGATGCGCAACCCCAGCGGATCGATGCCCCAGCCCCATTCGCTAGCCTGAATGTGTGGGTTTTTCAGGGATTTCACGATATTCGCCGCGTTGCTGTTCTGCTCGTTCATTTCCGCTGACGCACAGCGCGAGGCGTAATAGCTGAAGGAGACAAAGTCGACGGTGTTTTTCAGGATTTCCGCATCGCCCGGCAGCATCTCAACGGTAATGCCCTTCTCTTTAAACAAACGTCTGGTATAAGACGGATAGTTGCCGCGCGCCTGTACGTCGATAAAGAACAGGTTCTCGCGATCTTTTTCCAGCGCGGCCCACACGTCTTCCGGCTTGCACGACCACGGATAGAAATTCCCGCCCGCCAGCATGCAGCCCACCTGATTTTCCGGATTGATTTCATGGGCGATTTTAGTGGCCAGCGCGCTTGCGACAAGCTCGTGATGCGCAGCCTGGTACTTCACCTGCTCCTGATTATCGTCCTTCTCAAACACCAGGCCAGCACCGGAGAACGGGCTATGCAGCAGGATGTTGATTTCATTAAACGTCAGCCAGTATTTCACCAGCCCGTCAAAGGCTTCAAAACAGGTGCGGGCATAATGAGTGAAAAACTCAACCACTTTACGGTTGCGCCAGGAGCCATATTCACGCACCAGATGCATCGGCACATCGAAGTGGCACAGCGTGACCAGCGGCTCAATACCGTGTTTTTTACATTCGCTGAATACATCACGATAAAACGCGATGCCTTCTGCGTTTGGCACCGTCTCGTCCCCGTTGGGGAAGATGCGGCTCCAGGCAATAGAAGTACGGAAGACGGTAAAGCCCATTTCCGCCATCAGGGCGATATCATCTTTATAACGATGGTAAAAATCGATAGCCTGGTGGCTGGGATAAAATTCATCGTCACGCAGCGCAAAGCGCTTTTCCTGGCCCAGTTTTACCGCCAGGCGCGCTTTGCCGTGAGGGATCATATCCACCGTCGTCATGCCTTTACCGCCTTCCAGCCAGGCCCCTTCGGCCTGGTTTGCCGCAAGCGCCCCACCCCATAAAAAGTCGGCGGGGAAAATTGATTCGGCCATGAAATACCTCTTTTTAATTAACTTGTACGTTCTGTTGCACGTCGGTAACGGGCACCCGTTCTTTTTCCTGATTTTCCAGCGGGATATCTTCAAATCCCAGCACCAGCGTGAGGATGAAGGAGAGCACGACGGCAAGCGCCATCACGCCAAATACCCAGACGATGGTCATCGGATTGGATGGATCAAAAAACTGCACGCTGGTAAACAGCCCTGGCGCCGCCATTGAATGGCTCGCAAGGCCAGCAACGCCAGCGACGCCGCCGCAGACAAAACCGCTGATTAATGCCGCCACGAGCGGACGTTTCAGACGTATAGCCACGCCATAAAGCGCAGGTTCTGAAATCCCGGCAACGATAGCTGACGCCGCTGCCGCAAGCGCGGTCTGGCGCAGCTCCGGGTTTTTAGTTTTCCAGGCCACCGCCAGAGATGAACCGCCCAGCGACAGGTTGGCGCCAATTTCCGAGGGCATAACCATGCCTTCTTTGCCAGTTTCAGCGATGGTCTGAATAATAGTCGGGGTAAAGACGCGGTGCATGCCGGTCATCACCAGCAGCGGCCACAGCCCGCCCATAATCGCCACGGACAGCCAGCCAAGATAGCTGTGAACGGTGTAAACCAGCGCGGAGATACCGCTGCCGATCCAGATCCCCAGCGGGCCAATTAATAAGATAGCGATCGGCGCGGAAATCAGCACGATCAGCATTGGCTTAAGGAAATTTTTCGTCACCGCCGGAGTGATTTTATCGACCCAGCGCTCTATGTACGAAAGCAGCCACGTCATCACCAGCGCAGGGATCACCGTATAGGTGTATTTGACCGCCGTAACGGAAAGGCCCATAAATTCAACGGGCTGGCCCTGCGCAGCCTTAGCCATTAAATCAACAAAGTTCGGATGAACCAGCACCCCGGCAATGGCGATAGCCAGCGACATGTTAGTTTTGAATTTAAGAGCTGCGGAAGCCGCAACCATCACCGGCAGGAAGAAGAAAGCCCCGTCGCCAATCAGGTTAAGGATGACAAGTGTGGAGGAACCCTTTTCAAAGACGCCGGTCATGTCCAGCATCATGGCGAGCAATTTAACCATTGACCCGCCAATGATCGCCGGGATCAGCGGCGACATGGTGCCGATCAGCGCGTCCAGAATGCCTGCGCCGATACGCTTTAGCGTGATCTTTCCTTTTTCAGGAACGGGTTTTTCGCCTACCGCGCTTTCCGGCAGCAGCTTCAGCACTTCGGCGTAAGCCTGTGAAACCGTGTTACCGATAATCACCTGGCACTGTTTTTCATTTCTGACTACGCCCAGCACGCCGCTGATGGACTTCAGTTTTGCGGCATCAACGACGGCATCATCATTCAGGACAAAGCGTAAACGCGTCATGCAGTGCGTGACGGCCGCAATGTTACTGCCTCCACCGAGGGCATCGACTATCGATCGTGATACTGCCGTATAATCTTTAGACATATTTAACAGTTCTCAAGTGTAGGTAACCGGTTCCACACAAGAGTGTTAATATTGAATAAACATAGCAATCAAAAAAAAATCATTATTAAATTTTTGTGATGAAGATCGCCATAAGCGGACGAATAACGCGATGTTGCCGCATCAAGCCCTGCGTGTAAAATAAGGCCAATTTTAAGGAACCAGGAATTCTCTATGTCGACAATGCTGGAAGTGGCAAGGAAAGCAGGCGTTTCAAAAGCTACCGTATCAAGAGTATTGTCCGGTAAAGGATACGTTAGCGAAGCGACGAAAAAGCAGGTATATCAGGCAATTGAAGAAACCGGCTACCGTCCAAATCTGCTGGCAAGGAAACTGGCGAGCAATGCATCCCAGTGCATTGGCCTGGTCGTCACCAATACGCTTTATAACGGCAACTATTTCAGTGAAATTCTGACCCAGGCGGCAAAAAAATTAGAAGCCAACGGCCGCCAGCTTATTCTGATGGACGGCAAACACAGCGCCCGGGAAGAGCGGGAAGCCATAGAGTTTCTGCTGGATTTACAATGCGATGCGATAATTATTTATCCGCGATTTTTAACCCCGGATGAAATGGACGATATTATCGAACAGCACAAGCAGCCTATTATGGTGGTGAACAGAAAACTCAGGAAGCACCACAGCCACTGTATTTGCTGCGATCACCAAGGCGCCAGTTTTAACGCCACAAAATATCTTATTCAACGTGGCCACCGGGAAATCGCTTTTATTACCGGTTCGATGGACTCGCCGACGGCGATTGAGCGTCTTTCGGGCTATAAAGACGCGTTGCGGACATTCGGCATTGCCTTGCAGGATAATCTTATCGTGCCGGGAAAATGGACGCCAGCCAGCGGATTTTCTGCTGTGGAATCACTGATTAATAATCAGATAAGTTACAGCGCCATCGTTGCCAGCAATGATGATATGGCCATCGGTGCGATGAAAAAATTAAACGAGTCCGCTATACAGATACCTGAAGCCGTGTCCGTTATTGGTTTTGATAATATACCTACCGCATCTTATCTGACCCCGTCCCTTGCAAGCGTAAAAGATCCGGTAAGCGAGATGATGGGTGAAGTGATTAACCGTTTAATTTCCATGTTAGACGGCGGCTATATATCTAAAGAGAATATTTTTACGTCAGATTTGCTGGTGCGTGATTCCATCGACGATGGGCCTTTTAAATAAAAGCCCATCGTTTTTAACAGGTTATTCGGCGACTTTTATTATCAGCTTGCCGAAGTTTTTGCCGCTCAGCAGCCCACGGAACGCCTCAACGACGTTTTCCAGGCCATCGACAACATCCTCGCGGAACTGGATTTTACCTTCACTAAGCCACCGGCTCATCTGCTCATAGAATTCTGGATAACGATCGCCGTAGTCCTGAGAGATGATGAAACCCTGCACGCGCAGGCGTTTTTTGAGGATTTTACCCATCAACAGCGGCAAGCGGTCCTCGGTAAAAGCGCTGTTCTGCCCGTTGTACTGGCTGATCATGCCGCACACCGGAACGCGCGCTTTGGTATTCAGCAAAGGCAGCACCGCATCAAACACCGCCCCGCCAACGCTTTCAAAATAGACGTCGATGCCCTGCGGGCAGGCCTTTTTAAGCTGTTCTGCAAATTCCGGCGCTTTATGATCGATACAGGCGTCGAACTTAAGCGTCTCAGTCACATAGCGGCATTTATCCTCGCCACCGGCAATCCCCACAATTCTGGCGCCGCGTAATTTCGCCACCTGGCCCACGACGGAGCCCACCGCCCCGCTGGCTGCTGCCACGACAACGGTTTCCCCTTTCTGCGGGTTCCCAATGTCCGTCAGCCCCATATAGCCGGTAAATCCAGGCATCCCCAGCAGACCAAGCGCATAAGAAGGATGGCTCATATTAGCGTCCAGCTTTTGCAGCCCTTCGCCGTCAGAGAGCGCATAATCCTGCCAGCCGGTGTAAGCCAGCACCAGATCGCCCTGCTTATAATCAGGATGTTCGGATGTCTCAACCCGGCAGACGGTGCCGCCAACCATCGTATCGCCGATGCCTAACGGCGCAGAGTAAGATTCTGCATCATCCATGCGTCCGCGCATATACGGGTCGAGGGAAAGATAAAGCGTGCGCAACAGCATCTGGCCCTTCGCAGGCTGCGGGACATCTTCTTCCCGCAGCACGATATCTTCACTGGTTGGCATACCCTCAGGGCGCTTCGCCAGCACAAAGCGGCGGTTAATCCGGGACGACTGCGTCATAACGAACTCCTTAATCTTAAGGTGTTAAACTCCCAGACTAGACAAAAAATTCGCGATGGAAGATAAAATTTGTGCGGAATACGCCCATGTTTAAGCTTGTCGGCAAGGTATGCCGATTCAGAGCCCGCGTTTTATGGGGCGGGGGGAAGAATCTACCGACGCCGAAAACAGATTATCCTTCCACCCCGGTCAGAATGCAGCTCACCGCCAGCAAATCTGCGCTTCCGCCGGGACTGAGATTACGGGCAATCAGATTAGCATCCATTTCGCGCATATCCTCCACGGTCCAGCCTTGTTTCAGTAACCGCGCGGCGTAGCGCTGAACGTAGCGCAACCCTGTTAGCCCACCACGCGAAACCAGATTGGTGTCCGGGTTGTGCGCCATCAGCCGCAGCAGAGCAGTCAGTAAACGGCGCTGCGGATCGGTTTCTTCAAACCAGTAAGGCAGCACATGCTGACGCACAGTCAGAAAACCGCTTTCAGCTTCGCCTCTCGCCCCGGTCAGGCCAAATTGTTGATAGAGCCTTTCGCCAACGGTTGATGCCCTGCGGGCGCCTGTCAACTCTCTTTCTACTAGCCCGTTGCAAATTTTACCGACTGCCGCGCACAGCGTTGAGGTATTAATAACCTTTCCCTGCCCCTTCAGACGCCCGGCGGCGGTGCACAACAGACTGAGCGAGAAAATGCCGCCCTTATGGGTATTCACTCCGCCGGTTGCCTGATACATCGCCTGTTCGCAGGCAATGCCTGCCGGACGAATCAGGCGCAGCAGTTCGCTCGTCCCGCGTTCCACATGTTCCAGTCCCAGCGCATGAAAAACGCTAAACCAGGGTGAAATGGCGGCAATGCTTTTCTGAAACAGTGCCAAATTCATATCGCGATGCGAGCCGTTATTGGCGCTGTCTACCAGCCCCGGCTTCGGCGTCAGCCAAACTTCTTCCCACAGCGCCTGCTGCGCCAGCTCCGGTACGCTTAAAGAGGAGACAGCAGCAAAGCTAATCCCTGGCAAACCAGCCATCGATCAGACCCTCCACGCGTTGGATAACCTCATCCAGCGGATGGCGACGCGAACGAGCGCAGGCGTGAGCCGGTTCGTCGCACAATAGACAGCGTCGCCCGGGCCGATCCAGCGAATGTCGCCCCACAGGTCCACGATCCGGGCAAACCACATCCATATCCCACAGTCGTCCGAGCGGATGCTTTTGCTCCAGCGCGACCGTCGCTGCTTTTATTTCAGCGGCAGAATGCGCCACGCTCCATAGCGCCTCCGCGCCGGTTGGCAGCCACAGCACCTGGCGTTCCAGCACCGGCCAGCAACGTTGCCAGAGCAACTGGTCGCAGGCCTGTATAGCCACCGCCATGCAGTTACGGTAGCGAATACTGTCTTTCACCGGGCCGGGCGTTACTAGCGTCAGAGAGATGACCGGCTGCTGATGCTTCATCAGCCAGCTATTCTGCCGGCAGGCCCGACGCTCTTTCGCCTCCAGCAAGGTTTCCAGCATAATACCTTCAACGTCCACCAGCGCTTCGCTCATCGTGACCTACTCCTCTTTTATCTGACGCACCACATCAATTACGCTACCGTCGCGGTAGCGAATCACCCCGACAATGCGCCGGGTGAATTCAATAGGTTTTGGCTCCCCGCTAAGGGCAATCGCCCGCTGATACAGTACTTCAATATCCATCACATTCAGTCCAGCCGTTAGTAGGCGTTCGCGGATCTCCGGGCGTGCTGGATTAACCGCAATACCGTGGTCGGTTACCAGCACGTCTATGCTTTCTCCCGGCGTCACGCGGGTCGTAACCTGTTTCACTACCGTTGGGATCCGGGTGCGCAGCAACGGCGCGACCACAATCGTCAGGTTGGCCGCACTCGCCACATCGCAATGTCCACCAGAAGCGCCGCGTATCACGCCATCCGAGCCGGTGATCACATTGACGTTAAAATCGAGATCGATCTCCAGCGCGCTGAGGATCACCACATCGAGCCGATCGCAGCTTGTACCTTTAGCTACAGGGTTGGCATAAACGTTAGTGGAAATCTCTATATGATTAGGGTTACGCGCCAGCGAAGCCGCTGCCTGACCATCGAAGCTCTGAGTATCGAGCAGCTTTTCGATCAGCCCCTTTTCATGCAGATCTACCAGGCTGCCGGTAATGCCGCCGAGGGCGAAGCGAGCAATAACGCCGTTGCGTTCCATCTTCTCTTCCATAAATCGCGTGCAGGCGGTAGCTGCGGCTCCCGATCCGGTCTGCATGGAGAAGCCGTTACGAAAGTAACCAGAATGTTCAATCACTTCGGCCGCCGCCCGGGCAATCATCAGTTCACGCGGGTTGCTGGTAACGCGCGCGGCGCCAACGCTGATTTTTGTCGGATCGCCGACGGTATCGACTTTCACGATATAGTCCACTTCGTCCTGTATCAGGCTGGCGGGCATATTGGGAAAAGGCACCAGCTCTTCGGTCAGCAACACTACTTTACGGGCAAAATGGGCGTCTACTTTAGCGTAACCCAGCGACCCACAGCAGGATTTACCTTGCGTACCATTGGCGTTACCGAATTCATCGCTGCACGGCACGCCGAGGAACGAGACATCAATAGTTAATTCGCCATCTTGCAGCAGCTTGACGCGTCCGCCGTGGGAGTGGATTTGCACCGGCTCTTCCATCAGGCCGTGCGAGATAGCATCCGCCAGCCTGCCACGCATTCCTGAAGTATAAATGCGGGTAATCACGCCTGAACGGATGTGCTCGATCAGCGCATCGTTGCAGGTCATCAGCGAACTGGAAGCGAGAGTAAGATTTTTAAACCCAAGGTCTGCCAGTGTCGTTACCACATGGTTAATCACCCGATCGCCTTCGCGAAACGCATGATGAAAAGAAATAGTCATACCATCCCGTAAACCGCAGCGGGCAATGGCCTGCTCCAGGGTTTCGCACAGCTTGCGATTTTTCTTCTCCTCAACGTCCGCCAGCCAGGGTGTGAGATGATGAGCGCTTTCAAAGACCTGTAAATGAGCAAGGTGTGGATAGTCGAGATGTAAAATTTCAGTCATGTTATTCATTGCGTTATCCTTAGCGACGCACGCCTGAAGCCGCAGCGCGTACAAGCACCACCTGCGCATGGTTAATGATCGGCGCGTCGATCATTTTGCCGTTGAGTGACACCACACCCAGTCCGTTGCGTTCGCCTTCTTCAGCAGCGATAATCACGCTTTGGGCGTAGTCCACTTCTTCCTGGGTTGGTGCATAAGCGTTGTGCAGCAACTCAATCTGCCGCGGATTGATCAAAGATTTTCCGTTGAACCCCATCTTGCGGATCAGCTCCACTTCGCGCAGGAATCCCGTTTCGTTGTTAACGTCCGACCACACCACGTCAAAAGCGTCGATTCCAACAGCGCGGGCAGCGTGCAGTACGGCACAGCGGGCATAGAAAAGTTCAGTGCCATCGCCGCGCTCGGTTTGCATATCCATCACATAATCGAAGGCCGCCAGGGCGATACCAATCAGGCGTGGAGAAGAGCGGGCAATCGCTACCGCGTTAATTACCCCGACGGCAGACTCAATCGCGGCCATCAATTTGGTGGAGCCCGGCTCGCGGCCACACTCTTTTTCAATACGCTCCAGATGGGTCTCAAGCAGATAAATATCTTCCGGCGTATCGGTTTTCGGCAGGCGTACCACATCCACACCGGCACGCACGACGGCTTCAAGATCTGCCAGACCAAACGGCGTATTTAGCGGGTTGATGCGCACTACGGTTTCGATATCGCGATACATCGGATGCTGTAGCGCATGGAATACCAGTACGCGGGCGCTATCCTTCTCGCGTAGGGCAACCGCGTCCTCCAGATCGAACATGATGGAGTCGGGGCGATAGATAAAAGCGGTTGAGAGCATGGCGGCATTCGCGCCAGGCAGGAATAACATGCTGCGACGGAGTTTTTTCATTGTAGTTTTTCCCAGTCAATCTGTTCGACGCTGGCGGCTCGCAAAACGGCGCTTTGCAGACGGGCGCGGATCACACAATCCAGGGCCCCTTTATCTTCAAGCACGAAAATTCCTTCCTTCACATCAAGCTGTTGTAGAGTTTGCTGTGCCACGCGGCGAATCTGCTCGCCGAACTGCTTTTGTACTTCGCTATGAATAACAAGGCTAAATTCACCTTCAGCGGGCGAGATCCTTACCAGCAGATCGCTGGATTCGACCGTGCCGGCTAAAGCTTCCTTAACGATTCTCATAAGGCGTTGTCCTGGTCAAAAATTATGCCATCTCCAGCGCATAGTGCTGTTGCAGATGGCTGAAAGTACTTTCGGGAACAATTTCCCGGATACGAGCCATTTGCCGGCTCTTGAGTAACGCGCGCACTTCGGAGGCGGAAATCGCTCTTCCGGCTTCGTGGCATTTACGCGGTAGCTCCACTACCTGTAGCGAGGCAGCGCAGTGGTAGTGCTGTGCCTCCAGCCAGTAGCGCATTGCCTGGTTGTATTGCCGCGTGACGGCGCAGAATGGTTCGCTGCCGACAAAGCGATGGGTGATGCCAAGCGCCGGGCCGACATAGTCACGAAAAATCATTAAATCCATAGCGATCCAGGTCCGATCGATAATCCCGCTATCTTTCAGGAAATAGCCCGGAAAGGTGGCCCGAGAAATCAGATAGTCGGAACCAGGATGTACGATAACGTTCGGTAAATGCGCCACTCCCTGGCGGACCATCTGCCACCGTTCCTCGAAGGGAAAAAATGAAGCGTCTTCGTGCACCACAAACAGATGCAGCCAGTCACAGCGTTCCGCCGCCTGTTCCACCAGCCAGCGATGACCGTGTGTAAACGGATTAGCGTTCATCACCACCGAACCAATACGATTGCCGGGCTTGCGCAGTTTTTCCAGCCCGGCGCAGTAGCGGCTGATACCGATAGGGGTGTTCTCCATTAGCACCGCCGTTTCATCCACCTGCACCAGCGGCCAAAAACCGCTCTGTCGGAAGCGTTCGAGATTGTACGGACGGGTAAACAAAAACAGATGCGCATGCCCGCGCTCCAGCGCAATGTGCTGTATTTCTTCAAGCAACCGGGCGCTAAGGTTTTCACCGCGCCATGTCTCGTCCACCGCTACGCACTTGACGGTGCGCCACGCCAGTCCTGCACATCCCACGATCTTTCTTCCTACCCGACCGGCCACAAATAGCTGTATATCAGTATCCGTACCGAGCTGGTTGCGACCCAGCAAACTGCGGATCTCCGCCAGGTCTTCCGGCTGACGTACGGGATCGATCGTAATAAAGTCGATGGGATTGTGCTGATACATAGAATTAATGCGCCGCCGCGTGAATCGTTTGCGGCGCTCGCGCCTCGACGATCACATTACTAAGGTGACCAATGCGTTCGATCTCCACTTCAATGCGATCCCCCGGCTTCATAAACAGCGGCGGGGTGCGTTTCTTACCGACCCCTCCCGGCGATCCGGTGATGATCACATCGCCCGCGTTCAGCGAGGTGAAAGTGCTGATGTATTCGATCAGATCCGCAACTTTATGGATCATGCTGCTGGTGTTGTCTTCCTGTACCATGCGTCCATTCAGCCACGTGCGTATCGCCAGATTATGCGGATCGCTAATCTCGTCGGCGGTGGTCATCCAGGGGCCGAATGCTCCGGTTTGCGGCCAGTTTTTCCCGGCGGTGAACCAGGTGTGCTGCCAGTCGCGCACCGAACCGTCCATGTAGCAGCTATAACCGGCTACGTGGCTCAGGGCATCAGCGGCAGCGATATTTACCCCGCCTTTGCCGATAATTACCGCCAGTTCTCCTTCATAATCAAATTCACAGGAATGCTGCGGTTTGATGACCGGGCTGTTGTGTCCGGTCTGAGAATCTGCGAAGCGCACAAACAGCGTTGGGGCCGGGTTGTGCTGATCGAATTCTTTACGCTTGTCGGCATAGTTCATGCCGACGCAAAGAATCTTCTCCGGGGATTCGATCACCGGCAGATACGTCACCCGATGAATATCGTGATCCACGCCGAATTTGAGAAACGGTTTAACTTCATCCAACGCATCCGCCGCTAACAGCGCTTTTAAATCCGCATAGCGGGAGCCTAATCGGCGACCGAGGTCTATGATGCCTTCCGGCATGACCACGCCGTAGCTGCGTTGACCCTGTAATAAATAACTCGCGAGTTTCATAACACGTCCTGATTAATCAAAAGTCAGACAAGAAAGTTGCCGAGAACCAGCAGCGCGACCGAGACGTTGATCGCTCCGCCGATGCGGGTGGCAATCTGGGCGAAAGGCATCAGCGCCATACGGTTACCGGCGGTGAGAATGGCGACGTCGCCAGTGCCGCCCTGCCCACTCTGGCAGCAAGAGACAATAGCCACGTCAATCGGATGCATGCCTATCTTTTTCCCGACGAAGAAGCCGGTAGCGACCAGCGTGCCCACGGTGCTGACGATCACCGCAAGGTTGGTGAAGGTGAAAGCATTAACCAGTTCTTCCCACGGCGTGATGGCGACGCCTACGGCAAACAAAATCGGGTAGGTCACAGAGGTCTGGAAGAATTTATAAACCACCTGCGAGCCTTCCAGCATGCGTGGGGAAACGCCGTGGCACAGCTTAATAAGTACGGCAATGAACAGCATGCCAACCGGAGCAGGCAGGCCAATCAGCTTGTGCAACAGCATGCCGACCATGTACAACAGCACCGCCAAAAGTGCGCCAGCAGCAATGGTGGTGACATCCGCTTTACCGCTAAAGACAGAAGAGGACGACGTTTTTTCGGCGCCGTTGGCCTTGCCCGGCATGAGTTCGCCTTCACCGGTCAGGTGCGGGAAGCGTTTTCCCAATTGGTTGAGGCAGCCGGAGATAACAATTGCCGTCAGGCTGCCAAGCATCACGACAGGCAAAATGCGCCCCAGCGCCACGCCTTGCTCCATATGCAGCAGCGTGGCGTAACCTATGGATAGCGGGATCGCTCCTTCTCCCACGCCGCCAGCCATGATCGGCAGGATCAGAAAGAAGAAGATCTGGAACGGCTCAAGGCCCAACGCCAGACCAACGCCCATGCCCACCAGCATCCCCACCACTTCGCCACACAGCATCGGAAAGAAGATGCGCAGAAAGCCCTGTATAAGCGTGGTGCGGTTCATGCTCATGATGCTGCCAACGATAATGCAGCAGATATAGAGATAGAGAATATTGGTGGATTTGTAGAATTTTGTGGTGGAATCCACCACTACGTCCGGTAACCAACCGTAGTAAACCAGCGCGGAAGGGATAAAGGTGGCGCAGATGGCGGCCGCACCCATTTTTCCAATAATTGGCAAGCGCTTGCCGAATTCGCCGCAGGCAAAACCGAAGAACGCCAGCGTGGCCACCATCACCACGATGTCACTTGGCAGTTTGCCGCTCAGGCAGTCTATAACAATCAGAGCTCCTGCTAATATAAACAGCGGCAGCGGAATAATGCCCACCTTCCAGGTATCAAGAATATTCCACCAGCGCTCTTTAAGTGGTGGTTTATTTATATTTATTGCGTTGGGAACTACAGAGTAAGAATCATCGGTCGTGCTCATAATCAAGCCCCTTATTTTAATTTACAGGACCAGACTAAGAGATTAAATCCACGGGTAGTGTGAGGGATAGCAGATTAAAACCGTTAATTTAAAGGTCTCTATGGTTTTAATGGTTTTTATTCCCGCCGTGGTTTTTATGGTTTTTATTGCCTAACTTAAAAAAGCCTTAAACATACCCGCCGCCGGATGAAAATCTCCGTTGCGTGAGATCGTTCAAAGTTTTGGCTAAAGCCACGCAACCTGCGGTGCATCAGTGTTAAGCTGGCATTTGGTTTCTCTGAATAATGCCTGGCCCATGAAAGTTTCCTTTCAAATACGTTTATTTATTTATCTGGTAATATTTTTCTCAGTGTTACTTACCCTTCTGGGAACATATTACTATTTCGACGTCGGCCGTCAGCTCTACCAGGAAATGAGCATCCGCGCAAAAATTCAGGCAGAAGATATCGCCTTAATTCCTTCTCTGCAGCAATCAGTTGAAAGAAAAGATATCCCGGCGATTGATAAGTTTATGAAGCAGATAGTTAGCTATAGCGACGCCAGCTTTATCGTGATTGGCGATAACCGTGGTATTCATCTGTTTCATTCCGTGTTTAAAGACCGGGTGGGAAAGACACTGGTGGGCGGCGATAACGAAGAGGTGTTACAGGGTAAAAGCATCACCACTATCCGCAAAGGCGGATTGGGACTTTCCCTGCGCAGCAAAGCGCCAATTTTTAATCACGACGGTAAGGTGATCGGTATCGTCTCCGTCGGTTATCTGAAGAGCTATCTCGACGATGTAACTTCCAGCAAAGTAATTAATATTCTACTGGCGGCGGCGATCTTGCTGCTGGCGCTGTTTGTTTTTTCATGGTTTTTCACTCGCAGCATTAAAAAGCAGATGTTCTGGCTTGAACCGCGACAAATCAGCCTGCTGGTGCGCCAGCAGAAAGCGATGATGGAGTCTATCTACGAAGGGGTAATCGCCATTGACGATCGCTCGCGTATCGAAGTAATCAACAAGGCGGCGAAAAAGCTGCTGGGGTTGAAGCAGCCTTCACGTGAGATCCGTGGCCGCCACCTGACTGACGTCATTAATCCGATGGCTTTTTTTGATTCCAGTATCATGCTGGCGCGTGATACTCACGACGAGATCTGTACATTCAACGAGTTAAGCGTGATCGCAAGCAGAGTGCGCATCGAACTTGAAGGGAAGCTCCAGGGCTGGGTAATCACTTTCCGCGATCGCAAAGATATCGACAGTCTCAGCTTCCAGCTTAGTCAGGTAAAACGCTACGTGGACAACTTGCGCATCATGCGCCACGAACAGCTAAACCGCATGGCGACGCTGGCTGGTTTACTTCACATGGCACGCTACGACGAGGCGATTCACTATATTAAAGCCCAATCTGAACACGCGCAGGAAGCGCTGGATTTCGTCTCGGCGCGTTTCTGCTCCGCTACGCTGTGCGGCCTGCTATTAGGTAAATATGCCAGAGCGCGGGAAAAGGGCGTAACGCTGGCCTTCGATCCGGCCTGTAGTATGCCACGCATGCCTTCCGCACTACCGGAGTCGGAGCTGATTTCAGTTATCGGCAATCTGCTGGATAACGCCATCGAAGCGACTCAGCGCTCGGAAGGCGATCATGAACCGGTGGAGGTATATATCGTAATGAACGATCGCGAACTGATTATTGAAGTCGCAGACAAAGGCGTGGGAATTGCCCCAGAACTGCGGGAGCATATCTTCACCCCTGGCGTAACTACCAAAACCCACGGCGATCACGGCCTCGGCCTGCATCTTATCGCCAGCTATGTCGCGCTGGCTAAAGGCACAATAGAGGTATCCGACAATCTGCCGCGCGGCACGATTTTCTCAGTATTTATTCCAGACGTTGTTGTTCCGGAGTCCCCCCTTAACCCGACGGAAGCCGTTGATTATGCAACCTGAAATGATAAACGTTCTGATCGTGGAGGATGAGAGCGAACTTGCTCAGCTCCATGCTGAACTGATTGAAAAGCACCCGCATCTAAATCTGGTGGGTATCGCCAGCAGCCTGGCCGACGCCCAACGCCAGCTACGTGACAAACAGCCGCAGCTAATCCTGTTGGATAATTATCTGCCGGACGGCAAAGGTATTACGCTGATTGGCAGCGGTCTGTTGAAGCAGCTCGCCTGCTCGGTGATTTTTATCACCGCCGCCAGCGACATGGATACCTGCAGCCAGGCTATTCGCAACGGCGCTTTCGACTACATCCTCAAGC
This sequence comes from Cedecea colo, assembly GCF_011808225.1. Taxonomy (GTDB): domain Bacteria; phylum Pseudomonadota; class Gammaproteobacteria; order Enterobacterales; family Enterobacteriaceae; genus Dryocola; species Dryocola colo. Next base: position 202,449 of record NZ_SOYS01000003.1, on the reverse strand, counting down.
CCGTATCGTGGAAGCGGCTAAGCCACTCGCTTGAACGCTATGTTAAATTTAACCAGCAGCAACGGGTGTGGAAAGTGGTGGATCAGCAAAATGTCGATAAACTCTACGAATTGCAGGCCAGAAACGCTCCGCTCGATGCGGGGAGTAAGGGGATCGAAGAAAATACCTTAGATCTGGTACAGCGGCTGTTCAGGGAGGATGAGGAGCACCGCCACTTTTCTGTTGATGATGTAGTGAGCGAAACCAGGCTTAGCAAAACCACCGCTCGGCGCTACCTGGAGCACTGCGTGGAGAAGGGTTTTCTCAGCGTGGAGATGCTTTACGGAAAGATTGGCCACCCCCGACGGTTATATAAGCGGAGCTAATAACGTCTGAAGCTGGCGGGATTATCGTTCCCGCCAACCATCGTTTATCCCAATACCGTCACAGCATCCTCAAGGCGTGCAGCCCGATGTTTCACCATCGCGGAGACATGCGCCCCTTCCTCCACCAGCGCAGCATTTTTTCGGGTTACTGCGTCCAGCTCCGCCACCGCGCGGGTTAAGTCTGCCAGCCCATCCGCCTGTTCAGACGTCGCGTTGCTGATCTGTCCCAGAAGCTGGGTGACGTTCTGCACCTGGGAGACGATATCCTGCATGGTGCGTCCCGCCTCGTGAACCCGGACGGTGCCGGACTGCACCTTGCTGGCGCTGGCATCGATTAGCTTGCGGATATCGTTGGCCGCCGCCGCACTGCGGCTTGCCAGGTTTCTGACTTCCCCGGCCACTACGGCAAAACCTTTACCCTGCTCCCCGGCGCGCGCCGCTTCTACCGCAGCGTTAAGCGCCAGGATGTTCGTCTGGAAAGCGATATCGTTAATCAGAGTGGTGATGGAGCCGATGCGCTGGGTACTGTCGGCAATATCATCCATCGTGGTGACGACGGTTTCCATCGCCCGCCCGCCGTGGGCCGCAGCATCGCTGGCTGAGCTGGAAAGCTTATCTGCCGCAGCGGCAGTTTCGGAATTATTCTGCACCGAGGCGGCCATTTGATTCATCGTGGCAACCGTCTGCTGCACGTTGTCTACCGACTGGCGCGTGCGCTCGTTTAACTCGTCGTTACCTTTTGCCAGCGTTTCGCTACCGCTGCGCACGCTTTCGGCCTGATGACTGACATCGTTTACCAACCAGCGACACATCAAACCAAGCTGGCCGATGGCGCGTAGCGTCATACCAATCTCATCGACACGTGCGAGATGATCGATTTTATGACGATCCCCCGTTGCCACCGCCAGCGCCTGGCGAGCGACATTTTCCAGCGGTCGAGCGATTTGCCACTCAAGCAGACCACAGACCAGCGCGGTCGCCAGTGCGCTAATCAGCAGCTGCAGCGTGCTTTGCCCCATCGTTACCGCAGCAATCATCAATACGGCAAACAGCCCTGCCATCATCGTCCGAATGCGCCAGCGCAGGGAAATCGTCGGTAATTTGCCAAACCAGTTTTTACGCAGCACTAATCCTTTAAACAAACGGCGGTTCGCCCGCCCCTCATTCAGAGCCTTATACAACGGTTCCACCGCAGCCACTTCCTCTGGCGTCGCATTAGTACGAATCGACATATAGCCTGTGGTTTTACCCTTGCGAACCACCGGGATAGCGTTGGCGCGAACCCAGTAATGGTCACCATTTTTCCGCCGGTTTTTAATGATGCCGGTCCACGGCTCGCCCTGCTGCAGGGTAAACCACATGTCGGCAAAGGCCGCTTTCGGCATATCCGGATGGCGAACAAGGTTATGTGGAGTACCGGTAAGCTCGTGCAATTCATAGCCGCTGACCTGCACGAAGGAGTCGTTAGCGTGGGTCATGTAGCTTTGTAAATCGGTGGTGGACATCAGGGTGGTATCGTCCTTGAGCAAATATTCTTGCTGTGTGACGGTGGCGCGGGCAGACATAGCAACTCCGTTGTGCAGGTTATCCAGATGTTAATTTTTCTTTATTGATGTTATTTCGGCGCTGCACAAATTTACTTTAGCGGTTAAACTTGACGAAGATCACACTTTTCAACTTAGCCATAGTCTTTATAATGGCTTGCTCGTTGAACGTATTCACTAATAATTTCCTCGGGTTATTAATAAAGATTCGTAATGTGGCTAAGTGCTACAGTTTAGCCATCGAATCGTGACTGGCCCACTACACTTAGTGAGAAGACAGTCTCGCCCCGCAAGGAAAATAAAGAGGATAAGCATGTTAAAAAGGAAAAAGAAAGTCAGGCCTATTAAGGTCAGTGACGTTACCATTATTGACGATAGCCGTCTGAAGAAAGCCATTACCGCAGCCTCGCTGGGCAATGCGATGGAATGGTTTGATTTTGGCGTCTATGGCTTCGTTGCCTACGCGCTCGGTAAGGTTTTCTTCCCGGACGCCAGCCCAAGCGTGCAGATGATTGCCGCCCTCGGGACCTTCTCCGTACCCTTCCTGATTCGTCCTCTCGGCGGTTTGTTCTTCGGCATGCTGGGCGATAAATACGGTCGTCAGAAAATCCTGTCGATAACCATCATCATTATGTCGTTGAGCACCTTCTGCATTGGCCTTATTCCGTCGTACGAGACTATCGGTATCTGGGCGCCAATCCTGTTGTTGCTTGCAAAAATGGCGCAGGGTTTCTCGGTGGGCGGTGAATACACCGGGGCTTCTATCTTCGTCGCTGAATACTCCCCGGACCGTAAACGTGGGTTCATGGGAAGCTGGCTCGACTTTGGCTCCATTGCCGGTTTCGTCTGTGGTGCGGGCGTGGTGGTGTTGATTAGCGCTATCGTCGGGGAAGCGAACTTCCTTTCCTGGGGCTGGCGTTTACCGTTCTTCCTGGCGCTGCCGCTGGGGATTATCGGCCTGTATTTGCGTCATGCTTTAGAAGAAACGCCGGCGTTCCAGCAGCATATCGATAAGCTGGAACAGGGCGATAAAGAAGGCCTGGCCGAAGGGCCTAAAGTCTCCTTTAAAGAGATTGCCACCAAACACTGGCGCAGCCTGCTGACCTGTATCGGGATCGTTATCTCTACCAACGTGACCTATTACATGCTGCTTACCTATATGCCAAGCTATCTCTCCCACAATCTGCATTATTCCGAAGAACATGGCGTGCTGATAATCATCGCCATTATGATCGGGATGCTGTTCGTGCAGCCGATGATTGGCCTGCTGAGCGACCGTTATGGCCGCCGTCCGTTTATTATTTTCGGCAGCATAGCGCTGCTGTTATTTGCTATTCCCGCCTTTACGCTGATTAACAGCAACGTGCTGGGGCTGATATTTGCCGGTCTGCTGATTCTGGCGGTTATTCTTAACTCCTTTACCGGCGTTATGGCATCTACCCTGCCCGCGATGTTCCCTACGCATATTCGTTACAGCGCGCTGGCCAGCGCGTTTAACATTTCCGTGCTGGTTGCCGGGCTGACGCCTACGCTTGCGGCCTGGCTTGTGGAATCTACCGAAAACCTGATGATGCCGGCTTATTATCTGATGGTTATCGCCGTTATCGGCCTGGTGACCGGGCTTATGATGAAAGAGACCGCTAACAAGCCGCTTAAAGGCGCAACGCCTGCTGCTTCTGATATTGAGGAAGCACGTGAAATCGTGCAGGAGCATCACGATAATATCGAGCAGAAGATCGAAGACCTGGATCGTGAAATTGAAGCTTTGCAGGCGAAACGTAGTAATCTCGTGCAGCAACACCCGCACATCAACGAATAATTTCTTGAGCGTTATCAACGCCGGGCCATTGCCCGGCGTTTTTGTTTGCATATGGCGGAACATTTTTGGTTATATCTTATTTTTATAAGAAAAGACATTTTTGGACTTTGTGAATAGTTCTGCGTCACCTAACGTAAACAGGCCAAAAATAACAACCCATAATAATCCTTCCTTTTATGCAGGGTGCATCATGCAAAGAAAAGTTCTGCCGTTACTGTTGCTGGCTGCCTTATCCGCAAGCAGCTTTGCCGCTACACCGCCAAATACTTTAGTTGTTGCCCAGGGCCTGGACGATATCGTCAGCCTCGATCCGGCTGAAGCTAATGAACTTTCCAGTATTCAAACCGTGCCAAGCCTGTATCAGCGCCTGGTGCAGGCCGATCGTGAAGACCCGGCGAAAGTTGTCCCGGTGCTGGCAGAAAGCTGGCAGGGTGATGCCGCGAATAAAAAGCTGACAATTAAACTGCGGCCGGACGCTAAATTTTCCTCCGGCAATCCATTGCGCCCGGAAGATGTGATCTTCTCTTATACCCGCGCGGTTACGTTGAATAAGTCGCCAGCCTTTATCCTTAACGTGCTGGGCTGGCAGCCGGACAACATCGCAGGCCAGCTAAAAAAAGTGGATGACCACACGCTGGAGCTGCACTGGACGGCAGACGTCAGCCCGGCCGTCGCACTGAACATTCTTTCCACGCCGATTGCCTCTATCGTGGATGAAAAAGCCGTTGCGCCGAATGCCAAAGCCGATGATTTTGGCAACGAGTGGCTGAAGATGCACTCCGCGGGCAGCGGCCCGTTTAAAATGCGCGTTTACCAGCCGCATCAGGCCATCGTGCTGGACGCTAACCCAACATCTCCGGGCGATGCGCCGAAAGTTAAAAACATCATTATTAAAAACGTGCCCGATCCTGCGGCTCGTCGGCTGCTTATCCAGCAAGGCGACGCGGACATTGCCCGTGACCTGGGTGCGGATCAGACCAGCGCGCTGGCAGGCAAACCCGGCGTTAAGGTGCTTAGCATTCCTTCCGCCGAACAAAACTATATGGTGTTCAACGTGGGTAACAACGCCAATCCACTGCTGAAAAATCCGGCCTTGTGGGAAGCGGCGCGTTATCTGGTGGATTACGAAGGTATTACCAAAGACCTGCTGAAAGGCCAGTATTTTGTCCATCAAAGCTTCCTGCCGGTCGGTTTTGCCGGGGCGCTCGATAACAACCCGTTCAAATTCGATCCGGCCAAAGCGAAAGAAATTCTCGCCAAAGCGGGGATTAAAGACGCGCACTTCACCCTTGATGTGGAAAACAAACCGCCGTTTATCACCATCGCTCAGTCCATGCAGGCAAGCTTTGCCCAGGGCGGCGTGAAGATCGATCTGCTGCCGGCAGCGGGCAGCCAGGTATACGCGCGCGTTCGTGCTAAACAGCATCAGGCGGCAATCCGTCTGTGGATCCCGGACTATTTTGATGCTCACTCTAACGCCAGCGCCTTTGCCTTTAACGACGGTAAAGCGAGCACCGTTGCGGGCCTGAACGGCTGGCAGATCCCGGCGCTAAATAAACAAACGCTGGCGGCAGTTGCAGAAGCCGACCCGGCCAAACGCCTGGATATCTATAAGCAAATCCAGCAAGAATTGCAGCGTAGTTCCCCGTATGTGTTTGTCGATCAGGGGAAAACCCAAATTGTAGTGCGGGAAAATGTGAAGGGCTATCAGCAGGGGCTGAATGCGGATATGGTGTATTACGATCGCGTGAGTAAGTAACTTATTCCCCTCGCCCTCTCCCCAAAAGGGAGAGGGATCTGGATCGAATTTTTCCTCCCCAAACGAACGAAAGGTTTCCTTTCTCCCTCTTCCTTTCAGAGAGGGCCGGGTGAGGGTAAAAACTCACTACAACAACAAGAGCTTCACATGTCAGACGTCTCTCTTTTACCAGCAGCGGGGCGATTACGCCGCCCGCTTCTGACCTTATTGCAGGGCCTGATTACCCTGGCGCTTACGCTTATCGGCCTGCTGCTTATCACCTTTGCTCTTTCAGCGCTTTCGCCAGTCGATCGCGTGCTGCAAATCGTAGGCGATCATGCAAGCCAGGCCACGTACGATCAGGTGAGCCATCAGCTAGGGCTGGACAGGCCTCTGCCCGTGCAGTTCTGGCACTATCTGACTCGTCTCGCGCATGGCGATTTAGGCACCGCCAGCGCCACCGGCCAGCCCGTACTGCGGGACCTGCTCTCAACCTTTCCCGCCACGCTTGAACTCGCTACTCTCGCGCTGATTATCGGCAGCGTGCTGGGCGTGATTTTTGGCGTGCTCTGCGCGCGGTTCGTCGGCTCGGCATGGGATCTGGCGGTGCGTACATTTACCCTGCTCGGTAACTCTGTGCCGATCTTCTGGCTGGGCCTGCTGATGCTGGCGCTGTTTTACGCGCGCCTGCAATGGAGCGCTGGGCCCGGGCGACTCGACGATATTTATCAGTACAGCGTGGAAGCCAAAACCGGCTTTGTGCTGATTGATACCTGGCTTTCCGATGACCGCGACGCGTTCTTCAATGCCATCAATCATCTTGTGCTGCCGGTGCTTCTCCTCGCCTATTACTCGCTGGCAAGCATCACCCGCCTGACGCGCACCGCCTGCCTGAGCGAGATGAACAAAGAATATATTACCCTCGCCAGAGCCAAGGGCGCGGGTGAAATGACAATTCTGCTACGACACGTGCTGCCCAACATTCGCGGCACGCTGTTCACGGTCATTGCGCTGGCCTACACCTCAATGCTGGAAGGCGCGGTGCTAACGGAAACCGTCTTTTCCTGGCCGGGCATCGGGCGTTATTTAACAACCGCGCTTTTTGCCGGGGATACCACCGCCATTATGGGCGGCACGCTGGTTATTGGCGTGTCGTTTGTCATCATCAATAATCTGACTGACGTGCTGGTGCGTGTCACCGATCCGAGGGTGCGCTAATGCCGTCTTATCTCTTTTTACGCCGAATGCTGCGCTCGCCTGCGGCACTTTGTGGCCTGCTGATTATCGCGCTGCTGATGCTGATTGCCCTGCTTGCCCCGCTGCTCGCGCCGTTCGATCCTAACTGGCAGGATGCTGCCGCCCGTCTGCAATCGCCAAACGCGCAGCACTGGCTCGGGACTGACAGTTACGGCCGCGATTTGCTGTCGCGCCTGCTGTACGGCTCGCGCCCCGCTCTCGGCCTGGTCCTGCTGGTGACGGTGATAACTTTGCCGGTTGGGTTGCTGGTCGGCATTCTTTCCGGTTATTACGGCGGCTGGCCGGAGCGCGTGCTGATGCGTTTTACCGATGTTGTAATGTCGATGCCGCGCCTGATTCTGGCGTTCGCTTTTGTAGCGATGCTCGGGCCAGGGCTTGTGAATGGCGCTCTGGCACTGGCGCTGACAACCTGGCCTGCCTACGCGCGCCAGGCCCGCAGTGAAATTCAGCGCCTGCGTCACAGCGACTATCTTGCCGCGGCAGAAATGATGGGCATTCGCGGCCTGCGTTTGCTTGCCGGACATATCCTCCCCCTGTGTCTGCCTTCAGCGATCGTGCGCCTTGCGCTCGATCTGGCGGGCATTATTCTGGCGGCTGCGGGCTTAGGATTTCTGGGTCTTGGCGCAAGGCCGCCAATGGCGGAATGGGGGGCGATGATCGCCGACGGCATGCAGGTCATTTTCGATCAATGGTGGATCGCGGCTATTCCCGGCACCGCCATTCTGATAGCAAGCCTTGCATTTAATCTGCTGGGCGATGGATTACGCGACGTGCTGGAGCCAGGCCATGACTGAGAATCGTATTGAAGTCTGTAACTTAAACATCGATTATCCCGGCGCGCGCGTGGTAAATGGCCTCTCGTTTACGCTTGGCAATGAACGCCTGGCGCTGGTGGGTGAGTCCGGCTCGGGTAAATCCATGACGGCACGCGCGCTGATGGGGCTGGTGCGCAGGCCGGGCAAAGTAAGCGCCGGGCAGCTTAACGTTCTGGGCAATAATCTACTAACTATGAAAAACCGTCACTGGCAAAAACTGCGCGGCAATGACATCGCCATGGTTTTACAGGACCCACGCTACGCGCTAAATCCGGTGAAAACCGTCGCCCAGCAGATTGATGAGGCTTTGCACCTGCATCAAAAACTCTCGTCCAGCCAGCGCCGGGAAAGGATTGGTGAAGTAGTTAACGCCGTAGGCTTGCAGAACAACGTGCTGGCCCGCTACCCGGCGGAGCTTTCTGGCGGTATGGGACAGCGCGTGATGATCGCCATCGCGCTGGTTAACAATCCAAAAGTGCTGATTGCTGACGAACCAACCTCGGCGCTGGACGCGCGCCTGCGTAACCAAATTCTTGAACTGCTGGTGGAGCAGTGCGAACAACGCCAGATGGCGATGCTGCTGATCAGCCACGATCTGCCGCTGGTGGCAGAACATTGCCAGCGCGTGCTGGTGATGTATCAGGGGCAAAAAGTCGACGAAATGGCAGCAAATTCCCTTTCCACCGCGGTTCATCCATACACCCGTACGTTGTGGACCTGCCGTCCGAATGCCGCCACTTACGGCACGATGCTGCCAACGCTTGACCGCACTCAGAACCTGCAAGGAGAAAACCATGGCAATCGTTGAGGTAAAAAATCTTTGCGTACGGTTTGCCGCAAAAGGCCTGGTCAAGACGGCCGTCAGCAACGCGAGCTTTGTCATTAATGAAGGTGAGACGTTCAGTTTAATTGGCGCGTCCGGCTGCGGAAAATCCACTATTCTACGTGTCCTGGCAGGCTTGTTGCGTGAATGGCAAGGCGAAGTAAAACTTTTGGACGGTGCCATTCAGCCCGGCGTGCGTTTTCAGGGGGAGTTACGTCGCAACGTGCAAATGGTGTTTCAGGACCCTTACGCGTCGTTGCACCCCAACCACACGCTTTACCGCACGCTGGCGGAACCGCTGGCTATTCACCGGGAAACACAAATTGCCGCTCGCGTTGAAGAGGCGCTGGTTCAGGTTGGATTACCGGCAGACGCGGCAAAGCGCTACCCGCACCAGCTTTCTGGTGGTCAACGCCAGCGCGTTGCCATTGCTCGCGCGCTGCTGCTGCGACCCAAAATCCTGCTGCTGGACGAACCAACCTCTGCGCTGGATATGTCCGTCCAGGCTGAAATACTCAATCTTCTTAATCGCCTGAAACAGCAATTCGGTATGACCTATCTGCTGGTCAGCCACGACGCGGACGTGATAGCCCATATGTCTGACCGTGCGGCTTACATGTCAGGCGGCAGCATTCAGCATGAGTACGACCGCGCGGCTCTGGTTCGTGGCGACCATCGAATGGACGCGGCGTAAAAAAACGCACGGCTATCGAGCATCACGCACAGCAGTAGTGCGATAACCCCCGCTGGCACTTTTCTGGTGCCAGAATCCCAGCATTAAATTACGCAAAACCTTTCAGGATGTGATTAATTATTGAGCTATCCGCGTTTCGTCCGGTGGTTTATCCTGATTTCGCCGCCGGACGGCGAAATGGCGTATTCCCTGCAATACTTATTTCGTGTATCGCGTGATACGCCATTCCCAGGAGCATATTTTGAACAGGTTACCTTCCAGCGCCTCGGCGCTTGCCTGCACGGCGCATGCACTTAACATTATCGAAAAGAAGTCACTTAACCATGAGGAGATGAAAGCACTAAACCGAGAGGTTATCGACAGTTTCCAGCAGCATGTTAATCCGGGTTTTCTTGAGTATCGTAAGTCTGTAACCGCCGGCGGGGATTACGGAGCCGTAGAGTGGCAAGCGCGCAGTCTGAATACGCTTGTCGACACCCAGGGGACGGAGTACCTCGATTGCCTGGGCGGGTTCGGCATCTTTAACGTGGGGCACCGTAATCCAACAGTGGTTTCCGCCGTACAGCATCAGCTCGAAAAACAACCCCTGCATAGCCAGGAACTGCTCGACCCGCTACGGGCGATGCTGGCCAAAACTCTCGCAACGCTTACGCCAGGTAAACTGAAGTACAGCTTCTTTAGTAACAGCGGAACAGAATCGGTCGAAGCGGCGATTAAGCTCGCTAAGGCATACCAGTCACCGCGAGGGAAATTTACCTTTATCGCCGCCAGCGGCGCGTTTCATGGCAAATCTCTCGGCGCATTGTCTGCTACGGCAAAATCTGCCTTCCGCAAACCTTTTATGCCTTTGCTGCCGGGCTTCCGTCACGTGCCTTTTGGCAATATCGACGCGTTACGTACAATGCTCAGCGAATGTCATAAAACTGGCGATGATGTCGCAGCCGTTATTCTGGAACCTATCCAGGGTGAAGGCGGCGTAATTCTGCCGCCGACAGGTTATCTGCCTGCCGTTCGTAAGCTTTGTGATGAGTTTGGCGCGCTGCTGATTTTCGACGAAGTGCAAACCGGCATGGGCCGCACCGGCAAAATGTTCGCCTGCGAACATGAAAACGTGCAGCCGGATATTTTATGCCTCGCCAAAGCGCTCGGCGGCGGCGTGATGCCGATTGGCGCGACGGTTGCTACAGAAGAAGTCTTCTCGGTGCTGTTTGCTAATCCTTTCCTGCATACCACCACCTTTGGCGGCAACCCGCTGGCCTGTGCCGCAGCGTTAGCCACCATCCATGTTCTGCTTGAGCAAAATCTCCCCGCTCAGGCCGCGCAAAAAGGACAGCTTTTAGTGGATGGTTTCCAGGCCCTCGCCCGCGAGTTCCCGGAAATGGTTGTGGAAGCGCGGGGACAAGGCTTGCTGATAGCCATCGAGTTTAGCGACAACGAAACCGGCTATAACTTTGCCAGCGAAATGTTCCGCCAGCAGGTGCTGGTCGCCGGAACGCTCAACAACTCGAAAACGATTCGAGTAGAGCCTCCGCTAACCATCACGCCTGAGCAGTGCGAACATGTGTTGAGCTGCGCGAGGAAAGCGCTGCAAGGACTGCGCGTAGCACAGCGCGAAATGCTCGAAGCTGAGGAGTAATTCCTTCTAACCCTCTCCCTTAAGCCCTTAAGGGAGAGGGATCGGACCGGGCGACGTTCTTCCTCAAGGGAGAGGTTCCGGACCTTTTAATTTCTCCCGCTCCTGGGGAAGAGAGCCGGGATAAGGGCGTCCCGGCCCGCAAACCATCGCCTACTCCGGCAGCAGCCCGACAAAACTCCGCTTCTTACGCGGCTCCGACATCATCTCGTCCAGCTTTTCAACGCATGCCAGGTAATGCGGCGTTTGCTTGTGCGCCAGCACTGCCTCATCATTTTGATAAGCCTCGTAGATAAAAAATCGCGTGGGGACTTGCGGGTCCTGCAAAACGTCAAACCGCAGGTTGCCAGGCTCTTTGATTGAGCCTTCGTGGTTGGCGCGGAACACGTCCAGAAACGCGTTTACCCTCTCCGGCTTGATATTGATCTCGACCAGCGTGACGTTCATGCCCTGCCTCCGTGATGTTTTTCATCCAGCCAGAACTGGTAGGCAAGGCGTGCGGACATATTCTCATGCACGACTTTTTTCACCGCTTTTAGCATAGCGAGCGGCGCTTCAGACTGGAAAATATTACGTCCCATATCCACGCCGGATGCGCCCTGATCGATGGCCCGGAAGCACATCTCCAGCGCTTCCTGTTCCGGCAATTTTTTCCCGCCGGCGATAACAATCGGCACCGGACAGCTGGCGGCCACTTTCTCGAAGCCTTCTTCCACAAAATAGGTTTTCACAAACTGCGCGCCAATTTCGGCAGCGATGCGGCTGGCCAGCGAAAAATAACGCGCGTCACGTGCCATCTCTTTACCCACGCCGGTTACGGCAAGGGTTGGAATGCCATAGCGCGTGCCTTCATCCACCAGCTTGATGATATTGTTGATTGACTGGTGCTCGTACTCGCTGCCGATATAAATTTGCGCCGCTACCGCGCAGGCGTTAAGCCGCAAGGCGTCTTCCATCGTCACCGCCACGCTTTCACGCGAGAGTTCGCTGAGGATAGAGTTCCCGCCGGATGCGCGCAGCACCACGGGTTTATTAGTCGCAGGCGGCACAACGCTGCGTAGAATGCCGCGTGTACACATCAACACGTCGGTTTCTTCGAACAGCGGCGCGATGGATAAATCGATACGTTCAAGGCCCGTGGTCGGCCCCTGAAAATAGCCATGGTCGAACGCCAGCATCACGGTGCGGCCGGTATCAGGATTGAAGATGCGCGCCAGACGTGACTGCATGCCCCAGTCCAGCGCGCCGCTGCCCTTCAGGTAAAACGCTTTGTTTTCCTGCGGGCGGCCAATGCCGTAATCTTTTCCTTCCCGGATATCGTCAAGATCTGCCATTATTTTCTCCCTCAGAAGTCGTATTTGCCGATATTTTCTTTCGTGAACACCACGCGTTCCGGCAGCAGCACGATGCCGTTGCCTTTTGCTTCATACTGGTATCCCTGAACGCTGTTCGGCTCCACTTTCAGCGTGCCGATTTTCGCCACTTCAACGCTGTCGCCGACGTTAAGATCGCCCTTTTTCAGCATCGTATTTGCGACGTTCACCGCAATTTCACCCTGCTGAACCACGTCCCACAGGCCAAAGGCTTTTACCGTGCCGCGCTCAACGTAAGGCCGCATGACGTTCGGCGTGCTGAAACCAACGATGGCGACGTCGGTCCGTTTGAGGTTTTCCGCCGCTTGCGCCGCGGCGGGCAGCGCGTTGGCATCCGGCGCAATAATCGCATCAAGATCCGGGTACGCCTTCAGGATCCCTTCTGCCGTTTGCAGGGATTTCGTGGCATCGTTATAGCCAAACTGCGTGGTGACAATCTCCCACTGCGGGTGATCTTTGGCGATCTTCGCTTTCGCCTCTTTCACCCACTGGTTTTGATCGGTCACGGTTGGGCTTGAGTAGAAGAACGCTACTTTGGCGGCAGGTTTCGTCACCTGTTTTGTCGCCATATCCACCAGCATGCCGCCGAGCTGCTGCGGCGTACCCTGGTCGATATAAATGCTGCGGCATTCCGGTTTGGTATCCGAATCCCACGTCAGCACTTTTACGCCGCGCTGCATGGCGCGTTTAAGCGCCGGACACAGGCCGTCTGGCGAAACCGCTGACAGGATAATCGCGTTGTAGCCCTGGTTGACGAAGTTATTGATGAGCTGCACCTGCCCGGAGACGCTCGGCTCGGTCGGCCCGTCGTAGGTGACCGGCACGCCAAGATCTTTACCCGCCTGCATTGCACCGTTGCCGCCGCTGGTAAAGAAGCCCACGCCGACCAGTTTCGGGATAAAGGCAATACGATCGGCGGCCTGCGCGGCGATCGCCCCAAAGGCTAAAGCCAGCGCACTGAGTTGCAGGGCGCGTTTTGCTGTCTGCTTCATATCAAACTCCCGTTAGTTTTCCTGTGACCGCGCAGGCGACGCCATGCCGCCTGGAGATAATCGCGGTGCAAACTCACCGAACGACCAATGACTACCACAATCAACAGCGCACCGGACAACGCGCTCGATACCTGATTAGGCACGCCAATCATCTGTAAACCCTGTTGCAGATAACCCACCAGCAGCGCCGCCAGCGCGGTGCCCAGAATCGATCCGGAACCGCCGTAAATATTCGCCCCGCCAAGCACGGCTGCGGTCAGCGCAGGCATCAACAGATCGCGCCCTAAATCCGAGCGCGCCGAACCGAAATAAGACACCAGCACGATGGCCGCAATGGCTGAGGCCAGGCCAACCATGCCGTATACACCGTACAGCGAACCGTTTACCGGCAGCGCCGCATAGCGCGCCGCACGCGGATTTTGCCCAATCAAAAAGATGTGGCGGCCAAAACGAGCGCGATGGGTAAGCAGCCAGAACAGCAGGGTAATAACCGCAAACGTCACCAGCGGAATCGGCAGGCCGAACAGCGTGAGGTTAGCGAAATTGGTAAAAGCATCCGGGAAGCCGCCAATGCCTTCGTATCCTGTCGCCCCTGCCATACCGGAGAGCAAAAGCGCGCCGCCGCCGAACAGATACAGCGTGCCGAGCGTGATAACCAGCGGGCTGATACCGGTGTAGTGAATGAGCGCGGCGTTAAACAATCCGCACAGCAGACCGACGGCGAGCGTAAGAATAACCGCCAGCGTTATGGGAAATCCCGCCTGTAACATCACGCCCAGCGCGATGGCGCACAGGCCGATGGTGGAGCCGAGCGATATGTCGATACCGCCGCTGATAATCACCAGCGTCAGCGGCAGAGCAACAATGCCGATGCAGATAAAATCACTGGTGCTGAACAGCAGCATATTGATATCCAGCATACGAGGATTTACCGCGCCAAACAGCAGGATCTCCGCAACCAGAATCAGCAGCAGCGCGACTTCCCAGTTAAGTTTCATTTTCGTCATTTACGCCACATCCTTCTTCTTACGGGGAAAAGCGCGAACGTTCTTTGCGCCGGGTAAAGGCGGCACAAACCGGCTGTATTTCTGCGCCCGCTGATGGCGAGCCAGCGCCTGACGCAGGCGGCCATCCAGCACCAGTACGCCGAGCAACACCAGGCCCGCGATAAAGTCGTTCCACCATGCCGGGAGCTTGAAGAGCACCAAAACGGTATCGATTTGCGTCAGGAAGAACGCGCCGAGAAAGGCGCCAATTACCGTACCGGTGCCGCCCAGCAGTGAAATACCGCCGAGCACGCAGGCGGCAATGGCTTTCATCTCCAGCCCGCTGCCGGTCTGGTTTGGCACAAAGCCAATTTGCGAGGCGAAGATAATTCCGCCGATCGCCGCGAGCATGCCGTTGAAGGTAAAAGCTAAAAGTCGCGTGCGGTTTACCGCAACACCCAGCTGACGGGCGGCAGCGAGGTTATCGCCTACCGCGTAAAAATCTCGTCCGAAAGCCGTTCTTGCCAGTATCCAGGCGGCGACAGCGACCAGGAGCAGCACCAGCATGCCAAGAGGGGACACGCCCAGCGCGACGGGTTCCGACAGCAATTTAAGGCTGGCCGGCAGCCCTTCAATCCATTTCCCGCCCGTCCACAGCAGCATGCCGCCGCGATAAAGCCCGAGCGTGCCAAGCGTGGCGACAATCGCCGGAATGCGCAGCCAGACAACCAGCACGCCGTTGAAGAAACCCGCCAGCGCGCCCGTCGCCAGCGCAAATAGCATCGCCACCGGCAGGCTGTAACCGTTGTTTAGCGCCATCCCAACGGCAATGGCACACAGGCCAACGGTTGAACCCACGGACACGTCAATATTGCGCGTCAGCATTACCATCGTGGCGCCTACGGCCAGCAGGATCAGGATCTGCGCGCTGGTGAAGATCATGCTTAGCGTTTGCAGGCTGAAGTAGCTGTGGTTCAACGCGACCAGCACCGCAAATAAAGCGAGGATCGCAAGTAGCGCGCTCAGCTCGCGGTTTTTCAGCAGTTTTTTCATGCTCTACCTCCGCCAAATGCCATGCTCATCATGCGATCGACGTTAATTGAGGGCTTACGTAACTCGCCGTTCATCGCTCCCTGATGCATCACCAGCACGCGATCCGCCAGACCAACAAACTCATCAAGATCGCTGGAAATCATCAGCACCGCCACGTTCTGTGCCGCCACGCTTTTAATAAGCTGATAGATATCGGCCCGGGCCGCCACGTCCACGCCTCGCGTAGGTTCATCGACGATAAGCAATAAGGGATTAGCCTCCAGACAGCGCGCCAGCAGAACTTTTTGCTGATTGCCGCCGGAGAGCGTGCGCACCGTCTGTTCGGCATTATTGAATTTGATGCCCAAAGCCCGGTGATAGCGTTCGACAACCGCCGCTTCCCGCTGATCCTGCTGCCAGACGCTCGGCTCATTAAGCGCCACGGTATTCCAGCGGATCGGCGCATCAAGAAACAGCCCGGAGACCTGGCGATCTTCCGGCAGATAGATAAGCCCGCGATCGAGCCGGGATTTTGTGCTATCGCCGCTAATTTGACGATTTTCGAGATAGATCTGGCCGCCGCGCACGGGCCGCAGGCCGTAAAGCGTTTCCGCAAGCTCGGTACGGCCCGAACCCACCAGCCCCGCAAGGCCAACGATCTCTCCCGCGTAGAGTTCAAAACTCAGGTCGATAAAACCTTCGCCGGTCAGCTCTTCCACACGCAGCACCGGAAAATCCTGTGGTTCGGTACGACGATTGCCCGGCAGCGCCAGCCACAGTTTTTGCGTGTCGCTCAGCGCGTGCTGGCGGTTAATCGGCGTCATGGCGTTGATCAGTTGCTCATCCAGCAGTTGCGCCGTTTCGCCATGCAGCACAACCGCGCCGTCGCGCATCACGGAAATATGGCTGGAGATTTTGCGGATCTCCGGCAGCTTGTGGGAGATAAAAACAATGCCGACTGCGAGATCCTGTAAAGCGCGAATCTGACGGAATAGCCGTTCGGTTTCGCCCGGCGTTAGCGATGCGGTGGGTTCATCAAGGATCAGGATTTTCGCTTCGCGCATCAGACCGCGCAGGATCTCCACCATCTGCTGATCGGCCACCTCCAGCGTGCTGGCTGGCGCATGCAGCGGGATCTGGCATTCAAGCTGGCGCATCTTTTCCCGTAAACGGCTGTCTGCATCGCGGCTGGCCGGCAGGCGAAACAGGATGTTTTCCCGCACCGTCAGGTTCGGAAAGAGCATCGGCTCCTGCGGCACCAGATAGATACCCAGATCGTGCGCCTGCCCCGGCGTAAGTCGGCCAAAGGCTTTGCCGCGCACTTTCAGTTCACCGCGATCCGGCGTCTCCACGCCCGCGATGATCTTCATTAATGTCGACTTCCCTGCCCCGTTGCCGCCGAGCAATGCATGAACCTGTCCCGCATAAAGCGCAAAATCGATGCCCTTCAGGACGCTCACGCCCGAGAACTGCTTGCTGATCTTGCAGGCTTCCAGTACGGCGGTGGTATTGTGCATTTTCACTCCACAATTGAACAAAAGAGAAATCGCATTAATAATGTTCAAAAGCGTAGACGCCGATATATGTTTACAACCGGGCAGAGATCACAAAATATTTAAATAGATCGGCTAAACCCTGTGCATTACAAAATGATCTTTTTGCCGCACGCTTCACATTTTCTCACCCGGCATCTTCGAACATATGATCTAAATTTGAATAAGAGTTCACCTATGAGCGACAAACGAGCTGAAGAAGGACGCCAGGCCAGCCTGCCCATGGCGGAAGAGGAACTGCTGGCGCGGGTAGCCTGGTCTTACTACCACGACGGATTAACGCAGAACGATATCGGTGAACGGCTCGGCCTGCCGCGCCTGAAGATTTCTCGGCTGCTGGAAAAGGGCCGTCAGTCAGGCGTGATACGCGTACAAATTAACTCGCGTTACGAGGGCTGTCTTGCCCTGGAAACGGCGTTGCAGCAGCGGTTCAGTCTCAACATTGCCCGCGTGCTGCCTGCGCAGAGCACGCCTTTGATGAGCACGCGTTTAGGCATCGGCGCTGCGCAATCGCTGATGGGCGTGCTGGAACCTGGACAGCTGCTGGCCGTAGGTTTCGGCGAAACCACCATGAGCTGTTTGCAGCATTTGAGCGGGTTTATCGGCTCGCAGCAGATTCGCCTGGTGACGCTTTCCGGCGGCGTTGGGCCGTATATGACAGGTATCGGGCAGCTTGATGCGGCCTGTAGCGTCAGCATGATCCCGGCCCCGCTGCGCGTTTCTTCTCCGCAGGTGGCGGAAATTTTACGCATGGAGTCAAGCGTGCGGGATGTGATCCTCGCGGCAATGGCCGCGGACGTGGCGGTCGTCGGCATTGGCGCGGTTAACCAAAAGCGCGATGCCACTATTCTGCGCTCGGGTTATATCAGCGAAGGGGAACAACTGATGTACGCCCGCAAAGGGGCGGTGGGCGATATCCTCGGTTATTTCCTGCAAGCGGATGGCGAACTGGTGGAAGGTCTGGAAATCCACCGCGAGTTACTGGGCGTGACGCTTGATGACCTCTCGCAACTGCCGACGATTGTCGGCGTGGCGGGCGGGTACGATAAAGCGGACGCCATTTATGCCGCGCTCCTTGGTCGCCGTATCAATGGCCTGGTGACGGAAGAAGAGACCGCGCGGGCGGTATTAGCTCTGGCTGATTAACCCCGCGCAAAACAATTGCGGGGTCAACCGATGAGTTATCTGTTAGCGCTGGACGCCGGAACGGGCAGTATCCGCGCCGTTATCTTCGACATTTCAGGCCACCAAATCGCCGTCGGCCAGGCCGAATGGAAGCACCTGAGCGTGGCCGACGTGCCCGGCTCAATGGAGTTTGACCTCGCGAATAACTGGCAGCTTGCCTGTCAATGCATCCGTGAAGCGCTGCAAAAAGCGCATCTTCCCCCCGGTGCGATTAGCGCTATTTCCTGCTGCTCGATGCGCGAGGGCATCGTGCTTTATGACCGTAATGGCGATCCGATTTGGGCGTGTGCCAACGTGGACGCCCGCGCCAGCCGTGAAGTTAGCGAGCTAAAAGAGATTCATGATTTCCAGTTTGAATCCGAGGTGTACCACGTTTCCGGGCAGACGCTGGCGTTAAGCGCCATGCCGCGCCTGCTATGGCTTGCGCACCACCGTCCGGATATTTATCGCGAGGCGGCGACCATCACGATGATCGGCGACTGGCTGGCGGCGAAGCTTAGCGGCGAGCTGGCGGTCGATCCCTCCAACGCGGGCACAACGGGCATGCTTGATTTGGCAACCCGCGACTGGCGGCCTGCGCTGCTGGATATGGCCGGGCTGCGGGCGGATATCCTCTCGCCGGTCAAGGAAACCGGTACGGTGCTCGGCGGCGTCACGCAGGAGGCCGCACAGCAAAGCGGGTTACTCGCAGGAACGCCAGTGGTGATGGGCGGCGGCGATGTGCAGCTGGGTTGCCTGGGGCTTGGCGTGGTGCGGGCCGGGCAAACGGCGGTGCTGGGCGGCACCTTCTGGCAGCAGGTGGTGAATCTTCCGGCCATTAAGACCGATCCGGAGATGAATATCCGCATTAACCCGCACGTCATCGGCAATATGGTGCAGGCGGAATCCATCAGCTTCTTTACCGGCCTGACGATGCGCTGGTTCCGGGATGCCTTCTGCGCCGAAGAAAAACTGCTGGCCGAAAGGCTTGGCGTCGACGCTTATGCCCTGCTTGAAGATATGGCGGCGCGGGTGCCGGCGGGCTCCCACGGCGTGATGCCAATCTTCTCCGACGCGATGCATTTCAAGCAGTGGTATCACGCCGCGCCGTCGTTTATTAACCTCTCCATCGACCCGGAGATTTGTAATAAAGCGACGCTGTTCCGCGCGCTGGAGGAAAACGCAGCGATCGTCTCGGCGTGTAATCTTGAACAGATCTCCGGCTTCTCCGGCGTGGAATTTGAATCTTTGGTCTTTGCAGGCGGTGGTTCGAAAGGCGCGCTGTGGAGCCAGATTTTAAGCGACGTGACCGGCTTGCCGGTGCGCGTGCCGGTGGTTAAAGAGTCCACGGCGCTGGGCTGCGCAATTGCCGCAGGCGTAGGCGCCGGGCTGTTTAACAATATGGCTGATACCGGCGAAAGGCTGGTTAAATGGCAGCGCGAATTCACACCTAATCAGCAGCATCGCGAACTGTATGACGAGATGAAAAGCAAATGGATGAAGGTGTATGCGGATCAGCTTACGCTTGTGGACAGCGGGCTGACGACTTCGATGTGGCAGGCGCCAGGGCTAATTAAACAACCCTCATCCCGGCCCTCTCCCTGAGAGAGAGGGAGAAATCTGGGCGGCGCCCATCCTGGGAGAGAGAGAAAACTTAGCGAATATTTCTCCTGAAGGAGTGAGGGAAAACCGGCGGCTCGACGTACCCTTATCCTGAAAAAAGCATCCTCGCGCGTTCCCTCTCCCTGCCAGGGAGAGGGTTAAGGCAAGGGTAAAAATATCGAAAATTACCCCGAACGCTTCAACATCAGCCAGAGGCTAATCAGGAAGAAGCTGGCGCTTGGTAATAGCGCGCCAAGGATCGGCGGAATGTTATACACCAGGCTCAGCGGCCCGAAGATTTGGTCAAGCACATAGAATACAAAGCCAAAGCTGATGCCGGTGACCACGCGCACGCCCATCGGTACGCTACGCAGCGGCCCAAAGATGAACGACAGCGCCATTAACATCATTACCGCCACCGACAGCGGGGCAAATATTTTGCTCCACATATTGAGCTGATAACGCCCTGCATCCTGGCCGCTCGACTTCAGGTACTTCACGTAGTTACGCAGGCCGCTTATCGACAGCGCGTCCGGATCCAGCGCCACCACGCCAAGCTTGTCCGGCGTGAGGTTGGTTTTCCACTCGCCGCTGACCGTCTGGGAACCGGTGATTTGTTTCGGGTTGGTCAGGTTCGATTCATCCACCTGGGAGAGCCGCCACACCTTGTGCTCCGCGTCGTATTGTGCAGAAGCGGCATAGCGCACGGATTGCAGGCGGCGCTCTTTGTTAAAGGAGTAAATGCTGATTCCAGCGATTTGGCTGTTGTCCTTTACGCGATTAATGTAGACAAAGTTTTGCCCATCTTTGGCCCACAGGCCATTCTGAGTCGAAAGCAATGACCCGCCGAGTATCTGCTGTGCGCGATAGTTACGCGCCATCTGCTCGCCCTGCGGAGCAACCCATTCGCCGATTGCCATCGTCAGCAATACCAACGGAATCGCCGTTTTCATCACCGACAAAGCAATTTGTAAACGCGTAAAGCCGGAGGCCTGCATCACCACCAGTTCGCTACGCTGAGCGAGCATCCCCAGCCCCAGCAGCGCACCTAACAGCGCCGCCATCGGGAAGAAGATCTGGATATCCTTCGGCACGCTAAGAATGGTGTAGAGCCCGGCGCCCAACGCGGTGTAATCGCCCTGCCCGGCTTTTTTTAGCTGATCGACAAACTTGATAATTCCCGACAGCGACACCAGCATGAACAGCGTCATCATGATGGTGTTAAAGATAGTTTTACCGATATAACGGTCGAGTACGCCAAACATTTATGCCGCTCCTTTTTTGCCGAAGCGCGCGCGTATCTGGCGCATCGTGACCGTATCCCAGACGTTCAGCACCAATGCGATGCCAAAGTAGATAATGTTCACCAGCCACATCCAAATCATCGGATCGATTTTGCCCTTCGCCGCATTCGACTTAAGGGACGTCTGCAGCAGGAAGAAGACCAGATAGAGCAGCATCGCCGGAAGCATGGACAGCACGCGGCCCTGGCGCGGGTTTACCACGCTAAGCGGCACAACCATCAGCGCCATAATAAAGACGGTGAGCACCAGCGTGATTCGCCAGTGCAGCTCGGCCCGGGCGTTCGGCTTGTCGTTTTGCCACAGCGTTCGCATGTCCATCTGGCTGGCATCGTCCGGGTCCAGCGCCACCGCCTGGTGCCCGATAATGGCCACGTAATCCTGGAAGTCCGTAATACGGAAATCGCGCAGCAGCGCCGTGCCTTCAAAACGCGTCCCGGTATTGAGCGTAACCACCTGGGAGCCATCGGCACGTTGGGACAGATGCCCGGAATCAGCTACGACGACCGACGGGCGAGCGTTGCCCTTAGAACGCAGCTGCGCGAGGAACACATCTTTAAAGTTGGCGCCTGCGACGCTTTCAATAAACAGCACTGAATTACCGTCGGTGGCCTGCTGGAATTGCCCCTGCGCCAGTGCCGCCATACCGGGGTTCGCTTTGGCTTCCGCCAGCACTTCATCCTGATGGCGCGAAGACCACGGGCCAAGCCACATTACGTTAACCATCGCCACCACGCCGGTGAAGAGTGCGAGGATCATCGCGGCTTTGATCAACACTGCTTTACTCAGACCGCAGGCATGCATTACCGTGATTTCGCTTTCGGTATATAACCGGCCAAGCGTCATCAAAAGCCCTAAAAACAGGCTTAAAGGCAGAATAAGCTGCGCCATTTCCGGCACGCCCAGCCCTAAAAGAGAAAGAACGAGGTTTGTTGGAATATCGCCATCAACCGCCGCACCAAGGATCCTGACCAGCTTCTGACAAAAGAAGATCAGAAGGAGGATGAAGAGGATCGCAAGCTGGCTTTTGAACGTCTCCCGAACCAGATATCTTATGATAATCACATTAAGTACGCCTGTGAAAACGAGTCTTTTTGCAGGAAAATCGCTTGTTTCATCGCTTATACGTCATTTATTCTCTTGAGTCGTCGAAAACATCGCTAAGATTAAACTTACCCGGCGAAGTGATGCCACAGGGTGATTTAACTGACGTTGCCGAAACCGTAAAAATACATTCGTTAAGATTAACACGAAGTCATCGCAACAGCGGATATGAGTTACGAAAGCTTGCAATTCTAGCTGTAGCCACCGCCGTTGTCTTTAAGATTCAGGAGCGTAGTGCATGGAGTTCAGTGTAAAAAGCGGTAGCCCCGAGAAACAGCGTAGTGCCTGCATCGTTGTGGGAGTTTTTGAACCGCGTCGCCTGTCCCCGGTCGCCGAACAACTCGATAAAATCAGCGATGGCTACATCAGCGCGCTTTTGCGCCGTGGTGAGCTTGAGGGAAAACCAGGTCAGACTTTATTGCTTCACCACGTTCCGAATGTGCTTTCTGAGCGTATTCTGCTGATTGGGTGCGGGAAAGAGCGCGAACTGGACGAACGTCAGTATAAGCAGGTTATTCAGAAAACTATTAATACCCTGAACGACACCGGTTCGATGGAAGCCGTCTGTTTTCTGACCGAACTGCACGTTAAGGGCCGTAATACTTACTGGAAGGTCCGCCAGGCGGTAGAAACTGCAAAAGAGTCGCTTTACAGCTTTGACCAACTGAAAACCAACAAAAGCGAGCCACGCCGCCCGCTGCGGAAAATGGTTTTTAATGTACCGACTCGTCGTGAACTGACCAGCGGCGAACGTGCGATTCAGCACGGTCTGGCTATCGCCGCCGGTATCAAAGCGGCAAAAGATCTTGGCAATATGCCGCCGAATATCTGTAATGCGGCCTATCTGGCTTCTCAGGCTCGTCAACTGGCCGATTCTTACAGCAAAAACGTCGTCACCCGCGTTATTGGCGAACAGCAGATGAAAGAGCTGGGCATGCACTCCTACCTTGCGGTGGGCGACGGCTCCCGCAACGAATCGCTGATGTCCGTTATTGAATACAAAGGTAACGACACGCCGGACGCGCGCCCGATTGTGCTGGTTGGTAAAGGCCTGACGTTTGACTCCGGCGGCATCTCCATCAAGCCTGCCGAAGGCATGGATGAAATGAAGTACGATATGTGCGGCGCAGCGTCCGTATATGGCGTAATGCGTATGGTTGCAGAGCTGAACCTGCCGATTAACGTTATCGGCGTGCTGGCCGGGTGTGAAAACATGCCGGGTGGGCGAGCATATCGTCCGGGCGACGTATTGACCACCATGTCCGGGCAAACCGTTGAAGTGTTGAATACCGATGCGGAAGGCCGTCTGGTGCTGTGTGACGTGCTGACCTACGTGGAACGCTTTGAGCCGGAAGTGGTTATCGATGTGGCAACGCTGACCGGCGCGTGCGTGATAGCCCTGGGCCATCACATCACCGGCCTGCTGTCTAATCACAATCCGCTGGCGCATGAGCTGATTAGCGCGTCTGAGCAAGCGGGCGACCGCGCATGGCGTCTGCCGATCGGCGACGAGTATCAGGATCAGCTGGAATCCAATTTTGCCGATATGGCGAATATTGGCGGCCGTCCTGGCGGCGCGATTACCGCCGCCTGCTTCCTGTCCCGCTTTACCCGTAAGTATAACTGGGCGCACCTGGATATCGCAGGAACGGCCTGGCGCTCAGGCAAAGCAAAAGGTGCTACCGGTCGTCCGGTTGCGCTGCTGTCGCAATTCCTGTTGAATCGTTCAGGTTTTAACGGCGAAGAGTAACAGAGACTTATTAGCTCTGGATCTATGTCGGGCAAATAAGCCCGCGCCATTCGCCATCGTCGGTGGATGGCGCGTCGTTTATTCACCCTACAACTGCCAATGACTCAATAAAATGCGAGCAAAATGAAAAACGCGACGTTCTACCTGCTCGACAACGACACGCCATCCGGCGAACTGAGTGCCGTTGAAGCGTTGGTGTGTGAGCTTGCAGCAGAAACTTTTCGGGCAGGCAAGCGCCTGCTCATCGCCTGTGTTGATGAACAACAGGCCATCCGCCTGGATGAAGCGCTCTGGCAGCGCGATGCCCACGCGTTTGTGCCGCACAATCTCGCCGGAGAAGGGCCGCGCTATGGCGCGCCGGTTGAACTTGCCTGGCCTGCGCGTCGCGGTAGCTCGCCGCGCGATGTGCTGATAAGCCTGTTGCCGCAGTTCGCAGATTTTGCCACCGCTTTCCATGAAGTGATAGACTTCGTACCTTACGAAGACACGCAAAAACAACTGGCCCGCGAGCGCTATAAGGCGTATCGCGTTGCTGGTTTCCACTTGACTACGGCGACTCATGCCGCGCCGGGAACGACATAGCAGACAATGGAAAAGACATATAACCCGCAAGATATCGAACAGCCGCTTTACGAGCACTGGGAACAGCAGGGCTACTTTAAGCCAAATGGCGACACCAGCCAGCAAAGCTTCTGCATCATGATCCCACCGCCGAACGTCACCGGCAGCTTGCATATGGGTCACGCCTTCCAGCAGACGATCATGGACACCATGATTCGCTACCAGCGTATGCAGGGTAAAAACACGCTGTGGCAGGCGGGGACCGACCACGCCGGCATCGCGACCCAGATGGTCGTCGAGCGCAAAATTGCCGCCGAAGAAGGAAAAACGCGCCACGATTACGGCCGTGACGCCTTTATCGACAAAATCTGGCAGTGGAAGGCGGAGTCCGGTGGCACCATTACCCGTCAGATGCGTCGTCTTGGCAACTCGGTAGACTGGGAGCGCGAGCGCTTCACCATGGATGAAGGCCTGTCCAACGCGGTGAAAGAAGTGTTCGTGCGCCTGTACAAAGAAGATCTAATTTATCGCGGCAAACGCCTGGTAAACTGGGACCCAAAACTGCGTACCGCTATTTCCGATCTGGAAGTAGAAAACCGCGAGTCCAAAGGTTCCATGTGGCACCTGCGTTATCCGCTGGCTGACGGCGCAAAAACCGCCGACGGCAAAGATTACCTGATTGTCGCTACCACGCGCCCGGAAACCGTGCTGGGTGATACCGGCGTGGCCGTAAACCCGGAAGATCCGCGCTATAAAGATTTGATCGGTAAGTTCGTGGTGCTGCCGCTGGTTAACCGCCGCATTCCAGTCGTGGGCGATGAACATGCCGACATGGAAAAAGGCACCGGCTGCGTGAAAATCACTCCGGCACACGACTTTAACGATTACGAAGTCGGTCGTCGTCACGCGCTGCCTATGATCAATATCCTGACCTTTGACGGCGATATCCGTGAATCGGCAGAAGTGTTTGATACCAACGGCGAAGAATCCACCGTCTAC
The DNA here is from genome assembly GCF_011808225.1 of Cedecea colo. Lineage (GTDB taxonomy): Bacteria > Pseudomonadota > Gammaproteobacteria > Enterobacterales > Enterobacteriaceae > Dryocola > Dryocola colo. The sequence goes on along the minus strand of NZ_SOYS01000003.1, from coordinate 177,344 downwards.
AGCAGCGACATTCCGGCGGAATTCCAGAAGCTGGAACGTTTTGCCGCGCGTAAAGCCGTCGTCGCTAAGTTCGACGAAATGGGCCTGCTTGACGAAATCAAACCACACGATCTGACCGTTCCTTACGGCGACCGTGGCGGCGTGGTTATCGAACCGATGCTGACCGACCAGTGGTACGTGCGCACGGCGCCGCTGGCAAAAGTCGCGGTAGAAGCCGTTGAACAGGGCGAGATCCAGTTCGTGCCTAAGCAGTACGAAAACATGTACTTCTCCTGGATGCGCGATATTCAGGACTGGTGTATCTCCCGTCAGCTCTGGTGGGGCCACCGCATTCCGGCCTGGTACGACGCCGAAGGCAATGTATACGTTGGCCGTAACGAAGCGGAAGTTCGCGCTGAAAACAACCTGGACGCCGGGGTTGCGCTTAACCAGGACGAAGACGTGCTGGATACCTGGTTCTCCTCCGGCCTGTGGACGTTCTCCACTTTAGGCTGGCCTGAGAACACCGAAGCGTTGCGCACCTTCCACCCGACCAGCGTGATGGTCAGCGGCTTCGACATCATCTTCTTCTGGATTGCGCGCATGATCATGCTGACCATGCACTTCATCAAGGATGAAGACGGCAAGCCGCAGGTTCCGTTTAAAACCGTCTATATGACCGGGCTTATCCGCGATGACGAAGGGCAAAAAATGTCCAAGTCCAAGGGTAACGTTATCGATCCGCTGGATATGGTTGACGGTATTTCTCTTGAGGATCTGCTTGAAAAGCGCACCGGCAACATGATGCAGCCGCAGCTGGCGGAGAAAATCCGCAAGCGCACCGAGAAGCAGTTCCCGAACGGCATCGAGCCGCACGGCACCGATGCGCTGCGCTTTACGCTGGCGGCTCTCGCGTCCACCGGTCGTGATATCAACTGGGACATGAAGCGCCTGGAAGGTTACCGTAACTTCTGTAACAAGCTGTGGAACGCCAGCCGCTTTGTGCTGATGAACACCGAAGAGCAGGACTGCGGCTTTAACGGTGGTGAGCTGGTGCTGTCGCTGGCGGACAGGTGGATTCTGGCCGAGTTTAACCGCACCGTGAAGGCGTACCGTGAAGCGCTGGACAGCTATCGCTTTGATATCGCTGCCAACATCCTGTACGAATTCACCTGGAATCAGTTCTGTGACTGGTATCTGGAGCTGACCAAACCGGTAATGAACAGCGGAACTGAGGCGGAACTGCGCGGCACGCGTAATACGCTGATTAACGTGCTGGAAGGTTTGCTGCGCCTTGCGCACCCAATCATTCCATTCATCACCGAAACCATCTGGCAGCGCGTGAAAGTCTTCAAAGGCATCACCGCAGATACCATCATGCTACAGCCGTTCCCGGCGTATAACAGCGCTCAGGACGATGAAGCCGCGTTTGCGGACACCGAGTGGCTGAAAGATGTGATCACCGCGGTACGTAATATTCGTGCCGAAATGAACATCGCGCCGAGTAAACGTCTGGAAGTGCTGCTGCGTAACGTAAGCGCCGAAGCGGAGCGCCGCGTAAATGCGAACCGTCCTTTCCTGCAAAACCTGGCGCGTCTGGAAAGCATTACCCTGCTTACCGGCGACGATAAAGGTCCGGTTTCCGTGACCAAAATTATCGACGGCGCAGAGCTGCTGATTCCAATGGCGGGCCTGGTTGATAAAGCCGCTGAGATCGATCGTCTGGCAAAAGAAGTGGCTAAAGTCGAAATCGAAATCGGTAAAATCGCAGGCAAGCTTTCCAACGAAGGCTTTGTGGCACGTGCGCCGGCAGAGGTTGTGGCGAAAGAACGTGAACGTCTGGCTGGTTTCGCCGATGCGAAGGCGAAGCTGATTGAACAGCAGGCGGTTATCGCTGCGCTGTAATCGAGCCGCTGCTCCTGACAAGCCGGGAATACTCCCGGCTTTTTTATGAATGCTTGAAAGATCCTCGCTTGCACCCTTTTCCATGGAGTGCTATTAACTCGCCCTATGTCCCCAAAGAATCATGAGTCAAATGATGAACATTGCTGCTCCGGTTGATCTTGCCCTGCGCAGGATTTCCGCCCATGACAATCCTGCGATCGCCTGCGTGATCCGCGAAGTATCCGCTGAATACGGCTTAACCGCCGATAAAGGCTATACCGTGGCGGATCCTAATCTGGATGAGCTTTATCAGCTCTACAGCAAACCTGGTCACGCTTATTGGATTGTTGAGCTGGAAGGTAAAGTCGTTGGCGGCGGCGGCGTGGCGCCTTTGTCCTGTAGCGAACCCGATATCTGCGAACTGCAGAAGATGTATTTCCTGCCGGTGGTGCGCGGAAAAGGTCTGGCGAAGCGTCTGGCGCTCCAGGCAATGGACTTTGCCCGCGAGCAGGGGTTTACACGTTGCTACCTGGAGACAACCGCTTTTCTGACCGAAGCCATCGCGCTGTATGAGCGCCTGGGCTTCGAGCACATTTCAGAGCCTCTCGGCTGTACCGGGCATGTGGACTGCGAAGTCAGGATGCTGAAAGCGCTTTAATACGCTGGCGGATAAGCGCAACGCTATCCGCCTGATATAACCTATTGAGTCGCCACCGACAGACGAATAATTGCAGCGGCTTTCTGCGGCGGCAACAGCATGACATTTCGCCATAAATCCTGCACCAGATTGCACGCCACGGCTTCTTTGCCCACGGCTTTGTGCGGATCTGCCATCAGCTGCATATCCTGTCCGTATTGTTTAACCAGTTGCTGAACAATCGGCTGGATATCGCGCCGGGCCTGCTCACGCTCTTCGGTAGTCACGGTATGTTTGTCCGCGCTAAAAGCCGAGCGCAGCATTTCTGTATCGACTTCTATACGACGTAAAGTTACTTCTCGCGGAATAATACGCGCCGCATTAACGCCGCCCTTCACCGCCGGGAACAGGAAACGGAAGCATTCGTCATCACTGGCTTTTTGCACCATTGCGGTTTGTTGCATATTGATTTGCATATAGGCCACTACGTTTGCATCGGATGCATGCTGCAACTGCTTCGCCTGGAACTCAAGGATCTGCGGCTGAACGGCATCGATGACCTCCTGCTCCGTTTTCCCTTCTTGATACAGCGTTAGCGCCCGCTGGCGAACAGACGCAAAGAGCGCGGGCTGGTGTTCTTTCATCACCTGATAAACCGGCATCTTATCGAAAGCTTCATCAAGCTGACCGATTTGCGTCTGTATCGCGTTCTTACTGTCGCGCGGAATGAGATAGTTAACATCAATTATATTCCACGCCACGATGGCAACAGCCGCGATAACCAATGCGGCCACTTTGCCGATCCAACCTTTTTTACGGGCAACGCCCACCACGGCGGCAATCACCGCGCCGATATAGCCTGCAAGAATTACGTGAGTCCAGTTCATTAATTATCCTTCTTAAATAGCGTTGGGTACCCCGCTGTGAAAACGGAATTCTTCATCGGGCCCTGAAATTAACGCCGCTTCTACTTCACCAAAAAAGCGCACCCGGTCGCTGATATCCCCGCCCGCGATAAGTTCTGCCAGCGCTAAATAGTCCTGATAGTGGCGCGCTTCTGAGCGCAGCAGCGATAAATAAAACTTCTGCAGTTCGCAATCCAGATGCGGAGCTAAAGCAGCAAACCGCTCGCATGAGCGGGCCTCGATATAAGCGCCGCAGATAAGCTTGTCGACGAGCGTTACCGGTTCATGGGTCCGCACTTCGCTCAGCATGCCTTTGGCATAGCGGCTGGCGGTAATTTTCACATAGGGGATGTTACGGGCAATCATTAGCTCGCGCACCTGCCAGAAATGATGCAGCTCTTCTTTGATAAGCAAAACCATGCTGTCGATCAGCGCCTGTCCCCAGACCGTGCGCGTTTTTGGCATCACGCTTTTGCTCAGGCCTTTATGCAGCGCGATAAAGTCCGGCTCAGCGCCCTCGCGGAAAGCAAAATCTTCATAGGGTCTTAGCCAGGCCAGCAACGCCTGAGCGCTGGACTTATCGGCGACGTATTTACGGATCAGCAGCATGGCCGTTTGTGCCGCTTTGAGTTCGCAAACCATATGATCGGTGAGCAACAAAGGCAGATATTCCGGCGCGCGGGCTTTGACAATCCACGCCTCGGGCGTCGGGCAGTGCAGAAAATTCAGGACCGGGGAAAGCAGTTCGGGGTAATTCATGATTGAGTATTCGCGGCTGACAGAAATGCAGCGGCGGGGAGCCGCTGCACGGGAAGGATCAGTGACGCACGCCGTCGTCGTCTTCGTCCACGTAATCTTCTTCTTCGTCGTCTTCGCCTTCTTCGCCGTTCGGATCTTCGTAGTAGGTGCCCCAGCCGTCGTATTCCACGCCAAATTTCTCGGCGAGGTTCAGCAGCTGTTCAACCTGCTCGTCCAGCAGTTCCGCTTTCAGGGCGCATTCGCTCAGCACGTCGCAGCAGATGACGGTATCACCCTCTTCCACCTCAAGCTCTTCCGGGTCGGTGACTTCATAACCCATTTTGAAGGCTTCAACCGCTGCTTTTTCCAGGGTTTCGAAGTCGTCTGCAGAAAGGTGATGTTCGATGGTGTACAGCGCATCCGGATCGCTGCCATCTTCCAGTAATTCTTCAATAATCAAACGCGTTTCTTCGCGTTGCTCTTCCAGCAGTTCTGGATTTGCCATGGCCCTTTCCTCAATGTGTCGGCAGATACTTCTATTTTCACACACGCATCGGTTTGCCTCCACCTTTCCCGCGAAAGATTTGCGGCGCGGGGGTTGCAAATGAATATTCATACATATAAATTGAATTTTAATTCAATAAGTGGCATGAGCCATGTGAGGAAAAGATGAGTCACCTTTATCAAAAGCACTTTCTTAAATTACTGGATTTTACCCCTGCGCAGCTGCATGAATTATTAGCCCTTTCCGCAAAGCTCAAGGCCGATAAGAAAAAAGACATGGAAACTCAGCTACTTGCCGGTAAAAACATCGCGCTCATCTTCGAAAAAGACTCAACCCGTACAAGATGCTCTTTCGAAGTTGCCGCTTATGACCAGGGCGCTCGCGTCACGTATCTCGGCCCAAGCGGTAGCCAGATTGGGCATAAAGAATCAATTAAGGATACCGCCCGCGTGCTGGGCAGAATGTACGACGGCATTCAGTATCGCGGTTACGGCCAGCAAATTGTCGAAACCCTGGCTGAATTTGCCGGTGTGCCGGTATGGAACGGTCTGACTAATGAATTCCATCCCACGCAGTTGCTGGCCGATTTGCTGACCATGCAGGAACATCTGCCCGGCAAAGCATTAAACGAGATGACGCTGGTCTATACCGGCGATGCCCGTAACAACATGGGTAACTCCATGCTGGAAGCCGCCGCGCTGGCCGGGCTGGATCTCCGCCTTGTCGCGCCAAAAGCCTGCTGGCCGGATGAAAAACTGGTAGCCGAATGCCAGTCGCTGGCTGCACAAACCGGCGGCAAAATCACCCTGACCGAAGATGTTGCTGTCGGCGTGAAAGGCGCGGACTTTATTTATACCGACGTGTGGGTATCTATGGGCGAGGCCAAAGAAAAATGGGCTGAACGCATCGCGCTGCTGCGCGCTTATCAGGTGAACAGCGCCATGCTGAAGCTTACGGGTAATCCGCAGGTCAAATTCCTGCATTGTCTACCGGCTTTCCACGATGACCAGACGACGCTCGGCAAACAGATGGCGGAACAGTATGGCTTGCAGGGCGGAATGGAAGTCACGGATGAGGTGTTTGAATCGCCATGCAGCGCGGTATTCGATCAGGCGGAAAACCGCATGCACACCATTAAGGCGGTAATGGTAGCGACGCTGGTTAAATAATGCTTCTCACTCCGGCCCTCTCCCCACAGGGGCGAGGGAGAAATAAGTCTCTCAGGCTGGTTCCTGCTCAGAAGAAATAAGTATCTCAGGCTGGCTCCTGTCCCTCCGGGACGAGGATGAAACAAGCGTTTCCGGTCAGTTCCCTCTCCTTTTGAGGAAAGGGCCAGGATGAGGGTAATGCCGGCTTACCCAACCAGCATTTTCACAACTACCTTGCGCACGGTTTCCGGTTTACCCACTGCGCACAGCGGCTTATGCACCTCGCCTGGATAGAACACCACAAAATCCCCTTCGCTTAACACAACCGTTTTTTCCTGCTCGCCTTCCGGCAGGAACGCGATGTCCTTATCTTCCAGCCAGTCGGTATCGGGTTTGCCGGCAGGCAGGCTGCTGAACGTCATGCCCTCCTGTCCGCGCATCACGATTTGAATATCCAGGTAGCGCCGATGGAACTCGGCCTTACGTTCGTCGACGGGCCGCGTAGCGTCTTCAGAGACCAGCATAAACAGCCGGTTTCCGTCGATATCATGCTTGCCGACCGGCGTTTGCGCAGTAATGTGCTGTTTGACGTGTTCAATCGCCTGGCGCAGCTCTTCTGGCAGCCAGCTTTGCAAAGAATAGATGTTGCCGATAATCATGATGCTCAATCTCATTTTGAAACAATGTTTTATTAATGCCTTTTATACGAAACTTCGCTTTTCATCGCCACGGCTTTTTCACCGAAACCTGTGCTAACGCATATTTATCGCCAAAGAAGGTTCAACCTCGCCTGATTGCATAGCTGTGGAAATTTACCGCTTGAAGTGTGCATACACGCGAGTATAATGCGCCACAATTTGCCGGGAGGAAGCATGGTTCAGTGTGTTGAAAAAACTGCCACACTTCGTCGTCTGAAAGACGACGCGCCTCGTTTTTCTTTCCGTTGCTGCAATCAATTCCAAAGGCCCCTCGTTGAGGGGCCTTTTTTTGCCCGACGCCCGAGAACAGGAGATAAACATGGCTAACCCGCTATATCAAAAACATATCATTTCCATAAACGATCTCAGCCGTGAAGAGCTTGAACTGGTGCTGTCTACCGCGGCAAAACTGAAAGCGAACCCGCAGCCCGAGCTGTTAAAGCACAAAGTTATCGCCAGCTGTTTCTTTGAGGCTTCTACGCGCACCCGTCTCTCGTTCGAAACGTCCATTCACCGCCTGGGCGCATCCGTTGTAGGCTTCTCCGATAGCAGCAACACCTCGCTTGGCAAAAAAGGCGAAACGCTGGCGGATACCATTTCCGTTATCAGCACCTACGTCGACGCCATTGTGATGCGTCACCCGCAGGAAGGTGCGGCTCGTCTGGCGACTGAATTTTCCGGCAGCGTGCCGATTTTGAACGCGGGCGACGGTGCGAACCAGCATCCAACCCAAACGCTGCTCGACCTGTTTACTATCCAGGAAACGCAGGGGCGCCTGGAAAACCTGCATATCGCGATGGTTGGCGATCTGAAGTACGGCCGCACCGTGCATTCCCTGGCGCAGGCGCTGGCGAAATTCAGCGGCAACCGTTTCTACTTTATCGCGCCGAATGCATTAGCCATGCCGAAGTACATTCTCGATATGCTGGATGAGAAAGGGATTGAGTGGAGCTGCCACGAAGCCATCGACGACGTGGTGACCGGGCTGGATATTCTGTACATGACCCGCGTGCAGAAAGAGCGCCTCGACCCGTCTGAATACGCCAACGTAAAAGCCCAGTTTGTGCTGCGTGCGGCAGACCTGGCAGGCGCCCGCGAAAATATGAAAGTCCTGCACCCGCTGCCGCGCGTGGATGAAATCACCACCGATGTGGATAAAACGCCTCACGCCTGGTATTTCCAGCAGGCAGGCAACGGCATTTTTGCTCGCCAGGCGCTGCTGGCGCTGGTGTTGAATCGCGAACTGGCTTAAGTGAGAGGAAAAAGAGATGACGCACGATAACAAATTACAGGTTGAAGCCATTAAGCGCGGCACGGTTATCGACCATATCCCGGCGCAGGTAGGCTTTAAGCTGCTGACGCTGTTTCAGCTGACCGAAACCGAGCAACGTATCACCATCGGCCTGAACCTGCCCTCCCGCGAGCAGGGCCGCAAGGACCTGATTAAAATTGAGAACACTTTCCTCACCGACGAGCAGGTAAACCAGCTGGCGCTGTACGCGCCGCACGCCACCGTTAACCGTATCGACGAATATGAAGTGGTCGGCAAAAGCCGTCCTGCTTTGCCTGAACGCATCGAAAAAGTGCTGGTTTGTCCGAACAGCAACTGCATCAGCCGCAGCGAGCCGGTTTACTCCTCATTCGCGGTGAAAAAGCGCGGCGAAAATATTAGCCTGAAGTGTAAGTATTGCGAGAAGGAATTCGCTCACCATGTGGTGCTGGCGGATTAACCATTGCCGCCTAAGCTCTCGTCCCTATAATGGGCTGGAGCTGTTTTATTTGTAGGCTGGATAAGCGTCTGCGTCATCCACCGCTCAAATAGTGGCGGGTGACGCGCAGCTTATCCGCCGAAATTAGATAAGGAATGAAAATGTCTTCTCGTACCATCAGCACTGAAAACGCACCAGCAGCCATCGGTCCATACGTTCAGGGCGTTGACCTGGGCAGCATGATTATCACTTCCGGTCAGATCCCGGTCGACCCGAAAACCGGCACCGTGCCGGATGACGTAGCCGCTCAGGCGCGTCAGTCTCTTGAAAACGTGCAGGCTATCGTTGAAGCAGCGGGCCTGAAGGTTGGCGATATCGTGAAAACCACGGTTTTCGTAAAAGACCTCAATGACTTCGCCACGGTAAACGCCACCTATGAAGCCTTCTTCACCGAGCACAAAGCAACGTTCCCGGCGCGTTCCTGTGTGGAAGTGGCTCGTCTGCCGAAAGATGTGAAAATTGAAATTGAAGCGATTGCTATTCGTCGCTAATCTTTTACGCAGAAGATGAAACAAGAAAGGCCGCTGATGCGGCCTTTCTTGTTGCAGAGCGGCTTTCAATTACTTAATACTCGCCCGCAATAATTTCTGTAGCGGATAAACAGCAGCAATAACCACTTCATCCTGGGTTTGCGCCGCCTCATCGAACTGTTTCTGAATATCCGCCAGCTCACCGCCGCTTAGCGTACCCTGCCTGGCCACCAAATCGGTTAAACGCAGCCCTATTCCCGCCAGCTTATCAACGCCTTCCGCCACCGGTTTTAGCGCTTTGAGTTGATAATTGCCGTCGATCAGCGCCAGCACATCAGGCGTATTGCTCTGCCAGCGCGCAAAGATATGGCGCAGGGATTCCGCACTGCTGTTGTCTTCCGGATCGGCAATAAGCTTATCCACCCAGCTGTCGACGGAGCGCACCTGGCTACTTTCCGCGCCTAACGCATCCGCAAAGCGATTCAGCGGTTCGAAGTAGTGATAATTTCCGGCCTGAAACTTCAGATGCTGGCGCGTGTAATACTGCGCGGGTTCTACGGCCTGAGCGAGGATCTGCAGCGGCATAATGTCCGTCGTACCGGCAAGACGCGTCATCTGCTGTGCGGCAGCGGTATGCTGGCGCAGGCCAACGGAGACGGTCGTCCAGGCATCAATCGCCTGTAAGCGCTGATACATATTATCGATGTCTTTCACCTCTTCCGTAGACCACAGGCGCTCCGCCACGGCGAACGCGCGCGGCCAGAGTTTGATATCAATCAGCCCGGAGGAAACGTTTTCCGCCCACAGCGCGACTTCGCCACCCAGGATATTCTTCATCTGTTCCGGCGTCGGCACCACAGGCCGCACGCCGTCCGGCACGTTATCCAGCTTTTGCCCGGTTGCCGGGTAGCGTACATTGCCCACCAGGAAATAACCGCTCAGCTTGTCACTTTCTACCGTGACCACCGGACGAGTCTCGCCCATCCAGGTATCCACCGTGAAGGTTACCTGACGATCGCTCAGCCATTCGATATCACGTACCGCACGACGGGATTTTCCTTTAAAGTCGATAAACCCTCGCCAGCCGCTTTTGTTATTCACCAGCGTAAAGCTGCCCTCAACGGGGCTGCCTTTCAGGCGCGGCATGGTAAAGAACCAGCTTTGCGCGCTATCAGCAGGAGTTATTTGATCGATCCCGTTTAACCCCTGCGGCAGGATCTCATTGCGATAGTGATAAGCCGTGGACTGAGGTTGATCGAGGTAAAAGCCCGTCGAGAGAATGCCTTTATAGCCATTCGCGGCCACCGCGCCCAACGCATCCTGTCCTTGCCAGGACTGGATCAGAATGCTTTTTGGCAGATCGGGATGGTAAATCTCATCCCAGCCCATCATCTGCCGATGGTGCTTTTCGAGGATTTTCTCCAGCCGTTGATTAAAGTAAGTTTGCAGCGCGTGGGTATCCGCAATATTGTGCTGTTGCATAAACGACTGAATCGAAGCGGATTCTTTCCAGTGGCTGTCGTCTACCTCATCGCCGCCAATATGTAGGTAGGCATCAGGGAAGATGGCCGTCAGTTCGCCGATCAGCGTATCGACAAATTTGTAGGCGGCTTCGTTAGTGGGGTTCAGCAATGGTTTCAACACGCCCCAGTGACGCTCCATCTGATACGGCCCAGGTGCGCTCATCAGTTCCGGATAGGCCACCGCAATGGCCGAAGCGTGGCCCGGCAGATCTATTTCCGGCACCACGCGAATGCCAAGTTTTGTCGCGTAACGCACCACTTCTTTCATCTGTGTCCGGGTATAAAACTGCCCGTCGCTGGCAAGCTGCTGCAGTTTTGGGTATTTCGTTGAGGCGAAGCGCCAGCCCTGATCGTCGGTCAGATGCCAGTGGAAAACGTTAAACTTGGCGCTCGACATACCGTCCAGTTGACGCAGGATGTCCGCAACCGGCACAAAGTGACGCGCCGAATCCAGCAGCATGCCGCGCCACGGAAAGCGCGGCGTGTCTTTAATCGCGACGAAAGGAATGGAAGTATTTTGCGGTCCGATCTGGATAAGCTGCAGCAACGTTTCCATGCCGCGCATCGCACCGAAACGCGTGTTGGCGGTTAGCCTGACCCCATCGGCGGTCACGCTTAGCTCATAGCTCTCATCGCTGCCGAGCCTGGGTAGCGGATCGACAGCTTTATTAATATGAATATCAATGGTTGGGCTGGAGGGACTGGCCTGCGCGGGTTGAAGCTGCCAGCCGGTTTGCTGCGCGATACGCGTGCGCCAGCTTTCTATGGCGCCTTCGAGCCTGTCGCCGCTGATTTTTATCGATACCGCATTATCCAGCACCAGGCTGCCTTCCGCCGCCGGGCGGCTGACCTGCTGCGGCCAGGGCATCAACGGCAGATCCCCTGCCGGGGCCGCGTTTGCCTGACAGGCCACGGCGATGCAGCCAGCTAATAAGCCAAAACGTATTGATTTAAACATGAATATTCCTTTCACATGACGGGCCAGAAAAGGCAAAAATACTCTGGTAACACGTGAAGAAAAATTCATCAAGAACGTGGCGCGATGCAGATCACATCCCGCCTGTTTTAAGATTACTGCCAGCCATAGCGGCGGATAGAAAAGTCTTTTACCGTCTGGCGCAACAAAGGTGCGGGTATAATACACTTGAGAAACTAACCCCCTTGTAAACCAGATTTTGCCCATTGCCGTTTGTTGGCCGGTACTACTTTAATGTATAAAACCCACGCAAATTATTTCAGGGAATAACAAGAACGATGCAAAACCGTCTTACCATCAAAGATATCGCGCGACTCAGCGGCGTGGGCAAGTCCACCGTCTCTCGTGTTCTGAACAATGAAAGCGGTGTCAGCGCGCGCACGCGTGAACGGGTGGAAGCGGTGATGCAGCAGGAAGATTTTTCTCCTTCCCGTTCGGCACGCGCGATGCGTGGGCAAAGCGATAAAGTGGTGGCGATTATCGTAACGCGTCTGGATTCGCTCTCCGAAAACCTGGCGGTGCAGACCATGCTGCCGGGCCTCTATGAGCAGGGCTACGATCCGATAATGATGGAAAGCCAGTTCGATCCGCAGCTGGTGGAAGTGCATCTGGGTATGCTTAAGCGCCGCAACGTTGACGGCGTAATTTTATTTGGCTTTACCGGCATTACCGAAAAAATGCTGCATCCCTGGCAGTCCACGATGGTGTTGATGGCGCGCGAAGCCAAAGGGTTCGCCTCCGTATGTTATGACGATGAAGGAGCCATAGAGATTCTTATGTCGGCGCTTTATGAGCAGGGGCATCGCCATATCAGTTTCCTTGGCGTTCCCCACAGCGATGTGACCACCGGTTTGCGCCGCCACGAGGCCTATCTCGCCTTCTGCAAAAAACACAGGCTAACCCCGAACGTGGCGCTACCGGGCCTGGCGATGAAACAGGGCTACGAGCATGTCGCTGAAGTGCTGCTGCCTGAAACCACGGCCCTGCTGTGCGCGACCGACACGCTCGCGCTGGGCGCCAGTAAATATCTTCAGGAACATCAACGCACCACGCTACAACTCGCCAGCGTCGGCAACACGCCGCTGATGAAATTCCTTCATCCGGAGATAATCACCGTCGATCCCGGTTATGCGCAAGCCGGTCGGCAGGCGGCTTTACAGCTTGTTGGCCAGATAACTCAGACCCTCAATATTCGCCAACTCGTTATCCCAGGCGCCCTTCAGTAACGTCCCGATCGCCGGTTTATTGTGATCGCCGCCCGATAACGGGAACGTTCCCATTTTCGCCGGGACGATTAATCGATACCCTTGCAGGCAGGTCATTACTCCTTATGCGGGACTATAAAATGAGTAAAGTAAAACAACAGGATATCGACAGGCTGATAGAGCTGGTAGGCGGGCGCGAGAACATCGCTACCGTCAGCCACTGTATTACCCGGCTGCGTTTTGTGCTGAACAATCCGGCGATTGCCAATCCGAAAGAGATCGAAAATTTGCCGATGGTAAAAGGCTGCTTTACCAACGCTGGGCAGTTCCAGGTGGTTATCGGCACCAATGTCGGCGATTACTATCAGGCGCTGATTTCCACCAGCGGCCACAGCAGCGCGAATAAAGAACAGGCGAAGCTTGCCGCGCGCCAGAACATGAAGTGGCACGAGCGTTTGATCTCGCATTTCGCGGAGATCTTCTTTCCGCTATTGCCCGCGCTGATTAGCGGTGGTCTGATTCTGGGCTTCCGCAACGTCATTGGCGATCTGCCAATGAGCAACGGCCAGACGCTGGCGCAGATGTACCCGTCGCTGCAAAGCATTTATAACTTCCTGTGGCTGCCTGGCGAAGCAATTTTCTTCTATCTGCCGGTAGGGATTTGCTGGTCCGCCGTGCGCAAAATGGGCGGAACGCCTATCCTTGGTATCGTGCTTGGCGTAACGCTTGTCTCGCCACAGCTAATGAACGCCTATGATTTAGGGACGAAAATTCCGCAAGTGTGGGACTTTGGCCTGTTTACCATCGCGAAGGTGGGCTATCAGGCACAGGTCATCCCGGCATTGCTGGCGGGCCTCGCTCTTGGCCTTATTGAGACGCGTCTGAAACGCATAGTGCCAGATTACCTCTATCTTGTAATAGTGCCCGTGTGTTCGCTGATTCTGGCGGTGTTTCTCGCCCACGCGTTTATCGGGCCGTTCGGGCGCTGGATTGGCGACGGCGTAGCCTTCGCGGTTCGCCATCTGATGACCGGCAGTTTTGCACCGGTTGGTGCGGCGCTCTTTGGCTTCCTGTATGCGCCGCTGGTGATAACCGGCGTTCATCAGACCACGCTCGCCATCGATATGCAGATGATTCAGAGCATGGGCGGCACGCCGGTCTGGCCGCTGATTGCGCTCTCTAACATCGCTCAGGCTTCGGCGGTTGTGGGCGTCATTATTTGCAGCCGTAAAAACAACGAGCGTGAAATTTCAGTCCCGGCGGCGATCTCGGCTTATCTGGGCGTCACCGAACCGGCGATGTACGGGATTAACCTGAAGTATCGCTTCCCGATGCTGTGCGCCATGATCGGCTCTGGTATCGCAGGCCTGCTGTGTGGTCTGAGCGGCGTGATGGCGAACGGTATCGGCGTAGGCGGCCTGCCCGGCATCCTGTCGATACAGCCGCGTTACTGGGAGGTTTACTCTATCGCTATGCTAATTGCAGTGGTCTTACCGATTGTGCTGACCACCGCGGTGTATAAACGTAAATTTGCTCAGGGCACCCTGCTACCGGTGTAGGACGCAGCCCCAGATAGTTTTAGTTTGATTTTACCGGGGCCAGCAATGGCCCCTTAGCTTCAGGAAAGCGCTATGAATACAACGCCTCCATGGTGGCAACATGGTGTCATCTACCAGATCTACCCGAAGAGTTTCCAGGATACGACCGGCAACGGAACCGGCGATTTAATCGGCGTCATCAAACGCCTCGACTACCTTAAATTGCTGGGCGTGGATGCTATCTGGCTGACACCGTTTTATGTCTCCCCACAGGTGGATAACGGTTATGACGTGGCCAATTACTGCGCCATTGACCATAACTACGGCACGCTGGATGATTTTGATCTGCTGGTCGCCGAAGCGCATGAGCGAGGGATCCGCATCATCCTTGATATGGTGTTCAACCATACCTCCACCCAACACGCCTGGTTTCATGAGTCGCTGAATCCTGCAAGTTCGTTTCGTGAGTTCTACATCTGGCGCGACGGTACGCCGGATATTTTACCCAATAACTGGCGTTCCAAATTTGGCGGTAACGCCTGGCGCTGGCATGCGGAAAGCGGCCAGTATTATCTGCACCTGTTCGCCCCTGAGCAGGCGGATCTCAACTGGGAGAATCCGCAGGTGCGCGCCGAGCTGAAAAAGGTTTGTGAGTTCTGGGCCGATCGCGGCGTGGACGGTTTGCGTCTGGATGTGATCAACCTGATTTCTAAAGATCAGGACTTCCCGAACGATATCGAAGGAGGAGACGGCCGCCGTTTTTACACCGACGGGCCGCGCATTCATGAGTATTTGCAGGAGTTCAGCCGCGATGTGTTTGTCCCACGCGGCCTGATGACGGTGGGCGAAATGTCCTCCACTACGCTCGACAACTGCCAGCAATACGCCGCGCTGGACGGCAAAGAGCTGTCGATGACGTTTAACTTCCACCATCTCAAAGTGGATTATCCCGGCGGGCACAAATGGGCGCTGGCGGAGCCGGATTTTGTGGCGCTGAAGGCTATCTTCAACCACTGGCAGCAAGGGATGCACAACGTGGCCTGGAACGCGCTGTTCTGGTGTAACCACGATCAGCCGCGCATCGTTTCCCGTTTCGGCGACGAAGGCGAGCTGCGGGTGCCGGCGGCGAAAATGCTGGCGATGGTGCTTCACGGC
Source organism: Cedecea colo (assembly GCF_011808225.1). GTDB lineage: Bacteria > Pseudomonadota > Gammaproteobacteria > Enterobacterales > Enterobacteriaceae > Dryocola > Dryocola colo. The sequence continues at coordinate 162,214 of NZ_SOYS01000003.1, read as the reverse complement.
ATGCAGGGCACGCCGTATATCTACCAGGGCGAAGAGTTAGGCATGACGAATCCCCACTTCACCCGCATCATCGACTATCGGGATGTAGAAAGTCACAATATGTATGCCGAACTACGTGCTCAGGGCCGCGACAGCGATAACCTGCTGGCAATCCTCGCGAGTAAATCCCGCGATAACAGCCGCACGCCGATGCAGTGGGATAACGGAGAAAACGCAGGCTTTACCAAAGGTACGCCGTGGATAGGCCTGTGCGATAACTATCAAACCATTAACGCCAGCGCGGCGGTGGACGAGCCTGATTCCGTATTTTACGCCTACCAGAAACTGATTAAGCTGCGCAAAGCACAGCCGGTCTTTATTTGGGGCAATTATCAGGATCTGCTGCCGGAGCATCCGTATCTGTGGTGTTACCGCCGCGAATGGCAGGGCCAGACGCTGGTAGTGGCAACCAACCTCAGCCGCAATAATCAGTGGTGGATGCCGGAAGCTTTCGAAGGCGACTGGCAAGTATTGATGAGCAACTACGACGGGGCGGCAGGCAAACCCGGGCAGATCAGCTTGCGGCCTTATGAGGCCGTTTACTGGTTGCAAAATTAAACAGCGCACGCCCTCGCCCGTCTGATTATCTCCCTCTTATGAGGGAGAATTCACTTCGCTAACCCCCATCCTTCCTGCAACGGCCGGTTTACTTTGACCTGTATCAATAAAATCGCAAACATCTTTGGTGCAAGCACTATATATAGACTTTAAAATGCACCCAACCCCCATATCTTGTATTTATCGACTATTCTGGAAACAAACGCCTCAGCATAAATCTGGGGATTAGCTGTGGATAAAACGGGACTGAATCCGCAAGCCCCTGGCAGAAGCTGCCTGTGTGCGCTTCCGGAATCCGCCATCCCTTTGTGGATAACCTTATTTAAACGGAGAGATCATGACACCGCATGTGATGAAAAGAGACGGCTGCAAAGTGCCTTTCACTTCAGAGCGCATTAAAGAAGCTATTCTTCGTGCGGCTAAAGCAGCGGGAGTCGATGACGCAGATTATTGCGGCCGCGTCGCAGACATTGTACGTGCTCAGATGGAAGGCCGCAGCCAGGTAGATATCGGCGAGATCCAGACCGCGGTTGAAAACCAGTTGATGGCGGGAAACTATAAGCAGCTGGCCCGCGCCTATATCGAATATCGCCACGACCGTGATATTGCACGTGAAAAACGTGGCCGTCTGAACCAGGAAATTCGTGGTCTGGTTGAACAAACCAATTCTGCGCTGCTGAACGAAAACGCGAATAAAGACAGTAAAGTAATCCCGACCCAGCGTGATCTGCTGGCAGGCATCGTTGCCAAACACTACGCCAGGCAGTACCTGCTGCCTCGCGATGTGGTGCAGGCGCACGAACGTGGCGATATCCACTATCACGATCTCGATTATTCTCCGTTCTTCCCGATGTTTAACTGCATGCTTATCGATCTGAAAGGCATGCTGACGCACGGCTTTAAGATGGGCAACGCGGAAATTGAGCCACCAAAATCTATCTCCACGGCCACTGCCGTTACCGCCCAGATTATCGCGCAGGTCGCCAGCCATATTTACGGCGGGACCACCATCAACCGTATCGATGAAGTGCTTGCTCCGTTTGTGGCGGCAAGCTTCGCAAAACACCGCCAAACGGCGGAAGAGTGGCAAATCCCGGATGTCGAAGGCTACGCGCATTCCCGCACCGAAAAAGAGTGCTACGACGCCTTCCAGTCGCTGGAGTATGAAGTCAACACGCTGCACACCGCCAACGGCCAGACGCCGTTTGTCACCTTCGGTTTCGGGCTGGGGACAAGCTGGGAATCGCGCCTGATCCAGACTTCTATCCTGCGCAACCGCATTGCGGGCCTCGGCAAAAATCGCAAAACCGCCGTGTTCCCGAAACTGGTATTCGCCATCAAAGACGGCCTCAACCACAAGTTCGGCGATGCCAACTACGACATCAAGCAGCTGGCGCTCGAGTGCGCCAGCAAGCGTATGTATCCGGATATTCTGAATTACGATCGGGTGGTGAAGGTCACCGGCTCTTTCAAAACGCCAATGGGCTGCCGCAGCTTCCTCGGCGTCTGGGAGAACGAGAACGGCGAGCAGGTCCACGATGGCCGTAACAACCTCGGCGTTATCAGCCTGAACCTGCCGCGCATCGCGCTGGAAGCAAAAGGGGATGAAGCACGCTTCTGGGAGCTGTTAGACAGCCGCCTGATGCTGGCGCGTAAAGCGCTGATGACGCGTATCGCCCGTCTGGAAGGTGTGAAAGCGCGCGTGGCGCCAATTTTGTATATGGAAGGAGCATGCGGCGTGCGCCTGAAAGCTGACGATGACGTCGCCGAAATCTTCAAAAACGGTCGCGCTTCTATTTCGCTTGGCTACATCGGCATTCATGAAACGGTGAACGCGCTGTTTGGTAACCAACATATTTATGACAGCGAAGCGCTGCGCGAAAAAGCCGTGGCGATTGTTACGCGCCTGCGTGAGGCCACCGAGAGCTGGAAAAATGAAACGGGCTATGGATTCAGCCTGTACAGCACGCCAAGTGAAAATCTGTGCGACCGCTTCTGCCGCCTTGATACCGCTGAATTTGGCGTGGTGCCCGGCGTGACCGACAAAGGCTATTACACCAACAGCTTCCACCTGGACGTCGAGAAAAAGGTCAATCCGTACGACAAAATCGACTTTGAAGCGCCTTATCCACCGCTGGCAAACGGGGGTTTCATCTGTTACGGCGAGTACCCGAATATTCAGCACAACCTGCGCGCGCTGGAAGATGTCTGGGATTACAGCTACCAGCACGTTCCGTATTACGGCACCAATACGCCAATCGATGAGTGCTACGAATGCGGCTTTACCGGCGAGTTTGAGTGCACCAGCAAAGGCTTTACCTGTCCGAAATGCGGGAACCACGACGCAGCGCGCGTCTCGGTTACCCGCCGCGTTTGCGGGTATCTGGGCAGCCCGGATGCGCGTCCGTTTAACGCCGGTAAGCAAGAAGAAGTGAAGCGCCGCGTGAAGCACCTTGGCAACGGGCAGATTGGCTAAGTGAACATGCATCAGTACTATCCGGTCGATATCGTTAACGGGCCGGGTACTCGCTGCACGCTGTTTGTTTCCGGCTGTGTGCATGAATGTCCGGGCTGCTACAACAAAAGCACCTGGCGAGTTAATTCAGGCGTGGCGTTCACGCGGAAAATGGAAGATCGCATCATCAGCGATCTGAACGATACGCGCATACGCCGCCAGGGTTTATCGCTGTCGGGAGGCGATCCGCTGCATCCGCAAAACGTAGCGGATATTCTGCACCTGGTGCAGCGCGTGCGGGCGGAGTGCCCCGGCAAAGATATCTGGATGTGGACAGGTTATAAGATGGATGAGCTGAACGCCGCCCAGCGCGAAGTAGTCGAGTTGATCAACGTGCTGGTCGACGGCAAGTTTGTGCAGGATTTGAAAGACCCGGCGCTTATCTGGCGCGGCAGCAGCAACCAGGTCGTTCATTATCTGCGTTAAAGCCCCGTAATGAACTGCACCACAAAGTATGAGCACCACGCTTTTCTTTCTTTGTGAGCAATCTCAAACCTCGCTTCGGCGAGGTTTCAATCTGATGACAAATCTTATGCTGAAAAAGTTCAGAAAGGGGGCTTTCTTACAGCAGCGCCAGCGTGCCAACAAGGATACCGCTTAGTGTCACCAGCCCACCGGTAAGCCACAGCGCTTTCGCCGGGAAGGCCTTATGCAGCATGATAAGCGACGGAAGACTAACGGCGGGCAGCGTTATCAGCAGCGCCAGCGCGGGCGCTGTGCCCATGCCCGCCAGCATCATGGTTTGAATAATCGGAATTTCGGCGGCGGTTGGGATGACAAACAGGCAGCCGGCAACCGCCATCACAATCACCCAGAACAGCGTGTTACCCACCGCGCCATCGGCATGCGGGAACAGCCATACCCGCGCTGCGCCAAGCGCCAGCACAGCAATGATATAAACCGGAATGGTGCTCCAGAACAGGCTCCACAGCGCTTTCATCCAGCGTTGCAGGAAATTACCCTGCGGCGGTATCGCTTGCGCTATCGGGGGAATGTCCGTGGCCTGAGGTTGGTCTTTCACCCAAAGCTGCACAAGCGTTGCCACGCCCAGCACCGTCATAATTCCAACGACCAGGCGAATCAGGGCAAAATGCCAGCCCAGAACGAAGCCCATAAAAATGAGCGTGGCCGGGTTGAGCAGCGGATTGCCTAACCAAAATGCCAGCGCTCCGCCCATTGAAACCGACTGGCGGCGCATACCGGCGGCAACGGGGGCCGCACAGCAGGTGCACATCATACCCGGCAGAGAAAAGAGCGTGCCGAACAGCGTGCCGCTAAAACGCGGCTGGCCGAGGGTGCGCATCAGCCAGTCCCCTGGGATCAGCACCTGAACCAGCGAGCCTAACATCACGCCCAGCACCGCAGCTTTCCAGACCGCGATGAAATAAACCATCGCGTAATCCCAGGCGGCTTTGAGCGGATTTACCTCCTGCTGCGCAATAATTGATTTTCCGATGCTGTGCGTCTCGGCGGCGATAAATGCCTTGCCGTAATACGGCTGCCATTTCACGAGCCACAGTCCGATAATAACAACGGTGAAAAACAGCACCGGCTTCCACCAGGCGAACGAGGATTTGACCGCCCGGTGAGGAGTTTGAGTAAGCATGAAAAGTACCCTGCCAATCGTAAGCGTGGTTTATATTTATTGGCGCTAATACTACGCTTCTTGTAAGGGTATTGGAAAGCCGTGGTTAATAAACCGCCGAATGCGCCGCAATCTCTCGTAGCTGCCGGGAATCCAGGATCGCCACGCTATCACGAGAAGGTGAAAGCGCCTCATGCAGCATCGCCCGGGCGACATCTCTTGCTTCGATGGACTTCCATTTCCCAGGCATGATTTTAAACAGCGGCGCAAAGAACGATTCGTTAAAGCGTTGTGATTCACGATGGCCCAGTAACATAGACGGCCGGCCGATGGTTAAACGCGGCCAGTTCTGGGCTATCAGCGCCTCCTCCATTTTTCCTTTGACGCGATTGTAGAAGAACGGCGATTTGCTGTTTGCGCCAATCGCGCTGACCGCCAGCATATGTCTGGCGCCCAGGCGCTGGCCCGTCAGCGCGGTATCTACCACCAGCGTATAATCCGCCAGCACGAAGGCTTCTTTACTGCCGGCCTCCCTCATCGTCGTCCCAAGACAGCAGAAAACGATATCCACCGGCTCGGTGAGCTGCGCCAGCGCATCGCTAAGCTGCGGATCGTGAGGATTGAACATTTTACGCATCGGAGGCAGCGGACGACGCGTAGCGGCCACAATGTTTGTGACCCGCGGCTCGTCGTTAAGCAGGCGTAATAAATGCCCGCCGACCAGACCTGTCGCTCCCGTAATCAATACCCGGCTCATAGGCGCTCCTTTATCAGATGAATCTAAGTCTAGTCCGTTCGCTTGCAAAGTCTGCCCTGTGGTCCAGGCTTAAGCACTGGAAACAGATAATGGAGGAGCTATGAGCAAGAAGATTGCAGTCTTGATCACCGACGAATTCGAGGATTCAGAATTTACTTCACCCGCAGAGGCGTTCCGAAAAGCGGGGCACGACGTTATCACCATTGAGAAGCAGGCCGGTAAAACCGTAACCGGTAAAAAAGGCGAGGCAAAGGTCACCATCGATAAAGCCATTGATGAGGTGCGCCCGGCCGATTTCGATGCGCTTCTGCTACCCGGCGGGCACTCCCCGGACAGCCTGCGTGGCGATGAACGCTTCGTCACTTTTACGCGCGATTTTATGAACAGCGGCAAGCCCGTTTTTGCTATCTGCCACGGCCCACAGCTTTTAATCAGCGCCGATGTCGTTCGCGGACGCAAGCTGACCGCAGTGAAGCCTATCGTAATTGACGTGAAAAATGCCGGCGCCGACTTCTATGACAGAGAGGTGGTCGTTGATAATAATCAGCTGGTTACCAGCCGTACTCCGGAAGACCTGCCGGCCTTTAACCGCGAGGCGCTGCGTCTGTTAGGAGCCTAGTTTTCCCGCAGCCAGCGTAGTTTTTTGCCAAAACCGAGCGTGTTGTCCGTCATTTTTAGCTCGTCGAGCTGAATTTCCCAGACGGGGGCCGCCATCACTCTCGCCACCGGGAAGCGTTTGCAGTAAAGATGGCGAATGCTTCCCGCCTCGCTGTCGTCCAGCATATGAATCTTGCCGCGAAACTGAACGCCGCGAATCAGCGCGACGGTTTTGGGCTGCCCGTTTACCGTGCCGGCGACGAACGAACCTTTGCCAATGAGTTCCCCGTGTCGGGAAGTGGCCTCGGTCAGCAAATAAAACGCTACGCGCGCGCGATCGTAATAATAAAAGGCGTTGGCGCACCATAAATCTTCGTTACCGCCAACGCAGTAGGTAAGAACGTGCTGTTTGTTCAGCCAGCGGCTGATGGCATCAAGTGTTTCCATGGGCGACCTGAACGGTGTTATTCTGCAAATAATGTCAACTATGCGCTTGCCCTATGTCATCCTGGTATCTCTATTTAGTCCGCACCCTCGATAACCGCTTATATACCGGCATCACGACGGATGTGGAACGCCGCTTCGGGCAACACCAGGCCGGAAAAGGCGCGAAAGCTTTACGGGGCAAAGGTAAGCTATCGCTGGCATTTAGTCGCCCGGTGGGCGATCGTTCGTGCGCGTTGCGCCTGGAATATCGCATCAAGCAGCTAACTAAAACGCAAAAAGAACGCCTGGTGAACGGCAGCTTGCCTTTTGAAGACCTGCTGGCAGATCTTCAAAACCATACCAATCCCCAATAAGTTTCGCGTTGCAGCCAACGCCTCTGCGGCGCGAAAGATGATGGCTCAGAACTCGCGGTTAAAATGCTCGTGATATTCCACCAGCCCGCTGACGCCGTTTAGCGCATCCTCCGCCAGAGGATAGATCTGGAAGGCGGCTTCGGTATCAGGCCAGGTGCTGCGCAAACCAAACCGGGCGGCAGGCACAAAGCCAAAGCGGTGGTACATTTCAGGCTGACCCAGCGCCACAACCGCGGCGTAGCCGAATTCATTAAGGGAATCAAGCCCTTCGTAAACCAGCTTTTTCGCCAGCCCCTGGCCGCGATACGCTTCTTCTACCGCTAAAGGCGCAAGCCCCACCCACTGTAGCTCCTCACCTTCTACGGCAACCGGGCTGAATGCGACATAGCCCACCACCTGACCTTCGTCATCCGTAGCGACCAGACCAAGCGTTAACAGGCCGTCCTCTCGCAAATCTTTTACCAGATCCGCTTCACCGTTACCGTTAAAGGCATGGCGCAATAAGGCGTCGATACCGGGAGCATCGATGGGTATTTCTACTCGAATTAACATGGCTCACCTTCCGGGTTACTTTCTGGAACAGGCTTATATTGCATACCCGCTTCAACAAAATTAGCCAGCTGCAGCAGCGCAATGCGTAAAGGTGCGGGCATTGCGTTCAGCTCAATAGCATCCATCAAATTTTTGACGTACAGACCGAGTTCGGTATCGCCTTCAATGACCAGGCGACGCTGGAAGAATAACGTGTCCGGGTCCTGTTTGCGCGCGGCGATCATCAGCAAATCGTTAGCGCTGGCGCTGAAGCTGACGTCAGCCGACGCGTCTTCACGAACGACCAGCTTATTACCTTGTACCGAGGTAAACCACTTCAGAGCAAGATCGCGAACTTCAATGCTCAGCCAGCGACCCTGTAAAAACTCAAGTTCACCATCCGCAAGCGCCTGACGGAACTGCCAGCCCAGCAGCTGCTCGAGGAGCTGACGCTTCAGAGCAAAGGGCGTCAGTTTGACCGGGGTCCGCAATAAAGATGGGCCAACCTGTACCAGGCGAGAACGCAGCTTATCCAACACGAGCTTTACTCCTTGAGAAAATTTTTTGCTATTTTGCCATACCCGCCGAACGCCATAGCGGTGCAAATCAACAATTGCGTTAGTTTTAACTACCCCCAATGGTTGCCATCAATACGCCATTAGCTGCCTTAAATCAAAATTTGTCGCCGACAGGTTAATTAAAATCCCAGTTCGTTAACAATTTTGCAGCCCACGCCGGGCTGCGCGGGTCACCTTTCAGGATACCCGATGATGCAGGATACATTATGGAGTTGCTTTGCCCTGCCGGAAATTTACCGGCGTTAAAAGCGGCCATCGATAACGGTGCCGACGCGGTCTATATCGGTCTGAAAGATGACACTAACGCCCGTCATTTTGCCGGACTGAATTTTACGGAAAAGAAACTACAGGAAGCGGTCAGCTACGTGCATCAGCGTGGCCGTAAGCTGCACATCGCCATCAATACTTTCGCGCATCCGGACGGCTACGTACGCTGGCAGCGAGCGGTAGATATGGCCGCACAGATTGGCGCCGATGCCCTGATTCTGGCGGACCTGGCGATGCTGGAGTATGCAGCGCAACGTTATCCGCATATTGAGCGTCACGTGTCGGTGCAGGCCTCCGCGACCAACGAAGAGGCCATTCGCTTCTATCAGCGTAACTTTGACGTGTCTCGCGTCGTGCTGCCGCGCGTGCTGTCGATTCATCAGGTGAAGCAATTGGCGCGCGTCACTCCTGTTCCGCTGGAGGTTTTTGCCTTTGGCAGCCTGTGTATTATGGCCGAAGGCCGCTGCTATCTTTCTTCTTATCTGACCGGCGAATCCCCGAATACCGTCGGTGCCTGTTCTCCGGCGCGCTTTGTTCGCTGGCAGCAAACGCCGCAGGGGCTGGAATCCCGCCTTAACGACGTGCTGATCGACAGATATCAGGACGGCGAAAACGCCGGTTATCCAACGCTGTGTAAAGGCCGTTATCTGGTAGACAAGCAGAAATATCACGCGCTTGAAGAACCGACCAGTCTCAATACCCTCGAACTGCTGCCCGAGCTCTATGCCGCCAATATTGCGTCGGTGAAAATTGAAGGCCGCCAGCGTAGCCCGGCGTATGTCAGCCAGGTCGCCAAAGTCTGGCGTCAGGCAATAGATCGCTGTATGGCCGCCCCGGAAAGCTATCGCGCACAGCCGGCCTGGATGGACGCGCTTGGCGCGATGGCGGAAGGCACGCAAACCACCCTCGGCGCATATCATCGCAAATGGCAGTAGGAAATCAGATGAAATATTCATTAGGACCGGTGCTGTATTACTGGTCAAAAGAGACGCTGGAAAGCTTTTACCAGGCGGCGGCTAAAAGCCGCGCCGATGTGGTTTATCTCGGAGAAACCGTATGCAGTAAACGCCGCGCAACGAAAGTAGGCGACTGGCTGGATATGGCAAAGATGCTGGCCGGTGAGGGAAAGCAAGTCGTGCTTTCAACGCTTGCGCTGGTGCAGGCGCCTTCCGAGCTAAACGAGCTGAAACGCTACGTCGATAACGGCGAATTTCTGATTGAAGCCAGCGACCTTGGCGCCGTGAACGTTGCTGCCGAGCGCAAACTGCCGTTTGTCGCAGGCCATGCGCTTAACTGCTACAACGCGGTGACGCTGCGCCTGCTCCTTAAGCAAGGGATGACGCGCTGGTGTATGCCGGTAGAACTTTCCCGCGACTGGCTGGAGAATTTGCTAAACCAGTGCGATGAGCTGGGTATCCGTCACCAGTTTGAAGTTGAAGTACTGAGCTACGGACATTTGCCGCTCGCTTACTCTGCCCGCTGCTTTACCGCCCGCTCTGAAGACCGGGCAAAAGACGAGTGTGAAACCTGCTGCAGCAAATATCCAACCGGGCGCAATATGCTGTCGCAGGAAAATCAGCAGGTTTTTGTGCTTAACGGCATTCAGACAATGAGCGGCTACGTCTATAACCTTGGTAACGAACTGGTCTCGATGAAAGGCCTGGTGGATATGGTTCGCCTGTCGCCCATGGGCGTGGACACCCTGCAAGTGCTGGAAACCTTCCGCGCCAACGAAAACGGCTCAGCGCCGCTGAAACTCACTTCGCAAAGCGATTGCAACGGCTACTGGCATCGCGTCGCCGGGCTGGAACTGATTAACCCCGCCTGAGAAAAGGCTCACTTTGTTACTTAATTGCTGATGATTTTGCGCAATACTGAAGTTAACTATCAGCAAACGAAGTAACCACTTCGTCTAACAAAGTGAGCCGTTATGTCTGACATTACCCACGTTCCTTTTTCGCTGCTGGACCTGTCGCCGGTCCCGCAAGGATCGCAGGTCGCTGATGCGTTCCATCGCTCTCTCGATCTCGCACGCCTGGCTGAAAAACGCGGCTATCACCGCTACTGGCTGGCGGAACACCACAATATGACCGGCATTGCCAGCGCGGCAACGTCCGTCCTGATTGGCTACCTTGCAGCCAATACCCAAACGCTGCGTCTGGGTTCCGGCGGCGTGATGCTGCCCAACCACTCGCCGTTAGTGATTGCCGAGCAGTTTGGTACGCTGGAGACGCTCTATCCGGGGCGTATCGATCTTGGGCTGGGCCGCGCGCCGGGAAGCGATCAGCGTACGATGATGGCGCTGCGTCGTCATATGAGCGGCGATATCGATAATTTCCCGCGGGATGTGAACGAGCTGGTGTCGTGGTTTGATGCAGCCGATCCAAACCCGGCCGTGCGCCCGGTTCCCGGTTACAACACCAGAATTCCGGTCTGGCTGCTGGGATCCAGCCTTTACAGCGCGCAGCTTGCGGCACAGCTTGGTCTGCCGTTTGCCTTTGCCTCGCACTTCGCGCCGGATATGCTTTTCCAGGCATTGCAGCTTTATCGCGCCCAGTTCAAACCGTCCGAACGGCTGGAAAAACCGTACGCCATGGTCTGCATCAATATCATCGCCGCAGACAGCAATCGCGATGCGGAATTCCTGTTTACGTCTATGCAGCAGGCTTTCGTCAAACTGCGTCGCGGCGAAACCGGGCTGCTGCCGGCGCCAATCGAGAATATGGACAGCTTCTGGAGCGCGGGCGAGCAGTACGGCGTGCAGCAGGCGCTGAGCATGTCGCTGGTTGGCGATAAGGCGAAAGTGCGTCATGGATTGATTTCGCTGCTGCGCGAAACTCAGGCGGATGAAATCATGGTCAACGGGCAGATTTTTGATAGCCAGGCCCGGCTGCATTCGTTCGATCTGGCAATGGATGTACACGAGAGTTTATAAGGATTTCGCCCCTCGGTTGAGGGGCGAAATTTTAATGATAGACCGGCAGCAGATTGAAGCTCGACAGAATATGTATCACCGCATTGCCCACCCCGAAGATGATAATCAGCGCGATCATTTTATTCCCGCCCCATACGCGGTAAAGCGGGCTGCCAAACTTACGGCGTGACGCTCTCGCCAATAGCGCAGGCACGATTGCAGCCCAGATTGTGGCCGCGAGCCCGGCAAAACCAATGGCGTAAATAAAGCCGTCCGGCCAGATAGCGCCGCCAAGCATCGGTGGAATAAACGTGACCAGCGCGGTTTTCAGACGCCCGGACGGGCTGTCGTCAAACTTAAACAGATCGGCCAGGTAATCGAACAGGCCGAGCGTCACGCCCAGAAACGAGCTGGCAACGGCAAAGTTAGAGAAGACGATCAGCAGCAAATCCAGCGTGCGGCTGTTCAGAACGCCGCTCAGCGCCTGCACCAGCACATCGATATTCCCGCCTTTATCAGCAATGGCAATAAAATCGCCGCGTGGGATATTGCCCATGCTGCCAACCAGCCAGATGACATACAGCACCAGCGCCATCACCGTGCCCCACATCAGACAGCGCTTAATGGTTTGCGGGTTTTTGCCGTAGTATTTCATCAGGCTTGGCACGTTGCCATGGTAGCCAAAAGAGGCCAGGCAGAATGGCAGCGTCATAAAAAGGTACGGAAAATAGCTGGGATTAATCGCCTGCTTGTCGAGCAAGATTTGCGGTTCGACATGCCACATTAATCCGCCAAAGGTCATAAAGAAGGTCAGGATTTTTGCGCCGAGGACGATCGTCGTCATGCGGCTTACGGCTCGCGTGCTCAGCCAGACAATAAACGCCACTATAAGGGCGAAAATCAGCCCGGCAAACCTGGCAGGCAAGTCGACTGACATCTCGCTTAACGTGTGATGAATAACCGAACCGCTTGCCGAAATGTAGGCGTAGGTCAGGATATACAGCACGAAAGCGATGGAAAGTCCGTTGATCAGATTCCAGCCTTTACCCAGCAGATCTTTTGTGACCGTATCAAAGCTTGCGCCAACGCGGTAGTTGAGGTTGGCTTCCAGAATCATCAGCCCGGAATGCAGCATGCAAAACCAGGTGAACACCAGCGCGGCTAGCGACCAGAAAAACCAGCTTCCAGCCATCACCACCGGCAGTGAGAACATGCCCGCACCAATAATTGTGCCACCAATTATCATCACGCCGCCGAGAATAGAGGGCGAGGCTTTGGTGGTCGATAAGATTGACATATGAATTCCTGAAAACAATAAACCGCTGTCGATGCGACAGGTTTGACTGCGGATTATTGTACCAGTACATGAGTACATTTTGGATAAAAAAAATCCCGGTTTTATCAACCAGGACTTTTATGACTGCCTGCGACACAATCGCAGGCATAAACTTCGGCTAATTAAGCTTCGGTTGAACGACGACGAGCAGGTGCTGCGCCATCATCACGACGTGGGCCACGACCGCCTTCACGGCGTTCACCGCTAAAGCTACGACCTGCGCCTGCCGGGCCATCGCGACGTGGACCGCGACCGCCCTCACGACGCTCGCCGCCGAATCCGCGACCCGCACCGCCGCCACGGCGTTCGCCACCGCGGTCAGTACGCGGCTGCGCATCACCCATCAGCTGCATATTCATCGGCTTGTTCAGAATACGAGTACGGGTAAAGTGCTGCAGAACTTCACCAGGCATGCCTTTTGGCAGTTCGATGGTGGAGTGCGTACCAAACAGCTTGATGTTACCGATGTAACGGCTGCTGATGTCGCCTTCGTTAGCGATCGCGCCAACGATATGACGAACTTCAACGCCGTCATCACGGCCAACTTCGATACGGTACAGTTCCATATCGCCAACGTCACGACGTTCGCGACGAGCCGGTGCTTCGCCATCACGCTGTGGACGATCTGAACGTGGGCCACGATCGTTACGATCTGAACGACGCTCGAAACGATCGTCACGTTCTTTGAACTCACGACGTGGACGCATCGGCGCATCCGGTGGCAGGATCAGAGGACGTTCGCCCTGCGCCATTTTCAGCAGCGCTGCTGCCAGCGTTTCGATATCCAGCTCTTCTTCAGCGGAAGGCTGAATTTTTGCCAGCAGGCCACGGTAGAGATCCAGATCGCTGCTTTCCAGCTGCTGCTGAACTTTAGCAGCAAACTTAGCCAGGCGGCGCTCGCTCAGCAGTTCACGGTTTGGCAGCTCAACTTCTGGAATCGTCAACTTCATGGTGCGTTCAATGTTGCGCAGCAGACGACGCTCGCGGTTCTCAACGAACAGCAGCGCACGGCCAGCACGACCCGCGCGGCCGGTACGACCGATACGGTGAACGTAGGATTCGGAGTCCATCGGGATGTCATAGTTAACAACCAGGCTGATGCGCTCAACGTCCAGGCCACGGGCCGCAACGTCGGTGGCGATCAGGATATCCAGACGACCATCTTTCAGGCGCTCCAGAGTCTGCTCACGCAGGGCCTGGTTCATGTCACCGTTCAGCGCGGCGCTGTTATAACCGCTACGCTCCAGCGCTTCAGCCACTTCCAGGGTCGCATTTTTGGTACGAACGAAGATAATCGCCGCATCAAAATCTTCTGCTTCCAGGAAACGCACCAGCGCTTCGTTTTTACGCATACCGTGCACGGTCCAGTAGCTCTGGCTGATATCAGGACGTGTGGTAACGCTTGACTGAATGCGTACTTCCTGCGGCTCTTTCATAAAGCGACGGGTAATACGACGAATGGCTTCCGGCATGGTTGCAGAGAACAGCGCGGTCTGATGACCTTCCGGGATCTGCGCCATAATGGTTTCAACGTCTTCGATGAAGCCCATACGCAGCATTTCATCCGCTTCATCCAGCACCAGACCTTTCAGGCTGGACAGGTTCAGCGTGCCGCGTTTTAAGTGATCGAGCAGGCGACCCGGGGTACCAACAACAATTTGTGGTCCCTGACGCAGGGCGCGCAGCTGCACGTCATAACGCTGGCCGCCGTAAAGGGCCACAACGTTTACGCCATGCATATGTTTAGAGAAATCTGTCATGGCTTCTGCAACCTGAACCGCCAGTTCGCGGGTCGGCGCCAGCACCAGGATTTGCGGTGCTTTAAGCTCAGGATCGAGATTATGCAGCAGCGGTAAAGAGAACGCTGCGGTTTTGCCGCTGCCTGTCTGGGCCATACCCAGTACATCGCGGCCACCCAACAGATGTGGAATACACTCTGCCTGGATTGGAGATGGCTTTTCGTAACCCAGATCGCTCAGGGCTTTAAGGATGGAGGCGTTCAGCCCCAGATCGGTAAAAGTGGTTTCGATGATATCAGTCATGTAGTACATGTGCCTCGTTGATGGCGGCCAGTCTACGTAACTCATCGTGAAATTGATCTGCAATTTTCATTGAAAAGTGTGAACCGGCTCAAATTTAGTTGATTAACGAACAAAAACGCCCTCACCCGTTAAGGCGATGACTTTAAAGATTAAAGTTTATGGGCTGATCGTTGTTCGTCAGCTATTGCTGGTCCGATTCTGCCAGGTCATCTTGCTCCTGGCCCAAGAGCGCTAATTCCAACAATGCATAACGATGCTCAACGTAGTTGTGTACGTTGTTAGCGACCGCTAACTTGAACAGTGCCGTAGCGCTGTCCTTTTCCCCCAGACTTAGGTAGTACTTACCTAAATAGAAGTTGGTTTCACTGAGATGCTCAGCGAGCGAGGTGTTATCCGTTGCGTCCGCCTTGAGGCGTTCCATTAGCGTTTTTTCGCTAATGTTCCCCAGGTAGAACTCGACAATGTTCCATCCCCATTGTTCTTTATCCGCTTTATCGAGGCGCTGTTGTAACGCCACTTTGGCCTGTTTAGCATCCAGATTGCTTTCGGCAATATAGAGCCACAGACTGCGGAACGGATCATTGGGATCGTCTTGATAAAACGCTAGCAGATCATCTTGCGCTAAACGATAACGACCACCGTAATAGAGGGCGATACCGCGATTTAAATGCGCGTAGTTGTAAGTTGGATCAAGCTCAAGTACAGAATCAAACGCTTCATAGGCAGCATCAAAATTGCCTGCCTGCGTTAAATATATGCCTAAGTAATTGAATACTTCAGGCATATCGGGGCGGATTGCCAGCGCTTGTGAAAAATCATTTCGCGCCAGAGCCCGCAAGCCGAGGCTATCATACAACACTCCGCGCTCATATAAAAGCTGTGCGCGTTCATCATCGGTTAAAGCCCGACTGGCAAGTATTTGTTCCATGCGTGCCAGGATGACTTCTTGCTGCAAAGTCGGTTGCAATGGCACCGCCAGGACTTCGCTTTTACGCCAGGCAGAGTTGCTGCATCCTGCCAGCGTGAGAGCTGTCGCAACGAAACACCAGCGCAAAAAAGGCTTCATTTCCCACTCCCGAAGACAACAATTGAATGAACGTCCTCTGTTCGCCGGCTGCTAAAACGGAGCATCCTGCTCCGTAATAAACAGCTCTCCATGTCGCCATGGAGAGCTCAATCGGTAAAGCTTACTCAGCTGCTTCTGGGGCAGAGGGTGCTGCACCTTCAGCCGGGGACTGCTCGGTTGCTTCTTTGATGCTTAAACGGACGCGGCCCTGACGGTCAACTTCCAGTACCTTAACCGGTACTTCCTGACCCATCTGCAGGTAGTCGGTCACTTTCTCTACGCGCTTGTCAGCGATTTGAGAGATGTGCACCAGACCTTCTTTGCCGCCGCCGATAGCAACGAACGCACCGAAATCAACGATACGAGTGACTTTACCCTGATAGATACGGCCAACTTCGATTTCAGCGGTAATTTCTTCGATACGACGAATAGCGTGTTTCGCTTTGTCGCCATCGGTCGCTGCAA
Source organism: Cedecea colo (assembly GCF_011808225.1). Lineage (GTDB taxonomy): Bacteria > Pseudomonadota > Gammaproteobacteria > Enterobacterales > Enterobacteriaceae > Dryocola > Dryocola colo. Next base: position 146,164 of record NZ_SOYS01000003.1, on the reverse strand, counting down.
TTTTTACGGTGCCATCATCTTCGATTTCGATGGTGGTGCCGGTTTCTTCGGTCAGCGCACGAATAACAGAGCCGCCCTTACCGATCACGTCTTTGATCTTGTCCGGGTTGATCTTAATGGTGTGAATACGTGGAGCAAACTCGGAGATATCGCCGCGTGGCGCGTTGATAGCCTGTTCCATGACGCCAAGGATATGCAGACGCGCACCTTTAGCCTGGTTCAGAGCCACCTGCATGATTTCGCGGGTGATGCCTTCGATTTTGATATCCATCTGCAGAGCAGAGATACCTTCACGGCTGCCGGCAACCTTAAAGTCCATGTCGCCCAGGTGGTCTTCATCACCCAGGATGTCAGACAGAACGACGAAGTTGTCGCCTTCTTTTACCAGGCCCATCGCGATGCCCGCTACTGCGGCTTTGATAGGCACGCCTGCGTCCATCAGCGCCAGAGAAGCGCCACACACGGAAGCCATGGAAGAAGAACCATTGGATTCAGTGATTTCAGACACTACACGTACGGTGTATGGGAAACGATCGGCTTCTGGCATAACGGCCAGTACGCCACGCTTAGCCAGACGACCATGACCAATCTCACGACGCTTAGGAGAACCGACCATGCCTGTTTCGCCCACGGAGTACGGAGGGAAGTTGTAGTGGAACAGGAAGTTGTCGGTACGTTCGCCCATCAACTCGTCCAGGTTCTGTGCGTCACGAGCGGTGCCCAGAGTCGCGGTTACCAGCGCCTGAGTTTCACCACGGGTGAACAGCGCGGAACCGTGAGTACGCGGCAGAACGCCAGTACGCACGTCCAGGCCACGGATCATGTCTTTTTCACGGCCGTCGATGCGCAGTTCGCCAGCCAGGATACGGCTACGTACAACGTTTTTCTCGATAGCGTGCAGCAGGTCAGACAGCTCGCCCGCATCCAGAGATTCGTCTTCTGCAGTCAGCGTAGCGATAACGTCAGCTTTAATGGCATCAACCTGAGCGTAACGTTCTTGTTTCTCAGTGATACGGTAAGCGTCGCTCAGGCGGGATTCTGCCAGAGAGGCAACGCGTGCGTTCAACGCGGCATCAACAGCTTCTGGCTGCCAGTCCCAACGTGGTTTGCCGGCTTCGGCAACCAGGGAGTTGATGTTCTGGATAACAACCTGCTGTTGTTCGTGGCCGAATACCACCGCGCCCAGCATCTGGTCTTCGCTCAGCAGTTCTGCTTCGGACTCAACCATCAGCACAGCACCTTCTGTACCGGCGACAACCAGATCCAGCTTGCTGGTTTTCAGTTCGTCTGCAGTTGGGTTCAGAACGTACTGGTCGTTGATGTAGCCCACACGAGCGGCACCAATTGGACCATTAAATGGTATACCAGACAGGCTCAGCGCGGCAGAAGCGCCGATCATGGCAACGATGTCAGGGTGAACCTGTGGGTTTACGGAAACTACGGTAGCAATAACCTGCACTTCGTTAACGAAACCTTCCGGGAACAGCGGACGCACCGGGCGGTCAATCAGACGCGCAATCAGCGTTTCGCCTTCGCTTGGACGGCCTTCACGACGGAAGAAGCTGCCCGGGATACGGCCAGCAGCGTAAGTACGCTCCTGATAGTTAACGGTCAGCGGGAAGAAGTCCTGACCTGCTTTAGCTTTTTTCTGCCCTACTACGGTTACGAATACCGCAGTATCGTCCATGCTTACCATTACTGCTGCGGTAGCCTGGCGCGCCATCATACCGGTCTCTAATGTGACCGTATGCTGACCGTACTGAAATTTACGAACGATCGGATTTAGCAAGATAATATCCTTTAGATTCTTAGGCTTCCGGTGACTTCACGCGGTGCCGTTATGACCCGATCTCTATAGCATCCTCGCGACTAATGACAACCCTGACCCGCCCTTGCGGATAAAGCCTCTCATTAGCCGCGCGAACCTCTGCAATAAAGATCACACACAGCAACAATACATTAGTTTCCATAGAATTGCTGCCGTCAGATTGAAAAAAGGGGCCTTAACAGGCCCCCTTTTCTGAAACTCGCAAGACTTAGCGACGCAGGCCCAGACGCTCGATCAGGCTGGTGTAACGTGCTACATCTTTACGCTTCAGGTAGTCGAGCAGTTTACGACGCTGAGAAACCATACGCAGCAGACCACGACGGCTGTGGTGATCTTTTTTGTGCTCTGCAAAGTGACCCTGCAGGTGGTTAATCTGTGCAGTCAGCAGTGCAACCTGAACTTCGGTAGAACCGCTGTCGTTATTATCACGACCAAACTCAGAAACGATTTTAGCTTTAGCTTCAACGCTTAGAGACATTTTCAACTCCAGAATTATAGATAAAAAAACAGGGTGCCGATCTCTAATTCAGCAACCCCAGTACACACCCGAAACTATTGTCAGACAATGTTCGAATGCTAAGCCGCCTATTTTACCTGTAGCAACCTATTATCGCAAGATAACTACGGAGGTCAGGCGGGATACTCCACTACCAGACGACGAGGCGCTACGCGTCCATCATCATCAATTTCACCCATGCCGATGAACTTTGCTTCCTCACCTTCGGTGACGCGCACCAGGCCTTCGGCAGGAACGCCCGCAACCTGCACCGGCTGCCCATTCCTGAAATAGCCTGCCACAGCAGGTAATAAGTTCACGACAGGGAAATCTGAAGCCGGGCTGTCCATTGGCATCAGCAACGGATCTAACAGCACGGCGGGATCGATTTCCTGTTGCTGAGCCTGTTCAAGAAGCGCATTCAGATGTTCAAGCGTCACCATACGTTCAACGGGATATTTGCTCACGGCCAGGCGACGCAGGAAAGTCACGTGCGCACCGCAGCCCAGCTTTTCACCCAGATCGTCAGTGATGGTACGGATGTAAGTGCCCTTTGAACAATGGATCTCAAGTTCCAGCTCATCGCCTTCATGGCGAATAAACAGCAGCTCGTAAACGGTAACTGGACGTGCTTCACGCTCAACTTCAATTCCCTGGCGGGCATATTCGTACAGCGGCTTACCCTGGTGTTTAAGCGCCGAATACATTGACGGCACCTGCATAGTCTCACCACGGAAGCTTTCCAGCGCAGCCATAAGCTCCTGCTCGCTAAACGTAACCGGGCGTTCCTGAACAACCGTGCCGTCGGCATCAGAGGTATCAGTACGCTGCCCAAGGCGGGCAATGACGCGGTAACGCTTATCTGAATCCAGCAAATAGCGCGAAAACTTGGTTGCTTCACCCAGGCAAATCGGCAGCATGCCGGTAGCCAGTGGATCCAGCGCCCCGGTATGACCGGCGCGGTTCGCGTTATAGATGCGCTTTACTTTTTGCAGTGCATCGTTGGAAGACAAGCCCTGCGGCTTGTCCAACAGCAGCACGCCATGGATATCACGACCACGACGACGAGGACGACTCATCAATCCTCCTTGCTGTCATCCGAATCGTTTACGCGACGCTCGTCATCATTACGAATGACATTGGAGACCAGATTGGACATGCGCATCCCTTCAACCAGTGAGTTATCGTAGAAGAAGGTCAGTTCAGGGACGATACGCAGGCGCATCGCTTTACCAATCAGGGTACGAATATAGCCGGAAGCATCCTGCAAGACTTTGATGCCTTCTTTGATGGCATCTTCATCTTTGTCGTTCAGGAAGGTGACAAAAACTTTGGCATAGGCCAGATCGCGTGACACTTCGACACCGGAAACGGTGGTCATCATGCCCAGACGCGGATCTTTGATTTCGCGCTGCAGGATAATTGCGATTTCTTTCTGCAATTCCTGAGATACGCGCTGCGGGCGACCGAATTCTTTCGCCATAATAAATTCTCCATACAAATCGGGGGGCGCTCGGCCCCCCTTAAGATATTACCGGTTTCCCGGACTCTATCAGGCGATCGTACGCTGGATTTCGATGATTTCGAAGACTTCGATAACATCGCCAACGCGCACATCGTTGTAGTTCTTAACGCCGATACCACATTCCATGCCGTTACGCACTTCGTTGGCATCATCTTTGAAGCGGCGCAGGGATTCCAGCTCGCCTTCATAGATAACCACGTTGTCGCGCAGTACACGGATTGGGTTGTGACGTTTGACCACGCCCTCGGTAACCATACAACCTGCGATGGCACCAAACTTCGGTGATTTGAACACATCGCGCACTTCGGCCAAGCCGAGGATTTGTTGTTTGAGTTCCGGAGAAAGCATGCCGCTCATCGCCGCTTTCACTTCGTCGATCAGATTGTAGATGACGGAGTAGTAACGCAGATCCAGGCTTTCCGCTTCGATAACGCGGCGAGCAGAAGCATCGGCACGCACGTTGAAGCCAACCAGAATAGCGTTAGAAGCCGCAGCAAGCGTTGCGTCAGTCTCGGTGATACCGCCCACGCCGGAACCGATGATTTTCACTTTCACTTCATCGGTAGAGAGCTTCAGCAGGGAATCGCTGATCGCTTCCACAGAACCCTGAACGTCTGCTTTCAGCACGATGTTCACTTCGGACACTTCGCCTTCGGTCATGTTGGCGAACATGTTTTCCAGTTTAGATTTCTGCTGGCGAGCCAGTTTCACTTCGCGGAATTTACCCTGACGGTACAAAGCAACTTCACGCGCTTTTTTCTCATCACGAACAACGGTAACTTCATCACCCGCTACCGGAACACCGGACAGGCCAAGGATCTCAACGGGGATAGAAGGACCAGCCTCGGCCACTTCACGACCAAGTTCGTCACGCATTGCACGCACACGGCCATATTCAAAGCCGCACAGCACGATATCGCCTTTGTTCAGCGAGCCTTCGCGAACCAGAACGCTTGCTACCGGACCACGACCTTTATCCAGGAAGGATTCGATAACCACGCCGCTTGCCATGCCTGTACGCATCGCTTTCAGTTCCAGAACTTCGGCCTGCAGCAGAATGGCGTCCAGCAGTTCGTCGATACCGGTACCGGCTTTCGCTGACACGTGGATGAACTGGCTTTCACCGCCCCACTCTTCCGGCATGATGCCGTACTGGGACAGTTCTTGCTTAACGCGATCTGGATCGGCTTCTGGCTTATCGATTTTGTTCACTGCAACCACTACCGGCACCTGCGCCGCTTTCGCGTGCTGGATTGCTTCGATAGTTTGTGGCATTACGCCATCGTCCGCTGCAACAACCAGCACTACGATATCCGTTGCCTGAGCACCACGAGCACGCATAGAAGTAAAGGCTGCGTGGCCCGGGGTATCCAGGAAGGTGATCATGCCGTTGTCGGTTTCTACGTGATATGCACCGATGTGCTGGGTAATACCACCCGCTTCGCCGGACGCCACTTTAGTAGAACGAATGTAGTCAAGCAGAGAGGTTTTACCGTGGTCAACGTGACCCATGATGGTAACAACCGGCGCGCGGGACTCAGCCACTGCGTCGGTATCACGGTCGCTCATCAGCGCCTCTTCCAGCTCGTTTTCACGACGCAGGATGACTTTGTGGCCCATCTCTTCGGCAACCAGCTGTGCGGTTTCCTGATCGATGACCTGGTTAATGGTCGCCATCGCGCCCAGCTTCATCATCGCTTTGATGACCTGGGAGCCTTTGACGGCCATTTTATTAGCCAGCTCTGCAACGGTAACGGTTTCGCCGATGACAACGTCGCGGTTAACCGCCTGCGCAGGCTTATTGAAGCCCTGTTGCAGGGTGCTAGGTTTACGCTTGCCTTTGCCGCCGCGAACCGCTGCACGCGCTTCTTCGCGGTCAGCTTTGGATTCGCCGTGCTTGCCGCCTTTCTTCTGGCGTGGAGCTTTGGTAGCAGTAGTACGAGCACGAGTACGGCCGCCTTCTACTTCACGGTCGTTTTCGTCTTCTGCCTGGCGGGCATGCTGAGAAGTGGTTACGTGGTAATCAGTTTTGTCGTCTTCCACTTTCTCTTCTTCCGTCCAGACGCCGGCGTTAGCTTCAGCCATTTTACGGGCTTCTTCCGCTACACGACGGGCATCTTCTTCTAGTTTGCGACGGGCTTCTTCTTCCGCTTTACGCTTAAGCTCAGCAGCTTCTGCTTCGCGGCGGGCTTTATCGGCCTGGGCGGTTTTCGTCATATCGTCAGATTGTTGATTGCTCACTTTGTCTTTTTCCGCAGCTTCACGTTTCGCTTTATCAGCGGCTTCACGCTTAGCTTTTTCTTCAGCTTCACGCTTAGCTTTTTCTTGCGCCTGACGATTGGCAGCTTCCTGCGCCTCACGTTGGGCTTGCTCTTCCGCTTCACGCTGCGCCTGTTCTTCCGCTGCGAGACGTTCAGCCTCTTGCGGATCACGTTTCACAAAGGTGCGCTTCTTGCGGACTTCGATTTGTACCGATTTACTTTTCCCACCGGTACCTGGAATGTTTAAAGTACTGCGCGTTTTGCGCTGTAATGTCAACTTGTCTGGTGCTGAACCGTGTTCACGGTTCAGGTGCGCCAGCAGGGTTTGCTTCTCTTGCGCGGAAACAGAATCATCAGCAGACTTCGGGATCCCTGCATCAGCAAATTGCTGTACCAGGCGGTCCACGGAGGTCTGAATCTCTGCGGCCAGCGCTTTTACGGTTACATCTGTCATGCTGTTCCTTCCTGCTACAGTTTATTACGCTTCGCCGCCAAACCAACAAATATTGCGAGCTGCCATGATCAATTCACCGGCTTTCTCGTTGGTTAACCCTTCAATATCTGACAGGTCGTCGACACCTTGCTCAGCCAGATCTTCCAGCGAGCTCACTCCATGCGATGCCAGTTTAAAGGCCAGCGTGCGATCCATACCTTCAAGATTCAGCAGATCTTCCTGAGGTTTTTTGTCGCCAAGGCTCTCTTCCTGAGCAAGCGCCAGAGTGGTGAGGGCGTTTTTAGCACGATCGCGTAATGCTTCCACGGTGTCTTCATCAAGGCCGTCTACTTCCAGCAGCTCTTTCATTGGCACGTAAGCCAGTTCTTCAAGCGTTGAGAAACCTTCTTCAACCAACACGGTGGCGAAATCCTCGTCAATGTCGAGGTATTTGGTAAAGGTATCAATGGCCGCATGTGCTTCAGCCTGGTGCTTAGCTTGTAGATCGTCAACGGTCATCACGTTGAGTTCCCAGCCGCTTAGCTGTGCAGCCAGACGCACGTTTTGACCGTTACGGCCAATCGCCTGCGCCAGATTGCCTGCCTCTACCGCGATATCCATCGTGTGTTTGTCTTCATCAACCACAATGGAAGCCACATCAGCAGGGGCCATCGCGTTGATAACAAACTGCGCCGGGTTGTCGTCCCACAGCACGATATCAATACGTTCGCCGCCCAGTTCAGTGGAAACTGCCTGTACGCGCGCACCGCGCATACCGACGCAAGCGCCAACCGGATCGATACGTTTGTCATTAGTCTTCACGGCAATTTTCGCACGAGAACCCGGATCGCGGGCGGCAGCCTTAATTTCAATGACTTCTTCGCCGATTTCTGGCACTTCAATACGGAACAGTTCAATCAGCATTTCCGGTTTGGAACGGCTAACGAACAGCTGTGCGCCACGAGCTTCAGGACGGACAGCATAAAGCACGCCGCGAATACGATCGCCCGGACGGAAGTTTTCGCGTGGCAGCATATCTTCACGAATGATGACGGCTTCAGCGCTGGTATTAGAACCATCGACTGGACGAACTTCGAGCGAAATATTATCACGGTTAACCTTCTTCACTACACCGGTAATAATCTCGCCTTCCTGCTCACGGAACTGGTCCACAACCATCGCACGTTCAGCTTCACGAACTTTTTGAACGATAACTTGCTTAGCCGTTTGCGTCGTAATGCGGTCGAAGGTTACAGATTCAATCTGGTCTTCAACGTATTCGCCTACGTTCAGCTCAGGGTTTTCGAATTGAGCGGCATCAAGGGTGATTTCACGCGTCGGCTGGGTGACTTCTTCTACAATGACCCAGCGGCGGAAAGTATCAAAGTCACCACTTTTACGATCGATGCTTACACGGACATCGATCTCTTGCTCATATTTTTTCTTCGTCGCCGTTGCCAGCGCACTTTCCAGTGCTTCAAAAATCTTCTCGCGTGGGAGGGATTTTTCGTTGGAAACTGCTTCTACAACAGCCAAAATTTCTTTGTTCATCCTGGGTTTTCACCTCAATCCAAACTATTAAAAGTGGGGTACCAGGTTCGCTTTCTGGATGTTGCTCAGTGCGAACACTTCGTCTTTGCCTTCGACCGTGACCGTGATCATCTCACCCTCAACGGCTTTGATAATACCCTGCCATTTGCGACGGTTTTGCACGGCCATACGCAACACAATGCTCACTTCTTCGCCAGTATAGCGAACGTAATGTTGGCTAATAAACATTGGTCGATCGAGGCCAGGTGAGGAAACTTCAAGGTTGTAGGCCACAGTGATAGGATCTTCGACGTCTAACACTGCACTGACCTGGTGACTGACATCAGCGCAATCATCAACATTGATGCCGTCTTCACTATCAATATAGATGCGCAGCGTAGATTGGCGACCACGAATGAATTCGATACCCACCAGTTCGTAGCCCAGTGCTTCGACGGGTGCTGTAATCATCTCTGTTAATTTTTGCTCTAATGTGGACAAGCCCACCCCCAAGACATAAAAAAAGGGCATATAGCCCAGTTATTCTGAAGTCAGATAACAAAAAACCCCGATAAATCGGGGCTTTATATAACTGAACCCTGTATGCCGCAATTGCGGCCCGGACACCGTCCAGAGAATTTTTTTCTAAATTCTTCGCGAGGCACCGAATGGCTCACAGTATCTTTGAAAAAGAACTCTCAGGGAAAGTGGTTGCGGGGGCCGGATTTGAACCGACGACCTTCGGGTTATGAGCCCGACGAGCTACCAGGCTGCTCCACCCCGCGTCCGAAAACGTGGCAAATACTACGCCAGAATTGCAATAAATGCAAGAATTGCTGGGATTTGGTACCGAGGACGGGACTTGAACCCGTAAGCCCAATCGGGCACTACCACCTCAAGGTAGCGTGTCTACCAATTCCACCACCTCGGCACTTTGCGCACGGTAATCACATCTTACCGCACAGAAGCTTACTGCTTATTACTGTGGGATATCGCTGGCAGGCCTGGTAGGTGCCGCTGGCGTTGTCTGCTCAGATTTCGCTGGCTGACTTAAATTATCCCACTCACTTCCTTTACTGGTTTTGTTGCTGTTGATATTCCCCAGCACCAAGCTGATGATGAAGAACAGCGTCGCCAACACAGCGGTCATGCGGGTCATGAAGTTACCTGAACCACTTGAGCCGAATAAGGTTCCGGAGGCGCCTGCACCGAAGGAGGCTCCCATATCAGCGCCTTTACCTTGTTGCAGCATGATAAGACCTACAAGGCCCAGGGCTACAATAAGGAAAACTACCAAAAGAGCTTCGTACATAATCAACCTGTTCCTTGCGGGGTTACCGCATACCTTGAGCTTCAAACCAGTAAGCAGGCAAATTTGCGTTTACCCACTGAAGCGGGTGAGAATACTAACCAAAGCAGCGGTGGTGCGCAAGGGCAATTTCTTAACATTGCACCGATTGCAGAAAAAAACAGCAACGGCCCAATTTTTGCTTACAAAACAGGCGGTGGGCGCCGCCTTTTTGTTCGCTTTGGCGCTATGTTATTAAACGGATTTGACCGCATCTGCGATGCGATTGGCGTATTCCGTTACCAGAGTATTATCTTCGCCTTCCACCATCACACGAATTAATGGCTCCGTACCAGATTTACGCAGCAGAACGCGCCCACGATTACCCAGCGCCTCTTCTACTTCAGCGGTCACTTTTTTCACGCTGTCATGTTCCAGCGGATCGCCACTGCCGGCTTTAAACCGCACGTTCACCAGAATTTGCGGGAATAATTTCATTCCGCTGCAAAGGTCGTGCAGGCTCATATGATTGCGGACCATTGCGGTAAGCACTTGCAAACCTGCAACAATACCGTCACCGGTTGTGGTTTTATCAAGCAGAATGATATGACCGGAGTTTTCCGCGCCAATTCTCCAGCCTTTTTCCTGCAATTTTTCCAGCACGTAGCGGTCGCCCACTTTCGCACGGGCAAACGGGATACCAAGCTGTTTGAGCGCCAGCTCAAGGCCCATATTGCTCATCAAGGTGCCAACCGCACCGCCGCGCAGCTGGCCCTGACGCAGCCCCTCGCGGGCGATAATGTAAAGGATCTGGTCGCCGTCTACTTTAAGACCCTGGTTATCAACCATGATGACGCGATCGCCGTCGCCGTCAAATGCGATACCGAGGTCGGCCTTTTCCGCCAGCACCCTTTCCTGCAACATGCGAACGTCTGTTGCACCGCATTTTTCGTTGATATTAACGCCGTCAGGCTCACAGCCAACGGCAATAACGGTTGCGCCCAGCTCACGCAGTACGTTCGGCGCGATGTGGTAGGTTGCCCCGTTGGCGCAGTCCACCACAATTTTTAACCCGTTCAGGCTCAGCTCGTTCGGGAAAGTGCCTTTGCAAAATTCGATATAGCGTCCTGCGGCATCAACGATGCGGCTGGCTTTACCCAGTTCGGCGGAATCTACGCAGGTGATCTCTTTTTCCATTTCAGCTTCAATGGCTTCTTCCACTTCGTCAGGCAGTTTGGTGCCGTCGATGGAAAAGAATTTAATGCCGTTATCGTAAAAAGGATTATGGGAAGCAGAAATAACGATGCCAGCTTCAGCGCGGAACGCTCGCGTCAAATACGCTACAGCAGGCGTTGGCATCGGGCCGGTAAAAGATGCCGACAGCCCGGCCGCGGCCAGCCCGGCCTCAAGGGCAGACTCCAGCATATAGCCGGAAATACGCGTGTCTTTTCCGATGATGATTTTACGCGAGCCGTGACGAGCCAGAACTTTACCCGCCGCCCAACCCAGCTTCAGAACGAAATCAGGCGTGATTGGACTATCGCCGACACGTCCACGAATGCCATCGGTGCCAAAATATTTACGGTTACTCATAGCGTTTGTTTTCCTTCGCTGAAAGTGTGGCTTCAACCACGCGCATAGCTTCTACGGTTTCTTTCACGTCGTGAACTCGGATGATATGCGCCCCCTGCATTGCCGCAACGACGGCACAAGCAAGACTGCCGCTCAGGCGCTGATCCGGCCCGACGTTAAGCAGCTGGCCAACCATTGATTTACGCGACATTCCGACCAACAGCGGCAAGCCAAAGTGATGGAATTCTGAAAGTCGGGCAAGAAGTTGGTAATTATGGCTAAGATTTTTACCGAAACCGAAGCCCGGGTCGAGTAACAATTTTTCTTTTGCGATGCCTGCCGCTTCACAACGGGCGATATGCTCAATAAAGAAGCGGTTAACCTCTTCAAAAACATCGACATAGTGCGGCGCCTGCTGCATATTTTTAGGGTTGCCCTGCATATGCATCAGGCAAACCGGCAATCCTGTTTCGGCGGCGGCTTCCAGCGCCCCCGGTTCCGTTAGCGAACGGATGTCATTAATGATGTGCGCCCCGACGCGCGCCGATTCGCGGATCACTTCAGGTTTGGACGTATCAATAGAGATCCATACTTCGAACCGCTGCGCAATCGCCTCAACGACTGGAATCACTCTCGCCAGTTCATCCTCCACGCTCACCTCAGCCGCTCCCGGCCGCGTAGATTCACCACCGATATCAATAATTGTCGCCCCGGCGTTAATCATCGCATTAGCGTGCTTTACCGCCTCAACCAGCGAGTTGTGTTTTCCCCCATCGGAAAACGAATCCGGAGTAACGTTTAAAATTCCCATAACGTGAGGATGAGCGAGATCGAGCGCGGTGCCCTGGGCGGTGAGTTTCATCAAAGTTCCTCTGAATCGGCTTTGGTTAAGACAAAAACAAAAACCCCGGGACCAGCCCGGGGTTTGGATTACTTACTGCAAAAACATAGATCGGACTCGGCTTACTTATCGCCCAACTGTTCTGACATGGTGTTACCAGGATTCGGCGTACGCGGCTCATCGACCGGACGCGGTGCACGTGGTTTCCCGTTGTTATCAGAATTGTTGTTGCCGTTATTCGATTCATCCCAACCCGCTGGCGGACGCACATCGCGGCGAGCCATCAGATCGTCAATCTGTGGCGCATCGATGGTTTCATACTTCATCAGTGCGTCTTTCATAGTGTGAAGGATATCCATGTTCTCATTCAGGAGCTGGCGAGCACGAGCATAGTTACGCTCAATCAGCAGCTTCACTTCCTGATCGATGATACGCGCGGTCTCATCGGACATGTGTTTTGCTTTCGCTACGGAACGACCCAGGAATACTTCGCCCTCTTCTTCCGCGTACAGCAGCGGACCAAGTTTTTCGGAGAAGCCCCACTGAGTGACCATATTACGCGCCAGGTTAGTCGCGACTTTAATGTCGTTAGACGCCCCGGTAGAAACATGCTCCGCACCGTAAATAATCTCTTCCGCCAGACGGCCGCCGTACAGCGTAGAAATCTGGCTTTCCAGCTTCTGACGGCTGGCGCTGATTGCATCGCCCTCGGGCAGGAAGAAGGTTACCCCCAGCGCACGGCCGCGCGGAATAATCGTTACTTTGTGCACCGGATCGTGTTCCGGCACCAGGCGACCGATAATGGCGTGACCTGCTTCGTGATACGCGGTGGATTCTTTCTGCGCTTCCGTCATCACCATGGAGCGACGTTCCGCACCCATCATGATTTTGTCTTTCGCTTTTTCGAATTCAACCATCGAAACGACACGTTTGTTGCCGCGGGCGGCAAACAGCGCAGCTTCGTTCACGAGGTTTGCAAGGTCCGCACCGGAGAAACCTGGCGTACCGCGGGCAATGATTGCCGCATCGATATCGGGTGCCAGTGGCACACGGCGCATATGCACCTTCAGGATTTGCTCGCGACCACGCACGTCTGGCAGACCGACCACAACCTGACGGTCGAAACGGCCAGGACGCAGCAATGCCGGGTCAAGAACGTCCGGACGGTTAGTCGCGGCGATAACGATGATACCTTCGTTGCCTTCAAAACCATCCATCTCAACCAGCATCTGGTTCAGCGTCTGCTCACGTTCATCGTGACCACCGCCTAAACCTGCGCCACGCTGGCGGCCGACGGCGTCGATTTCATCGATAAAGATGATGCACGGTGCCGCTTTCTTGGCCTGTTCGAACATATCACGCACGCGGGATGCGCCTACGCCGACGAACATTTCCACGAAGTCAGAACCGGAGATAGTAAAGAATGGCACTTTCGCTTCACCCGCGATGGCTTTCGCCAGCAGGGTTTTACCGGTACCCGGAGGGCCAACCATCAGCACGCCTTTCGGGATTTTGCCGCCCAGTTTCTGGAAACGGCTCGGCTCACGAAGGTACTCAACCAGCTCAGCCACCTCTTCTTTTGCTTCGTCACAGCCTGCGACATCGGCAAAAGTGGTTTTGATTTGGTCTTCGGTGAGCATACGCGCCTTGCTCTTACCGAACGACATGGCACCTTTGCCACCGCCGCCCTGCATCTGGCGCATAAAGAAGATCCAGACCCCAATCAACAACAGCATTGGGAACCAGGAAATAAAGATAGAAGCCAGCAAGCTCGGCTCTTCAGGCGGCTCGCCTACCACTTTAACGTTCTTGGTCAGCAGATTATCAAGCAGCTTGGGATCGTTAACGGGGATGTACGTCGTGTATCGGTTACTATCTTTCTTGGTAACGTTGATTTCACGTCCATTGATACGCGCTTCGCGAACCTGGTCCTGATTCACTTCAGACAGGAAAGTGGAATAATCCACCCTACGGCCGTTTGACTCGCTGGGCCCAAAGCTCTGGAACACAGACATCAGCACAACCGCGATGACCAGCCAGAGTATTAGGTTTTTCGCCATGTCACTCAAGGGATTAACCTCATATTACAACTGTGTTAACAAACAGCGTCAGGGTACTATACTTTGCGCCCGGTCGCTACAATGTACACTTCACGTGAGCGGGCACGAGAAGAGTCCGGTTTACGAACTTTAACCTTCGTAAACAGGGAGCGAATTTCTCGCAGGTATTCATCGAAACCTTCGCCTTGAAACACTTTCACTACAAAACTTCCGCCCGGCGCCAGAACGTCGCGGCACATTTCCAGTGCCAGTTCTACCAGATACATAGCGCGCGGAATATCTACTGCCGGTGTCCCGCTCATGTTTGGTGCCATATCTGACATGACAACCTGAACTTTACTGTCACCAACACGCTCCAGCAGGGCCTTGACGACTAATTCATCACGAAAATCGCCCTGAAGGAAGTCCACACCAACGATAGGATCCATTGGTAAAAGATCGCAAGCAATGATTCGCCCTTGATTCCCGATTTCTGTCACAACGTACTGTGACCAGCCTCCGGGAGCAGCGCCAAGATCGACAACCGTCATTCCTGGCTTAAAAAGTTTGTCACTTTGCTGTATTTCATCAAGTTTAAACCAGGCACGGGAACGCAACCCCTTTTTCTGTGCCTGAAGTACATATTTATCGCTAAAGTGTTCCTGCAGCCAGCGACTGGAGCTGGCAGAACGCTTCTTACCTGTCATCTCAATTTCCAACTTTGTTCATCGTGAGTGGCAGACTGTTAAAAATCAGCACAGCCGATTTGGCGATACACTGGAGATGGCGGTAGAATGAACCGTTTTCAATCCCAACGTAAGCAAATAATACGATGAATCTGAGTACTAAACAAAAACAGCACCTGAAAGGTCTTGCTCATCCACTCAAGCCGGTAGTCATGCTTGGCAATAATGGTTTGACCGAAGGGGTACTGGCCGAGATTGAACAAGCACTTGGGCACCATGAGTTAATCAAGGTCAAAGTCGCAACGGAAGATCGTGAGACAAAAACCCTGATAGTGGATGCCATCGTGCGGGAAACCGGCGCCTGTAATGTACAGGTCATCGGTAAAACGCTGGTGCTATATCGCCCGTCTAAAGAGCGTAAAATTTCTCTGCCAAAATAAGCGCAGAGTGAGCAAAATGCCACGCTCTGTTAGCTGATAAAAGGCCGCTATGCGGCCTTTTTCCTTTCTTTACAATACGCCACGTCGGCAATCAGCTTAGCAGAAATTATAAATATTCCACTTTGACGATCTCGAACTCGACATCGCCGCCCGGCGTGCGGATAACGACAACGTCATCCTGCTCTTTCCCCACCAGACCGCGTGCGATAGGTGAATTAACGGAAATAAGATTCTGTTTAAAATCAGCCTCATCATCGCCAACAATGCGATAAGCCTGCTCTTCATCGTTCTCAAGATTCAGCACGGTCACCGTGGCACCAAAAATCACACGGCCATTGTTAGGCATTTTGGTGACATCGATAACCTGGGCGTTAGATAACTTGGCTTCAATATCCTGAATACGGCCTTCACAGAAACCCTGCTGCTCGCGCGCCGCGTGGTATTCAGCATTTTCTTTCAGGTCGCCGTGCTCACGAGCATCGGCAATTGCGGCAATGATTTCCGGGCGGCGAACCGACTTCAGGAAGTCGAGCTCTTCGCGTAATCTTTCAGCACCTCGTAAGGTCATCGGAATAGGTTGCATTTGTTATACCTCTTAAAAACTGTCCTGTTCAGCACGGCCTTCAGTTGTGCTGACTTAAGAGCATAGCCAGAGCATTCGCCTGACAACAAATAAAAGAAAACTGACCCGGAGCAAAACCCCAGGTCAGGAACGGTTTTCAATTTGATACGTATTTTACCCTGGAGTTCCACAAGGGTCATCGTTTACTTTGCACCGCGATGCACCGTAGTATGGCTGCACGTTTCCAGGCTGTTACCGCGAGATTATGCGATTTTTTAGATTTGTCATTGGATTGACCAGTGCAGTGGTATTGAACGTTCAGGCCGCCAACGTTGAAGAGTACACCTCCCAGTTACCTGACGGGGCAAACCTGGCGCTGATAGTGCAGAAGGTGGGTGCGCAGGCTCCAACGATTGACTATCACAGTCAGCAGATGGCCCTGCCTGCCAGTACACAAAAAGTGATTACCGCGCTGGCGGCGCTGCTACAGCTCGGGCCAGATTTTCGCTTTACTACGACCCTTGAAAGCCAGGCTCAGGTAAGCAATGGCGTGCTAAATGGCGATCTTGTGGCGCGATTTGGCGGCGATCCGACGCTAAAACGTCAGGATATTCGCAATATGGTAGCCGTGCTGAAAAAGTCCGGCGTCCAGCAGATTCAGGGAAATGTGCTGATCGACACCTCCGTGTTTGCCAGCCACGATAAAGCGCCAGGCTGGCCGTGGAATGACATGACCCAGTGTTTCAGCGCGCCGCCAGCGGCAGCCATCGTTGACCGCAACTGCTTCTCCATATCGCTCTATAGCGCTCCGAAGCCTGACGACCTGGCATATGTTCGTATCGCATCCTGGTATCCGGTGCTGATGAACAGTCAGGTAAGGACTCTCGCCAAAGGTTCGCCGGATGCGCAGTATTGCGAGCTGGATGTCGTACCGGGCGATCTTAACCGCTTTACTCTTACGGGCTGCATGACGCAACGCGCGGATCCGCTTCCGCTGGCGTTTGCCATTCAGGACGGTGCCAGCTACGCAGGCGCAATCCTGAAGGCCGAGCTAAAAGAGGCGGGAATCACCTATAGCGGCACCTTGTTACGTCAGACACTGGTGAAGACGCCGGGCACCGTTATCGCCAGTAAAGAATCTGCCCCATTGCATGATCTGCTAAAAATCATGCTCAAAAAATCGGACAATATGATTGCCGATACCGTTTTCCGCACCATTGGCCATAATCGGTTTGGCGTGCCGGGCACCTGGCGTGCAGGCGCAGATGCAGTACGTCAGATCTTAAGCCAGAAGGCCGGCGTTAATTTAGGCAATACTATTCTGGTGGACGGTTCGGGTTTATCCCGTCATAACTTAATTTCGCCAGCCACCATGATGCAGGTGCTGCAATACATCGCGCAGAACGACACTCAGCTAAACTTTATCTCAATGCTGCCCTTAGCCGGTTACGATGGTTCACTTCAGTATCGCGCTGGCCTGCATGCCGCAGGCGTGGATGGCAAAGTGTCTGCAAAAACAGGTTCGCTGCAAGGGGTATATAACCTGGCAGGTTTCATCACTACGGCCAGCGGTCAGCGGATGGCCTTTGTGCAGTATTTATCCGGTTATGCCGTAGAGCCTGCCGATCAACGTAACCGTCGTATCCCGTTAGTGCGCTTCGAAAGTCGACTCTATAAGGATATCTATCAGAATAACTGAACATGAAACTGTTAATTGTTGAAGATGATTTACTGTTACAGAAAGGCCTGGCGCAAGCGCTGGGTAATGAGGGCTATGCGCTGGATTGTGCCGCTACAGCCGCTGAAGCTGACGCGTTAATACAAAGCGGTGAATACAGCCTGGTTATTCTGGATCTCGGTCTGCCGGACAAAGACGGCGCCGCCCTGCTCAGCCAGTGGCGCCGCCGTGGCGTACGCAATCCCGTACTGATCCTGACCGCACGCGATGCGCTTGAAGACCGGGTTAAAGGGCTGGATTCCGGCGCTGACGACTATCTGATTAAACCCTTCGCGCTGGTGGAACTTCAGGCCCGTGCACGGGCGCTGATCCGCCGCTACCAGGGACACAGCGATAATCTTTTACAGCAGGCTGACTTAACGCTCAACTTACAAACGCAGCAGGTTTTGCTGCAAGAACAGCCGCTGGAAGTTACCCCGAAAGAATTCGCCCTTCTCACTCGTTTAATGATGCGCATCGGGCAGACGGTTCATCGCGAAACGTTGCAGCAGGATATCTATAGCTGGCAGGACGATCCCGGTTCGAACACGCTTGAGGTGCACATCCACAATCTGCGCCGCAAATTAGGCAAAGAGCGAATCAAAACCGTGCGCGGCGTTGGCTATCGTCTGGAAAGCCGAATATGAATAGCATGCGTCGGCGGTTAATGCTTCTGCTTGCGATAATTCTTTTATTTTTTCAGGTGGTTAGCGCTCTCTGGCTCTGGCATGAAAGCCAGGAGCAAATCGGTTTTCTGGTAAACGAAACGCTTTCAGCCAAATCACGTAACCAGCACGTTGAGAAAGAGATCCACGAAGCCATCGCCTCGCTGTTGGTGCCTTCGCTGGTGATGATTGGTTTTACGCTGTTCTTCTCTTTTTGGGCGATCACCTGGATTACGCGTCCTTTAAACCGTCTGCGCACGAGCCTTGCCAACCGGTCTGCGGATAACCTTTCTCCCGTGCCGATGTATTCGGATATGGAAGAGGTGATGGCGGTGACCAGCTCGTTAAACCAGTTGCTGGGGCGTCTGGACCAGTCAATTCAACAGGAACGCCTGTTTACCGCCGATGCAGCTCATGAACTGCGCACGCCGCTGGCAGGCCTCAGATTGCATCTGGAACTGATGGCAAACTCGGGTAATCCGCAGGCGCCAATGCTTCTGGATCGCATCGATCAATTAATGCACACCATCGAACAACTACTGATGTTATCGAGAGCTGGCCAGGCGCTGGCCAGCGGGCACTACAGCACGCTGACATGGACCCGTGACATAATTGCGCCGCTGAAAATGGAAATGGATGAGATGATGGCGCTGCGGCAACAAACTATCGAATGGCCGCAGGAAAGCGCCGGTTCGGTACAGGGAGATGCAGTATTGTTACGCCTGATGCTGCGCAACCTGTTAGAAAATGCATCCCGTTACGGTCCGGAGAAAAGCGTGGTTACCGTCTCCCTGACGCCTGAGGATACGGGAACAGCGCTGACCGTATCAGATCAGGGTCCCGGCATTGACGAAAAGCATCGCCAGACGCTCACCGAGCCTTTCCGACGTATGGATCAGCGCTACGGCGGCAGCGGGCTTGGTTTAAACATTGTCCTGCGCATCATTCAGCTGCATCACGGAAAGCTTACGCTGGATAATCGCAGCGAATGCTCTGGTCTGAATGCCTGCTGCTGGCTGCCGACAAATATCCAATAAAAAAGGGCCAGCGATACCGGCCCTACAGACTACCGACAAAGCTTGTGCTGATTACTTCTGATAAATGATTTCGACGCCTTCGTCGTCATCTTCATCCCAGTCGTCATCCCAGTCATCGTCTTCTTCAGCTTCCGCAGCGTCGAGCTGTTGCTGGTGGTAGTCGTCCCACATGAACTCAACCTTCTCAGGCGCCACCGGTACGACTTCGCTAACCTTCGGATTAGCGATGATAAAGTCCATCACGTCCCAGCACAGCGCGTTGACGCCTTCGCGATTAACCGCAGAGATAAGATAGAACTTATCTTCCCAGCCCATCGCCGCCGCAATTTCTTTAGCGCGCGCTTCGGCTTCTTCCTGGCTCATCAAATCGACTTTGTTGAACACCAGCCAACGCGGTTTCTCTGCCAGTTTAGCGCTGTATTTTTCCAGCTCGCCAATAATAATACGGGCGTTTTCCACCGGATCGGATTCGTCGATCGGAGCGATATCAATAAGGTGAAGCAGCACGCGGCAACGCTCAAGGTGCTTCAGGAAGCGAATCCCCAGGCCCGCACCTTCGGCTGCGCCTTCGATCAAACCAGGAATGTCGGCCACCACAAAGCTTTTCTCGTTATCCATACGCACCACACCGAGGCTTGGCACCAGCGTGGTAAACGGATAATCAGCAACTTTTGGTTTTGCAGCAGAAACGGAACGGATAAAGGTAGATTTACCCGCATTCGGCAGACCCAGCATGCCAACATCAGCCAGCAGCATCAGTTCAAGCTGCAAATCACGCTTTTCACCCGGCGTACCCATGGTTTTTTGACGCGGGGTACGGTTAACGGACGATTTGAAACGGGTATTGCCCAGGCCGTGCCAGCCGCCTTTAGCGACCATTAATTTCTGGCCGTGCTGCGTCATGTCCCCCATGGTCTCGCCGGTACCGCCATCGATAACACGCGTCCCGACAGGTACTTTAACCGTTACGTCTTTACCACGCTTGCCGGTACAGTCACGGCTCTGGCCGTTCTGGCCGCGTTCCGCGCGGAAAGATTTCTCGAAGCGATAATCGATCAGGGTATTGAGATTTTCATCGGCTTCCAGCCAGACATCACCGCCATCACCGCCATCACCGCCGTCCGGGCCACCCCTTGGGATATATTTTTCACGACGGAAGCTAACGCAGCCGTTACCGCCATCACCTGCTACGACCAGGATCGTTGCTTCATCAACAAACTTCATTTCACTTCTCCGTAAATCATTCGCCCGAACGTTGTACTGGAATGACAGCTTCGGTTTTGTGCCAGCGTCCCCAAAGACGGTGACCAATGGCGGAATACATAGCGCCCGCAACCACGACAAACGCGCCGGCATAACCCACGAGGTTAAGCAACGGCATGGCGAAGAAATCGGGCCAGGCTAACGCTAATAAATCTGAAAACAGCAAGGTAAACAGCGGCGTCAGCGTAATAAGCGCGCTGACCTGCGCCGCCTGCCACCGGGCCATTGCTTCTGCCAGCGCCCCATACCCAACCAGCGTATTCAGGCCGCAGAAAATTAAACATGCCAGTTGCCACCCGCTAAGCTGAAAAATCATATTCAACTGCGCTAAAGGCAACAACGCAACAGTACACAAAGTGTACAGCAAAAAGAGGATCTGTTGCGAGGCCAGACGGCGTAATAATACCTTCTGCGCCACGCCATAGGTGACCCACACCGTCGCCGCCAGAACGCCAAAAATCACCCCAAGAGTGTAATCCGTCAGGCGGGTAAAAATTTCTATCAGACTGGTATTAAAGAACATCACCAGCCCGCAAAGCAGCATTATGGCTCCAATGACCTGCGTGCCGCGCATTTTCTCTTTCAGCACAACCACGCTTGCCACCATCATCCCCACGGGAGAAAGCTGGCCAATAACCTGAGAAGCCGTTGGGCTCAGGTACTGCAGGGAAGAACTAAACAGCAGAAAGTTACCGAACAGGCCGCCCGTGGCGATCGCCAGCAACACCAGCCAACGCGGCTTGCGGAAAATACGCATCGGAGGCAGCTTACCGCGCAGGGCGAGAATGGAGCCCAGGCCAAGGCTGGCCATCAGGAAGCGGTAAAAAACCACGGTCGGCGGCTCCATGACCGTCAGCACCTGCTTCATTGCTATTGGCAAAGCTCCCCAGCAAACAGCCGTGGTTAATGCCAAAAGAATGCCGATCCCCGCCTGCTGTTTCATACTGAAGTTCCCTGGTACTGCATTAATTTACCGGGCGCAGAATGTAAAAAGCCCCGCAACGTGTTGCGGGGCTTCAATCCGTTACCGGGACGCGAAAAACTTATTCAGCAACGATGCTGATGAACTTACGGTTTTTCGGGCCTTTAACTTCGAACTTAACTTTACCGTCAGTCAAAGCGAACAGAGTATGATCTTTGCCGCAACCTACGTTGCTGCCAGCGTGGAATTTAGTACCACGTTGACGAACGATAATGCTGCCTGCCAGAACTGCTTCACCGCCGAAACGTTTTACGCCCAGACGTTTAGCTTCGGAATCGCGACCGTTACGAGTTGAGCCGCCAGCCTTTTTATGTGCCATTTAATCTGCTCCTCTGTATTAAGCGCTGATGCCAGTGATTTTCACATCAGTGAACCACTGACGATGACCTTGCTGCTTACGGTAGTGTTTACGACGACGAAACTTAACAATTTTAATTTTCTCGCCACGACCGTGAGCAACAACTTCAGCTTTGATTACGCCGCCATCAACGAAAGGAACGCCGATTTTGATTTCTTCGCCATTAGCGATCATCAGAACTTCTGCGAACTCAACAGACTCGCCAGTTGCGATGTCCAGCTTTTCCAGGCGAACGGTCTGACCTTCGCTTACTCGGTGTTGTTTACCACCACTTTGGAAAACCGCGTACATATAAAACTCCGCTTTCCGCACACACCTTACATTGGTTTCAGGTGGCGCTATAAATATTCACAATAGGGCGCGAATATTACGCAAACACGGAGCATTTGACAAGCCCGATTGTGCATACTCGTAGAAAAAAAACGCAACATCACAGACAACGTTTATCTGCCTCGTTTTTTCAGTACAATCTGTACTACATTATCACTTCTCTACCTCCACGTTATTCCATAACAACATGTGGTAAACAGGACTGTAAGCCAGACTTCTGCGATGAATTTAGAAAAAATTAATGAGTTAACCGCGCAAGATATGGCGGGTGTCAACGCGGTCATCCTTGAACAGTTAAATTCGGATGTTCAACTGATCAACCAGTTAGGCTATTACATCGTTAGCGGCGGCGGGAAACGCATACGCCCAACGATCGCGGTACTTGCCGCACGAGCGCTCGGCTATCAGGGCCGCGCGCATATCAACATTGCCGCTTTGATCGAGTTTATCCACACCGCCACGCTGCTTCACGACGATGTGGTAGACGAATCAGACATGCGTCGCGGCAAAGCAACGGCCAACGCGGCATTTGGTAACGCGGCAAGCGTTCTGGTGGGGGACTTTATCTACACCCGCGCCTTCCAGATGATGACGCAACTGGGCTCGCTGAAGGTTCTTGAAGTCATGTCCGAAGCAGTCAACGTGATTGCAGAAGGAGAAGTGCTGCAGTTGATGAACTGTAACGACCCGGACATCACCGAAGAAAGCTATATGCGTGTGATTTACAGCAAAACCGCGCGATTGTTCGAAGCGGCAGCGCAATGCTCCGGAATTTTGGCCGAAGCTACTGCCGAACAGGAGCAGGCTTTACAGGATTATGGACGCTATCTTGGCACTGCCTTCCAGCTTATCGACGATTTACTGGACTACAGTGCGGATGGCCAAACGCTGGGTAAAAATGTGGGAGATGACCTTAACGAAGGCAAACCGACGCTTCCTTTACTGCACGCCATGCGAAATGGTACGCCAGAACAGACCCGGATGATCCGTGAAGCCATCGAGCAGGGTAACGGCCGTCATTTGCTACAGCCTGTTCTGGAGGCAATGGCCGCTTGCGGTTCGCTGGAGTGGACCCGCCTTCGTGCAGAACAAGAGGCGGATAAAGCCATCGAAGCCCTCAGCGCCTTGCCGGAAAACGAGCATAAAGAAGCTTTAATTGCTCTGGCACATATGGCTGTTCAACGCGATCGATAATCTATCTTGCGCGTCATTAACTGGCGCGCAAAGTTTCCAATAAAAACAGTTTATCCTCTTCAGACGCTCTTCCTCTGCAACGCTTATGCATAAGTTTTCACATGGTTTTGTGTTTTAAAACACAGATCTGAGCATTGTTATTTTTTATTGGAAATTATTAAATCAACATGTGTTATAAATTCCAAATGAAGCATAAATGCACAGGAAAGAAGATTGTTATAGGAAGGAACAATGGATAAAGAACAGACGGACTGGCATCCTGCGGACATTATCGCAGGCCTTCGCAAACGGGGAACATCCCTTGCGGCAGAATCGCGCAAAGCTGGGTTAAATTCGGCCACCTTAGCTAATGCTTTAACTCGTCCCTGGCCCAAAGGTGAATATATTATTGCGAAGGCGCTGGGAACGGAGCCATGGCTAATCTGGCCTTCACGTTATTACGATCCGGTGACGCATGAGTTTATCGATCGTTCTTTATTAATACGTAAAAAGTAATGCCAGACGCCTTATGAACCGTCATTCATCCTGATGCCGCATCCACAGCAAAACGCCCGGTACAATTTTCACTGTACGGGACATCTTTGAATGGCTGAAGCTGACCGTTAAGCCGCTTCCTTTTATGAAGAGCGTCGTGGACAGGCATTCATCCTGATGCCTCATCCACAGCAAAACGCCCGATACACTTTTCACTGTACCGGGCGTTTCCCTGAATGGCTGAAGCTGATCGTTAAGCCGCTTTCTTTTATGAAGAGCGTCGTGAGCAGTCGCTCATCTTTACGCCGCATCCACAGCAAAACGCCCGGTACAATTTTCACTGTACCGGGCGTTTCCTTGAATGGTTGAAGCTGATCGTTAAGCCGCTTTCTTTTATGAAGAGCGTCGTGAGCAGTCGCTCATCTTTACGCCGCATCCACAGCAAAACGCCCGGTACAATTTTCACTGTACCGGGCGTTTCCTTGAATGGTTGAAGCTGACCGTTAAGCCGGGTTCTGTCGTGGACAGTCATTCATCTAGGCCAGCAATCGCTCACTGGCTCAAGCAGCCTACCCGGGTTCAGTACGGGCCGTACCTTATGAACCCCTATTTGGCCTTGCTCCGGGTGGAGTTTACCGTGCCGCGAACTGTTACCAGACGCGCGGTGCGCTCTTACCGCACCCTTTCACCCTTACCTGATCCCGCTTGCGCGGGCCATCGGCGGTTTGCTCTCTGTTGCACTGGTCGTAGGCTTGCGCCTCCCAGGCGTTACCTGGCACCCTGCCCTATGGAGCCCGGACTTTCCTCCCCTCCGCCCGTCTCCCCCTAAGAGGACGACGACGAAGCGGCGACTGCCTGGTCAGCTTCGGCGCGAAGTATAGAGGGTTTACGCGCCCATGTCACGCTGACTTAGCCGGTAGTTTTCATGCCAATAGCAACCGTTGCGGCGATATTACGCGAGGCGCGATAAATGTTTTCGAAGGCGTTTTTCAGCGCTTCATCCAGCGTATCAACGCTATTGAGTACGCTGAACACCGCATCAATACCGTGCTGATGCACCACCGCAACATCGTAGGCCAGGGAGCCGGCAATGCCAATCACCGGCTTACGATACCTTTTTGCTACTGCCGCAACGCCTACGGGAACTTTTCCACGAATACTTTGGCTATCCATGCGCCCTTCACCTGTCACCACCAGCGAGCAGTTATGTATATGCTCCTCCAGGTTCAGGGCTTCGGTAACAATCTCAATACCGCTGCGTAAATCAGCGCCAAGGAAGGCCATTAACGCGGCTCCCATGCCGCCTGCTGCGCCCGCCCCCGGTGTGTTTTCCACATCTATACGCAGATATTTTTTTATCACTTGCGCAAAATGCGCCAGATTGCGATCCAGCTCGACAATCATGGCCTCGTTGGCGCCTTTCTGCGGCCCAAAAATTCGGGATGCGCCGTTACCGCCAGTCAATGGATTAGTCACATCGCATGCCACGTTAATCGCGCAGCTTTCCAGACGCTTATCCAGCCCGGAAATATCAATGCTGTTCAGACTCAGCAAACCGCCGCCGCCCGGGCTGACCGCTTTGCCAGCCGCATCAACCAATTTTGCGCCCAGCGCCTGCATCATCCCGGCGCCGCCATCGTTAGTGGCGCTGCCGCCAATACCGATAATGATATTGCGCACGCCGCTATCCAGCGCACGCAATATCAATTCTCCGGTACCGCGCGAGGTGGTCACAAGCGGGTTGCGTTTCTCAATCGGCACTAGCGCAAGACCGCTGGCTTCCGCCATCTCGATAAATGCAGTTTTACCGTCACCAGACATACCCCAGCAGGCTTTCACGGTCTCGCCCAGCGGCCCGGTGACCAACGAGACAACTTTAGAACCCTGCGTTGCACTAATCATTGCATCGACAGTACCCTCGCCGCCATCCGCGACCGGGACAGAAACGTATTGGGCATCAGGGAATATTTCACGAAACCCCTTTTCGATAGCCTGTGCCACTTCAATAGCGGAAAGGCTTTCTTTATAAGAGTCGGGGGCAATAACGATTTTCATAATAATCCATGCCTGATTCGGCCTGAGAAAAGCAGGGTGCGCCAGG
The DNA here is from genome assembly GCF_011808225.1 of Cedecea colo. Classification (GTDB taxonomy): domain Bacteria; phylum Pseudomonadota; class Gammaproteobacteria; order Enterobacterales; family Enterobacteriaceae; genus Dryocola; species Dryocola colo. The sequence continues at coordinate 120,542 of NZ_SOYS01000003.1, read as the reverse complement.
CGTCCTCTCAATTCTTTGTGACTTCAACTTTCGCCAGTTTTTCGTAGTAGCAGGCAATTGCGCTGTGGTCGTCGTTACCGTGGCCGTCAGCACGCAGCGCCTGCATCATCTCCATAACGGCAGCGGTCAAAGGAAGCTGCGCGCCCACGCCATGAGAAGTATCCAGCGCATTCGCGAGATCTTTAATATGCAGATCGATACGGAAACCGGGTTTGAAGTTACGGTCCATCACCATCGGCGCTTTCGCTTCCAGAACGGTGCTGCCCGCAAGGCCGCCACGAATCGCCTGGAATACCAGCTCAGGATTCACGCCGGCCTTGGTTGCCAGCACTAAGGCTTCAGACATTGCAGCAATATTCAGCGCCACAATCACCTGATTCGCCAGTTTGGTCACGTTGCCCGCCCCGATATCTCCGGTATGCACCACGGAACCTGCCATGGTTTTGAGCAGATCGTAATACCGATCGAAAATCGCTTTATCGCCACCCACCATTACGGACAGCGTGCCGTCGATAGCTTTTGGTTCGCCGCCGCTGACCGGCGCGTCCAGCATATTGATGCCTTTGGCTTGCAACGCCTCACTGATTTCACGGCTCGCCAGCGGCGCGATGGAGCTCATGTCGATAACCACGGTGCCCGGTTTCGCCCCTTCAATAATGCCATTTTCACCCAGCGCAACCTCTTTCACATGTGGGGAATTAGGCAGCATAGTGATTACCACATCGCACTGCTCAGCAATTTCTTTTGGGGTGGTGGCAGTTTCTGCACCAGCGGCAATCACTTCAGCAATCGCCTCTGCATTATGGTCGGTGACCACCAGCGAATAACCGGCTTTAATAAGGTTTTTACTCATTGGCTTGCCCATGATGCCAAGGCCGATAAACCCAACTTTCATTGTCATAGCTTTACTCTCTCGTTATTAACGGATGGAAGTTATTTTTTAAACTGGTCGCACAGCTTCTGCGTAGCAGAGCGGAAAACGCCCAAATCGCTGCCAACCGCTACAAAAGTCGCTCCCCATTCCAGGTAACGTTTAGCGTCTGCTTCAACGGGCGCCAGAATCCCTGCTGGTTTGTCGAACGCTTTGGCACGGGCGAAAATGTGCTGGATACAACGCTGCACTTCCGGGTGGGATGCGTTGCCCAGATGGCCTAATGCCGCCGCCAGATCGCCTGGCCCGACGAAGATGCCGTCCACACCGTTGGTGCCCGCAATCGCATCCACGTTATCCACGCCCTGCTGGCTTTCGATCTGCACAAGAACGGTGATATTTTTGTTCGACTGAGCGAAATAGTCCGGCACGGTGCCAAACATATTGGCGCGATGCGAAACGGACACGCCGCGAATACCTTCCGGTGGGTAACGCGTAGAAGAAACCGCCAGCGCCGCTTCTTCCTGAGTTTCTACAAAGGGAATCAGGAAGTTATAGAAGCCGATATCCAGTAGACGCTTAATTATCACTGGATCGTTAGTGGGCGCACGAACGACCGGGGCGCTCTGGCTGCCGGTGAGCGCCATCAGTTGTGGAATAAACGTAGTGATATCGTTTGGAGCGTGTTCTCCATCCAGCACAATCCAGTCGAATCCGGCAAGTCCCAGTACTTCGGTGCTGATGGGGTTAGCTAGTGCCGACCAGCAGCCGATTTGTACCTGGTGGGCCGCCAACGCAGCCTTAAATTTATTCGGGAATACGTTGTTATTCATGAGGTTTACCTTAATGTTTCATGGCTTGCTGCTGCAATTCCATACGTTTGATTATTATCTGACACGATCGGTATCGATATATAAAAAGTGCGGCACGGTCAGCATAGTTAATCTTCGGCGCGATAAAGATAATTAATAATATTAAACATTAGCTCCATTCCCCTTTTTTGATTCAGGTTTTGTTCTGTTTATTCTGATGAGCGTTGCTAACGGTAACTAATTCAGCGTTTATGACACGCAACAAAGTATAATCAGCACGGGACGCGCGTGCATTAGGCAATTGCACAAGAAAGCAGTGCTATAAGATGATTATTATAAGCATATGTACATATTGATGGGGCGTATTGCACATATTTTTATATTATGCTGCGGTCAGGAAAGACGTGGTGGCGTTAGGTGATCTGCATCACACCCTTATATTTATCGGCCTGACATTATTTAGGTAGCGAGCGATCCTGAGTCGACAATTAATCTAAGGCCGCGACTTTATAAATATATTTATACCTGGAGAAGCGTGAAACATGTCAGAGATCGAAATTAGAAAGCAACCGCCTACGGCCTTTTATATTAAGGTTCATGAAGCCGATAACGTAGCCATTATTGTTAACGACAACGGCCTGAAAACAGGTGCTCAGTTTGCGAATGGACTGACGTTAATTGAGCATATCCCGCAGGGCCATAAAGTTGCGCTGGTCGATATTCCTGCCCGTGGCGCAATTATTCGCTACGGTGAAACGATCGGCTATGCGGTGCGTGACATTAAGCAAGGCAGCTGGATCGATGAATCATTGGTGGCTCTGCCTGAAGCGCCGCCGCTGCATACGTTGCCATTGGCCACAAAAGTCCCGCAGCCGTTGCCAAAACTTGAAGGTTACACTTTTGAAGGCTATCGCAACGCAGACGGCAGCGTCGGCACTAAAAATCTCCTCGGCATCACTACCAGCGTGCACTGCGTCGCAGGCGTTGTGGACTATGTTATCAAAATCATTGAACGTGATTTACTGCCCCGCTATCCGAACGTTGACGGCGTGGTGGGACTGAATCATCTTTATGGCTGCGGCGTGGCCATTAACGCCCCGGCCGCGGTGATTCCTGTTCGCACCATTCATAATATTGCTCTGAACCCAAACTTCGGCGGCGAAGTGATGGTGATTGGCCTCGGCTGTGAAAAACTTCAGCCAGAACGCCTGCTGGAAGGTACCGACGACGTCCAGCCCATTTCACCAGCCGACGCCAGCATCGTCCGTCTGCAGGATGAACATCACGTCGGCTTCAAATCAATGGTGGAGGATATTCTGGCCGTTGCAGAGCGCCACTTACAAAAACTTAACCAGCGTCAGCGGGAAACCTGCCCGGCCTCAGAGCTGGTAGTCGGTATGCAGTGCGGCGGCAGCGATGCGTTCTCAGGCGTGACGGCTAATCCGGCCGTTGGCTATGCCGCCGATCTTTTAGTGCGCTGCGGTGCAACGGTAATGTTCTCTGAAGTCACTGAGGTCCGTGACGCCATTCACCTGTTAACTCCGCGAGCCATCAATGAAGAAGTAGGAAAACGCCTGCTCGAAGAGATGGAATGGTACGACAACTACCTGGACATGGGTAAAACCGATCGCAGCGCCAACCCGTCACCGGGAAACAAAAAAGGCGGACTGGCAAACGTGGTGGAAAAAGCCCTTGGCTCCATCGCTAAATCAGGCCAGAGCGCGATTGTGGAAGTGCTTTCACCGGGTCAGCGTCCAACCAAACGCGGTCTTATCTATGCGGCCACCCCAGCGAGTGATTTTGTCTGCGGCACGCAACAGGTAGCATCCGGCATTACCGTGCAGGTCTTCACTACCGGACGCGGCACGCCATACGGCCTGTTGGCAGTACCGGTTATTAAAATGGCGACCCGCACCGCGCTGGCCAACCGTTGGTACGATCTGATGGATATCAACGCGGGCACCATCGCCACCGGCGAGGCCACCATTGAAGATGTGGGTTGGGAACTGTTTAAATTAATTCTTGATGTCGCAAGCGGCCGCAAGAAAACCTTTTCGGATCAATGGGGATTACACAACGCGCTGGCGGTATTTAACCCTGCCCCGGTAACCTGATCTTTGTAAAAATAACAATCTGGCGGGTAGCGCAGGCCTACCCGCCTTACAGACGTCACCCTGCGTACTGACTCAACTTTCCCCGACCGTCTGATAAACCACGTACTCAAGGAGCTGGCGATAGGTATCCAGCGTCAGGACATCATCTTCCCGCTCAAGGCGATTAATCAGGGTCGCCATCACCTCTTTATTCGACAGCGGCTTTCCCGCTATCAATATCTCCAGCACTACGCTGCCCATCTGCCAGGAGGCGTCCGCGGCGGAAAACTTCTCTGCCAGCATGCTCTTTTCTTGCTGTTGATCATTTTTTACAGGCTCCTGAGACATTCTACCTCTCCTTGATTGACATTATTTATCAGACGCAAATGCGGATTTAAAAATATCCAATGGAAAAAGTAGAAGGTCTTTAATAAAGATCAAGCTGAAAGGATTATGTCTGATTCTCTTACTTTACATTCATTAGCAAAACAATCATCGAAGAGAAATCATAAGGCGCTAATTTTTGCCCAAAATACTTAATCGTTTGATTTCAGCCGGTAAAGTTCACGGAACGTTGAACAATAATTAATCGTCACCCTTAGCATTGCCGTTCTCATTATCATGATAATTATTAAGAATAATTCAAGTTTTTGAATAAATTACACACATTTTACATGGAAAATTTTTTTTGGTTTAATTTTCACCAAAATGAATAAGTTCAGAAAAACATAGGTAAATATCTTTTTGAAAAATAAGAATTTTATTAAAATAATTAAAGTTTTTTCACATTTTCAATAGCCTGCAAAATTAGGATAGTCTACGCTATAGGTTACCACTTACTAAGCATAAGGATATCGTCTGAAAAGATTCGTTGACGCATAAGCATTTTGAATTTATCTACTGTCATCACCCTTCGCTTACAAGATTTTATATCTTGCGACGTCTTTCGCGTTAAATATCTGCCAATTAGTTTCGCCCTGGAGAAGTATATGAAATGGACTGTAATTGATTCTTTAATAAGCCCGACAACGGGAACCGCTTTCTCTTGTATTGTTTCCTGTCGGGAATTAAAACTTATGCTTTGGTATAAAGCATCACATTTTATGATGCCGGGCGATGAAATAGTGACCAGTAATTTAGGAGTGTTTATTAACGGACAGATAAGTCAATTAACGATGTGCAACGTCATCCCTTTCAATGCCACACTCTGGCGCACCATGCTTGCACAGTCTGACTGTCCCGGAAACGCCGAAGTTAAGCCGGCCCTATGTGACTTTAAGGGAAAATGCCATTTAAAAACATGCCCTTTCGGACTTGATAAAGTGCCTCCTCAGTTATCCCCATAGGAAAGACGGGCGCCCAGGGAAGGATGGGAGGCGCTCAGCAGCTTTCGACGGCCGAGCGTAAGCCGGGATTATTCCCCAACTACCACATCAATTTCATCCTGACGAACCCATCCAGCTTTTTACCGGAAGGCTGTTAAAGGCGCTCCTGACCCTGCTGCTCTAAAGCATATTTATAAAGCGCATTCTTCTTTACGCCATGAATTTCGGCAGCAAGCGCAGCGGCTTTTTTCAGCGGGAGTTCGGTTTGCAGCAGCGCGAGTGTACGTAACGCATCGGCTGGCAGCGCGTCATCGCTTTGAACCCTGAAGCCTTCGACGATCAGCACCATCTCGCCTTTGCGACGGTTCTCGTCTTCTTTAACCCATGCCGCCAGTTCGCCAACTGGCGCGCCATGAATCGACTCCCAGGTTTTGGTCAGTTCGCGCGCCAGCACCACGTAACGGGTTTCACCGAGCACGGCGCAAATATCGTCTAAACTGTCGAGCAAACGATGGGTTGATTCGTAGAAAATCAGCGTACGCGGCTCTTGCTCAATGGCTTTTAGCGCATCGCGACGCCCTTTGGATTTGGCGGGCAGGAAGCCTTCATAACAGAAGCGATCCGATGGCAGCCCGGCCGCGCTTAACGCTGCAATGGCGGCACAAGGACCGGGCAGCGGCACGACGCGAATACCCGCTTCACGGCAGGTACGCACCAGGTGATAGCCCGGATCGTTAATCAACGGCGTACCGGCGTCTGAAACCAGCGCGATACTCTGCCCTTCCTGAAGCTTCGCCAGTAATGTTTCTGATTTTTGTTGTTCATTATGATCGTGCAATGCGAACAATCGCGCATTAATGGCAAAATGCTGCAGCAATAAACCGGTATGACGAGTATCTTCGGCAGCAATCAGGTCAACGCTTTGCAACACGGATAACGCCCGCTGTGTGATATCGCCGAGGTTACCGATGGGAGTCGGAACGATGTAGAGCGTGCTGGCAGAAATCGCCGCCGTTTCGAGTTGTTTCATTGTTTCATCCGTATTGCCGATTTAATATTGAACGCTGAGAAGAAAAATTCACTGGATACAACATGCTACCGTCTAAACTTACTCATTCTAAAGCCGGGCGTTGTCTGCCTGTCGTGCTTGCAGCCCTGATCTTTGCGGGTTGTACCACGAAAGCACCGGACCAGTCCGCCGCTCACGTGCAGGGCGAAGCCACTGCGGATTCTGCGTATTACCTGCAACAGATGCAGCAAAGCGCAGATGATAGCAAGACCACATGGCAATTACTCGCCATTCATGCGCTGCTGGGCGAAGGCAAAACTCAACGGGCGGTAGACCTCTACAATCAGTTGCCGCAGGAAATGGACGATGTCCAGCGTCGGGAGCAGTCGCTTCTGGTGCCAGAAATTAAAATCGCCCAGCAAGATTATGCCGCAGCAAATGCGCTGCTTGTTAAGCTCAACCCTTCCTCATTTAATAAAAAGCAGCAGGCGCGATATTATCAGGCGGTGATTGATGCCAGCCAGAATCGTCCATCGCTGGAGCTGCTGCGCGCCTATATAGCCCAGGAACCAATGCTCAAGGGCGAGGCGCATCAAAAAAATATCGATGGTACCTGGCAGGCATTGTCTCAGTTTACGCCTGCACAAATGAGCGCCATGGTTATCAATGCGAACGAAAATACTCTGCAAGGATGGCTGGATCTACAGCGCGTCTGGAACGACAACCGCAACGACCCGAATATGCTGAAAGCTGGCATCAAAGACTGGCAAACCCGCTACCCGCAGAACCCGGGCGCAAAAACGCTGCCGACTCAGTTAAGCAATATGCAAAATTACCAGCAGGCTTCCGTTGGTAAAATTGCTCTGCTGCTGCCGTTGAACGGCCAGGCTGCGGTATTTGGCCGCGCTATTCAGCAGGGTTTTGAAGCGGCGAAAAATAATGGTTCCGCACCTGCTGAGACGGCTAGCGCTCCTGCGCCCGCGCCGGATGCCAGCGTGCAGCCAGCGGCAGAACAAACTACGGCTGACACCGATGCTGTAGCCAGCCCGTCAGACGTCTCCGTTAGCGATCTGACCGATGAGCAGGCGGCGGCACAGTCGGCTCCGCAACCGGCGCAACCAGCGGTACAAAGCGCTGCGGTAACGCCGGCTAACCCTTCTGCGGAAGTAAAAATCTACGATACCAGTTCGCAGCCGTTAGATCAGGTGCTCGCTCAGGCGCAGCAGGATGGCGCTACGCTTGTCGTAGGCCCGCTGCTCAAAAACAACGTCGATCGGCTCGCCAGCAGCAATACCCCGCTGAATATTCTGGCGCTGAACCAGCCGGAGAACGTGCAAAACCGCCCGAACATCTGTTACTTCGCCCTCTCTCCGGAAGACGAAGCACGAGACGCAGCGGACCATATCTGGCAGCAGGGCCATCGTGCACCGCTGTTACTGGTGCCACGTAGTGCATTAGGCGATCGTGTAACCAGCGCCTTTAGCGCTGAGTGGCAAAAACTGGGCGGCGGCATCGTGCTGCAGCAGCAATTTGGCTCTGTGGGCGAACTCAAACAGGGCATTAACAGCGGGTCTGGCATTGCGCTAACCGGTTCTCCTGTGGCCGCATCCGCACCACAGCAGGAAGCCGTCACCCTCGGCGGCCTGACGATTCCTGCACCGCCAACCGATGCGCAAATTACCGCAGGTTCCGCCGAGGGCGTAGATGCAGCCTATATCTTGGCCACGCCGGACGAAGTGGCGCTTATCAAACCGATGATCGCCATGCGCACCGGCAGCCGCAGCAGCGCGCAGCTTTATGCCAGCTCCCGCAGCTCCCAGGGCGTAAACGGCCCGGACTTCCGTCTGGAGATGGAAGGCCTGCAGTTTAGTGAAATCCCAATGCTCTCCGGCGGCAATCCGGCACTACAACAGCAGGCGCTGGCCGCTGTGCGCAACGACTACTCACTGGCGCGTCTGTACGCCATGGGAGCTGACGCCTGGTCGCTGGCAAACCATTTCTCCCAAATCCGTCAGGTGCCGGGCTATCAGGTGAGCGGCAACACCGGCACGCTCTCCGCCAGCCAGGACTGCGTCATTAACAGGAAGTTAAATTGGCTGAAATTCTCTCAGGGTCAAATCATCCCGGCCAACTGAGTCGTCAACAGGCAGGCGCGCACTATGAACTACAGGCGCGCCGCTTTCTTGAGCGTAAAGGACTACGCTTTATCGCCGCCAACGTTCACATACGCGGCGGCGAAATCGACCTCATTATGCAACAGCACGATGTGATTGTGTTTGTCGAAGTGCGTTACCGTCGCAGCCATTGCTTTGGCGGTGCTGCGGCAAGCGTCACCCGAAGCAAACAGCAAAAGTTGCTGCATACCGCGCGGAACTGGCTTGCCCGCACATCAGGAAGTTTTGATACTGTGGATTGCCGTTTCGATGTGTTAGCCTTCACCGGCAATGAAATAGAGTGGTTAACCAACGCGTTTACCGCAGATGTTTAAAGTAACCAGGTAGAACAACGTGCTCGAAAGAATCAAAGCCTGCTTCACGGAAAGTATTCAAACCCAGATTGCCGCAGCGGAAGCTCTGCCAGATGCTATCTCCCGTGCAGCCATGACGCTGGTTCAGTCGCTGCTTAACGGCAACAAAATTCTGTGTTGTGGCAACGGCACCTCTGCTGCCAACGCACAGCATTTTGCTGCCAGTATGATCAATCGCTTCGAAACTGAGCGACCAAGCTTACCTGCCATCGCACTTAATGCCGATAATGTGGTCTTAACCGCTATTGCAAATGACCGTTTGCATGAAGAAGTGTATGCCAAACAGGTACGTGCGCTGGGGCATGCCGGAGACGTACTGCTGGCTATCTCAACGCGTGGCAACAGCCGTGATATCGTTAAAGCGGTTGAAGCGGCGGTCACTCGCGACATGACCATTGTTGCGCTCACGGGCCACGACGGCGGTGAGCTTGCCGGGCTGTTAGGGCCGCAGGATGTGGAAATCCGCATCCCTTCACATCGCAGCGCGCGCATTCAGGAAATGCACATGCTAACGGTCAACTGCTTATGTGATTTGATTGATAATACGTTATTCCCTCACCAGGACGATTAAGGAGTACAGATGAAGGCATTTAAGCCACTTGCAGTCCTTATCACCGCGCTTGCGCTACAGGGCTGTGTTGCCGCCGCGGTTGTCGGCACTGCTGCCGTCGCGACGAAAACCGCAACGGACCCGCGTACCGTAGGTACTCAGGTTGATGACGGCACGCTGGAACTTCGCGTTAACAGCGCGCTGGGCAAAGACGAACAGCTGAAGAAAGACGCCCGCATCAACGTCACCGCCTATCAGGGAAAAGTGCTGCTGACAGGGCAAACGCTGAATACCGAACTGGCCTCACGTGCGAAACAAATCGCGCTGGGCGTGGATGGCGCAACCGAGGTCTATAACGAAATTCGCAACAAGGCGCCGGTTGGACTGGGTACTGCGTCAACGGATACCTGGATAACGACCAAAGTTCGCTCGCAGTTGCTGGCAAGCGACCAGGTTAAGTCTTCTAACGTGAAGGTCACGACCGAGGATGGAGAAGTCTTCCTGTTAGGTCTGGTGACCGACAGAGAAGGAAAAGCTGCTGCGGATACCGCCAGCCGTGTAAGCGGCGTGAAACACGTTACGACTGCTTTCACCATTCTGAATTAACTTTTCGCTGCCCTTCACCTGAAGGGCATTTTCTTATCCGCTCAAAAACGACTTAAGCAGTCCATCGCCACCGTTTTAAATCCCTGAAAAGTTTTGCTTTCTCTGAGCCTTGGCGTTGCCCTTTCGCGCAGGAAGGTGACGAATAAATCATAGATCGCCATCGCTTCTTCGTATTCACGTTTACTGATCGCCAGCAGGAAAATTACGTGCGCCGTCTCCTCGCCCCAGCTAATTCCCTTTGGTGCCAGCACGGTGTAGACGACGGTTTTATCGGCCATTAAACCCAGCGAGTGAGGAAGCGCTATGCCCTCGCCCAGCATAGTGCTGACAATCGCCTCTCGCTCCATAACCGACGGATAAAAATCCTTGCCAACATAGCCTTCCCGCTCAAGCTGCTCACAAAGGGAGCTAAATAGCTGCTGCTGGGATATAGGCTCATCAACCACCATAAAATGGCTTTCATCGAAATATTTCGCCAGCATGTAAGGGCGGGTACGGTCTACCAGCACCAGCTTTCCAAGCTGTTCGAGCTGATATTCCGTCGGGAAGGGCGCCATCGTTACGACTGGCTTTTCTTTCTCGTTTACCCGCGCGGTGGAGATAACAAAATCCTCGTCGATGCTTTCAAGCTGTTCATAGTCACGCAGCGAAATAATGCGCTTCACCTCGATTTGCGGGTACTTGCGCAGCAACATCGCCTGAATCATCCGTACCGTGGAGTTGCCGGTATCGCAGACCAGCAACGCTCGCGGATGGCGCTGATAGCCGATGTTGTAATGTCTTTCCAGCCCCACGCCAATATGCAGCACCAGGAAACCAATTTCGTTTTCACTGATTGCATACGGAGTATATTTCCCCCAGCTTGATACCGCCGCCAGCGTCATATCGTAGGCCATCGGGTAGTGTTGTTTAATGTTGGAAAGCAGCGGGTTAGGAATATTTATCTGATAGCGCACGCGGGTGATCATCGTTTTGATATGCGTGAGCAGGTCGGCATGCAGCTGGCTATCCGTCAGCAAATTGTAATTATAGTGCTTATTGATATAGCGCAGAATGTAGTTCACCAGCGCTTCGTCATCGTCGGCGCTGATGGCGCTGGGCGCCACTTCCTGAACCTGACGCGCGGCAATATGCACCTGCAGCCACAGCTCCTCCGCTTCGGAAAGCGGTTTGCCTGCAAACTTTTGAAGCAGCGCGGTAATCTGGCGTGCGGCTTCGCGTATGGCATCATCCACGTCGGCTGCGTTAAACTCCGCCAGGGGATAGCCTTCGCTGATACGTCGTACCGCCACGGCGCAATACAGATGAATAAACTGTTCGCCCTCGTCCGTCAGACGAATGCGGCAGCGGGTAAAACAGTCGTGCAGATCCGTCGCTAACTGTTCCCGGACGTCTCCATTAAGCGCTTCTTCGCTCAGCAGAGGATTGTCACTGTCTTCCTGCATAAGCTGCCAGAGTAAATCTGTCAGGCATGCCCGTATTGCCGTTTCGCTGCCAAATAGCTTCATACCGTGGCGGGGACGGGTTTCTATCGTCAGGTTATAACGGTTAAACCATTCGCGGACCTCCGCCATATCGCTTTGTAACGTTGCCCGGCTGACAAACCACTCTTCAGCCAGGTCTTCCAGCTTGAGCGAAAAGGCGGAAGTCAGAAAACGCACCACCAGATAATGCACTCGTTCTGGCGAAGTACGCGGAACGCGCAACTGGCGAGACGGCAGCAGTACAAATTCCTGATAGCGAGCCGCGTCATCGATCCTGAGCTGATAACCCGCGCCGCGATTCAAAATAAACTGTGCGCCATACCCGGCTATTAAAGCATTCAACGCGGTGATATCGGTCCGCACAGTGCGTGTAGAAACCGATAAACGCCGCGCCAGTTCATCCTGGGGCAGCGTCTCGTTTTGCAGCATCTCAAAAAGCTGGGCCAGACGAAGGTTTGGGAATCTCACAGCTGTTTCCTTTCATTAAGCGGGCGCACAGAGGTGCCCGCCACGGCTATTTCGCAGGCGTAAAAATTAATTGCGATGGGCTTCCTACCGCCACGTAATCCTCAATAAAGGTCAGCTTACCGTCCTGCGGCGCAACGCTAAAACGGGTGATGTTGTCGCTGCGCTGATTCATGGCGTAAAGATATTTGCCATTGCTGTCGAGCGTTAACGTGCGCGGGTAATCACCCCGTGTCCAGATATCGTCCTGATGCGTCAGCGTGCCGTTTGCCGACACGGTGAAGTGCGCGATGCTGTTGTGCAAACGGTTAGCGACGTAAAGCTGCTTACCGTCGTGGCTCAGTACTAAGCCCGCCGCAAAGCTTGTTCCTTTGTAACCTTTCGGCAACGCGGAAACGGTTTTGCCTGCGGTTAAAGTACCTTTGGCCGTATCAAGTTGATAATGAGTAAGCGTAGAGGACTCTTCGTTAATCAACCACAAGCCGTCACCTGCGGGCGTAAACACAAAGTGACGCGGGCCCGCGCCTTGAGAGGAAGCGGTGATAAACGGCGGATCGTTTGGCGTAAGTTTGCCGGTCTCATTATCTAAACGGTACTGATAGATGCGATCCAGACCGAGATCCGTGGAAAAGACGAACTTCCCGCTCGGATCGGTGCCGATCATATGCGCATGCGGGCCGTTATGATCGCTTACCGCAAAGCTGCCTTCGACGGCGGCCTCCGGTTTCGCAGCACCTGGCTGGCCTTCATCCTGTCTGGTGTCGCTGGCTTCGCCCAGGCTGCCGTCTTCTTTCACCGGTAATATAGCGATGGTGCCGCTGATATAGTTGGCAACCAGCAGATGGCGGCCATCTGGCGTAAGCGACAAATAAACGGGCCCTGCGCCGCCGGAGGAAACCTGGTTTAGTTCCGTGAGGTTGCCATTCTCTTCAACGCGCAAGGCCGCAATAACGCCTTTCTCCGCTTCACTCGCCACATACAACGTTTTTCCATCTTTTGAAGCGGTTAACTGCGCAGCGTTCGGCAGTTCATTAACCAGCGTTTTGCTGCTCAACGCCCCGGTTTTCGCATCGACCTGAAAGCGGTATACGCCCTCGCCGTTCGGATTGTAGGTGCTAACCCAGGCGAACTGCTGGGCGGCGGCCGTTCCGGCAACCATCGCCAGTGAAGCAATAAGGAGATTACGTGTTACAGGCATTGAAGATCCTCATTGTTGTTTGACCCCTCCCTTTCAGAAGGGGGATAAAGGCAGAATATTACCCGACCAGTTTCTTCGTCATTTGCAGCAGCGTACGTACATCTTCCGGACGCGTATTGCCGGTCGCTTTATCAATAATTGAACTGTAAATGTGCGGGATAACTTTACTCACGCCCGCATCCAACGCAATCTGCAAAATTTCTTCGTAATTATCCAGATCGATACCGCCGGTCGGTTCCAGCCAGAAATCATGCTTCGCGCAGGCCTCGGCTACCGCTTTAAATTCATCACGGCATTTCAGTCCGCCCATCGGGAAATATTTGATGGAGCTACCACCCATATCTTTCAGCAACTTAATGGCGGTTTCAACCGGTACGATACCGTCGGGCGCCGCTGAACTCAGCGGCCCGGTGGAGATTTTTACCATACCGACGGTACCCGTAGGGGAAACCAGGCCGTTAACCACGGTTTCGTTTTGCCCCAGCAGCGCGCGGGAAGTACCCACGCCGGTAAAGACCTGGTTTACGTGCTGCGGCTGTACCTGACGGGAGATTTCGCTCACCATTGCCGACTGATTTGGATCGCCCGCGCCAAGGCCTACGGAAAGCGCATTTTCGATAAGCGCCGCATAATCACGCATATCTGCAACCGCGCTTGCCACATCCGGATAATTTTTAGAAAGCACGCCTACCAGCACATGGCCCTGCGCCGCGGCGTAAATCTCTTTGGCATTCTCTTTCGAACCGGCCAGCACGTTCAGACACACGCGATCGCGGTAAAAGTTTGGGGTCAGTTTCATGCCTGCTTCTCCTTGCTGATATTTGCTTTGATGCAGCGATAAATAATCTCAAGCTGCTGCGGGCTGACGCTACGCACGTCGGCTTCGATAATTCCTTCGTTAGCCTTGTAGCCACGGAAATAGATCGCGTATTCGCCCTGTTTAAGCGCGCTCACCAGTTCGCCTGTGCTGGTGCCGATGGTGGCTTCATCAAACTTAATTTCAGTGCGGGCAATGTCACGGCCTGCCGCATCCCATACTACGCGGGCGCTTACGCCATTCAGCGTGTTGAGACTGTCGATAAACGGCGTCATTTTCTGCACCATCTGCTCACCCGTCTCTTTTTCAGCGGTGAGATAGCGTTCAATGGCGCAGGTCAGGCCAAGAATGCCCTCTTTGCCTACTTTCATCGCGCGGCCAATACCGCCGGTTTGCAACTTCACCCACTCCACATACTGCTCTTTGCCGATAACCAACCCGCTGGTTGGACCTTCTATGGCCTTCGCGCCGCTGTAAATCACCAGATCCGCGCCTGCGCGGTAGTAGCACTGCAAATCTTCTTCGGCTGCGGCATCAACAATCAGCGGCAGGTTGTATTTACGCGCCACAACGACCGCCTGCTCAACGCTGAGCATGCTTTTCTGCACCGAGTGGTGGGATTTGATATACAAAATCGCGGCCGTGCGCGGGGAAATCGCCGCTGCGAGCTGGTCTGCGGAACATTCGTTCGCATATCCCGCCTCCACAACTTTGCCGCCGCCAAGGTTCACCATCGTGCCAACCGGGGCGCCAAAGTTCACGTTATGGCCTTTTGGCAATACGATTTCGTTGTTATCAAGCGGCGCTGCGTGCAGGTTTTCAATCAGCCAGGCGTTGTCTTTTACCAGCACCGCCGCAACGGATTGGGCAATACCGGAAGACGCGCAGGACACCACGGTCGCCGCTTCCACCTCCAGCAGTCTGGCGATGTACTCACCGGTCTTGTTCACCAGATCTTTCATTTCAAAATAGTGATTCATGCCGGTAGTGACCGCGTCCACGACTTCCGGACGAGGCGTGGAAACACCCAGCGCGGTCATGCGGCCTGAGGCGTTAATCACCTGTTTTAAATTGTATTTCTCATAAATCGAAGACATGTTCTGCTTTTCCTTGTTCGGTAGTAAACCACTTTCCGGCGCGTACGGCGGCAAGCGGCGCCAGCAACAGCTCGCCCGTGAGCGTTTGCTGTTCGGAATCCGTGAACACCGTCGGCTGGCGGCGTAATTCAAAAATAGTCAGATCGGCATCCAGCCCAACGGACAAACGCCCCTTGTGTTTCAGGCGCAGGCCGTCTGCCGCATTAGCGGTAACGCAGTCAATCACCTGCGGCAGAGAAAGCCCGATGGAGAGGAATTTAGACATCACCGCCCCCAGGCTGTGCACCGGCCCGTTAATGCGGTTGCGGCAGTAAATATCCGAGCTGATGGTGTGCGGGAAAATGCCCTGTTTGATGGCGATTTTTGCGACTTCAAAGCTGAAGCTGGCAGTACCGTGGCCTACATCAAGGCGCACGCCGCGCTGAATAGCGCTGGCAATAGAAGTACGCAGTTCGCCCGCAGGCGTGAGAATGCGGTTCGGTTTGCCGTTGTAGCAGTGAGTGATGATATCGCCGCTGGTCAGCAAATCGGCAATTTCATCCAGATTAGGTGGGTTATTACCAATGTGCACCATCAAGGGTAACTCGCCGTTTTCGCGCTGTATTTCTTTAGCGCGCTCAAGAGGTTTGATGCCGTTGGCACCCACCACGCTGCTGCTCATGCGCGCTTTAATTCCAACGATAAAACCGGGGTTGCGCTTCACCGCATCGCGCACGGCGACTTTGTCGATATTCGCCATATCCGACAGTTCGTTCTGGGCGATAAGCCCCACGCGGGAAATGTTCAGCAACGCATAAACATCCGTTGCCGCCTTGCGGGTTATCTCGTAAAACTCATCGATATCATCCGCGCCGGTGCTCCCCGCATCCACAACGGTTGTTACGCCGGTATTGATGCCAATGCTGTCTGGCTCATCGTGATAAATCGGGGATTTTGGATAACAGTGAACGTGGGAATCAATCCAGCCTGCGCTGAGGTAATACTTGCCGTTTAGCGCCCGTACCTCATGCGCCTCGCCGGTTACCTCGCCCAGCGCGGCAATTTTGCCGTCTTTGAGTGCGATATCGATAACCGTACCGTCCACCAGGCGCGCCTGGCGCAGGATTAAATCGAACATGGTTTACTCCTTTGTTGGTGGATAGCGCTTCGCATACCCGCCCTACGTATCGATTCGTAGGGCGGATAAGCAACGCGCCATCCGCCGCCGTTTAGTCTTACAAAGCGACCGGGAAAATGGCCCCTAAAATCATCGCCCCCAGAATCGCGCCGCCGGTAATTGGTTTGCCCCAGAGGTAAAACAGCAAAGCACCAACCAGTGAGCCAACGCCAATCGGTATCGAAGCGGTCATGGCGCTCAGAATAATCAACGGCCCAAGGAAGCGGCCCGAAGCGTTACCCGCGCCCATCATCACGTCCGCACCGTAGGTGGAGTCGCTCTGGTTGATGGTGAATTTACGCGCAAGGATAATCAGGTAGCCAATGGCCAGGCCAAGCACCAGCCCCGTCGCCAGAGAGGCGGCAAAGTTGGCAACCGGGAAGACGAAGCCCGCACCTAACAGCAGGGCAGGAACGCCCAGCCCGACGCCGGTTTGAATCGCGCCGCCGATGTCCAGAATCCCCACCAACGAACCTTCAATAATACGGGCAAACAGGAAGCTGGCACCGAATGCCGCTACCGCGCCATAAACACCGGTATCAATCCCGGCGCGCAGCATGGAGACAAATGCTACTTCGTTAAACGCCCCGATACCGTACAGGTAATACATATGTGTCCCGGCGAACACGCCGGAAGAAAGCAGGCCAACAAAAATCGGGAACGACCAGTCGGCATACCAAAACCCTTTATTCTCTTCCATTGCAGGCTCCGTTATTTTCCGCTCAGGGAGTTATGAATCAGATCCAGCCAGTTCGGCACGGTCAGATGGAAGGATTCGATCATTTTCATGTCGAAACCGCGGAAGAAGGCGCTCAGCACGAACAGCGCGACGATGGCGGTCATCATCACTTTGGTGACGCGGTGCCAGCCGCTCTCTTCCACGCCTTTACCAATCAGGATGCCCAGCACCAGTCCCGGTACGGCGTTACCCATAATCAACTGCGCGCAGCCGCCAAAAATGGTGGCCCAGAAGCCTGATTTCTTACCGGCATCAATCGCCGCCAGCCAGAAGATAACCGGCATGACGGTGTTCACCAGCAGGTTTGCGGCAGGGACCAGTACCTTAACGGCGGTAACCTGCAGCGCTGCCGGTACGGCGGAAGCGGTACTGTTAAGAAACGCAACGACGACCATGCCGATAAGACCACAAGCGATGGCCATCTTTTTCGGATCGTGCAGGGTTTCAGCGACGTTGCGATTTTTCACCATCAGCGCGGCAGCACCCCAGTTCGGGATAATGCGGTGATCGACGTCCTGAGTAAAAGCACCCGCCGCAACGGAGGAAGCCCATGCGTTGAAGAAGAACCCTAATCCAAAGGAGAAGTGCGAAGCCGGATCACCTTCACAGGAGTTAAGCTCGCCGAGTGTACGAAAAGCGCCCATTCCCTGAGTGGTTGGCGCGTGAAGCATGCGTGCAGCTCCGGCGCCAACACCTACGCCGACGAGCCCCCCGATGATGAGCGATTTTATTAATATTATTAAGAACATCAGTCTGTCCTTTCTGTGTGATTTTAATGCGCGACGAAATCCACTTTATCGAGATTGATTGCCGTCACGTTAACGATGACATCCAGCTCCACGCTGAACGTCCGACGCTCCCGGCGCAGAAAGAAGAACAAAAAGGCTTCTTTCTTCACCTTTACCTGCGCCTGAACAACCTGTACATCCTGTGGCTCAATACGCAGTAATATGTAAGGTGAGGATTTAAGCACCGTACCCTGAACCTGGTTCAGGGCGTCGGCAAAGGCTTTGGCTTTGGTATCGCCGCGCCCGCTTACTCTCACCGTATCGGAGAAGTGTTCTTTCATACTCAACTGCCGTACTTCTTGTTCCAGGCCTGCACCAGGCGTTCGCCCAGCTCTTCTTTATCCATAAAGCCAAAACCTAAAACGTTGTTGCCTTCGTTGATTGCGGTAACGCCTTCATCCACAGAGCGCATACCATATTTGGCTTTGTAACCATGTTTAGTCTGCGCGGTGATGGCACCTGCCCCGCCGCTGCCGCAAAAGGAAATCCCAAAGGCGGCATTTTCAGCCTTCATTACGTCGCCCAGCTTCATGTCGGCGGCCACACCAGGAATGACCACCGCGCGGCCACCCGCTTTTTCGATCCCTGCCGCGACTTTCTGGCCTTTGCCCAGGCGGTCGCCAATTACTACGGTAATTTGTTCCATTTGAATCTCCTGATTGTTCAAAGATTGTCTTTCGCTACTTCGAAATGCACCGATAACAGCCACGCTTCCTCAATCGGCAGGTTGCCAAACTGCTCTACCACCTGTTTCGCCATTTCCAGTGAGTCGGCAGAGATCTCATCAAACAGGCTCTCCTCGACTTCTGGCAGCGGTTCACCGGTCAACGAACGATGCGCCATGGCGCGAACGTGGGAAGTCAGCATTTGCTCCTGCACCGCGTTCGGCGTGATATTGCGGGTCTTCAGCAGCGCATTGATAAACGCCTGCACCTTTTCCGTCAGCTCCGTGGCTTCAGTACTCCCGACTTCATTAACCTTTACCGCTCCGTTATTCACCCTACGTACCTCGTTTACTGATATGGCTTTAAGGTAGCGGGCGGGGATAGCAGTTTGTAGCGAGTAGTTTTCCACTTCGAAGTGGAAATAGCGGCGGCATTAGCGATCTGTTCCACAAAAAGCGACCGGATCGTGATAATTCACCATGTTAATGTGATACGTGTCACGTGATTGGCAAACCAGTGCCGCACCGGGCAGCGAGAGTTTTTAACCAAAATTGTGAAGCAAGGACGGTTTAGGGGAAGTTACTGACGGGACTTATGGGTGTTTTGAGAAGATAAAGCTTGCTGCTAAAAATTTAATCAGCCCGCACGAGTCAGGCAGAAGATATGGCTTTCGGGGTGATTTTTTAACTTCTATATACAAACATATCTGTGGCGAGACGTCCCGCAAAGTAGCGCTATGTTGCAGGTCTGGGCGGCAAAAACCGTATTGATGTTACTCTTGCTGGAGGGCGGCGGATGGTGTTTAAACCGCGATCGTTTTGCATATATGGCGGATAAACTCGCGGCATCCGCCATATACATCTACTTAGCGATACTTCTTATGGTAGGTATTGCGTGTGCCTTTAAACGCTTCGGCAGCAGTCTGCGCTTCTTTTACCCTGCCTTCATTTGCAAGCTTCAGCGCACCGTCGATTTGCCCAACCAGAATATCCAGACCGTGGCGATAATCTTTCATCTCTGCGCTGTCTGCCGCTTTGTCTTCAAGCTTTGGCGGCGTGCCTTTCTGCGCATCAAGCGCTGCGGTACGCATGTTATTTAATGCGGTTTTTAACTCCGCCGCGTCATCGGTTTTCATCACGGTTTTGTAGTTTTCCGCGATGGTATCCATATCGTCGCCGACGTCAGCCGCCAGGCTTGCGGTAGTAAATAACACGGACGATACTGCCAACATTGCAATCAATTGCTTACGCATAAATCACCTTATTATTTTATTAAATTGGGTGCGGCAGAACGCACCCATAATCGCCTTATTGACCGGCGATTTTCATCTCCGGTAACAGTACAGAACCACACTGAATATTACTGCGCTTCTCAATATCGCTGCCTACGGTGACAATATCACGCCACATATCTTTTAAGTTTCCGGCGATGGTGATTTCGCTCACCGGATACTGAATCTCACCGTTTTCGACCCAGAAGCCGGACGCGCCGCGAGAATAATCTCCGGTAATGCCGCTGACGCCCTGACCCATCAGCTCGGTAACGACCAGACCGGTGCCCATTTCTTTGAGCATGCCGTCAAAGTCCAGGCCACGCCCTTCAATGCGCCAGTTATGGATGCCGCCCGCATGACCGGTGCTTTGCAGGCCCAGTTTGCGTGCGGAATAGTTGGTCAGCAGCCACTGTTGCAGAATGCCGTCTTTGATGATGTCACGGCGCTCCGTACGCACGCCTTCGCTGTCAAACGGCGTTGAAGCCAGGCCTTTTAGCAGGTGCGGATGCTCCTCAATGGTCAGCCATTCCGGCAGAACCTGTTTGCCAAGGTAGTCGAGCAGGAAGGTAGATTTGCGATAAACCGCACCGCCCGCGATAGCACCGACCAGGTGCCCAAACAGGCCCGTCGCCACTTCGGCGGCAAAGATGACCGGCGCTTTCATGGTGGAAAGTTTACGTGGAGAAAGGCGCGCTAAGGTGCGACGCGCGCACTCGGCACCGACCCACTCAGGGCTTTCAAGATCTTCAATTGCGCGGCCGATGGTATAAGCGTAATCGCGCTCCATTTCACCGTTAACTTCGGCGATAACGCAGCTGGATAGCGAGTGGCGCGTCGAACAGTAACTTTGCAGCATGCCGTGGCTGTTGCCAAAAACTTTGATGCCGTAATGGCTGTTGAAGCTGCCGCCTTCGGTATTAGTGATACGTTTGTCCACGTTCAGCGAGGCATTTTCCGCACGCGCGGCCAGTTCAATGGCGCGATCGGCGTCCATTTCAACCGGGTGGTAAAGGTCTAAATCCGGCGCGCTAAAGGCCAGCAATTCTTTTTCTGCCACGCCCGCAAACGGATCGGGAGAGGTGTAACGGGCGATATCCAGCGCCGCCTGAACGGTACGCGCGACGGCGTCCGGACTTAAATCAGTCGTTGAAGCGCTGCCTTTGCGTTGTTGATGATAAACGGTGATGCCTAGCGCACCATCGCTATTAAATTCAACGTTTTCTACCTCACCGTAGCGGGTGCTGACGCCGATACCCGTGGTTTTGCTGACGGCGACTTCTGCACCATCGGATAGCGCGGAAGCCAGCTCCAGCGCCTGAGAAACCGCCTGCTCGAGGATCTTACGTTGTTGTGCTACCTGCGTGTTTACTTTCATCGCGACTGCCATAATGTCTGCTGAGTTAATTCAGTCTAACAGGATCAGAACAATTTCGCAGTGCACAGGCTTTACTGGTAGAATTAGCCACTTTTTTTAAGGAGCCTACTATGACTAAGCAGCCCGATGACTGGCTCGATGACGTACCCGATAACGAAAATGAAGACGAAGATGATGAGATTATCTGGGTCAGTAAAAGCGAAATTAAACGTGATGCCGAAGAGCTAAAACGCCTCGGCATGGAGCTGATGGAGTTGGGCAAAAACGCGCTCGACAAAATCCCGCTGGATGACGATTTGCGCGCCGCCGTTGAACTTGCGCAGAAAATCAAAAAAGAAGGCCGCCGCCGTCAGGTGCAGTTGATTGGTAAAATGATGCGTTCGCGCGACATGGACCCTATCCGCCAGGCGCTGGATAAGCTGAAAAACCGCCACAACCAGCAGGTTGCGCTGTTCCATAAGCTTGAAGCGCTGCGCGACCGTCTGGTTGAAGAAGGCGACGAGGCGATGAGCGAAGTGCTGAGGCTTTATCCGGATGCAGACCGCCAGCAGCTACGCGTGCTGATCCGTAATGCTCAGAAAGAAAAAGCGGCCAACAAGCCGCCGAAATCTTACCGGCAGATTTTTTCTTATCTGCGTGAGCTGGCCGAAAACCAGGAGTAATAAATTAAGGCCCGCAAGCGGGCCCGGAAATGCTGATAAGGCCCCGTGGCGTTAAAGGAATTTACCCGGTGCTTTTAAAAGCAATGAATAAGAACTTCTGGTGTGCCTCAAAGATCCGAAAACCACCTTTTTCGGAACTTTGTCGCCAATAATTAAGGCCCGCTTGCGGGCCTTAATTATTGGCGGATAGCACTTACATTTATTCGCCCTGCCCGGCTTTTTTTGCCAGCGCGTCAAGCAGCTTCTGATGAATTCCACCGAAACCACCGTTGCTCATCACCAGGATGTGATCGCCCGGCTGCGCGGTTTTGACAATCATGTCCACCAGCGTATCCACGTCCGCGCTACAATGAGCGGGCTGTACGCAGGCCTCCGCCACTTCCACAACCTGCCACGGAATATGCGGCGGTTGCAGCAGGAAAACTTCGTCCGCCCGGCCTAAAGACGGTGCGAGATCGTCTTTACTGTGGCCCATTTTCATGGTGTTGGAGCGCGGTTCAAGCACGGCAAGAATGCGTGCGGTGCCGCCCACTTTGCCGCGCAGCGCCGCAAGCGTCGCCAGGATCGCGGTTGGATGATGGGCGAAATCGTCGTAAACCGTTACGCCATTCGCTTCACCGCGCAGTTCCAGGCGTCGGCGGGCATTGATGAAACTATCCAGCGCCTGAGCTGCATCTGCCGGAGCAACACCCACATGACGAGCGGCGGCTATCGCCATCAGGCCGTTATGCATGTTGTGTTCGCCCACCAGTTGCCAGTTCACTTCCCCGACGCGCTCACCATCCAGATAAACCTCCCAATGAGAGGCGTCCTGACTGAGCTTTTTCGCCTGCCAGTGGCCCTGCTCGCCCACCAGCTCCTGTTCACTCCAGCAGCCCATCGCCATGGTTTGTTTAATGTTGGCGTCGTTTTCAGGCCAGATGATTTTGCCCTGTCCCGGTACGATGCGCACCAGATGGTGGAATTGTTTCTGAATCGCTTTCAGATCGTCGAAAATATCCGCGTGATCGAACTCAAGGTTATTGAGGATCAGCGTGCGCGGGCAGTAATGCACGAATTTGGAACGCTTGTCGAAGAACGCACAGTCATATTCGTCGGCTTCAATCACGAAGAACGGGCTGTCGCCCAGGCGCGCGGAAACGTCGAAGTTCCCCGGTACGCCGCCAATCACAAAACCGGGCCTGTAGCCACAGGCTTCAAGGATCCACGTTACCATTCCGGCGGTGGTGGTTTTACCGTGTGTACCTGCCACTGCGATAACCCAGCGGTCGCGCAGGACGAAATCATGCAGCCACTGCGGGCCGGACATGTACGGAATGTTTTTTTCAAGCACCGCTTCCACGCATGGATTGCCTCGGGTCATGGCATTGCCAACGATCGCTAAATCCGGCGGCGGATCGAGCTGGCCTGCGTCATAGCCCTGAATCAGGGAGATGCCCTGTTCTTCGAGCAAGGTGCTCATCGGCGGGTAGACATTGGCGTCCGAGCCGGTTACTTCGTGGCCAAGCGATCGGGCAAGCATAGCCAGACCGCCCATAAAAGTGCCACAAATCCCTAGAATATGAATGCGCATACAAAACTATCCTTTCTCTGTTTGGCGCACATTCTACCCGCATGTACCGCGGTGAATAAACGCAATTCAGGAAATTCCGTATTTTGCTGGCGCGATTCACCTGTGCGCTAAGATTTGAAAGTTTGTTAAGATTGTTGCAACCGCTTTATCCAACTGAAACATGCAGGGAAAGTGTTTATGAAAACGTTAGGTGAATTTATTGTCGAGAAGCAGCACGAGTTTCCCCACGCAACCGGCGAGCTCACTGCTTTACTGTCGGCGATAAAGCTGGGCGCCAAGATCATCCACCGCGATATCAATAAGGCCGGACTGGTCGATATCCTGGGGGCCAGCGGCGCTGAAAACGTGCAGGGCGAGGTGCAGCAAAAGCTCGATCTGTTCGCGAATGAAAAACTGAAAGCAGCACTGAAGGCCCGGGGAATGGTAGCGGGTATCGCCTCCGAAGAAGAAGATGAGATTGTCGTTTTCGAAGGAGAAGAGCATGCCAAATACGTCGTGTTAATGGACCCGCTCGATGGCTCATCTAACATTGATGTCAACGTCTCCGTCGGCACTATTTTCTCTATCTATCGTCGCATCACGCCGGTTGGCTCCCCTGTTACCGAGGCGGATTTCCTTCAGCCGGGTAACAAGCAGGTTGCCGCAGGTTACGTGGTTTACGGTTCCTCCACCATGCTGGTTTATACCACCGGCTGCGGGGTTCACGCTTTTACTTACGACCCGTCGCTGGGCGTGTTCTGCCTGTGTCAGGAGCGCATGCGTTTCCCGGAAAAGGGCAATACCTATTCCATTAACGAAGGCAATTACATTCGTTTCCCGAACGGCGTGAAAAAATACATTAAGTTCTGTCAGGAAGAAGACAACTCAACGCAGCGCCCTTACACCTCGCGCTACATTGGCTCGCTGGTCGCGGATTTCCACCGCAACCTGCTCAAAGGCGGGATTTATCTGTATCCAAGCACCGCCAGCCACCCGGAAGGAAAACTGCGTCTGCTGTATGAAGGCAATCCCATGGCCTTCCTGGCCGAGCAGGCAGGCGGTAAAGCAAGCGATGGTAAAGAGCGCATCCTGGATATTATTCCGGAATCTCTGCACCAGCGCCGCCCGTTCTTTGTTGGCAACGAGCATATGGTAGAAGACGTGGAACGCTTTATTCGCGAGTTCCCGGACGCTTAACTATTTTCGCTACGGTGGCGGGCGCGCTGCCCGTCCGCCCTACAGATCGATGAGTTTGTAGGGCGGATAAGCGCAGCGTCATCCGCCATTTAGCATCTGAACGACGCCATTGCCGCAACGAGCTGCTGAGACTGCTCCTCCAGCGAACGAGTCGCAGCCGAGGACTGCTGCACCAGGGCCGCATTCTGCTGTGCTGCTTCATCCATCTGGCTTACCGCAATATTCACCTGTTCAATACCGTGACTCTGCTCGTTAGACGCGCTGGCAATCTGGCGCATCAGTTTAGTCATGCGCGTCACTTCTTCGGCAATCTCATCCATGGTTTCGCCCGCCTGCTGGGCAAGATCACGGCCTTCGCCGACGTGATTTTGTGAATCAGATATCAAGGTACGGATTTCTTTTGCCGCGTCGGCGCTGCGGCTTGCCAGAATACGCACCTCGCCGGCCACAACAGCAAAGCCGCGGCCCTGTTCACCGGCACGCGCGGCTTCTACCGAGGCGTTCAACGCCAGGATATTGGTCTGGAAAGCGATGCCGTCAATAGCGCTTAAAATATCGGCGATACGATCGGAGCTGGTGGCGATATCACGCATTTTTTCGATAACGTAGCACACCATTTCGCTGCCGCGATCGGCGGTATCGGAGACATCCTTCGCAAGCTTGTGCGCCTGTTCGGCGTTGTCGGCGTTTTGTTTCACCGTCGCGGTGATCTGCTCCATGCTGGCGGCGGTTTGCTCGAGGGAAGTGGCGGTCGATTCGGTACGCTGAGAGAGATTCTGATTACCCGCCGCCAGCTCCCGGCTGCCGGTATCAATCTGTGAACTGGCGTCACGAACGCGGCCCACCGACTCGGTCAGAGAGTTGCGCATCGCGGCAATGGCGCTAGCCAGGCGGCCAAACTCATTGTTACCCGCAACCTGCAGCTCACGCGTTAAATCACCTTCCGCCACATACTCCAGCTGTTCGATGGATTCATTAAGCGGTTTCAGCAGCAGATGGCGCAGGGCAAGCCACACCAGCACGATAATGCCCGCCGTCAATAGCGCCGCAATAACGATAAGCGTGAGGACAATTTTCTTCTGCTTCTGGATAGCAGCCACTTCGTCGTTGCCGCGCTGTTCGCCCCACAGGTGGAAGATCTGTACGTCGGTATCAAACTTCTGCGACAGCGGGATCAGGCCATTTTCCAGCAAATCGTAATAGTCATCCGGGCTTTGCTTGTTCAGCGCAGCCACCATCGGCGTAATGCCTTTGGCAAGATAATCGGCATAAGTCTGCGCCAGGTTTTTGACAAGCTGGTTACCCTCTTCATTGTCCACGCCGCTGTCAATGAAGGCTTTAATTTCCTGCTGACCGTGAGTGGCTTCGCCGATAACGGTGCTGGTCGACTTCGCCGCATCTTCCAGCATGCCGATTTCCATCTGGCGTACCGCCTGTCCGGCTTCGTTGCGGGCGCGCAGCAGGGAGGTATAGCCGTCGGTCAGACGCACCATCTGTTCACCCTGCAGACGGTTTACTTTTTCGAGCGAACTGGAGCTTTGTTGCAACGCAAAAATACCAATACCGCTGACGACCAACAGCAGAAATGTCATCACTGCCAGTAACGTTAGCAGACCCGTACGAATCGACAGATTTCTTAACATGCTTCTCTTCCCGGTGACTTAAGTCATTTAATAACTCGTGCGGAGGTTATCGGCAGTCACCGGGGAAAGTTTAGACGTTTTTTGTTAATTCAATATGTTACGGCCGGGTTGCAGTAACGCTAATACGTTTAACAGGCGAGCTCTGGCGATTTTCCCACAGCACCGTTAGCCCACGCTGTAAGGCGATAAAAATAAACAACAAAATGCCGATGGCGATTTTTGTCCACCAGGAGCTGAGCGTGCCATCGAAATTGATATAGGTCTGGATCAGCCCCTGAATCGCCACGCCAAACAACGTGCCCAGCACGGTGCCCACCCCGCCGCTCAGCAGCGTACCGCCGATAACCACGGAAGCAATGGCATCCAGCTCAACGCCCATACCCGCCAGCGCGTAGCCTGCGGAGGTGTAGAGCGAGAAGACAATACCCGCGAGCGTTGCAAGCCCGGTGGAAAGCATATAGATGCGCACGGTTGTGCTGCGCGTCGAGATACCCATCAGGTTAGCCGAGGTTGCGCTGCCGCCGATGGCGTAAACCTGATTCCCGAAACGGGTACGATGGGCAAGGAAGATACCAATCACCACCACGGCCAGCATCAGCAGCCCCATGGCGCTCAGGCGTCCACCGCCGGGAATATGCCAGGCGAGGCTGGAAAGCGTTTCGTAGATCGGATGGTTAATGGGAATCGACTCCTCAGAAACCAGATAGCTGACGCCGCGCAGGAAGAACATGCCGGCAAGCGTAATGATAAAGGCCGGAATTTTCAGCGCGTCGATAAGCCAGCCCATAAACGCGCCAAACGCACAGCCCATCGCCAGCACCAGCGGGAAAGCGACGAGCGGCGACAATCCCCAAAAGCCGATTGCTTTGGCGAGGAACACGCCGGTAAAGGCGATCACCGAGCCAACCGAGAGATCGATGCCGCCGGAAAGAATAACGAAGGTCATGCCGACGGCGATAATTCCCAGGAAAGCATTATCGGTCAGGATATTGCAAATCACCCTTGTTGAGGCGAAGCCGGGAAACTGCGTCAGGCAATACAGATAACCCAGCACGAATACCGCCAGGGTTATCATCAACGGGAGGTTACGTTTGATCATCGCGGCGAAGTCCTTTGAGCAAAGCAATAAAACGCGGCGACTGCACGATCAGCACGCACATCACCACGACGGCTTTCACAACCTGGTTAAGTTCAGGCGGAAAACCGGAGAGCAGAATGCCGGTATTCATCCCCTGGATAATCAGCGCGCCAACCACGGACAGCGCAATATTAAAACGCCCGCCCATCAGCGAACCGCCGCCGATAACCACCGCGAGAATGGCGTCCAGCTCCAGCCACAGCCCGGCGTTATTCGCATCGGCCCCGCGTATATCTGCCGTGACGATGATCCCGGCAATTGCCGCGCACACGCCGCTCAGTACATAGGTCAGCATCACAACGATACGTGTATTCACCCCAGCGTTTTTGGCGGCGCGAATATTAATCCCTACGGATTCGATAAACAGGCCAAGCGCCGTTTTGCGGGTAAACAACCAGAAAACAATCAGCGTAGCGATGGCAATAATGACCGGCGTCGGGAAGAAGAACAGCGAGCCGCTGCCGAGAAACGACAGGCTGGGTGAGTTAAAGGTGACGATTTGCCCGGTTGTAATAAGCTGCGCCACGCCGCGCCCGGCCACCATCAGGATCAAAGTCGCCACGAAGGGCTGGATTTTCAGAATGGCGACCAGGATGCCGTTCCACAATCCTGCCAGGATGCCAACGCCGAGCGAAGCCAGCAGCACAACGCTCAGGCTGTGGCCCTCCACCGTGAGCGTGGCGGCCGTCGCCCCGGCAATCGCCATCACTGCACCCACGGACAGATCGATGCCACCGGTTGCGATGACCAGCGTCATGCCGATGGCCAGCAGCGCGACCGGCGCCGCGCGGTTCAGGATGTCGATTGGGCTGCCGAACAGACGCCCGTCCTGCACGACGATATTAAAGAAATGGTTGGCGACCAGGCTGTCGACCAGCAAGACCAGCACCAGCGCGATTAACTGCGGAATACCGGGCGGCCAGCGGAAGCTGCGCTTTGGCTTCGGCACCTCGGTTTGCGGCAATGAACGAGACATCACGTGTTACTCCTTATGCCGCAATGGCATTCATAATGGCCGAAACGGAGAGCTCTTCGAGCGGGATCTCCGCTACCTGCTGTCGGTCGCGCATGATCACCACGCGATCCGCGTAACCTACCAGTTCCTCCAGTTCAGAGGAGATAACCAGCAGCGCCAGACCGTCGGCGCAGAGCGTTTCTATCAGGCGGATAATTTCCGCGTGCGCGCCTACGTCGATGCCTCGCGTTGGCTCATCGAGGATCAGGAACTGCGGTTTAGTCAGCAGCCAGCGCGAAAGCAGGACTTTTTGCTGATTGCCGCCGGAGAGAAATTCAATCGGCTGGTCGGGACCCGGCGTGCGGATACCAAGCTGGCGGATAAACCGCTCGGCTATCTGATACTGCTCACGCTTAGGAATAGGCCGCAGCCAGCCGCGTTGCGCCTGTAATGCCAGGATAATATTTTCACGTACCGAAGCGGCGGCAATAATCCCGTCGGTTTTGCGATCTTCCGGGCAGAAGCCGATGCCCAGAGACGAGGCTTTATGCGGCGAACGCAGCGTTTGCGGTTTGCCTTTGATCGTCGCGCTGCCGCTGTCGGCGGGCTTAATGCCAAAAATTACTTCTGCGGTTTCGGTTCTTCCCGATCCCAGCAATCCGGCAAGCCCGACGATTTCGCCTGGCCGCACCTCAAGATCGAACGGATTGATAACGCCCTTCTTGCCAAAATTTTTAAACGCTGCGACAGGTTTTTCACTCAGCAACGTACGTCCGGCGCGCTGCAACGCATCCGTGTCCAGCTCGCGGCCCAGCATCATCTTCACCAGATCGATCTGCGGCAGCTCTTTTGTCTCACGGGTGCCCACAAATGTCCCGTTACGCAGCACCGTGATCCTGTCGCTTACCTCATAAACCTGATCGAGGAAATGGGTGACGAAGATCAAACTGACGCCCTGATCGCGCAGTTGCCGCATCAGGGTAAAGAGCATTTCAACTTCTTTGGTGTCGAGGCTGGCGGTAGGCTCATCAAGGATCAGCACCTTAGCTGACAGATCGATGGCGCGGCAGATGGCGACAATCTGCTGCATCGCCACGGAATAACGGTTGAGCGGTTCGGCTACGTCCAGCGAGAAGCCATAAGATTCCATCAGCGCAGCGGCGCGCTTTTCCATTTCTTTACGGCGCAGCAGGCCAAAACGGCGCGGCTCGCGGCCAATAAACAGATTGTCCGCCACTGACATATTGGGCAGTAAATTCACTTCCTGGTAAACCGTACCGATGCCGAGCCGCTGGGCATCGGCGGTATTTTTTGGCGAAACAGACTCGCCTTCCAGATAAATATTGCCGCTGTCACGCTGGTAAACGCCGGTCAGCGCTTTGATTAACGTTGATTTCCCGGCGCCGTTTTCACCGAGCAGCGCCATGATTTCTCCGCGCCGTAAGCTAAAGTCCACTTTATCGAGCGCCTTAACCCCCGGAAAAAACTTACTCAGGCCCTCCGTGCGCAGAATTTCCTGATTGTTTGTGTTCATCGACGAACTCCCGCCAAAGTACAGCTGTAGGGTGGATAGGCAACAGCGCCATCCACCTGTGCCATTCACGGTGGAGTGCGCTCTGAATGGCGGATGACGCTACGCTTATCCGCCCTACATACAGCACGCCTCCCATAAGAGAGGCGCAATCAATACAGCTTAATAACCCATTGATTTTTTCTTCTCTAACTCTTCTTTAGCCGTATCCGGCAGGTAAAGGGTAGATTTGGTGATGGTTACTTTTTCCGGCATGGTGCCGTCTTTTTTGAATTTCTCAAGCGCGTCAAACGCAGGCCCTGCCATGTTTGGCGTCAGTTCTACGCTGGCGTTTGCTTCGCCGTCCATCATCGCTTTGTAGATATCCGGCACGCCGTCAATGGAACCGGTGAGGATATCTTTACCCGGCTTCAGACCCGCCTCTTTAATGGCCTGGATGGCGCCGATCACCATGTCGTCGTTATGCGCGTAAACCATGCAGATATTTTTGCCGTTGTTCTCAGCTTTGATAAAGCTTTCCATGACTTCTTTACCTTTACTGCGGGTAAAATCGCCGGACTGAGAACGAATGATTTTCACGTTAGAAGCTTTGGAGATAGCATCGGCAAAGCCTTTCTTACGATCGATAGCCACGCTCGCGCCTACCGTGCCCTGCAGCTCAACCACGTTACATTGTTTGCCGTTCAGCTCTTTTAGCAGCCATTCGCCAATCAACTGACCTTCCAGCACGTTGTTGGCGGTGACAACGGTCATGTAGAGCGATTTATCCTTAACGTCGATATTACGGTCGAGCAGGAAGACCGGAATTTTGGCTTCTTTTGCTTCCTGGAGCACCGGCTCCCAGCCCGTGGCGACGATTGGCGCAATAAAGATAGCGTCCACGCCCTGGGCGATAAACGAGCGTACGGCTTTAATCTGGTTTTCCTGTTTTTGCTGTCCGTCAGCGATTTTCAGCGTGATACCACGTTTCTCGGCCTCGCTCTTTGCAACTGAAGTTTCTGCCGCGCGCCAGCCGGATTCAGAACCTACCTGCGAAAAGCCAACGGTTAATGGAGCAGCAATGGCCATAGACGACATTGCTGCGGAGACTGCAGAGACCAAAAGTAAGCGCTTCCACATAGGTGCATCCTCGTAGGGTTATTGTTGGTTAAAATCTGGCCTTCGCGGGAAACTATAGCCGACCTGAGATGTAACATAATGAGTTACATCACAATTCGAAGAAGTAACGAAAATGTTAATGCCCTTGTCAGAGCTGATACCGCTGAAAGGCTATTGATGCGGAGATTACATCAGGCGTGAAACATAAAGATTTTTTTATATCCGAAAAGCATCGGTTCCCTGAGTTGTAACCGGTTACACTAATTTATAAATAAAGCACCTGCCTTTATGGATAATCTTACCGCCGGAGCGTTCTGAAAATGGGCCAGATGGGTGATCCGCAAGAAAAGATTTCAGGACATTTAAAGCCAGTTGGCTATAATACCGGGCACTTGAATGACACCAGTTTAAAGGAAACAGACATGAGCTTACTCAACGTCCCTGCGGGCAAAGATCTGCCAGAAGACATCTACGTTGTTATCGAAATCCCGGCGAACGCTGACCCTATCAAATATGAAATTGATAAAGACACCGGCGCGCTGTTCGTTGACCGTTTCATGTCTACCGCAATGTTCTATCCGTGCAACTACGGTTACATCAACCACACCCTGTCTTTAGACGGTGACCCGGTTGACGTGCTAGTCCCAACGCCGTACCCGCTTCAGCCAGGTTCTGTGATTCGTTGCCGCCCGGTGGGCGTACTGAAAATGACCGACGAAGCCGGTGAAGATGCCAAGCTGGTTGCGGTTCCGCACACCAAACTGAGCAAAGAATACGATCACATCAAAGATGTGAACGACCTGCCAGAGCTGCTGAAAGCGCAGATTTCCCACTTCTTCGAGCAGTATAAGGCGCTTGAGAAAGGCAAATGGGTGAAAGTTGAAGGCTGGGACAACGCCGAAGCTGCGAAAGCGGAAATCGTTGCTTCCTTCGAGCGCGCGCAAAAGAAATAATGCTGCTTTAACTTCGCAGTATGTGAAAACACCGCCTGAGAGCGGTGTTTTTTTATGTTTTTTTCAGCCTCAAAGAGTGCTTAATAGCGATCTTTATCCAGCCAGTTACCGCTATCGATACGGGTTAATTTCTCCACCGGACGCTGATATACGTACATCCAGGCGCTGCCGTAATCTGTCTGAATGAGCTGACGCTTATACTCGCCGCCTTTGGTGCGCAGGGCATCCAGTTCAGCAAGTGTAGAGGCATCAATACGGTAGACTTCGCCTTGTACGTTTCCCTCACCCGGCACTGCACCCGGATAATGGCCGAGACTGTAGAGCACATAGTCAACCTGTGTATGGTAGCCCAGCCACTGGGCGTTAGTCATCCAGTGGCTGTTACCTTGCTTGCGTCGTAAACTGCCGTAAACAAATATTCGCATTGCTAAAACTCAAACTGATAGAGCACATCAAGTGCCTGATCTATGCCAGACACCGCTTCCAGATATAGCTTAGGCATCAGGCGATAACGCAGTGTCAGAGTCGCCAACGAGTCAAAAATACCCACGCCATATTTCACCTGGAGACCCGGCAGTACATAACCACTGACCACCACCTGGGAAGAATCGCCTACCCCTGCGGTATCCAGCGCCAGATTGCTTACGCCAAACGTCTCGCCGATTTTACCCACAACCTGCCCACTCTGTGCAACCCCCAGACCGACAAGCGCGGAGGTTAATGCGTTACCGTCATCGCCCGTAGAGTCCAGCCCCTGTCCGCGAAGCAGGTAGGATAAGGCTTCCTGCTGTGACATCGCGGGGTCAGAAAATATCTCAGCTTTTGGTTCATCGGCCATCCCCGTGACGCGAACACCGGCAATAACGTCGTCTTCGGTCGCTTCAGGATTACGAATCGCCTCGATATTCAGCAGCGGCTGATCCGGCGGACCAGAGAATAACAGCTCGCCTTTCCGTACGATCAAATCCTGGCCATAGGCATGATAACGCCCTTCCGGGATATTAATCTGGCCGTTAAGACCCAGACCCTGACGATCCTGTACCATTTTCAGGTCGCCGTTGAGTCGCGCCTTGAGTCCAAACGCGTCCATACGCACATTATTGCCGACATGGATAATCAGATTACTGTTGATTGGAATGCCCGCGGTTTGCGGCTTCTCCGGCCTGAGTGTTTTATCCAGCATCACTTCATCGCCGGAGACGCCCACCGAGCTTTCCGGCACTTCCTGAACGACGATACGCGCCCAGGGAATATCGACGCTGCCGTCCAGCGTGAACAGACTTGGCGTGGCAACGAATACAATGTCCGGTGAGACGTCCAGGCGCACCATTGGCGGTACGGTAATGCGCACTTTGCTGCCCTTCGCCGCCACGCGCGCGCGCCAGTTGTCGAGCTGCGCCCAGTCCGCATCGCCGCTCAGGGCAATATCTCCCTGTTTGGTGCGCACCGTGCCGACTAACGTTGAACTCATGCCGTTGAAGTTCATGGCAACCTGGCTTGGCTGCATATCAAACGGCATAAAATTGGCATCAATATCCACGCCGTTTAGCTGCAGTTGCCCGTACATCTGCGGCCGTGCCAGGTTGCCGCCCAGACGCAGATTCGCGTTGAGCTTACCGGCAGCCTTTTCACCACGAGAGAAAATAGCGTTGGCAATAGCGAGATCGAAACCGCGCATGTTGACGTTGCCGGCAAGGTTACGACGGCCTTCTGGATCGGTAATTTGCAGCTGTCCGTCGAACTGGCCGTTGTTCGCCACGCGTATCAGCCAGCCAAGCTGGGCGCGGTTATTTTTCAGCTCTGCGCTGAGGTTTAACGTGTCGAATGAAACCGGCAGCGGACTGTCATTCACATCCTGAATCACCTTCACGCCGCGTCCGTTCAGCGTTATCTGCCCCTGCGGCAGACCACCGGCTTCGCTGTCCCAGCTTACGTCAGCACGCCCGCTGAACGTTCCGCTCGCCTGCGTGGTTTCGGGCATAAACGGTTTTAGCATGGCGAGGTCGAAGCGGTTGAGGTTAACGACCGCACGGCCCTTCGCACCGGCATCAATAGTTTGCGGGACGCACAGCTCAGCGTTCGGGTTAGTCCAGCAGTGTGGCCCGATGCTGATTTTCTGCTCTTTGTTGCGGTAATCCAGCGCAATGGCGCGGTTCAGGCGCCACGGGCCAACCGGCGTTTCAAAACGAGTATCCGAGAGGCTGCCGCGCCAGCGTTGTTCAGCGCGATCGAATCCGCCGCTGAGGCTAAGCTGTCCGGAAACCGGTTCGCCCTGAATGCGCAACTGGAGCTGATGCTGCTTCTCGCTGCCTTTCGCCTCCAGCGTGACGAGGCTGATGTTCACGTCAGGCTGCGCGATGCGTTCCACGCGAAGATTCAGGTTACCGCCGATTTGGTCGGTGGATTTCACATCCCCTTTCAACAGCACGCGAGCGATGGAAAGTTCCTGCCAGCGCAGGCCATTCGCGGTGAAATCGGCAAGCAGCTGCGGGGCTTTTACATCGCCGCGGGCTTTAATCGTGCCCTTCGCCGTGCCGCCCAGCCCCGGAAGCGCGTTGTCCAGGTTCGGCGCATCGATGCTGGCATCCAGCGCCAGCTCTTTCGGCCCCAGCTCTCCTTTCACATCGGCACTGTTGCGGCCAAGTTCCAGATGCAGACCGGGGATGTTCCACTGCATGTAGCTATTGCCTTTCAGCTTCCCGGCAATGCTCACTTTGTTTTGCTTCACATTTCCGGCGAGCTTCAGTTCCGGCACGTCCATCTGCCAGGTTCCGCCGTAAAGGCTGCCGCTGGTTTTCGCGAAGCCGTCAAGCTTCGCAGGCCAGTCCGGGTACTGTTTCGCGGTGTTGATGCCGTCGAGTTTCAGCTCGCCGCGCCAGCTAATCGCTTTGCTCCAGTCGAGCACGGCTTTCAGGTCGGTATGGCCCTGAAGCGCCGCAATGCTTAGCTTATCAAGATTGAGCTGCTGCTCGTTGCCTTTGCCGTCCAGCGTAATAGTGGCGGGCGGGATCTGCGCGCCTTTTACTGCGGTGCGGAACGAGAGCGCATAATCCGTCATTTTGCCGCTAAACTTCAGCTTCACATCATCGGCCTGGTACGCTTTCTCGCCGCTAAACGGCCAGTAAAGCTGTTTGCTGACAATCTCGAGATTCAGCGGCAGGCCCGCCTCGGCAAGCTGAGTTTGCGCAGTGAGTTCCATATCCACCGGCCCTGAGAGATTCATGCCCACTTTCAGCACGTCCCGCAGCTCCCCGCCGATCTTTATTTTTACCTTCTCGCCTTTAACGGGATCGATATTCAACGTGGTGTTAAGCGTCAGATCGACCGGCCATTTATCGCGCAGTACCGCGCTGCCCGAGGCATTAACCAGGCCCTGAGAAGAATCCACGTCCAGCGCGTCCAGCTTCACGTTGCCGTCGATGCTGCTGACTTTAAGAAGCAGACTGCTGACCAGCAGATCCGTATCGCCCGTCAGACGAAGGTTAGCGCCGCGAAATTCCTGAATATTCAGGTTTAACGGCAGGTGAACATCCGTCATTTCCGGCAGGACAGGGTTTTCAAACAGCTTCTTAAGCGTCTCACCCAGCGGCAGTTCTTCCGGCTGCGGATTAGTTATTTTCGGTTCAACCACCTCTTCCTGAGCGACTTTCGCCACCTTTGGCAGCGCAATCAGCAAGCCTTCCAGGTTCGTTGGCGTAAGCGTCAGGTTGCGCTCCTGCCAGTTCAGACCAGAAGTGAACGCCATCACCGACACGGTGGTATTGTCGATTTTGATATTGACGTTATTAAGCGCAACGCGGCTAAGCGTTATGGGATACGGCGTGGTGAGATTGAGCGGGCCGCTGTCTTCTTCTTCTTCGGCAGGCGCGGAAGGCGGCATTTTTTTAGTGTCCACCACCACATCAATATCTTTGAGCGAGAAGTTATTTACGCAGATGCTGCTGTCGCGCAGGCAGGCGAGCTTCACGGCAAGATTAACTTCCCCTGCGTTAACATCCACACCCGGCTGCTGGTAGCGCAGATTTTTAATGGTCAGATTGCGCCAGCCGCCCGTGACGCTGCCAATTTCCAGCCCCGGCACCCAGCGATTTGCCGCATTAAACAGCAGGTGCAGTCCGGTGGTTGTCCCCACCAGGAAGCCCACCGCCCCAATCAGGAGTAAAACAACAATCAGCACCGCGAGGCTTATTTTCTTCCAACGACTCATAGTTCAGGCCCCAGACCGATGTAAAACTGTAATCCATGCTCGTCTTTATCCCCCACCGGGACTGCAAAATCGAGCTTGATGGGCCCGACAGGCGATTGCCAGCGCACGCCCACGCCGGCACCGGTTTTAAAGTTGCTCTGTTTGATATCGTTTACCGCCTCGCCCGAATCTACGAAAGCCGCCCCCCACCATTTGCCGCTGACGTTGTACTGATATTCCAGCGAGCCGGTGGCGAGTTTTGACGCGCCGGTCAGCTTGCCCTCTTCATTTTCAGGCGAGATAGATTTGTAGGAGTAGCCGCGGATACTGCGGTCGCCGCCCGCGAAGAAGCGCAGATCGGGCGGAACGCGTTCAAAGTCATTGGTTTCGATCCAGCCCAGATTGCCACGCACCACAAAGCGATGTTTTTCGAACAGGCTACGGATCCAGACGTTCTGCGCCTGGAGCACAACGAAGTCGACATCTGATCCCCACAGCGTATCGGAGTAATCAATGGAATAGCGCTGCGAATCGCCCCAGGTCGGCATCAGGCCACCGCGAGAACGGGTGCGGCTGAGGCTTAAGCCCGGATAAAGGAGCATGGTGGTGTCGGTGACGTCTGCCTGGGTAAAGTGATCGAAGCTCCAGCGCAGATTAATCGCGCGCTGCCAGCCGCTTGACAGATCCCAGTAACGCGAAACGGCGAGCGTTGTGGAGTCTGCTTCGGTATCGTTCAGGTCGGTACGTTTAAAGCCGCCCTGCAACAGATAGTATTGCTCCAGCGGGCTTTTAAGCAGCGGAACCTTATAGCTGAAATCCAGCACCTGTTCAGGCGCTGAAAGGCTGGTACTGGTGGTAAAGCTGTGGCCGTAAGAGTTGACCCAGGGCTTTTTCCAGGTGGCTTTCACTCGCGGGCCAACGTCCGTGGAATAACCCACGCCGGTTTCGATGGTGTTTTCGATACGCGGCGAGACAACGCCGTGCAGCGGTAATATTTTAGTTTTGCGGGCCTTATCAAATTCTGGCGCCACAACCACGGACTTAAACCAGCCCGTTGCGGATAAACGACGGTTCAGTTCAGCCAGGTCACGCGACTGGTAATAATCACCTTCTTTAAACGGCAGCAGATTTTGCAGATATTCGTCGCGGATCTGTGAACCTTCGAAGGTGACATCGCCAAAACGGTAGCGCTGCCCGCTGTCGTAATCGATATCCCAGAATGCCTGACGGCGCTCAAGCGAAACGCCAAGCTGGTGCTTTTTGAACTCGCTGTCGAAATACCCTTTGCGCAGTGAGACGTTAGTCAGGCTCTTTTTAAACTTTTCGTAATCACCATGATTAAGAATGGTGCCGTTTTTTGGACGATTGCGCAGCAGGCTGAGGAAGTCATGGTCGTCGCGCGCGCCGCCCCGAAGAATGACATCCGTGCCGCCTATCAGCACCGGCGGGCCAGCTTCAACCTCTGCCTTCAGCACCTGGCGGCCTTTTGGCGGCGGTGGAAGCAGGTCGAAGTTGATGGTTGGCTCATAGTAGCCAAGCGCCTTAAGCCCATCGCGGATGGCTTCATCCACGCGGGCCTGAAAGCGCCGGTCCGGCGTTACTTCGTCACTCTGGATTGTAGAAAGCTGCGCACGGACGTTTTTCTGTAGCTCTCCCGTTAATCCTTCGACCTGTAATCGCACGCTGGCAGCGCCAGTATACGTGCTCGCCAGGCATAAACTCGCCAGACATAATTTACGGATTTTTGGCACGTTTTCTCCTGAATATCCTTGTCCCCACCCCGACCGGTAACTTCTGTACCGCTCCGCGGTTTAACAAAACCCCAACATTCGGGGTTGAAAACTGCTCAAAGACCCAAATAATTCTTCTATGTACTGTAGTCTCATAAAGCGTGGATATTGTCTGCAATTACACGCCTCGTTACAACCGCCTGACGGTTGTAGCCTCTTTTGCCGATATCGGGAGATCAAAAACTGATGAAATTATTCGAGAAAACCCATCCCGTTGCGCAATCCGAAGCCTTACCAGGCCGTAACACCCCGATGCCGGTTGCAACCCTGCATGCCGTTAACGAACATTCCATGACCAATGTACCAGATGGTATGGAGATCGCTTATTTTGCGATGGGCTGTTTCTGGGGCGTTGAACGCTTGTTCTGGCAGGTTCCCGGCGTTTACAGCACGGCGGCTGGCTATACAGCAGGATATACGCCAAATCCTACCTACCGTGAAGTCTGCACCGGCCAGACCGGCCATACCGAAGCGGTGCGCGTGGTCTACGACCCAAAAGCCGTGAGCTACGAGCAGCTTTTGCAGGTGTTCTGGGAGAATCACGATCCGGCTCAGGGCATGCGCCAGGGCGGCGATGTGGGCACGCAATATCGCTCCGGCATTTATCCGTTAACGCCGGAGCAGGATGCAGCAGCACGCGCAAGCCTGCGGCGTTTCCAGGATGCCATGGCGCAGGCGGGCGATAAACGCCAGGTCACCACCGAAATCGCCAACGCCGGGCCGTTCTACTACGCCGAGGACGATCACCAGCAATATCTGCATAAGAACCCGTACGGCTACTGCGGTATCGGCGGGATTGGGGTTTGCTTGCCGCCTCAGGGCTAAAACAGAAGCTTATGGCGGATGGCGCAGGCTTATCCGCCCTACTGGCTGAAAGTAAAATCCTGCCATTTTTTGAGCGTATGTAAGAACAAACCTGCCGGAGATGCCCGCTGGCGCAAATCAAAATCACGGAAGATTAAATAGCCTTTCAGGGGTTAAATTTTGCCCTCTGGCAGCCCGTCCCGCCCTTAAGCTATACTAGCCGTTGAAATTGCAGGCTTGCTCACGAGAGCAGCCCGCATTTTTTACGTATGACCCCATAGATTTTCAACTTTCCCTTCCGAGGCTCTGGTCTTAATGGCCGGATAAATTATGTTAAACAGTATTTTAGTGATACTTCTTCTTATCTCCGTCAGTGCTTTCTTCTCTATTTCCGAGATTTCGCTGGCCGCTTCCCGCAAAATCAAACTCAAGCTGCTGGCCGATGAGGGCAACGTTAACGCGCAACGCGTGCTGAAGATGCAGGAAAGCCCCGGCATGTTCTTTACCGTAGTGCAGATTGGCCTGAATGCGGTTGCGATTCTTGGCGGTATTGTCGGTGACGCGGCGTTCTCCCCGGCGTTTAAAAATATTCTGGAGCGCTTCTTCTCGCCGGAAATGGCCGACCAGCTTAGTTTTATTATCTCCTTTACCCTTGTGACAAGCCTGTTCATCCTGTTTGCCGACCTCACCCCGAAACGCATCGGTATGATTTCGCCTGAATCTGTTGCTTTGCGAATCATCAACCCGATGCGCTTCTGCCTGTTTATTTTCCGCCCGCTGGTGTGGTTCTTCAACGGCCTGGCAAACGTCATATTCCGCATTTTCAAACTGCCGATGGTCCGTAACGACGACATCACCTCCGACGATGTTTACGCGGTATTTGAAGCCGGTGCGCTGGCAGGCGTGCTGCGTAAGCAAGAACACGAGCTGATTGAAAACGTGTTTGAGCTGGAATCCCGTACCGTGCCGTCATCTATGACGTCGCGTGAAAACATCATCTGGTTCGATCTACACGAAGAAGAACAGAGCCTGAAGAACAAAATCGCCGAGCATCCGCACTCCAAGTTCCTGGTGTGTAACGGCGATATCGACCATATCGTCGGCTATGTGGATTCCAAAGAGTTGCTTAATCGCGTGCTGGGCAATCAAAGCATGGCGCTGAACAGCGGCGTGCATCTGCGCAATACGCTGATTGTCCCGGATACGCTGACCCTTTCCGAAGCGCTGGAAAGCTTCAAAACGGCGGGCGAAGACTTTGCGGTGATCATGAACGAGTACGCGCTGGTGGTCGGCATCATCACGCTAAACGACGTGATGACCACGCTGATGGGCGATCTGGTAGGCCAGGGTATGGAAGAGCAGATCGTCGCACGTGACGAGAACTCATGGCTGGTTGAAGGCGGTACGCCGATTGACGACGTGATGCGCGTGCTGGATATCGACGAGTTCCCGCAGTCCGGCAACTACGAAACCATCGGCGGTTTTATGATGTTTATGCTGCGCAAAATCCCGAAACGTACCGACTCGGTGAAGTTCTCCGGCTATAAGTTTGAGGTAGTGGATATCGATAACTACCGTATCGATCAGCTACTGGTGACCCGTATCGACAACAAGCCGAATCCGCTGGCACCAAAACTGCCGGATGCTGAAGAACAAAACGTGGCTTAACACAGCACATAGCGCCGCCCTCAAGGGCGGCGTTTTTTTATAGATGAATTCGGGTTCCTTTTCTTCCAGCCATAATCTCCGGCGCATCCCTTAACGCCCCTATCCATGCCACGTTACCCGTCTGTTCAACAAACTTAATCACCGCTTCGGCTTTCGGCCCCATCGCTCCATCCGGCGCGGCGAACGGGCGTAACTGCTCCGGCGTAACATCTCGCAACGCCTTCGCCTGTGGCGTTCCCCACGCCTGATAGACCGCGTCAGCGTCGGTGAGGATCATCAGATGTTCGGCATTGAGCTCTACTGCAAGGCGTGCTGCCGTGAGATCTTTGTCGATAACAGCCTCTACCCCGCTAAATCCTTCGGCCTCACGTACTACCGGCATGCCGCCTCCTCCGGCGCAGACCACCACGTGTTCCAGCGCCAGTAGGGCTTTGATCCCTTTGAGTTCCAGGACCCGCTGCGGTCTGGGTGAGGCCACCACGCGGCGAAGATACTGTCCGTCGGCCTTTAACTGCCAGCCGTATTTCTCCCTCAGCACGGCCTCTTCTTCCGGTGCATAAACCGGCCCAATGAACTTTTCTGGCGACTGAAACGCCGGGTCGTCAGCATGAACTTCAATGCGCGTCAGTAAGGTGCTGACCGGCGACGTACAGGGCTGTTGGTCGAGACGCTGGGCAATCATGTAGCCGACCATACCCTGGGTTTCCGCAACCAGCACATCCAGAGGATAAGCAGGTGCGACATCACAGGCCAGATTTTGCAACGCCAGCAGCCCGACCTGCGGGCCGTTACCGTGAACTATCACCACCCGGTAGTCCTGGCTCAATACCGCAACAACTTCAGCAACCAGGCTAACATTTTTATATTGATTTTCAGCCGACATTATTTCGCCACGCTGTAATAAGGCGTTGCCACCTAAAGCAATAACTACGATTTTTTTCATTTCTTCCTCAACTGACAATTAATTAATCGTCATAAAATCACCTACCGGGAGAAATAAAAATGTGAAGGTTATAACAGGCTAGTTATTAGAAAGGTTATCCACTTAATAGAGATTATAAATGGCAGTTTTATACAAACGGTTTTAATAATGGATTATTTAAATATTTTTTATAATAAATCGATATTCTTCTCATCACTCCATAGAAAATTATAACAATCGATCAAATGTGATAGTGCTCAAAAGAAAGCACCGCTAACCCGATTAAGGTGGCAACAGAAAGTCATCGCGCTGGCGCCAGTTTCACAGGAAATTTATAAGGATTATTACTATGTCTGACTCCCCAAGCACTATTGCGGAATCGAAAAAACATGGCATCCCCGCCTGGTGGGTGACCATATTCCTCTTTTGGCTCGGCTGGATATTTATGTATGCCGACCGTACCATCCTTAATCCGGTAATGGGAGAATTAGAAAAAGAATTTTCGCTAAGCGGTACGCAACTCGGCATCCTTAACTCCGTATTTTATTTCTCCTATGCTTTATTACAGGTTCCGGCAGGTATTCTTGGCGATAAAATCGGTAAGAAAAAAGTATTGGTCCCCGGATTTATTTTATTTGGCGTGTTTACCGCAGTTACCGGCTGGGCAAAAAGCTGGTATATGCTGCTCTTTTCCCGCGTGGTCACTGGCGCTGGCGAAGGCACCTACTATGGCCCACAGTACGGTCTCTCTTCAGAACAAATACCTAAAAAATATCGCTCGTTAGGTAGCGCGATTATTAATAGCGGGATGGCCTTCGGTATCGCCCTGGGATTAATGAGTTCAAGCTGGCTGGTATATGAACAGGGCTATAGCTGGCGGATGCCGTTTTACGCCATGGCCTTCCCCTCTGTGCTGATAGGCCTGGCGATATGGTTCTTTGTGAAAGAGAAGAAACGCGTCCCGGTTACCGCTGGCGGACAGGCTGTGAAAAAGAGTAAGTTCAGCGATCTGCTGAAAAACCGCAACCTGCTGCTAACTTATCTGATGGTGTTCTGTAGCCTGTTCGGTTTCTTCGTCATCCTTACCTGGCTGCCCTATTACCTGCAAAGCGAGCGCGGTATTCCCGGCAGTGAAACCGGCTTTATTTCCTCACTGGTGGCATGGATTTCTATTCCTGGCGCTCTACTGTTCTCATCGGTTTCTGACCGCCTCGGCAAGCGTAAGCCGCTAATCATCATTCTGGTTCCTGTCGCCATTATCAGCATGTTGTCGATTATCTGGATGCCGAGCATGACCGGTGTAATCGTCGCGCTCTGCGTCTACGGTCTGGTGGGCAAACTGGCGCTGGATCCGGTATTGGTGGCGCTGGTCGCCGACAGCGTAGACGAGAATAACTACAGCACCGCCTTCGGCCTGTTCAACTTTATCGGTATGAGCTCCTCCATTCTGGCACCGATCATTGCCGGTGCCGCTCGTGATATTACCGGCAGTCTGGCCTCCAGCTTCTATGTTTCCGCCGCGTTGCTGGCCGTCGGTCTGTTCGGCATTTTATTCCTGAAAGAGAAGAAATAATCAGAGGTAAGACCATGATTTATGCGTTTGTTAAAAAAGGAAGTTTTCAGGATTCTGTCAGCCTGATGCTCGTTTCACGCAGGCTAAGCGCCAGTGATGAGGTGGAGCAGGTTTCGGTGATGATGGGTACGCCAGCCAATAAGGATTTGCTGGAAACCACCGGCTTCTGGCATCCGAATTTCGAACAGGCGACGCCGAACGATATCTGTGTAGCGGTGCGCACTGCGCAGCCGAATCCAGAAGTTCTTGAGCTAATGAAAAGCCTGTTGGAAACCGAACTGGAAGTAATAACCCATGCCGCCAGCCAGGGAGTACGGCTACAAAAAGCACGCCGCTGGCAGAGTGCGCAGGACAAGCTGCCGGACGCCAATTTACTCCTGATTTCCGTAGCAGGGGAATACGCCGCAGGCGTTGCCGAACTGGGTTTGCTGAGCGGCAAAAACGTGATGCTGTTTTCTGATAACGTGCCGCTTGATGAAGAGATCGCCCTGAAAAAACTGGCGCAGGAGCGCGGGCTGATTGTTATGGGGCCGGACTGTGGCACGGCGATGGTAGCCAGTGCGCCACTGGCCTTCGCCAACGTGTTACCCAAGGGCAGTATCGGAATTATCGGGGCGTCGGGTACTGGCATTCAGGAACTGGCATCACAGATTGCTTTACACCACCACGGCGTAAGCCATGCCATTGGTCTTGGCGGTCGCGATTTAAGCGCCGAAGTGGGCGGCATCAGCGCCCTCACCGCCCTGAGCTGGCTCGCCGCCGACGCACAGAGCAAAGTCCTGGCATTTGTCTCCAAGCCCCCTGCCGAAGCCGTACGACAGAAAGTGATTGCCGCTATGCAGGCAATAGCTAAGCCGGTAGTGGCGCTGTTTTTGGGCGCGAAGGTTGAGAAGCGCCAGGAGGGTAACGTCTGGCTGGCCAGCTCACTGACAGAAGCCGCACAGCTGGCGGTAACGCTGGCAAGCGTCGCGGAAGTCAGCGAGACCCAACCCGATCTGAGCGGGAAAAGTATTGCCGGGCTCTACGCTGGCGGAACGCTCGCGGCAGAAGCGGCCGCGCTGCTCGCCGCACAAATCGGCGTGGAAGTGGATAATCACCATCCGAACGGCGTGATGCTCGAAGCCTGCGGCCACCGCATTGTTGACCTGGGAGATGACGTTTATACCCGCGGTCGCCCGCACCCAATGATCGATCCCACAACTCGCTCCCTTGAGATTGAGAAGCTCGTTCAGCAACCGGACGTGGGCGTACTACTGCTCGACGTAGTGCTGGGTTTTGGGGCCTGTGGCGATCCGGCTGGCGCTGTGGTTGAAGCCGTACGGCACGTTCGCGAGATGCGTGATTCCGGACACCCGCTAACGGTTATCGCGACGTTAACCGGTACCGAGCAGGACCCACAGTGCCGTTCTGCCCAGCAGGACACCTTACTTAACGCTGACATCGTAGTGGTGAACACGCTCCAGGAAGCGGTGCTGCTCGCCAGCCATCTCACCGCACGCCGACCCGCTCCTGTAGCCATTGAGCGACCAGCGCTACTCAATGGCGTCAAGGTTATCAACGCCGGGCTGCGCAGCTTTGCCAGCGATCTGCAAAGCACCGGCACCCCCGTTGTTCACTATCAATGGGCGCCCGTGGCCGGCGGCAATGCCAGACTCGCCAGTTTGTTAAAACAATTACATTAAGAGGGCTATAGCCATGTATTCATCTATTTCAGAAGCCAACGCGGCAATCATCGAACGTATTAAAGCCGCTCGTCCGCACTGGGTTGGTGTCCGCCTGGCACACCAGGCTATTCCGGCCCTGGCCGAAGGGAAAAAACTACTCCACGCCGGGCCGCCTATTATCTGGCAGCAGATGACCGGCCCAATGCGCGGAGCCTGCCTCGGTGCCTGTCTGTTTGAAGGTTGGGCGCAGAACGAGCAAGAAGCAGAAGTGCTGCTGGAATCAGGCGAGATTGACTTTATTCCCTGCCACCACGTCAGCGCCGTCGGTCCTATGGGCGGTATCACTTCAGCCCATATGCCGGTACTGGAAGTAGAAAACGTCGTGAATGCCAACCGCGCCTGCTGCAACCTCAATGAAGGGATTGGCAAGGTTATGCGCTTTGGCGCATACGGTCCGGATGTGCAGCAGCGCCTACGCTGGATGCGGGATACCCTCACGCCGGTACTCCAGGA
The DNA here is from genome assembly GCF_011808225.1 of Cedecea colo. Taxonomy (GTDB): domain Bacteria; phylum Pseudomonadota; class Gammaproteobacteria; order Enterobacterales; family Enterobacteriaceae; genus Dryocola; species Dryocola colo. The sequence goes on along the minus strand of NZ_SOYS01000003.1, from coordinate 75,843 downwards.
GGCTCTGCAAAAAATAGAAGGCGGCATCGATTTGACAGCCCTGATGGCCCAGGCCATCACGATGGGGGATGAATTTCACCAGCGTAACATCGCCGCCTCGGCTCTGCTGATGCGTACTCTTGCCCCGCATATTGTCAAACTGGATCGCCCGAAATCCGAACTGGGCGAAGTGATGCAGTTCCTGAGCGTTACCGATCAGTTCTTCCTGAATCTGGCAATGGCCTACAGTAAAGCGGTGATGGATGCGGCCGCCCAGATTAAAGCGGGTTCGATTGTAACGGCAATGACGAGAAACGGCCGCGAATTTGGCATTCGCGTAAGCGGCCTGGGCGATCGCTGGTTTACCGCACCGGTCAACACGCCGCAGGGGCTGTTCTTTACCGGTTTCAGCCAGGATGATGCCAACCCGGACATCGGTGACAGCGCAATTACCGAAACGCTCGGCATCGGCGGCGCAGCGATGATTGCCGCTCCAGGCGTGACGCGCTTTGTTGGCACAGGTGGTATGGATGCGGCGCTGGAAACCTCAGAAGAGATGACAGAAATCTACCTCGACCATAACCCGATGCTGCAAATTCCCATCTGGAACTTCAAAGGGGCATGTCTGGGGCTGGATATCCGCCGCGTAGTAGAGACCGGGATCACGCCGCTTATCAATACCGGGATTGCTCATTGCGAGGCGGGTGTCGGCCAGGTTGGCGCAGGGACCGTACGCGCGCCGCTTTCTTGTTTTGAACAGGCTTTAGAAGCTCTGGCTCTGGCTCATCATATAAACGCCTGAGTGGTCGGTTCTGAGGCTGGTTGAGCTTCGCTTTACCATCCGACAAGCTCACGGGAGGGTAACAATGAATACCGTTTTAGCACTGGCAGGTTGTGCCCTTCCGTTTACCAATGGTTGTTTATTACGGCTTCATAGCCGCTTTATACATGCCATCAATTTCATTGATGAACACGACGTTCTGTTTACGCTGCATCGCTACGGTAAAGGGTGCAGCCCTTTTGGCTGGGTTATTCGCGAGCGGGATTTTGCCAGTCTGCGCGATATTACTTCTCTGCAGGTAGAACACGGAAAACTTCACGGCGCGAAGCTGAACATCGGCAATCGACGGCAGATCACCTTCGCTGCGCCCGTCGGAGCTTTGCCGCCGCTTGACGTCAGGACTTTTACGCAAATGACCGGCTTACTGGGGCCGTTAAACCAGATAGCGGAAGGGATGACATTTCCCGTGCTGGAAAGAGTAATATGTGGTTTATCGAAATGGTCTGCGGGTGATACACCCGACTGGAGCAACCTGATCGGCCTCGGTCCGGGGTTGACACCAAGCGGCGATGATATGCTTTGCGGCGCGCTGGCCGCACTTTATTGTCATCCGCGCTACCGCAACAAGCTCAGGCAGCATCTTTTTTTACCGACTTACCGCCAGGTTATGACGCTGACAACGTTAGTCAGTTGCAGTTATCTGGATAATGCGGCCAGAGGACAATTCTCCACACAGGTATTGCGCCTTCTGTATGCGCTGAATAAAGGACAGTGCGTTTTACCCGCCGCCCGGGCACTATTGAATCATGGTCATACCTCCGGAGCCGATACGCTACTGGGGTTTGTCACTGCTCAAGAATGGCTGGAGGATAACGCTTAAGGAACAGAGATATGCTTGACCATGAGACCATCCGCTCGTTTATCAAAGTTGCCGAAACCGGTAGCTTTTCTCAGGCAGCCAGCTCGCTGCACAAAACGCCCGCCGCCATCAGCTATCGTATTAAATCGCTGGAAGAACATATAGGTACACTGCTTTTTATGCGCACTACACGTACCGTAAAACTAACGCTGGCAGGAGAGCATTTACTGGAACAGTGTCGGGAGTGGATAAGCTGGGTTGAAGCGATGCCCAATGAGCTGCAGCAGATAAACGCCGGCGTCGAACGCCAGATCAATATTGTCGTCAATAACCTGCTCTACCGACCGGAAGCAGCGGCCAAATTTCTGACCGGACTACATCAGCGCTTCCCCTTCACCCAGTTTCAGCTCTCACGCCAGGTTTATATGGGCGTGTGGGATACGCTGCTGTATGACGATTTTCATCTGGCGATTGGCGTCACAGGCTCAGAATCCCTTTCAAATAATATCTCTTTGCATCCGCTCGGCGAGATCAGTTGGGTATTCGTTATCGCTCCCGATCACCCGCTGGCGCAGCACAGGACTGATTTGCCCATTAGCGAAGACCGCCTGCGCCACTACCCTGCGATTAATATCGACGATACTTCCCACACGCTGACGCGTCGGATCGCGTGGCTGTTACCGGGGCAAAAAGAGATTAAGGTGCCAGATATCAGCGCTAAGCTTGAGTGCCACCTGAGCGGATTAGGGATCGGTTTTTTACCCCAAAATCTCTGCCAACAATGGCTAGACAGCGGACATCTGATTAGCCGAAAAGTAGCGCATGCCCGCCAGCCTTCACAGCTATCGCTGGCGTGGAAATCAGCCAGCGTTGGCAAAGTTATACGTGAGATTGTCGCGCAATTTCAGCGCAATGATGTGGGGATACGCGGCTTCCTGGAATATGTTGACCGGCGCGCTGGGTTGTCTTAGAAACATCAACGGCACCCTCAGGTGCCGTTTTTTTACTTCGTACTGCTTCGAGGCTTTACGCCATCTCCGCCTGCATGCGTAGAACCTGGCGGTTTACTTCGGACATAACAGATAAATGCTGCTTATCTTTCACTTTTGGGATAAGGATTTTCCCCTTATCAAATTCAAAAGCGCCAACGTCCTTGATGTACAACCGTCCACGGAACAGGATTTTTACGTACTTCGCCACCTGAAGGGGGTTGTAACGTTGGAAAATTTTCATTCTTTTTTCTCTCCTGCAGTGTTAACGCCCCTGCGGTTCCACATTTGGTCCGACAAAACGAGGCGAAAAAATTTGGTGCCCGAAAACTATAGTCCATATACAAACTGACACCTAGCTTGCATAAGCTTATTTACCGTTTCATGACAATTTCTCAGAATATTCTTTTCAAATGTGACTAAAAATTAGTTTAAGCCTTCAAAAAACGACGATATGTGCGTTCGCCCGCAAACTGGCATTTAAGCTACGGGACAGATGCGTATTTCGCATTTATGCTTAAAACGTCAGGGCCAGGTGGTCCGATCAGCTGCAAATATTCTGTATAAAACAAGGAGTCAACTATGGCCCTGCGAGCTACGCTTGCGCTTACTGCCCTGCTGCTGCCTTTGCTGGCTTCAGCACATAATTTTGAGAAAAATCAACGTGTCGCTCCGCTTGGCATTGCCGACAAGGGAGAGCTGATGCTTAGTAACGATAAGTTTAGCTATAAAAACTGGAATAGCTCGCAACTCGTTGGAAAAGTGCGAGTGCTGCAACATATTGCCGGACGCTCCAGCGCAAAAGAGAAAAATGCCGGGCTGATTGAAGCCATCAAAGCCGCGAAGTTCCCGCACGATCGCTACCAGACTACGACAATCGTCAATACTGACGATGCTATCGTCGGAACCGGCATGTTTGTGCGCAGCAGCATTGAAAGCAATAAAAAGCAGTATCCGTGGTCACAGTTTGTGGTGGACAGCAACGGCGTAGCGAAAAAAGCCTGGCAGCTGGAAGACGGCGGTTCGGCGATTGTGGTGCTGGATAAAGAAGGACGTATTCGGTACGCCAAAGATGGTTCGCTGACGCAGGCAGAAGTGCAGCAGGTAATGAACCTGCTGCAGCAATTGCTCAGTAAATAGAAACCCGGAAGCCGGGATTTAAGAAAGACTCACGCGGGGTATAGTCGAGCGGCCTGCCCTGCCAGTCATGAACATGCGCTCCGGCAGCCACCGCAACGGCGTGGCCTGCTGCCGTATCCCAGATATTAGTTGGCCCAAAACGTGGATAAAGCTGCGCCTGGCCGTCTGCCACCAGGCAGAACTTCAGCGAGGATCCGATGGCGGTAGTCTGATGTTCGCCCATCTGCTGGAGATACTCTTTCAGTTCGCCGTCGCTGCTGGCGTGGGAACGGCTGATAACGACCAACGGAGGGCGCGCATCACGCACGTGGATCTGATTTCGTACGTCGCACTCTTCCTTCCACGCTTTACCTTCGGCTGCGCTGTACATAATCTTCAGCACCGGTGCGTAAACCACGCCCAGCACGGCTTTACCTTTCTCAATCAATGCAATGTTCACGGTGAACTCGCCGTTACGTTTGAGAAATTCCTTCGTGCCATCCAGCGGATCCACCAGCCAGTAACGATCCCAACCCTGACGGATCTCCCAGCTTTGGGGATCTTCTTCCGACAGTACGGGGATATCCGGCGTTAAAGTTTGTAGCCCGTTGATGATGATGGTATGGGCTGCAATATCCGCTGCGGTCACCGGCGAGTCATCCAGTTTTTGGGTGGCCTCCAGCGGCTTTTTCCCTTCATAAACCTGCATGATGGCGGCTCCCGCCTCCCGCGCCAGTTGGCAAATTTGCTCTAACATTCTCCACCTCGTAGTTTGTCGCCACACGCTGCATCGCGCGAATAACTTATTGTTTTACTTATATCCTATTGCGTCATGATGCGCTATCTGTGAAGCGATTCCGGTTTCATCGCCCTTATTTCTGGCAGACTTCACGCTTTTGTAAGCAACGATCTGTAACTTCACCGCCTTTTGTGGCGTACCTCGAAAAAGGAACTTTATCATGATTAAGTTTAGCGCAACCCTGCTTGCCACGCTGATTGCAGCCAGCGTGAACGCGGCAACGGTCGATCTGCGTATTCTCGAAACCACCGATCTGCACAGCAATATGATGGACTTCGACTACTACAAAGATACGCCGACTGAGAAATTCGGTCTGGTACGTACAGCGAGTCTAATCAATGCCGCACGCGGTGAAGCCGTGAACAGCGTGCTGGTCGATAACGGTGACCTGATTCAGGGCAGTCCACTCGGCGACTACATAGCGGCCAGGGGGCTGAAAGACAAAGAGATCCATCCCGTCTACAAAGCGCTAAACACGCTGGATTATGCCGTCGGCAACCTGGGTAACCACGAATTTAACTATGGGCTGGAATACCTGCACAAGGCGCTGGCCGGGGCAAAATTCCCTTACGTAAACGCCAATATCATCGATGTGAAAACGAATAAGCCATTGTTTACGCCTTACTTAATCAAAGAAACCGACGTCAAAGATAAGGACGGTAAAACGCAAACGTTGCGCATTGGCTATATCGGCTTTGTGCCGCCACAGATTATGACGTGGGATAAAGCGAACCTGGACGGCAAGGTGACGGTGCAGGACATCACCGAAACCGCGAAACACTACGTGCCGGAGATGCGAAAACAGGGTGCGGATTTAGTGGTAATCGTTGCTCACTCCGGCCTTTCCAGCGATCCATATCACGCTATGGCCGAAAACTCCGTTTATTACCTGAGTGAAGTTCCGGGCGTCGATGCCATCCTGTTTGGGCACGCTCATGCCGTCTTCCCGGGTAAAGATTTCGCTAATCTCAAAGGCGTTGATATCAAAAAAGGTACGCTTAACGGCATTCCCGCCGTGATGCCGGGTATGTGGGGCGACCACCTTGGCGTTGTAGATTTGGTGCTTAATAACGACAGCGGGAGCTGGAAAGTTATCGGCAGCAAAGCGGAAGCTCGTCCGATTTACGATAACGTGGCGAAAAAATCGTTGGCTGCGGAAGACAAAAAACTGGTGAAAGTGCTCGAGCACGATCATAACGGCACGCGCGAATTTGTGGGCAAACCGATCGGCAAATCAGCGGATAACATGTACAGCTATCTGGCGCTGGTACAGGATGATCCAACGGTACAGGTGGTAAATAACGCCCAGCGGGCTTACGTCGAGAAATTCATTCAGGGCGATCCCGATCTGGCCAATCTGCCTGTTCTCTCCGCTGCCGCGCCGTTCAAAGTTGGCGGCCGCAAAAACGATCCGGCCAGTTTTGTGGAGGTCGAAAAAGGCCAGCTCACCTTCCGTAATGCCGCTGATTTATATCTTTATCCAAACACGCTGGTCGTCGTGAAAGCGAGTGGCAAAGAAGTTAAAGAGTGGCTGGAGTGTTCCGCCGGGCAGTTTAATCAGGTTGATGTGAACAGCAACAAGCCGCAGTCGCTCATCAACTGGGACGGCTTCCGCACCTATAACTTCGATGTAATTGACGGCGTGGATTATCAAATTGATGTGTCACAGCCGGCGCGTTACGACGGTGAATGCCAGATGGTGAACCCAAAAGCCGAGCGCATTAAGGGACTGACGTTTAAAGGTAAGCCAATCGATCCAAACGCCACTTTCCTGGTCGCGACCAATAACTATCGCGCATACGGCGGTAAGTTTGCCGGTACCGGCGACAGCCATATCGCTTTTGCTTCACCAGATGAAAACCGCTCGGTGCTGGCTAACTGGATAAGCGCGCAGAAAGAGATCCATCCGGTGGCGGATAATAACTGGCGCCTTGCGCCAATCCAGAGCACGCAAAAATTGGATATCCGCTTTGAAACGTCCCCTGGCGAGAAAGCGGCGGCATTTATCAAAGACAAAGCGCAGTACCCGATGCAAAACGTTGGCACCGACGATATTGGCTTTGCCCTTTATCAGCTTGATTTAAGGAAATAACTTATCGGGAGAAGGATGACAAACCTCATGGCGTGCGAAATGCTGAAAGATTCCACCCAAAAATGAACAGGAAAATCAATTCATTGATTTTCGGCCGATCGCCACAAAGAAGGAAAAACCACGCTTTTCCTTCTTTGTCAGCAATCTGATCGGGCGTCCCGTTCGCGGGACGCCATTATCTGCGGCAAACGTCCCTCTATCCAGTCGGCCAGCGCAGCAACTTTCTCTGCAACTTCATGCCCCAGCGGCGTCAGGCTGTATTCCACATGCGGCGGGACGACCGGGTAAGATTTGCGATTCACAAAGCCATCGGCCTCCAGCCATTGCAGCGTTTGTGCGAGCATTTTTTCACTCACGCCCCCCATCTTACGGCGCAAATCACTGAAGCGATGCGTTCCCTCCTGTAGGGCAACCAGAATCAGCACGCCCCAGCGGCTGGTGACGTGTTTTAGCACGTCCCGCGACGGACATTTCTCCGCAAACAGGTTGCCGCTGCGCATCTGTTCGGTTAAGGACAGCGCGCTTTCCAGGGTGTCACTCATTTCATACTTACCTTTTTGTACGTACTTACTTAAAGTTAGTTAGGATGCTAGTGTGGCACGACTTACCCAAAACACTAAGGCGTTTATCATGATGGCGATTACCGGCGTCTCCGGCCTGCTGGGCCGTCTTGTTATAGAAGATTTGTTGCAGCGCATAGAGGCTAAAAACCTGATAGCGATCGTTCGCATGCCGTCAAAAGTGAGCGATCTCTCTGAGCGTGGCGTGCAGGTGCGCGCTGCAAATTACAACGATCAAGCTGCTATGCAGCAGGCGCTGACAGGTGTAAAAAAACTGCTGCTGATCTCTTCAAGTGAAGTGGGCCAGCGCGCTGTGCAGCATCGTAACGTTATTGCAGCCGCCAAAGCGGCGGGCGTGAATCTTATCGCTTATACCAGCGTGCTGCATGCGGATACGTCCCCGCTGGGTCTGGCGGAAGAACATATAGCTACGGAAAAAATGCTGAAAGATTCAGGTATTCCTTTCGTCTTGCTGCGCAACGGCTGGTATACCGAGAACTATATCGCCAGCGTGCCGCCAGCTCTGCAACACGGCGTATTTATTGGCAGCGCCGGAGAAGGCAAAATCGCCTCTGCTTCCCGTGCAGATTATGCTGCCGCTGCGGCTAAAGTGATGACGCTCGATAATCAGGCTGGCAAAGTATATGAACTGGCGGGCGATCGCGGCTGGACGCTGGCGGAACTGGCCGCGGAAGTCAGCAAACAAAGCGGAAAAACCGTAGTGTATCAGAACCTTGCCGAGGCCGATTTTAAAGCCGCTTTGCTGGAGGCCGGTTTGCCGGAAGGCCTGGCGGCAATGCTTGCAAACTCTGATATCGGTGCGTCAGAAGGTGGCCTATTCGACGACGGCCGTCAGCTCAGCCAACTGATTGGTCGCCCAACCACTCCGCTTGAAGAGAGCGTCCTCCTCGCGCTGTAATTGTTAACTATACGCTAAACACGAGCATCCCTATACTCACAGGATGTTCGTACGGAGGGTTAACGTGCAGGGCATTCCTGAGCAATTTCAATTTAGCGATGACAAAGACTGCGCCCAGTTCCGGCACCTGCCGCAACTGCCCGGCGTGGAGCTTTATCATGCTTATATCTCACGCTATGCCTTTGAACCTCATACGCATGAAGCCTTTGGTATTGGCACCGTAACACGGGGCGCTGAGCGGTTCCGCTATCGCGGCGCGCAGTATGTCGCCGCTCCTGGTTCGCTGGTATTGATGAATCCTGACGAGCTGCATACCGGGGAAGCGGCTACCGCTGACGGCTGGCAGTACCGCATGATTTATCTCGAACCTGAAATGCTCGAAGCGATTACCGGCGAGCACAACTGGTGGTTTAGCGAGGCGCTGAATCACGATCCGCTGCGTTCACAGCAGATTTCACAACTGATTAACCGCCTGTGGAGCGCGGAGGACTCGCTCGCGCAACAAGGTTTACTGCTCAATCTCATCGACACGTTTCGGCCTTATGCGCACCATCACCCTTCCGGGCCGCAGGAGGCAGCGCATCGCTTTGAACGGATACGCGAATATTTACATGAAAACTATATGCACCCGGTGACGCTTGATGCGCTGGCGGCCGTAGCGTCGCTCAGCCCCTGGCACTTCCAGCGCCAGTTCAAAGCGCATTTCCACGTTACGCCGCATCAGATGTTGATGGCTATCCGGCTGTGGTACGCCAAGCGGTTCCTGGCCCGCGGCATACCCGCCGCGCAGGTGGCAATGATGAGCGGCCTGACCGATCAGGCGCATCTGACGCGGGCTTTCGTCCGGCGTTATGGCATCACGCCCGTTCGCTATCAAAAACAGGTCAACCGTTAGCTAAACCGCAAGCTGGTACAATACTCGCCGCGTTCTTCCTCTTACACTTCACGCAAAAAACTAACCGGATGGTAAAGATGTTAACTGGCGTGCTGTATGCCCTGATAGCAGGGCTAATGTGGGGATTGATTTTCGTGGGTCCGATTATCGTGCCGGATTATCCCGCGGCGTTACAGTCCACCGGACGTTATCTGGCGCTTGGTCTGATTACGGTCCCACTGGCCTGGCTTGGGCGGCAGCGCCTGCAACAGCTTAGCGGCCAGGACTGGTTCACAGCACTCAAGCTCTCAAGCGTCGGGAATCTGATTTATTACGTGTGCCTTGCCAGCGCTATTCAGCGTACCGGCGCGCCCATTTCGACGATGATTATCGGTACGCTGCCGGTTGTTATTCCCGTTTTTGCCAACCTGCTTTACAGCAGGCGCGACGGTAAGCTGCCGTGGCGACGGCTGGCTCCTGCGCTGGTAATTATCGCGATTGGTCTGGTGATGGTAAATACCGCTGAATTACGCAGCGGCCAGTTTGGGTTTAGCTGGTGGCGCTATACCAGCGGTATCTGTCTGGCGTTTGTTTCGGTTGCCTGTTGGGCGTGGTACGCGCTACGCAACGCACGCTGGCTACGGGAAAATCCTGATAAAAACCCGCTGATGTGGGCTACCGCGCAGGGATTATCGACGCTGCCTTTTTCATTGCTGGGCTATATCGCCGTTTGCTTATTTATGGCGCAAAGAGGCGCTGGTTTCGCGCTGCCTTTCGGGCCGCGTCCGGAAGTTTTTATCACGCTGATGCTCGCCATCGCTCTGCTTTGCTCCTGGCTTGGCAACCTGTGCTGGAACATCGCCTGCCAGCGCCTGCCGACCGTCATTGTCGGCCCGCTCATCGTCTTTGAAACCCTGGCCGGGCTTGCCTATACCTTTATGCTGCGCCATAGCTGGCCGCCGATGCTAACGCTGCTGGGCATCCTTTGTCTGATCGTCGGCGTTGTGCTGGCGGTGCTGACCAGACCGCAAAAACAGGAAGTGACCGAAGTAACAATTTCGCCGGATAAATAACGCGCTACCTCATAAGAGTCATAGCCTTCCCTTAAAGATGCATTTAATATGCATCTTATATTTTCTATGATGAGGTATTCATCCATGGCCTTCCGCGATCAACCCTTAGGTGAACTGGCTTTAACCATCCCGCGCGCTTCTGCGCTGTTCCGTAAACTGGATCTGGATTTTTGCTGTGGCGGCAAACAAACGCTTGAGCGCGCAGCGACCCGCAAAGAGTTAGACCTGGAGGCCATTGAAACCGAACTGGCCGCGCTTGCTGAAGAGCCCGTTGAGAAAGAGTGGCGTACCGCGCCGCTGGCCGAAATCATCGACCATATCATCGTGCGCTACCACGACAGGCACCGCGAACAACTGCCGGAATTAATCCTCCAGGCAACCAAAGTCGAACGCGTACATGCCGATAAACCAAACGTGCCGAAAGGGCTTGCGAAATATCTCACCATGCTGCATCAGGAACTGAGCAGCCACATGATGAAAGAAGAGCAGATCCTGTTCCCAATGATCAAACAGGGTATGGGTTCACAGGCGATGGGCCCGATTAGCGTGATGGAAAGCGAGCATGACGATGCAGGCGAACTGCTGGAAGTCATCAAACATACCACCAACAACGTGACGCCGCCGCCGGAAGCCTGCACGACCTGGAAAGCGATGTATAACGGGATTAATGAAATGATTGACGATCTGATGAATCACATTAGCCTGGAGAACAACGTGCTGTTTCCGCGGGCTTTAGCCGGGGAGTAGTCGCGCTTTTGCTCCTTCCCCAGCGGAGAAGGAGCAAATCATCTTTAGTTACTTGCGCATTGCCGCTACGCGTTTTTTACCGATAAACATCCAGCCCAATCCTAACACCACAAACCACAGCGGCGTAACGATCAGCGCCTGACGGGTATCTTCTTCCAGCGTCAGCAGCACAATCACAAAGACAAAGAACGCCATGCAAACCCAGCACATCAGCTTGCCAAGCGGCATCTTATAGACAGATTTCTGATGCAGTTCAGGACGCTGTTTGCGGTACACCAGGTACGAGCAAAGAATAATCGTCCAGACGAACATAAACAGAATCGCCGACACGGTAGTGATCATAGTAAAGGCTGAAATCACGTCCGGGTTGACGTACAGCATTACCACGCCGCCCAGCAAACAGATGCAGGAGAAGGTCAGTCCCTTCGCCGGAACGGCGCGTTTAGAAAGCTTAGCGAAAGCTTTGGGCGCCGCGCCGTCCTGCGCCAGACCGAACAACATACGGCTGGTTGAAAACACGCCGCTGTTAGCCGAGGAAGCTGCTGAGGTCAGCACCACGAAATTAATGATGCCCGCTGCGGCAGGCAGGCCCACCAGCACAAACAGTTCAACGAACGGGCTCTTATCCGCCACCACCGAACCCCATGGCGTGACCGACATAATCACAATCAGCGCAAATACATAAAACATAATGATACGAATCGGGATCGAGTTGATCGCGCGCGGCAGAGATTTTTCCGGATCCTTAGTTTCCGCCGCCGTGGTACCTACCAGCTCGATACCCACGAAGGCAAAGACCGCTATCTGGAAGCCGGCAAAGAAGCCGCTCAGTCCTTTCGGGAACCAGCCGCCGTTATTCCATAAGTTATTGAAAGAGGCCTCTACGCCGGTCGGCGACTGGAAGTGGGTCAGCACCATCACCAGGCCAATAATAATCAGGGAAACGATGGCGACGATTTTGATCATCGCGAACCAGAACTCCATCTCGCCGAACATTTTTACGGTAGCGAGGTTGAGGCTCAGCAGCACTACCACCACGGCAAGAGAAGCAACCCAATCCGAAAGGCCGGGGAACCAGAACTGCGCGTAGGCGGTTATCGCCACCACGTCCGCCATGCCGGTAACCACCCAGCAGAACCAGTACGTCCAGCCGGTGAAGTATCCGGCCCACGGGCCTAACAGGTCGGCGGCGAAATCGCTAAACGACTTATATTCGAGATTGGAAAGCAGCAGCTCGCCCATGGCGCGCATCACGAAGAACAGCATGAAGCCGATAATCATATAAACGAAGATTATCGACGGGCCGGCGAGGCTGATAGTTTTACCCGACCCCATAAACAGGCCGGTTCCGATAGCCCCACCGATGGCGATAAGCTGGATATGTCGATTTGTTAAATTACGCCGCAGCGATTGCTCAGCCGGAGCCTCAGCGACGCCAGTAACTTTTATCTGATCTACCATGTTTTATTTTCCTGTACCGGTCTGTTGTGTTCAGGCTCTGCTGGCCTTTAATACGTTATGTTTGATGTGATGCTTTTCATAAAGCACATTGATACCAGGTAAGAATCGGTGGGTTGAATATTTATGACAAGCAACATGTTAATTTTTTGTTTAATTTGAGTGCGAAATCACTCTCGCAACGCGAAGCACCTCACAAAAACACCCGGAACGTGGGCATATGCCAGATAAAATCACGTTTATTTATTAACCGCCAAATGAAAACCCCGCCGCAGCGGGGTAAGACTTTCCACATAAATTTTTATGTATGAAACGCCGTACACGGCGCTGATAATAACAAAGAATTATGTGTTCTGGTTTATCCCAGACATCCGGAAACCACGTTTTCGGATGTTTGTCACTACGCTAACCCCGCCGCAGCGGGAGTTATCAACTCGCTTATAAAATTTCCAGCAGTTCTACTTCGAAGACCAGCGTGCTGAATGGCGGAATAGACGCACCAGCGCCACGCTCGCCGTAGGCCAGGTTGTGCGGAATAGTCAGTTCCCATTTAGAGCCAACCGGCATCAGGGTCAGCGCTTCAATCCAGCCAGCGATAACGCCGCTTACCGGGAACTCAGCCGGTTCGCCACGCTGTACGGAACTGTCGAAAACGGTGCCGTCGATCAGTTTGCCGGTGTAGTGAACGCGAACATGATCTTTACGCGCGGGGATTGGGCCAGTGCCTTGCGTCAGAACGCGGAACTGCAGACCAGATTCGGTGCTGCTTACGCCCTCTTTCTTGATATTTTCTCCAAGGTATTTTACGCCTTCAACGGCCATTTCTTTCTGGCGTTCCTGACGAACGGCATCGGCACGTTCGTGCACTTCGCGCAGCGCGCGGTGAACGACATCAACCGGAACTGACGGGGCATTCCCTTCCAGCGCATCACGCAGACCTGCAACCAGCGCTTCTGGCAGCAGACCTTGCAGACCAGATTCACGCAGTTGTTGACCAACCTGTAAACCAATACCGTAACTTGCTTGCGCTTCTGTGCTGTCAAAAGAAGGGGTTGTCATGAATTTTCCTTTAAGGTGTTTAAAAGCAAGCCTGCAGCATAGCAGCGTCAACCAGCAGGGTAAAATGCAAAAACCCTAAAGGTGACAAATGCAAACGAAACGGGAACAATGGTTGCGCGGAGCGTTAAATTGCGGTTGGGCGTCACGTAAAGCTGGATTGCTCAGGGCATCAAACAGTTAGCGTTCTATAATGGAGGTGGGAAATGTGCATTGCACATTATATGACTATGAGGAGGGTTGCCGATGCGATTCGCTGTTAAAACCTGGCTGGCGCGGATTTGGCACGCACCCGATCGTTTCCGGCTAATGGATCCGCTCCCGCCCCTGCATCGCCGGGGCATTATTATTGCCGCCCTTATCATGGTTGCTGGTTTTTTGTGGCCAGCCGCAGACGTAACCACTCATCCGGTCACCCGGGATGCGCAACTGTCGGTTGAATCACAGACCCCTTTACAGGCCGAGCTGGTAAATCCTGCTAATAATACCGCACCCGCAGCGCCAGCCGAACCGGCGCAGGTTGCAGAGCAGCCAAAAAGCCAGGCTCCTGTCCCACATGCCAATAATGATATCGAGGGACAATGGCGTTCTTATCGCGTGGAATCGGGCCAGACTATGGCGCAGCTTTTCCGGGATAACAATTTACCGCCGGCCGATGTTTATTCCATGGCGCAGGTTGAGGGCGACAACAAGCCGCTGAGTAATTTACAGACCGGGCAGATGGTGCAGATCCGCCAGAATGCGAACGGAGTGGTGACGGGCTTAACGATTGAGGTCGGCAACGATCGGCAGGTTCTGTTTACTCGCCAGCCGGATGGCAGTTTCCTGCGCGCCCGCTAATAAGCGCTTTGCAAAATGCAAAACGCCGGCACGAGGCCGGCGTTTTAACGTATACGTCAGCGTAAATTACGCTTCAGCAACTACGTTTACAGTCAGTTTAGCGAAGACTTCGCTATGAACCTGGAAGTTCACTTCGTGCTCGCCGGTGGTACGCAGAACGCCGTTCGGTAAACGAACTTCGCTCTTAGCCACGTCAACGCCTGCTGCTGTTACAGCGTCAGCGATGTCGCGAGTACCGATGGAACCGAACAGTTTACCTTCGTCGCCTGCTTTAGACGCGATAGTAACGGTTTCCAGGGCGTTGATCTTCGCAGCGCGATCTTCAGCAGCGGTCAGAACGTCAGCCAGTTTAGCTTCCAGTTCAGCACGGCGTGCTTCGAAGAATTCAACGTTTTTCTTGGTAGCAGGAACAGCTTTACCCTGTGGTACCAGGAAGTTACGAGCGTAGCCCGCTTTCACATTAACCTGATCACCCAGGCTACCCAGGTTTGCTACTTTATCAAGCAGAATAACTTGCATTACCTTATCCTCTCAAAGTCGTATTAATGGACCGTGCCCGATTACTGATGACGATCAGTGTACGGCAGCAGGGACAGGTAGCGAGCGCGTTTGATAGCGCGAGCCAGCTGACGCTGGTATTTTGCACGGGTACCGGTGATACGGCTTGGGACAATCTTACCGCTTTCGGTGATGTAGTTTTTCAGCGTAGCGATGTCTTTATAGTCAATCTCTTGAACGCCTTCCGCGGTGAAACGGCAGAACTTGCGACGACGGAAATAACGTGCCATATGGCTAGTCTCCAGAATCTATCAATTCAATCTGCTCGGCATGCAATACCACTTTGTTCAGCCCATTTTTTGCCTGATGGCAAGTGATGAAGCCCTGAACCGTAAGTACCGTGCCGACCGTTATACTGTGAGTAATGGCCTGGTGTGCGTGCCCGCTAATAATAACTGGCATTCTGCACCATGCCTGCCGGTTAAAACCGGCCTCCTCTTGCACAGAACGATGCTCAAGCACGAACTGGCAGTGAGGAATTCCTGACGGGCTGACC
This sequence comes from Cedecea colo, assembly GCF_011808225.1. GTDB lineage: Bacteria > Pseudomonadota > Gammaproteobacteria > Enterobacterales > Enterobacteriaceae > Dryocola > Dryocola colo. Next base: position 60,644 of record NZ_SOYS01000003.1, on the reverse strand, counting down.
TTGCGAAGGGGCGTCTTGCACACTGTGCCAGACAACACCAGGCGGTTTGCCGTCATCAGAAATTACTCTTCAGAATCCCCAGCATCTGCATCGTCAGCGGTTTCAGAAGCGAAATCATCGCGACGCTCACGGCGTTCGTCTTTCGCTTTAACCATTGGAGATGCTTCGGTAACCGCGTGCTTAACGCGCATAACCATGCTACGGATAACGGCGTCGTTGAAGCGGAAGTTTGTTTCCAGCTCATCAATCACTTCCTGCGGAGCTTCAACGTTCAGCAGAACGTAGTGAGCTTTGTGCAGTTTGTTGATTGGGTAAGCCAGCTGACGGCGGCCCCAGTCTTCCAGACGGTGGATCGTACCTTCTGCTGCAGTGATTGCACCAGTGTAACGTTCGATCATACCCGGAACCTGTTCGCTCTGGTCAGGATGGACCATAAAAACGATTTCGTAATGACGCATCGAATTGCTCCTTACGGATTATTCAGCCTCCTGATAGGGTCAGCCGCGGCCCATGAAGGCAAGGAACGTGTTTGTGTGCGGCTGAAAATTTGACGCGCCATAATACAAGCGGGACCCGATAAACTCAAGGCTAAGGGCAAATTAATTCTTTTGCATGGTGGTTAATAAATAAACGTCCTGCTAACGCCGTGAAATTTATAGCAATAGCTTGGGTTACTAAAAATTTTTGACGAAGACCATCAGAAATGGTCGCTTTTTATTCAACGCTATCGGTTTACACTTAATGTCATAGGCCGCCACTAATCACTAACAGGAGCGACGACCACTGATAACACACCGGCTGTAGTGGAGCGCATTATGAAAACCATCGCCTATGTCCTTGCCGCTGCATTTTTGCTTTGTGCAAATGCGACGGCGGCTATCAAGATAGACAGCAAAGTCGCCAGGAATATGGATGATGTACAGAGCCTTGGCGTTATTTACATCAACCATAATTTTGCAACCGAGCAGGAAGCCGAGCTGGCTATTAATGAGGAAGCGGACCAGCATGGCGCAAAGTACTACCGCACTATATTAATGAGAGAACCCGGTAGTAACGGCAACATGCACGTCAGCGCGGATATATACAGGTAGCACAATCATCTACAGAGCGTTAACACCAGGAATACCACAACGACATAGAAAGCCAACGTTATACTTGCCCCCGGAAACGGGGGCTTTTTTGTGGATGAAAACCAGGGCTCGCTTATAAATGCTGAGTAAAGAAACGTGCCGTAGCGTCGAGCGCGCCAGGCGTGATGCGATGTTTTACGCCAGCCTCCCACAGGCAGGTAAGATGCTTATCCAGCCCCTGCTGCATAAGCGCCTGCTGTAATCGCCAGGTTTCCATCGCGGGCACCACATCATCTTCTTCACCGTGCCACAGCAGCAGCGGGCGGTCTGCGAGGCGTGTAAGCCGTTTACTGACGTCATACTCAGCAAGCATGGCGAGCGTCTCATTAAGCTGCTGCTCCTGCGGTGGGAAGAGCGTCCTGGCAAGCGTTGCAAAGTAGCCGGAGCCCATCAGACAGGCCACGCAACTTACTTCCGGATGGCGAGCCATAATCCCCAGCGCCGTCATGCCGCCCATTGATGCACCGCCCACGGCAAGCCTCCCCTCTTCTATAAGATTCCGATCCGCCAGCGCCTGTCGCAGCTGGCTGAACTCATCAATGTTTGACTTGAGGATGGGCCAAAACTGCCGCAGACGTGATTCATCATCGCCGTTAAAACGTGCACCGTGGCCCTGGGCATCCGGCATTACGACGCGCATCCCCGCCTGCGCCAGCGCAACAGCAAAATAGCTATAAACCAGCTTCGACGAGGTAAAGCCGTGATAGAACAAAACGGTGGGAAGAACATTTTGTTTCTGTCCCGTGGGGGCTGCATGTAAAACCTCGATCCCGGCAAGTTGTTCCGTATAAATTTCTATCATTACTTTTCCCCGATTCGCTGTGAATGCCTGTTGTAAGGCAAGGTATTACGAGTAGCAAGGAAATCACGCGAATGGGTTATTGCAATGGTGAGATCCAGCCTGCGATTTTCATTCGAAAGTGATTCAAAAGCGCGGTGAAGGTAACAGAACAGGAACATTACCCCTTCACAGAGTTGACCCGGAACTACACTATGACTATTAAGAAACGAGAAAACACCATGCGATTTTTACCGGCTTTATTACTGGCAACGACGCTCAGCGCCTGTAGCGTGCTGCAAGGAACACCGCAACCTGCGCCGCCGGTTGCGGACCACCCGCAGGAAATTCAGCGTTCGCAAACGCAGGGGTTGACGAAGATCGGCACGGTCACCGCAATGGAACGCGGTTCTCCAATGGATACGGAAACCGCGATTAAAGCAAAAGCTGTAGCAGCAAAGGCTGATTATTATCTCATCGTTCTGAACGCCGAAACCATCGTGGCGGGACAATGGTATGCGCAGGCTATTTTGTATCGAAAATGAGATCCTGATGCTGCTTATTTATTGATATTTACACAGCTTTTCGGCGTTTTATTGTTTCTTATACACAATAGACCTTGTCCCCGGCAACAGGGATGGGGGTTCAGTTAAGCGAAGGAATGCCCTGTTGTTAACCAGGATCTGTTTATAAGGAGCTGACAATGAAACGATCTCTTGCCTTAACCTCATTACTGCTGTCTGTGGGGCTTATCACCACCGCTGCTCAGTCGGCGGAAGATGTCGCTGCGGACCGCGTTACCGGGTTGAATGAAATTGGCTTGATTTCGGTCAATGGCGTTGCCGGTAGCGTACAGGATGTGGAGAAAATGATTGCCCTGAAGGCAGATGAACAGGGTGCGTCTTATTACCGCATTATTCAGATGCAGGAAAACTCTCAGGCAGATAGCTGGCGTGCCCAGGCAATTCTTTACGCATGAATTGGCCTGCGTCCGATCCGCTACAAAGCCGCGCCGGACGCGGCTTTGTAGCTTATAAAACGATCTTTTCATGATCCATATCACGAAATTTATTCATATTTGGTTACATTTGATGCTTAAATGTTAACGCCAGCCTGCCGTAGAAGGTGCACCATAATCCCTTCATCAGACGTTATCTATGATAAAAACCTTAAGGCATCCCGGACTTGGCGCGAAACTTTCGCTGTTGACCGGTTTTAGCGTTGCACTTCTTTTTCTCCTGTTTACTTTTGCGCTCAGCCAGCGCGCCAGCCAGCAGCTTCAATCCCTGGCGCTTGAAGATCTGCACAACCAGGTCAGCGGCGTTAGTGATATGGCGCAGATGTTTGACAGTAGCCTGAGCGCTGAGGTTGAAAGCTATACGCGCCTTTTCGACAGCTTCCTGCCACAGCCCCTTTCCAGCGATGAGAGCCAGCCGCAGACAATCAACGGCCTGAACGTGCCGTTGTTAAAAGGCGGCGAGCAGCCGCTGCATGAAAACAACACCATTCCAGACGATTTTCTGCGTCGAACGTCGGCGATATCTACGCTGTTTGTACACAGTGGCGAAGATTTTGTGCGTATCGCCACTTCACTGCGCAAAGAAGACGGCAGCCGCGCCATTGGCACGGTTCTGGACAGGACGAGTCCCGCCTGGCAGAAAGTCAGCCATGGAGAAACCTATCGCGGCCTCGCGCTATTATTCGGTAAACGTTACATCACCCAGTATCAGCCCGTTAAAGACAGCGCTGGCAATATCATTGCCGTCCTGTTCGTCGGGGTTGATATCACCGCCTCCTGGCAGGTGATACGTGAAAAAATCCTTAACCGTCGCCTGGGCAGCAGCGGCCATCTCTATGTGCTGGATGGCTCCGCAGGTAAAAATTACGGCAACTATCTCTTCCATAACAGCGAGGAAGGCAAGCGTCCGGCATGGGATGACGCTACGCAAAAACAGTTACTGACGGCCACAAAAGGTACGCTTGAACGCATAACGGCTGACGGCAGCACCTCTATCATGGCGTTCAGCCGCTTACCGGGCTGGCACTGGACGATTGTAGGTGAAGTGGATAAACCTACGCTGTTAAACGCCGTGACCACCATGCGTAATCAATTTTTGGCTCTGGGTGCCGCACTCGCTCTCGCTTTTGCAATCTTCTTCGTCATGATTATTCGCCGCTGGCTGAGCCGTCCGCTGCGAGAGGTGATTAACGTTGCGGAACATTACGCTGCCGGCAACTTACAGGTCACGCTGCATACCGATCGCCAGGACGAAGTTGGGCAACTGATGCAGGCGATTAACGGTATCGGCAAGGGAATTGAGAAAATTGTTATGCAGGTACGTCAGGCTGCCGGCGATATCAGCCAGGGAACCGATGCGCTGGCGGCAGATAGCGAGGAAATGAGCGCCCAAATCAACAAGCAGGCGGGCAGCGTGGAAGAAACTTCCGCCAGCATGGAGCAGATCGCCGCCACCGTTTTACAAAATGCAGGGAATATTTCACAGGCAAAACAGCTGGTAAACAGCACCGCAGAAGCCGTGCATCACGGTGGCAGCACCGTCATTCACGCCGTGGCGACTATGAACAATATCAAATCGGCGTCGCAGCGCATCGCCGATATCACGCACGTTATCGAGTCCATCGCCTTCCAGACCAATATTCTGGCTTTGAACGCGGCCGTTGAAGCAGCGCGCGCGGGCGAACACGGCAAAGGTTTTGCGGTTGTCGCACAGGAAGTGCGTGCTCTGGCAGCCCGCAGCGCCAACGCCGTCAAAGAAATCGACGGGCTGATTGTCGATACGCTTGATAAAGTCACCGAAGGCCATCAGCTTTCTGAGCAAACCCGGCTGGCGATGGAATCCATTATCACGCACATTGACCGGATCAACCTGCTGATTACCGAAATTAACAGCGCCTCGCATGAGCAATCGGCGGGCATTGGTCAGGTCAATATCGCCATGGTGCAAATTGGTGAGGCCACGCATATCAATGCCGACCGCGTTTCACGCACCGAGCAAACGGCTCACGATCTGCGTAGCAAAGGCCATTATCTGAACGAGCTGGTCAGCATTTTCAGGCTTAATTCCTGAGTTGTGATTAGGCTGTGCGTCCCGTGGCGCGCAGCAGTACATTGATTATCACCTGTTCAGGCAGCACCGATTCTCCTCGCTCGTCCAGCGTCATGCGGCACCAGGCTTCAGCCAGCGGCGGTGAGGAATGCGTTAACAGTTGCGCCCCGGTCGCAAGGTTAGCCAGCTGCCGGGTGATATTTCTTCCCCATTCCTCCTGCGGCTTGCGAATGCGCTGCTGCAACTGCCGCCAGCTTCGGTCGAAGTGGCGGTTTTGCCCTTTCACTTCATCAAATTCGGCATGCAGCGTGTCCAGCACGCCAGGCTGACGGGCAAGCACCCGCAGCACATCGAGACTCATAATATTGCCGGAACCTTCCCAGATGCTGTTGACGGGCATTTCACGATAGAGCCGTGGCAGCTCGCTCTCTTCGCAGTAACCTGCGCCGCCCAGCACTTCCATCGCTTCCGCCACGAACGGCATCCCCGCCTTGCAGACGCTGAATTTTGCGGCTGGCGTAAACAAGCGGCTATAGGCCAGCTCAAGCGGATCTGTCGGTGATTCCCAGGCCCGGGCCAGACGGAAAAGAAAGGCCGTTTGTCCTTCCAGCCGTAGCGCCATGCGGCCCAATACCTGCCGCATAATAGGCTGCTCGATAAGATTCTTACCAAACGCCTGGCGCTGATGAGCATGGTAGAGAGCGACCGACAAAGCGCGGCGCATGAGACCATGGCTGCCAAGCGCACAGTCAAAACGGGTAAAGCCGCCCATTTTGAGAATGGATCGCACGCCCTCGCCTTCTTCGCCGATTAGCCAGCCGATGGCGTCACAAAATTCCACCTCGCTGCTGGCGTTGGAGCGGTTGCCGAGCTTGTCCTTGAGGCGCTCAAGCCTGACCTGATTACGCTGCCCGTCGGGCAAAAATCGCGGCAGAAAGAAGCAGGACAGCCCTCCTTTCGCCTGCGCCAGTACCAGATGCGCATCGCTTTGCGGTACGGAGAAGAACCATTTGTGTCCCACCAGGCGATACATTTCACCCGGCCCGCGATTATCTATCGCTTCCGCACGCGTGGTATTGCTGAGCACGTCTGACCCGCCCTGCTTTTCGGTCATACCCATGCCGATGAGCAAACCGCGCTTCTGGCTACCGGGCAGCAGGTGCGCGTCGTAGCGATCGCTTAGCAGCGGTTTTAACCAGGAGTGAAACGCTTTTGGCAGATAGTTTTGCAGCAGCGGGATCGCGCCAAACGTCATCGTCACCGGGCACAGCGTACCGGCTTCAACCTGCGCATGCTGAACAAAACGCGCCGCTCGCGCCACGAACGAACCCTGGCGGGCATCCTCCTGCCACGGAAAATTGTGGACGCGATTGGCACACAAGCCCTGCATCAGCAGATGCCAGGCGGGATGAAAGCGTACGTCATCAAGCCGTTCACCGCTGGGATCGTAACGCAGCAGTTCAGGAGGATTGGCATTCGCCAGCCGCCCCAGCTCCAGCGATTCTGCTGAACCGAGCTGCTGCCCGATGCTGGCTAAAAGTTCAGCATCCCAGCCGGCACCTTCGCGGGTAACGGCCTCGCACAGCGAGATATCAGAGAGGAAAAGGTTACTGTTATTGAGGGGTATGGGTTGATTAAAAACGGTATGGGTTTGCCAGCGCATCCTGTTCCCTCCAGTTATGGCATTGCCGTTAAGTATGGACGGTAACGACGCTTATGCCTGGAGAGGGATCACAAAGCGGGGTGTAAACCACCCCGTGAAGATTTATTTGCTGCGTTGACGCACCGCTTCGAACAGGCAGATACCGGTGGCGACGGAAACGTTTAATGACGATACGGTGCCCGCCATTGGAATGCTGATGAGCTCATCGCAATGTTCGCGGGTCAGACGGCGCATGCCTTCGCCTTCCGCGCCCATCACCAGCGCCATTGGGCCGGTCATTTTGCTCTGGAACAGCGTATGGTCCGCTTCACCTGCCGTACCGACAATCCAGATATTCTCTTCCTGCAGCATACGCATGGTGCGTGCGAGGTTGGTTACGCGGATAAGAGGGACGTGCTCCGCTGCGCCACAGGCCACTTTTTTGGCCGTTGCATTCAGCATGGCTGAGCGATCTTTCGGCACGATAACAGCATGCACGCCCGCCGCATCGGCGCTGCGCAGGCAGGCGCCCAGGTTATGGGGATCGGTAACGCCATCAAGGATCAGCAGGAAAGGTTGATCGACGCTGGCGATAAGCTCCGGCAGATCGTTTTCCTGATACTGACGACCCGGCTTCACGCGCGCAATAATGCCCTGATGCACGGCACCTTCGGACTTTTCATCCAGCCACTGACGGTTTGCCATTTGCACAGGCACACCCTGAGCTTCCAGCGCATGGATTAAAGGCAGCAGACGTTTGTCTTCCCGGCCTTTAAGGATAAAGACTTCCTGAAAACGCTGGGGTGCATTCTCAAGAAGAGCCTGGACGGCGTGAATGCCGTAAATCATTTCACTCATTGATGTCACTCGTTGCAGACGATCGATCGCCTGTTGTTGATCCAGATGTTATTAGCCCCTCATCCTGTAAGGCGAGGGGCAAAGCGAGCTTGAATCAGCTCGGCTGCTTCTTAGCTGCGCGCTTCGCTTTAGTTGCGGCGGCTATCTTACGTGTTTTGTCCGAAGGCGTTTTTGCTTTCTTCTCCTTCTTCTCGGTTTTCGCTTTCTTCGGCTTAGCAGGTCCTTTCTCTTTACGGAAAGCGCTGTCCGGCTCGAAGTTTACGCGTTTACCGCCCTGACGACGTTTCGGCCCCGTGCCGTTAGCGCCTTTTTTAGCTTTGTCTTTCGCCGTCTTACCTTCGCCACGCGGCGCGCGCTGGCTTGAAATCAGAGCGAAATCAATTTTGCGTTCGTCCATATGCACGGCCTCAACGCGTACTTCTACGCGGTCGCCCAGGCGATACGTCTGCCCGCCGGATTCGCCAATCAGGCGCTGCCCGATCTGGTCAAAGCGGTAGTAGTCATTATCAAGCGAGGAGACATGCACCAGGCCATCGATAAACAGATCGACAAGACGCACAAAGAAGCCGAAGCCGGTAACGCTTGCGATAATCCCGTTGAATACCTGGCCTACCTGATCCTGCATAAAGTCGCACTTCAGCCAGTCCGCAACGTCGCGTGTTGCTTCGTCGGCACGGCGTTCCGCCATAGAACAATGCTGGCCAAGCTGCAGCATCTCTTCCATGTCGTAGTGCCAGCCGCCGGACGCCGTGCTGTTGCCTTTATGCCCCTGCTCTTTGGCCAGCAGATATTTAATGGCGCGATGCAGCAGCAGATCCGGGTAGCGGCGAATCGGCGAGGTAAAGTGCGCGTAGGATTGCAGCGCAAGGCCGAAATGCCCACGGTTTTCCGGATCGTACACCGCCTGTTTCATGGAGCGCAGCAGCATGGTTTGCAGCATTTCATGATCGGGACGGTCGGCGATGGAGGTCAGCAGTTCTGCATAATCGCGCGGTTCCGGCTTCTGCCCGCCAGGCAGCTCCAGCCCAAGCTCCGCCAGCACCGTACGGAACGAAGTAATCGCATCGTTGGTTGGCCTGTCGTGATCGCGGAACAACGACGGTTCGTTGTGTTTTTCAACAAAGCGCGCCGCCGAGATATTGGCGAGGATCATGCATTCTTCGATGAGCTTGTGCGCATCGTTACGGACGGTTTGCTCAACGCGTTCAATACGCCGCTCGGCGTTAAAGATGAACTTCGCTTCTTCGCTTTCGAACGAGATACCGCCGCGCTGAGCACGAGACACTTCCAGCACTTTGTAGAGGTTATGCAACTCTTCAATATGCTTAACCAGCGGCGCATATTGCTCGCGCAGCTCCCGATCGCCCTGCAGCATATGCCATACTTTGGTGTAGGTCAGACGCGCATGGGAGCTCATTACCGCTTCGTAGAACTTCGAACCGGTGAGACGGCCCGCAGCAGAGATGGTCATCTCGCAGACCATACACAGGCGGTCTACCTGCGGATTTAACGAGCACAGGCCGTTAGAAAGCACTTCCGGCAGCATCGGTATCACCTGCGAAGGGAAGTAAACGGAGGTGCCGCGGTTGCGGGCTTCTTTATCCAGTGCGGTTGGGGGACGGACATAATAACTTACGTCAGCGATCGCCACCCACAGGCGCCAGCCGCCGCCGCGTTTTTTCTCACAGAATACGGCATCATCAAAGTCGCGGGCATCTTCCCCATCGATGGTGACGAGCGGCAGGTCGCGTAAATCTACGCGGCCCACTTTAGCGTCTTCCGGCACTTCTTCTTGCAGTGAAGCCACCTGGGCTTCAACTTCTGGCGGCCAGACATAAGGGATTTCATGGGTGCGCAGCGCCATATCAACGGCCATGCCGGTGCCCATGTTATCGCCGAGTACCTCAACGATTTTACCCACCGCTTTGGTGCGGCGAGTCGGGCGCTGGGTGAGTTCAACCACCACCACAAAGCCCATGCGCGCGCCCATCAGCTCTTCTGGCGGGATGAGGATATCGAAGCTCAGGCGGCTGTCGTCCGGCACCACAAAACCAATGCCTGCGTCGGTAAAGTAGCGGCCGACGATTTGTCCGGTTCTTGGCTCAAGCACGCGTACGATACGCGCTTCGCGGCGGCCTTTACGATCCGCGCCCAGCGGCTGCGCCAGCACGATATCGCCGTGCATGCACATTTTCATCTGCTCAGATGAAAGATAGAGATCGTCTTTACGCCCTTCTACGCGCAGAAAGCCGAAGCCATCACGGTGGCCGATAACTTTGCCCTTGAGCAAATCAAGGCGTTCTGGCAAGGCGTAACACTGGCGGCGGGTAAAGACTAACTGCCCGTCGCGCTCCATGGCTCGCAGCCGGCGGCGCAGCGCTTCAAGCTGTTCTTCGCCGCTGATATTCAGCTCTTCTGCCAGTTCGTCACGATTGGCAGGTTTTTCACGTTTAGAGAGGTGGGCGAGAATAAATTCCCGGCTTGGGATCGGGTTTTCGTATTTTTCGGCTTCTCGTTCCTGAAAAGGATCTTTTGACATTGCGGTTCCTCCGAAGTCATCCACAGATGGAGTAAGGATTACTCCACCAGCAGTAATTTGTAGAGCGATTGGTTTTGGTCCACCAGTTCGGCCAGCGTGTGCTTATCCAGTTCTGCCAGAAAGCTTTGCACCGCCTGGGCCAGCGCCTCTTTCAGTCGGCATGCGGGGGTAATATGACAAAACTCACTGCTACAGTTTACCAGGGAAATAGGTTCCAGCTCGCGCACCACGTCACCCACGCGAATCAGTTGCGCAGGCCTGCCGAGGCGAATGCCGCCGTTTTTTCCGCGTACTGCCGTCACGAAGCCAGCACGACTGAGTTGATTGATGATTTTCACCATGTGATTACGGGATACGCCATATACCTGCGTTACCTCAGAAATACTCGTCATTTTACCTTCCGGCAAAGACGCCATATAAATCAAAGCACGTAAACCGTAATCAGTAAAACTCGTTAACTGCACATCAACCTCTTGGGTGGAAGGGGAAACGCTCATTGCCGTTGTGGCGATATATTGATGATAAACCAGCCATATCTTCGGCGGCTAATTTATTTGTACGGGAAGGTAAAAAAGCGGCTTAAAACAAAGTTTATACTCATCAGCATTCGAGTTGTCGCCGGGCGGCAGGGGAGCTTATCCCGATGAGCTTACTTCAGTAACTGATTAGGGTAAGTGAATGCAGCCAACGCCGCTGCAGCTTGCGGGGTAATAGGTATAACGGGGTGTGATGACCACACCCCGTAGCAAGATTATGCGTCGAACGGATCGCGCAGAATCATGGTTTCAGAACGATCCGGACCGGTAGAAATAATATCTACTGGTACGTCGGTCAGTTCTTCAATGCGTTTGATGTAGTTCAGCGCTGCCTGCGGCAAACCGCTACGCTCTTTCACGCCGAAAGTGGTTTCGGACCAGCCCGGCATGGTTTCGTAGATTGGCTCGATGCCTTCCCAGTCATCCGCCGCCATTGGGGTGGTGGTAACTTCGCGGCCATCCGGCATACGGTAAGCGACGCAGATTTTCACCTCTTTCAGGCCGTCCAGCACGTCCAGCTTGGTCAGACAGAAGCCTGAGAGCGAGTTGATCTGCACTGCACGACGCACGGCAACCGCATCCAGCCAGCCGGTACGACGACGACGACCGGTGGTCGCACCAAACTCGTTGCCCTGTTTGCACAGGAACTCGCCGATGTCATCAAACAGTTCGGTTGGGAATGGACCTGCGCCAACGCGAGTGGAATAAGCTTTGATGATACCCAGCACGTAATCCACATAGCGCGGGCCGAGGCCGGAACCCGTCGCAACGCCACCCGCGGTGGTGTTCGAGGAAGTCACGTACGGATAAGTGCCGTGATCGATGTCCAGCAGGGTGCCCTGTGCCCCTTCGAACATGATGAAGTCGCCGCGTTTCCGCGCCTGATCCAGCAGATCGGACACGTCCACTACCATCGCGGTCAGGATGTCGGCGATTGCCATAACATCGTCCAGCACTTTCTGGTAGTCAACCGCTTCAGCTTTGTAGAAGTTAACCAGCTGGAAGTTATGGTATTCCATTACTTCTTTCAGCTTGGTGGCAAAGGTGGCTTTGTCGAACAGGTCGCCAACGCGCAGACCACGACGGGCCACTTTGTCTTCATACGCAGGACCGATACCACGACCGGTAGTACCGATAGCTTTGGCACCGCGCGCTTTTTCGCGTGCAACGTCCAGAGCCACATGGTAATCGAGGATCAGCGGGCACGCTTCAGACAGCAGCAGGCGCTCACGTACTGGAACACCGCGGTCTTCCAGGCCTTTCATCTCTTTCATCAGCGCTGCTGGAGACAGCACAACGCCGTTACCAATGATACTGGTGACGTTATCGCGCAGAATACCTGATGGAATAAGATGGAGGACGGTTTTTTCACCGTTGATTACGAGAGTATGGCCTGCGTTGTGACCGCCCTGGTAGCGTACAACATATTTAGCCCGTTCAGTCAGAAGATCGACGATCTTTCCTTTACCTTCGTCACCCCATTGGGTGCCCAGTACGACGACGTTGTTACCCATTTTTCAAAATCACCGTTTGCTTAAAAAAGGATTCTACCATCGGTTTCCCCGATGATCAGCCCTTTTAGTCTACAAAATGGTAATCAGCCAGCTGAATCTTATTTAGCCAGCCGCGCGACTCAACATATAGTAGATAACAACGCCTGCAACCACTAGTCCGCCGCCAAAACGACGTAGCGTGTTGTCAGGCAGCTGGGTCATCGCGGCAATCATGCGGCGCCACGTGCGCGGATAAAGCATCGGACCCAGGCCTTCAAGAACCAGAACGAGCGCCAGCGCTATCCAGATTGTAGAGTTCATAGCATTCCCTGAAACGGATAAAAAAAGAGCCGGTCAAACCGGCTCTCAGACTGATGACAAACCTCATGCTGGCGACGTTCTGAAATATGCTTCCAGAAAAATTAACAGCAAAATCAATTTATTGATTTTCAGCTGATAACCACAAAGAAAGAAAAACCACGCTTTTTTCTTCTTTGTCTACAAACTAAGAGCCGGTCAAACCGGCTCCTGGTAACGTCGCTTACGAAATTAGCGTGAGCTGTTGGCAGGCGTTTTCATATAGCGGAAGAAATCGCTGTCCGGGCTCATCACCATCACATCCTGACCGGACTTGAAGCTTGCCTCATAGGCACGCAGGCTGCGGATAAAGGCATAGAAGTCGGGATCCTGGCTGAATGCATCCGCAAACAGTTTGGCCGCTTCCGCATCGCCTTCACCACGGCTAATACGCCCCTGACGCTCGGCTTCTGCCAGCGTGCGGGTTACTTCGTAGTCGGCGGTTGCACGCAGTTTTTCAGCTTCTTCCTGACCCTGTGAACGGTGGCGACGGGCTACCGCTTCACGCTCGGCGCGCATACGGTTGTAAATCGCTTCGGATACTTCAGCAGGCAGGTTGATCTGCTTGATGCGCACGTCCACAACTTCAATACCCAACGCCGCCATACTGTTCGGGTTGACCACGGCCACTTTACCCTTAGTTTCCTCGGTAATACGAGCCGCTGCGGAAGCGATAGCATCGTCTGCTGCAGGCGTAGCCACTTCATCATCCGTGCCTGCAGAACCGGAGTTCAGCGCGTCACGGACATCCAGGGTTAAGCGACCGCGTGAATCGGTCACGATATCTTTCACATCCAGACGACCAATTTCAGAACGCAGACGGTCGCTGAACTTACGTTTCAACAGCACTTCTGCCTGCGACACATCGCCACCACCGGTTGCCAGGTAGTAACGGCTGAAGTCGCTGATACGCCATTTGATGTAGGAGTCGACAATCAGGTCTTTTTTCTCTTTGGTCACAAAGCGGTCGGCCTGGTTGTCCATAGTCTGAATACGGGCATCAAGCGTTTTAACCGACTCGATAAAAGGCACTTTGAAATGCAGGCCCGGCTCGTAAACCACTGGCTTATTCTCATCATCACGCAGCACTTTACCAAAGCGTAATGTGATCCCACGTTCCCCTTCGTGTACCACGAAGATCGAGGTGAAAAGCACCACCAGCACGATGATAATTAAAGCAATGACTGACTTACGCATCGTTATTCACTCCCTACGCGCTGGTTATCAGTGCGCTGTGCATCCGCACGACGCTGATCCATGATATCGCCTCTGTTGGCAGAGGACGAAGTGCTGGCGCTACCGCTACTTGAGCTGGAAGCCGGCGGCAGGCGCAGTAAGTTGTTTGCACCGCTGTTATCGCCCTTGGCTGCAGGCTGCGCCCCACCTTTGAGCATCTGATCGAGCGGCAGAACCATCAGGTTGCTACCTTTATCATTGACCAGCACTTTACGGGTTTGGCTAAGCACTTTTTCCATGGTTTCGATATACAGACGCTCACGAGTGATTTCCGGAGCAGCTTTATATTCCGGCAGCATTTTCGCAAAGCGGGCGACTTCACCCTGTGCTTCTAACACGGTCTGTGTTTTATAAGCACGCGCTTCTTCAAGGATACGCTGTGCCTGGCCGTTAGCGCGCGGCTGAACTTCGTTGGTGTAGGCTTCAGCTTCACGAATGTACTGCTGTTCGTTTTCACGCGCGGCAATGGCATCATCAAACGCGGCTTTCACCTCTTCAGGCGGACGGGCGGCCTGGAAGTTAACGTCCAGCAGGGTAATACCCATGTTGTACGGGCGAATGGTTTCTTCCAGTTCGCGCTGGGTATCGCTACGAATAATAGTACGACCCTCGGTGAGGATCTTATCCATTGTGTATTTGCCGATGACGCCACGCAGCGCGCTGTCAGTTGCCTGACGCAGACTGTCGTCCGCGCTAGTCACGCTGTACAGGTATCTTTGCGGATCGGTTACGCGGTACTGTACGTTCATTTCCACGCGCACGACGTTTTCATCAGACGTTAGCATGACGCCAGAAGCGGCGAGTTCACGCACGGATTCCACGTTAACGGCGCGCACGCTGTCAATGAAGGTCGGCTTCCAGTTCAGGCCCGGCTCAACCAGATGACTGAATTTACCAAAACGCGTCACAACGCCACGTTCGGCTTCTTTAATGGTATAGAACCCGGTTGCCGCCCAAATAATGACCGCAGCAACAGCCACAATACCCACCACACGACCACCGATATGTGGACGCGGAGCCTGGGAAGAACCACCGCCGGTACCGCCGCTTTTGCCGCCGCCTAAGCCGCCAAGTTTTTTACTTAATTTACGGAAGATATCATCCAGATCGGGTGGTCCCCGATCGCGCCCTCCTTTGTTACCCCCAGAGTCGCCGCCAGGTTTGCTGCTTCCCCACGGGTCGCGGTCCTGTCCGTTATTACCGGGCTGATTCCACGCCATGTTTATGCTCCATATTTGTTGTGCGGTGATATCCCCCGTAGGGGAAAAAGTCTTCAGGACAAACGCGCTCCGGTCAAACAATGTAATCCATCAGTGCCGGTTCTTGTTTACAGAGGCGACGCCAGTCGACGATAGGCATACGAACCTGTAAGCCAAGGCTGCCGTCATCCTCCATCCACTCTTTTTCTATTGCCTGAAGCTGATAAAACCGGCTCCGAAGTCGCCCAGCCTGGGGGGGTAAGCACAACGTATGCTGCGCAATTTCACCAGATAAACGTTCAGTCAAAGCCTGGAAAAGCAGTGGAATACCGGCACCCGTCTGGGCTGAAAGCCAGACGCGTATCGGTACATTCTCGTCGTTTCTGTCGATACGCGGCTCAAACTCATCGAGCATATCGACTTTGTTCATCACCAGCAGAACGGGGATTTCATCGGCTTCGATCTCTTCTAAAACAGTATCGACCGCGGCGATGTTCTCCTGAACCCTGAGATCCGACGCATCAATCACGTGTAACAATAACGTGGCCTGACGGGTCTCCTGCAAGGTTGCTTTAAACGCTGCCACAAGGTCATGGGGCAGATGTCGAATAAAGCCCACCGTATCTGCCAGCACGGTCTCTCCCACGTCTGCAACGTCAATACGACGCAGCGTAGGATCGAGCGTGGCGAACAGCTGATCTGCGGCATACACTTCAGCCGCTGTAATTTGGTTAAAGAGGGTGGATTTACCGGCGTTGGTGTAGCCCACCAATGAGACTGTCGGCACATCGGCTTTCGCTCGCGATCGCCGCCCTTGTTCGCGCTGTTTTTCAACTCGTTCTAAGCGTCCAAGGATCTGCATGATGCGGTTACGCAGCAGGCGGCGGTCCGTTTCAAGCTGCGTTTCGCCAGGACCGCGTAAACCGATCCCACCTTTTTGACGCTCAAGGTGGGTCCAGCCACGGACCAGACGCGTTGCCAGATGGCGCAACTGTGCCAGCTCAACCTGCAACTTACCTTCGTGGGTACGCGCACGCTGGGCAAAAATATCTAAAATAAGCCCCGTTCTATCGATAACCCGACATGCGCACAGGGCTTCAAGGTTACGTTCTTGCGCCGGGGACAATGCATGATCGAATAGCACGACCGAAGCCCCAGTGGCTTTAACTGCATCGGCGATTTCTACGGCTTTGCCTTCACCAACAAAATACTTTGGATGCGGCGCTTTGCGGCTACCGGTAACCACCTGCAGCGCTTCGACGCCGGCTGAAGAGACCAGGGATTCAAACTCCGCGAGGTCCTCCATGTCTTTGTCTTGCGAAAAATAGATGTGTACCAGTACCGCCTGCTCACCTGCGTCATAACGGTCAAACAAGCGTATAACCTCTCAAAAAGACCAGCGGGGAACACAGCTGTCCTGGTTCCCCGGTCTGGAAAACAACAAATGCCTTATTCGGCGTCTTCGCTGTCTTGTTGTGGCGCAGAACTCTGCGCACTTCCACCATGGTGGTAGCTGCCAGAACCGCTAGTACCCGTGTTATTACTGTGATGAGATACCGGACGAGACGGAACAACAGTTGAAATCGCGTGCTTATAGACCATCTGGCTGACCGTGTTTTTCAACAGGATCACAAACTGATCGAAAGACTCAATCTGACCTTGCAGCTTAATACCATTCACCAAATAAATAGAAACTGGAACACGTTCCCGACGCAATGCGTTCAGGAACGGATCTTGTAATGATTGCCCCTTAGCCATTCTATCTTTTCCTTATATGCTTGTTGTTTGTAACTCAAAAACCCGGAGGCTCTGAAAAACTGCGTAAAAATTTGCGCACGATATCGATTCAATTGTACACATTCATTGGTGCTTCGCACTAACAACCTGTAATACTTCATCGCGGGCCAGTTCAGGGTTTTCGCTGTCTAACCAGCGAACATCTTCCCAGCCTCGCAACCAGGTCATCTGGCGTTTAGCCAATTGTCTCGTCGCGCAAATACCTCGATAAACCATTTCCTCGTGTGATACTTCACCCGCCAGATAAGACCACATCTGTCGGTAACCCACACAACGAATGGAAGGCATCTCCGTATGCAAATCTCCGCGGGCAAAAAGAGCCCGCACTTCTGCTTCAAAACCTGAAGCTAACATCTGATGAAAACGCTGCTCAATGCGCTGATGGAGCAGTTCACGGCTCGCCGGGGCGATGGCGAACTGATGCACCTGGTAAGGCAGAGCTTCTCCTGACGTTTGCGTCAGTTCCGTTAAAGTTTTACCCGAAATGAAAAAAACTTCCAGTGCCCGGGAAAGCCTTTGCGGATCATTTGGATGAATCCGTGCCCCGGCAACCGGATCGACGTCGACCAGTTGACGATGCAACGCATCCCATCCCTGCTCTGCTGCCTGTTGTTCAATCCTCGCGCGAACGTCCGGATCGGCCGCAGGTAACGGTGAAAGCCCCTCTAACAACGCCTTGAAGTAAAGCATCGTGCCCCCAACTAACAAAGGGATACGTCCGCTTGCGGTAATTTCAGCCATCTGCGCCAGCGCATCGCGACGGAAATCCGCGGCTGAGTACGCCTGTGCCGGATCGAGGATGTCGAGTAACCGGTGCGGTGCCAGGGCCTGTTCTTGCGCCGTCGGCTTCGCCGTTCCGATGTCCATCCCCTGATAGATAAGGGCCGAATCGACGCTTATCAACTCTACCGGTAACGATTTACGCAAATTAATGGCTAATGCCGTCTTACCTGAGGCCGTCGGCCCCATCAAAAAAATTGCCTTTGGCAGGTTTTTGCTTACTTCAGTCATGTTTCAGGGCGTTCATCGCCAGCGTTAAATCAACAGGTTGTAACAAACCGCCAGGTGGATTTCTCACCAGTTGCGGGCAAAGGCGCTCAATATCAGCAAGCAAAGCAATAGCTTGCGCCTGATTCCACCGTTCGTGCTCGCAGGTCAAATGACGAGCGAACCAGTGGGCAATTTGCGTTGCGTTCACCTCTGCCTGTTGCGCCAGGTATCCTGGCAGTTCATGAATCAAGATTTGTAAATTTTGTTTACGTAAAGGTAAAGGTACGGTGCGAATCGTTATCTGCCTGGCCTCTGCGGCAAATTCAATCCCCATGCTCAGTAATAGCGGTTGGTAACGCATCAACACGTCCAGTTCTTCCTTAGCGACTTTCATGCGCACGGGAATCAACAATGGCTGCGCGCGAACGCCTTCGCTACCCGGAACAAGCTGCGCCTGCTTCAGCCAGCGGTCCGCCACGGTGAGCGATAAAAGCACCAGGCCGTCGTCACGATCCAGAAGCGCGTATTCCGGCGGAATAATCGTCAGCACCCGACCAAAACTCTGAGTATGCCCTGCCAGCGCGCTCGGTTCCTCAGCGTGATTAGCCGCTGACGGAACCGTTGGAGTATCCAGTAGCTGGCGATAAAGCTCGCCTTGCTGCTTCTGGTAACCGGGCGCCGCATTGGGCCATGCAGGCTGACGCTGCCCACCGGAATGACTTTCGGATGCGCGGGGTGGCGCTTCACGAGGCGCTGAAGGCGTTTGAGGTGGAGTAGAAAACTGATTACGCCCCGAAGCCACACGGTTTTCAGGCTGCCAGCGTTCCTGCGTAACGCCGGCTGGGGTTTCCTCCTGCAGCAGACGATTTTCATTTTGCTGCTGCAGCACGCTCAACACGCCCTGATAAATAAAGTCATGCACCAGGCGCGACTGATGAAAACGGACCTCATGCTTGGCGGGATGCACGTTCACGTCAACCTGATGCGGATCGATGTCCAGATAGAGCACGAAAGCTGGCTGCCGATCGGCGCCCAGCTTATCTTCACAGGCCTGGCGAATCGCATGAACGATCAGACGATCGCGCATCATGCGGCCATTCACATAGCAATACTGAATTTCCGCCAGCGTCGAGGTCGCGGCAGAAGGTTCGGCGACCCATCCCCGCAGCGCCAGATCGCCATGCTGCCATTCGATTGCCAGCGCCCGCTCTAAAAACGGCGTGCCGCAAATCGCCCCGAGACGGCGTTCACGTGGCGCACCTACCTGCACAGCACGGTACTGACGCACCATCTTGCCGTTGTGATTGAGATTTATCGATACGTCAAAGCGCGCCAGCGCAATGCGGCGCACGATCTCATCGATATGGTTGAATTCGGTTTTTTCCGTGCGCATGAATTTGCGCCGGGCTGGCGTATTGTAGAACAGATCCAAGACCTCAAGCGTGGTGCCAACCGGATGCGCGGCGGGTTTTACCGTCACATTCTGATCGCGCCCTTCTGCATAGGCCTGCCACGCTTCGCTTTGCTCCGCGGTGCGGGAAGTCAGCGTGAGGCGGGCAACAGAGCTGATACTTGCCAGCGCTTCGCCACGAAAACCGAGGCTGATAATCGCCTCAAGATCATCAAGTGAAGCAATTTTGCTGGTAGCGTGACGAGCCAGCGCCAGAGCCAGTTCGTCCTTGTTGATACCGCAGCCATTATCGCGGATGCGGATTAGCTTCGCGCCGCCGCGTTCAATATCAATATCGATACGCGTCGCGCCGGCATCAAGGCTGTTTTCTATCAGCTCTTTTACCACCGACGCAGGGCGTTCAACCACTTCGCCTGCGGCAATCTGGTTCGCAAGCTGGGGAGGCAGAACCTGAATCGGCATAAAATTCCTTATTGAGTAATGGCGACTTTGTCTACGTCAGCGCCCTGTGCTTTTGCGGTTTGTCCCGCCGCAGGCGCTGACTGTAACGGGTGCGCCAGGAAGTAATTTCGCAGCCCTTCGTAGATAGCTTTTGCGATCTGCTGCTGGTAGTCATCGCTATCCAGCAGGCGCTCTTCGCCGTTATTGCTGATAAACCCGGTTTCCACCAGCACGGAGGGGATATCCGGGGAACGCAGCACGCCAAGGCTCGCATGTTCCGGGCGGCGCTTATGCAGTGAACCGACCTGCCCAAGCTGCGCCAGCATTTTCGTCGCCACATCATACCCGACACGCTGGGAATGACCGAACTGCAAATCCAGCACGGCCTGGCTGAGGTACGGATCCGCCTGGCTGTTTGCCAGCACATCGCCCGCGCCGCCCAGCAGTTCCGACTGCTTCTCGTGCTGCTCCAGCCAGCCCGCCATTTCGCTGTTCGCGCGGCGGTTTGACAGCACCCACACGGAAGCGCCGGTTGCATCGCGGTTCGGTGCAGCGTCCGCATGAATCGAAACCAGAATATTGGCGTTCTGCTTACGCGCCACGTCCGAACGGCCCATCACCGAGATAAAGTAATCGCCGTCGCGGGTCAGCACGCCCTTAAACATCGGATCGTCATTAAGCAGCGCGCGCAATTTGCGGGCAATGGAAATAGTGACGTTTTTCTCTTTCGTACCGCCAGGACCGATGGCGCCGGGGTCCTGGCCGCCGTGTCCTGCATCGATAGCGACGACAACGGTATCTGAACTTACGTTGGTTTTCCTGGTGCGAGCTGGACGAGTTACGGTATTAGAGCCGATAACGCCCGTTACCTGCTGCGTTTTAAAAGGATTTTTAGCTGGTTCCGAAGGCCGGAGCACCGGCTCTGCGCGCTTAGCCACAGCCAGAGGCGGTGGAGGCGGCGGCACATCCGCATTAATGGTGAACACCACGGTATAGCCCGCACCATTTTTCTGTTTCACCGCGCGCGTTTTTCCCGGCTGGGTAAGATCCACCACAAGGCGCAAAGAGCCGGTATCTTTCGGCTGCCCGGAGCGGATACTTTTGACGAGATTATTGCCGCTGAATTGCAGTGGCAGGCCCTGAATCACGCCGGTTTGCCTGATATCCAGCGCGACGCTTTTTTTATCATCCTGCACAAACGAATATTCCGGATCGCCCATAAAACTAAAGGTAATACGCGCCTGGTTATCACCGTTAGACACCTGAATATCCGCAAGGCTCGCCGCCCCGACCTGAGCACAAATCACCAGCAGCAAGGCTGCCATCAACCAACCCTTAACGCGATAGATCATCCCGTCATCCTTGTTATTTGGCTAACCGCGCCAGTAACGAATCACCAGATGAGGAAACTGCTGTTATGCGTGCCTCACGCCCTTGCGCCTCGTAGCTTAAGTGCAGCTCGATATCAGGTTCCGGCAAAACGCCTTTTCCCTGCTGCGGCCACTCTACAAGGCAAATTGCATCGTTGGCAAAATAGTCACGAATCCCCATGAACTCTAGTTCTTCCGGGTCCGCCAGACGGTACAGATCGAAATGGTACACCATCAAATTGTCGAGACTGTAAGGCTCAACCAGGGTGTAAGTTGGGCTTTTCACGTTCCCTTTATGGCCCAACGCCTGCATGAATCCCCGGCTAAACGTGGTTTTTCCCGCGCCGAGGTCGCCGTAAAGATAAATGACGGTTGCACCTTTGCAGGCTGCCGCTACGCGCGCGCCCAGCGCAAGCGTTGCGGCTTCATCAGGTAATGCGATAACACGATTAATCATGGTTTCTGGTTTTCAAATCCGGGTTAACAAAACGGTACAACGTCGAAAAAAGATCGCCTGCGAGCATGCCGCGCGTGCCATATTTATCGGCAAGAACGTCGGCTGCGGCGCCGTGCGCAACACAGCCGGCGCAGGCTGCATCATACGGGCTAAGCTTCTGAGCCAGCAATGCCCCAATTATGCCTGAGAGCACATCCCCCATTCCACCGCTGCCCATGCCCGCGTTGCCGACATCGATCAGCCCACATTCGCCATCATCGCTTGCCACAACCGTACCCGCACCTTTTAAGACCACACAACCGCCATAACGTTTTACCAGACGGTCGGCTGCAAGTAAGCGGTCACTCTCAATTTGTGACACCGCGCAGTTTAACAGGCGTGCGGCTTCACCGGGATGAGGAGTAATAATGCGATTCTGACGTTTATCGGGATTGATTGCCAGAAGGTTAAGCGCATCTGCATCCCACAGCATAGGTTTGCGGCTGTTCTCAACTTTTTGCAGGGCTTTTTTACCCCATTCCTGCTGGCCCAGCCCTGGCCCAATGACAATAACGTCCGCCCATTCCAGGCTCTCTTCAAGCGATGTGGCCGTGAGCTCATGAACCATTAATTCTGGACGAGCGGTTAGTAACGGGGCGATATTTTCCATGCGGGTCAGAACACGAACTAATCCTGCTCCGGCGCGCAGTGCGGCCTCTCCCGCCATACGAATCGCACCCGCCGTACCGCGATCGCCGCCGATAATCACCAGCCGACCGTTGCTTCCTTTGTGCGACGCAGGTTTGCGCGGTTTAAGCCAGCGCGATAAATCCTTGCTGTCGAAACGTGAAATCGGTGCATTCTGTTCGTGCAGCCAGGATTCCAGCCCGAGGGCGTGATAATGCACCTCCCCGACGACATCCCTCGCTTGTCCCGTAAGCAATCCGGGCTTGAGGGTGATAAACGTCAGCGTGTGGCTGGCATGAATGACTGCGCCCGGCGTAGCACCGGTATCGGCCAGTAAACCCGAAGGAATATCCAGCGCCACAATCGGCGCACAATGTTGGTTTGCTTTATCGATTAGCTGGGCAATGTTTTCCCGCGGGGCGCTGGTAAGCCCGGTACCGAGCAATCCATCAACGATAAGATCGACAGCTTCCGGCCAGATAATCTCGGACGCGTGGATCTTTCCACCGGCGTTTAACCAGGCTTCGCGCGCCTGCTCCGCCTCTTCCGGGAGCGGCTTATCGCTTTCCTGCGCAAGCAGGGTCACAGTGATACCGGCAGCCTGCGCCAGACGAGCGACAACGTAACCATCGCCGCCGTTATTGCCGTGGCCGCATATTATCAGCCAGTGATGGGTATCAGGATAATGCTCGCGAGCAAGAGTAAACGACGCCGCGCCCGCCCTTAGCATCAATTCGTACAGCGTCAGCCCCAGACTGTCTGCGGCCTGTTTTTCTGTTTTGCGCAGCCAGTCCGCCAGCCAGACGGAGTGTGGTATACTTTTGGCGGTTAATTTCTCGTTATGGTCCGTCATGTCACAGCCCCTCGATCTCAATCAGTTAGCGCAAAATATCAAACGGTGGGGCAATGAGCTCGGCTTCCAGCAGGTGGGTATTGCCGATACCGATCTCACCGCCAGCGAGCCAAAGCTCCAGGCATGGCTGGATAAACAATACCACGGCGAGATGGAATGGATGGCGCGCCACGGCATGATGCGCGCGCGGCCTCACGAACTGCTTCCCGGCACGCTGCGTGTGGTTAGCGTGAGGATGAATTATCTCCCGGCTAACGCCGCGTTTGCCTCAACCCTGAAAAACCCCAGTCTCGGATACGTCAGCCGTTACGCTCTCGGGCGCGACTACCATAAGCTGCTGCGTAACCGGCTGAAAAAACTGGGCGAGTTAATTCAGTCCCACTGCTCTACGCTGAATTTTAGACCTTTTGTGGATTCCGCGCCCATTCTTGAACGCCCGCTGGCCGAAAAAGCCGGGCTTGGCTGGACAGGTAAGCACTCACTTATTCTCAGCCGCGACGCGGGCTCGTTCTTCTTCCTTGGCGAACTGCTGGTTGATATTCCATTGCCGGTAGACCAGCCGGTGGAAGAAGAGTGCGGACGCTGCGTGGCCTGCATGACCATCTGCCCCACCGGGGCGATTGTGGAACCTTATACCGTCGATGCGCGCCGCTGCATTTCCTACCTGACGATTGAGCTGGAAGGAGCAATCCCGGAAGAGTTCAGGCCGCTGATTGGCAACCGCATTTACGGCTGTGATGACTGTCAGCTCATTTGCCCGTGGAATCGTTTTTCGCAGTTAACCAACGAAGATGATTTCAGCCCAAGACGCGCATTACACGCTCCGCCGCTGGTTGAACTGTTCGCCTGGAGCGAAGCGCATTTTCTGAAAGTGACGGAAGGGTCGGCCATTCGCCGCATTGGCCATTTACGCTGGCTGCGTAACATCGCCGTGGCGCTGGGGAATGCTCCCTGGCATGAAGCGCATCTTAACGCGTTACAGCAGCGCAAAGGCGAACACCCGCTGCTTGATGAGCATATTGACTGGGCGATTGCGCAACAATTAACCAGGCGAAGCGCGAACGAAGTGGAGGTACAGCTACCTCAAAAACAAAGGCTGGTTCGCGTCATTGAAAAGGGATTAAAGCGGGATGCCTGATATGTCCACAGGCTGTGGATAAAAATAAAAAGTCCTTGTCATTCAACTGTAAGAAAAGCTTCCGGCGACGATATTAACATTTTGGCATGAAAATAGTTCGCGCTTAATCAATCAGTTAACATAATCCTGTAATACTTATTCATCTCTTAACCGACAAAGGGAAACCATGCCGCTTGTGGATAACTCTGTTTACAGGAGTTTGTCAGCAACGCAGAAAACCACCACTGCCGCCCTTTGGCGCTGTGGATAATTTGTACTGGAGATAAGAATCTGGAGCGGGAAACGAGACTCGAACTCGCGACCCCGACCTTGGCAAGGTCGTGCTCTACCAACTGAGCTATTCCCGCTTGGGTGGTGCGTGGCTGTGAAAGCCAATCAAATTTTGGAGCGGGAAACGAGACTCGAACTCGCGACCCCGACCTTGGCAAGGTCGTGCTCTACCAACTGAGCTATTCCCGCTTGGGTGGTGCATGGCTGTGAAAGCCAGATCAAATTTTGGAGCGGGAAACGAGACTCGAACTCGCGACCCCGACCTTGGCAAGGTCGTGCTCTACCAACTGAGCTATTCCCGCTAAGCGTAACGCTGCAAATTCTGCATCGGTACGGGAGGCGCATTATACGAGAAATCGTTTTTGTCGCAAGCCCTGCAAACCGTTTTTTTCATAAATTAAGTTTGAATGGCGATTTAAGCGGCAAGATGATTATTTTATGCTCTTTTCGTTTAAAATCCACCCATTATGACCTCCTTGTGCAGAGAAGGTCATAATGGGTCGCGTTGAGTTTAAAGCTTAATAAAATTCTCGCGATAATATGCCAGCTCCGCCACCGACTCGCGGATATCGTCCATCGCCTGATGCGTACCCTGCTTTTTGAAATTGAGAAGAATTTCAGGCTTCCAGCGCCTGGCCAGCTCTTTAAGCGTGCTGACATCGAGGTAACGGTAATGGAAGTAAGCTTCCAGCTCCGGCATATATTTAAACAAGAAGCGGCGATCCTGGCCGATGCTGTTACCGCAAATAGGCGACGTGCCCGCCGGTACCCACTGCTGCAAAAATGCGATGGTCGCCAGTTCTGCCGCCCGATCGTCCAGCTTGCTTGCCTTAACGCGCTCAACCAGGCCACTCCCGGTATGGGTACGAACGTTCCAGTCATCCATCAACGCAAGCTGCTCGTCTGACTGATGAACCGCAATCGTCGGTCCTTCAGCGAGAATATTCAGCCTGGCGTCGGTCACCAGAGTGGCAATTTCAATTATGCGATCCCGCTCGGGATCCAGGCCGGTCATTTCTAAATCAATCCAAATCAGATTGTTTTCGTTTCCACTCATGCTATTTTCCACCCTTCTCGCACGTCGCCCATCCGACAGATGAGTTAATTCGTATAAAATAGTGTGTATCATAGAGGTTTTGCCCATCAGGGGCGACCAGGAGCCAGTAAGATTGAGCAAAAATAAACTCTCCAAAGGACAGCAGCGCCGGGTTAAAGCAAACCACCAGCGTCGGCTTAAACAGACCGTGGAGAAAGCCGATCCCGATGACTCTCAGTTTGGCGAACCCCGCGATGGCCGCGTAATCAGCCGCTTTGGCCAGCATGCGGATGTCGAATCGCCTGAAGGCGAAGTGCACCGCTGCAACATCCGCCGCACCATACGCTCGCTGGTAACAGGCGACCGCGTAGTCTGGCGCCCGGCAAAAGAGGCGGCCGTTGGCGTCACGATTAAAGGCATTGTCGATGCGGTACACGAACGTACTTCCGTCCTGACGCGCCCGGACTTCTACGACGGTGTAAAACCTATCGCCGCCAATATTGACCAAATCATTATTGTTTCCGCGATTTTACCGGAACTCTCTTTAAATATTATTGACCGTTATTTAGTGGCCTGCGAAACGCTGGACGTTGAGCCGCTGCTGGTGCTCAACAAAACCGATCTGCTGGATGAAGAAGGTCTGGCATTCGTTAATGAGCAAATGGATATCTACCGTAAAATCGGCTATCGCGTTTTGCTGGTGTCCAGCCATAAAGCGGAAGGGTTAAAAGAGCTGGAAGAAGCGCTCGTTGGCCGCGTCAGCATCTTTGCCGGACAGTCGGGCGTGGGCAAATCCAGCCTGCTGAACAACCTGCTTGGTTTTAAAGACGAGCAGATACTCGTGAACGATGTCTCTGATAACTCAGGCCTGGGCCAGCATACGACCACCGCTTCGCGCCTGTATCACTTTCCGGGCGGCGGCGATGTTATCGACTCCCCGGGCGTGCGCGAATTTGGCCTGTGGCATTTAGAGCCGGAACAAATCACCCATGGCTTTGTCGAATTCCATGACTATTTAGGCCGTTGCAAATATCGTGACTGCCGCCACGACAACGATCCGGGTTGTGCGCTGCGCGAAGCGGTAGAGCGCGGGGAAATTGCCGAGTCCCGCTTCGAAAACTACCATCGCAT
This sequence comes from Cedecea colo, assembly GCF_011808225.1. Classification (GTDB taxonomy): domain Bacteria; phylum Pseudomonadota; class Gammaproteobacteria; order Enterobacterales; family Enterobacteriaceae; genus Dryocola; species Dryocola colo. The sequence continues at coordinate 34,248 of NZ_SOYS01000003.1, read as the reverse complement.
TCTGGAAAGCATGGCGCAGGTAAAAACGCGCAAAAACTTTTCTGAAACGGATAACTGACATTTAAGCCGGGCATCGCTAGAATCGCCCCCCTTTGTGTATAGGCCCTCAGTGGGAATATTTAGCCAGGAGGCTACTTTGTTAGATAACATCAAACTTTCGCTGCAATATATTCTGCCGAAACTCTGGCTGACCCGCCTCGCGGGCTGGGGCGCAAGTAAACGTGCAGGCTGGTTGACCAAACTGGTAATCGACCTGTTCGTGAAGTACTACAAGGTCAACATGGCAGAAGCACAGAAGCCGGATACCGCAAGCTATCGTACCTTCAACGATTTTTTCGTACGTCCGCTGCGTGACGAGGTTCGCCCGGTCAATACCGACCCGAATATCCTTGTGATGCCCGCCGATGGCGTAATCAGCCAGCTTGGCCGCATTGAAGAAGATAAAATTCTGCAGGCCAAAGGACATAACTACAGTCTGGAAGCGCTGCTGGCGGGTAACTACCTGATGGCAGATCTGTTCCGTAACGGCAGCTTTGTTACCACTTACCTGTCGCCACGTGACTACCACCGCGTACATATGCCGTGCAACGGTATCCTGCGCGAAATGATCTACGTTCCGGGCGATCTGTTCTCTGTAAACCACCTGACTGCACAAAACGTTCCTAACCTGTTTGCGCGTAACGAACGCGTGATCTGCCTGTTCGATACCGAGTTTGGCCCAATGGCGCAAATTCTGGTGGGCGCAACCATTGTAGGTAGCATTGAAACCGTATGGGCGGGCACCATAACGCCACCGCGTGAGGGCGTCATCAAGCGCTGGACGTGGCCTGCTGGCGAAAGCGAAGGCTCCATTGCGCTGCTTAAAGGCCAGGAAATGGGCCGCTTTAAGCTGGGCTCAACCGTTATTAACCTGTTCGCACCAGGGAAAGTTAAGCTGGCCGAACAGCTACAAAGCCTGTCGGTAACCAAAATTGGCGAGCCGCTGGCCGTTTCCACTGAAACTATGGTCGAGCCAGAGGTGCCGGCAAGCGTTATTCCGCAGGCGGAAATCGAAGCCGAACTGGAAGCCAGCCCGCTGGTGGAAGACAAACCCGAAAGTTAATGCGTTATTCCCAGGCCGCAGCCGCCACTGCGGCCTGGTTCAAATAAAGGTACTGACGTGCGCCTGATAATCACTTTTCTGATGGCCTGGTGCCTCAGCATGGGCGCGTATGCCGCCACGCTCCCTGACGCGAAACAGATAACTCAGGAACTTGAGCAAGCCAAATCCGCGAAGGACCAGCCCAACCAGGCTGAAACTGTGGAAACGCTCACGGCCGCCCTCAATGCGCTTGAAGAGCACAAAGCCTCTCTTGAGCGAACAAAACAATATCAACAGGTTATTGATAACTTCCCCAGGCTGTCGCAAAGCCTGCGCCAGCAGCTTGCCAGCCTGCGTGATGAGCCGCAGAAAGTGCCGGAAGGCCTGTCCACCGATGAGCTAAACCAGGAAATCCTCCAGGTCAGCAGCCAGCTGCTGGATAAGAGCCGCCTCGCGCAGCAGGAGCAGGAACGCACGCGGGAAATTACCGACTCGCTTAGCCAGCTCCCTCAACAGCAAACCGATGCCCGTCGTCAGCTCAGCGAAATGGAGCGCCGTGCCGGGACACAGCCAACGTCAGGCACGCCCTTAATTCAGGCACAAAATCTGTCATTACAGGCCGAGTCGGCGCGTCTGAAGGCGCAGGTAGACGAACTGGAACTGGCGCAGCTCTCCGCCAGCAACCGTCAGGAGCTTTCCCGCCTGCAAGCCGAACTGGCGCAGAAACAGAGCGCCCGGCTGGACGCTTATCTTCAGAGTCTGCGTAACCAGCTCAACAGCCAGCGTCAGCGAGAGGCCGAACGCGCGCTGGAAAGCACCGAATTGCTGGCTGAAAACAGCGCGAACCTGCCGCCAGCGTTAGTCGCGCAGTTTAAGAATAACCGTGAACTTTCCCAGGCGCTTAATCAGCAGGCACAGCGTATGGATCTGGTAGCTTCGCAGCAGCGCCAGGCTACCAGCCAGACGCTTCAGGTGCGTCAGGCCCTCAATACATTGCGCGAGCAATCCCAATGGCTGGGCGTCTCCAACGTGCTGGGCGAAGCATTACGCGCTCAGGTCGCCCGGCTGCCGGAAATGCCAAAACCGCAGCAGTTGGATACCGAACTCGCCCAGCTACGCGTCCAGCGCCTGCATTACGAAGATCTGTTGAATAAACAGCAGCAGCTACGCCAGCTTCGTCAGGCAGACGGCAACGAGCTGACTAGCGAACAAAATCATATTCTGGAAGCGCAGCTTCGCACCCAGCGTGAACTGCTTAGCTCGCTTTTGCAGGGCGGCGATACGCTGATTCTCGAACTCACCAAGCTAAAAGTGGCAAACAGCCAGCTTGAAGATGCGCTGAAAGAGGTCAACGAGGCTACGCACCGTTATCTGTTCTGGACTTCCGATGTGAGCACAATGGGGATCTCCTGGCCGGTTGAAATCCTTCAGGACCTGCGGCGCCTGGTTTCGCTCGATACCGTTAGCCAGCTCGGTAGCGCCACTCTTATGATGCTGACCAGCCGGGCTACGCTGCTGCCGCTGTTTGCCGCGCTGATTCTCGTCGGCTTTAGCATCAGTTCACGCCGTCACTTCACCGCCTTCCTTGAGCGCTCCAGCGCCAAAGTGGGCAAAGTGACCCAGGATCATTTCACCTTAACGTTGCGTACCTTGTTCTGGTCAATCCTGGTCGCCTCCCCGCTTCCCGTTCTTTGGGCTACGCTGGGGTATGGCTTGCAGGAGGCGTGGCCTTACCCTATCGCCGTCGCTTTCGGAGATGGCGTCACCGCCACCGTGCCGCTGCTTTGGGCGGTGATGATTTGCGCCACCTTTGCGCGCCCAACGGGCTTGTTTGTCGTGCACTTTGGTTGGCCACGCGAACGGGTTGCCCGCGCCATGCGCTATTACCTGATGAGCATCGGTTTTATCGTGCCGCTGATCATGGCGCTAATCATGTTCGACAATCTCAACGATCGTGAATTTTCCGGCTCGCTGGGGCGGCTGTGTTTCATTCTGATCTGCGGCGCGCTGGCGCTGGTCACGCTTAGCCTGAAGCGAGCGGGTATCCCGCTGTATCTGGATAAGCAGGGCAACGGCGATAATGTCGTCAACAGGATCCTCTGGAATCTGATGCTCTGCGCGCCGCTGTCGGCCATCCTGGCCGCCGCCGTGGGGTATCTGGCAACGGCGCAGGCCCTGCTGGCACGCCTGGAAACGTCGGTCGCCATCTGGTTCCTGCTGCTGGTGATTTATCACGTGATACGCCGTTGGATGCTTATCCAGCGTCGCCGTCTGGCCTTCGATCGCGCCAAACAGCGCCGTGCCGAGATCCTGGCCCAGCGCGCACGCGGCGAAGACGAGCCAGCGTATGTCCACAGCACGGAAGGGTCGGCAGAAGCGGTGGAAGAAGCAGAAATCGATCTCGACACTATCAGCGCCCAGTCCTTACGCCTGGTGCGCTCGATTCTGATGCTGATTGCGCTGCTGTCGGTCATCGTGCTGTGGTCGGAGATTCATTCTGCGTTTGGCTTCCTTGAGAACATCACGCTGTGGGATGTCACCTCAACCGTGCAGGGCGTCGAAAGCCTTGAACCGATTACACTCGGTGCCGTGCTGATAGCCATTCTGGTGTTTATCATCACCATGCAACTGGTGCGTAACCTGCCCGCGCTGCTGGAACTGGCGCTGTTACAGCATCTGGATTTAACGCCCGGCACGGGTTACGCCATCACCACTATTACTAAATATCTGCTGCTGCTGATTGGCGGGCTGGTCGGCTTCTCGATGATTGGTATCGAATGGTCGAAGCTGCAATGGCTGGTCGCAGCGCTCGGTGTCGGGCTTGGTTTTGGTTTGCAGGAGATCTTCGCCAACTTTATCTCCGGCCTGATTATTCTGTTCGAAAAACCGATTCGTATTGGCGATACCGTGACGATTCGCGATCTCACCGGCAGCGTCACAAAGATAAACACGCGTGCGACCACCATCAGCGACTGGGACCGCAAAGAGATTATCGTGCCGAACAAAGCCTTTATCACCGAGCAGTTTATCAACTGGTCGCTGTCGGATTCCGTAACGCGTGTGGTGCTCACCGTTCCTGCGCCGTCGGACGCAAACAGCGAAGAAGTGACGAAAATACTGCTGCAGGCCGCCAGACGCTGTTCGCTGGTCATCGATAATCCGCAGCCGGAAGCGTTCCTGGTGGATTTACAGGCGGGGGTGCAGATTTTTGAATTGCGAATTTATGCCGCGGAGATGGGGCACCGTATGCCGCTGCGCCACGAGATTCATCAGCTGATTCTGCAGGGCTTCCGCGAGCATGATATCGAACTGCCGTTCCCACCGTTCCAGATGCGTCTGGAAAATATGGGCGGTGCACGCAGCAGAACGATTAAGTCGGCGGGAACCTCTGGCCGGACACCGGGAAGTTTGTAAGAGTATGCCGCCCTCTTCTGAGCGGGCGGCATTAAAACCTCAGGCCCTGTCTACAGGAAAAGCCAGCACGTCAGCAAGGCTTTCAGCCCCCAGCGCCAGCATAATCAGACGATCCACGCCCAGCGCCACGCCGGAACAGTCCGGCAGACCCGCCGTCAATGCCGCCAGTAAATTCACATCGATTGGCTGCTGCATTAAGCCGCGCGCCGCGCGCTTGCGATTATCCTGCTCGAAACGTTGCTGCTGTTCGCGGGCGTCGGTCAGTTCATGGAACCCATTCGCCAGTTCAATGCCTTTGAAGTAAACCTCAAAGCGCTCCGCCACGCGGTGATCTTCGGTGCTGATTTGCGCAAGCGCCGCCTGGCTTGCCGGGAAGTGATAGATAAACGCGGGCTTATCTTTTCCGATGTGCGGTTCAACGCCCATGGTAAACAGCAGTTGCAGCAGCGTATCGCGATCTTCTTCCTCATCGGCAACGTTACTCAAATCGAGTTTTGCCGCCGCTTCACGCAGCAGCGTTTTATCTGCCGATAATGGATCGATTTCCAGGTGGCGCTGGAAAGCCTGCTGGTAAGAAAGCGACTCCGCGGCCCCGCATTCCAGAACCTGTTGCAGCAGATCGTCCACCTCATTCATCAGGCGGTACATGTCATAGTGCGGGCGATACCACTCCAGCATGGTGAATTCTGGATTGTGATGGCGTCCCATTTCTTCATTACGGAAACTACGGCAAAGCTGGAACACCGGGCCAACGCCCGCCGCCAGCAGGCGCTTCATATGGTATTCCGGGCTGGTCATCAGGTACAGATTGATGCCCTGAGAATGGCCGGGACCAACAAAACGGGTTTCAAACGGGACCAGATGAATATCGGTTACCGTCGCCTGGCTCATGCAGGGGGTTTCCACCTCCAGTACGCCGCGGTCGGCAAAAAAGCGCCGAATTTCCGCCATAATAGCGGCGCGTTTCAACAGGTTGGGGATGGATGCGCTCGGCTGCCAGGTGGCCGTTTCGCTCATGAGTTAATCTCCGTAGTCAAACAAGGCGAGGAAGTCTACTCGCATCCCTGAAAGGAGACAAATTTTGCGCAGCAAAAAGGAAGAGAATGCTAAAACCTTGCGCATAAACGGCCATCGTTTCGTGATGTGACTCATTACTCCAGGTAATTAATTGCGGCGCAGAGCAGCAAAAAATCGACCGCATCAAATTTCCTTAAAATCCCTCCGGGTATAATCCGTTACCCACAAAGGAGCAGGGAAAAATTCTTTCGCAATAGCCCCTACCGTTTCAGTGGACCACCTTTGGTGAAATAAGCATTGCGAAATAACTAAAAACTGGAGGAATGTCGTGCAAATCTTTCAAGCCGATCTTGCCATTATTGGCGCTGGCGGAGCGGGATTACGAGCGGCCATTGCGGCAGCCCAGGCCAATCCACAGGCCAAAATCGCTCTGATTTCCAAAGTCTATCCTATGCGTAGCCATACGGTAGCCGCAGAAGGTGGTTCTGCCGCCGTCGCGCAGGATCACGACAGTTTTGCGTACCATTTCCACGACACGGTTGCCGGCGGCGACTGGCTATGCGAGCAGGACGTGGTGGATTACTTCGTGCATCAATGCCCAACTGAAATGACGCAGCTTGAACAGTGGGGCTGTCCGTGGAGCCGCCGTGCGGATGGTTCGGTCAACGTGCGTCGCTTCGGCGGCATGAAAATCGAGCGAACCTGGTTTGCCGCAGACAAAACCGGCTTCCATATGCTCCACACGCTTTTCCAGACCTCATTACAGTTCCCACAAATCCAACGCTTCGATGAGCATTTCGTTCTCGATATTTTGGTAGACGACGGCCAGGCTCGCGGCCTGGTTGCCATGAACATGATGGAAGGCTCGCTGGTGCAAATCCGCGCTAACGCAGTCGTGATGGCAACCGGCGGCGCGGGGCGCGTTTATCGCTATAACACCAACGGCGGCATCGTCACCGGCGACGGTATGGGCATGGCGTTAAGCCATGGCGTGCCGCTGCGCGATATGGAGTTTGTTCAGTATCACCCAACCGGCCTCCCCGGCTCCGGCATTTTGATGACGGAAGGCTGTCGCGGTGAAGGCGGCATTCTGGTGAATAAAGATGGCTATCGCTATTTGCAGGATTACGGCATGGGGCCAGAAACCCCGCTGGGCGAACCGAAGAATAAGTACATGGAACTGGGGCCGCGCGACAAAGTTTCCCAGGCCTTCTGGCACGAATGGCGTGCTGGCCGCACTATTCCTGGGCCACGCGGCGATGTGGTTTATCTCGATTTGCGCCATCTCGGCGAGAAAAAACTCCTCGAACGGCTGCCTTTTATCTGCGAGCTGGCCAAAGCTTACGTTGGCGTTGATCCGGTCAAAGAGCCGATTCCGGTACGTCCAACGGCGCACTACACGATGGGCGGTATCGAAACCGACGTCCGGTGCGAAACGCGGATCAAAGGGCTGTTTGCGGTGGGCGAGTGTTCTTCCGTGGGACTGCACGGCGCGAACCGTTTAGGCTCCAATTCGCTGGCAGAACTGGTGGTCTTTGGTCGCCTGGCGGGCGAACAGGCCATGCAGCGAGCCAATGGTGCACGGCCTGCGAACGATGCGGCGCTGCACGCCCAGGCGGCGGATGTAGAAAGCCGCCTGCAGCAGCTGGTGAATCAGGAAGGTAACGAAAACTGGTCGAAAATCCGCGACGAAATGGGCCTCGCCATGGAAGAAGGCTGCGGCATTTATCGCACGTCGGAGCTGATGCAGAAAACCATCGATAAGCTGGCGGAGCTGCAGGAACGCTTTAAGCGCGTGCGTATTACCGACAGCTCCAGCGTGTTTAACACCGACCTGCTCTACACCATCGAGCTGGGCCACGGACTGAACGTTGCGGAATGCATGGCGCACTCGGCCATGGCGCGTAAGGAGTCTCGTGGAGCGCACCAGCGCCTGGACGAAGGCTGCGCCGAACGCGACGACGTCAACTTCCTGAAGCACACTCTCGCCTTCCGCGATGCCGACGGCAACACGCGTCTGGACTACAGCGAAGTGAAAATCACCACCCTACCGCCGGCAAAACGCGTCTACGGTGCGGAAGCAGAAGCGGCCGATAAGAAGGAGGCGACGAATGGCTGATGTAATGAAAACCCTGGCGATTGAAGTGGTGCGCTACAACCCGGAAACGGACAGCGAACCGCACAGCGTCATTTATGAAGTTCCTTACGATGAGCAAACCTCGCTGCTGGATGCGCTGGGTTACATTAAGGACAATCTGGCGCCGGATCTGAGCTATCGCTGGTCGTGTCGTATGGCGATTTGCGGCTCCTGCGGCATGATGGTTAACCGCGTGCCAAAGCTGGCCTGCAAAACTTTCCTGCGCGAATACGTCCAGGGCATGAAGGTTGAGGCGCTGGCGAACTTCCCCATCGAGCGCGATCTGGTGGTCGATATGACCCACTTTATCGAAAGCCTGGAAGCGATTAAGCCGTACATCATCGGCAATCCACGCACGCCGGAGCAGGGTCCGAACCTCCAGACGCCCGCACAGATGGCGAAATACCACCAGTTCTCCGGCTGCATCAACTGCGGCCTGTGCTACGCGGCCTGCCCGCAGTTCGGTTTGAATCCTGAGTTTATTGGCCCGGCGGCGATTACGCTTGCTCACCGCTACAACCTGGACAGCCGCGATCGTGGCAAAAAGCAGCGTATGGCGCAGCTAAACGGCCAGAACGGCGTCTGGACCTGTACTTTCGTGGGCTATTGCTCAGAAGTCTGTCCAAAACACGTCGACCCGGCCGCCGCTATCCAGCAGGGCAAAGTCGAAAGCTCGAAAGACTTTTTGCTAGCCACCCTGAAACCACGCTAAGGAGTGCACAATGACCACGAAACGTAAGCCATACGTCCGGAAAATGGCACCCACCTGGTGGCAGAAGCTGGGCTTTTACCGTTTTTATATGCTGCGTGAAGGCACCTCGGTGCCAACCGTCTGGTTCAGCATCCTGCTGATCTTTGGGCTGTTTGCCCTGAAAGGCGGGCCGGAAAGCTGGGAGAATTTTGTCGGCTTCCTGCGCAACCCGATTGTGGCGATCCTGAATGTGATAACTCTTGCCGCCGCGCTGCTGCACACCAAAACCTGGTTTGAGCTGGCACCGAAGGCCGCTAACTTTATCGTCAAGGGTGAAAAAATGGGGCCAGCGCCGGTGATTAAAGGGCTGTGGGCGGTAACCGCGGTTGTCACGGTCGTTATTCTGTTTGTTGCTCTGTTCTGGTAAGGAGGACGTTATGATCAATCCCAATCCGAAGCGCTCCGACGAGCCGGTATTCTGGGGTCTGTTTGGGGCTGGCGGCATGTGGGGAGCGATTATCGCTCCCGTTATCGTACTACTGGTGGGCATTATGCTGCCGCTCGGCCTGTTTCCCGGTGACGCGCTGGGCTATGACCGGGTTTATGCCTTCGCGCACAGCCTGATTGGCCGCCTGTTCATCTTCCTGATGATTGTGCTGCCGCTGTGGTGCGGTCTGCACCGCATTCATCACGCCATGCACGATCTGAAGATCCAGGTGCCTTCCGGCAAATGGGTGTTCTACGGGCTTGCAGCGATACTGACCGTAGTGACGTTTATCGGGGCTTGTGCCCTTTAAGCGCACAAGTCATCTCAAATGTCTGCCACCGGCAGGCATTTGAGACCGGTGACAAATCTCGTAACTTAAGAAGTTCAGAAAGATATCATCCTAAAATTAATAGCAAAATCAATTGATTGATTTTCGGCAGATAACCACAAAGAAGGAAAAACCACGCTTTTTCCTTCTGTGTCAGCAACCTGAAATGCCTGCCGCCGGCGGGCATTTTTCCCGGCACAATCTACACTTAGCAAAAAGCTGCTAAGGAATAAGCTATGCGCATCTGGCCGATAGTCTCTGCTGTAACGGTGGCGTTTTTGGTTGTTGCCTGTAGTTCCCCCGCCCCGCCGCCGAACGTGACGGTGGTAAATCATTTCGATACCAAACGCTATCTTGGGCAGTGGTATGAAATTGCCCGTTTTGACCACAAATTTGAACGCGGCCTGCAAAAGGTCACGGCGACCTACAGCCTGATGGACGATGGCGGCCTACGGGTGGTGAATCGCGGATTTAACCCTGACCGCAAGATGTGGCAGCAAAGCATCGGTAAGGCTTATTTCACCGGTTCGACGGACCGTGCGGCGCTGAAAGTTTCTTTCTTCGGCCCGTTCTATGGCGGTTATAACATCATTGCGCTCGACAAAGATTATCGACACGCGCTGGTGTGCGGGCCGAACCGTGATTATCTGTGGATCCTCTCCCGCACGCCGACAATCACCGATGAAGTAAAACAGCAAATGCTGGAAACCGCGACCCGCCAGGGCTTCCCGGTTGAGAAGCTCCTGTGGATCAAACAAGCGGGCTAATGGGTGCTGAGCTTCAGCCCGATAATACCGATAACAATCAAAGCCAGGCTCGCCAGACGGGCCGGGCTTGCTGATTCCCCTAATAGCAGAATACCGGCTGTGGCCGCACCCACGGCGCCAATCCCCGTCCAGACGGCGTAAGCGGTGCCGCCAGGCAGCGTTTTCATCGCCCAGGACAGCAGCGCCACGCTGGCCACCATCGCCACAAGAGTCATCACGCTCGGCCACAGGCGGCTAAAACCCTGCGTGTATTTCAGCCCTACGGCCCAAACCACTTCCAGCAGACCGGCAATAACAAGAATAAACCAGGACATAATAGCTCCATTAAAGGGGCCGTCCCCGTTGAAAAAGAAGCGGCTACGGGTCGTCCCGCAGCGCTGGTGTAAAGACAGGTAGTGTATCACTTAGAAAAAGGCAAAACAGAGCAAGAGAATTTTCCCGTCGCAGAAGGCGGCACGCCAGCTTTCCAGCGCTTTCATCTAAAAAAGCTAAGCCTGGAAATAGCCTGGATTTGTTGCGCAGTTCAGCAATTCACTTTGCTTAAAAAATTTATATGATTAAAACGTTTCCCTGGGATCCTGGAAAGGCTGTAATAATGAAATTCGCGAACGTTAAAAATGTATAAAATATTACTGGTTGACCGGTGTTACTATAGCCTTCTGGGTCTTAGAAAGTTAATTAACAAAAATAATACTTTTTGTATCGCCGATACCGATAATTTGCTTATCGCCCGCGAAAAAATCATACAGTGGCAGCCTAATATGGTTATTGCTGATTTTTCTGGCTTTTCAAACGCGTTGCATAATATTCAACAGCTCTCCGCGATTTATTCTGCCTGTGGTAAATCGACTCGTCTGATGGTAATACAAAGCGGGGATCATCCGCAAATTGAAGCGTATTGCCGGAATCAAGGCACGGAGGACATTTTCAGCAAAACGCTTCCTTTGCCCGAGCTTCATTCCCTTATTGAACAGACGTTAAATACGCGCCCGCCTTTCAGATACCGTCAACAGCATACGGCCTCACTGCTTACTTTACGCGAGGAGCGAGTCTTAAAATTATGGACGGAGGCGGCGAGTAACGAATTGATTGCGAAAATAATGGGTATCAGTCCTAAAACGGTCTATACCTATAAGCGAAATATCCGTATGAAATTAGGGGTTGATAACCGCTTCTCTTTATTTTTATCCAACCCGCTGGAAGCGGCAGAATAACGGTACGGTATCAACTACCGTACCGTCGTGGATTTACGATTAATTCTGTGCTTTTGTTGCTGCACCAGAAATCGCGCTACCGCCATCTGAAATATCTTCACCAACACCACGCGTTGTATTACAGGCCGTCAGCAATGAGGTGAGCACGACGAGTGAAAAGAACGCTGCAATAGTTTTCTTAATCATGAAATTTTCCTTTTTTGCCCATGTGTTTGTGTATAGCTACTTAAGCATAGCCAAAAAATGGAAAGCTGACGCAGATGGAGAATTTTTTAGGAGTTATGGAGGTTATTTGTGGGTTGCGCGCTCGATTGCGCCGCCGAGATGCTGTAGATCTTCGCCAAAACCACGGGTCGTATTGCATCCGTTCAGAAGCATCGCCAGAAAAGCGATAAAGAGGAGCTGCTTAGCCAGTCGATTCATCTTCCTTACCTTCTTCCCGGTCTTCTTCCCTGCCTTCAAAAGCTGCGGCGTGATAAGAAAACAAGCCCACGCCGCCAATCTTCACGTATTACTTAACGCGAGAAACGTATTCGCCAGAGCGAGTATCAACTTTGATCACTTCGCCAATCTGTACGAACAACGGAACTTTAACCACCGCGCCGGTAGACAGCCGGGCAGGTTTACCGCCGGTGCCTGCGGTATCGCCTTTCAGACCTGGATCGGTTTCAACAATTTCCAGCTCCACGAAGTTCGGTGGCGTTACCTGGATTGGACGACCGTTCCACAGAGTCACGATGCATTCAGCCTGGTCGAGCAGCCATTTAGCGTTATCGCCAATCGCTTTTTCGTCGGCAGCCAGCTGCTCGAAGGTTTCGTTATTCATGAAGTGGTAGAACTCACCGTCGTTGTACAGGTAAGTCAGGTTCATATCGATAACGTCTGCGCCTTCTGCGGAGTCGGTAGATTTGAAGGTTTTCTCAACGCGGGTGCCGGTCAGCAGGCGACGCATTTTAACGCGTGCAAAGGCCTGGCCTTTACCTGGCTTCACAAACTCGCTGGATTCGACTGCGTAAGGCTCGCCTTCGAACATGATTTTAAGACCGGCACGGAAATCGTTGCTAGAATAAGTCGCCATAAGGCCCTCTGAAATTGTTAACTGGTAGCTTAGCCAAAAAATGGCACACATTGTAACCCTAAATCCCCCCCGCAGAGAAGATTGGTTAACGCAACTTGCCGATGTTATAACCGATCCCGACGAACTGCTGCATATTTTAAATATAAACGCTGACGAAGCCTTGCTGGCAGGGCGTGATGCACGTCGTCTTTTTGCGCTACGAGTGCCACGCGCCTTTGTCGCCCGCATGGAAAAAGGCAATCCGCACGACCCGCTTCTGCGTCAGGTCCTCACCGCAAAGCAGGAGTTTGTAACAGCGCCGGGTTTCAGTACCGACCCTCTGGAAGAACAGCACAGCGTCGTGCCGGGGCTGCTGCATAAGTACCGCAACCGCGCTTTATTGCTGGTGAAAGGTGGCTGCGCCGTGAACTGCCGCTACTGCTTCCGCCGCCATTTCCCGTATGCCGATAATCAGGGCAACAAGCGAAACTGGCAGGCCGCGCTCGCCTACATCAGTGAACATCCCGAGCTGGACGAAATTATTTTCTCCGGCGGCGACCCATTGATGGCCAAAGATCATGAGCTGGAGTGGCTGCTGAGCGAGCTGGAAGCTATCCCGCATATTAAGCGTCTGCGCATTCACAGCCGCCTGCCAATTGTTATACCGGCACGTATCACCGATGCACTGGTCGGGCGCATAGCACGCTCGCGCCTGCAAACGTTGCTGGTCAACCATATCAATCACGCACAGGAAATTGGCGATGAGTTCAGGGCGGCGATGGCGAGCTTGCGCCAGGCGGGCGTTACGCTCCTTAACCAAAGCGTGCTGCTGCGCGGCGTTAACGATAATGCCCAAACGCTGGCGGATTTAAGCAATGCGCTCTTTGATGCGGGAGTGATGCCGTATTATCTGCACGTACTGGATAAAGTGCAGGGCGCGGCGCATTTCATGGTAAGCGACGATGAAGCGAGGAAGATTATGCGCGAGCTGCTGACGCTGGTTTCCGGCTATATGGTGCCGAAGCTTGCCCGTGAGATTGGCGGCGAGCCGAGCAAAACGCCGTTGGATTTGCAGCTGCGTCAGTCATAAAAATATCTGGTGGACGGCGCTAGCGCTTATCCACCAGCAATTAATCAGTTCGGGCACTTATAAACCTGGCCGGTCATTTTACTGGCGGTCGGCGCAAAGCTCGACAGCAGGTTCTGGCTCGGGCTGCTGACGCCATATATCACGTTGCCGCCCATTGCTGCCGCATTATTACGCAGGGCATTTGCCGCACCGCGCATGGAGCCGCCTTCATCGCCGTGCTGCCCGGATAGCCAGTTGCTCTGCTCACCCGTAGCGCTGCCTAACAGTTGGCAGTTGCTGGCCGGCTTATCCTCAACAAAACGAACGCTCTGCCCGGCCGTACTCAGTTCATTGCTGGTACTGCATCCCGCCAGCAGCAACGCTGCCACAGCCATTCCTGCTGAAACTTTTATGCGCATGTTGTTCCCCGTAATCAATGCCGTATTGAATGTAGCGGGCCATCATTGCCCGGTAAGACCTTATACCAGACTGCGACCCAAAAGAAAAAACCCTCAGGCATTTCTGCCTGAGGGTTTCTTTAACACAAGGTGCTAAGGCAATTACATCATGCCGCCCATGCCACCCATGCCGCCCATACCACCAGCAGCACCTAAATCAGGCGCGTCGCTTTTTGGCAGGTCGGTAACCATGCACTCGGTGGTGATCATCAGACCCGCCACGGATGCCGCGTACTGCAGAGCAGAACGGGTTACTTTGGTTGGGTCCAGGATACCCATGTCGATCATGTTGCCGTATTCTTCAGTTGCTGCGTTGTAACCGTAGTTACCGTCGCCCGCTTTCACGGTATTCGCAACAACGGATGGCTCTTCGCCGCAGTTCAGAACGATCTGACGCAGAGGCGCTTCCATCGCGCGCAGCGCAACTTTGATACCCACGTTCTGATCTTCGTTTACGCCGCGCAGTTCGCCCAGTTTAGACGCTACGCGAATCAGCGCAACGCCACCGCCGGCAACCACGCCTTCTTCTACCGCAGCACGGGTCGCGTGCAGGGCATCTTCAACGCGTGCTTTCTTCTCTTTCATTTCAACTTCGGTAGCCGCACCGACTTTGATTACCGCAACGCCGCCTGCCAGTTTCGCCACGCGCTCCTGCAGTTTTTCACGGTCGTAGTCAGAAGTTGCTTCTTCGATCTGCTGACGAATCTGGCTTACACGGCCAGCAATCGCCGCTTCTTCACCGGTACCATCGATGATAGTGGTGGTGTCTTTATTGATAACGATGCGCTTAGCGGAACCCAGATCTTCCAGAGTCGCTTTTTCCAGCTCCATACCGATCTCTTCAGAGATAACGGTACCGCCGGTCAGGATAGCGATATCCTGCAGCATTGCTTTACGACGGTCGCCGAAGCCAGGTGCTTTAACCGCAGCTACTTTCACGATACCGCGCATGGTGTTCACCACCAGGGTTGCCAGCGCTTCGCCTTCAACATCTTCAGCGATGATCAGCAGTGGCTTACCGGCTTTCGCAACGGCTTCCAGCACCGGCAGCATTTCACGGATGTTGGAGATTTTTTTGTCCGCCAGCAGGATGAACGGGCTTTCCAGCTCGATAGAACCGGTTTCTGGCTTGTTGATGAAGTACGGGGACAGGTAGCCGCGGTCAAACTGCATACCTTCTACTACGTCCAGCTCGTCCTGCAGACCGGTGCCTTCTTCAACGGTGATAACGCCTTCTTTGCCTACTTTCTCCATCGCTTCTGCGATCAGTTTACCCACGGTTTCGTCGGAGTTAGCGGAGATAGTACCGACCTGAGCGATAGCTTTAGAGTCGGAGCAAGGTACAGACAGATTTTTCAGTTCTTCAACGGCGGCGATAACAGCTTTGTCGATACCGCGCTTCAGATCCATTGGGTTCATACCCGCCGCAACGGCTTTCAGACCTTCGGTGATGATAGACTGAGCCAGCACGGTTGCGGTGGTAGTACCGTCGCCCGCAGCGTCGTTCGCTTTAGAGGCAACTTCTTTCACCATCTGCGCGCCCATGTTTTCGAACTTGTCTTCCAGCTCGATTTCACGCGCTACGGAAACACCATCTTTAGTGATGGTCGGTGCACCGAAAGATTTATCCAGCACCACGTTACGGCCTTTAGGACCGAGGGTAACTTTCACTGCATCTGCCAGTACGTTTACGCCACGCAGCATTTTCACACGGGCGTCGTTACCGAATTTTACGTCTTTAGCTGCCATTGTTCTTTTCCCTTAAATTCGTATGTTCAGTTTGCGTTTGCGCGCGGATTACGCTTCAACAATTGCCAGGATGTCGCTTTCGGACATGATCAACACTTCTTCATTGTCGATCTTCTCAGACTTCACACCGTAACCATCGTTGAAAATCACGATGTCGCCGACTTTCACGTCCAGCGGTTGCACGTTACCGTTTTCCAGAATGCGGCCTTTACCGACAGCGATGATTTCGCCACGAGTTGATTTACCCGCTGCACTCCCGGTCAGCACGATGCCGCCTGCAGATTTGGATTCAACTTCTTTACGTTTGACGATGACACGATCATGTAATGGACGAATACTCATTGATAGCTCTCCTTTGAGAAAGTCAGTATCAGTTGTTTAGGTAACGCCGGCCCAAATGGGTTATCGGCTGGTGACGAGAGAGATGGGGATGAGCTTTCCCCCCTTCAAGGGGGAAAACAAAAAAATTTCGCATTTTTAACGATTGGGGCGATTGTCGCTATCACGGCGATCGTCGCGGTCTTCAAGCTGCTTAGGGCCATCGTCCTTACGCTGATATTCTCCGTCGAAGGTCTGGCCACCGTCATTGCCCGCGCTAAAACCGCCGCCGGGCGTACGCGAAAAGCGCAAATGCGGCATCAGTTTTAAGGTCAGGTGCTTTTGTACCGGCGGCAGCAACAGCAGCAGGCCGAGCAAATCAGTAAAGAAGCCTGGCAGTAACAGTAAGAAACCGGCCAGCACGATTGAAACGCTTTTGATCATTTCGGCTGCGGGGCTTTCGCCTGCGGCCATCTTCTGCTGCATCAGCATGAAGTTTTTAAAGCCCTGGTTACGCACCAGCGACATACCAATAACCGAGGTGAATATGACCAGCACCAGCGTCAGGAAGACGCCCAGCACATGGGCTACCTGAATAAACAACGAAATCTCGATGTAAACATAGAGAAAAATAGCAATTAACGGTATCCAGCGCACCGTACTCTCCTGTAGTTGGACAACAAGCCCCTTCTGGCGCTTGTGAAAAATGGGTTAGCAATAAAGCATTGCTAACAGATGGCGACGCAATAGCCAAAGATCAATCTAAGCACCAGGTTATTTTTCTGGAAGTTTCCATCTGTTGATCGATATCACATATTAATAATAGTTATGTGATGAGAGTTTTAATAAGTGATCCAGATTGCTGCTTTTCGCTATGATCAGCATATCATCACGGCATGGTGACCGAATATGGGAATAATCGTCGGTCTATTCATCTCACGACCACACATCGTGTGCGTGAAAACGGTGCATTTATTGGCAGCTTGAAAAAGAAGGTTCACATGTTAAATAACATTCGTATCGAAGAAGACTTGTTGGGTACCAGGGAAGTGCCAGCGGATGCCTACTACGGTGTGCATACTCTGAGAGCGATTGAAAACTTCTACATCAGTAACAACAAAATCAGCGATATTCCTGAATTTGTGCGTGGCATGGTGATGGTAAAAAAAGCGGCGGCGATGGCGAACAAGGAGTTGCAAACCATCCCGAAAAGCATCGCCAATACCATTATCCAGGCCTGTGACGAAGTGCTGAATAACGGCAAGTGTATGGACCAGTTCCCGGTAGATGTATACCAGGGCGGCGCGGGCACCTCCGTTAACATGAATACCAACGAAGTGCTTGCCAATATCGGGCTGGAGCTAATGGGCCACCAGAAAGGTGAATACCAGTACCTCAACCCGAACGATCACGTCAACAAATGCCAGTCCACCAACGATGCCTACCCAACCGGTTTCCGCATCGCGGTTTACGCCTCCATCATCAAACTGATTGATGCCATTAACCAACTGGGTGAAGGCTTCCAGCGTAAAGCCGTCGAATTTGAAAACATCCTGAAAATGGGCCGTACCCAGTTGCAGGATGCGGTGCCGATGACGCTGGGGCAGGAATTCCATGCCTTCAACGTCCTGCTAAACGAAGAGACCAAAAACCTGCTGCGTACCGCAGAGCTGCTGCTGGAAGTTAACCTTGGCGCCACGGCAATAGGTACACGCCTGAACACGCCTGAAGGCTACCAGCAGCTTGCCGTGCAAAAACTGGCGGAAGTCAGCAACCTGCCGTGCGTACCGGCCGAAGATCTGATTGAAGCAACGTCTGACTGCGGCGCCTACGTGATGGTTCACAGCTCACTCAAGCGTCTGGCGGTAAAAATGTCGAAGATCTGTAACGACCTTCGCCTGCTTTCCTCCGGGCCGCGCTCGGGCCTGAACGAAATCAATCTGCCAGAACTGCAGGCCGGTTCTTCCATTATGCCAGCCAAAGTGAACCCGGTTGTGCCAGAGGTGGTGAATCAGGTGTGCTTCAAAGTCATCGGTAACGACACTACCGTAACCATGGCCTCCGAAGCGGGACAGCTACAGTTGAACGTGATGGAGCCGGTTATCGGCCAGGCGATGTTTGAATCCATCCACATCCTGACCAACGCCTGCTATAACCTGCTGGAAAAATGCATCAACGGCATTACCGCGAATAAAGAAATCTGTGAAAGCTATGTCTACAACTCAATTGGCATCGTGACCTATCTGAATCCGTTTATTGGGCACCACAACGGCGATATCGTCGGCAAGATTTGTGCGGAAACCGGTAAGAGCGTGCGGGAGGTCGTTCTGGAGCGCGGCCTGCTGACAGAAGCCGAATTAGACGATATATTCTCGATTCATAATCTGATGCACCCGGTCTACAAAGCAAAACGCTATACGGATGAAAACGAACAATGATAATTCCGACCAGCTAGCAAAGCCAAAAGGCACGTCCATCGCGACGTGCCTTTTTCGTTTGGTGCTTACATTCATACAACAACTTATTTTCAACTCATTAAACTTCAAGGAAGCACATTATGTTTGGCGCTGAACTCGTTATCGTCCTGCTGGCGATTTATCTCGGGGCCCGGCTTGGCGGCATAGGCATTGGCTTTGCCGGTGGTCTGGGTGTATTGGTTCTTACTTTACTGTTCCAGATTAAACCCGGGGACATCCCTTTTGACGTCATCGAAATCATCATGGCGGTCATCGCCGCGATTGCCGCTATGCAGGTGGCTGGCGGTATGGATTACCTGGTCAGCCTCGCGGAGCGGCTGCTGCGTCGTCATCCAAAATATATTACCTTTCTCGCCCCGCTCGTCACCTGGTTTATGACCGTTCTGGCAGGCACCGGGCACACGGCGTTTTCCACGCTGCCGGTCATTACCGAGGTGGCAAAAGAGCAGGGAATCCGCCCTTCCCGTCCGCTCTCCATCGCCGTGGTGGCTTCCCAGATAGCTATCACCGCCTCGCCAATTTCTGCGGCCGTCGTTTTCTTTGCGGGACTTATGGAGCCGCTGGGGGTCAGCTACCTGACCCTGCTGTCTATCTGTATTCCGGTTACGCTGGTTGCCGTCATGCTGACCGCAATCGTCTGTAACTTCCTTGGCTGCGAGCTGAAAGACGATCCGGTGTATCAGGAACGGCTTGCCAAAGGCGAAGTGCAACTGCGCGGTAGTCAGGCCTTCAAATTGAAACCGCATGCCAAACGCGCGGTGCTGCTGTTCCTGATAGGTATCGTGGCGGTGATGTTCTACGCCACCGCTATCAGCGATACCGTTGGCCTGATTCAGAACCCGGTGCTGCCGCGTAACGAAGCCATCGTCGTGTTCATGCTGACCATCGCCACGCTTATTTCTCTTACCTGTAAAATCGATACCGGTGAAATTCTCAACGCCAGCACCTTTAAATCCGGCATGAGCGCCTGTGTCTGCGTGCTGGGCGTGGCCTGGCTGGGCGATACCTTCGTCAAAAGCCATATTCAGGATATTCAGGGCTTCGCGGGCGACCTGCTACAAAACTACCCGTGGTTGCTGGCGGTGGTGCTGTTCTTTGCCGCCACCCTGCTTTACTCCCAGGCAGCTACCACCAAGGCGCTGATGCCAGCGGCGCTAATGCTGGGCGTCAGTCCGCTCACCGCTATTGCCTCATTCGCTGCGGTATCGGCGCTCTTCGTTCTGCCAACTTATCCTACGCTTCTGGCAGCGGTAGAAATGGACGACACGGGCTCAACGCGCATCGGTAAATACGTGTTTAACCACGCCTTCTTAATTCCGGGCGTGATTGCCATCACGCTGTGCGTGATCCTCGGCTTTATCGTCGGCGGTCTGGTTCTGTAAATTCTTCAAAACACGGGTCGCTTAGCGGCCCGTTTAGCGTTTTCCTTTCTTCCTCCGTGCTATAGTCTTCCGCTGTTTCCCCCGCAGACGAGAAAAGCTATGTCGACTACTCAGGCCGTTGTCATTCTTTGCACCGCCCCGGACGAGGCCACCGCTCAGGAGCTTGCCGCCCTCGCGCTGGCAGAAAAACTCGCCGCCTGCGTCACCCTGTTGCCGGGCGCGACCTCGCTCTACTACTGGGAAGGAAAAATGGAGCAGGAGTACGAGGTGCAGATGCTGCTTAAAAGCGATATCGCCCACCAGGAAGCGCTGCTGGCCTGCCTGAAAACGCATCATCCATATCAAACCCCTGAATTACTGGTGCTACCGGTTACCCACGGAGATAGTGAATACCTCTCATGGCTTTACGCATCCTTACGCTAATTTTTCTATTCTTCAGCACGCAAACTTTTGCAGGTCTGTTCGACGGCCAGGGCAAAACGCAGTTTGTCCCTGTCGATCGGGCGTTTGCTTTTGATTTCCAGCAGTCTGACAGCCAGCTCAACCTGAACTGGCAGATTAAGCCCGGCTACTATCTTTACCGCCAGCAAATCAAACTCAACCCGGCACAGGCCGAACTGGCACCGCTGAATCTGCCGCAAGGGGCCCTACACGAGGATGAGTTCTACGGCAAAACCGAGGTTTACACCAACAGCCTGAATTTGCCGATAACGGTTAACTCCGCGGACAAAGGCGCGACGGTCAGCGTGACGTATCAGGGCTGCGCCGAGGCGGGTTTCTGTTATCCGCCGGAAACGCGCGTTGTGCCACTGAGCGTGGTTTCCCCTCATTCTAACTCTCTCCCCGAAGGGGCGAGAAAACAAATAGACTCTTCAACTTCTCTCTCCTCCTCCGGGGCGAGAGGTGCAGAAGATGCTAATGCCAGCCAGCTTCCCTTTTCTGCGCTCTGGGCATTCCTGATTGGTATCGGCATCGCCTTCACGCCTTGCGTATTGCCGATGTATCCGCTGATCTCCGGCATTGTGCTGGGCGGTAAACAGCGTTTATCCACCGCGCGCGCTCTGCTGCTGACATTTATCTATGTCCAGGGGATGGCGCTCACCTATACCGCTCTGGGGCTTGTGGTTGCTGCGGCCGGATTACAATTTCAGGCCGCGCTGCAACACCCGTATGTGCTGATCGGGCTGTCAGCGCTGTTTGTCCTGCTCGCAGCCTCTATGTTCGGCCTGTTCACGTTGCAGCTGCCTTCTGCGCTACAAACGCGCCTCACCCTGCTAAGCAATCGCCAGCAGGGCGGTTCGGCTGGCGGCGTCTTTGCCATGGGCGCGCTGGCGGGGCTGATTTGCTCGCCCTGCACTACCGCCCCGCTTAGCGCCATCCTGCTGTATATCGCGCAAAGCGGGAACATGTGGCTCGGCGGCGGCACGCTGTATCTTTACGCGCTGGGCATGGGCCTGCCGCTGATGCTTATCACCGTCTTCGGCAACCGTCTGCTGCCCAAAAGCGGCCCGTGGATGGAAATAGTTAAAACCGCGTTCGGCTTCGTGATCCTCGCCCTGCCTGTATTCCTGCTTGAACGTATATTGGGAGATGTCTGGGGAATGCGCCTGTGGGCGTTGCTGGGCGTCGCATTCTTTGGTTGGGCGTTTATCACCAGCCTGCAAGCCAGTAAATCCTGGATGCGCGTCGCACAGATCATCCTGCTGGGCGCCGCGCTTGTGTGTGCAAAGCCGCTGCAAGATTGGGCTTTCGGCACCGCCGTAAGCGCCAGCCAGCCGCACCTGGATTTTACGCGTATTACCAGCGTCGGGCAGCTTGACCAGGCGCTCAGCGCTGCGAAAGGTAAACCGGTAATGCTCGATCTCTATGCTGACTGGTGCGTAGCCTGTAAAGAGTTCGAAAAATACACTTTCAGCGATTCACAGGTACAAAAGCAGCTCTCAGGTACGGTATTGTTGCAGGCGGACGTTACCGCCAACAACGCGGAAGACGTGGCGCTGTTAAAAAAACTGAACGTGTTAGGCCTGCCGACGATTCTGTTCTTTGATGCCGAAGGAGATGAGCAACCCACGGCACGCGTCACCGGCTTTATGAACGCCAGCGATTTTGGCACGCATTTGCGCAATCAGGCGCAGTAAACAACACTAATGTGGGTTAACCCGTTGAATGACGGAGGAGAAAACCGTGCAACGCGAAGACGTACTCGAACACGCCCTGCACGTCCTTGAACGTGAGGGCATGGCCAACGCTACCCTTGAGATGGTAGCGCATGAAGCAGACTACCCGCTCCAGCAGCTCCAGCAATTCTGGCCAGACAGTGAAGCCCTGCGCTATGACGCTCTGCGCTATCTGAGCCAGCAGGTCGATGCCTGGCGCCGCCAGCTCATGCTCAGCGAGGAGTTATCCCTTGAGCAAAAACTCCTGAAACGCTATCAGGCGCTGACAGAGTGTGTCAGTAATCAGCGCTATCCCGGCTGCTTGTTTATCGCCGCCTGCACGTTTTATCCGGACGCCTCGCATCCCATTCATCAACTGGCGGACCAGCAGAAAAAAGCGGCCTGGGAATACACTCACGAACTGCTCACGCAACTTGAAGTGGACGATCCAGCCATGGTTGCTCATCAAATGGAACTGGTATTAGAAGGCTGTCTGAGCAAGCTGCTGGTGAAACACAGCCAGGCTGATATCGATACTGCTCGCCGTCTGGCAGAGGATATTTTGCGCTTCGCCCAGTGCCGCCAGGGCGGTGCGTTAACCTAACCGAACATGCCCGCCCATGCGGAAATAAACAGGCACAGCGCCATTAACCGCTGAAAACGCACCATCGCCACGGTGGTGCGAAACAGCCTGTTTATCGCCTTTCCAAGCCACGCCCAGCACATCAGGCACGCAGTGGAAATAAGCAAAAACCACAGCGTCATCAGCATGATTTCCCGCATCGCATGTTCGCCTACAGGCGCAAACAGGCTCACAACAGCCAGCGCCATCATCCATGTCTTCGGGTTTATCATCTGTAAAGCTGCCGCCGCACGCGCGGTGAAACGCGTATGCGCTTGGGTGGATAAATTTGCCGCTGGCGCGCTGAACAATTGCCAGCTCATCCAGCTCAGCCACAGCATCCCCGCCAGGCTCATCACCTGCCGCACCAGTGGATACTGGCGTAACAACTCGCCCGCACCGGCTCCGGATACCAGCACAATAGCGCTCGCCGCCACGCAGGCACCGAACAGCGCGGGCAGCGTCGCTTTCACGCCGTAATGCTGGCTATTAGCCAGAATCAGGATATTGGTCGGCCCTGGGGTGATTGATGCGACAAACGCAAAAAGTAAAAACGGTGCGGATGGATAAAATTGGCTCACGGTTCAGAAACTCCCGAATTGGTCTGAACCCTGACTTTCGCTTACGGGCTATGGCAAGTCTGGAAGGTTTGTGCACAATCTGCGGTAATGAGCCGGCGTTAGCTGATATGCGCGCTGGAACCAGCGTCCTAAATGGCTCTGATCGGCAAATCCCAACGCAGCCGCAACGTTTGCAGGCGAATCCCCTTTAGCCAGCAGCGCCCTCGCGCGCGCAAGACGCAGTTGGATAAGCCAGGCGTGGGGCGCCATATGAAATTCTTTTTTAAAACAGCGGGAAAGCGTAAACCTATCCGTTGCCGTTTCGCGTGCCAGATCCGACAAACCGATATTTTCACCGATATGGGCGTGGAGATAATCCCGGGCCCGGTTGGCAATTGCCGTACTCTGTACCCGCGAAGACAGACGCTTTCTCCACTGACAATGCTCTGTAAGCTGGCCTAAAAGATTATCCATCGTGTTTTGCTGTACTATGCGCATTTCTTCGCTGTGCAGAGCGTGAAACGTGCCGGAAATAGCACGAACAAGCTGCGGCTCACGTGCAATAGTACGGGAAAAATGCAGCGAGTAGCTGGAGGAGACGTTTTCATACAGCCCCTGGAGAGTACGGATCAACCATTGCTCTTCAAGATAGAAGGTCAGATAAGTGAATCCTCCCGCAACCGGAGCATCGCCATCATGAATCTCGCCTGGCTCAAGCAGAAAAACGTCTCCTGGCGTACTGTGATGCCTTTCGCGACGGCAGTGAAACTGCTGCGTGCCCGCAAGCGTAATGCCAACCAGATAACTATCATGCCAGTGGGGATCGTACGCATGCCCTTCAAAGTGGGCCCGGATTGTCTCAATGCCCGTATCGCCATGCTGGTGTAGTTCCAGCCAGTCTTCTGCCATATCACCTCCTGCATTCAGCCTGCCAGCATGCACAGCGCTCAATAAAATTTCTGGAAGATTTGTGCAATATCACTTCAAAAAAGGCCTGTTGCGGGTCAGATTGACGTAAGCTTAAGCGATTGAACAGTTTTTCCTGAAACATTATTGGCGCCTAAAGTGGATTTGACCCTATATATCCAGACGCCTTTTCTCTCTTACGGTTGCGATAACTTTCTGCGTATATATTTCCGTGGTGAGCGATATCCCAGGGTGGAGCCTGTCCATAATTCTGTGTAACTGCCACCGTATTAAAGGTGCTCGCTCAGGCGGTCATCGAACCCGATAATAAAGCGACTCATCGCCAGCCGCCAGTTGTGGATCGGCATACTCCATTTTTTGACGCGTTCTTGATCGCCAGATAAATGACCTTCCGCACCGGGTCGTCCACCGGGAACACTTTGCGCTTCTTGATAGCCGCACGGATCTTCGTTTTCGGCCAGCCACATACCCGGCAACGCTTTCTGGCCTTCAGTATTAATGCCGGGTGCGAGGAACACCGCTTTGTTTATCACGCTACCATTTTGACGAACTTTCACCACGATACGGTCAAGGTAAACAATGGGATACAACGTATCCAGAGATCGGTTTTGCCTCTCAGCGACCAGCTCTTTAACCGCATCGGTGACTTCAGATATCAGCGTGGTGACACATCCGCGTCGTATATTTCTTTGAACGTGGCGACGATTTCGCGTGTGGTCATGCCTTTGGCGTACAGGGACAAAATCTGGCTGTCCATCTGCGTGATACGAGTCTGGTTTTTCTTAATGAGCTGGGGCTTAAAGGTGTTTTCGCGGTCACGTGGTGTGTTCAGTTCGATTTCACCGTCATCGCACAGCAGCGTTCTGGGTGAATAGCCGTTGCGGGTATTCGAGCCTGATTTTGGGGCATTTTTCTCGTGCCCGAGGCGATCTGTCAGTTCAGCATTCAGCGCAGTTTCAACGGTTAGCTTCGTTAGCATGCGGGAAAACGCATTAAGGTCGGCTTCGGTTTTAAGGCCTTTAGCCAGTTCTGCCGCAGGGCCCCTAAGTTTCTTTTCGTCCATAATTTGCCTGTCTCCGTTACTGGAGTGAACATAGCAAAAACAGGCAATTACACAATTTTAATTACTGTCTCATGAGACCGCTTCTTAAGCGGCTTCACATGCCCTTGATATCACATGCCAATCAAACAATTTTAAGAAGGCCCTTCTGAGTCTTTGATTGTAATAGTATAGGTTTTATCGAATTCTCCGCCTGTCGCGACATTAGTGCCAAACAATCCGCCAGATACTCGTACGGTGGCGATCCCCGGCTTTACTGGTACTCCCTGAATCCTGACGCAATTATGAGCAGGAGAATCATTACAATACCTTAAAGTTAATCCTGTGTCGGATGGGGTTATTTCACCTACAAATCTTTCTTTCCCATTAGAATCTAAAGATGATACAGCGCCACCACTTATATTTATTTCACTGGTATATAACGTTCCGACTTTTGCATCATTAAGAGAATTATCATATGGAGTAACATCAGCATGTAAAGTACACGCTGATAATAAAGATGAAATATACACAATGTAAATTCTTTTCATAGCTATTTTAATGGCTTAAAAACCATCCCCCCAAACAATCTATTGATAAAAAACTGCAAATCTTTTCTCTGTTTTACCCAGTTAGCTGAACTCCCCCAAGAAAATAATTTCAAATTAACATATCCATTATCATCTTGTGTTACAGAACCATCCCACACAACCCAGTGCGTAGGTAATGTTGTGTTATTTTTACTACCTTCAAGCAGTCCGTCATTTATTAATGTAACGACTTTATAGCCTTGCTCTACATATTTATTTAAATCCCGAATTCCCTGGACACCTGCCTGAGTGATTCCTACATTGCTAAAGACTATTTCATAACCGGCTTTTTCAAACCATTCCGATAGTGTGTGCCACATGGTGACACCCGCGACAGGGGAATCAAGGGTATCAAAGCTCAGAACAGTATTCTCTGAATCCCTTAGCCCAGCCAGCGTCATCCAGTCAAGTCCTAATATCCTTGGCTGCCCTTCACTTGTATAAAACATACCTGAAGGATGTTTACACCCTTTATCTGGGGAGATTGTCAGTCCACCTATTTTAGTCTTTCCATACCGCCATAGTTCCCAAGCGGCTTGTGCATATACATCAGGACGATCCATTTGAATACAGTAAAAAAAAGCAGCAGGGCCACATACACTGGCACTAGCCTGAAATGGAAAAGACCGGTGATAAAATCGCTTATTTATATCAGATTCAATTTTATTTTTTTCAAACGGATCCTGTGATGTTCCTATAGGGTACTCTTTCGCAATAAATAGACGTTCTGGTATGGTGATTTGTATTAGTTTTGTTTCGCCCCCCTGACTTTCAGGCTTCATTGTGCCTTTTGATTCAAAATAACAGGGGTTTTCTCACGCTTCACCGGAGACCAGGCTTTGCCTGATGCAAATTCTTCCAGCGTGTACATTTTAGTAAACGGTACAGGCGTCACACAGTATGTGGTCATGCCTTTGGCGTACAGGGACAAAATCTGGCTGTCCATCTGCGTGATACGAGTCTGGTTTTTCTTAATGAGCTGGGGCTTAAAGGTGTTTTCGCGGTCACGTGGTGTGTTCAGTTCGATTTCACCGTCATCGCACAGCAGCGTTCTGGGTGAATAGCCGTTGCGGGTATTCGAGCCTGATTTTGGGGCATGTTTCTCGTGTCCGAGGCGATCTGTCAGTTCAGCATTCAGCGCAGTTTCAACGGTTAGCTTCGTTAGCATGCGGGAAAATGCATTAAGGTCGGCCTCGGTTTTAAGGCCTTTAGCCAGTTCTGCCGCAGGGGCCCTAAGTTTCTTTTCGTCCATAATTTGCCTGTCTCCGTTACTGGAGTGAACATAGCAAAAACAGGCAATTACACAATTTTAATTACTGTCTCATGAGACCGCTTCTTAATCGGCTTCACATGCCCTTGATGTCACATGCCAATCAAACAATTTTAAGAAGGCCCTTCTGAGTCTTTGATTGTAATAGTATAGGTTTTATCGAACTCGCTAGACTTTTGAAACATTGCCACATTGAAAAAACCCGAAACTCTAACTTTAATTAATCCTGCTTTAGTAGGCACTCCTTTAACTTGAAGGCAATTATTATCATATTTATCATTGTCACAGCGAGTCAAATATAAACCCATATCACTTGGTGAGATATTACCTAATAGTTCCCTATCACCATGAGAGTTGGTCAACGTAGCAACACTCCCACCCAAAATATTTATCTGTGCATAGTAAGATTTACCCATCAATCCATCGTTAAGTTCTTTCTTTTCTGGCGAAAACTCAGCATGTAATGTACATCCTGAAAGGATTAACAAACAAAAAACAGTTAACAATTTCTTCATGCTATTTTAATGGTTTAAAAACCATCCCTCCAAAAAACCTAGAAACAAAGAACGAAATATCTTTCTTATGCTTTATTTGGTCATAAACGTTACCCCATGAGAATAAATTCAAATGCATATATCCGTTGGAATCCTGTGTCGCAGGACTATCCCAAACAACCCAATGTGTTGGTACTGTTAGATTCGAATCACTTCTACCTAGAAGTCCGTCATTAATTAATGTAACGACTTTATATCCATTTTTTGCATACTCATTTAGATCTCGAATTCCTTGAATACCAGCCTGAACAGGGCCGACATTACTGAATACTTTTTCATAACCAGCTTTTTCGAACCACTCCGTCAGCGTTTGCCACATAGTGATCCCCGCAACTGGAGAATCAAGAGTATCAAAACTTAAAACAGTATTCTCCGAATCTCTAAGTCCAGCCAATGTCATCCAGTCAAGCCCTAATATCCTTGGTCTACCATCGTTTGTATAAAAAACACCTGAAGGATGCTTACATCCTTCTCCAGGCAAAATCGTCAATGCACCTATTTTGGTCTTTCCATATCGCCAAAGTTCCCTTGCAGCCTGTGCATATACATCAGGGCGATCCATTTGGACACAGTAAAAAAATGCGGCAGGCCCACAAGTACTTGCCGCATTTTGATCTGGAAAAGCATCGGGATAATGATTATATCTTTTATTTATTTGTTGTTCTATTATACTTTTTTCAAAAGGATCCAGAGGATTACCAACTGGATATTCTTTCGCAATAAATGGACGCTCCGGCACAGTGATTTGTATTAGTTTTGTTTCGCCCCCCCGGCTTTCAGGCTTCATTGTACCTTTTGACTCAAAATAACAGGGGTTCTCACGTTTTACCGGAGACCAGGCTTTACCTGATGCAAATTCTTCCAGCGTGTACATTTTAGTAAACGGTACAGGCGTCACACAGTGTATGTGCAACATGGTGTTACGGTAAAGTTTGACTTCCATAATATAAATAGTGGAGAGAGACTCATTTATATTTCCGGTCATGTGACTTTGCGTTTCGTAATTACTCTGAAAAGGATGTTGCTTCACATCAATCAGGGTATATTTATTTCTTTCGGAATCCATGCGGTAAATACACAAATCGTACAACAAATAATCAGCCGGAACATTGGAATTTATACGGGTACTGAGATGATACACAGCCATAATTAATCCATTAATATATGCAGGTTAATATTTTCAGCAGATTCAGCAAAATGCCATTCTGTCATCCCCTCGTTATCCGTGCTCCCTGTTTCTGTATGACCATCCGGGAACATCAGAACATACTGACAAGCGATCATCAGCCTGCCATCATCATCAGCACACTGAAAACGAAGCGTGTTACGTGAAGAAGATTGCTGTGCAGGTTGGCTCTGCGCACTGACAATTTTGGCCGTTAACGGATTTCCCGCGGCAATGACATAATTCGTTCCGTCGGCACATCCGCACCGTACTGGTGAACCATAGACAACCACCGCTCTCTCCTGTGGATTGGTCTGCCGGGGATCACCTGAAACAATGACACCGGGCTTACCACATCTCGGGCAGGGCGAAGTTTTATCTCCCACATAGAGCTTTCGCCTTCCGTTTACTGACCAGCCCTGACTCCCGGCATAACAGACTGCACCTGTAGATGTTTTATCACCATCCAGCCCGGAGTTTTTGCCATGTACACCGCTCCATCTGTTGTCTGACATACCTTTTCCTCAGTCCGTAAGGATATGCAGACTGATATCGTCTGCCGATTCGGCATAATGCCATCCGGTAACCCCGTGCTCATCGGTAACGCCAGCTTCAGAACGTCCGTCCGGGAACATCAGGGTGTAACGACAGCCAGCCATTAGCTGGTCATCATCACCGGCACACTGAAAGCGAATACAGTTCCGGGCGCTGGAATCCTGTGCCTGCGGCACTGGGACAGACGAGTGACTGGTATTGCGGGAGGTCAGAGAGCCAGTACCTGTGCTGGTAAACTGCGTGGCTGAACCGTAAACATAGTGATCGGGGCAACGGCACAGCACTCTGTCACCTGTGGCAGCATAGGCTTTGCCTTCTTCTGCCCAGTCCTGTGCGGAGGCCAGGATTTCAAAATATCCGTTGCATTTGCTGCATGATGCCTTGTCGCCAGTGCGGGCTATTGCTTTATTCCCCTCAAACCAGGTCGCAGTGGCGGAAATGATTTCTCCATAACTCGTTTTGTCGCCAAGGCAGGCCAGTGCTCTTACCATCATTAATCCCTCAATAAAAAGTAAAGTTTGACTATACCCATCCATTTATCGCGGTAATTGTCTTTTAATTAACCAGCAAAAACAAGCCATCGGCCATCTACACTTCATTGATAAACCCTAAGACTTTCAGTTATCAAACCAAACGCCAGAAATCATATGAAAGTCTTTCAACAGAACCCAAATCTTTACTGTGGTAGAGCTCTGGTAGAAGCATAAAGACTGATATTTGAGCAATGTTATTACCTTTTGCTGAAAAAACACGCACCTAAACGATTAAATGAAGATTTTCCATTGACGAGACCAAGGTAATCCAGTTTAATGCGCCCCGTTGCCCGGATAGCTCAGTCGGTAGAGCAGGGGATTGAAAATCCCCGTGTCCTTGGTTCGATTCCGAGTCCGGGCACCACTATTTAGAGAAACCAGCTTAACGGCTGGTTTTTTTGCTTTCTTGGGTTCCGGTAGATTTCTGGTCGTTTTGACCGCTGATGTCGCTGCTTTACCTCTTCCATCCAGCCTAAACATTTCCTCTAAGTGGCAACCATCCCCTCTGGTCGCGGTGGTCTTGTCTGTCAGACTTCAAATCCTCAATAGACACTATTTCCACATGAGCACCTGGCTAACGGATTCATTACTGCACGGATACATCCGGTCTTTGTCCGGTCTGAAGTAAAACGCATACCACCTGCGTTGGACCCTCCTCACTCCCCCCTACATCAAACCGAACATTTTTCACTCTGATTGATTTAGCTTTAGCCAACTTTTGGGTATTATGCCTACTATATCAATATGATCCATGGGGGATTATGGTCAGAATACTGGTAATACCGAGAGACAGGCTCTCAATCGGAGATAGAACGTTCTGCAAAACGGGGCTTACCGTAAATCCCTAAATGACCTGCAACCTCCAGCCCATTGCATATTAAGATAACAGTGAATATTTTGGTTAAATTACGCCCCGCGCAAGGTGGGAATCAATTTAACAAATTGAATTAAAAGGATTTAACCGCAAAATGGACGCAACAGACAACACGACAGTGACCTGCCTGAGTCACAAAATGAAGTACAAAGAAGTCGCCTGCGGTAAGCAGCGGATGTACTGGCTGGAGCTGCAGTTCGTGGATGAGAACAACAACCCAGTTTCCGGTCTCAACGTGCAGCTGGAGTATCATCCGCTGGCAACGGCGGCAGAGCTGGCTCTGTGGGCCAGAGGCGGACACACTCAGTTTGACCCCACACCGCCGCCGAACCCGCCCGCCGGTGTCACTGACAGTCAGGGTCTGGTACGGTTTGATGATCTGTACTGGATAGCGGTAGATGTGAAAACAGACGGCCAACAACTGGCCGACGAAATGGAGCAGCGCCCGCTAGGCATCAGCCGTAACCCTAACAGCCAGCCGGTGAGTAATAATCTTTTCCGGCCAGAAACCCGTGATCCCATATGGCGCTCAGACGTGCAGGGGAAAGCTGAAGCCGCCGGTTACCGCCATCACTATGTGACCATCGGGGAGCTGTGTGACCGGTTGCCGGAGATGCCGGGATGGACTGAGACTGATCCTCCAATGTTTCATTTTCCGACCGGAAAGGAGATGAAAGGGACGAAAATCGCGCGGGACGCGCTGGAGCAGCGCCATGTGATAGAAATCTGTCCGTTCCGGGCGTGGGTGCTGTCGTTACACGACACGAAAGATTATGACCTCGCCAATGGGCTGAACCTCGGCATCATGGCCGACCTTGTGTATGCCGCAGAGTCTAATAACCCGACTATCGATTATTTTTTCCGGCGGAAGTGTCAGGATTTGTCCTGTATCCCGCAGTTTGCCGAGTATCCGTCGTGGTTCCACACGCTGGCGGTGGATGTGCCGTTCCGCGAGCGCTATCTGCCTCCGGTCTACCTGAACACCGGGGAGGGGCCGACGGGAGAAGGTGATACCCGCCTGTTTACGGTGGAATGTGCTGCACATGTGCTGGTCGCCTGGTGCGGTACCGATAGCCTGCTGAATATCCTGACCGATTTGTCTTTTGCCCCTAAGCGCTGTCTGCCGGAGCTGGCCGTAACGGGAAATGTTCACGGTGGTTTTCTGGACGCCTATCAACTGGCGAAACGGAAATTCGGGGATAAGTTTGATCTTCGGGCTATCAGGACATCTTTAGACAAAGGAAAATCATTATTTATTTGTGGTCACAGTCTGGGTGGTGCTCTAGCGCTGCTTTATGCCGCTGAAATGAAGGATTACCAGCCAGTTCTGTACACCTACGGGATGCCGCGAACTTTCACCCGCTCGGCGATAGCCTCTCTGGGGAATATCAAACACTACCGGCACGTTAACGACAATGACACTATCACGCAGATCCCGCCGGATGCCGATCTCGATAATGAATTTTACAGAACGTGGGGACCTCTGGGCGACAAACTGGGATTTGACTGGTCATTGACCACGGCAGCCGGACTCAGCGTGGCCGTGCGGGACCTGACGTACCAGTCAACAGGGCTTGCAGAGAAAAAAGAACCGTACTGGCATCACGGCAGCACAGTGATATTTTTCCGGGCGCAGCAGTGCGCGATGCGGGCCACCAGTCCGTACCAGAAAAGCCTGGTCGACGGGCAGGCCTACTCCCGGCATTTTGTGGCCACTAAGTTGTATGTGGTGCCGTCCCTGAATGAGGAATGCCTGAAATCCACCGGTGAACATCAGGCCTCGTTTATCCAGTGTCTGAACCCGGCCAGCCTGGCAAAAACCTTTCCGCAGAACACTAACCCGGATCTGAACGGCATCGGAACAGATCCCCGCAGCCACTCGATGGCGCACCGCTACCTGCCCTATATTCACAATCAGTTGCTGGAACTGGCCGATCCGACCCGCAATATGAACCGGAAAGAGATGCGGGTCATGTTCCGGGAAGAGGTTGAGAAAAGCGCAGCCTACAGTAACCCGGATGAGGTTGAACGTAACCGTGAGTTTCTGGCGTTGCAGGACATGCTGCCAGTGGCTCTGAGGCGGACACAGGCCGAAGAAACAGGAAAAAATGCCCTGCTGCGTTTTGCGGCGGTAACGGAGGAAGAAGTTGAACTCTCTCAGTAAAACCGCCGTCATTGCATGCGCTTTGACGCTACTTTTCGGGTGTGATAACCGTCCGGATAAGACTCTTTCTCCCCCGGCAGATGCAAAGTGGGTGGATGTTACTTTCCGGGTTCCGGAAGGGATTACGCTGCAGCCCGCTGAGCTGCTGTATCGTTCGGCGCAGTGTAAGTCAGTCCGCTATAACTCCAGCAATGAGCCGCATGATATTCCGGGCTATAACGATGTTAAACGACCGTTCGATGTGTCGGATAGCAGCAATGTCCGTCATCTGCGCGTCACAGTGGACGGTGGCGGCCCGTGTCAGTGGCAGCTGAACTCGCTGCTGGTAAGTTTCAGGATTGCGGATGATGTTCCCTTGGTGAAGGGGAAAAAGGTTATCGATACCAGTTATATATTCGATTTCGGAGACTATGGTCTCAGTGATGGCTATGGGACTGGGCGGGCTAAAGTGTCCAGCGGAGAGATAATTGAACTAAAAACAGACTTTTTCCCAATGGTTGTTCACCACATTGATAATCAAGTGGATCTGTCTCTTTTCGGTGGTAATACAGGATATGAGCAGTGGCGGAGGAGATATAAAACACTGGATGTAGAAAACATCAATATTGAGCCGAAAATACACCTCAGCAAAGTAGTTGTGTTAACTCCACCAGCTATTCGCCCTGGAAATATAACTGCGACTTACCCAAATGGTTTCAGTGAAGATATCACTCATATCTACCCAGATTATGACAAGTTGCTGTCGATGAAATAATGATGTATTCGTCGATCCGTAAAGGATCTCCTTGAGATCCTTTTTTTGGCGCGTAATTTCTTGCTCCGTAAACGAAAATATCGCCTAGCAAGGTAGTTTGATTGAAGGTTAAGCCAGCTTGCAAGGCTGCTTAACCAAGTAACTGTATTGTGCGAGACGAGTCACCAAAACTGTTCTTTCAGGGTAGCCGTAGTCCGGCCACTCACTTCACGAATTCTCACACATTTCAGTCACTAGTAGCATTTTACCACACCTTTCCGGGTTGGACTCAAGTGAACAGTTACCGGAATCAGTACTACCCACGATCTTCCATCGCAAATAAGCAGGTTGAAGTATTTCAGCAGCCTCCCACGTAACCAACAACTTGAAAATATCTATCTGTCAGCGCTTGATGGCAAAAGCACCAGTGATATTTTGCTTAAAAATCAAAAATATCCAGTAACCATTCTTATCCGTAGAAACCGGTAGAGAGCAGAGTTTGCCCGGTAACTGTAACCTTTCTGAAGTCTTCCCGCCATTTCCCCGCATCTTACCCCGACGTTTGAATCGCCACGGATAATCTAGACACTTCTGAGCCGTTGATAATATTGATTTTCATATTCCGTCGGTGGCATCTGATCACTCGAACCGTGCCGACGCTTGCTGTTATAAAACATTTCGATGTAATCAAAAATATCACTACGGGCTTCTTCCCGTGTTCCGTAGATCTTTTTCTTTATCCGTTCACGCTTCAGTAGCTGGAAAAAACTTTCTGCAACTGCGTTGTCATGGCAGTTACCACGACGGCTCATACTGCCCTCCAGTCCATGTGATTTCAGGAACGACTGCCACTCGTGGCT
>NZ_SOYS01000020.1 GCF_011808225.1 Cedecea colo | reverse complement strand
AAAGAACTTATATGATAAGCATTCTTTAGCATTTTCCATTATTTCAACATTTGGAATACGTCCGGCAGAAATGCAGAAGGGGGTAAAGTTAACATTTAAAGACGGTATGATTTACGCTCTGGTGAAAGGTGCTAAAGTATCAGATGATAAAGGGCATAAACATAGAGCAATAGGTTCTTCTGTTCGTGATGGTAATAAATGCGATCAGGTTATTGTTGAGGCTATTTATAATAATGGTGGTGAAGTTGTAGTTACTCAAACTAAAAGCGATTATGACAGTTTACGCAAGTATTTTAATAACCACTATAACGGAACATCTCTTTATACTTATCGTCATCAGGTAGCCAGTGATTTAAAAAAAGCGGGTATTTCAAAGCGTCAGATAGCTGAGGTTATGGGACATAGAACTACTGAATCACAAGTGCATTATGGATACGCTAGAAGCTCTAAAGGCGCTCGTTCTATGGTAGCTAAGGCATCTAATGACGTAATCAGTAGCCCGGACATCAAAGACTATTTGAAACCTGCACCGGCTCCTGCACCGGCAGTTGGAAGTAAGATCGGTCATATGAAGCAAAATTTGCAGGGGCAGGGAAGTTATCCAAAGCTAAAGCCCCGCTAAGTCATACTGGCGGCGGGTAAGACGTCAAAAACTTGTTTTTTGATGGATTGGCCGTCTGTGATTTAGTGTTCAATATTTTTGATAGACTATTGACGTCTAACGTATTTCAGTTATAACAGTGACAGATACAACAAAGCCAACCCGAAGGCTGGCTTTGAGGGACTAGAAGAAGGTGGAACTTCTTTAAGTCTTGTAATCAAGTGAGTTCAGCACATGATTACGTGATGTAAGAATAAATCTACCTTACATTATCGTAAAAGTCAAACCTACCTGCATTACATCTCTTAAAGAATCTCTAGCCTTTTCAAATCCTTAAGCACATATACCATTCATAACCCATGTATCGGGATCAGAGTGTGGAGCCGTTCTATGCGAGTCATAGACATGTGATTGTTCGCTCTGGTGTATGTGTTGACTTAAACGGGGAGTGTTGCAAAAAGTCGAACCGGAAACGAATTCCTAAAGCGTTTTGATGAGCGATCAGGTTAGCTATGAGAAAGCCCAGCCATAAATGGGGTTAGATTGCCGTAAGTTGATGCTATGGAGTGACTGAGGGGGTGCAACAGGGTGTCGCTGTTGAGAAATCAGCAGTAGCTCTAAGTCTCAGCTCTTTGGGTGAAGCCAGAAGCTTTTCTCGAAGGATCGTCTGCCTGAAATCATAATGATTTTGGGAGGCGAAACTTTGGGTGAAGCACCCCTTTTTAGGGGCGGCGGCCAAAGCAGTATAGCTCTTCCAAGTTAAGCTATATCTTGTAGTAAAACTATATAGAGAGTAGACTTTTTAAAGTTACAAGTTTATGAAAAATCTAGAGTTTGATAGTCATTTCGCTATAAATGACGCTGTTTTTTACGAAGAACATGCGAAGGTCAGATCAATTTAAAACTGGTCTGTAACTATCAAACTGTATTGGATTTTTTTATATGGAAAACAAAGCAAAAGAAGTGATCACATGTGGGTTCTGCGATACCGAGCTTACTAAGGGAGTGCATGTTTGTAGAACGTGTCTCGCAACTGTGAAATATGGAGTTCCACCAGTGGGATTGCTTCTATTGATTTGGTTGATAGGAATGGTGGTAGGAGTGTTGATTGCAATGTCTACACATTCAGCACCATCATTCTTTTTGGGATTTGTTTTCATGGGAATAGGTTTCATAGTGCTAAAAGCAATCTATGCAGATCGTATAAGTTTCCATAGAAGATAAAAACCAAAAAATAATTTAAGGCCGATAACCTCGGCCTTTTTTTTTGAAAAAAATCCATCACTCGCTACGCGCTAGAAAATAAAAATATAAAAAAGATAACGATATTACAATCAAAAAAATATTTTTGCACTTGCACATGGACAGCTATAAAATAATTGATTATTAATTGTATAAGCATTATTGCGAACGATGATTTTAACATTATTGAGAACAGTCCTTTTGTTCGCAATAATGTAGGTGTGTCTTTTGTTTTTTCGCCAAGAAAAAATAAAAGTGGCGGGGAGCCAAGCACCTTTTTTTGTTCTGACTTTTGCGATTAGGAGCTTGCGACTTTTCGCATTAGGAAGAATAAAAATACAGACAACACAAAAGTAAAAATAAAAAAAGGATACTTACATGGAGCTAACTCAAAAGCAAAAACAAATAGCTGAAACTAGGTTGATGATAGCACATCAGCAATCTATTGATAGTGGTACGTTTATAGATATTCAAATAGATAAGATGATCAAAGGTATTATTAGTCAAGTAAAAACCAACGCTAACGATGCATCAAAAGAGCAATACAGGAAGCTATACAGATCAACGATAGAGCGTTACCCAGATGCATCCTTTCATGAGCTTCTAATGCAGTGTGGAACGTCCGCCAGCTTTGATAAAACACGAACAGCGTTCAGGTTTTGTCTTGCTGAAGAGATCCAGATTTTGAGGCGTAAAGCTGAGAAATCTATGCGTTCAAAAGATTATGACACAGGTAAAAAACTAACCAACGATGCATTTAAACTCGCTATAAAGTTTGAAGATGAGTTTTTATCTGATGGTCGTATTTTATTTAACGATGTAAAAAGGCAAGAGGGTTTTAAAAAAGTTTCTTTCAGTAAGAGAAAAGGGCTTAAAAATGCACCTTCTCCTGATTCTGTTTTAAATGGTTTGGAATTAAAAAAGAACTTATATGATAAGCATTCTTTAGCATTTTCCATTATTTCAACATTTGGAATACGTCCGGCAGAAATGCAGAAGGGGGTAAAGTTAACATTTAAAGACGGTATGATTTACGCTCTGGTGAAAGGTGCTAAAGTATCAGATGATAAAGGGCATAAACATAGAGCAATAGGTTCTTCTGTTCGTGATGGTAATAAATGCGATCAGGTTATTGTTGAGGCTATTTATAATAATGGTGGTGAAGTTGTAGTTACTCAAACTAAAAGCGATTATGACAGTTTACGCAAGTATTTTAATA
>NZ_SOYS01000019.1 GCF_011808225.1 Cedecea colo | reverse complement strand
GTGCCGATGCTGTCCAGCACTTTATATGTGGAAGTGTCTTTGCTTAACCATCCCACCATATCGAGGATAATCAGCAATGATTTCAGGACCCCGCCTCCGGCAATCGCAGGAACGAGCGGCTGGAAAACGCTAATCACGAAATCGACAATGACCGCTCCCCATTTCTTCCTGGTGGGGAGCCGATCGCCGGTAGTCTGTTTACCGGCAACAAGCTTTTTAAGCGCATTGCAGACGTCTGCGACTTCTTTGCCGATAATGATTTGGCACTGCACATTGACTCTGACGCCAATCACGCCCGGTAGTTTTTCAAGTGCGGATTTATCGACTAATTTGTTGTCATAAAGGCTGAGCCGGAGCCGGGTAGAGCAGTGCTCAATATGCTCAATATTGCCAGGCCCGCCAATCAAATCAATGATCTGTCGGCCTGTATTCTCGTAGTCCATCTGATGCCTCTTATGCAAAAAAAAAGACCCGAAGACCTCCCTTTTTATAGGGAATTCTTCAGGTCTTGCCTGCTTTACCAGTTACATGCCTGTACTACTAATTAATCATTAATATAATTTGAGCTTTGGAATATCAATAGTCATTAATATGTTTTTTTCGAATTGTGATAAAGATAACAAAATCCTGAGTCACCGACGAAAACGTATACAATTACTACAACCATAATCAGATATTGAACAATAATCCCAAAATCACATGTATGAAAGTACTCCAGGCAATAAGCTTCTGGTAACTAGTTAATTAC
Organism: Cedecea colo; assembly: GCF_011808225.1. GTDB lineage: Bacteria > Pseudomonadota > Gammaproteobacteria > Enterobacterales > Enterobacteriaceae > Dryocola > Dryocola colo. Next base: position 2,534 of record NZ_SOYS01000019.1, on the reverse strand, counting down.
CCACTTAATTTATGGGCAATGCCATTTGAAAAATTTCACAATTTAAGGAGTTCAAAGTTGTGGTTCAGTTAGAAAATTAATCAGTGAATCACCACCAAACTTCTGCCTGCGCACCAATAGCCAACTGATCTTTTTTGTTATCAGTGAATTCGAAGCTGGAAATATCGTTCTGATTAGCACGCAAATATGTCATATAGAATCTCAGTTCTGGCCTGGAAGTCAGAATGGACGTATTTACTTTCAATGCGTGATAAATCGTTGCTTTATAACCAGATTCGGTAAAAGTCTCCTCTTGTACTTTGTTTTCCTGACGGAACCAACCTAATTCGATGCCCGTTTGGTTATAATTGTCCCAGATGTAAGCTGGACGTACGACAGCACGATAACTTTCGAAATCAGTGTGTGCACCGGTATCGTAGCTATAAATATCATTACCGTTAGAGTAAACAAGAGCATGGGCAACTATAGTATCTTTCGTAGGGTAAAACTCGCCCTGGGAAATTAGCCTGAATGCTGTCCCGTTAGTATGATTGCCGTAGTAATTATCACCATTTCCATAGGAAGGGTTGGCTCCAGATATACGTGCGAATGCGCTTGCAATCGAGTTATCTGCAACCTGGAATGTTAATTCATCATAGCCACCGGACTTAAATTTCTGCCTGATAATTGCTCCGGCAAGCCAGGCATCCTTCACATGATAATAGTTACCATCAGATTCTCCGGATTTGACCGTATCTGATTTGTTCGCAGCTGCGTAACGGCCATCAAGCTCTAGTGTGGCATTTTCCCAAAGCGGAAGTTCACGGTAACGCATGTCAACCGTATTGCTGTTTACCTGCACCGTTTTACCGGAGGTACTGTAATCAACAGCTCGGGCATCCAGATCCTGGCGTACAACGGAGATGTTAAATTTCCCTGGTCCCATCTTCCAGTTTTCAATACCTAAACCAGCGCCGCTGTCTGTTCTGACACTTTTCCAGTCGAGCATCTGAATTTCGTACTTCGGTAAATAGTGTTTACCTACCCAGAAATCTGCTTCGGGTGCGAAGTTCAGGAAACCTTTTGTTGTCAGATAGATATCAGAGAACTGGAGTACATTTTCAGTGCTCTTATCGAAAACAGCGTTCCCGTATTGTTCACCAACGTTACCATCCAGCATAACGACAGCATGTGCAGTTTTACCATCCTGGTCGTACACTTTCTGCTTGAGTTGAAGATCGAACCACGAAGTATATTCGTTACCGAAACGGCCAAGAGAGCCAATAGCATATTCTTTTGGCGAGCCATGATTGGCAGTCCCCCAACCAGAGCGGAAATAACCATTATAAGAGAACCCAATATCGTTTTTAACAAAGTTACTAATGTCTTTCAGCGTAAGGGTATTATTAACTTTAGTTGCGCCGTTATTGGCTGTTTTGTTGCTATTACTCGATGCAATTGCAGCAGAGGTTGCAGAAGCAGTATTTGTAGTTGGTTGATAATTTTTATCTGCTGAATTAACCATATTCTTATTCGCGGCATTGGCTTGCTTATATTTGGTTAATTCTGCTTTTGTACTGTTTAACTCCGCAGTATTTTCTTGGAGTTTTTTCTCAAGTAAGGCAAGTCTCTCTTCTACCGTTAAATTCTGTCCGTAAGCATTGCTGAACATAGCAGAGATAAGACAAAATAAGAGCGTCTTTTTCATATTTTAAATTCACATGTAAATTACAGGGATAAAAAGTGCATATTTAAATAAGGAATACGCACCGTTTCTCTAAGGCGAAAATATACATAGCGCGCCAGTGTATGTAGCCTGATATTTCCGTAACTATTTAACTCCAGTGAGATGGAGGAATTCTTCGCATTAACCTTGAATGCAGAAATGTGAGATTGCTTTCAGAAGCTATTTGCTTATCTTGGCCCCTCGATCAATTCTGATTCGCAACTTGAACGGATCCTTCTCTTGCCTTATCTCGCCACAACATCAATGTAGTTACAAAAGTTAATGCGAATGACAGCACTGCCCCGGCAAAAGCGTATATGAGGTTATTTGGGTTATCGGGAGCGGCGAAAATTGAAATGCTTGCCAGGCTTGGCCCGACAAGAGCAAAGGCCGCGACAGCCATGTAACTTAAAAAACCGCCGCCTATCACGCTGCCGATAACCACAGCATACAGGACCTTTTTATTTAATAAGGTAATACCATAGAGCGCGGGTTCCGTGATGCCGCAAAGAGCAGATAGCCCGGATGAGAGCGCAGTGGATTTCATGCTTTTGTCTTTGCTTTTAATCGTAATGGCAAGGCAGGCACCGGCTTCGGCAATGTTATGAGCCAGCGATGCAGGCAGATATAACGTCTCGCGTCCGAACTGACCCATGGCAGCTACGGCATAGGGCAGCAAAGGCTTGTGCATCCCGGCTGCCACGATAAAAGGCAGAGCACCGGCAAGCACTGCTGTGGCAACAAAACCGAATTTGCCATACAGCCAGAGGATCGCTGTCGCGAGTGCTGATCCCAGCTCGTAACCTAACGGCCCGAGAAACCCGAGAAA
>NZ_SOYS01000018.1 GCF_011808225.1 Cedecea colo | reverse complement strand
ACCAGGATAGCGCCGTCCATCTGCGCAGCACCGGTGATCATGTTTTTAACGTAGTCGGCGTGTCCCGGGCAGTCAACGTGCGCGTAGTGGCGGGTCGGGGTGTCATATTCAACGTGGGAAGTGTTGATGGTGATACCACGAGCTTTTTCTTCCGGCGCGTTATCGATCTGATCGAATGCACGGGCAGAACCACCGTAGGTTTTAGCCAGAACGGTAGTGATTGCAGCGGTCAGCGTTGTTTTACCATGGTCAACGTGGCCGATAGTACCGACGTTAACGTGCGGTTTTGTACGTTCAAACTTTTCTTTAGACATCGATTGTCCCTCTAAGACACGGATAAATCGGTGGTATCACCACATCAACCAGGCTTATGCCTGAATTTGCTGAATGCATTAACAGAAGAAAAACAGGAAGGAGAATAGAAGTGGTGCTGATAGGCAGATTCGAACTGCCGACCTCACCCTTACCAAGGGTGCGCTCTACCAACTGAGCTATATCAGCACATCTGGAGCGGGCAGTGGGAATCGAACCCACATCATCAGCTTGGAAGGCTGAGGTAATAGCCATTATACGATGCCCGCATCTTAGAACTCGGCTACCTGCTTAATTCTGTTTTGAATATGAGAGGAGACCTCTCAGTATTCGAGCCGACTCGCCTGGAGCTTGTCGTCTCAGGCTTCGCGAAGCGTCGCCTTAAAATGGTGGTGGGGGAAGGATTCGAACCTTCGAAGTCGATGACGGCAGATTTACAGTCTGCTCCCTTTGGCCGCTCGGGAACCCCACCAGGCACTTGATGGTGCCGACTACCGGAATCGAACTGGTGACCTACTGATTACAAGTCAGTTGCTCTACCTACTGAGCTAAGTCGGCATCAAGTAGCGCGCATTCTAGGAACACAGGCGCCGCTATGCAACAAAAAAATCGCATAAAACGCACTACCGCTCATATTTTGCGCGACACATCGAATATTTGATGATTAATCCGCCGTTTGTGACTCATTTTTGACCCTGGAGACAAATAGTAGCTCCCTGCGCCAACGTCAGAGATCACCTTCCACCTTACGCCAAAATGGCGCTTTATCTTTTATTGCTTCTGAATCGAGCTCCTCTGGCTCCTTTTTGCTAAACAAATCCGCAGTACATATACCGGTGAGAGCTGAAACAGCTATTGGCTTGAAGGTGATGCCTCTTCGCGAAAGGATGAGGTTAGCTTTTTTTTCTTATTATTCTCCTCCATCTGGTGTTACCCTCCTGCCCATTGTTGAAAAGTAAAATACGTTGCGCGCCTTTGATTATCTGAGGTTGGTTTCATTTCCTTAGTCCGCGTTTAACGTTCATTTTGTCCTGAATTACAGGCAGAAGCATGCTTATGAGTAATAAAGAGCAAATATTGACGACCCCTTATATGCAGTTCAACCGAAGCCAATGGGCAGCCTTGCGTAATTCAGTACCGATGACGCTGACCGAAGGGGAAGTCGCGCGGTTGAAGGGTATCAACGAGGATCTCTCTCTTGAAGAAGTGGCAGAAATTTACCTGCCTCTGTCTCGTCTACTGAACTTCTATATCAGTTCAAATTTGCGCCGCCAGGCCGTTCTTGAACAGTTCCTCGGCACTAACGGACAGCGCATCCCCTACATTATTAGTATTGCGGGCAGCGTTGCCGTAGGAAAAAGCACAACCGCACGCGTGTTGCAGGCGCTGCTTAGCCGCTGGCCCGAACACCGTCGGGTAGAGTTAATTACAACCGATGGTTTCCTTCATCCGAATAAAGTGCTCAAAGAGCGTAATCTGATGAAGAAAAAGGGATTTCCACAATCCTATGATATGCATCGCCTGGTGAAGTTTGTTTCCGATCTTAAGTCGGGAGCAACTAACATCACCGCACCTGTCTATTCCCATCTTATATATGATGTGATTCCCGACGGTGACAAAACAGTTACGCAGCCGGATATTTTACTGCTTGAAGGATTAAACGTTTTACAAAGCGGCATGGATTATCCGCACGATCCGCATCATGTATTCGTTTCGGATTTCGTCGACTTTTCTATTTACGTTGATGCTCCGGAAGATTTGCTGCAGGACTGGTATATCACCCGCTTTCTGAAGTTCCGGGAAGGGGCATTTACCGATCCCGATTCTTATTTCCATAACTATGCGAAACTGTCGGAAGACGAAGCGGTTAATATCGCCACGCAGCTCTGGAAAGAAATTAACGGGATGAATCTAAAAGAAAACATACTCCCCACACGCGAGCGTGCCAGCCTGATTATGACCAAAAGTGCAAATCACGCAGTGGAAAGCGTCCGGTTACGCAAATAGTAAAAAAGGGGGATAATATCCCCCTGCCATATTAATTCACGCCACGCAGAGATATTTCACCGCCTACCCAGGGTTTGATCGCTCCATCCTGCTCTAATAGCAATGCGCCCTGTTCATTTATTCCTCTGGAAATACCATATATCTCACGATCGCCAATAATCAGTTTAACCTGACGGTTAGCGTAATTATCAAGTACCTTCCAACGTGCGAGGAATGGCGTAAGGCTTTCGTTCTCAAATAAAGTTAATGCCGAGCGTAATTCCTGGATCAAAGCGATTGCCAGCGCGTTACGATCGATTTTGATCCCGGCTTCCTGAAGGTTGATCCAACCCTGATTAATAACATCCGCCGCGACATTACGCATAGCGAGGTTAATGCCCGCTCCAATGACAATCTGCGCTGCATCACCCGTCTTCCCGGTCAATTCAACCAGTATGCCGGCCAGCTTACGATCGTTGAGATAGAGATCGTTAGGCCATTTAACCCTGACTTCATTAGCGCCCAGGCCGCGAAGTACTTCAGCCATGACGATACCAATGACCAGACTCAGTCCGACTGCTGCGGCAGGCCCTTGCTCCAGCCGCCAGTACATTGAAAGGTAGAGGTTTGCACCAAATGGAGAGAACCATTGTCTGCCACGACGACCACGTCCTGCCTGCTGATATTCCGCAATGCAGGCATCTCCGGGCTGAAGGCTATCAAGCCGCTCGAGCAAATATTGATTCGTGGAGTCGATAACGGGCAAGACCGCAACCGATCCCTGCTTTATTTGCGCTTTAATCAAGGACTCGTCAAGTAACTGTATCGGATCGGGTAAGCTATATCCTTTCCCCGGTACGGTAAATACATCAACTCCCCAGTCACGTAGCGTTTGGATATGTTTATTTATAGCCGCACGGCTCATCCCAAGCTTTTCACCCAACTGCTCGCCAGAGTGAAATCCTCCATCTGCCAGAATGGAAATCAGGGTAAGGGGGATTCTATTATCTTTCATGCAATGGTCTCCACGGCGCTAACTTCACCCTTCGCGCTAATAAAGCGAACCTCTGGTTCCAGCCACACGTTAAATTTTTCACCAACGCGCTGACGAATATAATGCGCCAGCTTGACGACATCCTGACTGGTGGCATCCGCTTCATTTATTAACACTAACGCCTGCTGGCGATGAACTGCAGCACCGCCAACCTGATATCCCTTTAGTTCGCACCTATCGATAAGCCACCCTGCGGCCAGCTTTACAGATCCATCAGCCTGGGGATAGTGAGGCATGCTGCTGAATTCGGATAATAATCCGGTAGCCTGTTCCGCCGTAATCACCGGATTCTTGAAGAAACTACCGGCATTACCGTTAACGCGGGGATCCGGCAGCTTCGTCATGCGCATATGGCATACCGCATCAAAAACTTCCTGCGGTGTAATAGTGGTTGGATCAAAGCGAGTTAAATCACCGTAGGTCAGAACGGGCCGCCATCGTTTAGGAAGACGCAGGCCAACGGCGGTTATCGCATAATTGTTGTGATAATCATGTTTAAAAATGCTGTCGCGATAGCCAAACTGACACTGTGTATTATCAAGACGATGCAGGTCGCCGCTACGTAGATCGACGCAGTCAACGTAGGCACAAACGTTTTTTAATTCAACGCCATAGGCACCAATATTTTGAATTGGAGAAGAGCCAACGCAACCTGGAATCAACGCCAGATTTTCCAGCCCTGGCATATTCTTTTGTAAGGTATACTCAACGAGATGATGCCAGTTCTCACCTGCACCTACGTGCAAATACCATGCATCATCTTTTTCTGTCACCGCAATTCCGGCAATGCGGTTAACGATTACCGTGCCGATAAAATCATCAAGAAAGAGGATATTGCTTCCCTCACCCAGAATCAAAACCGGCTTTTGTAATGATACGGCTTCGTCCCAGGCCTCCTTGAGCTGTTGCACGGTCTGTACAATGACAATACGCGAAGCATTGGCCTGAATACCAAATGTATTGAAGGTCTTAAGGGAGGTGCCCATGTCGATATCTTTCCTGAGTTTAAACCCGGTTAGTTTACCTTATCTGACTGAGCTTGGCTTGTATGGCGGGAGATGCTGTAAATCGCAGACAGCAAAAGGCCCTGCACTTGCGTGCAGGGCCTGTCACTGATTTGGAGCCTGGCAGTTCCCTACTCTCGCATGGGGAGACCCCACACTACCATCGGCGCTACGGCGTTTCACTTCTGAGTTCGGCATGGGATCAGGTGGGACCACCGCGCTGTTGCCGCCAGGCATATTCTGTTTCATTAACCGTCATTCTCATGACCATCAATGTTTAATCTCGGAATKCAGCTGAAAATTAAATTATCGTCTCTCACCAAAACACCTTCGGTGTTGTAAGGTTAAGCCTCACGGATCATTAGTACTGGTTAGCTCAATGCATCGCTGCACTTACACACCCAGCCTATCAACGTCGTCGTCTTCAACGTTCCTTCAGGAGCCTTAAAGGCTCAGGGAGAACTCATCTCGGGGCAAGTTTCGCGCTTAGATGCTTTCAGCGCTTATCTTTTCCGCATTTAGCTACCGGGCAGTGCCATTGGCATGACAACCCGAACACCAGTGATGCGTCCACTCCGGTCCT
>NZ_SOYS01000017.1 GCF_011808225.1 Cedecea colo | reverse complement strand
TGCAATCACTACCGTTCTGGCTAAAACCTACGGTGGTTCTGCCCGTGCATTCGATCAGATCGATAACGCGCCGGAAGAAAAAGCTCGTGGTATCACCATCAACACTTCCCACGTTGAATATGACACCCCGACCCGCCACTACGCGCACGTTGACTGCCCGGGACACGCCGACTACGTTAAAAACATGATCACCGGTGCTGCGCAGATGGACGGCGCTATCCTGGTTGTTGCAGCGACTGACGGCCCGATGCCTCAGACCCGTGAGCACATCCTGCTGGGTCGTCAGGTAGGCGTTCCTTTCATCATCGTGTTCCTGAACAAATGCGACATGGTTGATGACGAAGAGCTGCTGGAACTGGTAGAGATGGAAGTGCGTGAACTTCTGTCCCAGTACGACTTCCCGGGTGACGATACGCCAATCGTACGTGGTTCTGCTCTGAAAGCGCTGGAAGGCGAAGCAGAGTGGGAAGCGAAGATTGTTGAACTGGCAGGCTACCTGGATTCTTACATCCCGGAACCAGAGCGTGCTATCGACAAGCCATTTCTGCTGCCAATCGAAGACGTATTCTCCATCTCCGGCCGTGGTACCGTTGTTACCGGTCGTGTGGAGCGCGGTATCGTTAAAGTTGGCGAAGAAGTTGAAATCGTTGGTATCAAAGAGACTGCCAAGTCCACCTGTACCGGCGTTGAAATGTTCCGCAAACTGCTGGACGAAGGCCGTGCCGGTGAGAACGTTGGTGTTCTGCTGCGCGGTATCAAACGTGAAGAAATCGAACGTGGTCAGGTACTGGCCAAGCCAGGCTCCATCAAGCCACACACTCAGTTCGAATCTGAAGTTTATATCCTGTCCAAAGACGAAGGCGGCCGTCACACTCCGTTCTTCAAAGGCTACCGTCCACAGTTCTACTTCCGTACAACTGACGTGACCGGTACCATCGAACTGCCGGAAGGCGTTGAGATGGTAATGCCGGGCGACAACATCAAAATGGTTGTCACCCTGATCCACCCAATCGCTATGGACGATGGTCTGCGTTTCGCAATCCGTGAAGGCGGCCGTACCGTTGGTGCTGGTGTTGTTGCTAAAGTTATCGCTTAATCGCTGATACCTTTGTATAAAAAAGAGCGCTTCGGCGCTCTTTTTTTTACATTTTTTACCGCGTCTGGCTTGCACTGAACAAGCTTGTGCTATTGTAATCATAACTATTCTCATTTACACTTTGCACGGAATTTGAACGGGAGTGCTTATGTACGTTTGCTTGTGTAATGGTGTGAGTGATAAAAAAATTCGTCAGGCAGTGCGCCAGTTTCAGCCTCAGTCTTTCCAGCAGCTCCGCAAGTTTATCCCGGTAGGGAACCAGTGTGGCAAGTGCATAAGGGCCGCGCGAGAGATCATGCAAGAAGAGTTGCTACAGATCCCGGAATTTAAAGAGATCGCTTAAGCGCGTCACTTTTTTTTGACTTACTCCATGCTACATCTACGCTTCATGTAGTGGAAGCGGAGGGAGTTAAAATGAAAAGTGATATTAAGATAATAAATTATCTCAATAAATTGTTGGGAAATGAGCTTGTCGCGATCAATCAGTATTTTCTCCATGCGAGAATGTTCAAAAACTGGGGCCTGATGCGCCTCAATGATGTTGAATACCACGAATCCATCGATGAAATGAAACACGCCGATAAGTACATCGAGCGTATTCTATTTCTTGAAGGCATTCCAAACCTACAGGATTTAGGCAAACTCCATATCGGTGAAGATGTAGAAGAGATGCTTCGCTCAGATCTCAATCTCGAAATGGAAGGGGCTAAAGATCTGCGCGAAGCCATCAGCTATGCAGATACTATCCATGACTATGTCAGCCGCGACATGATGATTCAAATCCTCACAGAGGAAGAGCATCATATTGACTGGCTCGAAACGGAACTGGACCTGATTGCTAAAATTGGCTTGCAAAACTATCTCCAGTCACAGATTAAAGAAGCCAGTTGAGATCGTTAACCTTTAAAGGGAAATGATTAAACCATCCTGTGACACCACCCGCTATCGCAAGGCAGGGCCCAAAGGGTAGCGGTGTGGTGAATAAACCATCAGAGCTTGCTCGCCAGAATTTGGTTATCCCCGCCATAACTAAACCGCATAACGCCGCGATAAGCACAAGCCACGGCAGGGTTTGCCAGCCATGCCACGCACCTAATGCTGCCAGCAGCTTCATATCTCCGTACCCGATACCTGCGCATTTTCGTACAAAAAAGTAACACCAGAACAGTGACCAAAGGCTTAAGTAACCGACGACAGCGCCTGTCACGGCTGAAGCCAGGCTATGCGGAGAAATAAAAACGTGAAATAACAACCCGGACCATAGCAGCGAATAGTTCAGGTAGTCTGGCAGTAAACGTTGCCTTACATCAATCCAGCTAAGCCGCAGCAGTAGCGCCACATATACAAATATAAAGGCCAGCGTCGGCAGGGAAGGGTGAATCACCATAGTTGCGGCTCCTGAAAAAGTTATACAACCCTACTTCAGAGCGGCAAAAAGAAAAAAGGAAGGTTCAGTAGTTTTCGGAACACCTTCCAGGGTATTGCTGACGCTTGCGATTTTTACAGGCCCGCTGGAACCCGTCACGACTTTATTGCAGAAAAAACTGTTTAATTCGTAAGCATGGCTTGCTTCATGAGCGTATTTACGTATAATGCGCGGGCCTGTCTTAATCGACGGCTGGTTCGATATGAACCCGGTAGCGATGTTGCTGCCAACAATGTCCCCAATTGGGGGACTATGTATGAACGATTACACTCTCCCATCAATCGTAATGGGTACGAGTAGTGATTTTTTTCGTCTATAAAATAATTGGAGCTCTGGTCTCATGCAGAACCAAAGAATCCGTATCCGCCTTAAAGCGTTTGATCATCGTCTGATCGATCAATCAACTGCGGAAATCGTCGAGACTGCTAAGCGCACTGGTGCGCAAGTCCGTGGTCCGATCCCGCTGCCGACCCGCAAAGAGCGCTTTACCGTTCTGATCTCCCCGCACGTCAACAAAGACGCGCGCGATCAGTACGAGATCCGCACTCACAAGCGTCTGGTTGACATCGTTGAGCCAACTGAGAAAACCGTTGATGCTCTGATGCGTCTGGATCTGGCTGCCGGTGTAGACGTGCAGATCAGCCTGGGTTAATCAGGTCATTGACGATTGAGAGGTTGAAACAATGATTGGTTTAGTCGGTAAAAAAGTGGGTATGACCCGTATCTTCACTGAAGACGGCGTTTCTATCCCAGTAACCGTAATCGAAGTAGAAGCAAACCGTGTTACTCAGGTTAAAGACCTGGCTAACGACGGCTACCGTGCTGTTCAGGTGACCACTGGTGCTAAAAAAGCTAACCGTGTAACCAAGCCGGAAGCTGGTCACTTTGCTAAAGCTGGCGTTGAAGCTGGCCGTGGTCTGTGGGAATTCCGTCTTGCTGAAGGCGAAGAGTTCACCGTAGGTCAGGATATTAGCGTTGAACTGTTTGCTGAAGTTAAAAAAGTAGACGTAACTGGCACCTCTAAAGGTAAAGGTTTCGCAGGTACCGTTAAGCGCTGGAACTTCCGTACCCAGGATGCTACTCACGGTAACTCCTTGTCTCACCGCGTTCCGGGTTCTATCGGTCAGAACCAGACTCCGGGCAAAGTGTTCAAAGGCAAGAAAATGGCAGGCCAACTGGGTAACGAACGCGTAACCGTTCAGAGCCTGGACGTAGTACGCGTTGACGCTGAGCGCAACCTGCTGCTGGTGAAAGGTGCAGTTCCGGGTGCAACCGGTAGCGACCTGATCGTTAAACCAGCTGTGAAGGCGTAAGGGGATAGCAATGGAATTAGTATTGAAAGACGCGCAAAGCGCGCTGACTGTTTCCGAAACTACCTTCGGTCGTGATTTCAACGAAGCGCTGGTACATCAGGTTGTAGTTGCTTATGCAGCTGGTGCCCGTCAAGGTACTCGTGCTCAGAAGACCCGTGCTGAAGTAACTGGTTCCGGTAAAAAACCGTGGCGCCAGAAAGGTACCGGCCGTGCGCGTTCAGGTTCTATCAAGAGCCCGATCTGGCGTTCCGGTGGCGTAACCTTCGCTGCTCGTCCGCAGGACCACAGTCAAAAAGTTAACAAAAAGATGTACCGCGGCGCGCTGAAAAGCATTCTGTCCGAACTGGTACGTCAGGATCGTCTGATCGTTGTCGAACAGTTCTCTGTTGAAGCGCCTAAAACTAAGCTGCTTGCTCAGAAACTGAAAGACATGGCTCTGGAAGATGTGCTGATCATCACCGGCGAACTGGATGAGAATCTGTTCCTGGCTGCGCGTAACCTGCATAAGGTTGACGTGCGCGATGTAGCTGGTATCGACCCAGTTAGCCTGATCGCCTTCGACAAAGTCGTTATGACTGCCGATGCAGTTAAGCAAGTTGAGGAGATGCTGGCATGATCCGTGAAGAACGTCTGCTGAAAGTACTGCGCGCGCCGCACGTATCTGAAAAAGCATCTATGGCGATGGAAAAAACCAATACCATCGTACTCAAAGTTGCTAAAGACGCGACCAAAGCAGAGATCTTAGCTGCTGTTGAGAAACTGTTCGAAGTTGAAGTTAAAGACGTGAATACCCTGGTTGTTAAAGGGAAAACTAAGCGTCATGGACAGCGTATCGGTCGTCGTAGCGACTGGAAAAAAGCTTACGTCACCCTGAAGGAAGGCCAGAATCTGGACTTCGTCGGCGGCGCTGAGTAAGTCGGAGGAGAAAAACAATGGCAGTTGTTAAATGTAAACCGACATCTCCGGGTCGTCGCCACGTTGTTAAAGTGGTTAACCCTGAGCTGCATAAGGGCAAGCCTTTTGCTCCGCTGGTTGAAAAAAACAGCAAATCCGGTGGCCGTAACAACAATGGCCGCATCACCACTCGTCACATCGGTGGTGGTCACAAGCAGGCTTATCGTATTGTTGACTTCAAACGCAACAAAGACGGTATCCCGGCTGTTGTTGAACGTCTTGAGTACGATCCGAACCGTTCTGCGAATATCGCACTGGTTCTGTACAAAGATGGCGAGCGCCGTTACATTCTGGCCCCTAAAGGCCTGAAAGCTGGCGACCAGATTCAATCTGGCGTTGATGCTGCAATCAAAGCTGGCAACACCCTGCCGATGCGCAATATCCCGGTTGGTTCTACCGTTCATAACGTAGAAATGAAACCAGGTAAAGGCGGTCAGCTGGCTCGTTCCGCTGGTACCTATGTGCAGATCGTTGCTCGTGATGGTGCTTACGTTACCCTGCGTCTGCGTTCCGGTGAAATGCGTAAAGTCGAAGCTGACTGCCGCGCAACACTGGGCGAAGTCGGCAACGCTGAGCATATGCTGCGCGTTCTGGGTAAAGCAGGTGCCTCTCGCTGGCGTGGTATTCGTCCTACCGTTCGCGGTACTGCGATGAACCCAGTCGATCACCCACATGGTGGTGGTGAAGGTCGTAACTTTGGTAAGCACCCGGTAACTCCGTGGGGCGTTCAGACCAAAGGTAAGAAGACCCGCAGCAACAAGCGTACTGATAAATTTATCGTACGTCGCCGTAGCAAATAATTTTAGAGGATAAGCCATGCCACGTTCTCTCAAGAAAGGTCCTTTTATTGACCTGCACTTGCTGAAGAAGGTAGAGAAAGCGGTGGAAAGCGGTGACAAGAAGCCCCTGCGCACTTGGTCCCGTCGTTCAACGATCTTTCCTAACATGATCGGTTTGACCATCGCTGTCCATAATGGTCGTCAGCACGTTCCAGTATTTGTTTCCGATGAAATGGTCGGTCACAAGCTGGGTGAATTCGCACCGACTCGTACTTATCGCGGCCACGCTGCTGATAAAAAAGCGAAGAAGAAATAAGGTAGGAGGAAGAGATGGAAACTTTAGCTCAACATCGCCATGCTCGTTCTTCTGCTCAGAAGGTTCGCCTTGTTGCTGACCTGATTCGCGGTAAGAAAGTGTCGCAGGCTCTGGATATTCTGACCTACACCAATAAGAAAGCGGCTGTATTGGTTAAGAAAGTACTGGAATCTGCCATTGCTAACGCTGAACACAACGATGGCGCTGACATTGACGATCTGAAAGTCGCGAAAATCTTCGTAGACGAAGGCCCTAGCATGAAGCGCATTATGCCGCGTGCAAAAGGTCGTGCAGATCGCATCCTGAAGCGCACCAGCCACATTACTGTGGTTGTGTCCGATCGCTGAGACTCTGGAGACTAGCAATGGGTCAGAAAGTACATCCTAATGGTATTCGCCTGGGTATTGTAAAACCATGGAACTCTACCTGGTTTGCGAACACCAAAGAATTCGCTGACAACCTGGACAGCGATTTTAAAGTTCGTCAGTACCTGACAAAGGAACTGGCGAAGGCGTCTGTATCTCGTATCGTTATTGAGCGTCCAGCTAAGAGCATCCGTGTGACTATTCACACTGCTCGTCCTGGCATCGTTATCGGTAAGAAAGGCGAAGACGTAGAAAAACTGCGCAAGGTCGTAGCGGATATCGCTGGCGTTCCTGCACAGATCAATATCGCCGAAGTTCGTAAGCCTGAACTGGACGCAAAACTGGTTGCTGACAGCATTACTTCTCAGCTGGAACGTCGTGTTATGTTCCGTCGTGCTATGAAGCGTGCTGTACAGAATGCCATGCGTCTGGGCGCGAAAGGTATCAAAGTTGAAGTTAGCGGCCGTCTGGGCGGCGCCGAGATCGCACGTACCGAATGGTACCGTGAAGGTCGCGTGCCATTGCACACACTGCGTGCTGACATCGACTATAACACCTCTGAAGCGCACACCACTTATGGTGTAATTGGCGTTAAAGTGTGGATCTTCAAAGGTGAGATCCTGGGTGGGATGGCTGCTGTTGAACAACCGGAAAAACCGGCTGCTCAACCTAAAAAGCAGCAGCGTAAAGGCCGTAAGTAAGGAGAGTCGCTGTGTTACAACCAAAGCGTACAAAATTCCGTAAAGTGCACAAAGGCCGCAACCGTGGTCTGGCTGCAGGTACGGATGTTAGCTTCGGCACTTTCGGTCTGAAAGCTGTTGGCCGTGGTCGTCTGACTGCACGTCAGATCGAAGCAGCACGTCGTGCCATGACACGTGCAGTTAAGCGTCAGGGTAAGATCTGGATCCGTGTATTCCCGGATAAACCAATCACCGAGAAGCCGCTTGAAGTGCGTATGGGTAAAGGTAAAGGTAACGTGGAGTATTGGGTTGCCTTGATCCAGCCAGGTAAAGTCCTGTATGAAATGGACGGCGTACCTGAAGAGCTGGCCCGTGAAGCCTTCAAGCTGGCAGCAGCGAAACTGCCGATTAAAACCACCTTTGTAACTAAGACGGTGATGTAATGAAAGCAAAAGAGCTGCGTGAAAAGAGTGTTGAAGAGCTGAACACCGAGCTGCTGAACTTGCTGCGCGAGCAGTTCAACCTGCGTATGCAAGCGGCGAGTGGCCAGCTGCAACAGACTCACCTGCTGAAGCAAGTGCGTCGTGACGTTGCACGTGTTAAGACTTTACTGACTCAGAAGGCGGGTGCGTAATGACCGATAAAATCCGTACTCTGCAAGGTCGTGTTGTTAGTGACAAGATGCAGAAATCCATCGTTGTTGCTATCGAACGTTTTGTGAAACACCCAATTTACGGGAAATTCATCAAGCGTACGACCAAACTGCACGTACATGACGAGAACAACGAATGTGGTATCGGTGACGTGGTTGAAATCCGCGAATGCCGTCCACTGTCCAAGACTAAGTCCTGGACGCTGGTTCGCGTTGTAGAGAAAGCGGTTCTGTAATACAGTAAGCCTTCTCAATACAAATAAACGGCTCAGCAGTGAGCCGTTTATTTTTTCTACCCTTATTCAGGAACCGGTGTTATAATGCCGCGCCCTCGTTTATGGGGCTTTTTACGACCTAAAAATTAGGTCCCGAAGTAGTAGTTGACATTAGCGGAGCACTGAAATGATCCAAGAACAGACTATGCTGACCGTGGCCGACAACTCCGGCGCGCGTCGCGTAATGTGTATCAAGGTTCTGGGTGGCTCGCACCGTCGCTACGCAGGCGTCGGCGACATCATCAAAATTACCATCAAGGAAGCAATTCCTCGCGGTAAGGTGAAGAAAGGCGATGTGCTGAAAGCGGTAGTGGTGCGCACCAAGAAGGGCGTTCGTCGCCCGGACGGTTCTGTCATTCGCTTCGATGGTAATGCATGCGTTATTTTAAATAATAACAGCGAGCAGCCAATCGGCACGCGTATTTTTGGGCCGGTAACTCGTGAACTGCGTAATGAGAAGTTCATGAAAATTATCTCTCTGGCACCAGAAGTACTCTAAGGAGCGAATCATGGCAGCTAAAATCCGTCGTGATGACGAAGTTATCGTGTTAACCGGTAAAGATAAAGGTAAGCGCGGTAAAGTTAAGAATGTCTTGTCTTCCGGCAAGCTCATCGTTGAAGGCATCAACCTGGTTAAGAAACATCAGAAGCCGGTTCCGGCCCTGAACCAGCCAGGTGGCATCGTTGAAAAAGAAGCTGCAATTCAGGTTTCTAACGTTGCTCTCTTCAATGCGGCAACCGGCAAGGCTGACCGTGTAGGCTTTAGATTCGAAGACGGCAAAAAAGTCCGTTTCTTCAAGTCTAACAGCGAAACTATCAAGTAATTTGGAGTAGTACGATGGCGAAACTGCATGATTACTACAAAGACGAAGTAGTTAAAAAACTCATGTCTGAGTTTAGCTACAATTCTGTCATGCAAGTCCCTCGGGTCGAGAAGATCACCCTGAATATGGGTGTTGGTGAAGCGATCGCTGACAAGAAACTGCTGGATAACGCAGCAGCTGACCTGACAGCAATCTCCGGTCAAAAACCGTTGATCACCAAAGCACGCAAATCTGTTGCAGGCTTCAAAATCCGTCAGGGCTATCCGATCGGCTGTAAAGTAACTCTGCGTGGCGAACGCATGTGGGAGTTCCTTGAGCGCCTGATCTCCATTGCTGTACCACGTATTCGTGACTTCCGTGGCTTGTCCGCTAAGTCATTCGATGGCCGTGGTAACTACAGCATGGGTGTCCGTGAGCAGATCATCTTCCCAGAAATCGACTATGACAAAGTCGATCGCGTTCGTGGTTTGGATATTACCATTACCACTACTGCGAAATCTGATGATGAAGGCCGTGCTCTGCTGGCTGCCTTTAACTTCCCATTCCGCAAGTAAGGTAGGGTTACTAATGGCTAAGCAATCCATGAAAGCACGCGAAGTCGTTCGCGTAAAACTGGCTGACAAATACCGCGCTAAACGCGAGGAATTGAAAGCTATTATCTCTGGTGTGAACTCATCCGACGAAGAACGTTGGGATGCAGTTCTTAAGCTGCAGTCCCTGCCGCGTGATTCCAGCCCGTCTCGTCAGCGTAATCGCTGCCGTCAAACTGGTCGTCCGCACGCTTTCCTGCGGAAGTTCGGGTTGAGCCGTATTAAGGTCCGTGAAGCCGCTATGCGCGGTGAAATTCCGGGTCTTAAGAAGGCTAGCTGGTAATTGTCACCAATTGAATCACGGGAGTAAAGACAGATGAGCATGCAAGATCCGATCGCGGATATGCTGACCCGTATCCGTAACGGTCAAGCCGCGAATAAAGTTGCGGTCACCATGCCTTCCTCCAGGCTGAAATTGGCAATTGCCAACGTGCTGAAAGAAGAAGGCTATATTGAAGATTTTAAAATTGAAGGCGACACTAAGCCTGAACTGGAACTGACTCTTAAGTATTTCCAGGGCAAGGCGGTGGTAGAGAGCATTCAGCGAGTCAGCCGCCCAGGCCTGCGCATCTATAAGAAAAAAGATGAGCTGCCTAAAGTTATGGCCGGTATGGGTATTGCTGTCGTTTCTACCTCTAAAGGTGTTATGACTGATCGTGCAGCGCGCCAGGCTGGTCTTGGTGGCGAAATTATCTGCTACGTAGCCTAATTGGAGGAATAAAATGTCTCGTGTTGCTAAAGCACCGGTCGTTATTCCTGCTGGCGTAGAGGTAAAACTCAACGGTCAGGTTATTTCGATCAAAGGTAAGAACGGCGAGCTGACTCGTACTATCAACGATGCTGTTGAAGTTAATCACGCTGATAATGCTCTGTCTTTCGCTCCGCGCGAAGGCTTTGCAAACGCGTGGGCCCAGGCGGGTACCACTCGTGCGTTATTAAATGCAATGGTTGTCGGTGTTACCGAAGGCTTCACTAAGAAGCTGCAGCTGGTTGGTGTAGGTTATCGTGCGGCTGTTAAAGGCGACGTGGTGAATTTAGCCCTGGGCTTCTCTCACCCTGTTGAGCATAAGCTGCCAGCGGGTATCACTGCTGAATGTCCGACTCAAACTGAAATCGTGCTGAAAGGCGCTGATAAACAGGCGATCGGCCAAGTAGCTGCTGACCTGCGTGCCTACCGTCGTCCTGAGCCATATAAAGGCAAGGGTGTTCGTTACGCCGACGAAGTCGTGCGTACCAAAGAGGCTAAGAAGAAGTAAGGTAACACTATGGATAAGAAATCTGCTCGTATCCGTCGTGCGACCCGCGCACGTCACAAGCTTAAAGAACTGGGTGCGACTCGTCTGGTGGTACATCGTACCCCGCGTCACATTTACGCACAGGTTATCGCACCAAACGGTTCAGAAGTCCTGGTAGCTGCATCTACTGTAGAGAAAGCTATCGCTGAGCCACTGAAGTACACTGGGAACAAAGACGCCGCTGCAGCTGTGGGTAAAGCTGTTGCAGAGCGCGCACTGGAAAAAGGCATCACCGTTGTTGCTTTTGACCGTGCTGGTTTCCAATATCATGGTCGTGTCCAGGCACTGGCAGATGCTGCCCGTGATGCTGGCCTTCAGTTCTAAGGTAGAGGTGTAAGATGGCTCACATCGAAAAACAAGCTGGCGAACTGCAGGAAAAGCTGATCGCGGTAAATCGCGTATCTAAAACCGTTAAAGGTGGTCGTATTTTCTCCTTCACTGCTCTGACAGTGGTTGGCGATGGTAACGGTCGCATTGGTTTTGGTTACGGTAAAGCGCGTGAAGTTCCAGCAGCGATCCAGAAAGCGATGGAAAAAGCCCGTCGCAACATGATTAACGTCGCGCTGAACCACGGCACCCTGCAGCACCCTGTTAAAGGTGTGCACACAGGTTCTCGTGTGTTCATGCAGCCGGCTTCCGAAGGTACCGGTATCATCGCCGGTGGTGCAATGCGCGCCGTTCTGGAAGTCGCTGGAGTACATAACGTTCTGGCTAAAGCATATGGTTCCACCAACCCGATTAACGTGGTTCGTGCAACTATTGATGGCCTGGCGAATATGAAATCTCCGGAAATGGTCGCTGCCAAGCGTGGTAAATCCGTTGAAGAAATTCTGGGGTAATTGACCATGGCAAAGACTATTAAAATTACACAAACCCGCAGTGCAATCGGTCGTCTGCCGAAACACAAGGCAACGCTGCTTGGCCTGGGTCTGCGTCGTATTGGCCACACCGTGGAGCGCGAGGATACTCCTGCTGTACGTGGTATGGTCAACGCGGTTTCCTACATGGTTAAAGTTGAGGAGTAAGAGATGCGTTTAAATACTCTGTCTCCAGCCGAAGGGTCTAAGCACGCTTCCAAGCGTCTGGGTCGTGGTATCGGTTCTGGTCTCGGCAAAACCGGCGGTCGTGGTCACAAAGGTCAGAACTCTCGTTCTGGCGGTGGCGTACGTCGTGGGTTCGAAGGTGGCCAGATGCCGTTGTACCGTCGTCTGCCGAAATTCGGTTTCACCTCTCGCAAAGCAATGATCACCGCAGAGATTCGTCTGTCCGATCTGGCGAAAGTTGAAGGCGACGTAGTTGACCTGAACACGCTGAAAGCAGCAAACATTATCGGTATTCAGATTGAGTTCGCGAAAGTGATCCTGTCTGGCGAGGTCTCTCGTCCGGTAACTGTTAGCGGCCTGCGTGTCACCAAAGGCGCTCGTGCTGCTATCGAAGCTGCTGGCGGTAAAATCGAGGAATAAGTAGCAGATGGCAAAGCAACCGGGATTAGATTTTCAAAGTGCTAAAGGTGGGCTTGGCGAGCTGAAACGCAGACTGATGTTTGTTATCGGTGCGCTGATTGTGTTCCGCATTGGCTCTTTTATTCCGATCCCTGGTATTGATGCCGCTGTACTTGCCAAACTGCTTGAACAACAGCGAGGCACTATCATTGAAATGTTTAACATGTTCTCTGGTGGTGCTCTCAGCCGTGCTTCTATCTTTGCATTGGGTATCATGCCGTACATTTCGGCATCGATCATTATCCAGCTGCTAACGGTGGTTCATCCAGCGTTAGCAGAGTTAAAGAAAGAAGGGGAGTCTGGTCGTCGTAAGATCAGCCAGTACACCCGCTACGGCACTCTGGTGTTGGCAATATTCCAGTCAATCGGTATTGCTACCGGTTTACCGAATATGCCTGGTATGCAAGGCCTGGTGTTAAACCCAAGCTTTGCATTCTATTTCACCGCTGTTGTGAGTCTTGTCACCGGAACGATGTTCCTTATGTGGCTTGGCGAACAGATTACTGAACGTGGTATCGGCAACGGTATCTCAATCATAATCTTCGCGGGTATCGTTGCGGGTTTACCGCCGGCCATTGGCCATACCATCGAACAAGCGCGGCAAGGCGACCTGCACTTCCTCCTGTTGCTGTTGGTTGCAGTATTAGTATTCGCAGTGACCTTCTTCGTTGTTTTTGTTGAGCGTGGCCAACGCCGCATTGTGGTAAACTACGCTAAACGTCAACAGGGTCGTCGTGTCTATGCTGCGCAGAGCACGCATTTACCGCTGAAAGTGAACATGGCAGGGGTTATCCCGGCGATCTTTGCTTCCAGTATTATTCTGTTCCCGGCGACCATCGCGTCATGGTTCGGGGGCGGTACCGGTTGGAACTGGCTGACAACAATTTCGCTGTATTTGCAGCCTGGGCAACCGCTTTATGTGTTACTCTATGCGTCTGCAATCATCTTCTTCTGTTTCTTCTATACGGCGTTGGTTTTCAACCCGCGTGAAACAGCAGATAACCTGAAGAAGTCCGGTGCATTTGTACCAGGAATTCGTCCGGGAGAACAAACGGCGAAGTATATTGATAAAGTAATGACACGCCTGACTCTGGTTGGTGCGCTCTACATTACCTTTATCTGCCTAATCCCGGAGTTCATGCGTGATGCGATGAAAGTGCCGTTCTACTTCGGTGGGACCTCACTACTTATTGTCGTCGTGGTCATCATGGACTTTATGGCTCAAGTGCAAACTCTGATGATGTCCAGTCAGTATGAGTCTGCATTGAAGAAAGCGAATCTGAAAGGCTACGGCCGTTAATCGTCGCTTGAGAAGTTACGGAGAGTAAAAATGAAAGTTCGTGCTTCCGTCAAGAAATTATGTCGTAACTGCAAAATCGTTAAGCGTGACGGTGTTATTCGCGTGATTTGCAGCGCCGAGCCGAAGCATAAACAGCGTCAAGGCTGATTATCTCGCATATTTTTCTTGCAAAGTTGGGTTGAGCTGGCTAGATTAGCCAGCCAATCTTTTGTATGTCTATGCGTTTCCATTTGAGTATCCTGAAAACGGGCTTTTCGGTATGGGGCGCATAATCAAAATAGTAGGAGTGCATAGTGGCCCGTATAGCAGGCATTAACATTCCTGATCAGAAACATGCCGTAATCGCATTGACTTCGATTTACGGTGTCGGCAAGACTCGCTCTAAGGCTATTTGTGCCTCTGCGGGTATCGCTGAAGATGTTAAGATCAGTGAGCTGTCTGAAGAACAAATCGACACGCTGCGTGACGAAGTTGCCAAATTTGTCGTTGAAGGTGATCTGCGCCGTGAAGTGAGCATGAGCATCAAGCGTCTGATGGACCTTGGTTGCTATCGCGGTTTGCGTCATCGTCGTGGTCTTCCAGTACGCGGTCAGCGTACCAAGACCAACGCCCGTACCCGTAAGGGTCCGCGCAAACCGATCAAGAAATAATCGGGGTGATTGAATAATGGCAAAGGCACCAGTTCGTGCACGTAAGCGTGTAAGAAAACAAGTCTCTGACGGCGTGGCTCATGTCCATGCTTCTTTCAACAACACAATCGTTACTATTACCGATCGTCAGGGTAACGCTTTGGGTTGGGCAACTGCCGGTGGTTCCGGTTTCCGTGGTTCTCGCAAATCTACTCCGTTCGCAGCTCAGGTTGCAGCAGAGCGTTGCGCAGAAGCCGTGAAAGAATACGGTATCAAGAACCTGGAAGTTATGGTTAAGGGACCGGGTCCGGGTCGCGAATCTACTATTCGTGCTCTGAACGCCGCTGGTTTCCGCATCACTAATATTACTGATGTGACTCCGATCCCTCACAACGGTTGTCGTCCGCCGAAAAAACGTCGCGTATAACGCCCGTTTTTTTAGGAATGTTGGAGAAAGAAAATGGCAAGATATTTGGGTCCTAAGCTCAAGCTGAGCCGTCGTGAGGGCACAGACTTATTCCTTAAGTCTGGCGTTCGCGCGATCGATACCAAGTGTAAAATTGAACAAGCTCCTGGCCAGCACGGTGCGCGTAAACCGCGTCTGTCTGACTATGGTGTGCAGTTGCGTGAAAAGCAAAAAGTTCGCCGTACCTACGGTGTGCTGGAGCGTCAGTTCCGTAACTACTATAAAGAAGCAGCTCGTCTGAAAGGCAACACCGGTGAAAACCTGTTGACTCTGCTGGAAGGTCGTCTGGACAACGTTGTTTACCGTATGGGCTTTGGCGCTACTCGTGCAGAAGCACGCCAGCTGGTTAGCCACAAGTCAGTAATGGTAAATGGTCGTGTTGTTAACATCGCTTCTTATCAGGTAACTCCGAATGACGTAGTCAGCATCCGTGAGAAAGCCAAAAAGCAATCTCGCGTGAAGGCCGCTCTGGAGCTGGCTGAGCAGCGTGAAAAGCCAACCTGGCTGGAAGTTGATGCTGCCAAGATGGAAGGTCTGTTCAAGCGTAAGCCTGAGCGTACCGATCTGTCTGCGGACATTAACGAACACCTGATCGTCGAGCTTTACTCCAAGTAAAGCTTAGTACCAAAGAGAGGACACAATGCAGGGTTCTGTGACAGAGTTTCTAAAACCGCGCCTGGTAGATATCGAGCAAGTGAGTTCGACGCACGCCAAGGTGACCCTTGAGCCTTTAGAGCGTGGCTTTGGCCATACTCTTGGTAACGCACTGCGCCGTATTCTGCTTTCGTCTATGCCGGGTTGCGCGGTGACTGAGGTTGAGATTGATGGTGTACTACATGAGTACAGCACCAAAGAAGGCGTTCAGGAAGATATCCTGGAAATCCTGCTCAACCTGAAAGGGCTGGCGGTGAGAGTTCAAGGCAAAGATGAAGTTATTCTTACCCTGAATAAATCTGGCATTGGCCCTGTGACTGCAGCCGACATCACTCATGATGGTGATGTCGAAATCGTCAAGCCGCAGCACGTGATCTGCCACCTGACCGATGAGAACGCATCTATTAGTATGCGTATCAAAGTTCAGCGCGGTCGCGGTTATGTGCCGGCCTCTGCCCGAATTCATTCGGAAGAAGATGAGCGCCCAATCGGCCGTCTGCTGGTCGACGCCTGCTACAGCCCTGTAGAGCGTATTGCCTACAATGTTGAAGCCGCGCGTGTTGAACAGCGTACCGACCTGGACAAGCTGGTCATCGAAATGGAAACCAATGGCACAATCGATCCTGAAGAGGCGATTCGTCGTGCGGCAACCATCCTGGCTGAACAACTTGAAGCTTTCGTTGATTTACGTGATGTACGTCAGCCGGAAGTTAAAGAAGAGAAACCAGAATTCGATCCGATCTTGCTGCGCCCTGTTGACGATCTGGAATTGACTGTCCGCTCTGCTAACTGCCTTAAGGCAGAAGCTATCCACTATATCGGTGATCTGGTACAGCGTACTGAGGTTGAGCTGCTTAAAACGCCTAACCTTGGTAAAAAATCTCTTACTGAGATTAAAGACGTGCTGGCTTCCCGTGGACTGTCTCTGGGCATGCGCCTGGAAAACTGGCCACCGGCAAGCATCGCTGACGAGTAACCGGATCACAGGTTAAGGTTTTACTGAGAAGGATAAGGTCATGCGCCATCGTAAGAGTGGTCGTCAACTGAACCGCAACAGCAGCCATCGCCAGGCTATGTTCCGCAATATGGCAGGTTCACTGGTTCGTCATGAAATCATCAAGACGACCCTGCCTAAAGCGAAAGAGCTGCGTCGCGTAGTTGAGCCGCTGATTACTCTTGCCAAGACTGATAGCGTTGCTAATCGTCGTCTGGCATTCGCCCGTACTCGTGATAACGAGATCGTGGCAAAACTGTTTAATGAACTGGGTCCGCGTTTTGCGAGCCGTACAGGTGGTTACACTCGTATTCTGAAGTGTGGCTTCCGTGCTGGTGACAATGCTCCGATGGCTTACATCGAGCTGGTTGATCGCGCCGAGTCTCAAACAGAAGCTGCTGCAGAGTAATCTGTAGTAACGTAGAAAAACCGGGCTTGCCCGGTTTTTTTATATCTGTCATTCCCTTCCCGCAAGATTCCGTCGTATCCTTGATTTAATTCTAGCCAGATGTTGAACGCTTATGTGGTTACTCGATCAGTGGGCTGAACGCCATATTGTTGACGCTCAGCGTAAAGGTGAGTTCGATAGACTCCCGGGTTCCGGACGCCCGCTCGTGCTTGATGATGATTCCCATATCCCGGCAGAATTGCGCACAGCTTTCCGCCTTTTAAAAAATGGCGGTTGCCTGCCGCCAGAACTTCAGCAGCGCAAAGATGCTATCGAGCTTAGCGATCTGCTCAGAACCATCCATCAGGCTCACCCGGATTATCCCGCTATCAGTAAAAAATTAATGCTGCTTGAATTAAAGCTACAGCAGGCTGGGTTAAGCACGGATTTCCTGCACGGGGAATACGCAGACTCGTTGCTTCATAAAATAGAGGAATAATTGATGTATCGCATTGGAGAACTGGCCAGGCTGGCAGATGTTACCCCTGATACCATTCGTTATTACGAAAAGCAGCAGCTGATGGATTATGAGGCAAGAACCGAGGGCGGTTTCCGACTCTACGGTGAAACCGATCTTCAACGCCTTAAGTTTATCCGCTATGCCAAGCAGCTAGGCTTTACGCTTGAAAGCATTCGTGAGCTGTTATCGATCCGAATCGATCCTGAACATCATACCTGCCAGGAATCAAAAGGCATTGTTCAAAGCCGCTTACAGGAAGTTGAGTCAAAAATTAGCGAGCTGGAACATATGCGTAAGTCTCTACAGCGGCTCAATGATGCATGCTGTGGCAGCGCGCACAGTAGCGTTTATTGCTCTATTCTTGAAGCGCTGGAGCAGGGTGCGAGCCGGAAAAAATAGCTATTGCAGTAAGTTATGCGCAGGCATAGAATCTCGCCGTTATTTTAATCAATCTGGAGTTTTTATGAGCCACTATCAGCATAAAAAAGGGGTTATCAAAGATAACGCTATTGAAGCTTTATTATATGACCCACTGTTTCGACAGAGAGTTGAACAGAATAAAAAAGGGAAAGGCAGCTATCAGCGTAATGCAAAACATGGCAAGCGTGGCAACTGGGAGGCCAGTGGCAAACAAGCAAAGCGCTTTTTTACCACTGGCCTTCCGCTTTTAACAGGCAGAATTAAATCCGTTCATTCTGCTGTTTAAGCAGATCGCGGATTTCGCTCAGCAGTACTTCTTCTTTGGTTGGAGCAGGTGCTTCTTCCGGCTCTTCTTTCTTCTTACGGTTAAGTTTGTTGATCAGCTTTATCGCCACGAAAATAGCGAAAGCGACAATCAGAAAATCAAACACGTTCTGAATAAATACACCGTAGTGCATCACTACCGCCGGCACATCACCCACTGCCGGACGTAGCGTCAGAGCAAACTGTTTAAAATCAATTCCGCCAATCAGGAGCCCGAGCGGCGGCATAATAATATCCGCAACCAGAGACGACACAATTTTCCCGAATGCGGCACCAATAATGACACCCACCGCCAAATCAACGACGTTACCGCGCATTGCGAACTCGCGGAACTCTTTTAACATACTCATTTTTATCTCCTTGAACCGACTGACGTTAACAAGTCTAACAAATGATCCCCTGTTTTCCATTAATTGGCGGATAAGATGCAACAACTAATGCCTTAATTTAAAAGTGGTTTTAAGGTATGAAATAAAAAAACGGGCGATAAAATTACCGCCCGTGTAGATCAGAGGAAGAAGGGGCTTGGCTGGAACAGACGCTCAACATCGCTGACAAATTTCTTATCCGTCAGGAACATAATCACATGATCGCCTTGTTCAATACGCAGATTGTCATTAGCAATCATGACATCATTACCACGAACTACCGCACCAATGATGGTGCCCGGCGGCAGTTTAATCTCATCAATTACGCGTCCAACAACCCTGGATGTACTTTCATCACCGTGAGCCACGGCTTCGATAGCTTCCGCAACGCCACGGCGTAAAGAAGAAACGCTGACGATATCCGCTTTACGCACATGGCCTAAAAGAGCCGAGATTGTCGCCTGCTGGGGTGAAATGGCGATATCAATAACGCTGCCCTGAACCAAATCGACATAAGCACGACGCTGAATCAGCACCATTACTTTTTTGGCACCCATTCGCTTTGCCAGCATCGCAGACATGATATTCGCTTCATCATCGTTGGTAACGGCAATAAACAGGTCAACCTGCTCAATATGCTCTTCGGCCAGCAGTTCCTGATCGGAAGCGTCCCCGTAAAAGACGATGGTATTTTGCAGCATTTCAGCCAATTCTGCTGCACGCTGCGGATCGCGTTCGATAAGCTTCACGCTGTAGTCTTTTTCAAGCCGTTGAGCCAGACCCGCTCCGATGTTGCCGCCGCCGACAAGCATGATTCGCTTATAGGGCTTTTCGAGCCTTTGCAGTTCACTCATCACCGCACGAATATTTTGCGACGCCGCAATAAAGAATACTTCGTCGCCTGCCTCCACGATGGTTGAACCCTGTGGCCGAATCGGATGATCATGACGGAAAATCGCAGCAACACGTGTTTCAATGTGCGGCATATGTTCACGCATGGTCGATAGCGCATTTCCCACCAGTGGCCCGCCGTAATAGGCTTTGACTACGGCCAGGCTGACTTTACCTTCAGCGAAATTAACCACCTGCAGCGCGCCAGGATATTCAATCAGACGATAGATATTGTCGATAACCAACTGTTCAGGCGCGATAAGATGATCGATGGGTACCGCTTCGGCATTAAACAGACGTTCTGCGTCGCGAACATAATCCGGTGCACGGATACGTGCTATACGATTCGGCGTATTAAACAGTGAATACGCAACCTGGCAGGCAATCATGTTAGTTTCATCGGAGCTGGTGACGGCTACAAGCATATCGGCATCATCTGCCCCTGCTTCACGCAAAACACGAGGATGTGAGCCGTGACCCTGCACAACGCGAAGATCAAATTTATCCTGCAGGCTGCGCAGGCGATCCTGATTCGTATCCACAACGGTAATATCGTTGTTTTCACCAGCCAGGTTTTCGGCCAGGGTACCGCCAACCTGGCCGGCACCCAAAATGATTATTTTCATTATTTATAGCTTCATTGATGATGAAACTGACGACTCAGTGAGGCTTGAGTCAGTTTTTAATAAGCTTAGCGTAAAAGAAGCCGTCACCTTCCTGGTCCGCAGGCAAATTCTGGATACCAGGCTGTTCTGGCGTGCCTGTTACCACAAGTTTTGCTTCCGGATGACGCGCAAGGAAGGCGGCGATTTGCTGGCTGTTCTCTTCAGGCAAAATGGAGCAGGTTGCATAAAGCAGCGTGCCGCCTGGTTTCAGATGCGGCCAGATAGCTTCCAGAATCTCTTTCTGCAGCTCTGCCAGCTCAGCTATATCCCCGTCACGACGCAGCCATTTAATATCCGGATGACGGCGGATTACGCCAGTAGCCGAGCATGGAGCATCCAGCAAAATTCGGTCAAACAGCTGTTTACCGCACCATTGAGAAGGGAAACGACCATCGCCTTGTTTCACTTCTGCATTCATACCGAGGCGCTGGAGATTTTCGTGTACGCGCTTAAGACGCTGTGGATCGACATCTATCGCCATGACCTTAGCACCAGGCGCGGCTTCCAGAATATGTGTCGTTTTCCCGCCGGGAGCCGCACATAAATCGAGGATCGCTTCACCATCCTGCGGATCAAGCAGATCGACGCAACCCTGAGCAGAGGCATCCTGCACGGTGACCCAACCCCGATCAAAGCCCGGTAAGGCGTAAACCGGCGCAGGCGTATCCAGGCGCACGGCATCGCGATATTGCAAATGCGCATGACCTTCCAGCCCGGCCTCTTCTAATAGCCTGAGCCACTCATCATGCGTGTGGTGCTGGCGATTAACGCGCAGCCACATTGGTGGACGCTGATTGTTAGCCTCAATGATATTTTGCCACTGGCCTGGGTAAGCTTTCTTGATGCGTTGTATCAGCCAGGAAGGATGAAGGAAACGGCTTTCATGTTTTGCCGCTTCGGCCATCAGCTCTTCCTGCTGGCGCTGGAATTGACGCAGGACGCCATTAATCAGTCCTTTCAGCGACTGGCGCTTGATAGCAACGGCACCTTCAACTGTTTCTGCTAATGCTGCATGAGGAGGAATGCGGGTATAAAGCAGCTGATAAAAACCTACCATGATCAAATAATGAATGGTGCGCTGCTTGCCGGTCATCGGACGGGACATCAGTTTACTCACCAGCCATTCAAGCTGCGGTAACGTACGTAACACGCCAAAGCACAGCTCCTGAAGTAGTGCTTTATCTTTATCAGCGACTTTTTGTTGCATCAAAGGCAGCACATTGCTCAGTGATTGTCCTTTTTCTACAACCTGTTCAACGGCCTGGGCTACCAGACTGCGAAGATTAAGAGATTTTTTCATAGCCACGCTCTGTTTTCCGGCGCTTAAAAACAAAAATGCCCGGGCTAACCCAGGCGTAAGAGAATTGTTGTTTCAGGCGAGTAATGCGCCTGGCTCGAACCATTCACGGCGCGAGTTCAGCAGATCCTGCGCTTTCATCGCTTTTTTTCCCGCAGGCTGCAGCTCTTCAAGATTTAAAATGCCGTCTGCGGTTGCAACCTGAATGCCCTGTTTATTGGCTTCGAGGATAGTTCCTGGTTCAGCGCTGTGTTGCTTATTAATAGCAGTGGCACGCCAGACTTTGACCGGCTGTTCGTCAATCTCAAACCAGCTCATCGGCCACGGATTAAATGCGCGAATGCAGCGCTCAAGCTGGACGGCCGAAAGCGACCAGTCAAGGTGTGCTTCTTCTTTGCTCAGTTTGTCGGCATAGGTCACCAGGGTTTCATCCTGAACTTCCGGCAAAGCCGTGCCTGACGCAAGCTGGCTTAACGTTTCCAGCAAACCCTGCGGACCAAGATCGGCAAGCTTGTTATAAAGGGTTGCGCTGGTGTCTTGCGGGCCGATATCACAGGCTAGTTTATAAAGCATATCACCTGTATCAAGGCCAACGTCCATTTGCATAATCGTGACGCCCGTTTGCGCATCCCCCGCCCACAAAGAACGTTGAATCGGCGCAGCGCCACGCCAGCGTGGAAGCAACGAGCCATGCACGTTAATACAGCCGAGGCGCGGCATATCAAGCACCGCTTTTGGCAGAATCAATCCATAGGCGACAACGACCATAACGTCTGCATTTAAATCGGCAACCAGCTGCTGATTTTCTACCGGGCGTAATGAGGCCGGTTGAAATACGGGAATTTCTTTGTCGCAGGCCAGTATTTTTACCGGGCTCGGCATTAGCTTCTTGCCGCGGCCTGCCGGGCGATCGGGCTGTGTGAACACGCCGACTACCTGATGTTCAGAAGATAACAGCGCGTCAAGGTGACGCGCTGCAAAATCGGGAGTACCGGCGAAAATAATACGCAGTGAATCTGACACCTTGAGTTCTGTCCTTAAGCTTTCGCTTTCAAACGGTCGAGTTTTTCAACTTTCTGACGAATACGCTGTTGCTTCAGTGGCGACAGATAATCGATAAACAGTTTACCGACCAGGTGATCCATTTCGTGCTGAATACAGATCGCCAGCAGGCCATCCGCTTCTAGTTCATAAGTATTACCTTCACGATCCAGTGCGCGAATCTTTATTTTCTCGGCACGGGGCACCAGGGCGCGCTGTTCCGGAATAGACAGGCAGCCTTCTTCGATACCGGTCTCGCCGCTTTTTTCCAGCAGTTCGGGGTTGATTAACACCAGCTGCTCGTCGCGATTTTCGGAAACATCAATAACGATAATGCGCTGATGAATGTCGACCTGGGTTGCCGCAAGGCCAATACCCTCTTCGTCATACATCGTGTCGAACATATCATCAACGATACGTTGGATTTCCGCATTCACTTCTTTGACCGGCGTAGCGACTTTGCGAAGACGCTCGTCCGGAATATGTAATACATGCAAAACTGCCATAAATATCCAGAGCTGTGTTCAGTAATAGAAAGGTTTCTTCTCTCTATTCTAGACATTTCCCCGGCTGATTGACAGCATCAGTGACCAATCGCAAGGATTGCTTTTACTGCCTGTGGCAGGGGGAAACAGTGTTGCCAACGGAGATTTGGTTGCGTCTGATGGCGGTTAATAGCCTGAGCGGCGACAGGTTGCTGGAAACAGCGCATTTACTGGAGTCAGGTTCTGATTGCAGCCCCGCATCGCTCGTAAAAGCTGGCTTATCCTCCCGGCAAATCGCACAGTTCATTGCTTGTAGCGAGCGAGAACTGGATGCGGCTTACCTCTGGCTTGAACAACCGGGTCATCATCTCCTGACGGTGAATAGCCCAAAGTACCCGGAGCAACTCCGTTCTATAGATTGTTTCCCCGCCGCGTTATTCGTTGCCGGTGATATTGACCTGCTCGCCAGCAGCCAGTTAGCCGTGGTCGGCAGTCGTAATCTCTCTTTTTATGGTGAAAGATGGTGCCGTATATTCTGTGAACCACTGGCGGCTGAAGGGCTGACAATAACCAGCGGTTTAGCGTTAGGCATTGATGCCGTCGCGCACCGGGCAGCATTGCGGGTTCATGGCAAAACTGTCGCTATATTAGGCAATGGTCTTGCGGATATTTATCCCAAACGCCACAGGCAACTTGCTGATAATATTCTGGAAAATGGCGGGACTATTGTTTCAGAATTTCCTCTGAAAACTGCCCCATGGCCAGGCAATTTTCCACGACGTAACCGCATCATAAGTGGCCTTAGTCGGGGCGTGTTTGTTGTCGAAGCCTCTGAAAAAAGCGGTTCGCTGGTCACCGCCAGATATGCTATTGAACAGGGAAGAGAAGTCTTCGCCCTGCCGGGGCCCGCAGGGAATCCGGGCAGCGAAGGCCCGCACTGGCTGATAAAACAAGGCGCTACGCTGGTAAGCGGTCCTTCAGACATACTTGATTATCTGGAAAGCGAGCTGCAATGGCTCTCCTTACCCCGCAAATCCTCAATATATTCACGTGATGAAGGGGAACACACATTGCCATTTCCTGAGCTGTTGGCTAACGTAGGAGATGAGGTTACACCTGTTGACGTCGTCGCTGAACGTGCCGGCCAACCTGTGCCAGAGACGGTAGCCCAATTGCTCGAACTGGAGTTAGCAGGATGGATCGCAGCTGTACCCGGCGGCTATGTCCGATTGAGGAGGGCATGCCATGTTCGACGTACTAATGTACTTATTTGAAACCTATATCCATAACGAAGCGGAAGTGCATGTTGATCAGGATAAATTGACGCGCGATCTCACCGATGCCGGTTTTGATCGCGAAGACATTTATAACGCATTGGTATGGCTGGAAAAGCTAGCTGACTATCAGGACGGCCTTACCGAGCCGATGCAATTAGCTGCCGATCCACTTTCCATGCGCATCTACACGGAAGAAGAAAGCCTGCGTCTGGATGCCTGCTGCCGGGGATTTTTACTTTTCCTTGAGCAGATTCAGGTGCTAAACCTCGAAACCCGTGAAATGGTGATTGAACGCGTGCTGGCGCTTGATACCGCCGAGTTTGAGCTGGAAGATTTAAAATGGGTGGTGTTGATGGTGCTGTTCAATATACCGGGCTGCGAAAACGCTTATCAACAAATGGAAGAATTACTCTTCGAAGTAAATGAAGGTATGCTGCATTAAAATTTTGTGCGGCATGAGATGTTATGACCAAATCAGCACTCTTCACGGTGCCTAAAAATGAACCCTGCCCCCAATGCGGGGCAGAGTTAGTCATTCGTTCCGGTAAAAACGGTCCTTTTCTTGGCTGTTCACATTATCCGGAATGCGATTATGTGCGTTCTTTAAAAGGCCAGTCAGACGGGCATATCGTCAAAGTGCTTGAAGGACAGCAGTGTCCAGAATGTCAGGCGACGCTGGTGCTGCGTCAGGGACGATTCGGTATGTTTATCGGCTGCAGTAACTATCCCGAGTGCGGACACACGGAAGTTATCGATAAGCCAGATGCGACGGCCATAACTTGTCCCCAGTGTCAGCAAGGGCAATTGGTTCAGCGCCGGTCGCGGTATGGCAAAACATTCTGGTCATGCGACCGTTACCCTGAATGCCAGTTCGTCATTAATTTCAAACCCATCGCAGGAATTTGTCCTGAATGCCGCTATCCGTTATTAATTGAAAAGAAAACGGCGCAGGGGATCAAATATCTGTGTGCCAGTAAACAATGTGGAAAGCCGGTCGCGGCGGAATAAAATTGTGAACAATAGTCTGCAACAAGGGCAGCTTGCGGAGATCGTGGCTGCCCTGAAAAATAACAAAGTCATCGCTTATCCAACCGAAGCCGTTTTTGGCGTCGGTTGCGATCCTGATAGCGAGCTTGCGGTATCCCGTTTGCTCACGCTAAAACAGCGGCCGGTAGATAAAGGCCTTATTCTGATCGCGGCAAGTTTTGAACAACTTAAACCTTACATTGATGAGCATGCGTTAACCGCAGCACAACGTGAGGCGGTATTTTCCCGCTGGCCAGGCCCGGTAACCTTTGTTTTTCCGGCCTTGCCTTCCACGCCTCGCTGGTTAACCGGACGCTTTGACTCTCTGGCCGTCAGGGTCACGGATCATCCACTGGTAAAAGCGCTCTGCCAGGAATACGGCAAACCGCTTGTCTCAACGAGCGCAAACCTGTCTGGTTTACCTCCGTGCCGCACCGCAGAAGAAGTGTTCCAGCAGTTTGGCGACGATTTTCCGCTACTGCATGGAGAAACCGGCGGCCGCCAGAATCCTTCTGAAATTCGCGATGCCTTAACCGGCGAACTCTTCCGCCAGGGGTAAATAATGGAAACTTTCGCCGTTTTCGGTAACCCGATTCAACACAGTAAATCACCGCAAATACATAAGCTGTTTGCTGAGCAACTCAAGATTGATCATCCTTACGGCCGGATCCTTGCTCCCATGGACGCATTCCTGGAATCCCTGGATTCTTTCTTTGACGCTGGTGGAAAAGGAGCAAACGTCACCATGCCATTTAAAGAGCAGGCATTTGCCCGCGCGGATGAGCTAACCGAACGTGCCGCACTGGCAGGCGCGGTGAATACGTTGAAGCGTCTGGAGGATGGCCGCCTGCTGGGCGACAATACTGACGGCATCGGTTTACTTAGCGACCTGGAACGTTTGTCGTTAGTAAAACCCGGCGATCGTATTCTGCTATCAGGCGCTGGCGGGGCGGCCAGAGGCGTATTGCTTCCTCTTCTGTCTCTGGACTGCGCGGTGACGATTACCAACCGTACTTTTACGCGGGCAGAAGAGCTGGCAAAACTGTTTAGCCATACCGGCAGCGTTCAGGCAGTTGCGCAGCAGAAGCTGGAGGGGCATGAATTTGATTTAATCATTAACGCCACTTCCAGCGGCGTTAACGGAGATATTCCCGCGATTCCGCCGTCCCTGCTGTCGCATAACGTATGCTGTTACGACATGTTCTATCAGTCAGGACTTACTCCTTTCCTGAGCTGGAGCGAGCAACATGGCGTGCAGCAGTATGCGGATGGGCTGGGAATGCTGGTAGGTCAGGCAGCGCATGCTTTCCTGTTATGGCATGGTGTGCTGCCAGATATTACGCCGGTAATCGAAAAGCTTCAGCAGGAGATGGCGGCGTGAATCAGGCGATCCAGTTTCCCGATCGTGAAGAATGGAGTGAGCGGCATCATGCAATTTGCTTTCCGGCGACGGTCAATGGCTTCCAGAGAACATGTGCAATCTCAGGAGAAAGCGTCGCCAACTGCTATGGGGGCGACGGTCGTCAGGACTGGCTTGTGCTGTTCCGGGCTCATCGATGGGATCTGGAAGAAGAAGTACAAGTTCTGATCCTTAATGAACGTGAAGACGATCAGGGCTGGTACTGGTTATCCTGAGCCAGGTATTCATCTTTCCAGCGCACATAGTTATTCGCGGAGTATTTAAGTCCTTCAAGCTCCGCATCTTTCAACGGACGGATTTGTTTAGCTGGACTTCCCAGATATAAATAGCCGCTTTCCAGTCGCTTGTTCTGGGGGACCAGGCTACCCGCTCCGATCATAACGTCATCTTCTACTATTACGCCATCCAGCAGAATTGATCCCATACCAACCAAAACACGGTTTCCTATAGTGCAGCCGTGAAGCATAACCTTATGCCCGACGGTTACCTCCTCGCCGATGATAAGTGGATTACCTTGCGGGTTATATGAAGATTTATGCGTGACGTGCAGAACGCAGCCATCCTGAATATTCGTCCGCGCGCCAATAGCCACATAGTTAACGTCGCCGCGAATCGCAACTAACGGCCAGATACTGACATCGTCGGCCAGACGGACGTCGCCAATCACTACGCTGGAAGGGTCCAGCATCACGCGTTGGCCTGTTTCAGGAAAGATTTTCTGGAAGGGGCGTAATACAGCAGTCATAACAACCTCTGAGAATTCATTGCGTAGATAAACTCTGGCTACTTTTTTGACCATTAGCAAGGGGGTAAACCGCTATAAAGGAGGAAGATCGGATAAGATCTCAGCGAAAAGGGTGAAAACTAAACACTTAAAAGAAAAGATCGAAAAAAGACTTGTGCAATAAATCGGGATCCCTATAATGCGCCTCCATCGACACGGAACATGTGAACAACATCACAGAGTAACGGCGGCGATGAGAGTTAAAAATCCTGAAATTCGGGGTTGACTCTGAAAGAGGAAAGCGTAATATACGCCACCTCGCAACAGCAGGCTGAGCCGCTGATTGCACCGCTCTTTAACAATTTATCAGACAATCTGTGTGGGCACTCGCAGGATTGATATCTCAGCATCTTCGGGTGCAAAAAAATATCAAGCCTTGAAGAGTGACCAGACAGTAATTCATTTAAGTGAATTATTTGAAAGTAATCTT
>NZ_SOYS01000016.1 GCF_011808225.1 Cedecea colo | reverse complement strand
AAGATTACTTTCAAATAATTCACTTAAATGAATTACTGTCTGGTCACTCTTCAAGGCTTGATATTTTTTTGCACCCGAAGATGCTGAGATATCAATCCTGCGAGTGCCCACACAGATTGTCTGATAAATTGTTAAAGAGCGGTGCAATCAGCGGCTCAGCCTGCTGTTGCGAGGTGGCGTATATTACGCTTTCCTCTTTCAGAGTCAACCCCGAATTTCAGGATTTTTAACTCTCATCGCCGCCGTTACTCTGTGATGTTGTTCACATGTTCCGTGTCGATGGAGGCGCATTATAGGGAGTTCTCTCCAGGCTGCAACACTAAATTTGCACTATTTTGACTGACTGCTGCAATCCCCAGCAAAAGCCCGCCTTATACCAACTTGTACACAAACTTATCCACAATTGTGATTTGAACTGAAATTTCGCGAGCGTGACGCAAACGTTTTCGCTACAATACGCCGCGATAAAAGGACACCCCGTTTTGGGGCGTTAGCTGAATTTTACGAATAAAAAACGAGAATTCAGCTAACGCTCTTCTATATGCGAACCAAAGCTAAGGGATCAAACCATGCAACAACGTCGTCCTGTACGCCGCGCTCTGCTCAGTGTTTCTGACAAAGCCGGCATCGTCGAATTCGCCCAGGCTCTCTCCCAACGTGGTGTGGAACTGCTCTCCACAGGCGGAACCGCCCGCCTGCTGGCTGACGCTGGCCTGCCGGTGACCGAAGTCTCTGACTACACCGGTTTCCCGGAGATGATGGATGGACGCGTCAAAACCCTGCATCCGAAGGTCCACGGCGGCATTCTGGGCCGTCGTGGTCAGGATGATGCCATCATGGCAGAACACGCTATCTCCCCGATCGATATGGTTGTCGTCAACCTTTACCCATTCGCGCAAACCGTCGCTCGCGAAGGCTGCTCTCTGGAAGACGCGGTTGAGAATATCGATATTGGCGGTCCGACCATGGTGCGCTCCGCCGCGAAGAACCATAAAGACGTGGTGATTGTTGTTAAGAGTAGCGACTATCGGGCAATTATTACCGAGCTGGACGCCAACGAAGGTTCTCTCACTTTAGAAACCCGCTTCGACCTGGCTATCAAGGCCTTTGAGCACACCGCCGCTTACGACAGCATGATTGCCAACTATTTTGGCAGCCTGGTACCGGCTTATCATGGCGAAAGCAAAGATCCTGCTGGCCGCTTCCCGCGCACGCTGAACCTGAACTTCATTAAGAAGCAGGATATGCGCTACGGCGAGAATAGCCACCAGCAGGCCGCCTTCTATATAGAAGAAGAAATTCAGGAAGCATCGGTGGCCACCGCAACGCAGGTTCAGGGCAAGGCGCTTTCTTATAACAATATCGCCGATACCGATGCCGCGCTGGAATGCGTAAAGGAGTTCAGCGAGCCTGCCTGCGTTATCGTTAAGCATGCCAACCCGTGTGGCGTAGCCGTTAGCGATTCCCTGCTGGATGCTTACGACCGCGCATACAAAACCGACCCAACATCCGCATTCGGCGGCATCATCGCGTTTAACCGCGAACTGGATGCGCAAACCGCACAGGCCATTATCTCTCGTCAGTTTGTGGAAGTAATTATTGCCCCTTCAGCCAGTGAAGAAGCTCTGAAGATCACCGCCGCGAAGCAGAACGTCCGCGTCCTGACCTGCGGCCAGTGGCAACAGCGCGTTCCGGGTGTGGATTTCAAACGCGTAAACGGCGGCCTGTTGGTGCAGGATCGCGACCTGGGCATGGTTACCGCAGCAGATCTGCGCGTAGTCAGCAAGCGCCAGCCAACCGATCAGGAACTACGTGATGCGCTGTTCTGCTGGAAAGTGGCGAAGTTCGTAAAATCCAACGCTATCGTTTATGCCCGCGAGAATATGACCATCGCCATAGGTGCCGGTCAGATGAGCCGTGTTTATTCCGCAAAAATCGCCGGTATCAAAGCAGGCGATGAAGGCCTTGAAGTGAAAGGCTCCGCGATGGCCTCCGATGCTTTCTTCCCGTTCCGCGACGGTATTGATGCCGCAGCCGCCGTTGGCGTGAGCTGTGTGATCCAGCCGGGCGGATCGATTCGGGATGAAGAGGTGATCGCCGCAGCCGACGAACACGGGATCGCAATGATCTTCACCGACATGCGCCACTTCCGCCATTAATCCGGAGCCTTAACGAATGAAAGTTTTAGTGATTGGTAACGGCGGGCGCGAACACGCGCTGGCCTGGAAGGCATCGCAGTCGCCGCTGGTACGTACCGTATTTGTCGCTCCGGGTAATGCGGGTACGGCTCTGGAACCTGCGCTGCAGAATGTAGCCATTAATCCAACCGATATTCCTGCGCTGCTCAGCTTTGCGCAGAATGAAAAAATCGATCTGACGATTGTTGGCCCTGAAGCGCCACTCGTTATCGGCGTGGTGGATGCGTTTCGCGCAGCTGGCCTGAAAATCTTTGGTCCAACTCAGGGGGCTGCGCAGTTAGAAGGCTCTAAAGCCTTTACCAAGGATTTCCTGGCTCGTCACAACATTCCTACTGCCGAATATCAGAATTTCACCGAAGTGGAACCGGCGCTGGCCTACGTCCGTGAAAAAGGCGCGCCAATTGTTATCAAGGCTGACGGCCTGGCAGCGGGCAAAGGCGTGATCGTAGCGATGACGCTGAATGACGCCGAAGCTGCCGTTAACGATATGCTGGCGGGCAACGCGTTTGGCGACGCCGGGCACCGTATCGTGGTGGAAGAGTTCCTCGACGGCGAAGAAGCCAGCTTCATCGTGATGGTCGACGGCGAGAACGTGTTGCCGATGGCAACCAGCCAGGACCACAAACGCGTAGGCGATGGCGATAGCGGCCCAAATACCGGCGGCATGGGCGCTTATTCCCCGGCTCCGGTGGTTAGCGATGAAGTTCACCAGCGTGTGATGGACCAGGTTATCTGGCCAACCGTTCGCGGTATGGCGGCGGAAGGCAACACCTATACCGGCTTCCTGTATGCGGGACTGATGATCGATAAGCAGGGTAATCCAAAAGTCATCGAGTTTAACTGCCGCTTCGGCGACCCGGAAACGCAGCCAATCATGCTGCGCTTACAGTCCGATCTGGTCGAACTGTGCCTTGCAGCCTGCGACGGCAAGCTCAATGAAACAACGTCAAAGTGGGATGAGCGTCCTTCTCTGGGCGTCGTTATGGCAGCCGGCGGTTATCCGGCAGATTACCGCACCGGGGATGTGATCCACGGTCTGCCGCTCGAAGAAGTCGTTGATGGAAAAGTCTTCCACGCTGGCACAACGCTGCGCGAAGATGACATGGTCACCACCAGCGGCGGCCGCGTGCTGTGCGTAACGGCGCTGGGCGACACCGTAGCGCAGGCTCAGAAGCGCGCATACGAGCTGATGCAGGATATCCACTGGGACGGCAGCTTTAGCCGCTCAGACATCGGCTATCGCGCCATAGAGCGTGAAAACGCAAAGTAAGCTAAACCGCCCGCGTGGCGGTTTTTTTATAGCTAAAACTCGCCAGGCTCAGGCTGCCAGGAGCAAAAGTTCTCATTCGCCACCAGCAACAGCTGTGAACCTTCCGGGGCTTCCAGCCAGGCAATGCTGACTTCCAGCGACGAATGGCTCTGGCGACGCGCGATATGGCTCTGGGACGGATTGTCCAGCTTCGGGCTGAAGGTTGCTCCTTCACAGGTGGTTACCGTTCCATCGCGATGCCAGCGCCCTTGCCGCAGTATTACTTTCCCGATCCGCAGCGCTTCACTGGTCACTTTCGTTCGGGAGGCCTGATACTGATACAGCGCTATTTGTTCCCTGGAGAGCTGCTGTTTTTGGCCGTCTACCTCGCGCTGCATAAAGCTCAGCTCGCCGCGATCGTCAAAACGCACTTTACTGTGTTCGGGCAGCTCGCCCTGAATATTCTGTTCGATAAAGACCAGGTTATCACCCTGCCAGCGATATTCGTTCGTTGTGGTAGCACCGTTTCCATACGGGCTAAACGCTGTCAGCATGTGTACCGAACCGTCGCCGTTATCTTTACGCCAGATGCGCACCACGCCCCCATCGGCTACGTAGCCGCTGGCGGTAAACGGAGGGAGAGGGTTGCTGCTGCACGCCGTGAGCAGCAGCGCGCCCGTTAACGCCACCAGCGGACGCCAGACGGACAAAAGGGGCGAAATCGCCCCTCTGCTAAAACCGTTCACCGACACGCGTTAATTACTTAACTGCGTCTTTCAGCGCTTTACCAGAAACAAACGCCGGCACGTTAGCCGCGGCGATTTTAATTTCATTACCGGTCTGCGGGTTGCGGCCAGTGCGCTCAGCACGGTGGTTCACTTTGAAGGTACCGAAACCAACCAGTTGTACAGCATCACCTTCTTTCAGAGACTCAGTAATTGCAGCCAGAGTGGATTCCAGAGCAGCTTTAGCCTGTACTTTAGACAGGTCAGCCTTGTCAGCAATTACATCAATCAGTTGAGTCTTGTTCATAAGTTATCCTTACAATGTGTTTATCGCTTGCTAAGCATCGAGTGCGACGGAAATGCCTGAAAAGCACTCTCCTGCATACACGCACCGATAGCCACTTTTTTTCGCCCCACAAATGTAGACCAGACGGGGGGCTAATTGGAAGCCTCCAGGCCCTACAAATCAGACTGTACGTCACGTTTTGTTGTCTTATTGCTGCAAATTTATACCGATGTTACTGCTCCCGGCCTCGCGAAGGTCCGCGCGTAAGCCTTTGATCAGCTCAATATCTCTTTCTTCGCAGTCGGCCAGCAGGCGGAAAATCTCCCACTGGATGTCCCATTCCTCTTCCACCGCCGGGTTTGCACGCAGCTCTTCGTCGGTCATTTCACGACCAGCCTGCGTCATTTCGAGCATCGCAACGGTGGTGATTGAGGACTTGCTGACTTCGATAGCGTGCTCCAGCGTTTCGCCTGAAAGACGAGAGTGAAGTAATTCGCTCAGCGCCACACAGGCATCAATAGCTGGCCAGACGCCGTAAATATCATAGTCGTCAGCGGAAGGAATCGCCTCTTCCAGTTTTTCCAACTGGCTATCGAAATTCACTTTCGCGTCTTTTACGATCAGCGTTTCCCAGATGAGATCGACAATACGACGATAAAGCTGAGCATCGCCAAAGCCGGTTTGCTGGCAAAACATGGCGTAGTTCGGATACATGCGCTCGCATAAAGAAGCCATAAAAGTGACGTGCTGCCAGCTTTCCAGCCTCTCCAGGCGCAAATGAATAGGGTTCTGTAACATTACGATGTCTCAAAGACGGGAAATTAGCGGCAGTTTACCCTAATCATCCTTGAATTGCTTGCCACCGCGCGAATGCCGGACGACCCGATGCAACGGCGTCTGCCCAGCGCGTAGGCTCGGGTAAACGATAACCAGCCATGCATCTTTGCACCCATAATAATGCGGTGTCGGTGCTTACGCGGTGCCCGGTAGCCACAAAGAGAGGATTGCAGCGTTTTTTACTGCGCCATACCCAGGCAAGCTGCTCGCCTTTGTCGATCAGCGGTTGTTTCTCACCGACCTCATCGCCCAATGGTTCAAAACGCCCGCATAGCCGCTTTTTGGCGACGCCGATGGTTGGCACATCGACCAGCAGCCCAAAATGGCTGGCAACGCCGAGGCGGCGCGGGTGCGAGATGCCGTGTCCGTCGACAAACAGCAAATCGGGCTTCTGTGAAAGCATCTCCCAGGCCGCAAGCAGCGCGGGATATTCACGAAACGACAGGAAGCCCGGAATGTAAGGCATGGTGGTATTAATCCGCGCTATCTTGTGTTCCACCAGTTCCAGAGAAGGATATTTCAGCAGCACGATGGCGGCACGCGTGACTTCACCGCCCTGCTCAAACCCCACATCGGCTCCGGCAATAAGCGCCGGAGGATCGACGTCAAAACGATCCTCGCGGATCACATTTGAAGCCAGTTCGATCTGTTGCTGACGAAGCGCTGCAAGGTCCATTCCTTCTCCTTTTTTACTGGTGATAGGGTACTGACAAGCGGTGAACCGCCTCAACAAACGCACCCGCATGTTCTGGCGGCACGTCCTGGTGAATTCCGTGGCCGAGGTTAAACACGTGTCCCTCGCCCTTACCGAACCCTTCCAGAATCGTCGCCACTTCTTCTTCGATGCGGGCAGGTGGAGCGTAAAGCATAGACGGGTCCATATTTCCTTGCAGCGCAACTTTGTCTCCCACGCGGCGGCGAGCATCGGCAATGTCCGTGGTCCAGTCCAGACCTAACGCGTCACAGCCGGTCTCCGCCATGGCTTCCAGCCACTGTCCGCCGCCTTTGGTAAACAGCGTTACCGGCACGCGGCGACCTTCGTTTTCACGCAGCAGGCCATCGACGATTTTATGCATGTAATAGAGGGAGAACTGTTGATAGTCGCGCCCGGTCAACACGCCGCCCCAGGTATCGAAAATCATCACCGCCTGCGCGCCCGCTTTGATTTGCGCGTTAAGATACAGCGTGACGCTTTGCGCCAGCTTATCAAGCAGCAGATGCAGCGCCTGCGGATCGGCATACATCATTTTTTTGATAACGGTAAAAGCTTTGCTGCTGCCGCCTTCGACCATATAGGTCGCCAGCGTCCACGGACTACCGGAGAAACCGATCAACGGCACCTGGCCTGCCAGGTTTTTACGGATGGTGCGTACCGCGTTCATCACGTAGCCCAGCTCGTCTTCCGGATCGGGAATCGGCAGCTTTTCTACATCGGCACGGCTGGTAACCGGCGAGGTAAAGCGTGGGCCTTCACCCGCTTCGAAATAAAGACCAAGCCCCATCGCATCCGGCACGGTAAGGATATCAGAGAAGAGGATCGCCGCATCAAGCCGCATGCGACGCAGCGGCTGCAAGGTCACTTCGCAGGCCAGTTCGGCGTTTTTGCACAGCGACATAAAATCGCCGGCCTGGGCACGGGTAGCTTTGTACTCCGGCAGATAACGCCCCGCCTGCCGCATCATCCATACCGGAGTGATATCTACGGGCTGACGTTGCAGGGCGCGCAGGTAACGATCGTTCTTCAGTTCAGTCATATTTGCATTTCCTTTGGCTGTATGCCGCCAGTTTACCACGTCCCGTACTCCGCCCGACAAGCAGCAACGGTATCCTCAATCAAACGACGCGCCACGGTGCCGGCCGCCGGGATGAGCGGTAGCTGGTCGTAGCGATACCATTGCGCATCTATCAGCTCTTTCGGGTCGATTTTAATGTCACCGCTGTGATATTCCGCCATAAACGCCGTCATCAATGATTGCGGGAAAGGCCAGGGCTGCGAGGTCACGTAACGCAGGTTTTTCACCCGGATGCTGCTCTCTTCCATCACCTCACGTGCAACGGCCTGTTCGAGGGTTTCGCCAACCTCAACGAATCCGGCCAGTACGGTATAAACCCCGTTGCGATGGCGCGTATGCTGGGCCAGCAGAATATGGTCGTCGCGGCGAATCGCCACGATGATGCAAGGGGCGATCTGCGGGTAATAACGTTCATGGCAATGGCTGCACAGCATGGCCCATTCGCTTCTGCTTTCGTGCATTTCGTGTCCGCAATAGCCACAAAATTTATGGGAACGATAGAATTCCGCAAGCTGCACGCCGCGTCCTGCAAGCTGGAACAAACCTGCGTCCCGATCGATAATCTGTCGCACCGAGCCCATGTCCTGGCGGCGATTTTGCTGAACCAGCCAGACCGCCTCACCGTCCCATTCGCCAATTTGCCTGCCTTCCACGCCGTCGAGCTGAAAGTCGGTTGCCGCCCCATGAGGCAGCTCGCCTTTTGGCAGCCACAATTTTTGCTCGTGGCTGACGATAAACCAGCCATGGTCTAACTTTTGAATTACACGTTCCATAACCTGGTGCACATCCCCCTCGACACTGGTATAAATGATAGTCGTTACAGTTTTTTGGGTGCGTTTGCGTTAAATCTTATAACTCACGGAGTCAATCATGCTTAACCAGTTAGAGAGTCTGACTGAGCGCGTTGGTGGTAGTAATGAGTTAGTCGACCAATGGCTTTATGCCCGCAAACAGTTGTTGGTGGCGTATTACAACATGGTCGGGATCAAGCCTAACAAGGAATCTCATTCTGCGCTTGATGAAAAGGCGCTGGATACGTTTTGCCACAATCTTGTCGACTACCTTTCCGCCGGGCATTTCAATATTTATGAGCGCATTACCGACGAAATAGAAGGCACCAGTCCCCTTTTAGCCGCCACGCAAATCTACCCGCAGCTGGAAGCCAATACCCAGCAGATCATGGAGTTTTACGATACCAATCTGGAAAATGCCATTGACGATGATAACTGCATTGAGTTCCAGCAGGCGTTGTCTGGCATCGGTGAGGCGCTGGAAGCACGTTTCTCGCTGGAAGATAAACTCATTGAGTTGGCCTATGCCAATAACCTGCACAGCAGCGCAAACGATGCCAGCGGCCTTGCACGCCCGGCTTGAGTTCTGTGCCGTTAACGAGTAGTTTACAAACCGATCCGTAGCAATACGGATTTCTTCTTGTCGGAGTGCCGAGTGCGAAAGCACCGGCTGAGACCGTTAATTCGGGATCCGCGGAACCTGATCAGGTTAAAACCTGCGAAGGGAACAAGAGTAATTCTGCTTTTGGGAGCACCCGTTTTCGGTTATCCCATATCCATTACTCCATCCGTCGTCTGACAAGCCAC
Organism: Cedecea colo; assembly: GCF_011808225.1. Lineage (GTDB taxonomy): Bacteria > Pseudomonadota > Gammaproteobacteria > Enterobacterales > Enterobacteriaceae > Dryocola > Dryocola colo. The sequence goes on along the minus strand of NZ_SOYS01000016.1, from coordinate 20,468 downwards.
TCCTGAAAACACTGGAATGAGCTATGTCTGCATCTGAAAAAAAACCAACCCGTCGCGAACAACGCGCTGCCGCCCAGCATTTTATCAATACGCTCGAAGGCACCGCTTTTCCTGCCTCGCAGCGCATCTATCTGACCGGTTCGCGGGAAGACATCCGTGTGCCGATGCGTGAAATTCAGCTTAGCCCAACGATGACGGGCGGCAGCAAAGACAATCCACAGTACGAACCCAACGACGCGGTGCCGGTTTATGACACCTCCGGCCCGTACGGCGATCCGGATATCACCATCGATGTGCTACGCGGGCTTTCGCCGTTACGCAGCGGCTGGATTGAAGAACGTGACGACAGCGAAACGCTGAGCGACCGCAGCTCCGCTTACACCAAAGAGCGCCTGGCTGACGACGGCCTGGACGATCTGCGTTTTGAAACCCGCCTCACGCCGCGTCGCGCTAAAATCGGCCAACGCGTGACCCAGCTGCATTACGCCCGCAAAGGCATCGTCACGCCAGAGATGGAATTTATCGCCGTGCGCGAAAACATGGGGCGCGAGCGTATTCGCGATGCCGTTTTACGCCACCAGCATCCAGGTGTTGGCTTTGGCGCTCGCCTGCCGGAAAACATCACGCCGGAGTTTGTACGTGACGAAGTGGCGGCAGGCCGGGCGATTATTCCCGCCAATATCAACCATCCTGAATCTGAACCGATGATTATCGGGCGCAATTTCCTTGTGAAGGTCAACGCCAACATCGGCAACTCGGCGGTGACCTCTTCCATTGAAGAGGAAGTGGAAAAACTGGTCTGGTCCACCCGCTGGGGTGCGGATACGGTGATGGATCTCTCCACCGGCCGTTATATTCACGAAACCCGCGAATGGATTTTGCGTAACAGCCCGGTGCCAATCGGCACCGTGCCGATTTATCAGGCGCTGGAAAAAGTAAACGGCATCGCCGAAGACCTGAGCTGGGAAACGTTCCGCGACACGCTGCTGGAGCAGGCCGAGCAAGGCGTTGACTACTTCACCATCCATGCGGGCGTGCTGCTGCGCTACGTGCCGATGACCGCCAAACGCCTCACCGGCATTGTCTCGCGCGGCGGCTCAATTATGGCGAAGTGGTGCCTGTCTCATCATCAGGAAAACTTTCTCTACGACCATTTCCGCGAAATCTGTGAAATCTGCGCCGCCTATGACGTCTCGCTTTCGCTGGGCGACGGCCTGCGTCCGGGTTCTATTCAGGATGCCAACGACGAAGCACAATTCGCCGAACTGCACACGCTGGGCGAGCTGACAAAAATCGCCTGGGAGTATGACGTGCAGGTGATGATTGAAGGACCGGGACACGTGCCGATGCAGATGATCCGCCGTAACATGACGGAAGAACTGGAGCACTGCCACGAGGCGCCGTTCTACACGCTTGGACCGTTAACAACCGATATCGCACCCGGTTATGATCACTTCACGTCCGGTATTGGCGCGGCGATGATCGGCTGGTTTGGCTGCGCGATGCTTTGTTACGTCACGCCAAAAGAGCACCTGGGCTTGCCTAATAAAGAAGACGTTAAGCAGGGGCTCATCACCTACAAAATTGCGGCCCACGCCGCGGATCTGGCAAAAGGCCATCCTGGCGCACAGATTCGCGATAACGCCATGTCGAAAGCGCGTTTCGAATTCCGCTGGGAAGACCAGTTTAACCTGGCGCTTGATCCCTTCACCGCACGCGCTTATCACGACGAAACGCTGCCGCAGGAATCCGGCAAAGTTGCCCACTTCTGCTCGATGTGCGGCCCAAAATTCTGCTCGATGAAAATCTCCCAGGAAGTCCGTGACTTCGCCGCGAAGCAAGCCATTGAGGTCGGTATGGAAGTTATGTCGCAGTCCTTCCGGGCCAAAGGCGGTGAGATTTATCTGCGCCAGGAGGAAGTATGACGGCTAAATCCGCCTTTCCTGCCGTACCGCAGCGGCTGGGGCTTTACCCGGTTGTGGATAGCGTGGCGTGGATTGCCCGCCTGCTTGAGGCAGGCGTTCGCACCATTCAGTTACGCATCAAAGATAAGCGTGACGAAGAGATCGAAGCCGATGTTATCGCCGCCATCAGGCTCGGCGAGCGCTTTGAAGCACGCTTGTTCATTAACGATTACTGGCGGTTAGCGGTCAAACACCGCGCTTATGGCGTACATCTGGGTCAGGAGGATCTGGATGTGGCAGACCTGGACGCCATTCGCGCCGCGGGGCTGCGCCTCGGGCTTTCCACGCACGATAATATGGAAATGGATCGCGCTCTGGCAGCTCGTCCTTCTTACATCGCGCTGGGGCACGTTTTCCCGACCAACACCAAGCAGATGCCCTCTTCTCCGCAAGGGCTGGAGCAGCTCGCCGCGCATATCAAAGTCCTCGGGGATTATCCAACCGTGGCAATCGGCGGCATCAGTATCGACCGCGTTCCTGCGGTGCTCGCAACTGGCGTGGGGAGCGTGGCGGTTGTCAGCGCGATAACTCAGTCTGCCGACTGGCGCGCAGCTACGGCGCAGCTTCTTGAACTCGCAGGAGCAGGCGATGAATGACGCAGATTTCATGCGCTACAGCCGCCAGCTTCTGCTGGAGGATGTCGCTCTTGAAGGGCAGCAAAAACTGCTCGCCAGCCGCGTACTTATTGTTGGGCTGGGCGGCTTAGGCTCTCCGGCTGCGCTTTACCTTGCAGCCGCAGGCGTCGGCACGCTGGTGCTGGCTGATGACGACAACGTGCATATCAGTAATCTCCAGCGGCAGATTTTATTCACCTCGCAGGACATCGGCCAGCCGAAATCGCAGGCTGCCCGGCATCACCTTCAGCAGCTTAATCCGGGTATCGCACTACAGATAATAAGTGAACGTTTGCACGGAGAAGCCCTCAGTCAGGCGGTCAACAACGTCAGTCTGGTGCTTGATTGCAGCGATAACATGACTACACGTCAGGCGATTAACGCCGCCTGCGTTACACATCATAAGCCGCTAATTTCCGCCAGCGCCGTGGGCTTTGGCGGGCAATTAATGGTGTTAACGCCGCCGTGGAATAACGGATGCTATCGCTGCGTGTGGCCGGATGAAAACGAGCCTGAACGAAACTGCCGCACCGCAGGCGTAATCGGTCCGGTCGTCGGCGTGATGGGTACACTACAGGCGCTCGAAGCCATCAAGCTCCTTACCGGCATGGTTCCGGCGAGTGGTTCATTGCGGCTGTTCGACGCCCGTCAGCATAGCTGGCGCGCCTTGAGCATGCAAAAGTCCGCTCAGTGTCCGGTTTGTGGAGGAGCAGATGCGCATCCACTTCAACGATGAGCCAATGCAGTGTGCCGATAGCCTTACGCTGGCAAAACTGCTGGAACACTTACGTTTACTGGAGCCGGGCGTCGCGCTGGCTGTAAACCAGACAATCGTCCCGCGAGAGCTTTGGGAAGTCCATATGCTGCATGAGGGCGACCAGATCCTGCTTTTTCAGGCCATTGCCGGAGGTTGATATGCTACAGATTGCTGATAAAACGTTTTCTTCTCACCTGTTTACCGGTACCGGGAAGTTTTCTTCTTCGGAGGTGATGGTCGACGCCATTCGCGCCTCCGGTTCACAGCTGGTAACGATGGCGATGAAACGTGTCGATTTGAGAAATCATAATGACGCGATTCTCAACCCGCTGCTGGAAGCAGGCGTGCAGTTGCTACCCAATACTTCCGGCGCAAAAACAGCGGATGAAGCCATATTTGCCGCACAACTGGCCCGCGAGGCGCTTGGCACACACTGGATAAAGCTGGAAATTCACCCGGATGCGCGCTACCTGATGCCCGATCCCATTGAAACGCTGAAAGCTGCCGAAATGCTCGTCAAACAGGGATTTGTCGTTCTGCCGTATTGCGGCGCGGATCCGGTTTTGTGCAAGCGGCTGGAAGATGTGGGATGTGCCGCCGTGATGCCGCTTGGGGCGCCCATTGGCTCAAATCAGGGTTTACAGACGCGCGCATTGCTGGAAATCATCATTGATCAGGCAAAGGTGCCGGTGGTTGTTGATGCGGGGATTGGTGCGCCAGGCCATGCCGCCGAAGCGCTGGAGATGGGCGCTTCTGCCGTTCTGGTGAACACCGCGATTGCCGTGGCACGAGACCCGGTGCAGATGGCGCAAGCTTTTCGGCTGGCGGTAGAGGCCGGAGTTATTGCCTTTCAGGCAGGTCTGGGCACGCGCCACCAGCAGGCGCAGGCTTCCAGCCCGTTAACGCAGTTTCTTCAGTTCAGCCAGGAGGAAGCGTGATGGCGGCAACTTTCACCGACCGCTGGCGCGAGCTGGACTGGGACGACATCACGCTACGTATTAATAGCAAAACGTCAGCGGACGTTGAGCAGGCGCTAAGCAGCCGGAAAGTTACTCGCGACAACCTTATGGCCCTGCTTTCCCCGGCAGCCAGCCAGTATCTCGAGCCGCTCGCCCAACAGGCACAGCGTTTGACCCGCCAGCGTTTTGGCAACACCGTCAGTTTTTATGTGCCGCTTTATCTTTCTAATCTCTGCGCCAACGACTGTACCTATTGCGGTTTTTCAATGAGCAACAAGCTTAAGCGCAAAACGCTGGACGAGTTCGAGATTGCAAAGGAATGCGAGGCGATACGCAGACTGGGGTTTGAACATCTGCTGCTGGTCACCGGAGAGCATCAGACCAAAGTGGGCATGGATTATTTCCGCCAGCATCTGCCTGCAATCCGCAGCCACTTCAGCTCGCTGCAAATGGAGGTGCAGCCGCTGGACGAGCATGAATATGCGGAGCTGAAAACGCTCGGGCTGGACGGCGTGATGGTTTACCAGGAAACCTACCACCAGGCGGTGTACGCACAACACCATCTGAAGGGCAATAAGCAGGATTTTTTCTGGCGCCTGGAAACGCCGGATCGGCTGGGACGCGCGGGGATGGATAAAATCGGACTCGGTGCGCTAACTGGCCTTTCCGATAGCTGGCGTACCGACTGTTTTATGGTGGCGGAACATCTGCTGTGGCTCCAGCAACATTACTGGCAAAGCCGTTATTCAATTTCGTTTCCTCGCCTGCGGCCCTGCACCGGCGGTGTAGAACCCGCTTCGGTAATGAGCGAAAGCCAGCTGGTGCAGGCGATCTGCACTTTTCGCCTGCTGGCGCCCGACGTCGAGCTTTCGCTGTCAACCCGCGAATCGCCGTGGTTCCGCGATAGCGTCATCCCGATAGCCATCAACAATGTCAGCGCGTTTTCTAAAACACAGCCGGGAGGCTATGCCGATAATCATCCTGAGCTTGAGCAGTTTGCTCCACACGATGGACGAACGCCGGCAGAAGTCGCCGCGGCGTTGACTCGTTCAGGCTTACAGCCCGTCTGGAAAGACTGGGACAGTTTTCTGGGAAGAAGCTCGCAGTAACGATGTAATATTGCACAAGCGGGAAATAAGTATCAGAGCGCTGCCGAAAGCGCTGTAAACAAGCATTGTCGTAACGACCCGCACGAAATATTGTCACTCCGTCGGTTTTTGTTCCCGACCGGGGTGGCAACCTTCCCCTCTCATTGCCGCCCCGCCTTTCGCAAATTGAGCACACAGTTTCTTACGGAAAAACAAGCGCTGTAACCGGTTTCAGGATTTTGCAGATTCTTTTGTGATACCTGACACACAATCAAGCTAAAGCGGTTGTTGGACAGGCGCCTCGCGGATAATTATCTGTCTATCCAATGGGCATTGAGAGCATATTATGAAAAATATCGTATTGTGTTGTGCTGCAGGTATGTCTACCAGCATTCTGGTTCAACGTATGAAGGATGCAGCGTCGAAGAAAGGTATCGAAGTCACTATCAAGGCTGTTCCTGTCGCAGAATTTAAAGACAATATCGATACCGCTGATATTGTGCTTCTCGGTCCTCAGGTTAAATATGAGCACGCCAGGCTCCAGGCTATCGCCGAGCCGATGGGTAAAACCGTCGCCGTTATCGATATGATGGATTACGGCATGATGAAAGGTGACGTAGTGCTCGATAAGGCTTTAAAACTGATGGAGTGATGTAGACGTGGAAGATTTAGAATCAATTATCATGGAATTGCTGGTCAACGCCGGTAGCGCACGTAGCCAGGCACTGACGGCATTGCAGCTCGCGCGCAAAGGAGATTTTGCAGCGGCAGAGCAAGCGATGGAAGAGTCCAGAGAATTTGTGAAGCATGCTCACAAAATTCAAACCCAGCTTATCGGCCTGGACGAAGGCACCGGCAAACTGCCTGTTAATTTGATCACCGTTCATTCTCAGGACCACCTGATGAATGCGATGGTCATTCAGGATCTGGCGGGCGACATGATTGAACTGTATCGCCGTTTGCCCCTTATCAACTAACTGCATGCTATACAGATGAAAATGCCCGCGCCGCCGGGCATTTTTATTTCTTGTAGTAAATCCTGCTAAACATCGTTCGAGTTTTGCTTCGCAAAATTTCCTCTTAATTGTTCTATGCTTTTCAGAGTTAAAGCCTGACGTTACATTACGTGCCGGGAGCATGAGATATGGTTGAAGATACGCATATCCTGAACGGAAAATGCCACTGCGGGGCAATACGTTTTGAAGTCACCCTAAGCGATGGGCTCCGCTCTGCACGCCGCTGTAACTGTTCATACTGTCGTATGCGCGGTGCCGTGGTGGTTTCAGCAGAAATGGGCGGGATCGCTATTCTACAAGGAAAAGAGATGCTGAGCAGTTATCGGTTTAATACCGGAACAGCGCAACACTTCTTCTGTTCCCGTTGCGGAATTTACACACATCACCAGCGGCGTTCTAACCAGAATCAGTATGGTGTGAACGTGGCCTGCCTTGAGGGAATCAGCCCGTTCGATTTTACGGAAGTACCTGTGATGGATGGCGTTAACCATACCCGCGATACCGGTAAGCCGGAGCGTCAGGCTGGTACTTTGCGTTTCATCGCCGAAGAATAATTGCGTTTGGTGCCAGAATACGGCCGTAAAAAAACCCGCCGAAGCGGGTTTTTAATTTAGCGTTAGCTTACGAACGATTACTCGTCGTTGCCACCGAGGTTGCCGGCGTTCAACAGTTCTGCAAGGCTTGCAGAAGCGTCTTCAGCGGTAACCTGAGGTACAACCGGAGCTTCACCCGCAGCGCGACGGCGCATACGATCCTGATGGTACGCATAGCCGGTACCAGCCGGGATCAGACGACCCACGATAACGTTCTCTTTCAGGCCGCGCAGTTCGTCACGTTTACCCGCAACGGCTGCTTCGGTAAGCACACGAGTGGTCTCCTGGAACGATGCCGCGGAGATGAAGGACTCGGTTGCCAGAGAAGCTTTGGTGATACCCAGCAGATCGCGTGCAAAGGAGACGTTGATCTTGCCATTAGCTTCCAGCTCGCGGTTAGCGATCTTGATGCGAGAGTATTCAGCCTGCTCACCTTCCAGGAAGTCGGAGCTGCCGGCGTTAACGATGGTTGCTTTACGCAGCATCTGACGCACGATGACTTCGATGTGTTTATCGTTAATCTTAACGCCCTGCAGACGGTAAACGTCCTGCACTTCGTTGGTGATGTAACGGGTCACAGCATACACGCCACGCAGACGCAGAATGTCGTGCGGAGACTCTGGACCATCGGAAACCACGTCACCACGTTCAACGCGCTCACCTTCGAACACGTTCAGCTGACGCCATTTCGGAATCATCTCTTCGTAAGCATCGCTGCCGTCGATTGGGGAGATAACCAGGCGGCGTTTGCCTTTGGTTTCTTTACCAAACGAGATGATACCGCTGATTTCAGCAAGGATCGCAGGCTCTTTCGGACGACGCGCTTCGAACAGGTCAGCAACGCGTGGCAGACCACCGGTAATATCCTTGGTACCGCCGGATTCCTGAGGAATACGCGCCAGGGTATCACCCGCACTGATCTGAATGCCATCTTCCAGCTGAACAATCGCTTTACCCGGCAGGAAGTACTGAGCAGGCATATCGGAGCCTGGGATCAGCACGTCATTGCCCTGAGCATCAACGATTTTCAGCGCCGGACGCAGGTCTTTACCACCCGCGGTACGTTCTGCAGAATCCAGAACCACCAGAGATGACAGACCGGTCAGTTCGTCGGTCTGACGAGTAATGGTCTGGCCGTCAATCATGTCGGTGAAGCGAATGAAGCCGCTTACCTCGGTGATGACCGGCATGGTGTGCGGATCCCAGTTTGCTACGGTTTCGCCCGCTGCAACCTGCTCGCCGTCACCTTTCGCCATTACCGCACCGTAAGGAACTTTATAGCTCTCTTTGGTACGACCGAATTCGTCAATCAGCTTCAGCTCGGTGTTACGGGAAGTGACTACCAGCTTACCGGTAGAGTTCACAACCGACTTCGCGTTGCTGAGCTTGATGCTGCCTTTGTTCTTAACCTGAATGCTGGATTCAGCAGCAGAACGAGATGCCGCACCACCGATGTGGAACGTACGCATCGTCAGCTGTGTACCAGGTTCACCAATGGACTGTGCCGCGATAACCCCGATAGCTTCACCTTTGTTGATGATGTGACCACGTGCCAGGTCGCGACCATAGCAGTGTGCACACACGCCGAAGTCAGTTTCGCAACCTACTACGGAACGTACTTTTACGCTGTCAACGGAGTTAGCTTCTAACAGGTCACACCATTGCTCGTTCAGCAGGGTGTTACGCGTTACCAGGATATCCGCAGTGCCAGGCTTGAGCACGTCTTCAGCCGTAACACGGCCCAATACGCGATCGCGCAGTGGTTCTTTAACGTCGCCACCTTCGATAACCGGAGTCATCAGGATGCCTTCGTGAGTACCACAGTCATCTTCGGTCACCACCAGATCCTGCGCGACGTCAACCAGACGACGAGTCAGATAACCGGAGTTCGCTGTTTTCAGTGCGGTATCCGCCAGACCTTTACGAGCACCGTGGGTCGAAATGAAGTACTGAAGTACGTTCAGACCTTCACGGAAGTTCGCGGTGATTGGCGTTTCGATGATGGAACCATCTGGTTTCGCCATCAGACCACGCATACCTGCCAGCTGACGAATCTGTGCTGCAGAACCACGCGCACCGGAGTCGGCCATCATGTAAATGCTGTTGAAGGAAACCTGCTGCTCTTCCTGACCGTCACGGTTAATAACGGTTTCAGTTTGCAGGTTGTCCATCATCGCTTTGGATACACGATCGTTCGCCGCGGCCCAGATATCGATAACTTTGTTGTAACGCTCGCCCGCGGTAACCAGACCGGACTGGAACTGTTCCTGAATCTCAGCAACTTCTGCTTCGGCTTCAGAAATGATTTCAGTTTTCTTCTCCGGGATGACCATGTCATCGATACCAACAGATGCACCTGAACGCGCTGCATAAGCAAAGCCGGTATACATTGTCTGGTCAGCGAAGATTACGGTCGGCTTCAGACCCAAAATGCGGTAACAGGTGTTCAGCATTTTGGAGATAGCTTTCTTGCCCAGCGCCTGGTTGACGATGGAGAAAGGCAGACCTTTCGGTACGATCATCCACAGAATCGCACGACCTACGGTAGTGTCGATCAGGCTGGTTTTCGCAACGAACTCGTCGTTTGCATCTTTTTCATACTCGGTGATACGCACTTTTACACGCGCATGCAAAGAGGCCAGACCCGCGCGATAAATACGCTCGGCTTCTTTAGGGCCAGTCAGCACCATGCCTTCGCCTTTGGCGTTAACACAGTCACGGGTCATGTAGTACAGACCCAATACAACGTCCTGAGAAGGAACGATGATTGGCTCGCCGTTCGCAGGTGACAGGATGTTGTTGGTAGACATCATCAGCGCACGCGCTTCCAGCTGAGCTTCAAGCGTCAGCGGAACGTGTACTGCCATCTGGTCACCATCGAAGTCGGCGTTATAGGCCGCACAAACCAGCGGGTGAAGCTGGATAGCTTTACCTTCGATCAGTACCGGTTCAAATGCCTGGATACCCAAACGGTGCAGGGTTGGTGCACGGTTCAGCAGTACCGGGTGTTCGCGGATAACTTCATCCAGAATATCCCAGACGATCGCTTCTTCGCGCTCAACCATTTTCTTCGCAGCTTTAATGGTGGTAGCAAGACCACGCAGTTCCAGCTTGCCGTAGATGAACGGTTTGAACAGCTCCAGCGCCATTTTCTTCGGCAGACCGCACTGATGCAGACGCAGGTATGGACCTACGGTGATAACAGAACGACCGGAGTAGTCAACACGTTTACCCAGCAGGTTCTGACGGAAACGACCCTGTTTACCTTTGATCATGTCGGCCAAAGATTTCAGAGGACGCTTGTTAGAACCGGTGATCGCACGACCGCGACGGCCGTTATCCAGCAGGGCATCTACCGCTTCCTGCAGCATACGTTTTTCGTTACGTACGATGATGTCAGGCGCAGCCAGATCCAGCAGACGTTTCAGACGGTTGTTACGGTTAATAACGCGACGATACAGATCGTTCAGATCCGACGTGGCGAAACGACCGCCGTCCAGCGGTACCAGCGGACGCAGATCTGGCGGCAGAACCGGCAGAACGGTCAGGATCATCCACTCTGGCTTGTTACCAGACTGAACGAACGCTTCCAGCAGCTTGATACGCTTGGTCAGCTTTTTACGTTTGGTTTCGGAATTCGTTTCGTTCAGCTCTTCGCGCAGAGTTTCACACTCTTGCTCCAGATCCATGCTTTTCAGCAGGGCCTGAATAGCTTCCGCACCCATCTTCGCGTCGAATTCGTCACCGAACTCTTCCAGCGCATCCAGATACTGCTCTTCAGTCAGGATCTGACGACGCTCGAGGTTGGTCATCCCGCCTTCGATAACAACATAAGATTCGAAGTACAGTACGCGTTCGATATCACGCAGCGGCATGTCTAACAGCAGGCCGATACGGGATGGCAGCGATTTCAGGAACCAAATGTGCGCAGTTGGGGAAGCCAGTTCGATGTGGCCCATACGCTCACGGCGTACTTTAGTCTGGGTCACTTCAACGCCGCACTTCTCACAGATTACGCCACGGTGTTTCAGGCGCTTGTACTTACCGCACAGGCACTCATAGTCTTTTACTGGCCCGAAAATACGGGCACAGAACAGACCGTCACGTTCTGGTTTGAACGTACGATAGTTAATGGTTTCCGGCTTTTTAACTTCACCGAACGACCATGAACGGATCATGTCTGGCGATGCCAGAGCAATTTTGATCGCATCAAACTCTTCGGTCTTAGTTTGCGCTTTCAGAAACTTAAGTAAGTCTTTCACGGATTAGCTCCCGTCGGAGTGAGACTTCTCAGAGACGTCCGGTGTGACCCGGACATCCTGTAACCAGTACAGCAGATGCGAGTAATTACTCGTCTTCCAGCTCGATGTTGATACCCAGCGAACGGATCTCTTTCAACAGTACGTTGAAGGATTCCGGCATGCCCGGTTCCATCTGGTGATTACCGTCCACGATGTTTTTATACATCTTAGTACGGCCGTTCACGTCATCAGACTTAACGGTCAGCATTTCCTGCAGGGTATAAGCAGCGCCGTATGCTTCCAGCGCCCACACTTCCATCTCACCGAAGCGCTGACCACCGAACTGAGCCTTACCACCCAGCGGTTGCTGAGTAACCAGGCTGTAAGAACCGGTAGAACGCGCGTGCATTTTGTCATCAACCAGGTGGTTCAGTTTCAGCATGTACATGTAACCTACGGTTACCTGACGCTCAAACTGCTCACCGGTACGGCCATCGAACAGGGTAATCTGACCAGAAGATGGCAGACCGCCCAGTTGCAGCAGCTCTTTGATTTCAGACTCTTTGGCACCGTCGAATACCGGAGTAGCGATCGGCATACCTTTTTTCAGGTTTTCAGCCAGGCGCAGAACTTCTTCATCGCTGAAGGTATTCAGATCAACCTTCTGACGAACGTCTGTACCCAGGTCGTACGCTTTCTGAATGAATTCGCGCAGTTTGGCGACTTCCTGCTGCTGTTTGAGCATCGCGTTGATTTTCTCACCGATGCCTTTCGCAGCCATACCCAGGTGGGTTTCCAGAATCTGACCGATGTTCATACGAGACGGTACGCCCAGCGGGTTCAGTACGATGTCTACCGGCGTGCCGTTTTCATCGTAAGGCATATCTTCGATCGGGTTGATCTTGGAGATAACACCTTTGTTCCCGTGACGACCTGCCATCTTGTCACCAGGCTGAATCTGACGTTTAACGGCCAGATACACTTTAACGATTTTCAGCACGCCAGGTGCCAGGTCATCGCCCTGAGTGATTTTGCGGCGCTTGGCTTCAAGTTTCTTCTCAAACTCGTGCTTCAGCTCGTCGTACTGCTCCGCCAGCTGCTCCAGCTGGTTTTGCTTCTCTTCGTCGCTCAGACCCAGTTCCAGCCAACGGTCACGAGGCAGTTTGTCGAGCTTCTCAGCTTCAACGCCGCCGGCAACCAGCACCGCATGGATACGGGCAAACAGACCAGCTTCGAAGATTTGCAGTTCTTCAGTCAGGTCTTTCTTAGCCTGCTTGAGCTGCATCTCTTCGATTTCCAGCGCGCGCTTGTCTTTTTCCACGCCATCGCGGGTAAAGACCTGCACATCGATAACGGTACCGGAAACGCCGTTTGGTACGCGCAGAGAAGAGTCTTTAACGTCAGACGCTTTCTCACCGAAGATGGCACGCAGCAGCTTCTCTTCTGGCGTCAGCTGGGTTTCACCTTTCGGCGTTACCTTACCAACCAGAATGTCGCCACCGGTCACTTCAGCACCGATATAAACGATACCGGATTCATCCAGCTTGGAGAGCGCAGCTTCACCCACGTTAGGGATGTCGGCGGTAATCTCTTCCGGCCCCAGCTTGGTGTCTCGAGACACACATGCCAGTTCCTGGATGTGAATAGTAGTGAAACGATCTTCCTGAACCACACGCTCGGATACGAGGATGGAGTCTTCGAAGTTGTAACCGTTCCACGGCATGAACGCTACGCGCATGTTCTGGCCAAGCGCCAGTTCACCAAGGTCGGTAGACGGGCCGTCTGCCAGCACGTCGCCACGTTCAATAGGCTCGCCCAGGGACACACATGGCATCTGATTGATGCAGGTGTTCTGGTTAGAACGGGTGTACTTAGTCAGGTTATAGATGTCGATACCCGCTTCGCCGGCATGCATCTCGTCTTCGTTAACTTTGATAACGATACGGGAAGCATCCACGTACTGAACGGTACCGCCACGTTTGGCTACGGCGGTCACGCCGGAGTCAACGGCTACAGCACGTTCCATACCGGTACCAACCAGCGGCTTATCGGCGCGCAGCGTTGGAACCGCCTGACGTTGCATGTTCGCGCCCATCAAGGCACGGTTGGCGTCATCGTGTTCCAGGAACGGGATCAGGCTTGCCCCGACGGAAACCACCTGCTGGGTGGAAACGTCCATGTAGTCAACCTGGTCGTTGCTGAACAAGCTTGATTCGCCTTTGCTACGGCAGGTAACCAGGTCGTCTACGAAACGGCCTTCTTCGTCCAGGTTGGTGTTCGCCTGGGCGATAACGTAGTTACCTTCTTCGATAGCAGACAGGTAATGAATCTCGTCTGTTACCACGCCTTCAACTACACGACGATACGGCGTTTCCAGAAAACCGTATTCGTTGGTCTGTGCATAAACAGACAGGGAGTTGATCAGACCGATGTTCGGGCCTTCAGGCGTTTCGATTGGACATACACGACCGTAGTGGGTTGGGTGTACGTCACGTACTTCAAAGCCTGCGCGCTCACGGGTTAAACCACCCGGGCCGAGTGCGGAGATACGACGTTTGTGCGTAATCTCAGACAGCGGGTTGTTCTGGTCCATAAACTGAGACAGCTGGCTGGAACCGAAGAACTCTTTCACTGCCGCAGAGATTGGCTTGGCGTTGATCATATCCTGAGGCATCAGGGTATCCAGATCGCCTAAAGACAGACGCTCTTTCACCGCACGCTCAACGCGTACCAGACCAACACGGAACTGGTTTTCCGCCATTTCGCCTACGGAACGGATACGGCGGTTGCCGAGGTGGTCGATATCATCCACTTCGCCCTGGCCGTTACGAATACCGATAAGCTTACGCATAACCTGGATGATGTCGTCTTTGCTCAGGATGCCTGAACCTTCGATTTCATCACGCAGCAGAGAACGGTTGAACTTCATACGACCAACCGCTGACAGATCATAACGGTCTTCGGAGAAGAACAGGTTCTCAAACAGGCTTTCAGCCGCTTCACGCGTTGGTGGCTCGCCAGGACGCATCATGCGGTAGATCTCAACCAGCGCGCTCAGGCGATCGTTGGTTGGGTCGACGCGGATGGTCTCGGAGATGTACGGGCCATGATCCAGATCGTTAGTGAACAGCGTTTCGATGCGTTTGTGACCAGACTGGCTCAGTTTAGCCAGCAGATCCAAAGACAGTTCCATGTTCGCCGGGCAAATCAGTTCGCCGGTAGAAGCATCAACATAGTCTTTAGCCGCAACTTTACCAGCAATGTATTCAACCGGAACTTCGATAAGCTTGATATCGTCTTTTTCCAGCTGGCGAATGTGGCGCGCGGTAATACGGCGGCCTTTTTCGACATACACTTTGCCGTCCGCTTCGATGTCAAAGGATGCGGTCTCGCCACGCAGGCGTTCCGGCACCAGTTCCATCTGCAGCTTGTTGTCACGGATTTCGAAATTAACTTTCTCAAAGAACAGATCGAGGATCTGCTCAGTGGTGTAGTTCAACGCACGCAGAATAATGGTCGCTGGCAGTTTGCGACGACGGTCGATACGTACGAACAGGTTGTCTTTCGGGTCGAATTCGAAATCCAGCCAGGAACCACGGTAAGGAATGATACGTGCGTTATACAGCACCTTTCCTGAAGAGTGGGTTTTACCCTTATCACTGTCAAAGAACACGCCTGGGCTACGGTGCAACTGAGATACGATGACACGCTCAGTTCCGTTGATAACAAACGTACCGTTGTCAGTCATGAGTGGAATTTCACCCATGTAGACTTCTTGTTCTTTAATGTCTTTTACGGTGCCTTCCGGCGCTTCACGCTCATAGATCACCAGACGCAGTTTTACGCGCAGCGGAGCAGAATACGTCACGCCACGGATCTGACACTCTTTGACATCGAAAACTGGTTCGCCAAGACGATAGCTGACGTACTGCAGTTCCGAATTGCCGCTGTAGCTCTGGATTGGGAACACGGAACGGAAAGCTGCTTCCAGACCGTACTGCCCTTCAGGATCTTGCTCGATAAACTTCTGGAACGAGTCAAGCTGGATAGAAAGGAGATAAGGAATGTCCAGCACTTGCGGACGTTTTCCAAAATCCTTACGAATACGTTTTTTCTCGGTATAGGAGTAAACCATAGGGTTCCTCAGCTCGCTGACAAGTCGACCCATCTGTCCGACGAAGGGACAGTTTGTGCAACACTATTTTGTGGACCGGAGAGTGGAACACTCACCGCAATACCTGTTTCTATCACTCTTAAACCATTTCGCTACGCTTTACCCCGGAACTCCCGGCGTAGAAAGTCGCAGTATATTAAGTCGTCGATAGAGACAAACATTGAAAGGAAATCAGCAGCCAAACAGTGTGAAACGCTACTGGTACCTTACAGCGCAAAAAGGCTGGTGACTAAAAAGTCACCAGCCATCAGCCTAATTTCTCAGGCTGCAACCGGAAGGGTTGGCTTATTTAACTTCAACTTCAGCGCCAGCTTCTTCCAGAGATTTTTTCAGAGCTTCTGCGTCATCTTTGCTCACGCCTTCTTTCAGCGCAGCTGGAGCGGATTCAACCAGGTCTTTTGCTTCTTTCAGACCCAGGCCAGTCGCGCTACGTACTGCTTTGATAACGGCAACTTTGTTAGCGCCAACAGCTTTCAGAATAACGTCGAACTCAGTTTTTTCTTCAGCAGCTTCAGCCGGGCCTGCAGCAACAGCTACAGCAGCAGCAGCGGAAACGCCGAATTTTTCTTCCATTGCAGAAATCAGTTCTACAACGTCCATTACGGACATAGCGGATACTGCTTCAATGATTTGATCTTTAGTGATAGACATAACAATTGTTCCTGAAAATCAGAATTAGTTTATACGTAAGCAAATGCGTTAGAAAAGTAAGCGCTATTAAGCAGCTTCTTTCTGATCGCGTACAGCAGCCAGAGTGCGAACCAGTTTGCCTGCAGAGGCTTCTTTCATGGTTGCCATCAGGCGTGCGATTGCTTCTTCGTAAGTTGGCAGAGTTGCCAGGCGATCGATCTGGGCCGCCGGGATCAGCTCACCTTCAAAGGCTGCAGCTTTAACCTCGAATTTTGCATTCGCTTTCGCGAAATCTTTGAACAAACGAGCAGCTGCGCCCGGGTGTTCCATAGAATATGCAATCAAGGTTGGACCAACAAACGTGTCTTTCAGGCACTCAAACTGAGTACCTTCAACGACGCGGCGCAGCAGGGTGTTACGAACAACACGCATGTAAACGCCAGCTTCACGACCTGCTTTACGCAGTTCAGTCATTTTATCTACGGTAACGCCACGGGAATCCGCAACAACCGCAGACAGCGCGCCTTTGGCTACTTCGCTGACTTCAGCAACAATCGCTTGTTTGTCTTGAAGATTTAAAGCCATTAGCTTTGCTCCTGGATATTAGCCGGGGTTTCCCCCGGAACTCACTTCACTCATTACCAAAACGATAATGAGCGTCGACATACGGTGAGCAGAAACAAGCCAAAGACTATCAAAAATATTCTTCAGGTTCTGTCACCGTCTACGCAGGAAATTAAGCTTCTTGCGAAACACCTGCGGTCTTGGACGGAGGCCTGGATAAGGCCAGGCTCCAACCGAAAATTCTGTGTGCCCTGCAAGCAAGGCAACGGGCGTAAGATTTTAGACTAATCTAACGCCCGCGTAAAGCAGCGATTATTAGTTCGCTACCGCGCTCAGACCAGACTGGTCGATCGCAACACCTGCACCCATGGTAGTAGACAGGCTAACTTTCTTAATGAAAACACCTTTCGCCTGAGAAGGTTTTGCTTTTTTCAGCGCAACCAGCAGGGATTCCAGGTTTTCTTTCAGTTTGTCAGCGTCAAAATCCACTTTACCGATGGTGGTGTGAATGATGCCGTTTTTGTCGTTACGGTAACGAACCTGACCCGCTTTAGCGTTCTTAACCGCTTCAGCAACGTTAGGGGTTACAGTACCTACTTTCGGGTTAGGCATCAGGCCACGTGGACCCAGAACCTGGCCCAGTTGGCCAACAACGCGCATTGCATCCGGAGAGGCGATAACAACGTCAAAGTTCATTTCGCCTTTTTTGATCTGCTCTGCCAGATCTTCCATACCTACCAGCTCAGCACCAGCAGCTTTAGCTGCTTCAGCGTTAGGACCCTGGGCAAATACGGCTACGCGAACTGAACGACCGGTACCGTGCGGCAGTACAGTTGCACCACGTACGTTCTGGTCAGATTTACGAGCGTCGATGCCGAGGTTAACAGCAACGTCAACGCTTTCTACGAATTTAGCAGTGGCCAGCTCTTTGAGCAGAGCAACGGCTTCGTTGATGTCATACTGTTTGGTCGCATCAACTTTGTCACGGATCACGCGCATGCGCTTGGTCAGTTTAGCCATTTCTTAATCCTCCACTACCAGGCCCATGGAACGAGCAGTACCTTCGATGGAGCGAGTCATCGCTTCAACGTCAGAACCAGTCATGTCCGCAGCTTTGGTTTCTGCGATTTCACGCACCTGAGCACGGGTCACTTTACCCACTTTGTCTTTGTTCGGCTTACCGGAACCAGACTTGATGCCAGCAGCTTTCTTCAGCAGAACTGCAGCCGGTGGGGTTTTAGTAACGAAAGTGAAAGAACGGTCAGCGTAAACGGTAATAACAACCGGAATTGGCAGACCTTTCTCGATGGAATCAGTTTTGGCGTTAAACGCTTTACAGAATTCCATGATGTTAACACCCTGCTGACCCAGAGCTGGACCAACCGGTGGACTTGGGTTCGCCATACCAGCCGCAACCTGCAGCTTGACGTAGGCTTGTACTTTCTTAGCCATCTAAATTTCCTCTGGTGGGTTATAGCGCCTCAACGAGGCTCCCCGTGAATAAATCGTTTTATGCGCACAGGACACATAAAAACAAAAGGCGCGAAATTGTATGCCAATCTCGCGCCTTGTGCAACGATTAATCGCTGCTTTTACAACCTGGCTATTACGCCTTTTCGACCTGGGCAAAATCCAGTTCGACCGGAGTAGCACGACCGAAGATAGATACAGAAACCTTCAGGCGGCTCTTTTCGTAATCTACTTCTTCAACCACACCGTTAAAGTCGGCAAATGGACCATCGCTAACACGGACCATCTCACCCGGTTCGAACAGCGTTTTAGGACGCGGCTTATCACCAACCTGCTGCAGGCGGTTCATGATCGCATCCACTTCTTTGTCACTGATTGGAGCCGGACGGTCAGACGTGCCGCCAATGAAACCCATAACGCGCGGAACGCTACGCACCAGGTGCCAGCTCGCGTCGTTCATTACCATCTGGACCAGCACGTAGCCCGGGAAGAATTTGCGCTCGCTTTTGCGACGCTGGCCGCCACGGATTTCGACCACTTCTTCGGTCGGCACCATGACTTCGCCAAACAACTCTTCCATATTGTGCAATTTGATATGCTCACGCAGCGAAGTCGCTACGCGGCCTTCAAAACCGGAAAACGCCTGAACGACGTACCAGCGCTTTTTAGGGGCTTCAGACATCTCAGAACCTCAGGCCAGTAATAAAAGAAACCAGACGGACCAAAATCCCATCCAGCCCCCACAAAATCAGCGACATTACAGCCGTAACGGCGGCCACGATTAAGGTGGTATGCAGTGTTTCCTGGCGAGTCGGCCAAATCACTTTACGTACTTCGGTTCTCGCTTCACGGGCGAAAGCAACGGTCGCTTTGCCTTTCGTCGTCAACAGCGCGACACCACCCGCTGCAGCAATCATAATAACCACTGCCAGGGCACGCAAAGGCAAGGTCACATCACGATAAAGGTAGTTGCCCACAATCGCTAAAATCAGCAGAACTGCAACAGCCAGCCATTTCATCGTTTCCAGGCCGCGCCCGCTTCCGTGAGCTTCGGTATTCGCACTCATAAACCAACCTGTCACAATAAATCAGACAAATATTTTTGCCCCGCAGGCGCGAGGCAAAACCAAACCGAATTGCTCTTTTCAGGCGCTATTCGGTATAAACGCCATCTTCAGAGCCTGTCTCAGCAATGATTATGAGTAAAAAATCACTGATGAGCCAGGTTCTGGTTCGAGAGCGTACAAAAAGGGCATCAAATGATGCCCTTTTCTTGCGCGTTGCGTCAAATGTTATCAGCGATTAAGCGATAACTTTAGCAACAACACCAGCACCAACGGTACGGCCGCCTTCACGGATTGCGAAACGCAGACCATCGTCCATAGCGATTGGGTGGATCAGGGTGACAACCATTTTGATGTTGTCGCCCGGCATTACCATCTCAACGCCTTCCGGCAGTTCGATGGTACCGGTCACGTCAGTTGTACGGAAGTAGAACTGTGGACGGTAGCCTTTGAAGAACGGAGTGTGACGGCCGCCTTCGTCTTTGGACAGGATATAAACTTCAGATTCGAACTGGGTGTGCGGCTTGATGGAGCCTGGCTTGGCCAGTACCTGACCACGTTCGATTTCTTCACGTTTGATACCGCGCAGCAGAACACCAACGTTCTCACCGGCACGGCCTTCGTCCAGCAGTTTGCGGAACATTTCAACGCCGGTACAGGTGGACTTGGCAGTCTCTTTGATACCAACGATTTCAACTTCTTCGCCAACTTTAACGATACCGCGCTCCACACGACCGGTAACAACGGTACCACGGCCGGAGATGGAGAATACGTCTTCGATTGGCAGCAGGAATGGCTTGTCGATAGCACGCTCTGGTTCCGGGATGTAAGAATCCAGGTAGCCTGCCAGTTCAACAATCTTCGCTTCCCACTCTGCTTCGCCTTCCAGCGCTTTCAGAGCAGAACCACGTACGATTGGCGTATCGTCACCCGGGAAGTCGTACTGGGACAGAAGTTCACGCACTTCCATTTCTACCAGTTCCAGCAGCTCTTCGTCATCAACCATGTCGCATTTGTTCAGGAACACGATGATGTAAGGAACGCCTACCTGACGACCCAGCAGGATGTGCTCACGGGTCTGAGGCATCGGGCCGTCAGTCGCTGCAACAACCAGGATAGCGCCGTCCATCTGCGCAGCACCGGTGATCATGTTTTTAACGTAGTCGGCGTGTCCCGGGCAGTCAACGTGCGCGTAGTGGCGGGTCGGGGTGTCATATTCAACGTGGGAAGTGTTGATGGTGATACCACGAGCTTTTTCTTCCGGCGCGTTATCGATCTGATCGAATGCACGGGCAGAACCACCGTAGGTTTTAGCCAGAACGGTAGTGATTGCA
>NZ_SOYS01000015.1 GCF_011808225.1 Cedecea colo | reverse complement strand
TTGACGGTTCTGCCCCACAGCCACCCCCGCAAACAAAACAGGAAAAACCAGCCAAGAATCGGGCTGGATGCCAGCCACCAGATATTGAATGCAGCCAGTGCCTTAACCATGCCTGACGCATACAGAATAAACAGCAAAATACCCACAACCGCGGCAACAGCACCAGCCAACAGCCATCCCGTAAAAGATGGTTCAGGAGGCAACTCCATCGTTGTTGCTTTCGTCCTTTCCCAGCCCATTGATTATCCTACGGTGCTGTTCTGAGCACTTGAAATTACAGTACAACCGCACTGACATTTACAACCATCGACGACAACAGCGCGACAGTTAAATGTCCGGTGCGGTGATCCTTCCACGATAGGATTAGTTCCATGCCCATCTACCGGACAACTCACCATATCACCCACTAATGCGGCTTTTTTCCCGTCGACAGTAATATTGGAAGAGGCGGAGATCACTTTTCCGCCGTGAGAAGTATTGTCACCAAGCAAAACTAAGCCTTTTGTCATGTTGAATACTCGAAAAATAAATAAGAATCAATTAACATTCATTTTGTCGATCTTATCAAAATCAGGAAAAAGAGTTTTTTCAGGAGCAACACTCCCGTCCGGATAAATGATTTTTGGATATTTATCTTTTATTTTTTTCTCTAACCCGACAAAACTTGTTATTTTCCTCTCATCTAGTTCAGGGGAAAACTTCACAGAACTAATCTCACCAACACGCAATGACAGGAAATCTTTTTTACCAATTAGAGATAAGCTATTCTCTACCCCCCCTATTTTCTTCTCTCTTATATAAGGATAATATTTCGGAGATAAATCTACATCTCCAGTGACAAAGGTAAATTGTCCATTTCGGGAAGCATCATTATCAAAGGCGAGGGTCACACCTACCGCCGTACCAGGAACAAGATCCTTGCCAAGATGTATAGCATCTATATATTCGATACCTAAATTGACCGCACTCAACGTCCATTTGCATGAACCGCCACCGGTCATGACCACTTTTGCCTTCCAGATCTCCCCGCTCTCTTGCTGCATGGGGATTCCAATAAAGTTGTAGCTGGGTTCTGTGATAACAGAGCCATCAAAGCCACTGATTCTCTTTTTCATGCATTCATACGAGATGTATCTGACTTCCAGCGGGAAGGGTTTTGTATACTGAGACGGGTTTTTTACTTCAAAATTGGCCCATTTTGTATCTGGCGGTGGAGATAACGTTTTGTTTACGGCCCGGCTCATACTGCAACCCTCCACAGTAAATAACATCAGAGAAAGCAGAATAATTTTTGATTGATTAGACATTTTTCATTACCTCTGCTCTATATCAAAAAAATCATAAAAACGCGTTACAGGCCTGTAATTATAACAATTAATTAGCCTGATACGTTTAGCAAAAAAAAACGCTATCATTTTTACTTTTTAACATTCATTTTATCAATCTTATCAAAATCAGGAAACACAGTGCCATCGGATATAACACTGCCATCTGGATATATTATTTTAGCGTGAACACCTTTGATCTTTTTTTCAGGCTCAATATATCTAATTATTTTACTTTCATCCAATAACGGCTCAAATTTTATATTATTTACATTAGTAACCTGACTTAAAATAAAGTCATGCTGGCCTAAAAGAGTTAAGTCATTCCTATTACGAATTAATTTCCACTCTATTATATATGGATAATATTTTGGAGATAAATTTAAATCACCAAAAGTTGCAGTATACTGCCCGTTTCTGGAGGCATCATTATCAAAAGCGAGCGACACCCCCACCGCCGTACCAGGAACAAGATCTTTGCCAAGATGTATAGCATCTATATATTCGATACCTAAATTGACCGCACTCAACGTCCATTTGCATGAACCGCCACCGGTCATAGCCACTTTTGCTTTCCAGATATCCCCGCTCTCTTGCTGCATGGGGATCCCGATAACGTTATAGCTGGGTTCCGTAATAACTGAGCCATCAAATCCACTGATTCTTTTTTTCTTACATTCATACGAGATGTATCTGACCTCAAGAGGAAACGGTTTCGTATACTGAGAAGGGTTTTTTATCTCAAAATTGACCCATTTTGTATCTGGCGGTGGAGATAACGTCTTGTTAACGGCCTGGCTAACACTGCATCCTGCAGAGGAAAACAACACCAGGGAAAGCAGAATAATTTTTGATTGATTATACATTTTCCATTACCTCTTCTCCATATTGAGCAAACCGCAAAAGCGTATCATTGCCAGACGGCATAGATAATGTTGGAGTCAGCGATATTCCCAACAAGCCTTCTATATTGAGGAAAATTTCATTTCTGGATAATTCATCATTCGGTATATCATTTTTATTTTCTGCCATCTGCTCCCTGAATGCATCCACATTATACCGGTGCTCAGTAAATGTGCGTTTTTCCACTATGCCGGCATTATCAATCAACTCTAACACCTTGTTATACATATAGGGCATATAGGACGTCATAAGGTGTTCAAAAATATTTAAATTAATCCCTCTGTCCGGGTTGCTACCTTTAGGGAAGAAATTTTTTAAATCCGATTGCGTCAATGATGCTTTAAATTCTTTCTGTTTCTTACCGGCCTGTTGCATCTCTTGTTCCGCCAGAGCGGGTACCAGATAAAGCTTAGCCTTTAGTGGAAGTGGATTTCTGATGGTAATGCACCCTGCAGGAGTTGGGAGATCCCTCTTACACTCATTCCATTCCCGGCTCTGTGTGGCTGTGAGAAAGGCAACCGTATTGCCGTGGTGCCAGAAGCAGTCTCCCCAGGCAACCATCTGGTAAGCGAGAAGCTCACCCAATGACCAGAAAAAGCCCAGCGTTTCACCAAACCATCCCCATATTTTATATAACTCGTTATCAAGGTTGGCTTCTGCGGGTACGGCTGGAATAGGATCATTATCATTCACATGACGGTAATGGGTAATCTCCGACAATTGCATCACTGCATTACGTGTAAAAGTTCGTGGCATTCCATAGGTATGAAGAACTGGATTAACATTCTTTAACTTTACCGAATGTATTAATGCCAGCGCGCCCCCTAAGCTATGGCCACAAATAAATAGCTCACGCTCACCTGCCAATTGTTCAAATTTTGAAACTTCTTTACTAAATTTTTTTTCAACTCTGTTATATCCACTCCAGAACCCAGTATGCACTTTCCCAGCAGGTAGTAACGGAGTGCATTGCGTTTTATCTATATCGCATAATTCTGAATTTATCGGCCTAAACGCAAGATCCGTCCCCACATCAAACAAACTGGCCGTTCCACGCCAAGCGACAATCACCTTATCCGCGTTATAAACATAATAAAGCTGCGTATCACCGTCTGCCTTTGTTGTAGCGGTATCATCCTCTCTCTGTGCTGTTCCAAGTGGGTCCTTCTCGTCTTCCTTAGGTGACGTGTCTCGTGAGGTATCCATAAATACCGGGGGGTAATACCGTTCACTAAAGGGAACATCTTGTACTAGCATATTCCATGCGGAACCATCTTTATAAAGCTGAGGTAAGCGTGAAAGATCCTGACACTGGTTAATAAAAAAGCGTGTAATTGACACCGTATCCAGAGTACTGTCGTCTGCATAGGCAAGCGTTGCTGCCGCACCAAGATTAATTCCGTTCGCAATGGAATAGTCCTTTTGATGATGCAGAACAAGCTCCCATGCTCTGAAAGGGCATATTTCTATTATATGACGCTTTTCAAGTTCATTCGTTCGGAATTTAAATCCCTTAAATGCTGTTTTTGCAGGAAAGTGGTATGCAGGTAACATTTCCCCAGGTCTTAATTCTAGGTTTGGTGAACTCTGACAAAGTTCACCGATAATGGCATAATGCCAGATATACCCTTTCTCTTCAGCTTCAGGACGCACAACAGAATCATTTTCCGCATCGCGGCTAACGCGTAAGGCACGTTTTTCCATTTCCCTGGCCAGTTGATTGCCATCTAACGTCAGCCTCAGCTCCAGACCGTGCGGCATGTCGACCCTGATTAGCCCGTCAGCATCGCTCTGACCAGAATAAGTGAATCCCTCCACCGGCCCGGAAACAGGATGAGCACTTTCAACAGTCCATGGCATATTCACCACGGGATCGCCCTGCTCATCAACCAGTTGAAATTCGACCCAGTAGGGCATTTGCTCGTCACATGGAGCATGGGGGTTTTTACGGCAGAGTGAGGATACAGCGGTAGTCATGTTATTCGCCCTCCTGGCTATCAGCAATATTTCGCGGATATTCGATTTTTAACTGCGATGGCATAGACGTAAATATTGGAGAAGTCTCTCCTTCTGCACCGGAAATGCCCTCATAAACCTCCCCTTCAGCCGTTGTAATTTTATATGTGGTGAAAGGCTTTACTGCTCCGCTGGCCGATGATGTTGTGATAAACCCTTCACTGTACCCTTTTGGAAAAGTCACTGGTGGTGTATCTAAACTGGCAGGACCTGTCTGATTAACATTGGTCGCTTTCAGCAAAATATTTCCCGGACATCCCAGTTCAATATTCCCGCCGCTAAGCTTTATATAAGCACCACCGCAACTTAAAATCAGTTCCTTGCTGGCATTCACCTTCACGCTTCCCTGACCACTGGCGACAGTGATGTCCTGTAATGCTGAGACATTCATGGCGTCAGCTTGTGCCTGAATATCAACCTTCCCTGCCCCTGCATACATTTTCATTCCTGCAGCCTGTGCAAACAAACTTACAGCCTCGCTTGCCGCCACAGTGAACGATTGCCCGGTGCTGATATCCGTGTTTTTACCTGACATGAGGCCAATACTTGCTCCGCCTGAAGCAAGCCGGACAGCCTCAGGACTGAGAATACCTATACCAGCAGGTGCACTGGCCAGCATTCCTGGCATTTTCAGATATTTCAGTGAGCTGTTTAGCGTCTTTTGGCTGTCGATGTCAGATACTGTTGCCTGTGCCCCTTTCGCTGCTGCCTGGAGGCTTCTTGCCAGCGTGAGTGCCTGTTCCAGTTGTTCTACAGCCCTGTCCATTTCAAGCATTTTACTGCCGACGTCAGGCTGAGCATCTGCAGTAAGCAAAACGCCCTTACCACCACGGACGCTGACCCAGTCGTTAGTACGCAACTCTGCCCCCTCGCCACGAAGAACCCTGGAAGCATTGACGTTGTGCCCTAAATTCAGTTGGGTCTTGCCGCCATACTCCGTACTGAGCTTAACGTGCTCTTCACCGCGCTTATCCTCCATCCGCAGTTTGTTCAGGCCGGCTGTGCGGATAACGTTGCGCGTGCTGTTGGCTTCAGTGACGTGGTCAACGTGGCGGGAGTCGTGCAGAGCATGGGCAATATACGGACGATCCGGATCGCCCTCATGGAACGCAATGGCGACTTCAGTGCCCTGTATCAGCGGGAAGTGGAAGCCGTATTTGTCACCGCCGTAGGGTTTGGCAAAACGTACCGGCATACTTTCCATGCCCTGGCGCTTGTCGTAGCGGTCAGCATCGAATTTCACCCGATACATCCCGGAGGCATCCTGCCAGGCGTAGATATCGTTGTCTTTCGCGCTGGTGACGCGGGCCATCAGCGTACCACTGACCACCGGGCGCTTTTTAGCGGCAGGACGCCAGCAACGGTTCTCGTAATACGGCATCGCTACCCATGTCACTTTCAGGGCATTCTTACGGCTGGCGTAGTAGCCTGTGCGGATAATAACAACACCGTTCTCCGTTTCACGCGGCAGCGTTGGCGGGATAGCCATTTCGGTAATAGTCAGTACCTGCGCCGGGCCGAGAGTGTGGTCGGTGCTGCTACCGGTCACAGTGGTCTGCCCGGACAGGAACCGCTCATGCTCCAGACGCGCCCAGAAGTTACCGGTTTCTGCCGTCGGCGTGATTTTATCGCCACGTTCAAGATGACGTGGGCGGTAGTGATACACATCACCGTAGGTGTTCCCCTCCCCGTCACCGCGGGTCATGTCCGCCGGAACAGAGGTCAGGATATTCTGTGCTTCGCGGTGGTTGTAGTCGCTGGCCGTGACTGAACGCTCCACCACGTTATGCCAGATGTGCACATTCCACACCGAGTCGGCCGCATTATCATTCGCCCCTGACGGGCTGTTCAGCGGCAGCGTTTTACCGAATGTCCAGGCACTTTGCTTGTCCGCAAAGTGCACCACTTCAGTCTGGGTGTCTGGCTGGAGAGTGAAAAAGTAAAATATCCCCACTTCGGCCAGCAGGCGCTCAATGAACGCAAGGTCGTTTTCCTGGTACTGGTTAATCTGCTCGCGTTTTGGATAGCCGTCTTTGAGGGTAAACTCATACTCCCAGCCTTTCAGACCATGTTCCGTGAGCACCTCAGCGATCACTTCCGGTACCGACTTGTTGACGAAAAAGCGGTGTGTACGGAACTGATTGCCCAGCAGCGCCAGAAACGGCTCCAGCACAATGCAGTACTGCGCTTCATCTGCTGAACCACCGGTACGCTCGAAATGCGTCACCACCCCATGAACCACCTTGCGCTCCGTCAGGGAAAGCAGGTTGCCCGCCCCCATGGTC
Organism: Cedecea colo; assembly: GCF_011808225.1. Taxonomy (GTDB): domain Bacteria; phylum Pseudomonadota; class Gammaproteobacteria; order Enterobacterales; family Enterobacteriaceae; genus Dryocola; species Dryocola colo. Next base: position 41,013 of record NZ_SOYS01000015.1, on the reverse strand, counting down.
AGGGTCGCCGGCTTGCTCAGCATCTGGCGGGCATCAATGTTCTTGTCGGCACTGGTGAAGTTGATGGTGTAGCTGTACAGCGCGCTCATCGCTTCTGAGCCGCTGAAACCTTCCACGTCAATATTTGCCACACACGATGGAATATCCAGTTGGTAACGGTTTAGCGGGGTTTGGATTAAACTACTCAGTGTATCTGTCAGGCTCACGATCTTTACTCCGTGTAATATTTCAGCATCCTGAATGACCAGTGATGGAGAGAAAGACAACGACATAAGGTTTAAATTATTTTATTTAGCGACTCCACCGTATAGCCACGTTATCTCTATGCCTGTTGGTGGAACGTTGTAAATATCTTCCTGATTGATTTCCAGGGGGGTGACAAAACCCTACGATTATTCATCATAAACATATGTATAAGCGAACCGATATATAAGATAGCCTGCAAAAAATTCTGCTATCGAAAACATACCCCAAAAATATCTGGATTCGCTTGAAGATAAGAAAAAAAACCAAATAGTAAATGCAATACCAGAAACACCCAGCCCCATCCCCGCCCCGCGAATTAATCGGGAAAGAATTACCAGAAAAACCACCTTGATTTTCATAACCCTCCAAAAAAGTATTCGCATACCTTATCAAACTCGGCAGGATTTCTGTTTCCGACCTCACAGGCTTTTTCAAAAGGCTTAACGATATCTTCAACAATAAAATAAAGAAGATCCAGGTCACCAAGACGTCGGAGTTTATTGTGCAAAACAGGATTTCTGTCTTCGAGGTCTCTTGATGTATAAATTGCTCTGGATGTTTCAGCACCGACAGATAATAATAAACCAGCCAAACTTCCGGCAAAAAAGGCTGATACACCTCTGGATGCTATTGCTTCGCCCAGCTTCACACCCGTTAGTTCAGTAAACGCCATTTTCCCCATGAACGAACCAGAAACATTTTTCACGATAGAAGATATTTTTTCGGCGTGAATGTGTGAAATAAAATCTTCGAGAGAGATCTTAATGATTTGCTCAATAACCTGATGATTAAATACTCCTTTTTTAACCAATCGAGCCAGCCTGAATTTATCATCCAGATTATCCCTGCGATGCTCAGTATCAATAAAATCATACCCCAGATAGGCAAGACTGACTGGAAATGAAATAAAACCTTTTCCTATTGCGCCCCAAAAACCAGAGCCATCAATATTAATGGCCTCAAGCATATCTCTGGCAATCTCTTTTGCGCTGTCCATAATTGTTACCCTTTAGATAAGCCTGTTAATCAAACTCCAGCCCAATCCCTTCTTCCTCACTCCAGCCGAGCGTCAGGGAGTGCGGTTTCTGTTTCGCGGCCATGTGGGTCAGCAGCTGCTGACTCAGCACCGGCAGAATTTGTTGATTGAGCAGGCTGTCGACGTTGCGTGCGCCGGTAACGCCGGGTCTTTAAGAATATTCTCCAGCTCTTTCCTGAACGTGACGTTATCAAGAAGATTCGATTTGAGGTCGCGCAATAAATTACGCATGGCGAGCATCGCTTTCAGCTGGGGAATTTGACGGGCGACGGCCTCCGGCTCAAAGTCTTTCATATCCCGGAAGCTCAGACGGACATTGTCTTCAGAGCCATCATCGGCGAGGGTATTTTTTACGGTGAGGCTGACTTCCGGGTTCAGTTCAGAGAGAACTGAATTAAAATTGTTTTTATTAACATTTATTTTACTTCTTTCGGACAGTGTACCGGTCGCCTTTCCATTACTAAAATCACCAATACTCAGTAGCTTAAGAGGGATTTCAACCTTTTTTTGCGCGCCTCCCGTATGTAAATCTAACGAAATATTAACGCGCGCCTTCGGGATTTCATTCTGGAAGCTTTGGGACATCCACTTGTTCTCCATTTCATGTTTTATTGGGCGTCCTGCCAGTTCAGGGGGCATGCATCAGATATAACGGCAGGCCGTTTATTATTGCGTTGCATATTCAGGATGTAAACAGGACAATACCGATTTGCATACGTTATTATATATTTCCTCAGGAAAACCGCACCCTATCTCATTTAAGAAAAAAATTTCTAAAAGATTCAAATTCATTTATTAAGACTTTTCGTACCAGTAGATAACAGCACATGCTGGAAATATCCTAAAGACAGCGTCAGGCAGCTTATTGTCAATAACGATTGCATCACGCCTGCCGTGCATATATTTTGTGCGATAATGACGTGTTTCGATAACTGCATTTAATTCAGACACGTAATTATTAATTAACAAAGTAATTATTCACCCGGGCTGATTATCGTTTAAGACGGGAATGATAACGGGCAGGCGAACAGATGCGGGAACGTAAAAGTGGGTACCACTCCTGAAGCAAGAAATCACAGAATGTGCTGGACCCTCGCAGAAATGCACTACGTGAAAACGCATTACCGGGTCATGGCGTTGGCCGATATCGCCGCTCGCCTGGGCAGGACAGCCATGTCGATAAAAAGGATGGCCATACGGCTTGAATGCGCAGAGAATAAAGCACCACGCTGGAGAGAGGCAGAAAAAGAAGTCCTGTTGCGCCATTACGGCAACCGCAAACCAGTAAAGGACATCCTGGCCATGCTGCCGGGCAGAAACCGTAGCGCCGTGATGGCCATGGCAGGCAAAATGGGATTATCGCGCCCTGAAAACGCCTGGTCTCAGGCTGAACTGAGCTGCCTGAATCACCACTACCCTTCTGAAGGCCAGCAAATACTGCGTCGTTTACCGGATAAAACAGATGAAGCCATCCGCCATAAAGCCCGTGAACTCGGCCTCGCGTCGCCGGGCCATACCCTGGCTCGTCAGTGGGATGAGAAGGAATGGCTGTTACTTCGTAAAAACCGGCATCGTTCACCTCTGGATCTGCTGGCGATGTTTCCCGACCGAAGTCTGTCATCCATCAAAAACGCCCTCACTCGTCTGAAACGGGCAAAAGGCGCTGTTGCGCTCCCGACAGTACCGGCCGGCAGCAAACCGGTGACCACCGCCTGGCACGAGGATGAGAAAGCTATCCTTATCCGCTGGTACGAAACCAGCAAAACCATGGACAGCATTCTGACGATGCTACCGGGCCGGTCCCGCTCGTCGGTGTTCACTCTGGCTCGCAAGCTGGGGTTGTCCCGCCCGCTCAGCGACTGGACGGCATCAGAAATACAAACCCTCCGGGAATTCTACCCGGCGGAAGGGGGAGCCGTTGCCCGGCGTCTGAGCGGCCGGTCAGCAAAAGTCGTGGGTCAGAAAGCCTTTCAACTGGGCATTCACATGGCAAACAACACGCTGCGCAAGCCATGGTCAGCGGAGGAATGACAACGTCTCAACGCGCATCTGCATCTTTCCTTTGCGGAACTGCAAAAATTGTTCCCGGAACGCTCACTCTCGTCAGTAAAGAATGCCAGCCAGCGGGCAAAAACGCGTCAGAAAGGCTGAATCCGACCCCGGAGGCCTCTCTGGCGGGGAATGAACTTGGCCCGGCAGGTAATTCAGTAACAACAGTCTGCATTACCAGTGGGATGAGCCACCACCGGATAAAGACATTCGCATCTTATCCATAAGGATAATGTCCCCTGAAATTAAAGATAACCGGCCACAAACAAGAAATAGCCAGACATCCCCCTCCACATGAACACATTATTATTTCATCTGTTTCACCGTTCCTATTCATCAGGCAAAACTGTTTCGCACCGGTTTTGATTATTCATTACACCATCCTGTAACAAGTGCATAATTTTCTGCGAACCAGCCCGGTTATGCATAACTGACAACCACAACAATAATCCATCCAGAGTATTTTACTGATAAAGGAGAAAATAATGAATGAATCGCCACGGGTTTAGAGGCCAGTATGAGCCGTCGTGGTAACTGCCACGACAACGCAGTTGCAGAAAGTTTTTTCCAGCTACTGAAGCGTGAATCTTTTCCGGTGTGTATCTGGTTTTCCCTCCGCCCCGGCGAAATTGCTGACGTGTGGCAGACGCTTTCGAACCTTCAAAGCGGTGGATGAATTTAACCGTGAAGCCCTGGCGATTGAGGCCGATCTGAATATTTCGGGCCAGAAACTGGTCAGGACGCTGGACAGGATAGTGATAAATCGCGGATATCCACTGAAGCTACAAGTGAATAATAGCTATGAGCTGCTGTCGCTGACGCAATAGGCTGAAGAACATGGTGTAATACTGGAAGTTATTAAACCGGAAAAGCCGACACAGAACACCTTTATCGAACGGTTTAACCGGACGTACAGGACAGAAATACTGGCTTTTTATCAGTTCAGTACACTGAATGAAACAGGCCTAAAAAAGGCTGCTATTTATTTAGTACTCCTTCCTTCTGCTTCGTTTCCTGTAAAGAGTAAATTTTCATTAATTCTACGCCGTAACTACTAATGCCAGGTAAGTCCACACTGATTGCTTCACTAAAGGCGCAGCGGCGTGGACGAATGAGGATCGGCCTCCTGTTAGCCTTTATGACGCTCATGCAAAATGATCGCCATATTTTTCTTGCAGATATAACGCAAGATCCTTTCGGGGAATATTCAATATGTCAGCAGAAAAATCCTCCGCGTTGATTTTCCTGTTAATATTACTGGATAAACCTGCGGTTATTAGTTTATCAATATCGGTAGGCTGCAGATAATAATTTATTTTAAGATGGGGAATATTTTTATCCTGCAACAGCATGCTAATACGATTTGAAAAAACGATGGTCAGGAAATGATCCGAGTCTTCCAGTTTATAGGTTTCATTAATATTTACATTAAAACAATCCCCGATATCAACATAGCACCTCAGATTTGCCGCGAAAAATTTCACCTTCTCTATGCTTGAGGTGGTGACGATAGCGATGTTTTTTCTGTTGCGACCCGCCATCTTGCTGTTAATAATAAATTTCTTTAAAATCAAACTTAAAGTGGCAATTTGATTCTTATCAAATCGAACAGTATAAAGCTTTTCTGTCCAGGTTATGGCATCTTCAACGTAGGAAAAAAGACCGGGATAATGCTTCTGAGTCTTCGGTAAGTTAACGTCAGGTACATCATATAAATAGGTTTTTCGGATAATACATTTTTGAATATAAATATATATCTCATCATAAAGCTCTCGATGATGGCTAATACCCGTAATCATTTTCTCCTGCACGCTCTGAACAAACTGCGTGACCGTACGGTACAGTATAATATCGATATAGATTACTTTGTAATAATTATGGTCAAGCGAATTTATAAAATGGTTAATGAAAACGTTTTCCGCAGGACTGTTTAGCACCGGCTGCAAAGGAAATGCGATTCTCATCGCAGGCAAGCTTAATTGCGTATTATCGATGGTCAGTCTTTTTTCCAGTATCATCAGGTAAATGAGTAGCAGTTTCTTTCCTGGATAGGAAAGATTTAACTGATATTGATTTAAAATCTCATTGAAGGTATCCAGGTACCGAACAGACTGAACCACTTTATCCCCACTTAACCCCTGGTACATCAACCTTTCATAAGGGTTGTTGGCTATGCGCGGCATAAACTGATCCAACTGATTCAACTCACATATGGATGCAATAATCTTCATAATCAGAATGCGAAATGCCAGTTCATTCCCTCCGATCCTGATCCCTTTGCGGTTAATAATTTCCACATGCAGATCAAACTGCGACAAATAATCGACCAGGACTTTAAGGTCTTTCTTTTTGGTACTGAGGCTAACGCCGATATCCTGGTAAAGTTTCGAGGTATTGACGGTTCCATATAGAAAACAATAAAACAATATTAAGGTCAGCCGCTCATGTTCTGAGGAAAGATATTTATTTAAAGTAATAGCACTAATAAAATTTGCGTATTCCTTATAATTAATTCTGCAATGAAAAGCATTCCCGGCGCAGACGATGTTTTTATCATCAGGTAAATAGTAATTGATTCTCGACTGGCTTCTTTTTAAGCCGACAATACTTTTTCCCGGGAAGACGCTAACGGTATCGCTGAAGCGTAGCTCGCCGTTTTCCTGCATATAACTTAAAAAACTGATATCGAAACTGTTAATACTGATAGCCACCTCCGCTTAAACACCTCAATCATCTAAAGCATGCAAATAATATTGTCAACATATAACTTTTTAATTTGTGACGGAGCAGACATCTAAAATCCCCGCTCAGCAACTAAACAGCAGACTGATTTTAGGGGTAAATGTTGATTTTTTGCAGCCTCACAAAGTGACCTTGATGCCCTCCTCCCCTCACGTAGACTTGAGCGCGAACACTCTGTCTTTGTCCACCTTACATTTACCGTTTAGCAAAGGTTATTATGAAAGTAGAAAATATAAAGGACGGGATACAGCTCTTTGGGCGCTCTCTCCTGCTGCCCATAGCAGTTTTGGCTCCTGTTGGCATGATTATGGGAATATGCAGCGCTCTCACGCAAAGTTATATCATCAGTAAAGCGCCGTTTCTTGGCTACGAGGGTGTTCAACTTACGATACAGAGCCTGAAAGATATCACCGCCGTGCTCTTTAATAACATCCCGCTGATGTTTGCAATGGGGGTAGCTTATGGCGTGGCTAAATACGAGAAAGGCATCGCGGTCTTTTCTTCAGTGCTGGCCTACCTTACGTTGGCTATCGTGATGAATGTCTGGCTGAAACTAGACGGTTCATTAGCGAAGACCCATTTATCGGAGGTCGGCCAAGGATTGGTGCTCGGCATCCAAACGGTGCAGCTGGAAGCGATGGGGGGCATTATTTCCGGGCTGGTTGCGGCCAAAGTCACCGACAAATTCTATAAACTGGAATTGCCATTAGCTTTCGCATTTTTTAGCGGCAAAAAGTCAGTACCCATCATTACCTTCCTGTGGATGATCCCCATCGGGCTGGTTATTCCTTTTGTATGGAATGCCATCACCGATTTCCTGACCAGCATTTCGTTTGTTGTCATGAATGAAAAATTTGGCGTAGGGGTCTATTGGTTCCTGAACAGAGCGCTAATTCCATTCGGTCTTCACCATGTTCTGGATTCATTGGTGCGCTTTACCGAGGCTGGAGGCACTTATATCATTGATGGTCAGAAATATACCGGCATCCTGAATGCTACCAACAAAATCCTTTTTGATTTGGGGCCACAGGATCCGAACTGGTCGCTGATGCCTAAACTTTCTTCTTACCTGGCACCCGCCGAGATGCTAAATGCAATGTTCCGTATTCCCGCAATAGGATTGGCAATGTACCACGCGGCGTATAAAGTCAATCGCCCGGCCGTAAAAGGTATTTTGCTGACTGTGGTATTAACCGCTTTCCTGGGTAATGTTACCGAACCTATGGAATTCTCGTTCCTGTTTATCGCACCGGGTTTATTCCTGGTTTATACCATTCTTTGCGGGTTAATGACGCTGCCGCTGGCCTTCCTGCATGTGTCGATGGGCTACATTCGCGGGACTATTTTTGATTTCGGTATTTTTGGCCTGTTATATGACAATACTAACTGGATACAACTGGTATTACTAGGAGCCGTTAACTTTGTCGTATTTTATATTGTATTCCGTTTCTCCATTGTTAAATTCAATATCAAGACCGTTGGACGTGAGGAAGAAGTAAGACACAACACGTTACTTAAAGATAAGCGCTACGCGGACATTGCAGCGCTGGTTATCGAAGGGCTGGGCGGTAAGGATAATATAAAAAATGCCGATAATTGTATTACAAGATTGCGTATTGATTTGTACAACCAGCAATTAGTGGATCATGAACGGCTGAAAGACTCAGGTTGCTCCGGCGTATTCCTGCCTAAAAATAATCATATTCACATTGTATTTGGCCCTCATGTCGAGTTTGTCAAGAATGCAATTGTGGACGGGATGACCGGTAAATGAAGCCGTCTTATCCAAACTTAATACTATCCAGAGGTTGGTCATGAGTGCATTGTATGATTCAAAAACGAAATCAATAGACGATCGTGGTATTCGTGAGTTATTGACAGACAAGGTTAAATTTCAGGCGTGGCTGGATGTAGAGGCTGCGCTCGCACTGGCACAGGCCGAGCTTGGCGTTATCCCGCAACAGGCGGCGGATCGGATAGCGGCGACCTGTAAACTGGAGCAAATCGATCTTGATGAGGTGGTAAAACTTCGGGATAAAATCGGTCACGGATTCGTGCCGTTCCTGAAACAACTAATTAAAGCATGCCCCGGCGACAGTGGGAAATATGTGCATATTGGCGTGACGACACAAAATATCCAGCAGACTGCACAATTACTGGTAACCAAAAAAGTAAATAGCCGTTTTTTACTGGTGGTCGGGGAAATACTGGCTAATCTGGCTCAATTGGCAGAGCAGCACAGCCAGACGGTGATGCCTGGCCGTACTCATGGGCGTCACGCTGAACCCATTACCTATGGCTTCAAAGTCTCAGTATGGATTGACGAACTCCTGATGGCAGTCTCCCGTTTACAGGAGGCTGAGCCTCGGGTTTTCAGTGTAATGATGGGAGGGCCCGTTGGCGCTTTCAATGCCTGCGGGCAGTTCGGCCGTCAGGTACAGACCCGGGTTGCAGAACGACTTGATATGACCGAAATGACTGTTCCATCACGTAATATCGGCACGCATAAGGTTGAATATGTTATGGGGCTGTGCCTGTTAGCCAGCGTGTGCCATAAAATGGCCGAGGAGATGTACTCCACCTCTTTAGAAGAGATCGGAGAAGTGCTCGAAGGATTCACCGAAGGCACCGTGGGCAGCAGTAGTCTGCCACATAAAATCAATCCGAAACTGGCTAAGGGGATTATTGCTAACTCCCAGAAACTCTATTCTCTTCCCGCCGTGATGCTGTCATCGTGTTGCCGCCCGTATGAAGGGGATAGTTCTTCGTATATGCTGCTGGAAAATTGCCTGCATGAATCCCTGGAACTGATGACAGAGATCGTTTTACGCACTGAGGAACTGACTCGCTGCCTGCATGTTAATCAGGAAAAAATGCGCGCCAATTCTAGGATAAAGCAAGGACTGGACAACAGCGGACTGGTCATGATGAATTTAGTCCAGGCCATTGGTAAGGATCAAGCGCATATAAAAATGTATGAGCTGGCGATGAATTCAACTCTACATAATAAAAGTTTCCTGGAAAGCCTACAGGAAGATACCCAGTTAGCGGCGTTATACTCTGCCGACGAATTGGAAAATATGTTAAAACCTGAGAATTATACCGGGCAGGCCGTAGAACTGGCACGGGAAATGGCGCAGAAAGCAAAACAAGCGGCGGCTAAATTGATCGGAGGATAATAGCGAAGGTTGATAGACCGATTGAATAGCCGTTATCTAATAAGAATTTTTTCTTTTTACTGTCAACATAATAAAAATCCCGTAATCATAGCTGATGATAACGGGATTTTTGTTACCATTACATTCATGAGGTTGCCTGGATTATTTAATAATCTCAAGCCACTAACGCAATAATGTACCTTCTGCTTGCGCAGCATGCAGAATATAATTTTTACTATCATCGAGTTATGACTAACACCGCACTCAAATTAGCAGTAATTGACGTTTCAAAAATAAACGCATGCGAGGTGGTTTGATGTTTTGCCAGAAAAATATAAAGGTGACTTGAGCTAAGACAATAAAATAGTGGGAACGATGTATAGCAAGTTTTTATTTGTAATCCATTCTGGAAGGTGTTGCGTACTCCGCATATCGTGCCGAGATCCCGCCGGGCTATTGCCATTCTGAAATAGATAAAGGAGATCTACGGTAATCTGGATGTAGTCTTTCCCGGCGACCATAATCCGTATAAGCCGACGAGTGGAAAGACGATCAATCGGGCGCTGCGTTTAATGCATTGTAATATCAGCCGTAAAGGGTATGTTGCGTCATATATTTATGCGTGACAGCATTATCTGTTGACCTGACCAGCAGCCAGAACAGTTACTGGATTATGTCAGCCAGCCCCAGGGGTTCTCAACAAATACATGGAACTAAACGGGTGTTGATTAAAAACCGGAAACTAAGTCGTCCCCGGTTTAAACATATAGCTGAGCCCCTTCCAGGCATTATGGACGTGATGCCGTACCATCAGGGGTGCGGGTCATCGTCCATGAAGGGATGCCGCCTTCACAGGGATATTTAGCCGCCAGCTGTTCATCTATATCAATCCCCAATCCTGGTTTGTCATTGATATAGGCATAGCCTTTATCAATTTCAGGACAGCCCGGGAACACCTCATACAGCGCATCGTTCATCGGCGTGTATTCCTGGATACCCAGATTTGGCGAGCTCATATCAAGGTGCATATTGGCACAGACGCCCACGGGTGAAATATCACCGGGACCATGCCAGGCAGTTCTGACACCGTTAAGCTCACTGTAGGTGGCCAGTTTTTTCGCCGGCGTGATACCGCCGATGGTGCTGATATGACAACGGATATAATCAATCAATTTGTTATCAATCAGCGGTTTCCATTCGTTAATATTAACAAAGAGTTCCCCCATAGCCACCGGCGTGGCTGACTGCTGACGTAGCATTTTCAGCCAGTCGATATTCTCCGGCGCGACCGGATCTTCAAGGAAGAAGAGCTGATAAGGTTCAAGGTTTTTCGCCATTTGTACTGCAGCGACCGGGGTAGTTCTTTCATGAACGTCATGGATAAATTCGACGCCAAAGCCCAGCTTATTACGTAAATGCTCAAATAAGCGGGGCACCGCCCGGGCGTATGCATCCGGATCAAAATAAATACCCGGTGTCTTTGTCCGTGGTGAAAATTTGGGCTGAATATTACGTGCTTTTGCCAGCTTTCCGGCGATCAGCTTCAGATCCTCAGTACCCGCTCCGCCATACATTCCCATCTGGCAACGCACATACTGATATCCTTCCTCCATACGGGCACGAATGTTGTCTTCAACTTCAACTTCATCAGCTCCGTCACAGTGTCGATACAGCGGAATGCCATCCCGACACTTTCCACCCAGCAGTTGATAAACCGGCAGTCCGGCGACCTTTCCTTTAATGTCCCACAACGCCATATCCACACCAGATAAGGCATTATTCATAACCGGACCATTGCGCCAGTAACCACTGACCGCCGCCGATTGCCAGATATCCTCGGTTCGCAGCGGATCTTTACCCAACAGGAAAGGCTTCATGTAATTTTCTATCGCCGCCTCAACGGCGAAAATCCGCTGGGTAAAGGTTGCACAGCCCAGACCGTAAAGACCCGGCTGGTTGGTTTCAACTTTTACTACTACTAAATCAATTCCGCCAGGGGCGGTAAGGATCGTCTTAACGTCCGTAATTTTCAGGGTTTCCATCAGGACCTCCGGTTTTACCACTAATATGTATGATGTCCTACAAGTTAGGATGATTAAAAAGCCTCGCGGCAGAGGCTTTATGAATTATTTATCCAGCAGTCTGGACTCTTCGATTACGTCAACGTTATGGGCCATAGCTTTATTGAGCGTCTCACTGGCGGTTGCCGCATCGCGATTTTTAAGCGCCATATAAACTTTGATATGCGCCTCAACGCTCTCCAGAGTAACGCCGAGAACCCGGTTCAGCTCCTGGAGATAGTGGATATAGATATTTTTCAGCGACTCCATGACGTGGATAAAGACTTTGTTGTGAGAGGCTTTGACAATCGCAAGATGGAAATCATAGTCAGCCTGGGAATATTTTTTATAATCGTCTTTTGTAACCAGCATGCGGTTCAGCGCCTGTTCTAAACGAGAGATATCCGCATCAGTTGCTTTCTCAACGGCCAGCGCCATACAACGAAATTCCACGGTCTGGCGGAAGACACGCATATCCTCAAACTCTTCCTGCGAAAGATGCAGAACGGGCTGGTTATCGCTGAACTCCCCAAATCTTGCCACGTCCCGGGTAACATATGTTCCCTTCCCCTGATGAGTCACCACCACGCCAAGATCGCGCAATTTCTGTACCGCGCTACGTACGCTGACTCTGCTGACGCTAAACGTCGCCACCAGCTCCGCTTCAGAGGGAAGTTTACAGCCCGGCTCCCAGACGCCGTCCTGAATATTCTTTTTCATCTGTTGGTAAATAACATTCACCACATTATGCTTTTGTACGCTTTCCAGAGTCACGGGATTCCTCATTCATCAACAGATCCGACACTATCATAGCGTTTCCAGCGCGGTTTATTCAGCAACAATTAAATTATCCGCGTGGCGCCCGGCAACCTGTCCTACAAGTTGTACCATTGCTGCATCCCGAACTGCAAGACCTTCCTGATTAATTTTTTATAACGTGAAGCACGTTGCCATAAGCTACATATTTTGTTATTTTTCATGACGTTAGGATGAAAGTACAAATATCACCTTCATCAATCTGTGAACTGCCCGACATTTTTTTTATCTTCTCATTGCGCCTTTCAGCTTCCTCAAGTAGATCTTTATCTCACAACTTGTTAGTCATCTTACATGAATAATCCAGGAGCTCTTTATGTCCTTCCTTTTTTCTCTTCACGGAAAAACGGCCTTGATTACCGGCTCTACGCGCGGTCTGGGATTTGCCTATGCTCAGGGTCTGGCTGCGGCGGGCGCATCGGTAATTATTAATGGGACTCAGGAAACACATCTTAAAACCGCCCTCAAAGCGCTTGAAAGTCAGGGGGTTAACGTTCGAGGATTTCTGTTTAACGTTGCCGATGAAGCTGCGGTGGAAGCCGTATTTGCTCAGCTTGATGCAGAAAACGTGCACGTTGATATCGTGATCAACAATGCCGGTATCCAGTTTCGCAAACCCATGCTTGAACTGGAACTGAGCGACTGGCAGCACGTTCTGGATATAAATCTGACCAGCGCTTTTTTGGTTGCCCGTGCGGCGGCTCGACGCATGGTTAGCCGTCAGAGCGGCGGCAAGATAATTAATATTGGTTCGCTTACCAGCCAGGCCGCACGCGCTACCGTCGCCCCTTATACCGCAGCCAAAGGCGGTATCAAGTTGCTGACAAAATCCATGGCCGCGGAATGGGCGCAGCACAACATCCAGTCGAACGCCATTGGTCCCGGCTATATCCTGACCGATATGAACCAGGCGCTGGTCGATGATGCCGAATTCGATCGATGGGTACGCAACAGCACGCCATCAGGGCGCTGGGGGGCGCCGGAAGAGTTAATCGGCACTGCCGTTTATCTCTCCTCGTCGGCATCAAACTATGTCAACGGCCAGATTATTTATGTTGATGGCGGGTGGCTCGCCACTCTTTAACAATACGTTCAGGCCGTCAGCAGGACAAAAAGATAGCGGCCTCTCCTTTCAATAACCTGATAAATCAGAGGTTAGTAGCATGACAACAATGAAGCCTACGCGCTCACGAATGTTAATCCTGATGATGCTCTTTATCGTCACCGCGATTAACTATATGGATCGCGCTAACTTATCCGTTGCCGGTTCCCATATTCAGGGACAATTCGAACTTTCTCCTACTCAACTGGGTCTGCTGTTTTCGATGTTTACCTGGGCTTATGCCCTGAGCCAGATTCCGGTTGGTTACATCCTGGATCGGGTGGGTTCGCGGGTGCTTTACGGCAGCGCGATTGTACTCTGGAGCGTATTCACCTTTATCATGGGTTTCGCTTCGCATCATATGTTCACCACCCTAACCGCCTCGTTTATGATGCTGCTGGTTTGCCGTGCGCTGATAGGTATCGCTGAGGCGCCCTCTTTCCCGTCAAACACAAAAATTATCGCCAACTGGTTCCCCGATCATGAACGTGCCCGCGCGACCGCATTTTACGCCAGCGCCCAGTACATTGGTCTGGCGGTATTAACACCCGTTCTCTCTTTTATTGTCGCTACCTGGGGCTGGGAAATGTCATTCTACATTTCTGGCGCGGTGGGTATTGTATTTGGTATTTACTGGCTTATCGTTTACCGCGATCCGCAACACAGTAAAAGGACTAACGAAGCCGAGCTGCGCTATATACGTGAAGGCGGCGGCTACGGCTCGGCCAGTCAGCAGGGAAACAGCACCACGGTCAACTGGATGGATGTGCGACATATTCTCAAACAACGCACCGTGTGGGGTTTGTTTATTGCACAATTTGCCGCGTCTTCCACCCTCTACTTTTTCCTTACGTGGTTTATCGTCTATCTGGAAAAAGGTCTGGGCCTGTCAATTGCCAAAGCGGGTATCGGCGCCATGTTCCCGTATCTTATGGCGATGGCGGGAGTGCTCTGCGGCGGTACGCTGAGCGATATGTTACTCAAGAAAGGGCATTCAAGAACCTTCGCCCGTAAATTGCCGGTGATGTCGGGGTTGCTGGTTACAACGTCGATTGCGCTGGTGAATTTCTTCCAGCATAGCCCGACTATCGCCATTGCCATACTTTCTATCGCTTTCTTCGCCAACGCCTTTTCAAATCTGGGCTGGGTAGTATGCAGCGACGTTATTCCCCGCCATTTAATCGGTACCGTTGGGGGAATGCTCAATATCTTTGGCAATCTCTCAGGTATTATCAGCCCGATTGTCATTGGCGTTATTTTGCAAAAAACCGACAACTTCCAGTACGCGATGTGGTATATCGCCGCCGTGGCGCTGCTTGGTTTCCTGGCTTACCTTTTCCTGGTAGACAAAATAGAAGTTATTACGCTTCCTCATTCCAAATCGAATCAGGAAAGTGCCCGGAAAGAAATCTGCGAGTCTTCTCATTAAGCCCGGGAGCCACGGATGAAAAAGACAAAACAAATTACCGCCAGCGTCGTCAGCGCCGCACATCATGTTTATAACGAACCCAGGAGCCTGGAGTATAGCGACGAGCAGGTCCTGGTGAAGGTTGACCGCGGAGGGATCTGCGGCTCCGACATTCACTATTATCAGCACGGACGTGCCGGTATGTCGGTGTTAAAACAGCCGATGATTATCGGTCATGAATTTGTTGGCCGGGTAATGGAAGCGCCGTCAGGAGGTCCGCTAAAAGTCGGGCAAAGCGTGGCGATTAATCCTTCTCAGCCCTGCAATCACTGCGAGCTATGTCAGGAAGGGAAGCAAAACCTGTGTCTTAATATGCGATTCATGGGTAGCGCGCAGTTTTTTCCTCACGTTAATGGGGGTTTTGCAGACTTTGTCGCGGTAAATTCCCACCAATGTATACCCTATTCCGCTGAGGCCGAGGCAAAAATCATCGCTTTTGCCGAACCTCTGGCGGTAGCCATTCATGCCATAAATCAGGCGGGTGATCTGACCGGTAAAAAAGTGCTGGTGACCGGCGCAGGCCCAATTGGTTGCCTGGTGGTTGCCGCGGCGCTGGCTTCAGGTGCTGCTGAAATCTTTGCGACGGATATAAGCGAACGTTGCAGAAGTCTTGCATCTCAGATGGGCGCTGCACACGCCATTGACCCTATGGATACAGCCACGACCGGGCAATGGCAGGAAAATGGGGGATATTTTGATGTTTGTTTTGAAGCATCAGGCGCACCGGCAGCAACGGCCTCGCTGGTTGGTTTCACGCGTCCAAAAGGACGTATCATTCAACTCGGGATGGGAGTGACTCATTTAGCATTTCCATTAGGTCTGCTGCTGGTAAAAGAAATTGAACTGGCGGGTTCTTTCCGCTTCATTAACGAGTTTGAGACGGCAGTTCGCTGGCTGGAAAATGGCCGGGTTAACCCTCTTCCTCTTCTGTCGGCAGAATTCCCGCAGCAGGATATCGTTCATGCTCTCGAAACGGCTGGCAATAAAAACCTGGCGGCCAAAGTTCAAATTATCTTTTGAACCGGTTACGCGGTTGTCTTTCACCGGAGGATATATCCTGCCGCCCAGCAAGGCCATTCAGATGGCCTTCTCTTTTGCTCTTTGCCCGTTTACCCGATGCCTGTGTGAATGCCCGGAATGTCCTCCATTTACATCCCTGGCCGTTCAAGGAACTGGTTCCTGCTGCCGACACCTTTATTACGCCATTTATTTCGCAAACTCAAACAGCGTACCCTGCCGCTAAAATGTGAAGAGTGTCTTTAATCCGCCACTCTCTGTTGCCGCATAGTGAAAATAAAGCAACGATGCTGCCGGAAGAGTTTTTTATCTCATTAAATTCGCCGAATCCAAACGCATTTGAAAACCGGATAAATGTTGAAGGAGTAACCTCAGAACCTCCAGCAATGATGGCCATTGTATCAAATGCAATGCTATCTGGATTAACCGGTACATATCGTGCAACCTGTTTGAGTCGCTTATTCAGACTGTCATAACGGAGACAAGTTTCTCTCATAAAGATGAACGTTGAATTCATTTTACAGCCATTATGTACTGACGCTGATATAGATATTTCGGACTGGGTATCTTTATCAACCCGGATGCCAAACCTCGACACCCTCACCCGGTAAAAGTAACTTCTTTTGAGCAACGTTTAAAACGCATACCACCTGTAACTATACAAACCTCTTACGCAATAACCTTTAATTGCTAAAAAATTCATTTAACACGATAAATTCGATGCAAAAAAAAATAAACAATAAATTATTAAAATTGATTTGTAACAACCAATAGCGCTTAAAACCCTCTATTTTTCGCAGTCATAACGTCTATTATTGGGCCATCATTATGAGAAAACCACTTCCGAAAGGAAGTGGTTTTCTATTTATCAGAATAACGTCTAAATATTATTTTTCAGGTAGCGCATAAGCAATCACGTAGTCACCTCGGTTGGCGTTAGTCCCGGTACGGGTCGCACCACCGTCAACAACAACGACATACTGCTTACCATCTTTACCAATATACGTCATTGGTGCTCCCTGCCCGCCTACCGGCAGACGCCCACGCCAGAGTTCTTTGCCGGTGTCGTTGTCAAGCGCACGGACATAGTAATCAAGAGTGCCGTGGAAGAAAGTCAAACCACCTTTTGTCACCAGTGGTCCGCCCATCGTTGGCATCCCCATAGGGATATACAATCCTGGAACAACGCCATTCACCGGCGCATCCTGAATGCTGCCCATTGGAACCTGCCATTTGGTTTTCCCTGAAGCCAGATCGATTGCTGTCATGGTGCCAAACGGTGGTTTAAAGCAAGGTATACCCAATGGCGACATGAACATCGAACGCTCGACACCCCATGGAGTCCCTTTCTGCTCGGAATACTCGCCTTCCGTGCTGGGTTTCAGACCAATGCGTTTCGCTTCATCCTGTTTAATGAAACGCCCCCACTGCGCCATGCGAATATCGTTCACAATCAACGTACCGGTGGAGGCATCAAGAGCTCCGCCTCCCCAGTTCATCCCGCCATAGTAGCCAGGATAAATCAACGTGCGTTTCTTGTCTGACAGCGGCGTCCACTCACCTTCCCAGCGCATATCCTTGAACTGTATACGGCAATACAGCTGGTCGAAAATCGATGCTCCCCACATATCTGATTCTTTCAGCGGTTCTGTTCCCACTGATATTTTCGAATAAGGTTGGGTACTGGCCACTTTCATGCCCGGCATCGCGTCGGTTGATACTTTACGGTATTCCACCGGTACCACCGGTTTTCCGTCCCGGCGATCCAGGACAAATACCTGACCGCGTTTGGTCAACTGAATAACTACCGGCGTTGTAGTGCCGTCTTTATTCTTCAGATCGTACAGAATAGGCTGCGAGGAAACGTCGTAGTCAAACTGATCCTGGTTGGCTGTGCGGAAGTGCCAGCGTAACTTGCCGGTCTTCAGTTCGATAGCAACGATGGAATCATTGAACTCCTCCGAGTATGGATGGCGGTTACCGTTCCAGAAGTCTGGCGTCTGGTTACCGGTAGGGAAATAGGCCAGACCCAGTTTCGGATCGTAAGAGGCAGTTCCCCAGAAGTTGGGTGATTCAGGAGCATAATTCTGGCCTGACGGCAACGGCGTACTGTCTTCAGGTCTTGCCGGGTCAAAGGCCCACAGCAACTTACCGGTGCGGACATCATAACCGCGCACAACGCCCGCAGGTTCATCGGTGGAAATGTTATCGTTTATCTTACCCCCGACCATAACGACGCCATCGGCAACCAGCGGTGCAGAAGTCAGGTAGTAAGAACCTTGCTCAGGCGCTTCACTCAGACCTTCCTTGAGATCCACAAAACCATGTGTTCCGAAGTCATCACAGAGGGCACCGGTTTCAGCATCTAAAGTAAAAAGGCGACCGTCATTGGTGGTGCTGACAATACGTTTACGGCACGCAGCCGGCGTAGTTGCTGACGTATTCTGCGTGACAGACGCAACCGGAGGACTAACCTTGTCGGCAGTCAAATCGGCGTAACCAACGCCGCGGCAACGTTTCCATTGCTTGTTACTGTCGGTGATCTTCATATGTGGATCGAAGCGCCACCGTTCTTTGCCGGTGGTTGCATCCAGCGCAATCACCTTGTTCATCGGAGTGCACAGATACATCGTGTTATCTATCTTAATCGGTGTAACCTGATACTCCGAGCCATTCACCGCCAGATCGCCTGTGCGATAAGTCCAGGCAACCTTCAGATCTTTCACGTTATCTTTGTTAATTTGATCGAACTGCGCGAAGCGGTTACCTTCGACATTACGCCCCCAGGCTGGCCAGTCATTACCGCTGTCCTGTCCGGCATCAGGCTTAACAACGGCAGCTGGCGCTGCATTCTCGGCCACGACAGTAGGATGGGGGAAAAACATTCCGGTAAAGAACGCAACAATACTGGCCGCGAACACCACTGACAACACTGCTGCTGGTTTACAACTCAGCGCGGCCTTTGAATCTGAACGCAATAGCCACGGCGAAGCAGCCGATGCGATCAACGCGATAACCAGAAAAGCTATAATACGTGGCACTGATTGCCAGAAATCAAATCCGACCTCCCACAGAGACCAGATAATACTGATTATTAACAGCGCCAGGGCAAGCGGCAGCGCCCATCTCCGACGTTTAGCCATACCGTATCCTATTCCTGCCATCAGTAAACCTGCCAGCAAATAGAACCACGATCCACCAAGCGTAATCAGCCACAGGCCTCCTGCCGCAAGTAAAACCCCTAAAATACAAATTATCCCGCCAATAATCGCGAGAGGAACCCGACTTCTCATAATATAAACTCTCGTACTTTTGTATAAGTATCGGCATATACCGACATGTTCCCTTCCTTTGCCAGAAATACATCTCCCTACCGGCAATTGTACAAACGCAACAAACGGCTATTTAAGGACACTGTCGTCCTAATCAATCGTCGCCTGAGGTTGGGCCTAAAAGTATTAACATTTTGCTCACATAATATCTATGCAAAAATTGCTTTTATATAACAAATAATATCCTTTCTGTTCTATAAATAAACAGCTCCTCTCTTTTCAGGCCCTTTATAAAAACAACAAAATAACTAAGGGGAACCTTTTTCATAGCGTAGATATCGTCGAGCAGTAATTTCAGGCATAAAAAAGCGTCCGATAACCGGATACATTTAATAAACGAAAGATAAAGCGGCGTGGTTTCCGACACCGCATTCTGTTGTTAAATTGCTTACCTTTTCTTGCGATTACGCCGCATATCAATGGCAACCGCAGAGACAATAATTATTCCCTTGATAATATCCTGTACGTAAGCATCAACGCCGATAAAGGTAAAGCCGCTTTTAATCAGGCCCAGGATCACAGCGCCAATCAGCGTTCCCGTAATACGACCGACGCCGCCCATCAGGCTGCTGCCGCCAATAACGGCGGCGGTAATCGCATCCAGTTCATAGGACATCCCCATGCTGGACTGTCCGCTACTCACTCGTGCTGCCAGCACCACACCGGCTAAACCGGCTAACGCTCCCGCAATAGTATAGACGAGAAGCAGGTATTTATTAACGTTAATGCCTGAAACCTTTGCTGAAATCATATTACTGCCGATGGCATAAATATATTTACCATAGCGGGTATATTTCAGCGCAGTATGAAACAGCGCGGCGATCGCGAAAAAGATAATTACCGGCATGGCCCCCTGCCCGATAGCGCTAAAGCTGTCGGAAAGAAAACTAACCGGATTACCCTGGGTGTAATATTGCGCCAGACCGCGGGCGGACACCATCATCCCGAGCGTGGCGATAAAAGAGGGAATCCCGGTACGGGTGACCAGCACGCCGTTAATAAACCCGCAGATTAAGCCGACGCCAATCCCGGCACAAAAAGGAATAATTGCCGGCAGGTTGACCAGAGCAGGGAACATGGGCGACATGCTATCAGAAGTTTGCGCCAGGCTTGCCGCAACGACCGCCGCCAACGCAATCACCGAACCGGATGAGAGATCAATCCCGGTGGTAATAATGACCTGGGTCACGCCCACGGCAATAATACCTATAATGGCGATCTGCAAAACAATCAGTACCAGACGGTTGGTATTTAATAAAAAGGATTGATCGCGCACATACCAGCCCGCCATTTCAAAAATGAGGGCCATAACAACCATAACAACAAATATACCGGTATCCTTGGGTAATTTATGGCGTAACTGACCAAAAAAAGAAGGCTGTGCGCTTACCGGTGCCGCGGTCAATTTCATATTGCTCATTTTTTGCGCCTCAATTAGATGCCAACGACAAAATGGACTCCTGATCGGCCTCTTCTCTGTCGAGAATGCCGGTGACACGTCCTTCATGCATGACCATCACGCGATCGCTCATGCCCAGAATCTCGGGCAGTTCAGAAGAAACCATAATGACGGCTACGCCACGGTTCGCCAGTTCACTGATCAGATGATAGATTTCCGCCTTCGCCCCCACGTCAATACCACGGGTCGGTTCGTCCAGTATCAGAATTTTCGGCTGTGCTAATAGCCAGCGGGAAATTAAAACCTTCTGCTGATTACCGCCGCTAAGATTATTAATAATCTGATCCATGGTTGGGGTTTTGATATTCAGACGATGGATTTGATCCATACAGTCCTGCGCCATTTTTACATGTTTGACAAACCCGCTTTTCCCAATATATTCCGGCATATTAACGATACTCATGTTCTCTAATACTGACAGAACCAGGAATAAACCGGACTTTTTGCGATCCTCCGTCAATAACGCCATGCCCTTGTCAATTGCGGCGGCGGGTGAATCGATGTTGACGGGAACTCCATCAATCAGCACTTCACCGCTATCAAACGCTTCCATGCCAAATAAACTTTCCATCACTTCAGTACGACCGGCTCCAACCAGACCTGCGATGCCGAGAATTTCTCCCCGCCGGACGCTAAAGTTGATATCCTGGAAATGATCTTTACGCGTCAAGTTACGTACCGTCAGCACCTCTTCACCGATGGTGCTATTAAATTTCGGAAACAGCTGCGTTAATTCACGGCCAACCATTTGGGTAATCAACGACTGGCGCGTAAATTCCGAGGTTTGTTTACTGCCAATCCAGGTGCCGTCGCGGAATACGCTGATTTCATCGGTGATCGTAAAAATTTCATCCATTTTATGGCTGATATAGATAATAGCTTTGCCCTGTTCGCGCAGCTCACGAATAATATTGAACAGGTGACCTACTTCCCCCTCCGTTAATGCTGAGGTGGGTTCATCCATAATCACTACATCCGCATCCCACGACACCGCTTTGGCGATTTCCACCATTTGCTGAGCGGCGATGCTCAATTCACCCACCATTTTTTCCGGCGACAAACGGATATTCAACCTGTTCAGCAGTTCCCGGGTTTGCTGGTTAAGCTTGCGGTGATCCACAAAGCCATATTTCATAGGCTCACGTCCCAGCCAGATATTCTCCGCCACCGTCATGTGGGTGACCAGGTTTAACTCCTGGTGGATCATCGAGATCCCCGAACGCAGCGCATCCATCGTATCCTGAAACTGCACCGATTCACCCTTGACGCGAATAGCGCCCGTATCGGGGCGATAGATACCGATCAGACATTTCATTAACGTGGATTTACCCGCACCGTTTTCTCCCATCAGCGCATGCACCGTTCCCGGCCGCACGCGTAGCGATACATTATCGAGCGCCTTCACGCCTGGGAAAAATTTACTGATCCCTTCCGCTTCAAGTGCAAAACCGTTCATACATCAACCTCCGCACGACTGAATGAGTAATAGTTATTTCTGATTTTGGTTAACGAACCGGAGCCGATACTCGTTGGTAATAAATGAATAAAAATAGTGAGAACAAAAACGCTCTCCTGAACGTTTATGTTTAAACTATTTATTTTAATGCCCGCGTAAAAATAAAAAGCATCGCAATATTACGGGGGATTGTTAATAGATTAACAAATTAAATAATCAGCCTGCATTGCAGGCTGATACCATCACGCTTAAAGCGGATTGGCAGGCGCTGGCGCCTGGTCATATCCTCCCCAGACCGACTGATCGAATTCCACAACCGAACCGGTCATCAGGCCAGACTCATCGCTCGCCAGGAATGCCACCGCTCGCGCGACTTCTTCTGGCTGAATAAGACGCCCAAACGGCTGTGCCGCGGCAGCTTTCTCCAGCCAGTTATCTTCCGCGTTATGGTATTGCTTCATAATTCGATCTTCGCCTTCCGACGCCATCCAGCCAATATTTAACGCATTCACGCGAATACGGTTACGCAATAGCGCATAAGCCGTGTTACGCGTCAGCGTCGCCAGCGCTCCTTTCGAAGAACAATAGGCGGCAATAAAAGGCTGCCCGGCGAGTGAAGACATCGAACAAATATTCACGATGCTGCCGGTAATATTTTCCCGGCGCATAACCTTAACCGTCTCCTGCATCAGGAAAAAGGGTCCGCGGACATTGGTGGCAAATACTTGATCAAACAGCTCGGGGGAAGTATCAAGAATGCTGCCGCGATCGGTCATCGCGCCAGCGTTAACCAGAATATCGACTCTGCCGTGCAGCTCATCCGCTGTAGCAATAACCTTGCGACAATCCGCCACCGAGGATAAATCTGCACGGACGAAAGTGACCTTGCTTGCGCTTTCGCTATTTAATAGCGCCGCCATCTTTTCGCCTTTCTCCTGATTACGCCCGCAAATAATTACCGCAGCAGCGCCTGATTGCGCAAACTGGCGCGCAATGGCGGCGCCGACGCCTTGTGTACCGCCGGTAACAACCGCAACTTTACCCTGCAACTGACCCATCAGAATGCTCCTTTAATAAGGGTGTAACCTGCCTGATCCAACGCTGAACAAAGGGTTTTGTAACCGATTTGTGCATACTCCAGCGGCGGCGCTTTTGCTGGATCCTGTTCGGCTTCCACCACGAACCAGCCCTCATAGCCAAGTTGTGCCAGCTTTTTGATAATGGCGGTGAAATCGATCATGCCGTCGCCGGGCACGGTATAAACGCCTTTCAACACGGCATCCAGGAAAGAGTCTCGCTGCCAGTCCAGCGCCTGTAACACTTCCGCGCGCACGTCTTTCGTGTGAACGTGATTAATACGCGCACCGTGTTTTTCCAGGATAGACATGGGATCGACGCCGGCAAACGCCAGGTGGCCGGCGTCAAAGAGCAAGCCCACATCTGCCGAGGTCGCCGCCATTAAACGGTCGATGTCATGTTCATCTTCGATAGCGGTCCCCATATGATGATGGAACGCCAGCGGAACGCCAAAATCGCGGCAAAAGGCGCCAAATTGCGATAATTTCGCTGCATATTCCTGCATCTGCTCGTCGCTAAGGCGACGGCGATTGGCCAGCGGGATATCCTGGCGATTTTGTATGGTGCCTGCCGTCTCGCCGTAAACCAGGCACACGGCGCCGCAGTCGCGGAATAGCTGCATTTGCGGCAGCGCTTTTTTAATCTCTTCCTCGACGGTACTGTCCAGCAGCGTGCCGGAGTACCAGCCCGAGACTAAATCAAGCTGGTATTCTTTCAGTACTGCCCGCAGTTCCGGCGTTGCCTTCGGAAACTTACCGCCCGTTTCAACGCCCTGGAAACCCGCCTGATGGCTTTCCGCCAGACAGGTAGTCAGCGGCGTATCACCGCCCAGCTGCGGAAGATCGTCGTTAGACCAGGCAATAGGTGCGATCCCCAGTTTTGCTTTAAGTGCCATATTCTTTCCCCTGATTAAATTCCAACACGTTGTTTTTGACGACCTTCAAGGTGTTCCGCATAGGCCTGATTAACGCTTTCGCGGGCGCTGACCTCTGGTACGCCGACATCCCACCATGCATCGCCCGGCGTCCAGTCAAACGGATGGGTGGCAATGGAAATCACCGTCGTGCGATCGTTACCCTTCGCCCAGCGGACGGCTTCTTCCAGCTCATCCAGCGAGGTGACCTTACGCGCCAGCGCCCCCATAGATTGCGCATTGGCGACGAAATCAACGTGGAAAGGCTCCTTCACACGGCAATCTTTCAGCAGGTTGTTAAACGAGGCACCGCCTTTCGCATTCTGCAGACGGTTAATCACCGCAAAGCCGCCGTTATCACACACCAGCAAAATGAATTTGTGGCCGGACAGCACGCTGGAGTAGATATCAGAATTCATCATCATGTAGGTGCCGTCGCCGATCATGACAAAGACATCCCGCTCCTGTTCCGCCATCGCCGCTCCCCAGCCGGCAGAAAGCTCATAGCCCATGCAGGAGAAGCCGAATTCACAATCAAAGGTGCCGGGATTTTTTACTCGCCAGCCTTTCACCAGCTCTCCGGGAAGCCCACCCGCCGCGCTGATGATGTAATCTTCCGGCGCTGCCGCCGCGTTGACCACGCCAATCACCTGAGCATAAGTAGGATCGCCTTCCGTAATCGTACGTTCCTGCCTTTGCGCGATCAGTTCATTCCATTTGGCGAACGCCTGACGTCCCTTCTTCATCCAGGCATCGTCAGCTTTCCAGTTCACCAGTGCCGCATCCAGTTCAGTAATGCCTTCACGCGCATCGCACACCAGCGGGATGGCAAAATGTTTATGTGCATCAAAACGGGCCGCATTCAACGAGATAAACTGGGCTTTATGATCGAAGACGGTCCAGGAACCGGTCACGAAATCCATCAGTCGCGTCCCCACCGCGATCACCACATCAGCTTCCGCCGCCAGCGCGTTGGCTGAGGTAGAGCCGAGAATGCCGATGGGCCCCATATGCACGGGATTATCATGGGAGAAAGCCCCTTTCCCGGCGATGGTTTCCACCACCGGAATACCGTGGGTGACAGCAAACTGTTCCAGCTCCGCCTCGGCCTGCGAGTAACGTACACCGCCGCCGGAGATAATCAGCGGCCGCTTAGCCCGCTTCAGACATTCCACCGCGCGGGCGAGCAGTAAACGATCGGGACGCGGACGCGGCATCTGATGCAGGCGCGGCGCGAAGAACGCTTCGGGATAGTCCCACGCCATCTCCTGTACATCCTGGCAAACGCCGATAAAGGCCGGACCGCAATCGCCTGGATCCAGCATGGTTGCCACGGCCTGCGGCAGAGAAGAGAGAATTTGTTCCGGCCAGGTAATACGATCCCAGTAGCGTGAAACGGCCTTAAACGCATCATTGACGGTTTGCGTCGGATCGTTGAAATGCTCGACCTGTTGCATCACCGGATCGGGATGACGACGGGCGAAGCTATCGCCGCAAATCATCAGTACCGGTAAACGACTGGCGTGGGCGACACCGGCGGCGGTCAACAGGTTGGTGGTTCCCGGCCCGATGGAGGCTGTCACCACCATAATCTGTCGACGCGTCATCGCCTTGGCGAAGCCTACCGCCGCAAACGCCATTGACTGTTCATTCTGACCACGCCACGTCGGCAGCGTGTCCTGCGCCGCTTCCAGCGCTTCGCCCAGGCAAGTCACATTGCCGTGACCGAAAATTCCATACACGCCGGGAAACAGCGGTACGCGCTTGCCGTCTACTTCGGTAAACTGATTGCTCAAATAGCGAACTATCGCCTGAGCCGTCGTGCAACGAATCGTAGCCATATCCTCACTCACTCTTATTAGATGCCACATAGCGGCATCGCGTTTCACTTAGCAACATAAATTGCCACTGGTCGATAATGGCAATAAAAGCTGCAATTTTAGACGACAAAACACCCGATTACCTGAGACGGGAGCTTTGTTATGAAGGACTAATCGCGTTTGCGTTTACGCTGGATTTCTGTACGTTGTTCGCGTTCAGTAATGGTTTCGATACGCGGCGACCCCGTAGGTTGCAATACCGCCGCCAGCGCCATGGCAATGCTTTGCGCCAGACAAACCGGTGCCGCCAACGAACGCGAAAAGCTGTACTCTTCTTCCGGAATGGTGAACAACACGCTCGCGTTCTTCGCCAGCGGCGATAGCAGGCTGTCGGTGATCGCCACTACCGGGATACGGTTGCTATTGGCGTTATCGGCAATCGCAATCACCTCTTTTGCATAGTGACGAAAGGCGATGGCAATCAACACGTCGTTCTTGCGCATATTATTTGCCATCTGCGGCGCCAGACCGCCGGCGGAATCCAGCAGGATCACCCGGCGGTTAAGCATGGTAAGCAGATAACGCAACAGTAAGGCTATCGGCTCAGAACGCAGCTGGCCTACGATATAAATAGTTTCCGCCTGCTTCAAAAGCGCCGCCGTACTATCCAGATCGGCTTCCGTCACGCTACCCAACAGCTCCTGCAATGTCGCAATATCGCGAATGACCAGGCTTTGCAGAAAGCCGTGGCTCCCCTTTTGCTCATTCTTACGCAGGTCGCTTTCCAGAGCGGTAATCCGCTCGTTATAACCCGGCGCCGCAGTTGCCAGACGCGTCTGAAATACGCCCTGCATCTGCTTAAAGCCGCTGTAGCCAAACGCCTGAGCAAAACGCACCAGTACCGAAGGGTGCATACCACATTTGGCGGCAACGGCGTTGATCGACTCCAGCGCCACGGTATTCGGGTTTTGTGTGATATAACGCGCGGCCTGCTGATAGCGTACCGACAGCTGCGGGTATCGCCTCGTTATTTCATCGACAACCTGCTCATAATTCGCGTGAGGTAGCGAACTGGCTACGCTTTCACGCTTCTCATTTTTACTCATCAACGCTTCCTTCGCAGGTTAACCGTTCAACTTGCCGGTCTCTTTCCGCAATAAAAATTGCAATTAAAATTCAGATGCAATTAGTTCTAACGTATTTGCAACAGGCTGGGAAAAACTCTTCTCGATATTTGTGATTGGCTTCTAAAAAATTAACTTTTCATTATCATTTTATTGTCCTGAAACGCCAGCGAACCCTTAATTACTATTTGATTTATAAAGATAAAATTGAAAAAACAAATCAACAACACTTTGATAACAACCACATTGCAATTTTTATTGCGGATACCATAGTATTGCAAGAACTGATGCGTTTAAGGTTTGTAGGTTCTGACAAGCGATCCTATTAGCTAACCCGTTTTCCCAGTTGCAGGATCCAAAAATGAGCCTGAAACATATGCCGGAGGTTAGAAATATCATGTATCAAGACTTTGGACAGTTCATCAATGGGCAGTGGCGGAAAGGCAGTAGCAGTGAAGCCGTAGCCGTTATCGATCCGGGTACCGGAAAACCGCTGGGCGAAATTCCGGCGGCCACCGCCGCAGATACGCAGGAAGCGCTTGCCAGTGCGGAACGCGCGCTCAGCGTCTGGAAATCCACGCCGGCCTGGACCCGCGCCGATGTATTACAGGAAGTTGCACGCCAGATGGCGGCCTGCATCGACGATGCTGCGCTGCTGGTGTCAAAAGAGAGCGGCAAGCCGCTGGCACAGGCCAGACGCGAGTGGGAACTCTCTATCGATCAGTTTACCTGGTACGCAGAAGAGTCGCGCCGTATCTATGGTCGTATTGTTGAAAGCCGCGTACCCGGCGGGCGCTGCGAGGTCTTGCACGAACCGGTTGGCGTGGTTGCGGCCTTTACCGCATGGAACTTCCCGGTGGTGCTGGTGGCCCGCAAACTCGCCCCTGCGCTGGCGGCCGGCTGTACGGTGGTGCTGCGCCCATCCAGCGAAGTTCCCGGCTCCGCGATGATGATTTTTGAATGCCTGCGTAAAAGTGGCCTGCCCGCCGGAGTGGCGAATCTGGTCGTTGGGGCGACAGCGGACACCTATGAACCGCTGATTAACTCCCCTGTCGTCAAAAAAGTTTCTCTCACCGGCTCCACACAGCTGGGCCAGCAGATGATCCGCGACTCGGCGGCCACCGTTAAACGCCTGAGCATGGAGCTGGGCGGCAACGCCCCTGTCATCATTTATGAAGATGCGGACCTGGAAAAGGCGCTGGATCTTTCCGTCGCAACCAAATTTGCCAACTGTGGCCAGGTTTGTGTCACCTGCGATCGTTTTTATGTTCATGAAAGCCGCTATGACGATTTTGTCCGGGGCTTCGCGGAGCGCGCCAGCAGGCTGAAAGTGGGCTACGGCCTCGAAGAGGGAACGCAGATGGGGCCGCTCATCAACCCGCGCCGTCTCAAGGCCATCGAAGCGATTGTCGAGGACGCTCGTGCTAAAGGAGGCCGTATCGTCACCGGTGGTCAGCGTATCGCTCTGAACGACGGTTATTTCTATGCGCCAACGGTGATTGCCGATTTACCGGATGACGCACTGGCGCTCGCAGAAGAAAACTTCGGCCCTATCGCCGCCATTACCTCATTTAGCGATAGCGAAGATCTGTGGCGTCGGGTGAATAGTTCTGAGTTTGCCCTCGCCGCCTACGCTTTTACCCGCGATCCCGCTCGTATTCGCGAAACGGTTGCGCGCCTGGAATCCGGCATGGTGGGTATTAACAGCTACGCGCTGGCCGCCGCTGAAGTGCCTTTTGGCGGAATCAAAGCCAGTGGGATGGGACGTGAAGGCGGTAGCGAAGGCATTCATGACTATATGAACGTCAAACTGGCCCAAATTGTGGTGTAAGGAGCGGCTAATGAAAATGAATAATCTCAAGTCATGCTGGAATGAAGGCCGCACGGTACTCAACGGCTGGTTGAGTATCGCCAACTCCTTCTCTGCGGAGATCATGGCAGAACAAGGTTACGATTCGTTAACCATCGATCTACAGCATGGTTTCGTCGGTTATGAGCAGGCTACGCAAATGCTACAGGCGATGCGTGCCAGCGGCGTTGCGCCGATGGTGCGCGTACCCTGGCTGGAGCCTGGGATCATCATGAAAGCGCTCGACGCGGGGGCGTGGGGCATTATCTGCCCAATGGTTAACACCGCGGAACAGGCGCGTACGCTGGTTTCCTGCGTTCGCTATCCGCCCACCGGGAACCGTAGCTTCGGACCAACACGAGTCACCTTCTCTGCCGGTCAGGATTACGGTCAGCACGCTGACGAACAGGTGGTCTGCTTCGCCATGATTGAAACCGCCGAAGCGGTGGAGAACCTTGAAGAGATCGTCGCTACGCCGGGCCTCGACGGCGTCTATATCGGGCCGGCCGATCTGACGCTCGGGTTAACAGGCCGCAAATATCGTACGGGTTTTGACCGCACGGAACCGGAAATAGTTGATGCCATTAAGCACATTCTGCACACCGCGCACCGCGCCGGTAAAAAAGCCGGTCTGCACAACGGTTCGGCAGCTTACGCGGCAAAAGCGGCGGAATGGGGATTCGATCTGGTCACGCTCTCTAATGATGTGCAGTTGCTGCGCTCTGCCGCAGCAGCCAGCGTGCAGCAGTTCCGCGAACTTAGCGGCGGCGCTTCGCAGAGCAGTCAATATGTCCAGCCAGGAGGGTATTGAGATGGCAAACATTCTGATCGCCGGCAAAATCCATCAGGCCGGTCTCGATATTCTGCGTCACACCGCAGGATTTAACCTCCAGCTCGTTAATGAAGTCAGCGTGGAGAGCTTTGCGCCGTTTCTTAAAGACGCCGATGCATTGCTGATTCGTACCCAGCCGCTAACTTCACGCGAAATCAATACCGCGCCGAAACTGCGCATTGTTTCCCGTCACGGCGTAGGTTACGACTCGGTAGACGTTGACGCCCTGACCGCACGCAATATTCCGCTGACCGTCGTCGGCGATGTGAATTCGCTTTCAGTGGCCGAACATACTCTGGCATTGCTGCTGGCGGTGGCCAAACGCGTCAATTATTTCGACCGCAGCATTCGCGAAGGGCAATGGAATAATCGTAACAGCTTTTCCGCTGTTGAAGTCGCGGGCAGGACGCTGTTTATCCTCGGCTTTGGCCGTATCGGCAGAGAAGTGGCGCGCCTGGCAAAATGCTTTCGCATGAAGGTTGCCGCCTATGACCCCTTCCTGCCTGACAGCGTATTCGTTGACCATGACGTTACGCGGGTTACCGACATCAACCGTGGGTTGCAGCAGGCTGACGCGGTTACCGTCCATCTGCCGTTAAGCGGTCATAAACCCCTTATCGGCGAGGCGGAACTGGCGCTGATGAAGCGTGGAGCCCTGCTGATCAACACCGCGCGTGGCGGAATCGTCGATGAAGAAGCGCTTGCCGCAGCGTTGCAAAATAACGCACTCGGCGGCGCCGGGTTGGATGTGTTGCGCAATGAACCGCCGGACCTACACGCGGCCTTACTTGCCCAAAGCGATCGCTTAATCCTCAGCCCGCACGCGGCAGGCCTGACCGAAGAAGCGGCGATGCGTATGTCTGCCTCCGCTGCGACAAACATCGTCAACTTCTTCACCGGGCAACTTGATAAAGAGCTGGTAGTGAATCAACAGGTTCTGTTGCTTAACGACCTGACGAGTCAACTTCCCTGATCGCAATAACATCCCCTTAGCGGAGAATATCATGCTCAAGATTGCCGTCCTCGGCGCCGGTCGCATCGGCCAGGTACATGCAGCAAACGTCGCCCACCATAACGACGCTCAACTAGTAATGGTTGCCGATCCCTTTATCGACAACGCTAACGCGCTCACCGCCCTGTATGGTGGAACCGCAGTCAATAATCCCCTGGACGCCATTAATCATCAGGATATTGATGCAGTTGTTATCTGTACGCCGACCGATACCCATGTCGAATTAATGCTGGCGGCCGCCAGAGCCGGAAAAGCCGTGCTGTGCGAGAAACCGGTCGATCTCGATATTCGCAAGGCGATCGCTGCGGAAAAAGCGCTCGGCGAACATGCCAGCCGCGTGATGTTGGGCTTCAACCGCCGCTTCGATGCAGGACACAGCGAAACGTATCAACGTATTCGTAACGGTGAGATTGGCGATCTGCATCAGGTGATCATCACCAGCCGCGATCCGGGGCTGGCGCCGATGAACTATCTGAAACACTCCGGCGGCATCTTCCGCGACATGGTGATCCATGACTTCGACCTGGCGCGCTGGATCCTCGGCGAAGAACCGGTAGAAGTCTTCGCGACCGGCAGCCGCCTCTTTGAGCCTTCGCTGGAAGCGTTGGGCGATTACGACACCGTAATGGTACAGCTGCGCACGGCCTCCGGGAAACAGTGCCAGATCAACTGCAGTCGCCAGGCGGTTTACGGTTATGACCAGCGGCTGGAAGTTTTTGGTTCTAACGGCATGATGCTCAACGATAACCAGCGCGAAACCAGCGTTCGCCGTTACGGCCCGCAGGAGACAGAGGTCCGCGGCCCACTGCTTAATTTCTTTATGCAGCGATATACCGAGGCGTATCGCCACGAAATGGATGTCTTTATTTCTGCCATCAGAAATGGCAGTACGGTGCCGGTAACCATTCATGACGGTTGCCAGGCGTTAAAACTAGCGGATGCGGCGCAGCTTTCTGCTGATACGCATACGGTTGTCACTGTGGATTGAGGAAGTAACCATGCGCAAGTTAGGTATTGGACTGATCGGCACAGGTTTTATGGGAAAAGCACACGCTATGGCATGGAAAGCGGCTGCGTCGTTTTCGGGCGACGTACAACCTGTTTTGGTCAGCGTAGCAGACATTAATGGCGACGCGGCACAGCGCGCGCAGCAGCAGTTCGGCTTCCAGCGCTGGACAAACCGTTGGCAGGATCTGATTGACGATCCGGAGATTGATGTAATTTCCATCACCTCGCCCAACCGTTTTCACGCTGAACAATCGCTCGCCGCAATTGCCGCTGGCAAACATGTTCACTGCGAGAAACCGCTGGCCCCGGATAGCGCCACTGCGGAACGTATGTATCGTGCCGCCGAGCAGGCCGGCGTCATTACTCAGGTCGGTTTTAACTACGTCAAAAACCCGCTGCTGAAGCTTGCGAAGAAGATGATAGCCGATGGCGATCTGGGTGAAATTAACGGATTCCGGGGCATCCACGCCGAAGATTTTTTGGCCAACCCGGCCGTTCCATGGTCATGGCGTCTCGATCCGTCTGGCGGTGCGGGTGCTGTAGCCGATCTGGGCAGCCATATTCTTGGCATGGCGCGTTTCCTGCTTGGTCCGATTGAGGAGCTGGTTGCCGACCTGGAAACGGTGATTAAAACGCGCCCGGAAAGCCCTGGCGCAGCCACAAAAAAAGCGGTGGAGGTTGATGACATTGCCCGTCTGACGGTGAAGTTTGCCCGTGGCTGTAGCGGTCATGTCGAAGCCAACTGGGTCGCTTCTGGTCATAAAATGCAGTTGGGCTTTGAAATTACCGGTTCGAAAGGCTCGTTGATATTCAACCAGGAGCGTTTCAACGAACTGCAATATTTCCGCTTCAGTGAAGATGAAAGCAAAAACGGTTTTATGACGCTGGTTGCCGGTCCGGAACATTATCCTTACGGTCTGTTCTGCCCGGCGCCAGGGCACCAGCTTGGCTTTAACGATCTTAAAACAATCGAGATGCTGGAGCTTATTCAGGCAATTGCTGATGGCAACGCCGCCGGTCCGGATTTCAAAGAAGCCTTTGAAATACAGAAAATTGTCGATGCCGCTGTCACCTCTTCCCGTGAAAGAAGCTGGATAAAAATCTGACGTGCATATTACGCCTGGCTGGGAAGCCAGGCGCAGGCTCTTGTTGCTGCGTATGGAAAGAAATACGAGGAGAATGTTATGTCTGACAGTAATTCAACTGGAATCAATGAAGGGAAACCTTCATTCAGGTGGCAGTCGCTGCGCCGTAGCCTGCCCAAAGATACCGGCATATTTGTTGTTATGGTGTTAATTGCACTCGTATTTGAATGTGCAGGGTGGTATTTACGCGATCAATCATTTTTACTTAATACCAATAGATTGATCCTGATTGTTTTACAGGTTGCCATTATTGGCATTATTGCCGTAGGCGTGACCCAGGTCATTATCACCTCGGGGATCGATTTATCTTCTGGTTCACTCATTGCGCTAACCGCCGTTATTGCCGCCAGCCTGGCGCAAACATCAGATAGCATGTCGCCAATGTTCCCCTCGCTGGTGGATCTGCCGGCGGTCATTCCTATCTGCGCCGGGATTGGTGTCGGCTTAATTGGCGGATTTATTAATGGCATGTTGATTACCCGCACGGGGATCCCGCCCTTTATCGCCACGCTCGGGATGATGGTATCCGCCCGTGGCCTGGCGCAATATTATACCCAGGGTAACCCGGTTAGCTTCCTCTCTGACAGCTTTACCGCTCTTGGTCAGGGTGCAATGCCCGTAGTAATTTTCCTGCTAGTTGCCTTCGTATTTCATATTGCGCTGCGTTCCACACGTTACGGAAAATATATTTATGCCATCGGCGGCAATATCGTGTCCGCCCAGGTTTCCGGGATTAACGTAAAAAAGTATCTGGTGATGGTGTATACCATTGCCGGCGGTTTAGCCGGTTTAGCTGGAGTGGTGCTGGCAGCGCGGGTGAGCAGTGGACAGTCCAGCATGGGGATGTCCTATGAACTGGATGCCATCGCTGCGGCGGTGATTGGCGGCAGCAGCCTGATGGGCGGCGTCGGTCGTATTACGGGAACGCTGATTGGCGCCTGTATTCTGGGCTTAATTAAGAGTGGCTTCACCTTTATTGGCATCGATGCTTATATCCAGGACATTATTAAAGGAATTATTATTGTCAGCGCCGTTGCTGTTGATATGTATCGCCATAAGAAGAAACGCTAAATAATATCGGTTATAGAAACAAACCCTACGAAAGTAAGCTTAATAATAAATCCGGTGCTGTCAGGCAGGTTCTGGCCGTACCCATTACTGTGGAAGATTATCATGAAAAAATTTATCTTACTCTGTCTTGCTCTAATCACTATCAGTCCTTCGGTCTTTGCTTTACAGGTTGGTATTAGCTTCTCTCAGATGGATGTCGTCTTTCACTCATTGCTTCGCACCCATATTATCGAGCGAGCCAAAGAGTACCCTGATATGAAGATTCAGTTTGAAGACGCCCAGGGAGCGCCTGATAAGCAGCTGAGCCAGGTACAAAACTTTATTAACGGCAAAGTGGATGTCATTATCGTCCAACCGGTTGATACTCAGGGCACCAAGAATATTACCGCCGCAGCGCGAGCGGCAAAAATCCCGTTAATTTATCTTAACCGTATGCCTTCTGACTCTAAAATGGGTGACGGTATAAGCTATATCGGCAGTGACGAAATTGAAGCCGGTCGTCTGCAGATGGAATATCTGGCGGATATGGTGAAAGATCGTAAAAACGTTAATGTCGCCATCATGAAAGGCTTATTAAGTAATGATGCAACACGCTTCAGAACCCAGGGGGCGAAAGAAGTGATTGCCAAACACCCGAACATGCACGTTATCGTCGAAGACACGGCGAAATGGATGCGTGAAGACGGCATGAACTTAATGAATAACTGGATCCTGGCTGGCGATAAAATTGACATTCTGTCCGCAAACTCAGATGAAATGGCGATTGGCGCGGCGATGGCTATTAAAAGTAACGGTATGAAAGTAGGTAAAGATGTTTTAGTCGGCGGCACCGACGGCGGCCCCAACGGCCTGCAGGCGATTAAAACCGGCATGATGACCGCGACCGTGTTCCAGGATGCAAAATCACAGGGCTACGGCGCCGTGGATATGGCGGTAAAAGCCGCCAAAGGTGAAAGCCTGCAGGACGTTAACTTTATCCCGTTCCAGTTGATTACCCCGAAAAATTACCAGATATTCATGACAAAATAAGCTTCTCTGGATCTTCGGCACCTGTACTGGTTACAGGTGCCGATTTTTAACATGCGATTCGTAACGCTAAATAACTCGCTGCGTTACGTTCTGATAAATATATCATCGGCTCGATACGTGAAAGGGGAAAGCAAAACATTCCACAACAGATTATTTATACGCAATGACAAAACCAAAGCCATTAATAGATATGAAAGGTTAACCTGAAAAATCTCGCCTTAGCTTCTCTACTCCTACTCTCACTCAGCCCGGCAGCATTTGCAGTACAACCCGGCGTCAGCATTGCACAAATGGCTGCTGGCTCACCGTCACTTTGCGGTTGTCGCGCTGGCGAGCGCCATCATGACGCTGCCGCCGCAGGCCTGGTTTCTTAATGCAGGCGTACGGAAGATGTCGTCTCATGCAGGACAGCGCCCGTCTCTGTGGAGCGTTGCAGGTCAAATCTGGAAACCGGCTATCGGCCCGGCGTGGAGGTTGTGAAAAGCGTGCCAGCGCAGATTCATGGTGCAGCGCTCGGCATTTCAGGATATCGCCGACGATATTACCGGCCTCCCTGCCAGTCTGCTGGCAGCTTCTTTCGGCTATTTTTCCATAGTTCTCACCGGCGCCATTCCCGCCCTGACCGGAATTATAGTTACACCGATGACGTTCCGGAAACGATCGCGCTTATGCGGAGCAATACTTGCTTTATCTGACAGAAAATATCGCCTTATCCTGGCATCCTGTTGCTGAATGGATCGGGCTCCCGGGCAGGGGCATTTATGCCACTATTCCTGTTACGCCTTACTCCCCGGCTCGGGATCTTATCGAATGTCATGCATAAAATCGCGTCATAATTCCAGACACTTTTAACATTCTAAAGGTGAGTTAATAATTTTCTTCTTTTGAAAGGGATATTTCGTGATACAGATCACCAAATAAAACAATATCCCCTTGCCCTCACCTATTTTTATTCTCTTGATTTATAAACACTTTATTGTTAATGGTTATAATAAAAAAACACAACTCAACGTAACCTTTTGATTTTAAGCAAATTAAAACCTCCACAATGTAACTGTTGTACTGATTATTTCATTACAGTTATCTCTCTACGGTCAAAGTGTAACTGTACACACAAGGGTTGCTGAAATAGACTCATCATACTTAGTCTTAATAACCATTCAAAAACAAGCGTAATCGTTTTTAACGTATAAGACGTTGATAGCGGAAAAAGGCATGTAAAAAACATTCGTAAAAAACAGTAATGAGGAGCATTTTATGCAAGTGAAAAATAGAGGCTATGAGTTAAAAATATCTTCTTCTGCTGAATGGGATGAAATAGTAAAACATGCTGCCGATTTAAAAGGGTTGTACGCTAACGGCATGATCAAAGCCATCACGCACAATCTGCATAAAAATAGCATGAATGAACTAGAGGTGATATTAACCGTGACAAACAGCAATAATGGAATATCCGTAGCCAGGGATTATCAATCCTTTACAGAGCTAAAAGGTAATGATTTCTTAAGCGAAGAGATAAAAGCGATAGCGAATATTATCCTTGGGTATGAAGAGGCGGAAGAGATTTTTTTTCATGATTGATAGCAGCATAGCTTTACGCTACTCACATGATTTCAGCGGAGCACCGAAAAATAAAATCAACTCTTTCATCAGCATCAACACCAGCCTCTATCCGACTGGTGTTGATGCTGTAAACGAACTGCTCTCAACCTGAGATTTGGACAAGCTAACCGTCTTAACTCAGGTTAAATTCCTTAGCCGCCATCGAGGCATTTTTCACTTTGATGATGGCGTCATGCTCATCAGCCAAATCCCGACCGGCAGTTTCTGGAAGCATTACCGCCGCTATCGTTGAAACGAACGCCAGCAGCATCATATACCCGCCAATAACCCACAAATTCCCGTATGCTGCAAGCAACGCGGCACAGATGACTGGCGCAATCCCACCGGACGTCAAGGCACCTAATTCTTTAGATGACGTAATCGCGGCTAAACGAGTACGCGCACCAAATAACTCAACCATCCATGCCGATTGCACGGCGTACATCCCCGTAACACCAATGCTATAAGGCAGAATAAATGCCAGCACAATCCACGCCGACTGGCCGGAATAAAGAAAATAAATTACCGGTAGCGCGACAATAAACTGGAATAGCGATAAAGCCAGATAACATTTACGCCGTCCGATACGATCGGAGAAGAACCCTGCCACAGGCACCATCGCCATTGCAAACACCGCTGAAATCAGCACTGCCAGGGAGCCTATTTGTGGATTCTGGTGACTGATGAGCCCGGATTGCCCCACCAGAAAAACTAAAAATATGGTTGAGATACCATTTTCGCCCCAGCGCAACAAGATACAAGCCAACACCGTTTTGCGGCTGTTCTTAATAATATGCGCATAGTTCTCCACTAATCCCAGCGTTTTTCCCTGCTTTACATTAGCAAGATGGGCCGGGCTTTCCTGAACGTTTCTACGCACCCAGAGGCCAAATACAGCGATCCCGATACTGAGTAAAAATGGCACCCGCCAGCCCCAACTGTAAAAATCATCCTCCGGAAGTTTGTTAATCAATAACCAGACTATTGCCGCCAGTAAAGTTCCGCCATTAGTGCCATATGCCACCATCGCGCCAAAAAAACCTCTCTTTTGTCCTGGGGCAGTTTCCACTAACAAGGCTGAACTGGATGCCATTTCAGCCCCGGCGCCGATACCCTGTACTATTCTGAGCAGTACGAGCATCGCCGGTGCCCATAACCCAATACTGGCGTAGGTTGGCAACAGACCGATGAGCGTTGAAGCCAGCCCCATAATAATGACGGTCCATTGTAATATGGCTTTCCTGCCCACTCTGTCACCGACTGCTCCCAGAAACATGCCGCCGACCGGCCGGGCAAAATAGCCGATAGCAAAGGTAGCCAAACTAGCAAATAAAGATAGTGAGGGATTAGCGCCATGGAAAAATATTTCTTTAAATACCGTACCTGCCGCCAGCCCATAAATCGCAAAATCATAAAATTCCAGAGCCGTTCCTAATGTTCCGGAAATAACCGTACGATTTGTATTTCCAGCACTGCCTTATGTTTTTGCCTTTCGTGTTGCAACAGGCACAACGGTATTACTATCATTATGCGTCATAAAAAACCTCTGCCCCTAAATATTTGATGTGGAGAATACCGGCAATAGAATATAAAGCTCCAAAATGGTTATTAGCTTCAACTAAAAATAAGCGCTTAACGCTGCAAACCAGGAGCACTTATTTGCTCATCATTTTCCGGCGGCGTGGAACCCATAATCGCCATATCATGGTATGGAATTTGTACCCATCTCATGAACGTGTAGCGCCATACAGGCCAGGATTGCACAAACTTTTATCGCAGAGATTCGTAAACATAGTCTGCTTATTAAGAGTCATTACTGCCATAACGCACTGCGCTGCGTCGCGCCGAACCGTCGCGGCCCGTTTGAATCTGCATTTCAACCATAACTATTCATTCTGTTCCTCCGGCAGAAAATTAACTTATTTGACGTTTTCCGCCCCTGGCACAAGCCATAACAATAAAGCGCTTTTCCGGCCAGCCGATGACTGTCGTCCGTTCCGGCGTGCCTGGAACTCAAAAATGCCTCATCAAATATATTTTCATCGTGAGGTTCTGATATCTTATATTTCAAACCGTTTAATATCTTTAACAATAAATAAATAGCAACACATAGACATTAATGCGGAACAGCTAACGTAAATCAATGCGGCATTAAACGAGTGCGTTTCTTTTACTAATGTACCTATCACCAATGGGGTAACAACTGGGGCAAGGTTCCCAAACACATTAAATATACCAGCACATAAACCTACCATTTCTTTCGGTGCGGTATCAGTTATCACCGGAAAGCCTAAAGCACCAAAGCCCTTACCAAAAAAAGCAAGTGCCATCAAGATAATAATGATTGTGTTATTGTTTGTATAATTACACAATACAATACATGCCGCCAGCAGCATACCAATTACAATTGGTATCTTTCTGGCTACCGTCAATGAGAAACCTTTTTTTAATAAAAAATCAGAAAACACCCCTCCCAATATACCACCGCTAAAACCAAAAATTGCGGGAATTGCAGCGACCAATCCAGCCTTAACGACCGGAAAACCTTTAGCCTGAACCAGATAGATAGGGAACCAGACAAGGAAAAACCAGGTGATAGTATTCAGAAAGTATTGGCTAAGAAATATGCCAAACATGCTTCTGTTAGTTATCAATTTCTTTATATTAGACATTGATGGTGATTTATTTTTAACTTTCGGCTTATCCATGTGGATCATGGCGCCGCCTTGTTCAATATAGCTCAGTTCAGCAGCGGATACTGAACGGTGCTCTAAGGGGTTGCGGACCAACCTTGACCATATCAAAGTAAAAATAAAACCAATAACGCCCATCACCACGAAAACATATTGCCAGTTAAAATTATATGTAACCCATGACAATAGCGGAGAGAATACAGCCAATGAAAAATATTGTGATGCATTGAATATACTCGCAGCCGTAGCTCTCTCCTTTGTGGGAAACCACGTAGCAACAATACGCGTATTGGCGGGAAAAGCCGGAGCCTCAGCCACGCCAAGCAAGAATTGCAACAGCGCCAGCGAAACAACTATATACATTGCTGGAGCAAAAATTACAAAGCCATGAAGGAAAGTGAATAAAGACCAAAAGAACAAACTATAGGCATAAATTTTTATTGACCCATAGCGGTCCAGTAAATATCCACCAGGTATTTGCATTAACATATATGCAATACCAAACGCAGAAAAAATCCTTCCTAAGGTTGCGACATCTAAATTCATTTCTTTAATCAGATCGCTACCGACAATTGATAAGGCCACACGGTCTGCGTAGCTAATTGCGGTGATAATAAAAACGAAGAATAATATTAAAAACCTGACGTGCGTTTTTTTATTATTATAAACTCCCACTCTTATTTCTGTATCCATTATGTAACCTCACCCATTGCTATAAATTTACCATGCCATAGACACAAAAAGATTAATGAAGTCTTGAAACAGAACTAAATAGTTAATAAAAATATCGGGTTAGAGGTGGCTTAATGGCTTCCTCTACTTAAATAACCTCGTGCTGACCTTTTACTCTTTTTTGATCCCGGCCAGGCTAAGCCAGGTTTGCACCACGGTATCCGGGTTCAGGGACAGGCTGTCGATCCCCTCTTTCATCAGCCAGGCGGCAAAGTCTTCGTGGTCCGACGGGCCCTGTCCGCAGATGCCGACATATTTGCCCTGCTTCTTCGCGGCGCGAATCGCCATTAACAGCAGCGCTTTCACCGCGCAGTTGCGTTCGTCAAACAGTTCCGACACCACCCCGGAGTCGCGATCGAGGCCCAGCGCCAGCTGCGTCATATCGTTAGAACCGATAGAGAAGCCGTCGAAATACTCCAGGAACTGCTCAGCCAGCAGCGCATTCGATGGAATTTCACACATCATAATGACCTTCAGGCCGTTTTCGCCGCGCTTCAGGCCCTGACGTTCCAGCTCTTCGACAACCGCCTTCGCCTGCGCCACGGTGCGCACAAACGGCACCATCACTTCAACGTTGGTCAGGCCCATTTCGTTACGCACGCGTTTCATCGCGGCGCATTCCAGCGCAAAGCAGTCACGGAAGCTGTCCGCTACATAGCGGCCGGCGCCACGGAAGCCCAGCATGGGGTTTTCTTCTTCCGGCTCATAACGCTCGCCGCCCACCAGGTTGGCATACTCGTTAGATTTGAAGTCGGACAGGCGCACAATGACGCGCTTCGGCCAGAACGCCGCGCCCAGCGTCGCGATCCCTTCCGTCAGACGGCCGACGTAGAATTCGACCGGATCGTTATAGCCCTTCATCATCCCGCGAATTTCGTTCTGCAGCGCAGGCTCCTGCTGGTCAAATTCCAGCAGCGCGCGCGGGTGCACGCCAATCATACGGTTGATAATGAACTCCAGGCGCGCCAGGCCCACGCCTTCGTTCGGCAGGCAGGCGAAGTCAAATGCGCGGTCCGGGTTGCCGACGTTCATCATAATTTTCAGCGGCAGGTCCGGCATGGTATCGACCGTGGAGCTTTTCACGCTGAAATCCAGCAGATCCTGGTAAACGTAACCGGTATCGCCTTCCGCACAGGAAACCGTCACGTTCTGGTCGTCCTTCATG